>NZ_QYUM01000005.1 GCF_003590775.1 Sphingomonas cavernae | reverse complement strand
GATGGACTGCTGCAGCGCTACAAGGAAATCGGTGTCGCGGGGGTAGGAGCCAATAATATCGCCATCGTCGATATTGCCAAGGTGCCGGACAAGCCTTCGGCCCCAAGGCTTTCTGTGAACTTGGCTTTGGCCCTGGTTCTCGGGCTCGGCTTGGCCGGTGTAGCGGCATTTGGGTTGGAACAGATTGACGAAGGGCTGCGTGATCCGGGGCAAGTAACTCGCCTTCTTCAGATACCGCTACTTGGAAGCGTCCCTGATGTAGAGGATGAGGATGCATTGGTCGCGCTCAACGATGCCAAGTCAAATCTTTCCGAATCGTATTTGAGCATCCGTTCTAATTTGGCCTTCTCGACCGATCACGGCGTGCGCGGGCAATCATGGTTACAAGCACCAGGCCCGCGGAGGGAAAGAGTACGACAAGCCTGGCGCTCGCAACGGTATTTGGACGTACAGGCAAAAAGGTACTCATCGTGGATGCGGATATGCGTTCGCCTTCGCTCCACACATTTGTTGCGATGGACAACAAACAGGGCCTTAGCAATTTTCTTGCTGGCGACGACGATTGGCGCCAGCTCGTCGCGTCGGACGTTGCAAGGGACTGAGTCTGATGGCGGCTGGCCCAACGCCGCCTAGCGCAGCTGAACTGCTGAGCAGCGACAGAATGACTGTGCTGATTGGCCAGTTGCTCGAGCACTTCGATCACGTGGTTATCGATGCGCCGCCCATTTTGGGCCTCGCGGACGCGCCGTTGCTTTCGCGCGCTGTCGAGGGCTGCATCTTTGTGATCGAGGCTGACGGCGTAGCCGTTCGTGGAATCAAGGCCTCGCTGGATCGACTTAAGTCGGTGCAGGCGCATATATTCGGCGCCGTCCTGACCAAGTTGAAAAAGCGGGAGGCCGGCTACGGCTATGGCTACGGCTATGGCTATGGCTATGGGAGCAACTTAGAGCGAACCGGTAGCTCGTAATGAGCAGGTATTCGCTTTCCAGCTTGTCCGGGATTCGTGCGGTTGGTGCGGTTGTTTTGTCGTCGGGCTGCGCTGCCATCGACGCGTTGGGACACGTTACTAGGCGAACTAAGCCGGAACTTGCGCTTACAGGACCGACATGGGACGGCTTTTCGGTCGGCTTCGCGGCGAGCCGGGAGCTCTTGGTGGCGGGATCCCGAACGAACTCAGGGCGGATGGCCCAGCTTGCAAGAGCCTCGATCAACGCCGAGCCAATCAAACCCGTGGCCGTCAGATTGTTGGGATTGGTCGAGGAGGCGCGCAATGATCGATTGGCGCTAGCCCGAATGCGTCTTGCCGAAAGGCTATCCCGCGAGAGTTGACAACCCAACTTTGGTTGATGGAGCGCGCGACGCAATCAAACGATCTCGACGGTGCATTGCGCCATTATGATACCGCGTTGAGAACCGGTCCCGCGAGCCATGCAATTCTATTTCCGATCCTCGCACGGGCATTGGACGATGATCAGATAAGGGCGCACCTGGCAGTGCGCTTGCGCCGCAACCCGCCTTGGCTTGCGTTGTTCGTTGAGCACGTACTGACAAATCGCCAGCACATGGCAAACTTGGCCCGCACGTTTGTGCTGGCCGGCACAACTCCACCGGAACCAGGTTTTGAATTGTTATCGTCAGCGATGTTGGAGGTGCTGGTCGATCAGAGGCAATTTGAAGTTGCGAGGGAATTTCTGGCGATACTCCCTCGCAGTCATGCCAGGGCGGCGTCATCGATGGGATTCAATGAGGCTTCCACTGACGCCCGCTTTCGTCCCTTTACTTGGGATCCGTTGACCGGCTCAGCTGTAGGGGCCGAGTTTGAGGAAGGCGGCAAAGCGCTTAGGGCATTTGCTGGATCGGGTGAGCGGGCAGTCATTATGCGACGATACGTGGCACTGCCGCCGGCCACCTATGAGTTTGCAGTTCGAGAAGAACCGGTCGAAGCCGGGCCAGACGCGACCCGGGTGTGGAAAGTCGATTGCGCGATGCGGGGTTCCGATCTCGCACTCGCTAAGGTCGACGGATCGCTCGCAAGAGAGCCAAGGACGACGCGGTTCACGTTCATTGTTCGGCCAGGGTGCACTTATCAGCGGATTAGTCTGGAAGTCGCCGGCGGAAGTGATCAGTTGGGATTGTCTCTTTTGGCGCGAGATCTCAGTATAAAAGCCTCAAAACGTTCGCAAATAATCTGATTGCGAAATACTGATCTTAGTAATTTTAGCTAAGGCTGTTCATCTTGATCTGGAAGCGCCCCGTTTTTTTGAGTACGGTTAGTTTGGTGGCTGTACGATTTTTGGGCGTTGGGGCGCGTTATTTTGGACTTTTGACGCTCGCTAGCATCGTTCCGGCTGCGCAGTTTGCGTCTTACGCATTGGCATTCATTGTTGCAGAATTTGCACGTTGCTTGGCCGATGGTGGCGTTGATACTGTCTATTTAAGAAGGGCGGAAGCGCTGGAACCGGACGAACGCGTCCGAGTGGCCCGCCGCGCTATGCTTTTGAAATTAATGCATGGTTTGATGACGGCGGTCGGCGTGATCATCATATTAAATTCTTTGCATGGCGTAAATTTACTCATGCTGTTTATTGGATTGCAATTTTTTCCGCAATCGTTGCTGCAGCTTACTCTCAATGTTCGTCAAGTTGACAATAAAGCGCATGAAATCGTAGGAATTATTGGTGCAGTTTACGTTACTGCGATGGCAATGGCCGTACTATCTCACTTTGGGTTTCCTACAGGTAAATGGTGTCTTCCGTACATTGCAGTTGCAGAGCTAATCTGTGCGGCAATTTTTTTTCGTGTACGTCTTATATTTCGCATTAATGATTTGCGGGTCGCGTACAAAGTATTTTTCCCCCAAGCGCTACCAGTGCTAGGGCTCGCACTTCTTGCTTATGCGAATACGCGCACAGACGCATTGCTTGTTTCAAAGCTCATGAGTCCCGACGTCGCAGGAAAGTACATGTACCTTGCGCGGTGGGTGGATTTTGTTCCGATGCTTATTGGTGGTGTCGCACTACCATTGGTGGGTAAGATCCCTTCAATCAGGGCGAAGGGGTATTGGTACTTCGGCGCCCTGTTCGCCGTTGCGACAGCCTGGATACCTTTCGCCATTGCTCAACTCGTTGTCTGGTTCAATCCGGCTTACGCACCGGCGGATGGCCTTCAGTGGATATTGGCAACGATTGCGGGGGTCCGGGCCATGTTGACCGTAACCACCGTGCTTCTGCTGTCCGTCTGGAGGGATGGCTGGCTGTTCAGGATAGCGATATGCACATCCATCACCATTCCCCTTGTGGGATGGCAACTTGGTTCTGCCTTTGGCGCCGTGGGCGTCGCGGGCACAGTTCTCGCTGTGGAAGCGTCAAATTTATTGTGCCAAATATGGCTACTGTTAAGGCTTCGCGATGCTCGACAAAATTGAGACCTCTCCTTCGACGCTGACCAGTGATGATTGGCGCCGTGAGGTGTATGAGAAATATCATAGCTGGAAGGGGTGGGATGTCGGAACTGCTGCCCGCGATGCCGAAATCGCGTTGCGCGAGGTGCGCCGTGCGGGTGGACAGGCTCCTTCCGAGCTGCTTGAAATAGGCTATGGTGATGGCGCCTTCTTAAGACGGGCTGCTGCTCGTGGCTTTCGCTGCTCCGGCGTCGAACTCGACGATAGTTTATGCCCGGAATTGTGTGCGAGCGGCATTGATGCGCGCGCTGGATCAATCAGTCAGTTCGGCGATGGGCAATTTGATTTGGTCGTAGCATTTGACGTGTTTGAGCACATGGAAATGGCTGAACTGCTCGATGTTCTCAAGATGACGCAAAGAAAAATGAAATATGGCGGCCTGTTGATAGCTCGATTTCCAAATATGGCAAGTCCATTCGGCGTGATCAATCAATATGGTGACGTGACACATTGCACAACACTTTCGCCGAAAGGTTACCTTCAATTGGCAAACGTTGCTCAACTGGAGCTCGTTTCTATCTCAAACGCGCTTACAAACTGGCATGATTTGGGGATATTGAAGTTTATGATGAAGCCTTTGGCTATAGCAGTTCGGCGATGTGTGGAGTTGGCGTTGGGCTTTGCTTATTATGGCGCCAAGGTGCCGCTCGATCCCGAAGTCACTGTTGTTGTTGAGAAGAGAAAATAGCGGATTATTGGTTATGTTAAACAAAGAACTGATTTTAATAGCGGATTTTTTCGGCTCAATAAAGAAAAGAGGCATCCCCGCTTACGTGAGGGATGTTGACATTATTGGCAGGGAGCTTTGTGTTGTTCGAACCCTGAGGGCGCCACTATGGGTAGGAAGGCTTCCTGATTGGGCGCAGAATATACTTATGGTTATTCATGAACAATTTGTAGTTCCCATGTATTTCTTATTACTCCGTCCAAGCGTAACCATATTTCCATATAATTCGTGCTCATTTGTTCTTTCACTATCGAGGCGAGTGGTTTGTATAGTTCACGATCTCATTCCCTATAAATCGACGCATAGAAAATCTAAATTTTCCTTTTGCTACGTGGCATGTACATCGGCATGGCATGCCCGCCTTGGGAGAACGTTTGGGGTTGTTTCTCCTTATATGATGCGCGTGCTGCAATCTGTGCCTAAATTTTCGCGAAGTCGGATCGTGTACATCCCAAATTGCTTCACCAGCATAGAAGCAGAATTTTCTCGCTCCTTGGTTTTGAACGACGATGCTTCAGATCTTCGGGTTCTGCTTGTCTCTGGCGTGGGGCCAAATAAGGACTTCAATTCGGCGCTCCGAATGATGAGCGCGCTGGCAAAGGATAGCCGACTGGATAAGGTTGAGATTGACGTTGTCGGCTTTGGTGACGCTTCGGAGCGTGCCATGAAGCTAATCGCGGACTTTGGGCAAGCGGGCATGAAATTGCCTGAAATCCGGGTACATGGCCTCTTGCCTCAAGAGCAGTTGGTGCGCCTTTTTCAGGCAAGCAAGGTGACTTGGGTCCATTCACGGGCAGAGGGTTTTGGTCGGGTTGTGGTTGAAGGCAGATTGGCTGGCCGACCGGTGGTGATGAGTCGATTGCCTGTATTCGGCGCACTTAAGGATGATTGGACGTACTCGTACGCCAACGACGACGTCGATGAATTCTGTGAGAATATGGCTGCGGCTATTAAACTCGGCGGCGTTTCTGTTCCGTACTCGAAGATCGATAGATTGAAGAGAGAGGCGAGGTCTGGCCTCTTTAAACTTCTGAACTAGAATTGCACTTTTTCGAAATTATAGAAATGCACACAAATGGAAAAAATTTTTCATAAAAAACGTCAGAATCCTGTCGAGATATTTGCAGTATTCATTGGCGCATCGGTTTTTTCCACTTTCGTGGCTATTGGGTATATGTCAGCAGCTAACGCGATTCTGACTGCCTTTTCATATGCTGTTTTGATCCAGTTTCTATTCGTGATCCGTGTTGTTTTTTCGACCGGCTGGTTGTTTGTCATTGCTTATATTTTTCATGCTATTTTTATTGGCGTGGCTGGTTTGAGTGTCGGTATGGGCTGGACAGACGTGCCCGCATATTTGCCTTACGGCGAGCTCGCTGGGCCTGCACTGATCGCTCAATACGCGTTGGGCATGTGTGCTATACGATCCAGGGAGATAGCGCCGCAGTATGAAATTAGTCGCAGTGCGCTGCTGCCAGCTGTGGCTATTTGCTCCGTGGCCGCCTTGGTAAAGTACTACTATTATTATGAAGCGGTCGGGTCTCTCGGTGGCTATCTCTCAATTTATACGGAGGGAGATACTATAAGGGACGCAAGTCCTGCAATAGTGAGGCTATTGGCGGCCGCGGCTCCGTTGGTTGGTCTGTTGGCGATAACGCAAAAGGGAGTGCCATATTGGGCCCGGGGGTTGGGGCTTTTCGCCATCGCCCTCGAGGTTATCATTGGAATCAGATCTCGCCCGGTTTTTCTCATTGCTTGTGCGTTTGTGCTTATCCAGCATTCCATGAAGCTGGGCGTCCGGCAGAGAATTATGGTGATGGTGGGTGTGCCTTTGGCTGCTGCGTTCGTCGCGTTCATCGGCTACGCGCGCGAGTCTTGGGATGTGTCAGCTATTGATTACCTGATTGTGACGTCCTCTTCACTTTTCAGTTCATTTGATGCTGCAGTTCTGGGATCGGATCAGACTAGTGGGCGAATGTTGGTCTTCACGCAGTTGAAACCTTTGATTGTGCCGTCCGACTTAAATAGCATCGATACTGTGTCGAAATTGATTTCGTCTGTGTACATTTCGCGCGCATACGATCTTGGTTTTGGGCTGTCTTCATCGGCGTTGTTGGAAAGCCGCCTGATCTTTGGACCTGTATTGATAAGTCTGGCATATCCACTCTTGGCGGTCGCAATCTGCGCTCTTGCGCAACGCCTCGTGGAGTCCAAGGTGCCGCTGGCCTTTCTCGTGGGCGTCTGTGTGATGCCATTTGCTTTCTATATTTGGCGCGCCGAGTTGTGGCAGCTGGTTGTTCCACTGATAAAATCCTCACCGGTGGTCATCTTCATTTACGTGCTGGATGCTTTCGCAAAAAGATTTGCGCCCAAGGGGAAGGGCGCAAATGAGCGGCGGCCGAAAAACGCCAATATTATTGTGGAAGGACGCCGTTAATGTCTCTGTCGCGAAACCGGCCACGCGCGTTGGTGCTTACGCCAAGATTTCCTTATCCAGTTGTTGGTGGGGATAGACTCAGAATACACGAGATCTGCAAATCTCTTGCCGATGAATATTCTCTGACGCTTCTCTCGCTTTGCGAAACAGAGGAAGAGATGAATGGTGGGTTGGTCACGGACGCGTTGTTTGACAAAATTGAATGTGTGATGCTTCCGAGATATCGTTCATATTTGAACGTAATGCTTAGTATTCCTACCCGTATTCCATTGCAGATCGCATATTATCAATCATCAGTATTCGCGAAGCGGGCGAGGGTGCTTGCTGAGGAGCATGATATTTGTGTGGCGCATCTTATTCGTGCGGGGCACTATATCAAGGAGATGAAGCATATTCCGACGATTCTGGAAATGACCGACGCGATTTCACTCAATTATAAACGCGTTCGTTCTGTGAGGTCATTGAGCTTAAAGGCGCTTATATATCGTTATGAGTTTGATCGATTGCATAAATACGAAACTGATGCAATTTCACAATTTTCGCTGGTGAATTTTACCTCTGCAGAAGACGCAAGATTTTTGTGCGGGAACGAAATTCCAAGTCATGTGAAAGTTACGCCAAACGGCGTAAATACAATAGATTTGAATTTTGTGAACAGAGTGAATTGTAAAAATGTCGGAGTTTTCATTGGCAATATGAATACGGTTCAGAACATGGACGCTTGTATTCATTTTATTGAAGATATCATGCCAAATTTACGAGAGGACGATTTGGCTGAATTTAGGGTTGTGGGGCGTATTAGCGACAGCGGGCGAGCCAAGCTCTGTGGCTATGAACGTGTGACAGTTACAGGCGAGGTGCCGTCTATTCCAGAAGTTGTCGCCGATGCAAAGTTTGGAATTTGTTCCGTGAGGTTGGGGGCTGGCATCCAGAACAAAGTCCTTGAATATATGGCACTGGGATTGCCGGTGGTAACTTCGCGCGTGGGCTATGAGGGCCTTGCGGCTCGAGAGGGAAGCGATCTGCTTGTCGCATCTGAGCCAGCGGAATTTGCAAATATGGTAAGGCGTTTGGCCGAAGATCCACTATTGTATGAAGCTCTGGGCCGAAACGGTCGGGCCTATGTTGAGCAGAACCACAATTGGGAAGCAAATCTTGCGCCATTCGTGGCAGGTGTACGAGAAGTCCGGGGGACAAACTCCGAACAGTTGAATGTTTGCAGCGACCGATTGCAAGCATCGTAAACCAACACCAGAGTAACCAGAATAGCGGCGAGCGAGTGCGGTGTTGACGTTGACGGCAGGTTGCGCCGCTACGGCGTCTGGGCTTGTGGCTGGATCCGGAGCGGCAGAGTCCATTTTGCCTGACCTCGTTGGCTGCGAGTCTGATCGGCTATAGCGCTTCCATCCTACGGCCTCTTTCCCCGGCCAGAGAATGGCTGGTCTTGAGCGCGCTTGGCGGATCGGTGGGCCAGATCATGATGCTCTCGGCGCCTGAATCGCGCCGTAAGCGACGTTCGCTCCTCACCTTGTTTGCCTGCGTGATTGAGGCAGACACGGGGTATGGACGACGACGCGCTTACGACCGCACTGGACGCTCGCACTGGAGTTGGTCTGGAGCCGGTCCGGCGTCTCGAGGTGCTCAGCACGATGGCCGGTCGGCGGCGATCCTGGAGCTTGGAGCAGAAGCTAGCGATCGTCGCGGAGGCGCAGCATTGTGATAAACTTTACGGCGCTTGCTCGGCTGTACGATATCCGGACCTCCCAACTCTACCTGGCGCCGTGAGCTTCGTTACGCATTGGAAGCAAAGCATGGCTCGACGGAGGCGGAGCCGATGTTCGTACCGGTCGCCGCCGATGGTGCGCGGCGAGGCGATGTCGCGATCGAAGTTGAGATCGACGGCGCCGTGGTCCGGATTTCGCGAACGGCCAAGGCTGATCTCGCCGCTGCCGTAGTGCAAGCCCTTCGGTCCAAGCAATGATCGGACCTGGTGCTGGGGCGCGCGTGACGGTGGCGACGCGCCCGGTCGATTTCCGCAAGGGGCCTGACGCGCGGGTCGCGCTGGTTGGCGCCGAGTACGGCGGCGATCCCTATTCGGGCGTGATCTACGTGTTTCGGGCCAACGGATCAAGCTGATCTGGTGGGACGGAACCGGCCTGTGCCTGATGGTCAAGAAGCTCGAGTCCGGTGGCGTCAAGTGGCCGGGCATCCAGGATGGCGTAATGCGTCTGACGGCGGCGCAACTTGGTGCGTTGCTGGAGGGTCTGGACTGGCGCCGGGTGCATGGCGGCCGTCGCCCGATTGCCCCGCAGATTGCCGGTTGACGGGGCTTCCTTGTGTTGATTCACTCGTGCCATGCTCATGGAAGCGGACCTGCCCGAAGACATCGAAGCGTTGCGTGCATTCGCCCTAGAGCATTTTCATGATGGGCGGAATCGTTGGGGATTCCCATTGAGTTGATCGTGTGATTCATAGGACGCCGTTACGAAGGAGGCGGCGATGGGTTGGCGATCGGGTCAGAGTTATTCGCAGGATTTGCGGGATCGGGTGATTGCGGCGGTCGATGGCGGGCAATCCGCCCGGCAGGTTGCGGTGACCTTTGGGGTGAGTATTGCCTATATCTACACGCGAGGTGCCAACCGGCCACACCGTTACCAATTGTCATGGCAGTGCACGCACACATTTGTATAAACAACATCACACGATCCATTGATCGCACTTCGGAGCACATCAAGGATTGCACCTCGGCGCAAGCGACGCCTCTTTCCTGGCCCAAAGCTTCAGGCTAACAAGCAGCCTGCCCCGATGCACGCGCCTCAGGTCATTCGAAAAGATGCTCGTCATGATCCCTCCGTTGCCCCCTCATACCAAGTGCCACCGAGACCTAGGAGCAACCGTCATCGATAGCGCCGATGCGCAACCGCATCTGGAAGCAAAGATCGTCACATTTTTGCGATTGGCGTTTTCCTAAAACGTCCATTTTAACCACCGATAACTTACGAATTCATAATACTGATTTTATATATAAATCTATTACTTTCAGATCGCGCAACCACGCAACAAGGAGTGCATAAGTGGGAAGATCTCTTGGAAGAGTATTGCGAGCAGCATTTCAGCCGTTGCATTGGTATACGATTTTTAAAACGTTTAAGATTTGCAAAAACCCTGCACAATATCTTTTGCGATACGTGCTTGACCTAGGAAAATACCCTTGGGATCTTCACTTTAGAACTCCAACCGGAGATCATTCTATTAAGATAAATATCTTTGAAGATCTCTTTACATTTAATGAAATTTTCATTTGGGAAGTATATAAAAATTCAAAAAAAGAAAGTGTATTCGTTGACATTGGAGGCAATATTGGTCTCTCTTCCTTATACTTCCTTACACGTTGCGTTAACACGCGCGGCGTACTCATTGAACCTCTTCAAGGAAATATTGACCGGGCAATTGCGCAGCTTGCGAGTTTTGAGGGAAGAATTCAGTTTATGCATTCCGCGGTTTCAGATGCGACTGGCGTTCTGGAAATTGGCGTAGAGCCAACCGGCCGCTATTCGGGCGTCGATTGCCTGGAAACAGGGATGCGCCAAGTAGTACCGGCGGTTGGGATTAATGAATTAATTGAAACAACGGCCTCAACTCTTGGCCAGATCAGCACTATTAAAATCGATTGCGAGGGAGCCGAGCAGGCATTTATGCCTGTCATTAGAGAAAATAATCTGATGAACGTGCATCGCTTCGTGATTGAATCGCTACCAATCAAAGATAAAAATCTACTGGATTCTGGATTTACTAAAAAAATCGTATTTGATGACGGCATTGGAGGAGTTTTTGAGTATTCTCGACAAGTTTAGAAAACTTGACTATCGACTTGAAGCGCCCCGCTTACGCGGTTTAAAGTAAATACGATAGGGCGGCAGGCAATGCAGTAATGCGCAGGCCGCCTCTATTCCCCTACGAATTTCGAGCCATCGCGCTTCGACAGAGTACCCATGATTGACGGTGTCACCAAGCGACAGTTCGGCGACGAGCACTGCTGAACGGCGGCGCCATGACTGCCCAGATGGTTGGCGCATTCGACAATATGGGGAGCCATCGTAACTGAGAGGCCGACCGCCCCCCCTTCTCCGACGACTATCGTGCTCGCTCGATCAGGGTTGCTCGCAATAGCTGCGCCCGGCAATGCCGCCACCCCAGGCGCGCCTACGGCCAAGTCTCGTCAATGAAAACGAGACAATCGGACCGAGGATTGAGCCGCCCTCGACCATCGCGGGCGTCGATTTGCACGCCTGTTCAGCCCGTAAGCCGATTTCATGCCGCGGCGACGGCTCAGAGCGACAAAGCGCAGAATGCGGCCCCAAGCACCTCCACCCGCGGCCGCGCCGGGCGGTGAAGACCTCAGGAAGATCTTCCCGCAAAATCGGCCAGAAGCTCGCATTACGGCTTCCGTCCGGAGAATCCCCAATTGACGATAGTGCCGGGAGCGCTTGCCTGAGAGTCTCGGTAACGATACGCTTTTCATCATGATGAACAGCTTTTCAAATTGAAACACAGTAGATCAAATTTCCATACTACAAATGATTAAGTAATTTATTCATAATGTTATGACACGCTTAAATAAAATATTCAAATAGATTAAAGAAAATAGAATGCCATTTAATAAATATTACCATGCATTTAAAAATTTGATCAAAGACATCGTATGTCAGGAGGATATATGCTGCAAAACTCGATCGGAGAAATACTTAAATATATAGCTTTTAGGTATACGAATCTTGGCGCTCCATCATATAATTATTGCGTCGACCCCATTGAGCTTTCTACACTTATTAACGAAATAGAGCGCCTCAAGGATGCCGATGGATGTATAATTGAAGTTGGCGTAGCGCGAGGAATGACAACAAAATTTTTGTGTGAACATATAATGCGC
>NZ_QYUM01000004.1 GCF_003590775.1 Sphingomonas cavernae | reverse complement strand
GCGTCGCAGCGTCCGCCTCGAGCGCGCCTGCCGCGACCACCCGGCCCGCCGCGGCGATATCGAGCGCATCGACCGCAGCCAGACGTACATCGCTGCCCTGGACCAGCCCGGCAAGCGCGATCTCGCGACCCGAGATCCCGACCGCGCCGGTGGCGAGCGCCTGGCCCGACAGCATCATGCTGTCGGTCGCGCGGATCGCCAGATTGCCCGTGCGTCAGCGTGCCGTCGCGCGCGAGCCCGGCCGCAAGCGCGCCAGCATGGTCGATCGTGCCCGCGCTCACCGCAAGATTGCTCCCGCTCGCGATGATGCCGTCGCCGGTGAGAGCACCGCGCACTGCAAGCCCAGCGGTCCGTCGGCATAGGCGGCCCCCGTGACCTCGGCCTCTTGCGCCTTGATGTCGATCGTGCCCCCGCTCGTGATCCGGCCCGACAGCGTCAGCTTGCCGTTCACATCGAGGCTGAAGCCGCGCTCGAGCGACGCCAGATCGCCCGCGACATTGACCCCGAGCCCCGCCTCGGTGCCGATCAACTGGATCGCACCCGCGTACATGCCGCCGAGCGCCGCCACATCGAGCGCGAAGCACGGCGCTGGCTGGGCTGGCGTTCCAGGCGCGGTCACGATGATGCTACCATCCGCCGTCGCCAGCTCGGCGGCGCCCGCGGCGACATGGATCGCATCCGCCCAGACGCCCGCATTGACCGCAATCGCGCGCGCGAACAGGTCGAGCCGCGCGCCCGAGGCATCAAGGCCCTGGCCGCCAATGTCGATCGCGCCGTCCGCGATGCTGAAGCCGCCCAGGCCCCCGCGCTGTCCATTTGGGACGCCCCGCGCCAGGGTGACGCCGGCGCATTCAGGCCGCATCCAGTGCACTAATCCCGTATGGATTGGCGATCACCAGTTGCGCTGGCGCACCTGCTATCTCGATATTTCCGGCAAGGCTGGATGGATTGGCGCCGACAACCTCGTTCAGGATCAGCGTGGCGGGGCCGGTGGCCTTGAGGCTCTTGTTGCCGTCGATCCAGCCACCCAGCCGGGTCTGTGTGATCTTGTCGCTTGTTGAGGATGAGGTTGCGGTCGTCGACGTTGAAGTCCGTATAGCGATTGTGGCTCACCCCCCTGGCCGAGGGCGTCGCGATCCTCACGATCGGCGTGCCATTGCCCGCGACATCCATCCGCGGCGCATTGGGACCGGCCTCGGGTACAATGCGCACAGCGGCCCCGTGGGGCGGGGCCGATTGAGCGGATTGCTGTGCACTGACGGGCACCGCAACGAGCGCCAGCGCCAAAGCGCTGCGGCTTACCGGCGACAGGGCGAGCGTCGCTCCACGCCGTGCCTCAGCCGCCCGATCCACTCTGCCTGCAAGCACACGCCACCTCGATCCGCCCATCGGTGCGACCGGGGATGGCCGAATGCCACCAAACCGCCGCAATGCGCCAAAAGTCGCTATCACAGGGTGCGGCGAACCCAGCGTAAACAATGGTAATTTCGAGCTGCACGCGCTTGCGCCGGCAGTCGTCGACCACCAGAAAGACCCGCAGTCCTCTCCGAAACCGGAGTGCTTTTCAACGCAATACAGGGGAACGGGGCCGCCGTCCCAGACGGACCCGGTCTTCTTGTGTTGCTTCAATTGTATCGAGGTGCGCCCGTCCGCTCAGCTCTTGCCATGGGGTGGGGGGCGGCCGCTTGGCGACCCAATGCGCCATCATGACAGCGTCGGAACCGGGCCGGACCATGCATCGGGCGGTGGCTGCTTCAGTATTTTGACGACCATCGCGTAGCTGATCCCATGCGCCGCGGCCATGCGGCATAGGTCTCACCCGCCCGGCGTCGGGCGTGGACGTCGGCGAGCACCGCATCGGGAACATGTTGCGCTTGCCGCCCCGGCGGACGACGCGGCGCCACCGCCTCGCCGCGCGCAGCCGCACGGTGATGGCGTACCACCGCGCTCACCGTCGCCTCGCTCACCCCCAGCGCGCGCGCGATCTCACGATAGCTCTCGCCGGTGTTGGCGCGCGCCACCATCTCACCTTCGAGTGGGCCGATGCGTTTACGGCGCGGGCGCGCCTCGGCCGCGCGACGCTTGCCGCGACCGTACAGCCTGGCCGGATAGCTCCGCACCGCGTCCGCGTCTTCGGGTATCAGCACGAACGCCTGACAGCCCGTGCAACGCAACTGGCGCCGGTCATGATCATCGGCTCTGCGCCTGCGTCCAAAGCCATGATGGACCAGCGTGCCCACCTCCCCGCAGGCCGGACAGCCAAGCGCGTCAAGCGGTGGTGCGATGCCAAGGCGGACCCTGGCCTCCCACTGCCCCGAAGGGTCGAGTTCAAGCAGCCACGCCCTGAAGCGCATGGTCCAGCGTCTGACAAGCTGGATATCCGCACCCAGCTCATCGGCGGCCTGGGCATAGGGCTTTTGCTGCGACAGCAGCCCGATAAAACCGGCGAGCAGATCCTTGCGCGCGAGCCCGGCCAACGGCGTGCCCGTGCCGCGCTTGAAATATCTACGGCACGCAGAGCAGCGAAAGCCCGGCATTCCGTCAGCCATGACGCGCGCCCGATGGATGACGCGCGTACGCGCATGGCCGCAATGCGGGCAGGCCGGCGGCGTCTCGTCATCCGACAATATCGCCTCGACCAAAGGCAGAAGGAAGCCAGTCAGGCCCAGGTCCTCGGTGTCAGGAATCGGCCGCCCGCAGCGCACGCGCGGGATCATCGGATCGAAGGTGCGGCGGGGGGACAATGGATCTGTCATCGCGTCATCATGGTGCGTGGTGATCGGCGCGATGCATAGTCGTGATCAGGAGCACATCGAGATCAAAATCAATAGGCCCATTTTTCTGTCGCGATGCTCCAAGGGGCCGGTCCGCGGGCGCACCTCAACCTATTCCGGCTTGTGGCGCGACCCCAGGAGCCGGACGAGGTTGCACTAGCACGGTCCGGGCGAACTCGATGTAAACAATAGCCAACCAGGCATGTAGGCGCCTGGCGAGACACGGTCAGGCCCAGGCAGGTCCGGTATTCCACCTGAGCACTGTCATCATACAGGATAACGCGCTGTCCTTTCAGCTGGCCCCGTTCTTTGGGGGCGCCAGGCATTTTGATATCCGAGATAGCGCAAAGGTGGCTGCGATGCTGCGCATCGAGCCCGCAAATTTGAGACACACCCTACGCACGCGTGCATGTCCGTTATCCGCCACTTTCCGAGGGTGCGATCCGCGTGCGCATCTGCCGTCGCGTTCAAAAATGACGCAATTGCGCGACGCCTCAAGGCTGCGCTGCGCTGTCGCGGGACAGCGTCACCCTGACATCGCGGCTCCTCACATTCCGATGCCCGGCCCCCGGCTCCTGCCCCACCCGATCATATCGGCAAGGCTTTGGCCGAGGCTGCGCTCAGGGATGTTGGAGAGCCCGAGCTGGTGTCGGCGCCCGCGCAGCAGCGATTCGAGTTGCGGATCGCGCTCGAGGCTTTTGGCCATTTCCGCCATGGTCTGGGTGACCCTGCTCGCGGCGCGCTCCTCATAACGCCCAAGCAGCCGCTGGCGCTTCTGGTCGAGCACCTGCCAGCGATTGATGAACATATCGGCGCGCAGCCTGGGATCGGTGCGCAGCTCGGCTTCGAGCTGCATCGCGCGGATCGCCCTTTGGGTTTGTCCCCCCGCAGCGTCGCGGATCAGCCCCCGGTCCGCGGCAAAGGCCGCCTCCAGGTCGTGCGCACCGTGGGGAGCGAGCCTGTCGATCTCAGCGCGGCTCGCCTGAAGCTCAGCGCGCTGCTCGGGCGATGCCGGATCGCCGACGCTCTGTGCGAACAGGATCGCCGAGACGATCCGGCCATGCCGCGCGACCGTGCGGTGGGGGTCGGGCCCTGGCGCGAGCGCACCGCGCTTCGGCTGCGGCGCGGGCGCGCGCTGTCGTGCCCGAAGATTGTCCACCATCTGACGCGCCCTATGAGGCGCCGTGCGGACAAGTTCAGCGATCCGCGCGGCGATGCCACGGCGTTCGGCAAAGGCGCGCACAGGATCGGTGCGATCATAGTCGCCCGCCATGTCCTTGGAGCGCTCGCGCGACAGCGTGCGCAAGAGCGCTCGCTCATCGGTAAAATCGTCACGGCCATAGTGAAGTTCAACGCCGTCGCGGTGCCGCGACAGTGCGACATAGCTCGCATGGCGATCGAGCCCAGGGGTGGCGAGCACATGCACCCGGTCCACCGTCAACCCTTGAGCCTTGTGGATGGTCGCGGCATAGCCATGGTCGAGATCGGCATAATCCTTGATGTCGAAGGCGACACTGCGCCCATCGTCGAGCAGCACGCTCATCCGCAGCGCATCGACGCGCGCGATCCGGCCGAGCGACCCGTTTTTGACCCCCAGGCTGCGTTCGTTCCTCAGGAACATGATCCGGTCGCCGCGCGCGAACGAACGCTCGCCGCGTGCCGTCTCGATTTCGACCTCATCGCGCAGCTGACGTGCCGCGCGCAGCCGCGCGCGCGCCGCCTCGTTGAGCAGGCGCACCTCGTCATTGGTGTGGGTGAGGATGATCCGGCTCGCCTGCGGCCGGGCGCTGCGCTCCCTGTCCCAGCACTCGATCAGCCTGGCGCGCGCTGTCTCGCGCGTGGCTGCGGCATGAACGGCCCCGTGCTCGCGATAGGCATCAAGGGCTTCGCCGACACGCCCGGTCGCCAATGCACGCGTCGCGTCGCGCTGCCAGCCCTGGTGCTGGCGGCGAATCTCGGTGATCTCGACCCCGCCTTGGGCGGAATGGATCGCGCGAAACGCCGCCCCCGCCTCGATCGCCTGGAGCTGCTGCGGGTCGCCCACCAGCACCAGTTTCGCGCCGCGCTTTTCGACCTCACTGATCACCCGTTCCATCTGGCGTGCGCCGATCATTCCCGCCTCGTCGATCACGAGCACGTCGCGCGGAGTGAGCAGATCGCGATCCTGCCGCCATTGATGTTCCAGGCTCGCGATCGTGCGCGCGGGGATAGCCGAGCCGCTTTCGAGATTCTCGGCGGCGATCCCCGACAATGCTGCCCCGCGGACGCGGTAGCCCGCGAACTCCCATGCTTCGCGCGCGACGCCCAGCATCGTCGACTTGCCGGTGCCCGCATAGCCGATCACCAGCGACAGATCGGCGCCTTCTGTGATATGGATGAGGGCGCGACGCTGCTCGGCACCGAGCGACACGCCGCGCGTCCCGGCTGACGCTTCGCCCCTTTCGACGTCCGATGCCGGGACGCGATGGCGCATGCGTGCGGCGAGGGTCTGCGCGGCCTGCTCGAGGCTGTGTTCGGTTGCGATCATCGCGCGCGAGGTGAACCGGTCCTCGCCGCGGCCGTCCTTGCCCAGGGCGACGAGATCGGGCGCGCCGCGCACCGCGCGCATGCACAGATCGAACTGATCCTTGCCGTCGCTATGTCGGTGGACGAACATCGCAAGGTCGCGCCGCGTGAACGTCGCTTGTGTGTGCGTGATCGCATCGAGCGCGATGCCCGGATCGGCGATGATACGCATCCCGTTGCGGCGCGCGATCGCGCAATGCTCTTCGAGCCGCTCGCTTGTCCGCCCTTGCGCGACCATGCGCAAGGCCGCCGGCCCGATCTTGTGCTGGGGCTCAAGGTCGATCCCCTGGGCTTCGAGCGAGCGATGATCTACCGCCGCATCGATATCGAGTTCGGCCAGTCGCTGATTGACATGGCTCGCCCAGGCTTCGCGCCAGTGCTGCAGCAGCTCTGCCCGGTTCCAGTCGCGCACCTTGGCGCCGAAGCCGTTCTCGTCGACCGAACGCATGGTCAGCATCACATGCGCGTGCGGCTTCGCCAGCCCGTCGGCACCGACATCCCAATGCACGTTGAGGTCGGCGATCATGCCGCGGTCGACGAACTCGGCAGCCACAAAATCGCGCGCGAGCACGATGCCCTGTTCCTCGGTCATCTCGCGTGGAATCGCGAACTCGATCTCGCGCGCCAGTTGCGCGTCGATACGCTTCTCGGCCGCCTCGACCGCGTTCCAGAGCGTGTCGCGATCCGCAAATGCGTCGGGCGCACCACCCGGCAGCAGTATTTCGCTGTGGACGACGCCCGCCTTGTTGGAGAAGTCGTGGGTGCGCTCGAGCCGCTGGTCGTGGATGCGCGACGCCGATCGATAGGCCGCGCACGCTACCGCGCTGCGCCCGGTCGCGCGCGAAATCACCTTGGCCGAGAAATGGTAGATCGCCATCGCGACCATACCAACTACACCTGAAAGCGCACGTCGGCACGACGTATAAGCGCGCCCTCAAAAGATTTCATCTTTCTCGCGACCGCGTAATCTCAGGAGATTTCACGATATTTACGCTGATCGAGCGCGTGAATTAGGGTGGGTGCATCCACAACACGCAACGGATTTGGCGATGCGGCGGCCACGCGATTTCGACTCAGAACTCAAGGCACTGGCCGACAAGACGCGCGCGCTGAAGGAGCGCCGCGTACGTGAGCTGGGTGCGTTGGTGATGGCGTGCGGTGCTGACGTGCTCGACATCGATCTGCTGGCGGGCGCCCTGCTCGATGCCGCCAACTGCGACGACATGATCAGGCGCGAGGAGTGGCGTCGCAGCGGCGCCGGCTTCTTTCAACGCACGCGCGGCAATGCGCGCGGCGCTCGTCGCGGGCCACAGGGCAGCGAAGCGGGCACAGGCGATGCGATATCGCCTGCAGGCCGGACGGGCGCGGCGTGACGTTCGCGATTGGCAAGTGAAGCGCCGCGAGCGCACGCGCCGCCTCATCGAGCTCGGCGGTCTCGTCGTGAAGGCCGGGCTCGTCGATCTCACCGACGACGATCGCACCGTCCTTTACGGCGCTTTTCTCGGCATGGCCGCGCGGCTGCGCGGCGACGATCGCGCGCAGGCGCTGCTGCTGTGGCGCAGGCGCGGCAAACGCGCGTTCGAAAACGAGGCGCCAGCGCCGCGCGAGCCGTGACCGCGACGTCGAGTATTGCCGACTACAGTATATCCTCCAGCGCATGGCATAGCCGCAGCAGCGCCTTGGCTATGTGACGCTCGACATCCGCGATACTCAGGTCGAGCCGATGCGCGATGCGGTCGTAGCCGAGATTCTCGAAGCGGTGCATCATGAAGACCTCACGCGTTTGTGGCGGAAGGCTGACAATGGCATCTTCGATGCGCCGCACCCTCTCGCTTTCGGGATCGCGCACAAGGCGGGGCAGGGGCCAGCGATCGATGCTCTGCAGGCGCGCAATGCGCGCACGCATCCTGACGAGGGACGTAAGCATGGGCTATCTCCCGCATCTGCGTTCGCGTGCATGGAGGGGGGCATCGCGCGAGGCGCGGTAAAGCGTGATCCCGGCCTCGATGCGGTCGAGGATGAAGCAATCGCGCTCGGCGCGCGCGGCCCTGATATCGGCCGTGCACAGCACATTGAGATCGACCGCGCAGCGATTGCCCATCTCGCGCTGGACGATGTTGCGCGCGCGCTGCCAGCAGCGCTCATCGGTGTGGAGCGGATGGTCGACGATTGCCCAGAACTCATAGTCGGAGAATTCGAGCGTATGTCGGTCCTCGTACCAGCTCCGTCTGGCATAGGGACCGATCAGGATGATGCGGCCGATACGCCCGGGCTCGGGCGCGAGCACCTGTTCGGGATCGAAGCAGCCACGCAATACGCGCGTGATGCGCTCGATCTCCTTCTGCTTGCGCCGGATGAGGTGACCCACGCGCGCCATTACGACTTCGCGCGCATAGATGTCGTTTGATGTTTCGAAAGCCATGGCTTTGCCTTGCACGCCGGCAGCCGCACTCAGCGGTGCGGTTGGTGCAAGCGGTGCCCACTGCTCAGCAGCGGCCGTCCGGCCATGACGGGCGGACGTGTTTATGCCTGGCAGGATAATCCTCACGGAACGGCTGCCAGCATTTCCGCTCCGTGCCCGAAATATGCCTCAGAATGGCGCAGGTGGCAATTGGGGGGCAGCAGTCAGCAACTTGGTGACACGGCGGACGATAGGGGCCTACGCCTTGTCACGACTGTAAACTCATGTAATTTCCCGGCCGGGGGAGTGAAATGCCATCCGAACTATATCCTGCCGCTTTGTCCGGGCTTCCGGATGCAATCTTGGGTGACGCTGTCGCTGCGTGATGCCGAGATTTCGAAGATCCAACCTTGAATCTTGAATAGAGACATCTTCTGTTCTCCATTCGCACGCCCAACGCTGGGGACGGGCAGTTACCGGAGCAAAAATGCTTAGACTGGTACATCTTTCGGACATTCACTTCGGCCAGGAAAAGGACGGCGGTTGGGAGCCTCACGACGACGTGAGGCGCGAACTACTTATCGACCTCAAGCGCGTGCGCGACACCAACTTGGTAAGCGGCCCAGCCGATCAGATCATTGTGACGGGCGACATCGCCCAAGCGGGCAAGGAGACCGAGTATAAGGTCGCCGCATCTTGGCTGGATCAGGCCTTGTGCATTTCTGGCGCGCCCAAGCGCGCGGTGAAAGCCGTCCCAGGCAATCATGATGTCGATCTCTCGACCCTGGGACACGACGAATTGACCTTACAGGCAATGCTGAGGACAGCGGATATCGATCTCGTCGAGGCCCATATTGCATCGCTCGCGGGCAAAGCCGAAAGCCCGATCATCACAAAGCTGAACGACTACCGCAGCTTCGCCTACGCCTATGGAACCGATTTCGACAGCTATTCCTATCCGGTAACGGTGTCGTATCACGACTTCGGCGCCTGGAAGCTCCGCTTCTTCGGCCTTTGCACGCCAATACTTTCCGACCGGAAGGACAAGGAGGGGAATCTGTTTCTTAGCGGGAGCCAGTATCGTATCCCGCGCGAAGAAGGCAGCATCGACATTGTGTTCATGCACCATCCGCCGAACTGGCTGCGCGATCAGACGAAGATCGAAGAGTATCTGAACTCGCGGGCACGCGTACTCATGACGGGACATGAACACTCGCCCGTGATCAAACCAATCACGTACGAGACGGGGTTCCAGCAACTCAGACTGGCAGCAGGTGCCACAAACCCGCCGGAGACCGGAGAGGGGTTCGAATATAGCTACAGCTGGCTGGAGTTCGAGATCGTTCAGGATGCCGGTTGCGACTTTCTCGCGGTAACCTGCTATCCGCGGATCTGGTCCAAGGCTGACACAAGGTTCATTGCCGATAAAGTTAGGGGTGAAGGATCTGAAAACATCACTCATCGCCTTGGTTGCGGGCTTACGCGCACGACGGTCAGTGGCAATTCGCCCGCCCAGGGCGACGTGCAGAACGTTGCGGTGGAATCACCGGACACGGCGTCTGCCGAGATCCTCGCGCTGTCGGACTCGGACGAAGTGGCCTCAGAGATGACCCAGCCCAACGCGTTTGAAGAGCTTCGCCTCCTTTTCTGGCAGCGCCTCAGCCAAACCGAGCGCGTTGATATTTTTATAGGGCTCGGTCTGCTGACCGAGGCGGCAAGAGGCCGACTTCCAAGCGCGATCGAAAGAAAGGCATTCGAGGATGCCAGCGCAACGGGCATGCTGGGGCAACTTTGGGATAAGACAATGGCGGCCCTGCCTGCCGATGATCGTAGAGACAATCCGTTTGGAGCAGATGTATGAGCGGGAATATCGGTGCGTGGTATCGCGGTGCGGCAATTGGCAAAGACGAGGAACGGCTGACCCATAGAAGAACGGCGAGCGTCACCCTCGCCGCATCGATCGAGAAGATGGCTGCACGCGATGTCGCCGGTGTCGCCGCCTATGGCCTTGGCATTCTGACAGGTTCGGGAGCACCTTCTCCCTATGCGGCGACGATTATCGAGAGAATGCAGGGCCCGCAGCCTTCACTGAGCGAAGAGGATGCGGCGGCTGAAGGCGATGCGCGTATCTGCACCCTCGCTGCAATCGAGAAGATGATCGAGGACCGGGCAGCAAAGCCGAACCGGCTGATGAGAAAGGAGCCCGCCATCGTTGCGGCCGAAGCGATCGTGTGCGCGACACGAATGCGAGTGGTATCGGCAGGCAGCAATCTTGCGGGCAAACTCGGAGAGCTGATTTCCTCAGCAGAAACTCTTCTCACTCAACTCGACGCTGGCCGAAGAACAAGGCGAGTGGTGAAGCCGACCTTGACCACATTGAAAGGGGCAGCCGATCTCGAAGGGGTCAAAGCCGAGGCGGCAAAAGCCATTGAAGGCATCTGGCTGGATTCGCACCTCGACAGGGAGGAGCTTCAGGCGCTTTGGTGGGTATTCAGCGGATTCTCGCCGACGCTGCTCCAAGGTTATGAGACGTTGACGAAGGCGAAGGCTGCAGTCGCGTCCGGCATCGACCTTGCCGGCCTTCTGGAATGGCCGGGAACGAAGGCATTCGCGGAACTTGCAACCCGGGCCAGCGGAGCAAATCTCCATGCACCGGACGCCGCTCCTGAAAATGGGGCATTATCGGCGTTGACAGATGACGACCTTACCCCCCTCACTCACGGCTCGTCCACCGACGAGTTTCCGGACCTCAATGTGCTGATTCCGCTCACCGCGGCTTCGTTCGTGCGAAGCACTGGAGCTGACAGCAGCAATGCGCTCGCCGGTATGCGTCAGGATCTGTCCTACGCGGACCTTGCGCGCCAGTCCTTTGCGGAATGCAGCCTCCTGACGGTCGTTCGTGGCTGAGCGCCCGATCGCCTGCGATTTCGACGGATGTACGATCGTCGAGTTCGGCGTCTGCGCGCGCACGGGCGAGCAGGCTTCATGCGAGCAAGCCACGCTGGAAACCGTGCTCGATACGGAAGAAACGCCTCCGATTGCCGAAGAGGTGGTAGTCGTTCCTACCCAGCTGACGCCCCAAGCCGAGGAAATCTTCCTGGAAGGGGGCGGCGACACGGGCCTTTACTCGGGCGAGGAGCTTGGCGTCGAGGAGCTGTGGGCTCTAATTGACGAAATGCCGTCACGCGTCATTTCCATTCTGGGCGAGCAAGATGCGGGTAAGACCTGCTTGCTCGTGTGCCTCTATCTGATGATCATGTCGGGAGACCTAGAAGAGGCCGGCTATCTGTTCGCCGGAAGCAAGACTCTGCCCGGATTTGAGTCCCGCGCGAGATCAGGCAGGCGTTGGGCAGAGGTCAAACCCGACCGGATGTCAACGCGAACCACACTCGGCGAAGGACGCGGCGGCGGCTTCATGCACCTCGATCTGCTTGAGATCGAAGGACGCATTCGACACCGGCTTCTAATGTCCGACATACCGGGCGAATGGACCAACAATCTCATCGACAGTGCCGCAAAATCCGACCGACTTTCCTTTGTGCTTCATTCCGATGCCATCCTCATCACCATCGACGGCCGAAAGCTATCCGGCATTCCGAGGTTTGCCGAGGTCGAGAAGAACAACACCTTGATTGATCGCCTCGCATCGATGGTCGGAGCCAGGAAACCACCCATACGCATTCTCGCCACACGCGCGGATCTGCTCGGCACGGAGCCTCCGCCCGGCCTCGCGGAGATCGTCGATTATGCAGTAGCGCAAGGGTTCGACTGCGAGGGTAAAATGTTGGCCACGTACTCGGGCGACGAAAACGTCCCGAGCGGGACGGGCGTGATCGAGTTGCTCCGCCTTCTACTCGAAAATTCCAAACTCGACGCACTGCCGCCGGAAGTTTCCGAGATGCCGTTGCGGCTTTTCGGCTGGTTGCCTGCGATGACCGTGAGGGCGCAATGAGCGAGCCGACCGCACTTTTCATCGGCTCGCCTGGGGCGGGCAAATCGAACTATCTCTTCAGGCTTTGGCTCGCGCTTCGCGATGACCGGCAGCGCACGATCATGCGCGACGGCAATCCCGCAGAGCTCCAATATCTAAATGATGGCGTCTCGCGCCAACTCGCGGGTCAGTTTGCCGACCATACGTCAATGGGGGTCCGCGAGAGAATTGCCATTCCACTGAAGGTCAATGGCGTTCCCGCCTCGCTCACCGTCCCGGACCGACCAGGCGAGGATTGGAAGAAATTTTACGAACGCCGGCGTTTTCCGACGGACTGGCTCGACCTGATCCACGACACGACCAGCTGCCTGGTCTTCGTTCCCGCCGTTGGCACGGATGCGCCGCATGACTGGATGACAATCCAGCGCTTTCAGGGCGCGGGTGCAAATCTGGGGACGAATGCCGACCTTCGCGACGCCCCTCCCCCTACTCAGATGGTTCTCGCGGACACCATACAGCTGCTTCAGGCCCAGTTTCGGCAGTCAGTCGGGCCAGCCCATGTGCCCCGCATCGGAATCGTCATCACCGCGTGGGACATGCTCCCCGCCGAGCAGCAGGCCGGCGGGCCACTGCAGCATTTGCGCACAGAGCATAAGCTCCTCTATGACTTCATCACGGCAAATCGCGAACGGTTCGCCATTGAGGCCTTCGGCATTACCCTTTATGGTGGCGACCTCAACGATCCGGAATTTACAAAGGATTTTGGGGACAAGCATCCTCGGGAGCGCGGAGAGGTTTGGCACCAGCTGAACGGCGCTGTCGAATGTTCCGACGATCTCGTACTTCCGATAGCTTGGGCACTCAGCGCGGGGACATGACGTCTAAGAAAATGCTCCACCAGGCAGTTCACGGCTATGCTCGTGGGCATGAGTTACTAGCGGCCAGCTGCAAGCTCGACCTTGTCGATGCGGACGAGATGCTTCGGATCAGCGACCTGTCTGGATCGCCTGTGTCCTCGACCTTCACGCCTTATCTGACACTTTATCCGCTTCCCAGCGGGACGGGATATTGCTTAGCGAGAACCTGGCTCGATCCCGACGCGACGCGAGATGGATGCGTCCTCACGCATACGCTGATCATCCCGATGGACCTTTGGCTTAGTGGCATATCCGCGACGCAGCTTTCCCAAATCGCCCGGTTTCCCAATCGATCCAGCCTTGACCATTATGCCGTTCCGTTGACGCTGGCGGACGAATTGTCTGTTTCGGAGCCCAAGCCGTATGAGTCGACGGGACAGGAAATTCAGGACTTCGCAGCACGATTTTTCGTGCTCGATCGAACGCCCGTCATCTGGCCGATCTCCAACGGCATGCAGGACTGCGAGACAGTCTCCCTGCGCACCGCCGACTTTCTCTGGCCGAGCGCTAGGGCGAGGTTCGCAGCGTGTACATATGCCCTGCAACCGCGCTACCTTGCCGAACGGCCGTTCGAGTTGATGTTCGTGCCCCTCGGGGCAATGGGCAGGTTCAGCGCAATCCCTGAAGCCAATATCGTGTCATCGGCGGCCGCCGACCCAAAGATCGCCGAAGCCCGCAGCAGTGCAGTGGTCGAGGTGGTGACCCAAAGCCTGCTCGGTGAAGGAAATCTCGTTTGGGAGATGCTGCGCCAGTTTGGCAAGGACCTGCCTCCCGATCGCGACGCCCTGATGCGGCTCGTGCGTATCGTCGAATTGGAGCGGCAGGCGGAACGAAACCCGAAAGCCTATCTTGCAGCGCTCGATCTATGGATGGCGCTCGCGCCTTCGCCCGAGATGGCGGTCGATTCCAAAATAAGCTGCTTCAACAAGGCGATGGCTGCGGCGCAGTCCCTAGATTCCGCAGCGATCGTTGAATATTTGTCATCGCTGGCTCAGCGGCTGCGCCGTCCGTCAATGCAGGCAGCACGGAAGGCGATCCGCCGGCTTAGCCCCGAAATGGAAGCGGCAACCCGCCAGGATCCTGTCGCCGCCGTGGACCTCTTGAGCAGTTTGAAGAGCCCACCGGCGGTGCTCATTTCAGCTGCCTCGCACGCACTGCTCGAGACAGATAAGCCGAGCCTGATGGACTATGCGTTGAAGGCCGTCGGCCCAGCGATCGGCCGAAAACTCTTGACTTATTCTCCGGCGCTTGCGCCCAAAGCGGTTAGGAACAGGGACGATGCCGTCGTCACGCCCGAGGCCCTCGACAAGCTGAATGGCTGGCTCACGAAATTGTCGCCCCGCGTCCGTCGGAACCTGTTTCGCCTCCTGCTGCAACATCCGGCAATCCTAGCAAACGACGAGTTGGCGGCGACAACGATCGATGCTGCGACGGCCGACGATCTCTACACAGTTCTGGCCCTGCCGCGGAACACGCATTGGACCCTAGGTCCGGATGCGGCTCGCGCGATCCTAGGCCGAGCCCATCAGGACCGCAATCGCGCGGCCCTCTACTATTCCGAGCACGGGATCGAGGGTGCGAGCGATGTGATGCTTTGCGCCGACATCGTGTGCGAACCCTCGCAGATGCTCTCGATCGTCGAGGCCGGCATGGGCGCAAGCAAAGTGGAGCTTGCCGGCATGCTGCTGTCGCGGGCGCTGAAGTTGGGCATGGCGAAGGACTTGTCGACCGATCAAAGGTTGCGGACCTTTTCGCTGCTGGCATCGACGGACCAGTTGACCGACGAACTGCTGCTGCCGCTCATCCAGGGACTCCCGTCGGAGCTCGCATTGGACCTTCCGATCGATGCATTCGCAAAGGCGGGCGCCACGCGGGCAGCCTTCGCCGCCCGCATCAAGGCATTCGAAGCCGCAGTGTCCCGGCACCTTACCGGTCAAATGCCCGTCGACACCTTTGGTAACTGGATTGCAGAGCGCGATCGCAGCCAGCAATTCACCAAGCCCGAGGTCAACGGCCTCACCAAGTCCATCTTGGCGGCCGCAGCTAAGCGGCCGTCGGCCGCAACATGGCAAGGCTTGGCCGGAATTTCCGCGATCCTTGCCCGCGCCGACCCCCAATCCATTCCGGGAACGGTTCGCGAAGCCTTCGAAAAAACTCGCACGAAGCTCGACCTTCCGTCGGCGATAGCCTGGGTTCAATTGATCGGGAAAATAGAAACCCGACACCGGCAAGTCCGTTTCGAATCCTACGTCCTGTCCCTCAGGCTGGCATCGCTCGAGCCGCGAAAGCCTCTCGGCGCGATCGCGGTCGAGTGTTTTCCGATATTCTACGAAGCCCTTCCGTCCGCGAGGCAGTCGTACCGGATCCTCGACCCGTTCGGTCTCTTCGATGAACCGGACCGCCGCAAGGATGCCCGCCACGACCTTATCGCCCATTTTCTTGCATCGGAGTGGGATCCCGCCGACCTTGCGCTGACCGCCCGGCGCACCGGCATCGTGAGGAAGACCGTCGAGCGCATCATAAAGGTCGGTCAGCGGAAATATCTCGACAGGATGATCGGTCGACTGAAAACGCGGGGCCAGAACGACCTCGCAAGGGACGTAAGCGAGGCCGCGAGGGAGGCAGAGCGCTGACAGGTTTACTGCGGCTCGACTGTACGCTGACCGGGCAGAAGTTTTACCTAGCTGCAGGCGGCGCGCTTTTCCGTCGCTCGTACACCTTGGCGGCGGAAGAAATTCAATGTCCCGCGCCTGCGGATGTGTGAGATTCCAGTGTCGGATATCAGGCGTTGTACGGCGCCTGCCCGCACTGCGGAGATCAAGAGCGTCGCTGACATCCTGTTCCGACATGCGCGAACGGCAGGTTTCGGGCGGCCTTCTCGCGGCCGGCTATGACTTAAATGAGGGCGCGATGCAGACAGCGTTCGTTCATCTGAACGAACGTCTCCTTTCATCGATCGCGCGCCAATTGCGGACAATTAGGATCGTCCGACGCAGTCGCCAACAAGGGCGAGAAAAGAGGATGTCCGCTTCGGGTGTGGCGGGCGGTTGGCTGACGGCAATGTCGGGCGAACGCCGTCCCTATGCCCTCGCGCCCTCTGCAGCCGCCTTCTCCAATTCTGCGATGCGTTCAGAACAAATCTGGTGGACCGCCTGACCCAAGGCCTCGACGCGCCCGCCCAGCCATGCAAGTTCTTCATCGCTGATCCGATAGTGTTTGGAATAGCGCGCCTTCACATAGGCTTCCTTCAACTTCTGGAACATCGCGCGCTCCTTGCGCGAGGTGCCGGGCCAGATGTCGAATAGCCTGCGGTCGAGCCGCTCTGCCTGTGACCGCAGGAACGCGATATTGTGATTGTAGGGCGTGTAGAAAGTCAGCGTCAGCAGCAGACAGTGGTAGAGGCGTTCGGTCGCCTGGTGAAGGTTGAAAGCCGCGTCGCGGTATTCATGTTGGGACACACAGAATAGATAGATTTTTTGAGAACTCGTCGCGAGCGGCATCCACTCATCGAAATATTCCTTTGCCGCTGCCAGCGCCTGTTCGGGTGTCTTGGGCTTGGGCTGGTGTAGTTCGCTCTCGTCGGCCTCGTAAAGTGCGATGCCTTCCTTGGCGACTTCCATGAAGAACACGCGGCCATGCGCCAGCCCGTCATTCACCTCGCGCAGCGAGTGGACGATGAAGTTGACCGGGGTCTTGAGTGTCTTCTCGATGGTGTAGGCGCGGATCAGCCTTTCCTCGGCCTTCGCCCAGTATGCCGCCCTGTCTGCCAGTTCCTTCTGGCTGACGATGATCAGGATATCGAAATCGGACTTGTACTGGTTGGCGTCGAGCGGTGCATCGACCCAGTCGCCGCGCGCATGACTGCCGAAGAGGATGATCTTGAGGATGCGGCCTGCCTTGCGCCGGCCGGTCGCATGCTGGGTCGCTTCGCGAAACTCCTCGAACAGGACTTCCACGACGCGCTCAAGCTCGCGCTGCTTTGCTGCAGGAAGGTGATCGATCCCGGTCCGCATCAGCAGGATTCTTCCGGCAATCCCCGGCACTTGGCAAGAGCAATTGCCCAATATTGTTCCTCGAACCTCGGATCGGCGGGCGGCGGAAGCCCAGCCCGGTCCCGCAACAGAGGTGCGCCGCACCCGAAGGGCCGGAACAACGAGGAGGAGCCGCGCGCAGCGCGGCTTGCGGCGCAACGCTGCGGGACCAGGATGCGCGACGCCCGCCGAACCGCTGCGGCGCAGGCCGAATCACTGACCTGCCATCCATTGTCGGCGGTCGAGGCGGGTGAATCATTGTTCTCAGGAGGTGTCAGTATTGGCGCTTTCGGCCGCGCTCGAAAAATTCTTTTCCACGCCTGAGAACGACTGGGAACGACAGCGGACGACAGAGAACGACACTTGCCGCCAACGCTGTTTCTCACACTCTTGCGTCTTTTCAGAAGCTTGGTCTCAATATGCGGGAGGGGACCATGACAGCACAGACAGCCTGAAAGGATTTCATGATGACTAACGCCCCCGACCGCATCCTCCGACTGCCCACCGTACTCGAACGCACCGGCCTCAGCCGCGCCACGCTGTACAGGAAGATCCAGCATGGCAGCTTCCCCAGACAGATCGCGATCAGCACGCGCTGTGCCGGCTGGCGCGAGTCCGCAGTCAACGAATGGATGAAGAACCCGATGTTCTACCATGTCGACGATCATGGCCGCGTTTGACTTGCCGCGCCTATCAACTTGCGCTTGAAGGATATTGTCCGCAACTCCCACTGCGGATGTCCGGCTTCCGTCCCTCGAATTGACCCGCGATGGGCGGGAGCCGGGGTATCCCATCTCGGACCTCGCTCAGCCCCGCGCCTGAGGGAATTTTCCCTCAATCAGCTTTGCCCCGCCGCGCAGGAAATCGAGATGATCGGACCAGTGCTGCATCATGCGGACGCGTTCATCCCAATATTCGCCGCGTGTATAGGCGCGGCGCACCGCGTTATTATCACAGTGCGCAAGCTGACGCTCGATCGCGTCGGGATGCCAGAGCCCCATCTCGTTGAGCAGCGTCGCGGCCATCGCGCGAAAGCCATGCCCGGTCATTTCATCCTGTGCATAGCCCATGCGCCTCAGCGCGGCGTTGATCGTGTTCTCCGACATCGGCCGGTCGAGCGAGCGAAGCGAAGGGAACAGGAAGCGGCTATAGTCCGCGTCGTGCTCGATGGTGGCGAGGATGGCGAGCGCTTGGCGGGAGAGGGGGATGGTATGCGCGCGCCGCATCTTGGTCTTGTGCGCCGGGACCGTCCAGACCGCCTTGTCCAAGTCGAAATCTGCCCATTCGGCAAAGCGTAGTTCGCCAGGGCGCACGAACACATGCGGCAGCAGCCGCAGCGCGGCCCTGGTGTTGAAATGGCCCTCAAAGGCATCAAGCGCGCGGAGCAGAGCGCCGGCTTTCTTGGGCGCGGTGATAGCCGCCCGGTGAACGGGCTTGGGCGCGATCAACGCGCCGCGTAGATCGGCCGCGACATCGCGCTCGGCGCGTGCGGTGGCGATCGCAAAGCGGAATATCTGCGAGCAGGTGCTGCGCAGCCGCTTGGCGGTCTCGTAGCGTTCCTTGCCCTCCATCTTGCGCAGCATCACAAGCAGTTCCTGCGCCGAGATTGAGGCGATCGGACGCTTGCCGATTGAGGCATTGATGTAATCGAGCAGCCAGCGCAGCTTCTTCATCGTGGCGGCCGACCGGCCTTCGCGCTCGACCTTGCCCAGCCACTCGTCGGCAACCGCCTTGAAACTGTTGGCAGCGGCAACGCTTGCGGCGATCCGCTCGAGCCTGATTCGCTCAGCGGGATCGTCGCCGCGCGCCAGCACCTTGCGAGCTGCATCGCGGTGTTCGCGCGCCTCTGCGAGACCGGTATCGGGCCAGACGCCGAAGGCCAGCGTCTTCTGCTTGCCGAGATGCCGGTAGTTCATGCGCCAGTAGCGGCCACCCGATGGCGTCACCAGCAGATAGAGGCCATCACGATCGGTGAGTTTGTAGGGCTTTTTGCGTCCTTTGGCCGCCTTGATCGCGACGGCCGACAATCCCGACCTGGGTCTTGCCGTGGAAGCCATGATGGTATCTCCGCTCCGGTGACCGGTGCGCTGCCATCAGAAATACCATCATCATGCTGGTATGTGGTGGTATCTGGGCAGTCCGATCGAGACGATCATACCACACATAATGCACGTAAAACAGCCGTTTATGGCATGTCATGGCACCCTCTGAGAGAGGGTGGTGGTGACCCCTACGGGAATCGAACCCGTGTTTCAGCCGTGAAAGCGTAAATAAAAAACGTCTGTGGACAAGTATGGACTAAGTAAAATCAAGCATTTATCGCAAAACCTACCTTGAAAATCCACAGTCGTTTACGTATATCTATTGGTGATGCATTGGTGATATTTTTCGAGCGCCGTCATGGGAAGAGCTTCAAGGGAGATCAGACTTCAGGAGCGTAGCGCTCGGGCGCGCCTAAAGGTGCGCCATCATCCTTATTGGCGCATGATATCAGAAGGCCGCCATATTGGCTACTATCGGGGCCCTCGCGGAGGCAGGTGGTTCGCCAGGTATCGCGCGACTGGGTCAGCCGATGACTATGTGCGCATTTCGCTGGGCGTGGCCGATGACGGTTGCGAAGCGAATGGTGTCACCATCCTGAATTGGAAGCAGGCGCTCGACAAGGCCAATGAGTGGATCGAGCAGCAAGCCAATGGCGGGAGGATGATCGATCCAAACATGACGGTTCGCCACGCCGTCAATGCATATATCAAGATGCGCGACGAGCGGCGAAGTGCGCAGGTGGGGCGACCGGTTCGATCGACGGCGTCTTACAAGCTCGGCGCTTACGCCCTCAAGGACGCGGCACTCATCGACATCAAGCTTCGCGATCTCACCGAACTGGACCTTCGCAACTGGCAACGACGTTTCACCGGACTGACCGGATCCAGCAAGCAGCGTGTTGTATCGGAACTGAAGGCGGCCTTGAATAGTGCTTTCGAGGAGAACCGCCAAGGCTTGCCCAAGGACTTGCCGGTCACGATCAAGTTCGGCTTGAAGCCGATCTTCGTCGAAGAGGCGGCGGATCAAGCTGATGCTCGGGACAATCAGATACTCAGCGACAATCAGATCCGCGATATATTGGAGAAAGCCCAAGAGCTCGACGAGGACTCTGACTATGCCCTGCTGGCGATACTGCTCGCGGCGACCGGCGCGCGCTTCTCACAATTGGCGCGCATGTTCGTACGCGACGTTCAGCCCCAAAGCCGGCGGCTGCTTGTTCCTCCGTCGCGCAAAGGTCGAGGCAAGAAGGTGAGCGCTCATATTCGCGTGCAAGTTGGAGCCGACATTATCGAGGCTCTGCGTCCCGCGATTGAAGATCGGCCGTTCGATGCACCGCTGCTGGAGCGCTGGCGATACAAACAAACCAGCCCGACCAATTGGGAGAGGGTGGCCCGGCAACCATGGAAAACACCGTCCGAAATGACGAGATGGTGGAACAGGGTAGTGGAGGCCGCCGGGTTGCCCGGCGTGATCCCTTATGCGCTCCGCCACAGCTCGATCGTCCGCTCCATTCGCATGGGCCTCCCCATTCGATTGGTTGCCGCGCTCCATGACACGTCGGTTGCGATGATCGAAAAACACTATTCACGCTGGATCACCGAAGGACTCGACGAGCTCGCAGCGCGCGCCGTCGTGCCGCTTCTCAAGGCGGCGTAGCATCAAAGAGAACTGTCGTGGGCCGCTTCATGGAGCGTCATGGTGCGTCAAGACCGCCATATGAGATTTGCGGCAATGGCCTGATCATTACGGCTTGAACTTGGGGGCACCCGGCGCTCGGCGGGAGACGCGAGTGAACGTCCCTGAACCAACAGGGACACGAGCCCCGATGGCGTCAAAGAGGATGGTGGTAGACCGTCTAGTCCATGAAGGTAGCCGACGCGGCAAAGTTGGAGATTTGATGGCAACGGTTTTCGGTATCGATAATGGCCGCTGATCTGTCCCAGGTTGCCCGTCATTGGTCACGCCAAACGGATAAGGGAAAAGGCATTAGGCTCTGCGCCGACGCGCTCGATCTACTTAATGCCGTCGGGGTGGGTGAGTTGATCCAGGAACGCGCTGCAGAGGAACAACGTAATCGATGTCGACAACGTCTAACCGAACTCCACTCTACGCCAGAGGACGATACCGGCTTGAATGGGACACCTGCGGTGACGGAACGCTGCGATCACCTTATTTGCAGATCGTCTGGTACGATGCCCAATCGGGACGAAATCGAAGCCGCTCAACGGCTACAGCGATTGTTGAAGAAGCCGAGATAGCGCTGGATCGGCTCTACCTGGAGCGTGAGCGGGGCGAAACGCTGTGTCCGACATGCGGCCAGCAGCTTCGTTCGGCAAATCGCTATCTTCTGACGACGGCGATCGCCGATTATCTCATCGTCCGCCAAGCGCGACCTTCGATCGAAGCAATTCGCGCCCGCCTTGCCCATGTCGGCAATTTTCTCTCCGAGACCGGTCGGCTGGAAACGCTGTGCGAGGATGTCGATGAGGACTGGATCGAAATGTTCAGGGACTGGGCAATCGACGTGCCGGTCGTTAGCCCCAGGGGTAAGGTTCGCGATCGGGCGCCGGGCACGGTCGAGGCAAGTGTTCGCATGCTGGCGGCAGCAATAAATCTCGCGCATCGACGCAAGCACACCCTGTTTCCAGCCGCCTTCATTGCAAAGAAGCCCGACGAAGTCAGCCGCACACCATCCTATCGTGCCGATATTCCGATGCTTGCTCGCATGTTCGATTATGCACTCGAGCTCAATGTGAAGACTGGTCAGCCTCAGAAAAGTCGCGATAATTTGTTGCGCTTCCTGCGCATCAGCGTGGCCACCTGGGCCAGGCCCGACGCGGCGCACGATGTCTCCACGGCGCCGGCACGGCATCAATGGCACCCCCAACACCGGGCGCTCAACCTCAATCCTAAAGGGCGGGCGCAGACCAAGAAATATCGCCCGATCGTCCCAGTCGCGCGTCAGATGGTCGATCTTCTCAAAGCGAGTGACGGTTTCTACGTGAAGGTGGACACAGTGAAAACGGCGTTCGAATCGATGCTCGATGCGCTGGGGCTTCCGCGCCAGGGCGAAACCGGTCTGAAGCTGATCCGACGATCCATGGCCAAACTTGGCCGCCAGCGACTGGGAGAGCGCGACTGGGTCGAGGGCCAGATGATGCTCGGGCACAGGAAACACAGCAGCACGTCTGATGCCTATGCGCCTTTCGAACCAGGCTATCTGGGCCGTGCCTTGGCGGTAACCGAAGAGATCATAGAGGAGATCGCAAGACAGGTGCCGCGAGCTTTCACCGGGCAAACACCGGAGATAGCGCTATCGTCCCAATCGAAAAACCGCAGAAATGTTGGTCGGGGAGAGAGGATTCGAACCTCCGGCCCCTGCCTCCCGAAGACAGTGCTCTACCAGGCTGAGCTACTCCCCGACCGATCCGGCGACGCATGCACGCGCCGGTAAGGCAGGCGGCGGCTTATAACAGCGAAGCGCGGCTGTTCAAGCCCGCTCTTCACTTGCCCAGCGCGGCGATCATTTCCTCGATATTGGTGAATTTTTTCCGCGGAGATCCGTCGTTTGCGCGCGCCACTTCGGCGGCTTCGATCTTCTGCCAGTCGCGGAAGGTGACGATTTCCACGCCGCGCTCAGCGAGCAGCGAATCGAGTCCTGCGCGGCCCGCCTTGCGCAAATTGGGCACCATGTCGGCAGCGATTGCATCGGCGATCATATATCCGTCCGGCCGGTTGGTGCCGATCGTGCCCGTCGGCCCGCGCCGTGCCCAGCCGACCGCATAGAGTCCCGGCAGGATCCGTCCCTCGACATTGGCGAAACGCCCGCGGCCGTGCTCATAGGGAACGCCGACGATCGGCGGCGTGGTATAGCCGATGCAGCTTATGACGAGCCCGCAGGGGATCTCATATATTTCGCCGGTGCCATGTGAGCGCAGCTCGGCGTCGAGCACGGTGCGTTCGACGATCACCCTTTCGACCTTCCCGTCGCCCTCGATCGCGATGGGCATGGCGAAGAAATCGAAATCGATGGTGACCGGTTTGGCGACGGGATTGGCGGCGAAGGCGCGCAGATGCGTCACCGACTTGCGCATGCCCGGCTCGAGCATCGCATCGTCGCCCTCGCTCGGCAAATCGGCGGGGTCGACGCGCGGCGCGGCGCGCTCAAGATGTGCGAGTTCGCCAAGTTCCTTAGGGGTCATCGCGATCTGGTGCGGCCCGCGCCGGCCGAGCACGCTGATATGGCGGATCGCAGAACGGCTTATCGCCTCAAGCGCATGATCGGCGATGTCGGATTCAGCGAATTCCGTCGGGGTTTTTGCGAGAATACGCGCCACGTCTAGCGCGACATTGCCGTTGCCGATGATCACCGCGCCTGAAGCGTCGAGCGGGGGCGCGAGATCGGCGAATTCGGGATGGCCGTTATACCAGCCGACAAAGGCGGCCGATCCGATCACCCCCGGCAGGTCGCCACCGGGAATGTCGAGCGCACGATCGCGCGGCGCCCCCGTTGCGAGCACGACCGCGTCGTAGAGCGACTGGAGTTCGGCGACGCTGATGTCCTTGCCCACCGCGACATTGCCGACAAAGCGCACATTTTCCGACAGCGCGACCATCTCGTAGCGCTTGGCGACATTCTTGATCGACTGGTGATCGGGGGCGACGCCGAAACGGATCAGGCCATAGGGGACGGGAAGCCGGTCTATGATATCGACGCGGACGTCGTCACCGAAGGCCTTCTGGCACGCCTCAGCGGTGTAATAGCCTGCCGGCCCGGAACCGATCACCGCGATATGACGCATGCACAGCCCTCCCGATATTTTTGAAGGATCGTAACGCCGTGCGGCCGCGGCGCAAGGGGCGCTGGCGGCGCGTGCCCGGGGCTGCTATCGCTGCGGCGTGGGTATTCTGGAAGTCATCGCGGCCATCCTGGGCGTAATCAACGTCGCGCTCGTCGTCCGCCGCAGTATCTGGAACTTCCCCGTCGCGATGGTGACCGTCTCGCTCTACGGAGTCATCTTTTTTGACGCGCGGCTTTACAGCAACGCCCTGCTCCAGATCTTCTTCTTTGTCGTCAACATCTATGGCTGGTGGTACTGGGCGCGGTGCAAGGCCGAAATGGGCGAAATCCGCGTCAAGGTGATGGATCGCTGGAAGCGCATCGTGACGCCGATCGGGATCGCGATCATGACCGCGCTGTGGGGCTGGTTGATGAGCAGCCGAACCGATGCGGACTTCCCATGGTGGGATGCGGCGATCGCGATGATGAGCGTGGCCGCGCAGATCCTGCTGTCGCGCCGCTATGTCGAGAACTGGGTGCTGTGGATCGCGGTCGATGTGCTCGCGGTGGGTCTTTACTGGGTGAAAGAGCTTCCGCTCACGTCCGCGCTCTATGTGGCGCTGCTCGCGTTTTCGATATGGGGGCAGGAGGAATGGATGCGCGCGCTGCGCGGCAGGCGGGAGCAGGTCACCGCCTGACCAGGCTACTCAAGGCGCGATCGCGAGTCCGTCGCCATTCTTGCCTGCGGCAATCCTGCGAACCACCTTGCCGGTCGCCATGTCGATCTCTGCGATCTGGTCGCGTCCAGTCTCCGCCGCATAAAGCCGCGATCCGTCGCGGGAGAACAGGATCGTCACCTGCGCTGCCTCTTGCGAGCCGCTCACGCTGATCGTGCGGCGAACCTTGCGGCTGACGCGATCTATCTCGGTCAGCGTGCCGGCCTTGACGTTGGAGGTGACGACGGACTTGCCATCGGGGCTGATGGCGACGCGGATCGCGACTGGATCCACCGCCACGCTCGCGACGGGCTTGAGCGTCGCGGTGTCCACCACCTGCACGCGCGGCGCTGAAAGGTCGCCGACCCAGAGTTCCTTGCCGTCTGCCGACAGCGCGATGCCCTCGGGGCGGCCGCCCACCGCTATGTCGGCAATCTTGGTGCGCGCGTTGATGTCGAGAACGCTCACCGTTCCCGAGCCGATATTGGCGACATAGGCGCGCGATCCGTCAGTGCTAACCGCAACCATGTGCGATCCTTCCTGATCGGTTGCAATTGCGCCGACCATTCCGTTTCGCGGATCGGCGATAGTGACGGATTTGCTGCCCTCGGTCGTCGCGATCAGCCGCCCGTCGCGGAGCCAGATCAGACCGTGCGGTCGCGCATTGGGGCTGATGTCGAGTCGCTTCACGCGCTCGCCGCTCGACACCTCGAAAATGTCGATCGTCGTGCCGCCATAAGCGACGACTGCGGCCTGCGTCCCATCGGGCGATATCGCCACTTCGTGCGGCATGCGCGCGGTCGGCACGCGTGCCCGCTCTTTTCCTGTCTCCAAAGTGACGAAGCTCACTGTGTCCTCGCCCTTATTGCCTATGATCAGTGTTTCGGAGCGCCCCTCGGTACAGACGGCAAGCAGAGGCAGGGCAAGCAGGATGCGACGCATGGACGGTTCTCCCTTTAGCGGCATGCTAGGCGCGGCGCTGGCGAAAGGAAGCCCAAACCGTTTCCCGAACGCACCGTTTGGATGTTTGCGGCCATTCTGCAGGGGCATTCGATTGACCGTGCGCCCTGTAAATACTAGGCCAGGCAGTGTGGTGGGAGGATATTTGCAGATGTTTCGCGCGCTGATTCTGAGCGTTCCGCTGGTCGTGGCGACATGGCAGATGCCCGTCGCCGCCCACGCCGTCGAACCCGAAACGACCGAGGAAGGCGCACCCTGCAAGCTGTCGAAGAAAAAGAAGCAGGGGTCGGCGATCTTCGGCAGCATTCTTGGCGGCATCGCGAGTAGCACGATCGGTCGAGGGGGCGTCGGCAGTTATATTCCGTTCAACATCGTCAGCACGACGCTGACCGACGCCATCGCGTGCAAGCTGGACAAGGACGAGCAGAAAAAGGCCGCCAAGGCGACCGACGTCGCGATCACCAAGGGCGTGGGCGGTAGCGAAAGCTGGACCAGCACGACACGCGAGGGCGTGAGCGGCACATCAACCGTCACCGCGCAGGCTCGCGGTGCGGATGGCGGCGACTGCGTCACCGTCGACGACGTCATCATCGTGAACGGCGAGGAAACGATCGCATCCAAGCGAATGTGCCGCGCGCAGGGCGGTTCGGGCTATGCGGTGGTCTGAGGCGATGCGCCTGCGCCGCGCTGCTGCGGCACTTGCGCCCTTGTTCCTGCTTGCCGCTGCGCCGGCGGGCATGGATCCCGACAATCCAAGTTGTCCGAAAAGTCCCAACTGGACCAGCTATCCCGAGATGCGCTTCACGCTGCGCGCCGAGAAGGACCGGCGCGTGCTCCTGGCCGAGGGCAAGGTCGACAGCGGGATGGTGACACGGCTCGCCGACGCGATCGAGACCAACAAGCCGATCCACGAGATCTGGATCCGCTCGCCGGGCGGAAACGCGCAGGCGGGCAACGAGGCGGGTCGGCTGATCCGCAGCCTCAACATAGCGACGCGCATTCCGAATGGTTGGGCCTGCTTCAGCGCGTGCAATTTCGTCTTCATGGGCGGTCCTGCGCGCTGGGTCGATCCGGGCGGGCTGTTCATCGTCCACATGTTCACGCACCTGTCCGACCGCGACGCGGTCAAGGAAGACCTTGCACGCGGCACGGACGAGGCGATCGAGACGATCGGCGACATCGAGCAGGGATCCGCGCTGCTGGCGAGCGACGACAATGATTTCCTGATCCGCATGGGCGTTTCGCGGAAGCTCTTGACCGAGGTGATGTACCGCCAGAAGGCGATTGCGGGGCAGGGCGAGGACCGTTCGACGCGGCGCTGCCTGACACAGGAAGAGCTGTTCAAGTATCGCGTCACCAACGTCCGCTGATCGCTGCGCTGGCAATTCGCGGCAACAATGCTATCGAGCGCGCCAGCTTTCCTGATTGGCAATTGACGTGACCGACCTTTCCAAGATCCGCAACTTTTCCATCATCGCGCATATCGACCATGGCAAGTCGACCTTGGCCGACCGGCTGATCCAGCGGACGGGCGGGCTGACCGATCGCGAGATGTCGAGCCAAGTCCTTGATAACATGGACATTGAGAAGGAGCGCGGGATCACGATCAAGGCGCAGACGGTGCGCCTGAACTACAAGGCCAAGGACGGCGAGACCTATACGCTCAACCTCATGGACACGCCGGGCCATGTCGACTTCGCGTACGAAGTCAGCCGCAGCCTTGCCGCGTGCGAGGGCGCGCTGCTCGTCGTCGACGCGGCGCAGGGCGTCGAGGCGCAGACCTTGGCGAACGTCTATCAGTCGATCGAGCACGACCACGAGATCGTCCCTGTCATCAACAAGATCGACCTGCCCGCCGCGGAGCCGGAGAAGGTCAAGGCCGAGATCGAGGAGGTCATCGGGCTCGACGCCTCGGAGGCGGTGCTCGCCAGCGCCAAGTCAGGGATCGGCATCGACGAGGTGCTCGAGGCGGTCGTCAGGAAGATCCCGCACCCCAAAGGCGACCGTGCGGCGCCCCTGAAGGCGATGCTCGTCGATAGCTGGTACGACCCCTATCTCGGCGTCGTCATTCTCGTCCGCGTGATCGACGGCGTGCTCAAAAAGGGCCAGCAGATCAAGTTCATGCAGGCCGACACCACGCACCTGATCGACCGCGTCGGCTGCTTCCGCCCCAAGATCGAGCAGCTTTCGGAGCTTGGCCCCGGCGAGATCGGCTTCATCACAGCCCAGATCAAGGACGTCGCGCAGGCGCGCGTCGGCGACACGCTGACCGACGCGAAGCGGCCCACCGCCCAGGCGTTGCCGGGCTTCAAGGAAGTCCAGCCCGTCGTGTTCTGCGGGCTCTTCCCCGTCGACGCCAACGACTTCGAGAAGCTGCGCGAGAGCATCTCCAAGCTGCGCCTCAACGACGCGTCGTTCAGCTTCGAGATGGAGACCAGCGCCGCGCTCGGTTTCGGCTTCCGCTGCGGCTTCCTCGGCCTCTTGCATCTGGAGATCATCCAGGAGCGGCTGACGCGCGAATATGATCTCGACCTGATCACGACCGCCCCCTCGGTGGTCTACAACATCAAGCTCAGCCACGGCGGCGGCACGATCGACCTGCACAACCCCGCCGACATGCCCGATCCCAACAAGATCGAGCAGATCGACGAGCCGTGGATCGAGGCGGTGATTTACGTCCCCGACGAATATCTCGGGCCGATACTGAAACTCTGTCAGGACCGCCGCGGCATCCAGAAGAACCTGACCTATGTCGGCGGCCGCGCGCAGCTCACCTACGAGCTGCCGCTCAACGAGGTGGTGTTCGACTTTTACGACCGGCTCAAGTCGATCAGCCGCGGCTATGCGAGCTTCGATTATCATCAGATCGGGCACCGCGCGGGCGACCTCGTCAAGATGAACATCCTTGTCAACAACGAGCCCGTCGACGCGCTGAGCATGATCGTCCACCGCAGCGCCGCCGAGGCGCGCGGGCGGCATATGTGCGAGCGGCTGAAGGACCTGATCCCGCGCCACCTCTTCAAGATCCCCATTCAGGCAGCGATCGGCGGCAAGGTGATCGCGCGCGAGACGATCGCGGCGCTCCGCAAGGACGTGACCGCCAAATGCTATGGCGGCGATATCAGCCGCAAGAAGAAGCTGCTCGACAAGCAGAAAGAGGGCAAGAAGCGGATGCGGGAGTACGGAAGCGTCCAGATCCCGCAGGAGGCGTTTATTGCGGCGCTGCGGATGGGCGACGAAAGCTAGGGCCGAGCGCTCGACAGCGGATCGCAACCACACGAGGCGCAGTTTTCTTTCCTTTCTTTGCACGATCGCGGGAAGACTCAGCGATGGGATGGTGCGTCGCGCGCGCCTAGAATGCCCGTGTTTGCCGATGCCCCGCCGGGATCGGCTCGGGCGGAGTGGGCGCAATGCGATCGGGACGGAGCGAAGGACTGACGACGATTGCGGCGGTGGCGTTGCTGCTGACGGCGCCGAGCGGGCAGGCTGCAACGCGGAACGGAGAGGATGGCGGCGAAGCGCCGTCCGAGATCGCCGCCGAGGCGCCTGAAGCCCAAGAAACGTCCACCGATGCTGGGCGGGGCGACCGGGGTCTGAGCTGTGCGCAGATAAAGGCCGAAGCCGCGGCGCAGGAGCGCGAGATCGAAGCGGCCGGCGAAGAGATCATGAAGGTCGCGGGATCGCAGATGGGCGGTGGCTCGATGGCGGGGCAACTCGCCGGCCAGGCGCTGTCGGGCGTCGCGTCGATGCTGCTCCCCGGCGTCGGCGGGCTCATCGGCGCGGGCGTCCAGGCCGCGCAACGCGCGGCGCAGCAGGCGCAGATCAGTTCGATCCAGGAAAAGGCGATGGCGATCGCGACGCGCCAGCAAAAGGCGGCGATGCGAATCCAGCGTCTCGACTCGCTCCATGCCGCGCGGTGTGGCAGCCCGCTGCCGGTCCAGGCATTTCCCCCAATAGATGATGCGCCGCTGCCCGAGTGAAGCCGGATCAGGCCGTTGGGAAGGACGCGAATCTCAAACGCCCACGGCTGTGGGTGAGGGCAGGGGGGGTGATAATGGCTTCAACCGTCAAGATACCGAAAAAGACGCAAGATCGCATTGTCGCGAGCTTGAGACGCTATCAGAATATTGTGGGTAAACTGCGCGCCCGTGACATTTCCGAAGCTGATACCGTAACTGTCATCAAGGACATGCTGAGTGATCTGTTCGGCTATGATAAATATACTGAACTTACCAGCGAGCAACAGATCCGTGGGACGTTCTGCGATCTGGCGGTCAAGGTTGAAGAAAAGATATATTATCTGGCGGAGGTGAAGGCGGCGGGAATAAATCTTAACGACAACCATTTACGGCAGGCCGTCAATTACGGCGCGCATCAGGGAATAGAATGGATTATCCTGACCAATGCCATCGAATGGCGCATCTATCGTATAAAGTTCGGCCAGCCGATTGATTATGAGGAGGTGTTCTCGTTCGATGTGTGCGGTCTTTCGGCACGCTCGCAGGATGACCTCGCCCAACTGTATTTGCTGTGCCGGGAGAGCATTTCATCGGATGCACTCACTGAATTCCACAAGCAGGCCCAGATTCTCAATCGCTTCGTTGCCGCCGAGATTCTGCAGTGCGATGCCATTATCGCTGCGCTGCGCAGGGAGTTTCGCCGGATTTTCGATGGCATCAAGGTCTCGGAAGAAGAGCTCAAGGCGCTGGTGGTTTCGGAAGTCTTGAAGCGCGAAGTGGTTGACGGCGACCCGGCCAAGCAGGCCAAGGCACTCGTGAAGAAGGCGGGTGCGGCCTTCGCCAAACGAAAGGCCGCTGCGACCGCAGCATAGCTGTGGAGCAAGGGTGCACCTTCTCTTTCGGGAACGCCTGTGCGACGCCGCGTCCTGGAGCCTGATCGGTTGAGGTGGAAGCACTTCATGCTTCCGCCGACCGTGAATCAGGCTCTATTTCAACGATCAAGGTCCAGCGTCGTCACGGTTTGCGGCCACCCGCCGCGCTTCCATCCGAGCCGCCATGGGGCTCGCACGCGATGCCATCATTGTCGCGGTCGAGATGCGGGGCATAGCCCGGCTGGCCGCGGGGCCCAGGAAGGACGTGACCACGCAATTGCGCGTTTTCCTGCATCAGAGACAGGTTCGGCGAACCTGATCCCGTCACCAGCATGCCGAGTCGCCTGGCTGGCGCGTGGGGCTTCTGTTCGCCGAACCAGTCGCTTCAGATCGAACGGATCGCCAGCGAGTTCAGCAGCCAGGCCGAGTCGATCGAGATGTCGATGCTCACGTCGTTGAGCAGCGCCCAGATCCGGTCGGCGGTGCCGACATAGACCCAGAGTTCCCGACCGGCGGGAAACGCCATCTCCGTGAACAGGTTGATGATCCTCCGCTCGCCGGGGACGGCCTGGACACTTGTGCCGGGGAAGCTCTCGCCATCGCCGCGGCAGTCGAGACCCGACACGAACCATTGGTGGCTCACCTCATTGGCCGGGTCGACGTCTTCCCAGTTCCAGAACACGGCCATCACGAGCCTTCCACGCGTTGTGGCATGGAAGTCCGACCATCCCCATTCGTCCTCAGTCGAGATATGATGGCGGCAAAACAGCGCCGACAAATCCGCCTTGACCTGCAATATCCCGGTGCGAAGCGTCGTGAAGGGAACGAGATAGCCATTCTCGCGATAGGCGCAGAGGAGGTCCACGTCGGAAGCATCATGATTCCGGGCGACCAGCTTGGATCCCATGCGTCCCGCGCCATCCAGATAGGATATGGTCTGGACGATTGTCCCGTCGCCCGTTGCCTGACTCTGCTCAAGCCGATCCCACGACCCCCCGAAAGGCGGATAGAACAGCTTTTCCTTGTCCGGATCGGGCGGGACGTAAACGAATGGCGGCCGATCGAAAATATCGGTGAAGCTGCCGACCACGGTTTCATGAAAATGAAAGGCGGCATGGTCGGTCACGAGCTCGCTGAATTCCCCGTATGCGCGATTATGCAGCCCCTTGAGAGCCGCCAGGTCGACGCCCGCGTTTCGGGCTTCGACCAGCGACCGGTAGCGGCGACCGGGACCGCGCGGGTCCGCCCCTTTGTCCGCAGCTATGGTGCTGACGATCCTGTCGCGCAATTTAGGAGAAAGGATCTGCTGTCTTTGTTCCGCAAATGACCGGCGCGATGCTTCGAGCCTGTCCACGGTAGCGCGCCATTCATCCTTTTGCGCACGCTCATAGATGGCCTGAAGGCTGTCGCGGACCTCGGACGCGCTCCGATCGGTTTTCGGACGTTCAATTTGATCTGCTGTCGTCATAATTCTCTCCAGGGAATGAGAGACTCGGCAGCATGATAATAGCATGAGGTACGTTCTTCTGTTCGTCCCTGCTTGCCGCTTCACAAGTGAATCTTAAGATGAATGTTAAATTATCGAGAATAACTCCCGATAAATTATCATGATAATATCGTGTTTTGTGGAAATTACGTACTGATTCTATCAATTTTCATCTGAATTTTAAATAGTCGCTAAAATGGATTCTATGACGGTCGTGCCTCTTGCGGTTCTGATCACGAATCATTCCGCTCCATCCCTACACGGATTTCAGGCTGCGGGCTCATGCTTCTCCCAATCGTGCGGCCCGTAAAGCACCTCCCATGCCGCGCGCTTGTCGGGATCGGCGGCGATTTCGTGGAGCTGGCGGTCGCGGATCGTTGCGAGGCGCTGCCTGATTTCGGCCATGACCGTTTCGCCGTCGCGCGGGGGTTCGGGGTCAGGGCGCTGGTCGCGGCGGCTGGCGGGGAGGGCATAGACGCCGACATGGTGCTTGAGGATGAACATCAGCAACCGATCGTTGAACCAGCGCTTTTCGCCGACCTGCTCGCCCTTGTGGAAGACGGGCACGGGCACGCCCTCGATCGCGCGCTCGACCGCGATGTCGCGCAGGTTCTGGACGCCGAAGTCGAGCGCGGCTTCCCATGCGGCGCGGAAAGCTTCCGCGCCCGGCGCGCGGCGGAGATAATAGGCGCCCTCGCTCGCCATGTTGATCCGCCTGGCGGCGTGGCGGACGCTGCCCGTCTCGGCGAGCGCGTCGATAAGGCGCGCTGGCGCTCGGGCGTCCAGCCGTCGTGCCGGTATTTGCGCGGAACCGGGGTGAAGTCCGGTATGGGCTGGCGCTGGTCGCGCGGGATGGGCAATCGGTTCTGTATGGCCCAATCAAATAACCGATATGGTTATCTGTAGGACAGGGTGAAATCGCCGTGGCTGCCCGCAGCGCGGAGAAACGCAGCGGCTTGTCGCGCATGCGTGGCGCGTCGGCCCCGGGACGCTGGAACCATCGGCGCGACAGGCGTATCATCGCATATGGACGCCGGCATCCTCATCAGGGTCTGTCGCGTGACGAAGCCCCTTTCGGATGCGGCGCCTGTCGCTGCCACGGAAAGGTTTCGCCATGTCTATCGCCCCCCGCCTCCGCCAGTATCTCGACGATCAACGCGCCGATTATGAAGTGATCGAGCACAAGCCGACCAAATCGGCGATGCAGAGCGCCGAGGTTTGCCACATCCCCGCCGACCGCGTCGCCAAGGGCGTGCTGCTTGATACCGGCGACGACTATCTGCTCGCGGTGCTCCCCGCCGATCATCGCCTCCAGCTTTCAGACCTTAAGGAAGAGCTTGGCCAGCGCCCGCATCTGGTCGAGGAAACCGCATTGGAAGACGTGTTCAACGATTGCGAGATGGGGGCGGTCCCCGCGATCGGATCGGGATACGGCGTCCACGCGATCATCGACGACAGCCTCGACAATCAGCCCGATCTCTACTTCGAGGCGGGCGACCACAAGTCGCTTGTGCATATGAGCCAGCGCGAGTTCGCGCGGCTGACGGGACCCGCACGGCACGGCAGCTTCAGTGCGCACTGGTCGATGATGGACGGCTAGGTCGGCGGATAACGTCATAGACACCGCGATGGCGCCTTTCATGCGTTCGGGAAGGCGGGCGTCCGGGCGTGCGTTGTGTAGAATCGTATACTAAATATTGTTTCTCTGCATATTTGTCGTACTAATGCGCTTCGAAAACGGGAGGACGCATATGGTACGGCTTGGGTGGTTGGTGGCGACGGCCGCGCTGGGATTGGCCGCTGCGAGTGGCGCGCAGGCTGCCCCTGTCGCGCTCGCATCGCCCGATGGTGCGGTTTCGGTGACGATCGACCAGAACGCCGATGGCGCGCCGACCTATGCCGTGACTTATCATGGCGAGGCGATCCTTGCGCCGTCGCCGCTGGGACTGGCGATCGTCGGCGGCGCGCTTGGACCCGGGCTGGCGGCGCGCGGCACGACGGCGCGTGCGGGAGAGGACGCCTATACGCTGCCGCTGGGAAAGACCGCGCGCGCGCGGGACCGCTACAACGAACTGACGGTCGATTATGTCGAGACAAAGTCCGGAACGGGCGCGCCGCGCAAGCTCCAGATCATCTTCCGCGCCTATGACGACGGGGTGGCGTTCCGCTATCGCCTGCCCGCGACGCCGTCGCCGCTGTCGATCCGCAACGAGATGACGGGTTTCGCCTTCCCCGCGGACTATGCGTGCCACGGCCTCAATCTCGGAAATTTCCGGACGGCGCATGAGGGCGAATATGATCCGGTGAAGGTCTCGCAGATCAGGCCGATGCACCTGTTCGAAACGCCGCTGGTTTGCCGGACAGGCGAAAAGGGAATCTCGTTCGCGATCGCCGAGGCGGATCTGACCGATTGGGCGGGGATGTATCTTTCGGGGCGCAGCGATGGCGGGCGCGGTGTCGAAGCGCGCCTGTCGCCGCGGCTCGACATGCATCGGGTGGCGGTGACGACGCGTGGCGGCGCCGGGGTGCAATCGCCATGGCGCGTGGTGATGCTCGGCGAAAACCCGCTCAAATTGATCGAATCGACGCTCATCCTCTCGCTCAACCCCGCACCCAAAGGCGATTTTTCATGGGTGAAGCCGGGCAAGTCCGCCTGGGACTGGTGGAACGGGCCCGTGCTGAAGGGCGTCCCCAGGGCGGGGATGAACGATGCGACGATCAGGGGCTTCATCGACTTCGCCGCCGCCAGCAAGCTCGAATACATGCTGATCGACGATGGCTGGTATCTGAATTCGGGCGGTGGCGGCACCGTCTACCCCGGGGCTGATCCGACGCGGGCGATTCCCGAAATCAACATTGCCGAACTCGTCGACTATGGGCGCAATCGCGAGGTCGGGCTGTGGCTCTGGGTGCACTGGAGCATGCTCGACACGCGCATGGACGAAGTGCTGGCGCTCTACCAGCGTTGGGGGATCAAGGGGATCAAGGTCGACTTCATGGACCGCGACGACCAGCAGATGGTCGATTTCTACCACCGCGTGCTTGAAAGCGCGGCGCGGCACAGGCTGATGGTCGATCTCCACGGCGCCTACCGTCCAACCGGCCTTCAGCGGACCTGGCCCAATTACCTGACGCAGGAAGGCGTGCTTGGCGCCGAATACAACAAATGGACGCACCGGATCACCGCCACGCACAATGTGACGCTTCCCTTCACGCGCATGCTGCTGGGGCCGATGGACTATACGCCGGGCGGTTTCCTCAACGTGACGCCCGAGGATTTCGCGCCGCGGATCAACGCGCCACAGGTGATGACGACGCGCGGCGCGGCGCTCGCGATGTACGTCGTCTATGAAAGCCCGTTCGTGGCGGTGTCGGACAGTCCCGATTCCTATGCCGGGCAGGCCGGGCTCGACTTCATCAGTGCGGTGCCCGCGAGCTGGGACGAGACGCGCGCGCTGGCCGGCGAGATCGGCGAGCATGTCGTGATCGCGCGGCGCAAGGGCAGGGACTGGTGGATCGGCGCGATGACCAACGAGCAGGCGCGCACGGTGCGCTTACCGCTCGATTTCCTCGGCAAGGGACGCTTCGACGCGACGATCGACGAGGATGGCGAAAGCCCGACCGCGCTGCGGCGGACAAAGCGGCAGGTGGGGGCGAGCGACGTGCTCGAGCTGAAACTCGCCGGCAGCGGCGGCGCCGCAGTGGTGCTGCGGGCGCGGTAATCGGGTTCCTCCCCGAGCAGGCCCGGGGAGGAACTGTGCGATTACGCTCCCACCGGCTTCCCGTCGGTGCGGCGCACGACGACGGTCGACGAGCGCGCCTGCTTGCCGGCCTCGGGCCAGTTGCTCGTGGGGTGTTGGATGTTGACGAAGAAGGCGGTGAGATCGGGGGTGTAGGCAATTCCCGTGATCTCGCAGCCAGTCGGGCCGACGAGGAAGCGCGTCGACTTCTTCGACGTCTGGTCGATATAGAACATCGCGTTGTTCCCGAAGGCCTGATCGATCGTCGTACCGGCGAGGCCCGAATTGCCCGGCACCGAGTGATCGGTCTGCACCCAGAGGCGGTTCTGCGGATCGATGCGGATGCCATCGGCGCTCGAGAAGGTGTCGCCGACGATGTTGCCCGTCAGATTGGCGCCGCCAGCCGCCAGCGAAGGATCGCCGGCGAGCAGGAGGATTTCCCAGGTGAAGCTGGTGGCGAGCGGCGAGTCGTTTGCTTCCTTCCACTTGATGATATGGCCGTGGAGGTTGCGGATCCGCGGGTTGGCCGCATCGACAACCTGACGCCCCGAATTGTTGGTGAGCGTGCACAGGATCGACTTCTTGTCGGGTGCGACCGTGATCCATTCGGGGCGATCCATGACCGTGCCGCCCGCGACGCGCGCGGCGGCCTTGGTATTGATCAGCACATCGGCCTGGTTGTTGAAGTTGACGGTGGCCGGGGTCGTCGCGCCCTGCGAGGTGTTGCCCGGATCGACTGCGCCCGCGACGAGGCCGTTCTTGCCATGCGTCAGTTCGCGCCACTCGCCCGTGCCGTTGGCGTTGAAGCGCGCGACATAGAGCGTGCCATTGTCGAGCAGATCGGTGTTGGCGGCGCGGTTCGAGGGCGCATAGGCGCGGCTGGGGATGAATTTGTAGATGCAGCCCGGCGTGCCGTCGTCACCCATGTAGAAGGCGATGCGGTTGTTCTGGTCGGTCATGAAATCGACGTTTTCGTGATCGAACCGGCCCATCGCGGTGCGCTTGGTCGGTTCGGCGAGCTGACCCTGCGGGTCGATTTCGACGACCCAGCCATAGCCCTGGGCGGGCTGGGTGGGATCGAGATAGTTGTCGGTCGATTCCTCACAGGTGAGGTAGGTGCCCCAGGGCGTCGCGCCGCTCGCGCAGTTGTTGAGCATGCCTATGACGGTCGAACCAATCACACCCGAGGCAGGGCCCCCGACGCGGTAGACGGTGTTGCCGGTGTAGCGCTTGTTGTACGTCGAATCCTTTGCGACCGACCATTTGCCGTCGCTGGCCTTGCGGACTTCGATCACCGATATGCCGACCGCCGAGAGAACGATCTTGCGCTGCTCTGTGGTGAGGGTCGCCGGGTTCGGGGTCGTGCCGGCCGCGACCCCGGGAAGGAGGATGTTGAAATCGGGAAGCTCGTGGTTGATCGCGAGCAGCCCGCCCTCATTCGGAAGGATGTGCGGCAGCGTGAAATAGTGCATGCCGTCATGATTGCCCCCCGCGACCTTTTCGGTCTGATCCGACGTCAGAAAGGCGCCCTGCGACCAGGCGGTCGCGCCCGGCACAACCGCATCCCCCGCGGCGAACAGCGTTTCGGCGACATAGCCATCGGGAACGGTGACCGCGTTGGCATTGGTCTTCGCCACGGGCTTGAACTCGACCGCGAAGCTGGTCGGGGTCGGGGTGGGCGTGGGCGTCGGGGTGGGTGTCGGCGTGGGGCCGCCGTCATCACCGTTGCACGCCGCGAGCAGCGAGGTCGCGCCAAAGGCATACGCGAGCGACAGGCCGACACCCTGCTTGAGCAGTGTACGGCGCGCGGGGTTTGCGGCGACGATTTCTTCGAGCGAATTGCCGGGAACGTTGATGTCGGGATTGGCTTCGCGCTGCGCCGCGCGGGCTTCGTCCGTGAGATAGGACATGAAAATCACCCCTCTAGTGACTGGCTGGATTCGGCTGCTGCGGTCTGCGCCGCCGTAAGGGCCGCTTAAGGGGCGATGATGACTCTCCGCCGAAAGGACGATGACGATTTCATGTCATTTCAAATGGTTGATTGTCACAAAAAAGGAGCCGGCCCCCGTTTGGGAGCGCATGGGGGCCGGCAGGGGGGCTATTTCGGGGTCAGGCGATTTCCAGCCGGCCATTCATCCGGATGGGCTGGTTGAGATTGAAGAAATTGGGTGACGTTTTCATGACGGCCTGGTGGATCGCCTCGAATTGTTCGGGCGTGCCGGGGCCGGCGATGCGCACAGTGTAGTCGATCTGCCGATAGCCCGGCGGAACATCATCGTCGAGGCCGAGGAAACCGCGCAGGTCGAGCGACCCGTGGGTATCGATCTCGACCGAAGTCAGTTCGATGCCGTGGAGCGCGGCGTTGGCGACATAGCCCACCATCATGCACGCGTTGAGCGCGGTCATCAGCAGTTCCTGCGGATTGGGAGCGCTGTTGCCCCCGAGAAGTTCGGTCGGCTCGTCGGCGACGATCTTGAAGCGGCGTTCGACCTTCTGGCCGGCAATCTCATAGCCTTCGATCACCGACTCGCTGCGCGTCTGACCCGTCCAGCGCGTGGTGACGCGGAAGCTGACCGTCGCATTGGCGGAATCGGCACGAATCTCTTCGACCATCGCTTCGAGCGCATCGAGATCCAGTCCGTTGACTTGGTTGCGGGTCATGGTTTCGGTCATGACGATTCTCCTTCGTTGATAATCGGGTTGTCAGGCGAAAACGGGTGCGATCTCTTCGATCCGCGCGCGCGCTTCGGGCGACAAGGTGCCGAGCGTCGCGCGGAACCTGGGATGCGCCATCCCCGATCCGAGATAGGTCCACCGCATCGCCTGGTGCTGGTGCGCAAGGAACGCTTCGCGCCCGGCGGGGTCGAGCACGCGTCCCGACGCGCGCTCGAACGCATCGAGATTGAACCGCGTCTGCGTCTTAAGGCCGGCGTCGAGATACGCGCCGATTTCAAGATACTCGTCGATCGCATAGGCAATCCCGCGTTCGTCGCGGCCCTGCGCAAGCGCCTTCACCATCAGCGTGTCGAGCCGCGCATGCTGCGCCTCTTCCATCCAGTGATGCTTCAGGAGACTGCTGAACAGCGGATCGAGCGCGTCGTCGTCGCGGACGCTGTCGACATAGTGGCTCTGCGTCATCCATTCGATCTGGAGGATGACGAGCGCTACCGCGAGCGGATCGTGCCGCAACACCTCGGCGGCCACCGCCTCGGCAGGGCCGATGACCGCGCACTCGGTACCGAAGTCCCGAACAAAGGCCTCGTGAAAGCGCTTGAAGAGCTGGATGTGCTTGGCTTCCTCGCCGGCGAACTGCAGCAAGGCGCGCACCCGCCAGTCGTTCCCGCTCAGATGTGGGCGGGCGTGATCGAGCACGAAGGGCAGGATGAACTCCTCCACCAGTCCGAAAATGCTCAGATATTCATGGCCGCGGATCTGGTTGAGGATGAGCTTCTCGCTTTCCGAAAGCCCCTCCATGGCCGCGGTGCGCGCGAGCGCCTGGGGCATGAAGGGACGGGAAAAGTCGAGCGCGGCATCGGGGCCGATCACATCGTCGATCTGCCAGGTTGCGCGCTGGGACGCCGACAGGACAGCTTCATAGCTGAAATGCTGGTACATCGGGGGGCTCCTCGTCCAACGTTCAGGCGAAGGGGGCTGCGGCGCTCGACAAGGCGATCACGCTGCAGAACATGGCACACAGACTGACGGCGATCATCCGCAGCATTGCGTTGTTATTGGCATTCATCACTGGTCCTCCACATTCGGCCGGGCCTGGCCGTGCGGCGGAGATGCCCCGGCGCTGTGGGAAGCAGTGTGGGAAAATACGTGTGAATTGCCGTGCACGGCAGCAAAGGTTAAATTTCTACGCATGGGAGTTGCGAGCGAACCGTCAGCGCTCGATCTGACGCTGCTCGGCGCGATGGCGCTGAGCCAGGCCGGGGAGGACGTGCCCCTGCCCGCGTCGAAAAAGACGCGCGCGCTGCTTGCCTATCTGGCGACGAGCGATCGTCCGATCCGGCGCGAGCGGCTGTGCGAATTGTTCTGGGAACTTCCCGATGATCCGCGCGGCGCGCTCCGCTGGAGCCTTTCCAAACTGCGCGGTGTGATCGAGCTCGATTCGAGCACGCGGCTGATCGCCGACCGCGAAACGGTGCAGCTCGACTGCTCGGCCGTCGCGGTCGACTGGCGCGCGCTGCGGCGCCTGTCTGCCGAGGACATCCGCAAGACCGAGACAGCGACACTGCTCGCGGCGGCCGCGCGCGGCGGCGAATTTCTCGAAGGGCTTGAACTGCCGCGCTGCGATGGCTTTCAGTCGTGGCTGGTGGCGATGCGCGGGGACGTGCGGCAGTGGCGCGTTGCGCTGCTGCGTGAGACCGCGCGGCGCCAGATCGATCCCGAACGTGCACTTGAGCTCGCGCGCGAATGGACAATGCTCGATCCCTATGACGCGCTGGCGCGCGTCGCGTTGATCGAGCTGCTCGAGCGGACCGGGCGGCGCACCGAGGCCGATCAGCAAAGGGCCCTGGGGATCCGCAAGCTCAACGAAGGCGACGTGCCGATACCCAATGCGATGCGCGGCGCGGCGCGCCCTGCCGAAGCTGCGGTGGAGACCGAGCCTGAAGCGACCCCGGCGCTGCCCATCCAGCATGTCCGCTTTTGCACCGCATCGGATGGCACGGGGCTCGCCTATTCGGTGGTCGGTGAAGGGCCTGCGCTGGTGAAGGCGGCCAACTGGCTCAATCATCTCGAATATGACTGGGACAGCCCCGTCTGGCGGCACTGGCTTCACGCGATGATCGAGCATGGCTGCGTCGTGCGGTATGACGAGCGCGGCAACGGGCTGTCCGACTGGAACACGGCGAGCATCACCTTCGAGGATTTCGTCGACGATCTTGCGAGCGTCGTCGACGCCGCGGGGCTCGACCGGTTCGACCTGCTTGGAATTTCGCAGGGCGGGAGCGTCTCGATCGCCTATGCCGTGCGTCATCCCGAGCGCGTCCGTCGGCTGGTACTGTACGGGGCCTATGCGACCGGCTGGCGCGTCCGTGCGCAAGCTGGCGAGATCGAGCGGCGCGAGGCGATGCTGACGCTGACGCGCGAGGGCTGGGGACAGAACAATCCCGCCTTTCGGCAGATGTTCACCTCGCTCTTCTTTCCCGACGCCTCGCATGAGGAAATGGAGTGGTTCAACGAGGTGCAGCGAATGAGCACCTCCCCCGCAAATGCCGAGAAGCTGCAGCTTGCCTTCGGTGCGATCGACGTACGCGAACTGCTGCCAGAGGTCCGTGTGCCGACCATCGTGCTTCATGCGCGCGATGACGCGGTCGTCCCGTTCGCTGCGGGACGAGCGATTGCAGCCGCGATTCCGGGCGCTGAGTTTGTCGCGCTCGAAAGCCGCAACCATCTGCTGCTCGAACATGAGCCGGCATGGCCGAAATTGCTCGAAAGGCTGCGCGAGTTCCTCGCCTGAACGGCATCATGGCCGAAAGCGTCCGATCGGCGCGAAATCGAACACTCTAATTGCGCGGGCGTTCCAAAAGGAGGATAATCCTGGCGAGTCGCGGAAGGTGGAGGAACGCTATGCTGTTCGCCATCATTGCCCCCGCCAATGCACACTCGCTCGAGCTGTGCGGAATTCTCGATGCGCTGGCCGAAGCCAACATGATGCTGCCGCAGCAGCGCCAATATGAAGCCGTCGTCCTCGCCGAACAGGCTCAGGCCATTCCGTGCCAGTCGGGGATGCGCATTATTCCCCACGGGATCCTCGAAGATCTCGATGGCCCTGCCGACACGCTGATCGTGGCGGGCGCCTATGGCGTGCCTTTTCCGGCATCGCCCTCGGCGGCCGACTGGCTGCGGCGCGAGGCGAAGGCTGCGCGGCGTTACGGATCGGCCTGCACGGGCGCGTTCTGGCTCGGCGCGGCGGGGCTGCTCGACGGGCGGCGCGTGACCACGCACTGGGCCTATGCCGCCGAGCTTGCGCGGCAATTCCGCAAGGCACGCGTCGAAGCGGACCGGATCGTGCTCCGCGATGGCCGCCTTGTCACCGCGGGCGGGGTGACCGCGGCGATCGACATGACGCTGGCGCTGATCGAGGAGGACCATGGCCATGCGCTCGCCCTGTGGGTCGCGCGGCGACTGGTGACGTTTCTCAGGCGCCCGGGAGGGCAGGCGCAATACAGCGTCAACCTCGCCGCACCCGCTGCGCTGCGCGAGAATATCGAACGCGTGCAGATGCGGGTGCGCAACCATCCCGACGAAAATCACTCGCTTGGGGCGCTCGCCAGGCGCGCGGCGATGAGCGAGCGCAACTTCTCGCGCGTGTTCCGCCGCGAGACCGGGATGAGCGCCGCCGACTTCGTCGAAAAGGCGCGGATCGACGCGGTGCGACGCCTGCTCGAATCGGGCCCGCCCAGCGTTGACGCGATCGCGGTCAAATGCGGCTTTTCGGGCCAGGACGCGATGCGCCGCGCCTTTGTTCGCCAGATGCAGGTGACACCGGGCGCATATCGCCGCGCCTTTCGCTCCGCGCTGGAAGGCGGCCGGAACGCCTGATGCCAACTCCTTGCGGCCGCACCTGTTTTCGGAGGGTGTGGCATATCTGCACTAGTGTGTGAAATTTTCTTGCGTTGTCATCGCTGCGCAACATTTTGGGCTTCTAGGGGCTCCGGTTTTGCTGCAGTGCAGCGCCAGAACAAGGTTGCATTTGTTGCAAGCGGCGCGAGTCGCAATAGGGGGAAATACATGAAGAACCGTCTTTACCTCGGGCTGGCTGTTGCCGCCCTTGCTGCTCCAATGGTCTTCCCGTCCGCGCCGCTGCAGGCGCAGCAGATCACTTCGGGTGTCGAGGGTGCGATCGCAGACGACAGCGGCGCGCCGATCCCGGGCGCGACGGTCGTCATCACCGATACGCGCACGGGCGCGAGCCGCACCGTGGTTACGGGTGCGAGCGGCAGCTTCAACGCTTCGGGCCTGACGGTTGGCGGTCCCTATACCGTCACCGCGACTGCTGAGGGCTATGAAGGCCAGACCATCGAGAATATCTCGCTCAACCTGCAGGGCAATGCGAGCCTCAAGTTCGCGCTGACGACCGGCGCGGGCGAGATCGTCGTGACCGCGGCGCGCGTGAAGCTGAGCCAGGTCGCCGTCGGCCCCGGCCAGAGCTTCTCGACCGAGATTCTCCAGAACACGCCGAGCTTCAATCGCGACGTTCGCGATGTCATCCGGATGGATCCCCGCGTCAGCCTCGACCGCGACGATGGCGGCTCGGGCCAGGACCGTATTTCGTGCCTTGGCGGCAATGATCGCGGCAACAGCTTCACCGTCGACGGCATCAGCCAGGGCGATATCTACGGCCTGAACGACACGGGCTTCTCCTCGCGCAGCTCGACACCGATCCCGTTCGACGCGATCCGCGAGACGCAGGTGCAATTCGCGCCGTTCGACGTCGATTATGGCCAGTTCACGGGCTGCGCCATCAATGCGGTCACCAAATCGGGTACCAACGAGTACCAGTTCGGCGGCTTCTTCGAATATTCGGACGACGGCATGCGCGGCAACAAGGTCGCCGGCAGCAAAGTGGCACCGGTCGAGCCCGAGAAGCGCTGGGGCGCCTATCTGGGCGGCCCGATCATCAAGGACCGGTTGTTCGTCTTTGGCGCCTATGAGCATCACGAAGCCGGCCAGTCGCAGGACGAAGGCCCCACCGGCGCCGACTATCCGATCGAGATGCCCGGCGTGTCCAAGGCGCAGTTCGACGCGATCCGCGAAGTCCTGAACCGCGTCTACAAGATCGACACCGGCGATCTCGTCTTCAGCCGCCCGTTCAAGAACGACCGCTATTTCGTCCGCGGCGACCTTCAGATCAACGACGATCATCGCTTCGAGGCGACCTATCAGCGCCTCGAGGAATCGACGATGCGCGCGGACGATCTCGCGACGACGGGCACCTTCGCCAACACCGCGGTCGGCCGGAACACCTTCTATCTGAGCGGCACGAAGTCGAACTATTATTCGGCGCGCCTCTATTCGCAGTGGAGCGATGCACTGCAGACCGAACTGCGCTATTCGCGCTCCGAGGTCCGTGACGTTCAGGATCCCGTCGGTGGCGGCGAAGCGCAGTCGGGCAACCCGATTCCGCGCATCGTCGTGGGCGTCGACAATGGGGCCACGGGAACGCCCGGCGCCGTCGAAGCGGGCCCCGGTTTCTCGCGCTCGGCGAACGACCTGCGCACCAATGTCGACCAGTACCGTGCGGTCGCCAAGCTCGACGCGGGCGATCACCAGATCAAGGTCGGCATGGAGCTGAACCGCGCTAGGCGGCGTGGACGAATTGGTTGACGTGGACGGTGTGGGTTGATTCAAGGCTGCCTTTTGGAGGCAGGTTTGAGCCGGGGCGATCTGAGCGAAGCAGAATGGCGCGTTCTGAAGGGTCTGCTGCCGATCGAGCCAGAGAACCGAGGGCGCGGCCGCAGGCCTGAGCAGAATCTCTCGATAGTCAACGGCATACTCTGGCGGCTGCGCTGTGGGACTGCTTGGCGCGATGTCCCGCCAAAATACGGCAATTGGAACACGATCTACCGGCGGTTCCGTCGTTGGAGCGAGGCCGGGGTCTGGGAGGCCGTGTCGGTGACGCTTGCCGAGATCATGGCCGACACCGGACACTACAGCATCGACAGCACCACCCTTCGCGCCCATGTCTCGGCAGCGGGCGGAAAAGGGGGACTTGTCGACGCGCTCTTGGCCGCTCGCGGGGCGGGTTCACCAGTAAGCTTCACTGTCTGGCTGATGCCCGAGGACGCCCCGTCGCCTTCCACCTGACTGGTGGTGAAGCCGCCGACTGCACGGCCTATGACACGCTGATCCGCCTGCCGGACCGCGCTCCGGCGGCTCTGCTGGCCGACAAAGGCTACGACACCAACGCCATTCGCGCCGATCTCGCGAGCCGCAGCATACAGGCTGTCATCCCGGCGCGCTCCAATCGCCGAGAAAGGATCGAGCACGATCGGCAGCTCTACAGGCAGCGAAACGGCATTGAGCGAATGTTCGGCAAGCTGAAAATCAATCGTGCCGTCGCCACCCGCTACGATCAAACGCCCTCAAGTTTCCTCGGCATGGTCCATCTCGCTGCCATCCGGCTTTGGATCAAATTCGTCCACGCCGCCTAAGCTGTTCAACCTGTTCGTGCAGAACGCGACGGGCACGCTCAGCTTCCGCAACATCGCGGATCTGGAGGCGGGCCTGCTCTCGCCGGGCCGCGGCGACAACAACACGACCAACAGCGCAGCCAATGTGGTGAACGGGCAGGTCGAGGGCGCGTTCGGCAACTTCTCGTCGACGGGCGACGTCAATGCTGCTGCGGCAAACTTCAGCCGCGACATCTGGTCGATCTTCGCGCAGGACGACTGGAAGATCAACGATCAGCTCAGTGCGGTCGCGGGCGTTCGAGTGGACTGGTACGATGGCGGCGCGCCTGCGCTGAACCCGCTGTTCGTCCAGCGCTACGGCTTCACCAACACCACCGGCTTCAGCAATCTCGACCCCGTCGTGATGCCGCGCGTCGCGTTCACTTACGATCTGAACGACTTCGCGGTCTTCAGCCGTGCGCAGGTCCGCGCGGGCGTCGGCGTCTTCTCGGGCGGCGATCCGGTCGTCTGGTTCGCCAACGCCTTCCAGAATGACGGTCGCGGCTTCTCGCAGGGCTCGACGCAGGACCCAGCTTGTGGCCTGGCGACGGGCCAGCAGCTCGATGTCGTTGTCAACGGTCAGTTCACCGGTCTGCCGCAGTGCATCGTGACCTCGGGTTCGGCAGCCGCCGCGCGCGGTCAGGGCGACACCCAGTCGATCGATCCCAACATCAAGATGCCTACGGTCTGGCGCGCCAATCTCGGCTTCTCGTCCGAGCTGAACTTTGCGGACACCGGCTTCTTCAGTGGCTGGCAGCTCAACCTCGATTACATCTACAGCAAATACAAGAACCCGCTGACGATCGTCGATCTGTCGCAGGTTCCTGACATCACGAAGGGCCTCAACGGCTTCTCGATCGATGGCCGTCCCGTCTATGCGGCGATCGATCCGACCCGCGCGGGCTGCACCGCCAAGTTCGTCGGCGTCAATCCGAACCCGACCTACGCCAACGTCAATGCGGCCTGCTTCGGCACGGCGCGCGACGACGAGCTGATGCTGACCAATGCGGGCAGCTATCGCAGCCAGATCGCGTCGTTCATCCTGTCGAAGAATTTCGACGGCGGCGTGTTCACGGATGGTGGTTCGACGTACTTCAGCCTCGGCTATTCGTACACCGACTCGCAAGACCGCCGGAACATGTACAACTCGACCGCGGGCTCGAACTTCGACAACAGCGCCGCGTTCGACCGTCAGAACCCGGATGCGTCGCGCGGCTTCTTCGGCAGCCGTCACAACATCACGATGCAGACGAGCTTCAAGGAGGAGTTCTTCGATGATCTCGCAACGCGTCTGGGCATCACCTTCGTCGCGCGTTCGGGGCGGCCCTACAGCCTGACATTCTCGGGCGGCGGTGTGTTTGCCGACAGCGTTTCGGGTAACGACAATGCGCTGGCCTACATCCCAACCGGGATCAACGACCCCAATGTCGTGTTCGTCGATACGCTGTCATCGAGAGGCGCTGTCGTTCGGACTGCAGCGCAAAATGCGGCCGATCTGGATTCCTTCATCGGCGGGTTGAAGTGCGCGAACAAATATCGTGGCCGCTCCATCACGCGGAATACCTGTTCCAATGACTGGTATTTCGATGTCGACCTGACCTTCTCGCAGGAACTTCCGGGGCCGGGGCGTCTGTTCGGTCGCAAGGACAAGCTGAAGCTCTACGCCACGATGGACAACTTCCTGAACTTCCTCGATTCCGACTGGAACGTTCAGCGTCGTCGCGCTTTCACCGGTCTCCAGGACATCGCCACGGCAGGTCGCGCTGCGGTCACCCAGGGCACTGTCACGCCGGTGTTGCCGGGTGTCGACGCGCAGGGCCGCTACATCATCAGCGGGTTCACCGGCAACACCTTTGCGGCGGACAACCAGATCAACTTCAGCTCGTCGGTCTGGCGTCTGAAGATCGGCATCAGCTACGACTTCTGATCGCGATCAGAACCCAAACGAACAACGCCGCCGTCCCCCAAGGGGCGGCGGTTTTGTTTTGGGCTACTCATCATTCGTCATGCTGAACTTGTTTCAGCATCCGCGCGGAAAGGCCGGCACTGACGGACAGATCGCATAGACCCTGAAACAAGTTCAGGGTGACGGCTGAGATTTCCGAAGCCCCTAAGCCGCGTCGTCGAGGGCGCGGGCGTAGAGGCTCTGTTTGGGGCGTTCGAACAGCTTCATCACCATCGGTTCGAAGAAGCTCAGGGGCGCGCTGTCGTAAGCGGGATCGAAGGCCGACTGATCGTATTTCTCGCAGAATTCCGCACAGGCCTGGAAATGCGGATGGCCGCGGAAATTCTCGCGAAGATCGCGGTCCATGCCGAGATAGTGGAAGAAATAATAGCCCTGGAAGATACCGTGCTGCGCGGTGATCCAGTGCAGTTCTTCGGAGACGAAGGGCTTGATGATCGCCGCGGCAATGTCGGGATGGTTATAGGCGCCCAGCGTGTCGCCGATGTCGTGGATCAGCGCCATGACGACATAGTCGTCGTCGCGGCCGTCGCGGTGCGCGCGCGTCGCAGTCTGGAGCGAGTGCTGGAGCCGGTCGACGGGAAAGCCGCCATAATCACCGTCGAGCAGCTTCAGATGATCGAGCACGCGCTTGCCGCCATTCGCGGCGAAGGGGCCGAAATGGCTCGCGATCTTCATCCAGTCTTCCTGCGTGCCATTCTCCATCGCGGTGAATTGCGCGCGGTCGTGCGTCTCGAGCGTCATGGCATCTCTCCGGTGTGTTTTGCGGAAGAGGATAGCGCGAGCCGCGTCAGGTTGCAAAATGCGACCTTTTGCGCCGCTTGTTCCACAGCCACTCGCCCGAAAGCGCCGCGAGCATCGTCGCGCCGGTGAGCGGGAAGAGCGCGCCCAGCGCGAGCATGATCGCCGCCACGCCGCGGGTCCGCGCCGGATCGCGCGCGGGCGGAGGGGCGGCGAAGCGGCGCTTCCACCAGAGGATCGGCGCGCTCGCGGCGAGCAGCAGGATCGCGATGCAGCCGGCGAGCATGACGAGGCGGTTGGGCTCTCCATATTGTTCGCCCTGATGCACCGCGATGCCCCATTCGATGGCCTTCGCGCCGCCGCCGAAATTGGCCCAGCTCGCGTCCTGCAGCACCTTGCCCGACGCCGCGTCGACATAGAGCACGCGCGTGTCGGCGGTCCTGGGGCTGGCGTCGGTGACGAGCCAGGGCGCACCGGGGGCGGAGGGCATCACCATCGTCCAGCCCGGCCCGATGCGGTGCGCGGCCGCGATGGCGGCGATCTGGTCGGGGCCAATATGCCCCTCGCCATGACCGTGCGGGGCAGGAGTCGCCTGCATCGACCAGGGCAATTCGGCCGAGGCATGATGATCGCGGTGTTCCCAGGGCGCTGGGCCGGGGGCGGCGGGGCGGCCCATGCCCGTCGCGCTGACCGCGCCCTGCAATTGTTTCCCCCAAAAGCCCGACCACGGCATGCCCGTGACGGCAAGGAAGAGGATGACAGCGCCCGCGATCGCGCCCGTAGAAGCGTGGAAATCACGCCAGAACAAGCGTCCCGTGGGCTTACCGCGCAGTGCCAGCGCCTTCTGGCCCGCGCGCGGCCACCAGAGGTAGAAGCCCGTCAGGCACAGCAGGATCGTCCAGCCCGCGACGATCTCGACCAGCGCATTGCCAACGGGGCCGGTGATGATCAGGCTGTGCAGCTCCTTGACGGTCTTCATCACCCCGCCCTCCGGGATGTTTCCCATGACGAGCCCCAGCGCTGGATCGACGAAGACGGTGCGGCGTTCGCCGTCGGCGCGCTCGACGGTCATCTGCCAGCTCGCGGTGTCGTCGGCGGGCCGAGCGATGCGCGTGACACGGCCCTTGGCCTGGAGGCCGACCGACTCTGCCATTTCACCGAGCGGGATCGGATCGCCGGTATATTGGCGCTCGGTCCAGGGCCCATAGACCGCGCGCTCTATCTCGGGCTTGTAGAGATAGAGCGCGCCCGTCGCCGCCATCCAGACGAGCACTGGCAGGATGATCAGCCCGGCATAGAAATGCCAGCGCCACACGGCGCGGTAGAGGGCGGCGGTGTCCATGGTTTACGTCCTCCCTCAGAAGCGCGCGCGCACGCCGCCGTAAAAGGCGCGGCGTTCGACGGGATAGTAAATGGCGGAGGCGGGCGTCGCGACGACGACAGCGGAGATGTCGCCGATCGCCTTCTCGCCCGTCAGGTTGCGCGCATCGAAAAAGAGCGTCAGCCCTTCGCGGATATTGGCCTCTGCGCCCAGACCGAACATCGTATAACCCGGCGCGCGCGTCGAGTTGACATAGTCGGCCCATGCGCCCGTGGGGGCCCATTCGATATTGGGCGTGATCGCGAAGCGATCGGTGCCGAGGCGGAGGTCGGCGCGGTACAGGTGCTTCGGGATCACAGGCAGGCGATTATCGCGATAGACCGCGTCGTTCCTGAACGCGAAGTCGTTGAGCTGATAGACCTGCCGCAGCGTGGCGAAGGGCGCGAGACGAAGGTCGAGCCCGGCCTCGATCCCCTGATGCCGTGTGCGATCGGCGTTGAAGGTCGATGCGGGAATGACGCCGGGGACGACCGAATATTGCAGCAGCTCGCCTTTGATGTCCGACCGGTAGAGCGTCACGTCCCATGAGGCGATGCCGACCGTGCCGCGCGTGCCGAGTTCGAAGGTCCAGGCGCGCTGGGGGTCGAGATCGACAAAGCCGGTGAGCCCGCCGACCTGGGTCTGCGCCAGTTCGTTGTAGCCGGGCAGTTCGGCCGAACGGCTGTAATTGGCGTAGAGCTGGACGGCCGCCAGCGGCTCGAAAAGAACGCCGAATTTGGGGGCGAAGGTGTCGAAGCTGGCGCTGCCGCTAAGCAGCGGGTTGGTGCGGTTGTCGATCGTGCGTTCGCCATGTGTGTAGACGCCGCCCGCGATCAGGCTGAGCGTGGCCACTGGCTTCACGCGCAACTCGGCATAGCTGTCGATGGTCTGCGCCTCCTGCCGCGCGAAGGAGGTGGGAGCGCCGCGATTTCCACCGACATTGACGAACTGGCGCGCATCGACATGGCCGAAGCGCGCGGTCGTGCCGAGCAGCCCCTCGACCGCTACGCCGCCGATCGCGCCCGACAGGTCGAGCCGGGCATAGGCGCCATAATCCTCGGACTTCTGGTCGATGACCTGGAAGATCGGGTGGAACAGATCCTTGCCGCTGTAGAACACGCCGCCTTCGAGCGTGCCGCTGCCAAGGTCGAGCGTGGTGCGGTTCTGGAGGCGGATCGAGTCGATGTCGCGTTCCTGATCCTGCACGATGTTGATCGCATTGGACTTGCGCGGATTGGTCAGCGCATCGGTGAGCGTCAGCGCGCCGGGAAGGTCCTGATCGATATGACTCAGCGTCGCGTAGAAGCGCGTTTCCGCCGTATCGGAAAGGCGCAGGCCGACATTGCCGTTGAAGCGGAGCGAGTCGCGGCTTGCGTGCATCCGGTCGCCGTCGGAGCGGTCGGTCGTGATCGCCGCCCAGACATCGGCGCGGTCATCGGCATAGCCAGCGGCGGCTTTCGTCCTGATCGTATCGAAGCTGCCGCCATCGACGCGCAGCTCGAAGCCGGACGCGGTGCGGCCTGTGGGGGTCACCGCATTGATCCCGCCGCCCAGCGTGGAGCTGCCGAAACGCAGCGCATTGGACCCGCGATATACCTCGATGTGCTGGAAGATCTGCGGGTCGAGCTCCTGAAAATCGCCGTTATTGTCGGCGAGATTGATCGGAATGCCGTCCTGCAGCAGCGTCAGTCCGCGCATATGGAAGCCGCGGCTGATCCCCGATCCGCGGATCGAGAGGCGCACCTCCTGCCCGAAGCGCGGCTGGGCATAGACGCCCGGCGAAAAGGCGAGCGCGTCGCGCAGCGAAACGGCGACCTTGTCCTCATATTCGGGAGCGGCGACGGTGTCCGCGCCGCCGGACGTCCGCGCGACCTCGGCCGCGGCTTCCTCGATTTTCTGACCGGTGACGACGATCGGCCCGGTGTCGTCGGCGAAGGCGGGCGCGGGAACGATAAAGGCAATGAGCGACGCGCCCGAAAGCGCGCGGATAAGCGATGTCATGGGAAATCCTCTGAAAACAGGTTCGGCCCGGAAAGCCGGACGAAATCGGGTTCAGAGGATTGCGGGCGGTCCTGTCGCGGGGGGCGGCGGCGCAGCGAGGCCCCGGCCGATTGCGACCGCGGCGGGCAGCGCGATTGCTGCCGCCGCGACGAAGAATATCGGCGCATCCAGAGCGATCGCAGGCGCCGCGTCCAACGCAATGCCGAGGCCCGCGAAAGAACAGGGCTGATCGGTTTTGGGCTCGGACTTTTGCGGCGCCTTGTCCTGCAGCGTGCCGTCCTTGCCGACCCATGCCTCGACCATGCCCTGGCCGGTGCACAGCGTGATCCGCATTGCGCCATCGGCGCTGGTGGAGGGCATCCATCCCGCGGGTACGAGGATGCGCAGCAGGAGTGCGCACGCGACGATCCAGAGCGCCAAGGCTCTGTTATCCCCCGTCAGTCGTGCGCGGATCGCGTGCATGGCGCGGGCCTATGCGCCTCAAAGTCGAGGGACGCAACGGCTTCCCGTGCGCTGCACAATCGAATATGCGAAAACCATGGCGCGCATTGGCCTTATCGAAAAGCCGTTCTTCGACGACAAGAACCGGGCATTCTGGAACCTCCAGTCGGGCGGCTGGGCGGGCTATCTGATGCTGCGCGCCATTTCGGGGTTTTCCAACGGCTTCCCGCTCGAATTTCTCGTGCCCCTGCTGATCCATGTCGTCACGGGCTATTCGCTGACGCTGATCCTCGCGGTGATCTACCGGCTTGTCATCAATCAGGCGCGTATCGTCACCTGGGGCGTCTCGGTGAGTGCGGTTCTGGTTGCGACATTGCTCTATGCGACGATCGACGCCTGGGTGTTCTCGACGATCAACCGGCCGACCACGCCTTTCGGGACCAATGTCATCATCGGCATGCTGTTCCTCGACCTCACCATCCTCGCGGCATGGTCGTCGCTCTATTATGCGATCAACTTCTACCTGATCGTCGAGGAGCAGGCCGATCAGCTCGTCAAGCTCGACAGCCAGGCCAGCGCGGCGCAGCTCGCGATGCTGCGCTATCAGCTCAATCCGCACTTCCTGTTCAACACGCTCAATTCGATCTCGACCTTGGTGCTGCTCAAGCAGACCGAGCGCGCCAATGCGATGCTCTCGCGCCTTTCCTCCTTCCTGCGCTACACGTTGGCAAATGAGCCGACCGCGCAGGTGACGATCGCGCAGGAGGTGGAGACGCTCAAACTCTATCTCGAGATCGAGAAAATGCGCTTCGAGGATCGGCTGCGCACGCATTTCACGGTCGATGAGCGCGTTTCAAAGGCGCGGCTACCTTCGCTGCTGCTTCAACCACTTGTCGAGAATGCGATCAAATATGCGGTGACGCCGCAGGAAGAGGGCGCGGATATCTCGGTCGACGCGCGGCTTGCCGGAGATCGGGTGCAGATCACCGTGTCGGACACGGGGCCGGGGTTGAACGGTGCCGTACTCAGGCCCAGCTATTCAACTGGAGTGGGTCTCGCTAACATACGCGACCGGCTCGCCCAGGCGTTCGGGCCCGAGCATCGATTTGATGCAGGCTCGAAACCAACGGGCGGGTTCAGCGTTGTCATCGAGTTCCCATTACTACTGGAAGAACAGCCGAAAGTGGCCGCATGACGATACGTACCATTCTGGTCGATGACGAACCCCTGGCAATTCAGGGACTTCAACTGAGACTGGAAGCTCATGACGATGTTGAAATCGTCGATACCTGCCTGAACGGCCGCGAGGCCATCCGCTCGATCAAGACCAACAAGCCCGATCTGGTTTTCCTCGACATTCAGATGCCCGGCTTTGACGGCTTTTCCGTCGTGCAGGGGATGATGGAGGTCGAGCCGCCGCTGTTCGTGTTCGTCACCGCCTATTCGGACCATGCGATCCGCGCCTTCGAGGCGCAGGCGACCGATTATCTGATGAAGCCCGTCGAGCCCGAAAGACTGGCTGACACGCTGGAACGCGTCCGGCAGCGACTTGCGGAGAAGCGCGGGCAGGAAGAGGCCGAAAGGCTGAAGGAAGTGCTGACCGAGGTCGCGCCCGAGGCGGCGGAATCGATGGGCGAAAGCGGAGACGCGCACGCGTCGAGCCGCTACGAGAAGCTCATCAACATCAAGGATCGCGGGCAGATCTTCCGCGTCGATGTCGATTCGATCGAACGCATCGACGCCGCGGGCGATTACATGTGCATCTATACCGGCGACAACACGCTGATCCTGCGCGAGACGATGAAGGATCTGGAAAAACGCCTCGATCCGCGCCGTTTTCAGCGCGTCCACCGCTCGACGATCGTCAATCTCGACCTCGTCAAGCAGGTCAAGCCGCACACCAATGGCGAATGCTTCCTCGTGCTCGATTCGGGCGCGCAGGTGAAGGTGAGCCGTTCGTACCGCGACGTGGTGGCGCGCTTCGTGCATTGAAGTCGGGTTATCCGCTCATCCTGAGGAAAGGCTGAGCTTGACGAAGCCTTGTCTCGAAGGACGTAATGGACCGTCCTTCGAGATGCCGTTTCGACTTCGCTCAACGGCTCCTCAGGATGAGCGGCTCAGGTTCCCCTGCCTGCCGCGTTACCAGCAGCGCTATGCCGATCGTCAGCAGCCACTGTAATCACTCGCGGTTCATGGACGATCCAATCATGCCTCGTCCTCCTTCTTTGGCGGCCGGCCCCGCGGGCGTTGTTCAGGGGCGGCGACCTTCACCCCGCGGCGCGCCAGCGCCTCGCGCAGCAGCATCTCGATCTCCGCGTTGACGCTCCTCAGATCCGCCGCCGCCGCGCGCTCGAGCGCCGCGAACAATGCGGGCTCGAGGCGCAGCGGAAACGCTTTTTTGGGAGGGGCGGCCAAGCTGGGCGCCCTTACTGGTAGAGCGTTCCGGCGTTGACCACCGGCTGGGTGTCGCGCTCGCTGCACAGCACGACCATCAGGTTGGAAACCATCGCCGCCTTGCGCTCGTCGTCGAGGTGGACGACGTTCTTGGCCGAAAGCTGTTCCAATGCGGTCTCGACCATCGTCACCGCACCCTCGACGAGCTTCTTGCGCGCCCCGATCACCGCTTCGGCCTGCTGGCGGCGGAGCATTGCCTGTGCAATCTCCTGCGCATAGGCGAGGTGGGTGAGGCGGCATTCGTCGATCGTGACCCCCGCGATCTGGACGCGTTCCTGCAGCTCGACGCGCAACTCCTCGCTGACATGCTCAGCGTCGCCGCGCAGCGTCACTTCCTTGTGCTCGATATCGTCATAGGGGTAGCGCGAACCGATCGCGCGCACCGCGCTTTCGATCTGGATGTGAACGAATTCGCGGTAATCGTCGACGTCGAACAGCGCCTGCGCGGTGTCGGTGACGCGCCACACGACGTTCGAGGCGATCTCGATCGGGTTGCCGCGCAGGTCGTTCACCTTGAGCTTGTCCGAAGTGATGTTGTGCACGCGCACCGAGATCTTGGTCCGGGTCAGCCAGGGCAGAACCCAGCGCAGGCCGGCGTTGCGGTCGGTGCCGCGATAGTCGCCGAACAGCAGGATCGCGGCGGCCTGATTGGGCTGGATCAGGTAGAAGCCGCACAGAATCAGCGTCATCGCAAGCACGCCGACCGCAAGAACCGCGATGACGGCGATGTCCTTGTGACCACTGGTGAGCTGAATGATCGCCCAAACCGGCGCCGCGATCGAAATCAGCAGCAGGAACAGCATCAGATAACCGCTTTGCGTACTGGCCACGCGCTCCTGGCTGGCGTTGAGCGATGCCGGTGAGTTCCCCACTGTCATATTGTCCTCCGTAATTATGATATCATCATTATATCGGAGAATGGTTCGGTCAAGCGCAATCGGAGGGCACGGCCGTCATGCTGAACTTGATTCAGCATCCATGAACACGGCATTGCCCGAACTTGCGCCGTCCGTGTTCATGGATCCCGGATCAAGTCCGGGATGACAAAAAAGGTGATGGCGTCGGCGGTGCATGAAAAAGGGCCGCCGGAGCACTACCCCGACGGCCCTTTCGCAATTTTTCGACGTGCTTACTGCACCGTCACGGTCACCGCGCGGCGGTTGCGTGCCCAGCTTGCCTCGTCGGAGCCGAGCGCTTCGGGGCGTTCCTTGCCGTAGCTGATCACCGAGATCCGCGAAGCGGGAATGCCCAGCGAAACCAGATAATTCTTCGCGGCATTGGCGCGGCGTTCGCCGAGCGCGAGGTTGTATTCGCGCGTACCGCGCTCGTCGGCATGTCCTTCGATCGTGGCGCGGACATTGGGAAATTGCTGCAGCCACTGCGCCTGGCTCGACAGCGTCGCCTGATCCTCGGCGTCGATGTCATACTGGTCGAGGCCGAAGAAGATCTTGTCCGAGCTGACCTTGGCGAGGAAATCGGCCTGCGATCCGGGGACGGGCGCGGTGCCGACGCCCGATTGGTCGCCAGTGTCGGGCTGCTCGGTCGCGGGCGGCGGGGGAAGCTGCTCGGGCGCCTTCTTGGCGCACGCGCCGAGCGCGATGAGGCTCGCGGCGAGGATGATCTTGCTACCCAGACGGGCCATTTCTTTCTCCTTTTACTACAAACAAAATTACCCACCTGTCGCGGGCCTTGGTCGGGCGAAATCATTACGGGGTCAACCCGAACCCCGTATTTTCGTTCCTTGCTTCAGGGAAGAATCGGTCCCCAGGCGGGGTCCGAGCCGTCCACCGGCGTCGGGATCTTGCGTTCGTTGACCCCGGTCAGATCGACCTGCCACACGCTCGACGTGCCGCCGCGCCCTTGGCTGGTGCGGAAGAACTGGATGACGCGGCCATTGGGCGACCAGGTCGGCGCTTCGTCCTGCCAGCTATTGGTCAGCAGCCGCTCGTCGCCGCCACCCGGCGTCATCACGCCGACGCGGAAATTGCCCGCCATCTTGGTGAAGGCGATCAGGTCGCCGCGCGGGCTCCATTCGGGCGTGGCGTAACGCCCGCCGCCGAAGCTGATCCGCCGCTGGTTCGAGCCATCGGCGTTCATGATGTAGAGCTGCTGCCCACCCGAACGATCGCTCTCGAAGACGATCTGCGAGCCGTCGGGCGAAAAGCTGCCACCGATGTCGATGCCCGGTGCGGTCGTGAGCCGCCGCGGCGAGCCGCCCGTCACCGGAATGCTGTAGATATCGGTATTGCCGCCCGTCGCCATCGAGAACAGGATCGTCCGGCCATCGGGCGAAAAGCGCGGCGCAAGCGTTGCGCCCTGTGCCTCATAGACCAGCCGCTGCTTGCCCGTGCCGATGTCGTAAACGAACACGCGCGGGCGGTTGTTGAGATAGCTCAGGTAAACGATCTGCTTGTAGTCGGGCGAGAAACGCGGGGTCAGCGCGATCGCCTGGCCATTGGTGATGAAGCGGTGATTGGCGCCGTCCGAATCCATGATCGCGAGGCGCTTGGTGCGGTTCCCCTTGGGACCGGTCTCGGCGATGTACGCGATGCGGCTGTCGAAGAAGGGGCTTTCGCCCGACAGGCGCGCATAGATGGCGTCAGCGCATTTGTGCGCAGCACGGCGCCAGTCCGAGGGCTGGACGACAAAGCCCTGCCGCGTCAGTTCGGAACGCAGCGCGACGTCGTAGAGATAGCAGCCGACGGTCAGGTTGCCGTCGCCGTTGGCGCGGACAAAGCCCTGGACGAGTGCCTGCGCGCCCGTGCCGGGCCAGTAATCGAACTGCGGTGCGGTCACCTCGGGAAAGGTGATGCCGCGCACCTGTGCCGGCCCGATCGGCCGGAACAGCCCGCTGCCGCGCAGATCCGAAGCAACGACTTCGGCCACCTGCCTGCCGAGCGCGTCGGTGGTGCCCGCCGCGGTCGGCGCGCTCTGTGGCGTCGGCATGGCGGGGATTGCAATGATCAGGTCATTGCCGCTTTCGTCGGTGACATCGACGCTGAGCTGTGCCGCGGCCGGCTGGATTGCGGTGAGCAATGCGGCCGCGATCAGGGTTCCGGACAAGCTAAAAATCCCCACGCCGTTCGTCCCGAGTAGCCGTCGAGCTTGTCGAGACGGCGTATCGAGGGAGCCACTGCGGCGTGTCTCGATACGGTCTCTCGACTTCGCTCGATCCCTACTCGACACAAACGGAGAATGTTTCGGGAAATGGGTCATTGTGATAGCCTCTTGTCAAAACCGATCGGGCACATGGATTTCCAGGTGTCGTAGAATTGCGGGGGCAGATTCTTGAAGGGTGAGGCCAGTTTCACGGCCTTGATCGCGCGTTCCTGATGCAACTGAACCAGCCCCCGGTTGGAAGCGGTGATCCCCGTGGTTCCCTGTGTTTCGATATTGGTCACCGCGCCACTGCGCGAGACCGTAAGACAGAGCTTCGTCTGCAACTTTTCCGCATCGGCGCCCGTGGGCGCGGTCCAGTGCGGCTTCAACTGGCGCAGCACCTCGGCGGCGAGTGCCGACTGCACCGCCGGCCCCGCCTTTTGCGCAGGCGTGCCCGTGGCGCGGCTCTGCGTGGGGGCGTCGGTCAGTCCGGCCAGCATGTCGCGGCTGAGGCGGCTCTTGCGCTGCGGCTCGGCCGTCGTCTGCGGTTTGGAGGGTGCCTTGGGCGCGGGTTTCGCTGCCGCCTTTTCCGGCCTGGGCTTTTCCGCCGGCTTCTTCTCGGCGGGCCTGGGCGCGGGCGCGGGCTTCACCTCAGCACGCTTGAGCGGCTCGGGTTGGGGTGGCGCGGGCTGGACCTCCGGCTCGGGCATGTCGAGCGGCGCGGGCTCGGGCGAGAGCGCGGTTGCCGGCTCGCTGATCGGATCGGGCGCGGTGCTTTCCAGCGCAACCTCGTCAGTCAGCGTCACCTCGATCGGTTTCTGCTTGAGATTGGCGGGATTGGGCGTGGCGAGAAAGCCGACCGACAACAGGCCGAACAGCACGGCATGGCCGGCAATGGCTATCCCAAGTCCCGCCTTCTCGACGCGGTCCATCATCAGCCGGCCTGCTCCGCGCCGGTGGTGACGAGCGAGACCTTGTTGAGGCCGGCGCGATTGAGTTCGCCCATCACGCGCATCACGCGGCCATAATCGAGCCCGCGATCGGCGCGCAGGAACACTTGCGGCTCCTCGCCGCCCTGGGGCGGGCGCTTCGATTCGAGGATGGTGGGAAGCTCGGCCTCCATCACTTCCTGCTCATCGACGAAGACGCGGCCTTCATTGTCGAGCGAGATCTGGATGGGCTTCTTGTCAGGCTCGAGCGCGCCCGCGCGGCTGTCGGGCAGGTTCACGGGCACGCCAGTGACGAGCAATGGCGCGGTGACCATGAAGATGATGAGCAGCACGAGCATCACGTCGACCAGCGGCGTGACGTTGATCTCGGCCATCGGCGCGCGCCGGCCCTTGCCGCGCTGGGAAGGAAGCGGACCCATCGCCATCAGAAACCCCGTACCCCGGCGAAGGCCGGGGTCCAGAAGTGGCAAGTCTCAATGTGTGGGATCCCTGGACCCCGGCCTTCGCCGGGGTACATGGTGCGCGTTCCACCCATCATCCCGCCATCTCCAGCTCACGGCTGAGCGTGGTGTGGAAACCGTCCGCAAAACGGTTGAGCCGCGCTTCCAGCCGGTTGATGCCGTGGCTGAACCGGTTGAATGCGATCACTGCGGGGATCGCGGCGAACAGGCCGATCGCGGTCGCGAACAGCGCTTCGGCAATGCCGGGTGCTACGACCGCGAGGCTCGAATTCTGCTCGGCGGCAATCGCGGTGAAGCTGCGCATGATGCCCCAGACCGTGCCGAACAGCCCGACAAAGGGCGCGACCGCGCCGACGGTGGCGAGGATATTGAGCCGGTCCGAGAGCTCATCGATCTGATGCGCGACCGCGCTGCCCATCGCGGTGGCAAGGCGCGCGCGCGTGCCGTCGCGGTCGATCGAGTTGCCGCCCGTCGAGCGGCGCCATTCGGTGAGGCCAGCGTCAAACACCTTCGCGCTCGGCAGCTCCGACTTGACGTGCGCGTTGTGGAAGCGATCGATATCGTCGGTTTTCCAGAAGTCGCGCTCGAAGCGGTCCGAGCCCTTGCTCAGGCGCTTTAGCTTGGCCCAGAAGCCGATGATGATCGCCCAGGTCCAGATGCTCGCGAGCAGCAGCCCGAGCATCACGCCCTTAACCACCCAGTCGGCCTGCATGAACAGCGCCACCGGGGACAGGGTGGCGGCATCCATATTCAACATGATCGATTCCATCGCGGTATCAATGTCCCTTCATATCAGCCGCTTGAACGCATCGACCCAGGTTTGCGGCTGTCGCCTGGGCTTCCCTTGCGGAGAGAGGAAGGCGGCGACGACGTCCGCTTCGGCCAATATCTCATCCCCGCGCATGACTCTCTGATGAATGCGGCACGAAGCCGCACGAACTTCCTTCACCGTGCTTGCCACCAAAAGGTCGTCGTCCAGCTTCGCCGGGCGGCGATATTTGATCGCGAGTTCGGTGACCGCATAAACGCCCAGACCCGAATCCAGTGCCATGCGCTGATCGATGCCCGCCTCGCGCAACATGTCCGAGCGCGCGCGCTCCATGAATTTCAGATAGTTGGCGTGATAGACGATCTGCCCGGTGTCGGTGTCCTCGAAATAGACGCGCAGCGCGAAACGATGCTCGCGGCCGTTGAAATAGCCTGAATAGGGCTTGTTGCGTTCCTCACCTGACATTCCGAACGGCTCTAGCGGCTCGATTCGTCGCGGGCAAAGCCATTTCGGCCTGTCAGGCGAACGTCTGGACGGTGAAACAGCCCTCCCCCTTGATGGGGGAGGGTTGGGTGGGGGTGATGCCTGACGTAGAGTTCGACGTCGAACATCACCCTCATCCAGCTCCGACTAGCCGGCAAAGCCGGCAAGTCTCCGCATCCTTCCCCCATCAAGGGGGAAGGACGAACTACCCGTCGAACAGGCTCTCCTGTCCCGCCTCGGGGGGCGGGTTGAGGCCGAGATGCTTCCAGCCGCGCCCGTTGAGCATCCGCCCGCGCGCCGTCCGCGCGATCAGGCCGAGCTGGATCAGATAGGGCTCGATCACTTCCTCGATCGTATCGCGCGGCTCGCTGAGGCCCGCCGCGAGCGTTTCGACGCCGACGGGACCGCCGCGATAGATGTCGGCGATCATGGTGAGGTAACGCCGGTCCATCGCGTCGAGGCCGAGCTTGTCAACCTCGAGCCGATTGAGCGCCGCATCGGCGGCCTTGGCATCGACCGTCTCGACCCCCGCGACATTGGCGAAATCGCGCACGCGGCGCAGCAGGCGGCCCGCGATGCGTGGCGTGCCGCGCGCGCGCGTCGCCACCTCGCGCGCGCCATCGGGCGCGATGCCGAGGTCGAGCAGATGCGCGGCGCGGCGTACGACGCTTTCGAGTTCGTCGACGGTGTAGAAGTTCAATCGCACGGGGATGCCGAAGCGGTCGCGCAAGGGGGTGGTGAGCAGCCCCTGCCGCGTCGTCGCGCCGACGAGCGTGAAGCGCGGGAGGTCGATCCGTACCGAGCGCGCCGAAGGGCCCTCGCCGATCATCAGGTCGAGCGCGCGATCCTCCATCGCGGGATAGAGCACTTCCTCGACCGCGGGATTGAGCCGGTGGATCTCGTCGATGAAGAGGACGTCGCCATCCTCCAGATTGGTGAGCAGCGCGGCGAGATCGCCCGACTTGGCGATGACGGGGCCGGAGGTGGAGCGGAAACCCACGCCCATCTCGCGCGCGATGATCTGCGCGAGCGTGGTCTTGCCGAGCCCCGGCGGGCCGAAGAACAGTACATGGTCGAGCGCATCGCCGCGCGACCGGGCGGCCTCGATGAACACGCGCAGATTCTCGCGCGCCGCCTTCTGCCCGACGAACTCCTCGAGCGACTTGGGGCGCAGCGCCGCGTCGACATCCTCGGCGCGGCGGGCAGGAGTGATGATGCGGTCGGCGTCGGTCATTTCGCCGCCTTCTTGAGCGCGAGACGCACCAGCGCGTCGAGGTTCGCGCCTTCGCCCAGCTCGTCCTCGGCCGCGGCGACCGCGGTCGACGCCTCATTGGGCTTGAAGCCGAGATTGACGAGCGCCGAGACCGCGTCGGCGGCGTTGCTGCCCGCGGGGATCGGCGCGGCCACGCCGCCGGGGCCGAGTGCGATGCCGCCCGTCTTGTCCTTGAGTTCGTTGACGATGCGCTGCGCGAGCTTGGGGCCGACGCCATTCGCACGCGCGACCATCGCCTTGTCTCCACTCGCGATCGACCGGTGCAGTTCGTTGGAATCGAGCGCGGAGAGGATCGCGAGCGCGACGCGGCTGCCGACGCCCTGTACGCTGGTCAGCAAGCGGAACCAGTCGCGCTCGGCGGCGGTCGCGAAGCCCATCAGCCGGATCGAATCCTCGGACACGAGCATTTCGGTATGGATCGTGACCGCCCCACCGGTGAGGCCGATTGCGGCCAATGTGCGTGACGAGGCGCCGACCAGATAGCCGACACCGCCAACGTCGATCACCGCATGGTCCATGCCGGTGCTGACGAGTTCCCCCCTGAGGCGCGCGATCATGCGATGTTCCTAGACCTTGATCGCGTCAGGCTCAATGAGCCTGATGCGTGAATCAAGGTCTCGACTTGATGAACGGGCATGATTCACGCTTTCGCTGGAAGCGCGCAGCGCTTCCGGCTCAAACGATCATGCCCGGCTGTTCCCTGTGAAAAGGGAATCGGGAAACGTCAGGCGGGTCCGGTTCGCTCCGCGGCATGGATTTCCGCGCGTGCCAGCAGCAGCGCGAGATCCTCGCGCGCGACGTCGAAGGTTTCGCCGAGATCGTCCAGCGCCTTGTCGATATCCTCGAGCGTGACCCTGACCGGCGGAGTGGGAGCCACATCCTTCCACATCACGGGTACGGCGCGGTGGGGATAGGAATGTCCCGAATAGCGATGGAAAAACCAGCCGATCAGCACCAGCAGCGCCGAATTCACCGCCACCGTCAGCCCGAAGGCGGTGCATTGGGCTGCCGTCTGCATGGGGCCGGCCAGGACGGCGCTCAACGCCACGGCGCCACCGGGAGGGTGAAGGCAGCGCAGCAGCGACATGACCAGAATCGCCGCGGATACCGCGATGGCCGCACCACCGATCGGATCGGGCACGATCTGCAAGACGGCGAGGCCGACGCCCATCGAGAGGGTGTTGCCGCCAATGACCGACCAGGGCTGGGCCAGCGGGCTGGAGGGCACGGCGAACAGCAGCACCGCCGAGGCACCGATCGGCGCCGCGTAGATCGGCGCGGCGAAGGGGGCGAATTCGGCATAGGTGACGCCGACCAGCGCAATGCCGATCAGCGCGCCAAGGCAGGCGATGAAGCGGTCGCGCAGATTGGCGCCCGCCAGAAGCGGCGCAAACAGCCGGATCGAAAAGTCCCTCATCGGAAAATAGCGGCAGACTCGTAAGCGAATGATCGACACGCCGCTGGGACGCGCAGGCTGCCCGCTAGCGCCTTCACGTCGCCGGCGCCAAGTCAGAAACACTAACAGCCGGGCAACCTAATCTGTGATCCTTCACTGTCATGCTGAACTTGATTCAGCATCCATGAACGCCATAGCGGCAGGATTTGCCCGTCCGTGTTCATGGACCCTGAAACAAGTTCAGGGTGACGAACGGGGCGTCAGCGCAGTCGATGCGCGCTCGCCATGTGGTGCGCGTGCGTGATCGCGACCGCAAGCGCATCAGCGGCGTCGGCCCCCGCGATCTTTGCGCCGGGCAACAGGCGCGCGACCATGGCGTGGACTTGGCGCTTCTCGGCCTTGCCGACGCCCACCACCGCTTTCTTGACGAGGCTGGGCGAATATTCGCCGACCGATATCCCGCTGCGTGCTGCTGCGAGCAGGCAGACGCCGCGCGCCTGGCCGAGCTTCAGCGTCGACTGCGGATTGACGTTGACGAACACCTCCTCGACCGCCGCGCCGTCGGGACGGTGTTCGAGGATGATGTCGGTGAGAGCCGCGTCGAGCGCCACCAGCCGTTCGCCGAGCGGCGCGGCGCTGTCGGTCTTCACCTGGCCATTGGCGACGTGGCTCAGGCGATTGCCGACCGATGTGATGAGGCCCCAGCCGGTGGTGCCGAGCCCGGGATCGAGCCCGAGGATGATCATCGAAGCCTCTCCCCTTCAGGAGCGTCGCGACCGGATCGTCCCCCAGACGATCCGCAGCGCGACGCTGGGTTGGGGTGGGGAAATCTGGGAGGCAAAGATTGCGCTTTCAGAAGAATTGCTTCCAAGACACCCTCGATGTTGCGCCCGACTTCTCCGTTCGTGAAGCGAAGGACATGAAAGCCGCGCTGTCGCAAATGGCTATCCCGCTTGTTGTCGGCAACGGGATCGTGCGTATCGCCATCGACCTCGACGACAAGTCCGACGGACGGGCAGAAGAAATCGCAGATATAGGAACCGATCACCGACTGACGCCGAAACTTGAAGCCACCGAGTTGCGAGTTCGAAAGGCGCCGCCATAGCAGCTTCTCGAACTCGGTCGGTTCGTTGCGCATCTGGCGGGCGCGGGTGCCAAGTTTCGCGTCAGTTCGCCACATGACTCCCCCACCCCAACCCCTCCCCTGAAGGGGAGGGGCTTATTGTTTCAACCCAATTTCTCCATGACTTCGTCGGAGACTTCGTAATTGCCCCAGACGGTCTGGACGTCGTCGTCGTCCTCGAGCGTGTCGATCAGCTTGAGCAGGCTGGCGGCATCGTCCTCGGCGACGTCGACCTTTGTTTGCGGGCGCCAGGCGAGCTTTGCGCCCTCCGCGGGGCCGAGCACCGCCTCGAGCGCCTTCGCGACCTCGTGGAGCGAATCGAGCGCGGTCCAGATCTCATGGCCCTCGTCGAAGGTCACGTCTTCGGCGCCCGCCTCGAGCGCGGCCTCGAACACCTTGTCGTGATCACCGACGCTTGTCGGATATTCGATCAGCCCCATGCGGTCGAAGCCGTGGCTGACCGCGCCCGAAGCACCGAGATTGCCGCCATTTTTCGAGAAGGCGGTGCGGACGTTGGTCGCGGTGCGGTTGCGGTTGTCCGACAGCGCTTCGACGATCAGCGCGACGCCGCCCGGGCCGAAGCCCTCATAGCGGATCTCTTCGTAATTCTCGACGTCGTTGCCGCTCGCCTTGTCGATCGCGCGCTGGATATTGTCCTTGGGCATCGACTGCGCCTTGGCGGCGTTGACCGCGAGGCGCAGGCGCGGGTTCATGTCCGGATCGGGCATGCCCGACTTGGCCGCGACCGTGATCTCGCGCGAGAGCTTGGAGAACATCGCCGAACGTTTTTTGTCCTGCGCGCCCTTGCGGTGCATGATGTTCTTGAACTTGCTATGGCCTGCCATAAGCCTCTTGATTCCTGCTGGTTTCTTCTTGCGTCAAATGCGGACGGCGGTCCCCGAGACAGTGACCATGAGCATCGAGCCTTCCTTGCCGATGACCTCATAATCGATGTCGATCCCGATCACCGCGTTCGCGCCCTTGGCGCTCGCCTCGGCTTCGAGTTCGGCGAAAGCCTCCTTGCGCGCGTCACGCAGCGTGCTTTCATAGGCACCCGCGCGACCGCCGACAATGTCACGGATACCCGCGAAGAGATCCTTGAAGATATTCGCACCGACGATCACCTCGCCGGTCACGATGCCGAGATACTGGTGGACGGGCTTGCCCTCCACCGCAGCGGTCGTCGTCAGGATCATCGCGGGTCTCCCTCCCTGTTATTCGAGGCCGAGCGCGGCCTTGTAGGTTTCGAGCAGCGCTTCGGCTTCGGCGCGGTGATGCGCTTCCATCCGGCGCAGGCGGACGATGGTGCGCATCGTCTTCACGTCATAGCCGTTGGACTTCGCCTCGTTGTAGACATCCTTGATGTCGTCGGCGATGCCCTTCTTTTCTTCCTCAAGCCGTTCGATACGCTCGATGAACAGCCGCAACTGATCGGCGGCGACGTTGTCGCTCATAGTGGTGATTCTCCCCAAAGGTGTGGACGGTGCTGTTAGGCGAGCACGGCGCGCGGCTCAAGCGTTGCGCTGAATGCTTTCCTGCATCCGGGCGATCTGCTCGGGCGTCGCCTCGCCCTGATGCTTGGCCTTCCACTCGGCATAGGGCATGCCGTAGACCGCCTCGCGTCCGGCCCCTTTGTCGAACGCGCCGTCGCTCGCCTCGGCCAGCCAGTCGCCCAGACAGTTGCGGCAAAAGCCTGCAAGCCCCATCAGGTCGACATTCTGCGCGTCGGTGCGATGTTGCAGGTGGTGAACAAGCCTGCGAAACGCCTCGGCCGCTACGGCATCGTCGACGGTTTCTATGTCCAACGTTGTCACTCCAGAGTTGATCTGTCCTGAATAGCGGGTAAGTCGATAGCCGCCAATCCGCACCGGAGCCAATGTGACCGCCCCTTTCTCCCCCCGCAACCGCAAGGTCCGTGTCCTCGCGACGCTCGGTCCCGCCAGCAACACCCCCGAGATGATCCGCAAGCTCTATGTGGCGGGGGCGGACGCCTTCCGAATCAACATGAGCCATGGCAGCCATGAGGGGCATGCCAGGGTGATCGCGGCGATCCGCGAGCTCGAAAAGGAACTCGGCCGCGCGATGACGATCCTCGTCGATCTGCAGGGCCCCAAGCTCCGCGTCGGCAGGTTCGCGGGCGGATCGGTGATGCTTGAGACGGGCAAGCCCTTCTTGCTCGACCGCGACAAGGCGCCGGGCGACGAAAATCGCGTGAACCTGCCGCACCCCGAGATCTTCGAGGCGCTCGAGCCCGGCACGCGGCTGCTGCTCGATGACGGCAAGCTTTGCCTGCGCGTGCAGAGCGTGGCGAAGGACCGAATCGAGACACTGGTCGAAACCGGCGGCAAGCTTTCGGATAACAAGGGGCTCAACGTCCCCGACGTGATCGTGCCGATGGCCGCGCTCACCGAAAAGGACCGCAAGGATCTGAGCTTCGCCCTCGAACAGGGTGCCGACTGGATCGCACTCTCCTTTGTCCAGCGCGCCGAGGATGTGGCCGAGGCGCGTCGGCTGATCGGGGGCAAGGCCGCGCTGCTCGCCAAGATCGAGAAGCCGTCGGCGATTGAGCGGCTCGACGGCATTCTCGAGCTTGCCGATGCGGTGATGGTCGCGCGCGGCGATCTGGGGGTCGAGCTGCCGCCCGAGGCGGTTCCCCCCTTGCAAAAGCGCATCGTCGAGAGCGCGCGCCGGCTGGGCCGGCCCGTGGTGGTGGCGACGCAGATGCTCGAATCGATGATCACCGCGCCGACGCCGACGCGCGCCGAGGTCTCCGACGTCGCCAACGCGATCTATGACGGTGCGGACGCGGTGATGCTCTCGGCCGAATCGGCGGCGGGCGCGTGGCCCGTCGAATCGGTCGCGATGATGAACAAGATCGCGACCGCGGTGGAGAGCGATCCCGGCTATGCCGAGCGCATCCATTTCACCGAGACGCTGCCCGACCCGACGACTGCCGATGCGCTGGCGGAGGCATCGGGCAACATCGCGGCGACTGTGTCTGCCGCAGCGATCATCTGCTTTACCATGTCGGGCTCGACCGCGCGCCGCGTCGCGCGCGAGCGCCCCTCGGTGCCGCTAATGACGCTGACCCCCCAGCTTTCGACCGCGCGGCGGCTGGGGCTGCTCTGGGGCGTGCATGCGGTGCACACCAGGGATGTCGGCTCGTTCGAGGAAATGGTCGCGAAGGCCAAGCGCATCGCGCTGCGTCATGGCATGGCCAAGGCGGGCGACCGTGTGATCCTGATGGCGGGCGTCCCCTTCGGAACGCCGGGGTCGACCAACGTGCTCCACGTTGTCCGGCTGAGCGGCGACGAGTTGAAAGGGCATCGTTGAACGGGGTGGCGTGCGTGATGCGTTATTGCGCGGCCGCTTGTATCTTGGCTCTGGCTGCGGCGCGACGTTCGCGTTCCTCGGCGATCAGCTTGTACGCGATGTAATATTTGTAGATATTGCCGACATAAGTGACCGTTTCGCGGCCGATCCGCTCGGAGGCGATGCGCTCGACATTGCCGAACCAGACATTGGGATCGAGCCCGCGCTGCGCGGCTTCGTTGCGCAGCTTCTGGATACGGCCAGGCCCGGCATTATAGGACGCGAAGGTGAAGAGCCCCTTGTTGATCGGGGTCATCGGTTGCCCCTCATAATAGCGGTCGCGCATGAAGCGCATATATTTGACGCCGGCGTGGATATTGGGTTCGAGCTGCCGGATGTCGCCGACACCCTGTTCCTTGCCCGTCGCGGGCATCAGTTGCATCACGCCGATCGCGCCGACATGGCTCGAGGCGCCCTGATCGAGCCTTGATTCCTGATAGCCCTGCGCGGCCATCAACAGATAGTCGAACTGATACTGGCCGCCATATTTGCGGAACAGTTCGGCCATTTCGAGAAACTTCCGGCGCTCTGTGTCCGATGCGGCGTTCTTCAAATAATCGGTGCTCTGGAGGTAGCGTTTGGCAAGGACCGCGCCGATCGCGGATTTCATGCCATTTTTGGCGATGAACGCGTTCAACTCCGCCATGAGCTTCGGGGTGCCCTTGCGGACCGCGACCGCAAGGTTGCCGCCCTTGCGCAGCGTCAGCGCGTGATGGACGTTGAGGTTGGGGAATATCTGCTTCCAGTAGTCGGCGAGATAATTGTCGACGACGATGGCGGGGATGAGGCCCGCATTGACCATTTCGAGCAGATCGTCGTCCTCGAGATTCTCGGGCGCCTCGGCGATGTCGACCGGCGCCTTGCCACGCGCCTTGAGATCGCGGTTGAGCGCCTGCAGGCTGACATAATAACTTGAGCTTTTCCGCGCGAAGACCTTCTTGCCCGACAGACCATCGAGCGAAGCGATCTGCGGCGATCCGGGGCCCGTGACGACGATCTCGTCGACATTGGGACGCGTCGGATTGGTGAAATCGACCAGTTTGAGGCGTTCGGGGGTGATCGTGAGCTGCGCGATCACCATATCGAGCTTGCCCGTCCTCAGCCCCTCGATCAGCATGTCGCGCGGCATCGGCAGCGGGACGACGTGGATCCTGAGGTTCCCGGTGTTCAGGCTCTTGTTAAGCTGCTCCTCGAACAGCGTCAGATATTCGAAGGACAGGCCGCGCTGGACGCCCTTGTCGATGAAATAGAAGGTGCGGTTGAAGGGTACGCCCGCGCGAACGATGCGACGCTCGACCAGCCCGTCGAGATCGCCGGTGAAGGGCCTGTCGACCAGCGGGCGCAGTTCGTCGGGAAGCGCCATTTGATAGGCGGGCGGTGCAAGGGGCGCATCGTCCGGCTGCCTGCCGGCATCGGCCTGTTTCGCCGGCCGTTCAGCACCGGACTTTGTCTGCTCTTCCGAACCCGAGCAGCCTCCGCTGGTCGCCAGAATGATCAGGGCCAGTGCTTTCCACGCCGTCTTCATCTGCCGTGCTCCGCTTCAGAACAGACACGATAGAACGCCGGGAAAAATATCTCTGAAGCTTGTGCTTTCTGTCAATGATATGCGTCGTGCCGCGGGGGGCAGCGAGGCGCTGTCGCCCGCGTGGTTTCGGGGTCAGAGAAGTCCGAGCCGGGTCAGTTCGGCTTTCAGCGTTTCCGCATTCGCGAAATGGTGGCCGGTCATGCCGGCGTTGCGCGCGGCTTCGACATTGTCCTCGCGGTCGTCGACGAAGATTGCTGACTCGGGCGCGATGCCGAAGCGTGCGATCGCGAGATCGTAGATCGCGGGATCGGGTTTCACCAGCTTCTCATCGCCCGAAACGACGATGTCGCGAAAACGGTCGAAGATATGCGCTTCGGCCACGCGGAAGGGCTTCCAGAATTCGCCCGAAAAGTTGGTGATCGCGAACAGCGGTACGCGCCGGGCATCGAGCGCCTCGACGACGGACTGCATGCCTTCGACCATGCCGAGAATGCTTTCGCCGAACCTGTCGCCCCAGGCGAGAATCAGGTCGCGGTGCTGCGGGTGCTCCGCGATCAGTTCGGCGCTCGTCTCCGCAAAGGGACGGCCCGCATCGTGCTGGAGGTGCCACTCCATCGTGACCACTTCGTCCATGAACGCGTCAAGCGCCTGACCATCGGGGATCAGGCGCTCGTAAAGGGAGCGGGGCTCCCAACGGTAGAGGACGTTGCCGACGTCGAAGACGACGGCCTCGACCGCCATCTCGAATCAGCCCTGACGGGCTTTGAAGCGGCGGTTGGTCTTGTTGATGACGTAGGTACGGCCGCGACGACGGATCACGCGATTGTCCCGGTGACGGTCTTTGAGCGACTTCAGCGAATTGCGGATCTTCATGTCGAAACGCTTCCAGAATTTCTGTGTTGTACGAAAAATGAGGCGTCGCCCTATGGCCGGGGCGCGCCCGAGTCAAGCCCAGACCTTGATCGTTTCAGGCTTATTCAGCCTGAAACGTGAATCAAGGTCTCAACCATTTGAACAGAGCCTGATTCACGCTTTCGGTGGAAGCGCACAGCGCTTCCACCTCAAACGATCAGGCTCTAGCCGCGAATCTCGCTCAATTTGCGTTCCCATGCGAGCGCGTGCGTCACGATCTTTTCGAGATCGTCATGCTGGGGGCGCCACGGCAGGCGCGCAAGGATTGCGCGATTGTCCGAGATCAGGCTGTCGGGGTCGCCCGCGCGGCGGTCCTCGAGCCGGCGCTCGATCGTCATGTTGGTCACGCGGTCGACCGCGTTGAGCACCTCGAGCACCGAAAATCCCCGGCCATAGCCGCAGTTGAGGATGTGGCTGCTTTCCGGGGCCGCGATGAGCGCATCGAGCGCGTGGACGTGCGCCGCGGCAAGGTCGCTGACATGGATATAGTCGCGCACCCCCGTGCCGTCCGGTGTGTCATAGTCGGTGCCGAAAACCGAGACATGGCCTCGCTTGCCGAGCGCCGCCTCGACCGCGACCTTGATCAGGTGCGTTGCGCCCGCGGTCGACTGGCCCGAACGGCCCTGCGGGTCGGCACCCGCGACGTTGAAATAGCGCAGCGCGCAGAAGTTCATCGGATGCGCCTTCGCCACGTCGGCGAGCATCGCCTCGGTCATCAGCTTGGACATTCCGTAAGGGTTGATCGGGCGCGTCGGCAGATCCTCGCGGACCGGGCTCTCCTCGGGGATGCCATAGGTCGCGGCGGTCGAGGAGAAGATGAAGTGCTTCACCCCGCCGTTCACCGCGGCTGCCATCAGCGCACGGCTCTTCACCGTGTTGTTGTGATAATATTTGAGCGGATTCTCGACCGATTCGGGAACGATGATCGATCCTGCAAAGTGCATGATCGCGCCGATGCCGTGCTCCGCGATCAGCCGCCCGACGAGCGCCTGATCCTCGATGTCGCCTTCGACGAGCGCGGCGCGTTCGTCCACCGCCCAGCCAAACCCGGTGGAGAGATTGTCGATGACGACCACGGGCCAGCCCGCGTCGAGCAGCGCCAGCACCGCATGGCTGCCGATATAGCCCGCGCCGCCGGTCACCAGCACGGGGAATTTGTCGCTCATCCGATGCTCCCGATATTCCGTTGCTGGCCGCGCTATAGCCGAGCCTGCGCGGCTGGCGAGATGGCAATGGTACAGAAAGCTTTTTTGAGGCAGAAATCGCCGATCAGGCGTTATCTACGCGGGATGGCTGGAGAAAAGAGATGATGAAGGTCGCGGAGCAGCTTTTGAAGCCATTGCTCATCGGGTCGGCGTTTGCGCTGGCGGGCTGTGCTGCGAGCGTGCCGCCGGTGGAGGTGACACGCTTTCACCTGAACCAGCAGATCACGCCGGGCACGATCGCGATCGACACCTCCGCCCCCGGGGTGAAGAGCCTTGAATTCACGAACTACACCAATGCGGTCAACGCAGAACTGCAGCGGCTTGGCTTCACTCCCGCCGCAATCGGCGCGTCAGATTATATCGCGACGGTGGGTGTGATGCGCGACACGCGTCAGGCGCTTGCGCAGCGCTCGCCCGTCTCGGTAGGCGTCGGCGGCGGCACGGGCAGCTATGGCGGGGGTGTCGGCGTAGGCGTCGGCTTTTCCTTCGGGGGCAAGCCCAAGGATGTCGTCGTGTACGAGCTTCACGTCCAGATCAAGCGCCGCGCTGCGGGCGATGTGATCTGGGAGGGGCGCGCGCAGACCGAGGCCAAGGAAAATGCGCCGGCGGCACAGCCGGGCATCGCCGCGGGAAAATTGGCCGCCGCGCTGTTCAAGGACTTCCCCGGGCGCTCGGGTGAAACTATCAGCGTGCCATGACGATAAGCATCACGAGCGATTTCGACGGCGGAAATATCGAGGTTCTTGGGATTGAGGGGGACACGGCCGATCTGGCCATCCGCCACGATCACATGTCCGATTTCTACCAGTGGTTCTATTTCCGCGTCGCCGGTGCGGCGGGGCGCAGGCTGACGCTGCGCATCACCAACTGCGCCGGCTCGGCCTATCCGGGCGGCTGGCCCGATTATTCGGCGCGAGCGAGCGAGGATGGCGAGAACTGGCGGCAGGTGGAAACGCACTATGCCGATGGCGTGCTCAGCATCCATCCCGAGCCCAAGGGTGACGTCGTCGAACTCGCCTATTTCGCGCCCTATTCGAGCGAACGTCACGCGAGGCTGATCGAAACCTATGCAGTGAAGCCCGGCGTTTCGCGCAAACTGCTCGGCAAGTCACTCGACGGCCGTCCGATCGAGCGGCTGACCATGGGCGATGGGCCCAAGCAGGTCTGGCTTTATGCGCGTCAGCACCCCGGCGAGACGATGGCCGAATGGTGGATTGAGGGCGCGCTCGAGAAGCTGACCGATCCCGAGGACGCGATCGCGCAACTGCTGCGGAGCAAGGCAACGATTCATATCGTGCCCAATATGAATCCCGACGGCTCGGCGCGCGGGCATCTGCGGACCAATGCGGTGGGCATCAACCTCAACCGCGAATGGCACGCGCCGAGCGAAGACAAGAGTCCCGAGGTGCTCCACGTCCTCAAGGCGATGGACGAAACGGGCGTGGATTTCGCGATGGACGTGCATGGCGACGAGGCGATCCCCGCGGCGTTCCTCGCCGGGTTCGAGGGAATTCCCTCATGGAACGAGAAGCAGGGCGGGCTCTACACGAAGTTCCGCGACACGCTTGCGGCACGCACGGCCGACTTCCAGACACGGCTGGGCTATGTCGTCGCGGGCGAAGGTCGCGCCAATCTGTCAATGTCGACGCCGCAACTTGCCGAACGATTCGGCGCCGTGTCGATGACGCTGGAAATGCCTTTCAAGGATAATGCCGACGCGCCCGACGCGGAATTCGGCTGGTCACCCGCGCGAAGCAAGAAGCTCGCGAAAGATTGCCTCGACAATCTGGCGGATATGATCGAGGAGATCTGAACTGCGAACTTCCCCCCGGGGAGGGGTGTGGAGCGGGCGTGCCCGGATCTGCACGGGTGGGTGTGGTTGCCGTGAGGCAACAGGGCGAGGATGCCTGGCCAGGTTTCCAACACTCAAAGGAAATATGGGCTCGCTTCGCTTGCACCCACCCAACCAGGGCTTTCAGCGTTGGAGCCTGAATCAGGCTCTGTTCTAAGGTCTAGCCGAATATCTCGGCGAAGAAATTCTGCATCGCCTGCCATGACCGGCGATCGGCATCGGGTTGATGGAACAGCCCGCGCTCACGCATGTGAACGCTTGGGTCGGTAAAGGCGTGACCGGTATGCCCGTGCGCGTGAAGTTGCCAGTCCGCCCCCGCTTCGGTCAGTTCGGCAGCGAGAGCGACGACATCCTCGGGCGGGGCGAGCGGATCGTCCCAGCCATGCAGGACCAGAACCTTCGCGGTGATCGTCGCATTGGCCCAGGGCGGCCGCTTGTAGATGCCATGAAAGCTGGCGACGCCCGCGACATCAGCGCCCGCGCGCGCCAGATCGAGGCAGCAGCGCCCGCCGAAGCAGAAGCCGATGGCGCCGGTGCGCGTGGCGTCGACACCGGGCAGCGCCTTGAGCGTCGCATGCGCATGCAGAAGCCGGTCGCGCAGAAGCTCATGATCAGCGAGCAAGGCGTTCATGTGCTCCGCCGGATTGGCATCTTCGCGCGTGGCGCGTTTTCCCTGCCCATAGAGGTCGGCCGCGAGGGCGATATAGCCGAGCGAGGCCAGCATTTCGGCGCGCTGGTTGTCGAATTCCTTCTGCCCCAGCACATTGGGAAATATGAGGACGCCGGGCCGGGGCGTCGTTGCCGCGTCATCCCGGGCGACCACGCTTTCGAAGGTGCCGCCGGGCCCTTCATACACCATCGTTTGCCGCGTGATCGCCATGCCTGCCTCCTGTCCCGGGGTGACTTTTTCCGTCCCGGCTTTAAGAAGCCGCGGAATCAACCCGGAGACATTCATGCCCCAACTCGTCCTCATTCGTCACGGTCAGTCCGCGTGGAACCTCGAAAACCGCTTCACCGGCTGGTGGGACGTCGACGTGACCGAGAAGGGTGCGGAGGAAGCGCGTGCGGCGGGCCGGCTGATGCTGGAGAAGGGGCTCGATTTCGATCAGTGCTTCACCTCGGTACAGACGCGCGCGATCAAGACGCTCCACCTGGCGCTCGAGGAAATGGGGCGGCTATGGCTCCCCGTCGAGAAGGACTGGCGGCTGAATGAGCGCCACTATGGCGGGTTGACCGGGCTGGACAAGGCCGAGACAGCCGCAAAGCATGGCGCCGATCAGGTGCATGTCTGGCGCCGCAGCTTCGACGTCCCGCCGCCGCCGCTCGAACCGGGCAGCGCCTGGGACCTTTCGACCGATCGTCGCTATGCGGGGATTGCCGTGCCCGATACCGAAAGCCTGAAGGACACAATCGCACGCGTGCTGCCTTATTGGGATGCGCGAATCGCACCCGAACTCAAGGCGGGCCGGCGCGTGCTGATTTCGGCGCACGGCAACTCGCTGCGGGCGCTGGTCAAGCACCTGTCGAACATTCCCGATGACGAGATTACCGGGCTCGAGATTCCGACCGGCCAGCCGATCGTTTATGAGCTCGACGATGCTCTGGTGGCTACCGACCGTTATTATCTGTCCGAGCGCTGATCCGGATTTTGCACCGTCATTCCCGTAATCCGGGAATGACGCCTGCCGGAGTTCTTCCTTTGTTTTTCGCATTCTCCGAGTCGTCAGGTGATTCCACCTGACTACAGAATGCTCTAGCTGCGCTTGGTGCCGTACATGCGCGCGTCGGCGCGTGCGAGCGCGCTTTCGGTGCTGTCGTCGGCGAGCAGCATCGTCGACCCGATGGAGACCGCGAGGGGCAATTTGCTGCCCTTCAGTTCGAGAGGATTTTCCTCGATGAGCTGTTCGAGCGAGCGCGCCTTGCGCTCGGCATCGCCTTCATCGAGCTGATCCAGCAGCAGGCCGAACTCGTCGCCTCCGATCCGCGCAACGACGTCGGTTACGCGGATGTGCTCGCGCAGGAGGTTCGCGACATGAATGAGCGCGGCATCGCCAGCACCGTGACCGTGGCGATCGTTGATCGCCTTCAGTCCGTCGAGATCGACGAACATCGCGACCGCGGGGGTGCCATGGCGCGCGACATGGGCCAGCACGCGGCTGAGCGCGCGCACGAAAAAGCGCCGGTTCGGAAGCGGCGTCAGTGTGTCGCTGTCCGCCAGTCTTTCGAGTTCCTCGACGCGCGCGCGCATGTCTGCAAGCGTCGTCCTCAGAATCTCGTTCTCGTCGCGCAGCGCGCCTACATCCTCGTGCGTTTCCCGCGCACGCGAATTCAGCGAGACCGACTCCGCCATATTCAGCTCCTCCGGATTTCCCCATGCGACCCGGTTGATATTGCCGCCATATTATCGCGCGCGCCAAATTAAAAGAAAATTAAGGTGAAATGTGCCGAAGCGCCGCATCGGATTGCGCCTTTCGTCGCTCTCTACTAAGGCGCTTTGCTTCGCGGGTTTTGAGCAAGGCGAATGAAAATATGGGCGAAGCGTCTCCGATTGTCGGCATCATCATGGGCAGCCGCTCCGATTGGGAGACGATGCGTCATGCCGCCGAAACGCTGGCGACGCTTGGCGTGGCGCATGAGACCCGCGTCGTTTCAGCGCACCGCACGCCAGACCGTCTTTACGACTATGCAAAGTCCGCCGCAGGCCGCGGGCTCAAGGCGATCATCGCGGGCGCCGGCGGCGCGGCCCATCTGCCCGGCATGACCGCGGCAATGACCCGCGTTCCCGTGCTCGGCGTGCCCGTGGAATCCAAGGCGTTGAGCGGCATGGACAGCCTGCTGTCGATCGTCCAGATGCCCGCGGGGATCCCGGTTGGGACACTGGCCATAGGCCGTGCGGGTGCGGTGAATGCGGCGCTGCTCGCCGCCGCCATCGTCGCCAATGAAGATGCAGGACTGGCGGCGCGGCTCGACGACTGGCGCGCAGCCCAAACCGATGCGGTTGCGGTGGAGCCCGAATGAGCGCGCTGAAGCCGGGATCGACGATCGGAATTATCGGCGGCGGACAGCTTGGCCGGATGCTTGCGGTGGCGGCGGCGCAACTCGGTTATCGCTGCCATGTCTACGCCCCTGACGGCGATTCTGTCGCGGCCGAGGTGGCAGCGCATTTCACCCAGGCGGCTTATGACGACGAAGCCGCGCTATCGCGCTTTGCAGACAGTGTCGACGTCGTCACCTATGAGTTCGAGAATGTCCCCGTCGCGCCGCTCCGCGCGCTGACGCAGAAGGTGCCGGTGCGGCCTTCGCCCGATGCGCTGGCGGTCGCGCAGGACCGACTTTCGGAAAAGGCCTTCGTAACCGAACTCGGCGGTCGCACCGCGCCCTGGGCACCCGTCTCCGACAGGGCGGAACTGGACGCTGCGATCGCGCGCGTCGGAACCCCAGCGATTTTGAAGACGGCGCGATTGGGCTATGACGGCAAAGGGCAGGCGCGGCTGCAATCAGCCGCAGACGCGGATGCGGCATGGGCGACGATCGGCGGGTGGCCCGCAATCCTTGAAGGCTTTGTCCGCTTCGAACGCGAATTCTCTGTGATCGTCGCGCGCGGCATCGACGGGCGCGAGGTGAGCTGGGACCCGGCCGACAATCTCCACGATCACGGCATACTCGCGCACTGCGTCGTGCCAGCGGGCGGGATCGTCGAGCGGCAGGCGCAAGAGGCGCGGCTGCTCGCCATGCGCGTCGCCGAGAAGCTCGACTATGTCGGCGTGCTGACGCTCGAATTCTTCGCGAGCGCGGAAGGCCCCGTGTTCAATGAAATGGCGCCGCGCGTTCACAACAGCGGGCACTGGACGATCGAGGGTGCGGTCACCTCGCAGTTCGAGAACCATATTCGCGCCGTATGCGGCCTGCCATTGGGCGACACCGGCCTTGCGGCCCGGCGCGTGACGATGGACAACCTGATCGGCGAGGCTGCGGACAATTGGGACGTGATCCTCGCCGACCCGACCGCGCACCTCCACCTTTACGGCAAGGACGAGGCGCGACCGGGCCGCAAGATGGGCCACATAACGCGCCTCGAGTTCTGACGCGGAACTTACCGGCCCTGGCTGCGCCAGCGCTTGATGACGCGGCCAAGGATTTCCTCCTCGCCGCCCGTCTCGCGCCACAGATCGGTAAAGACGGGATCGCTGGAGGCCGGACGACGGACCTCTTCGAGCGTGTCGAGCGCGACGCGGATCGGGATTGCAACGCCTTCGCCACAGATGATCGCTTCGCGGTTGCGCAGCGCGGGGATCGAATCGAGGAAGCCCTTGGCGCCTTCGGGCATCGCCGCCTTCACAAAAGCCTGGTCGCGCTCGTTGTTCAGGCGCATCGCGATGATCGTGCCGCATTGCGAGAGCACGCCCTCGGCAAGGTCCGAAGGGCGTTGCGTGATGAGCCCGAGCGAAACGCCGTACTTGCGGCCTTCCTTGGCGATACGCTCGAGAATCTTGCGCACGGAAGACCCCGTCGTCACGCGATCCGACGGAACATAGCGATGCGCCTCCTCGCAGACGAGCAGGATCGGACGCTGCGGTTCGTTGCGCGACCAGATCGCATAGTCGAACACCATGCGGCTCAGCACCGCAACGACCACGGACGTGATCTCCGAAGGAACGCCTGACACATCGATGATCGAGATCGGTTTGCCGTCGCTCGGCAGGCGGAAAATGCGACCAAGAAAGTTCGCCATGCTGTCGGCGACGAGCATTCCCGAGAACATGAAACTATAACGCGGATCGGCCTTGATCTCGTCGATCTTGGTCTTGAGTCGCATATAAGGCGCGCTCTCACCCGCCCTGTCGAGCTTGCCCATCTCGTTCTGGATGATGCCCGTCAGGTCGGACAGCAGATAGGGAATGGGGGAGTCCACGGTGAGCTTGGTGATGCCCTCTGCCGCACGATTCTTGGCGCGCGCGGCGAGCAGGCACTTGGCGAGGATGTCGCGGTCGAGCTGGCCGTCATTGCCCATGGAGGTGATGAAGACCTCGCAATGTTCCTCGAAGTTCATCAGCCAATAGGGCATGGCGAGGTTGTTGACGTCGTAGATCGCGCCATTGGTCTTGAAGGCCGCCGAATATTCGCCGTGCGGGTCGATCATCACGATATGCCCCTCGGGAGCCATGTCGCAGATTCGGTGCAGGATCAGCGCTGCGGAGGTCGATTTGCCGGTGCCGGTCGAACCGAGCAGCGCAAAATGCTTGCCGAGCATCGCGTCGACGAAAAGCGCACCACGAATATCCTTGGTCGGATAGACCGTGCCAACCTCGATATGCGGGCGGTCCTCGGCGGCGTACATCTGCTTCATGTCGTCGCTGGAGACGGGATGGATGCGGCAGCCGGGAACGGGATAGCGCGTGATGCCGCGGCGGAAATGAGTGATCCGGCCGGTGAGACGCGCCTCGTTACCCTCGCCAAGAAAGTCGATGTCGGCGATGATCAGGTCGCTGTCAGCGCTGGCGAGGCGGAGGCTCTTGACGTTGGAAATCAACCACTGGTTGTTCACCTTCATCTTGATCTGGCTGCCGACCTGACCCGCCATCGCGATGCTTGGATCCTCGTTGTCGGCGAGCTTGCGGAGCATCGCGGCGTCGAGTTCGATGCGTGCGCCCGAGCCGCCAACCTCGAGAACCTTTCCGATCTCAACCGACTCATACAGGCCCGTGGCCGCAAGTCCCGTTTCGGCGGGTTCGGATACCAGCGTCGGCGTATGCCGTTCGGCGCCATTGCCATAGCCCTGAATGCCCGCATAATCCGTCATCTGTGTTTCCCCGAAACCGCCGTAATCGACAGCATTCGACTTAGTATGACGGGGTAAATATTTGATTGACCAGAGTGTGGCGCCGTGGCGGTCAATTCCGGCGGAACAAGGCGCCCGCGGCCCAGCCGAGTGCAAGCGACAGCGTCACTGCGAAGATGCCATAGCTGAACGGACTGTTCTGGGCGGCGGCGGCGACGAAGCGCTCGAAACCCGATTTGCCGATCTCTACGTCGCGGCTTGCGCCCGCGAGAATGCGCCCGTTCTGGATCAGGAAGGTTTCGGCGGTGTAGCGGCCGACGGGTACACGCGCAGGAATTGCGATGCGTGCGCGGTAAAGCACGCCGTCGGTTATCTCGACGCTGGTCGATTCCTGGACGAACAGGCCGGTGCGACGGCGCAGATCCACCAGCCCGGCCTCAAAGCGTTGCTGTTCGCCCGGAGAGCCTATATGCGCGGGCGAAAGCTGGAGATTGTCGAGCCCGAGCTCGAAGATCGAGGCGGTGCGTTCATCGACCATTTCGCGGATCGGACGAGACGACGCGACCGCATAGAAGGCAGGCGCCGAACGAAAGCGCGCGCTATCCGCGTTGATCCAGATGCCCGCGACCTTTTGCTTCTCGCGAACCACGATCGATTGTGTAGGACCGCGCAGCACCACCGCGATCTCGGCGGGCTTGTCGGGCAGGCGGCCGCCAGGATACAGGATCGCGCCGAAGGCGAGCAGTTCGGCGCCCGTGAAACTGTAGATGATCTCCACCTTGCGCTGCGACACGTCGGGCACCAGCACAGGCTCGTTGGCCCCGATCAGAAGCGGCATGAGCAGCAGGAGCACGCGCCGCTTCACTGCAACGCCACCGTATAGATTTCATCGGGTCGCCAGCCGAGGCCCAGCGCCATGCGCACGGCGACCAGAAGCACCATCGCGGCGAGCAGCAGGCGCAGATATTCGGGCCTCATCTTCTGCGCGAAACGCGCGCCATATTGTGCGCCCGTCACGCTGCCGATGAGCAGGAGACCTGCGAGCACGATATCGACCGCCTTGGTGGTGGTGGCGTGCACCATCGTCGCCGCCATCGTCACGAACAGAATCTGGAAGAGCGAGGTGCCAACAACGACCTGCGTCGTCATGCCCAGCAGGTAGAGCATTGCGGGCACCATGATGAAGCCTCCGCCAACGCCGAGGATCACGGTCAAAATACCCGTCAGGAAGCCAAGGATCAGCGGCGCGAGCGGGGAGATGTAGAGGCCCGACCGGTAAAAGCGCCAGCGCAGCGGAAGCGCCGCCACCAACGGATGATGACGCCGTTTGCGCACCGCGACGGGCTGACCCGTCTTCATCGCGGCGATACTCGTCCAGGCCTCCTTCGCCATCATCGCGCCGATCGTTCCGAGCAGCACGACATAGAGTATCGCGATAACCGTATCGATCTGGCCCGAATCCTGAAGCACCCGGAAAATGCCCGCGCCAGCGAACGAGCCCAGTATGCCTCCTATGACGAGCACGCCGCCCATGCGAAAGTCGACGCCGTTACGCTGGACGTGCGCGAAGACCCCCGAGACGCTGGCGCCAGTGACCTGCGTCGCCGCCGACGCCGCAGCGACCGTCGGCGGGATGCCGTAGAAGATCAGCAAGGGCGTCGTCAGGAATCCGCCGCCCACGCCGAACATGCCCGAGAGCACGCCGACAAGCCCGCCCAGCCCGATAATCACGAGCGCGTTCACCGAGATATTGGCGATCGGCAGGTAAAGGTCCATTGTCCGGTTAGGCGTAGCCCGTGAACCGCGCCGCGAAAAGGCGCGAAATTCAGAAACTGCCGTCGAGCGTGACGGCAAGCCCCGATCGCGGCTCTGCATTGCCCGCTATGCGCTGGCGCCAGTCCAGCGACGCGCCGATATTGGCGCCGTCGCGGTCCAGACGGAACCGGACGCGTGGCCCAACATCAAGGCGCGAAACACCGGGCTGCGCCGCACCCCAGACACCGCCCCCAACCGCAACGGTGGCGCCATCGGCTTGCAGGACGGTATGCGCGGCGGTTGCGGCGCCATCGACAAAGCCGTCGGGGCGTTTGAAGCCGACAATTCCTGCCTGACCATAGGCTTCGAGCGCGAAACCCGCGGGAAGGGTGACGGGCCCGACACCGCCCGCGGCCATTGCCGCAAAGGCGTTGCGGCCACCCTTGTCGAGCGCAATGCGCCGCTCGATCGTGAGCGACAGCGGTATCGACCGGACGGGCCGCCAGTTGAGGCCGATCGCCGCCTCGCGCCCGACGCGCGTCTCGATCGGCGTCGATAGCCGCCCGGTGACTGCGAAGCCCGGTGCAAAGGCATAGTCGAGCCGCGCGCCAGCCTGGCTTCCACCCAGTTGCCCGCCATCGGCAAGTCCCGGGGTGCCGTTTCCCTGGCGGACGAAGAGCCAGCCATAGCCCGACAGCCGACCCGGTTTGGGTGGATCGGGCGCGCGCGGATCGGATTCGATGACGGCAGCCGCGACTCCTGCGCGAAAGCCCGCGAGCGAAAGCATGGCGAGCAACGGCGACCCCCCGCGCGCCTGCGCGAGAAGCGCGTCGCGATCGGTTGGCGGCGCGGCCGCGAATTCCGTGATTCCGCCGAAAGAAGGCCGCGACAATTGGGCAGAGGTAGCGCCCACCCTCGAGGCGAGTTCAACGGGCGGATCGCGCGCAATCGTCACCGACGATGCGGGCGCCGCCGCGAAATTGCTCTCATCGAGCCGGAAAGGTTGAAGCCCGTCGGGGGGTGCACCGCGGTACATGCCTTCAGGCCAGAGCATCAGCGCACGTGCGCCCGCCCAGAGCGCGAGCACGCCCGCGACAAACCGCAAAGGGCGTGAATCGATCATTCGGCGGGCGCCATTTCGGGAAAGACATGGGCAGTCTTGCCCCATTCGATCGCGCCGCCACGGCGCATCTTCAGGTAGCGCGCTATCGCGGCGCGCGCGGCCATCATCTCGACAATATTGGCCACAAAGACGCGCGGGATGGAGCGCAGCCCCTCTCCAACGCCATAGGCCCGCGTGACAAAAAAGGCGCGTACGGCCAGTCGCCAGACAAGCAGCACCGCGTTGATGGCGAGCAACAGCGCCATGAAGCGCGAGGGCGGCGAACCAGAAACACCGGCAAGACCCTGCAGCACGAATGCGGAGACGGTGAGCACAAGGCCGGCATAGGCCGCGGCGAGCGCGATGACCGCGATCAGCGCGCGCCGGTCGCGCAGCCGCATCCAGAATTCGCCTGGTCCGCCGCGCCAGCCCAGCCGATCCCATCCCGCGAGCGCAATCCCCGTCATCCAGCGCGATTTCTGGTGCACGGCATCGGAAAGCCGCGAGGGGAAGTGCGCGCGCACTGCCACAGGCTTGCCGCCCGGCGTTGCGGGCAGGCGGACGAAGACCCCCGATCCGCCTTGTTCGGCGATGCGCAGCCCCAGCTCATAGTCTTCGGTGAGACTGTCGCTGTCAAAGGGAAGCCCGCCCTTTGTGCCGGCAATTCGCTCAAGTGCTTCCCGCGAAAAGGCGCAACCCACGCCCGCCGAGGGAACAGCGGCGCCGAGCGCTTCGCGCGCGACAACGCTCTTGCCATGCGCCTCGGCGAACTCGTCGCAATAATGGCCCGAAATCCATCGAGAGCCCTTGTCAACAAGTGGCAGCACGGGAAGCTGGACGAGGTCGAAGCGCTCGATCAGCGTATCGAATATCCTGAGTTCCCCGGAATGAACGACGTCCTCTGCGTCGTGGAGGATGATCGCCTTGGCGCGCGCGCCGCTTGCGAGTTCGTCGTTGCCAAGCGTGCGCCATATCGCGTTGAGGCAATCGGCCTTGGTCGTGGGTCCGGGGCGCCTGTTGACGACCCTGCGGACGCGATCGTCGCGCGCCGCCACCGAGGCGACCGCGTCGATCGTGGCGGGATCATTGATGTAGACGCCGACATAGAGGCGATACGCGGGATGGTCGAAGCGGTCGAGCGCGGTCGAAAGCATCTGGCCGATCACCGCATCCTCGCGCCAGGCGGGGATGAACACCGCAAGCCAGCCGGGCTGGCGTGGCGGGGCAAGGCTGGTCAGATCGGTGCGCGGCCGGCTGCTATAGATGATCAGGCGGCGCCAGAGCGTGTTGGCGATCCAGACCAGATCGACCAGCAGGTCGTCGATGCCGCCGATCAGGAAAAGCACAGCCGCGAACAGCACAAGTTCGTGCGCGGTCGCGCCGCTCCACACGGCAATTGTGGCGAAGTCCCCCATGTCCGACAGCCCCGATTCGGATTCGATAAGGATCCGAAATGATTGGAGTGTTGGCAAGTAAGGATGAAAAGCGCTTTATTAGGTGGACTTAAAGCGTTGTTTAGCGTCACTCTTCCGCCCGCTAAAGGGGAGAGTCGGATGCGCAATCGAGCCTGGCGTTTTGCGATCCTTGCGCTGGCATTGGCACCCGTTGCCGCATCGGGCGATCAGACGGCGCAGGTTGTCCTGGCAACGCCGGGGACCGGCGGCGGCGCGATCGAGCGCTTCACCATAAGATTTTCCGACGACATGGCGCCGCTGGGCGATCCGCGCTCCGAAGCGCCCGCAAAGGTGACCTGCGCCGTCGAGGGAGCGGGCCGCTGGATCGATCCGAAGACCTGGGTGTGGGATTTCGCGCGCGCGCTTCCCGGCGGGATCGCGTGCGACTTCACGCTCAATGACGGCCTGAAGACGCTTGCCGGAACCGCGATCAGCGGGCAGCGCAAATTCAACCTGGACACCGGGGGTCCCTCGGTGCGCGCGGTGCTGCCCGGACAATATGACGGCGACATCGAGGAGGATCAGGTTTTCCTCGTCGCGACCAATGTCCGCCCCGACGCCGCTTCGGTTGCGGCGAACGGTTATTGCGCGGTCGACGGCGTCGGCGAGAAGATCGCGCTGGACGTGCTGAAGCCCGAGGTGGTTGGCACCGTGCTGTCCGGGCTTGGCAAGGCCAATTATCGCGTCACCAGCTTCCTGAACGAGGCCGGGCTGCCCGAGGCGGTCCCTGAAAATGCTGCGGAGCGCAGCAAGGCATGGGCGACGATTACCGCGGTCAAGTGCCGTCGCCCGCTGCCGCCGGGCCGCGACATGGCGGTGGTCTGGGGCCAGAATATCAGCGGTGCTGACCGGGTGGCCGGACGCGACCAGCGCTTCGACTTTACGGTGCGCAAAGAATTTGCGGCGCGCTTCGAATGCCCGCGCGTCAACCCGCAGGCTGGCTGCAACCCGGTGCAGAAGGCGTGGGTACGCTTCTCCGCGCCCGTTGCCGTGGAAACCGCAAAGGCGATCCGGATCGAACTGCCCGATGGGAAAAAGCTCGAGCCCAAGGTCGACAATGAGGGTGCGGCGACGGTTTCGCAGGTCAGTTTCGAGGCGCCGCTGCCTGCGGCGACCACGGCGAAGCTGGTCCTGCCCGAAGGCGTAAAGGACGAAAGCGGCCGTCCGCTCACCAACCAGCAGCGTTTCCCGCTTGAGGTGAAGTTCGATGAGGCGCCGCCGCTCGTGAAGTTCGCGGCCAATTTCGGGATCATCGAAACGGGCGAGGGCGGCGTGCTGCCCGTTACGGTTCGCAACGTCGAGCCCGAACTGCAGGGACGGAATCTGGGCGTCACGGGCCAGAGACTGCGTGTCGCGGGTTCGGACGGCGAGATCGCGAAGTGGTTGCGCGACATCGACGATGCCAGCGAGAATGACTTCCGCACCGGGAAGAAGGGCGGCGAGGACGTCACGGTCAATTATACCGGCACCAGACCGCTGATCGCGGGCAAGGGCAATCCGCTGAAGATCGGGCTTCCGGGCAAGGGCAAGGATTTTGAGGTCGTCGGCGTGCCGCTGACGAAGCCGGGTTTCTATGTCGTCGAATTCGCGAGCCCAAGGCTCGGTATGGCGCTGCTCGGGCGCGACACCCCGCGCTATGTGACCGCGGGCGCGCTCGTCACCAATATGAGCGTCCACTTCAAATGGGGACGTGGGCGTTCGCTCGTCTGGGTGACCGCGCTCGACAGCGGCAAGCCCGTGGCGGGCGCTGATCTGCGCGTGACCGACAGTTGTACGGGGCGCGTGCTTGCCGAAGGAAAGAGCGGCCAGGGCGGTCAGCTTGGTGTGACCGATCTGCCCGAGCCCGAAACCTATGGCAGTTGCGAAGGGAGCAGCACCTCGCACCCGCTGATGGTGTCGGCGCGCAAGGGCGATGATTTCAGCTTCACGCTGACCGATTGGGGCAAGGGCATCCGCCCCTATGATTTCGACCTGCCCTTTGGCTGGAGCGAGAGCAGCGACATCTTCCATACCGTCTTCGATCGCACGCTGATCCGCCAGGGTGAGACGGTCAACATGAAGCACATCGTGCGCACGCCCGCGGCGGAGGGATTCCGTTTTGCGGGCGGCTTCATCGGCACGCTCAAGCTCAGCCACAGCGGATCGGGCACCGAGTTCGAGCTGCCGCTGACGATCGGCGGAGACGGCATTGGCGAGACGCGCTGGACCGCGCCACAGGGCGCGCCGATGGGCGACTATACGCTTTCAGTCGTCAACGGTGACAAGACGCTGTGGACCGAACAGTCGGTCAAGGTCGACGAATTCCGCCTGCCGACAATGCGTGCAACGATCAGCGGACCCAAGGAAGCCGCAATCCGGCCGAAGCAACTGCCGCTCGATCTGTTCGTCGGCTATCTTTCGGGCGGGGGTGCGGGCGGCTTGCCCGTGCGCCTGCGAACCGCGTTTTCGGAGGGCTATTCCGTCCCCAAGGGCTGGGAGGGGTGGAGTTTTGGCGGCCGGTTGATTCAGGAAGGCACAGTGCCGCTCAACGGCGATGGCGAGGAGATCGAGAAACCGCTGCCGCCCGCACAGACGTTGCCGGTGACATTGAACGGCGAAGGCACCGCCAAGACCACGATCGATATGCCGCTCACGTTCGACGACCTTACCGACATGACGGTCGAGATGGATTATGAGGACGCCAATGGCGAGATACTGACTGCTACGCGGACGATCCCGCTTTATCCATCCGCGGTGAGGCTGGGCATCAGGACCGATGGCTGGCTGATGAAGGAGGACGATCTTCGGCTGAAGCTCGTCGCGATCGACACCGAAGGGCGACCGATTAGCGCCAAGCGGATCAAGGTCGATCTCTATAGCCGCGAGATCCTGACCGCACGCAGACGGCTGATCGGCGGCTTCTACGCCTATGACAATCAGGCGCGCACGACGAAGATCGATGCGAGCTGCTCGGCCTCGACCGACGATCAGGGGCTTGCCGAATGCGTGCTCGATCCGGGCGTTTCGGGCGAGGTTTATGCGGTCGCGACGACGCAAGACGACGACGGCAATGTCGCGCGCGCCACGACCTCGGTCTGGCTCGCGGGCGAGGACGACTGGTGGTTCGGCGGCGACAATGGCGACCGCATGGACCTGATCCCCGAACGCAAGGAATATGATGCGGGCGAGACCGCGCGCTTCCAGGTGCGCATGCCCTTCCGCGAGGCGACCGCGCTGGTGACAGTCGAGCGCGAGGGCGTGCTTTCCAGCTTCGTCACGGAGCTTTCGGGCAAGGATCCTGTGATCGAGGTGAAGATGCCGGGCGCCTACGCGCCCGACGTCTATGTCTCGGTAATGACGGTGCGCGGACGCGTCGGCGGATTCACGCTGTGGCTCGCCGATCTGGCGCGGCGCTGGAACCTGCCCTTCTTCTCGCGTGACGTCGCCAAGCCGACCGCGCTCGTCGATCTCGCCAAACCGAGTTATCGAATGGGCATCGCGAAGGTTTCGGTCGGCTGGGAGACGCACCGGCTGGGCGTCGCGGTGAAGACCGACAAGGCCAAATATTCGGTGCGCGATACCGCCAATGTCGACGTCGCGGTCACGCAGCCGGGCGGCAAGCCCGCCGCCTCGGCGGAGATCGCGTTCGCCGCCGTAGACGAGGCGTTGCTCCAGCTTTCGCCCAACAATAGCTGGAAGCTGATCGAGGCGATGATGGGCGCGCGCCCACTCTCGGTGCTGACCTCGACCGCGCAGACGCAAGTTGTGGGCAAGCGGCATTATGGCAGGAAGGCCGTCGAGGCGGGCGGCGGCGGGGGTGGCGATCTGTCGGCGCTCAACCGCGAGGACTTTCGTCCGGTACTGCTGTGGAAGGGGCGGGTAAAGCTCGACGCGCAGGGGCATGCGAAGATCCCCGTGCAGCTTTCGGACTCGCTGTCTTCGTTCAGGCTCGTCGCGATTGCGACCGACGGCACCTCGTTGTTCGGGACGGGCGATGTCTCGGTCCGCACCTCTCAGGATCTCTCGATCTTCTCGGGTATTCCGCCGCTGGTGCGCACGGGGGACTTTTACGGCGCCAGCTTCACGCTGCGCAACGCGTCCGATCGCACGATGACGGTGACCGCGACGGTGAAGCTCAACCCCGCAATCGCCACGGGCAAGCCGCTGACGGTGACGCTGCCGCCGGGCCGTGCGGCGCCGGTGACGTGGAACCTCCCGGCACCCGCGGGCGTGGACAAGCTCGAATGGACGGTCGAGGCGCGCGCCTCGGACGGCAAGGCGATCGACCGCGTGACGGTGATGCAGGACGTCGTGCCCGCGGTGCCGGTCGAGACATGGGCGGCGACGCTGCTCAGGGTGAATCCGGCGGGCACGCAGCTTCCGGTGATGGCGCCCGCGGGTGCACTGCCCGGGCTGGGCGGCATCGACGTGCGGCTGAGCGACACGCTTGCACCGCCTATGGCGGGCGTGCGCGACTATATGGCGCGCTATCCCTATGGCTGTTTCGAGCAGCAATTGTCGCGCGCGGTGGTGCTCGGCGATCAGGGCGCGTGGGGGCGGCTTTCGGGCGAGATTCCCGCCTATCTCGATAGCGACGGACTGCTGCGCTACTTCCCGATGGAGCAGTTGCAGGGATCGGAGGCGCTGACTGCCTATGTGCTGTCGCTTACCGCCGAGGCGGGTTGGGCGATTCCCGAGGGCGCAAAGGCACGGATGGTCGCAGCGCTCCAGGCGGTGATCGACGGGCGATTGAAGCGCGAGACGGCGTGGTCGGGCGATGCGCGGCTGAACCGCGTCGCGGCGCTCGCCGCGCTTGCGCGCAACGGTGCCGCGACGTCGCAAATGGTGGGGCAGATCGGGCTCGCGCCGCAGGATATGCCGACCAATGTGCTCGCCGACTGGCTGGTTGCGATAGATCGCATCGCGGGGCTCCCCAATCAGACGCAACTTCGGAGCGCGGCGCAGCAGGCGCTGCGCCAGCGCTTCGTCTATGAAGGCTCGCGGATCGACTTCTCCGACGGCGACAGCGCGCCATGGTGGCTGATGTCCTCCGAGGACGAGATGGCGATGAAGGTGCTCGTCGCCACGCTCGGCAAGCCCGGCTGGCAGGACGAGGGACCGCGACTGATGGCCGCTTCCGCGATGCGCCAGCAACGCGGGCACTGGGATACGACGACCGCCAATGCATGGGGTGCGATCGCGGTGCAGAAGTTCGCAGGCCTCTATCCCGCGAGCGCGATTGCGGGGACGGCGACGGTTGCGCTCGCCGGGCAGACGCTCAGCCGGAGCTGGCCGCAGGCGGTCGACGCGCCGCCGCTGATGCTGAGATTGCCGGCGGCGAAGACACCGATCGTGCTGAAGCAGTCGGGCGGGGCGGGGCCGTGGGCGCTGGTCTCGGTCCGCGCGGCGGTTCCGCTGACGCAGGCGCTGTTCGCGGGGTACAGGATAGCGAAGTCAGTGACGCCGATCGAGCAGAAGGTGAAGGGCAGGCTGACGCGCGGCGATGTGCTCAAGGTGACGATCACCGTCGACGCCACCGCCGACCGCAACTGGGTAGTGGTCAACGACCCGGTACCACCCGGTGCGACCGTGGTCGGCAATCTCGGTGGCCAGTCGGGCATGCTCGCCGATGCCGGCGCTTCGGGCGGTGACGGCGTACAGCCGAGCTATGTCGAGCGCGGCAAGGAGGCGTGGCGCGGCTATTTCGAATGGGTGCCGCGCGGGCGCTTTACCGTGTCTTACGCGGTGCGGCTGAATGGTGTCGGTCGCTTCTCGTTGCCGCCGACAAAGGTTGAGGCGCTCTATTCGCCCGACATCCGCGCCGCGATCCCGAACCAGCCGATGACGGTGGCGTTGCGGTGACGAGGCATCAACTTCGTCATCCCGGACTTGATCCGGGCTCCATGAACACGGTTGTGTCAGAAACTGCTCGTTCGGTGTTCATGGATCCTGAAACAAGTTCGGGATGACGATCATGTCCGACGGCTGGCGCAGATGGTCGTGGAAGGCAAGGGCGGGACTGGCTGCTGCCGCACTCGCCTTCCTCGCGTTCAGCGCGCTGTGGTTCCTGACGGTGCCGCCGCCCTTGCCGTCCTATGCAATGGCGAAGGGACGGTGGCAGCCAAGCGAGGCGTGGCTTTACGATCGCGACGGTGCGCTGATCGACAGCTTGCGCGTCAATTTCGAGGCGCGGCGGCTGGATTGGGCCCCGCTCGCCCAGATAGCGCCGGTCGTGCGCGAGACATTTGTTGCGGCCGAGGACAAACGCTTCGCGGATCATGGCGGCGTCGATTGGCTCGCGGTTTTCGGTTCGCTGCGTGATCGCATCGAAGGAAAGCGCGCGCGGGGTGCGAGCACGCTCTCGATGCAGGTCGCGGGGTTTCTTGCCCCCGATCTCGCGGCACCCGGCGCGCGCGGCTGGCGCGACAAGGCGCGGCAGATGCGCGCGGCGATGGCGCTTGAGGAGCAGTGGTCCAAGGACGAGATTCTCGAAGCCTATCTGAACCTCGCGGGCTATCGCGGAGAGGCGCAGGGGATAGGCGCGGCGGCGCTTGGCCTGTTCGGCAAAACCCCCGACGCGCTCGGGCGCACCGATGCGCTGCTGCTCGCCGCGCTGCTACCTGATCCGCGCGCGGAGCCACGGGAGCTGGCGCGGCGCGCCTGCGCGCTTGGCACGTCCGATGAGTGCCCGGCGCTGCGCGCAGGCGCCACCGACATGCTGGGGCCTGCGCGCCAGCTCGCGCTTGACCCGGGGCTTGCGCCGCATCTGTCGCAAAAGCTGCTGACCGCGCCGGGGTTGAAGCTGAAGACCACGCTCGACATGCACATCCAGCGGATCGCGGTCGCCGCGCTGAGGCGTCAGTTGCGTGGCCTCGGAAGCGACCGCGCGCGCGACGGCGCCGTCGTCGTGGTGGACAATGTGAGCGGTGACGTGCTCGCTTATGTCGGCGGCGTTGGCGGCGCGTCGACAGCGGCGCAGGTCGATGGCGCAGGCAGCTACCGGCAGGCGGGCTCGACGCTCAAGCCCTTTCTTTATGCGCAGGCGATCGAGCGCGGATATCTTACCCCCGCCTCGATCCTCGACGACAGTCCCGTCCAGCTCGACACGGCCTCCGGGCTCTACGTGCCGCAGAATTATGACCGCGACTTCAAGGGTCCGGTTTCGGTGCGCAGCGCGCTGGCCGGATCACTCAACGTGCCCGCGGTGCGGACGCTCGTGCTGACCGGGGTCGACGCGTTTCGCGACCGCCTCTGGGACGCCGGTTATCGGGGACTGACCGAGGACGGGCAATATTACGGCTTCTCGCTCGCTTTGGGGTCTGCCGAGGTGACATTGCTCGAGCAGGCGGCCGCCTATCGTGCGCTTGCGCTGGGCGGGCGCTGGGCGCCGCTGCGCCTGAAGCCCGACGATCCGCACGTCGCAGCGCGCGCGGTGTTCAGCCCGCAGGCGAGCTGGATCGTCGCCGACATGCTGGCGGATCCCGATGCGCGCGCCCTCGCATTCGGACTCGACAGCGCGCTGCGCCTGCCCTTCTGGGCCGCGGTGAAGACCGGAACCTCGAAAGCGATGCGCGACAACTGGTGCGTCGGCTTTTCCGATCGCTACACCGTTGCGGTCTGGATCGGCAATCTCGAGGGCGATTCGATGCGCGCAGTGTCGGGCACCAGCGGGGCCGCGCCCGTGTGGCGCGACGTGATGCGCGCGCTTCATGCCGATCGGCCGGGCAAGGCGCCGCCTGCGCCACCCGGCATCGAACGCCGCCGCATCATCTTCGCCGACCGCATCGAGCCACCGCGCGCGGAATATTTCCTTGCGGGCACCGGCCAGACGCTCGTCGGAGCGGCGCCCGCCACGGCGCGCCGTCCGCGCATCACCAGCCCGGTCGCGGGTAGCGTCTATGCGCTCGATCCCGATATCCCGGTGGCGCACCAGCGCATGGCGGTGCTCGTCGCAGGCGAGGTTGCAGGTCATCGGCTTGTGCTCGATCGTCGCGATCTGGGGCCTGCGGACGCAAAGCCGCTGGTGCTCGCAGGGCCGGGTGCGCATCGCCTGCTGCTGCAGGATCCCGCGGGGAAGCCCGTCGACAGCCTGATCTTTACGGTACGCTGAAAGCCGCCGACCTGTTTTCCTTGAACCTGCAGCATCTTCCTTCCTACAGAGTAGGGGAAGGGAAGCATGATGACCCAAAGACGAGGCGCGCGTTCGGCGCTGCGCGATTTCCTCCAGAGCGAGGCTTCGGGCGGCATTTTCCTGATGGCGGCGGCGGCGTTGGCGATGATCGTCGCCAACAGCGTGTTTCGCGATGGCTATCATCATCTCCTCCATACCGAGACGGGGCCCGTGCTTGCCGCGAAGCTCGGGCCGATGACGCCGCATCTGTGGATCAATGACGGTCTGATGGCGGTGTTCTTCCTGCTCGTCGGGCTCGAGATCAAACGCGAATTTGTCGACGGCCGGCTTTCAAGCTGGAAGCAACGCCGGCTCCCGGTGATCGCTGCGGCCGCGGGCATGATCGTGCCTGCAGGCATCTATCTGTTGTTCGCCAGCGGGGACGCCACGCTGTGGCGCGGCTGGGCGATCCCGGCGGCCACCGACATCGCCTTTGCGATTGGCGTTCTGGCGCTGCTCGGTTCGCGGGCACCGACCTCTTTGAAGCTCTTCCTGACGACAGTCGCCATCGTCGACGACATGGGCGCGGTCGCGATCATCGCGGTCGCCTATACCGCCAGCATCACCGGCATGGCGGTAATCGCCGCCGGGCTGGTGCTCGGCGCGATGTACGCGATGAACCGGCTCGGAGTACGCGCCCTATGGCCGTATCTGATCGGCTTCATGCTGCTCTGGTACGCCGTGCTGCTTTCGGGTGTGCATGCGACGATCGCCGGGGTGCTTGCTGCCATGACGATTCCGATCGTGAAGACCCCGGGCGCCCCCGATTCCGAAGAATCGCCGTTGCACCGGCTGGAGCATGCGCTGCATCCCTGGGTCGCCTATCTCATCGTGCCGCTTTTCGGCTTCGCCAATGCGGGTGTGACGCTTGAGGGCATGGGCCTGGAGCACATCCTGGCACCGCTCCCTCTCGGGATCGCGGCCGGCCTGTTTTTCGGAAAGCAGATCGGAATCTTCGGGAGCATCTGGATCTCGGTGAAGCTCGGCATCGCCAGCAAGCTGCGCGGCGCCACCTGGCTCCAGATCTATGGCGTCGCGATGCTGTGCGGCATCGGCTTCACCATGAGCCTGTTCATCGGTGCGCTGGCCTTTCCCGAAAATCCGCTGCTGATCGAGGAAGCCAAGATCGGTGTGCTGTTGGGTTCGGTGGCATCGGCGCTCGTCGGTTTCCTCGTGCTTCGCTTCGTGCCGCAGCACGCGAGCCAGGCGCGCGAGGAGCTTGCGCAGGCCTCCGAGATCGACCGCGACGGCGACGTTCACACCATCGAGGATCAGGGCGCCGCGTCGCTTCGTTAGGGCGCGGCGTTCACGGCGCACATCCGGCTGAACGCGCATGTTGACCGCATCCGACTCCATCGCTATAGGCCGCCCCTGCCTTGCGGGCTGGTGGTGGATTCGCCGTCCAGACGCTGTCCTGTTGCAGGGCAAGACATAGAGCTTGAACATTGCTGAAGCGAGTGAAGGCCTGGGGGGCCGGTTTGGCGCCCGGGGTCCTTTTTGCATTTTGAATGTCATAGGCTTTGGCAAAGTAACTTAGAAGGTGAAGGCTTCATGCCAACGATCAATCAGCTGATCCGCAAGGGTCGGGACCCGCAGAAGGCCAAGTCGAAGGTCCCTGCAATGGAAGCGAACCCGCAAAAGCGCGGCGTTTGCACCCGCGTGTACACGACGACCCCGAAAAAGCCGAACTCGGCGCTTCGCAAGGTGGCCAAGGTTCGCCTGACCAACCAGCGCGAAGTCATCACCTATATTCCGGGTGAAGGCCACAACCTCCAGGAGCACTCGGTGGTGCTGATCCGTGGCGGCCGCGTACGCGACCTTCCCGGTGTTCGCTATCATGTGTTGCGCGGCGTGCTCGACACGCAGGGCGTCAAGGATCGCAAGCAGAGCCGTTCGAAGTACGGCGCGAAGCGTCCCAAGTAAGAAGGTTTAGCTGATATGGCTCGTCGTCGTCGTCCCGAGAAGCGGGAAATCCTGCCTGACCCCCGTTTCGGTGATCAGGTTCTTTCGAAATTCATGAACAGCGTCATGCTGGACGGCAAGAAGGCCGTCGCCGAAGGCATCGTCTATGGTGCGCTCGAAACCGTCGAGGCGAAAGCCAAGAAGGATCCGATCGGCGTTTTCCACGAAGCGCTGAACAATGTGAAGCCGGGCATCGAAGTCCGCAGCCGCCGCGTCGGTGGTGCGACCTATCAGGTGCCGGTCGAGGTGCGCGTCGAGCGTGCCCAGGCACTTGCGATCCGCTGGCTGATCACCGCCGCGCGTGCGCGTTCGGAAAACACCATGTCGGCGCGTCTTTCGGGCGAGCTGCTCGATGCAGCGAACAATCGCGGCAACGCGGTCAAGAAGCGTGAAGACACGCATCGCATGGCCGAAGCCAACCGCGCCTTCTCGCATTATCGCTGGTAATCCCCATATCGTCGGGAACGGGGTGAGCCCCTGTTCCCGGCATCGGAGTAAATGATCATGGCCCGCAGCCATCCGCTCGAAAATTATCGCAATATCGGCATCATGGCGCACATCGACGCCGGCAAGACCACGACGACCGAGCGCATCCTCTATTACACCGGCAAGTCCTACAAGATCGGCGAAGTGCACGAAGGCACCGCGACGATGGACTGGATGGAGCAGGAGCAGGAGCGTGGGATCACGATCACGTCCGCCGCAACGACGTGCAAATGGCGCGCCGAAGAGGGCAAGGGCGAAGAGCACCTGATCAACATCATCGACACCCCCGGCCACGTCGACTTCACGATTGAAGTCGAGCGTTCGCTGCGCGTGCTCGACGGTGCGGTTGCGTGCTTCGACGGCGTTGCCGGCGTTGAGCCGCAGTCGGAGACGGTGTGGCGCCAGGCGGAGAAGTACAAGGTTCCGCGGATGTGCTTCGTCAACAAGCTCGACCGCACCGGCGCGAGCTTCGAGCGCTGCGTCGACATGATCAAGGACCGCCTCGGCGCGCGTCCCGCGGTCCTCTATCTCCCCATCGGCATCGAGGGTGGTTTCAAGGGTCTCGTCGATCTCGTCGAGAACCGCGCGATCATCTGGCTCGAGGAATCGCTGGGCGCGAAGTTCGAATATCAGGACATCCCCGATGACCTGAAGGACGCCGCTGCGACCGCGCGTGCCGAGCTGATCGAAATGGCCGTCGAGCAGGACGACGATGTCATGGAAGCGTATCTGGAAGGCAATGAGCCCGACAGCAAGACGCTCAAGAGGCTGATCCGCAAGGGCACGCTGAACTTCTCGTTCGTGCCCGTGATGTGCGGCTCGGCATTCAAGAACAAGGGCGTTCAGCCCCTGCTCGACGCCGTGGTCGACTATCTGCCGAGCCCGCTCGACGTTCCCGCGATCAAGGGCGTCAAGCTCGACGGCGAGACCCCCGACGAGCGTCCGTCGGACGACAATGCGCCGTTCTCGGCGCTGGCGTTCAAGATCATGAACGACCCGTTCGTCGGCACGCTGACGTTCGCGCGCATCTATTCGGGCAAGCTGGAGGCCGCTTCGACCGTCACCAATTCGGTGAAGGACAAGAAGGAAAAGGTCGGCCGCATGCTGCTGATGCATGCCAACAGCCGCGAGGACATCCAGGAAGCCTATGCCGGCGACATCGTCGCTCTGGCGGGCCTGAAGGACACCACGACCGGCGATACGCTGTGCGCGGCGAATGCCCCGATCATCCTGGAGCGGATGGAGTTCCCCGAGCCCGTTATCGAGCTGTCGGTGGAGCCCAAGACCAAGGCCGACCAGGAGAAGATGGGCGTCGCGCTCAACCGTCTCGCTCGCGAGGATCCGTCGTTCCGCGTGTCTTCGGACGCCGAGAGCGGCCAGACGATCATCAAGGGGATGGGCGAACTCCACCTCGAGATCATCGTCGATCGCATGAAGCGCGAGTTCAAGGTCGAGGCCAATGTCGGCGCGCCGCAGGTGGCGTATCGCGAATATCTCGGCAAGAAGGTCGACATCGACTACACGCACAAGAAGCAGTCGGGCGGCTCGGGCCAGTTCGGCCGCGTCAAGGTGACCGTGGTCCCCGGCGAGCGTGGTTCGGGCTTCCAGTTCTTTGACGAGATCAAGGGCGGCAATATTCCCAAGGAATATATCCCGTCGGTCGAAAAGGGCATGCGCGAGACTGCTGAGTCGGGTTCGCTGATCGGCTTCCCGATCATCGATTTCGAGGTGCACCTGACCGACGGTGCATACCACGATGTCGACTCGTCGGCGCTGGCGTTCGAAATCTGTGCCCGCGGCGCGATGCGCGAAGCGGCCCAGAAATCGGGCATCAAGCTGCTCGAGCCGATCATGAAGGTTGAGGTTGTGACGCCCGAGGATTATCTGGGCGATGTTATCGGTGACATGAACTCCCGTCGCGGGCAGATTCAGGGCACCGACAGCCGCGGCAACGCGCAGGTGGTTGAAGCACTCGTTCCCCTGGCCAACATGTTTGGTTATGTGAACCAGCTCCGCTCGTTCACGCAGGGGCGTGCGCAGTACACCATGCAGTTCTCGCATTACGACGAGGTCCCGGCGAACGTCGCCGAGGAAGTAAAGGCGAAGCTCGCCTGATTTTTAATTGAGCCAATTGAGCTTGGGACAGAAAGACGAGGGTTAGATAAATGGCGAAAGCTAAGTTTGAGCGGACCAAACCGCACTGCAACATCGGCACCATCGGTCACGTCGACCATGGCAAGACGTCGCTCACCGCGGCGATCACGAAGGTCCTCGCTGAAACCGGCGGCGCAACCTTCGTCGACTATGCCAACATCGACAAGGCGCCTGAAGAGCGTGAGCGCGGCATCACCATCTCGACCGCGCACGTCGAGTACGAGACCGAAGCGCGCCACTATGCGCACGTCGACTGCCCCGGCCACGCCGACTATGTGAAGAACATGATCACCGGCGCGGCGCAGATGGACGGCGCGATCCTCGTCGTTTCGGCTGCCGACGGCCCGATGCCCCAGACCCGCGAGCACATCCTGCTTGCGCGTCAGGTCGGCGTGCCTGCGCTTGTCGTGTTCATGAACAAGGTCGACCAGGTCGATGACGAAGAGCTCCTCGAGCTCGTCGAGCTCGAAATCCGCGAGCTGCTGTCGTCGTACGACTTCCCGGGCGACGACATTCCGATCGTCAAGGGTTCGGCTCTCGCCGCCCTCGAGGATTCGAACAAGACGATCGGCCACGACGCGGTTCTCGAGCTGATGCGTCAGGTTGACGCCTACATCCCGCAGCCCGAGCGTCCGCTCGACAAGCCCTTCCTGATGCCGATCGAGGACGTGTTCTCGATCTCGGGTCGCGGCACCGTCGTCACCGGCCGCATCGAGACCGGCATCGTCAAGGTTGGCGAGGAAGTCGAGATCGTCGGCATCAAGGACACCAAGAAGACGACCGTCACGGGCGTCGAGATGTTCCGCAAGCTGCTCGATCAGGGCCAGGCCGGCGATAACGTCGGTGCGCTGATCCGCGGCGTCGGCCGTGAGGAAGTCGAGCGTGGTCAGGTTCTGGCCAAGCCCGGCACGATCACGCCGCACACCGACTTCTCGGCCGAAGTGTACGTGCTGTCGAAGGAAGAAGGCGGCCGTCACACGCCGTTCTTTGCGAACTATCGTCCGCAGTTCTACTTCCGCACCACCGACGTCACCGGCGAGGTCGTCCTCCCCGAGGGCACCGAGATGGTGATGCCCGGCGACAACATCACGCTGTCGGTCAAGCTCATCGCGCCGATCGCGATGGACCAGGGTCTTCGCTTCGCAATCCGTGAAGGCGGTCGTACCGTCGGCGCAGGGGTTGTGGCGAACATCACAAAGTAATATAGGGCTCCGCAGCCGCCCGATTCTCTCTACGGGAATCGGGCGGCTCGCCTTTTATCAGTAACAGTATTTTCCCCGCTTTCGGGCGGGGTTTGGCTCTTTCGCATCGGTAGTGGACATGGAAACGCAGAATATCCGCATTCGCCTGAAGGCGTTCGATCATCGTGTGCTTGATCAGGCAACTGGCGACATCGCCGACACGGCGCGCCGCACCGGCGCTCTTATTCGCGGTCCGATTCCTCTTCCGACGCGCATTGAGAAGTTCACCGTGAACCGCGGCCCGCACATCGACAAGAAGTCGCGGGAGCAGTTCGAGGTTCGCACCTACAAGCGCATGCTCGACATCGTGCAGCCCACGCCGCAGACCGTCGACGCGCTGATGAAGCTCGACCTCGCCGCTGGTGTGAACGTAGAGATCAAGCTGGCCTGAGCCAGCACATATAAGGGATACCGCGCAGCCTTGCTGCGGTCTGCGTCCCCCGCTCTCCCCGTAAAAAGGGATCAGCCCAGGCGGGGCACGCATCACATTATTGGGCTGACACGCCCCCGGAAATGGTTCCGCGGGCCTCTGTATAAGGAGCACGGATCATGCGCACTGGCGTGATCGCTAAGAAAATGGGGATGACCCGCCTGTTCAAGGACGACGGCAAGCACGTGCCTGTCACCGTCCTGTCGCTGGAAGATTGCCAGGTTGTTGCGCGCCGCGAAGCGGACCGCGATGGCTATGTGGCTGTCCAGCTTGGCGCGGGCTCCGCAAAAGCGAAAAATATTTCCAAGCCGGTTCGTGGCCATTTCGCCAAGAGCCAGGTCGAGCCCAAGGCGCGCGTGATGGAATTCCGCGTTGCCGAAGACGCGCTGCTCGAAGTCGGCGCCTATATCTCGGCGGACCATTTCGTCCCCGGCCAGCTCGTCGACATCGCCGGCCAGACCCAGGGTAAGGGTTTTGCGGGCGCGATGAAGCGCTGGGGCTTCGGAGGCATGCGCGCCACCCACGGTGTGTCGATCAGCCACCGTGCGCACGGTTCGACGGGTAACCGTCAGGATCCGGGCCGCGTGTTCAAGAACAAGAAGATGGCCGGCCACATGGGCGACCGTCAGCGCACCCAGCAGAACCTCGAGATCGTGCAGACCGACGTCGAGCGCGGCCTTCTGTTCGTCAAGGGTTCGGTGCCCGGTTCCAAGGGCGCCTGGCTGTTCGTCAAGGACGCGGTCAAGGTGCCGCGCCATGCCGACGCTCCCTATCCCGCCGGCCTGAAGCAGGCCGCCAATTCCAACAATGACGCCGCTCCCGCGGATACCCCGGCTGAAGCCGAGGCTCCGGTCGAAGCCGTCGAAGGCCAGGAGGGCTGATCATGAAGGTCAAGGTTCAGACCCTCGACGCCAAGGGCAAGGGCGATATCGATCTCAACGACGAGATCTTCGGCCTTGAGCCGCGTGCAGACATTCTGCACCGCGTCGTCACCTGGCAGCTCGAGAAGCGCCGCGGCACCGCCCGCGCCACCCGCGAGCGTTCGGATGTCGCACGCACCGGCAAGAAGTTCGGTCGCCAGAAGGGCGGCGGTACCGCTCGTCACGGCGATCGCCGCGCACCGATTTTCATCGGCGGTGGTAAGGCTCACGGCGCGCGCGTTCGCGACTTCAACCCTTCGCTGAACAAGAAGGTTCGCACGCTCGGCCTGAAGATGGCGCTTTCGTCCAAGGCGAAGGCCGGCCAGCTCATCGTCATGGAAAGCCTGACGGTGAAGGACGGCAAGACCAAGGCGCTTGCGGCCGATCTGGCGAAGCTGGGCTTCGGCAAGACCGCGCTCGTCATCGACGGCGACACCGTCGAGCAGAGCTTCGCGCTGGCATCGGCCAACCTGCACGCGATCAACGTGCTCCCGGCGATCGGCGCGAACGTCTATGACATTCTTAAAGCTGACACGCTGGTGCTGACGCGCGCCGCTGTCGAAAAGCTGGAGGCCCGGTTCAATGGCTAAGAAACAGGCAGCCGCGATCGACAACCGTCATTATGACGTCGTCGTCGCTCCGCACATCACCGAGAAGTCGACGCTCCTTTCCGAGCACAACGCCGTTGTGTTCAAGGTAGCGGGCACCGCCACGAAGCCGCAGATCAAGGCGGCAGTCGAGGCGCTCTTCGACGTCAAGGTCACCGGCGTGAACACGCTGGTCCAGAAGGGCAAGACGAAGCGCTGGAAGGGCAAGCCCTACACGCGCTCGGATGTGAAGAAGGCGATCGTGACGCTGGCTGACGGCCAGTCCATCGACGTCACCACCGGTATTTGAGGCGCAAACGATGGCACTCAAGCAATATAACCCGACGAGCCCGGCCCGCCGCGGCCTGATCCTCGTCGACCGTTCGGGTCTCTTCAAGGGCCGGCCCGTCAAGGCGCTGACCGAAGGCAAGAAGAAGACCGGTGGCCGCAACAACAAGGGGCATGTGACGTCGCGCGGTATCGCCGGCGGCCACAAGCAGAAGTACCGCATCATCGACTTCAAGCGTCGCAAATGGGATCAGCCCGCGACCGTCGAGCGGATCGAGTACGACCCCAACCGCACCGCGTTCATCGCGCTGGTCAAGTATCCCGACGGCGAGCTGGCCTACATCCTGGCGCCGCAGCGTCTGGGCGTTGGCGACACCGTCGTCGCCGGCAAGAAGACCGACGTGAAGCCGGGCAACGCCATGGAGCTGGGCCAGATGCCCGTCGGCACCATCGTCCACAATGTGGAGATGAAGCCGGGCAAGGGTGGTCAGATCGCCCGTTCGGCAGGCACCTATGTGCAGGTCGTCGGTCGTGATCGTGGCCTCGTGATCGTTCGCCTGAACTCGGGCGAACAGCGCTACATTCGCGGCGAGTGCATGGGTACGGTTGGCGCGGTTTCGAACCCCGACAACTCGAACCAGAACCTCGCCAAGGCGGGCCGCAACCGTTGGCTGGGCAAGCGCCCGCTGACCCGCGGCGTCGCGAAGAACCCGGTCGACCACCCGCACGGCGGTGGTGAAGGCCGGACCTCGGGGGGGCGTCATCCGGTCACGCCCTGGGGCAAGCCGACCAAGGGTGCGCGCACCCGTCACAACAAGGCGACGGACAAGATGATCATCCGTTCGCGTCACGCGAAGAAGAAGAGGTAAACCATGGCCCGTTCCGTCTGGAAAGGTCCGTTCGTCGACCTGCACCTCCTGAAGAAAGCCGAGACCGCACAGGAATCGGGTGGCCGCGCGCCGATCAAGACCTGGTCGCGTCGCTCCACCATCCTGCCGCAGTTCGTCGGGCTGACCTTCAACGTCTACAACGGCCGCAAGTTCGTTCCCGTTTCGGTGAACGAAGACATGGTCGGCATGAAGCTCGGTGAGTTCGCGCCCACGCGCTACTTCCCCGGCCACGCCGCCGACAAGAAGGGTAAGCGCTAATGAGCAAGCAGGCAGCCCCCCGCAAGGTCGGCGAGAAGGAAGCGCTCGCGGTCAACACCAATGTCCGCGGCTCGGCGCAGAAGCTGAATCTCGTTGCGGCGCTTATCCGCAACAAGAAGGTCGGCGACGCGCTGAACATCCTCGCCTTCTCGAAGAAGGCGATGGCCGTCGACGTCCGCAAGGTGCTCGCAAGCGCGATCGCCAATGCCGAGAACAACCACAACCTCGACGTCGACGCACTGGTCGTCGCCGAAGCGAGCGTGGGCAAGAGCATCACGATGAAGCGTTTCGCCGCCCGTGCGCGCGGCCGTTCGACGCGCATCGAGAAGCCCTTCAGCCGCGTACGCATCGTGGTTCGTGAGCAGGAAGAAGCATAATGGGTCACAAGAGCAATCCGATCGGGCTCCGTCTCCAGATCAACCGCACCTGGGACAGCCGCTGGTTCGCCGAAGGCGCCGACTATGGCCGGCTGCTTCTTGAGGATCTGAAGATCCGCAAGTTCATCATGAAGGAGCTGCCCCAGGCAGCGATCTCGAAGGTGGTGATCGAGCGTCCGGCCAAGCTGTGCCGCGTATCGATCTTTGCCGCACGCCCCGGCGTGATCATCGGCAAGAAGGGTGCGGACATCGAGAAGCTTCGCAAGAAGCTGGCGTCGATGACGTCGAGCGATGTTTCGCTCAACATCGTCGAGATCCGCAAGCCCGAGATCGACTCCAAGCTTGTCGCGCAGTCGGTTGCCGATCAGCTCGAGCGCCGCGTGGCATTCCGCCGTGCGATGAAGCGCGCGGTGCAGTCGGCGCTGCGTCTGGGTGCCGAAGGCATCCGGATCACCTGCGGCGGCCGTCTCGGCGGCGCCGAGATCGCGCGCGTCGAATGGTATCGCGAAGGCCGTGTGCCGCTGCATACGCTGCGTGCAAACGTCGACTATGCGGAAGCCGAAGCCCACACCGCTTACGGTGTGTGCGGCGTCAAGGTCTGGATCTTCAAGGGTGAAATCCTTGGCCACGATCCGATGGCCCAGGACCGGCTTATGATGGAAGCACAAACCTCGGGGGTCCGGCCCGCGCGGTAAGGCTTTAAAGCCTACCAGCACGGCCTGATCGACCGACAATCGGTGTCAGAAGGCGAAAACAATGCTGCAACCCAAGAAGACCAAGTTCCGCAAGGCGTTCAAGGGCCGCATCCACGGCGACGCCAAGGGCGGCACCGAGCTGAACTTCGGTTCGTTCGGCCTCAAGGCTCTCGAGCCCGACCGGATCACCGCGCGCCAGATCGAAGCGGCCCGCCGCGCGATCACCCGCCACATCCGCCGTCAGGGCCGTTTGTGGATCCGCGTGTTCCCCGACGTGCCGGTTTCGAAGAAGCCCGCCGAAGTCCGTCAGGGTAAGGGTAAGGGCTCCAACGAATATTGGGCCGCCCGCGTAAAGCCCGGCCGCATCCTGTTCGAGCTGGACGGCGTCCCCGGCCCGCTCGCCCGCGTCGCTTTCGAGCGTGCGATGGAGAAGCTGCCGATCAAGACCAAGGTGGTCGCCCGCCTTGGCGAATCGATGCACTGAGGAATAGCGAGATGGCCAAGAAAGACGATCTCAAGGTGAAAACCGACGACCAGCTTAGCGAGCAACTGGGCGAGCTGAAGCGCGAGCAGTTCAACCTGCGCTTCCAGGCTGCGACCAACCAGCTCGAGAAGCCGTCGCGGATGCGCGTGGTGCGCCGCACCATCGCCCAGATCAAGACGCTCCAGACCGCGCGTGCGCGCGACGCTGCGGCAAAGGTTTAAGGAATATATCATGCCCAAGCGCGTGCTGACCGGAACGATCGTTTCCGACAAGACCGACAAAACCGTGGTGGTGAAGGTAGAGCGCCGGGTGAAGCACCCGCTCTATGGCAAGATCATCAAGCGGTCGAAGAAGTACCACGCCCATGACGAGGCGAACGAGTATCGCGAAGGCGAGACCGTCCGCATCGAGGAGACCGCACCGATCTCCAAGCTGAAGACGTGGAAGGTCGTCGAGCGCGTGGACACCCACGCTACGCCGGCAACCGCGGGCTGAACTAGTTTTACAACGGAACTCCCGGGGCATCCCGGAAAGCCAGGTAAGAAGGAAGCGGATCTATGATCCAGATGCAGTCAAATCTTGACGTCGCTGACAACAGCGGCGCCAAGCGCGTCCAGTGCATCAAGGTGCTCGGTGGCTCCAAGCGCCGCACCGCGGGCGTGGGCGACGTGATCGTCGTTTCCGTGAAGGAAGCGGCGCCGCGCGGCAAGGTGAAGAAGGGCGACGTGCACCGCGCCGTCATCGTTCGCACCGCCAAGGACATTCACCGTCCCGATGGTTCGGTGATCCGGTTCGACGGCAATGCCGCGGTGCTGGTCAACAAGAACGAGGAGCCGATCGGCACCCGTATCTTTGGCCCCGTCGTTCGCGAGCTGCGCGCCAAGAACTTCATGAAGATCATCAGCCTTGCGCCGGAGGTGCTCTAACCATGGCTGCTGCCAAGATCAAAAAGGGTGACACCGTCGTCGTCCTGTCCGGCAAGGACAAGGGCCGCACCGGTGAAGTCACCAAAGCCCTTCCGAAGGAAGGCAAGGTGATCGTGTCGGGCATCAACGTCGCGACGCGCCACCGCAAACCCACCCAGGCCAACCCGCAGGGCGGCCTGGAGCGCATCGAAGCGCCGCTGCACGCCTCCAAGGTCGCGATTGCCGACCCCAAGAGCGGCAAGGCGACGCGCGTGCGCTTTGAAACCAAGGACGGCAAGAAGGTCCGCGTGGCCGTGAAGTCCGGGGAGGTCATCAATGGCTGACAAGTACACGCCGCGCTTCGAGACTCTCTATAACGAGAAGATCGTCAAGGCGATGACCGAGAAATTCGGTTACAAGAACGTGATGGAAGTTCCGCGCCTCGAGAAGATCGTTCTCAACATGGGCGTGGGCGAAGCGACGCAGGACAAGAAGAAGGTCGAGATCGCAGCTTCGGAAATGGAGCTGATCGCCGGCCAGAAGCCCGTCGTCACCAAGGCGAAGAAGTCGATCGCGCAGTTCAAGCTGCGTGAAGGCATGCCGATCGGCGTGAAGGTTACCCTTCGCCGCGCTCGCATGTTCGAATTCCTCGACCGGTTCATCACCATCGCGCTGCCGCGCGTCCGCGACTTTCGCGGCCTGAACCCGAAGAGCTTCGACGGGCGTGGCAACTATGCGTGCGGTCTCAAGGAACAGATCGTGTTCCCCGAGATCAATTATGACCGTATCGAAAAGGTTCGGGGCATGGACGTGATCGTCACGACCACCGCAAAGACCGACGAGGAAGCGCGCGAGCTGCTCCGTCTGTTCGGTTTCCCGTTCCCCATTGAAGAAGAAAAGCAGGCGGCCTGAAAAGGTCCGTCTCGCTAGCAGGAAAGGCGAGAACTTAAGTCATGGCGAAACTGAGTTCGATCAACAAGAATGAGCGTCGCAAGAAGCTGGTGAAGAAATATGCCGGCCGTTATGCGAAGCTGAAGGCGATTGCCGCGGACAACGCGCTCGATGAAACCGAGCGTCTGATTGCGCGGCTGAAGATGGCCGAGATCCCCCGCAACGGGAATCCCACGCGGATTCGCAACCGCTGCGAGCTCACGGGCCGTCCGCGCGCCTATTACCGCAAATTCCGTCTCTGCCGCGTGCAGCTGCGTGATCTGGCCAACAAGGGCCTGATCCCGGGTGTCACGAAGTCGAGCTGGTAAGGATTACAGATCATGGCATTGACCGATCCTTTGGGTGACCTGCTCACCCGCATCCGCAACGGCCAGCGGGCCCGCAAGGACAGCGTGGTTTCCCCCGCTTCCAAGCTGCGCGCGCGCGTCCTCGACGTGCTCCAGCGCGAAGGCTATATTCGCGGCTACAAGGAAGAGGCGCTTGGCGATCACAGCGGCCTGCGCATCGAGCTGAAATATTTCGAGGGCCAGCCCGCGATCCAGCATGTCGCGCGCGTCTCGAAGCCCGGCCGTCGCGTCTATTCGGGTTCCAAGGAACTCCCGCGCGTTCGCAACGGCCTTGGCATCACCATCGTGTCGACGCCGAAGGGCGTTCTGTCGGACGCCGAAGCGCGCGAACAGAATGTCGGCGGCGAAGTGCTGGCGGAGGTGTTCTGATGAGCCGCATCGGTAAAGTTCCGGTCACCGTGCCTGCGGGCGTGACGGCGACCATCGAAGGCGCGATCCTTTCGGTCAAGGGACCGAAGGGCACGCTCTCCATGCCCATGCTCGATGACATCAGCTATGGCATCGAGGACGGCCGCATCGTCGTGAAGCCCGCCAACGAGACCAAGCGCGCGCGCTCCTTCTGGGGCATGCACCGCACGCTGGTGCAGAACCTGGTCACGGGCGTGACCGACGGGTTCAGCAAGGTTCTCGAGATCACGGGCGTCGGCTACCGCGCGAACGCGCAGGGCAAGAAGCTCAAGCTTCAGCTCGGCTACTCGCACGATGTAGACATCGACGTGCCCGAGGGCATCGAGATCAAGACCCCGGACAACACGACGGTCGAGATCTCGGGCATCGACAAGCAGAAGGTGGGCCAGGTTGCGGCCGAAATCCGCCGCTGGCGCAAGCCGGAGCCCTATAAGGGCAAGGGCATCAAATATCGCGGCGAGTTTATCTTCCGCAAAGAAGGCAAGAAGAAGTAAGCCATGGCGAAACTCTCTCTCTTCGAGCGGCGCCGTCAGCGCGTCCGCACCGCACTCAAGGCCCGCGGCGCGCTGCGTCCCCGGCTTTCGGTTCATCGCTCGGGCAGGCACATCTATGCCCAGGTCATCGACGATGCGGCGGGCAAGACCCTCGCTTCGGCCTCGACGCTGGAAAAGGATGTTCGCGGCAAGACCGGCGCCACTGCCGAGGCTGCGGCCGACGTTGGCAAGCGCGTCGCCGAAAAAGCCAAGAAGGCGGGCGTCACCAGGGTGGTGTTCGACCGTGGCGGCTTCCTGTTTCATGGACGCGTCAAGGCGCTGGCGGATGCCGCGCGTGAAGGCGGATTGGAGTTCTGATTATGGCTGACGAAACCGAAAACAAGGGCGTCGAAGCCGCTCCCGCAGCCGCTGCCGAAGGTCAGCCGACCGAGGGTCGTGGTCCCCGTGGCCCGCGTGGCGGCCGTGGCGGCCGTGGCGGCGGCGGCGATCGTGACCGTGGCGGCCGTGGCCGTCGCGACGACCGCCGCGGTGGTTCGCAGGAAGAACAGGGCGAGGAGCTCATCGAGAAGCTCGTCCACATCAACCGCGTCTCGAAGACGGTGAAGGGCGGCAAGCGCTTTGGCTTCGCTGCACTCGTCGTCGTCGGCGATGGCAAGGGCCGTGCAGGCTTCGGCCATGGCAAGGCGCGCGAGGTGCCTGAGGCGATTTCGAAGGCGACCGCTGCTGCCAAGAAGGCAATGGTCCGCGTTCCGCTGAAGGAAGGTCGCACGCTGCACCATGATGGCAACGGCCATTTCGGCGCGGGCAAGGTGACGCTGCGTTCGGCACCTGCGGGTACCGGCATCATCGCGGGCGGCCCGATGCGCGCCGTCTTCGAGAGCCTCGGCGTTGCCGATGTGGTGACCAAGTCGGTCGGCACGTCCAACCCGTACAACATGATCCGGGCGACCTTCGAGGCGCTTGGCGAACAGACCAGCCCCAAGTCGGTTGCGCAGCGTCGCGGCAAGAAGATTGCCGATCTGCTGCGTCGCGGCGGCGCCTCCGAGGCGGTTGCCCAGGCCGACGCCGAAGCGGTCGTGGAGTAAATCACATGGCCAAGAAGACGATCAAGGTTACCCAGACGGGTTCTCCGATCCGCCGCGATCCGAGCCAGCGCAAGACGCTGATCGGCCTCGGCCTCAACAAGATGCACCGCACGGTCGAGCTGGAGGATACTCCCTCGATCCGCGGCATGGTGCAGAAGGTCCACCACCTCGTGCAGGTGGCCGACTAAAATCGGGCTGGCACCCCGGCGCAAGCCGGGCTAAGGCCCCACCCGAACTGGACCCCGGCCGCAAAGCCGGGGTGCAGTCGTTTAAAGTTCAGCGCGAACATAGCGAAAGCGAGTGCAAGACATGAAACTCAACGACATCCGTGACAACAAGGGCGCCCGCAAGGAGCGCGTGCGCGTCGGCCGTGGTATCGGCTCGGGGCTCGGCAAGACCGCCGGCCGCGGTCAGAAGGGTGCCAAGGCACGCTCGGGCGTTGCGATCAACGGCTTCGAGGGCGGTCAGATGCCGCTCCACATGCGCATCCCGAAGCGCGGCTTCAACAACATCTTCGCCAAGGACTTCGCGGAAGTGAACCTGGGCGCGATCCAGAAGCTGGTCGATGCCAAGAAGCTCGACGCCAAGGGCGTGATCGATCATGCCGCGCTCAAGGCTGCCGGCGTTGCGCGCGGCGGCAAGGATGGCGTCCGCATCCTGGGCAAGGGTGAGTTCAGCACGAAGCTGTCGTTCAAGGTTGCCGGCGTGTCCAAGGGCGCGAAGGAAGCCATCGAGAAGGCTGGCGGTTCGGTCGAAGTGATCGAGGTTGTCGCCGCGGCGGACAAGGCCAAGGCCAAGCATCGCACGGTCCAGAAGGTCCGCGCTGCCGAAAAGGAAGCGAAGAAGGCAGCGGCGAAAGCCTGACGCCGCTTTTCGCCGCATCAGGCTTAGACAAAGCCGGATCGCACACTATATGGGGCGGCGGGGGGCAGCGATGCATTCCGCCGCTCATGTTTTTCGGGGTCCAGAACATTTATGGCATCCGCAGCCGATAATCTCGCATCCAACCTGAACCTGTCCAAATTCGCGCAGGCCACCGAGCTCAAGAAGCGGCTGTGGTTCACGCTGGGCGCGCTCATCATCTTCCGGTTGATGAGCCATGTGCCGCTGCCGGGCGTCGACCCGCGCGCGCTCGCGACGCTCTACGACACGACTCGCGGCGGCGTCCTCGACTTCTTCAACACCTTCTCGGGCGGTTCGCTCGAGCGCATGAGCGTGATCGCGCTGGGCGTGATGCCTTACATCACCGCCTCGATCGTCGTGCAGCTCGCGACCGCATTGTCGCCCACGCTCTCCGCCATCAAGAAAGAGGGTGAGAGCGGGCGCAAGCGGCTCAACCAGTATACGCGTTACGGCACTGTCGGCCTGACCGCGATCCAGGGCTATTTCATCGCGGTTGGGCTCGAAGCCTGGGGCGCGACGCAGGGTATGTCCGCGGTCGTCGAGCCGGGCTGGACCTTCCGCATCGCAGCGGTGATTTCGCTCATCGGCGGCACGATGTTCCTGATGTGGCTGGGTGAGCAGATCACCAGCCGCGGCGTCGGCAATGGCGTTTCGCTCATCATCATGGCGGGCATCGTCTCGCAGCTTCCGATGGCGCTCGCCAACCTGTTCGAAGGCGGCCGTACGGGCTCGATGTCGCCGCTGCTGATCCTCGGGATCATCGCGCTTGCGCTCGGCCTGATCGCGTTCATCTGCTTCATGGAGCGCGCGCAGCGCCGCGTGCTGATCCAGTATCCCAAACGCCAGACGCAACGCGGACTGATGCAGGCGGAAAAAAGCCACCTGCCGCTCAAGATCAACACCGCGGGCGTGATCCCCCCGATCTTCGCCTCCTCGCTGCTGCTCATGCCGCTCACGCTCGTCCAGTTCTCGGGGCAGCAGGTGACGGGCGAGAGCGCGACGGGCGATTTCATCATCGGCGTCACCACCGCGCTCCAGCACGGCGCGCCGCTCTACATGGCGCTCTATGCCGCGGGCATCATCTTCTTCTGCTTCTTCTATACCGCCGTCGTCTTCAATCCCGAGGAAACCGCGGACAACCTGAAGCGCTATGGCGGCTTCATCCCCGGCATCCGTCCGGGCAAGAACACCGCCGATTATCTCGATTATGTGCTGACGCGCATCACCGTGATCGGCGCGGCGTACCTGACGGTGATCTGCCTCGTCCCCGAATATCTGATCTCGGCGGCGGGCATACCCTTCTACCTGGGTGGCACGAGCCTGCTCATCGTGGTCAACGTGACTATGGACACGGTGACGCAGATCCAGAGCCATCTGCTGGCACATCAATATGGCGACCTCATCAAGAAGGCGAAATTGAAAGGCGGGAGAGCGCGTTGAATATAATCCTGTTGGGCCCGCCGGGGGCGGGCAAGGGGACACAGGCAAGCCGGCTCGTCGCAGAGCACGACATGGTACAGCTCTCCACCGGTGACATGCTCCGCGAGGCGGTGAAGGCGGGCACACCCGTCGGCCTCAAGGCCAAGGCCGTGATGGATGCGGGCGAACTCGTTTCGGACGAGATCGTCTCTGCGCTGATCGGTGACAAGCTCGACGATATGGGCCCAGACAAGGGCGCGATCTTCGACGGCTATCCGCGCACCGCGGCGCAGGCCGAATCGCTGGACCAGATCCTTGCCGATCGCGGACGCACGCTCGATCATGTTATCGAGCTCGAGGTTGACGAGGACGCGCTCGTCGAGCGCATCACCGGCCGTTTCACCTGCGCGAAGTGCGGTGAGGGCTATCACGATACGTTCAAGCAGCCCAAGGTCGAGGGCGTCTGCGACGTCTGCGGCGGCACCGAGTTCAAGCGCCGTCCCGACGACAATGCCGAGACGGTGCGCACGCGCATGGCCGAATATCGCGCCAAGACTGCGCCGATCCTGCCGATCTACGAAGCGCGCGGTCTGGTGAAGCGCGTCGACGGCATGGCCGACATCGCGCACGTCAACGACGCGATCGAGGCGATCCTCGACGGCCGCTGAGCGGTTCCCTTCAAAATTGTCATTCCCGCGAAAGCGGGAATCCAGCTACGATGCCGATCTGGATCAGTGCCGGGTCGGATCGTCCCCCAGACGATCCTTGAACATGCGGGGCATGTTCAACCCGGCGCTCTTTCGCGGGGATGACATGATAGGGGGTGCCGCCATGAAACTGTTTCTGCTCGCCATTGCTGGTCTAGCCATCGCGACGCCCGCCGCCGCAGAAGTGAAGTCCGCAAGCGATGGCGGCTTCGAGGTCGTCAGCGTCGAAACGGTGAAGGCAACGCCCGCTGCCGCCTATGACGCGCTGCGCAATCCCGGCCAGTGGTGGAACGGCGAACACAGCTATAGCGGCGACGCGAAGAACATGACGATCGACGCGCGCGCCGGCGGCTGCTTCTGCGAAAGGACACCGGGCGGCGGCACGATCGAGCATGGCCGCATCATCTACGCGCAACCGGGAAAGGTGCTGCGCTTCGTGGGCGGGCTCGGCCCGCTCCAGTCCGAAGCGATCACCGCGACGATGACCTGGACGATCGAACCCGCGCCGGGTGGCGCGAAGATCACCCAGCGTTATGTCGCCAGCGGCTACATGCCGGGCGGGTTGAAGGGTATCGCGCCCGTCGTCGACAAGGTGCTCGCCGAACAACTCGGACGGTTGAAGGTAATCCTCGACAAGCCTGCGGGCTGACGACCTGAGCCCCTGTCAAAACCCGTTCGGGCTGAGCCTGTCGAAGCCCTTCGCTTCCTGTTCCCTCCCTGTCCCCGGTACCAGATTGAAACGAAAGGGCTTCGACAGGCTCAGCCCGAACGTCATTTGGCTTTGAAGTCTGGTTTGTCGTGGTGAGCGGACTGGCGGCTTATGGGAAAGGCTAGCCCGATAGCGGACGGTCACGAAGCATGATCACCAATCCGCTACTTCGTGAACGCGAGAACCGTAATATTCCCGTCGTCTGGATCAACGGAGACTTTGTAGCCAGACCACGTGAACGCGGTGAGGCTCACGCCGTCCCATCGAATCGCGGTGAAGCAATCTTGTTGCCTTGGATCGTTAAAGACGACCGGCTTAGCTCTCCAGAGTTCTGTGCCGTCGCGGTTCGTAGCGATTAGATTGCGCCCGTCTCGGACATCGTCGGCCATCCAATCATAAAGCGTCACAGTAGCGTCGTTAAGAAGCCTTGCCCTTTCGAGGATTTCGGCATTCACAGCAAACGGCTGCACCATGGATTTTTGTCCTTGTTTTTGGCTCTCTTGCAGCGTCAGCTTAATGGTAAGGAGGGGAGCCGGATAGATGACCGACTTTGCGGCGATAGCAGTCTCCCCGCGTCAACCACCTCACCCACCAACCCCCTTCAAAAACGGCCCCCAATACCCCTTCCACCGCGCCACCGCGTCGGCATCCGCCAGCTTGTCGTGATTGACCGCGAGCCCCGCCTTTCCCGGCGCCTTATCCGATCCCATCGCGGTCACCTTGGTGCCGTCGGCAAGGTCGACGCGCCAGTAGCGCCATTTCTCGGTGCTGCTTTCGCGTGGGGGGCCCGCAAAGGGCACGCCGTCGAACGTGTCCATTCCCGCGACCGCTGCGCGCCAGGCCGCGATCGCCGCGTCCTTGTCTCCCGGCAGCGTGCGCGTGGCAGCGGCGGAAAAGTCGCCCGTGCAGGTCTGTCCGATCACGCGGCGGCCGATCGCGCGCTCATATTCGACCGTGAGCATCTGCGACCACCAGCCCGGCACGCCATGTTCGCTGTGGAGTTTCGCCGCAATGTCCTTGTGCGACAGCTTTGCGGCGTCGATGCCGTCGAGTAGCTGCCGCCATTCGGGCCATGTCCTGCCCGTCGCCGCCGCGATTGCCTCATCGGAATATTGCGCCTGCGCCATAACGATCTCCCTCCGGTCCACGAAGCCAGCGTTGGGCTCACGATACCGCGAAACCGGCGGCTTCCCTACCCGCGGAAACCAGCGCTCGTTTCGCAGCGAAAACGTGATAAGCCTTTCTTCGCAATGGACGGCTCCGACTCGAACAGGAGCCGCCATGGATGGGTCGCCTGATAACTGTTTGAAGAGCAGGGGGCGAGGAATGGCCGTTAGTGATCATGTGGATCTGCCGACCTTCATCGAGGGGGTGAAGAAGCGCAATCCGGGGCAGGACGAGTTCGTGCAGGCGGTGCAGGAAGTCGCCGAGGATATTTTCGACTTCATCGCCGACAAGGAAGAATATCACCATTATCAGATCCTGCGGCGGATCGCCGAGCCCGATCGCGTGATTTCCTTCCGCGTCTGCTGGGAGGACGACAAGGGCAATATCCGCGTCCAGCGCGGGTGGCGCGTGCAGAACAACAACGCGATCGGACCCTATAAGGGCGGCATCCGCTTCCACCCTTCGGTGACGGAAAGCGTGCTCAAGTTCCTCGCTTTCGAGCAGACCTTCAAGAATGCGCTGACCGGGCTCCCGATGGGTGGCGGCAAGGGCGGCGCGAACTTCAATCCCAAGGGCAAGAGCGACCATGAGGTGATGCGCTTCTGCCAGAGCTTTATGACCGAGCTCTACCGCCATGTTGGCGCTGACGTCGACGTGCCCGCGGGCGATATTGGCGTGGGTGCGCGCGAGATCGGCTATATGTTCGGCCAATACAAGCGCATCACCAACCAGTTCACGGGCGTGCTGACGGGCAAGGGCATCGAATTCGGCGGCTCGCTGATCCGGCCCGAGGCGACGGGCTATGGTGCAACCTATTTCCTCCAGAACATGCTGGGGACCAGGGGCAGGGACCTGGCGGGTCTGACCGCCGTTATCTCGGGCTCGGGCAATGTGGCGACACATGCAGCCGAGAAGGTGACCCAGCTCGGCGGCAAGGTGCTGACGCTGTCCGACAGTCAGGGCTTCATCCACGATCCTGACGGCATTGATCTGGAAAAGATCAACTGGGTGAAGGCGCACAAGACCAAGAGACGCGGGCGGATCGCCGACTATGTCGCCGAGTACAGGAACGCGACCTTCCACGAGGGCAAGACGCCCTGGGGCGTCCCGTGCGACGTTGCGCTGCCCTGCGCGACGCAGAATGAGCTGCTCGGCGCGGATGCGAAGACACTCGTCAAGAATGGCTGCTTTGCGGTTTCCGAAGGCGCCAACATGCCGACCAACCTCGAGGGCGTCCACGTCTTCAAGGATGCGAAGATCCTCTTCGCCCCCGGCAAGGCTGCCAATGCGGGGGGAGTCGCGGTCTCGGGCCTGGAGATGAGCCAGAATTCCGAGCGCCGCTCATGGAAGGAAGCGGAACTTCAGCAGCTTCTGCTCGATATCATGGAAGGCATCCACAATAGTTGCCTGCAATATGGCCGCGTGTCGGATGACTATGTCGACTATGTCCGCGGCGCGAATATCGCGGGTTTCAAGAAGGTCGCCGACGCCATGCTTGCCTATGGAGTCGTCTGACGGAGCGGAGCGGAAGGAGGAGAGCGCCATGCGTATCATGACCATGCTCGGCCTGACGGCGTTGGTAGCCGTTTCAGTTCCGGGCTCGGCCCAGCAGGACGAACGCTTCCGGCCGCCGGGCGGTCAGGCTGAAGCGACGATCTATCGCGATGCCTATTATTCGGGGCCCGCGGTTGCGGTGCAGCGTGCTGAACCCGACATGGGGCTGGCGTGGCAAGTGCGTTCGATTCGCGTGCGGAGCGGCCGCTGGCAGATCTGCACGGGACGCAATTTCACCGGTCGCTGCACCACCGTCGATCAGGACACGCCCAGCATCGCCAACCAGTTCCGCACACTCCAGTCGATGCGGCCTTTGGGCGGCGGGGGATCGGGCGGTGGCGGCGGTTCGGGTCAGTCGCTGCGCGGCATGGGTGCCGAATTCTTCCCCGAGCCCATGCGCTATGGCCAGCGTATCCAGTGCCCGGGCGGACAATCGACCGCCAATTGCGCCAAGACGACGGCGGACCAGTTCTGCCGTTCGGCAGGCTGGAACGGCTCGCGCAACCAGTCGCTCCAGACGGTTGGCCGTCGCGTCTACATTGCCGACGTGCTCTGCGTGCGTTCGGGTTTTTGAACCGGAAGGGGCGGGCGGCGTCGGTGCCTGGCCGCCCGATGGCAACGCTCCGGACGCATCAGGCGCCGGCCTTGCCTTTGTTTCGACCCCGGTCATAATGGCGATGGGGCTGGATCGGAGCGCGCATTGGCGTATCGCCTGAAACGCAGCGACAAGTCGATTGAGAAGACGCTGCACCGGATCGTAAGCGAACAGATCGAGGCGGCGATCGTCGAGCTCGTCAGCCCACGAACCGATCGCGTCGAAATGGTCCATTCGGCGCGCAAACATTGCAAGCAGCTTCGCGCGCTGATCCGCCTTATCCGTCCGGGATTTGCCGACTTTGATGAGGCTGACGACAGGCTGCGTGCGCTCGCCGCGCCGCTTGCACTGACGCGCGATGCCGATGTGATGATTGAGACGTGCGACACGATCCTGCGTGAGTGGCCGGAGACGGATCGTTCCTCCGCCGCGGCGGTGCGTCGTCGGCTCTTGCACAATCGCAAGATGCTGGGGGCGATCGTCGACCTTGACGAGCGGCTCGCGACATTCGTCCGGGACATCGCCGTGCTGCGGGAGGATGCCGCGCACTGGCGTATCGACGGAGACGGTTTCGACATGATCGCCCAAGGCGCGGCGCGCAACTATCGCAAGGCCCGCAAGGCGATGAAGCGTGCCGCAACAAGCGGCGATGCCGAGGATTTTCACGACTGGCGCAAATCGGTGAAATATCATTGGTATCACACGCGGTTGCTCGCGCCGATCTGGCCAACCGAAATGGCGGTGCATGTCGACGCCGCGCACGATCTTGGCGAAGTGCTTGGCCATCATCACGACCTCGCGGTGCTCGATCATGCCATTGCCGCACATCCCGAAGATTTCGGTGGCATCACCGTTGTCGCGCCCTTTCGCGCTGCGCTCGCACAACGAAGCGGGTCGACCGCAGATCGCGCGCTGAACGAGGGCGGTCTTTTGCTGAGCGAGTCGCCATCTGCGCTGGTCAAGCGCTGGCGCGGTTACTGGGAGGTCTGGCGTGCCGAGGGCGACGCGGCAGATCAGGCAAGGGCTGCGTGATGGCGATCGAGATCGAACGCAAATTCCTCGTCGCGGATGATCGCTGGAAAAGCGAGGTCGTGGCGGTCAAGGCGATCCGCCAGGGCTATCTTGCACGCGAAGGCGCGGCGTCAGTGCGCGTGCGCGTCGTGGACGGGACATCCGCCATGCTCACCGTCAAGTCGGAGCGCGGTGGCGAGGGGCGTCTGGAGTTCGAATACGCCATACCCATCGAAGATGCCGAGCCGCTGCTCGGGCTTGCGACGGGTGAATTGATCGTCAAGCGCCGCCATCTCGTGCCCGTGACCGGAGACAAGCTCATATGGGAGGTCGATGTCTTCGAGGGACGACTAGCGGGGCTCGTCCTCGCGGAGATCGAGCTCGATCATCCCGGGCGCGCGGTCGATTTGCCCGACTGGTTGGGGCCGGAGGTGACCGACGACCCGCGATACCAGAATGCACGGCTCGCCGCCGCGGTTGGTCCACCCGCCATTGTTGACACCCAACCGCGATGATGGGAGCGGCGTTGCGCCAAAGCGACGATATCCTTCGATTCAGGAGCAATGTGATCTTGCGCTTTGGCATCGTGCCCGACAAAAGCTCCCCTGGAGAGCGAGGGCGATGAGACGACGCGCTTCATCAGTGCGCACGCGACACAGCGCGTTGACCGCAGCCGCGCTTGACTCCGCGGCGTCGCGACCGTATTGGGTCCTGCATTCCGAAACCCCGGCTCTCCGGCGGCGCTTTCTTGCGCTCGCCGCGTTCGTGCGTTTCGGGACTGACGCGATGAGATGGGCGGTTCTGCCAAGGCCGCCTGTGGAGCAGGAGAAAGAAAGATGGCACGTATTGCGGGGGTTAACATCCCGACCAACAAGCGCGTTCTGATCGCGCTTCAGTATATTCACGGAATCGGCCCCGCCAAAGCGCAGGCGATCATCAACCAGCTCGGCATCACGCCCGAGCGCCGCGTGCAGGACCTGTCGGACCAGGAAGTCCTCCAGATCCGCGAGACGATCGACGCCGGCCACACGGTGGAAGGTGATCTTCGTCGCCAGACCGCGATGAACATCAAGCGCCTGATGGACCTGGCCTGCTATCGCGGCCTGCGTCACCGTAAGGGCTTGCCCGTCCGCGGCCAGCGCACGCACACCAACGCCCGCACCCGCAAGGGTAAGGCCAAGCCGATCGCCGGCAAGAAGAAGTAAGGGGCGCGACAAACCATGGCACGTGAACCGCAGCGCCTTCGTCGGCGCGAACGCAAGAACATCACCGCAGGCGTCGCGCATGTGAACGCCAGCTTCAACAACACCATGATCACGATCACCGACGCGCAGGGCAATGCGATTTCCTGGTCGTCGGCGGGCATGATGGGCTTCAAGGGCAGCCGTAAGTCGACGCCCTATGCCGCCCAGGTCGCCGCCGAGGACGCGGGCAAGAAGGCCGCCGAGCACGGCGTCCGCACGCTCGAGGTCGAGGTGAAGGGTCCGGGTTCGGGCCGCGAATCGGCGCTCCGTGCGCTCCAGGCGGTCGGCTTCAACATCACGTCGATCCGCGACGTGACGCCGATCCCGCACAACGGCGTGCGGCCGTCCAAGCGCCGCCGCGTCTGATGTGATCCCCGATGGGCTGCCCGAGAGGGCGGCCCTTCGACCTATTGTTATCGGCCGGAGCGCCCCTCGCTCCCGCCCAGCCAAGGGGAAGCCCGTGTCTGTCAATGTCAAGAACTGGCAGGAATTGAAAAAGCCCAATGGCCTGGAGAAGAAAGCTGGCGGCGACGCCAAGCGCAAAGCGGCGTTCGTCGCGGAGCCGCTCGAGCGCGGCTTCGGCCTGACGCTCGGCAACGCGCTGCGCCGCGTTCTCCTCTCCTCGCTGCAGGGCGCCGCGGTCACCTCGATCAAGATCGAGAATGTGCTGCATGAGTTCTCGTCGCTCGCGGGTGTCCGCGAAGACGTGACCGACATCGTCCTCAATGTGAAGCAGATTGCGCTGAAGATGGAAGGCGAGGGCGCCAAGCGCCTGCAGCTTTCCGCGACCGGCCCCGCCGAAGTCACCGCGGGCATGATCTCGGTGTCGGGCGACATCGAGGTGATGAACCCCGATCTCGTCATCTGCCACCTCGACGAGGGTGCGACGCTCAACATGGAGCTCGTCGCGGATACCGGCAAGGGCTATGTCCCCGCCGCCGCGAACCGCCCCGCGGACGCTCCGATCGGCCTGATCCCGATCGACGCGCTCTACTCGCCCGTGCGCCAGGTTGCGTACAAGGTCGAGAACACGCGCGTCGGCCAGGAACTGGACTATGACAAGCTGACGCTCACCATCGAGACCGACGGCACCGTCACCCCCGACGATGCGCTGGCTTATGGCGCGCGCATCCTGCAGGACCAGCTCCAGCTCTTCGTCCACTTCGACGAGGGTCTGGCGGCGGCTGCGCCGACGATCGGCATGGCGGCCCCTGCGGCAGCGGAGTCGGAGAGCGACACCAACCAGCTCAACCGTTACCTGCTCAAGAAGGTCGACGAGCTCGAGCTGTCGGTGCGTTCGGCGAACTGCCTCAAGAACGACAACATCATCTATATCGGCGATCTGGTTCAGAAGACCGAGGCCGAGATGCTGCGCACGCCGAACTTCGGCCGCAAGTCGCTCAACGAGATCAAGGAAGTCCTCTCCAGCATGGGTCTGCGCCTCGGCATGGAGATCCCCGGCTGGCCGCCCGAGAATATCGAGGAAATGGCCAAGAAGCTGGAACAGGAGATTTTGGGCTAAGACGCTCCGGAGTCTGCGTTACCGAACAAAAGGGCCGTCCCGTTGGGGCGGCCCTTTTTTCTTTGACGAGCCTGACGATGCGAAGGCCAGTGCCGCATATCTCGTGGATCTCTTCATCCGTCTGGTTGAGTTTGTGACACCCTCACCATCCGAATGTCACACCTGCGCGCCCTCCGGTGGAGCCCTTCACGGTGGACCCCGCGACACCACCGCTCACCCAGACCCGATCGGTCACGCGGGCGACTACCGCACCCGAAAAGCCCTGTTGGCCGCGATAGGTGGAGAGGTTGAACGAGACAGCGACGTTCATGTCGGGCGGGAGCAGCGTGCCGCCCATCGCCATCGCCGCCGCGATTCCGCCGTTGGCCTGGCGCATCTGGCGGTCGAGCACGGCCACCTGTCCCTCGAGTGCGCTCGTTCGCGGGCCCAATCCGCCCAGCGTCGCAATGTCGAGTGTGCTCGTGCCGAGATTGCCGGCCATGTCGGTCGTCACCAGCCGCAGCGCGCCGCTCTGCGCCGCCTGGCTCGCCGAGGAATTGATTCCCGCCAGCGTGTAGGTCGAGGTGCCGGAACCGAGCGCGACCTGGTTCGGCCCCATCGCGGATGCGCCGGCACCGATCGCGACCGCGTTGGCGCCCGTTGCCTGCGCGCCCTGCCCGAGCGCGACAGCGCCCGCTCCGGTCGATTGTGCCGCCTGGCCCACCGCGACCGCGTTGTCGGCGGTCGCCTGAGCATTGTTGCCGAGCGCGGTCGACGTGGCGCCGGACGCCGTGCTGCTGTTGCCGACCGCAAGCGAGCGAGCGCCCGAGGCCACGGCGCCCGCGCCACCCGCCGAGGAATCGGCCCCCGACGGATTGGGCGGCAGCGCACCGCTCGTATTGTCGGATCCAAAGCCGCCCAGCGCCTGACCGGTGACGAGGTTCGCGACGTCCGCCAGCACTTCGTTGGTGAAATTGAGCTGGTCTCCATTCACCGCCTCGGTCGACCCGGCTGCGATCGTTCCCGGCCCGACGCCCGCGAGCGTGCGCGCGCCCTGTGCGCCGGCAAAGCTGACCGCGACTCCGTCGGTCGCGGCGCCGACCGTGAGATTGCTTCCGGGTCCCGCCTGCTGGACCAGGCCGATCGTTCCCGCGCTGATCGCATTGTTGAGGTTGGTTACGTTATTGCTGACCGTCGTGATGTTCGCGCTATTGGTGGCGGTCTGCCCCTGCAGCGTCGTGATCGCCCCCGTATTGCCCGCAACCTGCCCCTGCAGCGTCGTGATCTGGCCAGCACTGGTCACCGCCTGCCCCTGCAGTGTCGCGATATCGCCCGAATGGGTTGCCACTTCGCCCTGGAGCGCTGTGATCGCGCCGGCATTGGTAGCGCCCTGGTTCTGCAGCCCGGAGATCGCATTGGTGTTGGTGGTCACCTGACCATCGAGTGCGGTCAGCGCGCCGCCCACGCTCGTCTGGGTCGCGCCCTGGATCGTGTAGCTGGGTGCGGTGACCGTGCCGTCGGGATTGACGGTCGAGCCACCGCCCAGCGCGGTGGCGACACTTTGTGCCGAGCCAGCAAGCTGGCTGCCGTTTACGGCGTCGGTGGAGCCCGCATTGACCTGCCCGGCCGCGACGCCGGTCAGTTGGCGTGCCCCCGCCGTTCCCGTGAAGTCGACTCCTGCGCCGTCGGTGCCCCCGCCGACCAGGATGTTGGCCCCGGCCGCGGGCTGGACCACCAGTCCCGATCCCGTCGGCGGAATCCCCGCCGTCAGGCCCGCAATGGCCGCCGTGTTCGCCGCGATCTGTGAATCGTGAGAGCCCACCTGTCCCTGCAGCGTCGAGATATTGCCCGCGGCGGCAGTGGCCAGGGTCTGCAGGTTTGTGATGTTGGTGCCAGCGGTCGTGATGGCACTCGTGTTGTTGGCCGTCTGCCCCTGCAGCGCCAGAATATCGTTCGTGCTGGTTCCGACCTGCCCCTGCAGCGCGCTGATGTCAGTGACGTTGCTCGCGATGAGGCTCGAATTTGTCGCAACCTGGCCCTGCAGTGTGCTGATGTTCGCGGTGTTGGTAGCGATGTTGCCGGTATTGGTCGTGAGCTGGCCGTCGAGCGCGGCCAGCGCGGTGCCGATATTGGGGCGCGCAGCGCCCTGGATGGTGTAGCTGGGCGGAGAGAGCCTTCCCGTTGCGCTTGAATAGCTGGCGCCGCCGCCCAGGGCGGTCGCGATATCGCCGCCAAGGGCATCCGCGCGTGAAACCGCGCCCTGCAACTGAAGGACGTTGACCGCGTCGTTGGCCTGGGATCCCGCAGCCACGCCCGTGATCTGCCGCTGGCCCGAGGTGGTTCCAACGGAGACTTCGCCGATCGAGTTCTGCGGCGAAGTAAGCACAGCGGCCGTATAATTGGTCTGCGCGCCGCGCGAGGCATTGCTGTTCGCACCAACTGCCACGCTGTTGGATTGCGCGACGGTCGCGCCGAAACCGAACGCCGACGCCTGCGTCGCCCCCGTGGCGATCGTGGAATTGGTGCCGACCGCGGTGCTCTGGTTCGCAAGAACCCGGGCGTTCCATCCAATGGCGGTATCGCCCACACCCACAGCGAGGGCACTGTCTCCGACAGCCGTCGATCCCCTGCCGCTGGAAACGGTGATGCGGCCGAGCGCAACCGAACCTTCGCCGCTGGAAACGGAGTCCCTGCCGAGTGCCATAGCCCCCAGTCCGCTGGCATTTGCGGTGCGGCCGAGCGCAACCGCGTTGGCCGCGCTCGCCTGCGCCGCATTGCCGACAGCAAGCGCGTCGGTGCCCGTCGCGTCGGCCGACTGGCCGAGCGCGACGCTGCGCACACCCGTGGCAGTGGCGTTCTGCCCGAGCGCGGTGCTGACCTGGCCCGTCGCGCGCGCCGAAGTGCCAAGCGCCACCGAATTGGCGCCCTGGGCAAGGCTGTTCTGCCCGATGGCGCTGCCTTGCGCTCCGGTGGCGCGCGCCGTGGTGCCAAACGCGACGCTGTTCTGGCCGCTGGCAATCGTGCCGGTGCCAACGGCGGTCGCATCACTGTTGCTCGTCACGCTGTTGTTGCCGATCGCGATGCCATTGGTGATCGCCGTCCCGCTGCCATCGGTGGCGGCGACCGACGCGCGGGTTCCGAGCGCAAGGCCATTGGCCGAATTCACCACACTGTTGTTGCCGATCGAGATGCTGTTGACACCGACTGGAGCGACCACCGCCTGGGTGCCGAGTACGATGCTGTCGGCCGCATTCGCGGTGGAGAGAAAACCGATCGCGATGGTGTTCGCCCCCAACGCCTGTGCAAGTGTTCCCACCGCCGAACTCTGGTCGCCCGTAGCACGGCTGCCGCCGCCGAGCGCCGAAGCGCCACGCGCCGTCGCCTGCGTATCGAAGCCATAAGCCGTGCTGGCGAGCCCCGATGCGATCGAGATCGAGCCGACCGCGGTCGTCCCATCCTCGGTTGCCAGCGTGTTTCCGCCGATTGCCACCGACCCCGTCCGCGTCGCCTGCACGTTGGAGCCGATGCCGACCGCCGCGTCCCCGGATACCGTGTTCGAGCCCCCGATGGCCACTCCCAGGATCCCGCTTGCGCGCGAGTTGGAGCCGACCACCGTCGCCGTGTCGCCGCTGGCGTTGGCGCCGGTTCCGACCGCCGTGGCGTTCAGCGTTCCGGCATTGCTGCTTGCTCCCAGCGCGACACTGCTACCGCCTTGCGCCACCGCGTTGAAGCCGCCCGCGAACGAGTTCAGGCCGCTCGCACGGCCGCGAGAACCGATGGCGACAGCCTGACCCACGCCTGATGACCCTGCGGTTGCGCCGGTGCCGATCGCAACCGAGTCACCGGTGCCGCTGGTGGTGGTCGGGGTGCTGCGGTCGTTGCCGATTGCAATCCCGCGATCATCGTTGACCTGTGCGGCGGGGGTGGGCCCGGCCGGGCAATCGGTCGCGCCGCTGATCGCGATGCCGCTTGTCACCGGCGGGTTCACCACCGCCGGCGGATTGGCGGGGCATGCTGGAACGGGCGCCGGCGTGGTGGGCTGGACAACGAGCCCTTGTGCCATCACGGGCTGAACGAGCATGGGCATGGCCAGCCCAATCGACGTAAGCGCGGTGGAAAAGAGTAATGACACGATCTTCGCACGATGATCTGGGCGCTCCATGATTATCCTCCTGTGACTTCATCAGCCGGATTCGAATAATTTGGTCTTGGCCCCCCGATTTTTTCGTTCGTAGCTCAATGTGTCTCGCGCCGTTCTCCCTCGAATCTGGCCGTCGAGGATAGATCAGCAGCGGGCAGTCGCAATCGGGATAATCCCCGGCTTTCCGGTCTATTTTGGCATTATGCGCGAGCGTCCGGGTACGTTCCGTCCCTTCGCGGCGGGCTGGTTCGCCTGTTTTCACGGCCCGGAGAAGAAGGCTGGCGACGACGCCAAGCGCAAGGCGACTTTCGGCGCGGGCCAATCGAGCAGATCCCCTGAAAAATCCTTGACTCGAACGCCGTGATCGGCTTTGGGGCTGCTCTTCACGCATATGTGACTGGTTTTGGGCGGTGGCCTTATTCACCGCCTGGTCCGGGGTACCTGATACGGCCCCCGAACGAACGAAGGAAGAAGACAATGCGTCATCGCGTAGGCGGCCGCAAGCTGCAGCGTACCGGTTCACACCGTACAGCCATGTTCCGCAACATGGCGGCAGCGCTGATCAAGCACGAGCAGATCATGACCACGACAGCCAAGGCGAAGGAACTTCGCCCCTATGTCGAAAAGCTGATCACGCTCGCCAAGAAGGGCGGCCTTTCGAACCGTCGTCTCGCGCATGCGCGCCTGCTCGACGACACGCAGCTCAAGAAGCTGTTCGACGTTCTGGCCGAGCGCTACAAGGACCGTAACGGCGGCTATACCCGCATCATCAAGGCCGGCTTCCGCGCCTCGGACGCGGCGGCGGTCTCGTACATCGAGCTGGTCGACCGCGACGTCAGCGCCAAGGGCCAGGATTCGGGTCCGGTCGCTGGTGACGATGACATGGACGAAGCGGCCTGATCGCTTAGGTTCATCAAGAACACGTAAAAGGGCCTCGCGGAAACGCGGGGCCTTTTTTGTTGATCGGGGGGCTGGTCGACGCGTTGCGGATATGCCTGCGCCGGCCTCGCCGCATCCCCTCATATGCGAGGATTGGCGGCTACCGTTGTAACAGTTGTCTGTGATGCCCATATCGCCTCCATCGGCACAAGATCTTCGAGCATTGCGTCGACCGACAGACAGATGAGAGCTGCCGCTTGTTTCTGGCGAGAAGCTCACATGAAAATCTGCACGCATCGGGAGTATTTGCTTGATCGGGCCCGACATTGTCGAGAAGCCGCAGAGCATACCGCCAGCGAAGCCATTCGCCGGACCTATCAGGGTTTTGCGACACATTATGAAGGCGCGGCAAGGGTCGAGGCCGATCTGGAGGCACTACACCCCGCCGAACCACCGCGGCCGGTGGCATTGCGCTAGCGGCCCTGCCGCTATGCCATAATCAGCCGCTTCTCGCTGATCGTGCGCTGACGCCTGTCCGCCCAATATCGAATGATCGGCCGTGAAGCGCACGCCGCGCGACGCCAAGCGCGTATTCGCCAAAAGCTGCGTTTGCGTGTACCATGCGGCATCGTCGCTTCCGTACCTTCTGCAGGCCTGTGACGACTGAGAGACACGCGCTGCTCCCGCTTGCCAATGGGAGCAGAAATATGTCGTTCAATCGTAACATGCCCTCGCAGTGGCGCGGAGCGCTGAGTGCCGCAGCTCCGGCGCCCGAGGAACTCCGTACAGATATCCTTTCCGCATATGTGCAGGCCGGCGGCGCCGCGAACGCCAATCCGGAAAAGACGCCGCCGACAGCGATCCGGGCGAGCGGACTGACAGACGATCACCCCTGGCGTCTGGTGTCCTGCTGGGTGCCGAGCAAGACGGATCAGGGCGCGGACGCCTATTTCGAAATCTATCGCGCGTCGGAGGTCAGCTTGACCTCGACGCTTCGGTCGGGGGGCGATTGGCGGTGGCGCCTTCGCACCGCGTCCGATCGTATCCTCGCTTCGGGGCGCGGCTATCGAACCGAAGGACAATGCACGGAGGCGGTCGAGCAGCTCAAGCACTTCGCCACCGGCGCCGACATTCGCCCGAGTTCCGCCCCGCTCTGAACGGGTAGGGGGCGACGGCACGGACGCGATGGCGTGGGCGCTGATGATCGCGGCCGGCGCGGGGCCGCGGGTGTGAATGCCCTAGACCTGGCGGCGCTCGTGCTTGCGGCGCTCTCCGGTGCGGCGGTCGGGACCCTTGAAATCGGGGTCGGGCGGACCGCGCCGGTCCGTATCGCGGCGGTCGCCCTTGCGCTTGTCTTCGGTCTCGTCGGTCATGCCTCACCCCATCGAATGGCTTGGATGCGACCCATTTGTTTCGATAACGATATCAATTGCGCGCGTGGACGCAAGATCATGTCGTTCGTCGAGTCGGGTTTGCGATCCATCGCTCGGGCGCTACGCTTCACCGCAACAAGATCCAGTTTCGGAGACGATACCCCATGCGCCACGCGCTTGCCCTTTTGAGCCTTCCCCTTATCGCGCTTCCCATGAGCCTGAACGCGCAGATCCCTGCCGACGACGCCGCGCCAATCGCGGGCAGCGCGGCCGCGCCGACCTTCGCCTATCCGGCGAGTGACAGGAGCGGGCCGACCGAGACGCATTTCGGGATCAGGGTGGCGGATCCGTATCGCTGGCTCGAGAATGACGTGCGCGGCGACGTGAAGGTGAAGGCGTGGGTGGACGCGCAGAACGCGGTGACCGACGCCTATCTCGACACGCTGCCCGGGCGCGACGTGCTCAAGGCGCGGATGACGAAGCTGATGAACTTCGAGCGCTTCGGCGTACCGCGCAAAGCGGGCAGCCGCTATTTCTATACGCGCAACGACGGGCTGCAGAACCAGTCGGTGCTTTATGCCCAGGACGGGCTGGCGGGCGCGCGGCGCGTGCTGATCGATCCCAACACATGGGCAAAGGATGGCGCGACGGCGCTTGCCGAATGGGCGCCCTCGGACGACGGGTCGAAGCTCGTCTACGCGATCCAAGATGGCGGCAGCGACTGGCGCACGGTGAAGGTGCTCGATGCTGCGACGGGCAAGATGCTCGACGACGAGGTCAAGTGGGTCAAATATTCGAATCTGTCCTGGGCGGGCGATGGCAGCGGATTTTATTATTCGCGCTTCGCGGCGCCCGCGGAAGGGCAGGCCTTCCAGTCGACGACCTCAAACCAGCAGGTCTGGTTCCACCGCATCGGCACGCCGCAGTCCGCCGACACGCTGGTCTACGAGACGCCCGATCGTCCCGCGCTGGGCCATAGCGCGCAGGTGACCGATGACGGCAAGTATCTGCTCATCACCTCCTCGGCGGGCACCGACGAGCGCTATGAGATGCACGTGCTCGATCTCGGTACGCCGGGCGCGAAGCCCAAGGCGCTGGTCAAGGGCCTCGAGAACAACTGGGAACTGGTCGGTAATGTCGGCGCGCGCTTCTATTTTCTTACCAACAAGGGCGCGCCGCGGCAGCGGCTGGTGACGCTCGACGCAGCCAGGCCCAAGGCCGCGCCGGTGCAGATCGTCCCCGAGCGCACAGATACGTTGGTCGGCGCGTCGATGGTGGGCGAGAAGATCGTGCTCGCCTATCTGGGCGACGCCAAGTCCGAGGCCGAGATGGTGACGCTGGACGGTAAGCCCGGCGGCGCGATCACGCTGCCCGGCATCGGCACCGCGGCGGGCTTTGGCGGCAAGGCGGGCGATCCCGAGACCTTCTACACCTTCTCGAGCTTTGCGACGCCGCCCACGGTCTACCGCTTCAACACGACTACGGGCGAGGCGAGCGTGTTCGCGCAGCCCAGGGTGGCGTTCGATCCCGCCGCCTATGAGACGCTCCAGCAATTCTATCCGTCGAAGGACGGGACGAAGATCCCGGTGTTCATCGTCCGCAAGAAGGGACCGATGCCCAGCGGTGGCGCGCCGACGCTGCTTTATGGCTATGGCGGCTTCAACATCTCGGTGACGCCGAGCTTCTCGGCGACCAAGCTCGCCTGGCTTGAACAGGGCGGGGTGCTCGCAATCGCGAACCTGCGCGGGGGCGGCGAATATGGCAAGGCATGGCACGACGCGGGCCGGCTGCAGAACAAGCAGAACGTGTTCGACGACTTTATCGGCGCGGGCGAATATCTGATCGCGCAGGGGATCACCGCGAAGGACAAGCTCGCGATCGAGGGGCGATCCAATGGCGGGCTCCTCGTAGGCGCGGTGGTCAACCAGCGTCCCGACCTGTTCGCCGCCGCGCTCCCCGGCGTGGGCGTGATGGACATGCTCCGCTTCGACCGCTGGACCGCAGGGCGCTATTGGGTGGACGATTACGGCCACCCCGACAAGGAGGCCGATTTCAAGGCGCTGCGCGCCTATTCGCCCTATCACAATGTGAAGCCTGGCGCCGACTATCCCGCGATCCTCGTGACCACCGCGGATACCGATGACCGCGTCGTCCCCGGCCACAGCTTCAAATATACCGCGGCGCTCCAGGCAGCGGACATCGGCGCCAAGCCGCACCTCATCCGGATCGAGACGCGCGCGGGCCATGGCTCGGGCAAGCCTACCGACAAGATCATCGAGGAATCCGCCGACATGTACGCGTTCATCGGCAAATGGACGGGGCTGAAGATCGACGCGGTCGAAAAATAGACGCGATCGGCGCGCGCCGGCCATGAGACGTTTTCGCCCCAAGTTCCCGCGCGGGGAAACGAAATTTTACACGTGCGGGAACCGCTTCGAAGGTCGGAGGTTCTGTGCTATGGGCACATGCGCCCACCAAGAAAGGGGATCAACGATGAAGAAGTTGGGAACCATGGCTGCCGCGGCGGCTGCACTGATGATGGCGGCGACACCCGCCATTGCTGCAGCACCTCAATCGGCTGCCTCGAAATTGTCTGTCGTCAATAATGTCAAGCGTTCGGGCGCCGCGACCAAGGACGCCAACCAGATCGCGGGCGCGAGCTGGATACTCATCGCGGTTGCTGCAGTCGCGGTGGTCGTTGGGATTATCCTGATCACCGACGACGATGACGAGCCGGCAAGCCCCTGAGCTTATCGGAGCGGCCGCGGAGGAGCGCGGCCAACTGAAACGCTAATACTGGTGACGCTGATCGCGGTGGGACGAAAGCGCCCTGCGATCAGCGCGCATCGTCTCGCCCAAGGCTGCCATTCGCGGCTGCGGGACCCCCTGCATATCCGTTGCTGCTGAGCAGTCGGCACCATCGCCGCTTGCGGTTGAAAACGCCCTGCCACCCGCGCCTTGGCTGCCGATAACTAGCGTATTGTACGTTTAACGGGGTGCAGTGCTCCAGCGAAAGCAGGAGTCCATTTTTCCGGACATACAGTCGTTTCCGGCATAGGCTCCCGCTCAAGCCCTGACCACGAAAAGCCACAATCTGGGCACCCGCGCGCCGGCCCGTCAGGGCCGACGCCGGGTAGTGTGATGTGCTTCAGTTCTGGTTCGGGCTCGCGGTCGCGATCTTGTCCATCGCATCGCTCACCGTGAAACTCGCCGCCTTGGCACGCGGCGGGAAGTCCTTGAAGCTTGCGAGCAGCTTGGCAACGATCGCCTGCGCGGGCACCATCAGGAACATCCGGCGGGCCACAAAGTCCGCATAGTAGATGCTTTCCGGGCCGCGCTCGAATGGATCCGATCGCAGATTGTACATGAGTGGCGCGCGGAGCGGCGTGAATGCACCCTGCCACACGCCGAGCGGCGCATGCGGGCCGATCTCGGTGTTCTGTGCCATGAAAGTGACCTTCCAGTGGCGAACGCGCAGTGCCATCAGGTCGCCGTCGTCGCTCCAATAGGCAAAGCCCTGGCGTGGCGATTCCTTCTCCTCGCCCTTGAAGAACGGGATAAGGTTGTACCCGTCAAGGTGCACCTTGAAGCTCTTGTTGCCGATCTTTCCGCCCTTTTTCACCCTGTCGACGACATCGCTGTCGCCCGCGGCCGCGCCGAGGGTGGGCAGGAAATCCTCATGCGCGCAGATGTCGTTGACGATCGTGCCCGGCTTGATCGTTCCGGGCCAGCGGATCACGCAGGGCACGCGGAAGCCGCCTTCCCAGTTGGTTGCCTTCTCGCCCTTGAAGGGCGTTGTGCCGCCATCGGGCCAGGTGAAGCATTCGGCGCCATTGTCGGTCGTGTAGACGACGATCGTGTTGTCCTTGACGCCGAGCTCGTCGACCAGCGCCAGCAGTTCGCCGACATGGCCGTCATGCTCGACCATGCCGTCGGGATAGAGGCCGAGGCCGGTCTTGCCCTTCGACGCCTCCTTGAGGTGCGTGAAAATGTGCATGCGCGTCGAGTTGAAATAGCAGAACCAGGGCGTGCCCTCACCCTGCTTGCGCTTGATGAAGTCCTTGGCATCGGCGAGGAATTCCTCGTCGACCGTCTCCATCCGCTTGCTGCCCATCGGCCCCGTGTTCTCGATCGTCTGGCCGCCCTTGCCATCGGCCTTGCACCTGAGCACGCCGCGCGGGCCGAATTTCTCCTTGAACTTCGGATCCTTGGGATAGTCCTCGTTCTCCGGCTCCTCCTCGGCATTGAGGTGATAAAGATTGCCGAAGAACTCGTCGAAGCCGTGCATCGTCGGCAGATGCTCATCGCGGTCGCCGAGATGGTTCTTGCCGAACTGGCCAGTGGCATAGCCCTGTGCTTTCAGCACCTGCGCGATGCACGGATCGTCGGGCCCGAGCCCGAGATCGGCGCCCGGCAGGCCGACCTTGGTCAGGCCCGTGCGGATCGGCGACTGGCCGGTGAGGAATGCGGCGCGGCCGGCGGTGCAGCTCTGCTGCGCATACCAGTCGGTGAACCGCGCACCTTCTTCTGCGATCCGGTCGATATTGGGCGTGCGATAGCCCATCATCCCGCTGTTGTAGCAACTGGGATTGAACCAGCCGATATCGTCACCCATGATGAAAAGGATGTTCGGTTTGTCTGCCATGATCGCCTCCGGTGGGGGCGGCCGGATGCGCGAAGCCGAAATCATGCGCCAATAGCCGCACCCCTTTGTGCGTCCCGAACGGTGCGAGCGCCATCGGGTCTTTTCCGTAGGGGCGATCGGGCGGGTCGCGGTTCATCGCGCGGTAAGACCGGCTCGTCTAGCATCACCGAAATTGCCCCATTGCTATGGGCACCGAGCGGGAAGGAACGCGCGACATGGCGAGGATGCACAGGATTGCCGCAGGCGCCGTGATCGCGGCGTTGCTCGCCACATCGACGACGCCCGCGCTCGCGCGCGGGCCGCATCGCGGCTGGGGCAATGGCGGCTGGGGGCATGGCGGCGGCTGGCGCCACCGCGACAGGGTCGACGCCGGCGACGTGATCGCGGGCATCATCATCCTTGGCGGGATTGCCGCGATCGCATCGGCGGCATCGAAAAACCGCAGGCCTGCACCCGACAGTCGCTATCCCGAAGATCAATCGCAATCGCGCCCCGCGACCGACGACGAGGATGTCGCCGTCGAGACTTGCGCGCGCGCTGCCGAGGCGCGTGCGTCCGAGGGCGGCCTCGATGCGCGGGTTCGCGAGATCACCACGGTCGACCCCGCCGATGATGGCTGGGAGATAGCCGGGGTCGTCGAAACGCGCGACGGCTATCGCACGCGTTACGCAGGCGGCCGGGGCTTCATCTGCGCGGTACGCCATGGCCAGGTCGAGGACATCACGTTCGACAGCAGCGTCGCTGTACGCTGACCCGACGCCGGCAGCGGTAGTCGCATGCCGGCGCGATGAAGCGACAGGATATTCGGACCGAACCCTGCGCGCGTGTACGGCGGATGCCAACGGTTCATTGCGGCGAAAGTGCGCTCCCGATAGCCCGGTGCTTCTCCATTGTCTCGGAAGGGTAGCGTCTATGTCGGGTATCAAGGTTCTCAGCGGATCTGCGGTTGTGGCAGCGTTGCTGCTCGTGCCGGCAATGCCGGCGCTGGCCTTTGATCCGCCCCAGCGTCTCCAGAATGAGGACGGGAGCGAACAGACCTTGCCTTCGGACGAGGTGGAGGTCGGGTTCGGCGATGAGGAGGCCGCAGAGGCGGCGCCTTCCAGCGCCGAGGACGCGGCAGTCGATCTTTGCGCGCTCGCCGCCGAGCGCGAAGCGACGGTTGGCGGGCAGCGCGGCCGGGTCAACGCGATCGGGCAGGTGCGTGAGACAGGCGGCGGCTGGGAGGTCGAGGGCGTCGTTGAAACCGGGCGCGGCGTTTTGGGCCTGTTCCGCGACGAGACGTTGTTCACCTGTTTCGCGCGCAAGGGCCGGGTGGAGAGCATGCGTCTGGACGACGGATCTGAAGCGGGTTGAGAAGGCCGCGCAGATATGACGCATCGTCAGGAATGATTGCAGGCTCCCCCATCTTTAATCGCTCTTGCGAGGCATTATCATTTATGCTTTAAAGGTTGCACAGGCGGCTCCCTCTCCCCGTCCTGTTCGAGTTTTCTCGATACCTTAGCCGCCGGCCATCTTGCTGCCCTTGCAAGGCCGGCGGCACCTTTCTCTCCAGCTCGCCCCGGATGGCTCGCGCCACCTGATGCGCCGCAAAACTGGACAGGCGCGCGCGCGCGCTTTAACCGGCGCGCACCTCCTCATTTCAGACATTTCAGGCGACTCGATGACCATACAGCCGCAGGACTCCATCCTCATCGTCGATTTCGGCAGCCAGGTGACGCAATTGATCGCCCGGCGCGTGCGCGAGGCGGGGGTCTATAGCGAGATTGCGCCATTCAACGCCGCCGCCGAGGCATTCGAGCGGATGAAGCCCAGCGGCATCATCCTGTCGGGCGGGCCGGCATCGGTCACCGACATAGAGAGCCCGCGCGCGCCACAGCATTTCTTCGAGGCGGGCATCCCCATCCTTGGCATCTGCTACGGCCAGCAGACGATGATGGAACAGCTTGGCGGCAAGGTGGAGGCGCACGACCATGCCGAATTCGGCCGCGCCTTCATCGATATCGCCGAGCGTTCGACGATCTTCGACGGGCTGTGGGCCGAGGGCGAGACGCATCAGGTGTGGATGAGCCATGGCGACCGCGTGACGCAACCCGCGCCGGGGTTCCGCACGATCGCGCAATCGGACGGCGCGCCCTTTGCGGCGACGGCCGACGAGGCGCGGCGCTTTTATGGCGTGCAGTTCCACCCCGAGGTCGTCCACACCCCCGATGGTGCGAAACTGATCGCCAATTTCGCACGCCATGTCTGCGGGCTCAAGGGCGACTGGACGATGGCCGAGTTCCGCGAGACCAAGATCGCCGAGATCCGCGCGCAAGTGGGCAAGGGCAAGGTGATCTGCGGGCTGTCGGGCGGCGTCGACAGCGCGGTCGCGGCGGTGCTTATCCATGAGGCGATCGGCGAGCAATTGACCTGCGTGTTCGTCGACCACGGCCTGATGCGCTCGGGCGAGGCCGATCAGGTGGTGAGCCTGTTCCGTGGGGCTTATAATATCCCGCTCGTTCACGTGAATGCGGAGACGCTGTTCCTGTCGGGGCTCAAGGGCGAGACCGACCCCGAAAAGAAGCGCAAGTTCATCGGCAAGACCTTCATCGACGTGTTCGAGGAAGAGGCGCGCAAGATCGGCGGCGCCGAATTCCTGGCGCAGGGCACACTCTACCCCGACGTGATCGAATCGGTGTCGTTCACCGGCGGGCCGAGCGTGACGATCAAGAGCCACCATAATGTCGGCGGGCTGCCCGAGCGGATGAACATGAAGCTCGTCGAACCCTTGCGCGAGCTGTTCAAGGACGAGGTCCGCGCGCTCGGTCGCGAGCTTGGGCTGCCGGAGGTGTTCGTTGGCCGGCACCCGTTCCCGGGGCCTGGGCTTGCGATCCGTATTCCGGGCGAGGTCAGCAAGGACAAGTGCGACATATTGCGCAAGGCTGACGCGATCTATCTGGAAGAGATCCGCAATGCTGGGCTCTATGACGCGATCTGGCAGGCCTTTGCGGTGCTGCTCCCCGTCAAGACCGTAGGCGTGATGGGCGACGGGCGGACCTATGACAGCGTCTGCGCGCTGCGTGCGGTGACCTCGACCGACGGCATGACCGCCGATGTCTATCCCTTCGACGCCAGCTTCCTGACGCGCGTGGCGACGCGGATCGTCAACGAGGTGAAGGGCATCAACCGCGTGGTCTATGACTATACCTCAAAGCCGCCCGGCACGATCGAATGGGAGTGAAGAAATCACCCTGTCCGGGGGACAGGATGCTTTCTTCACTCGAAAAGGGGGCATCTGAGAGACGGCTCCTTTTCTTACTCAACTTGGGGCGAAGGCCGCCGCATCTCACAAAGGATCACGCATGGCACGCAGACTGATTTCCAGTGGATCGCCGTTCGAGGCGACGATCGGCTATTCGCGCGCGGTGGTGCAGGACGATTTCTGCTTCGTCTCGGGCTGCACGGGCTATGATCCCGACACACGGATCATGCCCGACAGCGCCGCCGAACAGGCGCGCAACGCGTTCCGCGTGATCAGGGGCGCGCTCGCGGAGGCGGGCTTTGAAATGGCCGACGTTGTGCGCGTGGTCTATTACGCCACCGACCAGAAATGGTGGAACGAGGCCATGCCCGTCTTCGCCGAGACCTTTGGCGATATCCGGCCCGCCGCGACGGGGCTGATCGTCGGGCTGATCGCACCCGAGATGAAGGTGGAGATCGAGGTCACGGCGCTGCGACGGGGCTGAGCGCAAGGGGCACGCTCAGCCCTCGCCGCGCAGCGGCGTCCGGATCAGCGCGCGAGGTTGCCCGCCTTGATATAGTCTACGAGCTGCGTGAGCACGGTGCCCCAGCCATCGTGGAAGCCCATTTCCTCATGGCTCTTGCGCGTCTCCTCATTGCCGTGGATCGCGGTCGCGGTGTAGCGCGTGCCCGTCGCGGTCGGCTCAAGCTGCAGCGCCGCGGTGAAGAAGGGCTTGGGCGAAGGGCGGAAACCGGGAAGCAGCGTGTCGGTCCAGATGAACCGCTGATGCGGCACGACCTCAAGATAGCAGCCGACATTGGGGAATTCATCGCCCTCGGGGGAACGCATCGTCGTGCTGAATATGCCGCCGGGACGCAGGTCGATCTCGCACGCGGTGATCGTCCAGGGCTTTGGCACGAACCAGTGACGAATGTGCTCGGGCGTGGTCCATGCCTTCCAGACGAGCTCCAGCGGCACGTCGACCTCGCGCTCGAGAACGAGGTCCAGTTTCGGATCGGGCTTACCAAGGGGGAACGTCATTTAGGATTCTCCTCTTCCTTCATTTTCAACAGATGGTCGTCGAGCCGGTCGAGCCGGCGTTCCCAGAGCGTGCGCTGGCGACCAAGCCAGTCCTCGGCGAGCTTCATGCAGTCGGGCTCGAGCCGGTAGGTGCGGACGCGCCCGACCTTGCGCGAGCGCACGAGGCCGCAGGTTTCGAGTATCTTCAGATGCTCGACGAAGGAGGGCAGCGCCATCTTGTAGGGCGCGGCGAGCTCGCTGACCGATGCCTGTTTCGCGCTCAGCCGTTCCAGCACGTCGCGCCGCGTGGGGTCGGCGAGCGCGCGAAAGATGCCGTCGATCATCGGCGGGGGCGGCGGCGGCGCGGGAATCGAAAGCCCTGGAAACATGGCGGCAGGGCTAGCGCCATCCAATACTTAGGTCAATACCTAAGTATTGGATGGCGTGTCGGTTCCTGCTCCCGCCCGGCTGCGCGCGCATGTCGCGGCTGGTTTCAAGTCGCAGGCGCGGTTAGGAAGGGAGCATGAAGGTCCGCTATCGCGTCATCCATCAGCGCAAATCGGCGATCGCCGCACTGCTCAGCGGGCGCGGCTATACCGACTGGTACATCGCCCAGCGCAAGCGGCTGTTCGGCTGGGCTCCGCTCGGCACCTATCCATCGCTCGAAGAGGCCGAGGCAGCGTGCGATCAGCATGCAGGGGGCAAGCTGCTTCCCGGCGGCGGGCATGTCGTCGCCGAGTTCGTGCGCCTCGACGAGGATTGACCCCGCGACGGGCGCGCGTCACACACCGCGCATGAGCATCACCATGTACGGCATCAAGAATTGCGACACGATCAAGAAGGCACGGACGTGGCTGGAGGATCGCGGAATCGCCTATGACTTCCACGACTACAAGGCTGTGGGCGCTGACGAGGCGGCGCTGCGCGGCTGGGTGTCGGAGCATGGCTGGGAGACGATCCTCAACCGCGCGGGCACGACCTTCCGAAAGCTGCCCGATGCGGACCGCGTGGGGCTCGACGCCGACAAGGCGATCGCACTGATGCTGGCGCAACCCTCGATGATCAAACGGCCCGTGCTGGATCTGGGCGAGCGGCGGCTAGTGGGCTTCAAGCCTGATCAGTATGAGGCTGCGCTGGGCTGAGCGGGAGCGGGTGATGTCTGGAATGGCGTGGAAAGCAGACGTCTCGAACCCCCTCTCCCTTAAGGGAGAGGGTTGCGCAGACTTGGCGGCTGTGCCGCGTAGTCGGAGCTGGGTGAGGGGGCGTAAGTCAACGGCAACGCACGACTCCCAAGCTTCCACCCCCTCATCCAACTCCGCCTAGTTGCGCTCACGCGCAGCAAGGCTCCGTATCCTTCTCCCTTGAGGGAGAAGGTCTTCTTTTGGTCGAAAGCAAACGTCGCTTGGGGTTGCGCCCTTCGCGCCCCGGAGGCCTGCATCTCTATCCAGTGACCATCGAATGGCACCATCGCTCCAGCGCGCTGACCGGCCCTCCACCGTTCAGATGCACGCCGAACGCGAAGAGCATCGCAGCGGGAACCATGGCGACGGGGTAGCCCAAGCGCGGAGGCCGCCAAATCGCGCTTGCCATCAAGGTGCAACACGCGGCCTTTAGGCGGTCACCGAGGAGAGCCGATTTGCCAAAGCCGGGACTGGCGCTTGCCATATGGGTCGCTACGTTGGGCGCCGCCATGCCCGTTTCCACCGAGCCCGCCGCCCGCCCCATCGTCATCGCGCATCGCGGCGCGAGCGGGGAGCGGCCCGAACATACGCTTGCCTCCTATACGCGCGCGATCGAGCTGGGTGCGGACTATATCGAGCCCGATCTGGTAATGACGCGCGACGGCGTGCTCGTCGCGCGGCACGAGAACGAGATTTCGGGCACGACCGATGTTGCCGACCGCCCCAAATTCAAGGCGCGAAAGACCGTAAAGACAATCGACGGCGAGCGGGTGACCGGCTGGTTCACCGAGGATTTCACGCTTGCCGAACTCAAGACGCTACGCGCGCGGGAACGGCTGCCGCAGTTGCGCCCGCAGAACACTGCTTATGATGGACAGTTCGAAATTCCGACCTTTCAGGAGATCATCGACCTCGTCCGCACGCGGGAGGCAGTGACGGGGCGGAGGATCGGCATCTATCCGGAGACCAAGCATCCCGGCTATTTTCAGGGGCTGGGACTGGCGATGGAGGCGCCGCTGGTCGCGATGCTGGAGAGCAACGGTTATCGTACCGCCGACGACCCGGTGTTCATCCAGTCGTTCGAGGCCGCTAACCTGCGCGTGCTGCGCGGGCTGACGAAGCTGCGGCTGATCCAGTTGCTCGGGAGCGAGCCGCAATTCGCCGCGATGGCGACGGCGGAGGGGCTGAAAGCGGTGGCGGCCTATGCCGATGGCGTGGGCGCGGCCAAGGCGCTGATCGTGCCCGTGTCAAAGCTCGGCCGGCGCGGGACGCCGACGCGCTTCGTGGCGGACGCGCACGCCGCGGGGCTCAAGGTCCATGCCTGGACCTTTCGCGCCGAGAATTACTTCCTGCCAGCCGACATGCGCAGAGGGATCAATCCGCGCGCGCATGGCGATCTGGCCGCGGAAATCCGGTTGTTCGTGGACCTCGGCGTCGACGGCCTGTTCAGCGATAATCCGGGCGAGGCGCTGGCCGCGCTCGAGTGAGCAGCGCGGTCGCCTTCCACAGCGCGACCATCATCGCCGCGCCGACCACGCCGTCGCTTGCGTAATGCCATCCGAAATGGATCGATCCGATCCAGATGGCGATGGCAAAGCCCGTCATCACCCAGCCGAGCCAGCGGCGGATCTGAAAGCCGCCGATCGCGAACAGCGCGGCCATCGCGACGTGCATCGAGGGCATCGCCGAGATGCCGCCCACCGCCTCCAGCCGCGGATTGAGGAAGGTGGAGAGAAGTTGCGGCTGATAGCCGAGCGTGTGGATCGTGACCCCCGCCGCCTCGGCGCTGCGCCCCAGTTCTGCAAGCCGCTGGTTGAGCAGCGCGAAATTGGCATCGGGGCCAACCAGTGCATTGTAGTAGCACGGGCCCGCCGATCCGAGGATCCACGCCGCGACGCTGCCGATGAGGATCCAGGACGCCAGCCAGCAACTGACGAGCCGCAGGCGGATCTCGTAGCTTTTGGCCAGCGCGATCGCGATCGCCGGGAAACAATACATCAGGATGAACCAGCACTGCGTGTAAAAGATGTCGAGCAGCTTGGCGGCCTGCCAGCCGCCGATCAGGCTGTGCGTGACCATCCACGGATCGCGGCCGAGGAACAGCCAGCGATCGAAAGCCGCGAGCGCGGGATCGAGCGGAAAGCCGCGCGGGGGCATTACGAACTGCTTGAACATCAGGAACGAGGTGATCGTCGTCCCCGTGACGAGTGCGGCAACGCCGAGCCAGGGCGCATAGTCGAAAGGTTCGACGTCGACCGGACCACGTTTCAGGCGGAAACGGTGGCTGGTGAAGCCGATGCAGAGTGCAGCACCTGCCGACAGCAGAATATAGAAGGCGAGGAAGAGGAAGAAATCCGCATAGCCCGCGGGTGTAAGGATGAGCAGAAGGATGCCAGCAGCGCCGATCAGGCCCAGCAGCCGCCCCATGCTCCGGCGCTGATGCGCCGGCACATCGAGGACCATGCGCGCGATGTTCAGCCTCGCCCTTGCCCCATTCCGCCCTGCCAATGACTTGCCTTCGTTCGACCCGGCGCAGCCCTACCGCGCGGTGCCCAACGCGATTTAGCAAAGGCTGGCGCGCGGGCAAGGGCGGATATGGTCGCCCGCCGTCATGCGGCCCCACTCCATCGCGGTAAGGATGGTGCCGAGTGCGATATTGACCGATGTGCCGGCGGTCTGGCGGATATGGGATTGAGCGGCTAAAGAGGCGGCCATGTCCACGACCTATACACTCGACACCTCCACCAGCCGCGCGCATCCGACTCCTGCGCCGATGAAGCGCATGACCGTGCCGCAGATCCAGGCGCGCAAGGGCAAGGATCCGATCGTCATGCTCACCGCCTATACGGCGCGCATGGCGCAACTTCTCGACCGGCACTGCGACATGCTGCTGGTGGGCGACAGCCTGGGGCAGGTGATCTATGGCCTGCCCTCGACCTTGCCCGTGACGCTCGAGATGATGATCGCACATGGCGCGGCGGTCGTGCGCGGCAGCTATCATTCGGTGGTCGTGGTCGACATGCCCTTTGGCAGCTATGAGGCGAGCCCCGAGGACGCTTTTCGCGCAGCATCGCGCGTGCTCGCCGAAACGGGTGCGGCCGCGGTCAAGCTCGAGGGCGGCGAGGCGATGGCGCCCACCGTCGATTTCCTGTCGTCGCGCGGAATTCCGGTGGTCGGCCATATCGGCCTGACCCCGCAGGCGGTGAACGCGCTGGGCGGCTATGGTGCGCGCGGCCGCACCAATGCCGAACACGCCAAGATCATCGCGGATGCACGCGCGATCGCCGATGCGGGCGCTTTCTCGATGGTGGTCGAAGGCGTGCTCGAGCCGCTCGCGCAGGCGGTGACCGCCGAGGTGTCGTGCCCGGTGATCGGAATCGGTGCGTCGGCGAAGTGCGACGGCCAGGTGCTCGTGATCGACGATATGCTCGGCATGTTCGAGCGCACGGCGCGCTTCGTGAAGCGCTATGACGATCTGGCGACGCGGATCGAGGACGCGGCGACACGCTATTCTGAGGAAGTGCGCGCGCGCACATTTCCGGGCGTGGAGCAGACCTATCAGCCGAAAGATTGAGACGCTTTCGTTTCTGAGCCCGCGCGAAGGCCCGTTGACGCATGATTGGCGGAAAACCGTTTTCACTTTTCCGATCATGCTCTAGGGTCCGCGCCAATTTGCATATCCGGAGAATAAAAGTTGGCATCGACGCCCCCGACCAATGAAGCATTCCTGCGCGAAGTGGATGAAGAGCTGCGCCGCGACCAGGTTGCGCGCGCGGCCAGGCGCTGGGGCAAGGCCGCGATCGTCGCGGTCGTCATCGCGCTTGCCGCCTTTGGCGGCTGGCTGTGGTGGAGCCATGAGCAGACCAAGAAGGCCGAAGCCGAGGGCGAGGCGCTGGTCCAGATCCTCGACGACCTCGAGGCGGGCCGCCAGCAAGGCGTCGAGGCGCGGCTGAAACCGCTGATCGAAAGCAAGAATGACGGCTATCGCACCACCGCCAGGCTGACGCTCGCCAGCATGAAGCTGCAGGCGGGCGACACCAAGGCCGCAGTCGCGGGTTACAAGGCTGTTGCCGAGGACCAGAGCGTCGCCAAGCCGTTTCGCGATCTTGCGCTGGTTCGTCAGACCGCCGCCGAATATGACAGCCTGAAGCCGCAGGACGTGGTCGCACGCCTGAAGCCGCTGGCGGTCGAAGGCGGGCCGTGGTTCGGCAGCGCCGGCGAGATGGCCGCTGTCGCCTATCTCAACATGAACAAGCCCGACCTCGCCGGCCCGCTTTTCGCCGCAATTGCGAAGGATGAAAGCGTTCCGGAATCGATCCGTTCACGCGCGGTCCAGATGGCGGGCGTATTGGGGGTTGATGCGGTCGTTGAGCCGCGTGGGGAAAAGAAGGAATGACCTTGGTGAGGAATGGAGTTCTGGTTGCGGCTGCCGCAATCCTGCTTGGCGGCTGCAGCATCCTCGGGGGCGGCGGCGACAACAAGCCCAAGACACCAACCGTGGGCAAGCGCGTTCCGGTGCTGACCGCCGAGACCAGCGTCGAGGTTGATCCTGCGCTCGCTGAAGTCGCGGTTGTCCTGCCCGCCGCCGCGGCCAACGCCGAATGGACCCAGCCGGGGGGCAGTGCCTCCAAGTCGATGGGGCATCTGGCGCTGGGCGCATCGCTTTCGCCCGCCTGGACCGCAAACATGGCGGGCAGCAGCAAATATGAGCGCCTCGCATCCGCGCCCGTCGTCGCCGAGGGCCGTGTCTATGCGGTCGACAGCCGTGCGAAACTGCACGCCTATGACGCGCAGTCGGGCGCGGAAGTGTGGACCGTCCAGATCGGCGACGCAAAGGATGTCGCTGGCGGCCGGAGCTGGTGGACGGGCGAGCTGACGGGCGATGTCGGGCTGCTCTTCGGCGGCGGCGTGAGCTATGACGGCGGCACGCTCTATGCCACCAACGGCATCGGCGACGTCGCGGCATTCAACGCCCAGACCGGAGCACAGCTCTGGAAAAAGCGTCCTGGCGGCCCGCTGCGCGGCGCGCCGGGCGTTGGAAACGGCAATGTCTATGTGATGAGCCAGGACAACCAGATCTTCGCGATGCGCATGAGCGACGGCAATCTGGAATGGACGCGTTCGGGCACGCTCGAGACCGCGGGCGTCTTTGGCGTCGCCAGCCCTGCGGTGGCGCAGGGCACGGTCGTCGCGGGCTATTCGTCGGGCGAGCTCAGCGCCTATCGCTACGAGAACGGTCAGGAAGTGTGGCAGGATGCGCTTGCACGCACGAGCATCTCGACACAGGTCGGCATCCTGAGCGACATCGACGCCGATCCCGTGATCGATCAGGGCCGCGTCTTCGCGGTCGGGCAGGGCGGCCGCATGGTATCGCTCGAGCTGGTGACCGGCCAGCGCCTCTGGGAAATCAACGTCGCGGGTATCGCTACCCCCTGGGTATCGGGCGAATGGGTGTTCGTGGTGACCGACGAGGCAAAGCTGCTCTGCCTGTCGCGCGTCAGCGGCAAGGTGCGCTGGATGACGCAACTCGCGCGCTACGAGAACGAGAAAAAGAAGACGGGACCGATTAGCTGGCAGGGGCCCGTGCTCGCGGGCGACCGGCTGGTGCTGGTGAACAATCAGGGCGTCCTCGCCGAGGTTTCGCCCACCGACGGCGCGATCGGGAACCAGCGTGAGCTGAAGGCGGCGGTCGATCTGCCCCCCGTGGTCGCCAACAACACGCTCTACATTCTCGATGACAGTGGCCGGCTGACCGCCTTCCGCTGAAGCGAGCCCGCGCCGATCCGGGCGCAGGCATCGCGACAATTTGGTTGAATCGAGAGGACGATCCGCCCCATCTGGGGTGGGTCGTCCTCGATTGCTTATGGAGAAGGCCAGATGGCCAGGAGATTGCCCGTTGTCGCCATTGTCGGGCGACCCAATGTGGGCAAATCGACATTGTTCAACCGGCTCGTCGGTAAGAAGCTCGCGCTGGTCGACGACCTGCCCGGCGTGACACGCGACCGGCGAGAGGGCGAGGCCAATCTTCTTGGCCTTGATTTCCGCCTGTTCGATACGGCGGGCTTCGAGGACGAGGATCCGCAGAGCCTTCCCGGCAGGATGCGCGTGCAGACCGAAGCCGCGGTTGCCGAGGCCGATGTCGCGCTGTTCCTGATCGACGCGCGCGCGGGGATCGTCCCGCTCGACGCCGAGATCGCACGGTGGCTGCGCGGGAGCACCACGCCGGTCATCCTCGTCGCCAACAAGGCCGAGGGGCGCGCGGGTGAGGCGGGTATTCTCGAATCGCTTGAGCTCGGATTCGGAGATCCCGTGCAGATTTCCGCCGAGCATGGCGAAGGCGTCGCCGATCTCTTCGAAGCGCTCCTCCCGCATATCGACCGCGGGGACGACGGCGATGACGATGACGACGACGCGGACGAGGATGGTCCGCTCAAGCTCGCGATCGTCGGGCGGCCCAATGCGGGCAAATCGACGCTCGTGAACAAGATCCTCGGCGAAGACCGGATGATCACGGGTCCCGAGGCGGGGATCACGCGCGACTCGATCGCGATCGATCTCGCCTGGCCGCATGAGGGTGGTGCGCGCCCGCTGCGGCTGATCGACACCGCCGGGCTCCGCAAAAAGGCCAAGGTGCAGGACAAGCTGGAGAAGCTCTCGGCCGCCGATGCCCTCCATGCGGTCGATTTTGCGGAGGTGGTCGTGTTGCTCCTCGATGCCACGCGCGGGCTCGAGGTACAGGATCTGCGAATCGCCGACCGCGTGCTCGAGGAAGGCCGCGCGCTCGTCATCGCGATCAACAAATGGGATGTCGCAGAGGATCCCTCCAGCCTGTTTCAGGGAATACGCAAGGCACTCGACGAGGGACTGGCGCAGGTGAAGGGCGTGCCGCTGATCGCGGTTTCCGCGGCGACGGGCAAGGGCATCGACCAGATGGTCGACGTCGCCTTCGAGACGCGAGAGGCGTGGTCCAAGCGTGTTTCGACGGGACAGCTCAACCGCTGGTTCGAGCGCGCGATCGAAGCCAATCCGCCGCCGGCGCCCGGCGGAAAGCGCATCAAGCTGCGCTATGTGACGCAGGCCAAGACGCGCCCGCCGGGCTTCGTGCTGTTCGGAACGCGCGTCGACCAGTTGCCCGAAAGCTATCGCCGCTATCTGGTCAACGGAATCCGCCGCGAGCTGGGCTTTGGTGCGGTGCCCGTGCGGCTGACGCTGAGGGCGCCAAAGAATCCCTATGGGAAGTGAGGGACTCCGCTTCGAGTACCCCGGCGAAAGCCGGGGTCCAGGGTGGCAGATCACGGTGCTCGTGACTCCTGGACCCCGGCTTTCGCCGGGGTACTCCGAGGTAATCGCATGACCCCGCTCGTCGATGCGCGCGGGATGCGCTGCCCCTGGCCGGTGCTGAGACTCGCGCGTGCGGCGCGTGAGGCGGGTGCGGGCGCGACGATCCGCATCGTCGCCGACGATCCGATCGCGGCTGGAGAGATTGCGGCGCTCGCCGAGGAGCGCGGCTGGGCGGTCGCGCCCGTCGCGACCGGGATCGGCTCCGGTTTCGAAATCGAAACCTGACGCGTCAACGCTCTGTTTACCGCCCTCGGGCTATTCTGCCGATCGGGAACAAGCGTTTCAGATTACTGGAGGATCGGGTTTCGTGACCCAGATGGATCAGACTCTCGTCGATTGGCCGGCCTTTCTTGCTGCGCGGCAAGAACTTGGCGCGGATTTCATCCGGATTCTCGGTTATTTCCGGGAAGACGGCACCAAATCGGTCGCCGCGATCGAGGAGGCCATGCGCGCCAAGAACGCGACCGCGCTGATTCTGCCTGCGCATACGCTGAAGGGCGAATCGCACCAGTTCGGCGCCGAGCCGCTGTCGGTGCTCGCCGAGCAGATCGAGGCGGTTGCGCGCCGCTGCGTCGAGACCCACGAAGCCCCCGACGAGGTGCTCCAGCAGGTCGTCCAGCTCCGCCCGACCTTCGAGGCGACGCTCGCGCTGCTCGAACGCGAATGCAATCCGCTCGTGGAGCGCCGCGCGGCATTCGGCAAGAAGCCCGTGGTCAACAACCAGGGCTTCGGGCGAATTTAGAGCGTTCGCTTCCTTGCGGTCGCAATCCATGTGTGACAGGCGCGAGCGCACCGCTGAGTGCCCCGGCGCAGGCCGGGGTCCAGTGGCACATAGGCGCGGAACCGAGTCACTCTGGACCCCGGCCTGCGCCGGGGTACATAGAGGGACACAGGCCAGCCACGCTCAGAGCGGCTTTTCGTAGATCACATATTCGCGGTTGATGGTGCTTTCGATCGTTTCGGCGATCGCGCGCATGCCTTGGTTGTCGTCGAGGATCCAGCCAATCTCGCCGCGCGTGGCGCCGTAGTTCTTGATGGCCTCGCGCCGGATATATTCGATCATCATGAAGGCGAGCTGGCTGGCGAGTCGTGAGGACTGGAGCTTCTTGACCACGCCCATCAGCGGGACGCGCATCGTCCTGACCTTCGGTTTGCGCAGCCACCAGAGCAGCTTCGCCCAGCCAAAGGGAAGGAGTGATCCGCCCATCGATTTGAGCGGCTCATTGAGATCGGGGAGCACGATCATGAAAGCGACGGGCTCGCCCTCGACCTCGGCGACCATGATCAGGTCCTCGAAGACGATGGGCTTCAGCTTCTTGCCGACATAGGCAATCTCGTCGTCGGTCAGTGGCACGAAGCCCCAGTTGTCCGACCAGGCATCGTTGAGGATGCCGAGGATCAGCGCGGCTTCCCGGTCAAAGTGACTTTTGTCGACCTTGCGGATGACGATGCGGCTGTTGCGCTCGCCCGACTGGACGATGCGTTGCACCAGCGGCGGAAAACCTTCGGTGATATCGACGTCGTAAGTGAGGAGCGACTTGGCGGCAGCATAACCGGCATGCTCGACCCAGTCGCGATAGGCGGGGCTGTTGTGCCCCATCATCACCGTCGGCGGATGATCGAAGCCGCGGACGAGCAGGCCGGGCTCGTCCCAGATCGACAGGCTCAAGGGGCCGAGCGAACGGTGCATGCCCTTTTCGCGCAGCCACTGCTCGGCGCGCCCGATCAGCGCCTGAAAGACGGCTTCGTCCTCAGCCTCCATCATCCCCCAGTTGCCGGTGCCCGGGCCCATGCCCTGCGCCGCAGGCTGGGTGAGCGCGAGATGGTCGATATGCGCCGAGATGCGTCCGACCACGCGGCCATCGCGCTCGGCGAGGAAGAGCTGCGCCTCGCCATGGCCGAACCAGGGGTTCTTGGCGGGCGTGATCAGGCCGTGAACCTCCGCCTTGAGCGGGGCCACCCAATTGGGATCGCTGGCATTGAGCCGGTAAGCGAGGTCCACAAACGCCTTGCGATCGGCCGCGGTTTCGACGGGCCGGATGGTGATGTCGGTCATTTTATGTTGGTTCCCCGCATGTCGGGCGCGGTTTTACCCCGGCGCAAGCCGGGGTCCAGAGGCTTTCGCAAAAAGCTGGGCCCCCGGCTTACGCCGGGGCGCGCCAAGTCAGCCCTTCATCTTCGCGCGAAGCCGTTCGACCGGGTGACCGGTGGCGACGCCGCCCGAGAGATCGGCGACATAGGGATAGGTCTCGGCAACCTCGGGCGTGTAGCCGAGATTGAACACGGTCGGGCTCTTGCTGCGCTCCGAAACGCGGTCGTAGAGCGTGCCGAACAGCCGGTCCCAGAAATAGTTGGTGATGCCGAAATTGCCCGTTTCGTCATGGAAGTGATGCGCCATGTGGCGCTGCTTCATCATGAGGATGAGCTTGTTCTTGGGCTTGTACGCCAGATGCTGGATGCAGTGGCAGAATTCGTAGAAGCAGGTGGTGAGCAGCCCAGTCGCGGTCGCGATCGCGGCGCCGCCGAAGCCGCCGATGAGATAGCCGAGCGGCGCGGTCGCGATGACGATCGTCGGCAGCGTCGTGTGAAGCGCGCCGAACAGAATCTCGAGATGATTGGGGTCCTGGTGATGGTCGTAATGGATCCGCTTCCACGTGCCCGCGAGCCATTTGTGCTTCCACATCCACTTGCTGTGGAGCACCCACCGGTGCAGCGAATACCAGGCGAGCGGATAGATCAGCACCGCAATGCCGATCGAGGCCGCGGTCTGGAGGAGCGGCGCGGGGCGCCATGTCCAAAGCCCGATGCCGACGACGGCGAGCAGCAGATAGGCGATGATCGCCGGATATTGGAAATAGGCGACGACGAGTTCTTTCAGCGTCATCCGGTCGAGATGATGCGATTTGTTCCAGAAGCCGGTCTGCGCCGTTTCAGCGGTTTTCACGTGCGTACCCTCGATTCACTGGTCGTCGGCCCGGTCTCTCAGACGCAGGCCAAGCAATATAATGGTCTGCTCTGCCGGGGCAATACGGCACAAATGGGGCCAAGACCGGGCGCTATTCCTCGGTCCGGATGAGCACCGTCTCGCCGATCAGGAAGAACAGCAGGAATGGGCCCCAGGCCGCTAGCCAGGGCGGATAGGCGCCGAGATTGCCCATGGCGAGCCCGAAATTGTCCGCGACGAAATACGCGAAGCCAAGCGCCATGCCGATCACCGCACGCAGGAAAAGCTGGCCCGAGCGCGCAAGGCCGAAGGCGGCGACCGCGCCCAATAGCGGCATTAGCACCGAGGAGAGGGGACCCGCGATCTTGTGCCATAAATTGGCTTCCAGCGCGCGCGTCGGTCGGCCCGCATCGTTGAGATCGGCGATTGCGTCCTTGAGCCCCATGAAGGACAGGCCGTCGGGATCGACCTGCGCCAGCGTGAACTGGTCGGGGCGGATGCTCTCGCCGACGGTGATCGTGCCCATCGGCTCGGTCACCCCCGTCGCGACATTGAAGCGCGTGGCATCCGCAAGCGTCCAGCCTTGTCCCGAAAAGTTCGCCGATGGCGCTTCGATGATCTGGAGCAGGCTGTCTGCTTCGCGGTCATAGATCGTGACCTTGTCGAGCCGTGTATTCGCGCCGCGTCCGCGCACTTCGGCGGCGTGGACGAGATTGTTGCCGTCGCGCACCCAGACATTGGTCTGCAGCGCCTTGTCCTTGGGCAGCGGACCGAAATCGGCCTTTTCCCAGCGGTCGAGCGTGTCGGAAGCGCGTGCGACGATGCGTTCGTTGAAGGCGAAGGAGACGCCCGCGACGAGCAGACTGGCGAGGATCAGCGGCGCCAGCACCTGATGCGCCGAAAGCCCCGATGCCTTCATCGAGACCACCTCGCTGTTCTGATTGAGCGTGATCAGCGTGATGAGCGTGCCGAGCAGCACCGAAAAGGGCAGGAACCGCGCGATGATCTGTGGCGTGCGCAACGTCACATAGGTCCACAGTTCAGGGTTGCCGTTGCCGGGATAGGCCAGAATCTTGTCCGATTCGCCAAGCAGGTCGAGCGCCTGCAGGACGAGCACCAGCGCGGCCAGCACCGCGAAGCTGCGGACCAGAAACATCCGGCCCATGTAAATGGACATGGTGCGCGACGGGAAAAACTGGGTCTGCATTTAGGCGCTTGCCTCCAGCTTGCGCCGCCCGAAGCGGAACCATTTCTTGACGATCTTGCCGAGGCCCGAAAAGGCGCGTTCCAGCGCGCCGATGGGCTGGCCGCCGGGCACGGTGGCGAGGGTGTGGTACATCCACATGATCAGTGCGGCGAAGAGCAGAAATGGCCCCCATAGCGCGATGATCGGATCGACCCGGCCGAGCGCGCCCAGCCCTTCGCCATATTCATTGATCTTGTGATAGGTCACGACCATCACGATCGACAGGAACACGCCCAGCGCCGAAGATGATCGCTTTGGGGGGACGGCGAGCGCGACCGCGAGCAGCGGCAGCAACAGCATCATCGCGACCTCGACCATGCGGAAATGGAAATTGGCGCGCGTTTCGTTGCGCAGCGTGTCGGGCGTCCGGGCGTCGCGGTTGACGCGCACGAGCTCGGGGATGGTCAGTTCGCGATCGGCGCCGCCGCGGCCGCGGAACGCCTCGATCTTGGGGAGGTCGATCGGCAGGTCGTGGCTCGAAAAGCTGAGCACGCGCGGCGTCTTGAAATTGGGCGCGTCGTGAATCAGCACGCCGTTTGTAAGCCGCAATATGATCGTGTCGGGATCGTCGGTAGCGAGGAACTGACCCGATTTGGCGGTGGCCGAAACCGACTGCTGGTTGCGGCTTTCGGCGCGCACGAAGATGCCCGAAAGCTCGCGCCCCTGGTTGCGGCTCTGTTCGATTCTCAGCGTGATGCGGCTGCCCAGCCGGGTGAATTCGCCGACCTTGATCGATGCGCCGAGCGCGCCCGACCGCAGCTCGAAGCGCAGCCCCTCATAGGCATAGCGCGCATAGGGCTGGACGAAGCCGACGATGGCGAGGTTCACCAGCGCGAGCGCGATCGCGAACATATAGGGCACGCGCAGCAGCCTACCGTAGCTCATCCCCACCGCGCGGAACACGTCGAGCTCGGACGAGGTGGCGAGCTTGCGGAAGGCGAGCAGAATCCCGAGCATCAGTCCGATCGGGATGCCGAGCGAGAGATATTCGGGGATGAGGTTGGCGAGCATCCGCCACACGACGCTGACCGGTCCGCCCTCCGACGCGACGAAGTCGAACAGCCGGAGCATCTTGTCGAGTACCAGCAGCATCGCGGCGATCACGAGCGTCCCGAAGAGGGGCAAGGCGATCAACCTGGCGAGATAACGGTCGGTGGACGTGAGCATTTTCAGAATTCAGTCGTCCCATGACCATGATTTGGCCGCAAACGCAGCCGATCTTCAGGAAGACACGGGGGCAAACCATGTCCGGCAACGGGCTTGGATATAGCGTCCAGGAGTGAAGAGGTCATGTTGAAACTTTCGGGTGTCGCGTTCACCGGCCTTGTGGCGGCCGCGATGCCATTTGCAATCCCTCTTGCAGCAGCCGGGGCGACGACGCTTGGGCCGCATGCGGCGTCTTGCCAGAATGGCGGACCCGCGGTGATCGCGCGCGTGAACGGCCTGAAGGCCCGCACCGGCGTGGTCCGCGTCCAGCTCTATACCGACAACAAGGCGACCTTCCTCGAGAAGAAGCAGTATGTCGAACGCGTCGACGTGGCGGCCACGCGCAGCGGCGCGATGGACATCTGCGTGCCCGTGCCCAAGGCGGGCCGCTACGCGATCTCGGTGCGTCACGATGTCGACGGAAACGGGAAGACGAGCCGCGCCGATGGCGGCGGCTTTTCGGGCAATCCGAGCGTTTCGATCAGCGACCTGGCGCTGAAGCGCAAGCCCGACATCAACCGGGTGGCGTTTTCGGTGGGCAATGGCGCGCGGGTCGTCCCGGTTACGCTGAACTATATTCAGGGCCTCTCCTTCAAGCCGGTGGGAGCATAGCGGAACCATGGCTTGCGTCGCGCTCCTCTCCAATCCGCGCTCGACGGGCAATCGCTCGCTCTTGCCGCGCGTGCGGAGCTTCTGCGCGGGCAGGCCGGACATCTTCCACTATGAGGTGGAGCATGTCGGCCAGATCGGCGAGGCGTTGCGCACCATCGCGCGCGTGAAGCCCAAGATCCTCGTCATCAACGGCGGTGACGGAACGGTGCAGGCGGCCTTGACCGAGCTCTATCATGTCGGCCATTTCGGTGATGCACCGCCCCCGGTTGCGGTGTTGCCCAACGGCAAGACCAACCTGATCGCGCTCGACCTCGGGGCGGCGGGCGATGCGCTTGCGGCGCTCGAACGCGTGATCGAGCTGAGCAAGGCGGACCTTTCGGACCATATCGTCGCGCGCGAGCTGATCGCGCTCAGCGACGGCGTCGCGGGCTCGCGGCCGACGCTGGGGATGTTCCTCGGTGGCGCGGGGCTGGCTGACAGCATCCTCTATTGCCGCACCAAGATCTATCCGCTTGGGCTGCCCAACGGGATCAGTCATATGCTGACCGCGCTGGCAGTTCTGGTGTCCGCGCTGTTCGGCATCCGCACCAGCTTCCTGCCGCCCAAGCCCAATCCGGTTCGCATCTCGCTCGTCCGCGAAGGGCAGCCGCTCGGCTATTTCTCGGTGTTCATCGTCACCACGCTGGAAAAGATGCTGCTGGCCGCGCGCGCCGACAATGGCGCGCACGTCCCCGGCCGCATGAAGTTCATGGCGGTCGAGCTGACCTTCCCGGCGATGGTGCGCGCGCTCTATGGCGCGATCTTCGGACGGCTGGGACGCGAAAAGCTGAGCGGCGTCCATTTCGAGCGCGGCGACATCGTCCGCATCGAGAGCGATGGCTCGAGCGTTATCCTCGACGGCGAAACCTTCCGGGCCGACCGGGATCATCCGATCGTACTGACCTCGACCGCGCCCGTGCCATTCCTGCGCCTGGCGGCGTGAACATGACCACCTTGGCCGTCATTCCAGCGTAAGCTGGAATCTCCCTTTTCTTTAGATGCTGGCGTACGGGTAAAGAGCTTCCAGCTTACGCTGGAATGACGGAAGTGAATTTGGCCCAAACATCATCGACCCTTGAAATCCTGATCGCAGCCGAACTGGCCGAGCCGTCCGATCCGCGCGTCGTCAGGATGGCCGGGGCGATCGCCGCGCAATATGGTGCCGCCGCGCGCGCCGTACTGTTCTATGGCTCATGCCTGCGCACCGCCGAGCTCGAAGGACAGATGCTCGATTTCTACCTGATCGTCTCCGACTATCGCGCGGCCTATGGCAAGAGCTGGCTGGCCAGCGCAAACCGAATGATTCCGCCTAACGTCTTTCCTTTCGGCTATGACGGCCTTGCCGCCAAATATGCGGTGCTGAGCGAAAGCGACTTCTCGCGCCTGTGCCGGCCCGAGGCGAGCAACGTTTCGGTCTGGGCGCGCTTCGCGCAGCCCGCGCGGCTGGTCTGGGCGGCGGACGATACGGCGCGCAAGGCTGCGATCGCGGCGATCGCCGAGGCCCCTGCGACCATGGCGGCGCTGACGCCGCAAGCTACCTCGAACGATCCGCTCGATCTGTGGCGGCGCGGCTTCGCGCTCACCTATGGCGCAGAACTCCGCGCCGAGCGCAGCGACCGTTCGGGGTCGATCGTCGATTTCGATCCGGACCACTATCGGCGGCTGTCGGCGGCACTTTCCAGCGCGCCTCCGGCTAAATTGGCCGATCTCGACGCACGCTGGCGGCGGCTGCGGCGCAATGGCAAAGCGCTGACGCTGATCCGCCTCGCCAAGGCCAGCCTGACCTTTGCGGGCGGCATCGACTATCTAGCATGGAAGATCAATCGCCACGCCGGAACGGCAATAGAAGTCCGCCCCTGGCAGCGCCGTTTCCCGATATTGGGGGCGCTTATTCTGCTGCCGCGACTGTTGTCGCGCGGCGCCGTGCGTTAGGCGCCGCAGCGAGCGCCGCCTCGATCGCGTTTTCGAGCGTGCTGATCGTGAAGGGCTTCCTGAGCACCGAATGCCCGCCAAAGGCGCCCGCGTCGTCGACATCGGCATAGCCGGTGACGAAGAGGATCGCGACGTCGGGATAGAGCGGCGCGACCCTGGCGACGAATTCGGGGCCAGTCATCCCTGGCATGATGACGTCGCTGACAATGATGTCGATCGCGCTGTCGCGTTCGAGGATCGCGATCGCTTCTTCGGCCGAAGCCGCGCAGATCGTTGTGACGCCCAGTTCCTCGAGCGCGCCTGACGTGGCGGCGAGCACGCGCGCATCGTCCTCGACGACCAGCGCTATGCGACTGGCAAGCGAGGGCTGGGGCAGTGCCTCTTCGACGACCTCGGGCCGGGGGGCGGCGGAGTCCTGATCGGCATCCTCGCCCGAATGGTGGCGCGGCAGATAGAGCGAGACCGTCGTGCCAAGCCCTTCGGCCGAGGCGATGCTGATTTCTCCGCCCGACTGCCGGACGAACCCGAAGATCTGGCTGAGCCCGAGACCCGTGCCCTTGCCCACAGGCTTGGTGGTGAAAAAGGGTTCGAACACGCGATCGAGCACCTCGCGCGACATGCCGCAGCCCGTGTCGGTCACGTCGACCCGCACATAGTCGCCGGGCAGTGATTCCCCGACCTCGTCAGCCGCAAGCGCAACGTTGGAGGTGCGGATGATGAGCTTGCCTTCGCCCTCCATCGCGTCGCGCGCATTGACCGCGAGGTTGAGGATCGCGTTTTCGAGCTGGTGACGGTCGACCCAGATGCTCCAAGGGTGCGCGACGCTTTCGACCTCGAGCCGGATACGCTCGCCCAGCGTGCGGTCCATCAGGTCGTTCATGCCGCGCACCAGCGTATCGGGATTGACCGCCTGGGGCAGCAGCGGTTCGGCACGTGCAAAGGCGAGCAGGCGGCGCGTGAGCGCGGCGGCGCGATTGGCGCCTTCCATCGCATTGTCGAGATGGCGCTCGGCATCGGCCGCATGATCGTGCAGCTTGCGCTTGGCGAGTTCGAGGCCGCCAACGACGACCGCGAGCATATTGTTGAAATCGTGCGCGATGCCGCCGGTCAACTGGCCAACCGCCTCCATCTTCTGGATCTGGCGCAACTGCGCCTCGGCATGAGCGCGCTCGCTTGCCTCGGCAAGCAGCCGCTGGTTGGCGAGACGCAGTTCGGTGGTGCGCTCGGCGACCGCGCCTTCGAGCATTTCGGCGCGGAGCGTCTCGATGTCTGCGGTCCGGCGTGCGCGGCGGCGCTGGGTGATCGCATCCACCGCCGTCCAGCCGAGGCCGATCGCGCCGACGACGAGCAGCAGGCCGAGAACCGACAATGTCGCGGCGAGCTTGTTGGACTGCGCCATGAAGCCCTTCGCCTCGCCCGTGCGGGCGGCGAGCAGCGTCTGCTCATTGGCGACAATCTCACGAAAGATCGCCCTGATCCGGTCGGGCGTTTCGGACTTGCCCGCGTTGAAATAGACCGAAAGCGCATTCTGTTTCTGGTCATAATTGAGCCGGAGCGCGGCTTCCTCGAGTTCCTCGCTGCGTGTCCGGTAGAGCGCCTGAAGATCGCGCAAAAGCGCGGCCTGTTGCGGATTGGTGCGTGTGATCCGCTGGAGCCGCGTGATCATGCTGCCGGTGCGCCGCCAGTTATCGTAGAACTGGCGCGCGACATCCTTGTCAGAGGCGATCACCGCGCGGCCGAGCGTGGCTTCGGACTGCGCCATCTGACCCTCGATCGCGCGTACCGCGATCATCACCTCGAAGCTGCGCTGTTGCCATATGAGCGCGGTGTCGCGCTGTCGCGACGACAGCGCCAGCATCGCGATCAGCGCGATCAGGATCGAAACGACGATCCCCGCGCCAATCCAGCCAAGCCAGCGTTGCCAGCCCGGTTGTGCGCTTTCTTCGCCCCCGAAGTCGGTTTCCTCGACCGCCATGCTCAAAGGATTAACAAATCGCTGCGGCCAAGGAAAGCAAGACGATGCCTAGCTTATCACGCCGACGTTACGGCCTGCTGCCGCGAACATGCCGAGAATCTGCTCGACCTGCTCCGCGGAGTGCTCGGCGCACAGCGAACAGCGCAGCAGCGTCATGTTGGCGGGGGTCGCGGGCGGCCGGGCGAGATTGACGTAGAGGCCCTCGGCCAGCAGCGCTTCCCACATCGCCGCGCCGCGCTCGAGATCGGGCATGATCACCGCGATGATCGCCGATTGGGGCTCGTCGGTGCCGAGCTGGAAGCCCAGTTCCTTGAGGCCCTTGTGCAGGCGCTTCGAATTTTCCCAGAGATGCGCGCGCTTGTTGGAGCCGTGCATCAGCTTGCGGATCGAAGTCGCGGCGGTCGCGACCACGCTCGGCGGGAGCGAGGCGGTGAAAACATAGGGGCGGCAGACGAGGCGCAGGATCTCGAACTTGGGATGGTTGGAGACGCAGAAGCCGCCGACGGTGCCGACGCTCTTGGAAAAGGTGCCGATGACGAAATCGACGTCCTCCAGAACGCCCTGATCTTCCGCCACACCGCGGCCATTGGGGCCGATGAAGCCCATTGAATGCGCCTCGTCGACAAGCACCATCGCGCCCGCCTCTTTCGACACGCGGATCATTTCCCTGAGCGGCGCGATGTCGCCGAGCATCGAATAGACGCCCTCGAGCACGACGAGCTTGCCAGCCTCTGCGGGCAGGCGTTTCAGCCGCTTTTCGAGCGCCTCGATGTCGTTGTGGCGGAAGGCGACGATCTCGGCGTCGCCCATCTTGCAGCCGTCATAGATCGAGGCGTGGCTGTCGATATCGAGGATGACATAGTCGCCCTTGCCCGCGATCGTCGATATGATGCCAAGATTGGCCTGATAGCCCGTCGAGAACACCATGGCATGATCCATGGCGTAGAATTCCTTCAGCGCCTCCTCGCACTCCTTGTGGCCCTGATAGGTGCCATTGAGGACGCGGCTGCCCGTGGTGCCCGCGCCGAATGTGTCGAGCGCGTTCTTGCCCGCTTCGATCACGTCGGGATCGAAGGTCATCCCCATATAGTTGTAGGTACCGAGCAGGATCGTCTCCTTGCCGTTGCAGACCGCGACGGTGGGGGACTTCACAGCCTCCATGACGAGGCTGAAGGGATCCTTCACGCCCGTCGCGAGCAACGCCTCGCGCTGCTGGATCAGCGGATCGAACTTGGAGAAGAGGTCGGTCATTTTTTGTCCCTGTCATCCCCGCGGAGGCGGGGATCCACGAACACCGCCTCGTCCGGATGAAACTGAGTTCATGGATTCCCGCTTTCGCGGGAATGACAATTAAAACTTAACCTCTGAGCTTGCCGACCGCGTCGACGAGCTGGCCGACGGTTTCGATCTCGGCCTGCATGTTCATCGTGATGATGATGTCGAACTCGTCCTCGATCGCGGCGACGAAGTCCATCACGGTCAGGCTGTCCCATTCGAGATCGCCCGCAAAGGTGGTGGTTTCGCTAAGCGCGACACCCTTTTTGTTGAAGGGCTCGATCTGCGCCGAGACGGTTTCGAAAATCTGCTGTCTGTCGGTCATGCGCGGTCCTTAATCCTGTGTGTGCTGCATTGCCAAGCGATTGCGGCACAAAAGCGGCGTTCGCGTTGCTTGTCGAGGGCAGGGGGGCGTGTCATGATCGCGCCATGGGGGACGAACCAGCCAGCAAGCCCGCCGCGGCGCCGGGGCAGAAATTTCCGCCCAATGCGGTGCATCTGGTCCGTACCGTGCAGCAGATCAACGTCCAGCTCAGCCAGATGGCCGACCAGAAGGCGAGTATCCTGATGGGCGCGACCTTCGTCGTCTTCACCATCTCGATCGGACAGGCGCGCGGCGGAGACGTTTCGGCGCCGCTGGTGGTGCTCGCCTTTTTCTCCTTCGTTTCCGCGATGCTCGCGGTCTTCGCGGTGTTGCCCAAGACGAAGCCGTCGCCCGGCGGCAACCCCAATATGCTGTTCTTCGGCACCTTCACGCAGATGTCCGAGCAGGAGTTCGCCGATGGCGTGATCGAGGCGCTGCGCGACGAGGAAACGCTGTACCGCGCGATGCTGCGCGACGTCTATCAGAACGGGCAGGTGCTCCAGCGCAAGAAATACCGATTTCTGGGGCTGGCCTACAAGACGTTCCTTGTCGGGCTGGTGCTGACTTTCACGAGTTTTGCGGCGCAGTATCTGTTTCAGGCCTGATCGTTTTTCGCGCGTGACCGCGTGAGGAGCGCTGCTAAATGCGCGGCATGAGCGCTTCCGTCCATTCCGCCGCAACCACACACGGGCTGTCATTGCGCCACGCCCTGCTCGCGCTGGCGGTGGTGGCCGTCTGGGGCACCAACTTCGTTGTGATCCGCGTCGCGCTCGACGATTTCCCGCCGCTGCTGTTCGCGACGCTGCGCTTCATCATCGCGTTGCTGCCCGCGGCCTTCATTCTCAAGCGGCCGGCGGTCTCGTGGCGATCGCTTGCGAGCTATGGCTTTCTGATCGGCTTTGGCCAGTTCGGTCTGCTCTATATCGCGATGGACGGTCATATCTCGCCGGGGATCGCGTCGCTGGTGATGCAGGCGCAGGTCTTCTTCACCATCGGCCTCGCGATGTGGCTCAGCGGCGAACGATTGCGCGGCTTCCAGATCCTCGCGCTGCTGCTCGCGACGATCGGCTTCGGCGTGATCATGGCGCATACCGGCGGGAGCACGACCGCCTTCGGGCTTGGCCTTGCGCTCGTCGCCGCGATGAGCTGGGCGGGCGGCAATCAGGTCGCGAAGTCGAGCGGGACGACCGACATGCTCGCCTATGTCGTCTGGGCGAGCCTGTTCTCGATCCCGCCGCTGCTGATCGCATCGCTGCTGCTCGAAGGACCGACGGCGATCGGCGCCGCTCTGGTCGCGGCGAGCCCGGAGGCGTGGGCTGCGGTCGTCTGGCAGTCGGTGGGCAATACGATGTTCGGCTATGCGGCGTGGAGCTGGCTGCTCGCGCGCTATCCGGCGGCGACGATTACGCCGACCGCGCTGCTCATCCCGATCTTCGGCATGGGCGCCTCGGCGCTGCTGCTCGCGGAAGCGCTGCCCGGCTGGAAGCTCGGCGCGGCGGCGCTCGTCATGGGCGGGCTCGCTATCAACGTGCTCTGGCCGATGGCGTCGCGGTTGCCCGGTTTCCCCTGGCGGCGCGGCGAGCCCGTTTGAGGCTAGCGCGCCTTCAGCCCGAAATTGCCGTTGTGAAGCCGCAGCCGTAACGAATTCTGATAATAGGCGACCAATTGATATTGCCCCACGACGATGGGCAATTCGATGAGCTGCCTGTCGTCATAGTGCCCTGAGAGCACATCCCAGGTTGCATCGGATATCATCGCGTCGCCGTGCAGCTCGTCGGTCGCGCGCAGGATCGCGCTGTCCAGTTCGCTCCAGCCCTCGGCGTCCGGCCCCTCGGTGATACGCTCGATTTCGGCGCTGGTGACGCCGAAACGCTTGGCGACGAAGACATGCTCACCCCATTCATAGGGCGCCTGGCACAGCCAGCCGATGCGCAAAATGGCAAGCTCCCGATCGCGCGCGGACAAGGCCCCCTCTCGCAACAGGTGAAGCCCCACCTCGGTATGCCGCGCGAACAGATCGGGGTGGCGCAGCATCGTCCTGACGATCTCGGGAAGCTCGCCCAGATCGGCGGATATGTCGGCCGCTGATCCTTCCGCGTCGTTCGTTTCCATCACCTTTGTAAGCGCGCCCTGCTCGCGTGAGGCGATCACGGAATTGATCTGGGCCATGCGGGAAACGATCTGCAGCAGTTCGTCGGACAGTTCCTCCACCGCCAGTGGTGCGATGCGTGGGCCGTCGCCGTGAATGCGGGATTCGCGCTGGTCGACCGTGGCCGGCGCCTTGCTTTCGGTCTTCATCGCAGCCGCGTCGCCTTTCCGTTCATGGGGATATGGCCGACTTTGCCGCGAAAGCCGCAATTGACAACCCTGGCCTAACCCAGCCAGCCCTTGCGGCGATACCAGGCGGCGGTGGCCTTGAGCCCGGCGCGTGTGTTGACCTGGGGCTGCCACAGCTCCGCTGGCGGGCGCTTTGCCGGGTCGATCACCCAGTCGGGATGGCTGAAATAGTTGACGCGGTCGGCGGTGAGCTTGGCCTTTGAGCGGCGAACCGCGCGGTCGATGCGCGAGGCGACGCGCAGCATCGATTTGGGCGCAGCGAAGGTCGCGATACGGCGATCGACCGCATAGCCCAGCGCCTCGGCGAAACCCTTGTGCGTCCAGCCATGCTCGACGCCGTCATCAGCCTCGTAGATCGCGCCGACCGATGCGCGATCGGGGACAAGTGCAAGCAGCAGCCGCGCGAGATCGTTGACCTCGATCACCGACATGCGTCCGCCGGGCGGCAACAGCACGATGCCGCGCCGCGCCATGCGGAACATCTCGAACATCTCTGTGTCCTCGGGCCCGTAGATCGCGGGGGGGCGCACCATCGTCCAGTCGAGACCGCTGGCGGCGACGACCTCTTCGGCCCCCGCCTTGGACCAGCCATAGTCGGAGAGGCCCGGCTCGCGCGCGGCGAGCGAGGAGACGTGGATGAAGCGCCTGACGCCCGTGGCGGCCGCTGCTTCGACCATCGCGCGGGTGCCCTCGATATTTCCTGCTGCGAAACCCGCGCGATTCGGAGCGTTGACCACCCCCGCAATGTGCATCACCGCATCGCTGCCCCGCGCGAGTTCGGCGAGGCTTTCGGGACGATCGAGCGCGCCGTCGATCCAGGTGACGCCTTCGCGCGGCGGCTGTGGGCGGCGGGTGAGCGCGCGGACCGCGAAGCCCTTGTCCAGCGCGAGGCGGATGACGGTTTTGCCGACGAAACCCGTGGCGCCGGTGAGCGCGAGGGTCGTCGTCACAGAAGCACCATGTGGTCGCGGTGAATGATCGCGGCGCGGGGCGCATAGCCGAGAATCTGCTCGAGCGCACTGCTGCGCTTGCCGACGATCCTGGCGGCGTCGGCATGGTCATATTCGGCAAGCCCGCGCGCGATCGTCTTTCCGTCGGGATCGATGACGTCGATCACGTCACCGCGTTCGAAGCTGCCCCGTATCTCGGTCGCGCCCGCCGCGAGCAGGCTCTTGCCCTTGCCGAGCGCGGCGGCGGCGCCCGCATCGACATGGACCGCGCCCGCAATGCGCAGCCGTCCGGCCAGCCATGCCTTGCGCGCACCCGCGCGCTTTTCGGGCAGGAAGACCGTGCCGTGGCCCGAGTCGAGATAGCGCTGGAGCGCGTGATCGTGCTTGCCCGTTGCGATGGCCAGCGCGGCGCCCGCACTGTTGGCGATGCGCGCGGCCTCGAGCTTGGAGACCATGCCGCCCGAGCCCATGCCCGATGCGGTGCGGCCATCGGCCATCGCCATGATCCGTCCGTCGATCCGCTCCACGCGCGGGATCAGCATGGCGCCCGGATCATGTCCCGGATTGGCGGTATAGAGCCCGTCGACATCGGAGAGCAGTACGACGCCCTGCGCGCCCGCGGCCTGCGCGACGCGCGCGGCAAGCCGGTCATTGTCGCCGAAGCGGATCTCGGCGGTGGCGACGCTGTCATTCTCGTTGATGACGGGAACCACGCCAAGCGTCAGCAAGCGGTCGAGCGTGGCACTGGCGTTGAGATAGCGGCGGCGATCCTCGAGATCGTCGAGCGTTACCAGTATCTGCGCGGCGATGACGCCGTGCGCGGCGAGCAGGTCGGCCCAAACCTGCGACAGCGCGATCTGCCCGGTCGCCGCGGCGGCCTGCGCGTCCTCAAGGCTCGCGCGCCCGCCCTTGGGGAGCTTCAGCCGGCGTGCGCCGAGCGCGATAGCGCCCGAGGAGACGATCGCCACCTGCTGACCCGCCTTGTGCGCCTCCGCAATATCCTTGACCAACGTGCCGAGCCAGCGGCTGCGGATCGCGCCTTCGGGATCGACGAGCAGCGCCGACCCGACCTTGACGACGAGCCGGGGGCACTGGGCGGGAGAGAAGCGGGCGCTGTCGCGGCTCAGATCGGCGACCATTCCCCGCTTCCCCCTTCGTCCTCCTCGTCGACGGTGTCGGCGACGGGGATAGGTTCGCCGATCGCCGCGATCAGACGGTCGAGCACCGCGTCGAGCCCGTGGCCGGTGGCCCCCGATAGCGGCAGCACTTCGGCGCCGCTTTCGGCAGCGAGTTCGGCCGAGAGCGCCTCGATCAGCTCGTCGTCGAGCGTATCGACCTTGTTCAAGGCGATGATCTCGACCTTGTCGGTCAGACCTGCGCCGTAGTTCTCGAGCTCATCGCGCACGGTGCGATAGGCGGCCGCGGGATCCTCGCCATTGGCGTCGACGAGGTGGAGCAGCACCTTGCAGCGCTCGATATGGCCGAGGAAGCGGTCGCCGATGCCCGCGCCCTCCGCCGCGCCCTCGATCAGTCCGGGAATGTCTGCGACCACGAATTCGCGGTCGCGGTGGCGCACGACACCGAGCTGGGGCCGCGTGGTGGTGAAGGGATAGTCGCCCACCTTGGCCTTGGCGTTGGTGACGGCGTTGATGAAGGTCGACTTTCCCGCATTGGGCAGGCCGACGAGCCCGGCATCGGCGAGCAGCTTGAGGCGCAGCCACACCCACATTTCCTCGCCCGGCCAACCCGTGCCGTGCTGGCGCGGCGCGCGGTTGGTCGACGTCTTGTAGCTGGCATTGCCGCGCCCGCCATCGCCGCCGCGCAGGAACATGACCTGCTCGCCCGGCCTGGTGAAGTCGGCGAGGACGTGCTCCTTGTCCTCGGAGAGCACCTGGGTGCCGATGGGAACACGGATGACGAGGTTCTTGCCGCCAGCGCCTGTGCGGTTGGAACCAGCCCCGCCCTTGCCGCGCGGCGCCTTGAAATGCTGGGTATAGCGGAAGTCGATGAGCGTATTGAGGCCGGGTATGGCCTCGAACACGATATCGCCGCCCTTGCCGCCGTCGCCGCCGTCGGGTCCGCCATATTCGATGTATTTTTCACGCCGGAAGCTGACGGCCCCAGGGCCGCCGGTGCCCGAACGTACGTAAATCTTGGCTTGATCGAGAAAATGCATCCGCGCCGCTTAGTGCAAAGCCGCGCGAATTTGAACCTTATTCGGGCGTCAGCATCTCGGCAGTGCCATAGGGCGAATGCGTCTCGCGCTTGATCCAGTCGGCGAGCAGCCGGAAATAGCCATCGGTGATGCGCGTGTCGCGTCGCGTTCCGTCCGCGGCCTGCTCGAATTCGTACATGCCATGATCGGTGCGCGGGAAGCGGACGATGCTGATGGGCTTGCCCTCGCGGCGCAACGCCTGAAGCCGCTCGATCGTCACGATAGGCGGCGCCTCGCGGTCTTCGCCCGCAACGATCCATAGCTGGGGCGCCCTTACGCGGCGCAGATGGCCGATCGCGTCATAGCGCCAGTCAAGGTCGAGATTGTCGTATTTGGCGGGTCCCTCGCGCCTGAGCGTGGGCTCGTCGGACGCGAGCAGCGCACCCGTGAATTCGCCCGTTATCGCGGTGAACCACGGCTGGGCGCCGTATCTTGCCTTGACCGCTGCCAACTGGTCAAAGCCGCTTGTGAAGTGGCTGGCGATCACCGCGCCGGTCGCGTCGGTGATCTCGCGAGCCTCGGCAATCACCGTGTCGCCATAGCCCTTTTCCCGCAACTCGGAGAAGACCTGCTCCGAATCTTCCTCGAGGGGATTGATGAGCAAGCCGAAGCCGATCGCGACGAACTCAGCCCCCGCGTCATTGGCGGCGCGGGGCGCGACCCAGCCGCCCTGGCTGCCACCGAACAGCCCGAAGCGCGAGAAGCGCCCCTTGGCAAGGCGTTTCGCTTCGGTTGAGGCGGCAACGACATCGGCCGCCAGCCGGTGGAAATTCTGGTGATAGCGCCCTTCGGACGCGCCGGCGCCATGTTTGTCATAGACAAAGGCGGCGATGCCCTGCGCCGCGAAAACGAAGGGATAGGGATTGCGGTTGATCGAGGCGCTGCTTTCCGACCCATGCACCATGACGGCCAGCGGCGGCTTCTTGCCCGCTTTCACGTCAGGTTCGACGAGCATGCCGGCAAGCATCGCGTCGCCGCTTTTGAAGCGCGTCGGCGTCATGCGCAGCGCCATGCGCGGCCAGCGTTCGACCGCGCCGGACGGTCCGGTCACCATGAGCGCATCAGCCGAGCACTGGACAGCCCCCCCTTTGGTGCTGCCATAGCGACCGTCGCGAAAGGTGTAGCGCCATTCGCCGTCCTCGGCCGATTTGGCCCGTTCGGTGATGACGATGAAATCACCGTCGGCGCCGCGATACGCGCCTGGCGTGCATTGGGGAGCAGCGGGCGCAGCAGCCGATGATGTGGAAACGGCGAATATGCCGAGCAGAAGCGGAACTGAAAATCTCATCATACCAATGAGATATAGAAGAATCGCATTCCTGCGCAACGTTACTTTTGGCTTATTCGCCCTCAGCGCGGCGGTGTGCGACCGAGTGGCGGAGCTGTTCCGCGGCGATCTCGCGCGCCGTGTCGCGCGGCAGGCCGAGCGCGCTCGCCATCGGTCCGCCAAGCAGCGAATCGCCCAATGCGGCGAGCACGAGTGAAAGCGTTTCCTGCCGGATCAGCCCGTCCTCGTTATCAACCGCGAGGTCCTCGACCAGATCGTGGATCGCGTTGAGGATCGGGTCGAGCGCGTCATCATTGCCCGACAGGATCATCCAGCTCGCGAGCGCGCCCGCGCCCTCGGTGTCGAAAGCGTCGAAGGTGAGATCGACCACCACGCGCGGATCGCCGTGTTCGGCGCGCGTCTTCATCACCGCCGCCCCGATCTTGGCGGTAATCGTTTCCGCCATCAGCTCCGCGAGCGCCTTTTGCAGCCCCAAGGCCGAACCGAAATGATGCAGCAGATTGGCATGCGTCCGGCCGATTCGTCCCGCCACCGCCTTGAGCGTCACGGCTTGCGGCCCGGCCTCGATCAGAAGCTCGCGCGCGGCCTGCAATGCGGCTGCCCGGCTCAGTTCCGGGCTCAATCTCTTCTTCACTATTGACATCTATGTAAGCAACATTCATTCCTGATGTGGAGGAGCAATGGCATGACCCAGGACAAGACCCCCACCAACCTTACCATTACCCCGCGCGACCGCCGCTTCGGCAGGGGCAGCGCGCAGACACGGTGGTGGCTTGGCGGCGATCCCATTGCAACGGCTTTTTACAATGCGCTTTCGGTGACGTTTCCGCGCGGCGAGGCGTTCTTCGTCGAGAGCGTACGCGCGCACCGCGACGGCGTGCCCCCCAAGCTGGAGAAGGAGATCAACGCCTTCATCAAGCAGGAGGTGAACCACAGCCGCGAGCACGTGTCGTTCAACAAGCGCGTGACGGAGGCGGGCTACCAGATCAAGCATCTCGAGCAGGTGGTGATCGATTCGCTCGAGATGACCAAGGGTCGCCCACAGATTCTGAACCTCGCTGTGACAATGGCGCTCGAGCACTACACCGCGATCATGGCGCAGCAGATGCTTGCGGACGATCGTGTCTTCAAGGGCGCCGATCCCGAACTGGTGCGCATGTGGCGCTGGCATGCGATGGAAGAGATCGAACATAAGGGCGTCGCCTATGACACCTGGCTCCACGCGACCAAGGGCTGGTCGCGCTGGAAGCGGTGGAAGGTGAAAAGCCTGATGATGCTGCTGGTCAGCAAAAACTTCTGGATCAACAGGTTAAAGGGCATGGCCTATCTGCTCAAGCAGGACGGCATCGAGGGTACAGGCATGTGGCTGCGCATCGCCTGGTTCTTGCTTGGCAAGCCCGGTGCGCTTCGCCGGCTGCTGCCGGCATGGTCGGCATTTTTCCTGCCGGGCTTCCATCCGTGGAACCATGACGACCGCAAGCTGATCGCGCTCGCCGAAAGCGACTATCAGGCGGCGATCATGCCCAAGGCAGCGGTGGCGGCCTGAACCTAGCGTCATTCCGGCGAAAGCTGAAATCTCTCTTTTCTTTCAGCGCATAAGGCCGAAAAGATTCCAGCTTTCGCTGGCATGACGAATGTGGTTGGTGTGGCGGATGCCCTACCCCTTTCCCGCCGCGCCCGTCATCGAAACGCCCCGCGTGATCCTGCGCGCCGATCGCGCCGAGGATTTCGACGCCTTCGCGCATCTCTGGGCTGATTCCGGCGTGACGCAATTCATCGGCGGCAAGCCCTTTACGCGCGCCGAGAGCTGGACGCGATTCCTGCGCAATGCGGGACTGTGGCCCGTGCTTGGCTATGGCTATTGGGCGATCGAGGACAAGGCGACAGGCGCCTATTGGGGCAATACCGGCTTTGCCGATTTCGGGCGCGGCATCGAGTCGATCCGCGGCCTGCCCGAGGCGGGGTGGGTGCTTGCTCCGGAGGCGCATGGTCAGGGGCTCGCCACCGAGATCGTTGCCGCGATCACGCGCTGGGCCGACGCCATGCTACCCCACGCCGAGACCGCATGCATCATCGATCCGGACAACACGCCGTCGATCCGCGTGGCCGAGAAAAATGGCTATGTCGCCGAAGGGCTGGTCGATTTCGCGGGCAGCCAGACGCGCGTATTCAAGCGCGCGCGGCGCTGACGCCGCCCCGGCGCGTGACCGGAGCGGCGGTTCAGAGGCTTACGCCGCGAGCGGTACGGGCGGGGTAGGGCAGGGCATCGAGCCGTCCTCGGCGTCGCGGACATAGAGCGCGCACGGCGCCTCCTCGCCGCGCCCCTCGCTGCCGCGAGGCACGACGCGCCCCGTCGGACGGAAGCCGAGCTTGCGGAGCACGCGGCCCGAAGCGGGATTGTCGACGAAATGGCCTGCCGTCAGCGTGCGGATGCCGAGCGCATGGGCGAGTTCGACCAGCGCGCGGCCGGCCTCGGTCGCGTAACCCAGCCCCCAGTGCGGACGGCCGATCCAATAGCCCAGCTCGACGGCCTTGCCGTCGGGCGTGTGGCCAAGACCGCAGCCGCCGACCAGTCGCGGCGCGCCGTGGGTGCGCGCGAAGATCAGAAAGCTCGGCAGCCTGGCATCGCGCTCCTGCGACAGGAAGGCGCGCGCCTTGGCGACATCATAGGGCCAGGGCGCAGTGGCCAGGTTGCGCACGATCGCCTCCTCGCCGATCGCGCGGGCAAGCGCGGGCGCGTCTTCGACCCAGCCGGGCCGCAGCAGCAATCTTTCGGTACGCACGAACATCGGTCTCTCCTCTTTTTTCGCGTGCCCATTGCCGCATCAAAATTACGGCACCGAGACAAAACGATTGAAAATCCGTTGCCATGCGTCAGGCCGCGAAGGGCCTGCGACGGGACGGTTTGAGGGAGACAACAAAAAAGGGAGCGGGGGCTATCCCGTCTCCCTCTGTGCCTGCCGCAGCAGGACTTCGGGTCGCCCCCAGGGCGACCCGTTAACAGGTTCGCCCGATTATTCGGCCGCTTCCGCCATAATATCTACCGAGCAGAATTTTCGGCCGAGCTTGCCATCGTGGAAGGTCACGCGGCCCGCGACGAGCGCGAAAAGCGTGTGATCCTTGCCGATGCCGACATTGCGGCCCGGGTAGAATTTGGTGCCGCGCTGACGCACGAGAATGTTGCCGGGAATGACTTCCTGGCCACCGAACTTCTTCACACCGAGGCGGCGACCGGCTGAGTCGCGACCGTTGCGGGAGGAACCGCCTGCTTTCTTATGTGCCATCTCTCAAACTCCTTGGGCGCTCAGGCGACTTATTCGGCGGACTTGGCGGCGGCCTTCTTGGCCGGTGCCTTCTTCTCGGCGGCGGGCTTTTCAGCCGCGGCGGCTTCGGCCTTGGGGGCCTCGGCTTCCGCCTTCTTGGGAGCGGCCTTCGCCTTCTCGGCGCCGATCGCGGTGATCTTCAGGATCGTGTGCTGCTGGCGGTGACCGTTCTTGCGACGGTAGTTGTGCCGGCGGCGCTTCTTGAAGACGATAACCTTCTCGCCCTTCGCCTGCGCGATGATCTCTGCCGAGACGGTCAGGCCCTTGGTGGCCTTGAGTTCGCTGCCCTCGCCGGCCAGCAGGACGTCGTCCAGCGCGATGCTGTCACCGGCGTTGCCCGCCAGCTTCTCGACTACGATCTTGTCTCCTGCGGCAACGCGATACTGCTTGCCGCCCGTGCGCACGATAGCGAACATGGCTTTATCTCTTCATCTATTCGGTTCACGCGAGCAATCGACCACGGTCAAGCCCCCGCGCGGGAAAGTGGCCCGTTACCCGTCGAACGCTGCGCTGTCAACGCAAAAACCCCGCGGATAGCCGCCGATTTCGAACATTCCTGCGGTTGGCGGGCCCGTCGTTCGGCGACTCGGCTCACCTAGCCGATACGACGCCTGCAATCCAGCTTTGTGTCACATTGCCCGCGGCGTCGAGCGCGACGAGATCGGCGCGCAGTCCAGGCGCAATGCGGCCGGTCATGTCGCCAAGCCCCAGGAACTCGGCGGGATTGCGGCTCGCCATGCGCACGGCCGCCTCGAGCGATATGCCCAGCATCGCGACCGAATTGCGCACCGCGCCCGCCATGTCGAGGTCGGAGCCGGCCAGCGTGCCATCGGCATTGACGCAGACGCCGTCGACGACCTTCACTCTCTGCCCCTGGAGCATGAATGTCTTGTCGATCATGCCGACGCTGGGCATCGCATCGGTCACGAGCATGAAACGGTCAGCCGGCTTGCAGCGCAGGGCGAGGCGCATCGTCACGGGATCGAGATGCCGCCCGTCGACGATCAGCCCGCACCAGCTTCCCAGATCCTCCAGCGCTGCGCCGACAGCGCCCGGCTCGCGCGAGGTGAGCGGGGACATGGCGTTGAACAGGTGCGTGAACCCGCGCAGACCGTTGTCGAGCGCCGAGCGGATCTCGGTGTAGCTGCCATTGGTATGGCCCGCGGCGACGATCACGCCCGCGCCATCGAGCCGCCGGATCATTTCGGGCGTCGTCTGCTCGGGGGCGAGGGTCACCAGCGTCTTGCCGCGCTTCAGCGCGGTGACTGCGGCAAAACCTTCGTCGTCGAGCCGGCGGATCTTGGACCGGTCGTGGATGCCCTTGCGCGCGACGTTGAGGAAGGGCCCCTCTATATGAATGCCGATCACACCGGGGACACCGGCTTCGATCGCCGCATCGACCGCAGCGACGCCGCGGCGGACGACATCGAGATCATCGCTGATCAGCGTCGGCAGGAAACCCGTGGTGCCATAGGCGCGATGCGCCTCTCCGATGGCCGCGATCGCCTCGACCGTCGGCGAATCGTTGAACAGCACGCCGCCGCCACCATTGACCTGCGAATCGATGAAGCCGGGGACGAGCGCCTGACCGCCGAGATCAACTGTCTCGGTCCCCGCGGGAGTTTCGGCTGGCGGCACGAGGGCGGCGATGCGCGTCCCATCGACCAGCACCGCGCAGTCTTCGGAAAAGCCCGCATCGGTAAGCACGCGGGCATTGACGAGGGCAAACACCATCAGACGGTTTCCGTGACCTTGGCGAGATGCGGCGGCGTATCGGGATTGAAGCCGCGCGCGATCGAGAGCGCGTTGGCCGCGCGGTAGAAGGACTGGATCTGGAGCATCGGCTCGATCGCGGGGTGCGCCGGGACGGAGGGGAGCGAGATCGCGCCCTTTGTGGTCGGGCCCGCGACGAGCACCTCCCCGCCGCGCGCGACCACTTCCGAAACCAGATCGTCGATGCTGCTTTCGGTCTCGTCCGACTGGCGGAAGACGAGCAGCGGGAAGCCGGGGCCGACCAGCGCCATCGGGCCGTGTCTGACCTCGGCGGCGCTGAACGCCTCGGCGTGGAGCCCGCAGGTTTCCTTGAACTTGAGCGCGGCTTCCTGCGCGATGCCGAGCCCCAGCCCGCGGCCGATGACATAAAGACCGCGCACGTCTTTCAGACGCTCGACCAGCGGCGACCAGTCGGCGGACCAGGCCGATTGGAGCTGGGCGGGTGCGGCGGCGAGCGCGTCGGAAAGCTCGGCATCGTCGCTCCACGCCGCGACGAGATCGACCAGCGCGGCAAGCGCGGCGATATAGCTCTTGGTAGCCGCCACGCTGATCTCGGGTCCGGCATGCAATGGGAGAACGCTGTCAGCGAGTCCTGCAAGCGGCGAATCGGCGACATTGACGAGCGCCGCGACATGCGCGCCCGCGCCCTTGGCTGCCTCGACGGTTGCGAGCAGATCGGGGCTCTTGCCCGATTGTGAAATGGTGAGGCACAGCGAATCGGCGGCGCGCGTGGCAACGCCATAGACCGATGCGATCGAAGGCGCCTGCGACGAGGTGACGACGCCCAGCCGCGTCTCGATCAGATATTTGGCGAAGGTCGCGGCGTGATCCGAACTGCCGCGAGCGCAGGTGAGAACGGCTGCCGGGGGGCGACTGCGCAGCCGCGCGGCAAGTGCAGCGATCGCCTCCGCATTGGCCGCGCGCTGCGCGGCGACGACCGCGCCGGCTTCACCCGCCTCGGCAAACATCTTTGTGGATTCAGGTGAGGGGACGGTCATGCGAGTGCGTTCAGTTCTGCCACGAAGTCATAGGCGTCGCCGCGGTACCAGCTATGCGTCATCTCGACGGGGCGCCCGTCCTCGAGATAACCGCGTCGTTCGATGAAAAGGCCGGGCGCGCCGGGTTCGATCTGGAGCAACTCGGCCTGCTCGGCGTTGAACAGCACCGCGCGCAGGCGCTGGAGCGCGCGGACAGGGCGGTTCCCCGCAGCCTCGAGTGCGGTGTAGAGCGAGGCGTCGACTGCATCGACCGAGGGCAGCGCGCTGCCCAGGATCGTCGAATATTCGAGCGCCATCGGCATGTCGTCCGCATAGCGGATGCGGTTGAAGCGGAAGACGCGCGTGCCCGGGCTGAGGCCCAGCGTCAGCGATTCGTCGGGGGTGACCGCGCCCACGGATTTGCTCAGCCACTCGCTGCGTGCGCTGCGGCCGCGCGTCGCCATATCCTCGGAGAAGCTGGTGAGCTTCGAGAACTGCTTTTCGACGCGTCCCGCGACGAAAGTGCCCGCGCCCTGGCGCCGCGTGAGCAGCCCTTCCTGAACGAGCCCGTCGAGCGCCTTGCGCACGGTGATTCGCGACACTTCGAAATCGGTCGCGAGGTCGCGCTCGGGGGGCAGCGCCTCTTCGGGCTTGATCAATTGCGTTTCGATCGCGCGGCGCAGCGCCTGCTGCAATCGCTGATAGAGCGGTGCGTGGCCGTTGGTGTCCAGCGATCCGATCTGCGCGGCCAGGCTCATCGCCTCCGGTCTCCCAGTGTGTTGTCGTTTCCGGGCGGAAGCGCCCCCTGCCGCTTCATATAAGACCAATTGATTACCTCTTGCCAACAGATAATTTCGAAAAATGCAAAAAAATTGTCATGGAACCACTTGACGGCTGTAATGGTCTGGTTGATGGTCTTGTCATTGGTCTGTTATTGGTTACAGATTGGCATGAAGTCCAAAAGGACGTGCCAGGGAAGGGGAGACGTTTGATGACATTGCACAAATTCCTTGCGGGATCGGCGAGCGTGCTTGCCTTCATGGCCTGTGCCACGGGCGCGTCCGCGCAGGAGGCCGCTCCCGCCGACGCGGGCGACGAGATCATTGTCACCGGCGTCCGCGCGTCGCAGGCTGCCGCCATCGACGTTAAGCGCAACTCCGACGTCATTGCTGACGTCGTCTCGGCCGAGGACATCGGCAAATTTCCCGACAAGAACGTCGCAGAGGCGCTCCAGCGCGTCCCCGGCGTCGTCGTCAATCGCGTGTTCGGTGAAGGTGAGCGCGTTTCGTTGCGCGGCACCGCGCCCAACCTGACCAAGACGCTGCTCAACGGCCATTCGGTCGCCACCGCAGACTGGTTCATCCTCGATCAGGTCGCCTCGACGCGCAGCTTCAACTATCTGACGTTGCCCTCCGAAATCGTCGGTCGCCTCGAGGTCTACAAGAGCCCTCAGGCGGATGTCGAGGAAGGTGGCATCGGCGGCACCATCAACGTGCTGACGCGCAATCCGCTCGATCTTGATCCCATGTCGATTTCGGCGTCGGTGCAGGGTGTTTATTCGGATCTGTCCGGCAAGTTCGACCCGCAGGTTTCGGGTCTGTTCAGTTGGAAGAATGCCGATGAGACCTTCGGCGTCCTCGTGGGTGCGATCTATCAAAAGCGCCAGACGCGTCGTGATGGCCTCGAGATCTTCGGCTATCGCTCCTTTGCAGTGGGCGGCGGGCAAAATGCGCTCGTCCCGACGCTGATCGGTTCCACGATGTTCACGCAGGATCGCGAGCGCTACGGCGGCAATATCGGAATCCAGTTCCGTCCTTCGGACGAGCTGGAGATCAATGTCACCGGCCTCTATTCGCGCTTTGGCGCGGACAACTTCAACCAGAACTATATCGCCTGGGGCGAGCAGGCGCTGGCTGGCGGCGGCACGATCACCAATGCCGTGGTCGAGAACGGCGTCGCGGTCGCGGGCAATGTCGCCTCGCGCACCGGCGGCACCGCGGGCTTCGGCGTCGTCTATGACGCGATCGACCGCAAGGCCGTCGCGGAGACCTATTCTGCCGATTTCGACCTGAACTATCAGCCCACCGACACGCTCAACATCCACTTCAAGGCGGGCTGGACCAAGGCGACCGGCGACACCAGCAACGAGAACTTCATGGAGTTCGCGGGTCCGGGCGCATTCAGCTATGACCTGCGCAGCGGCGTGCCCGAGGTGAGCTTCGTCAATCCCGATCCGCTCAACCCCGCAGGCGTGCGCCCCGACTTCGCGCGCATGCAGTCGGTGACCAATGACGACGAAGAGAAATATGTCTATCTCGACGCCGAGCAAGAGGTCGACTGGGGACCGATGGAGGCGCTGAAAATCGGCTTCAAGTTCACCGATCACGACCGCGCGGCCGAGCGCTTCGCAACCAATGGCGGTGTGTTCACGCCGGGCCTGCGTTGCAACGGCGTGCCGTGCGTCTCGGCCGACTTCGCCACGGGCGGCGGCATGCCCAAGGACTTCCTCGACAATATCTCGGCGCCGGGGACGCTGGACGATTACTGGCGCGTCGATCCCGCCAAGCTGCGCGCGATCTATGGCGCGCAGGCCGACGCGATCACCACGCGCTTCCTCGTTCCGGGCAACACCTATTCGATCAACGAGAAGACCTATGGCGGCTATGCCATGGCGAAGTTCAAGGGCGAAGGCTGGCGCGGCAATGTCGGGCTGCGTGTCGTGAAGACCGACCAGACCTCGGAAGGCTTCATCATCGGCGGCGCCAATCCCGAGTTCACCAACCCGTTTGGCGGCTTCACCCCGACGACGGCGGAACGTTCCTATACTGACGTCCTGCCGAGCGCGAACCTCGCGGTCGACCTGTCGGACCAGATCGTGCTGCGCTTCGCGGCGGGCAAGACCGTCACGCGCCCCGACTTCGTCGACATCACGCCGGGCGTCGACCTCAACGGCACCTTGCTGACCGGCCGCGGCGGTGATCCCGATCTGAAGCCGTATCGCGCCAATCAGTACGACCTGTCGATCGAATGGTATCCCGATCGTGAGACGATCGTCGCGCTGGCCGCCTTCTACAAGGATATCCAGTCGTACATCGTGAACACGACCTCGACCGAGATCCTGCCGAGCGTATTCGTGCCCGGCTCGGAGCCCGCGGGCTGCGTGCCGGCGGCGGGGACCAACCCCAATCTGTTCGACTGTCCGTACCAGATCAACCGCCGGTCGAACGGCCCGGGCGGCCGCAATCAGGGCTTCGAGCTTCAGGTCTCGCGTCCGATCTGGGGCGGGTTCGGTGCGATCGCGAACTATACCTACTCCGATGCGAAGGCGGACAACGGCGATCCGATCCCGGGCAACAGCAAGCACACGCTCAACCTGACGGGTTATTTCGAGAACGACCTGCTGAGCGCACGGCTTTCCTATACCTATCGTTCGAAGTTCTTCATCGACATCGATCGTTCGGCACCGCTCAATCAGAAGGCGCTGTCGTCGCTCGACGCATCGTTCAGCTTCAACGTGACCGAGAATGTCGCGCTGACAGCGGACGCGGTGAACCTGACCAACGAGAAGATCGAGCAATATTCGGGCACGACCGACAAGCCGCGCGCCATCTATGACAATGGCCGCCAGTTCTATGTTGGCGCACGCCTGAAGTTCTGATCAGGATGGGGCGGGCCGTGTGAACGGGCCGCCCCGTTTTTGACCAGGAACACCAGATGACTTCCGGCGCGAGCGTCATGAACCAGCGTTTCACCCTCCTCGCGGCCGGCATCCTGCTTGCAACCAGCGCCTCGGCGGCGGTTGCGGCATCGGCGGCCGCGCCGCCCCTGCTTCCTCTTCCTCAATCGATCGCACCGTCAAAGGGCAGCTTCCGTCTGACGGGCCAGAGCGTGATCGTAGTTCCCCCCGGAGATGCAGGCGCGCGCGCGGCCGCTGAAAGGCTGGCCGGGCTGCTCGCGGTCAATCGCGGCATCAGTCCCGCCATCACTGAAACGCAGCGCAACGGCGCGATCCGTTTCGTGCGCACCGACGGCATCACGAAGGAAGGCTATCGCCTCGACGTGACTCCGCGCGGTGCCACGATCACGGCGAGTGACGACGCGGGTCTTTTCTATGGGGCAGTGACGCTCTGGCAGCTCGCGACCAGTGGCAGCGATGCGATCCCCGCCACGCGCATTGCCGACGCGCCGCGTTTCCGCTGGCGCGGGCTGATGCTCGACAGCGCACGCCACTTCCAGTCGCCCGAATTCATCAAGCGCTTCATCGACTGGATGGCGGTCCACAAGCTCAACACCTTCCACTGGCATCTGGTTGACGACCAGGGCTGGCGGATCGAGATCAAAAAATATCCGAAGCTCGTCGAGGCGGGGGCATGGCGGACGCCTGCGTCGGCGCCGGGTGCGCCGACATTGCCGCGCACCGGCGGCTATTACACGCAGGAGCAGATCCGCGAGATCGTCGCCTATGCCGCGGCGCGCCACATCACGATCGTGCCCGAGATCGAGATGCCAGGCCACGCGCTCGCGCCGATCCGCGCCTATGCCGGGCTCGGCACGGGCGTGATCCCGCCGCCGGGCATCGAATCCGATTGGGGCGTTTTCCCCTATCTGTTCAATATCGAGGACGGCACCTTCACATTCCTGCAGGACGTGCTGACCGAGGTGATGGCGCTTTTCCCGTCCGAATATATCCATGTCGGCGGCGACGAGGCGGTGAAGGATCAGTGGAAGGCGAGCCCACGCATCCAGGCGCAGATGAAGGCGCTGGGGATCAGGGACGAGCATGCGCTGCAAAGCTGGTTCATCCAGCGCATGGAAAAGTTTCTCAGCAGCAAGGGCCGCCGTCTCATCGGCTGGGACGAGATATTGGAGGGCGGGCTCGCGCCCAACGCCACCGTCATGTCGTGGACCGGGGTAGAGGGGGCGGTCGCGGCAGCGAAAGCGGGGCACGACGCGGTGCTTTCGCCGCAGCCCGTACTCTATCTCAATCACCGCCAGGGCGGGACCTCCGCCGAGCCTCCGGGGCGTGGCGAGCAGGTGACGCTCCGGCGCGTCTACGATTTCGATCCCGCGCCCGATACGCTGACCGACGACCAGCAGCGTCATATCCTCGGGCTTCAGGCCAATCTGTGGACCGAGCATATGCGCACCGAGGAGCGCGTCGCATACAGCGCCTTTCCGCGCGCTTCAGCGGTTGCCGAGCTTGGCTGGTCTGCGGCGGACAAGCGCGACTTTGACGGCTTTGTCGACCGGCTGGTGCCGCAGTTGGCACGGTTGAAACCGATGGGGCTCGAGGCGTCGTCGAGCGCCTTTGCGCCCTTCGCGACCCTCGGCCCGGCAGGGGGCGATAAGGCCACGATCACACTCGCGAACCAGATCGGCGCGGAAATCCGCTACACCACCGACGGCAGTGCGCCTGATGCGAATTCGCCGGTCTATGCGCGGCCGCTGTCGCTCGTCATGCCGACGCGGGTGCGTGCTGCGTCCTTCAGGCACGGCATGGCGCTTCCCGGAAACCTCGATCAGACGGTCGATGCCATGACCATCCGTCGCCGCGACGATACCCAGTTGAAGCTCTGCACGGAAACGATCGCGCTCCAGCTCGAAGATGATGCGCCGGCCGAGGGCAAGCGCGCCGCCTTCCTGACCGACATCATGAATCCCTGCTGGGTCTATGAGGCCGCGCCGCTTGACGGCGTCAACGAAATCGCGGTGGATGTCGGGCAGATTCCGTTCAACTTCCAGATCGGCAAGGACATCGAGAAGATCGTCTTCCGGCCACCTGCGACGCCTGAGGGCGAGATCGAGGTCCGCATCGATAGCTGCGAGGGCGAGCGCATAGCGGTGCTGCCGCTTGCCCCCGCTGCATCCAATCCCGCGCTGACCACGCTCAAGGCGAAGATCGCGCCGCGCTCAGGGAGCCATGACCTTTGCTTCACCTACACCGCGAAGGGACCGAGCCCGATGTGGGCGATCGACGCGGTCCAGTTGATCCCGCGGCCATGAGCAGCGTTCGCGTCGCAGCGCCTTTTGCCGGCTGGGCAGCTCCGCTCGACGAGGTGCCCGATCCCGTCTTCGCCGAGCGAATGATGGGCGACGGCGTCGCGATCGACCCGCTCGACGCTGTGCTGCGCGCGCCCGCCGATGCCGAGGTGATCGCGGTCGCGCCCACGGGACATTCGGTGACGCTTCGCCTTGCCAATGGCGCCGAGTTGCTGATCCATATCGGGCTTGAGACCGTTGGGCTGGGCGGCGAGGGTTTCACCGCGCATGTCGCCGATGGCGCGCGCGTGAAGACCGGCGATCCGCTGATCGCTTTTGACCTCGACAGCGTCGCGGCGCGGGCCAAGAGCCTGATCACGCCAATCGTGATTGCCAATGAAGGCTATCGCGTCGTGCTGATCGCCTGCGACCGGAGCGTGGTTGCGGGCGAGGCGCTGATGGAGGTGATTGCCGAGGGCGTCGCCGCGCCGAGCACGGCCGCGGTCGGCGACGACAGCGCGGTGCTGGAAATTGGTATCCCCATGGCCAATGGCGTCCATGCGCGACCGGCGGCGAAGATCGTGGCTGCACTCAAGCCCTTCTCCGCGCAGGTCAGCTTTGCCGCGCATGGGCGTGAGGCCAATGCGCGCAGTGCGGTCGGACTGATGACGCTGGGGCTCAAACATGGCGACGGCGTGCGGATCACCGGCAAGGGCGCAGATGCGCGCGCTGCGGTCACCGCGGTCGCCGCGCTGATCGAGACGGGGATGGGTGAGGCGCATGAGGCGCCCGCACCGATGGCTGCCGTCGACGTCGCGACGCTGGCGACGGGTCCCCTGTTCAGGGGCGTCCGCGCCGCCCCGGGACTCGCGATCGGACCCGTGGTCCAGTTCCGCCCCGCCGATGCCGAGGTGCCCGAGGCTGGGCAGGGTCTGGTTCACGAGGCGACCGCGCTCGAACATGCGATGCACGCACTTTCCGCCGAGCTTGACGGCGCGGGAACGGGGCCCGCCGCAGAGATCGCGGCGGCGCACCGCGCGCTGCTGGAGGATCCGGAGCTGCTCGAAGGCGCGCAGAGCTGGTTGGGCCTTGGCAAGAGCGCGGGTCACGCCTGGCGGATGGCGACGCGCGCGCAGGCCGATGCCATCCGTGCGACGGGCGATCCGTTGCTGATCGAGCGCATCGCCGATTTGATCGACATCGAGCGGCGGCTGATCGCCAAATTGCTCGGCGATACTGCACCGGCAATGCCGCGGCTGCCCGATCGCGCGATCCTGATCGCCGATGAGCTGTTGCCCTCGCAATTCATGGCGCTCGATGCGACGCGGCTCGGCGGCGTTGCCACGGCACGCGGGGGCCCGACCTCGCACGTCGCGATCCTCGCGGCCGCCGCCGGAGTGCCGATGCTGGTTGCGACGGGCGCGGGAGTATTTGCCGTGCCCGAGGGGCGCACCGTGGTTCTTGACGCCGATGCGCGCACGCTCGATTCGGATCCCGTACCCGCCCGGTTGCAGGACATGGCTGAAAGGCTGCTGGCGAACAGCGCGCGCCACGCGACCGAGGTTGCTGCGGCGGCGGACGATTGCGTCATGGCCGACGGCACGCGGATTGAGGTCTTCGCCAATCTCTGCTCGGCGGAGGAAGCTACACGCGCGGTGCGGTTGGGTGCCGAGGGCTGCGGGCTGCTGCGCACCGAATTCATCTTCCTCGATCGCGCCGATGCGCCTTCGGAGGAAGAACAGCGCGAAAGCTATGCCGCGATCGCGGCGGCGCTCAAGGGGCGACCGCTCATCATACGCACGCTCGACATCGGCGGCGACAAGCCCGTGCCCTATCTGCCTTTCCCGCATGAGGACAATCCCGCGCTCGGCAATCGCGGCGTGCGGCTGGGGCTGCAAAAACCCGAATTGCTCGCGACACAGCTCCGCGCGATCTTCGCCGGCGTGCCCGCGGCGCAGTGCCGCGTGATGGTGCCGATGATCGTCGACGTCGAGGAACTGCGCGCGGTTCGGGCAATCTTTGACGAAGCGGCGAAAGCCGTGGGCCTGACCGAGCGTGTGGCTTTGGGGGTGATGATAGAGACACCATCCGCAGCGATCCTCGCTGACAACATAGCTGCCGAGGCCGATTTCCTGTCGATCGGGTCCAACGATTTGACCCAGTACGCTCTGGCCGCCGATCGCGGAAACCCGGCGGTGGCCGACAAGATAGACGCGCTGCACCCGGCGGTGCTCCGTCTGATCGCCGAGGCGGCAAAAGGCGGCGCGAAACACGGGCGCTGGACGGGCGTGTGCGGTGGCGTCGCTTCCGAACCGCGTGCCGCCGCGATCCTGATCGGGCTGGGCATTACCGAATTGTCCGCGACCGCCGCTGCGATCCCTGCGCTGAAGGCTGCGGTGCGCGGGTTGTTGCTGGAAGATTGCAAGGCGTTGGCTGCGCGTGCGCTCGCGGCAGGATCCGCCGCCGAGGTTCGCGCACTGATCGAAGGAGAGGGCTGATGCGCCTGTCACTGGACCGTCTGCAACCGCTTGGGCGCGCGCTGATGCTGCCCATCGCGGTGCTGCCCGTCGCCGCGCTGCTGCTGCGCATCGGCCAGCCCGACCTGCTGGGCATTCCCTTCATTGCGGCCGCGGGCGACGCGATCTTCTCCAATCTCGGCATATTGTTTGCGATTGGCGTTGCGGTGGGCCTTGCGCGCGAGAATCACGGCGCGGCGGGACTGGCGGGCGCTGTGTGCTTCCTTGTCACGATCGAAGGGGCAAAGGCGCTGATGGTCGTGCCGCCCGATGCCGCGCATTTCGCCGATGATGCCGCCAATGCGCTTGCCGTCACCGCGTGGAAGGCAAAGGAACTCGCCAAGCTGAGCGTGCCTGCGGGAATATTGTCGGGGCTTGCCGCCGGCATACTCTACAACCGCTATTCCAACATCCGGATGCCCGAATATCTCGCATTCTTCGGCGGTCGGCGCTTCGTGCCGATCGCGGCGGGGCTTGCGGGCGTCGTGGGCGCGCTGGCCTTCGGGCTGGGCTTCCCCGCGATCGAGACGGCATTCGACGCGCTCAGCCGCTGGGTGGTGGGCGCCGGGAGCTTTGGGCTCTTCATATACGGCGTGCTCAACCGGCTGCTGATCATCACCGGGCTGCACCACATCATCAACAATATCGCGTGGTTCCTGCTCGGCGATTTCGGCGGTGCGACGGGCGATATCAAGCGCTTCTTCGCGGGCGATCCGACCGCGGGGCAGTTCATGTCGGGCTTCTTCCCCGTGATGATGTTCGGCCTGCCCGCTGCGTGCCTTGCCATGTATCATGCGGCGCTCCCCGAACGGCGCAAGGCGGTGGGCGGCATGCTGCTCAGCCTTGGCCTCACCTCGTTCCTGACCGGCGTCACCGAGCCGATTGAGTTCACCTTCATGTTCCTGGCGCCCATGCTTTATGCGGTGCATGCGGTGCTGACGGGTGTCGCGATGGCGTTGATGGATCTGCTCGGCGTGCGGCTTGGCTTCGGCTTCTCCGCAGGGCTGTTCGACTATGTCCTGAATTTCGGGCTGGCGACCAGGCCGTGGATGCTGTTGCCGATCGGCGCGGTCTATGCGGTCGTTTATTATTCGGCATTCCGTTTCGTGATCGCACGTTTCGACCTGAAGACGCCGGGGCGCGAGGTGGTAGGCCACGAGGTGACGACCAATCCGGCGCTTGGCGGCGATCGTGCGCAGGGCTTCATCGTTGCGCTTGGCGGCGCGGACAATCTGGTCACCGTCGATGCCTGCACGACGCGGCTGAGGCTCGTGCTCACCGACTCCGACGCCGTCGACGAGGCGGCGCTCAAGGCGCTTGGCGCGCGCGGCGTCGTGCGTCCGGGGGCGGGTGGGCTCCAGGTCGTGCTCGGCCCCGTCGCCGATCAGGTCGCGGGCGAGATCCGCGCTGGGCTTCGCCATGCGCCCGCACCCACCGCGACTCGGCCTGTGCCTGCAACCGACGCGGTGCTGGCGGCATTGGGCGGCGCTGCGAACGTCACCGCGCTGGCGCAGCAGGCAGGACGGCTGCGCTTTGCCGTTGCCAATGCAGCGCTTGTCGACGTCCCTGCGCTGGCCGGTTTTGGCCGCGGCGCGACATTTGCTTCGCCACAGAGCGTCCACCTCCTCGCGGGCGCCGGAGCCGAGGTGCTTGCGCAGGATTTGCGCACCCGGATCGAACCGCGACGGGGTTAACCGTGCCGCACCTGCGGTCAGCGGGGATTCATTTCAGTGTGATAAGCTGTCAGAATCGCGGCCGGGCAAGGCAAGGTGGAGTTCGAGCGGGTTTATGACGGCTTTTGGCGCCGGGCGTTCCGGATTGGTGTTGCAATTGAGACGGGCGTTCGCGCTGATCGCGCTTACAGGATTGTCGGCTTGTGCGACGGTGGTGCCCGCTACACCCGCGCCAACACGCCCCGCAGCGCAGGCGCCGCGCCCTGCGCCCCGTCCGATGCAGCCGCGGCCCATGCAACCTCGTCCCGCGCAACCTCGGCCAGTTCAGCCGCTTCCGGTAGTCCAGCGACCGATGCCGACCGAAGCGCCGGCGGCGTTGCAGAGCGCGATACGGTCGCTCGGCGCAAGTTTTGACGGCAGCGTCGGTATTGCGGTGCGCGACGTGCATACGGGTTGGGTCGTCGACTATAACGGCCGCCAGCCCATGCCGCAGCAGAGCGTCAGCAAGCTGTGGGTCGCCGCCACGCTGCTCGAAGGCGTCGATCAGGGACGCATATCGCTTTCGGAAATGGTGATGATCCGTCCTTCGGATTTGACGCTGTTCCACCAGCCGATCCGCCAGCTCGTCGGCAAAAACGGCTATCAGGAATCGGTGTCGGGGCTGCTCGCGCGCGCAATGACGCAAAGCGACAACACCGCCAATGATTCGCTGTTGCGCCGCGCGGGAGGCCCCGCCGCGGTGCGTTCTTTCCTGACGAGCCACGGCATCACCGATATCCGCTTCGGTCCTGGCGAGCGATTGCTCCAGAGCGGGACCGCCGGACTCACCTGGAAGCAGGAATATTCGGTCGGCCACGCCTTCTACACCGCGCGCGCCAACCTGCCGATGAACGTGCGGCAGAATGCGCTCGACCGTTATCTTGCCGATCCGCCCGACGGCGCGACTGCGATCGGCATGGTCGATGCGCTGGCCAAGCTGAAGCGCGGCGAACTGCTGTCGCCGCGTTCCACCGACTATCTGATCACGACGATGCGTGCCTCGCGCACCGGCCCCAAGCGGCTGCGCGGCGGTATTTCGGACGGCTGGCTGTTCGGACACAAGACGGGCACGGGCCAGCAGCTCGGCGGCACCTCGACGGGCTATAACGATGTCGGCCTGCTCACCGCGCCCGATGGCCGCACCTATGCGGTGGCGGTGATGATCGGATCGACGCGTCGTTCGATCCCCGAGCGAATGAGCCTGATGCAGGCCGTCACCCGCGCGGTGATCTCAAGCCATTGGAGCCGACCAGCGCAGACGGATTGATTGAAGTTCCTCCCCGGTGCGGGGAGGTGGCGCGCTTCAGCGCGACGGAGGGGCTGGCACGAGGTTCAGCGCAGCCCCTCCACCATGCTTCGCATGGTCCCCCTCCCCGTATCGGGGAGGAAGCTGGTTACAATATCCCCGGCAGGTCGAGCTGGTTTTCGCGCGCGCAGGCTTGCGCGATGTCATAGCCCGCATCGGCATGGCGCATCACACCCGTCGCGGGATCATTCCACAGCACGCGCTCGATCCGGCGATCGGCGTCCTCGGTGCCGTCGCACGCGATGACCATCCCCGAATGCTGCGAATAGCCCATGCCGACGCCGCCGCCATGGTGGAGCGAGACCCAGGTCGCGCCTGATGCGGTGTTGAGCAGCGCATTGAGGAGCGGCCAGTCCGACACCGCATCCGATCCGTCCATCATCGCTTCGGTCTCGCGGTTGGGTGAAGCGACCGAACCTGAATCGAGATGATCGCGGCCGATCACGATCGGCGCCTTCAGCTCGCCATTGCGCACCATCTCGTTGAAGGCGAGGCCGAGCCTGTGGCGATCGCCCAGACCCACCCAGCAGATACGCGCGGGCAGGCCCTGAAACTGGATCCGCTCGCGCGCCATGTCGAGCCAGTTGTGGAGATGTGCGTTGTCGGGGAGCAGCTCCTTCACCTTGGCGTCGGTCTTGTAGATGTCCTCGGGATCGCCCGAAAGCGCCGCCCAGCGGAAGGGCCCGACGCCCTTGCAGAAGAGCGGGCGGATATAGGCGGGAACGAAGCCCGGGAAGTCGAAGGCATTTTCGACGCCCTCGTCCTTGGCGACCTGCCGGATATTATTGCCATAATCGACCGTGGGCACGCCCGCCGCCTGGAAGTCGAGCATTGCCTGGACATGCTCGGCCATCGAGGCCTTGGCAGCCCTGGCAACGCCCTGCGGATCGCGATCGCGGCCCTCGAACCATTGGTCGAGCGTCCAGCCCTTGGGGAGATAGCCGTTGACCGGATCGTGCGCCGAGGTCTGGTCGGTGAGCAGATCGGGGCGGACGCCGCGGCGGTAGAGTTCGGGCAGGATATCGGCGGCGTTGCCGAGCAGGCCCACCGAGATCGCGCGTTTTTCGGCGCACGCCTTTTCGATCAGCGCCAGCGCCTCGTCGATCGTGTCTGCGGCGTGATCGAGATAGCGTGTCTTCAGCCGCATCTCGATCCGGCTCGGCTGGCATTCGATCGCAAGGCACGATGCGCCCGCCATGACGGCGGCGAGCGGCTGCGCGCCACCCATGCCGCCAAGGCCAGCGGTCAGCAGCCACTTGCCCGAGAGGTCGCCATTGTAATGCTGGCGGCCCATCTCGACGAAGGTCTCATAGGTGCCCTGAACGATGCCCTGCGTGCCGATATAGATCCACGAGCCCGCGGTCATCTGGCCGTACATGGCGAGACCCTTGCGATCGAGCTCGTTGAAATGCTCCCAGTTCGCCCAGTGGGGCACGAGGTTCGAATTGGCGATGAGCACGCGCGGCGCATCCCTGTGCGTCTGGAACACGCCGACGGGCTTGCCCGACTGGACGAGCAGCGTCTGGTCGTCTTCGAGCCGCTTCAACGTGTCGACGATCTTGTCGAAGCTTTGCCAGTCGCGCGCCGCGCGGCCGATGCCGCCATAGACGACGAGCTCGTGCGGGTTCTCCGCCACTTCGGCGTCGAGGTTGTTCATCAGCATCCGCAAGGGCGCTTCGGTCAGCCAGCTCTTGGCGTTGAGTTCGGTGCCGCGGGGGGCGGTGATCGAACGGCTGTTGTCGATACGGGTCATGGTTGGTCTTTCATCCTCCAGCCCTCCCCCTTGATGGGGGAGGGATACAGAGCCTTGGCGCCGGTAGGTGCCTAGGCGGCGTTGGGTGGGGGTGTTGCCCGGCGCAATGCTCGCTGCCGAACATCACCCCCACCGCTGCGACTAACCCCGGCTGCGCCGGGCCAAGTCTCGCACCTCCCCCATCAAGGGGGAGGGTTGTGGGTTGCGAAATCCATGCAGGCGCCGAGCACCTGCTCCAGGATATGTTGCATGGGCTGGGCGCGTATTGCGTCCCAGGCGGGCGGCCACGGGGCCGCCTCGTCGAGATAGCCGCGCATCGCGAGCTCCATCTGGATCGCATGCACGCCGCTTTCGGGCTGGCCGTAATGCCGCGTGATCCAGCCGCCCTTGAAGCGGCCATTGGTCACTCGACTATGCCCGGAAATGTCGCACACCGCTTCGACTGCAGCAGCCAGAGCGGGATCGCAGCTTATGCCGCTGTTGGTGCCGATATTGAACTGCGGCAGTTCGCCGTCGAACAGGCGCGACACATGGCTGCGTATCGAATGCGCGTCGTAGAGCACGATGCGCGGATGATGTGAGCGCAGTCGTTCGATCTCGCCGGCAATCGCAGCATGGTAGGGCGCGAAATAGCGATCGTGGCGGCGTGCGATTTCGGCGTCATCCGGTTCGTGGCCGGGCTTGTAGAGCGCTTCGCCGTCAAAGGTCTCGATCGGGCAGAACCCCGTCGTCGCCTGCCCGGGATAGAGCGAGGCGCCCGAGGGATCGCGGTTCATGTCGATCGCGGTGCGAGAGATCGCAGTGCGGATCACGGTCGCGCCAAGATCGGTCGCAAAGGCGTAGAGCCGATCGACGTACAGGTCGGCGTCATGCTCGCCGAGCGCGGTCGAGACGAGCCCGGCTGCAATGTCGGCAGGGATATGCGTGCCCGCGTGCGGTACGCTGACGATCAGCGGCGCATCGCCGCGCACGACGGTGAGCCAGTCGGTGCTCACTTTCCCCTCCCTGGCAAGGGAGGGGTCAGGGGTGGGTAGGATCGTAGGATGCGGAGGCTCGCTTCGCTCGCCACCCACCCCCAACCCCTCCCTAAAAGGGAGGGGAGAAAGTTAGCGCGCCTCACGCCGCCAACCCCGGAAGCTCCGCCAGCGCCGCGACCTTGCCCTCGGCGATCAGCGCGGTCGCAGCAAGAATGTCGGGGTGAAAGTGGCGGTCGTCGGCGAGCGTCGGCACCTGGTGGCGGAGCAACGCGCGGCCGGCCTCGAGCGTCTTGCTTGACGCAAGCGGCCCGTGGAAGTCGCAGCCCTGCGCCGCCGCCAGATACTCGATGCCGAGCACCGCCGCCAGATTGTCGGCCATGCCGAGCAGGCGGCGGGCGCCGTGCGCGGCCATCGAGACATGGTCTTCCTGATTGGCCGAGGTCGGGATCGAATCGACGCTCGCGGGATAGGCTTTCTGCTTGTTCTCGGAGACCAGCGCCGCGGCGGTCACCTGCGGGATCATGAAACCCGAGTTGAGACCCGGCTTGGGAGTGAGGAAGGCGGGTAGCCCCGACAACGCGGGGTCGACGAGCATTGCGGTGCGGCGCTCCGAGATCGATCCGATTTCGCAGAGCGCGAGCGCGATCATGTCGGCGGCGAAGGCGACGGGCTCGGCGTGGAAATTGCCGCCCGAAAGCGCCTCGTCGGTATCGGGGAAGATCAGCGGATTGTCCGAAACGCCGTTGGCTTCGGTCTCCAGCGTGGTTGCAGCCTGACGCAGCAGATCGAGCACGGCGCCCATCACCTGTGGCTGGCAACGCAGGCAATAGGGATCCTGTACGCGCGGATCGTCGGTCTGGTGCGAAGCGCGAATCGCTGAGCCCGCCATGAGCGCGCGCAGCGCCGCCGCGGTCTCGATCTGGCCCTTGTGGCGGCGCAGATCGTGGATGCGCGGATCGAAGGGGGTGTCCGAGCCCTTGGCGGCCTCGACCGAAAGCGCGCCGGTGACGAGCGCGGACTGGAACAGCCGCTCGGCCTCGAACAGCCCAGCGAGCGCATTGGCGCACGAGAATTGCGTGCCGTTGAGCAGCGCGAGCCCTTCCTTGGGGCCAAGCGTCAGCGGGTCGAGGCCAGCCTCTGCGAGCGCCGCATTGGCTTGCAGCCGCTCGCCGTCGACGAAGATCTCGCCCACACCGATCATCGCAGCGGCAAGGTGCGAGAGGGGAGCCAGATCGCCCGATGCGCCTACCGATCCCTGACACGGGATCACGGGCGTCAGCCCCTTGGCGAGCATCGTTTCGAGCAAAGCGATGGTTGCGGGACGGATGCCCGAGGCGCCCTGCGAAAGGCTCGCGAGCTTTAGCACCATCATCAGCCGCGCGATGGGAACGGGCATCGGCTCGCCCACGCCCGCGGCGTGGCTCAGCACGATATTGCGCTGGAGCGTTTCCAGATCCTCGTCGCCGATGCGGACGCTGGCGAGTTTTCCGAAGCCGGTGTTGATGCCGTAGACGGGCTCGCCCTTGGACAGAATGCGTTCGACCGCTGCCGCGCTCTCGGCGATCAGCGGATGCGCCGCTGCATCGAGCACGGGCGTTGCGCCCCGATAAACGGCGCGCCAATCGGCAAGCGGGACATGGCCCGGCTTGATCGTAATTTCTGTCATAAACCCTTCCACACACGCGCATGGAGCGGGTTCGCGCCCATGCGATAAACCAGTTCGGCGGGACGCTCGACGTCCCAGATAGCAAGATCGCAGCTCTTGCCGGGCTCCAGCGTGCCCGTCTCACCAAGCAGTCCAAGCGCGCGCGCTGCCTCTCGCGTGACGCCCGCGAGACATTCCTCGACGGTCAGGCGGAACAGCGTCGCTCCCATATTCATGGTGAGCAGGAGCGAGGTGAGCGGCGAGGTGCCGGGATTGCAGTCGGTCGCCAACGCGATCGGCACGCCGGCTTCGCGAAGCCCCGCCACGGGCGGCAATTGCGTCTCACGCGTGAAATAATAGGCGCCGGGCAGCAGCACCGCGACGCTGCCGGCCTTCGCCATTGCATCGATACCGACCGCATCGAGATGTTCCAGATGGTCCGCCGAAAGCGCATCGAAACTCGCCGCAAGCGTGGCGCCGTGGAGGTTCGAAAGCTGCTCAGCGTGGAGCTTGACGGGAAGGCCGTGCATCCGGGCGGCCTCGAAAACCCGCGAAACCTGCCCCGGCGTAAATCCGATTCCCTCGCAAAAGGCGTCGACCGCATCCGCCAGTCCTTCCGCGGCAACCGCGGGGATCATGTCATTGCAGACGAGGTCGATATAGCCGTCGGCATTGCCGCTGAATTCGGGAGGCAGTGCATGTGCTCCCAGAAAGGTCGTGACCACGCGGACATTGCGTTCGCTGCCCAGTCGACGCGCGGCGCGGAGCATCTTCACCTCGGCCTCGGTCGAAAGCCCATAGCCCGACTTGACCTCGATCGTGGTCATCCCTTCGGCGATCAGCGTGTCGAGCCGTTCGAGCGCATAGGCGACAAGCGTATCCTCGTCCGCGATGCGCGTCGCCGCCATGGTCGAGACGATGCCGCCGCCCCCCCGCGCAATATCTTCGTAGCTCGCGCCTTCCAGGCGCAATTCAAATTCGTGCGCGCGGTTGCCCGCATGGACGAGATGGCTGTGGCAGTCGATCAGCCCAGGCGTGATCCAGCGGCCGTCGCAGTCGATCAGCTCTGGTGCGTCATAGCGCGTGTCGACAGGGCCTGCATGGACGATCCGGCCGTCCTTTGCGGCGATCATGCCCCGCTCGACGCTACCCGCCGCAGCCATCGTCGCCAGCCGGGCGTTGGTCCAGATGCGATCGCAGCGATGCGCGGAGTCGGTTGCCATGCGCATAGACTTGCTCAATCGACCGTATTATGTCTAGTCATAATATTTGTGGCTGCAGGATGATCCGATGACGACGCTCTGGTTCGAAACCGCTCTTCTTTCCCACGGGTGGGCCGATCGTGTCCGTGTCACGATGGTGGACGGGCGTATCGCTTCGGTCGTGGCGGGCGCAGAACCGGGGCTCGATGACGAGCGGCATTCGATCGCGATTCCGGGGCAGTGCAACGTCCACAGCCACGCCTTTCAGCGCGGCATGGCGGGGCTTTCGGAGCATCGCGGCGACGGCAGCAGGGATGATAATTTCTGGAGCTGGCGCGAGGTGATGTACCGCTTCCTCGACCGGCTGACCCCTGAGGATATCGAGGCGATTACAGCGCAGGCCTATGTCGAGATGCTTGAGAGCGGCTACACCCGCGTCGGCGAGTTCCATTATCTCCACAATGATCCCGCGGGCGCGCGCTATGCCGATCCGGCAGAGACCGCGGGGCGGATCGCGGCGGCGGCGGACGCCACAGGGATCGGGCTGACCTTGCTGCCCGTCTTCTACGCGCACAGCGATTTCGGTGGACAGCCGCCCAAACAGGGGCAGCGGCGCTTCCTCAGCGATCTCGACGGTTTTGCGACGCTGCTCGACGCGAGCCGCGCGAAACTCAAAGGCGACGCCAATATGGGCGTTGCGCCGCACAGCCTGCGTGCGGTCACCGGCGAGGAACTTGCCGTGCTGCTTGAGATGAGCCCGACCGGACCCTTCCATATCCACGCTGCGGAGCAGGTGAAGGAGGTTGAGGCAAGTATCGCCTTTTCGGGGCTGCGCCCGGTCGAATGGCTGCTCGCCAACGCCGACGTCGATGCGCGCTGGTGCCTTGTCCACGCGACGCATCTCACCGAGGCGGAGACCGATGCGCTGGCGCGTAGCGGTGCGGTCGCTGGTCTCTGCCCGATCACCGAGGCCAATCTGGGTGACGGCATCTTTCCCGCAGCGCGCTTCCTCGATGCGGGCGGCGCGATCGGCACGGGCACCGATTCCAATATCCTGATCGATGTGGCAGGGGAGCTGCGCATGATCGAATACAGCCAGCGCCTGCGCGACCGGGGCCGCAACATCCTTGCCGTGGAAGGCGTTTCGACCGGCGCGCGGCTGTTCGGTCAGACGCTTGCGGGCGGCGCGCAGGCGCTGGGGATCACGGGTGGCATTGTCGAGGGGGCGTCGGCAGACATCGTGTCGCTCGACGCGACACATCCCGCGCTTTGCGGCCGCAAGGGTGACCTGTTGCTCGATGGCTGGATCTTCTCGGGGCGGGCGGGCTGCGTCGACGGCGTGTGGCGGCACGGAGTGAAGGTCGTGACCGGCGGCCGGCATCATGCCGCGGAGGCGATCTCCGCGCGCTATCGCGAGACGGTGAGGGCGCTACTCTCAGAATGAGCGTCGCGCAGACCCTCGACCAGCGCATCCGCGAGGATATCGAGCGCAACATCCGATCGGGGGCCTGGCGTCCCGGTGACCGGATCCCGTTCGAGCATGAACTGGTCGCCGAATATGGCTGCGCGCGCGCGACGGTGAGCAAGGCGCTGACCGCGCTCAGCCGCGCCGGGCTGATCGAGCGGCGGCGCAAGGCGGGGTCGTTCGTCGCGCATCCGCATGTCCAGTCGGCGGTGCTCGACGTGCCCGATATCGGATCGGTGATCGCGGCGCGCGGCGATGCCTATCGCTTCGAGTTGCTGAAACGCGGTGAGCGCAAGCACGCGGCCGGCGATCCACTCGAAGCGGCGGGAGCGATGCTCACGATCGAGGGGGTGCATCATGCCGCGGGTGAACCCTTCGGGCATGAGCAGCGCCTGATCAGCCTCGCCATGGTTCCGCAAGCGCGCGACGTCGATTTCACCGCGGAGGCGCCGGGGTCCTGGCTGCTCGGCCATGTGCCGTGGAGCGAGGCGCGACACCGGATCGCAGCGGTGCCCGCGGACGCGCGGCTGGCCAGGCTGCTGGGCATCGCGCCGGGGACTGCGTGCCTCCAGCTCGAGCGCTGGACGTGGCAGCTTGGCAAGGAGGTGACCTGGGTGCGCCAGACCTTCCCGGGCGACCGCTATGATCTGGTTGCCCAATTCACGCCGCAGAGCCGGTAGCAATGTCGTGCCCCGGCGAAAGCCGGGGTCCAGACCGGTGCACGTCGCGCAACGCTGGACCCCGGCTTTCGCCGGGGTACAAGGAACGGAACCGCCAGCCCGGAAATACCCGATACGATGAACCCGCTCTACGCCCAGATGCCCACTACGATCTTCGAGAAGATGTCCGGCCTCGCGCGCGAGACGGGCGCAATCAATCTGGGGCAGGGCTTTCCCGACTCCAACGGCCCGGCCGACGTGATCGAAGCCGCGCAGCGCGCGCTGGTCGAGCAATCCAACCAGTATCCGCCGATGGCGGGGCTGCACGTGTTGCGGCAGGCGGTCGCGGATCACTATCGCCGCCATCAGGGCATCGACCTCGACTGGCAGAGCGAGGTGACGGTCACCTCGGGCGCGACCGAGGCGCTGGCGGCGGCGATCCTCGCGCTGGTGACGCCGGGCAACGAGGTGGTGCTGATCCAGCCGATGTACGACGCCTATCTGCCGCTGGTGCTGCGCGCGGGCGGGGTGCCGAAGCTGGTGCGGCTGGAGCCGCCCGAATGGCGGCTGACCGAAGAGGCGCTCGCGGCGGCATTCAGCGACCGAACGACGGTTGCGATCCTGAACAATCCACTCAACCCCACGGCGACGATGTTCGCCGATACCGAGCTTGCGCTGCTCGCGCGCTTCGCAGTGAAGCACGATGCGGTCGTGATCAGCGACGAGGTGTGGGAGCATGTCGTCTTCGACGGCCGCGCACATAATCCGATCATGGCGTTTCCGGGGATGCGCGAGCGGACGGTGAAGATCGGATCGGGGGGCAAGATCTTCTCGCTGACCGGCTGGAAGGTCGGATGGATGTGCGCCGCGCCAGAACTCACCCATGCGCTGGCGCGCGCGCACCAGTATCTGACCTTCACCACGCCGCCCAATCTTCAGGCCGCGGTCGCGCACGGGCTGGGCAAGGACGACGCCTATTTCACCGCGATGTGTGCGGATTTCGCGCGCTCGCGCGATCGGCTGGCGGCGGGTCTCGAGGCGGCGGGATGGGCGATGTTGCCCAGCGCGGGCACCTATTTCCTGTCGATCGACCTCGCAGCGTCGGGCATCCCGATCGACGACGTGAGTTTCTGCGGCCGGCTGGTCCGCGAGGCCGGCGTCGCCGCCATCCCGGTTTCGGCCTTCTACGCCGAGGCGCCCGTCACCTCGGTCGTGCGCCTCTGCTTCGCCAAGATCGATGCGACGATCGACGCGGGAATCGAGCGCATGGCGCGCGCGCGTGCGCTTTTCGGCGGCCGCTGAGTCCCGCCTCACTTCGCCCCTCGACGGTGCTCGGGACAGACTTAACTTCGCAAACTTCCCACAAACGCGCATGTTGATTCGGCTTCCTCGCGATGGGCGCTTTGAGCGCCTCCGGTAAGGAACGTAACAAGAACATTTTGTGTAGGACAGGCGGAAACGATCTGCGCGTTGGATGACGAGGCTACGTGCCGGTGAGCATGGATCCTGACAGAAATTGGCAGAAAAGCAGGCGCAATGGCAGATTCCCCAAAGCGGACATTCCCGTGGAAACACGCGCAATGCCTGCTTTCGAACCCGGTTGCGGGCGCCAGTTCCTCCCCGATACGGGGAGGTGGCAGCCCGGAGGGCTGACGGAGGGGCGGCGCCGAATTGTCAGGTTTCGCGCCAGCCCCTCCACCACGCTTCGCGTGGTTCCCCTCCCCGTACCGGGGAGGAGCCGAACGGCAGAAACCCACCGCTTAACGGAGGCCAGTACCTCACCGCACGTTCCTCAGAACGCCGGCAGCACTGCACCTGCATAGTTCTTCTCGATGAACGCCCTGGCGTCCGCGCTCTTCAGCGCAGCGATCAGTTTCACGACCTTGGGGTCGTTTCGCCTCTCCTCAAGCCCAACGACATAGTTGAGATAGGGCGAGTCCTTGCCCTCGATGATCAGCGCGTCCTTGACCGGATTGAGTTTCGCGTCGAGCGCGTAGTTGGTGTTGATGAGCGCGAGGTCGAGCTGGTCGAGCACGCGCGGCATCGCGGCGGCTTCGAGTTCCTTGAATTGCAGGTTCTTCGGGTTGCTCGTGATGTCGCCAAGCGTCGAGAGCGCATGGCCCGGTTGCCTGAGTTTCAGCAGCCCTGCCTTTTCGAGCAGGACGAGCGCGCGGCCCGTACTGCTCGGATCGTTGGGGATGGCGACCTGGGCGCCATTGGGAAGCTGGTCGAGCGACTTCCATTTGCGTGAATAGCCGCCCATCGGCTCGACATGGATGCCTGCGAAGGTCACCAGTTTTGTCCCGCGATTGGCGTTGAAATCGTCGAGATAGGGCTTGGTCTGGAAATAGTTCACGTCGATCTGCTTCTGCGCGACCTGCATATTGGGCTGGACGTAATCGTTGAACACGCGGATCTGCAGATCGACGCCGTCTTTGGCGAGCGCGGGCTTGATGTGTTCGAGGATCTCGGCGTGCGGCACCGCGGTGGCGGCGACTGTGAGCGTGTCGCCATCGGCCTTGTTGCCGCCCGAACAGGCGGCGAGCGCGAGCAGGGCGGTTGCGATCAGCAGGGTGCGGCGGTTCATGTGTTGTGCCTCGGTTTCTTGCGATTTGCGTTTCGATCTATCCGTTCGTGTCGAGCGAAGTCGAGACACGTCGGCGCGGTGCCGGGCGTCCCTCGACTTCGCTCGGGACGAACGGGACGGGGAAGGCCCATCACCGCCGCGTGTAATGCTGGGCGAGGCGGTCTCCGGCGAACTGGATCACCTGGACCATGAGGATGAGGATGACGACGGTCACGATCATGACATCGGTCTGGAAACGCTGATAGCCGAAGCGGATCGCGAGATCGCCGAGGCCGCCCGCACCGACGACGCCCGCCATTGCGGTGAAGGAGACGAGCGCGACGGCAGTGACGGTGGCGGCCGAGATTATGCCGGGCATCGCCTCGGGAATGAGCGCGCGCCACACGGCCTGGCTGGTGGTGGCGCCCATCGACTGGACAGCCTCGATCGTATTGCGATCGACCTCGCGCAGCGCGCTTTCGACGAGCCGCGCGAAGAAGGGCGCGGCGCCGATCACGAGCGGCGGGATCGCGCCGACCACGCCGAGCGACGTGCCTACCAGCGCCACGGTCAGCGGGATCATCACGATCAGCAGGATGACGAAGGGGACCGACCGCAGCACGTTGACGATGAAGCCGACCACGGCATTGGCGGTCCGGTTCTGCAGAAGCTGGCGGCCCGATGTGAGGAACAGCAGCACGCCGAGCGGAAGCCCGAGAAGGATCGTCAGCACGAGCGAACCGCCGAGCATCGCGAGCGTGTCCAGGCAGGCCTGGCCGATATCGGACCAGTCGATATTGGCAAAGCTCATGCCGCGTGCTCCGCCATCGCGCCGAGCATGCGGCGGGTAGCCTCATGCGCGGTGTTGCTGAAGATGTCGCCCACCGTGCCAGTCTCGACGACACGCCCCGTCTCAAGCACCGCGACGCGGTCGCAGACCCTGCGGACCACCTCCATCTCGTGCGTGATGAGCACGATGGTGAGGCCGAGTTCGGCGTTGAGTTCCTTGAGCAAGGTGAGCACCGAGCGCGTGGTCTCGGGATCCAGCGCGCTCGTTGCCTCGTCGCAGAGCAGGACTTCGGGCCGCGTCGCGAGCGCGCGTGCGATTCCGACGCGCTGCTTCTGGCCGCCCGAGAGCTGTGCGGGATATTTATGCGCGTGCTCGGTGAGGCCTACCCGCGCGAGCAATTCATCGACGCGCGTGTCGATCTCCGAACGCCCGGTGCCGGCGAGCCTGAGCGGAAAGGCGACGTTCTGCGCGACGGTGCGAGAGGAGAGCAGCCCGAAATTCTGGAAGATCATCCCGATGCGGCGTCGGAGCCGGCGGAGCCCGTCGGCGTCGAGCGATGCGACGTCGATGCCGTCGACCGAGACCGTTCCGGCGCCCGGGCGTTCGAGCGCGTTGATGAGGCGGACGAGCGTGGACTTGCCCGCACCCGACTGACCGATAACGCCGAAGATCTCGCCGCGCATGACCGAGAGCGTAACGCCTGCGAGCGCCGGTTCGGCGTTGCTGGCGAAGCGCTTCTGAACGTCGCGAAATTCTATGACGGCTGGTTCGGACATGGTCGCCAAGCTTTTAGGTCAGGATCGCGTGCGCGCCAAATCCCCGACGGCGCAATATTTGTTCGCGATCGCGAAAGAAAAGCTAAGCGGCGCTGCCGCCCGGAGGGGCCGTCGAGCCGCGCTCTATTACCGTGAAATCGAGCTTTCTGCGGCGGATTTCGGCCTGACCGTCGATGAGCAGGGCGGTCGCCACATAGGCAAATTGTTGTGTCGGCTGATGAACGGTGGTGAGCGGGGGCCAGACGAGCCGGCAGAGCGTGGTATCGTCGAATCCCGCGATAGAGAGCTGTTCGGGCACCGCGATATCGCGCTCGTGCGCGACTGCGAGCACGCCCGCCGCCATCTCGTCATTGCTTGCGAATATCGCGCTCGGCGGTTCAGGCAGATCCAGTAGCGCGGCGCCGGCGGCGCGGCCCGATTCGAAGTCATAACGGCCCGGCTGAATGATCGCGGGATCCTCGGCGATGCCATGCGCGGCGAGCGCGCGGCGATAGCCGTCGAGGCGATCGCTGGTCGAGGCGTGATCGGGGTGGCCAAGCACCAAGCCGATGCGGCGGTGCCCCAGTGCGATCAGGGCCGTGGTCATCGCCTCGGCGGCGGCGCAGTCGTCGATATGAACCGAGGACGACGCTTCGGGCTCGGTGCCGGGCGAGATGCGCACAAAGGCGACGTCGCGACGGTGCAGTTCCTCGATGAGCGCCGCGACATCGGCAAGCGGCGGGGGCAGGATGATGCCGTCGACATGCGTCTCGTCGATCAGCGCGCGGATATCGTCGATCAGCCGCGGCGAATGGATGTCGCAAGGCTGAAAGATCAGGCGGAAGCCATTTTCGAGGCAGCATTTGCGCGCGCCCGCGAGCAGATCGAAGACGTAATAGGCATTCTCATTGTCGTAGAGCAGCGCGATCTGGAAGGAGCGCTTGCCCGCGAGAGCGCGCGCCGCCGCGCTCGGGCGAAATCCCAGGGCCTCGATCGCGGACTCCACCTTCAGCCGGGTTTCGTCGCGGACGTAGCGCTCCTTGTTGAGCACGCGCGAGACCGTCTTGATCGATACCCCCGCCGCCTCGGAGACGTCGCGAATGGTGAGCCGCATCCTTTTCCAATCACCCTGACAGCATTGTCACTGACCTATGCCCTGGCTCAGCGAAACACAACGGTGCGGTTGCCGTTGAGGAGAATACGCCGCTCGGCATGCCATGTGATCGCCCGGGCGAGCACGACGGTTTCAACATCGCGGCCGGCGGCGACCATCTCTTCGGCGCTTGTCGCGTGATCGACGCGGATCACCTCCTGCTCGATGATCGGGCCTTCATCGAGATCCGAGGTGACGTAATGCGCGGTGGCGCCGATCAGCTTTACCCCGCGCGCATGCGCCTGGTGATAGGGTTTCGCGCCCTTGAACCCGGGCAGGAAGCTGTGGTGGATGTTGATCGCGCGCCCGGCGAGCTGCGCGCAGAGATCGTCGGAGAGCACCTGCATATAGCGCGCGAGCACGAGCAACTCACCGCCTTCGCGCGTGAAGAGCTCGATCAGCCGCGCCTCGGCCTCGGGCTTGGTCGAGGCGGTGACCGGGATGTGGTGGAAGCGGATGCCGCGCGCGGCGGCGAGCCCCGCGAAATCCTGATGATTGGAGACGATCGCGGCGATGTCGACGGGGAGCGCGCCGATCTCGTGGCGATAGAGCAGATCGTTGAGGCAATGGCCAAAGCGCGAGACCATGATGATCGTGCGCGGGCGATAGGCGGCGTCGCTGATCTGCCAGTCCATCGCATAGCGCGCGGCGATCGCTGCGAAGCGCGCGCGCAGCGTATCGCCCGAAACCCCGCCCTCGCTCGCGAAGAGCATGCGCAGGAAGAAGCGGCCGCTGTCCAGGTCGTCGAACTGCGCGGATTCGAGGATGTTGCAATCCTGTTCGGCGACGAAGCCCGCGACCGCGGCGACGATGCCGCGTGCGTCGGGGCAGGAAAGCGTCAGGATATGGCGGTCGTCCACGGAAATTCCCGTCAGAAGGGAGAAGCGTCCGCGGTCGCGTAATGCGCCATCGCCATCGTGGTCAACTGCGCGTTGACGCGGATGCAGCTCGGAAAGACGCTCGCGTCGGTGACCATGACATTGGTGGTGCCGTGGACGCGGAAGTCCATGCCGATGACGCTGTTGTCGCGATTCTTGCCGATCGCATTGCCGCCCTGCGGGTGCGAGCTTGAGAGCGTGACGTCGTCGGCCTCGCGAATATTGTCTTCGAAGAATTGATCGATATCGCCCCAGTGCGTTCCGGCACCGAGCGCCTGGCCGCGCGCGAGCGCCGGATAGACTTCTTCGGCGCCCGCGGCGAAATGGACCTTGGACAGCGTCGCCAGAGCGCGGCGCAGCAGCGGCAGCTCGACATCGTCGCGGAGCTTGAAGCTCAGCTTGCCCCCCTTCATCTGGCCGCAACGATCGGCGGGGAAGAGGATGCCCGCCGATGCAAGGCGGTTGTAATTGTGCATGCGACCGAAATGATCGCCGAACCAGCCGGGGACGAGCGTCGCCATGCTCATCGGTGGCTGGAAATGCGATTCGAGCAGGAAATCGCCCTGATCGACATAGCTGGTCATCTGATCCTCGTTCCAGGCGTCGACCCGCGTGCCTTGCGGCATCAGCGCGACGACGGGGCAGGCGATGTTGAGCGACATGCCTTTGCCGCTGTTCGCGACACCGCTGGACTTGAGCAGCCGGCTCGACGCGAGTGCGCCCGCGGCCACGACGACGCCGCGGCGCGCGCGGACGAAATGGCGGCGCCCGTCGGCGAGCAGAAGCTCCACGCCGTCGGCGACGCGCTTGTCGTTGACGAGGTCGGCCTTCCAGCGGATTCGCGTGACCTGTGCATCAGCGAGGATGCGTGCGTCATGCCCGACCGCTTCGCGCAGCCGCGACTGGGGCATCGCGTTCTTGCGGCCATAGGCGCAGCCGGTGTTGCAATAGCCGCAATAGACGCAGGCATTGCCCGGATCGCCCCAGTTCTTGCGGAACCAGTCGGCGGGCGCGATGCGATCGCGTTCGAGCCCGGTCGCCTCGGCATAGGCGGCCCAGCCCTTCATCAGATGCGGGCCGTTATTGCGCCCCGATAGCGGCGCGGCGGGCGAGACCTTGAGCGCCTTTTCGACCGCCTGATAGGATGCATCGAGCCGCGCTTCGTTGATCGGCGCGCCCAGCGCGTGCCAGGTGGCGAGCACGTCGTCGGCAAGCGGGTGGCTGCGGCCTTCCTCCTTCACGCGCAGGCAGATGCCGTTGTTGATGACGGTCGATCCGCCGACGCAGCGCCCCTGGAAGACCACAATATCGCGGTCGCGCGTGGTCTGGATCGCGCCATCGACGAAGAGCCGCGCGGCCATCCGCTTTTCTTCATGCGTGATGCGCGACGTGGGATAATGCGGCCCAGCCTCCACGATGAGTACGCGGTAACCCTGTTTGGCGAGTTCGGCTGCGGCGGTGCCGCCGCCCGCGCCAGACCCGATCACGATCACCTCTTCCTCGTCGGGCAGCGCGTCGTGCCCGACAAAGGCCTCATGCGTCAGGTCGTGACCCGTGCGGATTTCCAGCTTTTGCTCGCCCGCCATGCTGCGGTTGCGGTGCGCGGGCAGCGTGTAGCCGATCGCCTGGAAGACAGGATTGTCAACATTGTCTTCCTGCGTATTGCCCTGCCAATGGCCGTAATAGCCCGCATAGATGATGCCGCGCAGCCGCGCGAAATCCTGCATCAGATCGTTCTTCGAGCGTTCGAGCCGGTTGCGCATCCGGCGCACGCGCGTGTCCACGCTGCCCCAGATGAAGAAGGGGCCGCCGAGCAGCAGACCGAGCAGCAGCACGGTCAGCCCGATTTCGCGCGGTTTGTTGCCCGTGATGTTGCCGAACAGGTCCTGAAGATTATCGACCACCTGTCGCGAACTGATCGCCATCGGCTGGCCGTGGAACAGCGCCTCGGCCATCTTGCGCAGGATCAGCGCCTGGATACGGTTGAACGGACGTCGCATGCATTTCCCCTGCCGCTGCGACCCAGGGTTATTTTTCTATTGTTATGTGCGACCTAGCACGGATCTCCCTGCGTGCCAAAGGCGCATGGTTACCCCCGCATCAATATGCCTCATCGATTATTCGAGCGCGGCCTCGAGCCCAGGCGCAAAGCCCGCGCCTTCGGGGACTGTTGCGCTCGACGCCTTGAGCGTGTCGCCGATCGGCTCGGCGCGGCCGCCCAGCCACGACTCAAGGAAGTTCTCGGCCACCGCATTGAAGGCGATATTGTTCTCGGGGCGCGCAAAGCCGTGCCCCTCATCGGGAAAAAGGACATAAGTGACGGGTATGTCCCTGGCCTTCATCGCCGTCACAATCTGATCCGATTCGGACTGGTTGACGCGGGGATCGTTGGCGCCTTGCCCGATTAGCAGCGGCTTCGTGATCCGCTCCGCCTTGTGCAGCGGCGAGCGCGCCTTCAGCAACGCGAGACCGTCGGGCGTACCAGGATTGCCCATGCGCTGATGGAATTGCTCGCGCGCGGCTTCCCAATAGGGCGGGATCGTCTCGAGCAGCGTCTCGAGATTGGACGGGCCGACGATATCGACCCCGCAGGCGAAGATTTCGGGGGTGAAGGCGAGGCCGGCGAGCGTCGCATAGCCGCCGTAAGAGCCGCCCATGATCGCGATCCGGTCCTTCTGTGCGATCCCTTCGGCTACCGCCCAGTCGACGGCGTCGATCAGGTCGTCGTGCATCCTGGCGCCCCATTCGAGGTCGGCGGCCGAAATGAAGCGTTTGCCGAAGCCCGTCGAGCCGCGGAAGTTGACCGAGAGCACCGCATAGCCGCGATTGGCGAGCCACTGGTGATAGGGGTTGAAGGCGAAGGTATCGCGCGCCCACGGGCCGCCATGGACGAGCAGCACCATCGGCACAGGCGCGACGGGGCGGCCGGTGGCGTCGGCGTCGCTGCCGGGGGGAAGCGAGAGATAGGCGGTGAGGGTGAGGCCGTCACGCGCCGTGACCTCGAGCGGGTGCATCGGCACCAGCGGCACATCGGCAAGCTCGGGGCGCGAGACGTAGAACTCGGTCAGCGTCCGCGTCGTCCGGTCAAACAGATAGACAACGGGAACCGACGCCACCGGATCGTGCGCGACGGTCCATTTGTCGTCGGCCTCGGTCCGCGAGGTGACCGCGATCTCGCCGGGCAGGCGTTCGCTCAGCAATGCGAGATCTTTGCCGATCGCGGGGTCGATCGCGGTCCATTCGGTGGTGAGGTAGTTGGCGGCCCATGCTTCGACCACGCCCGTCTTCGGATTGGTCAGCACCGCGCCGATATCGGCCTTGTCATGCTCGGCGATCACGCGTGTCTCGCTGGTGGCGACATTCTGCGCGATCAGTGCGGCGGTGTCGCGCCCGCGGCTGTCGATCCAGTAGAGCGTCGCGCCGTCGGCGGTGAAACCCGCGGGCTGGGTGGTGAGCGCGTCGTCGAGCGTCGTCGCGGTGAAGGGCTCGGGTTCGATCGCGTTGTTGCTAACGCGGAAAAAGTCATAGCCCCCCGCGGCGTTGGGGGTGAGCGCCATGCGCAAGGTCAGCGCGTCATCGGCAAGGAAGCCTGCAACGCCGTCGCCGCGCATGATCTCGGTCAGCGCGCCCGAATTCAGGTCGAGGCTGTAGACGTCGTGCCAGTGGGGATCGCGGTTGTTGAGCCCGATCAGGATGCGGTCCTTGATCGTGTGCGAGGTGCCGACAATCGTGACGCGCGTGTTTTCGAAGGGGGTGAGGCAGGTCTCGGCGCCGCTCTCGACGTCCACGCCATAAAGCAGGAAATTCTCGTCGCCGCCCTTGTCCTGGATATAGAGCACCGAGCGGCTGTCGGGCGCCCAGAAATGCTCGCGGATCGGGCGCTCCGTCTCGCGGGTGATCGCGCGCGCATGATCAAGTGCCGCGGCGGGCGCGATCCAGATGTTGAGCACGCCGCCGAGTGGCGCGATCCAGCTCAGCCATTTCCCGTCGGGGCTGAGCGTGCCCGCCATGCGGCTGGGATTGCCGAACAGGCGACTGCGTTCGATGAGCGGGGCAGCGGCCTGTGCGGCGGCAGCGGCGGGCGTGGTGATCGTTGCCATAGATGAGGCAGATAGGCGCACGCGCGACGGGAGCAAGTGGTGCGCGCCGGCCAATGTGGGAATGGCGGGGAAGTCGTGGGATCCGGTCATTGGCTTGAGCCCTCTCCCGCCTTCGCGGGAGAGGGTTGGGTGAGGGTCTTCTTTCTTTTACCTTGCGGTGCATGCATCCGGTCCGACGCCAGATCAGTCCACACGCTGCGCGCCTGAGGCGCGACATGACCGATGTCGAGCGCCGCGCGTGGCATGCGGTGCGCGATCGCCGGCTCGAGGGTTTCAAGTTTCGTCGCCAGGCCAGCATTGGGCCGTTCGTCGTTGATTTCCTGTGCATCGAGGCGGAATTGATCGTGGAACTCGATGGCGGACAGCACAGCGTGGAGGCCGACGCCCGGCGTACGGCATACCTTGAAGAACGGGGTTATCGCTTGCTTCGATTCTGGAACAGCGAGGTAATCGAAACTTTCGAAGGCGTTCTCGAAACTATCGCCCGCGCGCTCCACAACGCTTGAGCAAGAAAGAAGAAGACCCTCACCCAACCCTCTCCCGCGAAAGCGGGAGAGGGTTCAAGGCATGTCTGAAATTGGGTCGAAAGCAGCCGCGCCCGACCTATACCGGCACGCCCATATCGGTGTTGTAATGGTGCCAGGTCATGATCGCCGCGGCGCCGCGGTGCGGACGCCATTTTTCGGCGAGGTCGCGCGTCACTTTCTCGCTCGGGCGTTCGGGGAGCCCAAGGATGCGGCCGATCTCGATCTGTACCGCAAGGTCGCCGGCGGGCCAGATATCGGGACGGCCTTCGGCGAAGAGCAGATAGATTTCGGCGGACCAGCGGCCGATCCCCTTGATGTTCACGAGCGCGCCGATCGCGTCCTCATCACCTTCAGGCAGCGCGTGAAGGTCGAGCGCGCCCGACAGCACCAGTTCGGCCAGGCTGCGCGCATAGCCCTGTTTCTGCCGCGAGAGCCCGCAGGCGCGCAGCGCGTCGTGGTCGCGCGCCAGCAGCGCCGAGGGATCGCAGCCCGTACCCAGTTCGGCCTCGAGCTTGTCCCACACCGCCTGCGCGGCCTTCACGCTGACCTGCTGGCCCACGATGGTGCGCAACAGCGTCTGATAGCCGCGCGGGCGAATACGCGGTTCGGGATAGCCGATGCGCCCAAGGGCGGCGGCGAAACCCGGCTCGATCGCGGCAACCGCGTCGATCGAGGCGATGATCTGTTCCTGCGATAGTCCCATTTTGTTCTCATGCCGCAAGCGGGACGGCTTGGCCAGCCCCCGCGAGCATCATGATCGTTCCGACCTCGGGTCGGCCGATCCGAATCAGGGATCATGCCACCGAGCTATGACCCAGGATCCGAAACGGGGCGGCAAGCCGACGCGTTTCGACGGCCACGCTGAACCTCAACCGCGGCATCAGTAGTTCACGGTCATCGCGAGCAGACTGAACATCCACGCGGTGTAGAGCACCACCAGCATGGAAAGCAGGATGAGCACGGCCCAGAGCCTGCCGAACCAGCCGCGCTTTTCCTTCACCGCAAGCGCGAGATTCCAGCCGGCGATCGCGACGCCCCCGACGAGAATGAATACGCCGAGGATCTGCAGCGTCCACAGCAACGGATCGGATCGGGGCGTGAAATTGTTGATATCAGCCGTCATCCTGACGAAAGCGATCGCCCAGCCACCGAGCAGCGCAAGCACCAGCCCGGAGCCGAGCCGGACGCCGCGATAGGCAAGGAGTGAACGGCGCCCCAGCGCGAGCGGCGCCTTGTAGTGGCGGCGGATCAATGCCGACACCGGCCAGTGGAGCAGCGTCAGCAGGAGCACCGCGAGACTCACATAGAGCGCAGGGAGCAGCCAGGCCGAGGATTGCGACACGGGCACGCGATCGAAGACGAGATAGGGCGATGCGCCGTCGATGCTCCAGCGCACGACCTTCCCGTCGACCACCTGCGCGGCAAGCCGCTCGTGACTGCCAACAGCGCGCCAGACAAAAGGCGCGGTTTCCACCCATTGCAGCGGCTGTCCGTTCAGGCCGCGCGCCACGGGCACCACGAGCCCGCCCCTGGCGTCCACGCTGACCGAGACCTGCCCGGGAAGTTGGAGGATCGCCATGAAATTGGTGACCGACCGGCGGCTCTTGAAATAGTTGCCGGCCATCATCCTGGCATGTTCGGCGGCGGTTGCCGCATCGATCTTGCCATCGGCTGGCCGGGTATCGGGCAGATAGCGGTCGGCGAAATCCTCGAACAGCGCGCGGCGCAGCGGCCCCACCGCGGCGTCCTTTCCCATGCTGTTGAACGATACATAGAAGCCGACATTGTCGTTCATGAACAGGTGAAGCGCCGTGTGAAACGCCAGCGTATCGCCGAGATGCGCGATCACCTGGCGCCCGTTGATGTTGGTTTCGAAGAAGCCGAGCTCCATCCGGTTGAGCGGCGGAAGGATGGGAAGCGGCGTATCGTGCATCATGCGCGCGGTTTCGGGCTTCATCAGCCCCGCGCCCTGATTGAGGTTCGCGAGCATGAACCGGGCCATGTCCGCACCCGAGGAGGCCGAAGCTCCCGCCGGAACCGGCGTCAGGATCTCGTATTTGCTGGGCTCGGCGGCGGACGCCACCGAATAGCCCTGCGCCATTTGCCGCTGCAAGCGCTTGGGCAGCGGCTGGCGGAAGGTCGTGCTCGTCATGCCGAGCGGCTTGAAGATGCGCTGCTCGACATAATCGTCGAAGGGCGTCTGCGAAACGCGCTCAACGATGTAACCCGCCAACGCGGTGCCGTAATTGGAATAGGATGGCGTGGTTCCCGGCTTGAAGACTCGCGTGGGAAGCGAACGCTTCAGATAGGCGCCGAGCGGGACGAGATTGGCGGGATCATAATACATGGTCTCCTTGCCATGTTCCTCGAACCCGGCGGTGTGCGTCATGAGCTGGCGCATCGTGACGGGCATGCCGTCCTTCAGCGGAATCCTGAAATCGAGATATTTGTTCACATCGGCATCGAGGTCGATTTTCCCGGCCTCGACCTGCTGCATCACCGCGGTCCAGGTGAAGAGCTTGGACACCGACCCCTGACGGAAAAGCGTGCTGTCGGGATCGATCGGCGTGCGTTTGGCGACGTCGGCATAGCCGAATCCCCGCTGCGTCAGAATCTGGCCATCCTTGACCACGACAACCACCGCGCCTGCGATATCACCCTTGCCGAGGGCGAAGGGCAGGTAACCGTCGAGCCATGTGTCGACATCCTGCTTGGTCAACGATTTCGCATCCGGCATCGTGGCGGGATTGGGGGAGGCCGTTCCTGCTGTTTTGGGCGCGACCATGGGCGCTGGCGTTGGAGCCAGTTGCTGCGCGGCCGTGGCTCCGCCTATCAGCATCAACGCCGCTGCGGCGAAAAGCCCGATCGATCGCATATCCAACATCCTCTTTTGTAGCTTGAGCGGCCCGAACCGCCGCGTCGCGCGCAAAGCATTATCACTATTGCGACACAATATTCTGATTTGGATAATTTGTCTCAATCAGAAAAGTGTCAACCTGATTTGCGCGCGTAACGCGATGGCATCCGCCATAGTTTGTCTTGAGCTCATGGCTGGGTCGTGGGCGGCGCGAGGGCCGCCAGTATCCGGGAGAGATACTTGTTGAAATCGAAGGTCTGCCCTTCCGGGGTCCAGCCGAGCCTGACGATCACGGCATCGCGCGAGGGGACCACTGCGACGATCTGGTGGTTGTGCCCCATCGCCATGAAAGTATCGCGTGGAAGATCGCGGAATATGCGGCGCTTGTCGCCCTCGTCATCGCCGAGGTTGAGCCAGAACTGTCCGCCATAGACCGGCCGCGGCGCCGCCTTGGTGGGCGTCCGCACGAAATCGACCCAGCTCCGGGAAAGCACCCGCTTCTTCCCCGTCACGCCATTGTTGAGATACAGCAGCCCGAAGCGAGCCCAGTCGCGCGCGGTGGCATAGGCATAGGAACTGCCCACCGGCACGCCGGCCTCGTCGGGTTCCACGACGATGCTCGTCATGCCCGCAGGTTCGAACAGGCGCTTGCGGGCGAAGCGCGTGACTTCATCGAGCGACCCGCCCGTCGCACGCGTCACGATCGCGGACAATATGTTGGTCGTCCCCGACGAGTAGCTCCAGGCCGAGCCCGGCGCCTTGTCGAGCGGAAGCGAAGCCGCCAGCGCCGCCATGTCGGGCGCCGAGAACAGCATCCTGATCGAATCATTGCCGGGCTCATAGCTCTCGACGAAGCGCAGACCGCTCGACATCGTCAGCAACTGGCGCAGCGTGATTGCGCGGCGGGGATCGCCCTTTGCCTGCCATTCGGGCACCGGCGCGGGCGCATCGAGCTTGAGCACGCCGTCGTCGACCAGCAGGCCGACGAGCGTGCCTGCGATGCTCTTGCTCGCGGACCAGCCCAGCAGCCTGCTGTTCTGGTCGAAGCCCGGCGCATATTGCTCGGCGACGATCCGGCCGCCCTGAACCACGACGATGGCGCGGGTGTCGGGATAGCCGTCCTTGTTCTGCTCGACAAAGGCATCGTTTACCGCCTTTTCCAGTGCGGCCGCGTCGATCTTGGGTCCGGGGCTTGTCGCCCGCGCATCGCCCATCGGCCAGGGCGTCGACGGCCGCATCTTCATCGGCTTGAGCTTCGCGGTCTGGCTTTCGAGCACCTCGCGTCGAACCGTGTCGGTCAGCAAGGTGCATCCCGCGCCGGATCGGTAGAGCGCGGTGCGCGTCGCCGCGCCGGGCGCAGAGGCGGTGACGATGCGATCCTTGCGATCGACCGAAAGCGTGACCGCCTTGGTGAACGGCGCAAGCGCGTGGACGTCGTCGCGCAGCACATCCGCTTCGGCGCGCCCTGTCACGAATATTCCGGCGCACGCGATCTGCGCGGAAACCGCGGTGCCAAGATCGGCCGGACCGGAGATCGTGCCGGCCTGTGCGGGAGTCGAAAGCGACAATGTCAAACCGATAAGACTGACGCCGGAAATCTGCCGGATCATGCGGAACTCCTTCGCGATCATGTGGGGCCGGACTGATGATCTCCGGTTGAAGAACAGAGTTTCAGGAAAGGGGCGCCAGAGCCTCGTCCTCTTGCGCCTTCATCGTCGATTAGCTGCCGCCCTTCGCGTCGGCGCGCACCGTATCGACAACCTCTCGCACCGCGCCGATCACGACATCGGGCCGGTCGATCTGGATATAATGGGTCGCATCGGGCACGATCTGCTGGCGGCCCCGGGTCGAAAAGCCGGCCTGCTCGCCATGAAGGACCTGCCACGTCTGCTTGAAGCGAACGGCATCCTGCGCCGTTATATCCAGAGCTTTCAGTTGCTCGGGTTTGAAGGGCGCCATTGCGGTCAGCACGATCAGGGGCCGGTTCCCGAAACTATCAACCGCGCGTGCCTGGGCCATGGTTCGATCGAAACCGTCAAGTTCCGCAGTCGCGGCTTTGATCGATTTGCTCGAATAGGCGAACGCCTTGGGCATCGCTTCAGCGGCCATCCTGGTATCCGCTTCCGTCTGAAGCTTCGGCAATTCGTTGCCCGTCATCATGAAACGTACGATTCCCGTCCAAGACAACGCCGAAGCGGCGTGCATCAGACGCGACGACCGCCCCGGATGAACATTGACGCTCACCACCTGGCCAAGCCGGGCGACCTGATCGGGGTGCGACGGATCGACCATGACCAGCCCGGCAACCTGATCGCCATATTTCCCGACATAGGTCCTTGTATAGGGTCCACCGATCGAATGGCCGACGAGCACCAGCGGATCGGATATCCCCGCGGCCTTCAGCGTTGCATGAAGATCCTCTGTAACAGCGGCAGCGTCCTGCGGGGTGGACTTGGGATCACTCCACATGATGCCCGCCCGGTCATAAGCGCATGCGCGGGTGAACCCGGCAATCTTGTCATGAACCAGCGTCCAGTCGATCGTTCCGCCCGTGCCCAGCCCGGATTCGAAAATGACGGTCGGTGATCCCGTGCCACGGCAATCGATATGCATGCGCCGCCCGCCGATATCGACCAGCTTGCCGGGAGGCGGATATTGCTCCTTCGCGTTCAGACGCCCCAGCATCTCATAGCCCGTGCCAACGGCGACCACGAGTACGAGCAGGACCAGAATGCCCAGCCCGATCCGTTTCAGCCAGCGCTTTGCTCGCGAGATCGACGGTCTCGAAGCGCTTTCGTTCAACATGCCCATGAGTGCCCTCCTGCCATCGGGGTTCAATGGCATGGCGAAACTTAATTTTCAATATTAGATAATTATTTTCTAATCGGCATTGCATTATCTAAAATGCCATGCTCATATCCTCATCGGCAATTTTGGAGATCGTTGACGGCTTCCGGCAATAACAAACACCGCGCCGGGCGCATCAGCCAACTTTCTGCATCTATATAAAGGGGGATATGCATGAAGCCCAGGCGCTTGCTTTGGTGCGCGGGTACCGCGCTCTCGATGATCGTGAGCCTCACTCCGGCGTTGGCGCAGACCACAGCGGAGGCCGCTGAGGCCGCTGAGGCCGATCCGAACGATATCGTGGTTACGGGGTCACGTATTCAGCGCTCGGGCTTCGACGCGCCGACGCCGACCACCGTCATCGGCGAGGCCGAACTCGCGCTGGGCAACCGCCCGAGCGTCGCCCAGGTTCTGAACGACACCCCGCAGTTCCGCCCAACATCGACCCCGACGACGACGACCGGCAACACGGCTAGCGGCGTTTCGACCGCCGACATGCGCGGGCTTGGCTCGGTGCGCACGCTCACGCTGCTCAACGGACACCGTTTTTCGGGCGCCGCCGACCTCAACACCGTACCGCAGAGCCTGGTCAAACGCATCGACGTCGTGACCGGCGGCGCGTCCGCTGCCTGGGGCTCGGGCGCGGTCGCGGGCGTCGTCAACATCATTCTCGACGATGATTTCACCGGCTGGCGCATGGGCGCCCAGACCGGCATATCGTCGCGCGGCGATACGGCGCGCTATGGCGCCGACATCGCATGGGGCACGGACTTCGCAGGCGGTCGCGGCCACTTCATGGTCGCAGCCGACTATATGAACGAACGCGGTGCGCTCAGCCGCAAAGACCGCCCCAAGCTCGAATCGGGTGTGTTTCTGCGCCCCGATGGCCGGCTGGAACTCGTCGAAGACCCCAACTCGACGCAGCTTTACAACGGCGGTTCGATCCTCCGTCTCACCGGCGCTCCCTATAATCTGGTCTTCAATCCCGATGGCAACATCGGCCGGTTCCCCTTCGGTGACGTGACGCAGGGCGTGACGACCGTCGGCGGCGGCGGCCAGAACATCTTCGATTATGTTGCGGTCAGCACGCCGTATGAACGCATCAACGGCTTCGCCCGTGCCAGCTATGACGTGACCGACTCGCTCAAGATCTGGGCCAATTTCAGCTACCACCGCATGACGGGCAATTACGGCTTCTTCCCAGAAACCCCGACCGCCGTCATCATGCCCGATAACGCCTTCCTGACGCCGGCGAACCGCGCTCAGCTCGCCGCCGGCGGCGTCACCGGTCCGTTCATCCTCGGCCGCGTCCTCGATGATGTCGGCGCCGACAGGATTATGACGTTCGACTATAATCGCCGCAACCTCGAAGGCGCGATCGGCCTCGAAGGCACGTTTGGCGAAGGCTGGAGCTATCAGCTTTACTACGATCATGGCGAAGTCCGGCTCAATCAGCGGCTCAACAACCAGCGGATCAAATCGCGCTTCAACAACGGCGTCGATTCGGTGTTGGTCAACAACCGGCCAGTGTGCCGCATCAATGCTGACGCGACGACGGCCAACGACGATCCCAATTGCGTGCCGATCAACCTCTTTGGCAATGGCAATATCTCGGACGCGGCGACCGACTGGGCCTTTGGCGGATCGCAGTTGATCGCCACCATCAAGCTCGACGCGGCGGGCGCCAGCCTGTCGGGCCAGCCCTTCGCGACCTGGGCGGGGCCGGTGGACATCGCCATCGGCACCGACGCGCGCTGGGAAAAGCAGGTCACCAACTATGTAGACCCGCTGTCGCTGGCGAATGCGCTGGGCACGCTCAACTCGTCGGCAACCAACGGCGCCTTCAACGTCAAGGAAGCCTTCGCCGAAGTGAACGTCCCGCTGCTCGACATCGCGGACATGGCGAAGCTCGAAATCAACGGCGCCGCCCGCTATTCGGATTACAGCACGAGCGGCGGCATCTGGTCGTGGAAGACCGGCGGCACCTTGCGCCTCGCCAACGACCTGTTGCTGCGCGCCGTCTATTCGCGCGACATCCGTTCGCCCAGCATCACCGAATATTTCCTCACCCGTTCGACCGGTATCGGCAACGTCATCGATCCCTATCCCAATGCCGCCGGGGTCGTTAACCGGCCGCAGGCCAATGTCGTGGTCTATGGTGGCGGCAATCGCAACCTGACCCCCGAAATCGCGCATACGCTGACGCTCGGCGGCTCCTATTCGCCGCATTACATCCCGGGCTTCCGCCTGTCGGTCGACTATTACGACATCGACATCGACAATGTCATTACGACGGTGACCGCGCAGGATCTGCTCAACCAGTGCCGCGCCAACTTGCCGAACGATCCGACCTGCGGCGGCATCGTGACCCGCAGGGCGAACGGTGACATCGAGACGATGACGAATACTTTCCAGAACCTGGCCAACTACCAGACGCAGGGGCTCGACATCGAAGCCTCGTACCGGATGGCGCTGGGTGACGGCAACCTGACCGTCCGTGCACTCGCCAACCACGTCTTCAATCTGAAGATCAACGGGACGGACGTTTCGGGGATCGTCGGGGGCGAAACCGCTTTCTCCACTCCGAAATGGCGCGGGACGGCGACCGTGGCTTTTGACAACGACGATTTCGGTGCGAACCTGCGCGTCCGCTACGTCGATGGCGGCCTCTACAGCACGCAGAAGGGCCCAACCGGCGAGATGATCGTGAACAACCAGTTCGGCAGCCGCACCTATGTCGACCTTGGACTCCAGTTCAAGGCGGGATCGTTCACCCTGTTCGGCAACCTCAACAATCTCTTCGACGTCGATCCGCCGTACACGCCCTATATCAGCCCGAACTACGACGTGATCGGCCGCTATATGTCGGCGGGCGTCAAGCTGACGTTCTGATCCTCGCGCCATCCCCACGCGCGAGGCAGCAACCGGCCGCCGCAGATGCGGCCACGGGGCAGCGGTGCTTTCGAGACCGCTGCCCCGACTTTTTTTGAATGGACGCACGCCTGAACTGGCAAGAGGCGCGCCAAAGAATTGGTCTCGCCTGGCGCTGATCGCGGGCAATGCGGGCAACGCGTCAGAGCCGTGGACAATTACCGTCATTCCAGAAGCCGATTTTCTCCAAATCTTTCGATTTGGATAGAAAATCGAGCTGTCTGGAATCCACGAACACTGCACCCTGACAGCATGGTTGCTGCGTTCATGGATTCCGGGTTCCAAGTCGAACCAGCGTAAAACCTTCGGTTTTCCGGGTTCGCCTAGGCGGCGTGGACGAATTTGATCCAAAGCCGGATGGCAGCGAGATGGACCATGCCGAGGAAACTTGAGGGCGTTTGATCGTAGCGGGTGGCGACGGCACGATTGATTTTCAGCTTGCCGAACATTCGCTCAATGCCGTTTCGCTGCCTGTAGAGCTGCCGATCGTGCTCGATCCTTTCTCGGCGATTGGAGCGCGCCGGGATGACAGCCTGTATGCTGCGGCTCGCGAGATCGGCGCGAATGGCGTTGGTGTCGTAGCCTTTGTCGGCCAGCAGAGCCGCCGGAGCGCGGTCCGGCAGGCGGATCAGCGTGTCATAGGCCGTGCAGTCGGCGGCTTCACCACCAGTCAGGTGGAAGGCGACGGGGCGTCCTCGGGCATCAGCCAGACAGTGAAGCTTACTGGTGAACCCGCCCCGCGAGCGGCCAAGAACGCGTCGACAAGTCCCCCTTTTCCGCCCGCTGCCGAGACATGGGCGCGAAGGGTGGTGCTGTCGATGCTGTAGTGTCCGGTGTCGGCCATGATCTCGGCAAGCGTCACCGACACGGCCTCCCAGACCCCGGCCTCGCTCCAACGACGGAACCGCCGGTAGATCGTGTTCCAATTGCCGTATTTTGGCGGGACATCGCGCCAAGCAGTCCCACAGCGCAGCCGCCAGAGTATGCCGTTGACTATCGAGAGATTCTGCTCAGGCCTGCGGCCGCGCCCTCGGTTCTCTGGCTCGATCGGCAGCAGACCCTTCAGAACGCGCCATTCTGCTTCGCTCAGATCGCCCCGGCTCAAACCTGCCTCCAAAAGGCAGCCTTGAATCAACCCACACCGTCCACGTCAACCAATTCGTCCACGCCGCCTAGGCCCCGGAATGACGACTTGTTAAGGACAATTGTCCACGCGCCTTAGAAGAAGGTTCGGATCGCGCCAATGATCGCGCGTGCTTCATCAACCAGATAGAGCGCTGGCCAGCGATCGAATGTCGTGCAGGGATGCGAGATTCCGAACGCGATGAGATCGCCCACCTGCAAGGGCGAATCCTCGGGCACGTCGAGATAGGCATGCTGATCGTCGAGCCGCATCGTGGCATGGCCGGGGCCGAGCGACGAAGGCTGCGCGTCGCCCGGCCGCGCGTAAAGCAATGGCTTCGGCATGCGCGTATCGTCCGAAATGTCGCGCCTGCCCAACCCGGCGATCACGCGGCCCCGCTCGGGGCGCGAATGGACATAGGCCCAGACCTCAAGCGCGGGCCTGAGCCCCTCGCCAAGCTCGGCGGCCTCGGGCGACCGCGCGATCAGTCGCTCCACGAGGTCTGCGTAATAGCCGCTGTCATGCACAAGATAGCAGCCGCTGCGCAACACTACCTCGCAGGACAAAGGCTCTGCGGCGCTCAGGGTCTTTGTCACCACGTCGAAGAACGAGGACCCACCCGCAGACAGGATCGGCACGCCGTCGAACAGATTCTCTGCCCTGCATGCGGCCGCAACCACCACCATCCGGTCGAGCACATTGCGCATGCCGGGTTCGCCCGCGACGCCTTGCCCCTGCAGAATGCCCTCAAAGGCTTCGACGCCGCGCAGTGACAGGCGGGGCGAGGCTGAAACCGCTCGTGCCACCGCAATCGCGGTCGCATCGTCGCGAGCGCCGCTTCGGCCTCCGGTAATGCCCAGCTCGACGAGCAACTGCATCGGTCGCCCGGGCTGGCAAGCCACGAGCGCGGCGTCGAGCGCGTCCACTGCAGCGATCGAATCGACAAGGCAGTAGAAATCGAAGTCAGGGTCGCGCGCCATCTCTGCCGCAACATAAGCCACGCCCTGCCTGCCGATCAGTTGGTTGGCCAGCAGGATGCGTCGTACGCCATGCTGCCGATAAATGCGGACATGCGCGGGGGTGGCCGCGGTGATTCCCCAGGCGCCATCGGCCAGTTGCAAGTCGAACAGCGCAGGGCTCATGGTCGTCTTGCCGTGCGGCGCGAGCCGGACCCCGGCGAGTTCGGTGAAGCGCCGCATCCAGCGGCTGTTGTGGTGGAGCGCTTCGGTGCGCAGCACGGCCGCAGGCAGCATCACGTCCTCACGCAATATGGACCAGCCGTGCGCGCCCACGGCATCGAGCGCGACGGGCTCGCCAATCGCCGGCAACGCCTTGAATTGCCAGTCAAGTGCGGCGTGCTGTGCGGCCCACTGATCTCCCAAATTCATGCAGCACTCCCACCGTCCGTTTCAACCTCCCCGGTGACACGACTGGCAGGAATTTTCAATATCAGAAAATTTTACCGGAAGGCGCGCGGGTCACGCGTCGCCGTTAACCGGGCGGAGGGTCGATTTGAGCTCATGGCTGTCGGCCGAGCATACCGAAAGAATTCGGCACGGATCAGGGCCGATCGCGACATAGGCGTGCCCCATTGCCGCGTCGAAGTAGATCGAATCCCCTGTCTCGAGGATCGCTGGCGCGTAGAGATCGCAATGAAATTCGCACCGCCCTTCAAGAACGAGCGCATATTCCTCGCCGGGGTGGCGCATCAGATCGTCAAACTCGTCGATCGAGCGCGCCTCAACCTCGATGAACATCGGGTTGAGCACCTTTTTGAGCAGATCGGCCGCAGGATAGACATAGCTGTAGGTGGAGGTGCGGATCGACGACCCTTCCTGAGCGCGGGTGATGCTACGGCGGCCACTCAGCTTCACGGATGTCGCGCCCGCCGGACTCGGCGTCGCGAATAGCTGCGTGATATCGATATCCAGCCCAGCCGAGATGCGCAGCAGCTTTTCATAGCTGAGCGACATCTTTCCGGTTTCCACCTTGGAGAGCGTCGAAACGGGGAGGCCCGTGCGCTTGCTGACATCGGTCAGCGTCCAGCCTCTCTCGTTTCGTAATTGGCGGAGCACTGCTCCGGGATCCGTCGAGATCGTTGTCGCTGCGGCTTTCCGGGACGGTGAAAGGCCGGACTTTTTTGCTCTCACAAATTTTCAACCTTGATGCGGGTTTTCAACATAGCAGGCGGACCCTGGCCTGTCATGAGCCGTGCATAAATAGTCGATCCATTGCGATGTTTTCAAGGATTGCGCAGGATAGGCGCATCGTTGCGCGTCTGGACCAGGAAAGAAATTGTCGGTGCAGATTGACACAACGGAAAATTATTGTCTTAAATTGAAAAAACAAGAGCAAAGCCGAAGATTTGGGCGAGACAAGAGAGGACGGGATGGGTTTGCGTTGCGGATTGCTGATGGCAGCTTTCGCCCTGGTGCCGTCGTCCCTTGCGGCGCAGCAGGTGACGGCGGTGAATCCGGCCGCGTCCGAAACGCTTGTCGAGGTGATCGCAGCCGCCGCACAGAGCGAAGTCGCCGACAAGGCGCTGCCCTCTGTCGCAATCGCGCTGGTGGACCGGACGGGCGTGATATGGTCGAACGCATGGGGCTCTGCTGATGCTGGGCGAAAGCGGCGTGCCACTGCCGACACCGTCTATCGCGCGGGATCGGTGAGCAAGCTCTTCACCGATATCGCGGTGATGAAGCTCGTCGAACAGGGCAAGCTCGATCTCGACGCGCCGGTGACGCGCTATCTCCCCGATTTCCGTCCGCACAATCCCTTTGGCGGTGCGATCACGCTGCGTCAGTTGATGACGCACCGCAGCGGGCTGATCCGTGAAGCGCCGCGCGGACATTATTTCGATATGCACGCAAAGGACGAGGCCGACGCGGTCGCGAGCCTCAACGAAACGACGCTCGTGGCGGCCCCGGGCGGCATCACCAAATATTCCAATGCCGGGATCGCGGTGGTGGGCGAAGTTGTCGCGCACGTGACGGGCCAATCGTTCGAAAAGGCGGTCGAAGCACTCGTGCTCGCGCCGCTGGGCATGCGCTCGAGCGGATTTGCCGCCACGCCTTTTCGCGACCGCATCGCGCACGCAGAAATGGCGTCGTTCGACGGCAGCCGCTTCGCCGCGCCCGCGCTCGAACTGGGAACCCCCGCTGCGGGCAGCCTCTACACCACCGCGAACGATCTCGGCCGCTTCGCTGCGGCGCTGCTCGATCGCGCGGTACTGGGCAAGCCCGCGACGCAGGAAGAAATGTGGCGCGAGCAGTTTCCCGGCACCGCCGGGCGCCGTTTCGGCCTTGGTTTCGCGCTCGGCGCGCTCGAAGGCCAGCGCGTCGTCGGTCATGGCGGCGCGGTTTACGGCTTTGCCACCGACCTCAAGCTGATGCCCGATGCCGGCATCGGCGTTGTCGTGTTCAGCACAGTCGATGCGGGCCCCTCGGCACAGCGGCTCGGCAGCTTCGCACTGCGTGCATTGCTCGCGACCCGCACGGGCAAGCCGTTGCCGCAATGGCTGAAGAGCGAAGCGGTATCGCCCGACGAGGCGAAGCGGCTCTCGGGGCGGTTCAGCGACGGCACGTCCAGCGTCTGGACGCGCACATTTGACGGCCAGCTCGTTCTCGACGCACCTGAGCTCGCGGGCACGGTACGCAAGGCGGGCGGGCGCTTTTATCTCGACGATGCGCAACTCTTTTCAGACAAGCTCGCCTTCGCCGCCGACGGTCAGTGGGTCGAGCTCGCAGGCCGTCGCTATACGCGTACGGACTGGCCCGAGCCGCCCGCGCCCTCTTCGGAATTTGCGCCGCTGATCGGGGAATATGGATGGCCGCACAACATACTGCGGATCTACGAGCGCGACGGAAAACCCTTTGTCCGGATCGAGTGGACCGACTGGCTGCCGCTCACGCGCGTCTCGACGGACGTTTACGCTTTCCCGAGCGATCGCGGGCTCTACCCGCTCGAACAATTGCGCTTCGAACGCGATTCGCAGGGCAATGCGGTAGCAGTCAGCCTCGGCGCGATCCGCTTCCCGCGTCGCGACTTCGGCGCCGAGGCCGAAGCCGCCATCCGCGCCGCGGTGCAGTCGAACATGACCGCGCTGCGGCACGAGGCGCGGCGCGCGTCTCCCCCTGTCGAACCCGCGACGCGCAAGGCCGCCGATCTCGTCTCGCTGACCAGCGTCGATCCGCGGGTACGGCTCGACGTCCGCTATGCGGGCACGAACAACTTCATGGGGCAACCGATCTACGAAAGCGCCGCCGCCTATCTGCAGCGACCCGCGGCTGAATCGATCGGACGCATCCAGCGCGCGCTCGCTGCGCAAGGATACGGCCTCCTCATCCACGACGCCTATCGTCCCTGGTACGTGACGAAGATATTCTGGGACGCGACGCCGCCCGAAAACCGCGTCTTCGTCGCCGATCCCGCACGGGGCTCGCGGCACAATCGCGGCGCGGCGGTGGATCTCACCATGTACGATCTGACGACCGGTCAGCCGATCGTCACCACCGGCCGCTATGACGAGTTCTCGAGCCGCTCCTTCACCAACTATGTCGGCGGCAGCGACCACGAGCGCTGGCTCCGCGAACAGCTCCGCAGCGCGATGGAAGGCGAGGGCTTCACCGTCTATCCGCAGGAATGGTGGCATTTCGATCTGGTCGGTTGGGGCGACTATCCGATCGGCAACGCGTCCTTCGAGCAACTCGCCTCGCAACGCGGGCAACCACGCAAATAGGAACCGAGACCGGTTGCTGCGTCCGCTCCGGCGCTGCCCGCTCATAGTCATAAAGGCCCAGGAGTGCCGCAATGCTCAAGGTCAAACCTCTTCACATCCTTTTTGCCGCGACCCTGATTGCAGCGCCTGTCCAGGCGGCGACGGTCGGCAAGGTAAAGGAGATCATCTCGGACCCGAAAGCGCTGGCCGCCCCTGGCTGCGCGGTCGGAGCATTTCGCGACGGCAAGACGATCTTCACCGCCGTCGCCGGCGCAGCCGACATAGCCAGCGGCAAGCCGATCAACGGCGATACGCTGTTCTACGCAGCCTCGATTTCCAAGCAGTTCACCGCGCTGGCTGCAGCGAAACTTGTGGAACAGGGCAAGCTCGGGCTCGATGATGATGTCCGCAAATATCTGCCCGAGCTGCCGCAATATGAGGCGCCGGTCACCGTCCGCATGCTGATGCTGCACACCGCGGGTATCCGGGATTCGCTCGAGCTGATCCGCCTCTCGGGCATCGAGAGCGCAGCCGACACCGACAAGGACACTGCGCTCCGGCTCCTCTTCGGTCAGAAGAGCACCAACTACGCGTCGGGCACTGCCTACACCTATTCGAACGGCGGCTATCTCCTGCTCGCCGAGATCGTCGAGCGCGTCGCCGGCATGCCCTTTGCGGATTATGCCCGCAAAGCGATCCTGCAACCGCTCGGCATGAAGCGCAGCTTCTTCATGAACGATGCCGGGCCGACGGGTGCCAACATCGCGCATGGCTATGTGCCCGTCGGCGACGGCTTCGAGATCCGCGACACCTATCCCAGGTTCAGCGGCTCGGGCGGGCTGATGATCACGATCAACGATCTTGCGCGGTACGAGCGCGACCTCGCCGCCGGCCACAAGGTTTGGACGGCGTCCGTGCGGAAGATCATGCTGACGCCGGGCACGCTCACAAATGGCAGGCCCGTGCTCGTGGAGCCGACCAAGCTCGCCTATGGCGGCGGGCTGCTGATCGGCCCGCGCAACGGCCAGAATTTCGTGATGCACACCGGCGGCGCTGAAGGCTTCAGGAACATATACGCGCGTCTGCCCGACCGGCAGCTTGCCGTTGCGGTTTTCTGCAATCGTGGCGACTGGGCGTCGGAAAAGAAGGCGGACGCGATCATCGAAGCGATCGAGGGGGACATCCTGATTGACGAACCCAAGGCGGCCGCCATGGATCTCGAAGGCCGTTACGTCTCGGACGAGTTGCAGGCGACTTATGACCTGTCGCTCGCGGGTGATGAACTGACCGCGAAAATGTCGTCGCCTTACGCCGCCGAGAAATCCATATTGGCGTTCAAGCGCAATGCCGATGGTTCGTTCGGCACAACCGGCATGCGGCTGTTGTTCGACGAGGACCGCCAGGGCTTCACGATCAAAACCGCCCGCGTTCACGCTCTCCATTTTCGCCGCGTCGGCTGACCTTGCCGCCAAGCATTGTGGGTGCCTCCGCGCGGAATCGAATGTAACTGAAAAGACTAAGGGCAAGACCAGGTCGGCCGCGCGGTTGCGCGCCACGTCTGCAGTTCATGTGTTTCGCCCGAACCTTCATGCCCGAGGCGCTTGCCTCACAATTACATATAGATTCCGCCGTTCACGTTGATTTCCTGCCCCGTGATGTAGGATGCCTTGTCCGAGCAGAGGAATTCGCAGGCGTCGGCGATGTCGTCGGGCGTTCCGGCGCGCGCGATCGGGATGTGCTGGGCGATGACTTCGATGGGCGGAACTTCGCCTGCCGCCACGCCCTGGCGCGCAAGGGGCGTATCGACCAGCGAGGGCGGGATGGTGTTGGCGGTGATGCCGTGCCTCGCCAGTTCGCGCGCGAGCGCCTTGGTCAGCCCGATCACGCCGCCTTTCGAGGCCGCGTAATGCGCGCGGTCCGATGCGCCCCATTGCGCGGCATTTGAAGAGATCGTGACGATCCGGCCCCATTTCTGTTCGATCATGTCCGCAACGGCCGACTGGATCGTGTGGAAGACGCCCGTCAGGTTTACGTCGATCATGCGTTGCCACGTCGCGAGCGGCATTGAAGCGAAATCCTCCGCTCTGGAGATCCCGGCGTTGGCGATCACGATGCTGATCGGGCCAAGCTCCCCCCTCACCGCGGCATAGGCGGCGTCGACTTCCTCCCGGCGAGAAACGTCGACCTTTCGCGTGAATATCCGTGCACCGCTCGCCCGAAGCGCAGCACCTTCCCGCTCCAGCGCGTCTTCCTGCACATCGAGCATCGCGACGGGATGACCGTTCTCCGCGAAGCGCTTGCTGATGCCGAGACCCATTCCCGACGCTCCGCCCGTCACGACGACCACATGTTCCACGCCCATCCGACCCTCCAGCCCTTGTGCAAAATGAAGCGCTCGTCGCGCCAGGTTAAGCCGAACGGCGCCGGCGGTCGTTCAGTTCGGTTTCAGCTTCAGATGCATCCCGGAAAGCCCGCGGATGATGAAGCTGGGTTCATAATCCAAATTCCTGCTGCCGGGCGGCCCGTGCACCGCCGCGTTCAGATCGATCTCCGACGTGTGCTCGATGAATTTTTCGAGGATGACGCGGACCTCGACGCGCGCCAGCGGCGCGCCCGCGCAGACATGCGCGCCGCGACCAAAGGCAAGATGCTCCCTGATTTTTGGACGATCGAGTACGAGCGCTTGCGGATCCTCCCAGCGGCGCGGGTCACGATTTGCCGCAGCGAGCGCCAGCATCACCTTGGTGCCGACCGGAATCTCCATGTCCCCGATACGCGTGTCCCTCCGCGCCAGACGCGCCGTCATCTTCGTCGATCCCTCGAGGCGGAGAACCTCTTCGAGCAATTGGGGGATCAGCGTGGGGTCGGCGCGCAATTGCTGCTGCAGGCCGGGCTGATCGACGATGAAGCGCATCGTGTTGCCGAGCAACTTGGCGCTGGTGTCCTGCCCCGCGGCGAACAGGAAGGTCGCGAGCCGAACGATTTCCAGAAGATCGGGCGTCGAACCATCGGGGTAGGTCGCGTTGGCCAGTTCCGAAAGGACGTCGTCGCGCGGATTGACGCGACGTTCCTGCACATATCGGAAGAAATAGGTGCCCATGATGACGAGCGGCTGGTTCTGCTGCGCGAGGTCGTCGGGATTGAGGCTGCCAGCGCCCACGCCGGCCTCGATTGCGTCCATGAAGAGCTGGCGGTCATCGGCGGGGACGCCGAGCAGATCGGCGATCACGAGCGTTACGAAGGGGGTGGCGATGTCCTTGATAAGCTCGCACCCGCCCTTCGCGACCGCGTCCCTGACGAGCTGGTCGGCGTAGTCGGCGATGAATTGCTCATTGGCCTTGAGCCGGGACGGCGTGAACAGCCGATTGAGCATCGAACGCGACATGGTGTGCTGTTTGTCGTCATAGGCGACCAGCAGGTCGCCGCCGATGAAGCTGGTACGGTGCGCCTCGATATCGGCGGTGATGTCGGCATTGCCCAGCTCGAAAGGCAGCGCCGCCGCCGGACCCTGCGGAGCGATGGCCGAGGAAAAATCACTGGTGTTCTTCAGAACCTCAAGCGTTTCCTCGAAGCCAGTGACGACCACGATGTCGCGGTCGGGCAGCCGATAGATCGGGCCTTTGGCGCGGATGGCTTCGAAATACTGATAGGGATCCTTCAACACCTCGTAGTCGGTAAAATAGTCACGCTCTGCCATGGTTTGCATTGCTGGTCTCCGCGTTCAGCGACTGGGTTGGGCTCAACCCGAAAAAGGCCTTGAGCTGGTTGGGGATATCCGAACCCGGCGCTGAGATGTTTTATGATACACAGTGGATCGTAACGCGCGCGACCTTCCTGCGTCAAGCCCCGGGCGACCAGTCGCATTCCCGCCGCAATGCCTGATTCACCGCTCCGAACCGCCGCGCTGCCCCCTGTCCGCGAACGGCGCCAATGCGACATAGGCCCGTTCTGCATCGTCGAATGACGATTGACGACCGAAGCGCGCATTTCTAGGCCGCGGCACGGCGCCAGCTTTTTGGCGCGAAACGGAGAAACTCATGAACAACAGCGATCTTGCCGAGATCATTGGCAACGCAAACGGCCTCACCAAGGCGGATGCCAAGAAAATCGTCGACGGTGTATTCGGCGCGATCGCCGAGGCAGCGGCCAAGGGCGAAGAAATCTCGCTGCCCGGCTTTGGCAAGTTCAAGGTCAAGGACAGCCCGGCGCGCGAAGGCCGCAACCCTGCAACGGGCGAAGCCATGCAGATTGCAGCATCGCGCAAGCTTGGCTTCTCTGCGGCCAAGGCGCTGAAGGACAAGCTCAACGGCTGATCCTGGAAGGGGGCTTGACGGCCCCCTTCTTCACACCGCTTTCGTGCTCCGCAGCCAAGGTGCCTGCGCGATGATCCGCGCCACAATCAGAGCAGCAATCCCTTCAGCTCCGCCAACACAACATCGATCGGCATCGAGAGAAACATGGCCGGAACGAACGGCGCCAATGTCATGCCAAGAAGGATAAGCACGCTGCGGACATCGATCGGCACAAAGCGCATGGCATAGACATTGCCGACGACCTGATAAAGGTCGGCCGCGGCGGAGAAGTCGGGCGCGGACAACATCTCGTGATGGTCGGCTGCCTCGCTTTTCAGCCATTGGCGCTCGAACTGCTTGCCCAGTTCCGTCCCCAGCGCGCCATAGGCCATCGAACCAAGTCGCCAAGTCTGCATCAGGCGCGCGCTGAAGACGAGCAACGGCCCTGCGCACAGGATCATGACGAGCAACGCCACGCCGCCAATAAGCAGCCCATCCGTGTAGCGGGTCGCGAGGCCGTTGAGATGGACATAGGTGAAGCGCCCCGCAGCGATCGCTCCAAGTGCGGTGCCGAGGATCGCGAAAGCTCGTACCGATTGCGTGAGAAATCCCACGCCGCCCGCCTGATCCGGGTGGGCAGCGATCAGGCGCAGATCAAGGCGTGCGGTTCGATCGAGGAAATGCACCCAAAGTATGATGCGCCATGCCCAGCCCAGCAGCAGCGCGAGCAGCAAGGGTACGCTGACCAGCACGTTCCACCAGCCAGCCACCGAGAGTGAGCCATCCGCCAGCCTTTGCCAGGAAAACAACACGCCTGCAGAAGACGCGCCGATGAACAACAGGAATGTTGACGCATAGGCGAGCAGAATGACGGCAGCTTCCGCCCACGCCGAATTGCTCAGCCCGCGAATGCGTTCGACATTGTCCGCGAAGCGATCCTGATCGGCCGGGCTCAGCAATCCCGATGCGAGAAAATGGCGCGCGATGATGTCGAGGCGGCGTGCGCAGACGGTATGCGCCATGACGAGCAAGGGAGCCGCTACCGCAAGACGGGCATGGGTCGCGATATCGTCGACGAAACTCGACGGCGAACCCGGCGACCCGAACAGCACGACGAGCAGCCCCAACGCGACCCATCCCAGCAGCAACACGACAAGCGCCCGTATCTTTGCATTGGGGAAAATTGGCGCGGGCAACCGTGCCAGCGCCGTCAGCCGGAGGGGTGGGCCGGCTTCAAATAGCGGCGTGTCCCAGATCACATGCGGTTGAGGCACAATTGATTTCCCGAGCTGCCTTCACGATTGCAGGCATGAGCCTGACCGTGTCGGAGATGCAGGGCAATCCGGTTTTACCCTGACCCGCGACGGTTAAAATCCGGGCATATCGGCAATGGGCGGCGGCTGGAGCCGGGATATGATCGTGGTAGCCAGCGCCGCAGAGTGAGGCAGCGCGCTACGCGAGAGCGAGTGCCTCGTGAACGGCGTTTGCAAGGGCCTCCGCCATCCGCTCGAAGCTTTGCTCGCCTTCCGCCGCCGTCGCGGACCGCGGGGCGCCGAAATAGGCGTGTGGTCCGCCGGCCTCAGCGAAGCTTGTCGCACCGCGCGCAAATGCCTCGACGAGGCTGGACGGGTTTTCTTCGAGCGCGCTGCGCCGGCTTTCGTCGACGAGCTCGGGCCGATCGGCCATCACCAGGCTCGTCTCGAATTGTCCGGCATGACAGGCGCCTGACACGAATTCCTCGGTCAACCGGCTTGCCAGCGCGCGGCGGGTGAAGTCGGGATAGGCCACCGCGAGCCCAAGCGCGCCGATCTCGGCAGCCGCCTCGCGCAGCATTGCGACATTGGCGGGATCGAAATGGCTGTTGGCGATGGCGAGGCAGGCGAAGCCCTGTTCGCGCAGGGACTTGGCAATGTCGATCAGCACCGCCTTCGCGGCCGCGGTGCTGATCGAAATGGTGCCCGCGAACGCTGCCGCATAATTGGCGGGCGCAAAGGCAAGCGCGGGCAGGACGAAGGCGCGAATGCCTTGCGTCTCGAGCATGGCTGCGGCGCGATCCGCCATGCCGTCGCTGATGATGACGTCGGTCGCCAGCGGAAGATGTGGACCATGCGCCTCGACCGCGCCGCACGGCAGGATGGCGACAACGGGCTCGCCGGTCGCCAGCGCGTCGCGAATGGCTGTCCAGGGCGCGTCGCCGAGCTTCATGCGACGCGCGCCTTCAAGGCCTTGCGGTCGATCTTGTCGCGATCATTGCGTGGCAGCGCGGCGTCTGCGAACAGAATTCGGTGCGGCGCCTTGTATCGGGCGAGATGCTGTCTCGAAAAATCGATCAACTCTGCCTCCAGCGTGCCGGATTTCTCGATCCCGGCCTTGAGCACGACGATGGCAACGGGCTTTTCGAGCCCGGCAGCGTCCTTGCGGCCCACGACGCAGCATTCGCTTACGGCTTCGTGCCGCGTCAGGCAGTTCTCGACCTCGATCGGGCTTACATAGATGCCGCCGCTCTTGATGAGGTCGTCGCCGCGCCCTTCATAATGCCAATAGCCATCGGCGTCTTGCCGGAACTTGTCCCCGCTCACGATCCACCCGCCGCGCAGATGCTCCTTCGATTTGGCGTAGTCGCCGTGATAGTAGAGCGCGGCGGAATCGCCGCCGATCCAGAGCGTGCCGATATCGCCCTGCTCGACGGGCTGGCCTTCGTCGTCGATCAGCCGCGCCTCATAGCCGGGCACGAGCCTGCCGAGACTGCCGGGGCGAATGTCGTCGGGGCGGTTGCTGATATAGATGTGAAAGCTCTCGGCGCTGCCGATCCCGTCGATGATGGGGACGCCGAAGGCGCGGTCCCAACGTTCGTGGAGCTCGCGCGGCAGCGCCTCACCCGCGCTCCACATGAAGCGGAGGCTCGACAGGTCGGGGCGCGTGCCATCGGCTTCGAGCATCTTGTTGATGAGCGTGGGGACGTTGGTGAGGATCGTCGGGCGGTGGCGCTCGATCTGGTCGAAGAGGCACTGGGCGGTGGGGGGATCGCGGAAGAGGATGGTGGTTGCGCCGACCGCGAAGGGGAACATGAGGTTGGTGCCTGTCGCGTAGCCGAAGAAGAGGCGCGGACCCGAGAGCGTCACATCGTCCTCGTGGACGCCGATGAAGCGCCGGGCGTAGACTTCGGTGTTGTAGGCGAAATGGAAATGGCAGTGGACCGCGCCCTTGCTCTGTCCCGTCGTGCCGCTGGTGAAGAGCCAGACGGCGGGGTCGTCCTTGCGCGTGGGCCAAGGCTTGGTGCCCGGCGCGATGTCGCGCGCGAGCCAGTCGTCAAAACCGGCGAAGGTTGCGTCCTCGCCGACGAGGATGACGTTGCTGCCGTGGCGGGATTCGGCTGCCGCGGCGCCGAAGGCCGCGAGGCTCGCCTCGTCGATGAAGGCGAATTGCGGCTTCACATAGCCGAGATAATAGCGGTAGTCGGTTTCGGGCAGCAGCGGGTTGATCTGGGTGACGACCGCGCCCGCCTTCAACGCGCCGAACCATGCATAGACGAATTCGGGGCAGTCGCGCATGCAGAGCAGCACGCGTTGCTCGGGGAGAAGGCCGTCGCTGAGCAGGCGGTGCGCGACGCGCTCGACGTTGCGCGCGACCTCGGCATAGGTGATCGTGCGGCCCTCGAACAGGATTGCGGGCTTGTCGCCGCGACCGGCCTCCAGATTGGCGAACACGAAATAGTCCGCCATGTTGAACGCATCGGGAAAGACCGGCGCGCCTTCATCCATAGAGCTTCTCCTCGGGGTCTGCGGCGCGCTGGTCGTGACGGCGGACGGGACGCGCTTTGGCGTTGAGCTCGGCGTTCTTGTCGTTCGCCTTCTGGGCCTCACGGTAGAGCTGATATTCGGCGGTGCGCATCTGTTCGGGCCAGCCGAGCGGGACGCCGCAGGCGCTCCGGACCCCGTAATGCCCGGCGGCCTGGCGCGCGAAAAAGGGATCGTTGAGCATCGGCCGCGCGAGCGCGCAAAGGTCGGCTCGACCGGCGGCGATGATCGTGTTGATCTGTTCAGGCGACGTGATGTCTCCGACCGCGATCGTGGGGATTCCCGCGGTCAGGCGGATATATTCGGCAAAGGGCGTCTGCCACATGCGGCCATAGACGGGTTTCTGCCACGGCACCGTCTGGCCCGACGAGGCGTGGATGATGTCGACGCCCGCCTGCTTGAAGGCGCGGCAGATCAGGGTCAAGTCTTCGAGCGGCAATCCGCCTTCGGCCCAGTCGGCGCTTGAGAGGCGGACCGACATGGGGCGATCGGCGGGCCATGCCTCGCGCATCGCCATGAAGACCTCGAGCGGGAAGCGGACGCGGTTCTGCACGCTGCCGCCGTAGGAGTCGCTGCGCCGGTTGGTGAGCGGGGAGAGGAAGCTCGCCAGCAGATAACCATGCGCCGTGTGCAGCTCGAGCCAGTCGAAGCTCGCGCGCGCGGCGCGACGGGTCGAGGCCACGAAGCTGTCGCGGATCTCGTCCATCCGGGCGCGGTCGAGCTCGATCGGGATGTCGGAGATATTGTCGAAATATGGGAGCGGCGAGGCCGAGTAGATCGGCCAGTTGCCCGACTCCATCGGCTGATCCATGCCAAACTCGGGCACCTTGGTGGAACCCTTGCGGCCGGCATGGCCAAGCTGCATCGCGACCCTGGCCGGGGTGGTCGCGTGGATGAAATCGACGATGGCCTTCCAGTCCTGCTCCTGCGCGTCGCTCCACAGGCCCGTGCAGGCGGTGGTGATGCGCGCATCGGGGGTGGGGCAGGTCATCTCGGTGAAGACGAGCCCGGCGCCGCCGAGCGCGCGCGACGTGTAGTGCGTGAAGTGCCAGGGCGTGATGTCGCCCTCAACCGCGCTGTACTGCGCCATCGGGGCCATGACGACGCGGTTGGGGAGGGTGAGGCCGCGCACGTCGAAGGGGGTGAACATCGGCGTGGGGCGATCGACCGACGCGTCGCGGCCGGTCGCACGCCGGTAGCGCGCGTAGAACTCGTCCTCGACCTGGGTGAGGAAGGCCTTGTCGCGCAGCGCGATATTGTCCCAGGTGAGCGCCTTGGCGCGCGACATCAGCGAGAAGGCGAATTCGAAGCGCTCCTTGCTCCAGTGCCTGGGCAGGTCCTCGAACCAGCGGAGCGAGACCTGCGCATTGTGTTGCGTGATCTCGACGGGGGTTCGGCGGGTGCGCTCATAGTCGGTGGTGACGGCGTCGAGGTCGGTGCCATTCGCGACCACGCCGTCCGAGAGCGCGGCCGCGCACTCCATGGCGAGCTTGGTGCCCGAGCCGATCGACCAGTGCGCGGTCGCCTTGGCGTCACCCAGCAGCACCATCTTGCCGAGCCGCCATGACGCGCAACTGATCGTGTGGAAATTGCGCCAGATCGAGCGATTGGTGATGAAGGGATGGCCCGCGAGCGGCTCGGCGAAGATGGTCTCGAGCACGCGCGCGCTTTCTTCCTCGCTCATATGGGCAAAGCCATGCGCGTCCCACGTCTCGGGCGTCGTCTCGATCACCCAGGTCGAATGGCCGCGCTCATATTGATAGGTGTGCGCGCAGAAATGGCCCTTGTCGGTGGCCACGAAAAAGAAAGTGAAGGCGTCGAGCGGGCGGCTGGAGCCGAGCCAGCAGAATTTGTTGCGCGCCTCGATCGCGCGCGCGCCGAAGGCCTCGGCATGGTGCGCGCGGACGGGGCTGTTGGCGCCGTCGGCTATGACGACGAGATCATGGTCGGCGAAGCGGGTTTCGATCCCGGCAGGGTCTATCCGCGTCGAATAATGAAGGTTGACGCCGAGCGCGGCGCAGCGGCGCTGGAGCAGCCCCAGCAAGGTCTGGCGCGAGCAGCCTGCAAAGCCGTTGCCGCCGACCGTGGTGCGGTTGCCCTGATGGTCGACGATGATGTCGTCCCAATAGGCGAAGCTGGCGCGGATCATCTCGTAGGATTCGGGGTCGGCGCTCAGGAACTCGTCGAGCGTTTCGTCGGAGAAGACCACGCCGAAGCCGAAGGTGTCGTCGGCGCGGTTCTGCTCATAGACGTGGATCTCGCAGTCGGGCAGCCGCTTCTTGGTCAGCAGCGCGAAATAGAGCCCGCCAGGCCCGCCGCCGATGACCGCGATCTTCACCGGTCTTCCTCCGGCACCACCGCGGTGGTCTCGATCTCGATCCTTGCCGCGTCCTCGACCAGCCCCTTCACTTCGACCACCGCCATGCAGGGGAAGACCTTGCCCAGCACCTCGCGCCATGCCTCGCCGATCGCGGCGCGACTGGCGGCGTATTCGCGCTTGTCGGTGACGTAGCAGGTCATGCGGACGATGTGGGCGGGCTCGGCGCCGCCCTCGGCGAGGATGGCGCGGGTGTTGATGAGCGCCTGCCGGAACTGACCGGCAAGATCGGCGTGTTCGAAGATTTCGTCGGCGCTCCAGCCGATGACGCCCGCGGTGAAGACCAGCCGCCCGCGCGCCGCGATGCCGTTGGCATAGCCTTTGGGGCGCGGCCATCCGGGGGGCTGGAGGATCGTCCGGTCGGGGCTCTCCACCATGATCAGTCGCCCTCGAACACGGGTTGCTCTTTGGCCGCGAAGGCGCGGTAGGCGCGCTCGAAGTCGCGGGTCTGCATGCAGATCGCCTGCGCCTGCGCCTCGGCCTCGATCGCGGTGTCGAGGCTCATGTCCCATTCCATGTTGAGCTGGTTCTTGGTGATGCCGTTGGCGAAGCTGGGGCCTGCGGCCAGTTTCCGCGCCGCGTCCATGGCATGGGATTCGAGCCTGTCGGCGGGCACGACGTCGTTGAAGTAGCCCCACGCTTTGCCCTCTTCCGCGGTGAAGCTGCGGCCGAAGAAGAGCAGCTCGCTTGCGCGGCCCTGGCCGATAATACGGGGAAGGATGGCGCAGGCGCCCATGTCACAGCCCGCGAGCCCGACGCGGTTGAAGAGGAAGGCGGTCTTTGCCTCGGGGGTGGCGTAGCGAATGTCCGAGGCCATGGCGATGATCGCGCCCGCACCGACGCTGACCCCGTCGACTGCGGCGATGATCGGCTGGGGGCAGCCGCGCATGGCCTTTACCAGATCGCCCGTCATCCGGGTGAAATCGAGCAGCTCAGGCATCGACATCTTCGTGAGCGGCGCGATGATGTCGTGGACGTCGCCGCCCGAGCAGAAATTGCCGCCCTGGCTGCCGAACACGACCGCCTTCACGGACCTTGCGTAGACCAGCGCGCGGAAGGTGTCGCGGAGTTCGGCGTAGGACTGGAAGGTGAGCGGGTTCTTTCGCTCGGGGCGGTCGAGCGCGATCCGCGCGACGCCCCGATCGAAGGTCCAGCTAAACTCGCTCGGGCTGAAGGTTTCGGGGTTCATGCGGCTTCCTTGCCTAGATCTGGCGGTACCCCGGCGAAAGCCGGGGTCCAGGAGTCACTGGGTGCTGCGACCTGCCACCCTGGACCCCGGCCTTCGCCGGGGTACTCGAAGGCGGGGTCGGCCCTTGCGGAACTGGCTCAGGACCGATGCTCGGCGGCTCGATCGCCGCGAGCAGCGTGCGGAGCTGGGCGATCTCGGTGGGAGCGAGCCGCGAAAAGGCGTCGTCGATCCAGCGGCGGTTTTCCTCGGCCATCGCCGCGAAGAGCTGCCGGCCCTTGGTCGTAAGGCGGAAGATCGCGACGCGGCCGTCGCGCGGGCTGACCGTGCGCTGGACGAGCCCGGTCTGGATCAGCGGTGCGGTAACCTGCGTGGTGTTGCCTTCGGTGACCTTGAGATATGCGGTGAGGCCGCCCGCGGTGAGCCCTTCGTCATCGGCGCGGTCGAGCGCGGCGAGCACGTCGAAGCGCGAGATCGAGGTGCCGAAACGCTGGCGGAGGCGCGTGTCGACGCCCTTCTTGATTGCGTTGGCGGTGCCGAGAAGGTGGAGCCAGGCGCGCAGTGTATCGCGATCGTCGGTCATGCGGTTTCTCCGCCGTCGATAGCGATCGCCTGGCCGTTGACCGAAGCGGCCGCATCGCTCGCCAGCCAGAGCGCGGCGCCCGCGACCTCCTCTGCGGCGACGAGGCGGCGCATGGGGTTGGCCTTGGTGAAGAAGCTGGCGGCGTCTTCGGCTGACCGACCGGTTCTGTCGACTACCTTGTCGATCGCGTCGCGCAGCATCGGCGTGTCGGTATAGCCCGGGCAGATCGCGTTCGCGGTGACGCCGGTCTGGGCAAGCTCGAGCGCGAGCGAGCGCACCAGTCCGAGAGCGCCGTGCTTGGCGGCGGCGTAGGCTCCGGCATAGGCATAGCCTTTGAGCGCGGCGGTTGATGCGACGGCGATGAAGCGGCCCCATCCGCGTTCGATCATCGGCGGCACCGCTGCGCGCGCGCAGAGCCAGACGCTGGTCAGATTGAGGTGCAGCATGCGCTCCCAGTCTTCCCGGCTGGTCGTGAGGACGGGCGCAGTCACGACCCCGCCGGCATTGGCCACGAAGATGTCGATCGGCCCGGCGGCGCGCAGGGCCTCTGCGACCGCCATTTCGTCGCAGACGTCGAAGGCGAGGTGCGCGAAACCGCTTGCTTCCAGCCGTGCGCTGTCGCGGCCCGCGATCATCACGTCGTGGCCCGCCGCACGGAAGGCGCGGGCGATGGCGAGCCCGATTCCCGTCGCGCCCCCGGTCACCAGCACACGTGCAGGCTGCTGCGTCATAGTCCAAGGTTATTTTATTTTAGGATTAAAGCAATGGCTTGATTCAAAGGGAAGGAAGATGGGTTGCATGCCTGACCCGGTGCCATTCTGAATGAAGAAAACGCATTGGCCCGGCGCAAAAAAAACGGGCGGAAGTCAAGACGTAGGGGTTATTTTTCCGGCTTTTAGAATGGGTCCGTTCTTGATAGCATCCGGTACCCGAAGGGGTCTTGCGTCGGCGGCCAACACCGGACGTAGATAGACGCGGCGTGCAGGGGAGACGACCGATGATCGTATTATCACCCAGAAATCTGACGACAGCTTTCGCGCTCTGCGCCGCGTTTCATGTTGCCCCGGCGAATGCGCAGGCGCTGGAAGATCGTTTCTGGCTCGAGGCGTCGGCCTATTTCCCCAAGGTCGATACCGATGTCAGTGTCTCTTCCAATACCGCCAACAACATCGGCACGCAGATAGATCTCGAGTCCGACCTCGGCCTGGACGATGATTCGACGCTGCCGGCTTTTTTTGCGGGAGTCCGCATAGGGGGCAATTTCTCGATCGGCGCGGAATATTATTCGCTCGGGCGCGACGGGACGGTCGATCTTGCCCGCGACATCACCTTCGACGGCGTCACCTATCCGGCTGCGGCGAGCGTCACCAGCAGTTTCAATACCGATGTGTATCGGCTGACGCTCGGCTATGCCTTTGTCCGGAATGACAATCTCGAAATCGGCGGAGCGCTGGGGCTTCACGCGACCGATTTCGAGATCCAGCTTGAAGGGACGGGAAATGTGGGGAATACGACAGGGCAGTTCCAGTCACGCCGCCGCTCGGTCCTCGCGCCCTTGCCCACGGTCGGGCTGTTCGCGACATTTGAGGTCGCGCCGAGGGTGACGCTGAACGGACGCATCGACTATCTGTCGCTGAAGATCGACGACTATGACGGTCGTCTGATCAACTCGCAGGCGGCGATCATGTATCGCGCGTTCAAGAATGTCGGCATCGGCGCGATGTACCGCTACGTCGACTATCGCGTCGATGTCGAGAAAGCGAACTGGCGAGGCCGCGTGGCTTACGAGTTCAAGGGACCGGCCATCTTCCTCCAAATCGGATTCTAAGCGGCAGTCGCCGGCCTTCGGCTAGTGCGCGGCGATCGACGTTCCGGAATAATGCATGGCCGGTGCTGCCGACGCGTCGGGCGCGAGCAGATTTGTGCCAAGCAGCACCGATGCGGTGCCTACGAAACCGATCGCCGCGCGGCAAATCGACGTACGCGTCCATCTCGACAATTTTTCCATTTCCGCTCTTCCTCCAGCATCATTGGCAACCGGGCATTGCCCGCCGATGTCGATGGCATCCGAACGAGGTAGCAAGCGTGGTACTCACCGTTGGAATTGGGCCGCACTGCATCTCATCAGTGGCAAGTCCAGGCCAGTCCCCCTTCCGCGACGGTGCGGGGAGGCCCGCGAAATTGCGGAAAATGTGAAGGAAGCTGCGCAGCGCGAATGGAACGGCAAAGAACGCCGTGCGCGACATTGTGCGACAAACCGCTGACTTGAAGGAAACGCTGGATGCCCCGCGAGGATTCGAACCTCGATTGACGGAGTCAGAGTCCGTAGTCTTACCTTTAGACGACGGGGCAGTGCGGACGCGCGAAATAGGCGGCTCGTCGCGCGCTGTCAACGCCGCCTTGCAGTAAATCCAACCTGCCGATAGTCTCCGTGCCAAGTACCGGCGGTATCCCTGCCGGAGAACATAAGAGTGACTGACGGCAATGGGTGAGAGTTCCCTGCCATCGCCGCGGCAGCCCGACAGTTTTTCGTTGGGCAATGCGGCCATGAGACGACCCGCAACAGCGCGCTGGCCTCAGCGCCGCGCCTATGCGGCGCTCGATCTCGGCACCAACAATTGCAGGCTGCTGATCGCGAAGCCCGAGGGCGACGGCTTCGTCGTGATCGACGCGTTTTCCCGAATCGTCAGATTGGGCGAGGGACTGGCCGCGTCGGGCCGGCTCAGCGATGCCGCTATCGAGCGCGCGATCTCCGCGCTTTCGGTCTGCGCCGAAAAGCTGAAGCGCCGCCACGTTACGCTGGCGCGATCGGTGGCGACCGAGGCGTGCCGGCGCGCATCCAACGGCCGCGAATTCATCGAGCGCGTCTATCGCGAGACCGGAATCGCGCTCGATATCATCACCGCAGAGGAAGAGGCGCGGCTTGCGGTCATGGGGTGCCATGCGCTGCTCGAGCCGGGCGACGGGCCCGCGCTGGTCTTCGATATCGGCGGCGGCTCGACCGAACTCGTGCTCGTCGAGACCGAGGGGGGCAGTCCGCGCATCGTCGACTGGCTGAGCGCGCCCTGGGGCGTGGTTTCCCTCACCGAGCATGAGCCCGAGGCGAGCAATCCAGATCTTGCGACGCGGATGGAAGCGTATGCGCGGATGAAGCAGCGCGTGCATGAGAGCTTTGCTTCTTTCGCGGCAAGGCTGCCCACGCATCCCGGAGCCGATATCCGCCTGCTCGGCACCAGCGGCACCGTCACGACGCTTGCCAGCCTCTATCTCGAGCTTAGTTCATATGATCGCAGCGTGATCGACGGGCTGATCGTGCCTTCCGCCGCGATGCGCAAGATCAGCGACCGCCTGTCGCGCATGACGCTCGCCGAGCGGCAGACCCAACCCTGTATCGGCGCCGAGCGCGCCGATCTCGTGGTTGCAGGCTGCGGGATTCTCGAAGCAATCATCGACATCTGGCCCGCCGAGCGGCTAGGCGTCGCCGATCGCGGGATTCGAGAGGGCATATTGCGACGGCTGATGGCACGCGACGGTAAACCGAAATGAGCCGTGGAGGAATTGGCGGGCGCCAGCGCGTCCGGACCGCCAAGGGGCGGACTGCGGCCTCGACCCGCTGGCTCGAGCGCCAGCTCAACGACCCCTATGTCCGCAAGGCCAGGGCCGAGGGCTATCGCAGCCGCGCAGCGTACAAGCTCGTCGAGCTCGACCAGAAATTCGGGCTGCTCAAGGGCGCGAAGCGGATCGTCGACCTCGGCATCGCGCCCGGCGGCTGGAGCCAGGTTGCGCGAAAGGTGGTTCCCGGCGCGGCGATCGTGGGGATCGACCTGCTGCCGACCGATCCGATCGACGGCGTGACGATCTTTCAGATGGATTTCATGGACGAACGCGCCCCCGAAATGCTGAGCGACGCGCTCGGCGGGCCCGCCGACCTGGTGATGTCCGACATGGCGGCCAATACCGTCGGCCATGCGCAGACCGATCACTTGCGCACCATGGCGCTGGTCGAGGCGGGGGCGTATTTTGCGGTGGATGTGCTCGAGCCCGGCGGCACCTATGTCGCCAAGGTCTTCGCGGGCGGAACCGACCATGAACTGCTGGCGATGCTCAAGCGCAACTTCGCGACGGTGAAGCACGCCAAACCCCCCGCGAGCCGCAAGGATTCGTCCGAATGGTACGTGATCGCGCAGGGCTTCAAGGGGCGGCGCGAGGACTAGACCGGATTCTGGCGCTTTTCCGGGCGCCTGTAACTAGGCCTTGCGGGCTGGCGCATCCCGTTGCACATGCTGCAACTGCATGACGGATTGATGACAGTTCCGTTACAGTCGCGGGAGCTCATACCATCCGGCAGATCGCCGCCTTGCCCTATACGATGGACGAAAGCGGGAGCATGCGCATCCTGCTGATCACCTCGCGCGAGACGCGCCGCTGGGTGATTCCCAAGGGAAATCCGATCAAGGGGCTCGCCGCGCACCGCGCCGCCGAGCACGAGGCATTCGAGGAAGCCGGTATTGCGGGCATCGCCTGCCCGGCACCCCTCGGCCGCTACAGCTATCGCAAGCGCCGCCGTGACGGCAGCGCGCGCACTGCCACGGTTGACGTATTTCCGCTCGCGGTGACCGGTCAGTCGACTGACTGGCCCGAGCGCGACGAGCGCGACCAGCGCTGGTTCTCGGTGCCCGAGGCAGCCAACGCGGTCGAAGAGCCCGATCTGAAATCCATCATTGCGGCTTTTCGTGAGCCGCCTAAAGAGCCCGGCGCGCTGTTGCGCGCGATTCTGTGGCTGCGTTTCCAGGGGGGAGAAAGAATTCCAATGCTGCGCTGGTTCCAGGCTCTCATGCCCAAGCAGGGCCGATTCTTCGAGCAATTCGAAGATCATGCCACAACGCTGGTTGCGGGCGCCGATGCGCTCGCCAAGCTCCTGAAGGGCGGCCCCGACATGGCCGAACATTGCCGCGAGATCTTCGACCGCGAGCATGAGGCAGACGACATCATCCGCGACGTGTTGCAGGATGTCCGCCGTACCTTCATTACGCCCTTCGATCGCAGCGCAATCACCGGGCTGATCGGCGTAATGGACGATGCGATCGACCAGATGAACCAGACCGCCAAGGCGATCCAGCTCTTCGAGGTTACCGAATTCGCGCCGCAGATGCAGGACATGAGCGCGATCATCGTAGAAGCCGCGCGCATCACCGCCGAGGCGATGCCGCTGCTGCGCTCGCTCAACAACAATTCCGCGCGACTGCATGAATTGACCGAGCGGCTCGTGCGGCTGGAGGGCCATGCCGACGAGATCCACGAGGCGGGGCTGAAGGCGCTTTACAAGAAGGAAGGCGAGACGCATCCGATGGGCTTCATCGTCGGGCGCGAGATCTACAGCCATCTGGAGAAGGTGACCGACCGTTTCGAGGACGTCGCGAACGAGATCCAGGGTCTCGTCATCGACCACGCCTGACGCGCGCCGCTCCATGGACGCAACACTGGCCTTTCCGCTGCTCGTCGCGCTGATCGGCGTCGCCCTGCTCTTCGACTTCCTCAACGGGTTGCACGACGCGGCCAATTCGATCGCGACCATCGTATCGACGCGCGTGCTGCGCCCGCATTACGCGGTGGCGTGGGCGGCGTTCTTCAACTTCATCGCCTTCCTGTTTTTCGGCCTCCACGTCGCTGAAACGGTGGGCAAGGGGATCGTCAGCGCCGATGTGATCGACGCCTCGGTAATCTTCGGCGCGCTGATGGGTGCGATATGCTGGAACCTCATCACCTGGGCGCTGGGCATCCCCTCGAGCAGCAGCCATGCGCTGATCGGCGGTCTTCTGGGTGCGGGCACCGCAAAGGCGGGGCTGGCCGCTGTCGTGTGGAGCGGGGTTTTCAAGACCACCGCCGCGATCGTGCTCTCGCCCGCGATCGGGCTGATGCTCGCGCTGCTGCTCGTCCTGATCGTTTCCTGGACCTTCCTGCGCGCGACGCCGCAGATCGCCGATCGCTGGTTCCGCAAGCTCCAGCTCGTCTCGGCCTCGCTCTATTCACTGGGGCATGGCGGCAATGACGCGCAGAAGACGATGGGGATCATCGCGGTGCTGCTCTATTCGCAGGGTATGCTCGGCGGCAGCTTCCATGTGCCTTTCTGGGTGGTGATCTCGTGCCAGGCGGCGATGGGGCTGGGCACGCTCTTTGGCGGCTGGAAGATCGTCCACACCATGGGCTCCAAGATCACGCGCCTCACGCCCGCACAGGGGTTCTGCGCGGAAACTGGCGGCGCGATCACATTGTTTGCGGCCACCTGGCTCGGCGTTCCCGTCTCCACCACGCACACCATTACCGGCGCGATCGTCGGCGTAGGCGCCTCGCGCCGCCTGTCGGCGGTGCGCTGGAACGTTGCGAGCAGCATCGTCGTCGCGTGGGTCGTGACGCTCCCTGCCGCGGCGCTGATCGGTGCGGCCTTCTATATGCTGGCGGGGCTGTTCGGCTGAGCTTGCACGCGCCCGTTGTCCGTTATAGCGCTGCCACATGGACGCGAGCGGTTATCACGAACATGGCTACGCACATCTCAAGGGCCTGATTCCGCCCGAGGTCGCGCGCGCCTTCCTGCAGGACCTGAAGCACGACATGGGCCCCGGAGCGATCCCGCTCAGCGGCGTGACCGACAAGGTGAACCTGCTCAACCGTCCCGCCTTCGAGATTTATGGCAATCACTACAAGCCGATGCGCTTCTTTCTGTGGGGGCTGACCTCGATCATGCGCGAGATCACGGGACGTGACCTGCTGCCCACCTACGACTATTTCCGTATCTATCGCGAAGGCGACGTCTGCCGCGTCCATTCGGACCGCCAAGCGTGCGAGCACAGCCTGTCGCTGACGCTGGACTATAGCGACGGCGAGGTCTGGGACCTCGAGCTGGAAAAGCGGCGCACCGACCCCTCCGCCAAAATCGATCCCGATTTCGGCGCCGAGGACTATGCCGCCATCCCGATGCAGGTGGGCGATGCGGTGCTGTATCAGGGCGTGCACCACCGGCATGGGCGGATCACGCCCAACCCGAATGCGTGGTCAGCGCACCTCTTCCTGCACTGGGTCGATCGTGACGGTCCCTATCGCGATCAGGTATTCGACGGGCAGGGGGATCCGGCGCCCGTGAATTTCAGCTTTAGCTGAGCGATCACAGCGCGCGCGCGATGACCAGCCGCTGGATGTCCGACGTGCCCTCGTAAATCTGGCAGACGCGGACGTCGCGGTAGATCTTTGCGACGCCGAACTCCTCGAGATAGCCATAGCCCCCAAGCGTCTGGATCGCGCCCGAGCACACGGCCTCGGCGGTTTCCGAGGCGACGAGCTTGGCCATGGAGGCCTGGGTGAGGCAGGGCAGGCCGCCATCCTTCATCGCTGCGGCCGAGAGCACGAGCTGTCGCGCGGCCTCAAGCTTTGCCGCCAGATCGGCCAGGCGGAAGCCAACCGCCTGATGCTGGATGATCGGCTGGCCAAAGCTCTTGCGCTCCTTGGCATAGCCGACCGCGATATCGAGCGCGGCCTGCCCCATGCCGACGCACTGCGCGGCGATGCCGATGCGCCCCGCTTCCAGATTGGAGAGCGCGATGCGATAACCTTCGCCCTCCGCGCCGAGGCGGAGATCATCTTCGATGAACACGTCCTCGAAGCGGATCGCGCAGGTGTCCGACGCGCCCTGGCCCATCTTGTGCTCGACCTTGTCGACCGAATAGCCCGGCCGGTCGGTGGGAACGAGAAAGGCCGAGATGCCGCGCTTGCCGGCATCGGGGTCGGTCACCGCGATCACCATCGCCAGCCCGCCGATCTTGCCCGAGGTGATGAATTGCTTGGCGCCGTTGAGGATATATCCGCCGTCGGTCTTCGTCGCGCGCGTGCGGATCGCCGAAGCATCCGATCCCGCATCGGTTTCGGTGAGCGCGAAGGCGCCGATGCATTTGCCCGCGATCAGATCGGGCAGGAAACGCGCCTGCTGCTCGGGCGTCCCATCCTTGATGATGCCAGAGACGATCAGGCTGTTCTGGATCGAGACGATGGTCGACAATGCGCCGTCGCCCGCCGCGAGTTCCATCAGCACGAGCGCATAGGAGACATAGTCGGCCCCGACGCCTCCCGCCGATTCGGGGGCGATCATGCCCATGAGGCCGAGGTCTGCGAGCTGGGTGAACAATTCGGGCGGATAGCCCCCGGCCCGCTCAAATTCGGCAGAATTCGGTCGCAGCTCGGCCTGCGCGAAATCGCGTACGGCGTCGCGGATGGCGGTCTGGGTCTCGTTCAACAGCACATATGCCTCCTGATCAGCAGAAGGCCCCCTTAGCGCATCGGTCAGGGCGTCGCCCAGATCATTGGTATCGCCGCAGTCGAACATCGAGCCGGTGATATGAGGCAATGACCGGCAGAGAGGCGGCGCAGGAGCGCATCGGAAAAATCTCGCCATCCTATGCTATTGCGCGTAAAATTGCGGTACGGGCAGCGTAGCCGGCATCGTCATGGCCTGCCGCCGCCGAACCGTGCGCCGTCAAGGAGGACCGACCCGATGAACAAGATCGCGCATTATGCCTCAAGCCTGATTCTGCTTGCGCTGGTGGCCGAGCCGGCCGTCGCGGCGAAGCTCAGCCAGAAGGACGAGGCGCGCGTGGCGCGTGCGGCGCCGGGCGACCGCGACGATGTTCGCTATTGCCTGCTCAAGCGCAAGGAAGGCGGCAAGACGGGGGCGATCGCGGGCACCGCCGCGGGCGCTGGAACCGGCCTGATCGCTGGCGGCAATCTTGGTGAGACCGCTTTGGCCGCGGGTGCAGGCGCGCTTGCCGGGCACGTTATCGGCAAGGGCGCGTCCACCAACAAGACCTGCGACGAAGTTCTGGCCAGGAACAAATAGCATCTGAGGCGGGATACGCCCCGGCTTCTTGAGCGTGTCCTGAAAGGATTGAATCGTCATGCTGAACTTGTTTCAGCATCCATTGATGCCGGTGACCTCGCGAAGGCCCGGGCATGGACCCTGAAACACGTTCAGGGTGACGGCACTGCTTCAATCTCAACAGGACATACGCTAGCTCTCGACACCGTCCATGCCGCGATATTTGAGCTCGAGGAACTTGCCCTGCGTCGCGAGCTTGTCGAGATCGCCCGCTGCGATGTTGCGCGTCATCTCTCCGATCTCCTCGTCGATCAACTTGAGGCCGGCCTCGAGCTGCTGGTCGGGAGTCTGGCCGGTAGACTGACGCTCGCGGCGCATGGGTTCGGGGACACGTTTATAGCCATTGACCAGTTCGGGAAGATGATCGGAGAGGATCTTGCGCACCTCAACCGCGGCCGGCTCACGCGGATCGATCGTCTGGAGCTGCGGCGCGAGGGTTTCGAGACGTACGCCGATCCCGTCGAGCAGCCGTTGCGAAGGCGCGGGGAGCGCCTTGCGCTGGCTCGCCAGCCATACTTCGGTCTGCGCGGGGAGATATTTGAGATCGGTCTGGACGAGCGTTTCGGTGCTCGCCTCGGGAAAACTGGGATAGACGAGCAGCACCCACGCCGCGAGAATCCACAAGCCCACCGCGAGCATCACGCCCGTGGAACCGATCGGCGCGAAGAACAGCCCGAATAGCGCCGAGGCAACCATGATCGCGCCGCCCGCGATAACGACGCGGCCCAGCTTCTTCAGGAAATGCGCGCGCCGCTTCTGGCGCACACGTTGCTGGAGCCGCTGCGCCTGTGGCGACAGCCGCCCGATCAGCGCACCGGCGCGTTCGATCGCGCGATCGACATCGGTGACCATCGCATCAGGCCTCTATCGCGCTGAGCAACGGCGACGATCCGCCGCCCGTTGAACTCTGCGCCGCACCCTCGGCCCGGGCAATATAGCCCTTGGACTTCTCGACCTCGTTGGAGAGCGTGTTGACCGTCGTCTTCATCGAATCGAGCGCCTTCAGTTTGAACGCGTCGATATTGTCCATGGTGTCGTAGATATTCTGGAAGGCGCGCTGGAGCGTCTCGAGCGGGATCGTCGATGAGGCTGCCTGCTCGTGAATCGTCGCGGTCTGCGTCTTGAGGAGTTCGCCCGTGCTGTCGATGATCTTCGCGGTCGTCGTGTTGAGCGCGGTGATCTGGTCGAGCACGAGCCTCTGGTTGGTCAGTGCCTGCGCGACGGTAACCGCGGTGCGGAGCGCGCCGACGGTGGTGGTCGAGGCGCGGTCGACGCCCTTTACCAGCTCGACATTGTTCTTCTTGACCAGATCGAGCGCGAGATAGCCCTGCACCGTCACCGCCATCTGCGTCAGCAGGTCGGTGGTGCGTTGGCGGACATAGAAAAGCGCGGTTTCGCGGATCGCCTTGGACTTGGCGGGATCCGTGGACTCCAGCTCCATCGCCTTGTCCTCGAGCTTCGCGTCGAGTGTCTTGGAAACGTGGATCATCTGCTCGAGACGGCCCATCGCAGCCCAGAGATTCTGACGTTCGACCGCGATCGCCGCATTGTCCTTGAGCAATTCGTCCTTGCCCGAGCCAAGCCGTGCAAGGATCGCCGAAATATGCCCCTGCGCCGACTTGTAGCCGTCGAAATAGTTGCGGAGCTTCGATCCGAAGGGAATGATTCCGAAAATCTTGCGCGGCGCCATCAGATTGCCGCGGCGGCCCGGATCGAGGTCCTCCACGGTGCGGCGCAGTTCGGCAAGATCGCTGCCGACGCCAGATTCCTGATCCATGGCGCGCACGGGGCGGTCGAGGAAGCGGTTGGACTGGCCCGCGGCGTCCGCGATTTCCTTGCGGCCCATATTGGTGATCTGGTCGACGCGCGCGCCGAATTCGGGGCTGTTGGCATCCTGCGCGACGAGATCGGCGATGAAGGCTTCCACCTTCTCGTCGAGCTTGGATTTCTGTCCATCCTCGAGCGGGACAAGCCCTGCCGCCTTTTCGGGCGCGATCGGTGCAACGGGCTCGGGCGCGGAAAGCTTCAGTTCTTCCGCAACCAAGGTTTCATCAGCCATTCAAATCCTCCTGCCCTTGCGCGGCCAAGATGGAGGGAAACGCTGTGTTATTCAAGCATGACGGATGTAGCTTCCCTTCTTCGTCATGCTGAACTTGTTTCAGCATCCATGAACACTGCCGGCGCAAGATCGGCACGGTCGGTGTTCATGGACCCTGAAACAAGTTCAGGGTGACGGGGCGGTCGCGTTTCGCGCCAGCCGGCCCGCAAGAACGGCCGAAAGCATCAACTGCAATTGGTGATAGAGGATCAGCGGGAGCAGTATCGCGCCCGCCTCCGGCCCCGCAAAGAGGACGCGGATCATCGGCGCGCCGGTGGCGAGGCTCTTGTGCGATCCCGAGAACAGCAGCGTAATGCGGTCGCTGCGCGGCTTCTCCAGCAGCGCGCCGAGGCCCCAGGAGCACGCAAAGGCCAGCGCGAGCAGCGCGGTCACAGCCGCCGTGACGATGGCAAGTTCCTCTCCCGAGACGCGCTGCCAGATCCCACCCGTGACTGCCTCGGAAAAGGCTACATAGACCGCGAGCACGATCGTCAGCTTGTCGAGAAAGCCGACGAGCGCGCGGTGTCGTTCGATCCAGCCCGCGACGAAGCGCTGTGCAAACTGACCCAAGCAAAAGGGCAGGAGCAGCAGAAGCATGATCTTGCCGATCGCGGACAATCCGGCATCGCCGCCCTGCGTGCTTGCGAGCGCTGCGAACAGCAGTGGCGTCAGCACCACGCCGAGCAGGTTCGATCCCGCTGCTGCGATCACCGAGCCAGCCACATTGCCTCCGGCGATCGAGCTATAGGCGATCGAGGATTGCACCGTGGTCGGCAATACCGTCAGGAAGATGATGCCGAGCACCAGGCCGGGGCTCACCCAGCCGTCGAGAAGCTGCGAAAAGCCGAGTCCGAACAGCGGCATGATCCCATAGCCGAAGCCGAGGATCGCGAGTTGCAGCCGCCAACGCCTGAGCCCATCGCGCACCGACTGATGGCTGAGCCTTGCGCCATGCATGAAGAACAGCGTGAAGATCGCGGCGGTTGAGACCGCGCCAATTGCCTCCAGAGCACTCCCCCGCGCCGGGAGCAGCGAGGCCGCAATCACCGTCGCGATCAAAATCAGCAGGAAACGGTCGGGAATCAGGCGCTTAAACGCTGCCGCGAGCGTCGTCATGCGCGAACTATCGGAGCTGCTGCATCGTCCATCGGCGCGACCCTGTCGGTCCCATTGCGTTGGCGCAAGAGGCGATTTGTGCTAGTTCCGGTCATCGCGATCTTTCATGGAGAGGATCTGGCAATGCGTGGCATGTGGACGGCTGGCCGCATTGTGCTGGCAGCGGCGCTTGCGTGGTCGGGAAGTGCAGTAATCGCAGCGGGAGGCGGCGGCGGCGGTGGCTCGATGCCCAGCGCCAGCGCGCCGAGCTATGATCCCGCCGAGGATTATCGCAAGGGCATCGAGGCGCTGGGCGCGAAGGACTACAAGGCCGCGCGCAAGGCGCTCGACCGTGTTGTCAGGGCTGTACCCAAGGACGCCAATTCCAATTATCTCGCAGGTCTCGCGCACGCCGGTGAGGGCGATGTGAAGCGTGCGCGCGGGCTTTTCGAGAAGGCGGTGAAATACAACGCCGATCTTGTTCCTGCGCAGGGCGAGCTGGGCGTCGCGCACGCCAAACTGGGCGATCAGGCGAAGGCGCAGGCGCAGCTCGACATGCTCAAGCAGAAACAGGCCGCGTGCGGCGGAAGCTGCGCGCAGGCGGCCGATCTGCAAACGGCGGTCGATGCGGTTTCGGCGGCGATCACCGCGGGACCGCAGGCGCGGATGGAAAGCACCCCCGGGGCTGCGTTCATGAGCGCAGCGGCGGGCGATGGTGCCTATCTCGATGCCGTGGCGCTGATTAACGAGCATCGTTACGAAGACGCGATCGCCGCGCTCACGGCGTCGCAGAGCGCCTTTGGCCCGCATCCCGACATCCTCACCTATCTCGGCTTCGCCAACCGCAAGCTGAAGCGGTACGCGATGGCAGAGGATTATTACCGCACCGCGCTCGCGATCGCGCCGAAGCACCGCGGCGCTACCGAATATTATGGCGAGCTCATGGTCGAGCGCGGAGATCTTGCCGGGGCGGAGCGCAAGCTCGCCCAGCTCGATGCAGTGTGCGATTTCGGCTGTCAGGAGGCGGAGGAACTGCGGCGGTGGATCGCCGCGGCACGCGCATCCGGCTCCTGAAACTGGGTGCGGCGCTAGCGCTGTGTCAGGCGGCTGCGGCCGCCACGCCCGCGCCCGAGCTACGCGCGGCGCGCTGGCTGGCGCCCGAGGCGCGCATTCGGGCGCTGAGCGAGCGTCCTGCGGAATGCTTCGTTCCTCCCGGGGATCCGCAACAGCGCGCATCCGCCGAAATCGGCCGCGCCGCCTTCCGCACGCCGCTGCTGCTCGGGGGGCAGGCGGCACGCGCGGGGCTGTCGTGCGAAAGCTGCCACCGCGCGGGGCGCGGCAATCCTGATTTCCTGTTTGCAGGCCTTTCGGGCGCGCCGGGCACTGCCGATGTCACCTCGTCGCTGATGAGTTCGCATCGCGGCAACCAGCGCTTCGATCCGGTGCCGATCCCCGATCTGGCGCTGCCGGGAAAGATCCCGCGCGACGCCGGGGGCACGGCGCTGCGCGATTTCATCCGCGGCCTAATCGTCGAGGAATTCGACGGCGCCGAACCGCCCGAGCGCGTCCTCGATGGCGTCGTAGCCTATGTCCGCGCGATCGATGGACGCTCGTGTGGCGCCGAAACGGCGATCGCGCTCGCCGACCAGCTCGACGACATTGCGCGCGCGCGCGGCGCGGCACTGCAGGCGCTCGCGCTAGAGGATCGCGCAACCGCGCGGCTGATGCTCTCCGCGATGCGCACGGCGCTCGGCCTGATCGACGAGCGTTATCCGGGCCCCGCCTTCGAACGGCATCGCCGCACACTGCGCACCGCCGACCGCGACCTGCTCGCCATCCAGCACGCGCTCGATCGCGGCGATAGCCGGACTTCGGCGCGGCTGGAGCATTGGGAGCAGGGCGCCGAAGACTGGATTCCCGCGCTTCGCCGCGACGAGCCCAGATCGCTGTACGATGCCGAGAGGCTCCGCCTTGCCCTTCAGGACGGCGACGACTGACCAAAGGTCGCGTTCCGCTCTTTCCGCGATGCAACAAATGCGCTATGGGCGCGCCCGACCCTTTTTCTCAAAGCATCAGGACTCCTGAATGAGCCTCCGCAATGTGGCCATCATCGCGCACGTCGATCATGGCAAGACCACGCTCGTTGACCAGCTTTTCCGCCAGTCGGGCACCTTCCGCGACAACCAGCGCATCGAAGAGCGTGCGATGGACTCGAACGATCTCGAAAAGGAACGCGGGATCACGATTCTGGCCAAGTGCACGTCGATCGAGTGGGACGGCGGTGCGGGCGAATCCACGCGGATCAATATCGTCGATACCCCGGGCCACGCCGATTTCGGCGGCGAGGTGGAGCGCATCCTCTCGATGGTCGATGGCGTGATCCTGCTGGTCGATTCGTCCGAAGGCGCGATGCCGCAGACCAAGTTCGTTACGGGCAAGGCGCTGGCGCTGGGCCTGAAGCCCATCGTCGTCGTCAACAAGATCGACCGTGCGGACGAGCGCACCCAGGAAGTGCTCGACGAAGTGTTCGACCTGTTCGTCAGCCTCGACGCCACCGACGAGCAGCTCGATTTCCCGGTTCTCTTCGCCTCGGGCCGCAACGGCTATGCCAGCGACGATCCCACGGCGCGCGAAGGCACGCTGGAGCCGCTGTTCAAGAAGATCGTCGAGCATGTTCCCGCACCTTCGGCCGATCCCGACGGACCGTTCAAGTTCCTGGTGACGTTGCTCGATCGCGACAACTTCCTCGGCCGCATTCTCACCGGCCTGGTCTTTTCCGGCACGGTGAAGACCAACATGCCGATCCATGCGCTCGATCCCGACGGCAATGTGGTCGAGACCGGCCGCGCCTCCAAGCTCATGGCGTTCCGCGGGCTCGAGCGCGTGCCCGTGGACGAAGCGAAGGCGGGCGACATCATCTCGATCGCCGGCCTCACCACCGCCACCGTGGCGAACACCATCGCCGATCCTTCGGTCAGCGAGCCGCTCCACGCCCAGCCGATCGACCCGCCAACGCTCTCGATGCGTTTCGCGGTGAACGATTCGCCGATGGCGGGCCGCGAGGGCACCAAGGTGACCAGCCGCATGATCCGTGATCGCCTGGCGCGTGAAGCCGAATCGAACGTGGCGATCAAGGTGACCGAAAGCGAGGACAAGGACAGCTTTGAAGTTGCCGGCCGCGGCGAGCTCCAGCTTGGCGTGCTCATCGAGACGATGCGCCGCGAAGGTTTCGAGCTCGGCATCTCGCGGCCGCGCGTGCTGTTCCGCGATGGCGAGAATGGCCGCGAGGAACCCTATGAGACCGTCGTGATCGACGTCGATGACGAGCATTCGGGCACGGTCGTCGAGAAGATGTCGGTCCGCAAGGCCGAGATGACCGACATGCGTCCCTCGGGCGGCGGCAAGACCCGCATCACCTTCTCCGCTCCTTCGCGCGGCCTCATCGGCTATCATGGCGAATTCCTGTCCGACACGCGCGGCACGGGCATCATGAACCGGCTGTTCGAGAAATATGGACCGTACAAGGGCAATATCGAGGGCCGCGCCAATGGCGTGCTGATCTCCAACGGTGCTGGCGAAGCCAACGCCTATGCGCTCGGCCCGCTCGAAGAGCGCGGCGTGCTGATGGTCGGCGTGGGCGAGGCGCTCTACGAAGGCATGATCATCGGTCAGAACGCCAAGACCGAGGATCTCGAAGTCAATCCGATGAAGTCCAAGCAGCTCACCAACTTCCGGGCGAGCGGCAAGGATGATGCGATCCGTCTGACCCCGCCGTGGAAGATGACGCTCGAGCAGGCGATCGCCTATATCGATGACGACGAGCTCGTGGAGGTGACCCCCAAGTCGATCCGCCTGCGCAAGCGCCATCTCGACCCGCATGAGCGCAAAAAGGCCAACCGCGCCAAGGCGGCCTGACGCCGATCTCCGGCTGAACCTCCGATGAATTTCGGGTTCCTCGCGGGTTCAGCCGCCTGTCTCTAGCCTGTCCGTGACCTGGACGCCGTGCCGGCCCGCGAGTCGGCCGACGCCCTTCTCGAAAGGGGACGGAAGGACGGGAGACTGGCATGTTGAATCTCGGCCTCAAGGCCGTGACGCTGGGCGTCGGCGCCGCCGTGCTTGCGGCGAGCGCGAGCCCAGCAGAAGCCCGACGCTATTACCGCGACGACGATGACGCGGGCGTGGCGATCGCGGCGGGCGTCGTGGGTCTGGCAATTGGCGCTGCACTCGCGTCGTCGTCGCGCAATCGCTATTATGACCGCTATTATTACGAGCGGCCCTATTATCCGCGCTATCGCTACCGCTATAACTACGACCGGCGATATTATTACGATCGGCCCTATTATAACGAATATGATCGTTATTATTACGATCGGCCTTATCGCTATCGGAATGACTATCGCCGCTGCGCGAAGCGCTGGGTCTATGATCCCTATTACGATCGGCGCGTGCGCGTGCGTTACTGCCGTTAATGCGGATTGACCGGGCGGGTGGCGGTGGCCAAACAGGGCGATCGCCAATCGGGGGGAAAATGTGATCGAACCGGTCCTTGAAAGCCTGGCTACGGGGCTGCCCGTATTGCTGCTCCATCTGGGCGTGTCGCTTGCGGTCTTCCTGCTCGCATTGTCGGTCTATCTCTGGCTCACGCCGCACAAGGAAATGGCGCTGATCCGACAGGGCAACCAGGCGGCAGCCATATCGCTTGGCGGCGCCGCGGTAGGACTCGCCATCCCGATGGCCTTTTGCCTGCGCGCTTCAGTCAATGTCTGGGACGTGGCGCTCTGGGGCACGGTGATCCTGATCATCCAGATCATCGCGTTTCGCGGCGTCGACCTGATCCTCCATCATTTGCCCAAGCGCATCGAGCATGACGAGAAATCCGCTGCGATCTTCCTCGCCATGACCAAGATCTCGGTCGCGCTGCTCACCGCAGCCGCGGTTTCTGGCTAAGCGATGGCCTCGCGGCAGGGCGGATGCTCGCTCGTCCCGCTGATGCTGTTGGTCGTCCTCGCGGCGCTCTTCTTCGGACGCGACGAGCGGTCGATGCGCGCGCCCGAGATCAATCCGCGGCGACCACCTGTGGAGGAGCCGCTGCCTCTTCCAGACGGGCAGCCGGTACCCGAATATGGCATAGACGACAGTGCACGGCCGCAGGATAGCCAGGGAACCGCTTTCGCAATCTCGGACAATGGGCTTTGGATGACCGCCGAGCATGTCGTTCGCGCCTGCGACCGCGTCGGTCTGTCAACCGGGCCCGCGCAGGCCGCGCGCGTCAGCGAAATCTATCAGAGCCGCGTGAGCGACGCCGCGCTGATCGCGGACGGCTTGCCCAGCCAGCGGATCCTGCCGCTGGCGGCACGCGAGCCTGCAGCGGGCGCCGACGGCTATCATATGGGCTTCCCTTCGGGACGGCCCGCTGTGGTGCACAGCCAGTTGATCGGCCCCGGAAGCGCGGTGCGCGGTCCGGGCCGCACCGAGCCGGTGCTCGCATGGGCTGAAGTGGCGCGCTTTCCCGCATTCGACCATGCACTCGGCGGGATCAGCGGGGGACCGACGCTCGATGCGGCGGGTGCGGTCGTGGGCATCAATTCGGCGGCAAGCGAACGGCGCGGGCGTGTGCTGACCACAAGGCCCGGGGCCGCGATCAGTTTGATGCGCGCCACGCGCCACGCACCGGGCAACGCGGTTGTGACGCCAATCGCAGGGATCCGCGATGCACTTGCGCGTTTCCAGCAATATTATGATGTCGGGGCGATCAGGCCCGTCTATTGCGACGTCGCGGGCTGATCGCCGATTGACTGGGGGCGGGCCACTTCGCTAGGGCCGCGGCCATATCCAGCAGAGAGATTTTGTGATGAGCGATACGCCTCCCGACCGCCTTGCGATCGACCCCGACAGCCCCTTCCACAATGCCGATCTGCTCGCGCGCGGCATCGGCATCCGCTTCAAGGGCGTCGAGAAGCACAATGTCGAGGAATATTGCATCTCCGAAGGCTGGATCCGCGTTCAGGCGGGCAAGACGCTCGACCGCAAGGGCAAGCCGCTGACGCTCAAGCTGAACGGGCCTGTCGAGGCCTGGTATGAGGACGTCAAGGCCGGGGACGAGGCCCCAGAGGGCTAAGACCGCCCATCATTTCATTGTCATTCCCGCGAAAGCGGGAATCCATACAACATCCCCGCCCGTGCGGATGGGATCGGCATCGGCTGGATTCCCGCTTTCGCGGGAATGACATCGTAATTGTCGTGAATCAGTCGCCCGATTCGGCACGGAACGCGGTCATTACGACGGGCATGCGGGCGAGCCGGCTGTCGGCCATCTGGATCGCGGGCGCATTTTTCGTCTTTGCGTAGATGAAGCCATAGGCGGGGTACTCGGTCATGCCGAGATCGCCCATCGGGCCGTACCAGACCTTGACCTTGCTCCAGTCGCCAGCTTCCGAGACGTCGATCGCGCGGACATCGCGCTCGACGCGGCCGCCGCGCGACCAGTTGGCGTGGGTCAGCAGCACCTCGCGCTCGGAGACGATCTTCGACACCATCGCGACATGGCCGAGGCGCATTTTGCCCGACGACTTCATCGCGAGCACCGCGCCGACCTCGGGAGCCTCGCCGCGCTCATACTTGCCATCGGCCTGCGCCCACCAGGTGTGCGCATTGCCGTAGATTTCGATGCCCGAAATCGAGCGGGCATAGGGTGCGCACTGCCAGTATTGGGCGGTGGCGGGCGCGATCGAGGCGATCATCATGCCGATCAGCATGGCAATGCCGGCTGCTGCGCGCTTCGCTCCTGCAAACATGAAAACCCCCTGTGCGACCCCTATGGCCTTCTCATGGCGGGGTTTTCGGGCAGGCCCAATAGGGTCCGGTTAACGCAGTGCAACCTTTGCGGCGAGTTGTTACGGTCGCGCGATGAGGTGTCGACGAACTGTGATCCCCGCCCCAATAGGGCAGGGATCGTCGGCTTCACGCCTTCCAGCCGAGCGCCTTGTCGACCGTGGCAATGGTCACCGAATGGTAGCCGGGGCGAGCCTTGGCATAGATGCCGGCCGCGATCGGCTTGCCCCAGTCTCCCTGCTTTTCGAGCGCCTCGAACAGCGGGCTCACGAACTTGCGGCGGCCCATGCCCGTCAGGAACTGATCGGCAGATGCGGTCGCCGGATCGTATCGGTTGGCGACGGCGAGCATCAGCCAGGCGAAGCGGATCTCGCTGTTGCCGGCGCTGCCGAGCTTCCAGGTCGCATCGAGATCGGCAAGCTGCGCGGGCGTAAGCTTGCGGGGCAGGGCGTTCAGGAAGCGCACGCGTTCCTGCGTCGACCATTTGGACGCGTCGATCGAGGCGGCTGCCTGGCCGCCCGCAAACGCCCTGGCGGCGGAGTCGATCGCGGCAAAGCTCGCCGCCTTCAGATGCACGGCATTTCTGGGTACGCCGGGCTGATAGATCCACTGCTCGATGCCGATCTGCTTCTCCACGCTCTCGTCGCCGTCGAACAGGTTCTTGCGCATGTCGGCGATCAGGCCGGCGCTCGTTTGCGGCTGGAAAGCGAAGCGGTCGAAATAGCTTTTCAGATACGCGTCCCATTTTTCTCGGCCGACCGCCTGCTCGATCGTGCGCAGGAACACCGCTCCCTTTTCATAGGCGACATTGGTCATGCCGTCGTCGGGATCGCGGCCGTCGAGGTCGAGATGAAGCTGCGCGTCCTTCGACTGCGGGCCTCCGACGTCGGCGAATGCCTGTTCCATGTCGGACCAGCCAAGGTCGGCGAGCATCGCGGCGCGCTCCTTGCCCTCCATCGCCTCCATGATCCGGTTCTCGAAATAGGTGGTGAAGCCCTCGTTGAGCCAGAAATCGTCCCAGGTGGCGTTGGTGACGAGATTGCCCGACCAGCTATGCGCGAGTTCGTGCGCGATCAGGCTGACGAGCGAGCGATCGCCTGCGATGACGGTGGGGGTGAGGAAGGTCAGGCGCGGATTCTCCATGCCGCCAAAGGGAAAGCTCGGCGGAAGGACGAGCAGATCGTAGCGTCCCCAGCGATAGGGGCCGTACAGGCCCTCCGCCGCCGAGACCATCTTTTCGAGATCGGCAAACTCCCAGGCGCTTTTCTCGAGCATCGCAGGTTCGGTCCACACGCCCGTGCGTGGGCCCAGTTCCTTGAACTCGAGGTCGCCAACCGCGATCGCGATCAGATAGGGCGCGACGGGCTTGTCCATCCTGAAGCGGAAGACGCGACCGCCATCGGTTTCCTCGCCCTCGGGCGTCAGCATCTCGGCGCTCATCACCGCGGTCAGTTCCTCGGGCACGGTAATGGTGGCGTCCCAGGTCTGGCGGATGCCCGGACTGTCCTGCGTCGGAATCCAGGTCCGGTTGAGGATCGCCTGACCCTGGCTGAACAGATAGGGATGCTGCTTGCCCGCGGTCTGCGCGGGCGAAAGCCATTGCAGCGCCGCCGCGCCGGGTGCCGAGGCGTAGTTCACGACGATCTTTTTCGCACCGCCGAGCTGGACGGTCAGCGGCTGGCCGCGAATCGCGTCGCCCTTGCCGAGCGCGAAGGGAAGCGCGCGCCCTTCGGCGTCGGTGATGCGGCTGACGACGAGGTTCTTGCTGTCGAGCACGACCTCCTTTGCGCCGGGCGCGGTCTCGAGATCGAGCGTCGCAGCGCCCTTCATCACCTTGGCGTCGAAGTCGGCGGTGAGTTCGAGCGAGACATGCTTGACGCGCGCCTCTTCCGGCCGGGCGAAGCTGTGCATGTCTTTGGCCTCTTCGGTGAAGAGCACGGGCGAGCTCTGGGGCGCCGCGGTGTTCTCATTCTTGGCGCCGCTGCAGGCGACCAGCGCGGCGAGCAGTGCGGTGGACACGAATTTACGCAAGGTCATGAAGAGATCGGCTCTGTGCTGCGCGCCCGCACCGGGCGCCTCGGAATGGCGGGAAGCTAGAACAGGATGGCGGGGGATGGAAGGGCAGGCTGTGCCAGACTTGCAGGCGCAGATAGCATTCACTCGGGGCCGTAGGCGGCCATGAAGACGCGTACTGCCTCGCGCGCATGACGGCGAAGCGCCGGAGAGGCGGGAACGGCGGCGTCACCGAGTAGCATCGCGCGATTGACCGGATCGCCCATGATCAGCCAGTTGAAGTTCGAAGCTGCCACTTCGGGCTCGGGTGCGCGAATCAGGCCCTGCTCGTTCCACCGCGCGAAGGCCGCGGCAAGCCCCGCGATCGCACGGGCGGGGCCGCCCTCATAAACAGCCTTGCCAAGCTCAGGGAAACGATCGGTTTCGGCGATAACCAGCCGACGAAGTTGCATCAATTGCGGCGTGCGTGCGACCTCGACCTGCCGCGCGGCATAGGCAACGAGGTGATCGGCGAGAGACGTACCGGCCGGCAGCTCGGCCAGGCCGTGCTGAACCTGGTCTCCGGCCGCGTGGGTCATGCCAAGGACCATCGCAACGAACAGCGCTTCCTTGCTCGAAAACTGGGCGTAGACCGTTTGCTTCGAAACCGCCGCCCGTGCGGCAATCTCGTCCATGCTCGTGCCGGGATAGCCTTGCCGCAGGAACAGCTCGGCGGCGGCCTCCAGAATTGCCTGACGCTTGCGCCCGGTGCGGGTGGTGCCAACGGTTTTGGATTTGGTCATCGCATGTCCATTTGACTTTCTGGTACTAGACGGTACAGTCTATTTCAAGGGTGAATGGAGGGTCGCATGGCTTCTGATCAAGTGACACCCACGGCGTCCTGCCGTTGCGGCGAAGTGAAGCTCAGAATACTGGGCGCGCCGATCATAACAGCGATCTGCTATTGCAAGAGCTGTCAGGAGGCGGGGGCCGGATTCCAGAGACTGTCCGGCATGTCCGACGTCCTCGATGCCGATGGCGGCACGGCGTTCGTCCTGCACCGCAAGGACCGCGTCGCGTTTGCCGAGGGCGATGCGCTGCTGCGTGAACATCGACTGACGCCTGAGGCCTCCACGCGACGCGTGCTGGCGCGCTGCTGCGATACGCCCATGTTCCTTGAGTTCGCCGGCGGCCACTGGCTTTCACTCTATCGCGAGCGGCTAGGGCCCGATGCACCACCGGTCGAGATGAGGGTGATGGCCGGCGATCGACGCGCCAGCGCTGTTTTCGAAGACGCGCTGCCGACTTACAAGACCCATTCGGTCAAGTTCATGTGGCGGCTGTTCGTGGCCTGGGCGGCGATGGGGTTTCGGGCACCCAGGCTCCAGCCGATCGAGGCGGCGTAATGGCCGACAATGCTGCCAGGGTTGCGATGGAAAACGTCAATACGCCGGGCCGCTCCGTTCGCGTGGATGGCGACAAATATGCGGCGATGCGTTCGGCGATCCTCGCCGTTTTGCCCGCTGCTACGCCGGGAATGTCTGTTGCAGAACTGAAAGTCGGCGTGCTGCCACTGCTGCCCGATGCCTTATTTCCCGGCGGCGCCAAGGCGGGCTGGTGGCTGAAAGGGGTTCAGCTCGATCTCGAGGCAAAGGGACTGATCGGGCGCCAACCGCACAGCAAGCCGCTTCGTCTGTTCCGGATAGCGTAAATCAACGCCGCCGCTGACCGAACGGCGACAACATATTCCGACCGGACTTGAGCAAGGCATCGAACTGTGCCTTGCCCCACCCCGGATCGAGGGAGTATCGCGGCGCTCCCGCCGTATTGGAGTCGCGTCATGCCCATCTCGATCATCGGTCTCGATGCCGACGACACGCTTTGGCACAACGAAACCATCTTCCGCATGACGCATGCGCGGTTCAACGAACTGCTCGGCGATTTCGCGGAACCCGAGGCGATCGAGGCGCATCAGGCCGCGGTCGAGCGGCGCAATCTTACGATCTATGGCTATGGCGCCAAGGGCTTCACGCTTTCGATGCTCGAAACCGCGCTCGAGGTCAGCGACCGGCGGGTGCCTGCCGAAGTACTCGCCGAAATCCTGTCGGCGGGGCGCGAGATGATGCGGCATCCGATCGAGCCGTTGCCGGGCGTCGAGGATGCGCTCGAGACGCTTGCCGGCCGCGCGAAGCTGGTGCTCATCACCAAGGGTGACCTTTTCCATCAGGAACAGAAGCTCGCAGCCTCGGGACTGGGTTCGTTCTTCTCGGGCGTCGAGATCGTCAGCGAGAAGACCGCCGATGTCTATGCGCGCATCTTCGCGCGGCATGATGCGGCGGAGAACGCGGTGATGGCGGGCAATTCCGTGCGTTCGGACGTGCTGCCTGCATTGGAGGCAGGAAGCTGGGCAGCGCTCATCCCCTATCCGCTGGTCTGGGCGCATGAGGCGGCGGACGCCCCCGCGGATCACCCGCGTTTTGCGGAGCTGTCGGCGCTGGGCGAGCTTGCGGACTGGATCGAAGGCATCGGCTGAAACAGCCGGCGAACGCCCAGCGCGAGGAACCCCGCGACAAGCCCCCAAAAGGCCGAACCGACACCGAGCAGCGTCATGCCCGATGCGGTGGCCGCGAAGGTCAGCACTGCGGGCTCGCGATCGGCGGGCTCGGCGAGCATTCCGCCCAGCGCGTTGACCAGCGGGCCGATCAGCGCAATCCCCGTGATCGCCGCCACCGTCTCGCGCGGCATCGCCATGAACAGTCCGACCAGCGGCACCGCGAACGCCGCCAGCAGCACATAGAAGCCCGCATAGATCATCCCGACGACCCAGCGGCGCGCGGGATCGGGGTGCGCATCGGCATCGGTGCAGATCGCGGCGGTAATCGCGGCGAGGTTGACGCTGTGCGCGCCGAAGGGCGCGAGCAGCAGCGAGGCGAGGCCGGTGACGAACAGGATCGGTTGTGAGGGCGGTTCGTAGCCCGCCGAGCGCAGCACGACGAAGCCCGGCAGGTTCTGCGAGACGAGCGTGACGAGGAACAGCGGCACGCCGAGACTGACGATCGCGCGCCAGTCGAATTGCGGCAGCGTCGCGCTCATCCCGCCGAACAGCGTGCCGCCGTCATGGGGCGCGATGTCGCCGCGCCCGATCACCAGCGCGATCGCGGCGACGAGCACGATCAGCAGCGCATAGGCCGGAAATTTCTGGCGCGCGACGACGAAGATGACGAGCAGCAGCCCCGCAAGCACTGCGTCCGACTGAAAGGTTTGGAACAGCGCAAGGCAGAAGGGGAGCAGGATTCCCGCGAGCATCGCCGATGCGACCGGGGCGGGGATCCGCGCGGCGAGCCGGCCGAGCGCGGGGATGAGGCCGAGCAGCGTCATCATCGCCGCCGCTGCGACAAAGGCTCCGATCGCGACGGGCCAGCTCGCACCCGTGCTGCTTGCCGCGATCAGCGCCGCGCCCGGTGTCGACCAGGCGAGCACCACGGGCATGCGCAACCGATAGCTCAGCCCCGCGCCAGCGATGGCGATGCCGAGGCAGAGCGCTGTGACCATCGACCCGATCTGCGCCGCCGACCCGCCGATCGACTGTCCCGCCTGGACGACGAGCACGACGGTGCCGCCAAAACCGACGAGCGCGGCGATCGCAGCGGCCGAGAAGGAGGAGAGGGGGATGGTGGGGGTGGAGGACGCGGCGCTCATGGGGCGAGGCTGTAGGGGGGTTGCCGCCTGCTGGAAACCCCTTGTGCGCCGCGTCCGCCGATCAGGCGCGCGCCGTCTGGCCAAAGAGCACCTGCCGCGCCTTCTCAGCCTCTTCGCTGTCGGCGTCGAGAGGCTTGCGCAGTTCTTCGCCGACGGCCTTGCCCTTGATGAAGCTCTCGCGCGCGCCACACAGCGCGTGCCAGCGTTTCAGATCAGGGAAATCGTCGAGATCCTGACCCTGACCCTCGGGGAGGATCCACGGCCAGATCGCGAAGTCGGCTATGGAGAGATCGCCGGCGACGAACTCGCGGTCGGCGAGGCGGCTGTCGAGCACGCCATAGAGCCGGTTGACCTCGTTGGTGTAGCGTTGAGCACCATATTCCAGCTTGGCGGGATCAGGCTCGATCTTCGGCGCATAGTTGCGGAAATGGTGCGCCTGGCCCGACATGGGGCCGAGCCCGCCCATCTGCCACATCAGCCAGCTCTCGATCTCGGCGCGCTCACGCAGGTTGGCGCCGCCGAACAGCCCGGTCTTGCGCGAGAGATAAAGCAGGATCGCGCCGCTCTCGAAGACCGAGATCGGGTGCTCGTCGGGACCGTGCGGATCGACGATCGCGGGCATGCGGTTATTGGGGCTGATCTTCAGGAAATCGGGCTCGAACTGCTCGCCTGTGCCGATGTTGACGGTGTGGATCTTGTAGGGAAGGCCCATCTCCTCGAGCGCGATGGTGATCTTCCAGCCATTGGGGGTCGGCCAGTAATAAAGGTCGATTGCCATGTTGTTCTCCCGTACCGGGGTTACGCTCCACACCCGGCTGAGGATATAGGAAGGCCCAGTACCGCCGCTAGTCCCCCACATGGGTTGATCGTACGGCGCATTGCGATAAGCCCTGATCCATGACGACCGCACAGGCCATGCTCGACAGCGACTTCGCGCTCCTTTCGGACCTCTTTGCGGCGCAGGCGGCCGAACGCCCCGACGCGATCGCGCTGGTCGATGATGACCGGCGGTTGAGCTATGCCGAGGCCGATCAATGGGTCGACCGGATCGCTGCCTCGCTACAGCGCGATGGCCTGAAACCGGGACAGGCAGTCGCGATCGGCGCGACGCCCTCGGTCCACTATGCGCTCGTCTTTCTGGGTGCGCTGCGCGCGGGCGGGGCGGCAACGCCGCTGACCGCCTCCGCCGCGCCTGCCGCGCTCGGCGGCATGATCGCGGATTGCGGGAGCCGGCATCTGTTCCTCGATGCGGGCATGGCCGGGACGCTTGCTGGCATCGAATTGCCGAAGGAAATCGACCTGATCCCGCTCGACCTCAGCAGCGCGGGGACGCCGCTTGAAGGGTGGGTGGAGGACGAGGGCGTCGAACCAGCGCCCGTAGCCGTGGGGCCCGATGATCCCTTCAATATCATCTATTCGAGCGGCACCACGGGCAGCCCCAAGGGCATCGTCCAGTCGCACCGCATGCGCTGGGGACACATCCGCCGCGCGGGCGCGTCGGGCTATGGCCGTGACGCGGTGACGCTGATCTCGACGCCGCTCTATTCCAACACCACGCTCGTCGCGTTCGTGCCCACGCTCGCGCACGGCGGCACCGCTGTGATCATGGGCAAGTTTGATGCGCGCCGCTTTCTCGAACTGTCGCACGCCGAGCGCGTGACGCACGCGATGCTCGTCCCCGTCCAGTACAAGCGGCTGATGGAGCGCGCGGATTTCGGCGATTTCGATCTCTCGTCCTATCGCGTGAAATTATGCACCAGCGCGCCCTTCTCTGCGGCGCTCAAGGCAGATATTCTTGCGCGCTGGCCCGGCGGGCTCGTCGAATATTATGGCATGACCGAGGGCGGCGGGACCTGCATCCTGCTTGCGCACGAACACCCCGACAAGCTCGACACCGTCGGCCGGCCCGCGCCGGGGCACGATATCCGCGTGATCGACGCTGCCGGAAATGAGCTCCCGCCGGGCGAGAAGGGCGAGGTCGTCGGTCGCTCCGAAGCGATGATGACGGGCTATCACAACAAGCCCGACCAGACGCGCGAGGCCGAATGGTTCGATGACCAAGGCAATCGCTTCATCCGCACGGGCGACATCGGGCGTTCGACGAGGACGGCTTTCTGACACTCCTCGGCCGCGCCAAAGACATGATCATCTCGGGTGGCTTCAACGTCTATCCGGGGGATCTGGAGGAGGCGCTGATGGCGCATGACGATGTCGCCGAGGCCGCGGTGGTCGGTGCGCCGTCGGAGGACTGGGGCGAGACGCCGGTGGGCTTCGTCGTCGCGGAGCGGGGGCGCTCGCCCGATCCCGATGCGCTGCGACAGTTCGCCAATGCGCAACTGGGCAAGACGCAGCGGCTCTCCGCCGTCCATGTCATCGACGCGATGCCGCGCAGCGAGATCGGCAAGATCCTGAAGCGCGAGCTGCGCGAAAGGCTGGAGCGATGAGCTTCGCGATTGACGCAGTGCTGACCGGCAAGGCGCGCGTCTTTGGCGACAAGGGCGAGCCGAGCGCAATCGCCAAGGCGCGCGTCGATGGCGTCCGCCGCGTCGGTTTCCTCGGCATAGAGGGCGACGAGCAGGCCGATCTTTCGGTTCACGGCGGCCCCGACAAGGCGATCCATCATTATCCGCGCGACCATTACGGCTTCTGGCGTGAAACGCTCGACGGGCACGCGCTGCTCGATGGTGCGGGGGCATTTGGCGAGAATATTTCGACCGAAGGGCTCATTGAAGGCGAAGCCTGCATCGGCGACCGCTACCGGCTCGGCACCGCGCTCGTCGAAATCAGCCAGGGCCGCCAGCCGTGCTGGAAGCTCGGCCACCGCTTCGGCATCGCGACCGTACCCGCCACCGTCGTCAAGACGCGGCGCAGCGGCTGGTATTATCGCGTGATCGAGGAAGGCGAGGTTGCTGCGGGCGACATGCTGGCGCTGGTCGAGCGCCGGTTTCCGCAATGGAGCGTCGAACGTGTGTTCGGGCTGCTCGTTGCCGGAAAAGGCAAGGGCGAGCCCGCGGCCTTGCGCGAACTCGCCCTGATGGATCAGCTTGCGACGAGCTGGCGTGCTCGTGCGGAGAAGCTGCTTAGTTGAATCGCCCCTTCGCTGCGGCCTTTTCCTTGAGCAGCGGTGCGACCTCAAAGCCGTGTTTTTCCAGTCCCTTCACGATCTTGTCCGCGCCTTCGAGATCGGCCCAGAACATCGGGCCGCCGCGGTATATCGGCCAGCCATAGCCGTAGATCCAGACGACATCGATGTCCGACGCGCGTTGCGCCATCTCTTCCTCAAGGATCAGCGCGCCTTCGTTGACCATCGTGTAGAGCGTGCGCTCGATGATCTCCTCGTCCGAAATCTCGCGCTTGGTAGCGCCCGACTTGGCGGCGAAATCGTCGATGATCTTCTGCACCTCGGCCGATGGCGAAGGATTGCGTTTCTCGTCATAGTCATAGAAGCCCTTGCCGGTCTTCTGCCCCCAGCGTCCGATTGCGGCGAGCGCGTCACGGATATTTTCGATCCGGGTTGGATCGCGGTGCCAGCCGATATCGACGCCCGCGAGGTCGCTCATCTGGAAGGGGCCCATCGGCATGCCGAAATCGACATGAACCTTGTCGATTTGGCTGGGCGTCGCGCCTTCCATCAGCAGCTTCATCGCCTCGAACTGACGGGGCTTGAGCATACGGTTGCCGATGAAGCCATCGCATACGCCGGCCACGACCGCGACCTTCCTGATCTTCTTGGCCACGTCCATCGCGGTCGCGAGCACGTCGTCGGCGGTCTTCGCGCCGCGCACGACCTCGAGCAGCTTCATGACGTTGGCGGGCGAGAAGAAGTGGAGGCCGAGCACGTCCTGCGGACGGCTGGTCGACGCGGCGATCTCGTCGATGTTGAGATAGCTGGTGTTGGACGCGAGGATCGCGCCGGGCTTGGCGATCTTGTCGAGCTTGCCAAAGACCTCCTTCTTCACGTCCATATTCTCGAACACCGCCTCGATGATGAGGTCGCAGTCCGCGAGGTCTTCGAGGTTGAGCGTGGGGGTGAGCAGGCCCATCGCCTTTTCGACCTGTTCGGGCTTCATCCGGCCCTTGGCGGCGGTCGCCTCGTAATTCTTGCGAATGATGCCCGTGCCGCGATCGAGCGCGTCCTGCTTCATCTCGACGATCGTCACGGGGATTCCGGCGCTCAGGAAGTTCATCGAGATGCCGCCGCCCATCGTGCCCGCGCCGATCATGCCGACCTTCCTGATCGGACGCAGCGCGATATCGGGCGCGATACCGTCGATCTTGGCGGCCTTGCGTTCGGCGAAGAAGATATGGCGCATCGCGGCGGACTGCGTGCCGAACATCAGCTTGGTGAATTCCTGACGTTCGAAATCGAGGCCTTCGGCGAAGGGCAGTTTCGTTGCCGCCTCGACGCACTTGATATTGGCTTCGGGCGCATCGAAGCCACGGAAGCGCTTGGCATTGGCCTTGCGGAAAGTCTCGAACAGCTCGGGTGATGCCGTCGCTGTCTTGTCGCGGATCCGCGGAATCGGGCGCACGTCCTTCACCTCACCCGCAAAGGCGATCGCGTCTGCGACCAGACTGTCCTCGCCCGCCAGCCGGTCGACCAGCCCGGCCTCCTTGGCCTTGGTCGCAGGAATGGGATCGCCCTTGCCCGTCAATTCCAGCGCGAGTTCGACGCCTGCGACGCGCGGCAGGCGCTGCGTGCCGCCCGCGCCGGGGAGCAGGCCGAGCTTGACCTCGGGCGTTCCGAACTGCGCCGAGGGGACCGCGATGCGGTAATGACAGCCGAGCGCGACCTCGCAGCCGCCGCCGAGCGCGGTGCCGTGCACCGCCGCGATCACGGGCTTTTCGGACAGTTCGATGGATTCGACGAGTGCGGGCAGCCATGGCTCCACCGGCGGCTTGCCGAATTCGGTGATATCGGCACCCGCGAAGAAGGTGCGGCCGTCGCAGCGGATCACGACCGCCTTGATCGAGTCATCGGCGGCGGCTTCCTTGATCCCCTTGTCGATTCCGATGCGAACTTCGGCGCCGAGCGCGTTTACCGGCGGATTGTTGGAGATGATGACGAGAATGTCGCCGTGGCGTTCGGTGGTGATGACGGACATTGGTTTCTCCATTTATTCTCTGGTCTCAAAAAACTCTGTGTCATTCCCGCGAAAGCGGGAATCCATGCGGTGCATGAGCGAGGTACCGGCATCGTCTGGATCCCCGCTTTCGCGGGGATGACAGGAAGGGGCGTCTCATTCCGCAAGCGCCGAATAAAGCATGGTCTTGATTTCGCGTCGCACGGGGTAAGTGTTCGACGGCATCAACTGGGTCATGAAGATCATGATGATCGCCTCGACCGGATCGACGAAGAAGGCGGTCGAGAACATCCCACCCCAGTAGAAATCACCGCGTGACCCGGGGACCATCGTGGCCGCGGGATCCATCGTCGTGGCGAAGCCGAGCCCGAAGCCGACGCCCGCATTCTCCGCCTCGCTGAACAGCGCGGTTGAATGCTGGGTGAGGTCGCCGCCGCCCGGCAGGTGGTTGGCGGTCATCAGTTCAAGCGTCTTGCGGCTGATGATGCGCTCGCCGTCGAGTTCGCCCTCGTTGAGCAGCATCCGGCAGAAGCGGTGATAGTCGGCCAGCGTCGAGGCCAGTCCGCCACCGCCCGAAAGCTGGTTGGGCTTGCGACCCCAAGCCGATTTCTCGCCGGGATCGTATAGCTTCTTCGTTTCCTTTGGATCGAACGCGTAGCAATCGGGCATCCGGTCGAGCTTGTCCGTGGGCACCTGAAAATGCGTGTCGTCCATGCCCAGCGGCCGCGTGATCCGCGCGGCGATCGCCTCGTCGAGCGGCTTGCCGTCGACGCGCTGGATGATCGCGCCCAATATGTCGGTTGCGATCGAATAGTTCCACGACGTGCCGGGATCGAACTGGAGCGGGATGTCGGCGAGGATCTTGATGAGTTCTTCCAGATCGGGGCCACTGAACGCTTCGAGCTTTGCCTTGCGGTAGGCAGCGTCGATCGGCGTGCGCTCCTGAAAGCTGTAAGTGAAGCCAGCGGTATGGCGCAGCAGGTCGATCATCCGCATCTGCGTCGCCGCAGGCCGGCTGACAAAGGGCATGTTGCCGCCCCCCGCAACGAATACGCCGAGGTTCTTCCATTCGGGGATCACCTTCGTCACCGGATCGGCGAGCGCGAGCTTGCCCTCCTCGACGAGCTGCATGAACGCGACCGAGGTGATCGGCTTGGACATCGAGGCGATGCGGAAGATCGCGTCGTCCTTGAGCGGCTGCCCGGCGCGCGCCTCACCCTGGAGCGACAGATGCGCGATCTCGTCGCCGCGGCCGATGAGCAGCGCTGTATGGGGCAGGCGGCCCGTGTCGAGATATTTGGCCTTCAGGTGCGCATCGATGCGCTGGAGCCGTTCGGGAATGAAGCCGAGTTCCGCCGGATCGGACACGGTAAGCCCCTCCCTTCCAAGGGAGGGGTTGGGGTGGGTGGCGAGCGGAGCGAGCCCTTTGGCATCCGAAGCAGCCCAGCCGGCATCGAGCCGGCCATGCTGCTCACCCACCCCTTGCCCCTCCCGTGGAAGGGAGGGGTTGTTTTCGGTCATTTCGTTCATGCGGCGGTCTTCCCGGTCTCCTGACGCGTCACCGGATGCGAGCTCGAAAGTCCGCCATCGACGACGATCGCCTGCCCGTTGACGTAGCTCGATTCATCGGAGGCGAGGAATAGCGCCGCGAACGCGATCTCCTCGGGCTGGCCCGCGCGGCGCAGCGGATTGAGGCGCCCGATCTTTTCCTCGACGCCCTTTTCGCGCGCATATTCGAAGGCGCGTTCGGTCATCCCCGTCTCGATCAGCCCGGGGCAGATCGCGTTGACGCGCACGCCCGTCCCTGAAAGCTGTTGCGCCGAGGTCTGGACGAGATTGATGACGCCCGCCTTGGACGCCGAATAGGCAGGCCCGCCCGCGCCCGAACGCAGGCCTGCGACGCTCGCGGTGCAGATGATCGAGCCCGAGCCCTTTTTCATGATCACCGGCGCAGCGTGCTTGATGAGGATGAACGGACCGACAAGGTTGACCTGGAGGATCTGCTGCCAGTCATCGACGCTCTGCTCGAAAATGCCAGGGAGGCCGCCCGAGATGCCTGCATTGGCATAGGCGATGTCGAGCCCGCCATAAGAGAGCCGCGCGGTCTCGACGAGCTTCTGGACATCCTCTTCCTTGCCCGCGTTCATCTGCATCGCGTTCGCTTCGCCGCCCTCGTCGCGGATCATCTTCGCGGTTTCGTGAACGCCTTCGGCCTTGTCTCCAAGCACGAGCCGCGCGCCGTTGCGCGCGAACAGCAGTGCCGTGGCACGCCCAATCCCCGAGCCCGCGCCCGTGACGATCGCGCTTTTTCCTTCGAGCCTTCCTGGCATGCTCAACTCCCCAAGCAAATCCGCTCGTCCTGAGTAGCGGCTGAGCCTGGCGAAGTCGCGTATCGAAGGACTGGCACGGTGCGTCCTTCGATACGAGCCCTCGGCTTCGCTCGGTCTCTACTCAGGATGAGCGGCGAATGGATCAAGATGTTCATCCTAATTTAGATCGTCTGCCCGCCGTCGACGACGATGGTCTGGCCGGTAAGGAATGTCGAGGCGGGGGAGCCGAGGAACACTGCCGCCCCGGCGATCTCGTGCGCCTCGCCGATGCGCTTGAGCGCGGCGTTCGCGGTCGAGGCCTTGAGTGTTTCGGGATCTTCCCACAGGGCTCGCGCAAAATCGGTGCGGATCAGCCCCGGCGCGATGCAGTTCACGCGGACATTATGTCGCCCATATTCTCGCGCGAGGTTGCGCGCGAGCTGCATGTCGGCTGCCTTGGAGATCGCATAGGCGCCGATCACCTCCGACCCCCGAATGCCGCCGATCGACGAGATGATGATGATCGAGCCATCCTTGCGTTCGATCATCTCGGGCGCGACCATCGAGATCAGCCAGTGATTGGCGACGATGTTGTTGTCGAGGATCTTGCGGAACTGGTCGTCCGCGATCCCAGCCATCGGCCCGTAATAGGGATTGGACGCGGCGTTGCAGACGAGCACGTCGATCCGGCCGAACACCTTGCGGCTTTCGTCGACCAGATTCTGCAGCGCTTCCTTGGTGGAGATATTGGCCGCAACCGCGATCGCGGTGCCTTCGCCGAACCGCGCGTTAAGCTCCGCCGCCACTTCGTCGCACGCATCCTGCTTGCGACTGGAAATTACGACGCGGGCGCCATTTTCCGCCATCTCCTCGGCGATCGCCTTGCCGATCCCGCGCGTCGAGCCCGTGATAACCGCGACCTTGCCCGTCATGTCGAACTGGGACATCCGATCTTCTCCTGCCGTCAGCGTGCGCCTGCGAGCTCGGCGAAATGCCATGCCGCCTTTGCCAGTCCCGGCATGCGCGCCACGGTTTTCTCCGCCTGTGCGCTCGACGCGGTGCCGTCAATGATCCGGCGCCTGATGCCCTGAACGATCCCGGCGAGGCGAAACAGGTTGTAGCTGAAATACCAGTTGAGATCGGGGACACCGTCGCGCCCCGTTGCCGCGCAATAGCGCGCGACCGCCTGCTCGATCGTCGGAATGCCGAGCGCGTCGAGATCGAGCCCCGAGATCCCCGAGCGCCCCTCGGGCTCGGTCACCCAGTTCATCAGCAGATAGGAGAAGTCGGCAAGGGGGTCGCCGAGCGTGGACAATTCCCAGTCGAGGACGGCGTGCACCTTTGGCTCGCGCGCGTCGAAGATCATGTTGTCGATGCGGAAGTCGCCATGGACAATCGACACACGGTCCTGCACGGGCAAGGTGCGCGGCAGCCATTCGATGAGCCGGTCGATCTCGGGGATCGTCTCGGTTTCGGCGGCGCGGTACTGCTTGGTCCAGCGACCCACCTGCCGTTCGAAATAATTGCCGGGCTTGCCATAGTCGCCAAGGCCAACGGCCTCGTGGTCGATAGTGTGGAGCTGGGCCAGTGTATCGATCATCGCATTGTAGATGCCGGTCCGCTCGGCGGGCGCCATGCCGGGCAGCGATCCGTCCCAGAGATTGCGGCCCTCGACCAGCCCCATGATGTAGAACATCGAACCGATCACGCCGTCGTCGGTACACAGGCCATAGGGCCTTGCGACCGGAAAGCCCGCGGGGTGCAGTGCCGCGATCAGCCGATATTCGCGGTCGACCGCGTGCGCCGAAGGCAGCAGCGGTCCGAAGGGCTTGCGGCGCAGCACATAGGCGCCGCTCCCGGCGTCGATCCGATAGGTCGGGTTGGATTGGCCGCCCTTGAACTTCGACAGCCGGATCGGTCCCTCGAAGCCCTCGACATTGGCCTGCATCCACGCGGTGAGCGCAGCTTCGTCGAGCCGGTCCTTTTCCGGCACGTCGGTGGTTCCGACCATTGTGGTCTGAGCGTCGGAGGGCTGGGTCATGACACACCGAGTACCCCGGCGAAGGCCGGGGTCCAGCGTGGCAGGCTCTGTCGCGTGTGACTCCTGGACCCCGGCCTTCGCCGGGGTGCTCCCGGGCCTTGCCCCATCATCCGAACACCACCACCGAGCGCACCGAGTCGCCCTTGCGAAGTTCGTCAAAGGCATGGTTGATCTGTTCGAGCGGAATGCGCTCGGCGATGATGGTGTCGAGATCGAGCAGCCCGCGCATGTAGAAGTCGACGAGGCGCGGAATATCGACGGGGAAGCGGTTGGCGCCCATGAACGCGCCCTGGAGCTTTTTGCCGGACAGCAGGTCCAAGGCGCTTAGCCCCACCTTGTGGTCAAGGGGCATCATGCCGAGAACCGTGGCGGTTCCGCCGCGGCGCAGCAGCTTTACCGCCATCTCGCCCGATGTGGGTCGGCCGACCGCCTCAATCGCGTGATCAACGCCTCCCCTGGTGAGTTCGATCACCTGCGCTGCTGCGCCGTCGGCGCTGGAATCGAAACTGTCGGTCGCGCCGAGCTTTTCGGCGAGCGCGCGCTTTTCGGGTACGGGGTCGATCGCGATGATTCGTCCAGCGCCCGCGATCTTGGCGGCATTAACCACTGCCAGCCCCACCCCACCACAGCCGACCACCGCTACGGTATCGCCGGGCGTGATGTCGGCGGCATGGAACACCGCGCCCGCGCCCGTGGTTACCGCGCAGCCGATTACGCAGGCGCGGTCGAGCGGCATTTCGGGATTGATCGCCACACATGCATGCTCGTGGACGAGCATCTGCTCGGCATAGGCCGAGAGGTTGAGCATCTGGTTGACCGCAGTGTCGCCCATGCGCAGTCGCGGCGGTGCGCCCGGCTGACGACGCGTGTCGCCGCCAAGGCAGAGCGACATCCGGCCGGTGACGCAGAATTCGCACTGGCCGCAAAAGGCGCTGAGGCAAGTGACGACCGCGTCGCCCGGCTTCACCATCGTCACGCCTTCGCCTACCGCCTCGACGATACCGGCAGCTTCATGCCCCGGGATACAGGGCATGGCGTGTGGGTAGGCACCGTCGACGAAATGCAGGTCCGAACGGCACACGCCCACCGCGGCGGTGCGGATCAGCACCTCGCGCGGGCCGGGCTTGTCGACCGTGACGTCTTCGATGACGAGGGGCGTTTTCGCCTCGTAGAGGACGGCTGCCTTCATTCTATATACTCCTCACCGCGCTCAGGCTGAGCTTGTCGAAGCCCGTTCAAGACACCCTTCGACAAGCTCAGGGTGAGCGCTTTCTTTCCCATCACCGCGACACCCCGACATTGCCGCTAGATACTGCAACGGTTTCCCGGTTGCCGTATTTTCCAAACTCAAGCCGCGCGATCGAGCGATTGTGCACCTCGTCGGGGCCGTCGGCGAGGCGCAGCGTGCGGATGCCGGCATAGGCCTTTGCCAGCCCGAAATCCTCGGAGACGCCGCCGCCGCCATGCGCCTGGATCGCGTCGTCGATGACCCTCAGCGCCATGCGCGGGGCGGCGACCTTGATCATCGCGATCTCGGCCTGCGCGGCCTTGTTGCCGATCTTGTCCATCATGTCGGCGGCCTTGAGGCAGAGCAGGCGGTTCATCTCGATATCGATCCGCGCCTCGGCGATGCGCTGTTCCCAGATGCTGTGATCGGCGATGCGCTTGCCGAAGGCGACGCGGGTGAGCAAGCGCTTCGCCATCTTCTCGAGCGCTTCTTCGGCGACGCCGATGGTGCGCATGCAGTGATGGATGCGGCCCGGCCCGAGGCGCCCTTGCGCGATCTCGAAGCCGCGCCCTTCGCCGAGCAGCATATTCTCGACAGGGACGCGCACGTCCTTGAGTTCGATTTCCATATGGCCGTGCGGCGCATCGTCATAACCGAAGACGGGGAGGTGGCGGGTGATGTTCACGCCCGGCGCGTCGAGCGGCATGAGGATCATCGATTGCTGCTGGTGACGCTTGGCCTCGAAATCGGTCTTGCCCATCACGATTGCGATCTTGCAGCGCGGATCGCCCGCGCCCGACGACCACCATTTGGTGCCGTTGATGACATAGTGGTCGCCGTCGCGCTCGATCCGCGTCTCGATATTGGTCGCGTCGGACGAGGCGACCGCGGGCTCGGTCATCAGGAAGGCCGAACGGATCTCGCCATCCATCAGCGGCTTCAGCCACTGGTCCTTCTGGTGGCGCGTGCCATAGCGGTGAAGCACCTCCATATTGCCCGTGTCGGGCGCGGAGCAGTTGAACACTTCGGACGCCCAGCCGATGCGTCCCATTTCCTCGGCGCAGAGCGCATATTCGAGATTGGTGAGGCCGGGGCCGTCGAACTCGAGCGTGTCGTCCACGGGCACGCGACCCGAGGAGGGCGGCATGAACAGGTTCCAGATGCCCGCGGCCTTTGCCTTCTTCTTCTCGTCCTCGATCACCGGAAGCACCTTCCAGCGATCGCCCTGCTTCTGCTGCTCTTGATAGTCGTGGTCGCGGGGACGGACATTCTTCTCGATGAACTCGCGGACGCGGTCGCGCCAATAGGTCTCGCGTTCGTTGAGGGTGAAATCCATGGCGCTTCCTCTCCGTTCTCTTGGGTCTTGTTGTGTCAGGCGAAATCGGATTTTGCCAGCCCGGCAGGCCGCGAAATCTCAGCTTTTTCGAGGCTGTCCGGCGGTGCCGCTACGGCAAGCCTGGCAAGCCGCGCCTCATGCTCGGCGCGCCCGAAGGGGAATTTGGTATAGGCCCAGGCGGCGCACAGGCCGAGCGAAATGGTCAGGGCCGCATAGGCGAGCGCGAGCCGATCGACTACCGCGACATCTATCGCGCCGGGGCGTGCCTCGGCAGGAAAGCCGATTGCGCTCAGCATCACGCCCGAAAGGAAGATGCCAATGCCGGTCACGCACTTCTGTGTGAAGAAGAAGCCGGCGAAGAAAAGCCCCTCGGTCCGCTTGCCGGTCTCGAATTCGGAAGCTTCAGTGATGTCGGCCATCATCGAGGTAGTGAGGATCATCACCGACACCGCCGCCGCGGTCGACAGCCCCGCGAATGTGAGGAAGGCCGGCATCAGCCAAGGCGATTCGTTGCCGGGAAACAGGTCGAGCAGCCGCAGCCAATAGGGGAGGGTGCCGATGATGATGCTGGTGATCGCGAGCGTCGCGGCCGCCATCGGCTTGCCGAGCCGCTTCGAGATCGCGGCGACTGACAGAAAGGCTATCACGACGCCCGCGAACAGCGCCAACGCGTAGAAAATGAAAGCGATTTGCGGAAATTCCCAGATGAACAGCAGCAGATAGTTGCTGAGCGCGAAGGTCAGCCCCTGATTGGCGAAGGCGAAAACCGCGGCGCCCATCAGGATGAGGAAAGGGCGATTGCGCAAAGTCGTGATGATGGCCTTGAAGGTCGGCACCAGCGGCAACCTTTCCGGGGCGATCGCCTGCCGCCGCGCATAGGCACGGTGCGTGCCAATGGCCGAGACGAGCACTGCGACGAGCATGATCGCCGCGCCGACCGCTGCAAAGCGGTGATAGCCATTGGGGTTGAGCTGACCGACAGGATAGCCGGGCTCGGGCACGAGCAGCGCGGCGAAGGCGAGCACGAGCATGAGCAGGCCGCCGGCCCAGCCGAACAGGAAACGATAGCGCAGAACGACGGTGCGTTCGTGATAGTCGCGCGTGATCTCTGGCGCGAGCGCGAGCGAGGGCACTTCGTAGCAGGAGACCACCGCGCGAACGAGGATCGCGATGCCGACAAGATATATGAACTGCATGTCGGGAGAGGTTGCGGGCGGATTCCACAGCAACAGCCAGACCAGTCCGATCGGGATCGCCGAGAGGTAGAGCCAGGGATGGCGCCGGCCCCAGCGCGTGTGCGTCTGGTCCGAAAGATGTCCGACAACAGGATCGATGAAAGCATCGACCAGCAGCGCGATCATGATCGCGAGGCCCACGCGATCGGCGGGGAGCCCGACGACCTGATTGTAGAAGAGCAGCAGAAAGACCGAAAAGCCGTTGTCCTTGATGCCATAGGCCACCGCGCCAAAGCCGTAGGCGAGCTTGGTGCCGATCGGCACGCGCGCGGCGACCGCATCGCTCATGATTGCGGCCCCGCGATCATGTCGAGCAGACCGGGCGTCGCAGGATCCCAGCTATGCCGCGGCCCGATCAGCATGCCGCCATCGACCAGCAAGTCGGTGCCCGTGACGAAGGCGGCCGCATCGGAAGCGAGATAGGCGACGGCCTCGGCGATGTCGCGCGGAACGCCCGAGCGCGCAACGGGTTGCGCTTGCGCCGAGACCGCGCCGATCATCGCGTCGGCTTTGGCCTTGTCTTCGTCCGCGAGGCCAAGCGAGCCCGTAAAGATATTGGTCATGATAAAGCCGGGAACGACCGCGTTCACGCGAATCCCGTACTGCGCGAGGTCAGCGGCGGCGATCTTCGTCAGGTGCAGCACGCCCGCCTTGGCAACCGAATAGGTCGTGGGGGCATAGCCCGAATGCAGCGCCGAAACCGAGCTCGTATTGACGATCGCACCGCCGCCGCGCGCCTTCAGATGCGATGTTGCGTGACGGATGCCGAGCGCGACCGAGCGCAACAGCAGCGCCATCGTGTCGTCCCACTCGTCGGCGGTGATCTCGTCGATCCGCGCGCGCGCGCCGCCCGCGCCGGCATTGTTGAAGACGATATCGAGTCCGCCCGTCCGCTCGGCAGCGAAATCCATCAGCCCCTTGATGTCGGACTCTTGGCGGACGTCGCAACGGCGGAACAGCACACGGCCCTCCGATGCTGTTTCGATGGCCTGGCCTGCGCCGGAGTCGATGTCGCCGAGGATCACGGTTGCGCCCTCGGCAGTGAAGAGGTCGACGGTGGCGCGACCGATCCCCGAGGCACCGCCCGTCACGACCGCCGTCTTGCCCGCGAATCTCATCGCAACACCTCTCCTGTTTTGTCGTCGAGCATATTCGAGCTTTCGGTATGGTCAATGGCAGGCGGCATTACGCTACGGCTTTCTGCGCGGGCGCAGGCATGTTCGCGGCGTTCCGAAGATGCACGCCGGCGCGCCAATAATGCCAGATCGCCCAAGGCGTGACACCTGCCATTGTGAGCAGCGCGAAACGCAGCGATTCCGCACCCATCGCCGGGCGATAAAGATCGCTGAGCACGCCGATCATTGTCGGCCCGAGGCCGAGCCCGATCAGGTTGATGACGAGCAGTGTGATCGCCGCCCAGAGCGCGCGCAACTTCAAGGGCGCAAGCCCCTGAATGAGCGCGAAGGTCGGCCCGAGATAGCTGTTCTGAAAGAGCAGCGCGATGCCGTAGCAGATCAGCGCGACATGGACGTTGGGCACGATGTAGAGCGCCAGCGCGAAGGGAAAGGCGATCGTCTTCAGGATCGCGACCAGCCAGCTCTGCGCGTGGATGCCGTGGCGCTTGCCGTAGCGGTCGGCGAGCTTGCCACCGACCACGCCAGAGATCGATCCCACGATCGCCAGGATCGGCGCCAGAATCAGCGCAATCTGCGGCAGGGTGAGGCCGAAGCTGCGCTGGTAATAGCTCGGCGCCCAGGCGGTGAGCGCATAGCCGATGAGCGAGGTGAGCGTGACCGCGATGACGAGATGACGCGCGGCGTGATTGGACCAGAGGCTTGCAAATCCCTGCGTCAGCGACGGACGAGCCTCATCGCTGACGGGTTTCGTCTCGCTCAGCCCGCGGCGCGGCTCGACGACGAAGAGGCGCACGACGACCGCGAGCAAAAGCCCCGGAATGCCGACCGCGATGATCGCGATCCGCCAGCCGTAGAGATGCGCAAGCCAGCCGCCGATCATCGTGCCGAAGCCGCTGCCGAGGACGACGCCGAGCGCATAGATGCCCATGGCCCCGGCGCGCTTTTCTGCGGGATAGAGGTCGGCGATGATCGAATGGCTGGGCGGGCTCGACCCCGCCTCGCCAATGCCGACGCCGATGCGTGCGATGAGGAGTTGTGCGAAGTTCTGCGCCAGTCCGCACATGGCGGTCATCGCGCTCCATATCGCGAGCGACCAGGTGATGATGTTGCGGCGATTGCTGCGATCGGCGAGTCGCGCGACGGGAATGCCTAGTCCTGCGTAGAATATCGCGAAGGCCAGCCCGGTGAGCAGCCCGAGCTGGGTGTCGGATACCTTCAGGTCGGCCTTGATGAGTTCGAGCAGGATCGCGAGAATCTGGCGGTCCATGTAGGAGAAGAAATAGGTCAGGGTGAGCAGGAAGAGCGTGATTCCCCTACGTCGGATCGCTCTTTCATCCGCGATCTGCTGCCCCGTGGGCGCAGCATCTGCTATACCCGCCATTACGCTCCTCTCGACCGTTTTTGTCGTTGGCCGGCGATGCCAGCATTCGATGAGGCTGGACTTTGTTGACGTTTTCGTCAAGCATACTGGAAATTCGAAAAAGGGAATCGGGAGAGACTGATGTCCGATCTGGAAAATTTCCGCGCCGAAACGCGCGCCTGGCTGGAGGCAAACTGCCCGCCCGAAATGCGCGAGCCACTCAAGGACGAGTCCGACGCATGCTGGGGCGGCCGCAATCCGACCTTCAAAAGCGAGGCACAGAAGGTCTGGATGGACCGGATGGCCGAAAAGGGCTGGACGGTGCCCGACTGGCCCAAAGCCTATGGTGGTGCGGGCCTGAGCCCCGCCGAGTCCAAGATCCTGCGCGAGGAGATGGCGAAGCTCGGCTGCCGCAGCCCGCTGTCCTCCTTCGGCATCTGGATGCTCGGCCCTGCGTTGCTCAAGTTCGGCACCGAGGAGCAGAAGGTTCATTATCTGAACCAGATCGCGAAAGGCGAGATCCGCTGGTGCCAGGGCTATTCGGAGCCCGGCTCGGGATCGGACCTTGTGTCGCTCCAGACCTTCGGTGAAGACAAGGGCGACCATTGGGTCGTCAATGGCCAGAAGATCTGGACCAGCTACGCCGACAAGGCCGACTGGATCTTCTGCCTCGTCCGCACCGACAAGAACGACAAATATAAGGGCATCAGCTTCCTGCTGTTCGACATGGCCTCCGAGGGCGTCTCGACCAAACCGATCCTGCTGATCTCTGGCAATTCGCCCTTCTGCGAGACCTTTTTCGACAATGTGACGGTACCGAAGGACCAGATCGTCGGCGAGCTCAACCGCGGCTGGGACGTCGCCAAGTACCTGCTCGGCCATGAGCGCGAGATGATCTCGGGCGCGGGCAATGCGCCTGTGGGATCGGTCGGCGCTATGTACAAGGATTTGATGGCTGAGGACCCGCTGCTTCGCGCCGATATGGCGAAGCTCGATGTCGACACGCTGGCATTCAGGGCGATGGGCGAGAAATTCATCGACGAGATGAAGGCGGGCAAGGGGCATCCGGCGCAGCCCAACATGATGAAATATTTCGGCACCGAGCTGAACAAGCGTCGTCATGAGCTGGTGATGGCGGCGGGCGGATCGGACGCGCTCGAATGGGAAAGCGAAGCCTCCAAGGGCGGTGCGCGGCCACGCGCATGGCTCCGCACCAAGGCCAATTCGATCGAGGGCGGGACGAGCGAGGTGATGCTCAACGTCGTCGCCAAGCGCATCCTCGATCTGCCGGGGGCGTAGCCATTAGCCCTCTCCCCTCGGGGGAGAGGGTTGGGAGAGGGGCAGTTCGGGCCTCTCACGAAATCATGACAATCAGGGCTGGGTGACGGACTTCCCCTCTCCCCAGCCCTCTCCCCCAAGGGGAGAGGGAGCAAGAAATGCCACTCTACCACACCGAAGATCAGGCGATGCTCAAGGACACCGCCGTTCAGTTCATGAAGGCCGAGGCGCCGACCGCGCATTTCCGCAAGTTCCGCGACATGGACTGCAAGGACGGCTTCAGCCACGACCTGTGGAAGCAGTTTGCCGAGATGGGCTTCACCGGAATTCTCATTCCCGAGGAGGAAGGCGGGCTGGGCCTTGGCAATGTCGAGGCGGGAATCGTGCTCGAGGAGATCGGGCGCAACCTTTCGCCGTCGCCCTTCCTCAGCACCTCGGTCGCCGGAGTCTCCGCGCTCAAGGCTGCCGACAAAGGCTTACGCGATCGCTGGTTCCCCGGCATTGTTTCGGGCGATACCGTGCTCGGCCTGGCGATCGATGAGGGCGCCAAGCACCGGACGCAGGCGATCGCTATGAAGGCGGAGCGTTCGGGCAACGGCTTCAAGCTCACCGGCAAGAAGCAGTTTGTCGTCCAGGGCGCTTCGGCCGACATGCTCATCGTCGCCGCGCGCACGGGTGGTTCGGCGGGCGAGACGCAGGGGCTGACGCTTTTCGCGGTCGACAAGGACTCCGCAAAAATGTCGATGGAGGCAGCGCGGCTGGTCGACAGCTCCATGGCTGCGCATGTCGGTTTCGACGGTGTTGAGGTCGATGGCGGCGCGGTGATCGGCGAGGTCGACAATGGCTGGGCGGTGCTGACCAGACTGCTCGATGCGGGCCGTGCGGGCGCTGCGGCCGAGCTGGTCGGCGTTGGTGCGGGGGCGATGGACATGACCGTCGAGTATCTGAAGCAGCGCAAGCAGTTCGGCCGCCTGATCGGCGAGTTCCAGGCGCTCCAGCACCGTGCCGCGCATCTCTATTCGGAAATGGAGGTCGCGCGCGCGGCGGTGCTCAAGGCGCAGCATATGATGGATGAAGGCAGCGAGAAGGCCGAACTCATGGTCGCGGTCGCCAAGGCCAAGGCCGGGCAGGCGACGAGCCTCGCGGTCAAGGAAGGCGTGCAGATGCACGGCGGCATCGGCATGACCGACGAATATGACATCGGCCTCTACATGAAGCGCGACCGCGCGCTCGCCGAGTTCTTCGGCGACGCCAACTTCCACGCGGATCGTGTGGCAAGGATGCACGGGTACTGACTCCCTCTCCCGCAAGCGGGAGAGGGGTGGGGTGAGGGGCCGAGCGAAGCGAGGCTGAGATCGGGCTCTCCCTCCAATCTCGAGTTTGCAAGAAGAAGACCCTCACCCAACCCTCTCCCGCGAAGGCGGGAGAGGGCTTGAAGGGAGAAACGAATGTCACTCGACCCCGAAATCTTCGAAGCCCTGATCGACACCATCCGCCGCTTCGTCGCCGAACGACTTCGCCCGCGCGAGGCTGAGGTGGCGGAGAACGACGAGATCCCCGACGACCTCATCGCCGAGATGAAGCAACTCGGCCTGTTCGGCATGTCGATCCCCGAGGAATATGGCGGTCTCGGCCTCAGTATGACCGAGGAGTTGAAGGTCGCCTTCGAGTTCGGGCGGACAAGCCCTGCAATGCGATCGACCTTTGGCACCAATGTCGGCATCGGCAGCCAGGGGCTCGTCATGTCGGGCAGCGAGGCGCAAAAGGCTGAGTGGCTGCCCCGTATCGCGTCGGGCGAGATCATCACCAGCTTCGCGCTCACCGAGCCCGATGTCGGGTCGGACAGCGCCGCGGTGAAGACGCGCGCGGTGAAAGACGGCGACGTCTACAAGCTGAGCGGTACGAAGCGCTTCATCACCAATGCCGACAAGGCTTCGTTGTTCACGGTGATGGCGCGTACGGGCGGTGAGGGCGCGCATGGCGTCTCGGCTTTTCTGGTCCCTGCCGATCTGCCCGGGCTGCGCATCGGCACGCCTGAGAAGAAGATGGGACAGCAGGGCGCGCATGTGTGCGACGTCCATTTCGACGAAACGCCCGTGCCCGCCGCGAACCTGCTCGGCGCCGAAGGCGATGGCTTCAAGGTGGCTATGCGTGTGCTCGATCGGGGGCGGCTGCATATCGCGGGTGTCTGCGTCGGCGTCGCCGAACGGCTGATCGCCGACAGCGTCGCCTATGCCAGCGAGCGCAAGCAATTCGGCAAGCCCATCGCCGAGCACCAGCTTATTCAGGCGATGATCGCCGACAGCAAGACAGAGGCACTGGCGGCAAGGGCGCTGGTGCTCGACGTGGCGGTGAAGAAAGACGCAGGCGAGAACACGACGATGGAAGCGGCCGCGGCTAAATATTTCGCTTCCGAAATGGTTGGTCGCGTCGCTGACCGCGCGGTGCAGATCTTCGGCGGCGCGGGCTATATCGCGGATTACGGCATCGAGCGGCTCTACCGCGACGTGCGCCTGTTCCGCATTTATGAGGGCACGAGCCAGATCCAGCAGATCGTCATCGCGCGCGAGACGATCAAAAGGGGCGGGTGACTAAAAACACAACCGTCACCCTGAACTTGCTTCAGGGTCCATGAACACCGCAGCGTCAGAATGAACCGGGATCGTGTTCATGGATGCTGAAACAAGTTCAGCATGACGAAATTGGGAGATACGAACATGGACACCAGCAAACTCTTCAGCCTCGAAGGCCGCGTCGCGCTCGTCACGGGTGGCTCGCGCAATATCGGCAAGTGGATCGCGGAAGGCTTCATCGCGCAGGGCGCCAAAGTCTACATCTCCTCGCGCAAGGCCGATGCCTGTTTCGAGGCGGCGAAGGAACTTGGGCCCAATTGCACGGCGCTGCCGCAGGACGTCTCGACGGTCGCGGGCTGCAAGGCGCTCGCCGCGCAATTCGCCGAGCAGGAGGACAAGCTCGACATCCTTGTCAACAATGCGGGCGCGGCGTGGGGCGAGCCCTTCGAGCAATTTCCCGAGCAGGGCTGGGACAAGGTCATGGACCTCAACCTCAAATCGCCCTTCTTCCTGACCCAGGCGCTTCACGGCGCGCTCAAGGCGGCGGCAAGCGCTCAACGTCCGGCCAAGGTGATCAACATCACCTCGATCGACGGCCAGCGGCTCAATCCGTGGGAAACCTACAGCTATCACGCGTCCAAATCAGGGCTGATCTATTTGACCAAGCGGCTCGCCGCGCGGCTGGTCTCCGATCATATCAACGTCACCTCGATCGCGCCGGGAGCCTTTGCATCCGAGATGAACCGCGCCGCGCGTGATCATGGCGATGCCGTGGCGAAGCGCATCCCGTCGGGCCGGATCGGCGCCGAGGAGGACATGGCCGCCGCGGCGATTTATCTGGCGAGCCGCGCGGGCGATTATGTCGTCGGCGAAACGATCGCGGTCGATGGCGGCATGGTCAACGCGCATCTGGGCGGCAGCATCGACGCCTGATCTCGCGGCTGCGAACGAATCGTCGCCGCCGCGCTCCGCGGGCGCATCGGCAAGATTGGATATCGACGTTCGACGGCCTGCGCGTGGCGTTGGACGGACGGCGCGCGCGCTCGTCGCATAGAATCGGCGTTGGTCGGCGCCACCCTTGAACACCATTCCCCCCGGCGATTGACCTGCCGCCCGGCGCCCGCGCGAACGCGGTCGACCGGCAGAAGCGATCAATCGCCATTTTTCAGGGGGGTTTTGTGGCCAGGTTCACCAAATATGCTCGATTCTATGCAGGCGTTGCGCCGCTCGCGCTCGGCCTTATGTCCGCCGTTCCGGCGGCCGCTCAAGACGCAGCGGCAGTTCCTGCCGGGGAGGCGGCGGATGCATCGGCCGATGAGGCGATCATTGTCACCGGCTCTCGCATCGCGCGCTCGAACCTGGACAATAGCGTGCCCACGCTCGTCGTGGGCGCGGATCGGCTGGAACAGCAGGGTTTCGAGAATATCGCGGACATCGCCAACTCGTTGCCGCAGTTCGCGCCCTCGTTCGGCAACGGGCGCGCCAGCTCGTCCTTTTCGGGCTCCGCAGCTTCGGGGCTTAACTTGACCAACCTCCGCAACCTGAGCGCGCTTCGCAGTGTGGTGCTGATAAACGGACGCCGCGTTCCCGGCGGAACGCCGCTTAGCACATCGGTCGATTTCAACACGCTCCCGACCGCGAATATCGAACGGCTTGAGGTCATCACGGGCGGTGCATCCGCGATCTATGGCGCTGACGCCGTGGCGGGCGTCGTCAACATCATCACCAAGAGCAATTTTCGCGGGCTCGAGGTCGGCGTCAGCTACGGCATCGCGGAAGAAACGTACAACAAGAATCCCTCCGCTTATGTCATGTTTGGCGGCGACATGGGCGATGGCGGGCATTTCCTGTTCACCACCCAATATACCTATGAAGGTCTGGTGAGCTGCGCCGACGCCTATGTCTGCAACACCGACATCCGCTACAACAATCCGGCCGAAGGGCCGGTGCGCGCGCCCGGTACCGGCATCACCGGCGCGCCGCCGCTTTCAGGCGTTGGCCTGGGGGGCAATTTCTTCCTTGGAACCACCAATTTCACGCGCGATCTGCAGACCGGCGCGCTGCGCCGCTTCGACATCGCGAGAGACGGTTTCAACCGCAATCCCGAGCGCACGCTCGCCATTCCGACCAAGCGCCTGACCTTCGCGGCCGAGGTCGAATATCCGATCAGCGACTCGATCGATGCCTTCGCCGAATTCAACTATGGGCGCTCGTCGACCAACGCGCCGATCGAGGCGATAGCTTTCCAGACGACTTCCAATGTCGTCGGTGGCGGGCCGGGTGTGCCCGGGCTGCCGATCACGATTCCCGTAAACAATCCATTCTTTCTGGCTGCGACGACGCCGGCACAGCGTGCGCTGCTCACTCCCACGCAGATCGCGAACGGGATCAACTGGAGCCAACGCTTCTCCGAATTCGGCAGGCGCGGCGCGACCAATGAACGCAACACGGTCCGCGCTCTGGTCGGGCTCAAGGGCGATTTCGAGCTTGGCTCGCGCAACTGGAACTGGGAAGCGTCCTATGTTTACGGCCGCACCGAGCTGGAAAGCATCACCGACGGGCTTGTCGGCACCGACCGGCTCTATCACGGCTTGCGCGTCGAGGCGGATCCCGCCCGTCCGGGCCAATTCCGCTGCATCGATGCAGGCGCGCGCGCCCAGGGCTGCGTTCCCGTCAATCCCTTCGCGCCCTATACCCAGGCGCAGATCGACTATCTCACTCTCAAGGCCGGGCAGAACGGCATCAGCACGCTGCATGATTTCAGCGCCTATGTGTCGGGCACGCTTTTCGATCTGCCGGCGGGCGCCGTCAGCCTTGCAGCGGGCGTCGAATATCGGACCTTCTCGGGCTTCCAGGATGTGGACGAGGTTATCTCGCTCGGCCTGACCACGAGCAACCAGATCGGCGACACCGAGTTCGTCAAGAGCAAGACCAGGGAGGCCTATGCCGAACTGATCGTGCCGGTGCTGCGCGATGCGCCCTTTGCCCATGATCTCTCGCTTGAGGGCGCGTTCCGTCTTTCCGATCCGGGTCGGGGGAGCAGTTACGAAACCTGGAAGCTCGGCGGTACCTGGGAACCGGTCGAGGGGCTGCGCTTCCGCGCGATCCGGGCGAAGGCGGTCCGTGCGCCGACGCCGGGTGAGCTTGGCGGCATCGGTCAGACCTTCGGCAACGTCCAGGATCCCTGCACCATCATCAACCGCAACGCGAACGCAACGCGTGCGGCGAACTGCCTGACCGATGGCGTGCCCGCCGACTATAACCCGCCGCTCCTTGTCCTTCAGGGTGTTGGCGGCACGATCGGCGGCAACCCGGATCTGGAGCCCGAAGAAGCGAAGACCTGGACCTATGGCCTGGTCTTCACGCCCACCTTCCTGCCCGGCTTCTCGCTCACGGTCGACCGCTTCGAGATCGAAATCGACGGCTTTATCAACACCGTCGGCCGTCAGAACAAGGTCAACCTATGCTACGACACAACCGACCGCCAGTTCTGCAACGACATCGTTCGCGGCTTCAGGCCCGAGGTGAACGGCAATTTCGCGCTCACCGCGATCAACGACCAGTTGCTCAACGTGAACACCTTCGTGGTGAAGGGGATCGACGTCGAGGCGAGCTACAGCTTCGATCCGGGCATATCGCTCGGGCCCGATCCCAGCCAGCTCACGGTCCAACTGCTCTCAACGATTTACGACAAGGCCGAGCAGACCGAGCCGACGGGCGAGGTGACAAAGCTCGACGGTTATGCGGGCGGTGACACCACGACCCAAGGGTTCCTGCGCTGGCAGGCGACGGGCAACGTCATGTTCCGGTCAAACGGCTTCGGGATGAATTATACGCTGCGGTACATCCCCAAGACCAAGGCGAGCCCGTTCATCAGCGATCAGTTTCCCAAGATCAGCGATGCGGCGTACCACAATATCCGCCTGAGCTACGACGTGACTGACCAGGCGCAGCTCTATTTCGGCGTAAACAACCTGTTTGACCGCAAACCGCCGATCTTTCCCGACAACTCGACGGGATCGCAGGCGCAGACAACGATTGCGGGTTTCTACGACGTGTTCGGGAGGTCCTATTTCGTCGGAACCAAGCTCAACTTCTGATCCAGCGACCGCGTTCGTGGGTGGCGCGTGGCCTCTGCTCGCGTCACCCGCGCTCGATCAGGATGTTCATCCGGGCAGCGGCGATCGGCTTTTCGCGATCGTCCTGCCAGGCGATCGCCTCGACATTGGCGATCCGTGTACCGACGCGCGTGACGGCTCCGATCGCGCGCGTCTCCTTGTCGCGGCCACCGCGCATAAAGTCGACCGTGATGTTGATCGGCTTGAAGCGCGGTTTTTCATCTTCGGCGAACTCGCAGTGCAGCGCCATGATCGCCGCCATTTCGAGCATACCGCCAAGCGCCCCGCCGTGAATGAAGCCGGGCCGGCCCAGCACATCGTCGGAGAAGGCCATGGCGAGCACGGGCACACCGCCTTCGGTATCGGCGATCGAAAGCCCGAGGGTCTGCGCATAGGGCGGAAGCGTCTTCATTTCCGGAATCTCACAGGAACATATAGGTGCCGGCCGCATGCGCGATCGGATGATCGGGATCGCCGTCATGCGCCTGGCCACGAACGAACGCGACATTGCGCGTGATCCGATAGCATTCGCCGCGACCGACCACCGCCTTTCCAGGCGTCGCGGGACGGAGATAGTCGACGCGCAGATCGAGCGTCGCCTGCGGCCGGACCATGCCGGAGCGCACCCAGATCGAAATGCTGGTCGCCATGTCCATCAGCGTCACGATCGGACCTGACGCGAGAATGCCCGTTTCCGGATCGCCCGCAAGGCCGGAGTCATAGGGCAGGACAAGCGTGCACGAGTCGGCGCCGTGCTCGAGATAGCGGATGCCTAGCCGGCCATTGTGCCCGTGCTGTCCCAAAGTGCTTACGAAGAGCCCGGGGTCGAATTCGGTGGCCATGCTGCTCATCCGTTGTCACCTGAAACCTATCCACGTCCCGCCCTAGCTCGCCCCGGCCGAGGTCGCAACGCAACATTACACGCATTTAATTTCCCACCGCGCCGACGACGTCTTAGCTCTTTGCGGCATCCGCGAGCGGGCAAGGGGGATATGAAATGCAGCAGCCGATCTTTGATATTCGAGACATGGCCGAGCTTTCGACACCGGTGGGATTGTATGGCGCGATGCATCAGGTCGAGGTCGCCGGCGACATGGTCTTCAGCATAGTGATCGGCATCGTGCTGTCAGAGCCGGCGCCCACCGGCTGATACGAACGTGCGCAACCGCAGCGAACTGCTCGCCAGGCTGGCGAAGGACCGGGTCGCACTGACCGCCGCCCGCCACCGCGCCGCGATGATGTGGCGAGATCATCCGGCGCGGGAGGCGCTGAGACACTTGCTCGATGAATGTGCTGTGGCCGATGTCGAAGTCATGGCGGGAACGATCGTCACGCACTTGGCCAAGGGCGATCCGGTTGCCGGGCTGATGGCCGATCTCGGCGCCATGCTGGAGCAGGAGCCGTTCTTCGATCCGCCCTGCGCGACGATCGATGACGAGGTTCACCGGGGCATCGTGATCCTCGATCACCCGGTAGCCATCGTCACGCTGAGCGTAGCCTCGGCGGACAGGATCGCGGCGCGCAAGGCGCTGGGCCATGGCGCGGGTTCGGTGGGCACTTCAGGCGCGGTGTCTGTGATCCGATTTCACCGGGCGGGGGGAGCAAGGCTGCGTTTCTGGCATTGCGAGGGCGCGACATGTTCTGCATCGGGCGCACCGCAGGCGTGCCGCGACGATGACGTGCTGATCGTTGACGGGCGCAGCCGTGGCTTTGTGATCGAATCCTGCGAATCCGATATCGTCATGCTGCGCGTTACACTGAAGCGCGGGCAAGCGGCGATGCGGCGCGAATATGACGCAGCGTCCGGCGCACTTGTGGGTGTCGCATCCAATGACGAAGCAGCTTCACGCAGCCAGATGCTGCTGACCTTGCTGCGTATCGCCGGGCGGCAGGATGCGGCAGACTGCTTCCATGATGCCATAGCCAGCGAAACCCATTTCCTGCGCTGGCATGCGATGCGCGAGTATCTTGCGTTGGCGCCGGCCGCCGCGCTGCCGCTGCTGCGACGGATGGCGACGCATGATCCGCATGATGAGGTGCGGCTTGCGGCGCACGCGACGCTCGAAACCTTCGCGGCGCGCAATTCGGACAACCAGCCGAAGTCGCGATGCCGCGCCTGATCGAAGTCGACACCGACGACGCGATCGACCTGGGGGAGCTGATCACCTGTCTGGACGAAGACGGTTTCGATCCGCGCGATGAGGAGAGCTTCACCGCCGCCGCGGCGTCGCTGCGCAAGCTCGCGAACAATCGTCATTTTCTGACCGACATCGCGATCGGCGAGCTCAAGACGCGCTGCCGGAACCAGTTGGCGAGCAACCGTTATGGCGCGCAGGTGATCATGCTGCACAGGGCGTCGGCCAAATATTTCATCCGCGCCAATTTTTGGCCCGCCAGTCACGACAGCGTGTCGCGCGCCAGCGGGACTGCGCCTTTCTTCTACGGGGTGCCGCACGATCATAATTTCTCGTTTCTGACCGTCGGCTATCTGGGACCCGGCTACTGGAGCGAATATTACGAATATGATCATGACGCTGTAACCGGCTTCGTCGGTGAACTAGTCGACCTGCGCTTCGTCGAGCGGTCGCGGCTCGCGCCGGGCCGGACGATGCTCTACCGGGCACACCGCGACGTACACCTCCAGCTTCCCGCCGACGAGATGTCGGTGTCGATCAACATTGTGCAGGCGCTGCCAGAACAGATCTGGCTCGACCAGTACCGCTTCAATGTCGGCAAGGGCGAGATCGCCGGCATATTGAGCAGCGCGCCCACCGAGGCGCTGCTCGCGCTCAGCGTTCATTACGGTGACGGCAACGCGCTCGATATCGCGACGCATTTTGCCGGGCATCACCCGAGCGACCGCGTGCGCTTCAGTGCCTGGCGAGCGCTGGCCTCCGCCGAAGCCGACGCGACTGCGCGCGCGGCATGCTATGCGCGCGGTCTCTCGAACGGCAATCGGTTCGTCAGTCGCGCCTGCGCCAGAGCCTTACGCGACATGGATCACGCCGGCCGGCCGCCGAACGATCGCGCGCTTTTGCATCCATAACGGAGTCGCTTGCGCTCGCTATGCCCCCGCATGTGCGATGAAGGGCGCCATACGGCCCAGGAGGCGCGCGCGGTTGCAGTCAAAATGGTCAAGATTCTGGTTGCCAGCAATGACGAGGGCCGCGCGGCGATGATCGGCCAGGGTCTTGCTTCGGCGCCCGGCTTCACCGTCCAGTTCTCACCACCTCCGCAATGGCTGCGCGATATCGTTCGAACGCGTTTCGATCTGGTGCTGGGGCTGGACGATTCGGATTTTGTCGACCGACTGGATCAGCTTCGCGCCATTGGCGCGAACCTGCCCGTTATCGTCGTGACCACGGCCGCCACTCCCGAAGCGCGCGTGCGCGCGTTGCGTGCGGGCGCCGACGACGTCGTCGATCACCGGTGCCTTGCCGAAGAACTGTTGCTCCGCGCGACCCGGCTGACACGTCGGACTGCTCCGTGCGGGCACCGGCCTGAAGCGGGCGGGCTGGTGATCGACAGGATCGAGCGCCGCGTCTGGCGCGACGATCGTGAGATCCACCTGTTGCCGCGAGAGTTCCAGTTGCTGATGTGCCTTGCGCGACATCCGGGCGCGATCCTCGATCGGCGTGCGCTGCTGGCGACGGTGTGGCGCCTCTCCTTCGATCCGGGCACGAATGTGGTGGAGGTTCACATGTCCCGTTTGCGCGCAAAGATCGACCGCGGTTTCGGTCAGCCGCTCATCGAAACGGTGAAGGGCGCGGGATACCGTTTCGCACACGCGCTCCAAAAACGCGCCTGTTTTTCCGAAAACAACATCGGGACTGGTGACAGCGCGGCTGGCGCGTGTACGATGACGTTTACGGAAAGGGCAGGCGCGTGACGACCCGCCCGTCGCGCAAATGGAGAGCCTTGCCTTGAGCCATCCCTGCCACCACGCACGAAGCACCCCGGACAAGCCCGCGGTTATCTTCGCCCCTAACGGCGAGGTGCTCGACTACCGCACGCTCGACGCACGATCCAACCAGGGCGCGCACCTGTTCCGTGCGATCGGGCTTGAGCGCGGAGAGGCGGTGGCCTTCCTCTTCGACAATCATATCCGCTTCTTCGAGCTGGCCTGGGCGGCGCAGCGCGCGGGGCTGTTCTTTGTCTGCATCCCCAGCCGGCTCACAGCGCCCGAGATCGCGTATATCGTGCGCGACAGTGGCGCGAATGCGCTCATTGTGTCGGAAGGCGTGGGGCCGGTGATTGACGAACTGCCCGCGCTTTTCGGAGATTCGCCGCGTTTCCTGATCGGCAAGGCTCGCCCGGGCTATCGCGACTGGATTGCCGAAGCGTCGGCGCAGCCCGAAACCCCGATCGCAGACGAGAGTGCGGGGGTCGATATGCTCTATTCCTCGGGCACGACCGGGCGGCCCAAGGGCGTTCGCGTTGCGCTTCCTGAAGATCAGGCAATCGACGCACCGAGCGTGCTCGTCCAGCTCGCGCAGGCGCTTTACGGGTTCGGCAAGGACAGCATCTATCTCTGCCCCGCTCCGCTCTATCACGCCGCGCCGCTGCGCTGGAGCATGGTGGTGCATCGGCTGGGCGGCACCATCGTGCTGATGGATCATTTCGACGCGGAAGAGGCGCTGAAGCTGATCGAGCGCTATCGGATCAATGTCAGCCAGTGGGTGCCCACGCATTTCGTGCGGCTGCTCAAGCTGCCCGAAGCGGTGCGCAGGCGCCACGACGTCTCTTCACTCAAGTCCGCTGTGCATGCGGCGGCGCCATGTCCGATTCCCGTGAAGGAAGCCATGATCGACTGGTGGGGGCCGGTGATCGACGAATATTATGCGGGTTCCGAGGGGATCGGGCTGACCTCGATCCGTTCGGCCGAATGGCTGACGCACAAGGGCTCGGTCGGCCGCTCGATGCACGGCATCGCGCATATCTGCGACGAGGACGGCAACGAGCTGCCGCCGCGGACCGAGGGGCTCGTCTATTTCGAGGGCGGCAGCGAATTCGAGTATCACAATGATCCGCAAAAGACCGCTGAGGCGAGCAACCGTCATGGCTGGCGCACGATCGGCGATATCGGCTGGCTCGACGAGGAGGGCTATCTCTACCTCACCGACCGCAAGAGCTTCATGATCATCTCGGGCGGGGTGAACATCTATCCGCAGGAGATCGAGAACCACCTTGTCACGCACCCCAAGGTGATCGACGCGGCCGTGATCGGGGCCCCGTGCGCCGACATGGGCGAGCGCGTGGTGGCGGTGGTCCAGCCGGTCGACATGGAGGAAGCGGGAGAGGCGCTTGCCTTCGAGTTGATCGCCTTCTGCCGCGAAAGCCTGTCAGGCGTGAAGACACCGCGCCAGATCGACTTCCTCGCAGAATTGCCGCGTCATCCGACAGGAAAGCTCTACAAGCGGCTGCTACGCGACAAATATTGGGGCAAGGGTGAGGGGCGGATTGTGTAACCATCCGTCATGCCAGCGAAGGCTGGCATCTTGCGGGCAAGGACAATGAGATGCCAGCCTTCGCTGGCATGACGCACAAGTTGGAGTGCAATGATGAACGACCGCGTTTCGATCGCCTTCGACAAGGGTGTCGCCGATGTCCGCCTCAACCGCGCCGACAAGATGAACGCGCTCGACCCCGCGATGTTCGAGGGCATAGCAGCGACGATCGCCGAGCTCGGCGCGATGCACGGGCTGCGCGCGGTGGTGCTGTCGGGCGAGGGGCGCGCATTCTGCGCCGGGCTCGACATGGCGAGCATGGCGTCTGGCGGGGCGAGCAAGGATCTCGACATTCATGCGCGCACGCACGGGCTGGCCAATATTTTCCAGCAAGTCGCGTGGGGCTGGCGCGAACTTGCGGTGCCCGTGATCGCGGCGGTGCACGGTGTCGCGTTCGGCGGCGGCTTCCAGATCATGTCGGGCGCCGATATCCGCATAGTCCATCCGGGCACGCGCATGTCGATCATGGAAATGAAATGGGGGCTCGTGCCCGACATGGCAGGGATCGCGCTGTGGCGAACGCTGGTCCGCGACGATGTTCTGCGCGAACTGACCTACACCAATCGCGAATTCACAGGCGAGGAGGCCGCGCGGCTCGGCTTCGCGACGCGGCTGTCGGACAATCCGCATGCCGAGGCGATGGCGCTCGCGCACGAGATCGCCAGCCGCAATCCGCACGCGATCCGCGGAGCCAAGCGCCTCTACAACCTCGCCGCCGATGGCGACGCCGCCGCGGTGCTCGATGCCGAAAGCGTCGAGCAGGCGCTGGTTATCCGCACTCCCAACCAGATCGAGGCGGTGATGGCGAACATGCAGAAGCGCGCGCCGAAATTTGGGGATTAAGACGCATCGGGCGCAAGCCTGACGGTGCAATTGGGGAAGCTACTCTTCACCCCTCCCTTCCAAGGGAGGGGACGGGGGTGGGCAGCGAGCGGAGCGAGCTTTTCGAAGCTAGAGTTATGATCGCCTGACGGCGACACCCACCCCTAACCCCTCCCTTGGAAGGGAGGGGTAAAAGTCCGATCGCGGCCCGCTACTTATACATCCCCTCGCGCAGGTTGATGCCGTGTTCGATCCATATCTTCATCGCGCACAGCATCTGGGACCAGCCCATGCAATTGTCATAGGAGCCGAGCAGACCTTCCTGCGTCTCGCGCCAGCCCTGTTCGGTGATCGAGACGAGCGTGCGCTTGCCTTCGTCGACGGGCGCGAAGGTCATGGTGACGCGCGTCGAATAGCCGGGGACCGAGGGGGGCTTGCCGCTCGGCATGTCGAACGTGCCTTCATGCGCCTCCCATTCGAGCACGATACGCTCGTCGGGGACGACCTCGATCACCTGGACGGGGAAGGCGCCGGGGAAATCGTGGAAATCCCATGTCACCGTAGCACCCGTCTCGAGCCGTCCCTGCGCGCCGCCCGTGGTGAAATAGTTGGACAGCTTGGCGGGATCGGCCACCGCCTCGAACACCTCATGCACCGTGCGCGAGATGTGCGCGGACACCTTGAACTTGAGGTCCATGGATTCTCTCCTTGAGTCGTGCTCCAATTATGTTATAAAAACATAACATGTCAATCGGTGACGCATATGACAAGGTTTTCAAGGCGCTGGCCGCGCCGGTCCGACGGCAGATCCTCGACGATCTGCGCGATCAGCCGCTCACCACGGGCGCGCTCTGCGAGCATTTCGCGGATCTGGATCGCTGCACGGTGATGCAGCATCTGAAGGTTCTGGAGGCGGCCGACCTGATCATCGTCGAGCGCCGCGGGCGCGAGCGATGGAATCATCTGAATCCGCTGCCGATCCACGCGATTCATGAACGCTGGATCGGTCCGCACGCCGCGGCGGCGGTGGGCGTGCTCAACCGGTTGAAGGTCGATCTGGAGCGTTAGGTCCATTCCGATCAACTTGATCCGTTCGTCCCGAGCGAAGTCGAGGGACGTCTTGCGTCGGTGCTAAACGTCCCTCGACTTCGCTCGGGACGAACGGATGTCAGTCAATCACAACAGAACACATTCTGGAAAAAGCAGCCACTGTAGAACCCGGCCTGCGCCGGGGTACTTGGGGCCAACCGCTCAGCCCGCCTGCCGGACCCGGTTAGCCTCAAGCAGAGCGCGCATCTCGGCGGGTAGCGCAATCGCGCCCGTGGTATCGGTGAAGACGATCACCGTGTCGCACGTGGCGACGCATTGGCCGTTCTGGAAGGCGGCCGCAAGGATGGTCCAGGATCGGCTGCCGATCGTCCCGATGCCGCTCGCGATCTCGACATCGTCTGGAAAATGGGCCTCGGCGACATAGTTGATCTCGACCTTGGCGATCAGCCAGCGAATGCCCTTCTGGCGCCGCCCGAGCCCGAGCGAATGATTGAAGCGCACGCGGCCGCTCTCGAACAATGCCGCCATCGCGACATTGTTGATATGGCCCAGCGGGTCGAGATCCTGAAACCGCGTTTCCGCGGCGTGGATATAAGGGTAGGCGGCCCTTTCGAGCCGCCACCCTTCCGGCTTTCCGTTCACCGCGGCGCCATGCGGATGGCGCCGTCGAGGCGGACATCCTCGCCGTTGAAATAGCCCGTCTCGATCATCGTGAGCGCGAGCGCGGCATATTCATTGGGCTGGCCGAGACGCTTGGGGAAGGGCACCGACGCCGAAAGCGCATCGCGCACATTGTCGGGAAGGCCCGCGAGCAACGGCGTCTCGAAGATGCCGGGCAGGATCGTGTTGACGCGAATACCCTCGCTCATCAGGTCACGCGCGATGGGAAGCGTCATGCCGACGACGCCGCCCTTCGACGCCGAATAGGCCGCCTGGCCGATCTGGCCATCCTCGGCCGCCACGCTCGCGGTGTTGACCATCGCGCCGCGCTCGCCGAACTCGCCGACCGGATCGAGCGTCATCATGCCCGCGGCCGACTTGGCGATGCAGCGGAACGTGCCGATCAGGTTGATCTGGATCACCCAGTTGAAGGCGTCGAGCGGGAAATGCTTGATCTCGCCGGTGTTCTTGTCGCGGCTCGCGGTCTTGATGCCGTTTGCGGTGCCCGCGCAATTGACGAGCACGCGTTCCTGCCCGTGCGCGGCGCGCGCCTTTGCGAAGCCCGCGTCGACGCTCTCGTCCAAAGTGACGTTCACTTCGCAGAACACGCCGCCGATCTCGGCCGCGACCTTCTCGCCCTTTTCGGCCTGAAGGTCGAAGATCGCGACCTTGACGCCCTTGGCCGCCAGCGCGCGCGCGGTGGCTTCACCGAGGCCCGATGCCCCGCCGGTGACTACGGCGGCTACCGTTGAATCAAGTTTCATGTGTTTCTCCTAGTATCCCGGCGAAGGCCGGGATCCAGCCTTCGATGACTCTGGGCCCCGGCCTTCGCCGGGGCACTCCGCTAATTGGCCTTACAGCCGTTCGATGATCGTGACGTTGGCGAGCCCGCCGCCTTCGCACATCGTCTGCAGACCGTACTTGCCGCCGTGGCGCTTCAGCGCATTGACCAGCGTTGCCATCAGCTTGGTGCCCGAAGCGCCGAGCGGATGGCCGAGCGCGATCGCACCGCCATGGACGTTGATCTTTTCGGGATCGGCGCCCGTATGCTTGAGCCACGCCAGCGGCACGGGCGCGAACGCCTCGTTGACCTCGTAAAGATCAATGTCGTTGATGCTGAGCCCCGCGCGCTTCAGCGCCTTGTCGGTTGCGAACAGCGGTTCCTCGAGCATGATCACCGGATCGCCGCCGGTCACGGTGATATTGTGGATCCGCGCGATCGGGGTCAGACCGTGATCCTTCAGCGCCTGTTCGGACACGATCATCACCGCGCTTGCGCCGTCGCAGATCTGACTGGCGTTGGCCGCGGTGATCACGCCGCCTTCGGAGAGCAGCTTGACCGAGGCGATGCCTTCGAGCGTCGCGTCATGCCGGATACCCTCATCGACTCGGTGGCTCTGTTCGCCCTCGGGAGTCTCGACGGTCAGCGCCACGATCTCGTTCTCGAATGCGCCCGCCTGCGTCGCGGCTGCGGCGCGCCGGTGGCTTTCCAGCGCATAGCGGTCAAGCTGTTCCTTCGAGAAGCCGTGCTTGCGCGCGATCATCTCGGCGCCCATGAACTGGCTGAACTCGATGCCGGGATAGCGCGCCTCCTGGCCCGGGCTCTTGGGGCCGCCGAGGCCCGCCTGCGCGTAAAGCATCGCGGTCGAGCCCATCGGCACGCGCGTCATGCTCTCCACGCCGGCGGCGATCACGACATCCTGCGTGCCCGACATCACCGCCTGTGCGGCGAATTGCATCGCTTGCTGCGAGGATCCGCATTGCCGGTCGATCGTGACCGCAGGCACGCTTTCGGGGAAGCGCGACGCGAGCACCGCGCTGCGCCCGATCTGGCCGGTCTGCTGGCCGCCCTGGCTGACACAGCCCATGATGACGTCGTCGATCGCGCGCGGATCGATTCCCGTGCGGTCGGCGACCGCGTTCAGGACCTGCCCCGCCATGTCGGCGGGATGCCAGCCGGCGAGACGGCCACCGCGCTTGCCGCCCGCGGTGCGAACGGCTTCAACGATATAGGCTGTGGGCATCGCTATCTCCTGTATTTCGGATATGTCGGGTTCGAAAACTGCTCTTGCCGTTTACGTTAACGTTGGCAAGGGTGGGAATGCAATTGATAGGAGTGTCAGGATGACTGTGAGTGAGGCAATCGCGACGAGGCGTTCGGTCCGCGGCTTTCTGGATACGCCGGTCGAGCCCTCGCAGATCCGCGCGATCCTCGAGAAAGCAGCGCGCGCGCCGAGCGGCGGTAATCTTCAGCCCTGGCATATCGACGTGGTGACGGGCCATGCCATGTCCCAACTGAAAACGTTGATGCTGGAACGGCTCGCGGCAGGCGCAGCCGAGCGCCACGCCTATGACATCTATCCGCCCAACCTGACCACACCCTATCGCGACCGCCGCTTCGCCATCGGCGAGGCGATGTATGGCCATATCGGCATCCCGCGCGAGGACAAGGTGGCGCGCAGGATGTGGTTTGCGCGCAACTTCCAGTTTTTCGGCGCGCCCGCCGCGATCTTCTGCACGGTCGACCGCCAGATGGGACCGCCGCAATGGTCGGACCTTGGCATGTTCCTGCAGAATGTGATGCTGCTCTCGATCGAGGCGGGGCTTGCAACCTGCCCGCAGGAATGCTGGGCGATCTATCCCGAGACGATCACAGAATTTCTCGGCATACCGCCCGAACGGATGCTGTTCTGTGGTATGGCGATCGGACATGAGGACATGTCAGAACCCGCCAACCGGCTCCGCGCCGAGCGCGCCTCCATCGACGAATGGGCAGCCTTTCACGATTGAAGCTATTGGGGCGGCTGGCTGGGCACGGTCACATTGGAGGGCAGGGGCTGGCTTGGGATCGACACGTTGGCCACGGCTTGAGAGGCGGGTTCGGCCGCTTCATCGCTTTTGGTTTTGCGCTCCGGTTTGGCTTGCGCGGTTTCCGGACGGGGCAGCGAAGAGGTCGGAGTCTCGGCGGACATGCCGCCCGCATAGCCGACCGCAGCGTCGATCGCGGTGATATCGGACGGGCTCTCGCCCGCGGCCTCGCCATCACCCGATGCAAGGACCGCATCCGCGGTATTGGCCTCGGAAGCGTCTTTCGACGTTCCGCACGCGGCCAGTCCCGCGACCAGCACCACTATTGCAATGCGCTTCATTCGACGACGACCTCCGCCGGCGGGTTTAGGGTGTGAGCGATGCGCTGTGAAGACGCGAAAGGGACAACCCGCCGCACCGGCGCATTGCCCCGTCCGCAACTACGGCGTGTCAGCCCTTCAGAAAGGCGAGGACGTCGGCGTTGAAACGGTCCGCCTCGATCTGGGCGAGGCCGTGGCTGCTGCCTTCGTAGACTTTAAGGGTTGAGCCCTTGACCAGCCCGGAGGTCATCAGCGCTGAGGCGCCGATCGGTACGATCTGGTCGTCGTCGCCGTGGAGGACGAGCGTCGGCACATCGATCTTTTTGAGGTCGTCGGTGAAGTCGCTTTCCGAGAAGGCCTTGATAGAGTCGAGCTGGCCCTTGAGGCCGCCCATCATACCCTCGCGCCAGAATTCCTGGCGCACGCCTTCGGAAATCTTCGCGCCTTCGCGGTTATAGCCATAGAAGGGTATCGTGAGGTCGTAGAAGAACTGCGAGCGATTGTCATAGGTGCCCTTGCGAATACCGTCGAACACATCGAGGGGAAGGCCGCCGGGATTGGCTTCGGTCTTGAGCATCAGCGGGGGGACCGCGCCGACCAGCACGACTTTCGTCACACGGCCCGTGCCATGCCGGCCGAGATAGCGAGTGACCTCGCCGCCGCCCGTCGAGTGGCCGATCAGGATGACGTTCTTGAGGTCGAGCTGCTCGATCAGCTCGCCGAGGTCGTCTCCATACTGGTCCATGGTATTATTGTCCCAGACCTGTGCGGAGCGGCCATGGCTGCGGCGGTCATGCGCAATGACGCGGTATCCGGCACCGGCGAAGAAGACGAGCTGGGGATCCCAGGCATCGGCGCTGAGCGGCCAGCCATGCGAGAAGACGATCGGCTGCGCGTCCTTGCTGCCCCAGTCCTTGTAGAAGATCTCGGTGCCGTCGCTGGTGGTGATCGTGCTCATGACAAGGTTCCTTTCAGTTCAGTCTTGATCCGCTATTGTGCAAGAGGGAATTCAGACGCTGGTTGCGTCGCGGCGAAGGCAATCGGGGGCATGGTCGTTGACCAGCCCCACCGCCTGCATCCATGCATAGACGATCACCGGGCCGACGAACTTGTAGCCGCGCTTCTTGAGCGCTTTCGAGATGTCGACCGAGAGCGGGGTGCTGGCTGGAACGTCAATCCCGTTGCCGCGGATGGATTTGCCGTTGACGAAATCCCACGCGAAATCTGCAAAATCCTCGCCAGCGTCACGCATCGTAAGATAGGCGCGGGCATTGCCGATCGTGGCCTCGATCTTGGCGCGCGCACGGATGATGCCGGGATCGCCCATCAGCCGCTCGACGTCCGCGGGCGTGAAGCGCGCGAACTTTTCCGGATCGAAGCCCGCGAAGGCCGTCCGAAATCCTTCGCGTCTGTAGAGGATCGTCCGCCACGACAGCCCCGCCTGAAAGCCCTCGAGCTGGAGCATCTCCCACAACATGCGCGAATCGCGCACCGGCACGCCCCATTCGGCATCGTGATAGGCGCTCATCAACGCGTCGCCTTCGGCCCATTTGCAGCGATTTGCCAACGATCTGCTCCTTGATGAGAACCTGTGTCATTTCCCAAGCCTTGCCAACGGCTTGCGCAAAGCGCGAACCGATGATACAGAGCCATTTGTTCCACGCGAAGACAGAAGGAGGGCCAAGATGACAGCATCCACCGCATCCCACGCCCTCGGCAGGTTCAGATGCAATAGCGGCGTTCTCCGCCACTAGGTTCTGAAGCCACCCTGATGCGGGCCTTTCCCCCGCATCGCATTTCCTGACATCGTTATTGGAGACGGCGCGATCGCGCCGGTTCACGACATGACCAATATATCGGCCAAAGGCCGCACGGGCGTAGTCCGTGCCGTTCTCGCCTTCACTTTCCGCCACTGGGCGCACCAGAAAACGCGCGCCGTGGCGATCGCGCTGACGATTTCGGCCGCGACCGCCGCCGAAATCTTCGTGCCGCTGTTCGCTGGACGCCTTGTCGACGCGCTGACCGCGGACGCGCGTGATCACGCGCTGACACTGTTCGCGGCGATGGCCGCGCTTGGTCTTGCGACGGTGGCGTTGCGCCATTTCGCATGGGCGGGCGTCGTGCCCTTCACGCTGCGCATCATGGGCGACGTGACGCAGGACACCTTCCACCGCGTCCAGCGCTTCTCGACCGACTGGCACGCCAACAGCTTCGCGGGCTCGGTCGTCCGGAAGATCACGCGCGGCATGTGGGCGTTCGACACATTGAACGATGTGCTGCTGCTCCAGCTTCTGCCCTCGCTCGTCGTGCTGCTCGGCACGATGCTGCTGCTCGGCGCGCAGTGGCCCGTGCTCGGCATCGTGATGGCGGCGGGCGCTGTCGCCTATATCGCGATGACGGTGCTGGTCGCGACGCTCTGGGCCGCGCCGGCATCGTCGCTGTCCAATGCCTGGGACACCAGGATGGGCGGGCTGCTTTCCGATGCGATCGGTTCGAACGCGGTGGTCAAGGCATTCGGCGCCGAGGAGAGAGAGGAGCAGCGGCTCGGCTGGCTTACGGCCAAATGGCGCAAGCGTACGCGGCGGACATGGATGCGCTACACCTGGTCGGGCACCGCGCAGGTGGCGGTGCTCTGGGTCGTGCGCACCGCGATCACGGGGACAGCGCTGTGGCTGTGGTGGCGGGGGCACGCGACCCCCGGCGATGTCACCTATGTGCTGACGAGCTATTTCGTCGTCCACGGCTATCTCGTCGATATCGGCTATCACGTCCATCACCTCCAGCGTTCGGTGAACGAGATGGAGGAACTGGTCGAGATCCACGAGCAGCCGCTGGGCATCGAGGATCGCGCCGATGCGAAGCCCATCCGCATCACGGCGGGCGAGGTGCGTTTCGACCATGTCACCTTCCGCTATGGCGGGCATGACACGCCGCTCTATGACGATCTCTCGGTCGTCATTCGCGGCGGCGAGCGTGTCGGGCTTGTCGGCCATTCGGGCTCGGGCAAGACGAGCTTCGTCAAGCTCATCCAGCGGCTTTACGACGTGTCCGAAGGCCGCGTGCTCATCGATGGGCAGGACGTGTCGCACGCGACGCAGCAATCGCTGCGACAGCAGATCGCGATCGTGCAGCAGGAGCCGATCCTGTTTCACAGGAGCCTTGCCGACAATATCGCCTATGCCCGGCCATCGGCATCGCAGGCGGAAATCGAGCGCGCGGCGAAGCTCGCCAATGCGCATGATTTCATCGCGCGCTTGCCACGCGGCTATGCCACGCTGGTGGGCGAGCGCGGGGTGAAGCTGTCGGGCGGCGAACGTCAGCGCGTGGCGCTTGCGCGCGCCTTCCTCGCCGATGCGCCGATCCTGATCCTCGATGAGGCAACCTCGAGCCTTGACTCGGAAAGCGAGGCGCTGATCCAGCAGGCGATGGACCGGCTGATGACGGGCAGGACCGCGATCGTCATCGCGCACCGCCTGTCGACGGTGCGCACGCTCGACCGGATCCTCGTCTTCGAACAGGGCCGGATCGTCGAGGATGGCGATCACGAAGCGCTGCTCGCGGATTCCCGCGGCACCTATCGCCGGCTGTTCGACCGGCAATCGGGCGCCATCGATGACGAGCCCGTCTTCATAGACGCGTAAGGCACCGGCTCGCCCGTGGGCACGGGCGAGCCGGTCACGCATCTTCATTCAAGGGAAGGACTGCCGATGCCCGGCACGTTTTTGATACGCGACTATGTTTCCGGCGACTGGGATGTGATCGCCCATGTCCATGACCGTGCCCGGCTGGATGAACTCTGGCTCACCGTCGGCGTCGATGCCTTTCGTCCGCTCGCCGAGATAGCGCATGACGAGGGGCTGTTCGATGGGACGTTATGCGTTGCCGTCCTCGATGGTGTCGTCAGCGGTTTCATCGCGACCGACGCGGGAGAGATTGCGTGGCTCTACACCGACCCCGACCTTTACCGCCGAGGGATCGCTCGCCGGTTGCTGCGTCATGCGATCGCTCTTTGGGAGGGCGAGATGCGCGTTTCGGTATTGGTAGGCAACGATCCCGCGCTGGCGCTCTATCGTTCGGAAGGGTTCGAGATCGTCGAAACGCGGGACGGCAACCTGCAATGCTTCGACGATTTTCCCGCGCGCGGGCACATCCTCAGGCGCGGACCGGCCCGGAACACCGCGCAACCGAGCACCGTCGACAAGTCGCGATAGGGAAGGCCCTGTGATCCCCTGTTGCAGCAAGCGGAGGGGCGGGGAGAGTTTCCTATCGCCCGACGCGATGGCGGTGACGGAAAATGGGAGCAGGGCCAAATTGGTTCTGATCAGCTCTGTTTGTCCGTCTTTGTCAATGCTGACACAATCGGCCCGCTGCCGCCGTCACATCGGCGCCCAATTTCAATAGAAGAACTTCGCCTTTTTGCGACGATTGCTGGGCTTCGTGGAATTCCCACCAAGTTGATTGGTTCTTGTCTGTTCAGACAAACAAATCCGAAACTTGGCTGCTAGGTCATTCATCAAGATCAATAAAAAGATTAGGCGGCGTAGCGATGATGTCGCTCGTGCTCGGCCTGGCCAACTCATTGGGAGGCGATATGCGCTGAAAGCATCTTTGACTGCGGCCCTCTCATCGTTGCCTGCGATTGGCTGCCGAGGCGCAATACGAGCGCCAAGCTGCACGATACCCGTCGGCGGATACATCGGTCAGCGACTTCGCCGCCAATGCTGCAACTTCCGCAATTCTCGAGAAACACGTGCCCAACAGGCAGGTTTGTCACGGCCATAGCGGCAAGGCCGGGTCTGCGAACTCAAGCGCAAGCGGAGACTCCGGGCACCTCATGACCGTCTGAAGAGCCAGAGCTGCACGACATGGGCGCGCGACGAACGTGGGCGGTTCATGAGATCGCGCCAGAAGATTGGGGATGCTCACCTGAAGTTTGTCACGCACAGCTACAACGTTTCACATAAATAAATCTTCCAAAATAGAAGAATTGATCTCTGTCTCTTTAAAGAAAAGATTGGATATGTGAGAATTGGTATAAAATAAATCATGGGGGAGGTTTAATGAAAATATCAAAATCACTGATGCTGGCCAGCGCCGGACTTGTATCGCTGACCTCACCGGCAGTTGCGCAGGGACTTGTCGAGACGCAAGGTACGGAGGCCGGCAATGCGGAGCTCACCGGCGATATCGTGGTGACCGCACGACGCAGGGAGGAATCGCTCCAGGACGTGCCGCAAACTGTCAACGTCGTCACCGCAGACCAGATCGACAAGCTCAATATCCGCAATTTCAGAGACATTCAGGCTGTGGTTCCCGGTCTGACGCTTAGTGGCACCGGCAGCTTTTCGACATCGGCCACCGTGCGCGGCGTCGCCTTCAATCCCGAGGCCAGCGGGAACAACGCGACCGTCGAATTCTATCTGAACGATGCGCCCATTTCGTCGAACTTCCTGTTCCAGTCGATGTTCGATGTCGGGCAGCTCGAACTGCTGCGGGGACCGCAGGGCACGCTGCGTGGCCGCGCCTCGCCCTCGGGGTCGATCACGGTCACCACGCGCCGGCCCGATCTGGGCGAGGTGGGGATGGTCGCGAATCTGACCGCCACCGACAGCGACGCCTATAAGGGCGACTTTGCCTTGAACCTGCCTATCATCCGGGACATGCTCGGCGTGCGAATTGCCGGCGTGTACGACGATAATGACGGCAATCGCGTGCATTCGATCAAGGAAGACGGCCAATTCAGCCGTGCGCCGTTCCGCGAGACGAAGGCGATCCGGGCGACCGCCCGGTTCGAGCCGACCGACTGGCTTTCGGCCAACTTCATGTACCAGACGCTGGAGCAGCAGAACCTGCAATATGGGCAGGTCCAATCGGCAAGCTTCGTGACGGGGGCGCCATCCGTGGCACCGCCCGCCATCGGCGCTTTCGACCGACTGGCGATAGAGGATGCAGGCACCGTCGGCGCGCAGAACCAGGAGATCTACACTTGGAACGCCGACCTTCGCTTTGTCGGCCAGGTCTTCAGCTATGTCGGGTCCTACAACAGCCAGGATTTCGCGTCGATGGGCGCTCAGGATGGCGCGGACTATTTCGCGCCGCCGCGATTTCCTTTGGTGCAGCGCCAGTTTCGCGATCCCGCAGGCAATGAGGCCGTCTGTGCGGAGCAGGGCGTGCGTACGGGCACTATCCCCACGAACCAGGTCTATTTCCAGTGCACGCACGGACGCGCAATGCGCGAGTCCCACGAAATCCGGCTGGCATCCGAGGAACGGCTTGCGGGAATTTTCGACTATGTGATCGGCGGCCTTTACGATCGCAACAAGACACCAAGCAGACTGACGCAGGAAACGCCGATTCTCGCGACCCCGACGCGGGTGGGGCTCATCAATCTCACCCCCATCGTACGCGATGGCAACTCGACCGAGAAATCGGGCTTCGCGAACGTGACGGCGCATGTGGGCGACAGTCTCGAACTGTCCGGAGGGCTGCGCTATATCGAGTATAAGAGCTTCTCGTCGATCGTGACGGGCGGCACGCGTCCCATCCCGGATCAGACCGAGAAATTCGATGCCACGATCTATACGGCATCGGCCAAATATCGGTTCAACGACGATTTTATGGTCTATGCCACGGTTGGCAGTTCATGGCGGCCGGGCGCATTTGCGGTCGGCGATTTCAATCTTCGCCCGACGCCGCGCGAACAATCCTTCTTCGATCTGCCGCCCGAAACGTCGACATCCTACGAGATCGGTCTGAAGGCGTCGTTTTTCGACAAGCGCGGTCGCTTCAACCTGAGCCTGTATCGTCAGGATTTCGACGACTACGTCTATCGCGGCCCGTCGGTCTATTATGTCAACTATGCGCTGCAAGGTGGCGTGGTGCGGCCGGCGGTTGCCTCGTTCAACTTCGTCGCGGGCGTTCCCGCGCGCGTCGAGGGCGTGGAAGCCGAGGCTTCGTTCCAGATCATGCCACGCTGGAGCGTGGCCGCGAACTTCAGCTATGCGGATGGCAGGATCCGCAATGGCCTTGTCGCCTGCACCGACCTCAATGGCGACGGGGTTCCAGACGTCAACGCGCCGCTGCCCACATTGGCGCAACTGCAAGCGGCCGTGGGCGCTGGAGAGAATGTTTCGCAGTGCGAATTCAGTGGCCGCGCCACCTTTGCGCCGAAATGGAACGCCAATCTGCAATCGGAGGCGGGTTTCACGCTTGCCGACTGGTCCGACGGCTTTGTCCGCGGGTTGCTCAACTACACGCCCGACAACGCAAACGACCCCAATAATTCGCTGGATGACGTGAAGGGCTATGCGCTCCTCAATCTCTACACAGGCGCGCGCGATCCCGATGGAAGCTGGGAAGTGTCGCTCTTCGCGAAAAACGTGTTCAACACCCAGCGCATCCTGAGCCGTGGCGGCGCGCCGCTTTCCGCGTCGATCCGGACTTTCACGGGCTCTCTGAACTACGTGTCGGACTATTACGGGATCAGCACGCTCGCGCCCCGTGAATTCGGCATAAACCTGCGCGTCGCGCTCGGATCACGCTGAGTCTTCCTCGGCGTCCTTGGGGCCGGACAGCGATGCTTATCCGGCCCCCTTTCGCGTCATTTACAGCTTCCGCCCGATCAGTTCCTTCATGATCTCGTTGGTGCCGCCGAAGATCCGCGTGACGCGCGCGCCGCGCCAGGCGCGGGCGATCGGATATTCGTTCATATAGCCAGCGCCGCCGTGGAGCTGGAGGCACTTGTCCATCACCTCCCATTGCAGCTCGGTGTGCCACAGCTTGGCGGCAGCGCCTTCCTCGGGCGTGAGCTCCTTTTTCATGTGCCTGGCAAGCGCCCAGTCGAGATGCGCCCAACCGACCTGGAGCTTCGACTTGAGATCAGCGAGCGTGAAGCGCGTGTTCTGGAAGTCGATTACGGGCTTGCCGAACGCCTTGCGCTCGCGCACGAATTCGACGGTATCGTCATAGGCCTTTTGCGCCGAAGACTGCGCCGAGACCGCGATCGAAAGGCGCTCCTGCGGCAACTCGCTCATCAGATAGATGAAGCCTTTGCCCTCTTCGCCGAGGCAGTTGGTCATCGGCACACGAACGTCGTTGAAGAACAGCTCCGATGTGTCGGCCGCATCCTGCCCGATCTTGTCGAGGTTGCGCCCGCGCTCGAAGCCTTGACGATCAGCCTCGACGAGGATGATCGACACGCCCTTCCACGCCGGCTGCACCTCGGTGTCGGTCTTGGCGCAGACGAGGATCAGATCGGCATTCTGGCCGTTGGTGATGTAGGTCTTGGAGCCATTGATGACATAATGGTTGCCATCCTTCTTCGCGGTGGTCCGGATGCCCTGAAGGTCGGAGCCGACACCGGGCTCGGTCATCGCGATTGCGGTCACCACCTCGCCCGAGACGAGCTTGGGGAGCCACTGCTTCTTCTGCTCTTCGGAACCATAAGAAACGATGTAGTTCACGACGATGTCGGACTGGAGCGAGAAGCCCAGCGCGACGCCGCCATGATAGGCGGCTTCCTCGTCGACGATCGCGTTATAGCCGAAGTCGAGGCCGAGCCCGCCATATTCCTCGGGCACGGTGGGGCAGAGCAGGCCCAGCTCGCCCGCCTTGGGCCAAACCGCCTTGTCGACGATTCCCGCGTCCTCCCATTTTGCGGCATTGGGCGCGACCTCTTCCTGCATGAAGCGGCGGACGGTCTGGCGGAAGGCTTCGTGATCCTCCGAATAGGCGGTGCGCGCGAGCTGATCGAGTGACATGGGGGCTTCCTCTCCGGTGTTTCTGTTATTGGTACTCTCCTCCAAAGGGAGCCGCACCTGACGTTTTCGTCAAGTGGCTTTCCGTTCGCGTCAGTTCCGTAGGGGAAATGGACAGGTGTAGTTGCAATTGATACCAGTCGCGCGATTCGGCGCTTGGGGCTTGACCGTCGGCGTGCGAAACAGGTTGGCAAAACCAGAACCGGGAGAATGCGTATGAAGCTGGCAAGCCTGAAGGCGGGACGCGACGGAAAACTCGTCGTGGTGTCGAACGACCTCGCCTGGTACGCGGACGCCAGCCACATCGCGCCGACGCTCCAGTCCGCACTCGACGATTGGGACCGCGTCGAGCGCGATCTCCGCAACCTCGCCACCGACCTCGGGCATGATGCCATCCCCAAGGAGCGCTTCCACGAGCGCGAGGCCGCGTCACCGCTGCCGCGCGCCTATCAATGGGCGGACGGCTCGGCCTATGTGAACCATGTTGCGCTCGTCCGGCAGGCGCGCGGCGCCGAGCTGCCCGACAGCTTCTGGCACGATCCGCTGATGTATCAGGGCGGCTCCGACGGCTTCCTTGCGCCGCGCGATCCAATCCCGCTCGCCGATGAAAGCTGGGGCTGTGACATGGAAGCCGAGGTCGTCGTCGTGACAGGCGATGTGCCGCAGGGCGCGACGCGCGAGCAGGCGCTCGCAGCGATCCGCCTTGTCGGCCTTACCAATGACGTGTCACTTCGCAACCTCATTCCCGGCGAGCTCGCCAAGGGTTTCGGCTTCTTTCAGTCCAAGCCCGCAAGCGCGATGTCGCCGGTGTTCGTCACCCCCGATGCGCTGGGCGATCGCTGGAAGGACGGCAAGCTCTCGGGCGCGCTCCATGTCGATTATAACGGCCAGCCTTTTGGCCGCGCCGATGCGGGCGAGGATATGACCTTCGATTTCGGGACGCTGGTCGCGCATGCGGCGAAGACGCGCGCGCTTGTCGCAGGCACTATCATTGGATCGGGCACCGTCTCCAACCGCGACGCGGGCGGCGGCCCGGGCAAGCCGATTGCCGAAGGCGGGCTCGGCTATAGCTGCATCGCCGAGATCCGCATGATCGAGACGATCCAGTCGGGCAGCCCCACGACTCCCTTCATGAAATCGGGCGATACCGTCCGCATCTGGATGGAGGACGAGCAACACCACCCGATTTTCGGGGTGATCGAGCAGGTGGTGAACGGCTGAGCATCTGTCCTACACCGCGCGATACTGGCATGGTCCGCAAGAGGCCGTCCGGCCCGCGCCGTGGAGGGACGAATCAAGATGCGCGTTTGTGAGAAGTTTGCGAAGTTAAGCGAAGCCAGGCCACGGCTGGCGTCCGATGTGACGACGCTGCCCGGCCCGTTGCGCGCAGCGGGCGGGGGTTGGCTGCGCGCTCGGGCTGCGGCATAGGCAGCCGCAACAAATCTCTTCAGGACAGGATGATCGATGGCCGCTTTCACGCCTTTCAAATGGGATGATCCCTTTCTTCTCGACGCACAGCTTACCGACGACGAGCGGATGATTCGCGATACCGCGGAGAACTATGCGCAAAGCAAGCTGCTGCCGCGCGTGCTGACCGCGACGCGCGAGGAGCGCTTCGACCGCGAGATCATGAATGAGCTGGGCGAACTCGGGCTGCTGGGTGCGACGATCGACGGTTATGGCTGCGCGGGCGTGAGCCATGTCGCCTATGGCCTCGTCGCGCGCGCGGTCGAACGCGTGGACTCGGGCTATCGCTCGGCGATGAGCGTTCAGTCGTCGCTCGTCATGCACCCGATCCACGCCTATGGCACCGAGGAGCAGCGCCAGAAATATCTACCGCGGCTCGCAAGTGGCGAGATTGTCGGCTGCTTCGGGCTGACCGAACCCGACGCAGGGTCGGATCCCGGCGGCATGAAGACCCGCGCCGTCGCTGCAGATGGCGGATACCGCCTGACGGGCTCGAAGATGTGGATCACCAATTCGCCGATCGCCGATATCGCGGTGGTCTGGGCCAAGCTCGACGGCGTGATCCGTGGCTTCATCCTCGAAAAAGGAATGGAGGGGCTGAGCTTCCCCAAGATCGAGGGCAAGATGTCGCTCCGCGCCTCGATCACGGGCGAGATCGTGATGGACGACGTCTTCGTTCCCGAGGATAATCTGCTCCCCAATGCGCACGGCCTTGGCGGACCGTTCGGCTGTCTCAACAAGGCGCGCTACGGCATTGCATGGGGCTCGATGGGCGCGGCGGAAGACTGTTTTCACCGCGCACGGCAATATGTGCTCGACCGCCAGCAGTTCGGGCGGCCCCTGGCGGCCAACCAGATCCCGCAGTTGAAGCTTGCCAACATGGAGACCGAGATCGCGCTCGGCCTCAACGCCGCGCTGACGGTCGGCCGCAACATCGATGCGGGCACCTGGGCGCCCGAGATGGTGAGCCTGATCAAGCGCAACAATTGCGGCAAGGCGCTCGATATCGCGCGTGTCGCGCGCGACATGCACGGCGGCAACGGCATTGCTGATGAATTCCACGTCATCCGCCATGTCGTGAACCTCGAGACGGTGAACACCTATGAAGGCACGCACGACATCCACGCGCTGATCCTCGGCCGCGCGATCACGGGCATTCAGGCTTTTAGCTGATGGTGGCGCCGCTCGCGGGCGTACGCGTCCTCGATCTTTCGCGCGTGCTCGCGGGGCCATGGGCGACGATGCAGCTCGCCGATCTGGGCGCCGAGGTCATCAAGGTCGAGCGCCCCGGTGCGGGGGATGATACCCGCGCCTGGGGGCCGCCCTGGTTTTACAACGAGGCGGGGGAACGGCTGACCAGCAGCTATTATCTCTCGGCCAATCGCAACAAGAAGTCGCTTGCGATCGATCTCGCCTCCGAACGGGGGCAGGAGATCGTTCGCGCGCTCGCGGCAAAGTCCGACATCGTCGTCGAGAATTTCAAGCAGGGCGGGCTCAAGGCCTATGGGCTCGACTGGGACTCGCTGAAGGCGGTCAATCCAAAGCTCGTATATTGCTCGATCACCGGCTTTGGACAGGATGGCCCGCGCGCGCATGAAGCCGGCTACGACTTCATGATTCAGGGCATGTCAGGGCTGATGAGCGTCACCGGCCCGATTGGCGGTGAACCGTATCGCGTCGGCGTTGCGCTTGCCGATGTGCTCACGGGTCTCAACGCGACGATTGCGATCCTTGCTGCCCTGCGCCACGCAGAGGCGACGGGCGAGGGGCAGCAGATCGACATGGCGCTGTTCGACGTCGCGGTCGCGTCGATGGCCAATCAGGCGCTGGGCTATCTGGCTTCAGGCGAGGCACCGGGGCGGATCGGCAATGAGCATCCCAGCATCACGCCGTATCAGGCCTTTCCGACAAGGGACGGGCACATCATCCTCGCGATCGGCAATGATGGGCAGTTCTCGCGCTTCGTGCGACAGGCGGGACGACCCGAGCTCGCGGATGATCCACGCTTCACCACCAACGCGCTGCGGACTGCCAACCGTCCCGCGCTGGTGCCGATCATTACCGAACTGCTGGCCGCAAGAACGACCGAGGAGTGGATGGCATTGCTCTCGCAGCATGCCGTGCCGTGCGGGCCGATCAACAGCCTGGACGCGGCCTTTGCCGACCCGCAGGCGCAACATCGCGGGCTAAGCCTCTCGATGCCAAGCGCACATGGCGCTGTCCCCGGTGTGCGTAGTCCGCATCGCCTGTCGGCAAGCCCTGCGGTCGAACCTGCCGCGCCGCCAATGGTGGGTGAGAACAACGCCGAAGTGCTTGCGGAACTGCTCGGGCTGAACGGCAGCGAGATCGATGCGCTTTTGGCGACCGGGGTGATTGGCGCACGTTGATCGGCGCGCGTCGCCTGTTGATCGAAAGCGCATTCCATCACCCTGCAGTTGACGCCATCGCTCGCCTGCAGCCGAGAGGACAGCAGGTGGGCCATCGCAGATCATTGTCGACGATTCTTGCCGTCCTTGCCCTTGCCGCAATCCCGGGAGCGGCTGTTGCGGCAGATATGTCATCCGGTGCGCTGCCGACGCCCGAAGACGGATATTATCAGCAACTCGTCCCGGTGACGAAAGGTGTGTGGGCGCTTGTTCAGACCGGGTTCCACCTTCAACCGATCGGCAACGTCACGATTATAGAGCAGGCTGACGGCCTCGTCCTCGTGGATGCCGGCGGATCGCCCGGCAACGGACGGCGCATCGTTGATCAAGTGAAGGCGCTCAGTCCCAAGCCGGTCAAGGCTGTGATCATCACGCACTGGCATGGCGATCATCCGCTCGGCCTTTCAGAAATTGTGAAGGCCTGGCCGAACGCGCGGACAATAGCCACTACGATGACACGCGCGCATCTGCGCAATCCGGCCACGATGAACACGAGCGCTACGCCCGATGCAAAGGCCAATGGCGACTATCTCGCAAGGATAGAGGGATTTCGAGGCTATACGGCGAAGAAGCTGAAGTCAGCCGGCGACGACGCGACACGCTCGAGCTGGGCTCGGACCCAGCGGATGCTCAACCAGTATATCCGCGATTCCGACGGCGCCGTCACGCTGAGCGTCGCGGAAGGTTTTGACGAGCGTCTCGTGCTCGCCGACCGTGAAACACCGGTCGAGGCGCTTTTCCCCGGCCGGGCGAACACCGATGGCGATGCGGTGATCTGGCTGCCCCGGCAACGCGTGCTGATCACCGGCGACCTGGTCGTAGCCCCGATTCCGTTCGGCTTTGGCGGTTATCCGAAAGAATGGGTCGCCGCGCTGGAACGGCTCGATCGCTATCGCTTTGTGACGCTGGTGCCGGGGCACGGCGCGGTACAGCACGATCACAGCTATCTGCGCCAGCTCATCCAGATGTTGAAACAGGTTCGTACGCGCGTCGCCGCGGTCGCCAGTCGCGGAGGTACGCCCGAGCAGGCGACAGACGCCGTTGTCCAGGGCATCGATCCGACACCCTTCGCCGGCGCCGATCCATGGCTGCTGGCCTGGTTCAGGAGCTATTGGATCGAGCCGATCGCGAAATCCGCCTGGCGCGAGGCGCGGGGTGAACCCATTGTGCAAAGTCTGCGCGAATAGGCGCGCCGAGCGCGCGCAGCCCCTTTACGATCCCGCTGTTACTCGCGTGGAACGATTCTCGCACATCATCGTTTGCTCAGTTGCGGAAGCGTGGGCTGCCGGAGCCCCGCCGCCATCTCTGGGAGAGACAGACATGAAAAGCAAATATCTGGCAGTTCTGTTGGTTGGCACTATGGCGCTTGGCGCCTGCACCACCCCTGAGGAGGCACCTCCCGCGCCGCCGCCGCCCGTAGGCGTTGGCGCAATAGCAGGCACAGTCGCGGCCGACCGGGACGGCGACGGTGTTGTTGACGGCTATTACACTTCGGACGGCGTGTATCACGCGGTTCAGGGCCCGCCGTGCCCGCCGCCGCCGCCACCACCGCCCCCGCCCAGCCCGTCCGGTGAGCGAGGACACTGATCGAATCCATGCGTAGTTCCATGTTGAGTTCCCACGCCGGCTGCCTGCGCGCGCCGGCGTGGCGACGTCTGTCACTGACCTGCCTCGCACCGCTTCTGGTGCTATCGATTTCCGCATCCCCGGCCCTTGGACAAGCAAGGCCGACCGCCGCCGTGTCCGCCGAACTCCGTTCGGCCATGGGGGGCAAGCTCAAGGCTTTCTACAGGGCGCGTGCCTGGTGGCCGCTCTGGATTCAGGGCGATACGCTCGGCCCCGAAGCGGATCGGCTGATCGCACTCATCGAAAGCTCGGACCTCGATGGTCTGGATCCTGCCGATTTTGATCCCGAAGATCTTCGCGATGTCGTCGAGGTCGCGCGTAGCGGATCGCCCGAGGCGCTCGCCCGCGCCGAGGTCCGCCTGTCGCGTGCCTTTGCCGCCTATGTCCGCGCGCTGCGACGCGCTCCCACGGTCAAGATGGTCTATCTCGACCAGGAACTGGTGCCCGAACAGCCCACCGAGATCGAGGTGCTGCGCGCCGCGGGCGTCGAGACCTCGATGGCCGCCTATGTCGACACGATGGGCTGGATGAATCCGATCTATGCGCAGCTCCGTGCGCGATTGGTGGATTATCACGAGAACTGGTCCGGCCTTCCTGAGATCGTGCTGCCGCCCGGGCCGACGTTGCGTTCGGGCATGAAGGGCGAACGCGTGGCATTGCTGCGCGAGCGGCTGGGGCTCGCGCCCGGCGCCGGTTTCGACAAGCCGCTCGCGGCGAAGCTGAAGGCCTTTCAGGCAGCGCATGGTTTGCCCGCCGACGCAGTTGCGGGCGCGAAGACGTTGGCAGCGCTCAACCGGGGTTCGGCCTGGTACGAGCATCTGCTCCGGCTCAACCTTGAGCGCGCGCGCGTGCTGCCGGGCACGCGCAAACGCTATGTCGTGGTCGACGCCGCCGCCGCGCGGTTGTGGCTGTACGAGGACGGCGCGGTCGTGGACACGATGAAGGTGATCGTGGGCAAGCCCACAGAGCCGACGCCGATGCTCGCCGGCATGATGCGTTACGCGGTGGTCAATCCTTACTGGAACGTGCCGCCCGATCTTGTCCGCAAGCGGATCGTGCCGCGCGTGGTCGAGAATGGCGAGTCGCTCAACGCGATGGGCTATGAGGCGCTGTCGGACTGGACGCATGACGCGCGCATCCTTGATCAGTCCGAAATCGATTGGACCGCGGTGGCGGCGGGCAGCCAGGAACTGCGCGTGCGCCAGTTGCCGGGCAAGACCAATTCCATGGGCAAGATGAAGTTCATGTTCCCCAACGACCTTGGCATCTACCTTCACGACACGCCCGAAAAGGCGCTGTTCAAGCAAGAAGGGCGGCGCTTCAGCTCCGGCTGCGTCCGCGTCGAGGATGCACAGCGACTCGCGCTCTGGCTGTTCGGAAAGCCGCTCGACGCGCCTTCCGAGGCACCCGAACAGCAGGTCTATCTGCCCCAGCCCGTCCCGGTCTACATAACCTATATGACCGCCGCGCCGACCGACACCGGCATCGCATTTCGCGAGGATGCGTACGAGCGGGATGCGGCTCAGACGGAGCAGTTCGCGGGACGCTGAAGGGGTGGCCAATAACAGGACCAGAGGTTAGCGTCCGCCGCTCGACGCGAAAGGATCAATTATGCCACATGCCCGCTACGCCATCATCCCGCATGGCGATCAGTGGATGATCAACATCGACGGCAAGAATTACGGCCCTTACGTCACGCAGAGCGCGGCGCTTCGCGATGCGGTCGATACTGCGCACAAGGCGGGAGAGGATGGCTTTGAGGCGCAGGTGCTCGTCCAGGGCGCCGACGGACGCTTCGCGACCCAATGGACCTATGGCAAGGACGCCTATCCGCCGACGGCATAAGCGCGCAGTTATGTCCGACATCCGCAACATCGTGATCCTCACCGGCGCAGGCATTTCGGCGGAGAGCGGGCTGGCGACCTTTCGCGGGCCCGACGGACTGTGGGAAGGGCACCGCGTCGAGGATGTCTGCACGCCAGCAGCGCTAGCGCGCGATCCCGTGCTGGTCCACCGCTTCTATGACGCGCGCCGCGCTGCGCTTGAAAATGTTGCGCCCAATGCGGCGCACGATGCGCTCGCGCGACTCGACGCCGCATGGGCGGGGGAACTGCTTATCGTTACGCAGAATGTCGACGATCTGCATGAGCGGGCGGGGGCTGCGCGATTGCTCCACATGCACGGCGAGCTGCAATCGGCGCTGTGTACCGACTGTGGCATGGCGACCCGCTGGAGCGGGCCGATGGGGCATGGACCCGAATGTCCGGGCTGCGGCGCGCGCGCGCTTCGGCCCGACATCGTGTTCTTCGGCGAGATGCCCTATGAGATGGAGCGGATAGACCGAGCGCTTTCACGCGCGGACCTGTTCGTTTCCGTCGGCACATCCGGCGCGGTCTATCCTGCGGCGGGGTTTGTTCAGACGGCGCGTCACCATGGCGCCGAAACCCTCGAACTCAACCTTGAACCGTCCGCCGGCAGCTTCTGGTTCGGCGAGAGTCGTATGGGTGCAGCGAGCGTGCTTGTGCCCCGATGGGTTGATGAAATTCTTCAGGCCTGATTGGAAAAAAATCACAGTCGCTCATTTTTGGGCGCTTGACGCTTGCATTCCTGCCCGAAACGCGGAACTATGCGCATGATAATATAAAATCTGGGTGAGAGTGATGCGCGCACTAAAGATGCTTAAGTCGAAGTACGACTGTATCCTGATGATATCGTTCGCGATATCGATCTGGGTCGCGCTGATCGCGATCCTCTACGCAAAGTTCTGAGCCCGCGCGCATCGCGCATCGCGCACCGCCGCTAGAGCACTTCCCGAAAAAGTGGCAACCGGTTTTTCGGTCAGGAAGTGCTCAAAATATTGAATTGCGAGCCTTTCTTGTCCAGCAAGGCGATTCCGCCTTGCCGGGAAAGGCTCAGCGGAGCTTGCTGACTTTCAATCCATCCTGCTTTGCGCGGGTCTGAACCGACTCTTCGCTGCGTGTCAGCGCTTTTGCGATGGCTTTCAGCGACATCCCCTTGGCCGCAAGACGGTGAAGCTTCTGGATCTCGTCCGAGGTCCAGGGCTGGCGGTGTCTTTCGAATCGCTCGCCCATCGTCATTCCACCCAATCGAGGCCGATATCACGGTAGAGGCCGCGATCCTCCTCCCAGTCGGGCTTCACCTTCACATGCAGATAGAGATGGACGCGCACGCCGCCGAGTAGTTCGGAGAGCTGCGCGCGCGCGCGGCTGCCGATTTCCTTCAGCCGCTGGCCGCCCTTGCCTAGAATGATCGCGCGCTGCGTCGGCCGTGCGACGAGGATCTGCTGGTGGATCTCGACCGATCCATCTTCGCGCTCCGAATATTTCTCTGTTTCGACAGCGCTCGCATAGGGCAGTTCGGCATGGAGCTGGAGATAGAGCTGCTCGCGCGTCACCTCGGCCGCGAGCATGCGATCGGTGGCGTCGGAGACCTGATCCTCAGGAAAGTGCCAGGGCCCCTCGGGCATCGCCGCGCCAAGCGCTGCCTTGAGTTCGGGAAGGCCGTCGCCCGTCGTGGCGCTGACCATGAAGATGTGATCGAAAGCGATCCGCTCGTTGAGCCGCTCGGCGTGGACGAGCAGCTTGCCTTTATCCGCCACGTCGACCTTGTTGAGGATCAGGATCTTGGGCTCGCGCCGATCCTTCAGCGCTTCGATGATGCCTTGCACCTTCGGGCCGAGCCCGGCCTTCGAGTCCACCACGAGCGCGATCAGATCCGCGTCGCGCGCGCCGTCCCACGCCGCCGCCACCATCGCGCGGTCCAGCCGGCGGCGCGGTTCGAAGATTCCGGGGGTGTCGACAAGCATGATCTGGTTCGCGCCGTCGATCGCGATGCCCATCAGGCGGGTACGCGTGGTCTGCGCCTTGGGGCTGACGATCGCGACCTTCTGGCCGACGAGCGCATTGACCAGTGTCGACTTGCCCGCATTGGGCGCGCCGACGATCGCGACGAGGCCGCATCTTTGATTGGGGAGAGTGTTCACCCTCTGCCCTTCGCGCGAAACCGTGTTGAACGCAAGAAGCGGGACGCCCGGTGCGATAAATCCCGGGAGGAAGGGGGCGCACTATCCGGGAGATACTTATGACAGAAGCCGAGGTTTCCAATTTCGTTGTCGCCTTCGCGGCCGCCTGGGCCGCGCGGGAACCCTCCGCTTTTGAGGCGCTGTGGCATCCCGACGGCGTGCTGCATTATCCTTATGTCGATCGCCCGGTCGCCGGGGCGGAGATCGGCCGCCGGAACGCCGCGCACAACGAGCAGACCCCCGATCTGGTTTGGCAATTGCTCGACTGGACATGGCGCGGCGACGTCGTGATCGTCGAATGGCAACTTACCAACATGGCGGGCGGAAAACGCGTCCAATGGCGCGGCGTCGACAAGTTCACGCTGCGCGACGGCAAGATCATGGAGGAAATCGTCTATTCGGATACGGCGCCGCAACGCGCGCTGATGGAAGGCCGGCATCTGGAACCGATGCTGCGCTTTTGAATCAGCGCAACAGCTTTTCGAGGAGAGCACGCGCGGCGGCGGTTTCGGCTTCCTGCTTGGAAGAACCCGTCGCGCTTGCCTCGGCGAGCTTGCCGACCGTCACCGTGACCGTGAACCTGGGTGAATGGTGCGGCCCCGATCGATCGGTGATCTCATAGACCGGAGGCTTGCGGTTGTGCGAAGCCGCCCATTCCTGAAGTTCCGACTTGGGATGCTTGGGCGCCGCGTCCTGCGTCTCTACCACCATCGCCCAGGCGCGCCGGATGAAGGTGCGCGCGGCGTCCTGCCCGCCTTCGAGATAAACCGCGCCGATCAGCGCCTCGACCACGTCGCCCACGACATTGTCGCTGTGCGCGGCGCCGTCGTCGCGCGCCTGCTTGCCGAGCCGCAGATACGGCACGACGCCGATCTCGCGACCGACCTTCGCGCAACTCTCGCGCGTGACGAGCGCGTTGAGGCGGCGCGAGAGTTTGCCTTCGGGTTCGTCGGGAAATTCGGCGTAGAGCCATTCCGCGATGACCAGGGCCAGCACGCGATCGCCGAGAAATTCGAGCCGTTCGTAATTGTCGCCGGCATGGCTGCCATGCGTCAGCGCGCGCGTGAAGAGCGCGAGGTCCTTGGGGGCATGACCCAGCGCTTGCTCAATCCACGTGCCAAGATCGGGCGTGCTCAGAAGCCTTCCCCGATGCGGCTCCACCGCGCGGCGGTGAGCCAGGTCCATGGCAGCAGCCACTTCGCATTGCCGTCGGTCGAAAACACGCTGACCCATGCCTTGCCGACCAGATTGGCCTCGGGCACCAACCCGATTGCACCATTGTCGACGGCGGGGAAGCGGCTATCCGCGCTGTGGTCGCGATTGTCTCCCATCAGGAAGAGCATGCCCTGAGGGACGACATAGACCTGCGTGTCATCTCCGACGGTGCCCTGGGCGGTGTCGAGCACTTCATAGCTCTTGCCGCCCGGCAACGTCTCACGGTAGCGCGTGTAGCGGCAAGTGATGGCGCCATCGGCAGCGCGCTCTGCCGCCGCCGTGGTCAGGCAGTGGCTCGTCGGTGTTTCGGGCAGCGCGGCATCGGCGATGCGCTGGCGGGGTACGGGCGTCCCGTTGAGGATGATCTGTCCGGCCTTCACCTGAATCATGTCGCCGGGCACGCCGATCACGCGCTTGATATAATCCTGACGCTGACTGGGCGGGGCCTTGAAGACGACGACGTCGCCGCGTTCGGGCGTGCTCGCCATGATGCGTCCGGGGATCAGTGGCAGGCTGAAGGGCAGGCTGTATTTCGAATAGCCATAGTTCCACTTCGAGACGAGCAGATAGTCGCCGACCAGCAGCCGCGGCATCATTGATTCGGACGGGATGTTGAACGGCGCCGCGAAGAAGCTGCGGATGATGAAGACTATGATCCCGAGCTTGAGAAGGAAGCCAAGGAAATCAAGTGTTTCCGACTTCTTCTTCTGTGGAACTTCGGGAAGGGCTTCGGCCGGTGTGATATCGGTCATGTCCGCGCTTTGCTGTGGAAAGGGGGTAAAATCAAGCTTGGCCCCGATTCAGAAGCAATAGGCGATGAAACCCGACAGCCACACCATCGCGCCCTGATCGCGCCAGAGCAGCCAGCCGAGGACGAGAAGCGGCAGCAGGATCGCAACGACGGCAAGAGGATGAGGCCCTTTCATGCGGGCTGAAGTCTTGCCATCGGTGCATCGCGGATCGGCAAGTGGATGAGTGCCGCGAACAGGCCAAGCGCGATCGATACGCCCCATGCGAAGTCGTAGGAACCGCTCAGGTCATACATATAGCCCGATGCCCAGGCACCGAAGAAGCTGCCGATCTGATGGCTCATGAAGACGATGCCGCCGAGCATCGACAGGTGCCGGACACCGAAGATCTGGCTGACCAGCCCGTTGGTAAGCGGGACGGTGCCGAGCCACAGGAAACCCATGATCGCGGCGAAGCCGAGCGCGGTTGCAGGGCTGAGCGGCAGGATCAGGAACAGTGCGATCAGCACCGAGCGCGCGGTGTAGAGACCCGCGAGCACGTGATGTTTGCGCAACCGATCGCCCGCGACACCGAAGACGTAGGAGCCGAGGATGTTGAACAGCCCGATCAGCGCGAGCGCGGTGGCGCCAATGCCGATGCCGAGACCCTTGTCGTTGAGATAGGCCGGGAAATGCGTCGCGATGAAGGCGACGTGGAAACCGCAGACGAAATAGCCGGCGTTGAGCAGCCAGAAACTGCGTTGGCCGCTGGCTTCCGCAAGCGCCTGGCGTACGGTCTGATGCGGCTCCGTGCCGGCATGGCCACCGGGCCGGCCGGCAACGCCCATAGCGAAAGCGGCAATGGTGGCGATCAGGCCGGCGAGCACGACGAAAGCCATGCGATAGCCGAACTCGGCAAGCAGCGCCTGCGCACCCGGAACAACGAGGAACTGGCCGACCGATCCGCCCGCGGTGACGATCCCGAACGCCATGCTGCGCTTTTCGGCGGGAACGACGCGGCCAACCGCGCCCATCGTGACGGTGAAGGTGCATCCCGCCATTGCGAGCCCGACCATCAGCCCGAGCGACAGATGAATACCGACAGCATCGGTCGCGGCGGAGGCGGCGATGAGCCCCGCTGCATAGAGCAAGGCGCCGACAAGCGTGACGCGCCCCGCGCCATGCTTGTCGGCGAGCGCACCGACAAAGGGCTGGACGAGACCGAAAACGAGATTCTGGATCGCCAGTGCCAGCCCGAAGCTCGATCGCCCGATATCGAGCGCCATGCTCATCTGCGGCAGGAACAGTCCAAAGGACTGACGCACACCCATCGCCAGCGTGACGATGACCGCCGCGCAGAGGATCACGGTCCATGGACTTTTCATGGTCGAGACGGGGGAGGCGTTCACGCGCGGATTTCCTCAATACGATCAAGAATGGTGAAAAGCTGGTCGCGATCCGCGCCGAGCGTGTCCACCATGCGGCGCTGCGCCTGCTCCCAAAGCGGCGTTCCAAGCGCCAGCTTCGACATGCCCGCGCCGGTCAGTTCGATGATTCGCACGCGCTGGTCGGCGCCCGGCCGCGAGCAAATCAGCTTGCTGGTTTCAAGCGGCTGAAGCGTCCGGTTGAGCGTCGTGCGGTCGAGCCCGCTGGCGGCCGCAAGCGTCGACAGCGGCGAGGCGCCGATACGCTGCAGCGTTCGGAGCAATGCGAATTGCGGCGTGCTCATTCCTATCGGCGCGAGCGCGTCATCGTAAAGCGCGGTAACAGCGCGCGCCGAACGGCGGAGCTTGGTACAGACGCAGGCGGTGGACAGCATGATTTGGGTGCATATACACGTAAGACGAACAGGTCAATCACCGGGTCGCTTTGGCTGGAAAGGTCCGCCGATCTTGCTACAGAAAGCGACGACGATTGGGAGAAGCGTTGATGACCGAAGCCACCGCCTGGGACCGCCTCAAAAGTGCTGATAGGTCAACGCTGTCAGAGTTATTTGCATCGACGCCCGATCGCCTGTCTCAGTTCACGCTGGAAGAGGTGGGAATCCGCTTCGATTGGTCCAAGACGCACCTGACCCCCAGGCTCGTCTCGGACTTTGCAGCCTTGGCGCAGGAAATGGATCTGGGGGGCGCGCGTGAAGCGCTGTTCGCGGGCAAGACGGTCAACGTGACCGAGGCGCGCGCCGCCGAACACACCGCCGAACGCGGCGAGGGCAATGCTGACAGCGTGGCGCGCGCGCGGATGTTTCATGCGCGGATGCGCGCGCTGATCGATGCGATCGAGGCCGAGGCGCTTGGGCCGGTGCGTCACATATTGCATGTCGGCATCGGTGGTTCTGCGCTGGGTCCCAATCTTCTGGTCGATGCGCTTGGCCGCGATTCGGGGCGCTATGACGTGGCGATCGTCTCCAACGTCGACGGCGCTGCGCTGGAGGAGGTGTTCAACCGCTTCGATCCGTCGGCGACGCTGTTGGCGGTCGCGTCCAAGACCTTCACCACCACCGAGACGATGCTCAACGCGCAGAGCGCGCTCGAATGGATGACCGAGGCGGGCGTCGAGGATCCCTATGGCCGGGTCATCGCGCTCACCGCCGCGCCCGAACGCGCGATCGAATGGGGTGTCGACGAAACACGCGTGCTGCCCTTCGCGGAGAGTGTCGGTGGGCGCTATTCGCTCTGGTCCTCGATCGGCTTTCCCGCCGCGCTCGCCCTAGGCTGGGATGCGTTCGAGGAGTTGCTTGAGGGTGCGGCTGCGATGGACCGGCATTTCCGTCTCGCGCCGATCGAAAAGAATGCACCGGTGCTCGCCGCCTTTGCCGATCTCTATTATGCGCAATTGCGCGGCTGCGAGACGCGCGCGGTGTTCGCCTATGACGAGCGGCTGCGGTTGCTGCCCAGCTATCTCCAGCAGCTCGAGATGGAATCGAACGGCAAGCGGGTAACGGCCTCGGGCGCGGCGCTGACCCGATCCAGTGCCCCGATTACCTGGGGCGGCGTCGGAACCGACGCGCAGCACGCGGTGTTCCAACTGCTCCACCAGGGCACGCATCTGGTCCCCGTCGAGTTCGTCGCCGCGATCGAGCCGGGCCACCCGCTCGATGAGGCGCATCACCGGCAGTTGCTTGTGAACTGCTTCGCGCAGGGCGCGGCGTTGATGGCGGGGCGCGAAAGCGATGATCTTGCACGCGCCTATCCTGGCGACCGGCCCTCGACGACGATCCTGCTCGATCAGGTCGATCCGCGCACGCTCGGTGCGCTCATCGCCTTCTATGAACACCGCGTGTTCGTGAACGCGGTGCTGCTCGGCATCAATCCCTTCGACCAGTTCGGGGTCGAGCTCGGCAAGGAGATCGCGAAGTCGATCGACAGCGAAGGCACCGACCGCTTCGATGCCTCGACCCGCGCGCTGATCGCGCGTGCCTTTGGCTGAGGCGATCAGTCTGACGCGCAAAAGCGATTTGTGTGTTTGACCGGCGCTTCCTAGATGGGCCGTGACTTTCATTGTCATTCCCGCGAAAGCGGGAATCCAGCCGGTGCCGATGCTACCCTGCATGTCTCAAGCATCGTCTGGATTCCCGCTTTCGCGGGAATGACACCAGCTTAAAGGGAAGAGCGATGCCCGCCTACGACTATGATCTTTTTGTGATCGGCGCGGGCTCGGGCGGTGTGCGCGCGTCGCGCGTCGCGGCGGCGCATGGCGCGAAGGTCGCGATCTGCGAGGAGTATCGGGTCGGCGGCACTTGCGTGATCCGCGGCTGCGTTCCCAAGAAGCTGCTCGTCTATGGCGCGCATTTCGCGGAGGATCTGCAGGACGCCAAGCGCTTTGGCTGGGACGTCCCCGATTGCAGGTTCGACTGGCCGACCCTGCGCGATAATGTCCTTGCCGATGTCGACCGCCTCAACCGCGCGTACACCGACACGCTCAATAACAACAAGGTCGAGATCATCCTCGAACGCGCGACGGTCGAAGGTCCGAACGCGGTCAAGCTCGCCTCGGGCAAGACCGTGACCGCGGGCAAGATCCTGATCGCGACAGGCGCATGGCCGATCATCCCCGACGTACCGGGGGCAGAGCTTGGCATCACATCGAACGAGGTCTTCCACCTTGATGCGCTACCGAAGCGCATCGTCATCGCGGGCGGCGGCTATATCGCCAACGAGTTCGCTGGAATCTTCCACGAGTTCCGCAGCCATGTGACGCTGGTCAACCGTTCGGACACGATCCTGCGTGGCTATGACGAGTCGGTGCGCGACCGGCTGCTTCAGATTTCGATGATGAAAGGCATCGAGTTCAAGTTCAACGCGCCCTTCGAAAAGGTTGAGAAGCAGCAGGACGGCACGCTCAAGATCTTCCTCAAGGGCTGCGATCCGATCGAGGCCGATGCGGTGCTGTTCGCGACGGGGCGTCGACCCCATACCGAAGGGCTGGGGCTCGAGAATGCGGGCGTGGAGATCGACGCCAACGGCGCGATCGTGGTCGATGCCGACAACAAGTCGAGCTGCGACAGCATCTATGCGGTGGGCGACGTCACCAACCGCGTCCAGCTCACCCCCGTTGCGATCCGCGAGGGGCAGGCCTTTGCCGACACGATCTTCGGCGGCAAGCCGACGCGGGTCGACTATGGCTGCATCCCCTCGGCGGTGTTCAGCCATCCGCCGATTGCGGGCGTGGGCATGACCGAGGGCCAGGCGCGCAACAAGCTCGGTTCGATCAAGGTCTATCAGTCGGACTTCCGGCCGATGAAGAATGTGCTCGCGGGCCGCAACGAACGCGCGCTCTACAAGATGATCTGCAATGCCGAGACCGATGTGGTCGTGGGCCTCCACATGATCGGCCCCGACGCTCCCGAGATCCTGCAGGCGGCCGCGATAGCGGTGAAGGCGGGGCTCACCAAGCAGGCCTGGGACGACACCGTGGCGCTCCACCCCAGCATGGCCGAGGAACTGGTGCTTCTGCGCTGAGCCGGTTGCTCAGCGCTTGAAGGTTTCGCCCTTCATGCTCGCCATCAGCGCCTTGACCTCGCGGATCGCTTGCGGGTCGATCTGCTTGACCGAGGCAGCGTGATCCTCGGCCGAATCCCAGATCTCGACGATCACGACGCGGTCGGGGTTCTTGCCGTCGCGCACCACTTCATAGGCGCGCCGGCCCTTGGTCTGAGGGATGGGCGGGATTTCCCTCTGCATCCGCGCGTAGAGCGCGTCGCCCTTGCCGGGGTGCGCGATCATCTCGCCCACCATGACGATGCCTTTGGCGGGCTCGGCTGCCGCGAGCGCAGCGGGCGCGAGCGCGAGCAGCAGCGGGGCGAGCCAGCGCGTCATCCCACGCGGTTCGCGACGAGATCGTCGACCACCGAAGGATCGGCGAGCGTCGAGGTGTCGCCGAGCGATGAGACCTCGCCCTCGGCGATCTTGCGGAGGATGCGGCGCATGATCTTGCCCGAACGCGTCTTGGGCAGGCCCGGCGCGAACTGGATGGCGTCGGGGGTCGCGATCGGGCCGATCTCGGTGCGGACCCATTGCTTCAGCTCGGCGCGCAGTTCCTCGCTCGCCGCGCAATTGGCGTTCAGGGTCACATAGGCATAGATGCCCTGGCCCTTGATGTCGTGCGGCATCCCGACCACCGCGGCCTCGGCGACCTGCGGATGGAGCACCAGCGCGCTCTCGACCTCGGCGGTGCCCATGCGGTGGCCCGAGACATTGATGACGTCGTCGACGCGGCCGGTGATCCAGTAATAGCCGTCCTCGTCGCGGCGGCAGCCGTCGCCGGTGAAATATTTGCCCGGATAGGTGGTGAAATAGGTCTGGAAGAAGCGCTGGTGATCGCCCCAGACCGTGCGCATCTGCCCCGGCCAGCTCCGCGCGATGACGAGGTTGCCCTCGGTCGCGCCATCGAGGATCCTGCCGTCGCCGTCGACGAGCTGCGGCTCGATGCCGAACATCGGCTTCGTCGCGGAGCCGGGCTTGAGGTCGATCGCACCGGGCATGGGCGCGATCATCGCGGCGCCCGTCTCGGTCTGCCACCAGGTGTCGACGATCGGGCAGCGACCCTCGCCGACGATTTCGTGATACCAGCGCCACGCCTCGGGATTGATCGGCTCGCCCACGGTGCCGAGAAGCTTCAGCGACTTGCGGCTGGTCGACTTCACATAATCGTCACCCTCCTTCATCAGCGCGCGCAGCGCCGTGGGGGCGGTGTAGAGGATCTCGACATTGTGGCGGTCGGCGACCTGCCAGATGCGGCTGGGGGTCGGCCAGTTGGGCAGGCCCTCATACATCAGCGTCGTCGCGCCGTTGGCGAGCGGACCATAGACGATATAGCTGTGCCCTGTGACCCAGCCGATATCCGCCGCGCACCAGTAGATCTGGCCGGGGCGGTAGTCGAAATAGAGCTCGTGCGTCAGGCTCGCCCAGAGCAGATAGCCGCCCGTACTGTGGAGCACGCCCTTGGGCTTGCCCGTAGAACCCGAGGTGTAGAGGATGAAGAGCGGATCCTCGGCGCCCATCGGCTCGGGCGGGCAGTCGGCGGTCACGTCGGCGGCCGCGTCATGATACCAGATGTCGCGCTGAGCGTTCATCGCGACGGTGCCGTCTGTCGCCTTCACCACCACGACCTTGCGGACGCTGGTGCAGTGCCTGAGCGCCTCATCGACATTGGCCTTAAGCGGCACCTTCTTGCCGCCGCGGCGGCCCTCGTCTGCGGTGACGACGAGCGTTGAATCGCAGTCGGTGATCCGGCCCGCGAGCGCCTCGGGCGAGAAGCCGCCAAAGACGACCGAATGGATCGCACCGATCCGCGCGCAGGCGAGCAGCGCGAAAGCGGCCTCGGGGATCATCGGCAGGTAGATGGTGACGCGGTCGCCCTTCTTCGCGCCGGCGCCTTTGAGCACATTGGCGAAGCGGCAGACCTCTTCGTGGAGCTGGCGGTAGGTGTAGCTGCGCGGCGCTTCGTCGGGACTGTCGGGTTCCCAGAGGATGGCGACGCTGTCGGCTTTGTCCTTGAGGTGACGGTCGACGCAGTTGACCGAGACGTTCAGCTTGCCGTCGGCGAACCACTGGATGCGGAAATCCTGTTCCCTGAACGACCAGTCGCCCGCGATCTCGGGGCGCTTGATCCAGTCGAGCCGCTTCGCCTGTTCGAGCCAGAAGCTGCCGGGATCGGCAAGCGCGCGGCCATAGAGCTGCTCATATTTCGCGGCATCGACCCGCGCCTTTTCGGCCCATTCGCGCGGTACCGGAAACAGATCCTGCTCAGACATCCGACTCTCCACTGATTGTGGCCGCTGTTTGAAGGAAGGGCCGGGGCAAGGGCAAGTGGCGATCGGCGCTATTTTTTCGATTTGGAAGCGGAAGCGCGCGGCCCGATCGAGGCGGTCAGCGCCGAAGGTCACGAAGTCAGCCGCGTGGAGATAATCCGCTCGATCAGTTGCGCAATATTGATCGAACGGTTCGATCAAGGCAGGCCGGTGCGCATGGTTTGGGCAGCATGTCAGGCGCCGGGCCTGTAGGACAACGGTTTTTTCGGCGGGTTTCGACCGATGTCGGACAACCCCCCTCCCTGAAAGGGAGGGGCTGGGGGTGGGTAGGCGCGCGAGGCGCGCCTCATTATTGTTCGGCCCATGCGCCGCGTTCCCGACCATATGACCAGCAACGCTCGTGCACTGCGCAACGATGCCACGCCGGCGGAAAGACTGCTCTGGCGGCACCTTTCCTGCTATCGGCCGCGCTTCACCCGCCAGTTCGTCGTTGGCCCCTATATTCTCGACATCGCATGCCGATCGGCGAAGCTCGCGATCGAGTTGGAGGGGAGGCAGCATCTCGACGACGCGGATAGAGACGCACGCCGTTCCGCGTGGCTGGCAACGCAAGGATGGACGGTGATGCGCTTCTGGAACGGTACGGTGCTGGAAAATCCCGAAGGCGTGATCGAAGCTATACTCCTGAAGGCCGCCGAGTGCCTCGGCGGAACCCACCCCCAACCCCTCCCTTCCAGGGAGGGGAGAAGAAGCCGCTGAACGTCCATCGTGCCACTCCCGACATTGTCGCTTCACGCCACCCGGTACGGAACCACGTCGCGCCGGTCAGGATCGATGCGGATCGCGCGGTCGGCGGGGGGGAAGGCGCGCTGGTCGCAGTCGGGGCGCGGGCAGAGCCGGCAGGAGATGCCGATGGGGGTGGCGGCGCCCGCCAGGTCAAGACCATCGGCGTAAATGAAGTCGCGGGCGTGCTCGACCTCGCAGCCCAAGGCCACCGCGTAACGGCGCGGGGTGCGGGCGTAGCTGCCCGAGGGCTTCACCAGCCCCTTGGCCATCTGGACATAGCGGACGCCATCGGGGGTCTCGGCGAGCTGGACGAGGATGCGGTCGGGGATCGCGACGGCCTCGTGCACGATCCACAAGGGGCAGGCGCCGCCGAAGCGCGCGAACTGGAGGCGCGTGGCGGAATGGCGCTTGGTGATGTTGCCCGCCATGTCGACGCGGCAGAAGAAGAAGGGGATGCCGCGCGCGCCGGGGCGCTGGAGCGTCGAGAGGCGGTGGCATGCCTGTTCGAAGCTGACCGAGAAACGCTGGCACAGCCGGTCGATATCGTGGCGCAGCGTGCGCGCGGTGTTGCGGAAGCGTTCATAGGGCATGAGCAGCGCGCCGGCGGCATAGTTGGCGAGACCGACCGCGAGGAGTCGGCGCGCCTCGGCAGTGCCGAGTGCGGCATTGTCCGCGATCGCGCGGATTTCGTCCTCCATGTCGAGCGCGACGAGCTGGTGGGCAAGAAAGAAGCGGCGGCTCTCGGGGGGCAGCGCAGGGGAGAGGCGCAGCCGTCGCGTCGTGCGATCCAGCGCATGGAGTGGCGCATCCATGGCGTCGCCGCCGGTATCCAGCCCCACGCCATGCGCCGTCCGCAGCCGGCCGATCAGCGCGGGCTCACCGGGGCCGATATCGGCGGCAAGCGCTTCGGCGCGGCGGTCGAGCAGATCGACATAATTGCCCGCCTCGTGGAACCAGTCGCGAATTTCCTCCCAGGGCAAGCGGCTGCCGTCGGAGACGCCGCTCGACATCGTTTCTTCGACCATCTGGAGGCGTTCCTCGGCATGGCGATAGGCGGCGTGGAGCGCAATGAAGCGGTCGGCGAAATGCGGCTGCTGCTCGACCAGCTTTTCGAGCAGGTCGGGCGCCAGCGGCATCTCGGCAAAGAGCGGCTCATCGAGCGCGGTGCGCAAGGCCGCGAAGCGGCGGGCGGGTTCGTCGGATTCGAATGCGTCGAGATCGAGTGGATAGTGGCGGCCAAGCGCTGCGAGCACCGCCGAGGTCATGGGCCGGTCGTCATTCTCGAGCTGGCTGAGATAACTGACCGAAATGCCGAGCCGCGCAGCCATCGCGGACTGGCCGAGTCCGGCGCGTTGGCGGAGTGCGCGGAGGCGTTCGCCGGCGAAGAGTCTGCGCTTCACTTACAGCCTCCGTTAGTCCCGAGCGAAGTCGAGGGACGTTGGGGAATCGTGCCAGCGTGTCTCGACTTCGCTCGACACGAAGGGGTTCAAGGAACCTACTTTGCAAATTGCCCATTCGCAACTTCGCAAATTCACATTTGCGTCGCGAGCCAAAGCCTGAAAAAGGGCGGGTTCGTCAAGGATCGAGGAACTCATGCAGGCAATTGTCGAACAGCTCGAAGCAAAGCGCTCTGCGGCGCGGCTCGGTGGCGGGCAGAAGCGGATCGATGCGCAGCACGCCAAGGGCAAGCTCACCGCGCGCGAGCGGATCGACGTGCTGCTCGACGAGGGCAGTTTCGAGGAGCTCGACATGTATGTCGAGCATAACTGCGTCGATTTCGGCATGCCCGAGCAGGTGATCCCCGGCGACGGCGTGGTGACGGGTTCGGGGACGATCAACGGTCGCCTCGTCTATGTGTTCAGCCAGGACTTCACGGTGTTCGGCGGCTCGCTCTCCGAGCGCCACGCGCAGAAGATCTGCAAGATCATGGACACCGCGCTGAAGGTCGGCGCGCCCGTGATCGGATTGAATGACTCGGGCGGCGCGCGCATCCAGGAGGGCGTTGCATCGCTTGGCGGCTATGCCGAGGTGTTCCAGCGCAATGTGCTTGCTTCGGGCGTCGTGCCGCAATTGAGCCTTATCATGGGGCCGTGCGCGGGCGGCGCGGTCTACAGCCCCGCAATGACCGACTTCATCTTCATGGTGAAGGACTCGTCCTACATGTTCGTCACCGGCCCCGACGTGGTGAAGACCGTCACCAACGAGGTGGTCACACAAGAGGAACTCGGCGGGGCGGTGACGCATACGACGAAGTCGGGCGTCGCCGACGTGGCGTTCGAGAATGACATCGAGGCGTTGTGGGCTGCGCGGACCTTCATCGACTATCTGCCGCTCTCCAACCGCGAGGACGTGCCCGAGCGCCCGACCGCCGACCCCTATGACAGGTTCGAGGAAAGCCTCGACACGCTGATCCCGGCAAATGCCAACCAGCCCTATGACATGCACGAGCTCATTCGGAAGACCGTCGACGAGGGCGATTTCTTTGAGCTCCAGCCCGCGCATGCCGGCAATATCATCATCGGGTTCGGGCGGATCGAGGGGCGCACCGTCGGCATCGTCGCCAACCAGCCGATGGTGCTCGCAGGCTGCCTCGACATCAACTCGTCCAAAAAGGCGGGGCGCTTCGTGCGCTTCTGCGACGCGTTCGACATTCCGATCATTACCTTTGTCGACGTGCCGGGCTTCCTGCCGGGGACGCAGCAGGAACTGAACGGCATCATCAAGCATGGCGCCAAGCTGCTCTTCGCCTATGCCGAGGCGACCGTGCCCAAGATCACCGTAATCACGCGCAAGGCCTATGGCGGGGCCTATGACGTGATGGCCTCCAAGCATCTGCGCGGCGACCTCAACTACGCGTGGCCTACCGCCGAGATCGCGGTGATGGGCGCCAAGGGCGCGGTCGAGATCATCTTCCGCGGCAAGACGCCGGAAGAGATCGCGGCGCGGACGAAAGAATATGAAGAGCGCTTCGCCAACCCGTTCGTCGCGGCCTCGAAGGGCTTCATCGACGAGGTGATCGCGCCGCACTCGACGCGCAAGCGGATCGCGCTAGGGCTGCGGAAACTGCGCAACAAGCAGCTCGAGAATCCCTGGAAGAAGCATGACAATATTCCGCTCTAACACGGAGTACCCCGGCGAAGGCCGGGGTCCAGAGCCGTTCGCTCAGGACTGGACCCCGGCCTTCGCCGGGGTACTCGGAGGACTAGTATGACCATCGGCCGCCTCAACCATGTCGGCGTTGCGACGCCCTCGATCGAGAAGTCGATCGCGCTCTACCGCGACCTGATGGGCGCGACCAAGATCCACGAGCCCTTTGACCTGCCGCCGCAGGGGGTGCGCGTGTGCTTCGTCGATACGCCCAACAGCCAGATCGAGCTGATCGAGCCGCTGGGCGAGAATTCGCCCATCCTGAAGTTCCTCGAGAAGAACCCGCTGGGCGGGCAGCACCATGTCTGCTTCGAAGTACACGATATCCATGCCGCCAAGGCCGAGATGGAGGCCAAGGGCGCCAAGGTGCTCGGTGAGCCGCGCATCGGCGCGCATGGCACGCCGGTGATCTTCGTCCATCCCAAGGATATGGGCGGGGTGCTGGTCGAGTTGATGGAGACGCCGAAGGACGGCGGGCATTGACCCCGACCTTCTCCCTTGATGGGAGAAGGATACGAAGCCTTGCCGGCAAAGCCGGTTAGGCGAAGTTGGATGAGGGTGATGGTTGGCGTGGGCGCTGATGCCCGGCGTCACCCTCACCCAGCTACGACTAGGCAGCAAGCTGCCAAGTCTTCGCAACCCTCTCCCATCAAGGGAGAGGGTAATTGGGAAGGACGCGCTTTTGACCTACGAAACGATCCGCCTCGACATCGCCGACGGCGTTGCGACGATCACGCTCAACCGGCCCGATCGGCTCAATGCCGCGCCGCCGCAGATGTTCGACGAGATCCGCGATGTGCTCGACGGTGCTCAGGAAAAAGGCATCCGCGCGCTGCTGATCACGGGCGAGGGGCGCGCCTTCTGCTCGGGCGCAGATCTTCAGGGGCGTGACGGAGAGTCGCCGATCACGGGCGGCGCACGCGCCAAGGCAGCGCTTACCGCCAGCTACAACCCGACGATGGTTGCGCTTTCGCAGGCGCCGATCCCGATCGTAACCGCGGTCAACGGGCCGGCAGCGGGGATCGGCTGCTCGCTGGCGCTGGCGGGCGATTTCGTGCTCGCGGGCAAGTCGGCCTATTTCCTGCAGGCCTTCGTCAATATCGGGCTGGTCCCTGATGGCGGTGCGACCTGGATGCTGTCGCGGCTGGTGGGCAAGGCGCGCGCCATGGAGATGATGATGCTCGGCGAGCGGATCCCGGCGGAGAAGGCCGAGAGCTGGGGGCTGATCTACAAGGCGATCGAGGATGCGGTGCTGATGGAAGAGGCGCGGTTGCTGGCGGCGCGGCTGGCGGCGGGGCCGACCTTTGCGCTGGGGCTGATGCGCAAGGGCATCGCCGATGCGTTAGAACAGGATTACGCCGCCGCCATGGCTGCTGAAGCGGCGCGGCAGAACAAGGCGGGCGACAGCGAGGATGCGGCCGAGGGAACGGCTGCCTTCCTCCAGAAGCGCAAGGCGGAATTCAAGGGACGCTGACGATGACTGACAAGCCGACGCTCCAGAATTGGGAAGCCCTTGCCACCAAGGAGGTCAAGGGCAAGGACCTGAACTGGCACACGCCCGAGGGCATCACGGTGAAGCCGCTCTACACGGCGGAGGACGTGGACGGCATCGAGACCGGTTTGCCTGGCTTCGGTCCCTTCACACGCGGCGTGCGCGCGTCGATGTATGCGGGGCGCCCCTGGACGATCCGGCAATATGCAGGCTTTTCGACCGCCGAGGAATCGAACGCCTTTTACCGCCGCAATCTGGCTGCGGGGCAGAAGGGGCTTTCGGTCGCCTTCGACCTTGCCACGCACCGCGGCTATGACAGCGATCACCCGCGCGTGACGGGCGATGTCGGCAAGGCGGGCGTCGCGATCGACAGCGTCGAGGACATGAAGATCCTGTTCGACGGCATTCCCTTGGGTGAAATGTCGGTTTCGATGACGATGAACGGCGCTGTGATCCCGATCCTCGCCTTCTTCATCGTCGCTGGCGAGGAGCAGGGGGTTCCGCAGGAGAAGCTGGACGGCACGATCCAGAACGACATCCTGAAGGAGTTCATGGTCCGCAACACCTATATCTACCCGCCCGAGCCGAGCATGCGGATCATCTCGGATATCATCGGCTACACGTCGGCGCACATGCCGAAGTTCAACAGCATTTCGATTTCCGGCTATCACATGCAGGAAGCGGGGGCGACGCAGCTTCAGGAGCTCGCCTTCACGATCGCCGACGGCAAGGAATATGCGCGCGCCGCGATGGCGAGCGGGCTCGACCTCGACAAGTTCGCGGGGCGCCTCAGCTTCTTCTTCGCGATCGGCATGAACTTCTTCATGGAGGTGGCGAAGCTCCGCGCCGCGCGCAAGCTGTGGCACCGCGTGATGACCGAGCTGGGAGCCAAGGACGAGCGCTCCAAGATGCTCAGGACGCACTGCCAGACCTCGGGCGTGTCGCTGACCGAGCAAGACCCGTACAACAACGTGATGCGCACGACGATCGAGGCGATGGCGGCGATGCTGGGGGGAACGCAGTCGCTCCACACCAACGCGCTCGATGAGGCGATCGCGCTGCCCACCGACTTCTCGGCGCGGATCGCGCGGAACACCCAAATTGTCATCCAGGAAGAGACGGGCATGTGCAATGTCGTCGATCCGCTGGGCGGCAGCTATTATGTCGAGGCGCTGACGCAGGAGCTCTACGACAAGGCGTGGGAGATCATCGAGCGCGTCGAGGCCGAGGGCGGCATGGCGAAAGCCGTGGCGAAGGGCTGGCCCAAGGCGATGATCGAGGAAGCCGCAGCCGCCCGTCAGGCACGCGTCGACCGCGCTGAGGATGTGATCGTCGGGGTCAACAAATACCGGCTCAAGGAAGAAGAGCCGATCGACATCCTCGACGTCGACAACGTCGCGGTTCGTGAATCGCAGATCGCGCGCATCAACAAGATGAAGGCGAGCCGTGACGACGCGAAGTGCCAGGCCGCGCTCGATGCATTGCGCGAAGGGGCGCGACTTGGCGCCGGGGCTCCCACCCCTTCCGTTCGCCCTGAGCCTGTCGAAGGGCCGTCCTTTTCTTCATCTGGGGAAGCAGTAGGGGCAGGGCTTCGACAAGCTCAGCCCGAACGGGGTGTGGAGACCAATCTCCTTGCACTCGCGGTCGAGGCCGCCCGGCAGCGCGCGACGCTCGGCGAGATTTCGGCGGCGATGGAGGATGTGTTCGGGCGCTATGGCACCGTCCCGACGCCGGTGAAGGGCGTCTACGGTGGCGCCTATGGCGGTGACGATCGCTGGGCGCGTGTCGTCGACGGCGTCGAGGCGGTTACGCGCCGCAAGGGGCGCAAGCCGCGCATGCTCGTCGCCAAGATGGGGCAGGACGGGCATGACCGCGGCGCCAATGTGATCGCGTCGGCCTATTCCGACATGGGTTTCGAGGTCGTCAGCGGTCCGCTCTTCCAGACGCCGCAGGAGGCGTTGGCGCTGGCGCTCGACAAGGACGTCGACGTGGTCGGCGCATCGAGCCTCGCCGCAGGGCACAAGACGCTGATCCCCGAACTCATCAAGCTGCTCAGGGATGCGGGCCGCAGCGACATCAAGGTTGTGGCGGGCGGCGTGATCCCCGCACAGGATTATGACTTTCTGCGTGCGGCGGGCGTCGCGGGGATTTATGGTCCTGGCTCCAACGTGGTCGACAGTGCAGCGGACGTGCTGCGCCTGCTCGGCCACAACATGCCCCCCGAGGGGCTGGAGGAGGCTGCGGAATGAACGCTCACGCCATTACACTTGTCGCCCTCGCCTCGTTGACCGCGACGGCTTCGGCGGCAACCGCTGACGAAGCTTCGCCCTATCAGGCGATTTCGCTCGAGAAAGTCGAACCCCAGCAGGCGATCGAAAAGTTCGGGGCGGTGTGCCTGCCCGGCTTTCCCGATGCCGACGGTTTCCGGTCGGCGCTGAAAAACTCGCCCGATCCCTATGTGCGCGTCGCCACCGCCGACCCCAAGAAGCGGCAATTGTGGCGCACCGACAGCGTGTATGTGAACTATTCCTTCGCGACGCCGGGCAAGGCCGAACCCGCTGTTCCTCAGTGCAATTTCGATGCCGTGGCCCCGGGGGCGGTCGATCGCGAATATGTCGCGCAACTGATCGAAAGACTGATTGAGCGCGAGTCAAAGGCAAGGACGCGGCCCGCGCGCACGTCCGCCAATGGCTATTATAGCTGGAGCTGGACGGTGAAGAAGCAGCCCGTGCGGCTGCTCTACATTTACGGCCCGCCGCTCAAGCCGCATCAAATATCCCTTTCGCTTCAAGTCTGGAATGGAACTGAATGACCGTGCGTACCGACTGGACCCGCGAGCAAATCGCGGGTCTCTTTGACCTGCCGTTTAACGACCTGCTGTTCGAGGCGCAGTCGATCCACCGCGCCAATTTTCCGCGCAACGAGGTGCAGCTCTCGACGCTGCTCTCGATCAAGACGGGCGGTTGCCCCGAGGATTGCGGCTATTGCAGCCAGTCGACCGAGGCCGAGAGCGGCTTGAAGGCGACCAAGCTGATGGACGTGCAGGCCGTGCTGCAAGCCGCTGCGCAGGCCAAGGATCATGGATCGGGCCGGTTCTGCATGGGCGCGGCGTGGCGCAATCCCAAGGATCGCGACATGCCCAAGCTGGTCGAGATGGTGAAGGGCGTGCGCCAGATGGGCATGGAAACATGCATGACGCTCGGCATGCTGACCGAGGGGCAGGCCAGGCAGCTCGCCGAGGCCGGGCTCGATTACTACAACCACAATATCGACACTTCCCCCGAGAACTACGCGAACGTCATCACGACGCGGACCTTCGAGGACCGGATCGAGACGCTGGAGAATGTGCGTTCGGCGGGGATCAACGTGTGCTGCGGCGGGATTGTCGGCATGGGCGAGACGCGCAGCGACCGCATCGGCTTCATCCATGCGCTCGCCACGATGCCGCACCCTGAGAGCGTACCGATCAATGCGCTGGTGCCCGTGAAGGGCACGGTGCTGGGCGACATGCTGGCGGATACGCCGCTCGCCAAAATCGATGAGATCGAGTTCGTTCGCACCGTGGCTGTGGCGCGCATCGCGATGCCGCATTCGATGGTGCGCCTGTCGGCGGGGCGCGAGAGCATGAGCGAGGCGTGCCAGGCTTTGTGCTTCATGGCGGGCGCGAACAGCATCTTCACGGGCGACAAGCTGCTGACCGCGGCCAATGCGGGCGACGACAAGGACGCCGCGCTGCTCGCGAAGCTGGGCATGAGTGCAATGCAGGCGCAGCCGCACGGGCATCTGGAAGCGGCGGAATAGGTGACAACACCGTCATCCCGGACTTGATCCGGGATCCATGAACGCGGGCGGTGCAGGTTTTGACGGGACGGTGTTCATGGACCCCGGATCAAGTCCGGGGTGACGATTGGGTGGTTTTGAAGGGACTGGAATGATAACGAAAATCCTGATCGCCAATCGCGGCGAAATTGCGTGTCGCGTCATCCGCACGGCGCGCAAGATGGGCATCAAGACCGTGGCGGTCTATTCGGACGCCGACGCGCGCGCGCCGCATGTGCTGATGGCCGACGAGGCCGTGCATATCGGCCCGCCGCCCGCGGCCCAGTCCTATCTGATTGCCGACAAGATCATTGAGGCGTGCAAAGCGACGGGCGCGGATGCGGTGCATCCCGGCTATGGTTTTCTTTCGGAGCGCGAGAGCTTTCGCAAGGCGCTGGACGAAGCAGGCATCATCTTCGTCGGCCCGCCCGCCAATGCGATCGCGGCGATGGGCGACAAGATCGAGTCCAAGAAGCTCGCCCTGGAAGCTGGCGTCAACGTCGTTCCCGGCTTTGTCGGCGTGATCGACGACACCGAGCATGCGGTGAAGATCTCCAACGAGATCGGCTATCCCGTGATGATGAAAGCTTCTGCCGGCGGCGGCGGCAAGGGCATGCGCCTTGCGTACAGCGAGAAGGATGTCCGCGAGGGCTTCGAGGCGACCAAGCGCGAGGGGCTTGCGAGCTTCGGTGACGATCGCGTCTTCATCGAGAAGTTCATCGAAAGCCCGCGGCATATCGAGATCCAGGTGCTCGGCGATCAGCACGGCAACATCGTCTACCTGAACGAGCGCGAATGCTCGATCCAGCGCCGCCACCAGAAGGTGGTCGAGGAAGCGCCGTCGCCCTTCGTGTCCCCTGAAATGCGCAAGAAAATGGGCGAGCAGTGCGTCGCGCTCGCGCGCGCGGTCGGCTATTTCAGCGCGGGGACGGTCGAGCTGATCGTCTCGGGCGCGGACAAGACCGGCGACGGCTTCTACTTCCTTGAGATGAACACCCGGCTTCAGGTGGAGCATCCCGTCACCGAGGAGATCACGGGCCTCGACCTCGTCGAGCAGATGATCCGCGTCGCCAATGGCGAGAAGCTGGCGTTCGGCCAAGAAGACGTGAAGATCAACGGCTGGTCGATCGAGAACCGCGTCTACGCCGAAGATCCCTATCGCGGCTTCCTGCCCTCGACCGGTCGCCTCGTGCGCTACAATCCCCCCGAAACCGGCGACGGCGTGCGCGTCGACGACGGCGTTCAGGAGGGCGGCGAGGTCTCGATGTTCTACGATCCGATGATCGCCAAGCTCATCACCTGGGCGCCCACGCGCCTCGAGGCGATCGACAAGCAGATCGACGCGCTCGACCGTTTCGAGATCGAGGGGCCGGGGCACAATATCGATTTCGTCTCGGCGCTGATGCAGCATGAGCGCTTCCGCTCGGGCAACATCACCACGGGCTTCATTGCCGAGGAGTATCCCGACGGTTTTACCGGCGCTCCCGCGGACGCGAAGCTTCAGCGCAGCCTTGCGGCGATCGCGGCCTTCGTCGCGACCGCACATGCGGATCGCGCACGGCGCATTTCGGGCCAGCTCGGCGACCGGCTCCAGCCGCCGTCGCTGTGGCAGGCCAAGGTCGGCGACGCGCTGATGGACGTCGCGATCGATTATGACGAGGTGCGCGTCGATGGCGAACTGCTCGATCTCGACCTGAGCTACACGCCCGGCGACCGGATCATCGAGGCCGAGGTCGACGGGCAGCCGCTCGCGGTACGGATTTCGGGCATCCGTTCGGGTTTCCGCCTGACGACGCACGGCAAGAGTCACGATATCCGCGTGCTTCCCGCACGCATCGCGCGGCATGCCGCGCATATGATCGAGAAGATTCCGCCCGACCTTTCCAGGTTCCTGCTTTGCCCGATGCCCGGCCTGCTTGTCTCACTCAACGTGGGCGCGGGCGACAAGGTGGAGGCTGGCCAGCCGCTCGCGGTGGTCGAGGCCATGAAGATGGAGAACATCCTGCGCGCCGAAAAGGCGGGCGTGGTCAAGAGCGTCAGCGCCAAGGCGGGCGACAGCCTCGCGGTGGACGCGGTGATCCTCGAGATGGAGTAGGGCTTTCCCGGGCCTTTCCATCCGTCATGCTGAACTTGGTTCAGCATCCATGAACGCCGACCCTTGAGAATAATCTCGGTGGCCTGCGTTCATGGACCCTGAACCAAGTTCAGGGTGACGTCTCTCTTTAACCCCGATATTTTTCCGCCCAGGCGGCCGCCGCGCCGTAGAGGCCCGGCTGCGGATGCGTGATCTGTTTGACGGGAATCGCGGCCATCATCGCTTCGAAACGGCCTTTGGCGCGGAAGCGTTCGGCGAAGCCCGAGCGGTGGATGGTGTCGGCGATGCGCAGGCCGAGCCCGCCGGCGATCACGACGCCCTGCGCACCTTGCGCGAGCGCGATGTCCCCGGCGGCCGCACCCAGAGACTGGCAGAAGCGGTCGAGCGCGGCGCTCGCGAGGCTGTCGCTTCCCTCAAGCGCCATCGTCCAGAGCGCCTTGTCGTCCTGCACATGGACCGCGCGGCCCTCGATATCGGCGAGGGCCTCGTAGATGTTGACCAGTCCCGGTCCCGAAACGATGCGCTCGATGGAGACGCGGCGATAGCGCTTGCGCAGCCGCTCGAGGATCGCATCTTCGATGCGGTCGAGAGGCGCGAAATCGATGTGGCCGCCTTCGGTCTCGTTCACGAAATAGCGATCCCCGCGGCGAAGGAGATGCGCGACACCCAGACCCGTGCCCGGGCCCACAATTGATATGATACCGTTGTCAGGAAGCGCGACTTCGGGACCGCTCAGATGGCGGAAATGCTCCGCTCCCATCTGTGCGACGGCATGGCCGATCGCGCCGAAATCGTTGACGATAACGTAGCTTTCGACGCCAAGCCGCTCGCCGATCAGCGAGGGCCGGATGATCCACGGGTTGTTGGTGAGCTTGATCACCTCACCACCCACCGGGCTCGCGACCGCGATACCCGCCTTGTCGGGAAGCGTCCGGCCCCGCCCCGCGGCGAAATGCTCCCAGGCAAGCTGCAGGCTGGCATGCTCGGCGGTCTTGAGCGTGGCGGGCTCGTCCATATGAACGACGCGGCCTTCCGCAACCTCGGCGAGCGCAAAACGGGCGTGGGTGCCCCCGATGTCCACGGCAACGATCTCGGTCATGGGGCGGTCATGGCTGGCAATCCGATGAAAGGCAATATTGGGTAGCGTTTCGGATGGTGTGTGCCTTCGGATCGCGGCGCTAGACCTTGATCGTTTCAGGCTGGATCAGCCTGAAACGATCAAGGTCTCAACCATTTGAATAAAGCCTGATTCACGCTTTCGGCGGAAGCGCGTAGCGCTTCCACCTCAAACGATCAGGCTCTACCGGGTCAGGCCGAAAAGGCGAGCGAGACCGTTTCGACAAGGCAGGACGCGCGCATCTTTTCCGCGATGATGTGCGCATTGGCCAGCGGCAGATGGTGCTGCGTGATCTCCACCGCGAGCCCGTCCTCGTTCGCCTGCATCGCGATCGCGGCGGGAACCAGCCCGAGCTGAGCGAAATAGTTGAGCAGCCGCGGCACCGTCTGCGGATCGGCGGCAGCGCGGATCGCGAAATGCGCGCGCGAGGCGGGGCTCATTTCACGCCGCCCGGACGAGGTGTGCGTGTTTCGCGCCCGCCGCATTCGCCATGATCTGCCGCGCCATCCGGTCGGCGACGATGTTGGTGGGAAGCCCCTCGCGCATGGCGCGTTCGAAGAGCGCGCGCATCCGGGGCCCGATCGCGCGCACGCGCCCCTCGACCTCACCGGCGGTCTCGCCGAGATATTCGGCGGCGACGTTGATGATCCCGCCGGCGTTGGCGACATAGTCGGGCGCGTAGAGAATGTCGCGCGCGTGGAGCAGCGCGCCGTCTTCCGCGGTCGCGAGCTGATTGTTGGCAGCCCCCGCAACTACCGCCGCGCGCAGGCGCGGGATGCTGTGCCGATCGAGAACCGCGCCGAGTGCGCAGGGTGCGAACACCTCGGCGTCGGCCTCGGCGATCGAGGCCGCTGGAAAGACGCGTGCGCCCGTTTCAGCGGCGAGCGCTTGGGCCCGGCGCTCGTCGGCATCGGCCACGATCAGCCGCGCGCCCTCGGCGGCGAGCAGGCGGCAAAGATGCCCGCCGACATTGCCCGCGCCCTGCACCGCGACCGCGACATCGGCGAGGTCCTTGCCGAGCCGGGCGTGGACCGCGACGCGCATCGCCTCGAGGACGCCGAGCGCGGTCCAGGGCGAGGGATCGCCGCCGGCCATGCCCTCTGCGGCGCGCAGCCCCGCGACATGCGCGGTGCGCGTGCGGACGCGTTCCATATCGCCGACCGCTGTCCCCACGTCCTCAGCCGTGACATAAGCACCGCCAAGCCGCTCGACAGCCTCGGCGAAGCGCTCCAACAGCGCGCCGCGGTCGAAATCGCCTTCGGGACACTGGAGCACAGCCTTGCCGCCGCCAAAGGGCAGGCCGGCCATCGCGTTCTTGTAGCTCATCCCGCGTGCAAGCCGGATCGCGTCGATCGTCAGCGCCTCTCGGTCGGGATAGTGCCATAACCGGCAGCCGCCCGCCGCAGGACCGAGAACGGTCGAATGGAGCACGATGACGCCGAGGAACCCACCTCTGCCATCCTCGATCAGATGGATCTCTTCGGGGGGTGTGTCGCCGATCGTATGCGGTAACGTCATCATCATGCTCCTTTGTGGAAAGGAGGATTATCACGACACGCGACGGAATATTTTTCTCATTTCGCGCAAAATCGAGCATATGGGGATTATATATGCTCCATAGGCGCTGTGGGAGAATAAATGATGCAGGACGTTCTCGACGCCTTCGATCGCAAGATCCTGGCGCTGTTGCAGCGCGACGCAACGCTGTCGACCGCGGAGATCGCCGAGCGCGTCGGCCTGTCGCAGTCGCCCTGTTGGCGGCGCATCCAGCGGCTGCGCGAGGCGGGCTATATCCGCGCGGAAGTCGCGCTGCTCGACCGCAAGAAGATCGGGCTTAACGCGCAGATCTTCGCGCAGGTGAAGCTCTCCGCGCACGGCCGCACGCATCTCGACGAATTTTCGACGGCAATCCGCGGCTTTCCCGAGGTGCTCGAATGTTTCGTGCTGATGGGGCCGGTCGACTTCCTGCTGCGCATCGTGGCCGAGGACATCAATGCCTATGAGCGCTTCTTCTTCGAGAAACTGTCGCGCGTGCCCGGGGTGCAGGAGGTGAACTCGGTGGTCGCGTTGTCCGAGATCAAGGCGACCACCGAATTGCCGCTTTAACGGGTCAGCCTGCCGCGCTGACCGCTTGCGCAATCGCGCGGGCGACGTCGGCGTGGACGGCGCTGTTGGTCTCGAAGGGGAGGGGGCTGGCGGTCAGATAGCTCGCGACCAGGATCGGCGCGCGGCCTGCGGGCCAGAGGATGCCGATGTCGTTGACGGTGCCGCGCTCGCCGGCGCCCGTCTTGTCGCCCACGCGCCAGTCGGCTGGCACGCCCGCGCGCAGGCGCGTGCCGCCGGTCTGATTGGCCACAAGCCAGCCGATGAGAATATCGCGCGAGCCCGGTGTCAGCGTGGAGCGGGTCAGCAGGCGGCGGAGGTTGCCGAGCATCGCGGCCGGGGTCGTCGTGTCGCGCAGATCGCCCGGCATCGCTTCGTTGAGCCAGGGTTCGATACGGTCGATCCGGGTGTAGCGATCGCCCAGGTTTCGCGCGAAGGCGTTGAAGGCAGTTGGCCCGCCGAGCGCGGTGAGCAACAGGTTCGCGGCGGTATTGTCGCTGGTCGTCATCGTCGCCGCGCAGAGCTCGCCCACCGTCAGGCCGGGCGCGCCGACATGCTCGCTGGTGACGGGCGAGTGCGTCACGATCTGGTCGGCGGCGTATCTGATCCGGCGATCGAACTTCTCCTGGCCGCGATCGACGCGTGCGAGCGTCGCTGCCGCCAATAGAAATTTAAAGGTGCTGCACATTGGGAACCGTTCATCGCCGCGATGCGAGAAGCGCGCGCCCGAACTCGTGTCCAGCACCGCGACACCCAGCCGACCGCCATTTGCGGCTTCGAGCGCCGCGATCCTGCGTGCGAACGGGTCATCAAATAAATTTACGCTATTTCGGGACTTTGCCGACAGTCCAGGAACTCCGGCCAACGTGGTCACGATCAGTGCGCTGCCAAGGGTCAGCATTGCCTGCCGTCTTTCAATCATGGTTTCGTCTCCCTTTCTAGCGCGATCATGTCGGCATAGTGTGTTGCGGACAAACGATGATATGTCGGTCGAGCCATTAGCTGAATTTGGGTTTTATCATGGAGAGACCGCAATTGCCGCTCAACGCCCTGCGCGCCTTCGAGGCTTCGGCGCGACATTTGAGCTTCACGCGCGCGGGGCTCGAATTGTGCGTGACGCAGGCGGCGGTCAGCCATCAGGTGAAGCGGCTCGAGGAACTGCTCGGCGCGGCGCTGTTCCGTCGCCTGCCGCGCGGTCTGGCGCTGACCGACGAGGGCGCGGCATTGTTGCCCGCGGTCGCCGAGTCCTTCGGGCGCATCGGCGAGATGCTGGAGCGTTTTGCCGACGGCCGTTTCCAGGAAGTGGTGACGCTGGGGGTGGTGGGCACCTTTGCGGTGGGCTGGCTGATGCCGCGGCTGGCGGCGTTCCGCAGCGCCAATCCCGGGATCGATCTGCGTCTGCTCACCAACAATAATCGTGTCGACCTTGCGGGTGAGGGGCTCGACTTCGCGATCCGCTTCGGTGACGGCGCGTGGCACGGCACCGATGCCGACAAGTTGTTCGACGCGCCGTTCGCGCCGCTGTGCAGTCCCGCGATTGCCGCACGGATCGCATCCCCCGCAGATCTGGCGCGCGAGACGCTCCTGCGCTCCTATCGCGCCGACGAGTGGTCGCTGTGGTTCGCCGCAGCAGGCGCATCCGCGCCGGCGATCCGTGGACCGGTGTTCGATTCCTCGCTCGCCATGGCGCTTGCGGCCGAGGCGGGGGCAGGGGTGGCGCTGCTCCCCGCCGACATGTTCGCGCGCCAGATGGGTGAAGCCAGTCTCGTCCGTCCGCTTGCGGTCGAGGTGGTAACGGGCAGCTATTGGCTGACGCGACTCAAGACGCGGGCGCCAAGCCCCGCGATGCTGCAGTTCCGCGAATGGCTGATGGCGACGGCTTGCGGCTAGTCCGGAAAGTTGCGTGCGATCACTGATGCAACAGCCGGGTGCGCGGCGGCGCGGTCGGCGATCGCAATCAGTCCCGGCGCGTTCTGTTCGAACCACGGCCTGCAGGGCCGCCAGCGGACCATGACCGCGACATAGATGTCGAGCGCGCTCATCGTCTCGCCGAGCACCCAGGGCGCCTGCGCCTCGCCTTCGAAAAATCGCCACAGCCGCTTGCGATAGTCGATCACGCTGTCGCGCAGCGTATCGGCATCGCCGGGAGCCCAGCGCTCGGGATAGTCGGCATAGGTGAATGTCGCGTAGACATTGGCGACCAGCCAGACGAGATAGCGCAGGAACCGCGCGCGGTCGGGCGATCCCGGCGGGGGCGCGAGGCCGGCCTCGGGAAAGCGCTCCGACAGCCAGAGCGTGATCGCAGCGCTTTCGGTCATGACCGCGCCATCCTCCAGCACAAGCACGGGAATCTGTGCCAGCGGGTTGAGCGCCAATATCCGGTCGCGCATCGGGCCGGGTTCGTCAAACCCCTCGACATCGACGAAGTCATACTGGACTTCGGCGACCGAGAGCATCGCCTCGACGAGCGTCGACCCCCAGCCGGGTGCGCCGTAGAGCGTTGGGCGGACGGGTGCCGTGCTGGATGTCATGATGCAATGGGTGCCACAGGGCGACGATATTGGGAATGGTGCCGGACTATCGCATCAGGATCAGCAGGGCGATCGCGATGACCACCAGGACCAGGATCAGCCAAATCGCGGGGCCGATTCTGAATCCCGTCCGGCCATCTTGCTTGCCGCGGCCGGGATGAGCCTCGCGCTCGAAGGCCTTTGCTTTCAAGCCAGCGGCGGCTTCGCCACCCGTCCGGTTTAGTCGAACCTGTCGGTCGACGGAATCCACCCAGTCATGGGGTATGGTCTGAAGCTCGCCCTCGGCAGAGCCCAATCTCTTGATGACCAGCCCTTCGGGCGACCCGTTTTCGACGGTGCCGATGAGTTCACCATCGGCGGTTAAGACCTGCATTCCGCGAGCAGGCTTGAGATCGGCCATGCGATCCTCCTGTCCAGGAGAGTGAAACGCCTGACTCGTCGGATCTGTTCCGGCGCCGTAACTGCCCGTCGCCGTCGCTTGTGGGAAGAGAGCGATCGGCGGGCGCTACATCACCGCCAGTGCGCGGTTGTCGAAGGCACCCGCGAATTCGGCCGCGATTTCGATCTTGCGTTCGATGGCAGCGATGATCGGCGTCGCGAAATTGACTCCCGCAAGCTTGCTGCAGCTTTGCAGGTTGCCGGGGCTGAAGACATTCACCTCGAGAATCTTGTCGCCCACAATGTCGATGCCGACAAGGAACATGCCGTCGGCCATGAGCTTGGGTCGAATGAGTTCGGCGACCCGCAATTCCTTGTCGGTAATATCGACCGCTTCCGCCTTGCCGCCCGCATGAATGTTGCTGCGAATATCGTCCTTGGAGCTGACGCGCCGGAGCGCCGCGAACTTCTTGCCGATCTGCAGCGGGCGGCCGTTCATCAGGAAGAGCCGGATATCGCCTTTGGCCGCGGCCGGCACATAGGCCTGGGCGATGATATAGCCGTCGCGCGTGATCGCCTCGATCATCTGGTTCATGTTCGAGGCATTTTCCGATCCGACAAGGAACACGCTCTGGCCGCCCGAACCCTGAAGCGGCTTCAGAATGATCTTGCCGCCGTGATCCTTGGCAAACGCCTTCACGTCGCTTGCGAATTTGGTGATCAGCGTGTCTGCGCGGACAGCTTCGGGGAATGACTGGAAGTAGAGCTTGTTGATCGCAAGCGACAGGCTGTCGGGGTCATTCAACACCAGCACGCCGCGCTCAGCCGCAGCCCGGCCGAATATGATGCCCACATCTTCGGACCAGGGCCTGGCCTGCGCGTCGAGCGAGGGGTCGCTGCGGAGCATCAACACGTCGATCTCGCGCACGTCGATCGTGACCGCGTCATGATCGACCGCCTGCATGTTCTTGAAGAACTCCGCCGCCGTGCGCGCCTTTTTCTGTGGCGCAAAGCGCGCATGGACATGCAGCTCATCCTGCGGATTGAGCATGAAGTCTCCAGGCGTCACATAGCAGACACGGTGACCGCGCCGGGTGGCCTCGTGCGCCAGCACAGTCGTCGTGAAGCCTGCATGTTCGCGGTCCATGTCGTTGACGAAGAAGGCGATGAGCATGGGTGCGTTTCCATTCATATCAGGTGGGCAACCGAGGAAAGATTTCGCAATTGGTCGATGCGTTCCGTCGCGCCGTCGCGCGAAAGGAATTCAGGAATTGTGCGCGGACTTTTCAGGACACCGCGCAACGCCAGTTCCTCAACGACGGGAATGTGGCGCGCGGCGATCTTGCCGACCCAGAAGGGCGCCAGATTCTGCCCCGAGGCGAGCAGACCCAGTACCTCCTTGAATCCGCGCAGATAGATCGCGTCCTTGGTGAGCCCGCCGGAGCGAAAGACACGTGCCACAATGTTGAACGCAGGCGCCTGTTTGATACCGTTTTCTTCGGCCAGTAATCGGAAGCAATCAACGAAGCCTGCCCCTCCCAGCATCGCATGCACCACGACAACCCGGGCCGCGAGCAATCTGAGCCGGGCGCGCGTCAGGCCGTTGGATACCGCTTCGGCGAACACTCCCAATCCCTCCTGGATGCCTTCGTAGCCGGCGAGGCCCGTTCGGAAGATCTTCAGTCCCTGTGCGTCGCCGTTGACGCAGGTCAGCAAATGCACGCTCACTTCGTGCTGCAGGAGCGCATCCAGTCTCGCCCGGCGCATTCTCGTGGCGCTCGAGATCAGCAGATTTCGGCCGGTGACCATGAGGCCGGGCGCCAGATCGTCGCGTATGCTCGTCCGCGCGATGAAGCGAGGGTCGGACTCTCGGTAGCGGCGTATGAGCGACCTGGCAGTTTCGCGGATCGTCGCCGCGTCCACCATTTCGGGCTTCTCGTCCCGATCCGTGACGGGGCGGTCGAGGATTTCCTGCGCCGCCGCGAGCAATTCGGGTTCGACTGGCCCGTAAAGCATCAGCGAAGCATAGCGAAAGGTCGGCGTGTTCCGGTGGTGGAGCATGGTAAGCTGTTGATCGAGTTCGTGCCGTTTCTCGGCGAACAAGGTTTCGAGCACGGGATCCTCGGCGCGCCTCAGGTCGATCGCATAGAGCGCGCGCTTGGCAAGGTCCGGGTCGACGGGAAGGGGTCGATAGCGGAAGACCGGACTGGCTTCGAAGCGGGAAGCCTTGAATTGCTCGAAGGCCTCGACAGTGTTCACGGGCGAGATGCCGAGAAGAAAATCGTAGGAGGTGGCAACGCGCAGCAATTTGCGATCGATCGAACGCGCCGCGGTGACGAATGTGCTTCGGCCAAGCGAACGATGGGATTTGGGCGCATCCTTGCCCGAGCGCGCGATGAATATCCGGAATGCCTGCAATAGCGCGTCGAACACGCTGACCGACAAGTCATGGAGGAGCTGCGGGTAGACTGCGGTCTTGCCGGGCACGCGATAGTTTTGGGGAAGTCCAAGCGAGAGGTGAGAGATGTGGGAAGCATTGTCCACCATCGGTTCGACGCCCGGCTCGAACCACGCTTTTGACACATGCTCGACCGCACATGTGCGAAGATCCGCCGTAATTGCCGTGAGCGCTTCCGTCAGGCATTCCGAGGCCGCCTGCGCCGCCGGATCTTCCGACGCGCTCAGCCGACAGGTGAAGCGTTCGAGCCTCGGTGCTGCTTCATCAAGCACGGGATCGCGCGGCAGGTCGTAAAGCGACACAAGCAGCAGCGGGGCGTCTCGCTTGCGCTGCCTCGCGCTAATTGCGGCAATGATGGCAAGCGCTTCGGCATCGCTTTCGCCGCTCCACAACACATAGGCCGGACTGAGGCTCGCCACGAGTCCTGCAAGGCTGTTCGGATCGCGACCATTCACACGGCAGAGCATGAGAAAGGGCAGGGGCCGATCAATGTGCGCCGTGCCACCGTTCGCAAGGGGCACGCGAAATGCGTCAGCATCAGTATTCTTGCTGATATCGCTCGTCATGCGCAGGGGCAACGCACTAGCGGCCATCAAGAAGTTCCCTGCAGGTCGCGGCGACGTGGTTGATGAACGCACGCATATGGCCGAGCGCCTGGGGATCGGGCTTGCCCGTCCACTCGTCCATGTAAAATTTCTTGAACTCGAGCGCGATGGCGCAGCCCGACTCCGGAAAATTGCCATGCACGAAGCGGGCAAGCTCGCCCTTGCCCTGAAATGCGATGTTCTCGCGCACGTCTAAAGTGCGCCCGCCGAAATCAAAAGCGCGCATCGCGTCAATGAGCGGATCGAGCAGCCATGCCCATCGCGCACGCGGCATCGAGAATGTCCCGATATTGATTTCGGGCGTCTCCGCCTGCGGCGCGGGATCGCCGTCAGGCCCGGTGCGACGATGATTATAGCTGTGGACGTCGAGAAGCACGAACCGCCCGAAATCGGCTTCGAGTTCGCCGAGCAGTTGCCGCATCATGGCATAGAAGCGGTCGTGGATCGCAAGCGAGCGCCGCACCAGTGCCTCGTCGGGTTCCTCAGCCCAGATCTTCAGCCCCCAGGACTGTTCGGTCGTGCGATAGACAGCCTCATGCCTCGCGCGGTTGAGATCGACTTCGAAGCGCGAGCGACCGGCAATGACGTGGACGGGCACGTCCGATATCGACCGACCGGTAAAGGGATCCTCTTCCCGCAGCCGATCGGCTTCCGGCAATAGCATCGCGTACCGCGTCTCGTTGCGCAGGCCGTGACCGTCATGGATGGCCGTCGCGACGACCGGACCGTCACCGCGCCTGAGCACCCACCATGGCGTGTCTTCGCCTTGTCCGTCGTTCATGACCAGGCTCTGGTTGTTCTGGTAAAGCAACAATCCAGAAGGCCAATGGTTGCGGTATTGGCTCGCCCGTCATCTATGCCGGAACCAGCTTCATTGCGATCGGCTGCGCAGCAGGAAGGCCGCCATTTTCGGCCTGGGCCTGAAGTTGCTGCTTTCGCGCCATCATCTGGTCACGCAACGCCACGAGGTCGACTCCGGTTCTGCGGCATTGGGCGAACATTCCGTCCGATGGCATCTCCTCTTCGTGAACGTGATGTTTGATCTCTTCCGACAGCACCGACACCTTCGCGTCATAAAAATCATCCGTCGGGGCGGATGCCTCGAGGTCGTTGATCAGAACCTTGGCGCCGTCGTGCTCGACATAGGCTTCGTCCAGCGTGTCGTCGGAAATCTTGCCGCGGAAAACCGGGTAGAGAATCTCTTCCTCGATCATGGTGTGGATCTTCAGTTCGGTGCATATCTGCCGCACAAGCGCTTGCTTTCGGTCCGCGCCGCTTGCCTTTTCGAACTGTTCGAACAAGCCCTCCACCTTGCGGTGATCCGCCTTCAAAAGTGCGATGGCGTCGGTGAACTCTCCGGTGGGCATCATGTCCTCCTGATCTTGGCTTCAATGTTCAGAAGCGAAGCGGAGAGCCGGATGTTCCGCGCGAACGACTCGCAAATAGCTGTGTGGTCGCTCAACTCAGATCAAGGTTTCCGTTGGCCTCATACCAGAAGTGATCGACGAGTGGCTTGCGCTGGGAGCAAGATTCGTAGTCGTTCCAACGCTATTCTCAGGCGCTCATGGTCGAGCGCGCCGCCAATGGAAATTCTCACCGCCGAAGGAGCGGCCGCCCTGTCGACGGCAAATGCTTCCCCGGGAACGATGGACAGGCCTGCCAGGCGAACCATCGATGCAAGCTCGGCTGCGGAAAGGCCGTCAGCCAGCTTCAGCCAGATGTGGTAACCCTCCGCGTGCGTCGCATAGTCCATGCCGTCCAGCACGCGCGCGACGATGCGCTGGCGCGCGATGCCCTCTTGCCGGACGGCGCCCACCAGATCGCCGAACGTTCCATCCTTCAACCATGAAGTGACGAGCGCGGCGTTGAGCGGCGGCCCCATGACTGCGGTTTCGTGAATAAAAGCCGCCAGATTCCATGCATCCTGGCCGGACGGCGCCCGAACATGAGCGATCCGCAGGACCGGAGAAATGATTTTCGACATGCTGGCGATGTGCCAGGTGCGCTCGGGCGCGAACGATGCCAGCGCGGGAAATGGCCTGGAAGGAAGCTGACCATATGCATCGTCTTCGATGATCATCAGTCCGTGTTCTTGCGCCGCTGCAGCGATAGCCCTGCGTCGACCCTTGCCCATTGTGGCGGTGGTCGGGTTGTCGTTCGTGGGAACCACGTACAGCGCTCGTGCCCCCGCGCGCGCCGCATTGGCCAGCGCCTGTGGATCGACGCCTTCATGATCGCACGGCAGCGGGACGAGACGAAGGCCAAGGGAGTTCGCAAGCGCGAGCAATCCCGGATAGGTGCAACTTCCCGCACAAATGATATCGCCCGATTTGGACGCCGTGCTCAGAATGGCGTGCAGTGCGTTTTGCCCGCCGGCAGCAATCACGACTTCATCCTCGCTTGAAGCAATGCCCCGCGCGGTCAGAGCGGCGGCAGCGGCCTTGCGATCATGAATGTTGCCGCCTGCTGGCTGATATTGGAGCAGCGGCGATTGACCGCCTGCGCGCAGCAGTCTCGTCAATCCTGTCCGCATCGCCTCCGGTAGAAGCGCGAAAGGTGGCTGGGGCGGCATGATCATGCCGCTGTCAGACACAGATTCGGCAATCAGATTGGCCGCGCTGTTGCGCACATAACTGCCCAGACGGCCGGATGCCTCGATCACGCCTGCTTCGCGGACAAGTGCATAAGCTCTTGTGACGGTCGTAAGATCCACGCCCAGCGCCTTGGCCAGCTCGCGCTGGGGTGGGAGACGCTCGCCCGCTCGCAGCACGCCGGTTCTGACCGCCTGATCGATGGCATCGGCAATGGCGAGATATTTCGGGCCGCGTGTGCCGTCGAGCGTGGGTAACCAAGTTTGCATGGATCTGGAAGCCATTTATGTATGGTACAAACATACATACAAAATGACTATATGACGAGCGCTATCGCAAAGAGGCGCGAAGGACATGCAAAGCACCATTCCCGACGATGACTCTGTCTGGCCCAAGCTGGATCCCGTCCGCACGGGCGTACACGGGCGCTGTCCCCGATGCGGCAAGGGAAAGCTGTTCGCGGGGCTCCTGCGTCTTGCCGACAATTGCGATCACTGCGGCCTGAGCTACGGTTTTGCGGATCCCGCCGATGGACCTGCCTTCTTCGTAATCTGCTTTGGCTGCGTTCCTGCGGTCGTATTCGCGTTGATGCTCGAGATCATGGCCCAGCCGCCATTCTGGCTGCATTTGCTGACATCACTCCCCTTCCTGGTGATCACCTGCCTCCTGCCGCTCAGGCCGCTCAAGGGCTGGCTGGTTTGCAGCCAGTTCTTTTTCAAGGCGGGAGAAGCAAGGGTCTGCGAGCCATGGCGTCCCTACGGCGCAGCCGGGCCTGTCGTGCAGCCGAGCAAACGGCCCTGGTGACCGATCGCCGCCGTGTCGCCCGGGCCATCCATCCGGGCTGCGATCTGACGAACGTCAGGAATACATTGCGCGGATGAGCGTCCATCGACGCTACGCCTAGCCGAACGCATTGTCTGCAGCGCGGCAACGCAGAATGTCACGCAGCGCCGCTGGTTCCCGGCGCCGCGCATCAACGACGACGAGCCAACAATCCTCACAAGCGCGGCCTCTTGTTCCCGCTCGTGTCGAACTTCGCGACAGATCCTGTCCGGTTCGAACGCGGCCGTTGACATATGGTAGAAAGTATACTTTTGTCGGAGTAATCGAGATGTCGGAATTTCCGGCTTTTCGGTCCGTCGAAGCAGGGGAACAGCGCGGCATGGAAAGACGAAATTATCGTGGTCAATACCGGCTTGCGGTGATGATGGCGCCTCTTGGACTGCTGGCGGCCGCACCACTTGTGCAGGGCAATGCGGCGCCCGCTGGCCAGACTGATTCTCAATCCGCGTCGCCTATGCGTTTCGAAACCGCGGAATTCACGCTCTCGCTCGATCCGGTGTCGCAAACGCTGATCTCACTGGCGCCCAAGGGAGGCGATGGCGTCGACTTCGCGCCGTCCGACCGCGCGGCGCAGCGGCTTGGCGACGGCTATTACAATGTCGGCGACATCGACCTGCGCGTCCGCCTCGCCGGGGAAGCGGCATGGCGCGACTATTCGACGGCAGCGCGGCGCACCCCGGTCCGCGCGCTTCCCGCGGGCGGCAACATTCTTGCGGCCGCCGATCTGAGCGACGATCTCGGCGCGCAACCCGGACTTCGTGTCGAGCGGCGCTGGATCACGGAGAAGGGCAAGCTCGCCCTGCGCTTTCGCCTGATCAATCCCGGCGATCGGGCGATCGAGATAGGCGGTCTCGGCATTCCGATGGTGTTCAACAACATCATTACCGATCGCTCGCTCGAGGAAGCGCACGTCAAGGCGAGCTTCGCCGATCCCTATATCGGCCGCGATGCCGGCTATGTTCAGGTGACGCGCCTCAACGGCAAGGGGCCGGCGCTGCTCGTGCTCCCCGAGGGCCGCACGCCGCTCGAAGCCTGGAAGCCGATCCTCGACCAGAAGAATGCGGACGGCAACCCCAAGCCGTTCAACGATCCCACCAAGCGCGGCATCACCTTCGAAGGCTTTCACCAGTGGATGGTCGCGAGCAAGGGCTTTGCCGAGACCGACTGGAAGGGCGCCGAGCAGTGGAATGCGTCCACCAGCTTCACCCTCGCACCGGGTGAAAGCCGCGAGATCGGCGTGCGCTTCGCGACGGCGCCCGCAATCCGCAAGATCGAGGAAACGCTCGCTGCCGAAGGGCGCCCGGTCGCGGTGGGCGTCCCCGGTTATGTTCTGCCGACCGACCTTGCAGGTGACCTCTTCCTGAAATCGGCGTCTGCGGTGAAGGGTATCACCGTCAGTCCTGCGGGCGCGATCGACGTAACGCGCGCGGGTTCGGCCAAGGGCTGGGCGCGATATCGGCTAAAGGGCAATGCCTGGGGCCGTGCGCGCATCGACGTCACCTATGCCGATGGCAGCGTTCAGGCGGTCCATTATTTCGTGACCAAGCCCAGCGGCGCGGCGGTCGCCGATCTCGGCCGCTTCCTGTTCGACAAGCACTGGTACGACAACCCCGCCGACCCCTTTGGCCGCTCACCCTCGCTGATGAGCTATGACCGCGACACCAATAAAATCGTGCTGCAGGAAGACCGCGTCTGGATGGCGGGGCTGAGCGACGAGGGCGGGGCGGGCGCCTGGCTTGCCGGCATCATGAAGCAGCTCGGCCAGCCCGACGCGGGCGAGGTCGCGAAGTTCGAGCGCTTCGTCACCGAAACGCTCGACGGGCGGCTTCAGGTGAATGAGGGCAAGGACAAGTTCGGCGTCCGCAAGAGCCTTTTCTTCTATGACCCGAAGGCAAAGCCCGACTTCGCCTATGATCCCGCGATCGACTGGAAGGCCTGGTCGGCATGGGCCAAGAAGGGTTCGGATTCGGTCGGCCGCTCGTTCAACTATGTCCATGTCGCCGCCGCGCAATGGGTGCTCTACCGGCTCGCGCGCTATCATGAGGGGCTGGTGAAGGCGCACGACTGGCGCTGGTATCTGAACCGCGCCTATGAAACCTCGATGGCGATGGTCCGGCTCGCGCCGCACTATGCGCAATATGGCCAGATGGAGGGCGACGTCTTCGTCGACATCCTCGACGATCTGAAGCGCGAGGGACTCGATGCCGAGGCGCGCTCGCTCGAAGCAATGATGCAGGGTCGGGCCGAGCGGTGGCGGGGCGAGGCCTATCCCTTCGGCAGCGAAATGCCCTGGGATTCGACAGGGCAGGAGGAAGTTTATGCCTGGATGCGCTATTTCGGCGATCATGAGAAAGCCGATCTGACGCGCGAGGTTATCCTGGGCTATGATCCGACGATTCCGCACTGGGGCTATAATGGCAGCGCGCGCCGCTATTGGGATTTCCAATATGCGGGCAAGGTGAAGCGGATCGAGCGCCAGCTCCATCATTATGGATCGGCCAACAACGCGATCCCGCTGTTCGACAGCTATCGCCGCGATCCCAAGGACATCCATCTGCTGCGCGTCGCCTATGGCGGGTTGATGGGGACCACGACCAATATCGATCAGGACGGCTTCGGCTCCGCCGCCTTTCATTCCTTCCCCGATATGATGCGCTTCGATGCCTATAACGGTGATTACGGCATGGGCTTTTTCGGCCATGTCTGGGAGACAGCGTCCTATCTGGTCGATCATCCGACCTTCGGTTGGATCGGCTTTGGCGGTGAGGTGACGTCCAAGGGCAGCCAAGTCAGCATCGTTCCGAAGGACAGCTTCCGCTCACGCATATTCGTCGCGCCCGCGGGCCTCTGGCTGACGCTCGACGCCGGACGGTTCGAGCGCGTCGACTATGACCCGAAGACGAAGCGCGTCCGCCTCACGCTGGCACCCGCCGACGCGCATACGCCACGCGCCTGGCTCAATGTGGAGACCACGGCGAAGGGGATGAAGCGCTATCGGCCCGGGGCAGGCGCAAGCCCGGAACGTGGCGGCTATGCGGTGACGCTCGGCAGCAAGGCCGTGCAGGTCGAACTGCTTCCTGAATGAGGGAAGGCCCCGGCTTGTGTCGGGGCCTTTGCTCATGAGCTGAGGCGCTTGCGACATGTCTGGAAAGTCGTGGAAAGCTCAAATTGCTCCCCTCCCTAGAAGGGAGGGGCCGGGGGTGGGTGGCGAGCGAAGCGAGCCCCTTCATACCTCCGTGTTTTGATCGCCTGACGGCGATACCCACCCCTAACCCCTCCCTTGCAGGGAGGGGAATGAAGGGCGCCACCAGCCTCTACCGACGGATGTCCGCCTCTGGGTCGAAATTTGACGAAGCCCCCTGTCAGCATGTCCGGCCGGACACGCTGACAGTTCCTTGAAGTCGTACTGACGAGCGGCGTTTAGGGCGCACAATCGGATTAAACGGTCGCCTTGAGGGCGTAGGGCCCCGGCACTGCCGGGGGCCCCGCGTGTCAGGCTTTGGTCGTCTTGGGCGTGAAGATCGTGACGCCGAACACGGGCCCAGCGGTATTGCCGGGCTCGGGCTCGAAGCGGATCTTGACCTGTTTCTTGCCCTTGGTCAGCGCGTCGGGAATCGCATACTCCACGTCGAAGAATTCACCGGGCTTTTCGGCATTAAGCGTTTGTGACGCCACACGCTTGCCATCGACCAGAATGTGGAACAGGCGCTTGCGCTCCTCGCCCCAATAGGTTGCCTGCAGCATCAGCGGGCCGGGCTTCACCTTCATCGTGAACTCGAAGAAGCCCCCCGTCCGCGCATCACGTCCGTTGCGGCCGCGATAGACGACGGGGTAGGAGATGTCCGATGTCAGGGCGTGGTCGCGTTCGGGCTGCATTTCGCCCAGATGCATCACGTCGACCGAACGCGCGGCAAGATCCTTCAGGCGCGCCTGTTCGGCGGCATAGGCGACCTCGGCCTTCGCCCATTCGGCATCGGTGAAGCGGCGGAAATAGACGGCGCTGCGGCGCTCATAGTTTCGATAGAAGGGACCGAAGCTCATGTCGCCCGGACGACCGATACCCTGCGAACGATAGGTTGCCTCGGTCAGCGCCACGGGCTGGAAGCCCGCGACGATGTCGCTGCCCACCAGCGCCGGCGCCGCGGCATCGAAGGGCGTTTCGGCGGCGCCGAGATCGGCGGCGAGCACCATCGGGCCGCGCAACACCGCGACGACGCCGTCATTGCCCGGCGTCGCCTCGAGGCGCAGGTCGAGCGGCAGGTCGAGCGTGACGACATCGCCCGCCTTCCAGCGGCGGCGCACGACGGCATAGCCATTGCCCGTGATCGCGGTCACCGGCTTGCCGTTGACCTGGATCGCCGACTGCTTCGCCCAGCCGGGGATGCGCAGCGCGACCGCGAAACGGCCCGAGCCCTTGAGCGTTGCGACCTTCAGGTCGACGCGGCCTTCATAGGGGTAGCGCGTCTGAATCTCGAAGCTCGCGCGCTGCGCCTTCCACTCGGCGCGCGACGGGATGAAGAGGTTGACGAACAGCGTGTCGTCGCCTTCCCACCAGATGGAATCGCCGTGCTTGGCATGGCTTTCCATGCCCGAGCAGACGCAGCACCAGAAGCTGTCGAAGGGATCGGACCATTCGCGCTTGGTGCCCGACATCAGCGGCATCATGTAGGTGAACATGCCCGTCTTGGGGTTCTGGTGCGCGAGGATGTGGTTCAGGTGTGCGCGCTCATAATAGTCGAACAACGCACCCTCGGGCGCCCAGGCGAACAGGTGCCGCGTGAGCTTGAGCATATTGTAGGTGTTGCAGGATTCGCAGGTCTGCTCGGTGATGTGGTCGGCGATCCGGTCGGGGCCGAAGAAATATTCGCGGTCGGCATTGCCGCCGATCACATAGCTGTGATGGCCCGTCACGCGCTCCCAGAAGAAACGCGCGGCGATCGCGCGCTCGGGATTGCCCGTCAGTTCGTAAAGGCGCGCCAGACCAATCAGCTTGGGTACCTGGGTGTTGGCGTGGATGTTGGCGAGCTCGTCGCGCTTCGCCACCATCGGGTCGAGCACCTTGTGGTGATAGAGCCGCTCGCTGAGCGCCAGCCAGCGCTTGTCATTGGTGCGCGCATAGAGCTCGGCGAAGCTTTCGTTGATCCCGCCATGTTCGCAATCGAGCACGGTCTGGGTCTGCGCGTCATCGAGCGCGGCGAAGACCTTTTCGACATAGCCGCCCAGCGCGACCGCGATCGGCACGGCCTTGCGGTTGCCCGTCAGCGCCTGCGCGTCCATCAGGCCCGCGAAGAGCTTGTGCCAGTTGTAGAAGGGCACCCAGCAGCCATTGAGATCGAAGCCCGCCGAGCGGATCTCGCCGCGCATGATCTCGGGGAAGATCTCCTTGCCGTCGACGACGGTGCCATCCTTGCGCTTGCGCATGAAGCCCGCGACATAGCCGTCGCCATGCGCCGTCTGGCAGCGCGCCAGCTCGTCGATGATGTAGTCGATGCGCTGCCTGGACTCGGCGTCACCGGTCTGCGCATGGAGCAGCGCGAGTGCGCTCAGATAATGACCCAGCGCCTCGCCCGCGATCGTGTCGCTTTCCCAGCCGCCATAGATCGCGCCCTTGGTCTGGAGCCCCGCGAACTTGTGATAATTGTGCAGCAGCCGATCGGGTTCGAGCGACATCAGGTAGCCGCGATTGGCTTCGACTGCGTCGAGGAAGTGCGAGGGCAGCAGGCGGATATCACCCAGCGGCAATGCCTTGGCCTTGGCGGGCAGGGCGGTTGCAGTGGTAGCGGCGCGCGCTACAGCGGGCGTGCTTGCGATCATTGCGCTGATGGCCACGCCGTAGAGCATTTCGCGGCGGCTCGCGCAGGGCCCATGCTGGGTCATTCTCGTCCCTCCCTCAAGACATTTGTCGGACAGTTGCATGAGCAAGTTATACGGTATACGATTGCTTTGGCAACAGGCTGGAGAAGGGCAATTATGAAGTTCCGCACGCGCGCCATGATAACCGCAGCATTGATCGGGGCGGCAGCCGCGTTTTCGGGAACCGCGAGTGCCGCGGAAGCCGGTGGCGCGCAGTTCAAGGCGCTTTATACCGCTGAATGGAGCTGGCGGAAGCAGCAGTTCGCGGACGATGAGGATAGCGGGCGCGAGATCAGCGCGCACCTGCCCGATGTCAGCCTTGCTGCGCAGCAAAAGCGGCTCGCCTATTGGCAGGATGTGCAGCGCGAGCTGGCAGCGATCGATGCGGCCGGGCTCTCGCCTGAGGATCAGGTCAATTATCAGATCTACAAATATCAGATCGATTCGCTCGTCGCGGAGCAGCAGTTCCGCGAATATGAGCGCCCGCTCAATTCGGACACCAGCTTCTGGGGCAACGTTGCGGGCACCGCGCAGCGCAGCTTCCTGAAGGAAGCCGATTACCGCAACTATGTCTCGCAGCTTTCCGAACTGCCGCGCTATTTCACGCAGAATATCGAGAATATGCGCGCTGGCCTGAAGCGCGGGTTCACCCCGCCGCAGATAACGCTGCAGGGCCGCGACGCGACGGTGGATTCAGTGCTGAAGCCCGGCGCGACCGAAGACAATCCCTTCTACGCGCCCTTCAAAAAGATGCCCGCGAGCATCCCGGCAGCCACCCAGGCCGAACTGCGCGCGGCGGGGCTTGCGGCGCTGCGCGATCATGTGATCCCCGCGCACCAGACGCTGATCACCTTCCTGCGCAAGGAATATATCCCCGGCGCACAAAAGTCGCTCGCCGCCTGGGACCTGCCCGATGGCAAGGCCTATTACCAGTCGCGCATCCGCGAGTTCACCACGCTCGACCTTAGCCCGGCCGAGATCCATCAGATCGGTCTCAACGAGGTCGCCAAGATCCGCGCAGAGATGCTCGAAGTGATGCAGGAGACGAACTTCAAGGGCGATCTGCCCGCCTTCCTGACCTTTCTGCGGACCGATCCGCAATTCTATGCCAAGACGCCGCAGGAACTGCTGATGCGCGCGGCGTATATCGCCAAGCAGTTCGACGGGAAGGTCGCTGACTGGTTCGGACGGCTTCCGCGCCAGCGCTTCGCGATCAAGCCCGTGCCTGACGATATCGCGCCCTACTACACGGGCGGCCGCGGCGGTCCGGGCATCTACCTCGTCAACACCTGGAACCTGCCTGCGCGTCCGCTTTATTCACTGGCGGCGCTGACGTTGCACGAATCCGCGCCGGGCCATGCCTTCCAGATGCCGCTTGCCGGCGAGAACAAGGATCAGCCCGAATTTCGGCAGCAGACCTATATCTCGGCCTTTGGCGAGGGCTGGGCGCTCTATGCCGAGAAGCTGGGTGTCGAGATGGGCATGTACGAGACACCCTATGACCGTTTCGGCATGCTGAGCTATCAAATGTGGCGCGCGACGCGGCTTGTGGTCGACACGGGCGTCCACACCATGGGCTGGACGCGCGAACAGGCGCAGCAATATATGCTCGACAACACCGCATTGGCGAAGCACGAGATCACCACCGAGGTCGATCGCTACATCGCCTGGCCGGGGCAGGCGCTGTCCTATTATCTGGGCGAGCTTGCGATCATCGAAGCGCGCGCCAAGGCTGAGAAGGCGCTCGGCGCCAGGTTCGACATCCGCGCCTTCCACGACACCGTGCTCCAGCTAGGTTCGGTACCGCTGCCGGTGCTTCACGCGCGCGTCGATCGCTTCATCGCAGAGGGCGGCAAGGGGCCGTATCCCGATGATGAGTGACGCTTTCGTGCGCATGTCGCTGGATGAAGCGCGCGACTTCGCGCGCGCCGTTCTGGCACGACACGGCCTGAAGGCGCCGCATGTCGATGCCGTGGCCGAGACGATGGTCGCGGGTGAACGCGATGGCTGCGCTTCGCACGGCCTCTATCGATTGCTCGTCTGCGTCCATACGCTCAAGGCGGGCAAGGTCGTGCCCGATGCCGAGCCCAGCATGGCGGATGCGGCGGCGGCGCTGGTGCGCGTCGACGCCAAAGGCGGCTATGCGCAGGCCGCGTTCGAGCTTGGCCTGCCGCGTCTGGTCTCAAGGGCGCGGCGGCTGGGTATCGCGGCGATGGCGATCAACAATTGCGTCCATTTCTCGGCGCTCTGGCCCGAGATCGAGGCGGTGACTGCGCATGGGCTGGTTGCGCTTGCCTTCACGCCGAGTCATGCCTGGGTTGCGCCGGCAGGCGGTATCAAGCCGCTTTTCGGCACCAACCCGATCGCCTTTGGTTGGCCGCGGCCGGGCGAACATCCCTTCGTATTCGACTTCGCGACCACCGCTGTCGCGCGCGGTGAGATCGAGTTGCATCGTCGCGCGGGCAAGTCGATCCCCGAAGGCTGGGGAATCGACGCTGAAGGCAATGCCACCACCGACGCCGAGGCGGCGTTGGCGGGCGCGATGCTGACCTTTGGCGGGCACAAGGGATCGGCGCTCTCGGCGATGGTCGAGCTGCTCGCGGGGCCGCTGATTGGCGATATGACCAGCGCCGAATCGCTGGCGCATGACGACGGCGCCAAAGCCTCGCCCTTTGGCGGCGAACTGGTGATCGGGATCGATCCGGCTGGATTCCTTGGCGCTGCCGCGGCCGAGCATATGCAACGCGCCGAGGCATTGTTCGATGGGATGACAGGGCAGGGCGCGCGCCTGCCCTCGCAGCGCCGCTTCGAGGCGCGGGCGAGGAGCCTGGTCGAAGGAGTCCAGATTCCCCGTGCGCTCTACGAGGATCTGGAGAGATTGCTGGACGCCTGAATTCTCCCCGTTTCCGGGGAGGATCTTATAGGGCGTCGATCGCCGGCTGCGGCGGGGTGAACCATTCCGCGCCGTTTTCGGTCACGTAGAAATGATCTTCCAGGCGGATGCCGAACTTTTCCGGCACCACGATCATCGGCTCGTTGGAAAAGCACATGCCCGGCGCCAGTGGCGTCCTGTCGCCGCGCACCAGATAGGCGGGCTCGTGGATCGAAAGGCCGATGCCGTGCCCCGTGCGGTGCGGAATGCCGGGCAGTTTGTAATCGGGGCCAAGCCCCGCACGCGTGACGAGATCACGCGCTGCAGCGTCGACCGCCTCGCACGGCAGGCCCGGACGCACAGCCTCAAACGCCGCCGCTTGCGCAGCATGCTCCAGATCCCAGATGCGGCGCTGCTCGTCGGTCGCTGTTCCGAAGACATATGTGCGCGTGATATCGGAATGGTAACCCTGCACAGTGCAGCCGGTGTCGATCAGCACGAGGTCGTTTTCGGCCAGCGCCTGCTCGCCGGGAATACCATGCGGATAGGCGGTAGCGTGGCCGAACTGGACGATGCAGAAGCTGCTGCCCGCCGCACCCAGCCTGCGATGCGCCTGATCGATGAAGCGACGCACCTCAGTGGTGGTAATGCCGGGCGCGAGGATGCGCGCGGTGGCCTTGTGTACCGCGAGCGTCATCGCCTTGGCCTGCTTCATCAGCGCGAGCTCGGCAGGCGACTTGCACATGCGACAGCCGTCGATGACCGGGCTCGCATCGACGAGCGTGACGCCGCGCGCGGTATCGCCTAGCCGCTTGACCTTGTCGAACGCCATCGCCGGATCGACCGCGAGCATCGTGGCGCCCAGCGCCGACAGCGCATCGGCGACAAGCGCATAAGGACTTTCATGCTCCTCCCACAGCCGGAATTCGGCGTCGATCACGGTTTCCGCAGAGAGCGAGCCGAGCTCGAAGGCGGGGCAGATCATCACAGGATCGCCAGTGACGGGGATGAGAAGCGCGACAAGCCGCTCGCTTGCGCCCCAGCTCACGCCCGCGAAATAGTTGAGGCTGGCGCCCGCGCCGACGATCAGCGCGTCGGCACCCGCATCGCGCGTCAGCCTGCGCGCGCGTTCGATCCGCGCGAGCCGTTCATCGAGCGTAATCGAGGGCGCGGCGTTGGCGAGGGGCAGTAGCGTTGCGAGCTCGGCCTCGACGTTGGATCCTCCGATGGTCATGGCATCATCTTCCTTTGGCGAAACGTTCGATATCATAGGGCGCGAGAGCGACCGGCGCCGCGGTGTTGGTTGCGAGCGCGCCTATGATCTGTGCGGTAATAGGCGCAAGCGTCAGGCCCAGATGCTGGTGTCCGAACGCGTATATCAGGTTGCTTGCGCGCTCGCTGCGTCCGATCGCGGGCAGATAGTCGGGCAGGGTAGGGCGGGCGCCCATCCATTTCACCGCATCGCTGCCGATTGGTAAGCCAAGCGCGTCGATATGCGCACGCAGGCGCTTCCATTTGCGCGGATCCGGGGGGCTGTCGATGTCACCGAGCTCTACGAAGCTCGCCGCACGCAGACCGTTGTCAAAGCGCGTGACGATCATCGATCGGTCCTCGAACACGACAGGAGGCAATTCGGGCCAGTCGGCGGACGGAGCGTGGAGATGATAGCCACGCTCGGCAATGATCGGCGCATGCGTGCCGATGGAACGCATCAGCTCGCCCGAGCGAGCACCCGCTGCAACCACCATGACATCGGCGTCCAGCCGTTCGTCGCCTTCCAATATGGCCCGCGCCGAGCCATCCTCGATGGTCAGTGCGGAAACGCGCGCATGGCGAATCTCGCCCCTGGCCGCCTGCAGCGCCTGCGACAGCGTGTCGGCCAGCTTGCTGAGATCGGCGACCTGTCCTGTATTTTCAAAGCGGATCCCGCCCGCCGGTCGACGTGCGAGCAAAGTCTCGAACTGCGCGCGCTCGTCCTCGTCGATCGGCCGGAAGCGCGCGGTGCCGATATCGGCGCTTCCCCATGCCTTGAGCCCCGCCGCTGCGCTCGCTTCGCTTTCCCAGAGCACGAAATGGCCGGTTTCCTTGAGCAGCGCGCTTTCGCCGAGCATCGCGACGAGACCGCGCCATGCTGGCATGGTCCGCGCCAACAGACTGTCGAGCGCGGCGCGCCCCGCCTCAAACCGGCCTGCCGCGCGGACCATGCCCTTTGCGAAGGGAAGCCAGCGCGGGGCGTCGCGAATCGGCAGCGCGAGTGCTCCGCCTGCGGAAAACAGTCTGCGCGGTGCCGAACGGATCATCGACCATGAAGCCAGAGGCTCGACCTGCTCGATGGCGACATGCCCCGCATTGCCCCATGAAGCGGCGCGGCCCTCGCGGTCGGCCTCGATCACCGTCACGCGAAAGCCGCGGTCTTGCAGGGCCAGAGCGCTGCAGAGCCCCACTATCCCACCGCCAATGACCACCGCCGTTTTTGACATTGCACTCTTCCATTGCATCGTTGTTGCCAGTATCGTATACCGTATAACGTTCAAGACAAGAGCTAGGGAAACAACGGATGAAAATCGAGTGGCAGGGCGTATTTCCGGCTGCAACCACGCAATTCAAGGAAGATCTGTCGATCGACGTCGCCGAATCGCAGCGAGTGGTCGACGATCTCATCAAGGACGGTGTTGACGGAATCATCGCGATGGGCACCGTGGGCGAGAACAACTCGCTGCTGCCCGAGGAGAAGCGCACGCTGCTGAAGGCGATTTGCGAGGTGGTGGCGGGCCGCGTGCCTGTGATCACGGGCGTGTCCGAATATGACGGCACGCGCGCCAGCGAGTATGCGCGCGATGCGGAAGCCGCGGGCGCAGATGGCCTGATGCTGCTGCCCGCAATGGTCTATGTTCCGACCGAGGCCGAGCTGGTTCATCATTTCCGCACCGTCGCTGCGGCCACCAGCCTGCCGATCATGCTGTACAACAATCCGCCCGCCTACCGCGTGAACATCACCGTCGATGTGCTGAATGCGATCAGCGATGTCGAGAACATCGTCGCGGTCAAGGAATCGGCGCCCGATCCGCGTCGCTTCACCGATCTGATCAACGCGCTGGGCGATCGCTACGCGCTGTTTGCGGGGCTTGACGACGTGGCGCTCGAAGGGCTGCTGCTCGGCGCGCGTGGCTGGGTCTCGGGCCTGACGAACGCCTTCCCGCAGGAATCGGTGCAGCTCGTGGCGGCCATGAAGCGCGGTGATCTCGAGACGGCGCGCGCCATTTATCGCTGGTTCATGCCCTTGCTTCACCTCGATGCCGAGCATGACCTCGTCCAGTCGATCAAGCTCGCCGAGCAGATCATGGGCCGCGGTTCGGAGCGTGTTCGTCTCCCGCGCCTGCCGCTTGCGGGTGCGCGTCGCGCCGACGTTACCCGCATGGTCGAGCAGGCTGCGGCGACGCGTCCGACCCTTGTGGCGGCGGCTGCCTGAGCCGATGCGGCACACCTTCTTCTGCGTCGATGGTCACACGGCGGGCAATCCCGTCCGCCTTGTGGCGGGCGGAGCGCCGCTGCTGCACGGCGCATCCATGTCCGAGCGGCGCCAGGATTTCCTGGCCCGCTTCGACTGGATCCGCACCGGGCTCTGCTTCGAGCCGCGCGGGCACGACATGATGTCGGGCGGTTTTCTCTATCCGCCGACGCAGGAGGATGCCGATGTCGGTATCCTGTTCATCGAGACGAGCGGATGCCTGCCGATGTGCGGGCACGGAACGATCGGTATCGTCACCTTCGGCCTCGAAAACGGGCTGATCCAGCCGCGCGAACCCGGAAAGCTGCGCTGCGAAGTGCCCGCGGGTGTGATCGATATCGCGTATCGTACCGAAGGCAAGCGCGTCACCGCTGTGAAGATCACCAACGTGCCCGGCTATCTGGCCGCGCGCGACATCACGATCGATGTACCTGATTTCGGGCCGCTGACGCTTGACGTTTCCTATGGCGGCAATTTCTACGCGATCATCGAGCCGCAGGGCCCATATAAGGGGCTGGACGATCTTGGCGCGGCCCGGATCGTCGAACTGAGCGGCAAGGTCCGCCAGCTCGTCCGCGAAAAATTCGAGCCGGTGCATCCGCTCGATCCCACCATTCGCGGCGTCAGCCATGTGCTTTGGGCCGACCTGCCCAAGGGCGAAGGTGCCGATGCGCGCAACGCGGTCTTCTATGGCGATCGCGCGATCGACCGTTCACCCTGCGGCACCGGCACGTCGGCGCGCATGGCGCAGTTGACCGCGCGCGGACGGCTCAAGCCCGGCGACCGCTTCGTCCATGAAAGCTATATCGGCAGCCGCTTTATCGGCAGGGTCGAGGCGGCAACCGAGATCGGCGGCCAGGCGGCGATCATCCCCTCGGTGGAGGGCTCGGCGATCGCCACGGGCTTCAACACGATCTGGATCGACCGCGAGGACGCGTTCTGGAACGGGTTTCAGGTGGTTTAAGGAAGAGATTTGTTGCCACGCCCGCCAAGCTCGTCGATCACGGCACCCCTATCCATCATTGAAACGGGGATCCGATGGACCTGATCGTACGCAATCTTTCCGAACAGATTTTCGAGCTCGTGCGCGACCGGATCGTGTCGGGATCGGTTCCGGTGAGTGTCGCCATCCGGCAGGATGCGCTGGCAAACGAACTGGGCGTAAGCAAGATACCGCTGCGCGAGGCGCTGGCGCGGCTCGAGCAGGAGGGGCTGCTTGTGTCGCAGCCCAATCGCGGCTTCTTCGTACGGCCGCTGAGCGGCGAGGAGGCCGAGGAGGTTTATGCGCTGCGCCTCAAGATCGAGCCCGAAATCGTGGCCGCAGCGGCGGCGCGCGCAGGCGATGCCGATCGTGAATATGCGCGGCTTGCGCTCGATGCGCTCGATCGCGCGATAGACAAGAGCACTGATGATGTCGGCCGGTTGAACCGCGCCTTTCACCTCGCGCTTGTGCGTCCCGCGCGACAGCCGCTGACCTTCCAGATCGTCGAGCGGCTGCACATCATGGCGGAGCGTTATGTGCGCAAGCATCTGGAACCAATGGGACGCGACACGCGCGCCAATGAAGAGCACGAGCTGATGCTCGCCGCATGGATGGCGGGGGACTCCGCGCGCGTCGGCGAGCTGACCGAGCAGCATATCGGCGGCACGCTGAACGATCTTCGCAAGCAATTCAAACAAGACGATAAATAGGGAGTCGACTATGGGGTTTTGGGGGCCGCGCAAGCCGTTTGAGAGCGTCACCGTCCACGAAGAGGGACGTCGCCTCGCCAAGACCCTGAGTTGGCCGCATCTGATCGCGCTCGGCGTGGGTGCCATTGTCGGCACCGGCATCTATACGCTGACCGGTGTTGGCGCCGACCGTGCGGGGCCAGCGGTGATCCTTGCCTTTGCGATTGCTGGCGCAGTCTGTGCGTGTGCGGCGCTGGCCTATGCCGAAATGGCTACGCTGATGCCCACCGCGGGCGGTGCCTACACCTATAGCTACGCCGTGCTGGGCGAGACTCTTGCCTGGGTGGTTGGCTGGAGCCTGATCCTCGAATATTCACTCGCCTGCAGCACGGTTGCGGTCGGCTGGGGCGCCTATCTGGTCGGTTGGCTTCACTCGGCGGGCATAACGCTGCCACCCGAGATAATCGGCGGACCCCATGCAGGTGGTTTCGTCAATCTGCCCGCGGTCCTCGTCGCGCTCACCGTCGCGGGTGCGTTGATCGTCGGCACGCGCGAGAGCGCGACCTTCAACATCGTCCTGGTAATCATCAAGCTGACTGCGCTCGCCGCCTTTGCCGCAATCGCGCTGCCCGCCTTCGACAGCGCCAACATGACGCCCTTCATGCCCTACGGCTTTCTCAGCCATGTCGAGGGTGGCGAGACACGCGGCGTGATGGCCGCGGCCGCCATCGTATTCTTCGCCTTTTACGGCTTCGACGCGGTCGCGACCTCGGCCGAAGAAGCCAAGAATCCGGGACGCGACCTCACCATCGGCATCATCGGTTCGATGGCTGTGTGCACGCTGATCTATATGGCCGTGGCCGTAAGCGCGGTTGGCGCGGTCAACCATGTCGCGGTCGCCCAATCCTCCGAACCGCTCGCCTTCATCCTTCGCACTTTGGGCCATCCTGCAATGGCTTGGGTGGTGGCGCTCGCGGCGCTGATCGCGCTGCCCTCGGTGATCCTCGTCATGATGTACGGTCAGAGCCGCATCTTTTTCGTGATGGCGCGTGATGGCTTGCTGCCACGCTGGCTCAGCGCGGTTTCGCCGCGCACCGGAACGCCGGTGCGCATCACCGCGATCACGGGCGTGTTCGTGGCCGCGGTCGCGGGCTTTTTCCGCCTCGACGAGATCGCCGAGCTCGCCAATGCGGGCACGCTGCTTGCCTTCATCGCGACCGCCGGATCGATGATGCTGCTGCGTCGTAGCCGGCCCGATCTGAAGCGCGTTTTCAGTTGCCCCAAACCGATGCTCGTCGGTGCGCTGGCCATCGCTGGTTGCCTCTATTTGCTCTTCAGTCTGCCCTCGCTCACCATCGGGCGCTTCCTGCTCTGGAACGTGATCGGGCTCGCCATCTATTTCGCCTATGGCCGGCTGCGCAGCCGGACGCAGGTTGCAGCAGCGCCCGAAGCGATCTGACGGTGCGAACTGCAACGCTTGCGCTCGCGCTTGCCGCGGGTCTCATCCACGCGCCTGCGCTGGCGGACACGCTCGATGCTGTCGTCAAAGATTATGAGGCGCTTGCCAATCCCGCCGAGGCTGAGACCGGTTGGCCCGATATCAGCCCCAGGGCAGTGAAGGCACGCAACGCGGCATATCGCGCTCTGGAGAAGAGGCTGGCCGGGCTCGACGGGCAAGCCCTCACGCCCGAACAGGCGCTGACCCGGACGCTGCTCGACTGGCGGCTGGACATTATGATCGAGGGCGCGCGCTTCGATGAGGAGCGCATTCCGTTCGACGCCGGCGATGGCTTCTTCAACGCTGCGAATTATGCCGCGGGCAATACCGTGGTCCGCACCGAAGCCGATGCCCGCGCGTGGATCGCGCGCCTGGGCGAGCTTCCCGGCTGGTACGATGCGCAGATCGCCAATATGCGCCGCGGAATCGCGACCGGTTTCACTCAGCCGCGACCGACTGCCGAGGGCGTGCTCGCCATCCTGAAGATGGCGGTTGCGCAACCGATCGACGAAAGCCCGTTGCTCAAGCCGCTGGCCGCGATGCCGCCCGGCATTCCGGCCGATCGACGCGCGGCGCTGATCGCCGAGGGCCGTGCCGTCGTCGCGCAAGCCGTGAAACCCGCGCAAGGGACTCTGCTCGTCTTTTTCGAGCGCGAGTATCTTCCGGCGGCGCGCAATACGCTCGGCGCATCGGGCTTGCCCGGCGGCAAGGCCTATTATGCCTATACGGCGCGACGCTCGACCACGACCGACATGACCCCCGACCAGATCTTTGCGCTCGGCGAAGCCGAGGTGAAGCGCATCCGCGCGGAGATGGAAACCGCGATGCGCGCGACGGGCTTCACCGGCAGCTTTGCTGAATTCCTCGCCTATGTACGCAGCGATCCAAAATTCTACGCGCCCGATCTCAAGACCTATATCGAAAAGGCCGCGGCGATCGGGAAGCGGCTCGATTATGCGCTGCCGCGCTGGTTCGGGAAGCTGCCGCGGCTTCCCTGGGGCATCTATGTGAAGCCGCCCGAGATGGAGGCGTCGTCGGGCGCCTATTATCTGGGCGATCCGGAAAAGGGTGTAGCGGGTGCCGTTGCGGTCGGAAGGGCTTCGTACCGCGATCCGCTATTCGGCCTGACGGCCTGGATGATGCATGAAGGTGTGCCAGGCCACCATCTCCAGATCGCTCTGGGCCAGGAGCGGCAGGACTTGCCGGCCTTTCGCCGTCGCGACGACATCACGGCCTTTGTCGAAGGCTGGGCGCTCTATTCGGAAAAGCTGGGCGTGGAGATGGGGATGTACGAGACACCCTATGACGATTTCGGGCGCCTGTCGTTCGAGATGTGGCGCGCCTGCCGATTGGTGATGGACGTCGGCATCCACTGGAAAGGCTGGAGTGCCGACGCGGCGGAGCGATGCCTGCGCGAAAACACGGCACTCCCCGAGAGCGTCGCTAAAGGTGAGACGCAGCGCTACATCGGGTGGCCGGCGCAGGCGCTCGCGTACAAGGTCGGCGAAGTTCGCTTCACAGCGCTACGCCGTCGCGCGCAGGCGGCGCTGGGTGAAGGCTTCGATAATCGCGCCTTTCACGATCTGCTGATCGCGGATGGTCCCATGCCGCTTTCGATCGTCGAGCACCGCGTCGATGCCTGGCTGGCGGACGGGCGCGCAAGCCCGGCCGGCTGACACGATCGGCGATTCTTCGCCCCGCAGGCGTTTTCTCGGACATGATTCGGTGACCGGTGCGACGCGCGGCGTCCGTCGCTGTCCCAAGGGGCGCAGAATATCAGGTTTTTCATTCGTATATCATAAAATCGTATAAAATATTTGACATCTATTTGTCAGACATGTTTCATCCTGTCGGGTCGACAACGGCCGCAAGAAAGACAGGGAGGTCTTCGATGATCAGAATCCACCGCAGCGGCCTGGGGAGCAGCGCCGCCGCAATCGCCATTGCATTGCTCGCGCCACCGGCATTCGCGCAGGACGCCGCGCCCGCCGAGGACGCGGCGGCGTCGGAAGGCGACGCCATCGTCGTCACCGGAACGCGCATCCGCCGTCCCAATCTGGAGAGCAACAGCCCGATCACCGTCGTGAGCGACGCCGAGTTCCGCTACCAGGGCGCGACCACGGTCGAGAGCGTGCTCAACAAGCTCCCGCAATTCACCCCCGACGCCAACGAGAACGTCTCCAACGGCTCGGACGGCACTGCCAACATCAACCTGCGCGACCTCGGTTCGAACCGCGTGCTCGTGCTGATCGACGGTCAGCGCATGCTGCCGACCCAGGCGATCGACGTGAACTTCGTGCCGTCTTCGCTGGTCGAGCGCGTCGATGTCGTGACGGGCGGCGCGTCGGCGGTCTACGGCTCCGACGCTATCTCGGGCGTCGTCAACTTCATCCTGCGCAAGAATCTGGAGGGCGTCCGCGCCGATGCGCAGTTCAGCTTTTACCAGCACAACAACGACAACAAGTCGCTGCGCGATCTGGTCCGCAGCAATGGCTATCAGACGGCGCCGAGCTCAGTGACCGATGGCGAGAAGTTCGACGTGAACTTCGCGGCGGGCACCAACTTCGCAGACGATCGTGGCAACATCACCGTCTATGGCGGCTATCGCCGCGTCAACCCGATCCTCCAGGGATCGCGCGACTATTCGGCTTGCGCGCTGGATCCCAATGCGGACAGGACCGGCTTCGTCTGCGGCGGTTCGAGCAACAACGAATATGGCCTGTTCACGGTGCTGGCCGATCCGACCACGGGCGCGCCGGTGACCTATAACAACACCAAGGACGGCGCGAAGACCTGGGTGCCCTACAACAGCTCGTTCCGCTACAACTACGCGCCGACCAACTATATGCAGCGTTCGGACCGCCGCTATACCGCGGGGGCCTTCGCGCACTACGAGCTGTCCAAGGCAGCGGAGCTGTACGGCAGCTTCATGTTCATGGACGATCACACCTTCTCCCAGGCGGCGCCCTCGGCGCTCTTCCAGGGTCAGGTCTATTCGATCAACTGCGACAATCCCTTCATGAGCGCGCAGCAGGCGGGTCTGCTCTGTGGGGCTGCAGCCGGCACCGACACGAGCCGCGACACCTTTATCGGCTATCGCATGACCGGTGATGGCAGCGCGCCGCGACGCGACGACCTGCGCCACACCGACTACCGTTTCCAGGGCGGCGTCCGCGGTGAGATCGCGCCGGGGATCAGCTATGATGTTGGCGCGCTGCGCTCGATCATGATCTTCAACGAGAACTATCAGAACGACATTTCGCCGGCCAAGGCGAAGAACGCGCTCCAGGTGGTTAACGTCAACGGCGTCGCAACCTGCAAATCGGTGATTGATGGCACCGATCCCGACTGCGTCCCGATGGACGTCTTCGGCTTTGGCAATATCGATCCCGCGGTCTACGACTATATCTACGCGCCCACCTTCACGCGAGGCGAGCAGAAGCTGACCGTGCTGAGCGCGAACGTGAGCGGCGAGCTGAGCGCCTATGGTGTCCAGAGTCCCTGGGCGTTGCAGGCGGTGGGCTTCGCAATCGGCGTCGAGCAGCGCATCGAAACGCTCGACTTCCGGGCCGACGAGCTGGCGCAGCAAAAGGGCACGCTCGAATCCAAGGGCAAGATCAAGGTCCGCGAGATCTACGGCGAACTCGAGCTGCCGATCCTGTCCGATATGCCGTTCGCGCATTCGCTCAGCATCAATGCGGGCCTGCGTTATTCGGACTATACCAATGACAGCCTCGACGGCACCGTGACGAGCTATGGCGCGACCACGTACAAGGCCGAACTCGATTATGCGCCGTCGCGCGACGTCCGCTTCCGGGCAAGCTATAACCACGCGATCCGCGCGCCAAACGTCAGCGAGCTGTTCGCGTCGCGCGGGCTTGGCAACGTCCAGGGGCAGGATCCTTGCTCGGGCCCGACCCCGACCGCCTCGTTCGATCGCTGTGCGCTTACCGGCGTCACCCAGGCGCAGTACGGTCGCATTCCCGAATGCCCGGCCGAAACCTGCGTGACGCAGGGCGGCGGCAACCCGCTGCTCAAGCCCGAGGAAGCCGACACCTATACCGCGGGTGTGATCCTGACGCCGCGGGCGATCCCGAACCTGTCGTTCTCGCTCGATTACTACAACATCAAGGTGAACAACTATATCGGCACGGTCGATCCGTTCCTGACGATCAACCAGTGTGTCCAGACGGGCAATCCGTTCTTCTGCGACCTGTTCCACCGCGATCCGACTACGGGCGTCATCTTCGGCACCGACGGCTATATCGTCGCGACCACGCTCAACACCGGCTATCTCAAGACCTCGGGCGTCGACGTGAACGCGAGCTATGCCTTCGATCTCGACACGCTAGGGTTGAACGAAGGCGGCAAGCTCAACTTCGAGCTCGTCGGCACCTGGCTCGACAAGCATGTGGTCCAGCCGCTTCCGGGGCTCGGCACCTATGATTGCGCGGGCCTGTTCGGCCCCACCTGCGGCCAGCCGACGCCGACCTGGCGCCACCAGTTCCGCACGACGTGGCAGATGCCCTGGTCGAACGCGTCGCTGTCGCTCAATTGGCGCTATTTCGGCTCGACCAAGCTCTCCAGCAACACCGACAACGAGTATCTGGCGGGTACGCCGTTCGTCATCAACAGCAAGATCGGTGCGTACAGCTACTTCGATCTGGCCGCGACGGTGGACGTGATCGAGAACTTCACGCTGCGCGCCGGCGTCAACAACATCTTCGACAAAGATCCGCCGGCGATTGCACAGGGGCTGCTCAGCTCCTTTGGCAACGGCAACACCTATCCGGGCGTCTACGACCCGCTGGGCCGGATGATCTTCGTCGGCCTGACGGCAAAGTTCTGAGCCTCTCCCTGTGCCGGTGCGTCCTTGGGCGCACCGGCAGCGTTTTGCCGATTTTATTCGGGAAGGGGGGCGCTTGACCTTCAATGGCGAAAGCCGTCAGGCGATCATCCGGTCCGTGCCCGGATGATCCGGCACGGATTGAGAGAGTTGGCTTCGGGTGTTGCCGTGCTGGCGCTCGCGACGCCCGTCGTGGGGACAGCGCAGGCTTCGCACGGCAACGCGATCGTTGCGCCCGCCAACCCCGTCCTGTCCGACGGCAGCTATTATTCGACTGACCCGGCACCACTGGTGCTCGACGACACGCTCTACATCCTCGCCGGCCGCGACGAGGCCCCGGTCGATGTCAACGATTTCATCATGAACGAGTGGCAGTTGCTTGCCACACGAGATCCAGCTTCGGCCCGCTGGGTGCACTATCCCGCGATCGCACGGCCCGAAAACGTCTTCGCCTGGGCCGAACCGGGACGCGCCTATGCGGGGCAGATGATCAGGGGTGGCGACGGCCGCATTTATTTTTATGCACCGGTGCTCGAGGCCAAAAGCGACGCCCGCGACCGCTTCGCGATCGGTGTCGCGGTGGCGGACGACCCGCGCGGGCCGTGGAGGGATGCGCATCCGTCGGGCCCGATCGTCTCGCAAAAGCTGCCCGTTCCCAACACCATCCAGAATATCGATCCGACGGTGCTCGTTGACGACGACGGTCGCGTCTATCTCTATTGGGGTACTTTCGGTCGGCTCAGGGGCGTCGAGCTCGCATCCGACATGATCACGCCCAAGGGCAGCGTCATCTCGGTCGAAAGCCTCGACGGCTTCTTCGAGGCGCCCTGGTTCATGAAGCGCAAGGGCGTCTATTACATGCTTTACGCCGGCAACCGGGCCGGGCCGGATTCGGACTGCACCCCGACGCTCTATCACGCGTGCATCGCCTATGGCACCGCGCCGTCGCCGCTCGGTCCCTGGACCTATCGTGGCGTGATCCTCGACCCGGTATCCTCGACGACCTCACATGCAGGCGCGGTCGAATATAAAGGCCAATGGTATCTTGCCTACCATAATGCGGACGCGCGGGGTGGCGGACATTTCCGTCGCAGCGTCGCGATCGACCGTCTGGAATGGGATGACAGCGTCACGCCCGCGCGCATCCGCAAGCTTCTCCCGACGCGCGCGCCCGTTCCTGCGCCGGGGCCGCAGCGCAATGTCGCACCGATGGGGTCCGCCTTCGCCTCCAACATGCCGGTACCGGTGCAATATTGGATCAAGTCGCTCAACGACGGCATCGTTCGGGCCAATCCGCTGCCTCCGGACATGTGGGGAAGCTGGAGCCGGACAACCGCCAATCCGCCCCGGCAATGGATCGAATATCGTTGGGACAAGCCTGTGACGCTGAATGGTTCGCGGATCCATTTCTGGAGCGACCATCCCACCGGATCGGGCGAAGGTGTGGCGCCGCCCGCGCGCTGGCGGATCCTTTATTGGGCAGACGGCCGCTGGAAGCCCGTTCCGCGCGCAAGCGCTTATGGCACGATCCCCGGCAAATTCGCGGAAACCCGTTTCGGCCCGGTCACCACGCGGTGCATTCGCGCGGTCTTCGACGCCTCTTCCGCAAATGGCCGCCATGCGGCCGTCGCGGTGCAGGAGTGGGAGGTTCTGGCACCTCGCGCCACCGCGATCGTCCGCGGATCGGTGCGCGACGCGGCCGCCGCGTGCGACGACCCGAAAACGGAACACCAATGACGATCCCCTTCTTTCTGATCAGGGAGCCCCTTCTTATGCTTTTACGTCTCCTGTCCCTGTTTGCTGCGCTCGCGCTTGTCGCCTTCCAGCCCGCACAGGCGAAGGACGCTACCGCCGGCATCTGGGTTTTCGACACCAGCCTGTCCTATCCCGGCGTGCAAATGATGGAGTTGACGCAACGCAACCGGAAGCTCTCGGGCATCCTCACCACGCGCTGGTACGGCGCCATGGAAATGCAGAACATCGAGCGCCGCGGCGACACGATCGCGTTCGACATGCGCAATCTCAACGACAAGGCCAATCCGACCCGGCGCTGGACCGCGACCGTCAGCGACGGCCGCGTCACGCTCACGGGTGACATCTGGTATGCGCATGTCGAACAGACCGGGCGGCGCGGCACAAAAGGCGAAGCGAAAGCCCGCCGTTTCAAGCCTGTCCAGTTGCCGCCGCTGGCGCCCGTGGCGGCCGACGGCCTCGCTGCAACACCGCCCATGGGCTGGAGTAGCTGGAACAAGTTCGCTGAACGGATTGATGACAAGACGGTCCGTGAAATCGCGGATGCCATGGTCTCCTCGGGGCTTCGGGATGCGGGCTATGTCTATGTCAACATCGACGATGGCTGGCAGGGGACGCGGGGCCCGGACGGCGCGATCCGGCCCAACGAGAAATTTCCCGATATGAAGGCGCTTGCCGATTATGTGCATGCGCGCGGCCTCAAGATCGGCATCTACAGCTCGCCGGGACCGATGACGTGCGCGGGCTATATCGGCAGCTATGGCCATGTCGAGCAGGACGCCAGGACCTTCGCCGAATGGGGCATGGACTATCTGAAATATGATCTGTGCTCGGGCGAATGGTTCTATTCGAGCCGTGACGAGGTGCAGCGCGCCTATCAGCAGATGGGCGCGGCGCTGAAGGCTACGGGACGCGATATCGTCTACAGCCTGTGTCAATATGGCCGCGTTGAGGTGTCGGAATGGGGCCGGGACGTCGGCGGCCATCTCTGGCGAACGACGGGCGACATCACCGACGATTTCGCGAAAATGTCCGATATCGGGTTCGACCGTAATCCAAAATTTGGCAACGCCGGCCCCGGCGGCTGGAACGATCCCGACATGCTCGAAGTGGGCAATGGCGGCATGACCGAAACCGAATACCGGACGCATATGACGCTCTGGGCGATGTCGGCGGCACCGCTGCTGATGGGGCACGACCTGCGGACCATGGATGAAGCGACCAGGGCGATATTGTCGCGCCGCGAGGTCATCGCGGTCGATCAGGATGTCAAAGGCGCCCAGGGCAGAGTGGTGAGTAAGGATGGCGATGCCGAAATCTGGGCGAAACCGCTTTCGGATGGTTCGGTCGCGGTCGCATTGTTCAACCGTGGGACGACCGGGCGCAGCATTTCCGTCGCGCCGGGTGATGCCGGATTTCGCTCGCTGCTCGGCGGGCGTGACCTTTGGAGGGGCACCGACGTCGACACAAATATGCTCGATTTCGCGGTCCCGGCGCACGGTTCGGTAATGTTGCGCCTTTCTGGAAGGCATTGATCGAAGCTTCGCGCTGCGAATATTTTTCGTGGTCAAAGCTTAGGGCGCCGAATCATGAGGATTCGGGGTGGTGCCGGATGAGGGATTCGAACCCCCGACCTTCGGTTTACAAAACCGCTGCACTACCAACTGAGCTAAACCGGCACAGCCCCCAAAGCTGCAGAATTCTGCGACTTTCCAAGCCTTAAATGTGTTCTGCTGAAGGCGTCAATCGAAAAAATGGTCACAAATCATGACACAAGCCCTAACCTTTGATCCGGGAGGCGCTGCGTTCATGCTGCGCATTCGCCTCAGACGGAGCGTCCGCCAGATGGAAGGATCATCGAGGGCGCTTCATTGTGCACCCCCGACAGGCGTGAACATCAGGTCCTGATAATCGTAGCTGAAGTCGGCCAATGGCGAGACGGCCTTCATCGTCACGCGTTCGACCTTGCCGTCGGCGTTGAGGCCGAAGGTGACATAGGCGCGTTCGACCGACTTGTCCTCGAAGCGCGTGACGAAGCTGTCATACTGCCAGTGCTCGAGCGCAGGCGCGCCTGCGCGGTGCCACCGAAGTTCGCGAGGTCGGGTTGCCTGCTGACATATTTGACCAGCCCTCCCCATAGTGCTCGCACCATAGAGTGTGCCCTGCGGCCCCCGCAGCACCTCAACGCGCTTGACATCAAACAGCCCCACGTCGACCCGGAAACCATGGAAAACACCGTCCGAAATGACGAGATGGTGGAACAGGGTGTGGGCGCCGATATATGCATCGCAGTTCCCCGATCGAACGCCGTTCCTGGTGGATCGATGATTAAGCGGGCGCGGCGCCGGGTGGAATTTGACGGCCGTCCGAAAGCCAATGGCAACCGACATATTCGCTGTTCGCAGCCCCGGGCGCGCAAGATGCCGGAAGGCCCGCGTGGCCCCCTTATAAGGGTAGCGCAGTCGTATATTTGATCTGCTCCATCGCGAATGACGAGCTCACGTCGGACAGTTTCGCGCTGCGAATGAGCTTGCGGTAGATTCGGTCATAGTCCGCAATGTCCGCGCAGACGATCTTGAGCAGATAGTCGACCTCTCCGCTCATGCGATAAAACTCGACCACTTCAGGGATATCGGAAACCGCCCTCGCGAAATCGCTCAGCCATTGCTCGTCATGCTGGCTTGTCCGGACGCTGACGAAGACGGTGACGCCAAGCCCAGCAGGGGGACTGCGAAAGTCCCGTCATTTCCGACAGCGCGGCGAGCGACAGTGTGGCATTTGAGTGGATTGCCGTCAGAATCTTTCGATCAAACGAATCGAGCACTAAATTTCCTCTCAAATGCAGTTGTTGAAGAAAATTATCATCCTGAATGTCGATTATTGCAGCAAGAAGGAAAGCCTTTTCTGCGGGAGCCGTCGCAAAATCGGTAACGCGAGAGAGGAGCAAAACGATGCTGCAGAAACTGTTCACGGATCATCCCGCCGATGTCGGGGAATCCTATTTCCAGCATTTCGGTGAATCGGTCCGCTTTTCCGCGACGATGTTCGTCGGATCGCTCGCCTGCTTGGTGCATGCGATCATCCCCGCGCTTTGCGTACGCACGGGCAGCGGCATCATCCGCAAGTTGCACGATCGCATGGTCGTGAATCGGACGAAGCAGCGGCCGTTCGCGGAATGACCGGCCCGGCGGCACGCATCGTTGGCTCCCGGGCCATCGGTCGTGGGCGATTGCCCGAACTCGTGGCGGGCGTGGCAATATGCGTGGCGATTTCGCTAGCGGCGATCGGCATGATGCGCGTTGCGGCAATCCCCGCCGTGCTCGCGGCGCTGATCGCCGGGATGCTGGCGCGCCGCTGGAAGTTGCATGAATGGGGCGCGGCGGGCGTCGATATGGGCGCGCGCTCGCTTTTGCGTGCCGGCGTCGCGCTGATCGGCGTCCGGCTTTCCTTTGAGCAGGTGTCCGGGCTTGGCTGGACGGTCGCCCTGATCGCGGTTGGCGCGGTGGCGGTCACGGTGCTGGGCGGGGCCGCGCTGGCGCGCCTGTTCGGCCTTTCCACGGCGAGATCGGTTCTTTCCGCGGGATTGGTAGGCATTTGCGGCGCTTCGGCTGCGCTTGCCATTTCTTCGGTCCTGCCGCAATCGCCGCAGCGCCAGCGCGAAACCGTGTTCACGATCGCCTGCCTTGCGCCGGCACTCGCCGACCAGGCGATCTATGACCCCGCTGCGCCGGGCACGAGGCCACTGGTGGGCCGTGTGATCGAACGGGGCCTGTCTGACGAGCTCAACGATCGCCATTATCTGCTCGTCGAGGCGACCGATGGGCGCACGCATTATGTCGAGATCGGGGGCGAGAATGTCGACACGTTCACGGGTGGCGCGTTCGTACGGATCGCCCCGGTCGCGACGGGCGTGCGCGAAGCCGATCACACCGTCGCCGCTGTCGCCGCCGCCAATGGCGGGCGCTACGATATCGACGCGCATCTCGAATATGACGCGGCGGCCACCGAAGCCTTTGCCGAGACCCATGTCCGCCGGCTGGAGGCCATGCGTCGGCTGACCAGCGGGGTGACACGCGAGGCCGATGGTACCTGGATCATCGCACCCGATCATCTCGAGCGCGCGGTCGCCTATGAGGCTGCGCGGGCGGCGGACCGGCCGGTGATGGTCGAGGCGCTGTCGTCGCAGCCGCTGGCCAAGCTCATCGAGGCCGACGCCGCGACCTGGCTCGACCGTGAGTTAGTCGCCGCCGATCCGGTCCCCTTGCGCGATGCTGGATTCGGGGCTGATGCGCGAGACGCGCAGGCGCGGCGGCGCCAGTGGCTGATCGCCCAAGGGCTGGCCGAGGAAATGGGCGGGCAGACCGCATATCGCGCGGACATGATTGACGCGCTCCGGCGCCGTGATCTGTTGCGAACGGCCACCCAACTCTCGCGCGAGTTGGGCATGGCGTTTACCGAGGCATCGGACGGCGACCACATCAACGGCATCTATCGCCGGCCCGTTGATACCATGGGCGGGCGCGTCGCGCTGATCGAGAAGTCGAGGGAGTTCACGCTTGTACCCTGGAGACCGGTGCTCGATCGGCATCTCGGTAAGAACGTCTCGGGTATCATGCGCGGTGAGGGCGGTGGGTTCAACGGGTCAGCGCAACACACTCCTCGAACTTTTCAGCCGGCGTCTTAAAGAGCAATGTCTTTCTCGGTCTTTCGTTGAGCTGACGCGCCACGGCGCTCAGCTTGGCCTGGCTGAAGATGGATAGATCCGTACCCTTGGGCAGATACTGACGCAGCAGGCGGTTGGTGTTTTCGTTGGTGCCGCGCTGCCATGGGCTTCTCGGATCGCAAAAATACACGTCGACGTCGGTGGCCAGGGTGAAGCGCTGATGGTCGGCAAGCTCCTTGCCACGGTCCCAGGTCAATGATTGATATAGCTCGCGCGGTAATTTGCGTGCCTGTTTGATCAAGGCCGAGACGACACTGCCGGTGTCTTTATTCGCAACCTTGACCAGGATCACATAGCGCGACTGGCGCTCGACGAGCGTGGCGATGTAGCTATTGCGTGATCCAGCAAGCAGATCGCCTTCCCAATGTCCGGGCACGGCGCGATCTTCGACCGACGCCGGCCGGTCACTGATCGATATGGCGTTCTTTACCTGGCCAAGCCCGTCCCGTTTCAGACTGGCATGGCGCGAACGGCGGATCGTGCGTTTGGCCCTGAGATACTCAAGAAGCTCCTTCTTCAGGACACCACGGGCTTGAATGAACAGGCTTTTGTAGATCGTTTCGTGTGACACCCGATGCTGCTCTTCGTCCGGAAACCTGCGTTTGAGCCAGCCTGCGATCTGCTCTGGCGACCACTTGCGGCACAGTTTGGCTGATACTGTTCGGCGCAGGGAGGCATGGCAAGCCAGCTTGCATGGCTTCGGGCGTCGCGCACGATCCCATGCCGCCTGATCCGATGCCACGGCCCGGTAGCATTCCGTGCCCCCGTTGCGGCCGACCTCCCGGCTGATGGTCGAGGGCGCTCGACCAAGCCGGATAGCAATGGTCCGCAGCGACAAGCCTACTCCGAGCCCTCTGGAAATCTCCTCGCGCTCGCTCAGTCGCAACGCCTGGCTGGGGCGTTTTCGTTCCGGTGGACGGATGCCGCCGGATGGCGACAGCACCGAGAAGATCGACGAAGACTCCCGCTCGAACCGCCGTCCGATCGAACTCATCGACTCACCGCGCCGCCAGCGATCCCAGATTTCGGCCCGCTGTTCCGCCGAGTAGTAAATCCGCCGTCGCTGCTTCATCGCTCCACTCCATCTCGTTAAAAACTGAAGTGTTGCGACCACCCGTTGAACCCACCGCATAAGCTGGACGATCGGACGGCAGCGCAGTGGGCCGAGTATTTCGTGAGGTGGTCGAAGGATGCTGCTGACAAGCTCGGCGAGCCAACCGCCTCCGGGCGGCCCCAGGGATCTCTCGCGGATCAGCCGTCCTCTGTCAGCCGTGTGTCCCGGTCTTGCACGTGTTCGGCATTTAGCCTCGACTGCAACATTGCGACACTTTCGATCACCGCGTCGAAATCGGGCGCGGCGCCGAAGATCATGGCACTCATGGCTGCGTAGTCGCGCCGGAGATCATCATATATGACGCCCTCGGGGCACAGTGCGAAGCTGGGGGCTTCCGCAGACGCAAGGTCGAAGTCGGGCCTGTTGAAGAACATGCGCGCGTGCGCGACGCAGTCGGCACCCAGCGCTGGGTTGGTCAAAGCCTTCTCGCCAGCGGCGGATGCCAGGAGCATGTGAACGTCGTAATAATGACGGGACACGCGGTGCCCGTTGCCGCGCAGCTCACCGCGGATATCGAACCAACGGCGCAACCCGTGCAGGATCACGACCTTGTCCCAGAAGGTGCGCTCCGCATCGACGATCGTGACGTTCGGAACGATCAGGTCCAGATCGGGAGCGTCTTCGTCAACATAGGGGCGGATGCTGTGGACCGCATTGGGATCGAGTGCGGATTTGGCGCCGGACTCGATCTTCACGCTTTGTCGATATAGCCGTCGGTGGGCGTCGCGGTTGGATAATGAACCAGCAGCGTCTGGCTGTCTGCGTCGTGCGGCGCGATGCGGAATCGGTCGGCGGGCAAGCCGGTCCGTTCAGCGGTGGCGGCGGCGATCGAGGACAGCTGCTCCAGAAGCGGCCCGTTGATATAGGCTTCGCACGCCGCCTTGATCGCGTCGAGTGCGGCGTCGCGCTTCTTGCGACTCAGCGCCTGCAGCTCTCGACGCTCGCGGCTTTGCCGAGGTCGTCGCGGAACACCGTGACATCGATATCTTCAGAGAAGCGACGGATCAGCCCGAAGCCCTTGGATAGCGAGGTGCCACCCTTGAACAGCAGCCTTGGCCCGTCCGGAAGGCCGTTGAAGAGCGAGTCCAGCGTCCAGCAGACCCAGAAGTCCTTTTCGGCATTTTGCGGAGTTGTGCCGAGGCGCAGCGCGGTCGCGGTGAAGAGACCCGCCCGCGTGTCCTGATCGGCGGACAGGATCACATCATAGTTCAGATTCATGCGGCTTTGGGCTCGTCGGTGAGGATGCTTCTCAGATAGTCCTGCATCCAGGCCGGCAATGTCGACATTCCGTCGCGCAGGTCCTTGCGCAGCCGTGCGCCGTCCGGCTCGCGCCGGAGAAGCTGCTGGAGCCTGTAGCGGATGACTTGGTTCTCCTCGACGTCTGTCGTGGCGTCGCGCAGCCAGTGAAGCGCCTGCACGATTCGCATCGCCGGGCGACCAGCCCAAAAGAGCTTGCTGGCGGCCGTAGGCCGGAAGCTGATGTCGAGATTGCCGAGATGGACCGGCTTCAGTCGGGCGTCGGTGTGGACGACGATCTTTGCTGGAACCGCATTGGTGAGACCAAGATCGTTGGCGGCGGTCATGCCGTCGACCAGAACCCGAATCTGGTCGCGGCGGGTGATCGCCTCGACCACTTGGCGTGGATCGGGGGGATTGGGCGCCTTGGTGAGGCGGTTGAAGGCCGGCTTGTCGTATAGGCCTCTGTCGAGTCGGCGGAGCGTGCTGGCCGCGACAAAACGCTGGAGCACCTTGTCGACGGCGGCGCGCGTGGCGAGGTCGAGAAAGTCCGCCGCCGTCCATACGCTTCGTGGCGCACCGGCGGCGATCCGCTCGAGGACGCGGCTCTTCAGGTCGGTCGACTCGTTCATTTGTCCGAAATTTGTATATGTTTTTCGGACAAAGAGCAACCGATGTCCGAAATTTGTGGTCATATTTCGGACATCGGTTGCTTTCGGTCGGTGAAATAGCGGACGTTGGAAGCGACGTCGCGCTAATGGCGGTTAGCGCCCACAATGCCGGCCATGCCGGGCGCATATTCTCGCCGCCAAAGCCGACGGTCATTCAGGGTAGGACTGCGAGACGGATCGGCCGATTGCAAACCGTCTGCCTATACGTAGCACGCTCTAAACGAGACGTTCAGGCGAGTCCGTCGAGAGAGCCTGGGAGGAAGCCAGCGCGCCCTTATATCGCCCCTATATGTGAAGATGGATGATCTCGCCGAGAGCATTGCACCTGATCAGCAGGTGGGAGCGTCACAAGCCGACCTCTTGCGCGGCGAGGCGGACGCGGCGGTCATAATCGTCAGCGAGGGCCGCGAGAGCCGCGGGCGAGTCGCCCGCAAACGACGGTCCGTGCATCAGCGCCAGCGTTCTCGGTGTCAGCGCGGCAAGTCGGCGGATCGTCGCGCCCATGCCGGGATTCAGCGCCGAAAAGCAGGCCGTGTCCTCGGCCGCTATGGCGGGCCCGACGATGTCGCCTTCGGTCAAGGCCGGGCCATTGCCATATTGGGTAAAGAGATCGCCACATAGCAGCGTGTCGGTTGTCTCCTCGAAGATCAGCCCAGCTTCCCATCCGTGCGGTACATGCGGCGTGTCGAGATAGCGCACCCGCCTGGAACCGAGGTCGATGATTTCGCCATCCGCAAGCACACGCGGTGTGCGATCGGCCATGTCAATCAGGGATACATTGCAGCCGGTCATCCCATGCGCCACCTCCGCCCGTGGTGCGACGGCGAGCCATTCATTCATCGATCCGCATTCGTCCGCTTCATAATGGCCGAACGTAATCCACCGGAGCCTTTCTACTGGCATGAGGCGGCTCACCGCGTCTCGCACGAGCGGAAAGAGCCGTCGTGGCCCGGTATGAAACAGAAGCGGCTCATCTCCCAGCACGAGGAACTGGTTGAAGGTGAGACCGGCCGGCGCCTCGATCTCCGGCACGAATGTCGAGAACCGGAAGATGGCGTTGGCGATCTCGTCGATCCTGGTTTCCATGGACGTTTCCCCGTCCTCAAGTTTGACAATGCAATGCTGTGTATTCAAATTGAAGGAGTGAGTCAATTATGAATGCACGATGATGTGCACTGGAATTATATGGCCCGAAGCTACACCTTGAAACGCCGCGCCGAACAGCAAGCCGAGACGCGACGGCGCATCGTCGAGGCGGCCGTCGAACTGCACAGCACGGTCGGTCCCGCGCGCACAACGGTCAGCATGTTGGCCGAACGCGCCGGCGTCCAGCGCCATACGCTTTATGCGCATTTTCCGGACGAGTGGAGCGTGCTGCTCGCTTGCTCGGGGCATGTGCTCGAGCGGGATCCGCTGCCGAACCCCGAGCCGTGGCGCGCGATACAAGATCCGCGCGAACGCGTTCGCACCGGTCTTGGCGCGATTTATGGCTGGTACGCGCGCAATGCCGCGGTCCTCGCCTGCACGCTGCGTGACAGCGAACATCACGCGCCGACGCGAGAAATCAACGAACTGCGGTTCTGGCCGGCAATGGCGGCCTATCGTGAAATCCTGGGTGCCGAGCTCGATGCCCGTGACCATGCACTGCTCCTCCTGGCGCTGAGCTTTCACACCTGGCGAACGCTCGTGCAGGAGGCTTCGCTCGAGCAGGCTGATGCCGCCGCCGCCATGGTGGAGGCCATTTGTTCGGCACGCATATCCTGAAGCTGGCTTTGCGAGAATCCGTTCAACCTGGTTGGTATGTTTTTCCTTTGTCGCTCGGTCCTCGTTCGGGCGACAGGGCGAAATAAAATAGCGGACGTTGGAAGCGACGTCGCTGATTGGCAGCAACCGCCCACATTTCCGACGTTCGAGGGGCGTTTGTCGGCTCCCGAAAAGTGCCACTCATTCAGATTGGAAGGCACGACTGCTTTCAGGCGACGCGCAGGACGCAGGAACGTCAATTTAGTCGTGGCAAGCGGACTGGCCGCTTATGGGATTTGCCACATAGCCTCGCTGACAAAGTTGCCTGCTTTTTGCGATCTCGCGCGTGTCTGTTCTGGCGGGTGAAAGACCCTTGACGAACGCATCGGATCTAAGCCGAAAGAACATTTCTTATTTGGAGCGCCGCTTACCTATGTTGTCCCAAGCGGTTTGGGAGGCTTGTATGCGTCGCTATTCGGCGATCATCGATAAAAAACGTCGGGTATGCACAGCGCGACAAACGCGGCCGCTTCGACAGAGCTGTGAGCGTCGGCAAGTCCCGTTCGAATGTCCGGCGGGAAATGTCTGGTTCAAACCCTGTCGCGATTGGCGGAGCCATCTCCACCTACAAACCCGAGTCCCATTTGCGCGGTATCATCGATGTACACCGCTCCCTGTACCCGCGCATTAAGCGGAGGCGCGAGAATCCAATGCAATTTGATAACATCGACTTCATCATTATTGGGGCCGCGAAGTCGGCGACCACCTGGCTTCAGACACAGCTACAGTCGGACCCGGCAGTTTACATGCCTGATCCGGAGCTGCACTTTTTCTCCAGGAATTACAGCCGAGGAGAAGATTGGTATCTCTCGCAGTTCACCGAGGAGGGGTTCGGTAGAACCGTTGGCGAGAAATCCAATTCTTATCTCTACGAGCCCGAAGCAGCGGTCCGCCTCCACCGACACCTGCCCCATGCGAAACTAATCGTACAGCTACGCAACCCCGTGGAGCGGGCATATTCTGACTACTGCATGCTTTTCAGACGTGGCGAGGTGGGAGGGGATATAGGGAACTACCTCGATCCCTCATTGGGGGAGAATTTGCGGTTCCTGGTCGCCGGCAATTTCGCGTCGCACCTGCAGTCTTATATCGACATCTTTGGACGCGAGGCACTTCTTATCCTGTTTTTCGAGGGCGTGTTGGACGACCCTGAAACGCAGATGTCACGGGCCCGGGCTCACCTGGGCTTGCCGCCACGCCCTCTCGCACCAGATGGACAAGAAAAGGTGAAGGACAAGACGGTGCCGGTAGTGCCCGCCGGATTGAGCAAGCGCCTTGCTTGGATGAAACCGATTGCCCGCCCCCTACGAGGCACCTTCGCGTTCGAGGCCATTCGTAAGTTAATTGCACGCAAGCCCCAGTATCCATTGCTAACAGACGAGCTGCGAAAGCGCCTGAACGATTATTACGCTCCCTCTATTGAAGCACTAGAGCAGATGAGTGGTCAGTCGCTGAGCCGCTGGTACGAATCGACGGGACCGATGAAGCAAGAAACGACTTTTACTGACGTGCCGAAACGGATCAATTATCAAGGGGGAGGTCAGGCATTATGAAAGTGTTCATCATTACCGGAATCCAGATGAGAAACAAAGGCTCTCAGGCAATGTTTCTTTCCCTTAGCTATTCCCTGAAATCCATCTACGGCGAGTGTGAAGTAATTGGTTTCGCGGACAGATATGACTCTCCCGAGCAATATACGTTTCCGCTATTTCCATATGACGACTATACGCGTAATGTTCTCAAATATGGGTTGCACAAAGTGCCGTTTCTAGTGCCTATATTAACGCACTTTGTCGCCCGTCTGAGAAAAAGCGGTAAATGGCACAATAAAATTCCGAAGATGAGAAATGCATTGCTAAAAGCGGATGCTATCTTTGACGCAAGTGGCTACACGCTTGGCTCCGGATGGCCCAAGAAAAGCGGCAGGATATTACTCGATACAATTAGAATAGCTAGGCGCTATGACAAGAAGATAATATTGATGCCGCAAAGCTTCGGTCCATTTGACTGGGGAGAGAAAGATGACTCTGACTTTACTGATGATGTGAAGAAAGAGTTGTCGTACCCCATAAAGATATACGCGCGCGAGCGCGAAGGGTATGAATGTCTTACGTCTCTTGGGCTGCGTAATGTTGAATTATCGGCTGACATGGTGATTAGAGAAAAGATTTTTCCAAAAACCTGCCAAATCTGTGCGGAATATAAGGACAACGAAAAGATTTATCCGAAACAAAACTCCGTTGGTTTCATCATAAATAAAAACGTGTTTAGAATTGGTGACGCTTCTGCAGTCATCGACCTGTATGCGAGAATGCTTGAGCAATTGCTCGAGAGTGATGAGCAGGTGTACATTCTTAACACGGCCACCGCCGACACAGATCTTGTTAAGCAAGTCCTTAAAAGAGTAAATAATAGCCAAAAGGTGCGCCTAATTTCTGGAGAATATTCAAGTCCAGAGCTTATAGATATCATTGCTCGATTTAAGTTTGTAGTCGCATCGCGCTATCACTCTGTGGTGTTCGCTTACCGAAGTGGTGTCCCTGCAGTCATACTCGGGTGGGCCAGCAAATATACTGACCTTGCGGCCCTCTTTCAACAGCAGGATTACGTCTTCGACATTAGAAGACCAGATGCCGAGCAAATTTTAGAAGGAGTGAAAAAAATGGGCGCAAATTACGAGGACGAAGCAAAGCGCATAAAATTAAGTCTGAAAGGTGTCCAATCCACATCTGTAGTTCTGCAAGCCGTAAGGGCCTTAGATGAGCAAGCTTTACCGGCAACGGTTGCGAGTCGTCACGAAATCGCATCCTCGCGCGGTAGTGGGCTAGCTAATGTGGTGACTCCGTAGAGTGATTTGGAGGCTTCACAGTCGAATTGTGAGATGTCTGCTCTCGGCTCACAGACAGCCGCTTCGTCAGAAGAACCGCGGGACTAGGGCGCGAACTCATAAACCGGCTTGAGATTTGCGGGTCAGCGTGATTCAGGCTTCCCGTTGGGATGGAGGCTTGATGATGCGGCGGCATTACGCCGAGGATCGCAAGCACAGATGCGAATCTTGAGTTCGTAACCTGGTTGAAGGCCAGAGGCTTTATTTCGTCGTGAAAGCGAGGTAGTTTCTTTGACGACGATATCCTTATCCACCTCTTCAGAAAATGAGCCGATGTTTGCTGCCGCCGCAGTTTGAGGCCAAACGCGTCCAACGTCCGGCTTGGTAAATTTCCTCGCAAAACCGGACTTTCTGGACATCCGACGGAGGGTGACGTGCGCATCCGACCTGAACGAACGTCGGCTTACCTCGATCGCTGTCCCATTGCTGACTGTCCGGATCGTCGACGAAGCGGACAAAACCGCGGCGTTGATTGTCGACCTGAATGAACGACCGCTTCCTCGATGGCCCTCAATTCCAGACTGTCGGCAACCGACATTTCGAACAATCTCGGTTGGCTGGCGATACCCAGAGGAACGATCGCTTGTAGACATTCGGCAGAGCGGTCGAACGACCGGCATGGACGCTAGGTGTTTGGTCCCGCGGAGTGGTGATACGGATAATCATCCTATCTGGCGGGAGGAGCTATGGGGCAGATTTTACACGGCAGCGCCCGAACGACTGAGGCGGTCCGTCGAGCGATACAGCGGAGTGAAGAGAGCGTGAGGGCGCTGGCCAAGCGTCACGGCATCAGCCCGACCACGGTCCAGAAGTGGCGCAAGCGGACGAGCGTTGCGGACGCGCCGATGGGGCCGAAGGCCATTCATTCCACTGTACTGACGATAAAAGAAGAGGCGATGATTGTGGCGTTCCGGCGCCACACGCTGCTGCCGCTCGACGACTGCCTTTACGGCTTGCAGCCGACGATCCCGCACCTCACCCGTTCAGCACTCCACCGCTGCCTGCAGCGCCATGGCATCAGCCGGCTGCCGGAGATCGAGGGCGACAAGGCTCTCCTGAGCGAAGTCGAAGGGCCGGCGAAGAAGAAGTTCAATGCCTACCCGATCGGTTACTTCCACATCGACATTGCCGAGGTCCGCACCGAGGAGGGCAAGCTTTACCTCTTCGTTGCGATCGATCGCACCTCGAAGCTCGCCTTTGCCAGGCTGGCGGACAAGGCGAACACAGTTACGGCCGCCGCTTTCCTCGACGAACTGGTCGAGGCCGTACCCTACGACATCCACACGGTGCTGACCGATAACGGCATCCAGTTTGCCGACCTGCCGAAGAACCGCGATGGCCCGACCGCCCGCTGGCGCGGCCACCCCTTCGATCGCGCTTGCTGGCGTCACGAGATCGAGCACCGGCTGACCAAGCCGAACCATCCGTGGACCAACGGGCAGGTCGAACGGATGAACCGGACGATCAAGGACGCCACCGTCAAGCGCTACCATTACGACAGCCACGACCAGCTCCGACAGCATCTCCGGCTCTTCATCGATGCCTACAATCACGCCCGCCGGCTCAAGACGCTACGTGGCCTAACCCCCTTCGAATACGTCGCTCGCATCTGGACAGAAGAGCCCGATCGATTCAAAATCGATCCGTATCACCACTCCGCGGGACCAAACACATAGCTCCCGCTCAGGTAGCGAGCTGCTTCATGGCGCGCCTTGGCGCCTCAAGACCGCCATATGAGGTTCGGGGCGCCGGCCTGATGATCGCGGCTTGAACCTGGACGCATCCGGTGTCTGGCGGGAGAGCCGTGTTGACGCCCACCAAGCTGCTGATAGGTCAGATCCTCGTCATCTTCGGCATCGTTATCGTCGGCGTGTGGACGGCGACCCAATGGACGGCCGCGATGCTTGGCTATCAGGCAAAGCTCGGCCCTCCCTGGTTCGCGCTTGGCGAACTGCCGGTCTATCGGCCGTGGGCGATCTTTCCGTGGTGGTATCATTACGAGGCGTACGCGCCGCATGTCTTCGACAAGGCGGGGACACTCGCCGGCGCCAGTGGCTTTCTCGGTTGTGCCGCCGCCATTACCGGTTCGCTCTGGCGCGCGCGCCAAGCCCGGCATGTCACCACCTATGGTTCGGCGCGCTGGGCGACTAACGGGGAGATCGAGCGCGTAGGACTGTTCGGCGACGCAAGCTACAGGTCGATGCACTGCGAGCCATGATGGTAGCGGGCAACCTCTCTTCTTCTACTTCGTAGAAGAGACATAGAAATGGGACAAAATAGGCGCGTCGGGCCTCGGGCGGACGCTCGCTTTACCCTCCATCATCGCCAGCCGCGCGCCGACAAGCTGGACGCCCGTCAGCGGCGGCTCTGCCAAGCCGACCATGGCTTTCTGGAGGCGCTGAGAGTGCGTGTGTCGAGCGCCGATCGGTTCTCGGCCTTTCTCGACGGCGTGCCCTTCTACATCGCCTTGGAGCGCCCCTGCGCCAAGTGCGGCAGCTTCAAGAAGCGGACCCGCGATCGGTCCTGCTACGGCTGTCACCTGAGGCGCGGCGGCGAGAACTTCGAGCGCGTGAAGGCGGGAGTGTCGCCTATCGTCTCGCGCAGCAAGGACGGACACTTAGACCTGCTTGCCCGCAAGAAGGCGGAGCGGGAAGGTAAGTTCATCGCCGCAGAGTTTGGGCAGTTATCGGTAAGGCGTTATCCCACCGGCCGCTTGGAGGTAACATTCCCGGATGGCTATCCCTACGCGCCTCCCTCAGTAGATCGACAATGGCGGCATCGCCGGGGCGCATCTCCGCTGTGGAACCGCGCGCCCTTCTTTCCCACGCTTCCTTGTGCGGTTGGCGGGCTGCCTGCCGCGCCTTTTGCGCCTCTTGCTCCTGAGTGAACTGCACCCAAAAGGCGGCGTTCTCCTCCTCCCAATCGGCTTGCGCCCGCTCGGCGTCTAGCTGCGCCGGAGAGGGTGTGGCTACGGGAAGGGCAGCGACCTCTCGGACAGCAAGCTCGGCCTGAACTGCATCCAGTTCCCGCTGCGTCTCAATCTCATGATACGGTAACAGGCGCTTGGCTGCGTCCTTGTCCTTAGTCCTGAGGGAGAAGAAGAACTCCCGCTTGTCGATGATCGGCCTCAGCGCCTCTGGGGTCGGCCTGCGGAAATAGTACATGCCATTGTCCCGAGGGCCGTGGAGGTATCTGCACATTGATCGTTCCTTCGCTGCTACGATTGTAGCAGGCGACCGTAGAAAGCCTTGTTTTTCCAGTGTGTTCCAAGGTTCTAAGCGCCTTGGAGAGGGGTGGTGCCGGATGAGGGATTCGAACCCCCGACCTTCGGTTTACAAAACCGCTGCACTACCACTGTGCTAATCCGGCCCGGATCGCTCCAATGCTTCAAACCACGCCAAAGGTCCAGCCCTCCGAACGCGCGATCTCTTGATTGAGTGGCGTCGGCTGCCACAGCGCCGGGTTCTTCGCGCTGACGCGCAGCCACGCTGCGGCGAGGATCGCGTCGGTCGCATGATCGTCGTAGCGGGCAAGCGGGATATGGGGCGCGGAGCCGAAGCTTGCCAGCGCGGCGTCGAGCGCGTCGGGCGTGCGGATTTTGCTCAGCCCCTTGCCCAGCCCGGCGGCCCGCGCGGCTATCGCGGTGTAGATCTCGACAACGAGCGCGCCACGCGCGGGCGCAGGATCGAACGGCCAGACGGGCAGGGTGCGGCTGAGGCGTGCCAGCGTGCGCATGCCCGCGAAGCTGGCCTTGGCCACCTGGGCAGCGCCGATCGCGTCATAGACGGTCGAGGGCTTGCCGCCGCCGCCTGCATTATAATGCGCTTCGCAGGTGCGCAGATGCATATAGTCGGCCTTTCGACCGTCGGCGGCGCCGAAATAGAAATGGCGGCGATGATGCGACTCGAGAAAGCTCGCGGCCCCCAGATCGGCGTCGTCGCAGCGCGCATCGACATAGTCCCAGAAGCGCTTGGCGGTTTGGGGCACCGTGTCGCCGGGCAGGTAGCTGCCGCGCGCGATGCGTGGCGGTGCGAAGCTGAAGTCGAAGCCGATCAGAAGCGGCTCATCGGCACGCGCCTCGATCCATTCGGCTATGCGCTCGCGCGACCAGGCGCGGCCCGGCGGATCGATCAGCACGGGCGCGGCGTCGCCCGCCTCGCAATGCGCCAGAGCGATGCCCCTATGCGCGCTGCCCTTGGCGCCCGACCAGTCTATGGCCGCAAAGCGCGTGAAATGGTCAGGGACGTTCGCCACCGCGCTCCGCCCGCTGATTGTTCGAGGCGCGATCCCACCAGGCGCGTTCGATCAGAATCCGCATCCGTTCAGGATCGGCAGCGCCGGCGTTGACGAGCACACAGGGCCAGCCTTCATATTGCGGCGTCTGCCAGAAACAGGCGGGATCGGTCTGCTTGAGTATCTCGATCTCCTCGCGGGTGGCGCGCAGCACATAGGTGCCGGGTGCGCGGCCCTGCGAGACAATCTGCTGACCGCGCACCTGTGGGCTGATCGATCCCCTGGCACCCGTGCCCATGGTCACGCCGGGCAGCGTCATTGCAAACGCAATCGCTGCGTCCCACTCGAAGCTCAAGGGCGGTCCCCGAATGCCTGACGCTGCACCTTTTTGGCGCGGTCCCACCAGGCGCGCTGGATATAGGTCCGGATGCGCTCATGCGCGTCGGTTCCGAAGCGGACGAGGATGGCGGGATAATTGCGATAGTGATCGGTTTCCCAGAAGGTCGCCGGATCGGTTTCCATCAGCAGCAACTTCTCATCCATGCTGACGAGCAGGCAGAAGCTGCCCTGTTCGCGACCGGGCGAGACAAAGGCCTTGCCGTTCACCTTGGGACAAAGCGCGCCGTAAAAGGACGCCATCTCCACATCGGGAAGCGCGCACGCAACGGCGACGACCTCGTCCCAGTCCTTCATTCGAGCGCCGCCAGCACGTCTGCGGTGAACTGCGCGATGTCAAAGCGCGCCCCTGCCGGATCCTCGCCGCGACGCACGATCACGACCTTGCGGCTGGGAACGATCACGACATATTGCCCGCGATTGCCGAAGGCGGCGAACGTGTCGGCCGGGACGCCGGGCGATTTGCTCATCAGCCAGAAGGTGGCGCCATAGCCGAACTCGCCCTCGGGCTGTGGGCCGGACGGCGTGGTTACGTACTTCACCCACCCTTCGGGCAGGATGCGCTCGTCGTTCCAGACGCCGTCATTGAGATAGAGCAGTCCGAAACGCGCAAGGTCGCGCGCGGTGGACCAGACCTGACTGGAAAGGATGAAATTGCCCTGCCAGTCGGTTTCGGCGACGGTGCGGGTCATGCCGATCTTGTCGAACAATTCCGTTTGCGGAAAGGTCGCATAGACTTCGTCGCCAGCTTTCGCCCGAAGCGCCCGCATGACAAGAACGATGTCGTTGTTCGCATAGCGGAAGCGCGTGCCCGGCATTGCGTCGAGCGGCCATGCGGTCACTTCCTGCGTCACCGTCGTCCCGCCGAAATAGAGAGCATCGGTGCGGTTGCCGGCAGTCTCGCTGTGCAGCCCGCTCGCCATGCGCAGAAGCTGGTCGATCGTGATGTTCCGGCGTGGATCGCCATCGGTCTGCCACTCGGGAACGCCGCTCTTCTGGTCGGCTGATAGCAGGCCCCTTTGGACGGCTGCGCCGATCAGGGTTCCTGTCAGGCTCTTTGCAACCGACCAGGTGCGCTGCGAGACCTTCGGTCCAAAACCGTCGGCATAGTTTTCAGCAATGATCCTGCCATTGCGGACGACGACTAGCCCCGTCGTCGTGCCGGTGCCATAGCTCTTTTCATCAAACGCGCGCTGGGCGACGGCCGCTAGTCTGGCGGGGGTTCGTACCGTGATACCGGCATCGCCTTGAGGCCAGCGCGGTTCGACGGCCTTCTCGCTCGGGGGCATTTCGCGAAGGGTTACGAGATGCGCTGGGGGCGTGCTGCCAATCGGGGCGATGGTGCAGCCTCTTCCCGGCGCCCAGCCCGCAAAGCGCGGAGGCAGCATGGCGTCAAAACCGACGGCGACGCCAAGTTCCGAAACCTCTGCCTTCAGCGTCGGCAGGAGCGCATCATATTGCGGATAAATGCCCTTGAGCTCCAGCGCCTCGATCTGCGCCTGTGTTCTACCGCCGTTGAACATGCCGCTGCACAAGGTCAGCGCCTTGTACCCCGCGGCGATCGCGCGGTCGTAAGTGGTCGGTTCCTTGGGTTGGGCCGCGGCGGGCGCGGCGATCAGAAGGGCGAGGGCAACACTAACGCTTCTTTGCACGCAATTCCTCCCAATAGGCCAATCGTTCCCCGATCCGCTTCTCGAAACCGCGGTCCACCGGCTCGTAATAGGTCTGCGGCCGCATTTCCTCGGGCCAGTAATTGTCGCCCGAAAAGCCCTCGTCGGCGTCATGATCATAGGCATAATCCTTGCCATAACCGATCTGCTTCATGAGCTTGGTGGGCGCGTTGAGGATGTTTTTGGGTGGCATCAGCGATCCGGTGTCGCGCGCCGACTTCCATGCCGCCTTTTGCGCCTTGTATGCCGCGTTCGATTTGGGCGCCGTGGCGAGATAGAGGCACGCCTGCGCAATCGCGAGTTCTCCCTCGGGAGACCCAAGGAACTCGTATGCGTCCTTGGCGGCAAGGCACTGGACGAGCGCCTGCGGATCGGCAAGGCCGATGTCCTCCGAGGCGAAGCGGACGAGCCGGCGCAGCACGTAAAGCGGCTCCTCGCCCGCGGTGAGCATTCGCGCGAGATAGTAGAGCGCCGCCTGCGGATCGGAGCCGCGCAGTGATTTGTGCAGTGCGGAGATCAGGTTGTAGTGGCCCTCGCGATCCTTGTCATAGACCGCAACGCGGCGATGGAGGAAGGCGGCGAGCCCCGCGGGATCGAGCGGCTCGTCGATCTGGACCGAGAACAGCGTTTCGACCTGGTTGAGCACAAAGCGGCCGTCGCCGTCGGCGCTTGCGATCATCGCGGCGCGTGCGTCGGCAGTAAGAGGAATTTCGCGGTCCTCAAGTTCCTCGGCGCGTGCGAGCAGCGTTTCGAGCGCAGCGCCGTCGAGACGGTTGAGGATCAGCACCTGCGCGCGGCTGAGAAGCGCGGCGTTGAGCTCGAAACTGGGATTTTCGGTGGTGGCGCCGACCAGCGTCACCGTTCCATCCTCCACATAGGGAAGAAAGCCGTCCTGCTGTGCGCGGTTGAAGCGATGGATCTCGTCAACGAACAGCAGCGTACGATGCCCCATGCGCGCATGCTCGCGCGCCTCGGCAAAGGCCTTTTTGAGGTCGGCGACACCCGAGAAGACTGCCGAGATCGCGACGAAGCGCAGGCCCACGGCATCGGCCAGCAGCCGGGCGATCGTAGTCTTGCCGGTGCCCGGGGGCCCCCAGAGGATCATCGAGGAGAGCCGTCCCGCCGCGACCATCCGGCCGATCGCGCCTTCGGGGCCGGTCAGATGTTCCTGACCGACGACATCCTCGAGCCGTTGTGGACGCAGGCGATCGGCAAGCGGCACGCTTGCCGCATCTGCGGTCTCGGAAGGGGCGGGGGCGAAGAGATCGGCCATGGGCACCCTAGATAGGGCCCTCGAAAAAAAATGCATCAGCCTCTTGTTAAGTGTGTTTCAAGATATATCTTAGACGCACAGAGACTCACGGAAAGGTAACTTCTCTCATGTTTTTTACTTTTAACGGGCGCGGCTGCGGGCCGCGCGGATTTCATGCGATGCACGGGCAAGGCGGCTGGGGCCGTCATGGCTGGGGCGAACAGCGTGGCGGTGGACGCGGTCGACGGCGCGTGTTCGACGGCGGCGAGCTTCGACTGGTCCTGCTTAAGCTGATCAGCGAGCAGCCGCGGCACGGCTATGACCTGATCCGCGAGATCGAGGAACGGACGGGCGGCGCCTATGCGCCGAGCCCGGGCGTGATCTATCCCACGCTGACGCTGCTCGAGGATATGGGCCTGATCGACGAGGAGAAATCCGAAGGCGCGAAGAAGCTGTTCTCGATCACCAAGGCTGGCGAGGACCATCTGAACGAGCGCCGCGAAGAGGTCGATGCGCTGTTCGCCAGGCTTGCCGAGATGGGCGCGATGCGTGCGCGGACCGAGGCGGCGCCAGTTCGGCGCGCGATGGGCAATCTCAAGAGCGTGCTCCAGAACCGGCTTGCCGAGGAGGAAGTGGATATCGATCTGCTCCACCAGGTGGCCGCGCTCATCGATGAGGCGGCGCAGAAGATCGAAAGGCTGAAATAATGACGGCAAGCACGGCCCGCGTTCCCACCACCAATGGCAGTCGCTATCTCCAGCAGCTCTGCAAGCACTGGGCACACAAGATGCCTGTGGAGTTCACTCCCGAAGTCGGAACGGTGAACTTCCCCACCGGCGCGGTGGCGACGATGACCGCGGAACCCGAACATTTACGTGTCGAGGTCAGCGTCCCTGCGGACGGTGATCTCGGACGCATGCAGCAGGTGGTTGCCGACCATCTCGATCGCTTCGCCTTTCGCGAAGCGCCACTGGCCTTTGACTGGCAAAGAAGCTGATCAGGGGACCGGGCTGGGGCGGGGCGGGCTGCTGCCTGCCTCGCGCTGGCGGATGACACGCAGATAGCCTTCGACCAGCGCCTGGTTCACGGCGTCCCAGCCATAGCGATCGCTTACCTGCTGGCCAGCCTTGCCCGCGGCGGCACGGACGGTGTCGTTCTCGCAATAATATTGGAGTGCGTCGGCAAAGTCCTTGATCGCACCGGGACGGACAAGGCGGCCGGTGATCCCGTCGGTAACGAGGCTTTCGCTGCCTGTTGCGCGCGCGGCGACAACGGGCAGGCCCGTGGCCATCGCTTCGAGCGTGACATTGCCGAAGGTTTCGGTGACCGATGGGTTGAACAGCATGTCCATCGAGGCGACCGCGCGGCCCAGATCGGGACCCGCCTGAAAGCCTGCGAAGATGCCTGAGGGCAGCCGGTCCGCAAACCATGGGCGCGCCGGGCCTTCGCCCACGATGAGTACGCGATGTTTCACCCCGCGCGTCCTCAGCGCGTCGATCGCATCCGAAAAGACGTCGAGCCCCTTTTCCATGACGAGCCGGCCGACAAAGCCGATCGCGACCTCGTCATCCGCAATGCCCAATTCGCGACGCCACGCCATATCGCGCCGATTGGGATTGAAGATTTCCTGATCAATGCCGCGCGACCAGATGCCGACATGATAGTTCATGCGCTGGTCGCGCAGAAGCTGCGCCATCGAATCCGACGGCGCGAAAATCGCATCGCAGCGGCGGTAGAAGCGGCGCAGCATCGCGAGTGCGAGCGGTTCCATGAAGGCGAGGCCGTAATAGCGCAGATAGGTTTCGAAGCGCGTATGCACCGAGGCGACCACGGGCTTGTTCCACTTGTGCGCCAGCGTTACCGCACGGTGGCCGAGCATCTCGGGGCTCGCGACGTGGAAGATGTTGGGGCCAAAGCGCTTGATGTCGCGCTTGATCGACGGTGGAATCATCAACGGCGCGCGATATTCCGCGCGGCCGGGAATCGCGATCGAGGGGATGCTGACCAGATCGCCCATGGGCTCAAAGGCAGGCTCTTCGACGGTCGGCGAATAGACCCGAACATGCGCGCCCTGGCGCAGCAGATAGCCGACAAGGCGGTTGAGCGCCTGGTTGGCGCCGTCCCGGACATAGTTATAGTTGCCGCTGAACAGCGCGATGCGGAGATCGGTGACGTCCATAAGCGATCAGCCGATAACGGCTTGCGACGAAAATTGCCACCGCCAAGGCAGATCACGCGCCGCCGAAGGGAACCACCCTGTTTTCAACGTCATGGCCGATATTGGCGGTGCCGAGCAGGGGGATTCCGGAAACCGCGCACCAGTGCGCGACGATCTCGTCGACCTCGTAACCGAAGGACCGGTCATTCTCGATCACGTCGCTGACGCGTCCAAGCCGGATGCCCGCGACGCGGCGGATCGCCGGATCGCTGGTGATGTGAAACAGCGTGCGGTCGATCCGGTAATGATGCTCGGACACCTCCTCGAGCATCAGCACATGATCGGTGAGGTCGGGTTGGAAGGGCGTGCCGATCAAATTGCTGAGGATCGTCATGTTGAACGCGACCGCGCGTTCCCTGGCGGCATTGGGCTCGAGTGCATCGGTGGAACGTTCGACAAGCCAGTCAAGCGCGCGATCGACCGCGGCTTCGCCGCCGTCGCGGCGGATATCGGCGGGCATCGGGCCGTGCGCGACATTGGCGAAGCCGGCGGCATAAAGTGCGCCGAGCAGGCTGCCCGCGTCCGAATAGCCGAGCCACTGTTTGGCGCGTGCGGCGTCGCCCAGCCGGGGGAGCGTGGTTTCGACGACGCGGCATGAGCCATAGCCCCCGCGCGCGAACCAGATCGCGTCGATCTCGGGATCAGAGGCGTATTCGACCAGGGCTTTCGCGCGTGCTTCGTCATCTCCGGCGAAATGCCCATGGGTCAGGAAGCATTGCGGATGGAAGCGAATCTCGGGTGCAGATTCGCCGTAGAGCGCCTGTGCCCGCGCGGTGACGCGGTCGACCACATCGCCGTCGATAGGGCAGCTTGGCGCGACAACGCCGATCCGCGTGGTTTTCATGGCACTCATCCCGCCCGGCTTGCCGATTGCGTCAAAACCGTCAATAGCCCGCCGCCATGAACAGGACCAAAAGCTATTTCTTTTGCGGTATCGGCGGCAGCGGGATGCTGCCGCTGGCGAGCATCGTGCGCGCGCAGGGGCAAGAGGTGAAGGGCTCCGACCGGGCGCTCGACCAAGGGCGGATCGCGACGAAATTCGACTATCTGCGTGCGCAGGGCATCGAACTCTTCCCGCAGGACGGCAGCGGGATGACGAGCGGCTTCCAGACGTTGGTCACCTCGGCCGCGGTCGAGGATACGATTCCCGACGTCATCAAGGCGCGTTCGCTGAGCGCAAAGGAATTGCGCCGCGCCGATCTGCTCGCCGAACTGTTCAACGCCGCGCCGACAAGCATCGGCGTCGCGGGCACCAGCGGCAAGTCGACGGTAACGGGCATGATCGGCTGGATCCTCCACACCATTGGCCGCAGGCCGACCGTGATGAATGGCGCGGTGATGAAGAATTTCGCACGCGACGACGCGCCCTTCGCGAGCGCGCTCGTGGGCGACGACAGCTATTTCGTGAGCGAGATCGACGAGAGCGACGGATCGATCGCGCTGTTCGATCCGCGGATCGCGGTGCTCAACAACATCTCGCTCGACCACAAGTCGATGGAGGAGCTGCGCAGCCTGTTCGGCAACTTCATCGGCAAGGCCGAATGCGCGGTGCTCAACCTCGACAATGAAGAGGTGGCGAAGCTGGCGGCGATCCTGCCCGAGGAACGCGTCCTGAGCTTTGGCATCGATCGTCGCAACGCCTATCTGCGCGCCGAGGACCTTGTAGAGGCGCCCGACGGCATCGCCTTCACCGCGATCGAGAAGGCCGATGGCACGAGCGTACGCGTTTCGCTCGGCGTGCCCGGACGGCACAACGTGTCCAACGCGCTTGCGGCGCTCGGTGCCGTGCGCGCATGCGGCGTTTCACTGGCGCAGGCGGCCGAGGCCATTGGGGGCTTTGCCGGCCTGTCGCGACGAATGGATATCGTTGGGAGCGCCAAGGGCGTAACCGTGATCGATGATTTCGGGCACAATCCCGACAAGATCGCCGCGACACTCTCGACGCTGCACGCGTTTCCCGGGCGACTGCTCATACTGTTCCAGCCGCACGGCTACGGGCCGCTCAAGGTGATGAAGGATGAACTGATCGCGACCTTTGCCGAGCATCTCGCGGCCGACGACGTGCTGATCATGCCCGACCCCGTCTATTATGGCGGAACGACCGACCGCAGTATTGGAACCGCCGACATCATCGCGGGCGTCAAGGCGCAGGGCCGTCAGGCCGAGCATGTCGCCGAACGCTTTGCCGCGGGTGCGCGGCTGGTGACCCTGGCAGAGGCGGGTGATCGCATCATCATCATGGGCGCGCGCGACGATACGCTTACCCAGTTTGCAGCCGAGGTGCTGGCGGCGCTGTAACGAAATGTCGTTCGTCGGTAATGATTGTGCTTTCGTCGAAATCCGGTCCGCCGTTGCCGTTTCGGGGCCGCAACGCGTGCCATCACGAACGGATTTTCCGGAGACATGATTTGCGTATCCACACCCTGCTCGCCGCCGGCGCTTCGCTGATCGCGGTTTCGATTCCCATGACGTCCGCCTTCGCCAAAGACGCCGAACAACGCATCCAGGCCGCCAAGGCCGAATCCAATCCGATGCTTCAGAAATGGACGGGCCCTTACGAGGGCGTGCCCCCCTGGGACAAGATGAAGCCCGACCTGTTCCCCGGCGCGTTCGCGGCGGCGATGGACGAACTGCGCAAGGAGGTTCACGCGGTGCGCGACAATCCGGCGCCCGCGACCTTCAAGAACGTCAACGAGGCGATGCAGCTTACCGGTGGCACGATCGACCGGCTCTTCTCGCTCTGGGGCGTGCAACAGAGCAATGAGTCCAATGGAGACGTGCAGACGATCGACCGCGAATGGAGCCCGAAGATCGCGGCCTTCTATGATGAGCTGTTCCTCGATCCGAAGCTCTTCCAGCGGCACAAGGCGGTCTATGACAAGCGGCAGTCGCTTGGCCTGACGCCCGCGCAGATCCGTATCGTCGAGCGCGACTATCAGAGCTTCGTGCGCCAGGGCGCGCTGCTCGACGTAGCGCAAAAGGCCAAGGTCAGCGAGATCAACCAGCAGCTTTCGGTCGCCTTTTCGGACTTCAGTTCCAAGGTGCTGGCCGACGAGGAAAAGTGGATCGTCATCGATAGCAAGGCTGATCTCGCGGGGCTTCCCGACAGTTTTGTGGCCTCGCTGAAGGCGGCCGCGGACGAACGCAAGCTGCCCGGAAAATGGGTTGTGGTGAACACGCGCTCCTCGGTTCAGCCGGTGCTGTCCAACGCCACCAACCGTGCGCTGCGCGAGAAGGTGTGGCGCGCGTTCGTGGGGCGCGGCGACAATGGCGACGCCAGCGACACCAATGCGACGATCGCGACGATCCTGAAGCTGCGCGCAGAGCGAGCAAAGCTGCTCGGTTTCAAGAACCACGCCTGGTTCCGCATGGACGACACCATGGCGAAGGACCCCGCGCGCGCGACGGACCTCATGATGCGCGTCTGGCCCGCCGCTGTCGCGCGCGTGAAGGAAGAGGTCGCCGACATGCAGGCTATCGCCGATGCCGAAGCCAGAAAGGGGGAGGGCGCCAAGATCACGATCGAGCCTTGGGACTATCGCTTCTATGCCGAGAAGGTGAGGAAGGCGAAGTACGATCTCGATGAGGGCGAGATCAAACCCTATCTCGAGCTAAACAACATGGTGAGCGCCGCCTTCTACGCGGCAGGCCGTCTCTACGATCTGGATTTCAAGGAGAACACCGGCGAAGTGCCCGTGTTCAATCCCGATGTCCGCACCTTCGTCGTCACCGACCGGCGCGACGGGTCCAATGTCGGGCTGTTCTATCTCGACAATTTTGCGCGCAACGGCAAGCGTTCGGGCGCGTGGATGACGACCTATCGCAGCCAGCAGGGGCTTGGCGGCGCGCGCAATGTGCTGGCGTCGAACAACAATAATTTCGTGAAGGGCGCCCCCGGCGAGCCGGTGCTGATCAGCCTCGACGACGCGACCACGCTCTTCCACGAGTTCGGGCACGCGATCCACGGCTTCCTGCAGGATGTCTATTATCCTGCGCTGGGCGGCACGCCCCGCGACTTTGTCGAATATCCCAGCCAGGTGAACGAGAATTGGCTGCTGACGCGCGATGTGCTCGACAAATATGCCAAGCACTACAAGACGGGCGAGCCGATGCCGCAGGCGCTGGTCGACAAGATCGAGAAATCCTCGACCTTCAACCAGGGTTTCGCGACCGTCGAATATCTCTCCTCGGCGATCCTCGACATGAAGCTGCACGATCGCGACACGCCCGTCACCGATCCCAAGGCGTTCGAGAAGGCGACGCTGGCCGAGATCGGCATGCCCAAGGAAATGGTGATGCGGCACCGCCTGCCGCAGTTCAATCACCTGTTCTCGTCCGACGCTTATTCGGCGGGCTATTACAGTTATCTGTGGTCCGAAACGATGGATGCCGACACCTGGGCGGCGTTCGAAGAGACCGGCAATGTCTGGGACAAGGCGACCGCCGACCGCTTCCGCAAGGTGCTGCTGTCGACGGGCAACGAAACCGACCGCGCCGAGGCCTATCGTGCGTTTCGCGGACGCGATCCCGATGTGAAGGCGCTGCTCAAGAAGCGTGGTTTTCCCGTGAATTGATCCAAGGCGATCACCCGGGCTCCATCCGTAAGAATACGCATGGGGCCCGGGGTAATCGTTCATGAATAACATTTCGATATCGAAATAATCGGCGCGCGCCTTGTCGTTCCGCTCGTCCTGGCAAGGATGCGCATTGTTTAACAAGGGCTTGCTTGATTTTCGTCAAGTCCGCGGCCCTATCTTACGCCTCGTCTTGGATTAATCTCCCGTTCATCTGGCGAGTCGGTTCGGCGGATATTCCTCTGCCCGGACGCCGCATTCGCCGCGATCTGGGAGACTATCATGACATCTTCAGCGAATGTCCGTTCTCTGCGTCGCATTCTCATGGGGGCAGCGGCGCTTGGAATCATCGCCGTCGCCAATCCTGCGCTTGCGCAGAGCGCCAATGCATCGGATCCGCCGCGGCCCGAGAGCGCCCAGCGATCGCCCGACATCATCATTCGCAACGATCTTTCCCCCAACCTTCCACCGCCCGCGGGGATCCTCGATAGCGGCGTGACCGGGGTCGGCCAGATGGTCATCGACGCCGGCGGCGGATTTGTCGGGCTTTGCACCGGCACGCTGATCAATCCGCGCACGGTGATCTTCGCGGCGCACTGCGTGAACGATCAGGCGGCCGACAGCTATGGCTCGGCCACCGGCGGCACCGCGATCAGTTTCGGTTTTTCGGACAATAATCGCCCGGCAGCGCGCCGCTGGCTGGGCCTTGACGGCGGGACGCTGCATGCCACCGATGTGTCGCGCGCGATCTTCAACGCCGAGCAGGTCTGGTACGATCCGCGCTCGCTCGCCACGGGCTTCCTCGAAGCCGATGTCGCGCTTGCCACGCTGGATACGCCGGCCTTCGATGTCCCGACCTGGACGCTGCTCTTTACGCCGCTGACGGAAGAGACGCATGCGCAGATCATCGGGTACGGCACGCGCGGGACGAGCGCGAACCCTGCGCAGGGCATCGATTTCCGGCGCCGCGCGGCGGAGAACATGCTCTCCGTCCTCGGTTCGCTCGACGATTTGGACGAGTTCCTTTTCGGTGCGCCAAGTGGCTTGCCCCAGAGCCTTTATCAGCTCGATTTCGACAGTCCGGCAGGGCAGGCTGCCTTTGACCCTGCGACAGGCAATTTCGATTTCGACCTGTTCGACGGTGCGGCGCTCCCGCGCGAAGGCACCACCGCGGGCGGAGACTCAGGCGGGCCGCTGGTCGTTGACCAGCGTTACGACCGTCCGGTGGTGGCTGGTGTGCTCTCGGGCGGGACGCGCTTCTTCGGGCCGCAACCCTTCTCCACCTATGGCACCAGCAGCTTCTACCAGCCGCTGTTTCTGTTCTGGGATCAGATCGTCGCCAACAACAGCTATGTCTATGCGACCAATCGGCAGGCGATCGGCAACTGGACCGACCCCAATCACTGGGTTCAGTCGATGGATCCCAATTATGCGATCGACGTGAACGGCCAGTTGGTCAACGCGCTGCCGGGCACGCCCGCGCTTGGCGTGAGCGGCGACACGGTCAAGTTCGGCAAGATCTGCTTCCTGGATGACTGCGTCGACCTCGCCGACGAGAGCGTCGACCCGGGCGAGGGCGATCCCAACAGCATCTTCATCCCCGGAGGGCCCGGCAGCACCAATTTTGTGCCAAACAACGCCGTCGCCAATCCCGTGCAGGGAATCAAGGCGCGCTATTACGACGTGACACTGAAGGGCCCGAGCTACACGACGCTCGGCAGCCAGGTCACGATCGACCGGATGACGCTCGATTCCGCAGCGGCATTGAGCATCCGGCCGACGGGTTCGCTCAAGGTGCTCGGCGACTATACGCAGTTCAGCGGCTGGAGCGAGGTGCACGGCACGCTGACGACGGGCGAGGCGCTGTTCGTCAGCGGTATATTGAGCGGCGGCGGCAAGATCGACCCGACCTGGCTGACCGTCGTCCAGGCAGCGGTCATACCCGGCAGCGCGGGCGTCGCGGGCACGCTCACCATTGCGGGTGACGTGATCCTGTCTTCCGGGGCGACGACGATCTTCGATGTGTCCAGGCCGAAGACCGACAAGATCGTGGTCGTCGCTGATGCAGCCAATACCGGCATCATCTCGCTGGGCGGCACTGCCGCCTTCATGCGTACGCTGCTTGGTGCCGCGCCGAGACAGGGTGACAGCTTCCAGATCATTTCGGCCGATGGCGGAGTCGACGGGACCTTCGACGCTGTCGTGGGCGGTATTGGCGTGCTCAAGCCGGTGCTGACCTATGGCGGTAACGATGTGACGCTCAAGCTTCAGGCGGGCAAGTTCTCGGACTTCCTTGCCGGCTTCGGCGGCACCGAGCTCGCCTTCGCCAACGCGCTCGATAAGCTGCGCGGCGCATCGTACAACAATCTCTACGGATTGTTCGGCGCTGTGGACCTTATGGAACCGCAAATGCTTGCCGCCACTTTCCGCGGACTCTCGCCGCGCGTGGCGGATGAGGCAAGCCTGCTCGACGAGCAGCAGTCCTCGATCGTGCTCGATGTGATCGGAGAACGGCTATCGATGCTGGGCACCAGCGCGGCGGGCGGTGGACGCTTCACCGTGATCGGGTCTCCCGAAGTGGTGATGTCGGTTCCCGGACAGACGCTGTCGGGCTCCTCTGCGGCGCAGTTGAGCTTCGCCAATAGCTTCGCGCCCCAGACGCGACAGATGGGCCGCCTGCCCGAGAACATGAGCGGCTTCGTCGCGGGCGGTTTCGATCGTAGCGCATCGGCCTTCTCGACAGCCGGGATCGATGGCGGTCGTGATAGCTGGCACATGGCGATGGGGCTCGAGATGGCGCTCGATGACCGGCTCATATTGGGCACCGCATTCGGCCATGTCGACGGCATCAGCCGCTTCAGCGGTTCGGAGACCGAGGCGATCACCGACCAGGCGGCCGTCTATGGCAGCTATCGGCTCGGTGGCGGCGCCTATGCGGGCGGGCTGGCGGCGGTGTCGCACACCCGCATCGGGCTGCAGCGCAATACGTCGGTGGGGTTCACGACGGGCAATCTCGTCGGCGACACCAGCGCCACGACCTACGACCTCCAGGCAGAGTTGGGCGTGAACGTCGACACGGGCACGGGTATTATGCTCACGCCGCGTGCTCAACTCGCCTATCGTTCCTACAGCATGGGCGGTTACCGCGAACGCGGCGGCGAGCTGGCGCTGATGGTCGACGATATCGACATCGACCGGATCGAGAGCCGGCTCGGCGTGCGGATGACGGGTTCGCTCGGCAGCAGCCGTGCGTGGACCTTCACGCCCGAGATCGGAGTCGATTGGGTCAACGCGCTTGCCGGCGGCGCGGACACTTTCAATGTACGCTTCGCGGCGGTTCCCGAGCTGGCCTTTGCGCTACCCTTTGCAGGACGCGACAAGGCATGGGGTGAAATCAAGGGCGGGCTGCGGCTCAACAACGGTCCCGTGACCTTCGGCGCCGGGGTCGAGAGCAGCTTCGCACGCAGCGATCTGCGCGATGATCGTGCGGTGGTCGACTTCGCCTGGCGCTTCTGAAGCCTGCAAACTGTGCTACACATTTGGGGTCGCGGGATATCACCCGCGGCCCCTGTTTTTTGGGTTTTTGCGGCCGGACCGGGACTATCGCGATTCAATGCTGGAGTCGGGGTTTGAAATTTTATAACGCGCTCTGATAATAAATATGTGGCAGTGATTCTCGCCTATTTTCCGGGTGGAGAATCCGATAGCGAACGGAGAGATTATGGCAGGCGACCTCAAGCGCGCCAATCTTCCGCCATTGTCACTGCATGTGCCGGAGCCAAAATTCCGGCCGGGCGACAAGGCGGATTACAGCGATCTCGTGATTCCCGCGGCGGGGGAAGCGCAACGTCCGGATGTCTCCGCCAAACCCGACAGCTTCCACGGCCTCGCCTATTCGCTCGTCCGCGTGCTCGATGACGAGGGCAGGGCGGTCGGCCCCTGGGATCCCAAGCTCTCGCCTGAACGGCTCCGCGCGATGCTGCGCGCGATGGCGCTGACGCGGGCGTTTGACGAGCGCATGTTCCGCGCGCAGCGCCAGGGCAAGACGAGCTTTTACATGAAGTGTACGGGCGAGGAGGCCATTGCCGTGGCCGCTGCTTTCGCGCTCGATCGCGACGACATGTGCTTTCCCAGTTACCGCCAGCAGGGCCTGCTGATCGCGCGAGACTGGGATCTGGTCGACATGATGAACCAGATCTATTCCAACAAGGGCGATCGGCTTCAGGGGCGCCAGCTCCCGATCATGTATTCGACGAAGGAGGGCAGCTTCTTTTCGATTTCGGGCAATCTCACCACGCAATATCCGCAGGCGGTGGGCTGGGCGATGGCCTCGGCCGCCAAGGGCGACACGCGCATCGCGGCGACGTGGTGCGGCGAGGGTTCGACCGCCGAGGGCGATTTTCACTCTGCGTGCACCTTCGCCAGCGTCTACCGCGCGCCGGTGATCATGAACGTGGTCAACAACCAGTGGGCGATCTCTTCCTTTTCGGGTTTCGCCGGCGCTGAAGCGACGACCTTCGCAGCGCGCGCGATCGGCTATGGCATCGCCGGGCTACGCGTCGACGGCAATGATCCGCTCGCGGTCTATGCCGCGACCGAATGGGCGGCCGAGCGCGCGCGGACCAATCAGGGGCCCACGCTGATCGAGCATTTCACATACCGCGCCGAAGGTCACTCCACCTCGGATGATCCCAGCCAGTATCGTTCGGCCAATGAGGGCAGCGACTGGCCGCTGGGCGATCCGATCGCGCGGCTGAAACAGCACCTGATCCTGCTCGGAGAATGGGATGAGGAGCGCCACGCGGCGATGGACCTCGAGCTCGCCGAGCGCGTGAAGGCGTCCGCCAAGGAGGCCGAGAAGAACGGCATCCTTGGCCACGGTATGCACCAGCCCTTCGAGACGATGTTCGAGGGCGTGTTCGAGGAAATGCCCTGGCACTTGAGGGAACAGCTCGAGCAGGCGGTTAACGAGAAGAAGGTGGCCGGGCTGTGAGCGAGGAAACCGTGATTGAAGCCCAGACCGTCACCGACGGCCGCGGTGACACCAAGCGCATGAACATGATCCAGGCGATCAATTCCGCCATGGACGTGATGATGGCGCGCGACACCAATGTGATCGTCATGGGCGAGGACGTCGGTTATTTCGGCGGCGTGTTTCGCGCAACCGCGGGGTTGCAGGCGAAATACGGCAAGACGCGCGTGTTCGACACGCCGATCACCGAATGCGGCATTATCGGCGTCGCGGTGGGGATGGGCGCCTATGGCCTTCGCCCCGTGCCCGAAATCCAGTTCGCCGACTATATCTACCCCGCGCTCGACCAGCTCGTCTCCGAGGCGGCGCGGCTGCGCTACCGTTCGGCAGGCGAGTTCACTGCGCCGATCACGGTGCGTTCGCCTTTCGGCGGCGGCATTTTTGGCGGGCAGACGCACAGCCAGTCGCCCGAGGGCATATTCACGCACGTATCAGGCCTCAAGACCGTCATCCCCTCGACTCCCTATGACGCCAAGGGGCTGCTGATCGCAGCGATCGAGGACAATGATCCGACGATCTTCTTCGAGCCCAAGCGCATCTACAACGGCCCGTTCGACGGGCATTATGATCGTCCGACCAGCAACTGGTCGAACCATCCCGGCGGCGAGGTTCCCGAGGGCTATTATCGGATCCCCTTAGGCAAGGCGAATGTCGTCCGCGAGGGCGAGGCGGTCACGATCCTGTGCTACGGCACCATGGTGCACGTCGTCGCCAGCATCGTCGCCGAGATGCGCGTCGATGCCGAGATCGTCGATCTTCGCACGCTCGTGCCGCTCGATATCGAGACGATCGAGGCGTCGGTGAAAAAGACTGGACGCTGTCTGATCGTGCACGAGGCGACGCGCACCTCGGGCTTCGGCGCGGAGCTTTCCGCGCTGGTCCAGGAACGCTGCTTCTACCATCTCGAAGCCCCGATCGAGCGCGTCACCGGTTTCGACACACCCTATCCGCACAGCCTCGAATGGGCCTATTTCCCTGGCCCTGTCCGCATCGGCGAGGCGCTCAAGAAGATCATGAAGGACTGACCGGCCATGGCTCTGTTCACGTTCAAGTTGCCCGATATCGGCGAAGGCATCTCGGAGGCCGAGATCGTTGCATGGCACGTCAAGGTGGGCGACACGGTCGAAGAAGACCAGCAGATCGCCGACATGATGACCGACAAGGCGACCGTCGAGATGGAATCGCCTGTGTCGGGCAAGGTCGTCGAGGTCGCGGGCGAGGTCGGCGATGTCGTCTCGATCGGCGCGATGCTCGTGGTGATCGAAACCGAGGGCGAGGTGGCAGTCGAGGTTGCGCCCAAGGCGGACGAAGTCGCTCCCGCTCCACAACCCGTTCGGGCTGAGCCTGTCGAAGCCCAACCCTTGCCTTCCAGCCCGGTGGCTGAAGAGAAAGAAGAAGGGATGGGCTTCGACAAGCTCAGCCCGAGCGGTACCGGGGCCAGCGATAAGGCTCATGGAACGTACAGCCTGGACGGCGGTGACGGGCACCTCGTTCTCGCATCCCCCGCCGTACGCGACCGCGCCAAGGCACTAGGCATCGACCTCTCGCACGTGCGCCCCGCGCAGGGCGATCGCATCCGCCATGCCGATCTCGACGCGTACCTCACCTACAACACCGGTCAGGGTTTCCGCGTGCCGGGCGTGTCGGCAAAGCGCGCCGACGAGGCGATCAAGGTTATCGGCATGCGTCGCCGCATTGCCGAGAACATGCAGGCGTCCAAGCGCCACATCCCGCACTTCACCTATGTCGAGGAAATCGACGTCACCGAACTGGAGGCGATGCGCGAGGCATTGAACGCCAATCGCGGTGACAAGCCCAAGCTCACCATGCTGCCGCTGATGATCGTCGCGATCTGCAAGGCGCTGCCGCAATTCCCGATGATCAACGCGCGCTACGACGACGAGGCGGGCGTGGTGACGCGTCACGGGTCGGTGCATCTGGGCATGGCGACGCAGACCGATGCCGGCCTGATGGTGCCCGTGATCCGCGACGCGCAGGACCGGAACGTCTGGCAGCTCGCTACCGAGATCAAACGCCTCGCCGACGCCGCGCGCAGCGGCAAGGCGAAGTCGGAGGAACTGTCCGGCTCGACACTGACGGTTACCTCGCTCGGCCCACTCGGTGGCATCGCGACGACGCCCGTCATCAACCGGCCCGAGGTCGCGATCATCGGGCCCAACCGCGTGATCGAGCGTCCGGTTATCAAGGACGGCGAGATCGCGGTCGCGAAGCTCATGAACCTCTCGATCTCATGCGACCACCGCGTCGTCGATGGCTGGGATGCGGCGAGCTATGTGCAGGCGGTCAGGAAGCTTCTGGAGACGCCGGTTCTTCTGTTCGCCGATTGACGATCACACGGGGTGCGTCGAGCGGCGCTAGTCGCTGCGCGCCCTTTGCAGAGACGCTGCGATGCGCCGTGCCAATCCGCGTGGGGTGAAGCGGATCGAGCCCGCCATCGCCGCGTTCATCACGCCTGACACCTTGACTGCGCGGTTGGCTCGAAGCGCGGTCAAGCCGTCGCGCACGACCCGGTCGGGGTCGGTGGCGAAGCGCTTGAACAGCTCGGAATCTTTCATATTCGCCACATCGGCGAATTCGGTTCGGGTGGGGCCGGGGCAGAGTGCCGACACGTGCACGCCCTTGTCCTTCATCTCCTCATGCAGCGCCTCGGAAAAGCTCAGCACGAACGCCTTGGTCGCATAATACACCGCCATCCATGGCCCGGGCTGGAAGGCCGCGGTCGAGGCGACGTTGAGGATCTCGCCTTTTCCGCGCGCGATCATGCCGGGCAGGACGAGATGGCACAGCGCCACCAGCGCGCGGCAGTTGAGATCGATCATCTCGATTTGCCTGGCGAGATCGAGGCCGTCGAACGCGCCACGTGCGCCGAAACCCGCATTGTTGACGAGCGTTACAATCGAGAGGCCGCGTGCATGCGCCTTGTCGATTAGCGTGCGCGGTGCGTCGGGGGCGGACAGGTCGATCGCGATGACGTCGACGGTGACACCATGCTCGGCGGTCAATCTGGCGGCAAGCGCCTCGAGCCGGTCGGCGCGCCGCGCGACGAGCAGCAGGTCGCGTTTTTCGGCCGCGAGCCCTTCGGCAAAGCGGACGCCGAGACCGGCAGACGCGCCTGTAATGAGTGCGACTGCCCTGGTCATGCGCCCCGTCCTTTCAGCTCAGCTCTCGCGCTTGTCCTTGTTCTTTTCCTTTGAGGATTTGACGTAGAGCAGCGCGGCCACGATCGCCGCCGATCCGATTGCGGCGCCAAGCCCGGCAGCGCCCCAGCGTCCGCGCTTGCCTGCGTCGGCGTCGCGGCGATCGGTGTTGGTGTCTTCGGCGTTGCTGCTGCCGTCAGTCAATGATCGTCTCCCAAAGTGAACCCCGGCCGTACATCAAATCGGCCGTACGAGGTATCATAGATATGTTTCCCCCCGGCGATCGCAATCCGCCAAATCGTAGCCAGGATATCCGGTCTATTCGGTGACCAGTGTCGCGTCGTCGCCGTGCAGGTTCATCAGTGAATCCATCAGGTCGTTTTCCGCGCTCGAGCATACACCGAGAACGATAGCCTCGTCGCAACCGTCGGCCGTGACATAGGCGTGGCCCATGCTCGAATCGAGATAGATCGATTCGCCCTCTTCGAGTGGCAACGGGTCGTAGAATTCGGTGTGAACCACGATCCGTCCGCGGATGACATAGACGAACTCCTCGCCGGGATGGCGAACGGGCTCACCGAATTCCTTGGCGGACTTCGCGCGGATCCGCGTGATCAGCGGAATCATGCGCTTCCGGCGCAGTTCGGTGCAGAGATAATAATAGTCGTAATTGCTCGTGTTCACGCGGATGGCGCGGTCGAGGCTGCCGATGCTGCGGCGTCCCGTGACGGGCGCTTCGGGGCCTGCGTCGCCCTCGGCGAACAGCTCGGACATGCGGATGTTCAGCCGCTGGCTCAACTGCTGGAGCTTGTCATAGGTGAGCGTCAAACGATCGTGCTCGACCTTTGACAGCGTCGACACGGGAATGCCGCATCTGTCGCTCATTTCCTTGAGCGTCCAGTCGTTGCGCGTGCGCAAGCCGCGCAGAAGCATGCCCAAAGTGGGTTGATCGGATTTCATACGGCACGCCGCTTTCCGCAGGGAAGGGTCAGGAAAAACGCATCATTTGACATTTTTCTAATTGGGCTCATTATATCTCGATTAGGACAATATCGCGTCATTTATCAATATAATATTCCGTCGCAGCGTGGCGCGCAAATGTCGAGTGTTTTGCGCGACGGGAACAGGGGAAGGGAGGGACTCGATGCGTTCGATCAAGATCGCGGTCGCAGGGCTGGCCGCGTTGGCCGGACTGGCGGCCATGCCTGCGCTTACACAACAACCCACGCCCGTTTCGCCGGCTCTCACAACAGCGCCCGCAGCGGCAGCGGCAGCACCAATTCCCGGCACGCCGCAGCTCACCCGCGCCGATGTCGATGCCTGGCTCGATGGCTATATGCCTTATGCGCTCCAGCGCGGCGACGTGGCGGGCGCGGTGGTGGTCGTGGTCAAGGATGGCCAGGTGCTGACGCAGCGCGGCTATGGGTTTGCCGATGTCGCCACGCGCAAGCCGGTCGATCCGAACGCGACATTGTTCCGTCCGGGCTCGGTCTCCAAGCTCTTTACCTGGACCGCGGTGATGCAGCTCGTCGAACAAGGCAAGCTCGACCTCGACAAGGACGTCAACGCCTATCTCGATTTCAAGATTCCCCCGCGCGACGGCAAGCCGATCACGCTCAGGAATATCATGACGCATACCGCGGGTTTCGAGGAATCGCTCCGCGGCCTGATCACATCGGACCCCAAGGCCGCAGTCCCGCTCGGCGAGCTGATGAAGCGCTGGACGCCTGAGCGCATTTTTGCGCCGGGAACGACGCCGGCCTATTCCAACTATGCCACCGCGCTCGCCGGTTATATCGTCCAGCGTGCGTCGGGGCTGCCGTTCGACGACTATGTCGAGCGCAACATCTTCCAGCGGATCGGGATGACGCGGTCGAGCTTCCGCCAGCCGCTTCCCGCCAGTCTCCAGTCCTTGATGTCGAAGGGTTATGCCCGTGGATCGGGAGATCCCAAGCCCTATGAGTTCGTCAGCCAGGCACCCGCGGGCAGCCTCGCCGCTACGGGCGCGGACATGGCCAAATTCATGATCGCGCATCTCGACAATGGCGGCGTGCTGCTCAAACCCGAAACCGCGAGGATGATGCACACCACCACGCTCGACATGGTGCCGCCGCTGAATCGCATGGCGCTGGGCTTCTACGAGCAGCAGATTAACGGCCAGACCGCGATCGGCCATGGCGGCGACACACAGTGGTTCCACAGCTATCTCTGGCTGTTCCCTGCGCACAAGACGGGCGTTTACATCTCGGTCAACAGCGCGGGCAATCAAGGTGCGTCGGGGGCGATCCGTACCGCGCTCTTCGAGCAATTTGCCGATCGCTATTTCCCTGCAACCATCGCTGAAGGGCGCGTCGACGCCAAGATCGCCGCGGAGCATGCGCGGATGCTTGTCGGCAATTATGTCAACACGCGCCGCGCGGACTCGAGCTTCTTCAGGGCGCTTGGCCTGGTGGGGCAAGTGAAGGTCGGCCTGGACGCTCAGAACGGCCCGCTTATCGGCTTCATTCCCGGACTGGGCGGCGCGCCGCGCAAATGGGTGGAGACTGAGCCCTTTGTCTGGCGCGAGGTTGGCGGGCACGAACGGATGGCTGCCAAAGTGGTCAACGGCAAGGTCGTGCGGCTGAGCTTCGACGATATCTCGCCCTTCATGATGCTTGAGCCTGCACCATGGTATCTTTCGACCGCGTGGCTGACGCCCGTGCTGCTGTTGAGCATCGGCGCGCTTGCGATCACCGCGCTGTCGTGGCCGATCGGAGCGATTGCGCGACGGCGCTACGGTGCGAAGCTCGGTTTCGCGGGCGATGACCTCAGCGCCTATCGTCTCGTACGGGGCTTTGCTGCGTTGGTCGTGGCGGTGCTGATCGGCTGGGCGGCGGCGATCGGCGCGATGATGTCCGACTATGATCTGCTGAGCGGGCGCCTCGACTGGCTGGTCTATCTGCTCCAGATCCTGAGCGTGGTCGCATTTTTCGGGATGCTGGGGATCGCGCTTTGGAACGCCTGGCGCGCGTTGAAAGGCAAGCGCGGGTGGTTCTCCAGGCTGTGGAGCGTGGTGCTCGTGCTCGCTGCCTTCTTCGCGCTCTGGGCAGCGTTGGGCTTCAAGCTCATCAGCTTTGGGGTGAGTTACTGAAGCACAGTATTTCGTTGGCCGTCGCATGCTCTCAGAGACGGCCAGCGGAATTCGGCGGGGCGTCGCGTGCTCCCTGTAAACGCGCTGCGACGTCCCGCCGAACCGCCGATCGGAAATCAAGGGGATCACCATGAAGAAGACCATATTGCTCGCGGCAGCAATGTTTGCCGCCGGCGCGCAGCCGGCATCGGCGCAGGGCAATGCCGAACCGCGCACCTTCATCCAGGCCGGCAGCTTGCTCGCCGATCCGTCAAGCGGGCGCGTCGACAAAGCCAAGACCATCGTCGTCAGTGGTGGCCGCATCGTCGAGATCCGCGATGGTTTCGTTGCCGAGGATGGAGCGAAGGTGATCGACCTGCGCGACGCGTTCGTGCTGCCCGGCTTCATAGACAGCCATGTGCACATCACCTTTGAATCCAGCCCCTCAAGCCGGCTCGACGCGGTGACCAAATCAACGACCGACCAGGCGTTCGACGGCGTTGTCTATGCGGAGCGTACACTGCGCGCCGGCTTCACGACCGTCGTCGATCTGGGGGCCGACGTAGAGGCAATCAACGCGCTGCGCGATGCGATCGCGGCGGGCAAGGTCAGCGGCCCCCGGATCATTGCGGCGGGCGGCGTCGCCGCGCATGGCGGGCACGGTGATGCGCATGGCTATCGCCACGAAATCCTCGAGCTGTTTCGGTCGCCCACGCTGTGTTCGGGCGCCGACGATTGTGCGCGCGCGGTGCGTGTAGCCATTCAGCAGGGTGCCGACATCATCAAGACTGCATCGACAGGCGGCGTGATGTCCAACACCTCGGCCGGGCTGGGTCAGCAGATGAGTGACGAGGAGCTGAGCTCGATCGTGCAGACCGCGCATCGGCTGGGCCGAAAGGTAGCAGCGCACGCGCACGGCACCGACGGCGTCAATGCCGCGCTGCGCGCGGGCGTGGATTCAGTCGAGCATGGGACCTATCTCGACGCCGAATCGATCCGGCTGTTCAAGGCCAAGGGCAGCTATCTCGTCCCAACGCTGATGGCCGGCGACACCGTCGGACGTCAGGCGGAAACCGCTGCCTGGATGCCTGAGCCGGTGCGCGCGAAGGCGCGTCAGGTGGGGCCGCTCATGGTCGACGCGCTCCGCCGCGCGCACGAAGGCGGCGTCCGGATCGCTTTCGGAACCGATTCAGCGGTATCGCCGCATGGCCAGAATGCGCGCGAGTTCACGCTGATGGTGAAGGCAGGGCTCACCCCCCTCGACGCGATACGTTCGGCGACGGTCTGGGGTGCGGCGCATACCGGTCTTGAACAGGAAGTGGGAACGCTCACCGCGGGCAAGGCGGCGGATATCATCGCGGTGAAGGGCGATCCGCTGGCCGACGTCCGCACGCTGGAATCGATGGCTTTCGTGATGAAGGGCGGCGTCATTGCTCGATCCCACGCTGAATGACCAGATCGCAATTAATCGCGTTGACAATTTTCTAATTGGGACTTTATTGTCTCAATTAGGATAATATGTACGAATGGGCGGGGATGGAAAGCTGATGAAAGACGCGTACGTCGCTCCCACCCTGCCTCAACCCTATTTGCTCTTTCTCGGCGACGTGGTTGAACCCGGCTATGCCAAGACCGCGTTCGGCTTGCGTGATTGGGCGGGGAGCAAGTGCGTAGGCGAGTTCGCCTGCGACGGCGCCGCGGTCAGCACGGGGCTTGAGCGCATGAGCCCTGCCGAAGCCAGGGCGCGTGGTGCACGTTCGCTGGTGATCGGTGTCGCCAACAGCGGTGGCGTGATCGGCGACACCTGGATCGCGCCGCTGGTCGAGGCGCTCGAAGCGGGGCTCGACATCGTGAGCGGCATGCACATGGGGCTCGCCGCGCTGCCCGCGCTGGCCGATACTGCCGCCGCGCAGGGGCGCCGCCTGATCGACGTGCGTACGCCCCCGACCGGCATTCCGGTCGGCACGGGTCGCAAGCGCGCGGGCAAGCGGCTGCTCGCGGTCGGCACCGATTGCGCTGTAGGCAAGAAATACACCGCGCTCGCGCTCGCCAACGCCTTTTTCGCGCGCGGACTCGATTGCGATTTCCGCGCCACCGGCCAGACGGGCATCATGATCGCGGGCGGCGGCATGCCGATGGACGCAGTGGTCTCGGATTTCGAGGCGGGGGCGGCCGAAATGCTGAGCCCCGATGCCGGCTCCGATCACTGGGACGTGATCGAGGGACAGGGATCGCTTTTTCACCCCGCCTATGCAGCGGTGTCGCTCGGCCTGCTCCATGGCAGCCAGCCCGACGTGGTCGTCGTCTGCCACGAACCCGGGCGCACCGCGATGCTTGGCACAGCGGGCTATGAGCTGCCGAGCGTCGACGAGACGATCGACTTGACGCTCAGGCTCGGCGCTCGCACCAATCCGGCCATCCGCTGCGGGGGTGTCTCGTTCAACACCGCGCGGCTGAACGACGCGGAAGCGGCGAAGCTGATCGCGGCGGAAAGCGAAAGGCTGGGCTTGCCCGTCGCCGATCCGATCCGTGGCGGTGCGGCGTTCGACCGGCTGGTCGAAAACTGCCTGGGCTGAACATAATGGGGAGCGCCGCACATATGCCGACATCGACCTGGTTTCAGCGTTTTCTGCTGCCCGGATTCGCATTCAAGGCCGTGGTCATCGGCGGCGGCTACGCCACCGGTCGCGAGATCGCCGAATTCTTCCTGCCAAGCGGGCCATGGGGCGGTCTTGCCGCAATGCTGCTGGCGATGGTGCTGTGGAGCGTGATCGCGGCGGTCACCTTTGCCTTCGCGCGTGCGATGCAGGCCTATGACTATCGCAGCTTTTTCGTGCGATTGCTGGGGCCAGGCTGGCTCGTCTTCGAGATATCCTATGTGCTGTTCGTGATCCTGATCCTGTCGGTGTTCGGCGCGGCGGCGGGGGCGATCGGGGCTGCGATGTTCGGTTGGCCGCCGCTTGCGGGAACGCTACTGCTGGCGGGCGCGATCGCCGCCTTCGCGGCGTTCGGCAACGCTTCGGTCGAGGCATTGTTCAAATATGTCTCCTTCCTGCTTTACGGCGTCTACGCGATCTTCATGGTGCTGGCGCTCGGCAGCTTCGGTGACCGGATCGCGGCCAATTTCGCAATTCCCGCGCCCGCTGACGGCTGGGCGCTCGGCGGCATCACCTATGCGAGCTACAACATCATCGGCGCGGTGGTGATCCTGCCGGTGATGCGCCACATGACGAGCCAGCGCGACGCGATCGTCTCGGGGCTGATAGCGGGGCCACTCGCAATGGCGCCCGCGGTGCTGTTCTTCGTATGCATGATCGCATTCTATCCGGGGATCGAAGCGGAAACGCTGCCGTCGGACTTCATGCTCCAGCAGCTTCACATGCCGCTGTTTCACCTGCTGTTCCAGTTCATGATCTTCTCGGCGCTGCTGGAGAGCGGAACGGGATCGGTTCACGCGATCAACGAGCGCATCGCCGCCGTCTGGCGTGCGCGGCGTGGCAGCGACCTTGGCGTGCGCGCACGCGGCATGATTGCCGCAACATTATTGATCGGATGCATTTTCGTCGCCGATCGCTTCGGGCTCGTCGCGCTGATCGCCAGTGGCTACCGTGCGCTCGCGGCGATCTTCCTCGTGGTGTACGTGCTGCCGTTGCTGACCATCGGCATCGTCCGGCTCGTACGGCGCACACAAGCCCAATCCGAAACGCTGCGCGAAGACGCAATATAGCAGGAACTGGCCATGACAGCGCGTAACTGGTGGTCAATGAAGCGCTCGACGATTGCAAGCAATGTTCTTTGCCGCCGCCCGGGTTAACATGACGGGCGAATGACCTTTTTTCGGAGTACCCCATGAAGCATTGCCTGACGCTTGCGCTGCTGCTCGGCCTGTCGACGCCCGCGATGGCCCAGTCGCAGGAGGCGTCGGCTGACGCAACTGCGCTCCATGCGCGGCTGCTGACGCTCGATACGCATCTCGACACCTCGATGCACTTTGCACGGCCGGGCTGGGATTTCGGCAAGAAGCATAGCCATGAAGAGGATCTGGCGCAGGTCGATCTGGGACGGATGGACGAAGGCGATCTCGATGGCGGGTTCTTCGTGATCTATACCGAGCAGGGGCCGTTGACGCCCCAGGGCTATGCGACGGCACGCAAATTCGCGCTCACGCGGTCCGACGAAATCCTGTCGACGGTCGCCAAATATCCGGGGCGGCTTACGCTCGCGACCCGTGCCGACGACGCGCAACGCATCGACGCGGCGGGACAGCGCTTTGCCTATATCAGCATCGAGAACAGCTATCCGCTGGGAGAGGATCTGTCGCTGCTCGCCGAATTTTATCGGCGCGGCGTCCGAATGGCGGGGCCCGTGCATTCCAAAAACAACCAGTTCGCGGATTCGGCGACCGACACCGCGAAATGGAACGGACTCAGCCCGCTGGGCAAGCAATGGGTGGCGGAGATGAACCGGCTTGGCATGGTCATCGACGCAAGCCATTCCTCCGATGCGGCGTTCGATCAGATGCTTGCGTTGTCAAAGACACCGCTGATCTTGTCGCACTCGGGCTCCAAAACGATGTGGAACCATCCGCGCAACCTCGACGATGTTCGCATTCGCAAGCTGGCCGCGGCCGGTGGGGTCATCTGCATCACCAGCGTGTTTCTGACGACCATGAACTTCACCCCCGAGCGTGAAGCGCTGTTCGCCAGACTGGAACATATCGGATCGCTCTCTCCCGCCGATCAGGCGGTGTTGACGAAAGAAACGCGCGCGCTCGATGCGAAACAGCCGATCCAGGACACCGATTTCGAAGCCTTCATGAAAAGCGTTCTGCACATCATCGAGGTGGCGGGAGTCGATCATGTCGGCTTCGGCGCCGATTGGGACGGTGGCGGCGGCCTGCGCGGGTTCGAGGATATCGGCGCGCTTCCCAAGGTCACCGAAAGGCTGCGCGCGGCGGGTTATTCCGAAGCCGATCTCGAAAAGATGTGGAGCGGCAACGTATTGCGATTGCTGCGTCAGGCAGAGGCTTATAGCGCCGCGCCACGGTAGCGCTCGCCGCGGCTTCCTTTCGTCCTGCAGCCGGGGGTGTTCGTCGCATCTCGCGGATTAAGGCACATATCTCATGTGCCACGATCGCCGCCGGAAACCGGGAAATGGAAGCGCCAGGCAAGGCGCGCCGCGTCACCCGGCTGGCATTGTGCGCGCGGCTTGACTTAGAGGCGGTCGTAACCCAAGCGGGTTTCGCTCGGCCACACGCCCGGATGCTTCTCCCATTGGTCTGTTGGCGCCGCAATTCCGATGCGAGGTATCCATCTTCCTGCCATGCTGTTTTCCCGCTTCTTCAGGTTCGCCTCCCATGACATGGCGATCGATCTCGGTACCGCGAACACCGTCGTATATTTGAGCGGCTCCGGGATCGTGCTCAACGAACCGTCGGTCGTTGCCATCGAAACACGTAACGGTGTGAAACGCGTCAAGGCTGTCGGCAGCGACGCCAAGCTGATGATGGGCAAGACGCCCGACAATATCCAGGCGATCCGTCCGCTGCGGGACGGGGTTATCGCGGATATCGATGTCGCCGAACAGATGATCAAACACTTCATCACCAAGGCGCATGGCGGTTCCAGTCGTATGCCGCGGCGGCCGGAGATTGTGATCTGCGTGCCGTCGGGTTCGACCAAGGTCGAGCGGCGCGCCATCCGCGATGCCGCATCGAATGCGGGGGCATCGCGCGTCTATCTGATCGAGGAGCCGATGGCGGCCGCGATTGGGGCGGGCTTGCCCGTTACCGAGCCGATCGGGGCGATGGTCGTCGACATCGGCGGGGGCACCACCGAGGTCGCAGTGCTGTCTTTGCGCGGTCTTGCCTACAGCAATTCGGTACGCGTCGGCGGTGACAAGATGGATGAAGCCATATCCTCCTATATCCGACGCAAGCATAATCTGATGATCGGAGAGGCGACGGCGGAGCGCATCAAGCACAGCATCGGAAGCGCGATCATACCAGCCAAAGATGGTCCCGTGTTACGCGTGAAGGGGCGCGATCTGGTAGCCGGTGTGCCCAAGGAGATCGCCATCACCCAGACCGAAATTGCCGAAGCGATCACGGAGCCGGTAAGCCAGATCGTTCAGGCAGTGAGGATGGCGCTGGAATATACGCCCCCCGAACTCGCGGCCGACATCGTGGATCAGGGAATCGTCATGACCGGCGGCGGCGCACTTCTCGACCGCATCGATCAGGTGCTGGGGCAGGCGACCGGTCTGCCCGTTTCCATTGCCGACAATGCCTTGATCTGCGTCGCCATGGGCGCGGGCATGGCGCTCGAAGACCCGCAGTATCGAGGCGTTCTCACCCAGGTGTGAGGCACGTTTCGGACCTGGGATCGGTGCCAGTGGTGCGCGAGGCATGGCGATCGTGGTGGAAAGGCGGTCGCATCATCACAGCCCGATACGTTGCCTGGCCAGCGCGATGCCGGCGAGATTCCGGGATCTGCCGATGTGCTTGATCCTGATGCGGGAAAAATGCGTGGCGAGAATCTCAAATTTGGTGAGATGCGTCCGCAGGTCAGCGCTTCGGCATTTCCAGACCCCGTTTGCCTGATTGACCACAAGGGCCGAGTCACCGATCAGCTCGAGTTCGGTTTCACCCAATGACAGCGCGACGTTCAGGGCATGTATGAGCGCGAGCCATTCGGCGTCGTTGTTGGTTCCGTGCCCCAGATTCGACCGATGATAGGTCACGCCCCGAGCGACCACGGCGGTTTCCATCTCTCCGGGATTCGGTCGGCAGCCGCCGTCAAAATACAGCTTCAATCCCTGCTTCCGCATTCCCTGCGCTTCCCGTGCCAGATATTCAGCGTCCGTCCTCCAGCACCATCGCCGCGCCCTTCTCGGCGATCATCAGCGTCGGTGCATTGGTGTTGCCCGACGTGATCCGGGGCATCACCGATGCGTCAATCACGCGGAGGCGATCGATACCGCGCACGCGCAGCCGTTCGTCGAGCACGGCATATGGGTCCGATGCGGGTCCCATGGCGGCGGTGCCTACGGGATGGAAGATGGTGGTGGCCAGCTCGGCGGCCGCGTGCAGCAGTTGCGCATCGGTCCGGACGTCGGATCCCGGGCGGAACTCCTGCGGTTTGAACCGGGCGAGCGGCGCCTGCGCCACTATCCTGCGAGCGAGCTTGAGCGAATCGACAGCGACCCGCCGGTCCTCGTCGGTTGAAAGATAATTGGGGGCGATCAGCGGCGGCGCGGCGGGGTCGGCGCTCGTCAGGCCCACCCGGCCGCGACTGACCGGCCGCAGATTGCAGACGCTGGCGGTGAAGGCGCCGAACGCGTGCAGGCCGTCGCCCCATTTGTCGAGCGAGAGCGGCTGGAAATGAAACTGCAGATTGGGGGTAGCATAGTCTTCGGACGATCTCGCAAACATACCGAGCTGCGAGGGCGCCATGGTCAGCGGCCCTCTGCGGAACAAGGCATATTCAAGCGCCATGCCTGCGCGCCTGAAAAGATTGGCGTACTGCGTGTTGAGCGTGGGCACCCCGGACACCTTGAACACGGGACGGATCTGCAGATGGTCTTGCAGGTTGCCACCGACGCCGCGCAGCTCATGGATGACCGGTACGTCGAAGCGGCGCAATGCTTCGGGATCGCCCACGCCCGAAAGCTGAAGGATTTTTGGCGAGCCCACCGCACCTGTCGCCAAGATGACCTCGCCCCGAACATGAGCCTCGAAGCGCTCGTTATCGCGGCGAAAGATCAGGCCGGTAGCGCGCTTGCCGTCGAAGGTGACGCGTTCGACCTCGACACCAGTTTCGAGCCTGAGGTTCGACCGCTTGAGCGCGGGCTTGAGGAAGGCACGCGCTGCGCTGACCCGACGGCCCGCCCGCTGATTGACCTGAAAGTAGGATGAGCCCGCGTTGTCGCCGCTATTGAAATCGTCGACAGGGGCTATGCCGGCCGCAGCGCCCGCGGCGCGAATGGCGTCGAGAATGTCCCAACGCACGCGCGGATGCTCGACCCGCCATTCGCCGCCCGCGCCGTGGTATTGGCTGTCGGGCGCCACGTGATCCTCATGGCGCAGAAAATAGGGCAGGACGCTCTCCCAATCCCAGCCGGTCAGGCCGAGCTGGCGCCAGCCGTCGTAATCCGCGGCCTGGCCGCGCATGTAGATCATGGCGTTGATGGCTGAACTGCCACCGATCACCTTGCCGCGTGGATAGGCGAGCTTGCGCCCGTCGAGCCCGGCCTCTTCGACGGTCTCGAACATCCAGTCCGCGCGCGGATTGCCGATCGCGAAAAGATAGCCGACCGGGATGTGAAACCAGATCCAGTCGTCCTTTCCCCCGGCCTCGAGCACGAGGACCCGATTTCCCGGATCAGCGGAGAGACGGTTGGCGAGCAGGCAGCCTGCCGAACCGGCGCCAGCGATGATATAGTCGTAAGTCCCGAAGTCCTTCGCCGGGTCGCTCATTCCATGTTGTCCTCGAACCCGGTGGGCCTCAGTGTGTCCGCAAATTAGCGAATGCCCCCGCCCCTGAACACATGTGGCGTGCAAGATCGCGTGGACGGAGAGCGACGCCCGAATTTTGCGACGGACGCATATCAGGCGAGCTATGGGATCAGTGAAAGGGTTCGCGGTTTTTTGTCGATCCCGCGGCCTCGCCGTTTCGCCGCCTCAGCTCTTGCAACCGCGACGGAGACGAGCAGCTCTGCCTCGAATGCTACGGATTCGGGCGCGCGCGCCATTCCAACCAACGGAGCGACACGCAACAAATATCCTTGCCAGTAAATTGGCCGAGATATCTCACGCACGAGCTGTCGACACGCTTGCTCAACCGTCCGCGGTCCGGACGAGACTCCCATAAGGACAGCGAATCGATAATCGTCGATCCTCGCGACGACGAGTATGTCCTCGCGATCGTGGGCAAGCCTCGACGCAATCGTGTCAAGGCAAGCGTCGCCCGCGGCATCGCCCAACTCCCGACGGATCGTGGCTATATGTTCGACATCGATCACGAGCAGAGCTCCGGGCGACTGGTGCTCGCTTGTGGCGGCTTGCGACAGCCGGGCTTCCAGCGCGGTGTGCGTGGCCAGTCCGGTGAGCTGGTCGGTTCCCGACGTGCCCTTCAATGTCTCGCGACGCGCGCGTTCGAACGTGACGTCCTGCTTCGTACCGTAAAGTCGCGACGGCCGACCGCCCTCGCAGGCGAGGCTCGTGGTCAGGCGCATCCAGCGGTGCTGGCCATCAGGCCGCACCAGACGGACATCAACCGTGAAGCCGCGGCGGTGCTTTATCGCGTATGCGCGAAGCAATTCCATCGCTTCGCGCGACTCATCGTCATAAATCGCGACGGCTTCGGCGCGGTGGACCCTGGCCTCCTTTGGCAAGCCGAACAGATCGAATACTTCGCCGGTCCATCGCAAGCCATTGTCTCTCAGGTCGCACTCCCATGCGCCGAATCCAGCAATGCTCCGCATTTGTTCGAAATCCGCAACTGGCGCGAATGGAGCCGCGTCGGGCAAGGCGTCGGCAGTTTGGATGAGGGCAGGGATCGGCCATGTGTGGGAGAGCTGCCACGAACTCGACAGCTTCGCTCCATGGCCGATCGTCGCGTGCTCCAGATGAAATGGATGCCCCATGGACGCGATATGTAGCGAAATCCGATTAAAAGCCTATTGCTGATCTTCTCATCTGGCCGGGGTGTTGCAAAGCCGGGCGTTCAAGACGACATGCTGCCGCGATATGACCGCCAGCGACCTGCAAGATCTTCTCGTCACAATCTTGACCCGCGAAGCCGGTAACCGCCGCCGCTGGCGTATCGTCGTCGGCGGCGTCAAAGCTTACAGCCTTGCGACGCATCCTCATTGCAACTGGTCGGTGACGCCTGTCGGCAGTGCCGGCGAAATTGCCCGCGTTGAGCACGTGCTGGATAGCGTGAGAGCGCGTCATCCGATCATTGCTGCTGGATAGGTCGGCCGACTGAATCGCTCCCGCCTTCATGGTCGATAGATCCGCTGATCGGGAATGATCACCCCGACATCCTTTGCATAGGCATCCCAATGCGCGATCAGTTCGGCGCGGCGCGCGGGCTGATTGACGCTCAGGTCGCGTGTCTCGCCGGGATCCTCGACGATGTTGAACAGCTTCCACTGGCCGTCACCGGTATCGGTGATCTTCCAGTCGCCCTGGCGTAGTGCGCGCGATCCGAACAATTCGGTGCCGATCGCGTCGCCCGGCGCGTAGACGCGCTCGGCCTTGCCCGCCAGCCAGGGCACCCAACTCTTGCCCCGGATCGGTTCGACCGTACGCCCCTGAAACTGCCCCTTGTGATCGGGAACGCCCGCCAGATCGAGGAAGGTGGGCACGACGTCGGCCACGGTGAGGAAGGGTGTGCCAATGCTGCCCTGGCGACTGAAATCCTTGTGGTTGATAAAGGCCACGGCACGCGTGCCACCCTCGGTGGCATAGGCCTTGTAGAGCCAGGACGGTGCGGTCGCCGCCTGCGCCCAGCCGGGGCCATAACCGATATAGGAGGTCGCGGTGCCGCGATTGGCGAAGCTGTTGTCGGCGGCCGCAGCGCGATCCTTGATGCCGACCATCTCGGTCGCGTTGATGTCGAGCGCCTCCGCCCCATTGTCGGCGAGGAAGAGGATGACGGTATTGTCATACTCTCCCGTCGCCTTCAGCGCTTCGACGACGCGGCCGACATTGCGGTCGAGCCGGTCGACCATTGCGGCATAAATCTCCATATCGCGCGCGGCGGTGCGCTTTTGCTCGGGAGAGAGCGCGTTCCAGCCGCCATTCTTGAGCACGGGTGGATGCGCCGCCCTGGAGGCGTCGATCAGGCCGAGTTCGGCCTGGCGCTTGAGCCGCTTCGCGCGGAGAACTTCAAAACCTTCGTTATAGCGGCCGCGATACTTCGCGATGTCCTCGGGATGGGCCTGAAGCGGCCAGTGCGGTGCGGTGAACGCAAGATAGGCGAAGAAGGGCTTGGCGCCCTCGGCACCGCTTTTCGTCGCACGGATCTGGTCGATCAGCTTGGTCGCGAAGGTATCGGAGGAATAGAAATTGTCGGGCAGTTTCGCGACGGCCTTGCCATTCTCGCGATACGTCGATCCCTTGATCGGATCATCCGAGACGCCCACACCGAAATGATTATGCCCGCCCTGGAGCAGCGTGAAGCTGTGTTGGAAGCCGCGCGCGCTCGGATCCTGCGCGGGGGTCAGTCCCAGATGCCATTTGCCAGAATAGAGCGTGCGATAGCCGCCGGCGACGAGGAGCTCGGCGAGCGTCGCGACCTCGGGCCGCAAATAGCCCTCGAAGCCCGGCTTTCCCTTCTGGTTGGGGGCGATCAGCTCGGCCATGGTGCCGAGGCCTGCCTTGTGATTGTCGGTGCCCGAAAGGAGCATCGAGCGTGTCGGCGAGCAGGTGGGCGCGGTGTGGAAGGCTGTCAGGCGCACGCCCTGTTTGGCGATCGCGTCGAGATTGGGCGTGTCGATCTCTCCACCAAAGGCGCCGAGGTCGGAATAGCCGAGATCGTCGGCCACGATGATCAGGAAATTGGGGCGGGCGGGCGTCTCGGCGACGGCGGGGCCAGCCCAGACCGACAACACGGCAATTGCATACTTGAGTCGACGCATCGACGAATCCTTTGAAAAAGGGGGCCGCGATCGTGGGGGATTGGATCGCGGCCCAGTGGTCTCCGGGAGGGAGGGTTTCCCGGTTACTCAGCGGCTTCGAGCGTTTGCGCGCGTTCGGGCTTGATCACGCGGCTGCGGCTGCCGTCGATCGCGATCGGTACGTCGCCCGCAATGGTGGCGCGGCGAAGGGTCCGGCGCTGAAGCCCGAAATCGGCGATCGCGCGGTGCTGGGTCGAACGATTGTCCCAGATCGCGACATCTCCTGCACGCCAGCGCCAGCGCACGGTGTTTTCGGGCCTGGTGATGTGATCCTGCAGGATCGAGAAGAGTCGCTGCGAGTCCGCGCTGTTGAACCCGACGAAATTCTTCACGAAATGACCGAGCAGCAATGCGCGCTCGCCCGATTCCGGATGTACGCGCACGACAGGATGCTCGGTCTCGTAGACGGTCGAGGCAAAGACGCTGCGGTGCTGCTCAAGCTGCTTGCGGCTCGCGCCTGAGAACGTCGCCGCATAGTCATAGGCGTTGGTGTGGAGCGCCCAGAGACCGTCGACGAGCGTTTTCAGGCTCTCGGGCAGCTCCTCATAGGCGGTGACGCCATTGGCCCAGACGGTATCGCCACCCGCTTGCGGGATGGTGATCGCGCGCAGGATCGAGGCTTCGGGATAGGCGTCGACAAAGGTGACGTCGGTATGCCAGCTCGACGCGGCGTAGCCCTCCTTTGAGTCGAGCTCGAGCAGATATTTGCTGCCCGGAACGACGGGGACGGTAGGATGCGCGACAGGCTTGCCGAAGCGTTCGGCAAAGGCTTCCTGCTGCGCGTCGTCGAGCTCGACCTGATCGCGAAAGAATATCACTTTGTGTCGCACGAGCGCCGAGCGGATCGCGGCGATCGTCGCGTCGTCGAGATCGCCCGTGAGCTCGACGCCACGGATCTCGGCGCCGATGCGCCCGGCGACGGGAACGATGTCGAGCGGGCTTTCGGCTTCGCGGGCATTGATGAAATCATGGGTGAGCACGGTCATGACTTGTCTCCTTGGGAAGTAAGTTTTCAGAGGTCGAAATCGGGCCCCAAAGGCCGGTCGCCGATGACGGTCACGCGCTCCATGTGGCGTGGCTCGTTATAGTCGGGCACGGCGTAGTGCTGGGTCGCGCGGTTGTCCCAGAAGGCGATTGAGCCGGGACGCCAGCTCCAGCGCACCTGGAACTCGGGGCGCTTCACCTGATCGAAGAGCCGGAGCAGCAACGCATTGCTCTCCTCGGCATCGAGCCCGACGATGCGGCGCGTGAACACCGAATTGACGTAGAGCACCTTCTCCCCGGTCTCGGGATGGATGCGCACGACAGGGTGCTCAACGGGCGGATACTGGCTGAGCAGTGCCTGCTTCTTTTCCTCGGTGTCGAGGAACTGGATGAAGACGCTGGGATCGTGGATCGCGGTCAGCCCGTCGATCCGTTCCTTGGTCTCGTCATCGAGCGTTTCATAGGCGGCGACCGCATTGGCGAAGACTGTGTCCCCGCCCAGCGATGGTGAGACGTGCGCGCGCAGGATCGACGCAGCGGACGGCGCTTCTCGAAAGGTCGTATCAGCGTGCCAGTTGCTGTCGGTCGTCTGACGATATTTGCCGACAAAGTCGCGCGAGACCAGCGGCAGGATCTCGGGATAATCGGGGTGCGAAAAGACGGGGTGCACCTCGAGTTCACCAAAGGCCGCGCCGAAGGCGATATGCTGTTCGCGCGTGATATGCTGATCGCGGAAGAAAAGCACTCGGTAGCGCAACAGTGCGGCTTGCAGCCCGGCGAGCCGAACGTCGTCGAGTGGTTCGGCGAGATCGATGCCCGTGATCAGCGCGCCCAGGCTCGGCTGGAGCGGCGTGACGTCGAACAGGCTGTCGTCGATCTCGAAATTGCGTTCATGGATGGTCATTGCAACTCTCCTTTCATTCGGCGGGGATGAGGCCGTGCTCGCGGGCGTCGAGCGCGCGGCGGATTTCCGCGTGGCGTTTCTGATCAAGCGGGAAGCCGTGGATGAGCCAGGCGGAGACCGCGTGCGCGATGGCGGGCCCGAGCGCGAAGACGAACAGCAGGCCGGTCAGTGCCTCGGGCGTATTGGTGCCATTGGGATCGAAGCCGAGCCAGGCGACGAGCGGGAGCGCAACGCCGACGGCCGCGGCCATGGCGGCCTTGCTTGTCAGGCTGAACACCGAGAAGAACAGCGCGGTGCGGTCCACTCCCGTGTCGAGCCGGTGTTTGTCGGCGACGTCGGCGACGATCGCGCGCAGCATCAGATTTCCCGACCCCTGCGCCAGACCCTGCGCGACGGTGAGCGCGAGCAGCAGCGCGAAATTGTGGGGAGCGACGAGCAACAGGGCGAGATTGATCGCAACCTGGACGAGCTCACCCAGCACCGCCGTGCGGTGCTTGCCGAGGCTCAGCGCGATCCGCATCCAGATCGGCCCGGCGGCGATGCCGAAGACGAACTGGAGCAGGAACAGCCCGCTCGCCCATTCGGGGCGGCCCATATAGCTCGTCACGAAGAAGACGATCAGTGTGCTGCGCACGAGCTGGCCAAAGGTCACCGCGAAGTCCGAGCCGATGACGCGCAGCAGCAGCTTCTCACGCGCAATGAGCGCGACGGCTTGTCGAAAGGGCAGCCGCGCCGCGGGGACGACAGGCGCGGGCGTCTCCGGAAAGGCGCGGAGCACGAGCGCGAGTGTGACGACAAGCGAGATCAGCACCACACCGCCCATCGCCGCGAGCTTCAAGGGTGCGTCACCGGGTCGAAGCTGGTCGATGATCGTCGGCAGTACGAGAACGATCAGCAGCGCCGATGAGCCCGCGACGGTGCCATAGGTCGCGATGCGCGTGCGCTCGTGATAGCGCCCAGAAATCTCGCCGCTCCAGGCAAGCCACGGGATCTGCATCATCGACCAGCCGAGGTAGAAGAGGAACAGCGTGATCCCGAGCGAGATCGCGTTGACGCCGCCCCATGGGAAAAAGAGCGCGGCCGCGGCAAATCCGTAGAGCGCGGCGCCCGCGACGATCCAGGGGCGCCGGCGCCCGAAGCGACTGCGCGTGCGATCGCTCAACAGGCCGATCAACGGATCCGCCGCCGCCCCCCAGAGCCGCTCGAACAGGAAGATCAATCCGAGTGTGGCAAGCGGGATCCCGTAGTGCTGTGCGTAGATAGCCGGGACGTGGACGCCCAGCGGCATCTGTGCCGCATAGATCGGAACCGCGAAGGAGGAGAAGGCGGCGAGACGCCAGCCGTTCAACCTTTCGCCGTCAGTCTCCCCGACCGCCGCCGTGGTGGAAGAGACGCGTCCAAGGGAAAGCACGGTCGCCATTGTTCACCTCACAATTTGGTCCGAAGGGTGACGCCCAGAGTGCGCGGCTCGCCGACCAGCGCGGTGACGGCGCCGGTGTTGGCGGGGCTGAGCGTCAGAAAATAATTCTCGTCGGTCAGGTTGCGCGCCCAGACCGAGAGATCCCACTGATCGTCATCGGACCGGACGCCGAAGCGGACGTTGAGCAGGCCATATCCCGCGATCTGCGCGAAGCGCGAATTGGTCGCCGAAGTGTTGAACGAGGAGCGGTGCGAGAAATCGCCATGCCCGTACACCTCGATCCCCTGACCGCCCCATTCCCCGACAGGCTGGGCGAGATCCGCGCCAAGCGTGTAGGTGAATTTGGGAACGCCCGAGAGCTGCTCGCCCGTCAGGTCCTGGATGCCGCCAAGGTTGAGGTTCTCCTGAGCCTGGGGCGCGTTGCGATAGTCGCGATATGTGGCGTCGGTATAGGCTGCAGAAGCCGTCAGGCTGACGAACTCGGTTGGCGCATAGACCAGATCGGCCTCGAAGCCGCGCGAGCGCACCTTGGGAATGTTCGCGATATATTGGCGGAAATTGACGGTGTTCTGGACCTGCTCGGTGATCGCGGTCTGATAGTCGCTGACCTCGGTCCAGAAGCCGGCGAGGTTGACGGTCAGCGCTCGATCGAGCCACTGACTCTTCAGCCCGACCTCGAAATTGTCGATCTCTTCGGGGCGGATATCGGGCTCGATGCCCGGGGGCAGCGCGGTGAGGTTGAGGCCGCCCGATTTGTTGCCGCGCGAATAGGTGCCGTAGAGCAACGCGTCCTCCGCCACCCGGTATGACAGGCTGATCAACCCGGAAAGGCTGTCGTCGCTGAAGCTGGTGGAGAAGCTCGTGACCGGGTTGAACTGGTTGCGGATTGCGAGTGCGGCAGCCGCCTGGGCGGCGGGCAGTGTCGACAGGTCGACGCCGGCGACATGGAATTGTTCAAACGCGCCCGACTTCTTCTCATGCGTGAAGCGCAGACCGACCGTCAACTTCAGCGCGTCGCTGATGTTCCAGTCAGCCTGGCCGAAGACCGCATAGCTCTTGGTCTCGGGCGTCGACGTGGAATTGGCCTCGAAGCCGTCGAGCGCTGCATTGCCGACCACGGCCGGTACCGCGGGGAGATTCCAGTTGGCCGCAGCCGATCCATAGGCGGTAGCCCCATAGCCGCGGATGATCTGCCAGAAATAATAGGCGCCGACGACATAATCGATCGTGTTGCTGCCCGTGGAAGCAAGCCGGATTTCCTGGCTGAACTGGCGTTGGCGATTGGCCTGTTGCGCCTTGGTGATGACGGGCAGCGCGGTGGAGTCCCCATCGTTGGCGGGATTCCAATCCCACCACCGATAGGCGGTGATCGAGGTGAGCGCGAGCTTGCCGAAATCCCAGTCGAGCTGGCCCGACAGGCCATAGCCCTCCATGTTGGATTGATAATGCCCGTCAGCATCACCCAATCGCTCGAAGGGGGCGACGGGCAGTGGCGTGTAGCCGGCGCGCGCGGCGCGATCGAGGAAGTTGTTGAGGATCGGCGCGCCATTGTCATAGGTGCCGAAATAGTTGGCGAAGACATTGAGAACATGGTTCTGGCGCTGCTGCGAATAATCGCCGATCAGCCGGATCGCGACATCTTCGCTCGGCTTGATGAGCAACTGGCCCCGCGCGGTGAAATTGTCATAATCCTGCGCGTGACGCTGCTTGGTCACGTTGTAGAGAAAGCCGTCGCGGTGGGTATCGGCGAGGCTCAGGCGGAAGGCGACGCTGTCACCCAGAATGGGCGCCGAAACCGAGCCGCGTACCTGATGATAGCCATAGTCGCCGATCGTTGCCTCGCCCGAAAATTCGGGAGCGAAGCTGGGCAGCCGCGAGGTGATGTTGATTGCGCCCGAGGTCGTGTTCTTGCCGAACAACGTGCCCTGCGGACCGCGCAGCACCTCGATCTGTTGAAGATCGACCAGATCGAACTGCGATTGGCCGACGCGACCGTAATAGACATTGTCGATATAGATGCCGACACCGTTCTCCAGCCCGTCATTGGTGAGCGCGACGTTGGAGCCGAGGCCGCGGATGTTGATGTTGGTGTTGCGCGGATTGAAGCTGAACACCTGAAGGCTAGGAACGAGCTGCTGGACCTGGCCCAGCGTGAAATTGCCCGTCGCCTCAAGCGTGTTCGCGTCCACGACGCTGAGCGCGATGGGCACGTCCTGCGCACTTTCCTCGCGGCGGCGCGCGGTAACCGTGATTTCAGCGATGTCGGCGGTATCGACCGCAGCGTCGGCCGCTACAGGCGCAGCCGGCGCATCGACGTCGCTGGCACGTGCCGCTGCAGGAAAGGCAAGCGCTGCGCCAAGCGCAAGAAGCGCGGAGGCGGCATTGAAGGTCGCAAGATGGCTTGTTGGTGTTTTACGCATTGTCTTTTTCACAGTCCCCCAAGACCGGAAGCGCACGCCCCCGGGCACCGCGCACCACGGCACGCAGTCAGAAAAAATAATTCAGGATTTCGGCGCGCACGGACGCACCGCCGCCGCAGAAATGCGGGCACGGCGCTGCACGTCACGCTTCAGCCGGAAAACCGATCAGCCTGTCATGAAAACGTGTCTTTGCATTCGTCACTTCCCCTAAAAATGGGGGGATCACGAAGCGGGACGTCACGCTGCCCTGCATCGCGCTTTAGCCGTTGTTGACGCGGAGCAAGCTGCATCCCTTCAAAAGCCGCGGGCCAACCGGAGGCAAATTTACGCCCAAGCGGCTGGCCAAACCGCTCGATATCCGATATGTTGACTTAAATGGTAGAGAATGAGTCGGTCAAGCGAAGATTTGCTACGGACCGGCAAAGTTCAGATAGGCGGGACAAGCAAGGAGGTGACGATGGGACGCAAGACCAGGGACTTCCTGATTGCATGCTGGAAAGCCGAGCTGCGCGCCGCTGAGCGTGCGGTCGACCGGGTCGCCGAACTGATGCATCGTGCGATGGCAGCACGCTATGCGCGCATGGCGGCCGAGGAATATGCGCACACCGATCCGCGTCTGTGTCCCCAGCGACTCGTCGCGCGATCGTCCGGGAATTGATGCTCGCAGATACGCAGTATCGCGAACGACCTGCGGTTCCTCTGCCGGCGTCGCCCAGCGCTTGCGAGACGGTTGCCATCATCGGCGGTGGTTTTTCAGGGGCGCTGCAGGCGATAAATTTGCTGCGCCATGAAGGCCCCCGCGCCATCCTGATCGAACGCAGGGGCGAGCAGCTCGCGCGCGGCGTCGCCTATAGCGCCGCGCACCCCTCGCACCTGCTCAATGTGCGTGCGGGCAGCATGAGCGCGTTTCCCGACGATCCGGACCATTTCGTTCGCTGGCTCGCGCGCGAGGGGGGCGGCACCGCAGGCAGTTTCGTGCCGCGCAATCTTTATGGCCGCTACCTCGCCGGATTGCTCGATGCAGCGCGGCGCGCGTCGGGCAACCGGCTGACGGTCGTGTCGGGCGAGGCGGTGGATGTCGTGCCCGATCAGGGCCGCGTGACCGTCACTCTCGCCGACGGGTCCTCGCTCGACGCCGACGCCGCGGTGCTTGCGCTCGGCAACCTTCCGCCGCACCCGCCTGCAAACCTCGATCCGGCGCGTCTGCCGTCGGGCTGCTACGCCGCCGATCCCTGGGCTGAGGATATCGTCGAGGGTCTCGGCGATGATGACGAGGTGCTGCTGCTCGGCAGCGGCCTGACTGCGATCGACGCAGCCCTTTTGCTCGATGCACAGGGTTTTCGCGGCCGAATCCTCGCACTGTCGCGCCGTGGATTGTGCCCCCGTTCGCATCACGACGCGCAACCCGTGATTTCTCCGCTGTCGGATCGTCCCCCCGCGGTTCTCTCCGAATTGTTGCGCTTCGTCCGGGCGGGCGCCGAAGCGCATGGTTGGCGTGACGCGATCGACGCACTGCGCCCCATGACCCAGATGATGTGGAGCGCAGCCCCCGACGAGATACGCCGCCGCTTCCTGCGTCATCTGCGTCCCTGGTGGGATGTTCATCGCCATCGCCTGGCACCAGAGGTCGCATCACGCATTGCCGCGATGCAGGCCGCGGGGCGGCTCCGCTTTGCGGCGGGAAAGATCGTCCGCGCAGATTCCGCGAAGCGCTTTGCCGAGATCGTCTGGCGGCCGCGTGGGGAAGACACGGTGGTGTCGCGCCACTTTCGACGCGTGGTGAACTGCACCGGCCCGCAAGGCGATCTGCTTCGAACCGACCAGCGCCTGCTCCGCGCGTTGCGTACGAGCGGTCATATTCGACCCGATGCCCTTCGGCTGGGGCTCGACATAGACGAACAGTCGCGCGTGATCGCAGCCAACGGCAGCGCGTGGGATACGCTTTACGCGATCGGTCCGATGACCCGCGGCGGACTTTGGGAAATCATCGCGGTGCCGGACCTCCGTCGGCAGACCTGGAGCCTGGCGCGCCGCCTCGCCAATGCGCATTGGGTTGGCGGCGAAGGGCTTTGACAAGGTCCGTGGCCTCAACCGTTGCCGGGTGAACCCGGACGGACTAGCGGTGACGAGTCCGATCCCGCAGCTTCGTGAACGATCCAGTCCCTGAAGTGAAGGAACAGCGGGTTCGCTATCCTGTCGGGCGGATAGACCAGATAATAGGCGTGCTCGCTCGAGATCGGCAGCGCAAAGGGGCAGGCAAGCGCACCCGATCGCAATTCGGGCTCGATCAGGAAGCTCGGGATCAGCGCGACGCCCGCGCCCGCAGCCGCAGCCTGTGCGAGCATCAGGAAATGCTCGAAGCTGGGGCCGACCGCAGGGACGGCTACGGGAACACCCGCGCGCTCGAACCACTGCGTCCACGCATTCCGGCGCGACGACTGGACGAGCAACGGCAGCTTCGCGAGATCGGCCGGGGTCTGGATGGCGTGCTCGGCGAGCAACGCAGGTGCCGTTACCGGGATAGCCTCTTCGCGGAACAGCAGGTCGTGCGTGACGTGCGGCCAGTCAGGCAGACCGAAATGGATCGCGGCATCGAAGTTCTCGTCCGCGAAGTCGAACTCGTCGGATCGCGCCAGGAAATTGACGATCAGATCGGGGTGGCGCTCGGTCAGGCGGGGGAGGCGCGGCGCGAGCCAGCGCATGCCGAAGCTCGGCAAGGTCGCGATCGATAGCTCGCGTTCGGGACGGCGTTCGAGCGCGCGCGCGGTCGCGCGGCGGATGCGTTCGAGCGCGGGCATGATCGCCTCGGCATAGTCGCGCCCCTCGGCACTCAGAGTCACTCGGCGTCCATGGCGCACGAACAGCAGGGTCTGGAGCCAGTCCTCGAGGTGCGCGATCTGGCGGCTGACGGCGCTCTGGGTCAGGCCCACTTCCTCGCCCGCGCGCGAAAAGCTGCCATGCCGCGCTGCCGCGGCGAAGCAATGCAGCGCCGATGTCGGTGGAAGCAGACGTCTTGGGCCATTACTCATTCCAAATGCTCATTTAGATATGCGCCTTTTGCGTTTTGCTTGCGCGCCGAGATACGCGAATGACCGTCATATCCTCTGGAGGCGTACATGACGAGTTCGAATGAAAGCGTGATCCTGAAACTGGCGGCATCGGTGCTGGGCATCGACGCGGCGAAGGCGGCGATCGACAAGCTCGATCTTGCTCCTGCGCTCGACAGCGCGGGAGCGGCAATCGTCTCGCGCGCCAGTTTCGCGATGGCGCTGAATATCGTGCTGTTCGACGATCTGCTCGCGCGCGTGCCCACGGGCGCGGCCTATGTTGCGGATGTGACCGCGGGCGGTGGCAAGGTGTTCTTCGATCATGGCGCGCTGCGCACGATCCGCTTCGCCGATGGCGCGACCGGCGCGCTGCCGGCGGGGGAGGAGGCGTTCGCGCGCATCCTGAAGCCGCTGGGCTACACCGTCGCCAATGTCTATCCGCTGCCGCGCCTGAACATGACCGGCCGCGCCTATTGCCATCAGGACGCGCCCGAGAGCATCCCGCAATTCTTCGTGAGCGAGCTGCATGTCGAGCGCTTTGGTCCCGAATTCGAGCGCGTCGCACGCCGTGTTTTCGGGAGCTCGCGCGATCCGCTGGGGGTGGCAGCACATGCAGCGCTCGCGCGCTTCGCGGAAATGGAATGCGCAGCCTTCGATCTTGCCGTCGCTGCGCTGCCCGAGATCGTCGCGGCTTTCGGGTGCCATCACGATACGCCCGCGCTCGCCGACTATGAGGCGCTGCTGGCGCGCTCAGCCGAGGCGGCGTGGATCGCGACCGAGGGCAATGCCTTCAATCACGCGACCGATCGCGTTCCCGATGTAGAGACGCTTTCGGATGCGCAGCGCGCGCTCGGAAGGCTGGTGAAGGATGCGGTCGAAGTATCTACAAACGGTCGCGTGCGCCAGACTGCGTTCCGCGCCGATCAGGTCGAGCGCTTGTTCGTCGACGGTGATGGTGCGACGGTGGCGCGCCGCGTGCCGGGCTCGTTCTACGAATTCATCACGCGCGACGTCGATCCCGCCACGGGCAAGCTCGACCTCGGCTTCGACAGCAGCAATGCGCAGGGCATCTTCGCGATGACCAAGGCCGCATGACTGACCTGCTCATGGCGCTGGGCGAGGCGATCGGCGCGACCCATGTGCTCGTCGATCGCGCCGATGTCGCGCGCTATGAGATGGACGGCCGCCAGCCCGGCGGGCGCGCTCTTGCGGTGCTGCGGCCCGCGAGCAGCGCTGAGGTGTCGGCGATCCTGCGCCTTGCCGCGCAACACGGTGTCACCGTCGTGCCGCAGGGCGCGCGCACGGGACTGGTCGGCGCGGGCGTCGCCGACGATCGTGGCGATGCGCTGATTCTGAGCCTCGAACGGCTTACGCGCGCACCCGAGGTTGATGCGGTGAACCGCACCGTCTCCGCCGATGCAGGCGTGCTGCTCTCGACGATCAATGATGCCGCGGGCGCGTATGACCTGTTCTTCCCGATCGACCTTGGCGCTGATCCTTCGGTCGGCGGGATGGTCGGCGCCAATACCGGTGGCGCGCGATTCCTGCGCTATGGCGATGTCCGCAGCAACCTGCTCGGGCTCGAGGTGGTGCTCGCAGATGGCAAGGGGACGGTGCTCGAACTCGGCGGGGCGCTCTGGAAGAACAATGTCGGGCTCGATCTCAAGCAGCTCTTCACGGGCGCTTCGGGTTCGCTGGGTGTCATCACGCGCGCGACACTCGCGCTCCAGCCCAAGCCCGCTGCACAGGTGACCGCACTGGTCGCGCTTCGCCGCCCCGATGCCGCGCTCGAACTGCTCTCGCTGCTTGAGGCGCGTTTTGGCACGCTGCTCACCGCCTTTGAGGGCATGTCGGCGCCCGCATTCGACGCCGCCCTCGCGCATGTCTTGCGGCTCCAGCACCCGTTTGCCGGTGCGACGCCTCCCTATGCCGTGCTCGTCGAGCTTTCGAGCGGACCGGTGCTGAGCGAGGACGCGCTCGAAGAGGCGCTGGGCGAGGCGCTTGCGGAGATCATGGAGCGTGCAGATTCTCCCGTGCTGGACGTGGCGGTCGACCGCCGCGACGCGCTCTGGGCGATCCGCCACGCTATCCCCGAAGGATTGCGGGCGTCGGGGCAGGTCGTCGCCTGCGACATCGCGCTACGGCGCGGGGACGTGATGCGCTTCCGCGCCGAGGCACTCGCCGAGATCGGTGCGCGCTGGCCGGGCCTTGGCGTCCATGATTTCGGGCATATCGGCGACGGCGGACTGCACTTCAACATGGTGTGGCCGCGCGCCAACGGCTCGCTCGACCCGGCGGTTGCCGACGCGGTGCGCGATCATGTCTTCGCCAAGGCGGTCGAGCAGTTCGGCGGCAGTTTCAGCGCGGAACATGGCATCGGCCCGCGCAATATCCGCCAATATGCCCGCTTCGTGCCCGAGGCGGTTCGCGATCTGTCGGGAAAAATTCAGAATCTGGTCGCCCCGCAGCGGGTGGGCCGTGTCGATTTCGGATCCATCAACACACAGGAAGGAAGCCAGAATGTCGGATAGGATCATGGCCGTTTACAACCGCGCGCCCGTCGTGTTCGAGCGCGGCGTGGGCCCCTGGCTCTATACCAAGGAAGGCGAGGCCTATCTCGATTGCGTCGCGGGCATCGCGACCAACGGGCTCGGCCATGCGCATCCCGGGCTTGTCGCCGCGCTCACCGAACAGGCCGGTAAGATCTGGCACCTCTCCAACATCTTCCGCATTCCGGGACAGGAAGAACTTGCCGAACGCCTCACTGCCAACAGCTTCGCCGACACCGTTTTCTTCGGCAATTCGGGGTCGGAGGCGATCGAGTGCGGGCTCAAGACTGCGCGCAAATATCACGCCGCCAATGGGCAGCCCGAGCGCATCGACGTGATCGGTTTTGCGGGCTCATTCCACGGCCGCACCTATGCCGCGGTCAACGCCTCGGGCAACGCGACCTATCTCGAAGGTTTCGGGCCCCGTCTGCCCGGTTTCATCCAGCTCGGCCTCGACGACATGGACGCGATTGCCGAGGCGATCGCACGCCCCACGGCTGCCGCGCTGATCGTCGAACCCGTGCAGGGCGAGGGCGGCGCACGTGCGCTCTCGGGCGAGTGGCTGCTTGAGGTGCGTCGCCGCTGTACCGAGGCTGGCGTGCTGCTCATCCATGACGAGATCCAGTCGGGCATGGGCCGCACGGGCAGGCTGTTCGCGCACCAGTGGTTCCCGGGTGCCGAGCCCGACATCATGGCGGTTGCGAAGGCGCTGGGGGGCGGCTTCCCTGTCGGCGCCTGCGTCGCCACCGCCGAGGCAGCCAAGGGCATGACATTCGGTGCGCATGGTTCGACCTTCGGCGGCAACCCACTCGCCATGGCCGTCAGCATCGCGGCGTTTGACGAGATCGCGCGTCCGGAAACGCTGGCACATGCAACCAAAGTGGCGGAAACGCTGTCGAACGGCCTGCGCGACATTGCCGCGCGCTACCCCGACATCATCGTCGACGTGCGCGGCAAGGGGCTGCTGATCGGCGTCAAGATGGTGATCAACAACCGCGAATTCATGGCCGCGGCGCGCGACCAGCATCTGCTTGTCGCTGGCGGTGGCGAGAATTGCGTGCGGCTGCTGCCCCCGCTCAACATGCCGATCGCCGATGCCGAGGAAGCGCTGAAGCGCTTCGAGGCCACCTGCGAAGCCGTCCGCGCGACGCTTGCCAAGGCGGCCTGATGCTCTTCATCAGGCCGGCGGGGCCCGCGGATATCGATGCGATGATGGAGCTCGCGGTCCTTTCGGGCCCGGGCTTCACCAGTCTTCCGGAGGATGAGGCGACGCTCGCCGAGCGGCTCGCGGTTTCGGCCGCTAGCTTTGCAGGCGAGACCGCGCCCGCCGAAGCCTGGTACACGCTGATGCTCGAGGATTCGGAGACCGGCCGGGTCGAAGGGCTCGCCGGTGTTCGCGCGGCAGTTGGGCTCAAGCGGCCGCATTTCTCGTTCCGCGTCGTGACGCTTGCGCAATATTCGTCGGCGATCGATACGCGCTTCGATCATCGCGCGCTCGTGCTCGTCAACGAATGCGGCGGCTGGACCGAGGTCGGTTCGCTCTTCCTCCGCCCCGAGGCGCGCGCGGGTGGTGCGGGCAGCCTGCTCGCGCGTTCCCGCTACATGCTGATCGGCGCCGACCCGCTGCGCTTCTCCGAAACCGTGATGGCTGAACTGCGCGGCTGGTTCGAGGAGGACCGGCACGACGAGCCCCTTCTGGGAAGGCGTCTCCAGCAAGTTTTACCGGCTGCCCTTCACCGAGGCGGATCGCATGGTGATGTCGACCGACGGCCAGTTCATCCTCGACCTCGCGCCGCGCCATCCCATCTATGTCGAACTGATCGACGAGGCCGCGTGCAACGCGATCGGCCGCTGCCACCGCGATGGCGAGGCGGCGATGGCGATGCTCAAGCGCGAAGGCTTCAGCCCATCGGGGTTGATCGACATTTTCGACGGCGGACCGACCGTCACCGCGCCGCGCGATGCGATCGCGACGATCCGGGGCGGCCGCACGCTACGCGTTGCGATTGATGACGATGCCGGCGCTGCCGAACCGGCCTTGCTTTCCACCACCGCAATCGCCAGCTTCCGGGCGATCCGCGCCGATGTCTCGGTGATCGACAATCGCGCGGTCATCGGCCGCGACGCCGCCCGGCTGCTCGGCGTGACCGCAGACGACATGATAAGGGTGAACCAATGACCGATCTCTACATCAACGGGCACTGGAATGGCGGTCGCGGCGAGCCCTTCACCTCGCTCGATCCCGCGACAGGCGATCAGGTCTGGCATGGCCGCGCTGCTACCTCCGAGGATTGCGCATCCGCCATCGCCGCTGCGCGTGCGGCCTTCCAGGGCTGGGCCGATACTCCGCTCGAAGAGCGCATCGCCGCGGTCAAGCGCTTTGCCGAGCAGCTCGAACGGCGCAAGCCCGCCTTTGCGGAAGCGATCTCACGCGAGACGGGCAAGGCGCTGTGGGAAACCACCGCCGAGATCGGCGCGATGATCGGCAAGGTCGGCATTTCGATCGCCGCCTATGCGGAGCGCACCGGCACGCGCGAGGCCGCGATGGACTTCGGCCGCGCGGTGCTGCGCCACCGCCCGCACGGCGTGATGGTCGTGCTCGGGCCCTATAATTTCCCCGGCCATCTCCCCAACGGCCATATCGTCCCCGCGCTGATCGCGGGCGACACCGTGGTCTTCAAGCCTTCCGAACTCACCCCGCACACCGGCCAGTTGATGGCCGAGGCCTGGGCTGCCGCTGGCCTGCCCGCGGGCGTCTTCAATCTCGTCCAGGGCGGACGCGACACCGGCGCGGCGCTGATCGCGGGCAATATTGACGGGCTGCTCTTCACGGGATCGGCGGCGGCGGGCGCGCATTTCCGGCGTTTTTTCGCGGACAAGCCGCATGTGATCCTCGCGCTCGAACTGGGCGGCAACAATCCGCTGATCGCATGGGACGGCGACGTCGAGGCCACCGCCTCGATCATCGTGCAATCCAGCTTCATCACCACGGGCCAGCGCTGCTCGTGCGCGCGCCGGCTGATCGTTCCCGAAGGTGCGCATGGCGATGCGGTGATCGAGGCGACCGCGGCGATGGCGCAGCGGCTGCGCATCGGCGCGTGGAACGACAACCAGGAGCCCTTCATGGGGCCGCTCATCGCCAATGCGCCCGCGGCGCACGCGCTGGAGGCGGTGAAGGCGCTCGAGACGCGCGGCGCGAAGACCGTGCTGCCTTTCAGGATCCTCGATCGGTCGCCCGCCTTCGTCACCCCCGCGATACTTGACGTCACGGGTGCGGATACGCCTGACACCGAGATATTCGCGCCGATCCTGCAAGTGGCGCGCGTCGCCGATTTCGACGCGGCGATTGCGGCGGCGAACAACACCGCTTTTGGCCTGTCGGCCGGCCTCATCACGGACGAGGATGCGCTGTGGTGCAAGTTCCTGAGCCGCGCGCGCGCCGGCGTCATCAACCGCAACCGGCCTACGACGGGGGCGGCGTCCAACATGCCCTTTGGCGGGCTTGGCGAGTCGGGCAACCACCGGCCCAGCGCCTATTACGCCGCCGATTATTGCGCCTATCCGGTCGCCAGCTTCGAGGCCGACCTTGCCATCGACCAGAGCATGACGATCAAGGGGCTGGACTGAACGATCGGCTGGCTTTGACGCGACGTGGTGCGTAAGCGTGGCGTGTGCTGACAAGCTGAGAGACCCGACTCGCATGACCATCGAACCGCCCGTCCAGCCCATGCTTCCAATCGTCGGGGGCGGCCGCTTTCCGGTGGGACGCATTTTCTGCGTCGGGCGCAACTATGCCGAGCATGCGAAGGAAATGGGCGATACGGTGCCCGAGCCGCCCTTCTTCTTCATCAAGCCCGCGAGCTGCCTGCCAACGACGCCGGGCAAGCTGCCCTATCCGCCGCGGACCGACGATCTGCACCATGAGGTGGAGCTGGTCGTCGCGCTCGAACTGGGCGGCGCCGACATCGCCGAGCAGGACGCGCTGCGCCACGTCTTCGGCTATGCCGTCGGGCTCGACATGACGCGCCGCGACCTGCAGGGCGCCGCCAAGGACAAGCGCCGGCCATGGGACATGGGCAAGAGCTTCGACGGCGCAGCCCCCGTCGGCGCGATCACGCCCGCCGCCGAGGCGGACGATGTCAGCGATGTCGCGATCACGCTCGCCGTCGATGGCGAGACGCGCCAGAACGGGCGCACGTCGGAAATGCTGTGGAACGTCCCCGCAATCATCGCCGAGCTTTCGACCTATATACGCCTGATGCCCGGTGACCTGATTTTCACCGGCACCCCCGCTGGCGTAGGCGCGGTCGCGCGCGGCAATCACCTCGAGGCCCGGATCGAGGGCCTGACGCCGCTCGAGGTGGAGATCGTGTAAGGCGCGCGCTTATGTTCGCAGTTTTCCCGTGAATCGTAAAATAAAGTTTCGTCGTCGCGTATCTTGATTGCGTGGCCCGCTTCGATGCGCTGCTGGCTTTACGGTGTGAAAGAGCGTGCGATCCATGCGCGAGCGTGGATAGCAGCCGAGCGTCGCAGATCGGGGCTGTGTAGGACAGGGAAAACCGGGTCGCGGCGCCGACCACATCTTTCCTTTTCGCAACGCCTTGGCATCTGATACCCCGACATCGTCACTGTCGCATCGAGGGTCTGATGAGCGTTGTCGCTGCCTATCTCTATCGCAACGGCCGGAAGATCGGGCCGGTTTCGCTCGATGAACCCATGCGCTGCGCCGACGACAGGAGCGAATTCGTATGGATCGGCCTGGTCGAACCCGATGAGCATGAACTGCGCGCGCTTCAGGAGAATTACGACCTACATCCGCTCGCGGTGGAGGACGCGCTCAAGGCGCACCAGCTTCCCAAGGTCGATGTCTATGGCGACCAGCTTTTTGTCGTCGCCCGCACCGCGCATCTGGAAGACGACACGATCGCCTATGGCGAGACCGCGATCTTCATCAGCGAGGACCATATCATCACGGTGCGCCACGGTTCAGCGCGCTCGCATTCCGGATTGCGCCAGCAACTCGAGGCCGCGCCCTCGCTGCTCAGCCACGGCGTCGACTATGTGCTTCACGCAATTCTCGATTTCATCGTCGACGGCTATCTGCCCGTCGTCGAGGCGATCGAGGAAGAGGTCCTGGAGATGGAGCAGCGGGCGCTCGACGCGTTTCTCGAGCGCGAAGAGGTCAGGCGAATCTTCGGATTGCGCCGCCAGCTCATTCGCTTCCAACGCGTACTCGGTCCCATGTCGGAGGTGTGCAGCAAGCTCGCCAATCTCGATCTGCCCTGCCTCGACCCCGAGGTCAGACCCTATTTCCGCGACGTGCTGGATCATGTCCGCCGCGTCGAGGCGATGGTCGGCAGCCTGCGCGAGGTGCTGACATCGGTCTTCGAGGTGAGCAACCTGCTCGAGCAGCAGCGGCAGAGCAAGAGCACGCGTCAGCTTGCCGCCTGGGCCGCGATCCTCGCGGTCCCGACCGCGCTGGCGGGAATCTATGGCATGAACTTCGACAACATGCCCGAACTCAGGACGCGATACGGCTATTTCGTCGTCGTGGGCATCATGCTGTTTCTGTGCTCGGCGCTGTATATCCGATTCAAGCGAACGCGCTGGCTGTAGGACAGCGATCTTTCCGGCTGCTTTCGCCGCAATCGCGAACATTAAGTTCACCTCGCGACGGCCCCAATAGCAGCCATTCATTCATGAACCCCCAACTAGCCGAACTGGGACGAAGCTGATGGATTGCTACTCGGCTGAACGAAAAAAATGCAGCCTTGACCGGCGCTTCAGAGACAAGCGCCGCAGTCCGACAGGATAACTGAGATGCCCCGAGCAAGCCCTTCTCCACCACTAAGCACAGAAGGGCGCACCCGGAACGGATCTTGTTAGATTAAATAAGTCATTGAGACGACAAGTTCGCCACCATTGTTACACTGATTTGCGAACAGGTCGGACCAAACATTGCTGTTATCAACCCAATGAAAGGTCATCAGCGATGTATCCGGCAAAATATTGGCTGTGACGGGTCTGATGGTGTTCAGCCCGGAATAGTCACCAATCGTGACGGCCTGTTTAAGCTCCGATGCGTTCCGGGCGGGAATCGGAAGCGTGAGGATCAAAGGGCTCGCGCCAGCTGACCCCTTACTGGACCAAGCCACCCTCGCGACCGCGGTCACCACGTTACCGTTACGACTATACTGTCCTGTCGAAACGGTTGTCGAAAAATAGTTGCCCCAAGAATCGCCGATTACCGGAGCCCAGGAGCCTTCGCTCGAAATATTGGATGTGAAGCGCGAAACGGTGAAATCGCAGTTGATGAGAGTTCCGGTCGAAACATTATCAACGCTGTTCGGGCCGCCATATGCCCGGCAACCGGTATATGTATTAACGTAGCTGGCACGAAACTGGAAAGCCTGTTTTGTATTGCCAGCGCCGCGCAGCAGCAGGATGTTTTCAAAGGTGCAATGAACCACATCGCTTGCTGCATCCGCAGTCTTGCCTACTCTGAATTGCACGGTTCCCTGACCACCGGATGTGCGGGCATCTTCCAGATAGGCTGGCCCGAAGTGCGAGCTGTCGGCAGATGGAATCCAAACCTCGTTCTCGCAATTTTCGCAGCCGAAAACGGCATATTTTGCATTTTGCCCCGTCATCACGTAGCCGACCGAGCAGTTCACCGCATTCAGCTGTTGTGCAGCCCGGCATTCATCTCTGTGAAGGTGAAGCCGCGACCGCAATTGAAGGCTTCAAGGTTCTGGTGCGTGCACCAGTAGGAGCTAAGCGAGACATGCCCATATCCGCATCCATAATAGTTGATTTTGTCGACGATTTTCGCGCCGCGTCCTGTGAACAGACCGATGAGATTGTTGCCATCATAGGCGGTTGGCGTAATCTTTCCGCTGCTGAACTGATTGGCCGTAATGACGGTCAAGTTCCGAATGGATCCGGTTTCCTCGAGCGTATCGTTATCGAGATTGTAAGCGATGATCGGTGTCGGAGCGGTCGTGGTAAAATCGCCGATGATGACTGCGCCGGCTTCGCCAACCACATCCAGGCGCTTTTTTGAGGCATTGGCCGCCTTATTTGCCGTGTTTAGCGAGCATCCTTCCCAGCCAATGCTGTCGATGGGTTGCTGGTAGTTTGTATAGACCTGCAAACCGATGTTGAGCGTGCGGACGACACGATAAAATCCCTTGGGAAAGAAGAGCGTGCCGCCGATCGTCAGAGCGCTGGCAATGGCTGCGTTAATTGCATCACTGTCATCAGTACTGCCGTCGCCAACTGCACCATAGTCCCGCACGCTGACCGCTTCTCGCAGCTTTGCTTCCACGGTACGCGTTGAGGCTACGGTCGTATTCTGTTTAAAACCCACAAGCGAGGCACCGCTGGCGGCGATGAGTTCTTCCTTGGTCACGTCAACCATTCATGTTCTCCTGTTCAATCTCGCCTTGGAACGTTTCAAGAACATTCAAAGTCCTACATTGCAAGCGGGCGATCGCGGGGGCCATTCCTAAACGCCGAAATTTTGGCTTCAAGCGGTCCCGTCAGTAGTCATAGCCGATCGGACGCTAACAGCTTCCGCTGCAATCTCGGCCGTTCAGCGGCCTGCCGACGTCCAAAAAAAACCGGTCCTTCGTCCATGTCTGGCGTTGAGGCCGGGATGGACCGTTTCCGGACCGTCCGGATCCCACGACAAAGTGGACATGGCCGCTTGTGCGTGCGCGGCTCAGAAGCGCGGTCGATGGTCGAGCGCGGCGTCTCGCCCTTATCGCGCTTGATCCTATTGCGGTGAATCCGCATGCTCCGGCGTGGTTCGGACGCATGGCCGGACGCTTCAGGAAAGGCCGTCCCGCGCATGAGCATCGACCGCAAAGGGCTGCTGGCGGCGATCGAGGCGGGGGGGACCAAGTTTCTGTGCGCGGTGGCGCGGCCCGACGGTCAGGTGCTCGACGAGGTCCGGATCGCCACGACCACGCCCGCCGAAACCCTGGGTGCGGCGACTGACTTCTTCCTGCAGACGAGCGAGGCGCATGGGCCGATCGCGGCGCTGGCGATCGGCAGCTTCGGGCCGCTCTCGCTCGATCCCGCTGCGGCTGATTTCGGCACGATCACAACGACCCCCAAGCCGGGCTGGTCGGGAACCGATCTGGTCGGCCACTTCCAGCATGCGTTGAATGTCCCGGTGACGCTCGACACCGACGTCAACGCGGCGGCGGTGGGGGAGATGCTGTTCGGCAGCGGGCAGGGGCTCGATTGCTTCTGCTATGTCACGGTGGGCACGGGGATCGGCGTCGGCGTCGTGATCGGCGGCGTGCCGCATGGCGGCGCGAGCCATCCCGAGGCCGGACATATGCGGATCCCGCGCGCGGCGGGCGATGCTGGTTTCAAGGGCATCTGCCCCTATCACGGCGACTGTCTGGAGGGGATGGCCGCCGGTCCCGCGATGCGGGCGCGCTGGGGTGTCGATGCTGCCGACCTGCCGCGCGATCATCCGGGCTGGGCGATCGAAGCCGATTATCTGGCGTCGTTATGCCTCAATCTCACCTACGCACTGCAACCCCGGCGCATAATTCTGGGTGGCGGGGTGATGCAGGCGGGGCATCTTCATGGACTGGTGCGCGACGCATTGTCCGAAAAGCTCGGCGGCTACGGGCTGAACGCCCGGACGCGCGCCATGGAAACCTACATCGTCGCTCCGGGTGCGGGGCCATCGGCGGGGCTGACCGGCGCGCTCGCGCTGGCCTATCGCGCCGTCGAGGGGCGATGGCCGGGCGAAAGCGACTGGGCCGCGCCAAGCTAGCGGGCCGATGCCCTTCTGCGCATCGTCATGGCGGACGTGCGCCGGATTTGCTATGCCGGTGACTTCTCAAAGGAGGACATCATGGCGCTGCGAATCGCGGAACGTGCTCCCGATTTCACCGCCGAGACCACGCAGGGACAAATCCGGTTCCATGATTGGCTCGGCGACTCCTGGGGCATGCTGTTTTCCCATCCCAAGGATTTTACGCCTGTCTGCACGACCGAGCTCGGCTATCTGGCCAAGTGCCAGGACCAGTTCGCCGCGCGCAACTGCAAGGTGATCGGACTCTCGGTCGATCCGCTGGGCGATCATGAGCGGTGGCTGGCCGATATCAAGGAAGTGACGGGCGGTGAGGTGACCTACCCGATCATCGCCGATCATGATCTCGCGGTCGCCAAGCTGTATGACATGCTGCCCGCCGATGCGGGCGACAGCGCCGAGGGGCGGACCCCGCTCAACAACCAGACGGTGCGGACGGTCTATCTGATCGGCCCCGACAAGCTGATCAAGGCGATGCTCGTCTATCCGATGAGCACGGGGCGCAATTTCGATGAGGTGCTGCGGCTGATCGATTCGTGCCAGCTCACCGCGCAGCACAAGGTCGCGACGCCGGTGAACTGGAAGCAGGGCGAGGACGTCATCATTGTGCCGGCGGTCTCTGACGAGGATGCGAAGGCGCTTTTCCCCGCGGGCTGGAAGACGGTGAAGCCCTATATGCGCGTGGTGCCGCAGCCCGAAGAAACATGATCGGCGGGAGGCGCAGGGACGCATGATCCTGCAGCAGATCAGCACGGGCGGTTGCCAGTCCTATCTGCTCGGCTGCGGCGAAAGCTGCTCGGCAATCCTGATCGACCCGGCGCTGCCGCAGCTCGACCGCTATCTTGGCGTGCTCGCGCGCGAGGGGCTGAGGCTGCGCTATGTCGTCGACACGCATACCCATGCCGATCATTTTTCGGCCGCGCACGAACTCAAGGACCGGCTGGGCGTGCCCGCGGTGATGCACCGCAACAGCGTCGCGCCCTATGCGGATCTGCGGCTCGATGACGGGGACATGCTGATCTTTGGCGACCTGCGGCTGCAGGCGATCCACACGCCGGGGCACACCAATGATTCGATGTGCCTGCATATCGAGGATCGGCTGTTCACCGGAGATACTCTGCTGATCGGCGGGACAGGGCGCACCGATCTGCCGACGGGCGATCCCGATGCGCTCTATGACAGCCTGTTCAATATCGTGCTGAAGCTCGATCCCGCGACCCAGGTGTTTCCGGCGCACGACTACAAGGGGCAATCGTCGAGCACCATCGGCCGCGAGATCGCGGAAAACCCGAGGCTGCAGCAGCGCGACCGCGCCGCGTTCGCCGAGATGATGCAGCATCTGAACCTGACCGCGCCCGATCACATGACCGAGGCGCTGCGCACCAATATGTGCGGCGGCAAGACGATCGAGCAGATGCTTGCCGAGGCGGCGCGCAAGGTGCCCTTCATGTCGCTTGCCGAGCTGAGGACGCGGCTGTTGGAGGGCGGAGACGACCTGATCGTGCTCGACGTACGCGAGCGGAGCGCCTTCGAGGCGGGGCATATCGAGGGCGCGCGTCATTTGCCGCGCGGGCAGCTCGAGCTGCGCGTCAACCAGGAACTGCCCGACCCGACGCTTCGTATCCTCACCGTCTGCGAATTCGGAAAGGTCTCGACGCTGGCCGCGGCGACGCTGCGCGAGCTGGGCTTCAGGCGCGCCACCGCGCTCGACGGGGGCATGAAGCTGTGGCGTGAAAAAGGCTATCCGGTGGAGGAGGGCGCGCAGTAGGGTCTGCGCGTCAGAACTCGATTATGGTCACGCCCGAGCTGCTGCGCAGGATGCGTGGAGGCGACCTGTCCGTCGCGCCGCGGCAGCGCGGTTCGGCAAGAGGTGAAAGCCAACACGTCTGGATCACCTCGGCGCGGACGGTGATCACGAGGGTCCTCAAATATCCCACCTGCTCGGGCTGTGGAGCGATCAGGAGCAGGGAGAGGAGGATCACCGGGCAGGACCTTCGGGCTAGAATTCGACATCGATCCGGATCGTATCCGTATATTCGCCCGCCGGCACAAGCTGTCGCGGGTGAATGATGCCGAAGACGCGGAACACCGACGGCCCGAACTCCCGTGTCAGTCGTGGCGGCAGCGGGATCGTGCTGCCTGTCCCGTCGCCGAGGATGCGTCTGCGCGTGGGGTCGGCATAGAGATTGTAGCGCAGCTCATGGGGGCCGTTGGTCATGACCCGATCCTGATACTGGCCCGAATTCCCGGTCGAGAGCGTGACGCGCGCGCCGGCCGACGAGCCGAGGGGCAGGCAGCGAAGCTCGATCCTGCCAAGCGACAGGTCCGGCGCAGCGGTCAGCCCGTCATAGACACCGAAGTTCAGCCCATGGACGCGCACGCTGCACGAACGATTGCCGGGCGCGGGCTGCGCGGCCGCGAGCGCGGGTGTCGCGAGCAGCGCGAAGGCGATCAGGGCACGCATATGAAGGGTCCAAGACGCGGCAGGCTGCCCGCCGCCACGTCCGCATCGAAGGTGACCGAGCAACTGCCCCCCTGCCAGGTGACGTCGAGCCGGTTCGCGCCGGGTTTGAGGCCGCGGACATAGACCTCCCCGCCAAAGCCCGTGAGCACCGGTTCCTCTATGCCCGCAACAAGCGCGCTGGCCCCCGGCGGCGGCGCCGATCCGTCGGGAAGCTGGAGTGTCACCACTGCGGATCGCGCGCGCTTGACCGAAAAACGCGTGACCACGCCCGCGCGGTCCTTTGGCGCAACCTGCGTTGCGGGATCCCCGATGCTCGCATCGACCGGCAGGTCGAGCGGCTCGATCGAGACCGCGTTGGGCACATAGGACTGCAATCCCGAGACGAAGATGCGGCCGCGCTTGTTGGTCCGTCCCACGGTGCGGTTCTCAAGCGCGACCCTGACGCCCGGCGAATCCTCGACTTCGACCACGGTGAACGCATCATCGACGCGGCCGGCAAGGAAAAGCTGGTTGTTCATGAACACCAGCGACTGCATCAGTTCGGCCTGAATGCCCGTCGACCCGTTGGAATGATCGACGCGAAAATGCAGGTCGGCGCGCTCGCCGTCCCAATCGGCCTGCGCCGAGGCGCCCTTGAAATCGCCCACGGTGCCATCAACCTCCCAGTTGAGCCGCTGGTCAAAGGCCTGGCCGCGAAGCTGGGCCAGCGTCGAGCGCTGGTCGTTGCGCCAGCTCTGCTGGAGATAGGCCTGAGTGTTTCCCCGGCCGAGTGAGACCGAGAGCGAGAGGAGCACGCCCCAGCTTTCATTGTCGGTGTCGCCATAGCCCGATGCTGAGAGGCGCACCCTGTTTCTGAGCAGGTCGAAGCCATAGGTGCCCGACACGACGCTGGTGATGCCGGGGCCGAACTCGCGCTGCCCGACATAGGCAAGGTTGATCTGGCCCGCGCGGCCGAGGTTCAGGCCGAACGACGCCACGGCCCGCTCACGGAAGCGATTATAGCCAAATAGTGCGGCCAGGTCGAAGTAGCGCTCGCTGGCGCGCGCATAATAGCCCGACAGGCTCAGCCGGCGTGAGGCGTGTTCGAAGCCAATGACCCAGGTCTGGCCCCTGCCGGCCGGGCCGTCGCTGTAGAGCAGCGCGCCGTCAAGGACGAAGAGCTTGCCCACCGACACGGTTGCCTCGCCGACCACGCTCCAATATCCGTCGGCAAGCGCAACACTGCCGGTGAGCGTCAGGCCATCGGTGACGCCATAGCTGTAGGTGCCGGCCGCGAACTTGCCTTCATAGTCGTTGCTCGCGATCGAGTAGTTCTGGCGCGCCACCCCGGCTTCCATGCTGAAGCGGCTCATGCCCCTGGCCAGGAGAGCGGTCGAGGAATAGACGGGTAGAACCACCTCAGATCGGCGGCCGGCCTGGTCGGTCACGACCATCTGGATCGTGTTGGCTCCGCCGGCAACCGGCAGATCGGTGAGCCGGACGGCGCCGGGGTCGACCGCCTGCGAATAGCGATGGATCCCGTCGACGAAGAGATCGATCGTTGAAGGGACCGAGACGTCGCGGCTCAGCGTCGGCACGGGTATGGTGACGATGTCCGGCCGGAGACCGAAGTCGCGCGTCCATTGCACGCCGCCGAAACGGAAAGGGCGAACCCATCTCGGTCCGGCGGTTATGGTGTCTCCAAAGCGCAGCCGCCATGCCTTGTCGGGATTGTCGATGTCGATATGCGTATCGAGGCGGACGAACTCGGTCTTGATCCCCTGGCCAACGTTGACGAAGCCTGTCGCCGCCGCGGTGAACAGGGGGGAAAAGAGCCGTGCCTCCAGATTGGTGGAGACGGTGCGGCCGTGGAGCTCGTCTCGGGCACGGGGCGTCCATTCGCCGAAGATGTCCCAGCCGAGCAGCATGCCCCAGTCCGCCCTGCTTTCGATCCTGACTGGGCGTGGCGAAACATGGAGCTCGTTCGTCTTCAACCGCTCGAACGGCGCGGTGATGTCGATCGCCTGCGCACGCATGTCGAGCTTCCAGCTCAGGCCCGGAATCTGGTCGAGATAGACGCGACGCTGGCCCCCGACCATCGTCACCCAGGCTTCCTCAAGCTTGAAGCCGAGGCCGTCGAATTGCTCGGCAGGGAGCGAGAGTCGGCCGTTCTCGTCGTAAAAGCGCGCGACCAGCTCAAGCGGCCAGCCGTTCACGCGCACGTCGAGAAGATAGACGATGCCCGGCGCGGCGGGGGTTTCGTCCGCGGCAGGCCGTTGCGCTGCTGCGACGCCGGCTAGCTGGCTTGCAAACGCCGCCACGGTGGCGAGGAGCAAGAAAGAAAGGCGACGATCATTGCCCGATCGGCACATCGGCCTGGACCGCGCCGTAGTCGCCTTCGGCCGCGACCCTGAGCGAGGTTGCCGCGGGAACCGCGGCGAGCGTCCAGCTTCGTCTGGCGCGGCTCAGCACATAACCTTCCAGTGGATCGCCGACGGCCTTTCCGCCCGCCGTGACATTGAGATTGACCAACCTGTCGCGCGCGTCGCCGTCATTGTGGGCGGTAAGCAGCACATTCTGCCCGGATCGCGCAGCGGTCCATCTGAGCTTGGGTCGCGACTGGGTGGAGGGCGTGACGAACACGGGCACGAGGGCGCGGAGCGCTGCCTGCACACCGGCGCCGCCTTCGGCGCGCTGGGGACGGATCTCGTCGAGGATCAGGCGAAATGCCGTTTCGCCGGGCACCTTGGGCAAATCCTCGACGACCAGCCTGATCACCTGAGACTCGCCGGGTGCGAGCGTCACCATCGGCGGGCTCGCCAGCAGTTGCTTCGATGGCGCATACAGATCGGCGCCCTCGGGCTGCGACCAGTCGACCGTGCGGACCTGAATATTGGAGGGTGCGCTATCGACGTTGCGGATCGTGAGCGTCGCCGTGCGTTCGGGACCGATCATCTGCACGCGCGTTGGGCCGATTTCGAGCGATCCGGCTGAGAGCGGCGTGGCTGTCACTAGCAATGCGGCAACCATCCCAAGCCGATGAACTCGCATTCTTGCCATCACACGCCCTCCTCAGTCCTAGAACTGCGCGGTCACAAGGATCTGGTCGACATAGTTGCCTGCAGCGACGAACTGGTTTGCAGGAACCGAGCCGTAAAGTGTCCAGGTCTTCAACTGCCCGGTGTTCTCACCACCGCTCATCTGGAATGCCATTCCGGCCGTATTGATCGGATCGGTCCGGGCACTGTCGCGATAGATCTGGTAGTTCAGGTTGTTGGACCCGTTCTGCATGTTTCGCGACTGAGGATTGCCCGAGGAGCCGGCACTGAGGCTGATCGTTACGGCCGAGCCCGGCGTGCACCGGACGCTGAGCGGCGTCTGCGCGGTAGCGGTGGACGACGAACTGTAAACGCCGAAATTGAGATCCTGGGGCGTGACCTGGCAGCTCGCATTGACCTGAGCCCTGACGGCGAACTGGCCGGTCGCGGTTTGCGCGATCGAGGCGGTTGGGATGAGAATCGCGACTGTCGCGGCTATCGATATCAGGCGCATCTTTGCACCTCCCATGGACCTGTTGGGCACGGGTGCCCGGAAGGGTCAGCATAGGCCGCACCGCATGTGGCACTATCGGGAAAAACCCTGAAAACCGACAGTCGGCGTACCGAGGAGGACGGGGGAAGAGCCAATCGGATATGGCCGCTTGCCCTGCAGATTCTGTCATATATAGTCGACTCATAAGACGAGTTGGTTGCTTCCCGCGTGTCGGGGCGAACCAGTAACGGTCCACCTCGGCATCCCGGGCGCCACGGCAACAGCGGGAGAGAGGATGGCTGTCGCAATCGTAATAGCGCTGCTCGTGCTAGGCTCGATAGCCTTTCACCTGTTCAGTCCGTGGTGGCTTACCCCGCGTGCGTCCAATTGGGGCTCTATCGACGATGCGTTGATGGTCACACTGTATATCTGCGCGGTCGCTTTCGTCGTGCTCAACCTCTTCATCGCCTGGTCGATCATGCGCTATCGCAACCGGCCGGGGCACAGCGCGCATTTCGACCCCGAGAACACCAAACTCGAAAAGCGGCTGACCTTCTGGACGGCAGTGGGGATTGCGGGGATGCTCGCGCCCGGGCTCGTCGCCTGGCATGAATATGTGACGGTGCCCAAGGACGCCGCGATCGTCGAGGCGACGGGGCAGCAGTGGCAATGGGCGTTCCGCTTCCCCGGCGCGGACGGCGTGCTCGGCAGCGCCAATATCAGCCACATCACGCCCGAGAACAGCTTCGGCATCAATCCGCGCGATCCCTATGGCCGCGACGACGTGCTGATCGAGAGTAACGAGCTGCGGCTCCCCGTCGACAAGCCCGTCAAGATGGTGCTGCGCTCCAAGGACGTGCTCCACGACTTTTACGTGCCGCAATTCCGCGCGAAGATGGATCTGGTGCCGGGCATCGTCACCTATTTCTGGATGACGCCGACAAGGACAGGGACTTACGAAATCCTCTGCGCCGAGCTGTGCGGCACGGGGCATCACATGATGCGCGGGACCGTGATCGTCGCCAATGAGCGCGATTTCGGAAGCTGGCTGAGCGAACAACCGACATTCGGCCAGCTCATGGCCGAGGCGGAAACGGGCGGGGCGCAACTGGCGCGAGCTGTGGCACCCGGTGCGAACGCAAGGGGGGCACGCTGATGGCAACGACACTCGCCGACGATCTCACGCCGCTTCATCATCCCAAGACGTGGATCGGCAAATATGTCTGGAGCCTCGATCACAAGGTCATCGCGATCCAATATTCGCTGACCGCGATCGCGATCGGGCTGGTGGCGCTGGTGCTGTCCGCGCTGATGCGCCTGCAACTGGGTTTTCCCGATACCTTCGATTTCATCCAGCCGACGCAGTATCTCCAGTATGTCACCATGCACGGGATGATCATGGTGGTCTATCTGCTGACCGCGTTGCTGCTGGGCGGGTTCGGCAATTATCTGATCCCGCTGATGGTGGGCGCGCGGGACATGGTGTTCCCCTTCGTCAACATGCTCAGCTACTGGGTCTATCTGCTCGCGGTGATCGTGCTGGTGGCGAGCTTCTTCGTGCCGGGCGGTCCCACGGGCGCCGGCTGGACGCTCTATCCGCCGCAAACGATCCTCGAGGGCACGCCCGGCCACCAGTACGGCATCATCCTGATGCTGGTGTCGCTCGCGCTCTTCATCGTCGGCTTCACCATGGGCGGGCTCAACTATGTGACGACCGTGCTCCAGGCGCGGTGCAAGGGGATGACGCTGATGCGGATGCCCTGTTCGGTCTGGGGCATCTTTGTCGCGAGCATCATGGCGCTGCTCGCCTTTCCCGCGCTGTTCGTCGCCGCGATCATGATGCTGCTCGACCGCATTGCGGGGACGAGCTTCTTCATGCCCGCGATCATCTCGATGGGGAAGGAACTCGGCTATGAAGGCGGCAGCCCGATCCTGTTCCAGCATCTGTTCTGGTTCTTCGGCCATCCCGAAGTCTACATCGTCGCGCTGCCGGCGTTCGGCATCGTGTCCGACCTCATCAGCGTCCACGCGCGCAAGAACATTTTCGGATACCGGATGATGGTCTGGGCGATCGTGATCATCGGTGCGCTCAGCTTCTTCGTCTGGGCGCATCACATGTACGTGAGCGGCATGAATCCCTATTTCGGCTATTTCTTCGCGACATCGACGCTGATCATCGCGATCCCGACCGCGATCAAGGTGTATAACTGGATGCTGACGCTCTGGCGTGGCGACATCCATCTGCGCGTGCCGATGCTGTTCGCGATCGGCTTCCTGTTCAGCTTCATCCATGGCGGGCTGACGGGGCTGTTCCTCGGCAATGTCAGCGTCGATGTGCCGCTCAGCGACACCTTCTTCGTCGTCGGCCATTTCCATATGGTGATGGGCGTTTCACCGATCCTCGTGATCTTCGGCGCAATCTATCACTGGTATCCAAAGATCACGGGCCGGATGTGGAACGAGACGCTGGGCAAGATCCATTTCTGGATCACCTTCCTCGGCGTCTATGCGGTCTATCTGCCGATGCATTATCTCGGCTTCCTTGGCGTCCCGCGGCGCTATTATGCGCTGGGTGAGACGGCGTTCATCCCCGACTCCGTGCACCTCGCCAATCAGGCGATCACCATCGCCGCGCTGATCGTGTTCGTCGCGCAGATGCTCTTCTTCTGGAACATGTTCTGGAGCCTGTTCCGCGGGCCCAAGGCCGACCCCAATCCCTGGGGCGCCACCACGCTCGAATGGCAGACGCCCGAAACACCGCCCGGCCATGGCAACTGGGGCCCGAAGCTCCCCGTCGTCTATCGCTGGGCCTACGACTATAGCGTTCCCGGTGCGCCAAGGGACTTCATCCCGCAGAACGAGCCGCCCGCAGACGAGCAGCACCGCTCATGAGCATCCTCGACGCCCTGACCGACAAGCCGTGGTTGTCGCCGGGGATCGGCGCGCGCGCGGAGGTGACGGAAGATGTCGAGCGCCGCGCGGCTGACGCGGGAGTATTTCTCGGCGTGTTCCTGGGCGTTGTCGCTGCGCTCTTCGCGCTCCTCGCATCGGCCTATCTGATGCGCATGGGGGTGCATGGCCCGATCGGGCATGGCGCAGCCGACTGGGCACGGCTCGCCGAGCCTCCGCTGCTTTGGGTGAATACCGCCGTGCTCGTGCTGAGCAGCGTCGCGCTGCACGCCGCGACCGTGGCGGCGCGCAAAGGGGATGGGCGGGCGCTCACGACATGGTTCCTTGTCGGCGGACTTCTTGCGGTCGTGTTCCTCGCGGGTCAGATCACGGTATGGCGCCAGCTCGACACCGCTGGTCATTTCCTTGCGCTGCATTCGGTGATCTGTACCGCGGTCGACAATCCCTTCGCGCCGCCGCCGGGACCGCTGATTTCAGGCAATCCTGCGGTTGCCTTTTTCTACCTCATCACCGCGCTCCACGGGCTCCACATTCTCGGCGGGCTCGTCGCCTGGGCGCGGACGAGCGTGCGCGTGCTGCGGGGCGCCAGCGCCGCCGCGATCGCGCCCTCCGTCAGGCTTTGCGCGCGTTACTGGCATTTTCTGCTGCTCGTCTGGTTCGTGATGTTCGGATTGCTGCTGATGACCTGAGTGGAGCGACGCATGGCGCAAGAGATGGTGACCAAGGCCGATCCCGCCGACCCCATGCTCGAGGGGCTGCGCGACCTCGCGTCCGACTGGTCCGCCGATCAGGAGGTGTTCAAGTCGGTCCATTGGGGGAAGGCCATGATGTGGATCTTCCTCCTCTCCGACACCTTCATCTTCTCGTGCTTCCTCACTTCGTACATGACGATGCGCGCCTCGGTGACCGAGGCCTGGCCCAATGCGAGCGAGGTTTTCGCGCTCACCATTGCGGGGAACAGCATCCCGCTGATCCTGATCGCGATCATGACCTTCGTGCTGATCTCTTCAAGCGGCACAATGGCGATGGCGGTGAACTTCGGATACCGGCGCGACCGCAGGAAGACCGCAGCGCTGATGTTCGCCACCGCGCTGCTGGGCGCGACCTTTGTCGGCATGCAGGCCTTCGAATGGACCAAGCTGATCCATGAGGGCGTCCGCCCCTGGGGCAATCCGATGGGGGCGGCGCAGTTCGGCGCGTCCTTCTTCATGATCACGGGCTTCCACGGGCTCCACGTCTCGGCGGGGGTGATCATGCTGCTGATCGTCGCGTCGAAGGTGCTGCGCGGGCATTACGACCGGAGCGGCGACTATTCGGCGGTCGAGATCGCGGGCCTCTACTGGCACTTCGTCGACCTCGTCTGGGTCTTCATCTTCGCATTCTTCTATCTGTGGTGAGGGAGAGGGCATGAACCACGCAACCACCCCCGAGATTCCCGCGGATGCCACAGTCCATGAAGCGGGCGCGCACGCGGGCGGGCAGCAGCACCCGATCGGCGTCTATCTGAAGGTCTGGGGCTATCTCTTCGTGCTCAGCGCCATGTCGTACATGGTCGATTATTTCCAGGTGCAAGGGATCATGCGCTGGGTGCTCATCATCACCTTCATGCTGCTGAAGGCGGGGCTGATCGTCGCGATTTTCATGCACATGGCGTGGGAAAGGATGGCGCTGGTCTATGCGATCCTCGTTCCGCCGCTGTGCCTGACGACGCTGGTCGCCCTGATGCTGATCGAATCCGACTACACGCTCTGGACACGTATCCTGTTTCTCGATTGGGGTGGGTAAGCCATGGACCGATGGGAATGGACCAAGGTCGGCGCCGCGGTGAGCATGGCATTGTTCGTCGCCTTCGGTGGCGGGTGGATGGCCGACCGGCTGGTGGGCGTCAGCTATCCCGACGCGCCCGCCTACAAGCCTGCGGACCTCGATCAGCCCGTCGACCTCGCCGCGCTCCAGCGGAGCTGGCCCGCGGGACTGACCGCGCCCGGCGATCACAACCGGCTTGCGGGCTATCTGCGTGCGGTCGATCGAGGGGCGATCCCGCCGCCCGCCGCGGGTGCGGCGGCAGCGGTGCCGGCGGCGCCGCCTCCCGATCTCGGTACGCTGCTCGCGAGCGCGGACCCCGCGCGGGGCAAGAGCGTCGCGGGGGTATGCGCATCGTGCCACACCTTTGATCAGGGCGGGGCCGACCGGACGGGCCCCAATCTCTGGGGCGTGGTCGGCCGCGATGTGGCATCGCACAGCGGCTTCGCCTATTCGCCCGCGATCGGCACGCATCCGGGCAACTGGACCTATGAGGAACTCGACCGCTATCTGGCGAGCCCGGCGCGCGCGATCCCGGGCAACAAGATGGCCTTTGCGGGCATCCGCCGCCCGCAGGACCGCGCCAATCTGCTTGCCTATCTGGGCAGCCTGGGTTCGGCCGGCGTGCCCAAACCTGCGCCCAAAGCTGAACCGGCCGCCGGTGCCGGGGGCGACTGAGGAAATGAAAAGCTGAGCCGGGCGCTGCGCAACCCTCTCCCTCAGCGAGAGGGCTGCTTTCCATGACATTCCAGTCATCAGCAGCGACGCTGTCAGGTAGCTTTGAACGCAAGCGGCGGGGTGCGCGTTCGGCTTTTATGAGCGATAGCGACGCGTGTATGAATTTCGAGCTGTTCGAGGATGAAGCGACTGATCTGCCGCTGGGCGAGGGAGCGGTGGTGCTGCGGGGTTTTGCGCGGCCGCTGGACGATGCATTGTTGGCGGCGCTCGGACCCGTCGTTGAGGCAGCGCCGTTTCGGCACCTCGTCACGCCGGGCGGCTGGCGGATGTCGGTGGCGATGACCAATTGCGGGCGTGTCGGCTGGGTGTCGGACCGCTCGGGCTATCGCTATGATCGCGTCGACCCCGAAAGCCGGCAGCGCTGGCCAGCCATGCCCGCGGTCTTTGGCGATCTCGCGGCGCGGGCGGCGGCCGAGGCGGGGTTTGCGGATTTTGCGCCTGAGGCATGCCTCATCAACCTTTATTCCCCGGGCGCGCGGCTTTCGCTGCATCAGGATCGCGATGAGGCCAATCTGGATGCGCCGATCGTTTCGGTGTCGCTGGGGCTGCCCGCGACCTTCCTGTTCGGCGGGGCGAAGCGTGCCGACCAGCCCCGGCGCGTGTCGCTCACGCATGGGGACGTCGTGGTCTGGGGCGGAGCTTCGCGCATGGCCTATCACGGGGTCGCACCGCTCGCCGATGGCGTGCACCCGCTGCTCGGACGGCGGCGGATCAACCTGACCTTTCGCAAGGCGCTTTAAAGAACGGAACCCCGGGAAAACACTATCCAGCGAGCGAAAGCGCGAGCCCCGCGAGCGCCGAAATCCCGAGCACACGCAACACGCCAAGCTTCTGGCGGAAAAGCAGCAGCGCGGCGAGTATCGCGAGGAGCGCAGCCTTCCAGTCGAGCGTGCTCCAATCGGGCGCATAGAGCCGCGCGGCGCCCGCACGCACCTCATCGACGCGCGCGAACAGCACATGAAGCGCGAACCAGGCGGTGAGATTGGCGATGACGCCGACGACGGCGGCGGTGAGCGCGGCCAGCCCGCCCTGCAACTTGCGCGCATGTTCGAGCCGCTCGATCCAGGGCGCGAAGGCGAAGATCCAGAGGAAGCAGGGCGCGAAGGTCACCCAGGTCGTCAGCCCCGCCCCGATCAGCCCTGCGACGAGCGGCGTGAAGGGTTCTGGCGAACGGAAGGCGCCGAGGAACCCGACGAACTGGGTGACAAGGATCAGCGGACCGGGCGTGGTCTCCGCAAGTCCAAGCCCGTCGGCCATCTCGCCCGCCGAGAGCCAGTGATAGGATTGAACCGCTTCCTGCGCCATATAGGCGAGCACCGCATAAGCGCCGCCAAAGGTGACGACGGCGAGCTGCGAGAAAAAGGCGCCGATCCTGAAAAGCGTGTGATCGGCCCCGAGGACCGCCCAGATCAGCGCCATCGGAGCAGCCCAGACGACCCCCCAGCCGAGGACGGCGCGCAGCGATGCGACGAGCATGGCCCCGCGTCGCGCAGGGGGCGGCGCGGCATTGGCTGGCTTCAGGCGAAGCCATTCGGGGCGTGTGGCCGCGGCGATCATGCCGACCGCTCCCGCGCCCAGCACCACGAGCGGGAAGGGTAGATCGAAGAAGAACAGCGCGACGAAAGACAGTGCGGCGAGCGCCACCTTGAAGCGCGCGTAGAGTGCGCGGCTTCCGATCCGGATCAACGCCTGCACCACGATCGCCAGCACCGCGGCCTTGATGCCGAGGAACAGCGCGTCAAACCAGTCCAGCCCGGCAGCATAGGCATAGAGCAGCGAGAGCCCGAGCATGACCGCTGCGCCCGGAAGCACGAACAGCAGCCCGGCGGCGAGCCCGCCCTTCAGTCCGTGCAGCCGCCAGCCGATATAGGTGGCGAGCTGCTGCGCCTCGGGACCGGGGAGCAAATGGCAGAAATTGAGCGCGCGCAGATACTGGTCTTCGCCGATCCAGTCGCGTTCCTCCACCACCTCGCGGTGCATGAGCGCGATCTGGCCCGCGGGGCCGCCAAAGCTGATCAGGCCGATGCGGCCGAAGACCCGAACAAGGTCCGAAAAATGCGGAGTTGTCACGTACGCGTTCCCCTGTCTCCGGCGAAAACCGGACAATGCCGCAACGCTTGGGCGGGGAACGCCTGACCGGGAGGTTGCCTTGCCCCGGTACCTTCAACCTATGCGCAACACCCCGGAAAGACAAGTCTTTCCTATGGTTGCAGCGGCGGCAGGACGCGATTTTCAATGGGTCTTCATCCCGCCGCATTTTCATAACAAGCGGACGCGCACCACATTGTCAATCAAAATGATTGAATATAGGTAGTGCTGAGGCGGCCGCGATAGTCACGCGTCGTGGCTGCCACCCCATCAGACGGAGGCGAACATGTCGGAGACCGATTTCGCAGGCCGGGGAACGACCCCGCTGGTGCTCACCGTTCCAGGACTGGGCGGATCTGGCGCGGCACATTGGCAAACGATCTGGGAGGAAACGCGCGGAGATTGCGAGCGCGTCGATCTGGGCATGTGGACCGCCCCGAGGCGTAATGTCTGGGTGACCAAGCTCGACCACGCGATCAAGACCGCGCCGGCGCCCGTGATATTGTGCGCGCACAGCCTGGGCTGCCTTGCCGTCGCGTGGTGGGCGGCGCTCGAGGGACAACCTTATGGCTGGCCCGTGGCGGGCGCATTGCTGGTGGCGCCGCCCGATTGCGATCGGGGCGATGTCGCGCGTCCGCTCGGCGGCTTCGGTCCGGCCCCAAAGGTCAGCCTTCCTTTTCCATCCATAGTCGTCGCGAGCCGCAACGACGACTATGCCTCGATCGATCGCGCGCACAGCATGGCGAAATTCTGGGGCAGTCACTTCGTCGATGTCGGCGAACTGGGCCATCTCAACGCCGAGTCCGGCATCGGGCACTGGCTTTTCGGGCAGCGGCTGCTCGATCGCCTTATCGCTGCCGCGAATATTCGCGCACGCCTGTTGCCCGAGGATCGGTCAGTGGCGGGACCTTGGTCGCTATACCCGCCCGCTGCCGGCCCCGGCGCCGAAATGGGCGATCCACATCACTGAAATGGGTGATCCCCACTGCTAACAAAAAATGGGCTCGGAGCCTTTCGGCACCGAGCCCAAATTCAGGCTTTGCGCCCGGCAACAGGCCGGTTGCTCCACCTTCGGGTCGCCGTGCACGGATAACTGCGTTGGTGATTCGCGTCTGTAACCCGAACGGGTTAGGATGGCATTTTCTGGTGTCTGGCCGCCAAAAAAGATGGTTAAGCGGCAATGGCTTGAAGCAGGACGCATGGGGGGACGTTCGCCGATCATGTTCGGAAACTATGACGCACCGGCGCTGCGTGCAGCCGCGCTCGAAGCCGCCGTGGATGATGCGCGCTGGACGGGGCTGGTCGAGCCACTGCTTGGCCATTTCGGCGCGGTTGGCGCAGTATTGGGCGTTGTCGATCGACGTTCGGGCGAAATGATCCATGCCGGAATGATCGGCTTCGACGCCGATATTGAAAGCGTCTGGCGCGAATATGTCGACGAAATGGGCGTCGGCGATACGCAAGTGCGCGTAGTGATGACGAGTTCGGGATCGCGCAGCTTCGCCGATGGCGATCATGTCGACATGGATAATCCGGGCGACGCCGGCTATCTCCGCTGGCAGGAGGCGCGACTGGGCAGCCGCCATCATTTGTCCTTTGCCGAGGATGTTTCCGAGCACATCACGGTCGGCTTGTCGTGGCATCGCGCTCGGTCGACGGGCCATGCAGAGGCGGCTGATCGTGCGCGGATCGCGGCGCTTCAGCAGATACTTGCGCCCGCGCTTCGACTTGGCTTCACGCATGCCGAGGCGCTGACCGATTCCTATTGGGAGGGCGCGCTGTCGCGCAGAGGCGAAAGGGCGGCGATGCTCGACGAGCGCGGTCGCGTGATCCGGCTGACCCCGTCGTTCGAGGACCAGATCCGCAAGGGCGATCCGCTGCTGGTGTCGGGCGGACGAATCCGCGCGGCGGCGCCCGACCGCGATCACATGCTCTGCCAGTTCGTCGCCGAAGCGGTGTCGCAGCGCAGCCGCCAGCCCGGCGCGGTGGCGCTGACATGCACTGACGGCCGGCGCATGGTGCTCAACATCTTTCCGCTCTCGTTCGAGCAGCGCTTCCTGGCGGGCTATCACGCCGCGGCGCTGGTGTTCCTGGTCGATGCCGATCACAAACCGGCGGATGGTGCATTGCTTCAGCGCACCTTTGGCCTCACCGGCCGCGAAGCGCTGATCTCCACGCGCCTGGCGAGCGGACACGATCTCGCCGAGATCGCGGCGGAGCTCGCGATTAGCCGCGAAACCGCGCGCGTTCACCTGCGCAACATCTTCGCCAAGACGCGCACCAACCGGCAATCGGCCCTGGTGCGGCTGATATCGCTGGTGGGGGGCTAGCCACCCGACTCCCAGCCGCCGCCCAGCGCCTTGTATAGCGCGACCAGCGCCTGCAACTCCGCGATGCGCGCGTCGATGCTCTGACGTTCGGCGGCGCTATAGGCCGATTGCGCGTCGAGCAGCACGATCAGGTCGTCCTCTCCCGCGCGGAAGCGCTGGCGGGCGAGCGCGAGCGCCTCTGCGGTTTGGGTACGGGCGGTTTCGCGATCGGCGCGCGTCACCTGCGCCGCGGCATAGCGGTTGAGCGCGGTCTCGCTGTCCGAAAGCGCGGTCAGCACCGCGCTTTCATAGCGCGCGCCCGCGGCATCGGCGCGCGCATCGGCGGCACGGATATTCGCGCGGATGGTGCCGCCCGCGAAGATCGGCCAGTGCAGGCTCGGTCCGATCGAAAAGCGGGTGCTGCCACCCGAGAAGAAATCGCCGCCGCTCTGCGCCTGCTGTCCGATCGAGCCAAGCAGCGAAAGGCGCGGGAAGAGTTCAGCGCTCGCGACGCCGATATCAGCGGTCGCGGCGGCAAGCTCGCGCTCCGCCTGGACGATGTCGGGGCGTCGGCGGAGCAGATCTGAACGCAAGCCCGCAGCCACCGTGGCCGGGCTGTGCGGCAGCGGCGCCGGGGCGAGCAGCTTTTCGGCCACCGCCTCGGGCGGCTGCCCCGTCAGCAACGCAAGGCGCCAGGCGGCCGCCTTCGCATCGGCGTCGATCCCGGCGATCGCGGCGCGCGTCGACTTGGCCTGTGCGTCGGCACGAAGCCAGTCGAAGCGCGCGGATTCCCCGGCGCGGTAGCGTTCGTTTACCAGTCGGGCGATTCCTTCCTGCGCCTCTGCGTCGCCAGCGGCGCTGGCGTACCGCGCCTGCGCGCCGCGCAGATCGGCATAGCTGCGCACGACCTCGGCAATGATGCGCATCAGCGTTTCATGGCGCGCGGCCTCGGCGGCTTCGGTGCGCGCGCCGGCGGCCTCGACCGTCCGGGCGTTTCGGCCCCAGAGGTCGATCTCCCATGCGGCGTCGAAGCCCGCATCGAAGAGCGGGAAGCTTCGGTCGAAGCCGGGGATGTTGCCGACGGGGATCTGGCCATTCTCGCTGAGCTGGTTCTGCGTCGCCGAGCCGGTGGCGTTGAGTTGGGGCAGGCGTCGACCGGCGGCGGCGTCGCGATTGGCGCGTGCCTCGCGCAGCCGCGCCTCGGCTTCCTTGAGGTCGAGATTGCGTGCGACAGCCTGATCGACGAGTTCGGTGAGCACGGGATCGTTCAGGGCGTGCCACCAGCTCGTGTCGACCGGCGTGCTTTCGGTTGGCGCGAGCCATTGGCCGGCAGTGGTGTCTGCGGGACGCGCATAGTCCGGCCCGACGGTGCAGGCTGAGAGGGCAAGGAGTACCCCGGCGAAGGCCGGGGTCCAGCCGTTGTGTGGACGACTCTGGACCCCGGCCTTCGCCGGGGTACTCGGTGCAGAGATGGCAGGGACAGGCAGCACTGGGGTCACTCCATGCGCGAACGGAAAAGGATGGATGAGGCGGTGAGCGTCACCGCGGCGATCAGCATCAGCGGCCAGATGTTGTTGAGCACATCGGCCGCGGGCATCGCCTTCAGGAACACGCCTTCGGTGACGACGAGGAAGTGGCGCGGCGGATTGGCGAGCGAGATCGTCTGGAGCCATCCGGGCATGTTGTCGACGGGGCTGGCATAACCGGAAAGCAGGATCGCGGGGACGCTCACGAGGAACATGCCGAGAAAGGCCTGTTGCTGCGTTTGAGACATTGACGAGATCAGCATGCCGAGCCCGATCAGTGCGAGCAGGTAGAAGATCAGCGCGAGGTAGAAAAGCAGGATCGATCCGGTGAGCGGCACGCCGAAGATCGTGGGAATGACCGCCATATAGACGGTGCCGTTGAACAGCCCGACGAGCAGCGGCGCGACCATCTTGCCGATCAGGATCTCGTGGACGCGCAAGGGCGAGACCATGAGCTGGTCGAACGTCCCGAGCTCGCGTTCGCGCGCGACCGACTGTGCGGTCACCGCAAGCGCCGAGACCGCGCCGATGATCACGATCAGCGCGGGCATGGTAAACCAGAGATAGTCGAGATTGGGGTTGAACCAGTGGGTGACGACCGATTGGCCCACCGTAGTGGCGGCGGGGCGGACGCTGGCGCCGGTATCGGCGGCGATGCGGTCGAGATAGCCCGAGACGATCTGTGCGGCGTTGGAGCGCCTCCCGTCGAACACCGCCTGTATGGTTGCGGGGCGGCCGGCGGTGACGTCGCGGCTGAAATTTTCGTCGAAGGCGATCGCGGCTATAACCTTGCGCGTGTCGATCGCGCGAGCGAACTCCTGCGGCGAACGCACGGCCACGATGCGGCGGACATTGGGGCTGCCGGCAAGCCGCTGGGTGAACTCCTGGCTCCAGACCCCGCTGTCGCGATCATAGATGGCGATGTCGATATTCTTGACCTCGAGCGTCGTCGCGAAGCTGAACAGGATGAGCTGGAGCAGCGGCGGCACGACGAGCACGATGCGCGCGTGCGGATCGCGCAGCACCGCGAGCAGCTCCTTGATGATGATCGCGCGGATGCGGGCGAATTTGGGGCTCATGCGATCCTCCGGCGCGTGGCGCGCACCGCGAGCGTGAAGAACAGGAGGCCGAAGCCCAGCATCGCCGCGATATTGGGAAGGAAGAGGCTCCAGATATCGCCCGCGACGAACACCGTCTGGAGCGGCGGGATCAGGTAGCGCGCGGGCACCGCATAGGTCAGATACTGGATCCATGTGGGCATCGAGGAAATCTCGAACAGGAAGCCCGAGAGCAGCATCGAGGGCAGGAAGCCCGTGATGAGCGCGACTTGGCTTGCCACGAACTGGTTTTTGGTGGCGGCCGAGATGAGCAACCCCTGACCCAATGCGGGCACCAGAAAGGCCGATGCGATGACCAGCAGCGCGAGCGGCGAGCCGCGAAAGGGCACGCCGAAGACGAAGATCGCGAGCAGCGTGCACAGCGTCATCGAGCCGAGACCGAGCAGGAAATAGGGGATGACCTTGGTCGCCAGGAACTCGCCCATGCCGATGGGCGTCGCCATGATCGCCTCCATCGTGCCGCGTTCCCATTCGCGCGCGACAACGAGCGCGGTGAGCAGCGTGCCGATCATCGTCATCACGATCGCGATCGCTCCGGGGACGAGAAAATAGCGGCTGGCGAGTTCGGGATTGAACCAGAAGCGCCCCTCGATGCGGATCGGCTGCACTGGTGGGCGCGTGCCGCGCTCGGCCGCCTGTGCGATCGCCCAGTTGGCGCGCACGCCCTCGGCATAGGCGGCGACGAAACCCGCGGTGTTGGGCAGCGCGCCGTCGGTGACGACCTGGATCGCGGCATTGCCGCGGGTGCGCGCGACCTTTTCGCCGAAATCGGGCGGGATAACGATGATGCCGCGCACACGACCGGCGACGAGATCGTCCTTCAGCGTGTGGACGTCGCGCGCCTCCTTCACCTCGAACCAGCGCGAGTTGCGATAGGCGGCGGCGAGGCTGAGTGCGGGGGCGCTCGAATCCTGGAGCGCGAGGCCGACGCGCGTCCGTGTCGTGTCGAGCGAAACGCCGTAGCCGAAGAGGAAGAGCAGCAGCAGCGGCAGCACGAAGGCGATGAGAAAGGTCGAAGGATCGCGCAGGATCTGGAGCGATTCCTTGACGAGCATCGCGCGGAAGCGGCGGGGGTTGAAGGCAGTGCTCATGCTGCTTTCCTCCTTCCCCCTTGATGGGGGAAGGATGTGGAGACTTGGCGGCTTTGCCGCCTAGGCGGCGTGGACGAATTTGATCCAAAGCCGGATGGCAGCGAGATGGACCATGCCGAGGAAACTTGAGGGCGTTTGATCGTAGCGGGTGGCGACGGCACGATTGATTTTCAGCTTGCCGAACATTCGCTCAATGCCGTTTCGCTGCCTGTAGAGCTGCCGATCGTGCTCGATCCTTTCTCGGCGATTGGAGCGCGCCGGGATGACAGCCTGTATGCTGCGGCTCGCGAGATCGGCGCGAATGGCGTTGGTGTCGTAGCCTTTGTCGGCCAGCAGAGCCGCCGGAGCGCGGTCCGGCAGGCGGATCAGCGTGTCATAGGCCGTGCAGTCGGCGGCTTCACCACCAGTCAGGTGGAAGGCGACGGGGCGTCCTCGGGCATCAGCCAGACAGTGAAGCTTACTGGTGAACCCGCCCCGCGAGCGGCCAAGAGCGCGTCGACAAGTCCCCCTTTTCCGCCCGCTGCCGAGACATGGGCGCGAAGGGTGGTGCTGTCGATGCTGTAGTGTCCGGTGTCGGCCATGATCTCGGCAAGCGTCACCGACACGGCCTCCCAGACCCCGGCCTCGCTCCAACGACGGAACCGCCGGTAGATCGTGTTCCAATTGCCGTATTTTGGCGGGACATCGCGCCAAGCAGTCCCACAGCGCAGCCGCCAGAGTATGCCGTTGACTATCGAGAGATTCTGCTCAGGCCTGCGGCCGCGCCCTCGGTTCTCTGGCTCGATCGGCAGCAGACCCTTCAGAACGCGCCATTCTGCTTCGCTCAGATCGCCCCGGCTCAAACCTGCCTCCAAAAGGCAGCCTTGAATCAACCCACACCGTCCACGTCAACCAATTCGTCCACGCCGCCTAGTCGAAGCGGGATGAGGGTGATGTTTGGCATTGAATGCCATGTCGGGCATCACCCTCATCCAACTCCGCCTAACTCGCTCCGCTCGTAAGGCTGCGTATCCTTCTCCCATCAAGGGAGAAGGGAGGTGGAGCGTCAGCATCACGCCGCCTCCTCGCGCAAGCGGTCCGACTGCTCGATCAGCGCGATGAAGGCGTCCTCCATCGTCGGGTCCTCAAGACCCGCCTCGGTGGCGACGCGCGCCTTGAGCTCATCGGGGGTGCCGATCGCGATCTCCTCGGCGCGGTAGATAAGCGCAATGCGGTCGCAATATTCGGCTTCGTCCATGAAGTGCGTGGTGACGAGCACGGTGACGCCGCGTTCGACGAGGCCGTTGATGTGCGTCCAGAATTCGCGGCGGACGATCGGGTCGACGCCAGAGGTGGGTTCGTCGAGGAAGAGCACCGGGGGCTCGTGCATCACCGCGCAGGCAAGCGCGAGGCGCTGCTTGAAACCCAGCGGCATCGCGCCGCTGTTGGTGCCAAGATAGTCGCGCAGGTGAAAGATTTCGGTGACGCGCTCGATCGCCTCGGCCTGCTCCGTGCCCGTCAGGCCATAGACGCCCGAGAAAAAATCGAGATTCTGGCGGACACTGAGATCGCCATAGAGCGAGAATTTCTGCGCCATACAGCCAAGCTGCTGACGCGCATCGGCGCGCGCGGTTCTGAGATCATAGCCCGCTACGTGTCCGTTACCCGAACTGGGGGTGAGCAACCCGCAGAGCATCTTGAAGGTGGTCGACTTGCCCGCGCCATTGGGGCCCAACAGTCCAAATATCTGGCCGCGCGGGATCGTGAAGGTGATGTCGTGCGCGGCGGTGAAGTCGCCGAAGCGCCTGGTAAGCCCCTCGGCGACGATCGCGGGCTCGTCAGTTTCGGGAATGGTGCGGTAATGCGCGGCGAGTGCGCTCGTGCCCGGCGGGCCGCCGCCAAGAATGTCGACAAAACTGTCCTCGAAGCGCGGCGGCGCGCGGTCGACATGCGAGCCCGCGGGCGCGCCGAGCGCGGTAGGCGAGGGCGGCTTTGCGCCGGGCTTCATGACGAGGCGGAGCGAGGCGCCCTGGATCGTCCCGTCGGTGACGTCGTCGCGATCGAGCGCGCGTTCGAGCAGTTCGCGGCGCCCCTCGGCGCCCGTGAACATGCGGAAGGTACGACCTTCGACCTTGCCCGTGAGATCGTCGGGCGGGCCCTGATAGAGCAGCTTGCCTTCATTGAGCAGGAAGACGGTGTCGCATTTCTCGGCTTCGTCGAGATAGGCGGTCGACCAGAGCACGCCCATGCCCTCTCCGGTCAGTTCCTTGACCATCGCCCAGAGCTCGCGGCGGGAGACGGGGTCGACGCCGACGCCGGGCTCGTCGAGCAATAGCAGCCGCGGCGCGCGGATCAGCGCACAGGCAAGGCCGAGCTTCTGCTTCATCCCGCCCGAGAGTTTGCCCGCAAGCCGGGAGCGGAAGCGCTCGAGATCGGTGAAATCGAGCAGCCGGCGGAAATTCTCGTCGCGCTCGTCGGCGGGCAGGCCGCGCAGATCGGCGTAGAGCGTCAGGTTCTCGATGACGCTGAGGTCTTCGTAGAGGCCAAAGCGCTGGGGCATATAGCCGATCATCGAACGGTCGGTGGCCGTCGCGGGGTGATCGAGCGCGGTCACTTCGCCCGCGTCGGGATCAAGCAGGCCGCAGAGCAGGCGGATAAGCGTGGTCTTGCCCGCGCCATCGGGGCCGACCAGCCCCGTCATCTTCCCCGCGACGATGTCGATGTCGACATCATCGAGCGCCGGCGGCGCTTCGGGGGCGAAGCGCTTGACGACGCCGCGCGCGCTGGCGACCGTCTCCATGGTTCAGCTCTTTGCTGGCCGGGCGTCGGGGATCTTGACCGTCACGGGCTGCCCCTGACGGAGCGCATCGTCGGGATTGGTGACGATGATGCGCAACCGGTAGACGAGATCGGTGCGCAGATCCTCGGTCTGAACCGATTTGGGCGTGAATTCAGCGGTGGGGGAGATATAGCCGATCGTGCCCTGATAGGTCCTGGGGTTGCCGTCGCTGGTGACAAGCACCTTCATGCCCGGCGAGATGCGGCCGAGATCGGGCTCTGGAACATAGGCGCGGACGCGCATCGGGCGGTCGATCGTGAGCGTGAACACAGCCTCGCCCGGCTGGACGATGGCGCCGGGTTCGCGTGCGCGGGTCAGGATCGTGCCCGTCGAGGGCGCGGTGATCGTGGCGTCGGCAAGGTCGGTCTTCGCCTTGTCGCGCTGCGCTACCGCTGAGGCGCGCTGTGCGCGTGCGGCGTCGATATCCTCGCGGCGCGCGCCCGCGCGCTGGAGCGAGAGCGCCTGTTCGGCAGCGCGGAGCTGCGCCTGCGCCGAGAGATATTCGGCGCGGCTGGCGTCATGGAGCGCCTGGCTGACCGCGCCCGTCTTCACGAGGTCGGAGCGCCGCTGATAGTCCTCGCTGGCTTTGGCAAGCGCGGCCTTTGCCGCCGCGACCTGCGCGGCTGCCTGCGCAATGTCCTGCGGGCGGTTGCCCGTGACGCGCTTGTCGAGTTCGGCGCTGGCGACGCCGATCTGCGCCTCGGCGGCATTGAGTGCGTCGGTCAGCGGGCGGGCGTCGAGGCGGGCGAGGACCGTGCCTGCCGCGACCTTGCTGCCCTCTTCGACGGGCATCTCCGCAATGCGTCCGGGAACGCGGAAGGCGAGATCGACCGACCGGATGTCAACATTGCCACCCAGCGTCAGTTCACCGCTGTCCCGGTCGAACAGGCCGAAGCCCTTTGTCAAAATCGCCACAATTATGAGCGCCGCAACGATGACGATCGGGATCAGACGACGGCGGTTCATGCTCGGTCTCCGCGGATATTTTCGAGAATGGCGATGGTGTGCGCGCGCACGGTGTGGCGAATCTCGGCGGCTTCGACGGACGTAACGTCGGTCCAGCCCGTCACGCGCAGCACCGTGGCGCGCGCGACGCGAAAGACGAGAACCTGGCCAAACAGCGCAAGCGCCTTCACGCGCGCCTCCGCTTCATCGAAGCGGCCACCCCCAATGCGTTGGAGGAGACTGGTGACAAGATCTGCGCGCTGCTTCATCAACTCCGAATAGAGGATGTCGAAGGCGGGGCCGGGGTTCATCTGCTCTCGTACGATGAAGCGCGCCCAGGGGGTGCTGCGGTCGCTGGTCATCAGTTCCGCGAAACCGTCCAGGATGCGCGCAATCGCCTCGACCGCACCGTCAATGCCGGGGTTGGCGTGGAGAAACGCTTCGGCTGCGGCGCGTGATGCCTCGGTCCCTTCGCTGACCTGTCGTGCAATATGGTGCGCGGCCGCGAGATAAAGCCCTTCCTTGCCGCCATAGTGATAGGTGATCGACGACATCGCAGTCTCTGCCGCAGCGGCGATCGCCCGCGTGCTGGCGGCTTCGAAACCATAGCGTCCGAACTGGTCGATCGCGGTGTCGAGCAGCCGATCGTCGATCGGCGGTTTTTCGAGTCGCTTGCGCATGATGTGATATTAGTTCGTTCGAACGAACAAATCAACGACGATGGCAGTTCAGAGGTTTCTTCAGTGCATCGCGCGCAAAATCGGGTGCCCGGAGTACCCCGGCGAAGGCCGGGGTCAAGGAGTTCCAAACGCCGAGCGCTGCCGTGACTGGACCCCGGCCTTCGCCGGGGTACTCGGTGGACGGATTTAGGGCGAAGTGCTCGAGGCGCTTGCGAAACCGGATGCGTCTTCCATCAGGATGCTGTTGGAAGCTTCTCTGCAATCTGTTCGAGCAGATGGATGAGCAGTGGCTTGTTGAATTCGCCCACCACTTCGTCAAGCCAGCGGCCGTGCTGATGCGCGTGGACGGTAAGCTGCGCCAGATAGTCTTCGCCCGCGGGAGTCAGCTTGAGAAGAAAGGCACGCCGATCGATCTCTGAACGGGTGCGCGTGATCGCTCCTTGCTGCTCCAGTGTCTTGAGCGCGGGCGTAAGCGTGGATTTGTCGCGGCCGGTTGCCTGGCTGAGCGCGGTCTGATTCAGTCCGGGATTTTCACCGATGATCGTCAGAATCGTGAAATGGCCGGGGCTGAGATCGGCGCGATCGACGAGGCTCGCAAATGCCTGGAATGACGCGTCCTGCGCGCGGCGCAGATGATAGGCCAGATGATCCGCGAGCAGCCCCAACCTTACATCGCCCGACCTTGCCGCGGGCGCGGTCTTCCCTTGTGTCGAAAAAGTCACCCTGTCTGTTCCCCCAACAGATTGCGGTCGCCCACCGGTCGCCGCGCTTGTGCGCGACCCCCTTTCCCGGCTGGCGTCCGCTTCAATCCTTCGCAGAAATGACGGCCCGCACAAGCCCGTCAATCAGTAATTCGCATGCGATCATGGTGTATGGCCGAACAGACACGAACGATAAATTTGAGCCTTCCACTGCAATCCGACGCGGCTGATGCAGCGTCCACCGTGAAGCGAGCCAAATCACGGTTCATCCGAATTCCTAAATCCTTTCCATGCGTTGACTTGTCATGACGCCACGTGATGTTGCGCCGCAGCATTGTTGTGTAACGGAGTATCTCATGGCGCAAATCCGCAAGGCCGTCTTTCCCGTCGCTGGCCTCGGCACTCGCTTCCTGCCCGCCACCAAGGCAACTCCGAAGGAGATGCTGCCGGTCGTCGACAAACCGCTGATCCAATATGCGGTCGAAGAAGCGCTGGAGGCCGGTATCGAGCAGATGATCTTCGTAACGGGGCGCGGAAAGAGTGCGCTTGAGGATCATTTCGACATGGCGTTCGAGCTCGAAACGACGATGCGTTCGCGCGGCAAGGCAATGGATCTGGTGGAAGGCACGCGGCTGGCGCCGGGCGCGATCACCTATGTCCGTCAGCAGGAGCCCTTGGGATTGGGGCATGCGGTGTGGTGTGCCCGGCACATCATCGGCGACGAGCCTTTTGCGGTGATCCTGCCCGACGATTTCATGGTCGGCAAACCCGGTTGCCTCGCCCAGATGGTGGCCGCCCATGCGCGCGTTGGCGGGAACATCATCTGCGCCGAGGAAGTCGATCCCGCGCGGACGGGAAGCTATGGCATATTGACGCCGGGCAACCGCACCGGCGCGCTGGCCGAGGTCACGGCCATGGTCGAGAAGCCCGCGCCCGCGGATGCGCCGTCCAATCTCGCAATCGTGGGGCGCTATATTCTCCAGCCCGCGGTGATGGAGGCGCTCGCCGACCATCAGCGCGGTTCGGGCGGAGAGATCCAGCTCACCGATGCGATGGAGAAGGTCATGCGCGACCAGCCTTTCCACGGATATACCTTCCAGGGACGGCGCTACGACTGTGGTGACAAGGCGGGTTATGTCGAGGCTACAATGGCGATGGCGCTCGCCCGCCCTGAACTTGCGGCCACAGTGCGCGAATTCGCCGCTTCGATCATAGAGACGCGTGTGGCCGCCTGACGCGGATGGCCTAAGCACCCCCCTGTTCAGTTCCCGCCTATCCCGTTAGCCTGTCAGCATAATAGGCTGCAGGCGAACGACAAAGGGAGGAAGGGCGATGGCGGATCAGGGGCGGAACACGACCGAATCGATCGATCGGCGCACGATGATGAAAGCGGGGGGCGCGGCGGTCGCACTGCTCACGCCCGGGCTGGCACAGGCAGCCTCCGCCGATGCCGATCGTGCGGCGGTGCTCAAGGCGATTGATGCCGATCAGCCGGCATCGGTGCAGCGGCTCGCCGACTGGATCAAGCTCCCTTCGATCGCCGCTGAACAGCGCAACATCGACGAAGGCGTCGCGCACATGATCGCGCTCGCCCGCGATACCGGCTTCCAGACGGCGAAAGCCATCCCGACCGGCGGCGTTCCCTCGGTTTTCGCGACGCTCGATGCCGGCGCGAAACATTGGGTGGGCGTCTATTTCATGTACGACGTCAAGCAGTTCGATCCCGCCGAATGATCCTCGCCTCCGCTAGAGGCGCGGCTCGTCGACCGGCCCGGCCTCGGGCAGGTGATGGTCGGCCGCGGCGCGGTAAACCAGAAGGGGCCCGAAATGGCGTTCCTCGCCGCCGTCCGTGCCTTCAAGGACAGCGGCAAGAAACTGCCCGTCAACATCGCCCTGATCGCCGAGGGCGAGGAGGAAATCGCCTCGCCTAATTTCTCGAAAGCGATCAGTCATCCCGAGGTGCTGCCGGCGCTGCAGCGTTGCGTCGGCGTGTTCATCCCTTCCGCCAGCCAGTCGCCGGACGGCAACAGCACGATCACGCTGGGCGCGAAGGGGGCAGTGGAGCTCGAGCTGATCTCGAGCGGCGAACGCTGGGGGCGGGGCCCGACCAAGGACATCCATTCGAGCAACTTTGCGCGCGTGGACAGCCCCGCATGGCGGCTGGTGCAGGCGCTCGATACGCTGATGAAGCCCGATGGCCATACGATCGCGGTCGAGGGCTGGTACGACAATGTCCAGCCGCTCTCCCCGCGCGAAAAGGCGCTGATCGCCGAAACCGCAAAGCGCACCAGCGAGGCGGAGGTGAAGAAGCAGCTCGGCGTGAGCCGCTGGATCAACGACGAGCCCTGGCAACGGGCGCTCGAACGTCTTGCCTCGCAACCCACGATCAACATTCAGGGGCTCGTCGCAGGCTATACTGGTCCTGGGGGCAAGACGATCCTGCCGCATCGGGCGGTAGCGAAGATGGAGTTCCGCCTGACGCCCGCGATGACCAGGGAAGAGGCGATCACCAAGTTCAACGCCCATCTGAAAAAACACGGATTCGATGATCTCGAGGTCAAGGTGACCGGCGGCTACGGCCCGACCAGCACCAAGGAGGACAGCGCGCTCGTCCGCGCCGAAAAGGCGGTGATGGAGCGGCTGGGGGTTGCCTACACGATCATTCCCCGCAGCGCGGGCTCCTGGCCCGGTGTGATGTTCTCTGGACCGCCGCTCAACCTGCCCGCCGCGCAATGGGGCATGGGTCACGGCAGCGGCGCGCATGGCCCCGACGAATATTTCCTGATCAAGAGCACAAATCCCAAGGTCATGGGCATGGCGGAGGCCAGCAAAGCCTATGCCGAGCTGCTCTATGAAATCGCCAATCAGGCTTCCATCCGCGCGTGATGCCGGTGCCGTAAGCTGGCTATTTCGCGGTCCGGATCTTTTGTGCGGACCGCTCGGGCACCCATTTGATCCTGGGAATCTGCTTTCCGCCCGCGACCATCAACGGTGCTCCGGGGGCGTCGATGTCGGCGTTGTGGATTTCGATGATCGCAGGCGCCTTGGTATCGAACAGAAAGACGGGCGCCTTGTTCGCAGGATCGGCACGGACCACGGGGCGGTCGATCACGTAGCGCGCCTCGGGCCCGTGGAACGAGAAATGCGCGGGGCCGCCAACGCCTCCGCGCCACCTCGGATTCTCGCTCCGGCAGCGCTCCAGCCGGCCATTGCCCCACAGGCGAAAGTTGCGCTTGTTGTCGTGCGCCGTGCAGCCGATCAGCATTGCGTCGCTCGATTTCAGGTCGAAGCCGCCGTCGCTGCAACCGCTCGCGACGCAATCGAGATAGCGGATCGCGCGGTTGCCGCGCTCGTCGGTGAAGCCGTCGCCGTTCCAGTATTTGTCGCGCGGGCGCGCGCTTTCGGCGAAGCCGTGCGCCTGGACACGGCGATAGATGATATCGTGCGCCTCGTCGTCAAGCGCGAAGCCGACGCAATAATTGGCGCCGTTTGAACCGCCATAGGCGACAACGTCTTCGATCAGGCCGTCATGCGATGTGTGGCGGATGCGCGTCATGCCGCGCTGGAGGTCACGCGCGGTGATGCGCCGGAGCACGAAGCGCGTCAGTGGCGCGGGCGGCGCACCCTTTGCAGCGGTGTTCTCAAGGAAGCGATAGAGCCGCGCGGCTTTCACATCCTCAACGATCAGCCCATTGACCGGCTTGTCGACGATGACCGCGCCATTGCCCAGATCGACAAAGCGGGCCCCGCGGATCCTCTGTCCCGAGCGGACGCGCTGGCCCGGCGGGCCGGTATTTCCGGGTTGAGCGAATGCGGTAACCGGCGCCGCAACCGCTGCGGCCAGGATCGCACGTCGGGTAAACTGGGTCATTTCACATTCCCTGCATGGTGACGCCGGCCATCAGGCGATGACGCGCAAACTCGCGGCCGGGAAAGGTGCCGGCGGCGTCCTGATCGCGAAAGTCGTACTGCATGCGCAAGGCATAGCGCGGGCCGAGCTTGTAATCGGCCGCCAACATGGCGCCCCAGATGTCGTAGCGGCGGTCAATGTCCTGGAAATCGTCATGCTCATAGTTCGCACCCGCGCTGAGGATGAGGTTGCGGAACACTTCGTAATCGGCCTGGAGCGACGCCGATGTCGCGACATAGGCGCCTGTGCCGATGGTCGATGCTTCCTCGACACCGCGATTGGCGTTAAGCGTCCAGGTGAGCAGCGGCGTCATGAAATATTCCAGCTTCGCGCGCGCGGCCAGCCCTTTCACGGTGTCATAGGCGGGACTTTCGAAATCCTGCCGGAAATAGCCCAGGCCGACCTGCCCGCGCATGACCTTGGTCAGTTCGAAATTTGCGCCCGTGGTGATCCGGTAGCCGTTTGAATCGCGCGATGGTTCGAGCAGTGACTGTGCCGGGTAGTTCCGCTCGTTGAACGTGACGTTGACAAACGCCGAGGTGTCGGGGCTGAAGGCGTATTCGGCGGCAATGTCGCTCGTCAGCAATGTGCGGCTGCGAAAGTCCTGATCGACGAGATTGCCGAGCCCGTCGCGCCCGTCCTGATAGTCGCGGTCTTCGACCCCGATGCGCCCCGCGATGCGCAGGCGGTTGAAGCTGTGCGCCGCACCCAGATAGCCCGTGACATAATCGTACTGGACGGGCGCGCGCAGGTTGAGCGGGGAGTCGGGATCGGCGCGGTCCTCGGTACGCCTGCCGTTGCGCGTGCCCGCATAGATCTGCGTGTCGCGGCTGATAGTGTAGCGCCCCGCAAGGCCGAATGCGACGTCGGTGGTGCTCTGGTTGCCGTGCGAGAGATATTCCCGGCGGTCGAGTTCGACCGCGCTCGTGACATCGAGGCTGCCGAGCAGCGCCGAGGCGGTCATCCGCGGACGGACGCGAAGCATCAGGTCGTCGATTGCATCGGACGTGGCAAAGATGTTGCTGTCATAGGTGGCGTCCGCGCTCACCCTCGGCATCACCTCGATCCCGTCGATCCGGTAGGGGACGGGGTCATAGAGCGGCTGGGGCCGGTCGCGCACGGCCACCGCGCCCTCTCTCCGGAACTGGAGGTATTCGCTACGGAAGTCCTCCAATATATCGGCCTGTTGGGCGGAAGCGGGAAGCGCGGTTCCCAGGATGAGGGCGGCACCACAGGCCGGACGCAAACGCAATATGAACATCACCGCCCACAAGCGTTCGAACCCGGCTTTGGATGCGTTGCAGCAACAACGGACGGGTCACCGCGTTCAACGCGCGCGATGAGCCGCGCCCGCGCTTGTCAGCGTCCCACCGCCGTGTAGGAGAATCCCGCATTCTCAACCTGATCGCGCGGATAAATGTTGCGCAGGTCGACGAGTACAGGTGACTTCATGATCGACTTGGCGCGCGCAAAGTCGAGCGCACGATAGGCGTCCCATTCGGTGACGATCACCGCCGCGTCGGCGCCTTCCATCGCGTCATAGGCGCCGCTGCAATATTCGACATTTTCGAGCACCAGCCTGGCCTGCTCCTCGCCCTCCGGGTCGGTGGCGCGCACGATAGCGCCATTGTCCTGGAGCACTCGGATCACGTCGATTGCCGGGCTGTCGCGCATATCGTCGGTATTGGGCTTGAAGGTCAGGCCGAGCACCGCGATTGTCTTCTTGCGCACCTCGCCACCGAGCGCGTCGATGACCTTGCGACCCATTGCGCGCTTGCGCGCATCGTTCACCGCGACGACCGATTCGACAATGCGCTGCGGCACGCCCGAATCCTGAGCAGTCTTGAGGAGCGCAAGCGTGTCCTTGGGGAAGCACGAACCGCCATAGCCGGGGCCGGCGTGAAGGAACTTGGCGCCAATGCGGTTGTCGAGCCCGATGCCGCGCGAGACACCCTGCACGTCGGCGCCTACTTTTTCGCAGAGATCAGCGATCTCGTTGATGAAGGTGATCTTGGTCGCAAGGAACGCGTTGGCGGCGTATTTGGTGAGCTCGGCGGTCCGCCGGCTCATGAACAGCATCGGCGACTTGTTGATGAAGAGCGGGCGGTAAACCTCGCGCATCACCTCCTCTGCGCGCGCATCCTCGGTGCCGACGACGATGCGGTCGGGACGCTTGAAGTCGCCGATCGCAGCGCCTTCGCGCAGGAACTCGGGGTTGGAAACCACAGCGAACTCGGCCTCGGGATTGGTTTCGCCGATGATGCGCTCGACGTCATCGCCCGTACCCACGGGCACGGTCGATTTGGTGATGACGACGGTATAGCCCTTGATCGCGCGCGCAATGTCTGCGGCAGCGGCGTGGACATAGCTGAGATCGGCATGGCCATCGCCGCGGCGCGAGGGCGTGCCCACGGCGATGAAGACGACGTCCGCTTCGGCAACTGCGTCGGTCAGATCGGTGGTGAAGGCAAGGCGCCCCGCCTTGACATTGCTGGCGACCAGCGCGTCGAGACCCGGTTCATAGATCGGCATGCGGCCAGCGTGCAGCGCGTCGATCTTTTTCTGATCCTTGTCGACGCAGACCACGTCGTGCCCGAAATCGGCAAAGCAGGCGCCCGATACAAGGCCCACATAGCCCGAACCAATCATCGTGATACGCATGAAATCTCCAAAATTGTGGTGAGGTTTAGTTTGCGTGCCCCGGCTGGGGTCCATCTAGCGCCTGCTCGATGACGCGCCAATAGCGCCGGGCGGCATTCTCGGGCGCAAAGGCGCGCGCGCGATTGAGCGCCGCGGTCGCATAATGTTCGCGGACCGTCTTGTCCTCGAGCGAGCGCATCGCGCCTGCCATTGCGGCGGCATCGTTGCACGGCACGAGAATTCCATGTTTTGCGCGGGTCACGCCCGAAATATCCTCGCGCGCAGCCTCGGCGAGTATCTCGGATGGACCCGAAAGGCAGTTGGTCGAGACTACCGCAACGCCCGTTGCCATCGCCTCGACTAGCCCATTTGGGAAGCCCTCGGCATTTGAGGGTAGCACGAAATAGCGCGCGCCAGCGACGAGCGGAAAGGGGTTTTCGAGGAATCCGGCAAGGATCACACGGCTCTGAAGCCCCAGTCGCGCGATCTGAGCCTCGAGCGCGCCGCGCAAGGGACCGTCGCCGCCGATGACCAGCTTGCCTGCGACGCCCGAGGCAGCGAAGGCATCGATCAGCATAGCGAAATTCTTGTTCTCGACGAGACGGCCCATCGCCGCGACATAGCGGCCATCGACCGCGATCGGCGGTGGCTCGGTGGCGCGCCGGGCAATGAAATCGACGTCGACCGGATTGGCGATCGCAGTCACGCGCGCGACGGGCACCGCGAAGTTGTGGACGAGGTCATCGGCAACACCATGCGACACCGCGATCACCGCGCTCGCCTTTGGGTAGGTGTAGCGGACGAGCATGCGGCCGAACTTGCCCGCCGCGTCGTTGCCGAGATGCGCGCTGGTGTTGACTCGCTCGCTGATGATCCAGGGGCGACCACGCCCGCGCATTGCATAGGCATTCGCGACGTTGGCGCGGGTTAGGAAGCTTAGCGTGGCATCGGGACGAATGCGCCCGACGAGCCTGCGCAGTCGCAACGCGCTCCGGGCAAGACTGAAGCCGCAGTCCAGCCGGTGAACCGTCACCCAGTCGGGCACGGCATAGGCCTGTGGCTCGTTGTCGAGCAGCGCGAGCTCGATCTCGAAACGCTCGCGCCAGCCTTCCGAATGGCGCAGCAGCGTCGCCATTACGCGTTCGGCGCCGCCGCCCGTCAGCGAGTTGATGATGAAAAGGATCTTGCGGCGCAAAGGGGCTGATTTCCGGACTGAATCACTGGATCGATCAATGGACGATCCATCCAATGCTGCAAAGCACAATGAGTTCCGGAATCGGCGGATATGCGGCCGTCCGGCCGCTTTGGAGGATCAGCCGAAAAGCAACCAGGCGGGGATCGCCACAACCACCCAGGCAACCAGACCTGCGGCAAGGATGGTTCGCATTTTGCCGGGCAAGCCACGCGCCTTTTCCGCGGCGGTCGGCGCGTTAAAATCTTCGCGCGGCAATGTCTCGGGCGCGTCATGCTCAAGCGAGTGTTCGGCGCCAAGTGCGGCGCGCGCGCTTGCTGCAACGACGGCAATCGAGGAGTCCTCCTTAAGGACGGCACCGGGCGCGGACATGTCGAGACTCCGTTGTGAGGCGTGCTGTCGCTTATCGTCCACCTACGGTTTCCCGTTCCTTAAAAAGCCTATGCCCGGGCGCGTCTGCTCCCGACCTGATATCTGGGGGCCCCCGCCTCCACTGCGGAGAATAACGAATATCCACAGACAATGGCATAGAGAATTATGCCCTCCACCTGCCACAGCGCCATTGTCGCCAGATTCATGAGGATGAAGGAGAGGTGCGCGAAGACGAGGTCATAGCGGACGGCACCGCGTGCGCGCAGCGCCTGGCCCAGCATCGCGGCCCAGAAGAGCAACAGCGCGGCAAGACCCGCCACCCCGAGTTCGAAGAGGAAAGCCACGAGCGTGTTGTGCGGATAGACCTTGAACCAGTTCTCCCAGCTATCGGGACCAAATCCGAAAAGGTGGCGCAGCGTCGAGGCATCCAGCCAGGTGAAGATATAGCCCGACCAGATATAGGCGCGGCCTGAGAGAAGACGGCGCTCCTCGATCGAGAATTCGTGCTGCGGCTTGATGAACTGCCCGGGATCACCGAGAAACAGCGCCAGATCGGCAAAGCGGTCCGACGCCTGCAGCGCAAGTATGGCGATCGCGGCGAACGCCACCACCGCCATGACGAGGAAGAGGATGACGCGCTGGTCGCGCCGGAAGGACAGCACCGTGCCGCTGACCGTCTGGAGAGCGGCGAGTGGGAGCAGCGCTATGATCGTCGTGCGATAATTGGCAAGTGCGATGCCGATGATGAGGATCAGCAGCAGCGCAGCCTTTAGCGGCTTGCGCAATGTCTCGGTGAAACAGGCGACGACGAAGAAGGTAGCGAGCGCGACCGAAAACGCGGCCTCGTGGTTGTAGCCGCCGATATAGCTGACCGATCCGTCAAGCTCCGACGCCTTGACCGTCCCCGTCGCGATCGAGAGCAACTGGAAGACGAGCAGCGGCGCGAAGGCCCATAAGAGAGGGCCGAAGAAGCGTTCGGGTCCGTTCTGGCGCAGCGCCTCATAGGCGGCGACCATAACGACGATGAAATAGCCATATTTCACCACGCTATCGAGCGCGGTGACGATCCCCTCGTTGAGGGCGGCGCTGGTGAGGACGAGCAGGATGATTGCGTAGACCGGGAACAGGGCCTTCAGCATGAGATGACGCGGCTGGATCACGAGGAAGCCCGCGGCGGTGATCGCGATCGACCCGATCGCGTTCCAGCTAAATCCCGCAAAGGCCTGGTCATAAGTGACTGTATGGAAGACGCTGAGGATATAGCGCGCCCACACGGCGGCAATCACGAAGCGCGCCGCGCGGCCCTCGACACGACGCAGCGCGGCGAGCAGCGTCGCGGCGAGCAGCGCGGTGACGACAAACAGGATCGGAATCGGGAAGGACGGTGCGCCGCCCATCAGCACACCCTTCCGCTACGCAGATGCGCCATTGCAGGCCGCCTCAGGAATAATATTCCTTGTAACGCCCGAAATAGAGGCCGGCATCGCCGAAGCCGCTGCGCGCCTGTTCGCGGACATCGACGCGGCTGAGTGCGACGCCCGCGACATGCGCGCCGACCGCGTCGAGATGCTTGAGCGCGATCTCCGCTGCCTTGGCAGGCGTCTTTTGCCACTGGACGAGCATCAGCACGGTATCGGCAAGCGACGCGAGCACACGTGATTCGGCCACGGGCAGGACGGGCGCGGTGTCGAGCACGACGAAATCGAAGCGGTGGCGCAGCTCCTCGAGCACGCGCCGCATTGCTTCGGATCCGAGCATGTCGAAGGGCACTTCGCTTCCGGGGCGTTGCGCGATGCACCAGGCGCCCGAAGCTTCGTCGCGAATAAGCGCCTCATCCAGGTTGGCGCGACCTTCAACCACATCGGCAAGCCCGGCCGGGATGGCGTCGGACAGGAGCTTGGAGGAGGCACGGCGGCGCGAATCGCAATCGATCAGCACGGTGCGCGAGCCCGAAAACGCTGCGGTACGCGCAAGGCAGATCGCGGTATTCGTCTTGCCCTCACCCGGAAGCGCGGACGTAATCGCAACGACCTTCACCTCACGCGCTGCGGGCGCGAACAGCAGCGACGTCTTGAGCGCGCGGAACGCCTCGGCAAAGGCCGAGCGGGGATTTTCGATCACGAATTGCGGCGGCCACGCCGCCCCGCCACGCAGCTTGCGGCCCTCAGGCAGCGTGCTGAGCTCAGGAATTGAGCCGAGGGCAGGAACGTCGAGGCGTTTCTCGATGCCATCGGCGGTTTGCAGACCGCTTTCGCGGAACTGCATGATCAGCACGACCGCCACCGACGCCACAACTGCGCCGACGAGGGCGATGCCGAGGAAGATGAGCGGATTCGGCGACATCGGGATAACCGGCGCCTGTGCGCGGGACACCTGCTCCGCGCCGCTGGTTTCGGTGCCCTGACGTGCGACCGCTTCCTTGTAGCGGTCGAGAAAGGCACGATAGAGCACGCGCGCGGACTCCGCGTTGCGCTCGAGTTCGCTCAGCCGGACTGCCGCCGTGGTATCCGTCGCGAGCCGGCCCTCGACGCCGCCGATCGACCCGGCGATCGACGCAGTCCGCTGGCTGGCCACACGGGCTTCGGCGGAAAGGCTGGCGACGACGCGGTCCACTTCGGCCTGGATCTGGCCGTCGATATCCTTGAGCTGGCTTTGCGCCTTCACAAGGTCGGGATGCTTCGGCCCGTATCGCGTCGAGAGATTGGCGACCTCGGAACTGACCTGCGCGCGCTGTGAACGGAGCGCTGACACGGTCTGCGAATTGAGCGCCTCACCCAGGCTGTCACCGCCACCGCCGCGCGCGATCTGCCCCTGTGCCGTGTTGAGGCGCGCCTGCGCCGCTGCCTGCTGGGCACGCGCCTCGGCGAGTTGGGTATTCAGCGTCGAAAGTTCCTGCTGCGTGACCGAACTGACGTCCGACGCGGCGAACAGGCCGTGCGACGCGCGATACTGCGCGACCGCCGCTTCTGCGGTCAGAACCTGACCGCGCAACTGGTCGAGGCGCGTGCCGAGCAGCGCTGCGGCGCGCTTCGAAGCGCCCGACTCTGCGTCGAGATTGGCCTGGATATATTCGTCGATCACACCATTGGCGACGCGCGCGGCCAACTGCGGGTCCGCAGAAGCATAGCTGACGCCGATCGCGTAGGAGACACCCTCGCGCTTTACCTCAAGCCTCGAAAGCAGAATGCGGATGGCGCGGTCGCGTGTCGCCGCCGCCTGCGCGGGCCGCTGGTCGGGGTTGAATTCGACGTTCTGCGTGAGCTTGAGCGCATCGACCACCCGTCCCGCCATCGCGGGCGACTGCAGCACATGTACCGCGGTATCGACCGAGGGGGAGTCGGTTGCGAGCGGCTGGGAAGCGTTGGCCTGCGGGATCAGCTCCTCGGCCTGGCGCTCGACAACCATCGTAGCGGTGGCGACATAGCGCGGGTCCGAAAGGACATAGAGCAGCGCGGTGAGCAGGAAGGCTGCGAGCGATGCGATCGCGATCGGAATCCACCGTTTGCGGAGCGTGCGGCCGATCGCGCGGAGGTCCAAAAGTTCGCCGCTGTCGTCGCGCGGGACGATGCTGCGGGTTTCGGCGGGGACGGGGACAAGGCGGTTCATCGAGGACCTCCCGATAGCGTGCGCGACGGGGTTGAACGGAAGACGCAAGAGAACACCAAGATATTAGACCCTTTTCACCGAGCGGTAGATGCCCTGGCGCAATTTCGCCGGCATCAACCGCAGCCCCTCGATCAGGAGGTAGAGCCCAACACCCTCGGGCAGATAAAGGTTCCGCGCAAAGCTGGGCGGAATCCGCTCACCCTTGAACGAAAAGCGCGCGTAAAGGCCGATCTGCTGGTTGATCAGACGCCGCAGCAATGCGCGTTCCGCCGCATTTGCCCCACGCATCATCGCGCGCGCGGTCTCGACGATCAGCGGCAGCGTGTCGGGATTTGTCTTCTTGCTGACCTTGTTGTCTGAATCACGGTGGAATTCCGCGGAGGGGCGCGTGACATAGGTGAAGGGCGCGGCGCGGACCGCGCGCAGCCACAGGTCCTTGTCACCGCCGCGCACGCCCTTGCCCGCGGGGAACAGGCCCGCGCGCACCAGCACGTCACGACGGAACGCCGCGGCCCCCGTCCAGATCGGACAATCGCGCGTCTCCAGCCACAATTGCAGAAATCCGGCGAGCGACACGCTTAGTCCCTCGGTCGCCGCGAGCGTCGCGGGCATGTTGGAATTGTGCCGGCAATCTTCAAAGACATGCTCATAACGCGTCGAGACGCAGCCGACCTCGGGGGTCCGGGCGATCGCTGCCGCAATATCGGCCAGATGCGTCGGCGCCCACATATCGTCGGCGTCGAGAAATGCGATCCAGTCACCATCCGCCTTGTCGATGCCGAGATTGCGTGCCGCATAACCGCCGGGACCGGGGGTGTCGCGGAAGAGCAGGCGGATGCGCGGGTCCTTGATCGCGGCGATGATCTCGGTGCTTCCGTCGGTCGACGCGTCGTCGATCAGGATCACCTCGTGCGGAGAAAGCGTCTGGGCGAGCGCGCTCGCAACGCTCTCGGCGACATGACGCGCCTTGTTGTGGACGGGAATGATTACGGAAAAGCGCGGGTTGGTCATTTTGCCCCGTTTTTTGCAGCGCCGAAGGCGATCAGGTCAAAATCGCCGACGAGTTGAAACAAACTTCCAGAAACAGGCCTTTTTCCGGGATTTTATACGGCCTAGCCTTATTTGTGTGCAATGCAGCATGAAGTCACTTGTCTGTCGCAGGGAACGCATCGACGCGGATAGGGTTTCACAGTTTCATGCAACGCCGGGCGACAATGACAGAAATGATGAAAAAGGATGCCGAATGACGCCCCGACCCGTACGCACGCGGATCTTCGTCGTCAGCATGGCAAATGCCGGGGAACGCCGGCGCACCTTTGCTTCGGGCGCGGGCGCGGCCGGCGTCAAATGGGACTTCTTCGATGCCTGGGATCGGCTGCATCCCGAGTTGAGCTATGACGAGGATGCGGCGATCGTCGCCAAGGGGCGGCCGCTGCGTCAGGGCGAACTCGGCTGCTATTCCAGCCACTTTGCGCTGTGGATGCAGTTGATCGCCGACCCTGACGCCGATCAGTATGTCGTGCTGGAAGACGATGTGATCGTCGACTGGGACTATCTCGCGCGTTTCGCGGCGGTCGATCACGGCCTTTCAGGGCATGACTATATCCGGCTCTATTACAAAAAGCCCGCGCCCAGCCGTGTAATCGCCAAGGATTTCGTCTGCCGGGCGACGTGGCTGACAGAGGTTTCAGGATATTGCTTCGGCACGCAGGGATATCTGATCACGCGGGCGGGCGCGCAGCGACTTGCCGGACATTGTCGCGAGGTGCGTCGCCCGATCGACGACGAATTGGATCGGAGCTGGATCCATGGTGTCCGCAATTTGTCGGTTTTCCCCTTTCCGTTGATGGAGCGAAAGGTGGAGAGCGGGATCGGGCTTCAACGCTTCGAGCGTTTCCCGGTGCCGCGACGCCTGAAGCTCCAGCGTTTCGTTGCGCGGACTCGCGAACGCGCGGGTTATCAGCTCTTCGGCCGTCGCCGTTTCCGCTTTCAACGCTGAGGGACGTTGAGCATGGCTGAACGTGACCCTGGCAGCGCCAGCGATGCCGTATCCGGCTTCGACGCGGATCTGCGCGACAAGACGACACGCTCGATTGGCTGGACGATCACGCGGCAGGTCAGCGACCAGCTCTTTTCCTTCCTCGTCTTCGTCATTCTTGCGCGGCTGCTGACCAAGGAGGCGATTGGCATCTACGCGATGGCCTATGTCTTCGCGGAGATCGGCCGGATCATCGCGACGGCGGGGTTGATGCAGATCATCGCGCGCGCGCAGATTGCGGATGCGAAGCTGAAGGACACCATATTCTGGAGCAACATCGCGCTCGCCATCGCCTATGTCGCGCTGGTGTGGGTGACGGCACCGTGGATCGCGCGCTGGGTCGAGCAGCCCGGGCTCGTCGCTCCATTGCGGGTGCTGGCCCTTGCGCTCCCCATCAACGCGCTGGGCGCAACGCACATGGCGCTGCGGCTGCGCGAGTTCGGGCACAAGACGATCGCGCTGCGTTCGTTGCTGGCCGGGATCATCGGCGGCGGCGCGGCGGTCGTGGCGGCCTTTGCTGGCGCGGGCATCTGGGCGCTCGTCATCCAGCGCTGCCTGACCGAGGCGGTGGGCGCGGTGCTGGCATGGACGTCATATCGCTGGGTGCCCGGGCGCGCCTTCGACTGGCAGCAGGCCAGGCACAATCTCGGCTTCGGCGGTAATCTCACCATCGCGCAGCTCATCTTCCTCATGATCGTGCGCGTGCAGGATTTGCTTATCGGCGCCAATCTGGGCGCGGCGGCGGTCGGCACCTATCGCGTCGCATGGCGATCCAACGAGATCTTCGCCAACGGCGCGATCCAGCCCTTCTCCTCGGTTGGGCTGCAAACCTATTCCCGGCTTCAGGGCAATCCCGAAGGATTGCGGCAGGCCTATCAGGCGATGCTCGGCACCTGCGCGGCGCTCTCTTTCCCCGCGCTCGTCGGCTTCGGCGTGTTGTCGCCCGAAATCGTGCCGTTGGTCTTCGGCGCGAAATGGGCCGAGGCCGGGGCGCTGGGCCAGATCTTTGCGTTCATGGCGGTTCCCTACACGCTCAACTATTTCGCTTCGCCGGTGCTGACCGCGATGGGGAACAGCCGCCGCCAGCGCACGCTCGCGGTGGTGCAGTTGCTCTCCACGCTGCTGCTTACATGGCTGGCACTGCCCTTCGGGTTGATGGCGGTAGCGATCGCTTATGTCGCACGATCCTACCTGACCTTACCGCTGCAGATCCGTTTCCTTAGGGAAACATCAGGAATCCGGTGGCGCGACACCGTCGTTGCCGTCCGTGCTCCTTTCATCGCCTCGACCGCGATGGGCGTGCTGCTCTGGAGCGCCCTTGCCGCCATGAAGGCCACAGGATGGCTCGCGGTGATCGCCGCGATTGCGCTTGGCGGCCTCTTCTATCTCGGGGCGTTGGCGCTTCTGTCTCGCTTTCATCGCCAACTCGCGGCAAAACTGCTCACACGAAAAGGCCTTGTCCTACCATGACCGAAATGCTGACCGTACGGCCCGCCACACGCGATGCGCTGATCGCAGACCTGAAGCACAGCATCGACGCGCAGCTTCTCCCGCTGCTCGACGATGCGCCGTTTGCACTGGTCGATTACCCCGATCACAGCAATGTCGGGGATTCGGCGATCTGGTTGGGCGAGACCGCCTTCTTCTCCGCGCATCACCGGCGGCCCGCCTATGTCAGCGCGCTCAAGAACCACGTTGATGACGAATTGGCCGCGGCGATCGGCGACGGCACGATCTTCCTCCATGGCGGCGGCAATTTCGGGACGATCTGGAAGGCGCACCAGGATTTCCGCATCGCGATAATGCGGCGGTTTCCCGACAATCCCATCGTGCAATTGCCTCAGTCGATCCATTTCGCGTCCGAAGACTCGGTGGAGGAGACCGCGCGCGCAATCGAGGCGCATGGACGTTTCACGCTGATGGTGAGGGATGTTCCCTCGCTGGAATTCGCGCGCAGGCATTTTCAGTGCGAGGTGCTGCTTGCGCCCGACATGGCGTTCTACATGGGCGCGCTCGACCGGGGTCCACCGAAACATGACCTGTTTTACCTGTTGCGCACCGATCTGGAAAAGTCGGTCGAGGGGCAGGTGCGCGCGGGCGGGCGTTCGATCGCCGTGGCCGACTGGCTGGCGGAGGACCGGATGCAGATCCGGTTGGTGCTCGCGGCGTCCAGGCTGCTCACAATCGCTGACAATCCAAGGGTTGCGCGCGTGAAGACCTATGACCGGCTGGCGCGCGCGCGGCTCGATCGTGGCACTGTCATGCTGTTTTCCGGCCGCGCGGTAGTGACCGACCGGCTGCACGGCCATATCCTGTCGACGCTGCTCGACCTGCCGCACGTGGCGCTCGACAACAGCTATCGCAAGCTCGGCAATTTCATCGACGCCTGGACAGGCGGGTTCGATCGCCTGCGCACAGCCGAAGCACTGGACGAGGCGTCGGCGCTTGCCGGCGACCTGCTGGGAGGCGGGCGGCGATGAAGATTGCCGTTACCGGATTGCGGGGTATCCCGGGCGTGATGGGTGGCGTCGAGACGCATTGCGAAGAGATGCTGCCGCGTGTGAAGCATATCGCGCCCGACGCCGAGATCATGGTTTTTGCGCGTGCGCCCTATATGCGTGAATCGCGCTACGCCTATCGCGGCATTGATGTCATTGCGGTGCCATCGCCAAAGTCGGTGTCGCTGGAGGCCATTGTTTCCACGTTCAACGCGATTTTGGCCGCACGGCGCGCGGGTGCGGATATCGTACATATCCACGCGATCGGTCCTGCGTTGCTCGCCCCGATGGCACGGATCCTGGGGCTGCGGGTGATCGTGACGCATCACGGTGAAGACTATAACCGCGCCAAATGGGGGCGATTTGCCCGAACGATGCTCAAGCTCGGCGAACGCTTCGGGACGGGGTGGGCGCATCAGGTGATTGCAGTGTCTCCGTCGCTCGCCGCACGGCTGCGTGCGAAGTTTCCGGGCGCGGCGAGCCGGATCACCTATATCCCCAACGGCGCGCCCGAGCTGCCTGTGGGGGCAACGGGAACGCTTGCGCGGCTGGGTGTGGCGCCTCAGGGCTATCTGCTGGCGGTTGGCCGGCTTGTGCCGGAAAAGGGGCTTCACGACCTGATCGACGCGCACGCGCTGGCGGGTGACCCACGCAAGATCGTGATTGCAGGCGGCGCCGATCACGCGAGCCCCTATTCGCGCGCACTGCTCGAACGCGCGAGCGAGTCCGTGATTTTCGCGGGGCTTCAGGATCGCGCCAACCTGCGCGCGCTCTACGAGAATGCAGCACTTTTCGTAATGCCGTCCTATCACGAGGGACTGCCGATCGCGGCGCTCGAGGCGGCATCATGCGCGACGCCGATGCTGCTCAGCGACATCCAGCCCAATCGCGACCTCGGGCTGCCCGTTGCGCACTATTTTCCGGTGGGTGACGTAAAGGCGCTTGCCGTGGCGCTCGGCCGCTCCGCGGACGAATTCGCGGTCGACGCCGCGAGCTTGCGCCGGCGCTTCGACTGGGAGGCTATCGCACGCAGCACGTCTGAGGTGTATCGCGCAGCGGCGGCGTGAACCGATAAAGTATCCTGTTCAGATTGAAGCAGTGCCGTCACCCTGAACTTGTTTCAGGGTCCATGCCTGGGCCTCCGCGGGGCCACCGGCATCAATGGATGCTGAAACAAGTTCAGCATGACGATTCAATCCTTTCAGGACAGACGCTAGAACGCGTTCTTGTGAATAACCACGCCGAAGGTGCGGAACAGGATCGCGATATCGAGCCAGAGTGACCAATCGCGGACATATTCGAGGTCGGCCGCGAGGCGGTTCTCGAGGTCGCTGGCATGTTGCGTCGCGCCGCGGAAGCCGCGCACCTGAGCAAGGCCGGTAAGCCCCGGCATGCAGGCGTGACGCAGCCAGTAGTTGCGGTCGATGTCCCAGAACAGCTTGCTGCTTGCGGTTGAACCGAGCGCATGCGGCCGAGGTCCGACCAGGCTCATATTGCCGATGAGCACGTTAAAGAGCTGGGGCAGTTCGTCGATACTCGTTGCGCGGATAAAACGGCCGACGCGCGTGACGCGATCATCATCGCGGCTTGCCGATGTCGTGCCTGCAGCGTCGCCGCGATCTGCACGCATTGAACGGAACTTGTACATTCTAAACAGCCGGTTACCGTGGCCCAGCCGCTGCTGGACGAACAGCACGGGGCCGGAGCTTTCGAACTTGATCGCGATCGCGACAAGAATCAGGAGCGGCAGCGCGAAGAGCAGTGCAGGGATCACGATCGTCAGATCGAGCAGCCGTTTCAACGTCAGGTCGACCATGCTCAACGGGCGAATATGGTCAGGATTGACGGCCGCGCGCAGATTGCCCCGCAGCATGGCGTCGATATCGGTGCGTACCTCACCCGCGACTGCTGCGCCTCTCAGCGCCAGCGTCCAGTCATGCCGCCGCTCTGGCTGACACGCCACCGTGACCTTGTCCACCGCGCGGAGCAGGTGGCCCAGCCGGTCGAGCATGATCGGATCGCCCATGTCGGGCTGGATACCGGCCTCTTCGGCGTGTAGTGTTATGACGCCGGGGCTGGGCACGTGGGGAACGCCGTCGACAATCATCAATTCGCTGACCGGATTGTCGTCAAGCACGCGTCGCGACACAGTATCCGCGATAGCACGCGCAAATACGAGAAGCAGCGCGCCGCTGCCGATGGCGGTCGCGATGAAGGCGGGATGATGCTCCCTCAGCAGCCCGAGCCCATAGAGCATGAACAGCACCAGCGCGGAGGCGGCGAGCAGCGACATGATCGCGCGCATCGTCCCGCGCACGGGATCGGTGAGCGCGTCGAGGACATAGGCGCGGTTATTGAGCGCAATGCCCGAAAACACCGGAAGCACCAGCCCTGCGAGCTTGAGCCCTGGCGACGCGAGCGGATTGTCGAGGATCAGCAGGTTGGCAGCGAGAAAGCCGAGCAGTACGGCGCCCGCATCGAACATCACCATCGAAGCGTAGATGCCGAGACGGCGCGATCGCTTGGTCAATGTGAAGGGCGCGGGTGCAAGCAGTGCAGCCGCAACAAAAGGCTTGCCTTGAACCGAACCGACTGGGGCGTTCATTACAGCTCCTAACGCTTTCTAAAATCGTCAAGGCAGTTTTGGCCGGTCCTCTCCCAGTCGCAGCCAACTCATGCCTATTTATGCTGCAACGCAACCATGGAGCGACGTACGGTATGATTTTCGAGGGGAATTGATCCAACTCATTTTCAAGCCAGCCCTTTTTTCCTGACGCAAACCCGCTCTCGTCATACAGCAGCCCGTCCAGAACCCCGCGTCCCTGCAAGGGTTCCGATGACTAGAGCCAAAATGTGCATCCAGCGCGATCAGAGACTTGATAAGGGCCGGAAATGCGTTTTTTCTCGACGGAACTGTTGGCGCGCGCGTGCATTTTGTGTGGCGCTGCAGCATGGTGCAGCTTCCAGGGAGCGACGCTTGACGAACCACACCGCCGAAACTGCACGGCCCCACAGCTTTCGCCAGATCCGCGTGCTGATTGCGTCTGACCTCTATCGCTATGCCGGCGCGACGGGAATCGGGCCCTTCCTGAGGCACTATCTCTTTACGCCGGGGTTCAAATATTCGACGGTGATGCGGCTGTGCGGCTATCTGAAGCGCCGACGCGCGCTGCGTTGGACACTCTATCCGCCGTTCAAGCTGCTGCTGCTGCGCTATCGCTACAAATACGGGATCGCGATCCCCGAATATACGCGGATCGGGCCGGGTTTCTTCATCAATCGCTTCGGCAATATCATGGTCAACGGCGATGCCGTGATCGGCGCCAACTGCAACATCACGCACGGCGCGATGCTGGGACAGATGAACCGCGGCCCCAAGGCCGGGTCGCCGATCCTGGGCGATGACGTGTTTCTGGCGGCGGGGTGCAAGGTGATCGGGCGGATCCATCTCGGCGACCGCTCGGCGGTGGGTGCGAACGCCGTGGTGACCAAGGACGTACCCGAGGACGGTGTGGTGGGCGGCATTCCCGCCAAGCTGCTCTCCACCAACGGCTCGGAGGGTTATATCAACCGTCGCGTGAACCCCGATATCAGCAAGGGCGTGCGGCCTGGCTAGAGCATCGAGCGTTGAATAGGGTTCAGTGCTCCTGCGAAAGCAGGAGTCCATTTTCGCGGGCGTACAGTCGTTTCCGGCATGGGCTCCGGGTCAAGCCCGGAGCACGAATATGGATCAGGTATAGCGCTCGGTGCTCTAGAAGTAGCGCTCGGCGATGCGGATCGTGTCGCCGGGCAGGATTGCAACCGAACCTTTGAGCGCGAGTTCGCGTTCGGCGCTTTCGCCGGCGCGTTTGATGAAGATCTTTTTCTGCTGCGCGCGGTAAGTGAAGCCCTCTGCCTTGGCGACCGCAGCAAGGGCGGTCATGCCGGGTATATAGGCATACTCGCCGGGCTTGTTGACTTCGCCCAGCACATAGACGGGCTTGTAACTCTTCACCTCGACCGTCACGCGGGGATTGAGGAGGAAGCCGTCGGCAAGCCGCGTCTGGATCGCCGCCTCGAGCTGCTGTGCGGTCTTGCCCGCTGCGGGGATAGCGCCGATCAGCGGCAATGGCAGGTTGCCGTCGGCATCGATCGTGAAATCGCCGGTCAGCGTGGGCTCGCCAAAGGTGGTGACCTTGAGCGCCTCGCCCGCGCCCAGCGTATAGGCTGGAACCGCGGCGGCAGGCGCGGGAGGGGCTGGCTGTTGCGCGGCACAGGCGGCAAAGGGCAGGGCGATGGCGGCCGCATGGCCAAGGACAACACGACGCAACGACATCAAACGCTCCTCATACGCAAACAAGCGGGTGAGGACGCAGCGGCCCCCCGGGAGCGAATAATGCAGTGGCGACGATCGGGTTCCGACATCGTGCAAGATCGCCGGTCGGAAGGCTGCACATGTGAGACCGGACGTATTGGCGCTTGCACTCGACACTCCAACTGCTGCATCGCCTCGCGCGACTTGCCACACCCGATCGTCAGGAAGGCCATATTTCCATGTTCGACCAGTTGAAGCCGCAGCCGGCCGATGCGCTGTTGTCGCTGATCAAACTCTACAATGCCGACCCGCGGGATTCGAAGATCGACCTGGGGGTTGGGGTCTATCGTGACGAGACGGGCGGCACGCCGGTATTCGCAGCGGTGAAGTCCGCCGAGCGCCGGCTGATCGAGACGCAGGACAGCAAGGCCTATCTGGGCCCCGAGGGCGATGTCGGTTTTGTGGCGGCGGTGTGTGATCTGGCGCTGGATGGCGCGGTTGCGGACGATCGGGTCGCAGGATTGCAGACCCCGGGCGGCACGGGGGCGCTGCGGCTCGCGATCGAACTCGTGGTGCGCAACCTGCCCGAGGCGACCTTCTGGGTCGGCACGCCGACCTGGCCCGTTCATATGTCGATCCTGACGGGGCTTGGCGCCAGGGTCAGGACCTATGAGCATTTCGATGTGCAGCGCCAGGCGTTCAACGCCGATGCGATGCTCGCCGCCGCGCGCGAGGCGGGGCGTGGCGACATCTTCCTGCTCCATGGCTGCTGCCACAATCCGACGGGCGCGGATCTGGCGCCCGAGCATTGGCGCGAGGTCGCGCAAATCCTCTCGGCCAATGGCGCGGTGCCGCTGATCGATCTGGCCTATCACGGTCTGGGTGAGGGGCTCGGGGCGGATGCGGCGGGTGCGCGCCACATGATCGGCGCGCTGCCCGAGGCGCTGATCGCCTATAGCTGCGACAAGAATTTCGGCGTGTATCGCGAGCGCACCGGCGCGGTCTTCGCGATCGCCGCCGACTGCGCCGCGGCCGAGGTCGCCGGATCGAACCTCGCGACGATCGCGCGCAATAACTGGTCGATGCCGCCCGACCATGGCGCCGCGGTGGCGCGGCTCATCCTGACCGACGCCGAACTGCGGGTGCAGTGGCAGGACGAGCTTCAGGGCATGCAGGCACGGCTGTCGCGCATCCGCCAGCGCCTTGCGGCCTGCGGGAAGGCGGGCGACGTCGATTTGTCGCACATCGCTGCCCAGCGCGGAATGTTCGCAACGCTGCCGCTATCACCCGCCGCGATCGCGGCGCTGCGCGAGCGTCACGGCGTCTATATGGCGGGTTCGGGCCGCATCAATATCGCCGGGCTCGCCGAGCGCGACTGCGACCGTTTCGCCGCCGCGCTTGCCGACGTCGAGGGGCTCTAGACGCCCCGACCGATCGCTGCCTTCAGCAACCCCATCTGCTTGCGGTAGAGATTGGTCATCGCGGCGAAATCGGCCTGAACCTGGCCCATTTTCAGCAACTGGTCCTCAATCGTGACATTGTTGCCGTCGGGCTTGGTCTCGCTGATGTCGGTGTCGGCGATGATGCCCATGCCGCCCTGTGGGGGCGTCGCGCCCAGTGCGGCCATGCCGCTGGTGATCTGGATGCGCGGCCGCCCGACCCGCGGCTTGCCGTTCACAGTGCCCTGAGCGGCAAGCAGCGCAGAGAAGTCGGGCGTTTCGACTTCCTGCGCCTTGAAACGTGGTGTTTCGCTGTTCGCGATGTTCTCGGCGATCACGCGCTGCCGCTGCGCGAGATGCTTCATCTGCTGGTGGATTCCCGCCATCAGCGGAGAGGTGGTGGTCATCATGCGTTTCCTTATGCAGCGCTTCCGCCGAGGCGATCGAGCGCGGCCTGATAATTGGCGAGCTGCGCCTGTTGATAGGGCGAGCCGACGCCCGTGACGGTGCCGTCGACCAGCCCCGCCTTGGCCGAATCCCAGTAAAGCGAGCGATAGGCGGTCTGGGTCATCGACAGGGCAGCCTTGATCGTGCCGAGTGCCGCCGCTGCATCGGTAGCGCTGTTGAGGCTGAGCGCGCCCGACAGGCCGAGGCCAAAATTGCCGCCGGGCTTGACCTTGGGGTCACCGTCCTGGGGCAATGGCGACACGACGAGCCTGGTGGGAGAGAGGCCGAGCTTGCCAAGCGCGTCCTTGCCCTGCGCGCCTGGTACCAACTCTATCGGATAGCCCTGCTTGGCCATGATCTGCAGCGTCGCCTGACCGTCCAGCTTGGGTGTGGTGATCGTCGCGTTCTTGCCCGTGATCTTGCGGACCTTCTCGGCAAGCGAGGCGAGCGTCTCGTCTGCGGCGATCGTGATCTTCTTTTCCTTGTCGCCCACCCGGATGCTGAATTCATCACCCGCGCGCAGCGTTGTCTGCGCGGTCAGGCTGATCGAGTTGCCCGCATTGATCTGGCCGCGGTGCAGCCCGAGCGCGCCCAGCGCGGTGCTGCCCCCGCTGGCCGCCGAAATCCGGACGGGTTCAGTGCGATGCGACGCGCGACCAAATTGATTGATGTCCTCGATCGCGCCCGTCGCGGTACCAACCCGGCCGACGAACCCGTCCACAGCGCCGGCGCGCGCACCATCGAGGGCGCCGGTGGTGCGGCCGCCGACATAGAGTTCGCCGTTCATGAAGGTGACGCTGTCGATCTGATCGTCGTCGGCCGAACCGATATAGGAGGTGCTCATGCCCGACAGCGCGCTGTCGATCCGCGTGACGAAGCCGTCGCGGCCGCCACTGATGCCGTTGACCTGTGCGCCCGAGATCGCGTCGGTGGTCGCGCCGGCGACTGCGATCTCGCCCGAAGCCGAAACCGAGATCGCGCGGGCATCGGCAGCGCCGAGGTTCAACTGGCCGAGCTGGGTGCTGAGTGCGCCACTGTCGAGCAGGCGCAGCGTAGCGGTTCCGTTTTCCCTGGTGAGCGCCAGCAGTTCGCCTGATCCGTCGATGGCAAGCGCCGTGACGCTATCGCTTCCGCCGCTGTCGATCGTGCGGCGCTCCTGCAGTTTGCCCGTTGCGTCGAGCCGCGCGACGAAAGCGTCGCCTCCACCCGTTGCCGACTTGCCGCCAACGTAGATCGCGCCGTCATTGCCCACGGTCACTGCGCTTGCCGTGTCATTCCCGAGGCTCCGAACGGTGGTCGCGAACAGTTCGTCGCCATCGGCGTCGAAACGTGCGACGAGCATATCACTGTCACTGCCAAGGCTGCCGTTGAACGGCCCCTTGACCGTGCCCGCGACGACCACTTCGCCATTGGCGGCGATGCTGACCGCGGCGCCTTCAGCCTCGCCGGCCACGCCCAGCGTGCGTTGCCATACGACCTTGCCCTCGCTGTCGACCTTGGTGAGGAACAGATCGTTGCCACCATCGGACAGATTGGCGCCAAGGTCGCCGGCGGTGGTGCCGACGATGTAGCTGAAGCCCTGCGCATCCGTCGCGATCGCGCGCGCATTGGTCGCGGCGAAAACGGTCGGATCGACGGGTTTGGCATCCTTGGCGGTTGTCTTGGTCTTTGCGCTTTGCGCTGCCTGCGCCGTGGCGCTCCGGTCAACCGCGTTGATCGTGCCCAGCGTGACACGCGTGCTGCTTCCCGCAGGATCGTCGATACGAAACATCTGGGCCGACGTTGGCGCGTCGAGGCCGGTCACGCCGCTGGCGACCATCAGCGCATCCTTTGCACCCACCTGGTCGATAGAAAGCCGTTCGCTGCCCGGCGTGCTGACGACCAACCCCCATTTGTCGCCGCTCTTTTCTACGGTTACGCGCGACTGCCAGCGGGGAATGGGATTGCCTCCGGCGTCGGTCACGGGATCGCCATTGGCGTCGCGCATCGGTACCGCGGTGATCGCGGCGTTGATGGCGGCGGCAACTGAGTCCAGCGTGGGCGGCTGCGTCGTGGTGGATAGATCGACAGTCACGCTGTCCGTCACGCCCCCAGTGCGCGCGAGATCAATCTTGAACACCTCATTGCCCGTGAGCCCCGGGATCGCTGCGGCGCGCGTTGTGACCACGCCTTCGCCCGCGGTTTTGCCAGTCGCCGCCGGGTTGATGCCGACGGTCTTCACGCTGCGCGCCGGTTGCGCGAAGGCCAGATTGAGCTTGTCGGTTTCGGCCTGGCCCAGAAATGCCTGCAGATCCGCCAAACCCTTGGCGAAAGTCTGCTGTAGCGACTTGCGTTCGGTGGCCGAGGTTCCGGTCTTGGCTGCGCTATCGGCCAGCAGTCGGAGCCTGTCGAGCGCCTTATAGGCGGTGAAGGCGGTCTGCACGTCGGGCAACGAGTCGAGCGAACGGCTCCAGTCGGCGTCGACGATCGAGCGCATCTTCTTGATTGCCGCGATCTGCGACGAGACCGGCAGGCGCGATCCTGCTTCCTTCCAGGGCGGCGTCGTTTCAGGCGTGGTGAAGGCCTTCTTGGCCAGGATCACGGCTGCGCTGTCGATATTGGCGCCCGAGAACAGCCCGAGATAGCTGCTGCTGCCCGACAGCATTGTCAGCCCGATCAGTCCGCTCGATAAATTTGTCACCAAACTCGCCTCCACACGCCGGTCCATCCGGTCTTCTCCTATAAGATAGAGGGAGCGCGGCCCTGACCGGCCCGAATGCGCGAATATTTTGGGGATAGTGCATGAGCGTAATGACGCCGGTCGGCGAACCGCCGGAGTTGAAGAAATACTCGGGCGTTCAGCGCGCCGCTGCGCTGATGCTGGCGCTCGGCCGCGATCATGGCGGCCCCATCTGGGAGCAGCTTTCGACCGACGAAATCAAGGAACTGTCCTCGTGTATCGCCTCGTTGGGACGCATACCCTCGGCGGTGGTTGAGCATCTGCTCGTTCAGTTCTCGGGTGAGGTCTCGAGCATGTCGTCGCTCCACGGATCGTTCGAGACGACCGAACGATTGCTCGAGGGCATATTGCCTCTCGATCGCGTGAAGGAAATCATGGAGGACATCCGTGGCCCGTCGGGGCGGACGATGTGGGATAAACTCTCCAACGTCAGCGAAACCGTGCTCGCGGGCTATCTGAAAAACGAATATCCGCAGACGGTGGCAGTGATCCTCCACAAGCTGCGCTCCGACCATGCCGCGCGCGTGCTCGCCGAGCTGCCCGGCGATCTCGCCACCGATGTCGTGATGCGGATGCTGCGCATGGACACGGTGCAGAAGGATGTGATCCTGCAGGTCGAGCAGACGCTGAAGAGCGAGTTCATGACCAATCTCTCGCGCGCGCAGCGCCGCGATCCGCACGAAGCCATGGCCGAGGTGTTCAACGCACTCGATCGCTCGACCGAAGAGGCGATGCTGACCGCGCTTGACGATCGCGCGCCGGAATCCGCGGAGAAAATTCGCGCGTTGATGTTCACCTTCGAAGATCTCGCCAACCTGTTGCCCGCTGCGATCCAGACGATCGTCCGCAACTGCAACAAGCGCGAGCTGGCGCTGGCGCTGAAGGGCGCGCCCGAAGAGATGAAGCAGATGTTCTTCGCGGGGATGACCGAGCGCGCCGCCAAGCTGATGCGCGACGACATGGCCGCGATGGGGCCGGTGCGCGCGCGCGAATGCGAGGAGGCGCAGACCAACCTCGTGCGTCTGGCGAAGTCGCTCGGCGATCGCGGCGAGATTATGCTCGTCGATCCCAAGAGCGACGACGCGATGATTTACTGAGCCTGCCCGCAGACAGGTGCTGAAAATTGAAAGGTCGATGATGGAGGCCGCCATCCACGTAAAGCCATTCGGGTTCGATCGCGTCTTTCGTTTCGCCTCGAGCGAGCCGGCGGCCGCGAACAATGCCGAGCTGCTCAAGCAGATCGCGGCGCTGCAGGCGGAGGTCGACAGGCAATCCGTCACGCATCAGGCCGAGCTCACCAGAGCGCGCGCCGATGGCTTCGAGGCGGGATTGGTCCAGGCGCGGAGCGAACGAGAGACCGCGGTGCTCGCCGCCACCGATGCGCTGCACGCCTCGCTCGACGAGATAGCTGCGCGCCTGTCCGAGACCGCTGATACGATGATGCGTGACGCCGCCGAAGTCGCGCTCACCGCAGCCGACGCACTGGCCGGGTTCGCCGTCGATAAGGCGCCGGGCCGTGCCATCGACGAGGCGTTGGGTCGTGTCCTCGAACAGATCGGCCGCGGCACGCGGCTGGCCATCCGCGTCAATCCGGCGCTGGCGACCGAGGTCGAGCGGCAGGTCGCAGCCCGCGCGGGCCAGGAACGGCGAACGCTTTCCATTTCCGTGATTACCGACGAGGCGATCGCGCCGGGCGATGCCGTGATCTTCTGGGATGAAGGCGGGTTGGCCGTCGATGCTGCTGCGCGTCGTGCCGCGGTGGCCACGGAACTCCGCGCGCTCCTAAACGACCGACGCGGCGCATAAAAACTTTCGACCCGGCAAGAGTTGCCTAGCCTGATCATCCTATAATGAAACAGGCAAGGGCAGAGGGCCTTTGTTGTCAGAGCCTGACCGGTTGAGGACGAAGCGCTGCGCGCTTCGATCGAAAGCGTAAATCAGGCTCTACCCAGATAGTTGAGACCTTGATTCACGTTTCAGGCCGTTCAGCCTGAAACGATCAAGGTCCAAGTACGCGAGGCTTGCCTTGAACGGATTGCGGAATTTGATCACGCAGCTCGGGCCGCGACGGTTGATGATCATGGGCGGCGTTACGCTTGCCCTGCTCGTCGGACTCGGTGCGCTCGCGCTCAGAAGCCCGTCTTCAGAGATGGGATTTCTCTACACCGAGCTTGACCCTGCGCAGGCGCAGTCGATCACCGAAAAGCTCAGCGCACAGGGCGTCGCTTTCCAGCTTTCGAGTGACGGCACGTCGATCATGGCGCCCGTCGAGAAACTCGCCGAACTGCGCATGGCGATGGCCTCGGAGAAGCTGGGCGGCAAGATTGGCTATGAGGTCCTCGATGCCGAGGAGCCTTTCGGTGTATCGTCCTCGCGCGCCAAGATGAACGAGACACGCGCGGTCGAGGGCGAATTGGCGCGCTCGATCGAGAGCCTGGAGCGAGTCAGCAAGGCGCGGGTCCACATCGTCATGCCCGAACGCGCCATGTTCGCCGCCGAACCGCGCAAGGCGACCGCCGCGGTGACCGTGAAGACCAACGGTCGACTGACCGGTGAGACCGTGCAGGCGATCCGCTATCTGGTTTCTTCCTCGGTGCCTGAACTCTCGCCGGAAAGCGTTTCGATCGTCGACCAGTCGGGCGCGCTGCTGGCGCGTGCGGGAGAAGGCGGCGGCGCGGGGTCTTCCGAAATCGAGGAACGCCAGACCGCTGTCGAGGCGCGGCTGCGCTCGCAGATTGAGGCGATGGTCGAACCGATCGTCGGCGCGGGCAAGGTACGCGCCGAGGTGTCGGCGGTGCTCGACCGCGACCAGACGCGCGAGGAGGCCGAGGTCTTCGATCCCGATACCCAGGTGATCGCGCATCAGGTGACCGTCGAATCCAGCGACCAGAGCGACGAAAATGCGGCAGGGGCCGAGGGTGTCACCGTGGGCGCGCAGCTCCCTGAAACCGAGGGTGCGATCGACGGCACCGGAGGGGATTCGCGCCGCTCGGCACGCAACGAGTCCTCGGAGGACATCACCTTCCAGAACAGCAGCAAGAAAACCGTGAGCGTCCAAACGCCGGGCAAGATCAACCGCCTGACCGTCGCGGTCATGGTCGATGGTGGCCCCAAGGGCCTGCCCCAGCCGCAAATCCAGCGGCTGACGCGTCTGGTCGAGAATGCGGTGGGCTTCGATGCCGAACGCGGCGACAGCGTGGTCGTCGAGAGCATGGCCTTCGCGGCGTCCGAAGATATGGCCGCGAGTGAGTCCGTTCTGCCTTTCGGACTGACCACCGACCATCTGTTCGATCTGCTCAAGATTGTCGTGCTGGCAGGGGTCGTGCTGCTCGCGGTCCGGATGTTGCGGCCCAGATCGGCTGCGCCTGGACCCGCGATCGAGGGCGGGGAGCTTATTGCTGCCCCGACCGCAGAGGATCCCGAGATGCTGGCGCTCGCGCAGCGCGCCGCGGACGGCGACCCCGAAGCCATGAAACAGCTTGAGGCGATGCGCGAGGGCGATGTGCCGCTGCTCGATCAGGAGATCGCTTTGGCGCAGGTCGACGGCCGCATCAAGCTCTCCGCGCTGCGCCGCATCGGTGATGCGATCGCTGCCAGCCCCGCCGAATCCGCCTCGGTGATCCGCCAATGGATGAACGCATGAAAGAAGAAACCATGACCAACGATGCCGAACCGCGTCAGCTTGCTCCAACGCAATTCGCGTCCGACGGCGCCGAAAGTGAAGGCGTGCACGAGGAAATGTCCTGGACGCCCGAGCGCCCGTCAACACCGCCGACCGCGGATGATCTTCAGGCCGTATTCGATGTGCCCGTAAAGGTGCAGGCGGTACTCGGCCGGTCGCGCATGGACATTGGCGAGCTCCTGAAACTCAAGCCCGGCCATGTCGTCGAGCTCGACCGCCGCGTGGGTGAACCCGTCGACATATTCGTCAACAACCGGCTGATCGCACGCGGCGAAGTCGTCCTGATCGACAGCGCGCTGGGCGTGACGCTCACCGAAATCGTACGGCAGGACCGCTGATGGCGACGTCTTCCCAGGACGCGGTGTCGATCAATGTGCCCGCCGTGCTCGCGCGGCTGCGCGGCGAGTATATGCCCGCGCCCGAACTCGCGGAACTGATCGAGGGCCTGGTGGGCCGAACCGTCGCCGATGTCGAGCGCGCGCTGATCCTGCAGACGCTCGCGCATTGCCGCGGGAATCGAACCACGGCTGCGATGATGCTCGGCATCTCGGTGCGCACGATGCGCAACAAGCTCAGGACCTTCATCGAGGACGGCATTGCCGTCTCGCCCGCGCTTCAGGCGTAACGCTCGCATCCGGAGCAATCCATGCCAACCCAGCTAGACCAGTTTCTGAAGAAGCTCGGCCCCGGTCGCGACCTCGCGCTTGCGATGAGTGTCGTCGCTATCATCGCGATGCTGATCCTGCCGATGCCGGGTTGGCTGCTCGACCTTGGGCTCGCGCTGTCGATCACCGCATCGGTGCTGATCCTGATGACTGCGTTGTTCATCGACAAGCCACTGCAACTATCCAGCTTTCCGACGATTCTGCTGATCGTGACGATGTTGCGGCTTGGCCTCAACCTGGCGTCGACGCGGCTGATCCTCGGGCATGGCCACGAGGGGCATCATGCCGCGGGCGGCGTGATTGCGGCCTTTGGCGAGTTCCTGATGGGCGGTGAGACCGTGATCGGCCTCACCATCTTCCTGATCCTGATCGTCATCAACTTCGTCGTTATCACCAAGGGGGCGGGGCGCATCGCCGAAGTCGGCGCACGCTTCAGCCTCGACGCGATGCCGGGCAAGCAGATGGCGATCGACGCCGATCTCTCGGCGGGCATGATCACGGAGACCCAGGCGCGCGAGCGTCGCACCGAAATCGAGGCCGAAAGCGGTTTTTACGGCGCGATGGACGGTGCCTCGAAGTTCGTGAAGGGCGACGCGGTCGCTGGCCTGCTGATCACCGCGATCAATATCGTCGTCGGGCTCATCATCGGCGTGGTCATTCACGGCGTGCCCTTTGGCGACGCCTTCCAGAGCTATACGACGCTGACGGTCGGCGAGGGGCTGGTCAGCCAGATCCCTGCTCTCATCGTTTCGACCGCTGCGGGCCTGCTCGTTTCCAAGGGTGGTATTTCGGGCAAAACCGGGGCGGCGCTTGGCGACCAGCTTGGCCGCTATCCCAAGGCGTTCGGGATGGTCGCGTTCCTGATGATTTCGCTCGCGCTTGTTCCCGGCTTGCCCTTCATCCCGTTCGCCGTGCTTGGCGGTGGCTGCGGCTGGCTGGCGTGGAAGATGTCGCAGAAGGCCGATGCCGAAGCGGCCAAGGCGCGCGTCGAGGAAGCAATCGCGCAGCAGCAAGCAGAGCCCACCGAGGAACCCATCGCGCGCACGCTCGCGATCGACGCGGTCCGCATCGAACTCGGCTACGCGCTGCTGCCGCTCATCAATGACTCAAGTTCCGACCCGCGGCTCGACGATCAGGTCCGCGCGCTGCGCCGCCAGATGGCGATCGACTTCGGCTTCGTGCTGCCCGCGGTGCGCATTTTGGACAATATGGCGCTCAAGGCCAACGAATATATCGTCTATGTCAAGGAAACCGAGACAGCGCGCGGCGAGATCCGGCTCGACAAGCTGCTCGTGATCAATCCCGGCGGCGGCAATGCGGGGATCGCGGGCGAAGAGACGCGCGAACCCGTGTTCAACCTGCCCGCGATGTGGATCGACCGCGACTTGCGCGAAGAGGCGGGGTTCCGCGGACTGACCGTGGTCGATTGCGGCACGGTGATTACCACGCACCTGACCGAGATCGTGAAGGACAATATCGCAGATCTGCTCTCGTACAGCGAGACGCAGAAATTGCTGACCGAAGTTCACAAGGAATCGGAAAAGCTCGTCGCGGACATCATCCCGTCCAAGATCTCGATCTCGGGCGTCCAGCGCATCCTTCAGAATCTTTTGTCCGAAGGCGTCTCGATCCGCGACGTCCCGACGATCCTCGAGGGCATCGCCGAGGCATCTGCCTTCACGCAGAATCTGACACAGATGACCGAGCATGTCCGCAGCCGGCTCGCGCGTCAGATCTCTGCCCAGCAGGTGCATGACGGCACGATCCCAATCGTCACGCTGGCAGCGCGTTGGGACAACGAGTTCGCTGAGGCGATCATGGGGCAGGGCGACGATCGTCATCTCGCCATGGCGCCCTCGAGCCTGCAGAGTTTCATCGCGTCGGTGCGCGAGACCTACGACAAGCTGGCGTCCGATGGCGAAATTCCGTGCATGCTGACAAGTCCGGCGATCCGACCTTTCGTCCGATCGATCATCGAGCGCGTTCGCCCGGCGACCGTCGTGCTGTCGCAGAATGAGATCCATGCGCGCGCGCGGATCCGCACGCTTGGTACGATCGGCTGAGATCGCCACCGCGCTGAGTTTCCGTTCTATAATGTCATGAGAACGGCGCGCTGCGCCCAGGGGAAGACTATTTGATGAACATTTCGATGATCCCGACCATAGCGGCACCCGCGCGCGCGTCGGATGCGTTGCCCGGGGCGGCGTTGCCGGGGTTCGGCGATCTGCTGCAGGGCGCGGCGGCGGGCATTGTCACGATGACGACCGCAACCGCTGCGGATGCGCGCGTCGCGCTGGCCCAGCCTCAGTTAGCACCCGGCATGGCGATCGCCGCCGATGCTCACGATGCGACAGCGCCGGCGACGGGAGATATCGCGTCGCTGCCGGACGCGATGGGGACGGCGGGTCAGCCGGAGGCGGCCGAGATGGCGACACAGTCTGAACTGCAGATTGAGGCTGAAAACGACGTGGCCGATGGCGCTTCGGAGCATGGGGGCGAACAGGGTTCGACGCTGTCTCGTGAGACCGAAGCCAATGCGAAGCCAGTATCGCTCGAGCAGCGCCACGCGCTGCCCGCGCCTGAGCAGCAAACCGCCACGCTTCCTAGTCAGTCAGCAGCCGCTGAGCGGCTTGCGCTTGCTGCCTTGCCCGAAACCGCGGCGCCAGCGTTTGAAGATGTGGCGCCCGAAGAATCCGAGGCGCTGGCCGCGCCTGACAACACGAACATCGATCTTCCGGTCCCGACACTCCCGGAAGCTGCGCGTCCGGCCCAATCCGGGTCGGACGCGATTATGCCGATTTCGACACCGATCGTTCCGTCGCTGTCGATCGCGCCTGACACCACGTCCAATGCCGCCGCGCGGGATATCGCGCTGGCTGACAATGCTGCTGCGCAGAAGGCCGAGCCGGCCGCTACGGGCGGCGGCGCGGGAACGGCAGCGGCCGATACCGCCAAGCCGATGACAGGGGATGGCGCTTCCGAAGCGCTCCCCTCGCAGCTTTTCAGCCAGGCGCTCGCTACCCCTGCGCCACGGCCGGCGGGGCAACCCTATCCTGCCGCTGCTTCTCATATGCCGCACCAGCCAGTGGTCGCAGCTCAACCGGGGCAAATCGGGCGTGACATGGGCGTAGAGATCGCCCGGCACGTCGCCGCCGGCAAGGAAGAGGTGCTCATCCGCCTTGATCCTGCCGAGATGGGGCGGATCGATGTCCGCCTGTCGTTCGATCGTGAGGGGAGCCTGCGCGCGGTGATGGCCGCTGACAGTCCCGCTGCGCTCGACATGCTGAGGCGCGAGGCGGGCGATCTGTCGCGCGCGCTCAACGACGCGGGCGTGCGCGCAGATCCTCAATCCTTCCGCTTCGACAGCCGCGGCGGTGACGCCGGCCAGGCGTGGCAGCGCGGCCAGCAGGGCAGCGACACGCGTGGCGGGCAGGGGGGGGCCACACATAATGGCGGCGAAGGCGCTGCTGACGAACCCGTCTACCAGTCGCTCCGGTCGAGCGGCCGGGTGGACCTGATGGCATAAGGATCCGAACACATGACCACGATCACCGGCAACGAGGCCGCGCAAGGCGCAAACGGGACAGGCGCGGTTCCCAAGGCGACCATCGCGGCGGATTTCAACATGTTTCTGAAGTTGTTGACCGCGCAGATGCAGCATCAGGATCCGCTCGATCCGATGGATACGTCCGAATATACGCAGCAGCTCGTGCAATATTCGCAGGTCGAACAATCTATCCAGCAGACGGGCAAGCTCGACGAGATACTGTCGCGGATCGCCTCGCAAGACATGGCGCAGTCTTCCAACTTCATCGGGCGCGAAGCCCGCTTCGATTCACCGGTTGCGGGGCTGGGCAGCGATCCCGCCAAATGGACCTATTATGCGGACCGCCAGCCCAGTTCGATCGTTGCCACGGTGAAGGATGCGAGCGGCAATGTCGTCAGCGAGACCAAGCTCGATCCCAAGGCGCAAGGCCAATATTCCTGGGATGGAATCAAGACGGACGGAACGCGTGCCACCGACGGCGCCTATACGCTATCGCTGACCGCGCTTGACGCCGAAGGCAAGGCGATCCCGGCCACCATCAATTCGGTCGCGATCGTGAAGGACATCGTCACCGACGGCGCCAATGTGATGCTCGGTGTCAACGGAATCCGGATGCCGCTGAGCGGCCTGGTGGCGGTCTCCGCTCCGTCCTGAACGCCGTCCTATCGGCGATTCCGCCCCGCGTCGGCTCCGGCTGGCGCGGGGCTTTTGGTTTTACGCGAGGCGAGAGCCTGATCGTTTGAGGTGGAAGCGCTGCGCGCTTCCGCCGAAAGCGTGAATCAGGCTCTATTCCAATAGTTTAGACCTTGATTCACGTTTCAGGTTGATTCAACCTGAAACGATCAAGGTCTAGAAGCGTCAGCTACGCCAGATCAGTCCCGATGCGCCATCGTCGCCCGAAAGGTGCGGTGCGCCGCCAAGATGCGGTGCATCAATGCGGAGCGAAAACGAACGCGGCTCGACTTCGTATTCGCCGCTGCGGAGCTCCGCCCCCGGTCTGCCGGCCTTGCGCAGCGCGACATCGATCATACGGCATCCCGCGATCGGTGCGGGCAGCGCCACCATCGCAAGACAATCCTCGATCGATGGATCCTCGCGGGGCCCGATGGTTTCATCGATCTCGTCGGACGTCCAGTCGAGGCAACGCTTTGCGGCGAGATTCCATAGCTCGCCGGCGTCGTCTACGACCAGTTTCAACGTGAAATGATACTCTGAACCAGTTCTGCTCTTCTCCGCGGCTACATCGTCTGCCGCGGAACTAACGCGCACATCCATCAAAGACCTCATTCGCAAACCCAACAAATTCTGGTCTCATCTTTCCCCCGAGAGATGGATGGCGCCGGCCCCCCGTCGCAGCATCGTCAATCGCTTTGAGTCACGGGGAGGCAATATCCAACTAAGGAATTCCCCTTAGGGCGCGGGTTCGAAAAGAATCGTCTGAAATAGTTCCTTTTTACGCCGCTTCCTGGCGTGGTGCGGTTGCGCGGCCCGCGGTGCAGCCTGTGATTGTCCGGACAAAAAAAGGCCGGGATGGCGAACCATCCCGGCCTGTATGTGATCCACCCCGTCGGGGAACAGGGCGGTCGTCTTCCTTAACGGAAGAGCGACAGGATCGTCTGCGGCGCCTGGTTGGCGATGCCCAGAGCCTGGACGCCCAGCTGCTGCTGGACCTGCAGGGCCTGAAGCTTCGCCGATTCCTTCGCCAGGTCGGCGTCGACGAGGTTGCCGATGCCGCTCTCGACCACGTCGGACAGCTTGCTCGAGAACTGAAGCTGGCCGTCGATCTTGCGCGAAGCCGAACCCAGCGTGCTGAGGCTCGTCTTGAGCGCGGTCGCGAAGGTCTCGACGTCGGTCGCCAGCGTGCCAGCAGCCGCCGCCGTGCCGAGCGTGATGGCGGCGCCGGCGGCGCCGACGGTGCCCGCCGCGAACGCGGTGTCGAGGGCCTGGTTGGCAACGGTCAGCGGGGTGGCGCCGGTCGCAACCGACTGGAGCGCCGACACGCTGCCGCTGGTGGCAGTGCTGAGCAGCAGGTTGCTGCCGTTGAAATCCGACGAGGTGATGATCGTGTTCACCTGCTCCTTCAGAGCCGTGAGGTCCTTGGCGATCGCGTCGCGGCTGGGCTGGTCGAGACCAGCGTCAGACGCTTCGAGCGCCTTCGACTTCATCTGGTTCGTAAGGTCGGAGATCTGCTCGGCACCCGCGACCGCCACGTCCGTCACGCTCTTGGCGTTGCTGAGCGAGGAGGTAACGGCCTTCAGGTCACCCAGGTCGCCGCGAAGCGTCTGAGCGATCGTGTACTTGGCCGAGTCATCCTTGGTCGACGCAACGTTGAAACCGGTGTTGATCCGGCTCTGCGTGGTGGACATGCTGCGGTTGGTCGCGTTGAGGCTCTGCAGAGCCGCCATTGCACCGACATTGGTGTTAACCGAAAACGCCATTGTTCATTCCTTCTGGATCTGAGGCCGACTTCTGCGGCCTGGGCCAGTTTCGCTGGCCCCCGACGATCTGAACTCATCAGCTCGCCTTTCATTGTGGGAAGAAATCCTGACCCGCCAAAGCAACGCGGCACAATTATTTATGGATAACAATAGCTTAATGAAATTCGACGTCAGACATGCGAAGGCGCCGCCGGGGACGGGCCCGACGGCGCCTGTTCGCGCGGGAAGGTGTTTCAGAAGGGAAAGAGGGCGTCGTAGATCTGCTGGCCCCAACGCGCCTGTTGCGCGTCGGTAAGCTGGCCGCGCCCGCCATAGCTGATCCGCGCTTCGGCGATCTGGCTGTGACGGATGCTGTTGTCGCGCGCGATGTCCTCAGGACGGACCACGCCGGAGACGATCAGCTCACGCAGCTCGAAATTGACGCGCACTTCCTGGCGGCCCCGGATCAGTAGATTGCCGTTGGGCAGCACGTCGGTGACGAGCGCCGCCACGGTCATGTTGATCTGTTCGCTGCGTGACGTGTTGCCCGCGCCCGCCGATTGCGAATCTGAACTGGTATCGACGAGGTTCGCGGGATCTGGATTGCCCGGAAGCACCTTGTCCAACTGCGATTCAAGCCCGAACAGCGAGGCGATCCCGGCGCTTTCCGAGCCCGTGCGCGAGCGCGTGGTCGAGTTACCCACGACCGCGCGGTCCGAAATGTTGATGCGGATCGTCACAATGTCACCGATCCGTGATGCGCGCTGGTCGCGCAAGAACGCGCCCGCGCCCGTGCGGAAGAGCGATGCGCTGGGTGCCGCCGTCTCGACGGGTTTGCCCGAGCGGTGCGCCGCCGCCTGATTGCCGAGCGAGGGTTCGATCAGCGGCGCAGATGGATTGTCCATCGGCGTCAACTTCGGCGCGCGGCCGACATTGGCGAGGCGATCGGTCACGCCGCAGCCCGCGACGAGCGAAGCGAGCACGAGTGCGGATGCGATACGTTTCATGGCGCGTTACTCCTATTGGCCGGTCACGCGGACGCGGCTCGAACCCTCGATGACGGCATCGAGCGTGCGGTTGGTGCTAAGGCTGACCACGCGGACGGGATCTCCCTTGCCGCCGCCTGAAAGCGCGCGGCCCGCAGTGGTGATTGAAAGCGCGCCCGAGCGAAGCGCGATCGTCACGGCCTCGCCGCGGCGGACCATCTGTGGTTTTGCCAGATCGGCGGCGCGGACCGGCGCACCGGCCATCAGCCGGCGTGCGGCCTCAAGGCCGGCTGCTTCGATGGGGGCGATCGCGCCGCGTGCGACACTTGCCGGACGGGGTTCGACCGCGAAATCGCCGGGGGAGATTGGCTCTCCCTTTTCGATGACGCGGACGAGCACCGGCGTGTCGACGGTGGCGGGCGCGACCTGCGCATGCAGCGCGCCGGGCGCCGCGACCAGCACTGCGGAAAGGAACAGACGCATCGCGGCTTAGCGGAGCTGGCTGGTGGTCGAGAGCATCTCGTCCGCGGTCTTCACGACGCGGCTGTTCATTTCATAGGCACGCTGCGCCGTGATGAGTGCGGTCACTTCGGCCACCGGGTTGACGTTGGAGGCTTCGAGGAAGCCCTGGGTCAGCGTGCCAAAGCCTTCGGCTCCGGGGAGAGCGACTGTGGGCTGGCCGGAAGCTGCCGTCTCGATAAACATGCTCGATCCGATCGCTTCGAGCCCCGCTTCGTTGACGAAGGTGGCGAGTTCGAGCTGGCCGACGGTCTGCATCTCGGGCTCGCCCGACATCTTGACCTGGACCTCGCCCGTCTTCGACACGACCACGTCGATCGCGCCTTGTGGAATGGTGATGTCGGGCTGGACCCGGTAACCGTCGGTGGTGACGAGTTCGCCCTGATCGGAGAGCTGGAAGGAGCCAGCTCGCGTAAAGGCGACCTCACCCGAAGGCAGCGCGATCTGGAAATAGCCCGGCCCATCGACCGCGATGTCGTAGCGATTGCCCGTGTTGGTCATCGCGCCCTGATCGGTGATGCGATAGACCCCGCCTGTGCGCACGCCCGCGCCAATCTGGATGCCCGACGGGATGCGCGTACCGTCCGCGCTTGACGAGGCGCCGGGGCGGGAGACCTGCTGGTAGAGCAGGTCCTGGAACTCGGCGCGCTGCCGCTTGAACGCGGTGGTGTTCATGTTGGCGATGTTGTTCGAGATCACGTCGACATTGGTCTGCTGGGCGAGCATGCCCGTGGCAGCGATGGAAAGCGAACGCATGACAATCCTTTCAGATGGATACTGAGTTACTTATAGGTCAGTTGACGCGACCGAGGCGGCCGATGGCGCTCTTGCGCATCTCGCTGAGGCTCTCGGACATGCGCTGACTGGTCTGGTACGACCGCAAAACCTCGACCATCGCGGTGGTCTCGACGATCGGCTGAACGTTGGACGCTTCGATGCCGCCGATCCGCAGCTTCGTTTGCGCCTGCGTCAACGCGGTTCCTCTCGTGCCGGTCATCATCCCGTCCCCGCGCGGCGAAACCATATTTTCATCGGCGAAGCTGGTGACCGCAATCCGCCCGACTTCGCCGTCGCGAGTCATGACGGTGCCGTCCTGGGCGATCGTGACGGTGGCCTTCTGGTCGGCCGGCACCGCGATCGGACGCCCATCGGCGCCCAGGATGCGCTGCCCGCCCGAGGTGGCGAGTTCGCCCGTTTCCAGGATCTTGATGAAGCCCGCGCGCGTATAGGCGACGCCGCCTTCGGGCGTCTCCACATTGAGATAGCCCGGGCCGTCGATCATCACGTCGAGCGGATTGCCCGTCGCCTGAAATGCGCCCTGGCTGATGTCGTGCACCGCGCCATAGTCGAGCACGTAGGAGGTCTTCTTCGCGTCTTCGACCGGCGCTTCCTTCGTCTGCTCGACATATTCATGGAACAGCGGCTGCTCGCGCTTGAAGCCCACGGTGTTGCTGTTCGCCATGTTGTTCGCGGTGACGTCGAGCCTGCGACGAAGCGCCTGCTCGTGGCTCAGCAGCACATAGGTTGAGACGTCCATTCGACACACCTCAGAAAAATCGGCGATAAATGTGCGCCAGGCAAAATTTGCCGAGCACTCATCCTATAATAGAGGCGAATGGACGAGAACGGACGCTGGCCCCGTATTTCGATGGGGACGCGCCGACGGCTCAAGGGGGTGATGTGCGTGTCGACCAATGCAATCAGTGAAACGGCGCCCGCGAAGGCAGAAGAGGGCCCGGCGCCGAACAGGCGCAAGATGATCATCGTCGCTGCAATCGGCGCGGTCGTTCTGCTCGGCGGTGCGGGCGCGGGTTTCGCGCTGATGGGCGGCGACGAGGGCGAGAAGCCTGCCGGCGCAGGCGTGCAATCGGCATCCTATGTCGAGGTGCCGCCGCTGATCGTGAACCTGCGCAGCAGCGATGGTCAGGCGCGGTTTCTGAAGCTGCGCTTCATCGTCGTTGCAACCGATCCCGGAAAATCCGAAGAGATCAAGGAAAAGCTGCCCGTGATCCTCGATGCGCTCCAGCCGTTTCTGCGCGAGCTTCGACCCGAAGACCTCAATGGATCGGCGGCGGTATTTCGCGTGAAGGAAGAAATGATGGCGCGCGCGACGGAGGTGCTCGGCGGGGGCGTGGTCCGCGACGTGCTGATCCAGGACCTGGTTCAGCAATGAGCGACGATTTCGAGGATTTCGAGCTGCCCGAGCCGCCGATGCTGATGCCGGGCGGGGATGCAACCTTCGACCAGGCGGGCATCGACGCGCTGTTCGGCTTCGACGGCACCGCGCCCGCGCCGCAGAAAAGCGGATTGAAGGCGGTCATTGAATCCAACGTTATCAGTCATGAGCGGCTGCCGATGCTGGAGGTGGTGTGCGAGCGGATGATCCGCACCTTCGCGACAAGCATGCGCAACCTGACGTCGGATGCGATCGACGTCAGTCTCGAGGAAATTACGTCGCACCGCTTCGGCGAATTCATGAACCGCGTGCCGCTTCCCGCGATGTTCGGCGTGTTCAAGGTCCGCGAGTGGGAGAATTTCGGCGTCGTCACCGTGGATTCAGGTCTGATCTACGCGGTGGTCGACGCGTTGCTCGGCGGGCGCAAGGGCAACAGCTCGCTCACGATCGACGGGCGCGCCTTCACCACGATCGAGACGATGCTGGTGTCCAAGATGGTGCAGCTCGCTCTCGACGATTTCGCGGGCGCGTTCGAGGCGATCGAGCCGGTCGGGATCGAGCTCGAGCGCGTCGAGACCAGCCCGCGCTTCGCCGCGATTGCGGGGCCGACGAACATAGCCGCGGTTGCCACCTTCCGCGTCGACATGGAGGGGCGCGGAGGCAAGTTCAGCATTCTGCTGCCCTATGCCACGATCGAACCGGTGCGCGAGAAGCTGCTCCAGCGCTTCATGGGCGAAAAGCTCGGACGCGACCGCATATGGGAAACGCATATGGCATGCGAACTGCACAATACCGAGGTGCTGGTCGACGTCGTGCTCGGCGAGAAGCACATGCGCGTCCATGACGTGATGAGCATGGCAGTGGGGCAGACGATCGCGCTCAACCGTGGCCCCGACGACCCGCTCGAGGTGCATTGCGGCGGCGTGCCACTGGGCCACGCCCATATTGGGCAGCGCTGCAACAATATCGCCATCCGGCTTGTAACCGACATTTCAAAGGGGTTCCCCAAATGACATTCGCGACCTTCACCAACCTCGTCCTCATGGCGCTGTGCGTTGCGGTGCTGATTCAGTGCGCGCGGATGATGCGCAGCTTCAACGCCATCAAATCGGGGGATCTTGGCGAAACGGTCAAGCAGCTCGATCGGGCAACTGCGCAGGCGCGGTCGGTTCTCGCCGAACTGAAAACGATCCTCGCCACTGACGGCGCGGCGACAACGCGGACGATCGCGTCGGGAGAATCGCTGCGCGACGAGCTGTCGGTGATGGTGGGAATCGGCAACGCCGTCGCCGAACGGATCATGGACGCCGCCGCCAATGCGGGTGAGCGAATGAAGGAGGAACAGCAGGCCGAGGCAAATGCCAGGGCCTCCGTAAAGCCTGCGCAGCGCAAGCGTAACGCCAGGGCCGCGCGGGTCGTGGCCGGCATGGATGCGGCGTAATGACCGCGACCCCACAGCCGCTGTTTGGCGGCCTCGACAAGCTCGTCCCTGCGGCGCCCGATATGCTGCGGAAGCTGGGGCGACCGTCGCTGCTGATGCTGACGGCAGGGGTCGCCGGATTATCGGCAATCGCCAACGCGGTTGCGGTCGCAGCGCCCGCCGAGCAGGTGCCGGCCACCCGGCTTGGTACGTCGATCCAGCAGAGCGTTCGCGAGCGCGACCAGGCGCTGGTCCAGCAGAAGCGCGCGCTCGAACTGCGCGAGCAGGCGGCGCGCGCGAGCGAGGAAAGATTGAAGGCCGACATGCAGGCGCGCCAGTCCGAGCCCCCGCGGCCGGCCGGTTCAGCCGGCGCAGACGCAGCGCCCCAATTCGAGCCCTATGACGAACTCGCGCGCATCTATCAGACGATGAAGCCTGCCAAGGCGGCGCTTATCTTCGAACGACTCGATCTTGACGTCCAGACCGAGGTTGCTCGGCGGATGCGCGAACGTTCCACCGCGCTGATCATGTCCAACATGAGCGCAGGGGCGGCCGTGCAGCTCAGCATGGCGCTGGCGGGCAAGAAGGTGGTGAAGCCAGTGCAGATTGCTGCACGTCCAGCAGCAGAGCCGTCGCGACGACAGGCGACTAAAGAAAGGGATGTCGGGGAGGAGAAGCCCTCCAGGACATCCAAGGCATCCAGAGCCGACGGCGCGCGGAAGCCGGCGCGATAACAAGGCGCGAAAAAGCCCGCCGTTTCAAGGGACGGCGGGCGCTCATGCACGCGACGATCAGTCGGGCAGGGCAGAGACCTTCACGATCAGCACCCGGGTCAGTCCGGGATGAACGGGCTTCAGCGCCGCAGTGAGATCCGCGCTCAGTTGTTCGGCGTTTACCGGCGCGAAACCCGACGCGTGAAGCCGGGAAAATTCGAGCGTGGCGGCCAGCGAGGCAGCGCGCATCTCGGGTATCCGTGCCCGCATCGCCGCGGCCGAGGCAGAACCGCTGGCTTCGAGCACGACCGCGAGGTCGAGTTCTCCCTCGATCCGGCTGGCCCCGAAAATCGGAGTGGTTATCCGGTCGAGCGGCACGAAATGCGGCGTGTCGGCGGCAACGCCGCTTGGATCGGCGGCACCCGCCGAAGGACTCATCGCCAGTACCGACAACGCGGTTGCCGCGGCGATCATTTTGCTACGCATTACGTGTCTCCGAATCCTGCACTGTCCGCGCGATTCTCCAGGAGAACCGCCGCGTCGGACCTTTTCTTCCTATAATAGGATGAAGATCACGTTAGCGGGGTGCACCCAGAATGAGCCGCGACCAGCGACCCGGAAGGGTCCGCGTATTTAATTCGGGCCAGACGGCCGAATCGCCCCTAAGGCGCAGAGGCGACCCCGACGTGCAGGAAATCGAGAGCGAGGTTTCGCGCGCCGCGCAGACGCCGCAGATGGCGATCCGACCCGACGCGCCGAAAACCGTCTCGTCATGGGTGCTCGCGATGCTCTTCGTTGTCGGCTGCGGCCTTGGCGGCACGCTGATTGCCGCGCTCGGGCTGTTCAAGGCGCCGCTCTGATGAAGACCGCGTTGCTGCTTGCCGGCGTCGCTGCTGTCGCTGCGTCCGCCGCTCCAAATCCACCTGCGTCAATTGCGCAGACCATCAATCCGGCGATGCCTGCTGCGAATGCGGCGCCCGCCGCGCCCGCGCCGGTGCGGTTGCCCGGCTTCGCCGCCGCGCTCGCCCAACAGCCGGAAGCGGCGATGCCGTCTGTGTGGCGCGTCATCCCCGACGAAGCTGCGTGGAAGCTGCTGTCGAAGGCGAAGGGCGTGCATCGTCAGCGAGCGCGGTGGAACTATGTGCGCAGCCTGGTCGGGCGCGGTCGTGGCCCCGAGGCCTGGGGCGTGCTTGAAGTGATGCAGCAGGACGATCCCGACCTGATGATGGTCGACGCCTTCCGGCTGGCGCGCGGCGCGGCACTGACGCTGATGGGGCGTCCGGCCGATGGCTTTGCCGAATTGTCCGGGCCCGGCCTCGTCAACAATGCGGAGGCCTGCGCCTGGCGCGTGCTCACCCTGGCGCAGACGGGTTTCGGTGAACAGGCGATGGCGCATGTCAATTGCGCGCTTCCAGCGATCAATGCGCGCAAGGGTGCCGATCGCAGGCGCTTCATCATCGGCATGGCGCGCGCGGCCGTGGAAACCGGAAAGCCCGAACTGGCATCGCGATGGCTGGCGCAGCTTCCCGATCGTGATTCCGCCGCGAATCTCTATCGCGGCCGGGTAAGTCTCGCACTGGGACAGCCGGCGGAAGCGCGATTGCGTTTCGCCCGCGTGGAGCAGAGCGGCACGATGGCAGAGCGGATGGACGCCCGGTTGAGCCAGATCGAAGCGAAGGTCGCCAATGGCTCGATCAGGCCCGCCGCGGCGCTCAAGGAGCTGGACAAGCTGCGCTATGTCTGGCGCGGCGACCATATCGAGGAACGCGCGCTCCAGCTCAGCTATCGGATGAGCGCTGAAGCAGGCGATCTGCGCGGCGCGCTGGGCGCGGGCGCGACGCTGTTCCGCTTCTTCGAGCCGGGTCGCCAGGGACCCGATTTTGTCGCGGGACTCCAGGCGCGGCTCTCTGCCGCGCTCGATCCCGCAAGCAAGCTGCCGCTCGATCAGGCTGCGGGACTCTATTGGGACTATCGCGACCTCGCGCCAAGCGGGGCGGCGGGTGATTTTCTGGTCAACCAGCTTGCCGAGCGGCTCCAGATTGCCGGGCTTTATGGTCGGGCGGCCGACCTGCTCGAGCATCAGCTCTTCGTGCGCGCCCGCGATCTTGCGCAGGGGCCGCTCTCCGCTAGGGTTGCTTCTCTGCACATTCTTGCCGGACGTCCTGATCGTGCGCTCTCCGCGCTGCGCAAGACCGCTGGCAATGCCTATCCCGACGACATGATCAATGCGCGCAAGCGCGTAGAGGCGGTTGCGCTCAGCCAGATCGGCAAGGTGGAGGAAGCCTTTGCCGTCCTTCAGGACGTGCCCGGCGCGTCCGTGTTGCGCGCCGAGATTCTGTGGAAGAACCGCGACTGGGCGGGCCTTGCCATCGAGAGCGAGGCGCAACTCCCCGCGGCAAACGGCCGCATCAGCGACGTCGATCAGGCGGTGGTGCTGCGTTACGCGATCTCGCTTGCGATGCTCGGTCGCGAGGATGCGCTGGCGGATATGCGCGTGCGATATGGCGCATCGTTCGCCGGACTTTCCACCGCACCGGTGTTCGACATGCTCACCGCGGCGGTGGGAACGGTTGATCCCGCTGCGGTAACGCGCGCCATGACGTCGATTCCGAGCGTCAGCCCGGCTGGCGACCTCGCCGAACTGATCGAAGCAGGCCCCGAAGCCGCGCCGCCCAAGCGCGGGTGAGCGCCCGCTTAACTTCGCAAACTTCGCACAAACGCGCATGTTGATTCGGCCTCCGCGGTCGCCGCGCTGATGCGGCCCTGCGGAGAACATGACAGGAACATTTCGTGTAGGACAGAGGTCTGTCTCGCGACTGCACCGGTGTTTGACGTTCCGACCGCTGCGGTATGGCAGGCCGCGTACCCCGGCGCAGGCCGGGGTCCAGAAGTGGCAGGCTTCGGTGCTCGGGACTCCTGGACCCCGGCCTTCGCCGGGGTACTCAGTGCGATTTTACTGCACCGGAAAAGGGCGCCCCGCATGGTGCGGAGCGCCCCGGCCGGCAACCTGAGCTATGGGGATCAGTTCAGGAAGTTCGCCAGCGAAAGCCCGGAGAGTTGGGCAAACACCGAATAGGACGCCTCGAGCGTCGATTTGCGCTGGGCGAGGTCGATCGCGACCTGGCCGAGATCGGCATTTTCAACCTTGCCGATCACCTCCTCAAGAAGGATCGCGCGGTCTTCCGCACGCGTGCCCAGCGTTTCGATCTGGTTCTGCTTGCGGCCAAGCTCACCGTTGACCGAGCGCAGATCGACCAGCGCGTCATCGAATTCGGTGACCGCCTGGGACAGTGCGATCATTTGCGCCCCCGTCGGGACTTCGCCGATCGGGCCCGCTTCGGCGAGCGTACGGAAGGCGCGGATGAAATTGGGGCCGAGATCGCTTGCGACGATACCGAACTCGACATCGATCCCGTCGCCAACGCGCGCCGAGAGACGCGACTGATCATTGGCATAGGCATTGGCGGGATTGAGGCCGATCGTGTCGGCCAGCACGCCGGGCACGAGCGGCGTCGAATTGGTCTGGGCGCCGGCAAAGAGCGGCAGACCACCTTCTGAGGCATTCATCGCGTTGCGGAAATCGTTGAACGCGGCTTCGATCGCTTCTTGCAGTCCGGGGCCCTGCTTGGTGCCGACTGCCGTCAGAAGCTGCTCGCGCAGGTCCATCGTGCTCTTCTCGACCTGGTTGATATGCGAGGCATAGAGATCCAGCGTCGTGCCCACGCGGCTCGCGACCGACTGGTGCGCCTGTTGCTGGGCGAGCATCGCGCGCGCCGAAAGCGTGCGCACGGCATCGGTGCCGAGCCCCGCATAGTCATGCGCCTTCTTGCCCGTGTTGAGCTGGATCTGGCTGGCGGCAAGGCCCTGTTGCGAACGCTGGATGGCGCCCGACAGCGTTCGCTGAAGCGGAATGGTGGCTACGCGGGTCATGGTTTTACTCCCTTATTTCAGCATCGCGATCAGCGTGTCGTACATCTCGCTGGCGGTGGTCATGACGCGCGCCGCCGCCGAATAGCTGTTCTGCAGCACGACCATTTGCGCGAGTTCCTCGTCGACATTGACCCCGGCGAAGCTGTCGCGGCGGTTGACCGCATCATCCATGCGCGCCGCAGCGTCCTCAAAGGCGCTTTGCGCCTGTGCGGCCTGTGTGCCCGCGCGGCCCAGCAACAGGCTCGAGAAGCGCTCGACGGTGACGACACCGTCCTTGCCCAGATCGACGGCCCTGGCGAGCTGGTCGACAAAGGCAGTTGCGCCGGTGACATCGCCCGCGCCGATCGCTTTTTCGCCGATCGCGGCGCCGAGCTGGAGCCGCGCAAGCGGCAGTCGTGTGGTGCTGGCGAGAATGTCAGGCCGGACCTCGGCGTTCGAAAGCCCGCTTGAGTCACCGCTCAGTCCCGACAGCGTGGAGAAGGAGCGGCCCGTGCCGAAACGGTTTGTCGAATCCGAGGGGACGGAGACCGTCGCGCCCGTGGCGGCGACGGTCGACTGGAACTGGATGCGGCCTCGGCCATCGATCGCAAAGCTGCCGAACGCGCCAAGAGGGCTGGTGTTGAGTTCGGTGACGAGATCGCCATAGCTCGGGCCGACCGAACCCGTGAGCGTGTAGCTCGTGAGCGTGCGCCCGGAAGAATCACGCAACACGATCTCCGCGGTCTCGCCCGCGCCGAAGCCGTGCGGGTCGGATGCGATCAGGCCCGAAGGCACAAGCGCGCTTGAATCGCTGCGGATGATGTCATTCAGACCAAAGAACTGCGAAAAACCCAGCCCTGCACGGTTGCTGGGATTGGCCGCGTCCTGTGCGATAGCCACGCCTGTGTTGGCTGCGGTCGCCGAGATGGACAGCCTGCCGCCCACTATTGAGGCGGTCGCATTGGGGCCAAGGCCCGCGTTGATTGCGGTGATCGCATCGTCGACCGTGGCTCCCGCACCCAAGGCGGTGAAATCGACCGTCGTCCTGGCGATCAGAGTGCCGTCATTACCCAGAACGGCAAACGTGGCTGCGCCCGTAAAGCCGAGACGGTCGGTGCCGATCAGGCCGCTTTCGCGGCCGACGAGCGACGCTGGCGGGGGCAGGGTGGTGCCCGCGTTCGAGACCGCGTTCAGCGATTCTGCGAGGCCGGTGAAGAGCACGCCCAGTTTCTCCGAAAATTCAGGAAGCGCGCGATCGCGCAGGTCGATCAGGCCGCCCAGCTTGCCCCCTACGGCCGCGGAATCGATCTTCTCTCCGGTCGCTGCGCCGATATTGCCGTTTGCGTCGGCGAAGCGGATGTCGACCGGCGGATAGGTGGGTTGCGACGCGCCCGATCCGCCGGGATAGCTCAACTGGCGCAAGCGGCGGTCGAGCAGTACCTGGCCTGAGGCGGTGTCGATGGTGACGCGACCATCGGCCTGTTCGCGGATATTGACCTTCATCAGGCCGCTCAATTCCTCGAGCGCGATCATGCGCCGGTCGGCGGCGCCCGCCGAACTTCGGCCAAGCCCGTCGAGACGCGCAACCTCGTCGTTCAGGTCGTGAACCTGGCGGAGCAGGACATTGGCGCGTTCGAGCGTATATCCGAGCTCGGTCTCGATGTCGGCGCGCAGCCCGGAGACGTCGCGGTCGAGCTGGTTCAACTGGCCGATCGTGTCTTGCACATTGCCCGTAAACCGCGCGACGGCCTGCGCCGAACCCTGGAGCCCGGTCATCTCGCTGGCCGAGGTCGTGATCGCGCTGAGCCGCGCGGCCAATCCCGATTCCGCGCCCGGTGCGCCCAGCAGCGACTGCAACCGGTCCATATAGGACGCCGCAGCCTCGGATCGCCCGATATCGCCTGCGCGGCGATAGACCGCGCTTTCAAGGAACTTGTCGGCGACGCGTTCGGGCTCGCCGATCACCACGCCGCTGACCCGCCCGCTGGTCACGCCGGTGCTGAGCGACACGCGCTCGCGGGCGTAACCGGCGGTGCCGACATTCGCGATATTGTTGGATACGGACCGCATCCCCGCCTGCGACGCGGCGAGGCCGGACATGGCGGAACCGAGGATCTCGTTCAATGACACGGACTATATCCCTTGAATGGCGAATGTCGGGAGGGCGGGAAAGCGATCAGCGTTTCAGGTTGCTGACTTCCTGAAGCATCTCGTCGACCGTGGTGATGATCTTCGACGACGAGCTGTAGGCGCGCTGGAAGCGGATCATGTTGGTGAACTCCTGCGCCAGATCGACGTTGGAAGCCTCCAGCGTGCCCGCTGCGATCGCGCCCGAGCCGAGTGAATTGGGCTCATTGATCGCGACGTTGCCGGAATCCTGCGACATCGCGTAAGCGTTGCCGCCGAGGCGCGTCAGGCCATCGGGATTCTGGAAGGTAGCGAGCGGAAGCTGATAGATCGCGCGCGCGGTGCCGTCCTCGAAGATCGCGCTCACAATCCCTTCTTCGGAGATCTCGACCGATGCGACGGTGCCGAGCATGCCGCCGTCGACATTGGAGGAGAGCAGCGCGGATTCACCGCTAAACTGGGTCAGGCCATTGAGGCCGCCATTGGTGCCGAGCGAAAGTTGGATCGGGCCGGAGCCTGCGCCGTTGGTCCAGATGGGCGTGATGCTGCCGAACAGCGCCGCCGTGGAGCCGGCCATGTTGAGGCTGCCGTCGCCATTGAACGCGATCGTTCCGCTGACGAGAACGCCGCCCGGCGCGGTCACGTCGCCTGCGGGCACGGCATAGGCCTCACCGACCCATTGATTGGCGGCGGTCTTGACGAAGCCGAAGGTGACGCGGTGCGCATTGCCCTGCGCGTCATAGACGTCGACCGAGCGCGAGAATTGCGGCGTGACCGCGCCTGACGCCATCTGGCCCGCGACATAGGGGCCCGCGATCGGCGCGGTCGTTGACTGCAGGTTGGCCCGCAGTTCGATCCCGGTTGTCGGCAGCGCCGCACCCGTCAGCGCGCCGGGACGGATCGGCTCGAGCGCGTTGAGATTGCCGGTGTTGACGTAATTGCCTTGCGCGTCGAGCGGCCAGCCCTGAAGATAATAGCCGCTGGTGTTGCGCAGATAGCCTGCGGAATCGGTCTTGAACGAACCCGCGCGCGTGAAGGCGACCTCGCTGTTCGGATCCGAGCTCGAACGGACGACGAAGAAACCCGCGCCATCGATGCCGATATCGGTGAGGCTGCTCGAAGCCTGGAGCAGACCCTGTTTGGAAATCATCGCCTGCGGCGCGGCGGTGACGCCGCCCGCCGAATAGCTGCTGCGTACGCGGCCGTCGGTCACGAGCGTGCGGAACTCGGCCGACACGCCCTTATATCCTACGGTGTTCACGTTGGTGATGTTGTCGGCGACAGTCGCCATCGCGCTGGCCTGGGCACTCAGGCCCGAGACGCCGGCATAAAGAGCGGAATAAAGGCTCACAAACTTCTCCCATGCGTGGTGACCGGCGCACTGCGTCCTGGTCCAGATGCATTGTAGGATGGTGGGGAAGCCGACCAAATATAGGCAAAATTTTCCTAGTCGAAACGCAGCTTCCCAGTCCTCCTCCTATAATATGGGAAACAACCCAAGGGGGATCAGATGACGCTCCGCATTTCGCTTCGTGATGGAGAGAAGGTAATCGTGAACGGCGCGGTGCTTCGCGCCACGGGTCGCACGCAGTTGCGCGTCGAAAACAATGCCGCAATCCTCCGCGGCCGCGATGTGATGAGCCCCGAAGAGGCCGATACGCCCGCCCGACGGCTCTATTTCGCGTGCATGATGGCCTATATCGATCACGAGGATATCGGACGGCATCAGAATGCCATCATTGCACGTGTCGGCGAATTGATGGGTGCGCTGCAGGCGCCCGAGGCAAAGGCGGTCTGCATCGAATTCGCACAAAAGGTTGCGGCCTCGCAATTCTATCGCGCGCTCGCTGATTGCCGCTGGCTGATCAATTATGAAGCTGAAGCGGTGGCGCGCACCCCCGTCGCGGCCGAATAAGGCTGCGCTGATGCTCACACTGGCTTCCGCCGCGGCAGGTTTGCGCGCGCTTTCGCCCGATCGGCGCTATGGCCGCGTGGTTGCGGTGCGTGGCGCGTTGATCGAGGTCGAAGGGCTTGTCGGCGCGGCTCAGATCGGCTCGCGGGTCAGCATCGCATCCCCCGGTGGCGTGGTCGATGCCGAGGTGACCGGACTTGATCGCAGCATCGCGCATTGCCTCCCTTTCAGCGACCCACAGGGCATTGCCTCGGGCGCGCGTGCGGATCTGGCTGCGGGTCAGCTCTCGCTGCGTCCGTCCTCGGCGTGGCTCGGGCGCATGATAGATGGTCTTGGCCGTCCGGTAGACGGGAAGGGCCCGCTGTTGTTCGGCGCCGAGCAGCGGCCAATCAAGGGTATGCCGCCCCAGGCTTCGGCACGCGCACGCGTGGGCGCCAAGGTCGAGACCGGCGTGCGCGCGCTCGACATCTTTGCGCCGCTATGCCGCGGGCAGCGGCTCGGCCTGTTCGCGGGTTCGGGCGTTGGGAAGTCGGTGCTGCTGTCGATGCTCGCACGCTGGACCGAATGTGACGTGGCGGTGATCGGGCTTATCGGTGAGCGCGGCCGTGAGGTTCAGGAATTCGTCGAGGACGATCTCGGCCCCGAGGGACTGGCACGCAGCGTCGTGGTTGTCGCGACCTCGGACGAGCCCGCGCTGATGCGGCGTCAGGCGGCGTGGACCACGCTCGCGGTGGCCGAGCATTTCCGCGATCAGGGCCTGAACGTATTGTGCCTGATGGACTCGGTCACACGCTTCGCCATGGCGCAGCGTGAGATCGGACTTGCGAGCGGCGAGCCGCCAGCGACCAAGGGCTACACGCCCACGGTCTTCGCCGAACTGCCTCGTCTGCTTGAACGTGCGGGGCCGGGATTGCCCGGGCAGGGCGCCATCACCGGGCTGTTCACCGTCCTCGTCGATGGCGACGACCATAACGAGCCCGTCGCCGACGCGGTGCGCGGCATTCTGGACGGCCATATTGTCATCACGCGGCGGATCGCCGAGCGCGGCCGCTATCCCGCCATCGACATCCTCAAATCGGTTTCTCGCACGCTGCCGCACGCGCACAGCGAGGAAGAAAATCTGGTCCGGCTTGCAGCGCGCCGGGTGCTCTCGACCTATAGTGACATGGAAGAGATGGTGCGGCTGGGCGCGTACAAGGCGGGATCCAACGCGGAGGTCGACCGTGCGGTCGACCTCGCGCCGCAGATCGAAACGTTGCTCAAGCAGGGCAAGAACGAGCGCGGCTACGCGGCCGAAGGCTTTGCCACGCTCGCTGCGATATTGGAGGACACGCATGAAGACGCCCTATGACGGTGCGATGCGCATCCAGCAGTCGGAGATCGACGACGTGCGCGTGGCGATCAACGTCCAGGTCAATCAATTGATCCAGATCGAGAATTCGCGCACTGTCGTGAACGCGGCGATTGAGCGCGAGACCGCGATCGCCGCGGACGATATCCAGTTTTCGTCCCATGCCTATGTCGCGCGGATGCGCGCCGAGCGCGCCCGGCTCGCGGCGGACCAATCAGTGGTCGATGCGCGGTTGGCGCAACTGCGCAATCGCGCAGTCAGCGCTTATGGCGCGTTCAAGGCGACGGAATCGGCCGCCGACGGCTTTCGTGAGGACGCGGAGCGTACGCGCGCCAATGCCGAGCAGGCGGGCATAGACGATTTTACGGCGACCAGTTTTGTGCAGGGCCGGCAGGCCGCGCGACGCGCACAGCTCCGATGATCGGGCGGATCGATCCGTCGCAGCTCGGCGCGCAGCAACGTGCCGAGCTGATCTACGCGCAGGCGCGATCCGAACTCTCAAGCCGCCTGTGGCAGGCGGCGCTTGGGACGGGCGAGCGTGGCGTAGAAGGACAGCCAACATCCATGCCGCGCGCTTCCGAGCTTAATCTTGAAGCGCTGTTGGCAACGCTTGCCAACGATCATGCCAAACCCGTCGTTCTGCCGCGCCCCCCGCAGCCGGCGATTGCGCAGGCTGCAACAGCGCCCGACCGCCGTGAGACAAGTGATGAGCGCGGCGAGCGGTCGCGTGCACCAGTCGAGGCTGCCGAGGCAATGGGGCTCGGTCCCAATGCCCAATATCGTGCGACATTGATGGCGGCCGCCGACCGCACCGCAATACCCGCCGCGGCGCTCGCTGCGATCGTTCATGCCGAAGCGGCAAAGGGACCAGGCGGGCGATGGCTCGCCTATTCGCGCAATCCGCGATCGAGCGCCGCCGGTCTTGGCCAGTTTCTGAGCGGTACCTGGAAGAGTGAGGCCGAGCGCGAGGGAAGCTGGCTCAACACGCTGGCTCGCCAGAAGGGCTGGCTCAACGCACGGGGCAAGGTGGCTGGCGAGGCGCGCGCCGAACTGCTCGCGTTGCGCTACGACCCTCATGCGTCGATTCAGGCAATTGCCGATTATGCGCGCGCCAACCTCGACACGCTCGAACGCAAGGGCGTCAGGATAGAGGGGGATGTCGAGAGCACCGCCCAGGCCGCCTATCTTGGCCACCACCTCGGAATCGGGGATGCCGTGAAGTTCCTCAAGGGAGGCCTCGACTCTGCGCGCGCGCGGACGCTGCTTTCCGCGCAGATTGGTAGCGTCAGCGCCGGCCAGCGAATCGCGAGTGCGGGCAGCGCCACGGGCGCGCATCGTGCGTGGCTGCTCGACTATGTGGACCGTAACATCCGTCCTGCGCGCTTCGACGGGGCCTTGCCGGTCGGCTAATCCGAATATTCCTATATTCCGTATTTATACCTAAGGCATAACGTATTTCTGCGATTTTTGCGCTATATTATAGGAATATTGGTCAGCATTAATATGGGAATAACACGTCGTTAACCTTTTTGCGCGAGAACCGATCGGGCCGGGGGGACACGCGATTGGCGCGCTGTCCATCCCACTCGGGAGGGCACAATGTCGAAGACCACGATTGCACTGGAGGCGGCGGTTGCCGCAGTTATCGCAAGCGCGCCTGAGGGCGACGCCAGGCCGACCGCGCGCCAGCGCGCAGAAGTCGACAAGGCATTTGCCCGGATCCTGAAATTGATTGCGCCGCGCATCCGCCACTTCATTCGTCAATATGGACTGGTGGCGCATTGGGAAGATGCCGAGCAGGCCTGTGCGATCGCCGTCCATCGCGCGATCCAGGCCTATGAGCCCGAAAAGGCGCAGTTCACAACCTTCGTTAACTGGCAGATCCGCGGCGAGCTGCAGAGCCTGCGCTTCCGGCTGATGGCCGATCAGCGCCCGTCCGCAAAGAAGGTCGAGGCGACGACTGTCTCGCTCAATGCGATCGCGCAGGGCGCTGAAGGTGAGGAAACCACGCTTGAATCGGTGATCGAGGACGAAAATGCGCTCGCCCTCACCGAATCTGCGGCTTCGGATTATCTGGCTGAAGCTGCCACGGCGTCGCTGGTCGACAGCTATGTCGATCATTTGCGCACGACCGCGATCGACCAGCTTCGTCGCCGTGCACGGCCGAAAAAGCGGGAACTCGCGCGGGCCGGAGAGGGCGGGGCAATGCTGCGTTCCAGGACGCACGGCATTGAGCCCGAGGAACTCGAAAAGCTCGAAGAGCGGCTGACGCGCAACCGCGACATCGTGGCGCACCGTCTGTTCGGCATGGGCGTCGGCGAAGCGACCATGGACGATGCGGGCGTCACCAAGGAACGCGTGCGTCAGATCACCAAGCGTGCTGCGAAGACGATCGCCGAGCTGGCGGGAAGCGATCCCAGGTTCGCGATGATGGCCGAATACCGCAAGGCAGGGATGCTCCGCGACAAGCCGCGCAAGGTTCATGTCGACATTGCGGTGGCGCGCATGGCGCCGCCCGTGGCGGTGTTGCCCGAGGCGAACCAGCCGCTCAGCGAGCTTCCCCGCCTCGCCGCCACGGCACCCGAAGGTTTCGAGCACCTCGCCGTCGACCTGACGGCGCTGGGCGCGAGATCGCCGCTCAGGCACTGAGGTTTCCCGACGCCTTCCCAAAAGGGCCCGCGGTGCGATGGCGCCGCGGGCTTTTTTGTGTGCGTCGCTGGGTAGTCGGTGAGTCGGGACTGTTTGTTGTCACGGTGCTGGTTGCCGCGATGCCGCCAGGCGGGCTCCATCTGAGTTTCATAAGAGGCGGTATTATTGCCGAGGCAAATGTCGGCAACGCGGTGGCAAGCGGCGTTTCAATTCCTCCCCGAGCTTGTCTCGGGGAGGGGGAGTTTAGGAATGGGCATGCTGGCGGCATGCTCATTCCTAAACTCGCGCAGCGCGGTGGAGGGGCGGGAGACTTGCTCGGTGCCGCTACCTGCCCCTCCACCATGCTGCGCATGGTCCCCCTCCCCAAGCAGAGCTTGGGGAGGATCTTACGGCCGCAATTGGTGGTGGGTTCAACGGGTCAGCGCAACACACTCCTCGAACTTCTCAGCCGGGGTCTGAAAGAGCAATGTCTTTCTCGGTCGTTCGTTGAGCTGGCGCGCGATGGCGCTTAGCTGAAGCTGGCTGAAGGCGGATAAGTCGATGCCCTTTGGGAGATACTGGCGTAGCAGGCGGTTGGTGTTTTCATTGGTGCCTCGCTGCCAAGGGCTCCTCGGATCGCAGAAATACACATCGACGTCGGTTGCCAGCGTGAAGCGCTGATGGTCTGCAAGCTCCTTGCCACGGTCCCAGGTCAGCGACTGATAGAGTTCGCGCGGCAATTTGCGCGCCTGCTTGATCAGGGCTGAGACGACGCTGTTGGTATCCTTGTTCGCGACCTTGACGAGGATCACATAGCGCGACTGGCGCTCGACGAGCGTAGCGATGTAGCTGTTGCATGATCCGGCCAGCAGGTCGCCTTCCCAGTGCCCCGGAACTGCGCGATCTTCGACAGACGCGGGGCGCTCGCTTATCGATATGGCGTTCTTCACCTGACCCAGCCCGTCTCGCTTCAGGCTGGCATGTCGAGACCGCCGGATGGTGCGCTTGGCCCTGAGATGTTCGATAAGCTCCTTCTTCAGAACGCCACGGGCCTGAATGAACAGGCTTTTGTAGATCGTCTCATGTGACACGCGATGCTGCTCTTCGTCCGGAAATCTGCGTTTGAGCCAGCCCGCGATCTGCTCTGGCGACCACTTGCGGCACAGTTTGGCTGATACTGTTCGGCGCAGGGAGGCATGGCAAGCCAGCTTGCATGGCTTCGGGCGTCGCGCACGATCCCATGCCGCCTGATCCGATGCCACGGCCCGGTAGCATTCCGTGCCCCCGTTGCGGCCGACCTCCCGGCTGATGGTCGAGGGCGCTCGACCAAGCCGGATAGCAATGGTCCGCAGCGACAAGCCTACTCCGAGCCCTCTGGAAATCTCCTCGCGCTCGCTCAGTCGCAACGCCTGGCTGGGGCGTTTTCGTTCCGGTGGACGGATGCCGCCGGATGGCGACAGCACCGAGAAGATCGACGAAGACTCCCGCTCGAACCGCCGTCCGATCGAACTCATCGACTCACCGCGCCGCCAGCGATCCCAGATTTCGGCCCGCTGTTCCGCCGAGTAGTAAATCCGCCGTCGCTGTTTCATCGCTCCCACTCCATCTTTCCTCAAGATTGAAGTGTTGCGCTGACCCGTTGAACCCACCGTCGTGTCCGGACGGTCCACTTTTGGTGGCAGCTTTTGCCCCCCCCGCGATGTCTGGAATGTCGTGGAGTCCGGACTGTCCTGTTTTGGTTTGACCGTATCGCGGAGCGGACGTTCCGAGGCGTCACGCTGGTCATCGCCTAAGGGTAATCCCCGATTTTGCCGAAATCTGGTTTGGGTAAGCTGGGAGCTTCCTTGCCCAAGCAGAATGACGTGTGGGCCTATAGCGGAGAACGATCGTGCCATTGGACTCACTCGCAACGGCCATGCCCGACGATGAAACGATTACCAACGCGTATGTTTATCTGCTCGCCCGCTTGCTTGTGATCCGTCAGGAGCGTGTCGACCGGGAGGGTGAGGGTTTCGAATACAACAAGATCACATACAACCCGCTTGGCACTGCGGACTTTGCCAATCCCAATTTCGACGTGGCCTATCTGGAAGCATGGTTCGCAGTCGATGAGCGTACGCCGGTGATACTCGACGTGCCGGAAATCACTGGACGCTACTACACCGCTCAAATTCTCGATGAGTGGGCCGAAGTCATTGCCAACATCAATGAACGGAAGTTTCCTTCCAAGCCCTTTGGCAAGTTCGCTCTCGTGGCTCCCGGGTTTCAGGGAAGCCTTCCCGCTGACGCCACCCGCATAGAGTTGCATTCCCGCAAGGCGAAGCTGCTGGGGCGCGTGGAACTGAAGGGCGATCCTGACGGAGCCGTGACGCTGCAAAAATCCTTCAAAGCCACGCCGCTCGGCAATCCCGTCATTCTGCCGCCTCCGTTCGTCAAACCCTTCGGAAATGCGGACCTGCCGGGTGCGGACATTTTTCAGGACATCGATGCGCGGTTCAGCAGCGCCCAAGATGTGGCGCCCAACGCAGCGGAGATGCAGCAGCAGGTGCGCGCCGTCACAGCTTATGTGGCATCGTCGCAAGAGGCCTTCGACCGCGTCGACAAACTCATCCGCAAGAAGGCAATCCCGGAGTTTCTTGAATACACCTTCACCAAGGCTTCGCCTTACAGGAACCACTGGCTGGTCGCCAACGCCGGGGGGAACTTCGGCGTCAACTTCTGGGGGCGTGCAGCGGCAAACTATGCCGGAATATGGACAAACCAGTTGAGCGAGGTTGTCTATATCGTCGCCACGCAGGATGCCGAGGGCGTCACGCTGGATGGATCGAACGACTACGTCATCCATTTCCCGCAGGACGATCTGCCAAGCGCCGTCGTCAACGCCTATTGGTCGGTGATATTGGTGGGTGTGCCGGATTACCGGGTCGTTCCCAACGACCTCAAGCGTTATAACTTCAACAGCTATTCGCCACTGCAGGCCGAACCGGATGGGGCGCTGAAGATAGCAATGGGGCCGAAGCCGGTTGTTGGTATCGCCGAGTCCAATTGGCTGCCCACGCCCGATGGCAAGCCGTTTTCGCTCACCTTCCGCGCGTACGTTCCCAAGGACATCGTTAAAAAAGGTGAGTGGGCGCCTCCTCCGGTCACACGGTTGGAGTAGTTCGCACCGCACGTCCGCTTTGGGGCTGCGAGTGGCACACTTTGAACGGCCGTCCTTGGGCCGTTACCTGCCATCCGCGGGGTTGTTGGGGCGACCGTAAATTTCCGCAATAGCACCAAAAAAGGCGTCCGGCGATCATCGCCGGACGCCTTTCAAGGCCGGGCCATAGCGTGGGAGCGCCATGGTCGCTTGTGATCGGCGTTTAGAAGTCCGACCAGTCCTCCTTGCTGCCATGGCCGTTCGACGCGCCGTTTGCCTTGGCCATCGCCGAGACCGGGAGCGCCTTGACGGGCGAGACATAGGGCTTGGACGTGGCGCCGCCGCCGGTCTTGACCGCGGATGCGGCTGCGGGCTTGCGGGCGACTGGCCGCCTCTCATTGTCGACCTTGAACAGCGCCGCCTGTTCGGCAAGCGAGGTGACCTCGCTTGTCAGGTTGCGCGCGGCAGCGGAGGTTTCCTCGACCATCGCGGCGTTCTGCTGCGTCGACTGGTCCATGGTGCTGATCGCGACGCTGATCTGGCTGATCGCGGACGACTGCGCCTGGTTGTCTGCAGCCATGCTGCCGAGCAGCGTGTGAACCTCGCTGACGTCGCCCGAGATGTCGGCCAGTGCGCCATCGACCTTCTGCACCGCGCCAACGGCCATCACGATATCGGTCTGCGTGGCGGTGAGCTGCTCGCGTGCGCGCTTGGCTTCCTCTTCCGAGCGCATCGCGAGCGCCGAAACGAGATCAGCGACGACCGCGAAACCGCGGCCCGCATCGCCGGCACGGCCAGCCTCGACCGCAGCGTTCATTGCAAGAACGCGCGTCTGGAAGGCGATCTTGTCGAGGCCTTCGATGACAGAATCGATGCCCGTTGCGCTTTCACGCACGCGCTCCATCGCCTGCACCGCCTCGTCCGCGATCGAGCGGCCGCCGCTGACGGTGGCGATCGCCTGGTCGGCGCGTCCGACGGTGCGGCCCGCGGCGACTGCGGTCGCCTTCAGGCGATCGTCTATCTGGACGAGTGCAGCCGAGGTTTCCTCGAGGCTCGCGGCATTGCCCTCGGTCCGGCGCGCCAGATCCTCGGATGCCTGTGCGATTTCCTGCGACCCCGTGCGAATTCCCGTTGCGCTTTCCGAAACCGCGCCGATCATCTCGCGCAACCGTTCGACCGCGTCGTTGAAGTTGGTCTTCAGGCTTGCAACGCCGGTGGGGAACTCGGCCTTTACCTCGACGGTCAGGTCGCCTTGCGCCAGCGAGGCCAGGCTGTCGCCGAGCGTTGTCGTGACAAGCTGTTGTTCTTCTGCAAGCTTGCGGTCGGCTTCCTGACGCGCGACCGCGGCGAGGCGGAAGAGCTCGACCGCCTTGGCGATCTCGCCGAGTTCGTCTGCGCGATCGCGGTGCGGCACCATCGCCTCGCGGCCTTCGGCGAGCGTGGATGTGACAGTCGTCAGTTCGCCCAGCGGACGCGAGACCGTGCGGTTGAGCACATTCCAGACCAGCGCGAGCAGGCCGATGGTGAGCGCCATCATCACCGACATGAACATCAGCGCGTTGTTGGCGAAGCTGTTGCCGTCGGCACCCTTCTGCTCGGCGATCTTGATGGTGTCCTCCATCAACTTGTTGGTCGCCTTGATCGCCGCGTGCGATGCGGCCTTGCCATCAGTCTTGAGCACCTCCATCGCCTGATCGGGCTGGTTCTGGCCCTTAAGGTCGAAAATGCGCTGGTTGACCTCCTTGAGCGTGGCGACCTTGGTGCCGAAATCCTCGATCTGGCCGTCGAGGCTTTCATCGGAGAATTTCTCGTACGCCTCGACCGCCTCGTCGATATTCTCGTGGTTCTTGGCGAGGCGGCCGTTGAGCTCCGCGAGCTCTTTCTCGCTGCGCGCGGTCACCACCGAATAGACGAGAATGCGATATTCACGGACGAAACCGCGAACGTCGGAAAGCGTCGAAGCGGCGGCAAGGCTGTTCTTGACGTGATCGTCACTGATTTCACTGAGGCGCTTGTTGGCGATGATGGCGCTTCCGCCAAGCGCGGCGACGAATATCGCGATGAGCGTGAAGGCGATCAGCATCTTTCGAGGCAGCCGCCAGTTCTGGAGAGCATTTTGCATCTCGGGTTCCTTCATAATTGAGAATAATGTGCCGGGTCAGGCGGATTCCTGTGTCCCCGAAGATTTCACAAAGATCGGCGCTGAACGGTGGTCACAGCGTGTCTCAAACAACGGAGCGATCCGGCGGGGCCTGGACCGTACCAACGGCAACCTTCCTGCGCCGAATAAAAGCTGTATTTACAGTCTGTTCGATCATTTCAGGCTTTCTATGCAGTCGTTTTCGGGCTCCGCGCCAGCGCCCGCAGCCTGATTAATTATAGGAGAAGAGCGACGTATCGTGGGGGCGGCCGATCGTCCTGCCGCCAAAACGATGCGCAACGGCCGCACATGGTAAGAATTGCGTAAATAACGCAGCGTCGCGCCACGCCTTTCTATAAGGAGGGCTCACACCCTGGAGATCTGTACCCATGTCAATTGAGACCGGCCGGCGTGGCGCCCTGTCGAATGCCCTTTGCGCCAAGCCCGCGATACGACGCTTTCTCATCGCCGCACTGGTGCACGGATCGACATTCGCGCTTGCCGCCGGGACGGCCCACGCCAAGGACAACCCGTTGCTTGAAGCGGTGGGTTCCCCCGAAGGGCTGACGCTGAAGGCAAGCCTGCGATCGCGCATCGAGGCAATTGACGGCCAGTTTCGGCCGAATATCGCGCAGGATGATTTCATGCTGTCGCTGAAAACCACGGTATTCGCGGAGTATGACACCGGGCCGGTTCGGTTCGGCGGCGAACTGTGGGACGCACGCACCTATTTCCAGAAGACGAATTCTTCGGCCGGAACGAGCGAGGTCAACGCCATGGAGCTCGTCCAGGCCTATGTCGGCCTCGATCTCGACGATCTGGGCGACGGTTCCAGGGCGACCGCGAAGGCGGGGCGCTTCACGCTCGATATCGGTTCGCGCCGGCTCGTCGCGCGGCAGTCGTTCCGCAACACCACCAACGCGTACACAGGCGCCTATCTCGACTGGAACAGCAAAGCGGGTGATCGGCTGGTGTTGCTGTGGTCCATGCCGCAGATCCGCCTGCCCGAAGATGCCGACGGCATCCGCCACGACCGTGTCGAATGGGACCAGGAAACCACCGATCTGCAGCTCTTCGGTGGCAGCCTCACCAAGGCGGGGGTGTTCGGCAAAGGGACGCTCGAAATCTATGGCTATCGCCTGTTCGAGCGTGATTCCGGTTCGCGCCAGACGCGCAACCGCCGGCTGTTCACGCCGGGCATTCGCTTGTCCCGCAAGCCCGCCAACGGCGCTTTCGACTATGATCTGGAAGGTGCCTATCAGTTCGGCGAGACGCGGAGCAGCACCGCGACCACCGACCTGACCGACCTCGATGTTTCGGCCTATTTCCTCCACGCCGAGATCGGCAAGACGTTCGATGGCCCGCTGAAGCCACGCATTTCGGTTCATTTCGACGAGGCGAGCGGCGATGGCCCGTCGGCGCGGACCTTCAATCGCTTCGACAATCTCTTTGGTGCGCGCCGCTTCGAGTTTGGACCGACCAGCCTGTACGGTCCGGTCGGTCGGGCCAATCTTTCGTCGCCCGGCGTCCGGCTCGACGTGAAGCCCGACAAGCGTCTCGACGCATCGTTGATGTACCGCGCGCTTTGGCTGGATGAGGCGACCGATAGCTTCTCGTCGACCGGCGTACGCGACAGGAACGGCGATACCGGCCGCTTCGCGGGTCATCAGGTCGAGGGGCGCGTGCGCTACTGGATCATTCCAGACCTGCTCCGCGTCGACACGGGGGCGGCCTGGCTTGCCAAGGGCCGTTTCCTGACCGAAGCGCCCAACGCTCCGGCAACGGGGGACACCCATTATGGCTATCTGGACCTGGCGATCGAAATCTGATCGCTGGCGATCGGCGGATCGTGCGCGGTGGGTTGCCATCGCGTCCTTTGCTGCCGCCACCGGACCAATTCGTCCCCGTTAATCGTCACGCGAGATCGCCCCGGAGTGCCCTGTGAAGCCTAGCCTTGATGAAGAGATCGTGGTGCTCGCGATCGCGGATCGAGCGCTGCGCAGCATTTGGTCGGCACGCCTCGGGCTGGCGGGCGAGATCATGATGATCGTCGACAATTTCGACGATGCGGCGCTGGATGCGGGGATGCGCGAGTCGGCGACGCTGATCACCGATACCGGCGCCCCGCGGCTGCCTCCGTCCGAACGCGTCGTCGCCATCCGTCAGCGGGGCTGGTGTAACGGCGTGATCCTGTTCGTCTGCAAGCCGCACCCTGACATAGACGATCCGCGCTGCGCGATCGTGCTTCGGGACAGCGAAACCGAGCGAGTGGTAGCACTGCTCAAGCGGTGGCGCGCGCAGATGGTGTCGGTTTAACCCGCCGGAAACCAGCCACCGGCGAAGGCGATGCCAAGCGCTTCGGAAAGGCTCCGGACTTCGAGCTTTTCCATCACCTTGGCACGGTAGATCTCTACCGTGCGCGGACTGATATCGAGATCATAGGCGATCGCCTTGTTCGAGCGCCCATCGATAAGCCCGCGCAGCACGTCGCGCTCGCGCGATGACAGCAGGGCGAGCTTTGCCGCGGCAGCTTCGACGCGCGCCACCTCCAGGCTCGAATGCGCCTGACGCGCAAAAGCGAGGTCAATTGCCTGGATGAGCGCCAGATGGTCGCAGGGTTTCTCGATGAAGTCGATTGCCCCGGCCTTCATTGCGAGCACCGCCAGCGACACGTCGCCCTGACCAGTGAGGACAATCGCGACAAACCTTGATTGATGGACGCCGATCGCCTTGAGCACATCTATCCCCGAGGTGCCGGGCATATGCAGGTCGAGCAGCAGGCACCCGGGTGCGAGAGCGTCCGCGGCGGCGAGGAATGCGTCTCCCGAACGAAAACCGCGGATCGCCATATCCGGCATCACCGACATGAGGCTCTGCAACGAAGAGCGCACGATATCGTCATCGTCGACGATGTAGAGATTTCTTGTCGTCATCCTGTCGCGAGTTCCGTCTGCGTGACGGCGGGCAGGGTGAGGCTGATCACCGCGCCGCCGTCGGCCTTGTTTTGGGCGGCGAAGCTGCCGCCATGGGATTCGATGATACGCCGGCAGATCGACAGCCCGACGCCCATGCCATAGGCCTTGGTGGAGACGAACGGCTCGAATGGCCGTTCCAATATGTCGGGCGAAATGCCCGGGCCGTTGTCGCTGACGGTAACAGTCACCATGCCTTCCGGGCCACCGCGGGAGGCAACCACGATTTCTGCCCGTCCCTTGCTGCTTTCGCCCAGCGCTTCAAGCGCGTTGCGGACGACGTTGACGAGCACCTGCTGCACCTGCACCCGGTCAGCGAGAATCAGCGGATGCGCAGGGTCGAGGTCGCGGCGGATTTCGACCTTTTGTTGCTGTGCGCCGGCAAGGACGAGGTGAACTGCGTCGGCCACGATTTCCTGCAGCGGCTCGACGCCGATTTCAACTTCGCCCTTTGCAACGAAGTTGCGGACGCGCCGAATGATATGACCCGCGCGCAACACTTGCCCGGAAGCTAGCTGGACAAGATCGCGAACATGCTCGCGCCGCGCCTCGTCTTCGGCAAGCAGCATTTCCGCCGCGCCGAGAAAATTGGTGGTGGCTGCAAGCGGTTGATTGAGCTCATGTGCGAGGCCTGCGGCCATTTCGCCCATCGCGCTCAGCCGCGAGACGTGAAGCAACTGGTCGCGCAGCTCACCGAGCCGCGTCTGCGCGGCGAGATGCTCGCCGATATTGCGCACGAAACCGATGAAGAGGCGTTCGCGCCCGTTATGCGCCTCGCCCACAGCAAGCTCGACCGGGATCTCGGTGCCATTGCGGTGCAGCGCGGTCATCGTACGGGTGCGGCCGATCAGATGGGGTTCACCGCTGTCGAGATAGCGCACCAATGCGCTTTCATGCTGCCGGCGATAGCGTTGGGGCATAAGCATCACGATGTTGCTGCCGAGCACTTCGTCCGCGCGGTAGCCGAAGAGTGCTTCGGCTGTGGCACTGAAAGACCGGATGTTGCCTGCCTCGTCCATTGTTACCATCGCGTCCGGCACGGTTTCGAGGATCGAGCGCAATTCGGCTTCGCGCGCCTTAAGGGCCTCCTGGCGCTCCTCACGTTCGGTGGCATCGAATATGATACCGATCATGCGTGCGAGCCGGCCGTCGTCATGATAGATGCAGCGCGCCCACCCCTCTATCGTCTGCACACGTCCTTCGCTGGCTTTCGAGCGCAAGCGAAAGGTGAAGCGCGGCAAGCGGTGCGCGATCACCTCGTCCTCGCCGGGGAAAATCTCGCGATCGAAATTTTGCCGGATCTGTTCGCGCCAGTGTTCAAATCCCGCCTCGGAGGGCGCCGCGCCAAGCAACCTCTCCGCCTCGCCGGACAGGCGCAAGCAGTCGTTGGAAACGTCCCATTCGAAAATGCCGATTTCCAGTGCCTCAACGGCCAGCGCAAGGCGTGCATCGCTGACGCGTAGCGCCTCTTCGGTACGCTTGCGCGCGGTGACATCGGTCATCGACAAGACCACCACCGGCGCGCTGTCGTCTCGCGCTTGTACGAGACGCGCCTGCTCCAATATGTGGAGCGTCGTACCGTCGCGCGCGGATTCCGTGATTTCCTCCTCCCACGGCACACCCGCCTCGAGGCACTGGATCATCGTGGTCCAAAGGTCGGTCGTGTGGGCGCCCGTCAACGCATGTTTGCGCTGGCCGACCACTTCCGCCGCCGTCCATCCGTAGAGCCGCTGACACCCTTCCGACCAATGCACGATTGCACCACTGATGTCCGTGAGGACGATCGGCGCCGAATCAAGCGCCCGCGTGACTTCCCACCGCGCAACATGCTCGCGTGCAATACGCGACCATGCCCAGATCAGGATGGCCGCCGAAACCGTGATCTGCGCGCTGGCGTGGATGATCTCGGCCATGTTGAGAGGCATGGTTGTATTCTGCAACGCCCATAGTCGCGCCAACGCAAAGGCAACGGGCGCAAGCACGCAAAGTGCAAAAATGGTGCGAAGCGTACGCCCCTCCAGACCATGCGTTGACTGCAGGCCCGGCCATCCGAAATAACGGCGCCAGATTATCAGCGCCATTGCTAGCGCCCCGACCGAGGTCGCGGTGGGAAGTGACATGGTTGCGTGTCGCTCCCAACTCGCAGGCGCGTCCAGCCCGAGAGGCACCGAAGCCCCCGCAATGACCGCGATGCCGAGCGCAAGGCTGGCGATCAGTACGACGAGCTGACCATGGTGACGTCGAGCGCCCAGTGAAATAAGAATGCCAAGCGCAAGCAGCAGTACGGCTACCGCGGGCATCGTGCCTGGGCGAGCCGGAGCAAGACCGGTCGTGCGCGACAGGACGTCGCCAAATGCCCAGGCATCGATATGCGTCGAAATGCCAGCGACATTCTGGGCGAGCGCAGTCGCGGCAATTGCGCATGGCGCCAACAGAATGGCAACGGTGAGCATGGCCCTTCCGACCATCGCCGCTATCAGGCCGAACGCCGTGAGCGCGACCGCGGTGGCGGTCGCCGGCTGCATGGGATAGCCGCGATTGCCAAATCCGGCGATCTCGGGATGGCGAAGTGCCCAACCCGCCAGAACGACCACGCAACAGGCGAGCGCGATCGCCAGGAAGAGAACTGGGATATGTCCGGCATCCGGCGTCGCAGATCTGGCGACGTGCCGAGGTGGACTGAACTCCTGCATTCCGGTTTGTCGATGGCCCCAAGACGTGTCGAGGGCGGTCGCTAGCTGAATGTCAAAATTTGTAAAAGAGAGGATTTGCGCGCCGATTTGACGTCACGCCGTCATGTTAAGACAACTCTCTGGCATTACTGAAAAAATTTTCATCAATATTGCAAAAGAAATTACGTAAACCTGCATTGTTGCGATCAGTTCGCAATGTTTTCTCTTGCAAGGCCGTCAATGATGGCGCGGTTGATCAAAATAAGATCCTCAATGGAATCACGACCCGTGATTACTTCGCTAGTGTAACGTTCGACCCAAAGCGCGAGAGAGATGATCCGCGCGCGCAGTTCATCGGGAAGCGCATTGCCCGGTGTGCCGCACAGTGCCGAGAAGGCGCTCCAGACCTCGCGATTGCGATGCAGCGCCGGCATCAGCGCGGCGCCGGCTAGCCCGGCATCGCGTGCGTCGATCATCTCGCCGGTGATCTGGCTCATGAGCCGATACTCGGTTGCGCGGGGGGTCTCTGCAATCGACTGCGCACGGCGATAGGCGTTGAGCGACATGGTATCTCCCTGAACTATCCTGGAGCATTCTAGGACGAAGTTGGCGCTGCCGCGCATTGGCGCTCTATTTTTCGCGAAACGGCAGAGACGTCGCACGTTCGGGTCACCAATCGAAAAAGCGCGGCCACCGAGCCACCCGTCCGAACTTCATCCTATAATCAGGGGACCGGCCTCGGCCATTCACCTTCTCCGGATCTGTTCATGCTCAACGGTATCGGCCTCGTTATCATTCTGGTCTGCGTGTTCGGCAGCTTTCTGCTGTCGGGCGGCAATCTGATGGTCATTGCTCACGCATTGCCGCATGAGATGATGGCGATCGCGGGCGCCGCGATTGGCGCTTTTATTCTAGGAAACTCGCTGTCGACGGCCAAAAAGGCGTGGCACGGCGTGATCCGCGTGTTCAAGGGACAGCGCTGGACCGAAGGCGATTATCGCGACCTTCTCGCGCTGCTCTTCACGCTGCTTGCCACCTTCCGCAAGGGCGGGGCGACCGCGATTGAGAGCCATCTCGACGCGCCCGGGAACAGCGCGATCTTCGGGCGCTATCCCAAGCTGCTCGAAGACAAGGGGCTGGTCGAGTTCATCTGCGACTATTTGCGGATGATGACGGTCAATTTCGAGGATCCCCATCAGCTTGCCGAGGCGATGGAGAACGATATCGAGCGGCACCATGCCGAGGAACTTCTGCCTCAGCATTCGCTCCAGATCATGGCCGATGGCTTGCCTGCGCTGGGTATCGTCGCCGCGGTGCTGGGCGTGATCAAGACGATGAGCTCGATCGACCAACCGACGGAGATCCTCGGCGCGATGATCGGCGGCGCGTTGGTCGGCACCTTCCTCGGCGTGCTGCTCGCCTACTGCCTGGTCGGCCCGATCGCATCCAAGCTGCACCAGATCGTCGATGCCGACTTCAAACCCTATTCGATCGTAAAGACCGCCATCCTGGGGCACGCCCAGAACCTGCCGACGCAGGTGGCGATCGAGCTCGCGCGCCGAATGACTCCGTCAGCCTATGCGCCTTCCTTCTCGCAGCTCGAGGTCGCCCTCGATCAAGCCAAGGACGAAATCTATGCAACACCCGTCTGACCTGCCCGGTGAAGACCGCTCGCTGCGGCTGCCCGTGCATGGTTCAACCACCACCGCCGAAGACCTGCGCGTACGCCTCGTCCTGGCCAGCGACCTCGACGGCGAGATGATCGTCGACGCCAGCGAGGTCGAAAGCGTGGGCCAGGCCGTGCTCCAGCTTCTCGTCGCCGCAAGGGCCGAAGCCGACAGCGCCGGTCAGAGCTTCATCATCTCCAATCCCAGTCCCGCCTTTGTCGCGCGTGTGGCCGCCTGCCGGCTGAGCGACGCCATCGGCCTCGCAACGGAAGAGGAAACCGTTCAGTGAGCAAACTTATCCTGACCGTCGATGACTCGGCCAGCATGCGGATGCTGCTCAAGACGTCGCTGACCGCCCAGGGCTTTCGTATCGAGAGCGCCAATGACGGTGAACACGGGCTCGAGCGTATGCACGAGGTGCAGCCCGACCTCCTGATCACAGATATCAACATGCCCAAGATGGACGGCTTCGAGCTGATCGAGGCGGTGCGCGCGGTGCCTACATTCCGCGGTACGCCCATCCTCGTGCTGTCGACCGAGTTCTCGGACGACAAGAAGGCACGAGCGCGCGAAGCCGGCGCCACCGGCTGGATCACCAAGCCGTTCGACGCCACCAAGCTGGGAGCGGCCATCCGCCGCGTGTGCCCATGAGCACGGGCAATGACGAGCTGGACGAAATCCAGGCAATCTTCTTCGAGGAGTGCGCCGAGGGTCTCGCCGTCGCCGAACAGGGCCTGTCGGCGATGGCGGCGGGCGACGTCTCGGCCGATGTCATCGCGGGCGTCTTCCGGGCGGTCCATTCGATCAAGGGCGGTTCGGGCGCGTTCGGCCATGCCGCGCTGCTCGCCTTCTCGCACCGGTTCGAGAATGTCCTCGACGAGGTCCGCGCGGGTCACATCGCAGCGAGCGCAGAGGTCACCAAGGTGATGCTCAACGCGTTCGACATCCTGTCGGATCACGTCGCCGCCGCGCAGGGCACGGCTGCGGTGCCGGCGGACGCCACAATGTTGGAACAGCTTGACGCGATCCTTGAGCACAAGGGCATGCCCGGCGCGGCTGCTCCGGCCCCCGCGGCCCCGGCGGCTCCGGCGTCCGCTGCGCCTGTGGCCGAGGATGACGGGTTCGGCTTCGTGCCCGTGGCGGCGGCCGTCGATGATTTCGACCCCTTCGGTTTCGAGCCCGTCGCAATCGATCTCGACGATCTCGCGCCGGCCGAGCCGCAGGCATGGACCGTGCGTTTCGGACCGTCGCGCGCCGCGCTCGCCAATGGCAGTGAACCGCTGTTGCTCATCCGCGAGCTCGAAAGTCTCGGCGGTGCGATCGTCGCGGTGGATGCGACGGCATTGCCCGGCCTGCGCGATCTCGACCCCGAAGAGAGCTATCTGGTCTGGACGGTGAGCCTGCCCGGTACTGTCGCCGAAACCGACATTCGCGAATGCTTCGATTTCGTAGCGCCCGATTCGGTGATCGAAATCACGCAGGATGCGGTGACCGAGACGCCGATTGTCGTCGAGGCTCCCGCGGCGCAGGCGATCGAAGCCCCCATGCTGACATTGGTCGAAACCTCGACGGCGGTGGTTGCACCTGTGACGGCGACAACGACTGCTGCCGAAGTCCGCACCGCTGAGCCTGCCGCGCAGACCATCCGTGTCGACCTCTCCAAGCTCGATCAGTTGCTCAACCTGGTCGGCGAGCTGGTGATCCGCGGCTCGATCCTGTCGGACCGGCTGTCGCCCGTCGACCAGGAACGTGTCGAGTTGCCCGAGCTGTCGCGCCTGACGCGACAGATCCAGGACAATGTGATGTCGCTGCGCGCGCAGCCGATAAAGCAAGCCTTCTCGCGCGTGCCGCGCATGCTGCGCGACCTGATGGCTGAGACCGGCAAGAAGGTCGTGCTCGAAACCAGCGGCGAAATGACCGAGGTCGACAAGGGCGTGATCGAGAAGATCGGCGATCCGCTGACGCATATGATCCGCAACGCCGTCGACCACGGCATCGAGAGCACTGACGAGCGCATCGCCGCAGGCAAACCCGCCGAAGGCACGATCCGGCTGTCTGCCGAGCAGAAGGGCGCGCGCATCGTGGTGCGCGTCAGCGACGATGGACGTGGCATCAACCGCGAGCGCGTACGCGCCAAGGCGATCGAGAAGGGCATCATCAGCGCCGACGCGCAGCTTTCCGACGAGGAGATCGACAGCCTGATCTGCGCGCCCGGCTTCTCGACGGCGGAGACGATCTCCAACATCTCAGGCCGCGGCGTCGGCATGGACGTGGTCCGCAGCAACGTCGAGGCGCTGGGTGGCCGCGTCGAGATTCATTCGACGCCGGGCGAGGGGACGACCTTTGTGATGGCGTTACCGCTGACGCTCGCGATCCTCGACGGCATGATCGTCCGGCTGGGCGACCAGCGCTATGTCGTGCCGCTCGCCAATGTGATCGAGACGGTGAGGCCCGAGACGGGCCAGGTCAAGCCGACCTCGCCCACACAGGAAGTCATCGAGCTGCGCGGCAGTTACCTGCCGATCAGGCGCGTCGACGAGATGTTCGGCTTCGCCGCCAATGATCGCCGCAGCCCCGAGGAATCGGTCGTCATCATCGTCGAGAGCGACGCGAGCGGCCATGTCGGCCTGATGGTCGACACGATCGACAACCGCCGCGAGGTCGTCATCAAGAGCCTGGAGGACAATCTCCATCCGATCCGCGGGCTCGGCGGCGCGACTATCCTGGGCGATGGCTCGATCGCGCTCATCCTCGATATCGACGCGCTCGTCGCGGCGTCCGGCAACCACAGCAAATTCGCCCTGAAAGGAATGGCAGCATGACCACGATCCAGGAAACCGAAACCGACGAGCGCAAGATCGTCACCTTCACGCTTGGTACGCAAATGTTCGGCATCGACATGCGCTCGCTGATCGAGATCCGCGAATGGGAAGAGCCCACGCCGCTGCCCAGCGTTCCCGCGTTCATCAAGGGCGTTACCAACCTGCGTGGTTCGGTGGTGCCGGTGGTGGGCTTGTCCGAGCGGCTTGGCTGGGCGCCCAGCGTGCTGCATCCGCGCTCGTGCATCCTGGTGGTGAGCATCGCCGGTCGTCAGGCAGGTTTCCTCGTTGACGAGGTCGCGGACATCGTCGTCATCAATGGCGGCGATATCCAGCCCGCGCCCGATGTGGAAGTGAATGACGAGAGCGTCATCGCCGGCCTCGTCAAGATCGAGCGCCGCACCACTGATACCGAGACCACCGAAGCGATGGTGTTGCTGCTCGACCTCGATGCGCTGAGCCTCATCCGCCATCTGACGGATCTGGCCGCGTGAAGCACAGCGTCATCCCTGTCGGTACTGAAGCGCCGGACTCCTCCGCGCTCGCAGCGACCGCTGAACTTGGCCTGACCGAGTTCCGCGCGATCGCGGCGATCATGCAGGAAGAGGCGCGCATCCATCTTGTCGAGAGCAAGGTGACGCTGGTGCACTCGCGGCTTTCGCGGCGCCTGCGCGAACATGGCCTGACGCGCTTCGCGGATTATGTCGCGCTGGTGCGGCAGGATCCCGTCGAGCGTGAGGCCATGGTCGTCGCATTGACCACGAACCACACGCACTTCTTTCGTGAAAATCATCATTTCGATCACCTCCGCCAGGCCGCGTTACCGCTGCTGCAGGGTCGCGTCCGGCTCGGCCGTCCCGTACGCATCTGGTCGGCGGGCTGCTCGAGCGGCGAGGAAGTTTATTCGATCGCGATGTGCCTTGCCGGCGACGCGCAGGCGAGCGCATCCTGGTTGCGCAACGGCGACGTCAAGCTGCTTGCCACCGACATTGCTCCGCACGTCGTCGAGGCAGTGTCGCGGGGCCATTATTCGGCCTCGACCGTCGAACCGATCCCGCCCAGCTATCGCAGCCGCTGGCTGCGGAACGAGGGTGACGGCCATACGGTCGTCGACGAACTGCGCAGCCTCGTCACCGCGCGTGTGCTCAACCTGTTCGATGCCTGGCCGATGCGCCAGAAATACGACGTGATTTTCTGCCGTAACGTCATGATCTATTTCGACGATGCCGCGAAGGCCGAGCTCGAGGCGCGCTTCGTCGATATGCTCGCGCCCGGCGGGTTTCTTTATATCGGCCATTCGGAGCGGCTTATCGGACCAGCGGCGGCAGTGATGGAGCCCGTCGGGCAGACGATCTACGTCAAGCCGGGGGCCGCGCAATGAGCGATTGTACCCGCGTCCTGATCGTCGACGACAGCGCTTCGATGCGCGCCGTGCTCAACCGCATCCTGACATCCGATCCCGAGATCGAGGTTGTGGGAATGGCGCCCGAGCCGCACGCCGCGCGCGAGATGATCAAGGAACTCAACCCCGACGTCGTGACGCTCGATATCGAGATGCCGGGGATGGACGGCCTGTCCTTTCTCGAAAAGATCATGCGGCTGCGGCCGATGCCCGTCATCATGTGCTCGACGCTCACGGCGCGCGGTGCCGAGGCGACGATCGAAGCCCTGCGCCTGGGCGCGGTGGACTGTATCGCCAAACCCACCGGCAACCCGCTCGAGATCGCGCAGGATGGTGCGTTGCTGCGCAAGATGGTGAAGGCGGCCAAGCGTTCTTCGGTACGTCGCGGTCCCACGCAGCTTGCGCCGGTGGCCCCGGCTCAACCGGGAACGCAGCGAGATGTGGTGATTGCGGTCGGCGCGTCCACGGGCGGTGTCGAGGCGTTGTTCTCGGTGATCGGGGCATTGCCGTCCGACTGTCCTCCCGTGCTCGTCGTCCAGCATATGCCGGCGGCCTTCACGCGCGGCTTTGCGACGCGGCTCGATCGCGAGGCGCGCGTCCGCGTGGTCGAAGCGACCGCTGGAATGCCGATCGAGCGTGGCACCGTCTATATTGCTCCAGGGGGCGACAACCACATGGAGCTGGTGGGCGGCACCAACGGCCATATCCGGCTGCGCCCGACGGAGCCTGTGGGCGGCCACCGGCCATCGGTGGACGTGCTGTTCAATTCGGTGGCGCCGCTCGGCGCCCAGGCCGTCGGGGTAATCCTGACGGGAATGGGCAGCGACGGCGCGGCCGGTCTTCGGGCCATGCGGCTCGCAGGGGCGCGGACGCTTGGCCAGAACCAGGCGAGCTGCGTCGTCTACGGAATGCCGCGCGCTGCCTTCGAACTGGGGGCGGTCGAGCGGGAATTGAGTTTGTCGGCGATGCCCGAGGCGATCCTCGCGGCATGTCGGAAGTAGTTATTGGGAGCGGGTCATGCCGGCAGCGTCTGCAATTAAAGTAATGGTGGTCGACGATCAGACGAGTATGCGCGCGATGATCCGGCGCACGCTTCAGGATCTCGGGTTCAAGGACATTCGGGACAAGGCGGGGCCGGTCGAAGCGTTGGCCGCGATCAAGTCCGATCGCGTCCACCTGATCATCTCGGACTATAACATGCCCGACATGGACGGGCTCCAGTTTCTGGAAGCCGTGCGCGGTGATGCCGTGATCGGCAAGACCGTCTTCATCATGCTCACCGGCTCGGCCGACAAGGAGATCGTGCAGAAAGCGGCGGCGCTGGGCGTGAACAACTACGTGGTCAAGCCCTTCGCGCCCGCGGCGCTCAAGGAAAAGATCGAGCGCGTCTTCGGCGAGCTCACCTGATCCATGCGCCGCATCCCGATCGTACAGGGCGAGCACAGCGTAGTGGCTGAGCCCGATGTCGTGATCTCGACGCTGCTGGGTTCCTGCGTGGCCGTGTGCCTTCAGGATCCGGTGGCGCGCGTAGGCGGCATGAACCATTTCCTCCTCGGCGAGCCGGGGGCGGACAGTACGGTCGGGGCCGCTGACATGCAGCGCTATGGCGTCCATGCCATGGAGCTGCTGATCAACGGGATGATGAAGCATGGTGCAATCCGCACGCGGCTTCGCGCGCATCTTTATGGCGGCGCCAACATCATCGCCGGTCTGGGGGCGATCGGCAGCAGCAACGCCGCCTTTGCGCGCCAGTTCATGGAAACCGAAGGCATAGCGATCGGACGTTGCGAGCTGGGCGGGACCCATGCGCGCAAGGTGGAATTCATGCCCTATGAAGGGCGGGTGCGCGCGACGACCGTCGCCAACGCGCCGCCGCCGGTCATCAAGCCAAAGCCCGTCGCCGAACCGGCAGGCGACGTCGAACTATTCTGAGCAACCCACGGACGGAAGATCGGTCGAGAGATGATGATCACACAGACAGACCTGCTGAGCACCTCGCTCTGCGCGGCGGTGGCCGAGGAGATCCGCGGCGTGCGCGCGATCATCGAGCAGCTTGCCGAGACGCTGGTTTGTGACGAGCGCTTCGCCACCGACTATCTCGACCAGTTGCAGTCGTTCGATCTCGTCATCCAGCAGGCCGACGAGAGCGCCGACCTGCTCGATCGCGTGGCGCAGGGGCAGACCATCCACGAGGCAATCGACCGGGTGCGGCTGACCGTAATCCAGGAGCGGCTGCGCGCCGCGATCGGCTGAGGACGTCATGGCACAGGACGACTACGCGCCGATCATCATCCGCAAGGTCAGGAAGCACAAGCATGCAGCCCACCATGGCGGTGCGTGGAAGGTCGCCTATGCCGACTTCGTGACCGCGATGATGGCGTTCTTCATGCTGCTCTGGCTGCTCGCCAATCCCAACAAGGCGCAGCTCAAGGGACTGGCCGAATATTTCTCGCCAGCGACCTCGAAGGACTCGCCCGCGGCGACGCTGACCTCGAGTCCCGGCAGCCAGCCCGGTCTGGGCGGACGCAGTCGTCGCGCCCAGGCAAACGACCCCCAATCGATAGGCCAGCCTTCGGCCGAAGCGGGGACGAATGGCGCGGCGCGCGGCGGCACCGCCGATGTTCCCGAAGCCGCGCTGCGCGTTCTCGCTGATGAGATGATGATCTCGATCGAACCGCCTGCCGAGACGCCCGATGCGAAGCGCAATGTCCGCGTGGAACCGACACGCGACGGCGTGCGCGTCCATCTGGTCGACAGCGCCAATCGCTCGATGTTCAAAGGGCCGACCGCCGAACTCAACGACTATGCGCGCCAGATGCTGACGCGGATCGCGCGCAAACTGATCAAGACCGGCGCACAGATCGCAATCGAGGGGCACACCGATTCCGCGGGCGGGCAGAGCGAGGCCAACTGGCACCTGTCGAGCGAACGCGCACTCGCCGCGCGTTCGGCCATGGTTGCTGCGGGGCTGACGCCCGACCGCTTTTCGGAGGTGGTGGCCAAGGCCGGTTCGGAGCCGATCTATCCCGATCGCCCCGATCGCCCCGAGAACCGCCGGATCACGATCGTGATCCTCGCAGAATCGTCCGCGCTGCCGCGCGACGTGAGCTTCGCATTCTGAGCGCGGGAGGCATGCTGTGAAGGGGTTACTTGTATCCGCGCTGGTTCTGACGCTGGGCATAGGCGTGGGCGGCGGGGCCGCGTTCGGCACGAGCATGGCGCTCGGCGCCAGGCCACAGCTTCAGGAGTCGACCGAGTTCGTGCCCACGGGCACGGTACTCGCGCCGCTGGTTTTCGCCGATGGCCGTCTTTCGGGCTACGTCTCGTTCGAGGTGCAGCTCGAGGTGGCGGCCGGCACGCGCGAGGACGTGGAGGCGCGACTGCCGATCCTGCTTAACGCGATCAACATGCGCACCTATCGCACCCCCATGGCCAGCGGCCGTGACGGACTGATCCCGAGCCTGTCCGCGTTCCGCAAGGTCGTCATCGAAGCCGCCGCCGAGACCTATGGCAAAGGCGTGATCCGTCGCGCTGTGGTCACCCAGGCTTCGCCCGTTTGAGTTGGTTTTCGAGGAGAGACCCATGACCTTGCTGTCGTTCGACCATCCCGAGAACAGCCTCGATACGCCGACGCGCGATGCATCGTCGACGCCGGTGGCGCCGCGCGCGCCGCGCACGTTGACGCTGCTGCTCGTCGGGCGCGTGATCGGGGACAGGCGCGACGCGCTTTGCCGCATCCGCAACCTTTCCGAAGGCGGGTTGAGGGCCGAAGTCCGCGCACGCTTCACGCTGGGAGAAAGCGTCCGCATCGAGTTCCGCAACAGCGACGCCGTGACGGGCGTGGTGCGCTGGACCGATCGCAAGGCGATCGGCGTCCAGTTCGATGCGCCGGTAGACGTCGAGCGCCTGCTGGCCGAATCCACGACGGTGCGGCGCAAGGGCGCTCCCGCACCGCGCGCACCACGACTGCCGACAAGTTGCTGGGCAGATATCCGCATTGACGGGCATCCTCAGCGCGCCTCGCTGCTCGATCTTTCACAGGGCGGGGCGAAACTGCGTACCCGGACGCCGCTGGAAATGGGCGCGATCCTGATTTTGTCCGTGCCGGGGCTCGAGCCGATGCGAGGCGTCGTTCGCTGGGTGCGCGGCGACAATGCCGGCATCGCTTTCCTCGAGCCGATCGCCTTTGCGGCCCTTGCTGCGTGGCTCGATGATCCGGCGACGCGTTATGCGGCTGCCGTGGCATGGGGCGAATGATGCGCCATGTAACCAGGTCGGCAGGACGCGGACCTGGTTACATGGCGGAAGCCTGATCAGCCGGGTCCGCCAAAGCTCTTGATCAGCGATCCTGCAATGAGTGCCCAGCCATCCACGAGGACGAAGAAGATGATCTTCATCGGTAGCGATATCGTCGCGGGTGGCAGCATCATCATGCCCATCGCCATCAGCACCGCGGCGACCGCGAGGTCGATGACAAGAAAGGGCAATAGCAGCAGGAAACCGATCTCGAAGGCGCGACGCAGCTCGGAGATCATGAAGGCCGGCATTAGCGTCGTCATCGGCAGCTCCGCGCGCGTCGCGGGCTTCTTGCCCGAAAGCTCGACGAAAAGCTGCACGTCCTCGTCGCGGACATGCTTGAGCATGAAGGCGTGAAACGGCTTGGAGGTCCGCTCGAACGCCTGCGCTTCGCTGATGCGCCCCTCATTATAGGGCGTAACACCCTGTTTCCACGCCTGATCGAAAGTCGGCGCCATGACGAAGAAGGACAGGAACAGCGCGAGGCTGATGATGACCGGGTTGGGCGGGACGCCGGGCGCGCCGATGCCTGTGCGGAGCAGCGAGAGCGCGACGACGATGCGCGTGAACGAGGTGACCGTCATCAATATGCCCGGCGCAAGGCTTAACACGGTCAACATCAGGACGAGCTGGATCGCGCGGCCCGAAATCGAACCCTCGCCAAGATTGGCCGACACGCTCTGCGCGAGCGCCGGCTCAGCAAAAACAAGCGTCAGCAGGCCGGTGAATGCGAGAAAACAGATCTTACGCATGAGGCTTCGCCTTGGTGCCTGGTTTGGATGTGATCGCGGTTTCGAGCATCAGCAGCCCTTCGGGGGCGATCATCACGAGATGCTCCTTGTTGTCGCGGCGGATGAGCGCGACCGAGCGGCGCGCGTCGATGGAAAGCCGTTCGACGATCTCGATGCGGCGGGAGCCCGCACCGGCGCCGATGAGGCCACCGATCACGCCTCCAGGCAGCTTTATTTCGTAGCGTCGCACGGCCCAGAGTGCGCCGGCGAGCAAGCCGAGCACCACGCCAAGCGCACCCAGCGTGCGGAGCAGCGATAGGAAATCCATCTCAGCGACCGCGCTGCACGACTTCGATGATCTCGAGCGACATGTGTTCGCCGTCGACGAGCACCTTGCCTTTCGCGACCAGCTCGTCGTTCACATAGACCAGTGTGGGGTCATTGTGGCCGCAATCGAGCGGGATCATCGCCCCGCGGCTCATCTTCAGTACCTGACGGATCGGAATGTCGGTCGATCCGAGCACGATCGACAGATCAATGGGAATACCCTCGAGCACAGACATGTGTGTCTCCTTTCAAGGGCGTTATAGGAATAATTTTATGGGAACCTCCGGCACTAGGCAAAAAATGCCTATAAGAGGGATGTCGGCAGCGTGTTTGCTGGAGGAACCATGGATTTGAAGTCTTCTATCGGCGTTTCTGCATCGGGCCTGCGTGCGCAGTCGCTCCGAATGCGTGTGATCGCCGAGAACCTCGCCAACCAGGATTCTGTGGCGCGCACCGCGGGCGGCGATCCCTATCGCCGTCGTGTCGCGACTTTCAAGGCCGAGGTCGATCGCGCGAGTGGTGCGACCAATGTCACGGTGAAATCGATCGAGGGGGACAAGAGTGATTTCCCGCAGATCTATCAGCCAGGTAATCCCGCGGCCAACGCGCAGGGATACGTCCGCCGGCCCAATGTGAACGGCCTGATCGAATCCGCCGACATGAAGGCCGCGCAGCGGTCCTACGAAGCTAATCTCAACGCGATCGAGGCCGCGCGCGGCCTGACGATGCGCACCATCGACCTGCTCAAATAAGAGGAAGAACAATGTCCATTGGAGCTCTTGACGCTGCGTCCGCCTACGGACGCGCGATGACCGGTATTGCGTCCAAAACAGGGGACGTCGAAAACGCCGCCCCCACCGCCGCGCCCGCATCGGGCGGCTTCGGCGCGATGATCGAGAACATGGTGACCGACGCCGCGGGCTCGCTCCGTCAGGCCGAGGCCGCCAGCGCGCAGCAGGTGGCGGGAAAGGGCGATCTGATCGACGTCGTCACCGCGATCGGGGCGGCCGAGACCGCGCTCGACACCGTGGTCGCTGTGCGCGACCGCGTGGTCAGCGCCTATTCCGAAATCATGCGCATGCAGATCTGACGGCTGGCAAGCCACGGCCACCCACCGCTTATCCTGAGGAGGGACTGAGCGTGGCGAAGCATGTCCTGAGCGCCTGCCTTGGCAGGCAGTCGAAGGGACCCGTCTCGAAGGACCGGCACCCATGTCCTTCGAGACGCCGTTTCGGCTCCGCTCAACGGCTCCTCAGGACGAGCGGTTAGTTGGACATTCGAAGGCAACACATATGGACTCCTTTCAGGCAATGGAGCTGGCCAAGGCCGGGCTGCTGCTGACGCTGACGATCGTCGGGCCGATGCTGATCGCCTCGCTGATCGTCGGCGTCGCGATCGGCCTGTTTCAGGCGCTGACGCAGATTCAGGAAATGACGCTCACCTTCGTCCCCAAGATCCTGGTGATGGGCATCGTCATGCTGCTTTCGCTGCCGATGATCGGTTCGGCGCTCTCCGCCTTCATGGCGCGGATCGCGGACATCATTGTCGCCGGCTGAACCATGACCGATCTGCCTTTCGACGCGACGGCCTTCCTCATCCTGTTCGCACGGATCGGGGCGGTACTGATGCTGCTCCCCGCCTTTTCGGAGGATGCAATCCCGCCGCGCGTGCGCTTGTTGCTCGCGCTGGGCTTTACGGCGGGATTGTTCGGGTTGCTTGAGGGGCGCGTCTCACCCGTGATCCGTTCGGACACAGCGCTGCCCGGCATTATCATCGCCGAAACGCTTGTCGGGATCGCGATGGGCATGATCATCCGCATTCTTTTCAATGCTGCCGCAATGGCTGGCGCAATTGTATCGATGCAGGTCGGCCTGTCCTCGGCGCTGATCGCGGACCCCGCCTTGGGCGGGCAATCCACCTTGCTCGCACGCCTCGTCACGGTTGCGGCTGCGGTCACGTGCATGGCGATGGGCGTGCATCATCTCTGGATCGCATCGATGGTGCACAGCTACACGCTGTTTCCCATCGGCGGCCTGCCCCCGGCCGAGGATTTCGCGCGGCTCGCGGTGCAGACCACGGGCAGCGCCATGGCGCTCGCGCTCAGCCTGTCTGCGCCGCTGCTCGTCTATGGCATCGTCTTCAACGTGGCGCTTGGCCTTGCGGCGCGTATGGCTCCCGCGATCCAGGTTTTCTTCATCACCCAGCCGCTCAACATCCTGCTCGGTCTCGCGCTGTTCGCGGTCACGATCGGCACGGCGCTCACCGCCTTCGCACAGGCCATGGCGGCCTATTTCCAGAATGGATGGAGCCTCTAGGCCATGTCTGACAGCGACAAGGACAACAAGACCGAGGAACCGACCCAGAAGAAGCTGGATGACGCGCGCGCCAAGGGCGACGTCGCAAGCGCGCCCGAAATGCGCCATGCCGTAATGTTCGTGGCGATCGTCGCGATGGCCGGCGGGGTGGGGGCAATGGCGCTGTCCAGCCTTGGCGCGATGTTCGTCCGGCTCTGGGGCAGCGCCGACGATTTCGCGATGGAACCCGAGGGTGCACAGAACCTGATCGGCGGCGTGCTCGTGCAGCTTGGGTTGTCGCTTGCGCCGGTCGCCGGCCTGCTCTTTGGCTGCGCGCTGCTCACGATGTTTCTGCAGGGAAGGCCGACGCTCTCCTGGTCGCGCGTCAGCCCCAAATGGTCCAAGCTCAATCCGATGACGGGTCTCGGCCGCTTGCTCGGCAAGCGGGCGCTGGTCGAGTTCGCCAAGACGCTCGCCAAGTTCTTCGTCATCTGCATCGTGGCGGTCATCGTCGTCTGGCCCAAGGCGGTCGCGTTCGACCAGCTCATTGGTTCGGACCCGGGCGCGATCGGGCAGGCGGCCGTGGAACTCGTCTATCAGATGATCAAGACGGTCGCGATTCTCGTGGTGATGCTTGCGGGCTTCGACTTCGTCTATCAGCGCCGCGCCTATATGAAAAAGATGCGGATGAGCCTGCAGGAGCTCAAGGACGAGCTGAAGCAGAGCGACGGCGATCCCAAGATCAAGGCCAAGATCCGCCAGATCCGCATGCAGCGCGCGCGCAAGCGGATGATGGCCGCGGTGCCTGGCGCCAGCGTGATCATCACAAATCCGACGCACTATGCGGTCGCGCTCAAATATGAGCATGGCGACATGGCCGCTCCGATCGTGGTCGCCAAGGGGGTCGACGCAGTCGCGCTCAGGATTCGCGAGATCGCGGGCGACAACAAGGTGCCGATCGTCGAGAGCCCCCCATTGGCGCGCGCGCTCTATGCCGCGGTCGACATCGACCATCCCATTCCGATCGAGCATTACGCCGCCGTCGCCGAGATCATCGGCTATGTCATGCGCCTCGCGCGCAAGGCCGCCTGATGCGCGCAAAATCACGCCCTGCCGCCGCCATCGCGCCCGCCTTCATCCTATAAGGACTATGATGCGAACCTCATCCAGCTTCAGCGCGCGCGCGCTATTCTTCGCCTCCGCGGCGATGCTCGCCGCGTGCGTCGTGACCCCCGCGCAGGCCGGGCCAGCGCCGCGGATCAAGGACATCGTCGATGTCGAGAATGTCCGCGGCAACCAGCTCGTCGGCTATGGTCTCGTCGTCGGCCTTGCCGGCACGGGTGACCGCATCCGCAACGTTCCCTTCACCGAAGAGACGATGCAGGCGATGCTCGAACGGATGGGCGTCAATATTCGCGGCACCCAGATGCGGACAGAGAATGTCGCTGCAGTTTCGGTGACCGCCACAATGCCGGCCTTTGCGCGCACGGGATCGACGATCGACGTCCAGGTCTCGGCGCTTGGCGACTCCACCAGTCTTCAGGGGGGCACGTTGCTCGTGTCGTCGCTCCGCGCGCTCGATGGCGAGATCTATGCGGTGGCGCAGGGTCCTGTCGCGATCTCGGGTTTCCAGGCGCGCGGTCAGGCGGCCAGCGTGACGCGCGGCGTATCCACGTCGGGGCGCATCGCGGGCGGCGCGATCATCGAGCGTGAGGTGCCCTATGCGCTGAAATCGGCGTCGAGCCTCAAGCTCGCGCTCAAGAATCCGGATTTCACCACCGCGCACCGCATTGCCGACGCGATCAATCGCCAGGCGATGGGAGCGGCCGAGGTGCTTGACCCCGCCACGGTCGAACTGCGCTCGCGCGATGGCGCGCCCGGCAGCGTGATCGAACTCGTCGCGCGCATCGAGAATCTGCCCGTCGAGGTCGATTTGCCCGCGCGTGTCGTGATCAACGAGGCGTCGGGTACCGTGGTGATGGGCGCGGACGTTCGGGTCAGCCCCGTCGCGATCGCGCAGGGCGGGCTCACCATCAGCGTTTCCGAAACGCCGATCGCATCGCAACCCGAGCCGTTCTCGGACGGCGAGACAGTGGTGCTCCCGCGGACGCAGATCGATGTCGACGACGGCAGCGGCCGTTCGCTCGCGATGCTTGGCGGCGGTGCCTCGCTCCAGTCGCTCGTCTCCGGCCTCAACGCGCTCGGTGTGAGCCCCCGCGACCTGATCACCATTCTTCAGGCGCTCCGCAGCGCGGGCGCACTCCAGGCCCAAATAGAGGTGCAATGATGGATCCTACGTCTTCGCTGCCGCCGTCACAGGCGCCGCAGATGCCCAGGCCGGCCCGCGATATGGCAACCACCGCGCGCGAGTTCGAGGCGGTGTTCGTGGGTCAGATGACCAAGCTCATGGTGGAGATGGTGGAAACCGACACCGGCTTTTCAGGCGGCCATGCCGAAGAGATGTTCCGCGGCATCCTTGCCGAGCAGATGGGCAACGAGATCGCGAAACGCGGCAATTTCGGGCTGGCGCCGATGGTGCTGGATCAGATGATCAGGATGCAGGAGGGTGCTGCCAATGGCCAGTAATGTGATCGATGTCATGGCTTCGCTGACGCTGATCATGAACGAGGAGACCGACCGGTTGCGCGGGCATGAGCGCGCACTCGATCTCGCCGAACTCGCAACCGCGAAGGTGCGGCTCGTCGGCGTCCTTGAAACCGAGCTTGCGCGTGTCAATCGCGAGCAGCCCGGCTGGACCGAGGCACTCGACGACGAAGAGCGCGACGCGCTCGCCAGCGCCCTGATCGCTCTCGGCGACGCGTCGACAGCCAATGCCGCGATCCTCGAGCGTCAGATCGACCTGTCGGCCGAGATGATGGGTGCGGTTGCCGCCGAAGCCAAGCGGCTTTCGGGCAGCCGCACGTCGACCTATGGCGCACGCGGCGATTTGTCGCACATGGATCTGGCGACGCCGATCTCGGTCAATTCGGAATATTGAGCGAGGGGCAACCCTCCAACCAAAAATATCTGATGTCGCCCAGCTTTCGCTGGGGCGACATTGTGAAGTTCAGTTCTGCCCCACAGCACGGAGCAGGTTCGGGTCGTCCTCCAGCTCGATGACCATTCGCAGCGTCGCTGCCGGTGGGAGCGGACGGCCGAACAGGAAGCCCTGACCATAGGTGCAACCAAGGTTCGACAGCATGGTTGCCTGTTCGAGCGTTTCGATTCCTTCGGCGGTCACGGGCATGCCCAGGCTCTGCCCCAGGTCGACGATCGCTTTCACGATCTTGCTGCCCGCAAAGCCGTCGAGCGCCTCAATGAATGACCGATCGATCTTGATCCGGTCGAACTGCAACTCGCGCAGATGGTGCAGGCTCGAATACCCCGTTCCGAAATCGTCCAGCGCCACCTTCACCCCGGCGTTGCGCAGCGACGTGATCGTCGCGCGCGCCAGCTCGACATCGCGCACGAGCGCGCTTTCGGTGATCTCGACGATCAGCCGGCCCGGCGCGATTCCGCCGGCATAGAGTATCTGGAGCAGCCTCAACGGCAGGTCGGGATCGCAGATCTGGATGGGCGAAACATTGATCGACAATGTCAGGTGCGCTGGCCAGCTCCTGAGGTCGCGGCAGGCCTGACGCAGCAACGTGAAGCAGAGGTCGTTGATCGCGTCCAGATCTTCGGCGATCGGAATGAAGGTGCCGGGGTCGAGCATGCCGCGCTGCGGATGGTTCCACCGCGCAAGGCTCTCGAAGCCCACCAGATCCGCGGAACGCAACGAAAAGATCGGCTGATAGTAGGCGATGATCTCGCCGCGCTGAATGCCCGACCGCAGATCGTCCTCCAGCGCCGCGCGGTCGCGCAGGTCAACGTCCATGGAGGGTTCGAACGCGCAAAATGCGCCGCCTCCATCGCGCTTGGCGCGCGACATCGCGATGCACGCCGCGCGGAGCAGATCGGTGGCAGCGCTCGTGCCACTTTCGTCCACCGCGAAGCCCACCGACGCGCCGACATCGACGACCCTTCCGCAGACATCTATCGGGAGCGAAACCGTATCGAGGATCCGACGCGCGAGACTTTCGGCCATCCCGTCGCCGCGCATATGCGGGACAAGAAGCGCAAATTCGTCACCGCCCAGATGAAGCAGCCGCATATGCTCGTCGGTCGTGCGGCGGAGCCGCTCGGCCGCCACTCTGAGCACCTGGTCGCCGGCAGCATGGCCACACAGATCATTGACGAGCTTGAAGCGATCCAGGTTGACGACGAGCAGCGAGACGGTTTTGGGCAATTGGCCCTGCAATCGCGTCTCCGTGAGCAGTTCGGCGAGCATCGATCGTGGTGGCAGCCCCGTCAGCGGATCTTGCGGCGCGGTTGCCGTCTCCGATGACAGTTGCTGAGTGGGACCAGACAACAAACATTCTGCCCAACGGGGTACGCGCATACCATGGTCCTAATCGGTGCCCAGTAGCATCATTATAGGAGGTAAGCGGACACCGGGGCCCCCGGACACTAATATCGTATCAAACTATTCGAACACCGCGCCGATCACGGTTGCCACATTGACCGGGTCGAGGCTGTCCATGACCATCTCGCGGTCCGGGTTCAGGCTATGGCCCATCATGCGACCATCGCGATCGAAGGTAATCGACAAAAGGCGCAGGCCGCCTTCTTCGCGGATCACCGCGATTCCTCCGGCCGAGGGGAAGCGATCGGGGTCTACAATCACCGTGGCGCGGCCGGGCAATGCGGGCCCCAGCGACGGACGGCAGACGCGAAGCCCGAAGGCATTGGCCCCTGCGATGCGCGGCGCCTCGACCGTGGCCCCGGTCGCGGTACGTGCGATCAGTCCGTCGTTCAGCGGCGTACCGAAAACGGGCAGCAGCCGAACTGTCGCCGTGTCCGAAGCCTGGATCGCGGCCATCACCGCCGAGGGCTGCTGCGCGGCGGTCGAATGTGGGGCGGCTTCGGGCGTGCGGCGCGGCGGCGGACCCTTGGCTGTCTGATGCTCCGTGACGGCTGATGGCTTGCCAGCCACTGCATCGAGCTCGGTACGCAAGGCCGCGACCTTTGCGCGGGTCTTCGCGATCCTCAGTTCGGGATTGGCGATCTGTGCAAGATAGGGCGCAAGCGTGCCGCTTTCATGCGCATCGGTTACCGCGGCGCGCAGAGCCTTGATGTCATGCACGCCGAAGATGCGGCACAGCGCGATCAATGTGGCGTCGTTCCAGCGGTCCAGCGTCTTGTAGGCGTTTTCGAGACGCGACAGGATCACGGGCGGAATGCCGTACACGGTCTCGATCGCGGCGATCGAAAGCCCGGCGTCGGCATCGCGACGCGCACGCAGCGCCGCAGCCAGAAGCACCGCGAAACTGTCCTCCGCAACGTCGAAGGCCGCAGGATCCTGGAATTCGGAGGCCCACCGCGCGATGTCGAAGCCCGGATCGTCAATGTCGACGAGCAACTGCCCCGGTTTCACGCCGAGTGCGCGGGCGATCGCGACAAGTTCCTCGGCGCGTGCCACCACCTCGCCGCGCTCGATCTTGGACAGGCGGATATAAGGAATGGCGGGAATATGCTGCGATAGGGCAAGCAGCTTGGGAAAGCCGCTGCGCCGGCGCCATTCACGGATTCTATTGGGAAAGATCGTCCAGCGATGCCGGTCGATGATAGCGGTATCCAAGAGCTTCGGCGTCGGCGGATGCTCGGTGACGCGGCGAACCAGATCGGCGTACGAAGTGCCATGACTCCGTTTCATATGGATGCCGCGCCGTCCTTTTTCTGTTGGGCTCTGGTCGCCCGAGCGGCTGCATAACGCCGCTTCTCCTTTGAAGTCAATATTATGGGATATGCTGGCTCATAGTCATGGCAATGCGACGAATGGCCGCAACTATTCGTCCAAAGCCCCCGACACTTGGGGCGCGACATGGCTGACCACGACGTCGACGCCCCGGTCATTGGGGTGGATGCCATCGGGCAGCAGCAGGTCGCGGCGTCCGACAACACCATCGAGGAAAAAGGGATAGAGCGTCGCGCCGTGCTTGCGCGCCAGTTCGGGATAGATGCGATTGAATGCCGCGGCGTAATCGGCGCCCAGATTGGGGGCGGCGAGCATGCCGGTCAGCATCGTCCTGACGCCTCGCTTGTCGAGTTCGCTCAGGATCGCGTCGAGATTGGCGCGCGTCGCCTCGGGGCTCAGCCCTCTCAGCATGTCATTGCCCCCCAGCCCGACGATGACGAGATCGGGCTTGCGCGCCAACCCGTCGAGCACGAAGGAAAGGCGCTGCAGCCCGGCCGCGCTGGTATCGCCCGAAACGCCGGCATTAAAGACCTGCGCTTTGACGCCCCCGGCGCTAAGCGCGCGTTCGAGCGCGGGAGCGAAACCCTGATCCTGGGCGAGGCCATAGCCCGCAAACAGGCTGTCCCCAAAGGCGACGACGAGTTTTGTGTCCTTTGCGGGCACGACGCTAGCGGCGGCATTTTCCTCGCGCAGCGTGGACTGTTGTTGGGGCGCGTCAGCAGAACAGCCTGCCACCACATGGACAAGCGCGAGTAATGACCCATATTGAGCGAGCTTCGTCGCCAAGGAGTTTTCCTTTTCATGCATGCACCTGTCGATGCCCCCACTATTGCGATCCGCGCGCGCAATGTCACGCTCTCGCTCGGCACGCGCGCCACGCCCGTCGAAATTCTGAAGGGCATCGATCTCGAAATCGGTCGCGGCGAAAGCCTCGCGATCCTTGGGGCCTCGGGATCGGGCAAGTCGTCGCTGATGGCGGTGCTGTCGGGACTCGAGCGCGCGAGCGGGGGCGAAGTGATAGTCGCCGGGGTCGATTTCGGCGCGCTCGACGAGGATGCGCTGGCGCGCGCACGGCGTGGACGGATCGGCATCGTCCTCCAGTCCTTCCACCTGCTGCCCACCATGACCGCCCTGGAGAATGTCGCGGTGCCGCTCGAGCTCGCCGACCATGAGGACGCCTTTGCGCGCGCCGCCGAAGAGCTTGTGGCGGTCGGCCTCGGCCATCGTCTCGATCACTATCCCGCGCAGCTTTCGGGCGGCGAGCAGCAGCGCGTGGCGATCGCGCGTGCGGTCGCCCCACGCCCCGGGATCATCTTCGCTGACGAGCCGACGGGCAATCTCGATGCGGCCACCGGCGCCACGGTGATCGACATGCTTTTCGCGCGGCAGGCGGCGTCGGGCGCGACGCTCGTCATGATCACGCATGATCCATCGCTGGCCGAGCGCTGCGACCGGATCGTTGAGATGCGCGACGGCCGGATCGTCGCGGACCGCCGCGCATGACCGCACTGGACTGGCGGACAAGCTGGCGCATCGCGCGCCGCGACCTCCATGCGGGCTTCCGCGGATTGCGCTTGCTCTTCATCTGCCTGTTCCTCGGCGTGGCGACATTGGCCGCGATCGGCAGCCTGACCGCGGCGATCACCGACGAGCTTGCGGCGCGCGGGCAGACGCTGCTCGGCGGCGATATCGAGGTCGCCATGACGCAGCGCGAGGCGAGTGCGTCGGAAAAACAGACATTGCGCGACGTTGGCCGGCTCAGCGAGACGATCCGTATGCGCGCGATGGCGCAGCGTAGCGATGCGGGGCAGGGGACTGTTCCCGCGGCGGTGCTCACCGAACTCAAGGGCGTCGATGTCGCCTATCCGCTCTATGGTACGCTCGCGCTGCGTAGCGGCATTTACGCGCGCAACCTGCCTCCCGATCAGATCGTGATCGGCGATGCGCTTGCCGAGCGGTTGCAGCTCCGCCCCGGTGATCGCCTCCGTTATGGCGCCGCGCTTTTCACGATCCGCGACATCATCGACGACGAACCCGATCGCGTGGGTGAGGGGTTCACGCTGGGGCCCGTCGCGCTGGTCTCGATCGAGGGGCTGCGGCGGACGGGGTTGATCCAGCCCGGCAGCCTCTATGAGAGCAAATATCGTCTTCGACTGGTCGAGGGCGCCGACGCCGCATCGACACGCGCCGCGCTCGAGAAGCGCTTCACGTCGGCGGGTTGGGAATTCAAGGACCGCGATCGCGCAGCGCCCGGCGCCAATCGCTTCTTCGAACGCATGGGGCAGTTCCTGTCGCTGATCGGGCTGGCGGCGCTGGTGATTGCGGGGATTGGCGTCAGCAACGGCGTTTCCTCCTATCTCATGCTCAAGCGCGACGGGATCGCCACGTTCAAGGTGCTCGGCGCAACGTCCGGCGACATCCAGCGCATCTATCTGCTTCAGGTCGGCGCGGTCGGGCTGCTCGCGATTATGTGCGGCGTTGTGCTGGGCGCGCTCCTGCCGCCCGCGATCGTCGCACTGGCGGGCGACGCCTTGCCCGTCCAGCCGGGCCTCCGCATCCATTCGCTGCCCTTGCTGACCAGCGCGGCCTATGGCCTTCTCATCGCCTTCATCTTTACGCTGCCACCGCTCGCGCGCGCACGGACGCAGCCGGCCGCCGCAATATTTCGCGCGCTCGTCGAGACTGGATGGCGGCTAGACCGCCAGAGCGTCCTGGTCGTCGCGGCCGCCATCGTCGCGCTGCTCGCGCTTGCGTTGCTGACCGCGCGAGAGCCGATCTTTTCGGCCGCAGTTCTCGGCGCCGTCGCGGCGGTACTCCTCCTGCTACTATTGTTGGGGCTCGCGGTCAGCCGGCTGGCGCGACGGATACCGCGGCCCAGGCGGCCGCTATGGCGGCTGGCGATCGCCAATCTGTACCGGCCGGGCGCACAGACATCTGCGCTCGTCGTGGCGCTGGGGCTCGCGCTCACCTTGTTCGTTACGCTGGCGGGCATCCAGACCAGTCTCGATGCCGAGATCAGCCGCACCGTTCCCAAAAAGGCGCCCAATCAGTTCGTGCTCGACATTCCCGCCGCGGAGCAAGGTCGTTTCCGCGCAATCGTGGAGAAGGAGGCGCCCGGAGCGGAGCTCAATATGGTGCCCGCGCTGCGCGGCACGATCGTCGCCTATGCCGGGCAACGCGTCGCTGATCTGAAGGAGATTCCCGAGGGCGCGTGGTTCCTGCGCGGCGAGCGCGGCGTGACCTATAGCGCGAAGCTTCCCGAGGGCAGCGACCTGGTGGCCGGGACATGGTGGCCCGCCGACTATGCGGGACCGCCGCTGATTTCGCTCGATCAGGAGGCCGCCAAGACGCTTGGCATCGGCGTGGGGGATATGCTCACGGTCAGCGTGCTCGGCCGCGAGATCGAGGCGCGCATCGCCTCGCTCCGGCAGGTCAACTGGGACACGATGGGGTTCAACTATGTCCTCGTCTTCTCACCCAACACGCTCAGCGGTGCGCCGCACACGGTTGCCGCAACGATCACGATGCCGGCCGACCGCGAGCCAGCGGTGACGCGCGCAGTGCTCGGCGCCTTCGCCGGCGTGTCGATCATCGCGGTGGGCGAGGTGATCGGGCAGGTGAGCGCGCTGCTGACCCAGATGTCGGGCGCGATCGTCGCCGCCGCGTCGGTTGCGATTCTCGCCGGGATCGCGGTGCTGATCGGCGCGATCGCGGCCTCGCGACAGGCGCGCAGCTATGACAGCGTCATCCTCAAGACGCTCGGCGCCACGCGGATTCAGGTGCTCGGCGCGCAGGCGATCGAATATGTGCTGCTCGCCTCGGTCCTCGCGCTGCTATCGCTGGTGCTCGGCAGCGCTGCCGCGTGGTATGTGATCGTGCAGGTCTTTGATTTTGGCTGGGCGCCCGACTGGAATGTCGTGCTGGGAACGCTGTTCGTCGGCGCGCTTCTGACGCTCGGCATCGGTCTGGCCGGATCGATTCCGTTGATGTCGGTGCGCCCCGCGCGCGCGCTCAGGCAGCTCTGACGGCAAGGACATTCCGCACGAAATGGCGAGGCGCAATGCGGGCTTGGCCCAAACAGCTTGATTTGTGCGTTTCGCTCGGGGATAGGGCGCACGATCGGAATGGGAGACAGGTGGATGCCGAAGCTGGTTGTCGTGACGCGCGACGGAACCGAACATGTGGTCGAGGGTGAAACTGGCCTTTCGGTCATGGAGGTCATCCGCGACGCCGGTTTCGACGAGTTGCTCGCGCTGTGCGGCGGCTGCTGCTCATGCGCAACCTGTCACATTCACGTCGACGAGGACTTCGCCGACAAGGTGCCGGCGATGAGCGAGGACGAGAACGACCTGCTCGACAGCTCGGATCACCGCGACGGGACTTCGCGCCTGTCGTGCCAGATTCCGTTCAACGACGCCCTGGACGGCCTGCGCGTCACCATCGCGCAGGAAGACTGAGCTCAACCCCCGACAATGTCGGCTTTCGCTGGGGCGATGCGCTTTGGTTTGAATAACTTGTGCGTTGAACGATTAGGTTGGATCCCTCTGGGCCGCTCATCCTGAGGAGCCGTTGAGCGAAGACGAAACGGCGTCTCGAAGGACGCGCGATGTCGGTCCTTCGAGACGGGACTTCGCCAAGCTCAGTCCCTCCTCAGGATGAGCGGTTCAACCTAGGCACAGCCTACTTTACCGCGTCATCCTCAGCACCGCCGTGGGTGCCGCCTTGCTCAGCGGATCCGCCTTCCACACGATCGCCTTGCGCCCCTTGACGATCTGCACGCCATCCTCGTTGTTCTGGCTGACGATCTCGGCATCGGTGTCCAGCGTGAAGGTGCCGTCGAGCAGCTTGGCGGCCTCGCCGCGGCCTGGCGCCTGATCCCCCGTCGATTCGTTGCCGAATGCTGGCGCCTTCAGGCGTACGGTGCCGTTCTTGCGCAGCTCGATCGCGATGAAGGGGAAGATCACCTCTGCGTCGATATTATAGGGATAGACGAAATTGTGCGTCAGCGCGCCGCTCACCTGATAATCGATCAGGTACTTCCCCTCGCCCAGATACTGGACCGAACGATAGCCGGCTTCCTTTGACAGCGCCTCGGCGATCGCGCGGTGTTTTCGTTCCTTGTCGGCATCGGTCTCTGCGGCGTCCTTGCCCTCGTCCTGGAGCGCGATCGGGGTAAAGAGAGTCTCGTCCTCCTCGGCTCCGCCATCTTCGTTGCCGGCATCGGGCTCTTCCTTCGCGCCATCCTTCAGCGCCTTGCCCATCTCGGCACTGGGGTCGAACGCAATCACCTCACCCTTATAGGCGAAGGTGAAACTGCGATCGGCGTTGATGCTGAGCGTGGATGTGAACTTGCCGGGGGTCAGCAGACAGCCCGTCAGCAGCAGGGGTGTGACTATGGCCAGCGCGAGCCGCCCGATCCGGTGATGCATCAATCAGCCCCCCACTTGCGGCCGGGTCGCCGCTGCATAGAGCGCGATCGCCGCGGCGTTCGACACGTTCAGGCTTTCCACCTTAGGACTGATCGGCAGCTTGGCAAGCTCGTCGCAATGCGCCGCGCTGTTGTGACGCAACCCCTCGCCTTCGGCGCCGAGGACAAGCGCGACCTTGGCCGTACCCATCACATCGTCAAGCGTGCGCGTCGCCGCACCCGTCAGCCCGATGCGCCAGAATCCGGCCTCGGCGATCTCGTCTAGCGCGCGCGCAAGGTTGACCACGCGCACCCAAGGCACCAGCTCGAGCGCGCCCGAAGCGGCGCGCGCCACGGTTCCCGATTCGGGGGGCGCGTGCCGGTCCTGCGTGACGATGCCGAGCGCGTCGAAGGCGGCCGCCGAGCGCAGGATCGCGCCGACATTGTGCGGATCGGTCACCTGATCGAGCACGACCAGCGGGCGATTCTGCTCGACGCCGCGTTCCAGCAGTTCGCCCAGCCACACGTCCTCGAGCGGATCGACTTCGACTACCAGCCCCTGATGCGGCGCATCTGAGGGCACGAGTCGGCCGAGGTCGGCGGCATCGCAATAGGTGACGGGAATCACCGGCGGCAGATCGAGCCTTGTCAAAGCCTCCCGCGTTCCCCAGATCTTGCGGACGGTGCGTTCGGGATTGGCGAGCGCGGCGAGTACGGCGTGGCGGCCCCAGAAACGGGGACGTCCGTGCGCCTGTTGCGATGGTCGATGGCCTCTTTTCATAATCTGCGGGCTTTTGCGCGCGGAGGCGTTGACAGGCAAGCGCCCATTCGCCATTGAGCCGCCTTCCTGATGACAGGCACCCTGGACAGGTGGCCGAGTGGTTAAAGGCAGCAGACTGTAAATCTGCCCGGGTTTCCCGTACGCTGGTTCGAATCCAGCCCTGTCCACCAATTCCCCGAATTCGAAGACGCGGTTCAACAGCGCGGCAGCATCGTTGCGGCGGACTGCTTGGCGTATATCGCGAAGTTGCTATTTTTTGTGCGGGACGCGCCGAGGCGCGTCCCTTTTGTCATCAGGCCGCGAGGAGTTCGTCAGCGGGACCGAAGAACTCATAATGGATTCGGTCGGCCGGAACCCCGGCCTGTGATAATGCAGAAACGAAAGCGCGCAGGAACGGTCGCGGGCCGCAGAGGAAATAGTCGGCATCGTCGATCGGCGTCTCCGATGCCAGCCAGTCCCGGTCGATCAGTCCGGCGTGGTCATAATGCTCACCCAGGACGTCCTCCGCACGCGGCGTCTGGTAAAAGGTCGTAACCTTGATGCCCGGGCGCGCCATGGCGAGCGCGCTCACCGATGCGCGCATCGCATGCGTGGTGCCGTCATGCGTGCCGTGGATATAGTGGATCGGCAGATCGACATGGCGCTCGGCCGCGGTTTCGAGCATCGCTGCCATCGGCGTCAGCCCGACGCCGCCCGAAAGCAGCACCACCGGCCGTTCGGGGCGTTCGGGCAGGAAGAATTCGCCCGCCGGCGGCGCAACCTTCAACGCGGTGCCTGGCGTGGCGTGATCATGCAGCCATCCGGAGACGAGCCCGCTGGATTCGCGCTTCACTGAGATGCGGTAATATTCGCCATTGGGGGCGTTGGAGATCGAATAGTTGCGCTTGATCGGGGGATGCCCCGGCAGTTCGAGCCAGAAGGTGAGGTATTGACCGGGCTTGTGTCGAACAACGCGGCCGCCATCGGTGGGGCGCAGAATGAATGACGTGATCACCGCGCTTTCGCGCTGCACCGTCTCGATCACGAAATCGCGCCAGCCGCTCCAGCCGCCCTCGGCTGCCGCGAGTTCGCCATAGATCCGGTTCTCGCGCGCGATCAGTATGTTGGCGAGGAACCAATAGGCTTCGCCCCAGGCCGCGAGGATCTCGTCGGTCGCGGCATCACCCAGCACCGCCTTGATCGCGCCCAGCAGTGCTTCAGCGACATGGGGATAATGTTCGGGCAGGATCTGGAGCCCGACATGCTTCTGCGCGATCCGCTCGACTGCGGCCGCCAGTGCGCCGAGATTTTCGATATTGGCCGCATAGGCGAGGATCGCAGCGGTCAGCGCGCGGGGCTGCGCGCCATCGGCTCCCTGATGTGACTGGTTGAACAGGTCGCGGATCTCCGGGTTCTCGAACATGCGCGCATACATTTCGCGCACGATGTCGAGGCCGTGCGCCTCGAGCGCGGGAACGGTGGCTTTGACGAGCGCGATCGTGCGCTCGCTGAGGGACTGCGTCATCAGCGTTTCCTTGGTTATTGCTCTGGGAATGGTGTCGTCGGCGTCGGTGTCGGCGTCAGGGGCTCGTGGATCGCGGCTCGAGCCGAAAGAACAGCGCGAGCTGCAGGCTCTCGGCGATGCGCGCGGCCTTGATCTGAAGCGCCGCCGCGGCATCGGGCGCCATGACTTCCGCGACCGTGCGATTCCACAGCGCCAGCCAGCGTTCGAAGAGTTCGGGGGTGATCCGCGCGGCATGCTTCAGATGTGCGGCCATCGGGTTGCCCTTGTAGCGCCCCGTCGTGAGCATCACCGACGACCAGAAGGCGACAAGCTTGTCGAGATGTTCGGGCCAGTCGTGGATCGCGTCATTGAAGATGGGGCCAAGCTCGGAGTCTTCACGGATGCGGGAATAGAACAGCGGGACGAGCCGTTCGAGCCCCGCGTCGTCGATCTGTGCAGCATCGTTCACGACTCATGCTCCAATCATGCATTGTGTGTGCATGTATCAGCTCAATTGAAACATGCAACAAAAATACATATAACGATTGGGGCGCTGCGAAGCGCCCGGACAAAGGAATGCGATGCGGCTGACGCGCTACACCGATTATGCCATGCGCGTGCTGCTCTACCTCGGCGCGCGACCCGACCGGTTATGCTCGATCGCCGAGATCGCGCGCGCCTATGGCATCTCGCAAAACCACCTGATGAAGGTCGTCAACGATCTGGTGAATGCTGGCTATGTCACCAGCGTGCGCGGCCGCTTTGGTGGCGTACGGCTGGGGCGTCCCGCTGTGGAAATCAACGTTGGTGCGGTGGTGCGCCATACCGAGGACGGTTTCGATCTGGTCGATTGCGGCAACTGCATCATCGCGCCCGCCTGTGGCCTGACCGGCGCGCTCAAGGAAGCGCTGGCGGCCTTCATGGCGGTGCTCGACGGCTATTCGCTCGACGATCTTCTGGTAAAGCGCGACGATCTTGCGCGGCTGTTCGTCGCTGATGCCACCATGGTGAGCGGCGAATAAAAAAGGGGCCGCGACGCGGCCCCGATTTCTTGAGCAGTTATCCTAGCGGTCGCGTTCGAAACCGCCTTGCTGGCGATCCTGGCGGCGATCTTCGTCGCCCATCTGGCGCTGGCGATCGGGCTGCTGTTGCTCCTGCTGGCGATCGTCACGGCCGGGCTGTTGCCGCTGGGGCTGTTGCTGCTGTTTCTTCTTGTCAGGCATTGCAAGGTCCTCCTGCATCTTCCCGTCATCGGGATAACAGGGAAACCGGCGACGTGCTGGCGATGTTCCAATTTGTGCGGCAAGCCGTTGGAATGCGTCCTCGACCGGAATAGAAGGGAACGGCCCGCCGTTTGCGGGGTTCTGGGCCGAAATCATATGAAAGGCGCGAAATGGGAAAGGCGAGGGGTATGAGGGCCGGCAAGCTGGTGATCGCGCTGTCGTCGGCGGGCATCGGCCTGCTGGCGGGTTGGCTGTTCGTGCGCCGGCGCAATGCGGACGCGCAACCGCTTGACGGACACGCAGCGGCTTTTTCGCCGGGCGAGACCGAACCCGAAGCGCATGCACAGGTCCGCAATGCCGGCCCTGCGGCGATGCGTGACGGCGCCAGCCGCGCCTGGCACGAAGTCGACGAAGCGTCGGATGAATCCTTTCCCGCCAGCGATCCGCCATCGTTCAATCCGGGGACTGGCTGACCTTTCCCACACCGGTTGCAATCCGTTGTCTTCCGGTTCATTGACGCAACATGCTTTCTCAACGGACCCGGTACACAATCCGCGCGCTCCAGCACCTGGCCGACCATTATGGTGAAGGCCCCATCCAGCTTACCCAGATAGCTGACGCGCAGAATATCCCGGCAAAGTTCCTGACAGTCATCCTTTCCGAGATGAGCCGCGCCGGGCTGGTGGCGACGCTCAGGGGCAAGGATGGCGGCTATTGGCTCGCGCTGGCGCCCGTCGACATAAGCTATGGCGACATCGTCCGGCTGACGCGCGGTTCGCTCGCGCTCGTCCCTTGTGCCAGCCGGTTCGCGCACGAGACATGCAAGAACTGCCTCGAAGAACGAAAGTGCCGTCTTCGGCAACTGATGCTGCGCGTGCGCGACGAAACCGCGCAGGTGCTCGACGGCATAACGCTCGCCGATCCGATCCCCGTCGAGGACGCGCCCCATTGACAAATCGGTGCCGGCCAAGGAAGAGGGCGGCCGCGCGGGTGTAGCTCAATGGTAGAGCAGAAGCCTTCCAAGCTTACGACGAGGGTTCGATTCCCTTCACCCGCTCCACCGATAACATCAGTGGGTTAAGCTCCGTTAGTTTGCGGACGACGCTTTCGCTCGCCTGTTCTTCCTAGTGACGTTCAGATATGTCCGGGGGCAAGGGGGCATTATGGCACTGACAAAGCGATGGGCGGGTAAGGCGTGGGGTACGAACATAGGCAATGTGTTCGTCACGCTCGAAGGTGAAGATTCGGCGCTTACCGGCACCTTGCGCATGAATGAGCAGGGCGTGGGGATCGCCGTCTATTCTGTGCAGGGCGCTTTTGAAGCGCCGACGTTGACACTCACCGGGCAGCCTCAAGTTGAGATCGAGGATGTCGAGTTTGGGGAACTCACCGTCACCGGCACGATGAATGCCAAGGGTGAAATCCACGGCGACTGGCAAACGATCATCGGATCAGCCGGGACCTTCGTTCTCTTTCCCCATGCAGGGGGCGAGCAGGCTGACGATATCCAAAGGGCGGAGCAGTTCCACATCGCGCGACACAACTTCGGCGCGATTGAAATTGATCGGGAGCAGATCACGGAGATTGCGGAGAGCATTCGTCGCGACTTCCCCAGCGTCATCGTTACCGTCGTCGCGGGGACAGAACAGGCCCGTTATCTAGAAGATTTCAAGCAGCTCCAGTTCAGTGTGGATAAGGCTGAGATCATCAAGATTTTTGCCTCGAAACCGGATGGCACGGGGTCCAACCAGGTCGTTTCTATCGAGTTTGGTCCCCAAGTGAACTCGGCCATGACCCAAGGGGCGAATGAAGCATGGGTGCTCGGTCAGCTTGAGACGCTGAAGCGTGACCTGAAACGGTACGAACGAACCTACATCACGAATTTCAAGCGGTGGGGTATCGGCATAAATCAACTCATGCTGCTGGGCGCGGTGGTGTTCCTGCCAAGTCTGAGCGGATTGGGGGACCGCGCGATCTTGATGGGGGCCGTTCTTGCCCTGATCGTCGCGGTCAATTGGCTACACTCCCGCTATGTGCCGTTTGCAGCGATCTATCTTCGGGAGAAGAAGAAGGGGCTGCTCGGAGGCATTTGGCCCTCCATGGCGTCTTGGGTGATCGGGATAGTCGCGGCCGTGATCGCAACGTTGCTCGCTGCCTACCTGCAAGGGTGGCTGCAGATACCGGCCCCACCCTCCCAGCCGCCCGCCGTTAGCACTTCCACGGCAAAGTGAGGTGGCCTGGCTGATACCTCGCCGGACGATTGGGCTCTCACGATCGATCTGAGCAGTGGAATTAATGTTGGAATCGGTCACCCGCTCCAGCTTCCGCAGCGACAATTTGCGACACTTTTCCGCGCCGCTGACAAATTCCAGCGACAGGTGCCGCGCATAAACCACAGCATCGGCGGGCAACGTGCCCGTATGTATGTGGAGTTTTCGACCATGAAGAAGATGATTTTGGCGACCGGCCTTGGCGCCATGCTGCTCGCGGGCGGTATCGCGATCGCGCAGACGGGGGGCGATGCCGGCCATCCCGGCATGCACCGCGGTGGCGGCATGCACGGCGCCGACACGAATAATGACGGCACCGTCACGCGCGCCGAGCTGACCGCCAGCCTCGACCAGCGCTTCGCCAGGCTCGACACCAATGGCGACGGCCAGATCACCCAGGCCGAACGCGACGCGCAGCACAAGGCGCGCGCCGACGCGCGCTTCAAGGCGCTCGACGCCGATGGCAATGGTCAGGTCAGCCGCGCCGAATATGATGCAGCGCACGAAAAGCGCCAGGCGCAGCGCGCCGAGCGCGGCGAAAAGACGGGCGAGCGCGGCGAGGGCCGTCGCTGGCACCGCGGCGGACGCGGCACGGGTGGCATGATGGACGCCAATAAGGACGGCACGGTCACCAAGGCCGAGTTCCAGTCGCGAGCGCTTGCGATGTTCGATCGCGCCGACGCCAACAAGGACAGTCAGGTGACGCAGCAGGAGCGGGATGCGGCACGCGCCGCGTTCAAGGCGAAACGCGGCGAACCCAAATAAGGCGTTTCATCGGGGCGGCGGGCAGGGTTTGCATCCTGGCCGCCGCTTCGCCATGACGGGTTCGACCGACGCATGACCGACCGACCGCACCTCCTTCTCGTCGACGACGAGCGCTCGATCCGCGAGCCGCTTGCCAGCTATCTGCAGAAGAGCGGGTTTCGGGTAACCGCGGTGGCCGATGCCGCGGCAGCGCGCCAGCGGCTTCAGGGCTATGCGATCGACCTGGTCGTGCTCGACATCATGATGCCCGGCGAGGATGGCCTCAGCCTGTGCCGCCATATCCGCGAGACGGGCGAAATTCCCGTCATTCTCCTTACCGCGAAGAGCGAAGAGACCGACCGTATTGTGGGCCTCGAAATGGGCGCCGACGACTATGTGCTCAAGCCCTTCAGCCCACGCGAACTCGTCGCAAGGATCAAGGTGATACTCCGTCGCGCAGGGGGCGGCGGATCGCGCCAGTCCGCACCCGAAAGCAGCAGCTACGGCTTTGCCGGCTGGGTGTTGAAGGCGGGAGAACGCATTCTGGTTGATAGCGAGGGTGTCACCGTCCCGCTCTCCACGGGCGAATATAATCTGCTCCTCGCGCTGGTCACGCGCCCCAATCACGTGCTGAGCCGCGACCAGCTTCTCGATATCACCCAGGGGCGCGAGGCCAATGCGTTTGATCGTGCGATCGACAATCAGGTCAGCCGGCTGCGCCGCAAGATCGAGGTCGATCCGAAAAACCCGATGCTGATCAAGACGGTATGGGGTGGGGGCTATACGCTTTCGACTGAAGTCGCGCGGCTGTGAGGCGGCTCTGGCCCAGCAGCCTTTCCGGGCAGATCGCGCTGTTGATGGCGATCGCATTGCTCGTGGCGCAGGCGATCAATTTCGCGCTGGCGCTGCGTGAGCGAGAGCGGCTGGTGCTAACGCAGGTCAGCGCGCCAACGATTGCGCGACTGATCGACGCGGTCGAACGCGATCGCGCGGGACAGCCCGTCGAGCGGCGCTTTCATCATCTTCCCGCGTGGCGCGGGATTCGACTGAACCAGCAAAGCGTGATCGGCCCGAACATGCGGCCGCGCAAGGATATCGCCGATCGCGCGCGCGCGGCCTTTGCCGAACTCGAAATTCCGGTGCTGCGCATCGAGGCGGCCGAAGGCGACATCCACCGCGGCGACCGGCTTCAACGCATGACGCAGGCGCGCCGCGCGGTGATCGGCGATGACCGTGGCCCGCGGCCTACGCTGGTGGTCACCGCGCAGGTGGCGCCCGGGCGCTGGATCAGCGCGACCGCGAAACTGCCCTATCGCGACAATCGCTTCATCTTCTGGCTGATCGCGCAGACGCTGATCCTCTATGCGGTGATGCTCGTCCCCGTGCTTTGGATCGGCAGGCGGATTGCGCGCCCGCTCCAGCAGCTTACCGGCGCGGTCGAATCCTTCCGCAGCGCCGAAGGCGGCACGGCGGTGCCCGAAAGCGGTCCCGGCGACGTCCGCCGGCTGATCGCCGCATATAACGGCATGCGCACGCGCATCGCGGGCATGCTCGATGAGAAGGACCGGATGCTTGGCGCGATCGGGCACGATCTCCGGACGCCGCTCGCCTCGCTGCGCCTGCGCGTGGAGGGAATTGACGACGAGGGTGAGCGCGACCGTGCCGCGGGCACGATCGAGGAAATGAACCGCACGCTCGACGACATTCTCTCGCTCGCGCGGCTGGGACGGCCCAGTGAGGCCGAAACCAGGGTCGATCTTGGTGCGCTGCTCGATTCGGTGGTCGACGACTTCCAGGCGCTCGGCGCGGACGTAAGCCTCGCCGAGGCGCCGCGCACGACCGTTACGATCCGACCCACGCTGATCACGCGCGCGGTGCGCAACCTCATCGACAACGCGGTCAAATATGGCGGGCGAGCGGTGGTTGCGGTGGGTTCCGAAGACGGCGGCGTGGTCACCACGATCGACGATGACGGCCCCGGCATTCCCGAAGACCGGATCGAGGCGATGTTCCAGCCCTTCACGCGGCTCGAGGAATCGCGCAGCCGCGAAACCGGCGGCACGGGGTTAGGCCTAGCGCTGGCGCGCGCGATCGCGCTCCAGCATGGCGGACGGCTGACGCTGGCCAACCGCGAAGGGGGCGGCCTTCGGGCGCGCCTGTGGTTGCCGGTCTAGAGATTGTTTGGTCGTAGCCGGGCGACAGCAAATGCTTCAACCCAAGTGCAATATTCTGGACCACGATACGTCGATTCGGGTTCGGTGCTCCTGCGAAAGCAGGAGCCCATTTGTCCGGCCGCCTTGCCGCTTTCGGCATGGGCTGGGGCAAGCCCGGAGCACCGATATCGGTCAGATTTTACGCTGGCTGCATTAGGAACAGCGTTCAGTCGCCCGAGGACTTGCGCGCCTCTGCGATCGCTTCCTTCAACGCCTCGTAACCCACCGCGCCGTTGAGCACCTGATCGCCCACGACCCAGCTCGGCGTGCCGCTGAAGCCAAGCGAACGCGCCACCGCGACATTGCTGTCGATCTCGTTCTGAACGGCTTCGGAGCCGATCGCGGTCTCGACGGTGCGGGCGTCGAGACCGACGTCGCGCGATGCCTTCTCGACCGCGGCCGCGCTCGGGCGGCCCGACGCATAGAGTGCATCGTGGAAATGCTTGAACTTGCCCTGTTCGGCGGCGGCGAGGCTCACGCGTGCGGCCTTTTCGCTGTCTTCGCTCAGAATGGGCAGCTCGCGGAAGACGATCTTGAGGTTCTTGTCCTCCTTCAGCAGCCGCTCGATATCGGGAAGGCTCTTGCGGCAGAAGCCGCAGGCATAGTCGAAAAAGACGGCGAGCGTGGCATTGCCGTTGGGATTGCCCGCCCAGGCCGACGCGAAGGGCGTCTCGATCGCCTTGCGGTGGGTGTCGATCGACTTGGCAACCTCGCGGTTCTGCAGCTTCTCGATCGCCTGCGGGATGATCTCGGGATGCGTGAGGATATAGTCGCGCACCACCGCCTCGATCTTGGCGCGTTCGGCGTCGCTCACCTGCGGCGTGGAGGTCAGCGCGCCCGTGGCGAGCGCGGTGCCCGCGGCACCCGCAAGAAACGCGGCAACAGCGATCATGATCGATTTTCCCTTGGTCATATTCACCGCTTCCGGCGTTCCTCATGCACTGCGGCCTCCGAGACCATCGCGATATCCTGTGCGCGAAGCCAGTCCGGCGTGCCTTCCTTGATCCCCTGCATCGCCTGACGGGCATTGGCAAGCGCGAGCTGCGAACGCCCTTCCAGATTATAGCGCTCGGCGGTCGCGAGTTGCGCGCGCGGCAGGTCGCCCTCACGCTCGTAGACGACGCCCAGTTGATACCAGGCGAAGGGATTGTCGTTGTCGCGCGTCACCGCGGCGCGCAATACGGTGCGCGCCTCTTCGAAATTCTTCGGATCCTCGGTCGCGATCAGCGCATGGCCGAAAAGCGCGGAGATCAGCGGCTGCGCACGCGTGCGGTCTACCGCTTCGCGCAACGCCGGCAGCGCCTCATTGGGCTTGCCCGATTCGAGCAGAATCTGCCCCTTGAGCTCGAGATAATAGGGGTCGTGCGGATGCGCTGCGAGCAGCGCGTTGACCTCTTCGAGCGCTTTGTCGGGATAAGCCGATTTGTGCCACGCATAGGCGCGCGCATAACGCGCGGGCTCGGTCTTGTCGCGTTCGGGATAGTCGCGCAACGTGTCCTTGGGATCCGAGGCGAAGCCCTTCAGCTTGGCCTTGATGCGTTCGAAACGCTCTTCCAGTCCCGGGTCTGTCGGCTTGTCCCAGTTGGGCGATGACTTGTACTGGTGTTCGAGCACCGCAAGACGTTCACCGCTCAGCGGGTGGGTGCGGCCATAGCTGTCGTCCTGCGGGATCGCGAGCCGATATTCGAGGTTCTGGATGCGCTTGAAAAAGGCGAGCGAGCCCTTGCCGCTGATCCCCGCCTTTTCGAGATAGTCGACGCCCGCGGCGTCGGCCGAGGACTCCTGGGTACGGCTGAACGCCAGATATTTGCCGAGCGCGGCCTGCTGCCCTGCGGCCATGATCCCCATGCCCGCTTCGCCTGCGCCTACTGCGACCGCGGCGATCCCTGCGAGCAGGCTCAGGATCGTGATTCCCGTTGCGGTCTTCATCCCCTCGGACGAGCGGATGATGTGCCCGCCGACGATGTGGCCGAGTTCGTGCGCGATCACGCCCTGCACCTCATTGGCGTTGTCCGCCTGCATGATGGTGCCCGAATTCATGTAAACGATCTGGCCGCCCGCGACGAACGCGTTGATCGAAGGATCGCCGATCAGCACGACCTTGACGTTGCGGGGGTCGAGCCCGGCGGCCTTGATCAGCGGCGCTGACATCTCGTCGAGCACCGCTTCGGTCTCCGCGTCGCGCAGGATCGATTGCGCCATTGCGGGCTGGACGAGCAGCACCAGCGAAACGAGCAACGCAATGGTAGCGCGAAACACGTGCACCAGGGAGCGGGATTGAATGGCCATTTGCCCTCTACCTCTTCCCCCGCACATGAACCGCCGATGAAAAGCAGGGTTCCGGAAAGGGTGCGGCCGAACGACCGCACCCTTCCGACATCGGAAGTTTATTCCTGCCCGCCAAAGGTTCGTTGCCACCAACCGCGGCGGGGAGAATCGTCGCCTTCATCCGCTGCATCGTTTGCGGCGGACGCAACCGCCGGCTCTTCGGATTCAGCCGCTGCCGGGGCCGCAGCCACAGGCTCGGGCGTCTCGACCTTCGGTGCGGCTTTCTTGCGCGTGCGCTTGGGCTTGGCCGGCGCTGCCTCGGCTTCGGGCTCCGCGGCGGGCACGGGCTCGGGCGCTGGCTGCTCAGCTTCCACGTCGGCCTTTTTCTTGCGCGTACGCTTGGGCTTGGCAGGCGCTGCCTCGGCTTCGGGCTCTGCGACGGGCTCGGGCTGTTCGGCCTCGGTTACGGGCGCAGCCTCGATGACGGCTTCGGCTTTCGCCTCGGCCTTGGGACGGCGGCGCGTGCGCTTGGGCTTTTCCTCAGCCACTGGCTCAGGTGCGGCTTCCGCAGCCTCGGGCTCGGCAGGGGCTTCGGCTTCGGCTTCGGCTTCGGCTTGGCCGTCGGCGGCTTCGCCAGCCTCGTCCTGCGCCTCGCCCTCGCGCCGGCGGCGTCCGCCGCGACGACCGCGACGGTTGCGACGACGCTTGGCTTCACGTCCTTCCTCGTCCTCGGACGATTGCACGGCTTCCGCGTGAGCCTCTGCGGGCTCGCCCTCAGTCTCGGCTTCGGCTTCGGCGGCTGCCTCGGTTTCGGTCGCGATCTCTGCGTCGGAGCGGCCTTCGCCCTCCTCGCGGCGACCACGCCGGCCGCGGCCGCGGCGCCGACGGCGGCGTCCGCCTTCGCGTTCGCGCTCGGCGCGTTCTTCCCGGCTGCCCTCGGTCTCCTCGGCCTCTTCCTCTTCTTCCTCTTCGTCCTCCTCGATCGGAAGATCCTCGTCTTCCTCGACGATGACAGGGGCGAAGCGCGGCGCATGTTCGGGCGGCGGGCCGCTCGATTCGACGCTCATCCGTGCACCCTCGGTTTCACCGTCGGGCAGGATGTCGATGGTCACGCCGTAACGATCCTCGATCTCCGCGAGTTCGGCGCGCTTACGGTTGAGCACGTAGATCGTCGCTTCCTGGCTCGCGCGCAGCGTCAATCGGCTGCCACGACCGCGTGCGGCCTCGTCCTCGAGCATACGCAGTGCCGACAGACCCGCCGACGATGCGGTACGCACCAGTCCGGTGCCCTCGCAATGCGGGCACTGGCGCGTCGAGGCTTCGAGCACGCCGGTGCGCAAGCGCTGGCGGCTCATTTCCATCAGCCCGAACGAGCTGATCCTGCCGACCTGGATGCGCGCACGGTCATTGGCGAGCGCGGCCTTCATTGCCTTCTCGACCTTACGGACGTTGGAGTTGTTCTCCATGTCGATGAAGTCGATGACGACGAGGCCGGCCATGTCGCGCAGGCGCAACTGGCGCGCGATTTCGTGTGCGGCTTCGAGGTTGGTCGCGACCGCGGTCTGCTCGATGCCATGCTCGCGCGTAGACCGCCCCGAGTTGATGTCGATCGAGACCAGCGCCTCGGTCGGATTGATCACGAGATAGCCACCCGACTTGAGCTGGACCGTCGGGTTGTACATCGCGGCGAGCTGATCCTCGACATTGGATCGCTGGAACAGCGGCACAGCGTCCGAATAAGGCTGCACCCGCCGGGCATGGCTGGGCATCAGCAGCTTCATGAAGTCCTTCGCCTGGCGATAGCCTTCCTCGCCCTCGACGATCACTTCCTCGATGTCGCGGTTGTAGATGTCGCGGATCGCGCGCTTGATCAGGTCGCTGTCGCCGTAGACCAGCGCGGGCGCGGTCGCGGCAAGCGTGTTTTCGCGGATCTCGTCCCACAGTCGCGCCAGATAATCGAAATCGCGCTTGATCTCGGTCTTGGTGCGCTGGAGCCCGGCGGTACGGACGATGCAGCCCATCGAGCTGGGCAGCTTGAGGTCCGCCATGATCGACTTCAGGCGCTTGCGGTCACCGGCATTGGAGATCTTGCGGCTGATGCCGCCGCCATTCGACGTGTTGGGCATCAGCACGCAGTAGCGGCCGGCGAGCGAGAGATAGGTGGTCAGCGCGGCGCCCTTGTTGCCGCGCTCTTCCTTCACGACCTGGACGAGCAGCACCTGACGGCGGCGAATGACGTCCTGGATCTTGTAGCGGCGGCGCAGCGCCATGCGCTTCTGGCGGAGCGCCTCGACCGCACCGTCATCGGCCTGCGCGCGGCCACGCTTACGGCCGCGGCGGGGTTCGCCACCCTCTGCGTCGCTTTCGTTTTCGCCTTCGCCCTCTTCATCGACGGGGTCGCCATTGTCGACGTCTTCGAAGCCGTCATTATGCTCGCCGTCCTCGCCCTCGTGCTCCTCGTCCTCGGCATCTTCGTGCTTGGCGCGCAGAGCTTCTTCCTCGGCGGCGTGCTCGGCCTCCTCGCGAAGCAGCGCTTCACGGTCTTCCTTGGGGATCTGGTAGTAGTCGGGGTGGATTTCGCTGAAGGCCAGGAAACCGTGGCGATTGCCGCCATAGTCGACAAAAGCCGCCTGGAGCGACGGTTCGACTCTGGTTACCTTGGCGAGATAGATATTGCCCTTGAGCTGTTTGTGCTCGGCGGACTCGAAATCGAACTCCTCAATCCGGTTTCCCTTGACGACGGCCACGCGGGTCTCTTCCCGGTGGCGCGCGTCGATCAGCATGCGCATGGTCATTAAAAATACTCCGGGCGCGCCCGATGCCGGCACTCAAGGCCGGCGGCGCGCCAAATTGTGGGGACGGCGCGCGGAAAGCTTCACTCCGCGTCGCGTTCGCCCGGGTTGCAGTGTAAAGTGGTGCTGTTGCTGCGTGCGCACGTCCGGCAATCATCGCCGGAACCGCCCCCAAGCCCGAAGCATTGCCGGCCCATCGGCCGGAATGCGGTGCGGGGGAGAAATGCCTCATGCAAGCGTCAACCTGAAATTGTCGTCCCGAAGGACGATCCCAAAACCGCCGTGCGTACCCTAAGGGTTCGTCGGCAACGTGCACCGCTAGCATCGCACGGCAGCAGGGGCAACAAAAAGCCGTTCATCTTCGCGGTGCTCGCGGGCGGACGCGGCACGGGCCAACGAAGTTTTCGCTCGATTCCGCGCGCATTGCCTGCCATTTCGCAAATATGGGGATTTTGGCGGGGAGCTTCCAGTGATCTTGGGCAAGCGGCGCGCGATGGGGCTGTCGCTGCTGTTGGCCGCGCTGTGTGCAGGATGCGGCGAGGCGCCCGAACCACGCAGCCGTTACAACATCACCCTCGCACTCGGCGCGCCAAGGCCGGCGCCGCCTTTGCCCGAGATATCGGGGCCCGAGGGGCGGCCGCTCGTTGTGCTCGATGCCGGCCATGGCGGGCACGATCCCGGCGCGATCTCACCGCATAGTGGCGAACGCGAAAAAGCCGCGACGCTCGCCGTCGCGCGTGCGATCCGTGACGAGCTGATCCGGTCGGGCCGCGTCCGTGTGGCGCTGACCCGCGACGACGACCATTTCATCGCGCTGCCCCAGCGCTACGAGATTGCGCGGCAATTGAAGGCAGACCTGTTTCTTTCGATCCACGCCGACAGCGCCGAAAATCCCGAGGCAAGCGGCGCGACGCTCTACACATTGTCCGAGGTCGCCTCCGACCGCGAGGCTGCGCGGCTGGCGGCGCGCGAGAACAGCGCCGACATGCTGGGCGGCGTCAATCTCGGCCGGCAGAGTCAGGCGGTCAGCGCGATCCTGATCGACCTGTCGCAGCGCGAGACGATGGATGCTTCGACGCGTTTTGCCGAGCTGCTGCACCGCGAGGCATCGACCTATATGCCCTTCCGCACGCTCTATCACCGCTTCGCCTCGCTGGTGGTGCTCAAGGCGCCCGATACACCCTCGGTGCTGTTCGAAACCGGCTATCTGAGCAACGAGGCGGACACCAAATTCCTCTTCTCCGAACAGGGCCGCGCCCGGATCGCGCGCGGCACCGCGCGCGCAATCGAAACGCATCTGGCGCGGGGCGCGCTGCGCCCGTCGTCTTGAGCTGGAGCGTCATGTGCTTAATCTGACGCACTACCGAGTACCCCGGCGAAGGCCGGGGTCCAGGAGTAACACGCACCGCAGCCTGCCACTCTGGACCCCGGCCTTCACCGGGGTACTCGGCGCTTGATTCCGAATTGGTTCAGACAGGGCTAGCTGTGGAGCCTCACCGCCTTCACTCCGCGCTAACCATTGCGGGTTAAGCGGGTACCATGAATGCCCACGCCCAGATCGAGGCCGAAGCCGCGATCGCCGATCCGCGCCCGCGCTCGGCGGTGAGCCACGGCGTGGGTGTGGCGGGGCTTGCGGGGTTGTTCGCATGGATCGCGATCGCGCGGCAGTTCGGCATGGATGGGCCCAACTCGGCGCTGATGGCGGTGTTCTGGTGCGCGCTGCCGATGGTGGTCTGGTCGCTGCTCGTCGATCGCGTCCACCGCAATCCCTCGACGGGCATTGACTGGTCCGCATTGCCCAAGCCGCTTTCCGAGACGCTCGACATCAGCATCAGCAAGATCGCCGGGCTCTGGGCGACCTGGGGCCTCATCGCGGTGATTTACTGCATCGGGCGCTGGTATTGGGAGGGCGGCTACCAGTTCTCCATGTCGGTGCTGGCTACCGTTGCTCCGTGGCTTGTGGGGCTGTCCATCCCCTATGTGCTTTGGCTCGATCGCCGCCTGAAGGATCCGCGCGACGGCGCCTGGATTTTCGGGCAATGGCTCGCGGGGCAGGGCGTGGCCGACCCCGAGAAGCTTTACGACCATTTCCGCGCCTGGGCGGTGAAGGCCTTCTTCCTCGCCTTCATGATCTCGATCGTGCCCGGCGGATTCGGCGATTTCGTCCGCGCGCCGATGGCGGAGATATTGTCGGGGCCGGTGCCGATGATCAACTGGCTCATCACAGGCATGTTCGTCGTCGACGTGATGTTCGCAACCGTCGGCTATGCGCTGACGATGAAGCCGCTCGACGCGCATATCCGCTCGGCCAACCCTTATGCAGCGGGCTGGACAGCCGCGTTGATCTGCTACCCGCCCTTCATCCTGATGAATCCCGGCGGCCCGCTCGACCATCACAAGGCCGCGGGCGACTGGGCGATGTGGTTCGCCAATTATCCGGTGTTGCTGGTGGGGACGGGGCTTGCGCTGGTGCTGCTCACCGCCATCTATGCCTGGGCGACGGTTGCGTTCGGACTGCGCTTTTCCAACCTCACGCACCGCGGCATCCTGACCCACGGCCCCTATGCCTGGACCAAGCACCCCGCCTATCTGTCGAAGAACCTGTTCTGGTGGCTTTCACTGCTCCCCTTCTTCGCCACCTCGGGCAGCCTCGTCGACGCCGCACGCAACACCGCCATCCTCGCAATCGTCAGCGGCGTCTATTACTGGCGTGCACGGACCGAGGAAGCACATCTCGGGCAGGACCCCGCCTACCGCGAATATGCGGACTGGATGGAGCGTAACGGCCCGATCCCAAGGCTTATCCGCCGGCTCACGGGCCGTACGCCGGCAAATCTCGCACCTGCCGAGTAACAGGCTCAGCCGAGCTTTACGACGTCGGGTGCGGGCGCCCATGACAGGCACGCAGTGCGTCAAAAGCGATTGACTCTCCAGCCCCTTCCGATGCCAATGCAAAGGCGTTGAATTTCCATCGGAGAAGGACTGGCGCGATGCGACTTTTCGGTTCGGCTGCAGCGGCATGCGCCGTCACTTTCATCATGCTCAATCCAGTCACGGCAACGGCCGCCACCCCCAACGACCTGTCCGATCTTGTCGGCGCCCGCGCAGGGCAAGCCGAGGGCCAGATCGAGGCGCGCGGCTATTATCTGGCCGATAGCCGCAAGGGCAGCGAGAACAGCTACACCTATTGGTGGAACGCCTCGCGCAAGGTCTGCGCGCGCGTGACGACCAGCGACGGACGCTATGCCGCGATCCAGTCGACCGGCGCCAGCGACTGCAATCAGAAGGGCGGCAGCGACGGCACCGCCGCTGCGGTCGCGATCGGTGCGGCGGCGCTGATCGGGGCGATCGCGCTCAGCCACAAATCGCACGACCATGATGACGGCAATCACTATAACGACCAGAATCGTGAGGGCGACTATGAACGCGGCTATCGCGACGGCCTCTATAACCAGAGCTATCACAATTATTCGCGCACCGACGCCTATTCGGAGGGCTATGCCGCGGGCGTACGCCAGCGCGGATACGAGACGTCCTATCGGCCAGGTTATTATAATGGCGGCGGCTATGGCGGCTATGTGAACGTCAATGATCTGGTGGGCCGTAGCCGCATCGACGGCGAAACCGAACTCTCGCGCCGCGGCTTCGTCACCACCGATAGCAACAAGACCGACTATGACGGCCGCTATACGACCTGGTGGCGCGCCTCTTCCGAGCAATGTATCACCGTTAACACGCGCGGCGGCTCCGTCTATTCGGTAAACTCGGTAAGGCCGCGCAACTGCAAATAGTTCGGGGCAGAAAGCGTCCGCTTTCGACCCAAAAGGCGGACATCCGTCGGTAGCGGCTGGTGGCGCCCTTCATTCCCTTCCCTGCAAGGGAGGGGTTAGGGGTGGGTATCGCCGTCCGGCGATCAAAACACGGAGGTCTGAAGGGGCTCGCTTCGCTCGCCACCCACCCCCGGCCCCTCCCTTCCAGGGAGGGGAGCAATTTCAGCTTTCCACGACATAGCGGACATCGGCCCGACCACGCTGAGGGCTGGGCGTCAGAAGCTCATCTCGGCATAGATCCGGCTGAGGTCGCCGCCCCATTCGCCGTGATATTTGTCGAGCAGGCGCTGCGCGGGCACCTTGCCTGACGCCACGATCTCGCGCAGCGGGTCGAGGAAGCCGCTTTCGTTGTCGCCCGACGAGTTGAGTCGTGCGCGGGCGTTGAGACCGGCACCCGCGATCTCGAGAACCTCAGGCGCGATATCGTGGAGCGTGCGGCCGCCCGCAACCGGCGCGTCGAGCGCGAGCCTGGGGACGGAATCGCGCAGCAACTGGCGTTCATCCATCGACCAGTCCTTGACCAGGTCCCATGCCGCGTCGAGCGCGCTCTGGTCGTAGAGCAGCCCGACCCAGAAGGCGGGGAGCGCGCAGATCTTGTTCCAGCGTCCGCCGTCCGCGCCGCGCATCTCGAGGAAGCTCTTCATGCGAACCTCCGGAAAGGCGGTCGACAGGTGATCGGACCAGTCGGATTCGGTTGGCAACTCGCCGGGCAGTGCGGGCAACTCGCCCCTCAGAAAATCGCGGAAACTCTGGCCCGCGGCGTCGATATATCTGCCGTCGCGGTAGACGAAATACATCGGCACATCGAGCGCGTAATCGGCATAGCGTTCATATCCGAACCCGTCCTCGAACACGAAGGGCAGCATGCCCGTGCGCTGCGGGTCGGTGTCCGACCATATATGGCTGCGATAGGAAAGGAAGCCGTTGGGCTTGCCCTCGGTAAAGGGCGAATTGGCGAAGAGCGCGGTCGCAAGCGGCTGGAGCGCCAGCCCGACGCGGAACTTCTTCGCCATGTCGGCTTCGCTCGCATAGTCCAGATTGACCTGGATCGTGCAGGTGCGAAGCATCATGTCGAGACCGAGCGAGCCCACGCGCGGCATGTGCCGCAGCATGATGTCGTAGCTGCCCTTGGGCATGATCGGCAGCTCTTCGCGCGTCTTGTCGGGCCACATGCCGAGGCCGAGAAAGCCCTTGCCTGTCTTGTCGCCGATCGCCTTCACCTGTTCCAGGTGGCGGCCCGTCTCGGCGCAGGTTTCGTGCAGATTCTCCAGCGGCGCGCCTGAAAGCTCGAGCTGTCCGGCGGGCTCGAGGCTGACGGTGCCATCGGAACCCGACAGTGCGATGACGTTGCCGTTCTCCTCGACCGGCTTCCATCCAAATTGAGTCATGCAGCCAAGCAGGTCGCGGATACCGCCGGGCTCGTCATAGGAGGGGGCGTGATGATCGCTGGCGCAATAGACGAATTTCTCGTGCTCGGTGCCGATGCGCCAGTCTTCCTTGGGTTTTTCACCCTTGGCGAAGGCCGCGACGAGCTGATCCCGGGTCTCAATGACCGGATCGTTGCCATTTGAAACCGTCTTTGTGCTCATTGCCCGCCCTTAGCCGCGCCGTCCCCCATTGGCCAGCGCGGATGTGCAGATGGTTGGCGGCGGTCGACTTGTGAAGGGGTAGGCGTTTTTTATGAGGCGCTTACGCGGTTTTCCAGTCGCCAGCGGCCGCCATCCAGACGCTCGTCGCGGCTGCCGCCGCGGTCTCGGCGCGCAGGATGCGCGGGCCGAGCGTGATTCCCACCGCCGGGGGCAGCGCGCGGACCGCGGCGCGCTCCTCCTCGTCGAAGCCGCCCTCAGGGCCGACAAGAATGGCGGCAGGGCCGGGATGCGTGCGCATCGCATCGAACGCGGGCACGCCGCCTTCCTCATCCGCGAAGAACAATACGCGCCCCGCGGGCCAGTCCTTGAGCAGTGCGGCCAGCTTCACGGGCTCGGCCATTTCGGGAAGCGCGGTGCGCCCGCATTGCTCGGCCGCCTCGATCATGTGCGCGCGCAGCCTTTCGGTGTTGACGCGGTCGATCACGGTGCGACGCGTAAGCACTGGCACCAGCCGTCCGACGCCCAGCTCGCACGCCTTCTCCGCCACCCAGTCGACGCGGCCCTTCTTGATCGGCGCGGCACAGAGCCAGAGGTCGGGAACCGCCTCGCGCTCACGCAACCGCGCGGTTACATTCAGGATCAGGTCGCGCTTGCCGATCGCGACGGCTTCGGCCACCCATTCGCCCGTCCGGTCGTCGAACAGCTTGACCGCCTGTCCCTGCTTCAGCCGCATCACCGAGATCAGATAATGCGCCTGCCCGCCATCGACGCGAATCTCCTGACCGTCGCCGAGCTCGCCGTCGATGAACAGCCGCGGCGCGCTTTCGGGTGGCCATGCAGGGGTTGCGGGCATGAAAAATCCTTGATGCTGTCATGCTGAACTTGTTTCCGCATCCATACGAAAACACTTGCGTGTCCGGATAGTCCGAATGGACCCTGAAACAAGTTCAGGGTGACGGCCGATGGAGATCGGAATAGGACGCCCCGATGACGAGCGAATCCGAGATCGTTCCCGACACGCAGTATCGCGGGCTTATGCGCGTCCTCCCCGAAAAGATTCGCGGCTTCGCGCTGCTCGCGCGCTTCGACCGGCCGATCGGCTGGTGGCTGCTCTTCTGGCCCTGCGCATGGGGGCTGGCGCTCGCGGGCGGGCTGGCGCACCAATGGCCGTTGGTTTTCTGGTTCCTGCTTGGCAGCATCGCGATGCGCGGTGCGGGCTGCGTCTACAACGACATCGTCGACCGCGATCTTGACCGGCAGGTCGCGCGCACGCGCAGCCGGCCGCTTGCGAGCAGACTGATCTCATTGAAGGCGGCATGGGTGTGGCTGCTGCTGCTGTGCCTGATCGGGCTGGTGGTACTGTTCCAGCTCCAGCCCTTTGCGCAGATCGTCGCGCTGGGCAGTCTCGCGCTCGTCGCCGCCTATCCCTTCATGAAACGGATCACCTGGTGGCCGCAGGCCTGGCTGGGGCTCGTCTTTACCTGGGGGGCGCTCGTCGGCTGGGCTGCGATCCGCGGCGACCTCGCGGTGCCGGTGCTGCTGCTTTACGCCGGGTCGATCTTCTGGGTGGTCGGTTATGACACGCTCTATGCGCTTCAGGACCGCGAAGATGACGCGCTGATCGGCGTTCGTTCTTCGGCGCTGCGCATGGGCAGCCATGTGCGCGGCGGCGTGTTCGCCTGCTATGCGCTCGCGGTGCTGCTCTGGGCCGCGGCTATCTGGACGCTCAGGCCAGATCCGCTTGCGCTCGTCGCGCTGTTTCCCGCGGCGCTGCACCTGTTCTGGCAGGTCGCGACGTTGAATCCCAAAGATGGTCTCGACGGCCTGATCAAATTCCGATCGAACCGCTTTGCGGGCTTCCTCGTCTTCCTTGCCTGCGGCGCGGTCGGATCGGCTGCTTGAACCTTCGTCGCGCTCGGCCTAAGCGCGGCTGATGCTCAGCGTAACCCAAGCCGAAAATCAGGTCGCCGATCTTGTCGCACGCGCACGCAAGGCGGGTGCCGACGCCGCCGACGCGCTCTATATCGGCGGCGCCTCCACACAGGTGCAGATGCGGCTCGGCGCGCTCGAGGATGTCGAGCGATCCGAAGGCGAGGAGATCGGCCTCCGCGTCTTTGTCGGTCAGCGATCGGCGAGCGCCTCCACGTCCGCGCTTTCATCCCCGTCCTTTGACGCGCTGGTCGAGCGCGTCGTCGCGATGGCGCGCGAGGCGCCCGAGGATCCCTATGCCGCGCTCGCGCCCGAGGAACGGCTCATGCGCGACGAACTCCCCGCAATCGATATCGACGATGGCGCCGAGGTTGATCCGGCCGCGCTCAGGGCGCGGGCGCTCGAATGCGAGGATGCGGCGCGCAGCGTCGACGGTGTAACCAATAGCGAGGGCGCGGGCGCGAGCGCGAGCCGCACCGTCATTGCTCTGGGCACCAGCACGGGCTTCGCGCGCGGCTATGCGGGCACCGGACACGGCGTCTCGGCCAGCGTGCTCGCCGGGAACGGCGGCGGGATGCAGCGCGACTATGCCTATCATTCGGCGCGGTATCTGAGCGACCTCGAAGGCGCGGCCGTTATCGGCCGTCAGGCGGGGGAGCGCGCGATTGCCAAGCTCGATCCTGTTCGCCCCGCGAGCGGGCCGATGCCGGTGATCTTCGATCCGCGCGTGGGAAGCGGACTGCTTGGCCATCTGATAGGCGCGATCACAGGCGCAGCGATCGCGCGCAAGACCAGTTTCCTGCTCGACAGTCTGGGGCAGGCGGTCTTCGGCGCCGACATCACCATCGTCGACGATCCGCACCGCGTCCGGGGCCTGCGCTCGCGGCCCTTCGACGGCGAGGGTCTGGCGGCGCACAACACCACGATCATCGACAAGGGCGTGCTGACCGGCTGGCTGATGGCGACCGCCGCCGCGCGACAATTGGGGCTCGAGCCCACCGGCCACGCCTCGCGCGGAATCGGCGGGGCGCCGGGCGCCGGGAGCAGCAACCTCCACATGCTGCCCGGCAGTGTCACGCCCGGCGCGCTGATGGCCGATATCAAACAGGGCATCTACGTCACCGAGCTGATCGGCATGGGCGTGAACGGCGTGACGGGCGATTACAGCCGCGGCGCGGCGGGCTTCCTCATCGAGAATGGCGAACTTGCCCGGCCCGTGGCCGAACTGACGATCGCGGGCAATCTCAAGGATATGTACCGCGCGCTCATTCCCGCCAACGATCTAGAATTCCGTTATGCGAGCAACGTGCCGACACTCCGCATCGATGGCATGACGGTCGCGGGTGGCTGAGGCGCTGATCGACCGGGTGGCCGCGGCAGCGGCCGAAGCGGCGGCGATGGCGCATGGCCGCTGGCGCGGAGAGTTCGCGCAGTGGGAAAAGGCGCCGGGCAATCCGGTGTGCGAGATCGACCTTGCCGCCAACGACATATTGCGCACGCGTCTGACGGAAATCGATCCCGAAGCCGGGTGGTTGTCCGAAGAAACCGCCGACCACCCCGACCGGTTGCTCGTCCCTCGCGTCTGGGTGGTCGATCCGATCGACGGCACGCGCGACTATATCCGCGGGCGGCCGGGCTGGGCGGTGTCGGTTGCGCTGGTGGAGGGCGGCCGGCCCGTGCTCGGCGTCCTTGATGCGCCCGCGCGCGGCGAACATTGGCGCGCGGTCGCGGGGCATGGCGCATGGCGCAACGGGCAAAAGCTCGTCGGCAGTCGTCGCACCGAGTTCGCCGGAGCACGCGTGCCAACGGACGCGCTACCCAAGGTCGACAGTGACCTGAGCGCGGTTGAAAAACCCAATTCGATCGCGCTGCGTATCGCGATGGTCGCCGCCGACGAGGCCGATCTGGTCGCCACGATCCGCTGGGGCAATGAATGGGATATCGCCGCCGCCGTGCTGATCGCGCGCGAGGCCGGGGTGGCCGTGACCGATGCCTTTGGCGGCGCGCTGCGTTTCAACAGCACCAAGGGTGAGGCGTTCGGGATGATTGCCGCGGCGCCGGGAATTCACGATGCCGCGGTCGAGCGGCTCCGCGAACGCGCCGAGACAGGGATCGTTCGCTAGGCGGCGCAATGGTTGAACTTGCCGCCGAAACCTTCCTGTTTCTCGTAGCCATCGCCGCCATTGCGGGCTTTATCGACGCGATTGCGGGTGGCGGCGGGTTGCTGACCTTGCCCGCTTTGCTGGGCGCGGGCGTGCCGCCGGTAATGGCGCTCGGCACCAACAAGGTCCAGTCGAGCTTCGGCTCTGCGACCGCCTGCTACACCTTCTGGCGAACGGGGCATATCGACCTGCGCCGGATGGCGTGGCCGGTGGCGGCATCGTTCGGCGGCTCGGCGCTGGGCGGGCTCGTCGTGCAGTGGATAGACCCGTCCTTCCTCGCGGGGCTCGTGCCTGGGCTGCTGATCCTGATCGCGCTTTATTTCCTGCTGTCGCCTTCGATGAGCGAAGTCGACCTGCGCCACCGCATCGAGATCCCCGCCTATAGCGCGGTTGCGGCGGTGATCGGCTTTTATGACGGCTTTTTCGGACCCGGCACCGGTTCATTCTTCACGATCAGCCTGATCTCGCTGCTCGGTTTCGGGCTCATCCGCGCGACCGCCAACACCAAGCTGCTGAATTTCGCGAGCAATATCGGCGCGCTGGTCATGATGGCGGCCGGCGGGCACATTTACTGGACGCTCGGTCTCGCGATGGCGGGGGCAAGCATTGTCGGCGGGCGGCTTGGCTCGATGACCGCGATCCGCTTCGGCGGCAAGCTGATCCGCCCGCTGCTCGTCGTCATGTCGGTGGGAATGACGATCCGGCTGCTTGCCGATCCGAAGAACCCGGTCGCGCAGATGCTGTGGGCCGGGTGATCAGCCGACGGGCTGGAGCCCCAGCCTTGGTATCTCGATCGCGGGGCAGCGATCCATCACGACCTTGAGCCCCGCTGCCTCGGCGCGCGCGGCGGCCGCCTCATTGATGACGCCGAGCTGCATCCACACCGCCCTGGCGCCGATGGCGATCGCCTGATCGACCGCTTCGCCCGCAGCTTCGGGGCGGCGAAAGATATCTACGATGTCGATCGGGTCGCCGAGCTGCGACAGATCGCGCCAGACGAATTCGCCGTGCACATGCTCGCCGGTGATTTGCGGGTTGACGGGGATCACGCGGTAGCCCTGACCCTGGAGGAACCTCATCACGCGGTTGCTTGGCCTGTGGGGGCGATCCGAAGCCCCGACCAGCGCAATCGTGCGCGCGTCGCCGAGCAATCGGGCAATGTCTTCGTCGTGCGTCAGGGGCATGGCTTCATTGCTCCTTTCATTGTCATTCCCGCGAAAGCGGGAATCCAGACAATGCTTGTAACCGCGCTGTCGATCCCGAAAATCCGCTGGATCCCCGCTTTCGCGGGGATGACGCAAATATAAATGGTCAGTGCACGGGTTGGTTCAACCATTCACGCAGGCGTGCCGCGATTTCGTGAAATGTCCTGCCTTCGGCCGCATTGCTCGCCGCCGGGGGCGTGCCCGCGTCCGACGCCTTGCGGATTGCGATGTCGAGCGGAATGCGGCCCAGAAACGGGTAGCCCATGCTTTTGGCTGCCGCTTCTGCGCCGCCGGTGCCGAAGGGGTCGGAAACCTCGCCGCAGTGCGGGCACTGATAACCCGCCATATTCTCGATCAGCCCGATAATCGGCACATTGGCCTGATTGAACAGGTCGATCGCGCGCGTCGCGTCGATCAGCGCCAGATCCTGCGGGGTCGAAACGATCACCGCCCCCGAAGGCTTGTGCTTCTGGATCATCGAGAGCTGGACGTCACCCGTGCCCGGCGGCAGATCGGCGATCAGCAGTTCGGCATCGCCCCATTGCGCGTCGATGAGTTGGCCGAGCGCGTTGCCCGCCATCGGCCCGCGCCACGCGATCGCCTGACCCGGCTTCACCAGATGGCCCAGCGACAACATAGGGATGCCGTAGCGGCTGTCGATCGGGATCAGTTTCTGATCCTCGGCGTGAGGGCGTTCTCCCTCGGTCGCCATCAGTCGAGGCTGCGACGGGCCGTAGATATCGGCGTCGATCAGCCCGACCTTGACGCCCGCCTGCCGGAGCGCGATTGCGAGATTGGCGGCGACGGTCGATTTTCCGACCCCGCCCTTGCCGCTGCCGACGACAATCAGGCGGCGGTCCTTTTTCTCGCTCGTCATCGCGATGCGGACGTCGGCCACATCGGGAAGCGCAAGCAGCGCGGCCTTGATATCGGCCTCCATCTTCAGTCGCTGATCGCCCGAAAGCCCGGTTACGTCGAGGATCAGGCTGGCCCGGCCCTCGCTCAGCCGCGGGGCGGCGGCGCGGGTTCCGGAGATGGGCGAAATGGCGGCCAGAAGCCTCTCGGTATCGGTCATGTGCGCCAAATAGGCAGAGTTTCGGGCAATGCCACTGTTTTTCCCGAAAGCGCTTCTTATAATGGACCTCATGAACGAAAAATCGGGGTGGTTCGCGTCCGTGAACGCGATGCTGAATGAAGGTGGCGGCGGCCCTTGGGGCGGCGGCAAGGGTTCCGGCGGCGGTTCGGGCGGGGGTGGCGATCGCCCGCCCAGTCCCTGGAACCGGCCGCCCGAGGGCGGGCGCCCGCGCGGCAATCGCGGCGGCCCGGGGCCGTCGGCTATGGACCAGATCGTGGCAAAGCTGCGCGAGATCTTTGGCGGCGGCGGCGGGGGCTTCTCGCGCCCGGGCGGAAAACCCGTCTGGCCGCTGATCGTCATCGCTTTCGTCGTCGTGTGGATCGCGCTCACCAGCGTTCACCGGATCGGCCCGGAACAGGCGGGCGTAATTACGCAGTTCGGCAAATATTCGCGCACGCTGGCGCCAGGTGTCGGTTTTTCGCTGCCCGCGCCGATCGAGCGCGTTGAAAAGATCGACATTCAGGCGATTCGGACCGTCCAGATCGGTCAGGCGGGCGGAGAGGACAATCTGGTGCTCACCGGCGACCAGAATCTGATCGACCTTGCCTATTCGGTGCGATGGAACATCAAGCCCGGCGCGGCCGAACAATATCTGTTCCAGCTCGCCGAACCCGAGCCGACGATTCAGGAGGTCGCGGAAAGCGCGATGCGTGCGGTGGTCGCCAATTTCACGCTGAACGACGCGATCGGCCGCGGGCGGACCGAGATCGAGCAGCAGGTTGCGGCAGCGATGCAACGCATCCTCGACGACTACAAGGCAGGCGTGCAGATCCAGGGTATCGCGATCAACCAGGCCGATCCGCCGAGCGCGGTCAACGATGCTTTCAAGGAAGTGGCGGCGGCGCAGCAGCAGGTCGAATCCAACCTCAATGGCGCGCGCGCCTATGCGCAGCAGGTGACCGCGAGGGCGCAGGGTGAGGCCGCGGCGTTCGACAAGGTCTATGAGCAATATCGGCTTGCGCCCGAAGTGACGCGGCGGCGCATGTATTACGAAACGATGGAAAAGGTTCTCGCCAAGGTGGACAAGACCGTGATCGAGGCGCCCGGGGTCACGCCCTATCTGCCGCTTCCCGAAATCAAGAAGCGCGCACGCGCGACGGTGGAGGCGGGGCAATGAACCTGATCGAACGCATAAGCCGTTATCCCATCCAGACCGCGCTGGTCGTGCTTGCGCTGCTGATCCTGATCACCAGCACCTTCTCGATCGTGCCCGAGACCAAGCAGGGTGTCGTGCTTCGCTTTGGCGAGCCGGTGCGCATCATCAATCAGTACAACCCGACGGAAAGCTTTGGTCAATCCCATGCCGGCCTGATAGCGAAGGTCCCATTCGTCGAGAACATCACATGGATCGACAAGCGGATCCTCTCGATCCCGATGGAGCGCCAGCAGGTGCTTTCGACGGATCAGGCCAGGCTTCAGGTCGACGCTTTTGCGCGCTTCCGTATCGTTGATCCGCTGCGGATGGTGATCACCGCCAAGAACAGCGAGAACGTGGCCTCAGCGCTGCGGCCGATCCTTGGCTCGGCGCTCAGGAACGAGCTTGGCAAGCGCCAGTTCGCCGCGCTGCTCAGCGCGGAACGCGGTCAGGTGATGGATAATATCCAGAATGGCCTCAACCGGGTGGCGCGGCAATATGGCGCCGAGATCGTGGACGTCCGGATCAAGCGGGCAGAGCTGCCCGAAGGCACGCCGCGCGACAGCGCGCTCGAACGGATGCGGACTGCGCGGCGTCAGGAGGCGCTGACGATTCAGGCGCAGGGGCTGAAGCAGGCGCAGATCATTCGCGCGCAGGCCGACGCCGACGCTGCCAAGACCTATGCTGCGGCGTTCGGCAAGGATGCCGACTTCTACGACTTCTATCGCGCGATGCAGTCCTACGAGCGGACCTTCGGCACCGACGGGTCGTCGCCCGAAGGCTCGTCGTCGATCATCCTTTCACCGGACAATAGCTATCTCAAGGAGTTTCAGGGGCGCCGTTGAACCGCGCCCATTCAATCTGCGTTAAGCCAGCGCGCGCCAGCCTCGCGGGGAACCGCGCGAGACTGGGAAATCGCGCCAATTGGAAGGAAGACCGGAGGATTATGAACGTGCGCTACGCCTATGCCATCACCACCGCCCTGCTCGTCGGCGGGGCGGCGATCACGATGGGCACGAATACGCCAGTGGGTGCCCAGACCGCCCAGAATGACGAACGCGCGATGCTGGCTGCAGCTCCGCGAGCCGGCGCGCCAATGAGCTTTGCGGATCTGACCGCGCGGCTTCAGCCATCGGTCGTCAACATCTCGACCAAGCAGACCGTCCAGGTTCAGAACAACAACCCCTTTGCGGGCACGCCTTTCCAGGACTTTTTCGGCCAGCGGGGCAATAATGGCCGCCCGGTCACGCGCGAAGCACAGTCGCTGGGTTCGGGATTCATCATCTCGGCTGACGGCTATATCGTCACCAACAACCATGTCGTGGCGCCTGGCAATCGCAGTGCGGTGGTGGATTCGATCACCGTGACGCTGCCCGATCGCAAGGAATATGAGGCAAAGCTCATCGGCCGCGATCCCGCCTCAGACCTCGCGCTCCTCAAGATCAACGCCACCAACCTGCCCTTCGTGACGTTCGGCGATTCGACGCAGACGCGCGTCGGCGACTGGATCGTCGCGATCGGCAACCCCTTCGGACTTGGCGGCACGGTGACTGCGGGCATCGTCTCGGCGCTCCACCGCAATACCGGTCAGGGCGGCGCCTATGATCGCTATATCCAGACCGATGCGTCGATCAATTTCGGCAATTCGGGCGGCCCGATGTTCGACCTGAACGGCAACGTCATCGGCATCAACTCGGCGATCTTCTCGCCCACGGGCGGCAATGTCGGCATCGGCTTCGCGATCCCCGCGGAGCAGGCCAAGCCGATCATCGACACGCTCAAGGCGGGCGAGCGCGTTCAGCGCGGCTATCTCGGCGTCGGCCTCCAGCCTATCGACGAGAATATTGCTGCGTCGCTGGGCCTGCCCAAGAATGTTGGCGAACTGATCGCGCGGGTCGAGCCCAATGAGGGCGCGGCCAAGGCGGGTATCCAGCAGGGCGATGTCATCACCAAGGTGAACAATACGCCGGTGACCCCGGACAACACGTTGTCCTTCCTGGTCGCGAACACCAAGCCGGGCCAGAAGATTCCGATCGAACTGTACCGCGGCGGCAAGCGAATGACGGTCACCGCGACAGTCGGCCAGCGTCCGCCCGAAGAGCAGCTCGCGGCCTTCGCCAATCCCGATGGCGATGCGATCACCGAGCCCGATGCCGGTACGGGTGAGCAGGCGACGCGCGATTCGCTGGGCCTTGCCGTCCAGACGCTGACTCCGCAGATCCAGCGCCAGCTCGGCCTTGCGCCCAATGTCCGCGGTGTCGTTGTCGGTGCGGTCGATCCGTCGAGCGACGCGGCCAATTCGGGCATCCAGCGGGGTGATATCATCCTGTCTGCGAACCAGCGCCCGACAACCACCGCCGACGAGCTCAACGCGCAGGTGCGCGCATCACAGACGAGCAATCGCCCGGTGCTGCTGCTCGTCCAGCGCGGCAATGGCGCCGCGCGCTATGTAGGTGTGAAGCTCAAGGCGCGCTGACGCGAAAATCCCCGTTTCGTCGGCGCTTGTCGTTCCATGCCCCCAACCGCTAAGAGGTGTGGGAATATGGGAGGCGCAGAGTGGCTGACGAGACGGGGCTTTTCATCGGGGTCGGCGGCGGCCAGCGCCAGATCCTCAATTTCAGGCGCGCCAACCGCCACGGCCTGATCGCGGGTGCGACAGGCACGGGCAAGACCGTCACGCTCCAGGGTATTGCCGAGGGTTTCTCGCGCGCGGGCGTTCCCGTCTTCGTGGCGGACGTGAAGGGCGATCTGTCGGGCATGGCGATGCCCGGCTCGCCCACTGCCAAGGTCCATGAAAGCTTCGCCGCGCGCGCCGCCGAGATCGGCGACACCGAATGGACGTACAAGGACAATCCCGTCCAGTTCTGGGACCTGTTCGGCGAGCAGGGCCATCCGATCCGCACCACTATCTCCGAAATGGGGCCGCTGCTGCTCTCGCGGCTGATGGATCTGAACGAGGTGCAGGAAGGCGTGCTCACGATCGCCTTTCACGTTGCGGACAAGGATGGGCTGCTGCTGCTCGACCTCGACGATCTTCAGGCGATGCTTGCGCACTGTGCCGATCGCGCCGACGAACTCACCACCACCTATGGCAATGTCTCGAAGCAAAGCATCGGGACGATCCAGCGTTCGCTACTGCAGCTTCGTAGCCAGGGCGGCGACAGGTTCTTCGGTGAGCCCGCGCTCGATATCGGCGACTTCTTCACGCAGGATGAGCAGGGCAGGGGGATCGTCAACATCCTTGCCGCCGACAAGCTGATGGCGAGCCCCAAGCTCTATTCGACATTTCTGCTCTGGCTGCTGTCCGAACTGTTCGAGACGCTTCCTGAGGTCGGCGATCCCGACAAGCCAAAGCTCGTCTTCTTCTTCGACGAGGCGCATCTGCTCTTCGACGAGGCGCCCCGGGCGCTGCTCGAGAAGGTCGAGCAGGTCGTGCGCCTCATCCGTTCCAAGGGTGTCGGCGTCTATTTCATCACCCAGAACCCGATCGACATACCCGATGGCGTCGCGGGCCAGCTTGGCAACCGCGTCCAGCATGCGCTCCGCGCCTTCACGCCGCGCGATGAAAAGGCGATCAAGTCGGCCGCCGAAACCTTCCGCGCCAACCCGCAAGTCGATGTGGTCACAGCGATCACCGAACTGAAGGTGGGCGAGGCGCTCGTCTCGCTGCTCCAGGCCGATGGTGCGCCATCGCCGGTGCAGCGCACGCTGATCAAGCCCGTCTGTTCGCGCATCGGTCCGGTGACGCCGGTCGAACGCGGGGTGATCAAGGAAACCGACGCGATCGGCAACAAGTATGACACGCTGATCGACCGCGAATCCGCCGAGGAATTGCTTGGCGCAAAGGCGGCGGAGGCTGCCGCTGCCGCAGCCGAGGCCAAGGCCGCGGCCGAACAGGCCAAGCTCGACGCCGTGCAGGCCAAGGAAGACGAAAAGGCGCGCATCGCGGCCGAGCGCGAAACCGCGCGCCAGGCCAAGGAAGCCGAACGCCAGCGCGTTGCCGCCGAACGCGAGGCGGCGCGGCAAGCGCGCGAGGCGGCGAAGCCGACCTTTGCCGAAAAAATGGTTCAGTCCGCGGCGCGCTCGGCGGCAACTTCGATCGGGCGCAAGGTGGCGGGCAATCTGGGCGGACAGTTGCTGCGCGGCTTGCTCGGCGGCCTGTTCAAGGGGCGCTGATGCGCTGGCCCGCGCTTCTCTTCCCGATCGCGGCACTGGCGTCGGCACCCGCCGCCGCACAGGCTGCCTCGGAACAGGTCGGGCTTTATGAAGCGCAGGCCACCGAGATTGCGGCGGCGATCGACCTGCGCGCCGATGGCCGCTTCCGCTACGGGCTGAGCTATGGCGCGCTCGACGAGGAAGGCGAGGGTGTCTGGACGGTCGAGAGCGGCACGATTTACCTGACGAGTGATCCCAAGGTTACGCCGCCGCGCTTCGCGCTTGAGCGCGACGTGCCCGCGCCTGCGGGAACCCTCACGGTCCAGCTTTCGGATCCCGAGGCGCTCGGCGGTTATCCGTTGACGCTGATCGTGACCATCGCGGGTGAAGATCGCCCGCGTTATGTGGACGCGGAGGAGGACGGCCGCGTGCCGCTCGAGCCCGGCATGGTCGTGACGAGCGTCGTCCCCGATATGCCCGTCTACGAGATCCCGTATCAGCCGCACGCGCTCACCCCCGACGTGGGACACAACCTCGTCTTTCGCTTCGAGCCCAATGATTTCGGCAAGGCCGATTTCGCCCGCGAACCCGTAGCGATCCGTGACAGCACGCTCGTCCTTGAACGCTACGGACGTACCATCCCTTTCCATCGCCAGCAGCGTTAGAGCGTCGCGCGTTTAGCAGGGTTCAGTGCTCCTGCGAAAGCAGGAGCCCATTTTCCGTGGCGCACAGTCGTTTCTGGCTTGGGCTCCGGGGCAAGCCCGGAGCACGAATACGGATCAGGTATAACGCACGATGCTCTGGCGCCGTTCTCAGCCTCGCTGACAAACCGGTTTCGCGCCGCGCGAACCGCCTGTAGGACCCCCTGATGCAGAAAACCCGACTCCCCGAACTGACGCTGCGCGGCATAGTGCTTGGCGGCCTGATCACGCTCGTCTTCACTGCCGCGAATGTCTATCTGGGGCTCAAGGTAGGGCTCACTTTCGCCACCTCGATTCCCGCCGCGGTGATCTCGATGGCCGTGCTGCGCTTCTTTTCAAACGCCAACATCCTCGAAAACAACATCGTCCAGACCATCGCCTCGGCGGCGGGCACGCTGGCCGCGATCATCTTCGTGCTGCCCGGCCTCGTCATGATCGGCTGGTGGCAGGGCTTCCCCTATTGGACGACCACGGCGGTCTGCGCGATCGGCGGGATATTGGGGGTGATGTATTCGGTGCCGCTCAGGCGCGCCTTGGTGACCGGATCGGACCTGCCCTATCCCGAGGGTGTTGCCGCCGCCGAGGTTCTGAAGGTCGGCGCGGCGTCCGAAGGCGGGGCCGAGGAGAATGCCAGGGGGCTGCGCACGATCTTGACGAGTTCGCTCGCCTCGGCAGGCTTCGCGATCCTCGCCGCGACCAAGCTGGCGGCCGCCGAAGCCGCCACTTATTTCCGCGTCGGCGCGGGCGCGAGCAGCGTCTCGACCAGCCTGTCGATGGCGCTGATCGGCGTCGGCCATCTTGTCGGGCTTTCGGTGGGCGCCGCGATGCTCTTCGGCATGCTGTTGAGCTGGGGCGGGCTCGTGCCCGTGATGACAGCGATGCACGGCGTTTCGGGCGCGGTGTCCGACGTCGTTGACACCACCTTCCGCAGCGAAGTGCGCTTCATCGGCGCGGGCACGATCGGCGTCGCGGCGATCTGGACGCTGCTCAAGATCATGGGACCGATCATCAGCGGCATTCGCAGCGCAATGGCGGCCGCACGCGCGCGCAAGGATGGCGCGGAGCTTGAACTCACCCAACGCGATCTCCCGATCGGCATCGTCGGCGGCACCATCCTCGCCTCGCTGCTCCCGATCGCGGTCCTGCTCTGGCAGTTCGCGGCAGGCGGGCCGATTGCCGAGCATGCGGTGCCAATCATCGCGGGCACGCTCGTCTATATCCTCTTCATCGGCGTCGTGATTGCTGCGGTCTGCGGCTATATGGCGGGGCTGATCGGCGCCTCCAACAGCCCGGTCTCGGGCGTCGGCATCCTCGCGGTGCTGGGCGCGGCGCTGCTGCTCGCGATCCTCTACGGTCATGGCGGCGATCCCGATCGCGCGCAGGCGCTCGTCGCCTATGCGCTGTTCACGACCGCGATCGTCTTTTCGATCGCCACCATCTCCAACGACAATCTTCAGGATCTGAAGACCGGCCAGCTCGTCGGCGCGACACCGTGGAAGCAGCAGTTCGCGCTCGTCCTCGGCGTGATCTTCGGCTCGCTCGTCATTCCGCCCGTGCTCAGCCTGCTCAACGGCGCTTTCGGCTTCCAGGGCGCGCCGGGGGCAGGCGCGAACGCGCTCGCAGCCCCGCAGGCCGCGCTGATCTCGGCACTCGCCAAGGGCGTGCTCGGCGGCGATCTCGACTGGAGCCTGATCGGCTTCGGTGCCACGATCGGCGTCGTCGTGATCGCGATCGACGAGGCGCTGGGCAAGGCGGGCAAGATGCGGCTCCCACCCCTGGGCGTGGGCATGGGCATCTATCTCCCGATGGCGCTGACCTTGCTCATCCCCGTCGGTGCGGCGCTCGGCTATTTCTACGAACGCCGCGCCGAGCGCGCCGCCGATCCCGAATTCGCGAAGCGCATGGGCGTGCTGATGGCGACGGGGCTGATCGTCGGCGAAAGCCTGTTCGGCGTCGCCTTTGCGGGCCTCGTCTGGAGCACCAACAGCGACGCTCCGCTTGCGCTGGTGGGCGAAGGCTTCGAAAGCTTTGCCCTGCCGATCGGGCTTATCGTGTTCACAGGTGTGATCGCCTGGCTGTATCGCACAGCCAGGCGATCCGCCGGGATCGCCTGATCAGGCAGCAAGCCGCGGGAGCAGCGTGTCCAGCGTGACGTGTCCCCGGAAGCCGCCCGCCGATTGCGCGGGGGTTTCATCTTCGATCGCGTGCGCGAAAACCATCGCGGGATCGGCTTCCAGCTTGCGGAGCAGCCGGTCGACCGCGGGATATTCGCGCGGCAGATCGAACAGTTGCAAATCCTCCGCCCAGCGGACGATCGCCGCGAAATAGGCATCGGCGATCGTCGCCTGTACGCCCACCAGCCATGCGCGGTCCGCCAGATGCGCCTCAAGATTTGCGAGGACCTGCGCCGTGCTGTCGCGGCCCAGCATACGCAGCATCGCGGCCTCGGGCGATCCTTCGGGCTGCTTGAAGCTGTTCCAGACCATGCCGAACGCGCCGTGCACGCTGGTATGCAGGTAGGACAGCATCGCATTGAGTTCGTCGAACGCACGCGTGCCCTGCGCAAAGCCGATGCCGCGGGAAAGATCGCGCGCCGCGATATGATGCAGGATGGCTAGGCTTTCGGTCAGCACGCTGCCATCCTCAAGCATCAGTGCGGGGGTCTGCATCGTCGGGTTGATGTGCGCATAGCCCGCTTCCTTCGCGAGCATGTCGACGCGACTCAGCCGATAGGGCTGGCCCAGCCACTCAAGCGCGACGATCGATCCGAACGAGCAGCCGTGCGGGATGCCGTAGAACAATACCGGTTCCATATATATCTCCGTTGATGTCTGGAGCGCCGGGCCCGGGCGCCTGACAGCCAGATGCGGCTTTGCTATGCTTTTCTCAAGTACCGACTATTTTGTAGGGTACGCACCAGAAGGTAAGTTTCGGAGAATTGCGTGGCGAAAAACATGCCCGAAGCCTGTGGACTCGGCGCCGCGCTCGAAGTGATCGGCGGCAAATGGAAGACCTTCATCCTGTGGGAGATCCATTTCGGTCCGATCCGCTTCGGCGAATTAAAGCGGCGCGTGACGGGGATCAGCGAAAAGATGCTGATCCAGAATCTGCGCGAGATGGAGGCCGATGGCATCATCGCGCGCGAAATGTTCCATGAGATCCCGCCGCGCGTCGAATATTCGGTCACCGAACTCGGGCGGACGCTCAACGATGCAGTGACGCCGCTCGCGACCTGGGGGAAGGTCTACAGCAAGCGGATCATGGAGACGCTCGAGGGCGGGTGAACTGCGCACCGGCCGGGCCGGACGCGCGCTCAGTTGCCCTTGGAAAAGAACCGCTCGGCGATCTCGCTCGCGATGCGCGCGGGTCGCAGCGTTTCGGCGTCGATGCAGCACCAGCTCGACTTGACCTCGGCCAGCACGTCCTCGCCGCGCTTGATCAGCGTTTCGTAGAACGCGCGTGCGCCTTGGACTTTTTCGAGGATGACGGTGGCGATCACCTCGTCGTCCAGAAAGGCGGGCTTGCGATAGGTGATCTCGTGCTTGAGCGCGACCCACAGATGCCGGGCGACCGCATCGGGGGGCGCCAGCGAGCGCCAGTGGTCGAGCACCGCTTCCTGTACCCAGTTCAGGTAGTTGGCGTTGTTCACATGCCCCATGAAGTCGATATCGCCCGGAACGATCTCGATGGGATGGTCATGGGGAATCGCTGCGGTCATGCGCTGACACTACTGTAAATAGCTGTGAAAGGCGAGGAAAAGCTTCACTTCATCAGGTCGAGCAGCGCGCCGATCGGCACGAAGGCGAAGGCGACCGAACTGTCGGCCACGCCATAGGGCATGAAGAGCAGGTCGCCATGCTTCATCGCACCGCAGGTATAGACGACATTGGGGACATAGCCCTCGCGGTCCTGCTCGATCGCGGAAAGGATCGGATCGGGAGTGCGCGCGAGCACCTTCGACGGATCCTTCTTGTCGAGCAGCACCGCCCCGATCGAATATTTGCGCATCGCGCCGACACCGTGGGTGAGCAGCAGCCAGCCCTCGTCGAGTTCGATGGGCGGGCCGCAATTGCCCATCTGGACGAGTTCCCATGGGTAGACCGGTTCCACCAGCTTCTCGCCGTCCTCCCAGTGGTCGATCGAGTCGGACTTGAGCAGGAAGATGTTTTCGCCGTCCTGCCGGCCGATCATCATGTAGCTGCCGTCGATCTTGCGTGGGAACAGCGCCATGCCCTTGTTGCGCGCGGCGGCGCCCTTGATCGGCACGAGGTCGAAACTGTGGAAATCGCGCGTTCGCATCATCTCGGACTGGATCTCGCGCCCCGAATAGGCGGTATAGGTGCCGATCCACTCGACCGAGCCGTCGTCATGCGTGAAATGGACGAGGCGCAGATCCTCGAGCCCGTTGCGCTGCGCGGGCGTAATCGGGAAGATCACCGTCCCCGAAAGCGTGCTGTCCTGGTGGCGGTAGACCGTGACGGGACCTTCAGGCACGAGGTCCTCGGCCTCGTCGAGCGCGTCGGCGGCGGTGGCGAAGGGGGGCTCGGGCGCGAGCCGCAGGTCACCCGTGTCGCTGATGATGCCTTCGCGAAAGACGACGGTGGAGATATGGCCTTCGCCCACCGCGCGCAGCGACATGATGATCCGCTGCGATCCCTTGGGCATCCCCGTCTGGTCGTGGTGCGAAACCACGCTCGGATTCATCAGGGCTGCGGCGGCATAGCTGTATTCGTGGCAGAAATAGGCGCCGATGAGCTGACGCTTGTCGTCGCCGATGTCGCCGAGTTCGCGCCCGAGCTGCGCTTCGATTTCCTCATAGCGCGTCATGAAGACGCGGCGCGTCTGCCAATGGCGTTCCTCGAAATCCTTGAGCACCGCCTCAAGTTGCGCCTGCGCGGTTTTGGTGTCCATTTCGAGGACTTCGTCGACCAGCCGCTCGGAACGGCTTCGCGTCGCCCCATTCGCTTGCCACGCAAGGTGAAAGGGACGAACCACGACGCGCGACGGATCGGCGTAGAGCCTCAGGTGATGATTGTAGACGCTGAGCATCGACCTTCCCGGCTCCACCGGCGCTCCCCCTGTCCGTGCCTGAAAATTCAAGCGACGGCGCCCACCGGTTCTGCCACGGCTGTAGCGGCCTTGGATAGTCTGGAAATTGCGCAGGAGGCGAGTTGCAGTGCCAGGATCGATTCCGCGCCCTGGTTGCGATTGATGCCGGTGGGCATCAACCCGTCGAAACAGCCGCCATCGTTGCGCGTGGCGAGGGGCATGTCGAGGTCATTTTCCCCCAGAAACCAGCGATAGGCGCGCCGTGCCTCATCGACCCATCGGCGATCGCCCGAGGCTTCAAATGCGGCTTCGCACGCGTCGATCGTCGCCTGCGCTTCCAGCGGCTGCTGGTCGAACGGCATGGGCGGTTCGAATGCGCGCCCGAAGCTGTCGGTGCCAACCGCGCGGAAATGCCCCTCGGGCGCGATCTGCTGCCCGGCGATCCAGTCCAGCGTCTGCAACCCGCATTCGCGGTAGTCTTCCCGGCCAAGCGCTATGCCCGCGCGCAGCAGCGCCTCGGGCAGGCGCGCATTGTCATAGGCAAGCACCGCCTCGAACCATGGCCAGTCGGGTCGCCTTGATTCGGCGAGCAGTGCAAGCAATTGATCGCCGAAGGTCTCCAGTATCGCGCGCGAGGCGCCGTGACCGCGGCGCGCGTCAAACATCGCGGCAGCACCCAGCATCGCGAAGGCCTGCGCACGCGGTGCGCCGAGCGAAAGCGCGTGATGCGCGGTCCGGTCGAAGAGGTTCGCCGCCCAGTCGGCGTGCTTCTGGATCGGCGCGTGGCGAGCGGTGACGCCCAGCGACCACAATGCGCGGCCGTGACTGTCTTCCGATCCGAAATCCTCGCACCAGCTTCGATCAAAGCGCATGAAGTTGCGGAAGCGGCCATGATCGGGGTTCCAGCTATGCTGGACGAACGAGGCGTAGACCGTCATCCACTGATCGCGCTGGCTTTCGTCGATATCCTCGATGCGTCCGAGCAGCATCAGCGCGCGTGCATTGTCATCGACGCAATAGCCGTGATGGCGGTCGGGCACCGAAAAGACGCCGTGCTGGTACATCCCCGTCGAATCGCTCATGCGAAGCACTGCGGTCAGATCGGGGGCGAGGAGGCTGGCGCGCGCCGTCATTGCCTTGCCGAGCCGCATGGGCGCGCGCTGCTCCATTTCGCCGAGGATCATCGCCGCGCGCTCGGCGAGCCGCGACCAAAGCATCGTCCGCCCGCGCGCATAGGCGCGTTCCGCGAGCGCATCGCGCCCCGCATCGTCCTCGAGCAGCCGCACGATCGCCGCCGCCATCTGGGCGCTGTCGCCGAAATTGACGAGCACGCCGTGATTCTCGTCGAGGATCTCGGTGGCATGGATATAGGGCGTTGCGACGACGGGTTTGCCGACGCTGACAGCATAGGAAAGCGTGCCCGAAGTGATCTGATCGCGGTTCAGATAGGGCGTCACATAGACATCGGCCGCCTGAAGATAGTCGAGCAACTCGTCGGGGTCGACAAAGGCGTCGATGAAGCGGACATGGTCGCTCACGCCGAGCGTTTCGGCGAGCGCGTGCAGCTTTTCGCGATACGCCTCGCCCTCGCGCCGGACGAGATTGGGATGCGTCGCGCCGAGCACGACATAGAGCGTCTCGGGATGCGCAGCGACGATGCGCGGCATCGCGTCGATCATCACCTCGATGCCCTTGCCGGGGGCTATCAGGCCGAAGGTGAGGATCACCCGGCGGCCTTCGAAGCCGAACCGCGGCTTGACGGAGTCGGGCGCAACGAGCGGTCGATCGGGAACGCCGTGCGGGATGACGGCGATTTGCGCATCCGCCACGCCATAGACGCGACGCAGAATCTCGCGGGCCTTTTCGGCCATGACGATGAGTTTGGACGCACGTCGCGCGAGCGCTTCGAGCACGCGGCGCTCATCGGGACCGGGCTTTTCGAGCACCGTATGAAGCGTCACGAGAACGGGCAGGTTCACGCGGTCGAGCAGATTCAGGATCAACTCGCCAGCGGTCCCGCCGAAAATGCCATATTCGTGCTGGAGCCAGATCGCGCGCGCGCCGCTCTCGGCGATCTTGCGCGCGGCCGCGCGATAGGCGGCAGGGTCATTCTGGTCGATGGTGGCGATGTGCTCGGGATAGGCAATGCCGCTGCCGTCGTCCATCGCGTAGAGATCGACGGTCATGGCGGGAAAGCGCGCCGCCAGCGCGTCACAGGTATCGCTCGTAAAGGTCGCCATTCCGCAACGCCGGGGAAGCGCATTGCCAATCAGCGCGATGTGCGCCGGTGCTTCAGGCGCAAACGCTTCACGTGAAGCCGTTTCGTCCATGGTCACCCTTTCGCTAGTGCAACAGTATCAGGGGCGTGAGTTTTCCTGTGCTACCGAACGTGTCTTGGGGGTGAAGGTTGCCTATATTGTGCATTGCAGCAAGGGGATTCCGCAGGGCGTTGGAATCATGCGATCAAGTGCTGTCAGGTTAACCCCTGCCGCGATAACCCGGTACGCCTTGATCGGGCAGCCATAGGCCTTGGGGTGGTTCTCCCGATTGCCAGAAGACGTCGATCGGGATGCCGCCGCGCGGATACCAATAGCCGCCGATGCGCAGCCATTTGGGCTTCATCTCGGCGAACAGCCGCTCGCCGATGCCGACGGTGCAATCCTCGTGAAAGGCGCGGTGGTTGCGGAACGCGCCGAGGAACAGCTTCAGCGATTTGGATTCGACGATCGTCGCCTCGGGGGCATAGTCGATCACCAGATGCGCGAAATCGGGCTGGCCCGTGACGGGGCACAGCGAAGTGAATTCGGGCGCGGTGAAGCGCACGAGATAGGGCCGCCCCGTCCGGGGGTTGGGCACATAGTCGAGCACGGCTTCTTCGGGAGAGTTGGGAAGCGTCGAGCTCTGGCCGAGATGGGTCGTTTGCATGGCTGCGCATTTAAGGGAAAGCGTGCGCGATAACCACCCTCCAGTGTCTCGCCGCTTTTCGACGAACGACATTGCCCGCCGAACGGGGGTGCAATAGCAGACCCGTGAGACAAGATATCCAGAGAGGCGCATGCGGAAATCACTGGGAAAAATGGCACTGGGGGCTGGCCTGCTGGTGCTCGGAGCGATCGCTCCTGCCTTTGCGCAGGACAAGGAAAAGCCGGCGGCCGAAAAAACGAAGACAGAGGATATCCCGCCGCCCAAGCGCTCGATCACGAAGCATTCGGGGCGGTTCGGCGGCCAATCGGTCAGCTACACCGCCACCGCAGGCGAAACCTGGCTCAAGGCCGATGACGGCACCCCGCGCGCGGCGATCTTCTCGGTGTCCTATGTGAAGGAAGGCAGGGATCCCGATCGCCCCGTCACCTTCCTCTTCAACGGAGGCCCCGGTTCGGGTTCGGTATGGCTCCACATGGGCGCCTTCGGTCCCAAGCGTGTCGCCATCCCTTCGGACGCCCGCGACGACGGCGCCCCGCCCTATCCGATCGTCGACAATCCCGACAGCCTGCTCGACGTCACCGACATCGTCTTCATCGATCCCGTTGGCACCGGCTTCAGCCATGCGCTGGGCAAAACCGATCCCAAGGACTTCTACGGCGTCACCAAGGACGCCGAAGCGATCGCGCAGTTCATCCGGCTCTGGCTAAATGAAAATGGTCGCTGGAACGCGCCTAAATATCTTGGCGGCGAAAGCTATGGCACGACGCGCTCGGCCGCGGTGCTCAACCAGCTCGAAGGCGCATATAACGACGTCGCGCTCAACGGCGTGATCCTGATCTCGACCGTGCTCGATTTCGCGGCGGGGGCGGACACGCCCGGCAACGAGATGTCGTACATCCTCAACGTGCCCAGCATGGCGGCGACCGCGCTCTTCCATGGCAAGGCGCAGGCGTCTTCCGTGGAAGCGTTCACGCAGGAGGCGCGGCAATGGGCGATCGGCCCCTATGCCGCCGCGCTCCTCAAGGGCAATGCCTTGCAGGGTGACGAACGCGCCGCCGTCCGCAAGGATCTGGCGCGATTTACCGGGCTTTCGGAGGCGTATCTCGAACAGGCGGATCTCCGAGTTACGCCCGACCGCTTCTATAAGGAACTGTTGCGCGATCGGGGCCTCACCGTCGGCCGTCTCGACAGCCGATATACCGGCAAGGATTATGACAATGCGGGGGAGACGCCCGACAATGATCCCAGCTTCTACGGCATCGACGCGGGCTATACCGCCGCAATCAACGCCTATGCGCGCGAAACGCTGAAGTTCGACACCGAGCGGCGCTACGTCACCATCGGCAGCGTTGGCCCCTGGGACTGGCGTCTCGGCGGCGGGCGAGACAACGACGTTTATGTCAATGTGGCTCCCTATATCGGCAAGGGGCTGCGCGAAAACAGCGGGCTGCGGATTTTCGTGGGGCAGGGCTATTACGACTTCGCGACGCCCTTTTTCGCCGCCGAATATGCGCTCAGCCGCACGGGCATCCCGAAGGAGCGCGTCGAGTATCGCTATTACGGCTCGGGCCACATGATGTACGTCCGCGATGAGGATCGTGCGAAGCTGAGCCAGGACATCCGCGCCTTCATCCGGGCTCGCTGAGCGCACTCGACGGCATGGGCGGCGCAGATTAAGCATAGGAGGAATCAGAAAGAGGAGAGCGTTTCATGGACATGCTGGTTTCGACCGAATGGCTCGCTGCAGAACTCGGCGCATCGGACCTGCGTGTGGTGGACGCGACTTATTTCCTTCCGACCGATGGTCGCAATGCCGCTACGGAATATGAGGCAGCGCACATTCCAGGCGCGGTTCATATGGATCTCGAGAACCTCGTCGACAGCAGCAGCGACCTGCCCAATATGCTGCCGACGCCCGAGAAATTCGCCAGCCGGATGCAGTCGCTGGGTCTCGGCGATGGCAGCCGCATCGTGCTTTACGATGATTCGCCCTATCGCACCGCGGCGCGCGCCTGGTGGATGCTCCGCCTGTTCGGCGCGCACGATGTCGCGATCCTCGATGGTGGGCTCGCCAAATGGAAAGCGGAAGGGCGCGAACTCGCCGCGGGCAAGGAGCCGCACCGGCACCGCCACTATACCGTCTGGAAGGATGACGCGACCTTGCGCACCCTCGACCAGATGAAGGCCAATGCCGAAAGCGGCGCCGAACAGGTGCTCGACGCACGGAGCAGCGCGCGCTTCACCGGCGAGGAGGCCGATCCGCGTCCCAAGACGCATGCCGGTCACATTCCCGGATCGAAGAACCTGCCCTATGGCAACCTCTTCAACGCCGATGGCAGTTGGAAACAGGGTGACGCGCTCAAACAGGCATTTGCTGATGCCGGCATCGATCTCGGACGGCCGCTCGTCACGACCTGCGGCTCGGGGATCACTGCCGCGGTGCTGCTCTTCGGCGCGACGCTCGCGGGTGCGGACAAGGTCGCGCTCTATGACGGTTCGTGGAGCGAATGGGGTTCGGATCCCTCGACGAAGAAGGCGATGGGCGCTGCATGAGCAATGAGGACGGGGGCGGTCGCGGCGACGCGACCCGGCTCGTCCATGGCGGACGACGCAAGGAATGGACGGGCGCGGCGGTCAACCCGCCCGTCTGGCGTGCGTCGACGATCCAGTACGACAGCGTCGCCGAGATGCGCGCGCGCCAGCACGACACCCACCACCAATTCTATTATGGCCGGCGCGGCACCCCGACCCAGTGGTCGCTCGCTGACGCGCTGACCGAGATGGAGCCCGGAGCGGCCGGGACATTGCTCTACTCTTCTGGCGTGGCCGCAGTCACGACGGCGCTGCTCTCGGTGCTCAAGCCCGGCGACGAACTGCTGATGGTCGACAGCGCCTATGAGCCGACACGCGCCTTTTGCGATGGGCTGCTCCGTCGCCACGGCATCGCGACGCGCTATTATGATCCATTGATCGGTGCGGGGATCGAGGCGCTGGCCACCGACCGGACCGCCGCGATCTTCATGGAGAGCCCGGGAAGCCTGACCTTCGAGGTGCAGGACGTCCCCGCGATTGTCGCGCTTGCGCGTGCGCGCGGCATCGTGACGCTGCTCGACAATACATGGGCGACACCGTTGTTCTTCCCCGCGATCGAAAAGGGCGTCGATCTCACGATCCTGGCCTGCACCAAATATATTGTCGGCCATTCGGACGTGATGCTGGGATCGGTCACCGCCAATTCCGAGCATTGGCAGGCGTTGCGCAAGACCAGCTATTCGCTCGGCCAGTGTGCCTCGCCCGACGATGCCTGGCTCGCCGCGCGCGGTCTGCGCACGCTCGATGTGCGGCTGTCGCGGCACCAGAGCAATGCGCTTGCTGTCGCCCGGTGGCTGGACGAGCAGCCGGATGTAGCGCGCGTGCTCCACCCCGCGCTGGAAGATTGTCCCGGTCATGCAATCTGGAAGCGTGATTTTCGTGGCGCATCGGGACTGTTCTCGTTCGTGCTCGAAGGGGGCGACGACGCCGCGCGCACAGCGCTGATCGACGGGCTCGAACTATTCGGCATCGGTTTCAGTTGGGGCGGTTACGAAAGCCTCGTCATTCCCGCCGATCCGCATCGCAGCGCGATACCATGGACCGCGGAAGGGCCGCTCGTCCGGCTCCAGATCGGTCTCGAGGATTCGGGCGACCTGATCGCCGACCTCGCTGCAGGACTGGAGCGTTTTCGGGAGGCGCGGGGATGAACGGTCGCAAGTTCGGCATCCTGTATGGACTGCGCTGGCTTGTCCTGGTTCTCGTGCTCGTCGCGCTGTTCGTGTTGCTCTCGGGAGAGGTGCCGGGATCCGGGCCGATTCTCGACTTCATGGATCGTTTCGGATTTGAAGCCGCGCGCTACAGGATTTCGCTGCTGAGCGTCTCGCGGCTGGTCGTGACGGTTGCCGCGTTGTTTGTCGCGGTGCGCCTCGTGAACCGGCTGGTTCACCGATATGTCAAACGTGCCGACGGGCTCGATCCGACGCAGAAGCTGCTGACCGAAAAGCTGATCGGTATCGCGGTGATCGCGATCGCGTTCTTCATGGGAATCGACGCGCTGGGCATAGACCTGACTGCGCTCACGGTCTTTTCGGGCGCTTTCGGTCTCGCGGTCGGCTTCGGCTTGCAGAAGACCTTCGGCAATCTCTTCGCGGGCCTCATCCTGCTGATGGACCGCTCGATCAAGCCGGGGGACGTGATCGTCGTGGGAGACCGGTTCGGCTGGGTGAACCGGATCGGGACGCGCGCTGTCTCGGTCGTGACGCGCGATGGCAAGGAACACCTGATCCCCAACGAAAATCTGATGACGCAGGAGGTGGAGAACTGGTCCTATTCGGATCGCAACGTGCGCATCCACATCCCCGTTCGCGTGTCTTACCACTCCGATCAGGACCGCGCGCTTGAGCTCATGCTGGAAGCCGCACGGGCGGCGCCTCGCGTGCTGAACGACCCTCCCACGGTCGCCTGGATCACCGCCTTCGGCGACTCGGGCGTCGAGTACGACATCCGTCTGTGGATCAATGATCCTGAGAGCGGCGTCGGCAATGTCACATCCGATGTGCTGACCCGGATGTGGAAGCTGTTTCGCGAGAATGACATTCGCTTGCCTTTCCCCCAGCGCGACCTGCACATTCGCAACTGGCCCGAAGCTCCGGCTCCGCCCTCTACTTAGGCCAGGATCTTTTCCATAGCGCGGATCGATTTCTCCATCTCGCGCGCCAGATGCGCCGCTGCGGCGTTCGCCCCCGCTCCCTGTCTGCGTCCCGCGATGAGCGCGGTCAGCCCCGCCGCCGCATAGGCCGCGGTCTCGCCCGCTACCGCGTCGAAGCGGCGCTGAACGAGTGGCGCCGCCGAGTCATAGCGTTTGTCCAGCGCCGGATCCGCCACCAGCGGGAGCGCGGGAATGCTCGCGTCCGCCAGCTCGTTGACGAGCGCCTGGATCGCGCGCAACTCGGTCAGATGCTGCGCGGGCGTTGGCTTGCCTTCGGGCACGATTGGCGTGGAAATCTCGCTCACGCGCATCACTATTGCAGCCGATGCCTAAGGAAAGGTTGAGAATGTGGCGACTGTTGCGTTGTGGCAACAGCGCTGCCCCATCATGCGGCGCATTGCACAATATTCTTGTGCAGCGCAGCGCGATTCGGCATTTGTCTTGCGTCGTGGCAATCCGCACCGGCCCATTTGGGCAAGAGAGGCAGGGAGCCGCAACGCAGGCGGGACGACGCATCGAACCAGAAAGGAATATCATGCGCACGTCCATCACCGGCCTTACGGCCCTGGCTCTGGCCATGCTCGCAACTCCCGTATTTGCTCAGGACGAGGCTGCGGCCCCCGAGGCGGAGAGCAGCATCACCGTATCGGGCGGTGCAACGCTCGTTACGGATTACCGTTTTCGCGGCATTTCGCAGACCGACAAGAACTTCGCGCTGCAGGGCACCATCAGCGTCTCGCACGAGTCGGGCTTCTATGCGACGGTCTGGGGTTCGACCATCGACGACTATGTCGCCGCAGGCGGCGATCAGGAACTCGACCTGATCCTTGGCTGGAAGAAGGATTTCAGCGGCACGACGCTCGATGTCGGGGTGCTGTATTATTACTATCCCGGCGCCGAGGAAATCGTGCCCGGCTATGACAGCGACTTCTTCGAGCCCTATGTCGCGGTGTCGCACACCTTCGGGCCGGTGACGGGCAAGCTGACGGCCGCCTATGCACCAAAGGCGAGCGCGCTTTCGGTCGGCAATGGCAAGGAAGACAATTTCTACCTTGCGGGCGATCTGTCGGCGGGGATTCCGGGCACGCCGCTGAGCGTTTCGGCGCATCTCGGCCACTCGTTCGGTCCGAGCTATCTGACGATCGGTGACGAATATACCGACTGGAGCCTGGGTGCGACCTACACCTGGAAGAACCTGTCGTTCGGCGTCTCCTATGTCGACACCGACAAGTCGCTGATCAACCCGCTTTCGGGAAAGAACGTCTCTAAGGCGGGCGTCGTCGGCTCGATCGGCGTGGCTTTCTGACCCTCCCCGATCAGGATACGAAAAAGGGGGCTGCGGCCCCCTTTTTTATTGGTCTGTCGCCCGCGGCTTATTGCGGGGTCGAGGCGCGCGCATCCTGACCGTCGCCTTCGGGCGCGGCGATGATGTCGCGCGTTACCGAGCCCTTGTCGACGACATTGGTGTCGGGATCGCCAACACCCGAGCGGATGCCCGGATCGGCGCGGTTGCCGCCGGCCTGACCGATCACGCCCGTTTCCGACGCGCTGCGCTGCGCGGGGCCGCCGAACATCGCCTGCAGCGCCTGCGTGCTCGAATCGGCCTCTTGCGGGCGCGGGGCGCCGGGCTTGGGCGGCACCAGCGCGAAATCGGGCGGGATCACCAGCGGCGCCTTGCGCGCGGTGGCGAATTCGTCGGGGCGGTCGCGATTGGTGAGGCCGCCCGAGGCGCAGGCCGAAAGCGAAATCGCGGCCAGGCCCAGACTTCCAAAAATCACCGTCTTACGCATCCACAGTCTCCGTAGCGTCTTTTGCCTTGCTGCCATCCTCGCCCACAAAGAGCGCGCGGAACAGCAGAACCAGTACCCCGATGGTAATAGCAGCATCGGCAACATTGAATACCAAAAAGGGGCGGAAGTCGCCGAAATGCAGGTCGGCGAAATCGACGACATGGCCGAAGCGGACGCGGTCGACGATATTGCCGAGCGCGCCGCCCAGAACGAGGCCCAGCGCGAGCACGTCCCAACGGCTTTTCTCGCGCCACATCCACACCGTAACACCGACGCTGATCGCGAGCGTGATCGCTACGAGTCCCCAGCGCATCGCCTCGCTGTCCGCACGCAGGAAGCCCATCGAGACGCCGTAATTTTCAACCCAGGTCAGGTTGAAGATCGGCAGGATCCGGATCTGGCCGACGGTTTCGAGCTGAAGCGGCACCGTGACGATATATTTCGCGATCTGATCGAGCGCGAAGACGCATGCGGCGAGGATCAGGCCGAGGCGGCGATGGTTGCGGAGGGCTTCGGTCATGTCTCTGCGCTTAGCTTCCCACTTTTCCCGTGAATCGTGAAAGTATATTTCAAATCAATGTTACTTCATTTCGTCATGCTGAACTTGTTTCAGCATCCACACAGGCGCAGGCGCTGCGACGCGCTCATGGACCCTGAAACAAGTTCAGGGTGACGGGGGACAGGCTGCAGTCAGCCACCGACCACACCGTCGCACCGGGCGCAGAGATCACCGTCCTCACCAACCTCGGGAAGGTGACGCCAGCAGCGGCCGCACTTGGCGTTGTCGGTCCGTGTAACTTCCACCGCGTCGCCGCTGCCGTTGATCGCACGCGCGACGATGCAGATTTCGGCGAAATCTTCAGCGTCGAGCCCGGCGAGGTCGGGCGCCGCGATTTCGGCCTCGAGGCTTGAGCGGACGATCTTTTCGCGGCGCAGCGGTTCGATAGCCTCGGTGACGCGCTCGCGCGCGCCGCGCACGCCCTGCCACTTCGTCCCCAGCGCATCATCCCGCCACCCCGCATCGACCTCAGGCCATTCGAGCATATGCACCGATTGGTCTTCGGTAGGAAAGCGCGATTGCCACACTTCCTCGGCGGTGAAGGGGATGATCGGCGCGGCATAGCGGACGAGCGCGTGGAACAGCGTGTCGAGCACGGTGCGATAGGCGCGACGTTTCGCGTCCGAAGGCGCGTCGCAATAGAGGCAGTCCTTGCGGATATCGAAGAAGAAGGCCGACAGATCCTCGTTCGCGAAATCGGTCAGCGCACGGATGTAGCGGTTGAACTCGAAGTCGCCCGTCGCCTGTTTCAGATCGGCGTCGAGAACACCAAGCAGGTGGAGCACATAGCGCTCCAGCTCGGGCATTTCGGCCACGGGCAGCTTTTCAGCCTCGGTGAAGCCGTCCAGAGCACCGAGCAGGTAGCGGAAGGTGTTGCGCAGCTTGCGATAGGCGTCGGAGGTTCCCGACAGGATCTCCTTGCCGATGCGGACGTCCTCGAAATAATCGACCGAGGCGACCCACATGCGCAGGATGTCAGCGCCGCTCTCGCCGATGATCTTCAAGGGATCGACGACATTGCCGAGCGACTTGGACATCTTGCGGCCATTGCCGTCGAGCGCGAAGCCGTGCGTCAGCACCGCATCATAGGGCGCGCGGCCGCGCGTGCCGCTGCTTTCGAGCAAGGACGACTGGAACCAGCCGCGATGCTGGTCAGACCCCTCGATATAGAGATCGGCGCGGACGCCCTCTCCATAACGCTGTTCGATCACGAAGGCGTGCGTCGAGCCCGAATCGAACCAGACGTCGAGGATGTCGGTGACGACCTCATAGTCTTCGAGCCTGTAGTCGGGGCCGAGCAGCGCCTGATGGTCGGTGGCGTACCACGCATCGGCGCCGCCCTTGGTGACAGCGTCGATGATGCGGGCATTGACCGCCGCGTCGCGGAGATACTCGCCCGACTGGCGGTGGACATAGAGCGCGATCGGCACGCCCCAGGCGCGCTGGCGGCTGATCACCCAGTCGGGGCGGCCTTCGACCATCGCATGGATGCGGTTGCGCGACTTTTCGGGCACCCAGCGCGTGCGCTCGATCGCGTCGAGCGCGATGTTCCTTAATGTTGCTCCGTTACTCTCAACCCGTTCGGCCTGAGCTTGTCGAAGGCCTGTTTTTTCTTCGGCACCGGAGGAAGGGAAGGGCAGGGCTTCGACAGGCTCAGCCCGAACGGTGTTTTGTGTGCTCCCCGCTGCCCTGTCCATCGGAATGAACCACTGCGGGGTGCAGCGGAAGATGATCTTCGCTTTTGAGCGCCACGAGTGCGGATAGCTGTGGTTGAAGTCCGCCGAGGCCGCGAGCAGCGCGCCGGCTTCGCGCAGATCCTCGCAGATCGGGCCATCGGGCGCGTTGAACTTGTTGTTGATGACCGATCCCTGACCGCCGAGCCAGAGCCAGTCGTCACGATATTTGCCGTCATCGGTAACCGCGAAGACGGGATCGATACCGTTGGCCTTGCACAGCAGGAAGTCGTCCTCGCCATGATCGGGCGACATATGCACAAGGCCCGTCCCCGCATCGGTGGTGACGAAATCGCCGGGCAGGAAGGGGCGGGGCTTGGCGAAGAAGCCGCCGAGCTTGTGCATCGGGTGGCGGGCGATGGTGCCGGCGAGGTCCGAGCCCTTATAGCGTCCGCACAGTTCGACCGTGTTACCGAGGTCGTCGTCAAAGGCCAGAAACTGTGCTCGCTTTTCAAACGCTTCGAGCAGATCCCACGCAACAAGATAACGCCGTTTGACCTTGTGGTCGACGCGCTGCGCAACAACGATATACTCAATCTCCGGCCCATAAGTCAAAGCTTGGTTCACCGGGATCGTCCACGGCGTGGTCGTCCAGATAACCGCATGCGCGCCGACAAGCTCGGGGATCGGGCTCTCGACGATCTCGAACCCAACGTCGATCTGCGTCGAGGTGATGTCCTCATATTCGACCTCGGCCTCGGCGAGCGCGGTCTTCTCGACGGGAGACCACATCACGGGCTTGGCGCCGCGATAGAGCTGGCCGCTCTCCGCGAATTTGAGGAGTTCGCCGACGATCGCGGCCTCGGCCTCGAACTTCATGGTGAGGTACGGGTCTTCCCAGTCGCCCATCACGCCCAGCCGCTCGAACTGCGCGCGCTGCACCGCGACCCATTTCTCGGCATAGGCGCGGCATTCGGCGCGGAACTCGGCCGCGGGAACCTCGTCCTTGTTGAGCTTCTTCTTGCGGTATTCTTCCTCGATCTTCCATTCGATCGGAAGGCCGTGGCAGTCCCAGCCCGGGATATAGGGCGCGTCCTTGCCGAGAAGGCTCTGCGAACGGACGATGATGTCCTTCAGCACCTTGTTCATCGCATGGCCCATATGGATGTCGCCATTGGCGTAGGGCGGGCCGTCATGGAGGATGAAGCGTTCGCGGCCGTTGCGGGTTTCGCGCAGCCGGTCGTAAATCCCGATCTTCGCCCAGCGTTCGAGGATGGCCGGCTCCTTCTGGGCCAGCCCCGCCTTCATGGGGAAATCGGTCTTCGGCAGGAAGACGGTGTCTTTATAGTCGGGCTTTTCGGTCATAGGTGGGGGGTGCTTAGAGGATCGCGCGGCAAGTTTGAAGCGATAAACCCTTCTCCCTTGATGGGAGAAGGGTACGCAGACTTGCCAGCTTGCTGGCTAGTCGTAGTTGGATGAGGGTGATGTTGGGATCATGCTCGACGCCGGGCATCACCCTCACCCAACACCGCCTAAACTCGCTTGCGCTCGCCAAGGCGCTGTATCCCTCTCCCATCAAGGGAGAGGGCGAGCTGACAAAACCCGCTTCGCATCCTCGCAATCCTGCGCGATCTGCACCTTGAGCGCGTCGAGGCCATCGAACTTCATTTCGGGGCGGAGGAAACGGATCAGCTCGACCTCGATCGTCTGGCCGTAGAGGTCCCCCGAGAAATCAAAGAAATGGGGCTCGAGCAGTTCCTTGGGCGGATCGAATGTCGGGCGGATGCCGAGATTGGCCGCGCCATCCAGCACGCGGCCGTCGGGAAGGCGGCCCCTGACGGCATAGATGCCGTAGCGCGGGCGCAGATAATGGCCGAGTTCTATATTGGCGGTGGGAAAGCCGATGTCGCGGCCCAGCTTGTCGCCGTGCTTGACGACGCCTTCGATCGCGAAAGGGCGCGTGAGCAGCCGTGTCGCGGCTTCGCAGTCGCCCGCCTGCAATGCCTCGCGAATACGGCTGGAGGAGATCACTTCGCCACCCGCAGCGACGGGCGCCACGGCTTCGGTGACGAGCCCGTATTGCAGGCCGAGTTCGGCGAGCACGTCGACATTGCCGCCGCGCCCCTTGCCGAAGGTGAAGTCTTCACCGGTGACGACGCCCCTGGCGCCGATCAGGTCGACCAGTCGCTGCGCCACGAATTCCTCGGCGGTCAGCGATGCCAGTTCGGCGCCGAATTCGAAGACGAGCATCGCATCGGCACCCGCTTTGCCAAAGAGGCGCTGGCGCTGGTCGAGCGTGGTCAACCGAAAGGGCTCGGCATCGGGCTTGAAATGACGGACGGGGTGCGGATCGAAGGTCGCGACGAGCGCAGGACCGCCCATCTGCCGTGCAAGCGCGACGGCGCGGCCGACCACCGCCTGGTGGCCCGCGTGAAAGCCGTCGAAATTTCCCAGCGCGATCACGCCGCCCCGCAAATGATCGGGGACGCGGACGCTGCCCGAAAGCCGCTCCATAAGGCGGGCTATAGGGTGGGGTGGGGCGGCTGCAAACCCCCATAGTTCCTCCCTGAGCTTGCTCGGGGAGGGGGACCGCGCGCAGCGCGGTGGAGGGGCATTCGATGATCGGCGCTTCGCGCCGCCCCTCCACCACCCTTCGGGTGGTCCCCCTCCCCAAGCAGAGCTTGGGGAGGATTTTAGGGCTTCGGCTCCAGCCCCTGCGCCAATAGCCGCAGCACGTTGCCGCCCATGACGGCGCGGATCTCGTCCTCGGTAAAGCCGCGGTCGACGAGCGCCTGCGTGATCGCCGCGAGCTGCGAGGTATCGAAGCGCGTGGTGACCGCGCCGTCGAAATCGCTGCCGAGCCCGACATGGCGAATGCCGACAAGATCGCGGACATGGGCGATGGCGTTGGCGATGGCGGCGGGGCTGGTATCGCAGACCGCGCCATCCCAATAGCCGATGCCGACAATGCCGCCGGTGCGCGCCACGCCCCGTATCTCTTCATCGGTGAGGTTGCGATTGACCTTGCACGTCGCCTGCACGCCGCCATGGCTTGAGACGACCGGCCGCGTCGCCATCGCAAGAGTTTCGGCGACCGCGGTGTGGCTGGCGTGCGCTATGTCGACGATCATGCCCTTGCGTTCCATAGCGGCGACGACATCGCGTCCGAGCGGGGTGAGGCCGCCCTTGTCCAGCCCGTGCATCGAGCCCGCAAGTTCATTGTCGAAGAAATGGGTCAGGCCGGCCATGCGAAAGCCCGCGTCGTAGAGCGTGTCGAGATTCTCGGCGCGGCCTTCCAGATTCTGCAGCCCTTCGATCGAAAGCAGCGCGCCGGTGACCTGCGCGCCGCGGGTCCGTTCTGCGAGCAACCGGGCGAGGTCGCTGCCGCTGCGGACGATGCGCAGGCGGCCCTTTGCCTTGTCTTCGGCGCGCCGGAGCTTTTCGGCGTGCCAGAGCGAGCGCTGGAGCAGCGAGTTCCAGGTGCGCACCGGCTGGAGCTGCGCCACCGCCAGCAGCGTGATGTTATCGGTGTCAGCGCCGTTCGCGTCGTAATTCTGCCCCTTGGGCGTCTTGGTGACCGACGAGAATATCTGCAGCGCGACATTGCCTGCCTCAAGCCGGCCGAGATCGAGCTGGCCCTGGCGCGTGTCGCTCAGCAGCTTGCGCTTCCACATCAGCGTGTCGGCGTGCAGATCGGCTATCTGAAGCGACTTATGGAGCGCTGCCGTGTCTTCGCTGATCTCGGGCATCGGGCCCCGCGCGACGATGTTCATGTCGCGCTCGACCATCGCCGGCGCGAGCGCGAAGAACCCGGCCAGCAGAATGAGGATCAGGACGACGACGCCGAGCGCTATGCGGCGTCTTACGAACCCCGGCGACCGTGGCCTTCCGGGTTCCGGTGCGGTCGGCCCCGGGTTTTCGCCGGGGCGCGTGCCCGAGGGTTCGCCCGTCACCTGGTGCGCACCAGCGTCACAAAGCTGTAGGCGGGGCGGCCGTTTTCCGCCTCATGCCGTTCGCGGCGCGTTTCGCGCCAGTCCTTTCCAAAGCTGTCCAGCACTGTATCCCCCTCAGCGTCCAGATGAACCTCGGTCAGCTCGATCCTGTCGGCGCGCGGCAGGAAGAGCTCATATATCTCTGCACCACCAATCACCGAAACATGCGGCGCGTTGGCGCGCCTGAGCGCGTCCTCGGCGGTATGGACCACCTCGGCGCCGTCCTCGTCCCAGCCGGTGTCGCGCGTCACGACGATGTGACGGCGGCCCTCGAGCAGCCCGGGCAGGCTGTCAAAGGTCTTGCGCCCCATGATCATCGGCGTGTTCTGCGTCAGCGATTTGAAGTGGCGGAGATCGGCGGGCAGGTGCCAGGGAAGCTTGCCGGCGCGTCCGATCACGCCATTGTCAGCCCGCGCGACGATGAGGACGATCTCGGGGCCCTTCACACCGCCACCGGAGCCTTGATGTGGGGGTGCGGATCGTAGCCGAGGATTTCGAAATCCTCATATTCATAAGCGTCGATCGCGTCGGGCTTGCGCAGGATATGCAGCGTCGGCAGCGGCCGCGGTTCACGTGAGAGCTGGAGCCGCGCCTGCTCGAAATGGTTGGAATAGAGGTGCGTGTCGCCGCCCGTCCAGACGAAGGTGCCGGGCTCGAGCCCGCATTGCTGCGCCAGCATGTGCGTGAGCAGCGCGTAGGAGGCGATGTTGAAGGGCAGGCCGAGAAAGACGTCGCAGCTCCGCTGATAGAGCTGGAGGTTGAGCCGGCCGTTCGCAACCTGCGTCTGGAACAGGCAGTGGCAGGGCGCCAGCGCCATGCGGTCGATCTCGCCGGGGTTCCATGCGGTCACGATCTGACGGCGCGAGGAGGGCTGGGCGCGGATCTGGTCGATGAGCCGGGCGATCTGGTCGATATGGCGGCCGTCGGCGCTTTCCCAGTCACGCCACTGCTTGCCATAGACGGGGCCGAGATCGCCGTCTTCGCCCGCCCATTCGTCCCAGATGCTGACCTTGTTCTCCTGAAGCCAGCGGACATTGGTGTCGCCTTTCAGGAACCAGAGCAGTTCGATGATGATCGAGCGCAGGTGCAGCTTCTTGGTCGTGACGAGCGGGAAGCCCTTTGACAGGTCGAAGCGCATCTGATGACCGAACACCGCGCGCGTGCCGGTGCCCGTGCGGTCCTGCTGGTCGGTCCCCTCGTCGAGGATGCGCTGGAGAAGATCGAGATAGGCCTGCATGTTCGCCGCCGTTTATGGCCGCGCCCGCGCCGCTCGCCAAGCCTTTATCCGCTTCCTCCGAAATGGATGCGATTTCGGGCGATTCCAGCCGTTTTGCAGCGGCTTTCGCTTCGTCAGATCGCGCGAATCCCGGATTTTGGGGTGGGTCGCGCGGAGATGTCAGTCATGGCGGAGCTGCCCATATGCGTCGCAGATTCGAGAGCAGTGCGGCCGCGATCGCGTTTCTGGGGCCGGGCATGGCGCGGATGCGCTGCGAGATGCTGTGCGTCGCGCATCTCGATTCGGACGACGGGCTGATCGGGCTGAGGCTGCGCTATGCGCGCCGCGTCGATCGCGTCGATCTGCCGATCCGCACGATCGTAGCGGATGCGCTCGCGCTTCAGAGCGCGGCGCTGATCGTCGCACACAACCATCCGGGCGGTATCGCCGAACCGAGCTCCGCCGACCTGGCGGCAACGCGCACGCTCGCCGACGTCGTCCGGCCGCTTGGTCTCTGGCTCCACGATCATCTGGTCTTCGCGGAACGCTGCTGTTTCAGCTTTCGCGGGGCGGGGCTGCTTTAGCGCCATAACGGCAGCCGCGAATCTCGCTCGGCTCGGGGCGTGGGCCCCTCGCTTCGAACTGCGCGATATAGCCATCGACCGCGGGCAGCGACTGATAGTCGACCTGCGCATAGCCGACCGCCGCGAACTCGCAGCGCAGCAGCGCGATCGGCGTGCCATGGTCCTTGGTCGGCCGCTCGGCATCGACGACGATCACGCGGCCGGTGCGCAGCAGCGACGGGCGCATCCGCCAGAGGAATTCATAAGGCTGGGTGATCTCATGATACATGTGCACCATGAAAATCCGGTCGAAGCTTTTTTCGGGCAGCTTCGGGTCCTCCGGCTCGCCCAGCCGGACGCTGACATTGTCGAGCCGCTCGCGGTTGACGCGCTCGGCAAGCGCATCCCGGACCTCGGGAATAATGTCCTCGGCAAGCACGCGGCCCTTCGCGCCCACGCGCGAGGCAAGGCGAATGGTGTAATAGCCTTCGCCCGCGCCGATATCGGCGATCGTCATGCCCGGCTTGATCCCCGCCTTGCCCATCACGGTATCGGCCTCGTTGACGCGGTCGCGCGCCTCCTCGGTCGAGAAGCGGCTCGAGACGATGGGGGCGACGGGGCGGTCAGCCTCGGGGAAGCTGAGCTGCGCCTCACCCTGCCGGCATGCGGCGAGCGACAAAAGCAGCAACAGAAACCCCGCGCGGCGCATCGGTCTAGTCGACATCCTCCACTTCGACCTTCTCGCCGGTCACGCGCTGCGAGAGCGCGGCCGCCATGAAGGGATCGAGTGCGCCATCAAGCACATCCGAGGGCGCGGTGGAAGTGACCCCCGTGCGCAAATCCTTCACCAACTGATAGGGTTGCAGCACATAGGAACGGATCTGGTGGCCCCAGCCGATATCGGTTTTCGCCGCATATTCGCCGCTCGCCGCGGCTTCGCGCTTCTGCAGCTCGGCCTCGTAGAGCCGCGCTTTCAGCATGTTCATCGCGGTCGCACGGTTCTTGTGCTGCGACCGGTCGTTCTGGCTGGCGACGATGATGCCCGTCGGAATGTGCGTTAGGCGCACCGCCGAATCGGTGGTGTTGACGTGCTGACCGCCGGCTCCGCTTGCGCGGTAGGTGTCCATCTTGACGTCGCCCTCGTTGAGCTCGATCTCGATATTGTCGTCGATCACGGGATAGACCCAGACCGACGAAAAGCTCGTGTGGCGCCGCGCCGAGCTGTCATAAGGGCTGATGCGGACGAGACGGTGCACGCCGCTCTCGGTCTTGGCGTAGCCATAGGCGTTCTCGCCCTTGATCTGGAGCGTGGCGGACTTGATCCCGGCCTGTTCGCCCGCCTGATATTCGATCAGATCGACCTTGAACCCGCGCTTTTCGGCCCAGCGCTGGTACATGCGCTGGAGCATCTCGGCCCAGTCCTGGCTCTCGGTGCCGCCCGCGCCCGCATGCACCTCGATATAGGCGTCATTGGCGTCCGCCTCGCCCGCGAGCAGTGCCTTGATCTTGTCGTCGTCGGCACGCGCAGCGAGCGCAGCAAGACCCGCGACGCCTTCGTCGACCATGGCTTCATCGCCCTCGGCCTCGGCCATTTCCATAAGCTCGACGGTGTCGGCAAGCTCGGTCTCGATCGCGCGTGTCGCGCTGATCGCCTCGTCGAGACGGCGGCGCTCACGCATCACCTCCTGCGCGGCCCGGGGGTCGTCCCACAAGGTCGGGTCCTCGACGCGCGCATTGAGCTCGTCTAGCCGGCGCAGCGCGCGATCCCAGTCGAGGAAGCGGCGGAGCAGCGCGAGCGCGTCGTTGATCTTGTCGGCATTGGCCTGCGCTTCGGCGCGCATGGTGTGTTCTCCAAAATAGTCTCGTCATGCCAGCGCAGGCTGGCATCTCTGGTGGCCACGCAAGACGCCAGCCTGCGCTGGCATGACGTGGAAATTACATCGCGTGGCCCTAGTAAATCCCGTCCTGACTTTGCAAGAACTCGCTGTCGGTCGCGGGGCGGGCGGTCGCGTTGCCAGCGGCAGCGGCCGCGCGGTCCTCGGCCTTTTTCGCCTGGGCGACTTCTTCGCGACGGATCGAGCGGCGTGGTTCGCTTTCGGGCTTGAACGCCTCCCATATCACCGCGGCCTTCGGATCATCGGTCGGCCACGCGCCGAAAACCTTGCGGCCCGACTTGCGGTCGATCCGGACCATGCGGAGGCCCTCCGGCGCTCGGAAGGGGACGACTGGCATGTCCTTCATCGCCTTTTGCGCAAACTGCTTGAAGATGGGGGCAGCCAGCGTGCCGCCCTGCGCATAGCCACCCATCGGGCGAGGCTGGTCGAAACCCATATAGACGCCCGCCACCAGATCGGCGGAACCGCCGACGAACCAAACATTGGTCGGGCCCGAAGAGGTCCCCGTCTTGCCGAAGATCGGGCGATTGAGGTCGCGCAGCACGGTGGCGGTGCCGCGCTGGACCACGCCTTCGAGCATATGGACCATCTGATAGGCGGTCATCGGATCGAGCGCCTGCTTACGGCGCAGCGGCGGGCGGGGCATGGCCTTGCCGTCCCAGTCCTTCATGTTGCAGCGTTCGCAGGGCCGCGTATCGGCCTTGAAGATTACCTTGCCGCGGCGATCCTGGACATAGTCGATCAGGCTGGGGGACAGCGCCTTGCCGTTGTTTGCGAGGACTGAATAGGCGTTGGTCAGCCGCATCACCGTGGTGTCACCCGCGCCCAATGCGATCGCAAGCACCGCGGGATAGGTCTTGCCCGGTTGGCTCACGCCCAAGGCTGCGGCGGTCTTCACCACCTTGTCCATGCCCGTCTGCGAGGCGGCACGCACCGTCATCAGATTGCGCGACTGTTCGAGCCCCCAGCGCATCGTCTGCGGCCCCGCGCCGCGCATATTGCCGAAGTTGCGGAAGCATTTCTGCCCCAGTCGTGCGCCCTGATAGACGCAGAAGGGCCCATCGACGATGATCGAGGCGGGCGTCATGCCGCTGTCGAGCGCAGCGGAATAGGCGATCGGCTTGAAGGTCGAACCCGGCTGGCGTTCGGCCTGCGTCGCGCGGTTATAGCTCTGGATGCGCGAATCGAAGCCGCCCTGCATCGCGAGCACCTGGCCCGTATGCGGGTTCTGCGCGACCATGCCGCCCGATATTTCGGGGATGTTGCGCAGCGAATAGACGCCGCCCTGCTTTTCGACCGCGATGATATCGCCCGGCTTCATCGCCTGGAAGGCGCTGGTGCCCGTGCCGCGCTTCGGCATCTGCGCATTGCCCGAAGGAAGCGTGCCGGTGCTGCCATTGGCGAAGCCCAGTTCTGCACTGCCTCCCGATTTGGAAAGCACCACTGCAGCTTCCCAATTCTGGTAGCCGATGCCGACATTGGTCGCGAGCAGATTGCGGTTCCAGCCTTCGCCGACCTCGATCGGTTTCTTGTTGATCGGGCCGCTCCAGCCCTTGCCGCGATCATAGCGAATCAGCCCGGCACGCAGCGCCTCGGTCATATATTCCTGCATCGCCGGGGCGAGCGATGTGCGCACCCAGAGCCCGCCCGAATAGACGCTGTTCCTGTTCTTGCCGCCATCGTCGCTTTCGCCGAATTTCTCGATGAGCTGGCGGCGAACCTCCTCGATGAAGTAGCCGCCGACACGTTGCTCGCGTCGCCCGACATAGGGCAGCAGCCCCAGCGGCTGCGCCTGCGCGCTCTGCATCTGCGCTTCGTCGATGAAGCCGTTGCGCTTCATTTCGCCCAGCACCCAGTTGCGCCGCGCGATTGCCTTGTCGGCATTGGAGGCGCGGCTGTAGGTGGAGGGGGCCTTGGGCAGGATCGCGAGGAACGCCATTTCGTGGAGTTGAAGGTCGCCCACGTCCTTGTCGAAATAGGCGCGCGCCGCGGCCTGGACGCCGAAGCTGTTCCGGCCAAGCGCGATCTGGTTGAGATACAGCTCCATGATCTGCTGCTTGGTGAGCACCGATTCGATCCGCTTGGCGAGGAACGCCTCCTTGACCTTGCGGACATAGCTGAGCTCGTTGGTGAGCAGCAGGTTCTTCGCCACCTGTTGCGTGATCGTCGACGCGCCGATGGGGCGCCCCGAATTGGTCAGGTTGGTGAAGATCGCGGTGATGATACCCGGATAGTCCAGCCCGCCATGCTCGAAGAAAGTGCGGTCTTCCGCGGCAAGATATGAGTTGACGAGCAGCGGCGGATATTCGTCGAAGCTCAGTTGAACGCGGCGTTCGCGGGCATAGCTGTGCACTGGGGCACCATCGATCGCACGCACATTGGTGGGCAGCGGCGGCTCATAGGTCAGCAGTGTGTCCGCCGACGGCAGATTGCGCGCGAAAACCACCCAGATGAGAAGCAAGCCGAGCAATCCCGCCAGCCCCAGCCAGGCAAGGATGCGCACCCAGCGCTTGTCCCACCACGGCCTCAGCCGGTCGAGCAGGCCGCTCGCCTCACGCTTCAACCGGTAACTGAAATTCTCGGGCGCCGCTTCGGTCATAGGCTTTCGGCTCTAGCAAGTTTTGCCGGCTTTGCCAGCCGGGTCAGCGCGCGCCCTGTCGCAAGGCGGGGGCATGCGGTGGAGCGGATGTGGGCACAGACAGCCCGGGTCCGCCCGGCTCCGACGGCCGCGCTCTTGTCATCGCCCCCGCCGCGTTTCATTCTCGCGCCAAGGAGCGGCGCATGAAAATCATCGGCAGTTTTGTAAGTCCTTATGTGCGCAAGGTTCTCGCCTGCGTCGCGCTCAAGGGGCTGGACTATGAGATCGACCCGATCACCCCCTTTTTCGGTAACGACGATTTTGGGCGGATAAGCCCGCTGCGCCGCATCCCCGTGTTGATCGACGGGGATCTCGAGATCTGCGATTCATCGGTGATCTGCGCCTATCTCGAGGAAGCCTATCCGGGGCACCCGCTCTTGCCTGCGGATATCCGCGATCGTGCGCGTGCACGCTGGCTGGAGGAGTTCGCGGACACGCGCCTCGGCGACATATTCATCTGGGGCTTGTTCTATCAGCGTGTCGTTCATCCAGCCGTATGGAAGGAGCCCGGCGACGATGCACGCGTCGAGAAGACTTTGGCCGAGGATGTGCCGTCGGTCTTGGATTATCTGGAGGGGCAGCTTCCCGCGGACGCTTTCCTGTTCGGCGACATAGGTCTTGCCGATATCGCAATCGCCTCCTTTTTCCGCAACGCGGCCTATGCCGGATTTACGGTCGACGCGGCGCAGTGGCCCCGCGTCGCGTCTTTTCTGGACCGCGCCTTTGCGCATCAAGCGCTCGCGAGCCTCATGCCCTTCGAAAACGCGCAGCTTGGCACCAGCGTCGGGGGACGACGGCAGGCGTTGCTCGACGCCGGAGCGACTTTAACCGCTGAATCGGTCGGGACGCGAGAACCGCGACGCGGCATCATGGCGCTCTGAGCGATAAGGAGCGGGCAGCAACGCCCTTATCTAGGTGTAGACGTCCCCATAAATACCGCGCAAGCTGAGCATGCGCGCGGGTGGAATGCGCCGTGCGCTTGGATGCGTATGCCAGGAGATAGCCAATGCCTGTGAGTGAAACTGTGTCACACGTGAAAGCGCCGGGTCTTCCAAGCGATATGGGTCAGATCAGAACGATCATGGCCGCGGACCGGACGCTGATGGCCTGGCTGCGCACAGCGCTGTCCATGTTCAGTTTCGGCTTCACCATCTACAAGTTTCTCGAGGGCATTGGCTCCCACCGGGACCTCGCGCACCCGAACAGTCCTCAGCAGGTGGGGATGTTCCTCACCGGCATGGGGACGCTCGCCATCGTGCTGGGAACGATAAGCTATTGGGCGACGCTGAAGGACCTCAAGCAAACCGAAGAGTTCCGCCTGGGCCGCCCCATCCTGATCATGGCGCTGATGATGTCGATTGCAGGCGTGGCGTTGTTCGTCACCATTGCCACCAGATTGATCTGAACGAGGTTCCGTGGGCGTTCAGGGTTGCTTGCCCGCGGACGCCGACGGTTCGCCCATCTCGGAGATATCGCGCTCGAGAAAGAAGCTGAGCCCGGTGCGGATCGCCGCGATCGAGGCGAGCTTGCCGATATCGTCCCAGGTTGGCGCCACCGCGGTCCGAATGATGTCCGCGCCCAGTGCGAATTCTAGCGCGAGCAGAATCCAGGTCGCAAAGCGAAGCCAGACCTCGCGCCGCGACCAGGTGCCGGGGCGCTGTGTAACAAGGTGCGTGACAACCCGGACGAGCGCCTCGATCGCGCCGTAGGCAACGATGATCACCACCGTTATTTCGAGCATGAGCGCCGAATAGGATGCGGCGATCTTGAGCGATTCTTCCATGGATTTCGTACCCTTGTTCCGGCGGCGGCGCATTGGTCGCGGGCGAACTCCGCTAGCGCCCCCAAGGAATGGAGGTGCATGATTACTATGTGCGGAGCGGCGTTGGCATTGGGGTTAACCCCGGGTCGGCGTCATGAATCTCCCGATTTTATGCCGGATGGTGCGCCACGCGACATCGGCCGCGACGGTCAGGCAATGCTGGCATGGGGTTTGTCCCGATATACCTCCGCCACGGGACTGGTAATGGATTGGGGTTCCCGCAGGGCGCGGTGGAGGATCCTTCATGGAGCTTTCAATTCGGCTTTCCTCGCAGAAGGGTCTCGCAACCGTGGCGCTTGCGATGATCGCCGTACCGGCGTCCGCACAGCAGGGCCCGATAGATGAAACCATTCGGCCTCGCCCGGGGGACGCGGCCATCGATCCCGCCAGCGTGGAGCCGCGCTCGGTCGAAAAGACGAAAAAGAAGAGGGATTTGCTGATCGCGCCCGTGCCCTTTTCCAGTCCGACGACCGGGACAGGGCTCGCGGTGGGAGGCGTTGCTTTCTACAATCCCAACAATGGGCCGCACCAATGGGTCACGGGCGGCGGCCTCATCTGGAGCAGCGGCGGCTCCAAGGGCTTCGGCGCATTCCACACCATGTCGTTCGACAAGGACCGGTTCCGGGTCAATGCGACATTTTCCTATTTCGATGCGCGCAGCAAATTCTATGGAATCGGAGCCGAAGACGGCGATCGTGGTGAGGCGCTTGAACTTGCCAGCGAGAAATTCAGCTTTCAGGTGCGTGCACAGATGCGCGCCTTTCCGCACGGCTTTGTCGGCTTGCGCTACAAACTCACTGCGACCGACGCCGCGCCAAGGGACACGGGGGCCACGCCGCCGCCGTCCACGTCGCCGCCGCCCGCCGATCAACTGCACAGCACCTTGTCCATGCTGGGCCCGATGATCGCTTATGACACGCGCGACAGCCACACCCAGCCGCACAGTGGCGTTTACGGCGTCGCCACCTGGCTGTTCGGCACCAAGGCTCTGGGGGACAGTTATGAGCACAACAAGCTCACGCTTGTGGGCAGCGCATATCTTCCCTTCGGTTCCGACACGGTGTTTGCAGTGAACGGGACGCTCTGTTCGACGGGCGGCGAGGCGCCCTATTACGACCTGTGCCTGTTTGGCTCGAGCGGGGTCCTGCGCGGATATCCAAGCGGCCGTTATCGTGATGGCGCCAGTTGGGCGGTCCAGGGCGAATTACGCCATCAGTTCGCGAAGCGCTGGGGCGGCGTCGCCTTTTTCGGCGTGGGTGGCATTGCGCCTTCGGTCGGCGATTTTCTGGACGATGGTAATGTGCTTCCCGCAGCGGGGGTGGGCGTGCGCTATCGGCCGTTCAAGAATAATGACGTCCATCTCCGCCTCGACGTGGCGATCGGAAAGAACGATCACGGCGTCTATCTCGGTATCGGCGAAGCCTTTTGAATTGTGCCCTGCAAAAATCCCCTCTCTGGTATTTCCCGCGCGCGAGTAGTTTTTTGCTCACCGCACTGCCCAAGCCATGCCAAGCTCTGCAACGATGGAGGATGAGATGAAACATATTGCAGCGATTTGCGCGGCCGCGATGCTGGCAGCTACGCCGGTCGTCGCGCAGGACGCGACGCGGACGACGAGGGTAGAGTTCGCCAAGGGCGCAACGTCCAAAGCCATCACGGGGTCGGTCAAGGGTTATGATACTGCGATCTATGTGATCGGCGCGCGCGCCGGGCAGACGATGACGGTCACCCTCAAGACCTCGAACGCCTCGAACTATTTCACCGTCATGGCGCCAGCCGCCGACGAGGCGCTGTTCGACGGAACGATCAACGGCAACAGTTTCAAGGGCAAGTTGCCCGCGAGCGGCGACTATCAGGTGCGCGTTTTCCTGATGCGCAATGCCGCGCGCCGGAACGAGGTTGGCAAATACACGCTGACGTTCGGTATCAAATAAGCATTTCGGACCTTGCTCCTGGTGTCCTGATTGCTGGAAACCGTCGAGCGTGGCGCCGCGAGGGCATCAACAATGTGGCGTGCGTGGGCGTTGCGGGCGAGTTCCAGGCCGCAACCAGTCGAGATGTGCCGGAGGCCGCAAGTCGGCCCTTTTTTCGGAAGGGGGAGGGAATGAGCTTCTTCACGATTCTGCGTTCGATCGAAGACCTGCTTTACGAGGTGATGACCTGGCTGATCTTCTACCCTCGCACGATGTGGCAGGTGATCCGCCATCCGGGCAGGATGATCGACTATTCCGATCACGAGCAAAGCGACAAGCCGGAAGAGCAATATATCGACACGCTCAGCCCGCCGATGTTCCTGATGCTGACCATCCTGATCGCGCATGGCCTGCAAATCACCTTTCATGCCGAGGATCAGGAGCGACGGGGCGGCGTTGCGGCGCTCCTCGGGGGCTCGCAGGAAAATTTGCTGATCCTGCAGGTTGTCTTGTTCAGCATCTACCCCTTGATGTTCGCGCTTGGCCTGCTCAAGCGCAGCGACCAGCCGCTCGACCGCAAGACGCTGCGCGCACCATTTTTCAGCCAATGTTATCTGGGCGCACTGTTTGCGCTCTTGCTGACGATCGCTTCGATCATGCTTCGGGCAAAGATGATCGAGATTCAGGTTGCGGGATTGGTGCTCTCGCTCGCGACAGGTCTCTGGTACATGGCGATCCAGTCGGTCTGGCTCTCGGAGCATCTGAAGATCACGCGCGTCCGCGCGGCGGGGCTATCCTTTCGTACATTGGTCAAGGCGACACTGATCAACGCGGCGTTCAGTTCGCTTTTCTTCGTGTAGTTCGGCTCAGCTTGCGCGCTACGGCCGGAAGTCACCGTTCAATGCGATATGCCAATGCACTTCATTTTAGACGTTCCTGAGCCCACCACTTCGGGCTGCTCGAACGTGCCTTCGAGCAATGCATAGGGGCGCCAGTCCGAATGTTCGAAGCGTTGCATTGCGACGCCGATCCGTTTTCCCTTCGACCAGATGACGAGCGCGCGTTTGCGCAGGATGCGCGCCTCCGCGCCCTCAGGCAGCCACGAAGCCGCGCACCGGTAGCGCGGCGCCTCCGCGCCGTCGGGTTCGAGCAGTGTGCGGAGCAGGATGGTGCGCTCCTCATAGGCATCGGCGGTGCATTGACGATGATTCTCCTTAAACGCGCACCGACTGCGGCGCTTGAACCATTCAGCCTGCGGCTCGATCAAGGGCGGCAGACCCGTGACCGGCGTCGCGTCGAGTTGGGTGAGCATCGCACCCATTTCGGCATCGCGCGCTCTGAGATCGTAATCGTCGCATACCAGCATGTCGGTGGCGTATGCCGGAGCGGCGCAATTCGCCTGGAGTTGCTCTTGCGGCGGCGGGACCGCTGCTTGTGCCCAGAAGACCAGCGCCGCAACCAGCGTCATGGCGTTCTTCCAATTGCCAGGGCCTCTAACCACCCATTTTGCCATCGATTGCCCAACATATTTCTGTCGGGTGTTTTTAGGAATGGCTGATTTTCTGAGGTCTTCAGGGATTGGCGCACCCAAGAGGATTCGAACCTCTGGCCTCTGCCTTCGGAGGGCAGCGCTCTATCCAGCTGAGCTATGGGTGCGTACGCGCTTCACAGCGTGTAAAGCGCGCTTAGCAAAGCCGATTGCGCTTGGCGAGGGGTTTCGTCGCCCCCAATCACCTCTTGGGCCAATCACTTCCTGGCGATGTCCACCGGCTGAAATTGGCCAAGACCGCAACTCGGGCCCGGGATCGAGGGGGGCGTACGCAACACGGTGATGATGTCGGTCGAGCAGAGCTGATTGAGCGAAGTCTTGTAGGAAAACCGCTCCTCAAAACCGAGCGAACTGCACGAATAGGGCAGTTCGTTTCGATATACCCTGCCACCCGTCATGTGGAAATCGATGACCTTGTCACCGTGCACGCGCGTCTCGCGGATCTGATTGAGCGTGACGCAACTCACCGCTTTGCCACTGGGCGTGGCTGGGGGCACGGCATTGCGATCCTTCTTCGCCTGAACCGAGCCGCCGGTCGTGAGCAGGGCGAGGGCGGCAACAGCGACGAGCGCGCGCATCAGATGTCTCCTTGGGTTTTTGCTCGGCGAGTTTGCTTCGGTGGAGATGACTTGGGCCTGAACGCGCAGAGATCGGCGACCTTGCAGCGCCAGCATTCGGGCGTGCGCGCCTTGCAGACATAGCGGCCGTGCAGAATCAACCAGTGATGCGCGTGGAGGCGAAAGGGCTGGGGGACCGCTTTTTCGAGCTTCTTCTCGACCGCGAGCGGGGTCTTGCCGGGCGCGAGGCCGGTGCGGTTGCCCACGCGGAAGATATGCGTGTCGACCGCGAAGGTTTCGGCACCGAAGGCGCTGTTCATCACGACATTGGCGGTCTTGCGCCCGACGCCGGGGAGCTTTTCGAGGGCATCGCGATCGGCGGGCACTTCGCTCCCATGCTCGGAGATCAATTGTTCGGAGAGCGCGATGACGTTCTTCGCCTTGGCGTTGAACAGGCCGATGGTCTTGATATGCTCCTTGAGCCCGTCTTCGCCGAGCGCGACCATCGCTTCGGGCGTCTGCACCTCCTGGAACAGCCGGCGCGTCGCCTTGTTGACGCCGACATCGGTTGCCTGCGCCGACAGCACGACGGCGACGAGCAGCGTGAAATTGTTCACATATTCGAGTTCGGTCTCGGGCGCCGGATTGTCCTCGGCCAGCCGCGCGAAGAACTCGACGATATCGGCCTTCTTCACAGCCCGAGCACGTCCGCCATCCGGTAGCGCCCGGCGGGCTTGCCCGCGAGCCAGAGCGCCGCCCTGACTGCGCCTTGTGCGAAGATTGCGCGGCTTTCGGCACGGTGGCCCAGCTCGATGCGCTCGCCATTGCCTGCCAGGATCACCATGTGATCGCCCGCGACCGAGCCTCCCCTGAGTGCAGCGAAACCGATCTGGCCCTCCTTGCGCGCGCCGGTCAGACCGTCGCGGCCGCGATCGCTGTGCGTGGCGAGATCGACGCCGCGCCCTTCGGCTGCTGCTGCCCCGAGCAGCAGCGATGTGCCCGAAGGCGCATCGACCTTGTGGCGATGATGCATTTCGACGATTTCGATGTCCCAGTCGGGTCCGAGCCGCGCGGCGGCCTGCTTCACGAGCGCGGAGAGCAGCGTGACGCCGAGCGAGGTATTGCCCGTCTGGAGCACCGCGACATGCTGCGCGGCATCGTCGACATTCTGCAGATCGTCGGCGCTGAGCCCCGTGGTGCCCACCACGATCGGCTTGCCCGCCGCGACCGCGGCGCCGAGATTGCCGACCAGCGCCGACGGCACCGAGAAATCGACCAGCACATCGGCCTCGCGCGCCAGCGCCATCGGATCGCCGCCCGCATCGACGCCGCCCGCATAATCCGCGCCCGCTGCGCCGATCGCATCGCGGATGGCCTGGCCCATGCGCCCTTCGCTGCCGTAAATCCCGATTTTCGTCATGCTCCTGAACCCGTCCTTTCGCGGCCGGCTATGAGCGAGGCGGATGCGCCTGTCCACGCCCGGCGGTGCCCTTAACTTCGCTTAGCTTCGCAAACTTCCCACAAACGCGCATGTTGATTCGGCTTCCCTTTTGGGGATGCCGAATCGCGCCTGCGGCAAACATGGCAGCAAGGGCGGATGTAGGACAGACGCCGCGCGGACGGCCCGGATCGCTCTTGCCCGATGCCGGAGAGGCTGCTTCAACCATGGCATGAACGCATATATCTACCTGGGCATCGCGATCGTGGCGGAGGTGATCGCGACCTCTGCGCTCAAGGCATCCGAAGGTTTCACGCGCTTTGGCCCAAGTGTGATCGTTGCAATCGGCTATGGCGTTGCCTTCTACGCGCTGTCACTGACCCTGAAGACGATCCCGGTCGGCATATCCTACGCGATCTGGTCGGGGGTCGGGATCATCCTGGTAACGGGCGTCGCGTGGGCGCTCTACGGCCAGAAGATCGACCTAGCGGGGATGGCCGGGATAGGGCTCATCATTGCCGGGGTGGCGGTGATCAACCTGTTTTCGCAGTCGGCAGGGCATTAGCGGCAGCCCGCGCCGCGACCCTGTTGCCTTATGGCCGCTCACGACCAAAAGGAGACCTTCTCCCTCAAGGGAGAAGGATACGGAGCCTTGATGCGCGTGAGCGCAGCTAGGCGGAGTTGGATGAGGGGCCGGAAGCTCGGGAGTCGTGCGTTGCCGTTGACTTACTCCCCCTCACCCAGCTCCGACTAGGCGGCACAGCCGCCAAGTCTGCGCAACCCTCTCCCTTGAGGGAGAGGGAGTTCGAGACGTCCGCTAACCACCGCTCGGCAGACATGCGAAGGGCTGGCCAGTCAGCCGGCCCCTCGCGATCACATCAAAACCGCCAGTTGAGCGTCGCCGCGAAGGTTGAGCTTGAGAAGTCGCTGCCCGAGCGGCGGATGTCGGTGCCCGCGGCATTGGCGGTGATGAAGGGATTGCCCGCGGTTCCGCCCGACGCGCGGACCGTGAAATCCTTGGGGCTGAGCTTGGTGTAGAGATATTGCACGCCGAGCGACATATAGGGGGTCAGCTTCTGCTCGACGCCCGCACCGGCTTTCCAGCCCCAGGCCGCCGATTTGCCGCTGCCGACGAATTTGCTGTCGTCGTTGCTGGTGATGAAGTCGCTTTTGAACTTGCCCCAAGCGCCGCCGCCGGTGACGTAGAACAGCGCATTGCCTGCCGCGACGCCGGCGCGGGCGCGCAGACCCAGCTCGTGCTCCAGCTTGCGGCGGAAGACATAGGCGTCGGGCGTGCTGGTGAAGCCCGAGACGCTGTCGGTCAGGCCAGGATAGCGATATTCGGCGACGAGCCCGACGACGAAATTGCCGAACTGCTTGTCATAGCCCGCATGGGCGGCGATATCGAACTTGTCCTTGTCCTTGAAGCAGCCCGCGCCGACGCGGTCGCCGGCGGCGCGGCCGTCGCAATAGCCTGGCGCGAAGAGATCGACCGTCGGCGCGGCGGCGGTGGCGATCATGTCGTCATACTGGCCGTCGAGATCCTTGTCGAAGACGAGCGTCTCGTTCGATGCGCCGCTGGCGTAGCGCGCGCCGGCCTGGAGCCCGACATAGGGGCCGGTCCAGACTTCGTCGTCATTGCTCTGGGCGAGGGCGGGGGAGGTGGCGACGCCGGACAGGGCGAACGCGAGCGCGAAACGGCATATGGATTTCATGATGAGATGACCCCTTTAACGAACAGGCGCGCGACTGCGGCTGATTGCCGTCGTTCCGCCCGCATGCGCGCGAAAAAGGCGTCCGGGGGCTGAACGGGGGCTGAATATGGGGGCTTGGCTACAGAAAGCCGCTCATCCTGAGGAGCCGTTGAGCGAAGCCGAAACGGCGTCTCGAAGGACGCACTGTGCAAAGTCCTTCGAGACGGGTCTTCGCCTGCGCTCAGCCCCTCCTCAGGACGAGCGGACGGGGCCGACGATCGACACAAAAAAGCCCCGCCGAATTGCTTCGGCGGGGCTTCCTGTTTTGCCGCGAGGCAAAAGGCTTACACTTCGGCGCCGTCCTCACCGTCGGTGTCGGCGACGACGACCGCGAGCGGATCATCGCCCGTATCGGCCTCAACCGGCTGACGCAGCTCGGCAGCGTGCTCTTCGGCCGCCGAAGCGGGCGCGATGAGGCTTTCCTGCCAGGTGCGCTGCGATGCGCGAAGTGCGGCGTCGCGGCTGGTGGCGGTGACGCGCAGACGGTTCAGACCCGCGCCGGTACCGGCGGGGATGAGACGTCCGACGATCACGTTCTCCTTGAGGCCCATCAGCGTGTCCTTCTTGCCCTGGACCGAAGCCTCGGTAAGGACGCGCGTGGTCTCCTGGAAGGACGCGGCCGAGATGAAGCTGCGCGTCTGGAGCGAAGCCTTGGTGATGCCGAGCAGCACCGGCTTGCCCTGCGCGGGCTGGAAGCCCGGCTGCAGCTTTTCGTTGATCTCGTCCATCTCCTCGCGATCGACCTGCTCGCCCGCCAGCAGCGTGGTGTCGCCGCCATCGGTGATCTCGACCTTTTGCAGCATCTGGCGAACGATCGTCTCGATGTGCTTGTCGTTGATCTTCACGCCCTGGAGTCGATAGACTTCCTGGATTTCCGACACGAGATATTCCGCGAGCGGCTCGATACCGAGCACCTCGAGAATGTCATGCGGATCAGGCGAGCCGCCGATCAGGTTGTCGCCGCGCTTGACGTAATCGCCTTCCTGCACGTCGATAACCTTGGACTTCGGGATGAGGTACTCAACGACCTCGCCACCGTCCTCGGGCTGGATGCCGATCTTGCGCTTGGCCTTGTAGTCCTTGCCGAAGACGACGCGGCCCGAGACCTTCGCGATGATCGCGTTTTCCTTGGGCTTGCGCGCCTCGAACAGCTCGGCCACGCGCGGCAGACCGCCCGTGATGTCGCGGGTCTTGGCGGCTTCGCGGCTGGCGCGCGCCAGCACGTCACCGGCATGGACTTCCGCCCCATCCTCGACCGAGAGCGTGGTGCCCGGGGTCAGCATGTAGCGGCCGGCCTCGCCCGAATTGGCGTCGAGCAGCGTCAGGCGCGGACGGAGATCTTCCTTCGAGCGCGTGGGCGCACGATATTCGATCACGACGCGCTGGGCGATACCCGTGGCTTCGTCGGTCTGCTCGGTCAGCGTCTTGCTGTCGATCAGGTCCTGATACTTCACGACACCCGGGTTCTCGGTGATCACCGGCATGGTGAACGGATCCCACTCGGCCAACCGGTCGCCCTTGGTGACCTTCGCCTTGTCGTCGACAAGGACATAGGCGCCGTAGGGGATGCGGTGCACCGCACGCTCGCGGCCTTCGCTGTCGATGATCGCCAGCTCGCCCGAACGGGCCAGAACGACGCGGCGGTCGCGCTTGTCGACGATCACGCGGAGATCACGGTACTCGACCGAGCCATCCGAAACCGCTTCGAGGTTCGACTGCTCGTTGAGCTGCGCCGCACCACCGATGTGGAAGGTACGCATCGTAAGCTGCGTGCCCGGCTCACCGATCGACTGCGCCGCGATGACGCCGACGGCTTCACCGATGTTCACCGGCGTACCGCGTGCGAGGTCACGCCCGTAGCACTTGCCGCAGACGCCCTGCTTGCTTTCGCAGATCAGAGGCGAGCGGATCTTCATCCCCTGGATGCCGATCGCTTCGATCTGCGCGATCATCGGTTCGTCGAGCAAGGTGCCCGAAGGGATGACGATTTCGCCGGTCTTGGCATCGACGACGTCTTCCGCGGTGGTGCGACCAAGGATACGCTCGCCGAGCGACGCGATGGTCGAACCGCCCTGGACGATCGCCTTCATCTCGAGGGCGCGGCTGGTGCCGCAATCCTCTTCGATGACGACGCAATCCTGGCTGACGTCGACCAGACGACGGGTCAGGTAACCCGAGTTCGCCGTCTTGAGCGCGGTGTCGGCCAGACCCTTGCGGGCGCCGTGGGTGGAGTTGAAGTATTCAAGGACGGTTAGCCCTTCCTTGAAGTTCGAGATGATCGGCGTCTCGATGATCTCGCCCGAAGGCTTGGCCATCAGGCCGCGCATGCCCGCGAGCTGCTTGATCTGCGCGGCGCTACCACGCGCACCGGAGTGCGCCATCATGTAGATCGCGTTGATCGGCTTTTCGCGGCCGGTCTCCTCGTCCTTCTTGACCGCCTGGATTTCCTTCATCATCGCCGCAGCAACCTGGTCACCGCAACGCGACCACGCGTCGATCACCTTGTTGTACTTTTCCTGCTGCGTGATCAGGCCGTCCTGATACTGCTGCTCGTAATCCTTCACGAGCTCGCGGGTCTCGTCGACCAGCGCCACCTTCTCGCCGGGGATGATCATGTCGTCCTTGCCGAACGAGATGCCCGCCTTGAACGCGTGACGGAAGCCGAGCGCCATGATCGCGTCGGCGAACAGCACGGTCTCCTTCTGGCCGGTGTGACGATAGACCTCGTCGATCACGTCGCCGATGTCCTTCTTGGTGAGAAGGCGGTTGACGGTCTCGAAGGGGACCTTGTGGCTCTTGGGGAGGCACTCGCCGAGCAGCATGCGGCCCGGCGTCGTCTCGTAGCGCTTGAGGTACTGGTTGCCTTCCTCGTCGGTCTGCGGAACGCGGCTGATCACCTTGGTGTGCAGCGTCACGGCGCCGGCGTTGATCGCCTGGTGCACCTCGGCCATGTCCGAAAGCAGCATGCCCTCGCCGGGCTCGCCTTCCTTCAGCATCGACAGATAATAGAGGCCGAGGACCATGTCCTGCGAGGGGACGATGATCGGCTTGCCGTTGGCGGGGCTGAGGATGTTGTTGGTCGACATCATCAGCACGCGCGCCTCGAGCTGGGCTTCCAGCGAGAGGGGAACGTGCACCGCCATCTGGTCACCGTCGAAGTCGGCGTTGAACGCCGAGCAGACCAGCGGGTGAAGCTGGATCGCCTTGCCCTCGATCAGCACGGGCTCGAACGCCTGGATGCCCAGACGGTGGAGCGTCGGCGCGCGGTTCAGCAGAACCGGGTGTTCGCGGATCACCTCGTCGAGGATGTCCCAGACTTCCTTGCGCTCTTTCTCGACCCATTTCTTCGCCTGCTTGAGGGTCATCGACAGACCCTTGGCGTCAAGGCGGGCGTAGATGAAGGGCTTGAACAGTTCGAGCGCCATCTTCTTCGGAAGGCCGCACTGGTGCAGCTTGAGTTCGGGACCGGTCACGATCACGGAACGGCCCGAATAGTCGACGCGCTTGCCGAGCAGGTTCTGACGGAAGCGGCCCTGCTTGCCCTTGAGCATGTCGGACAGCGACTTCAGCGGACGCTTGTTGGCGCCGGTGATCACGCGACCACGACGACCGTTGTCGAACAGCGCGTCGACGGCTTCCTGCAGCATGCGCTTTTCGTTGCGGACGATGATGTCCGGCGCGCGCAGCTCCATCAGGCGCTTGAGGCGGTTGTTACGGTTGATGACGCGACGATAGAGGTCGTTCAGATCCGAAGTCGCGAAGCGGCCGCCGTCGAGCGGCACCAGCGGGCGCAGTTCGGGCGGAATGACCGGGATCACCTCGAGGATCATCCACTCCGGGCGGTTGCCCGATTCAAGGAAGCTTTCAACGACCTTGAGGCGCTTGATGATCTTCTTGGGCTTCAGCTCGGACTTGGTGACGGCCAGCTCTTCGAGCAGGTCCTTGCGCTCACCCTCGAGGTCGAGTTCCTCGAGCATGCGGCGCACGGCTTCTGCGCCGATGCCGGCGGTGAAGGCGTCCTCGCCATATTCGTCCTGCGCGTCGAGCAGCTCGTCCTCGGTGAGGAGCGAGAACTTCTCGAGCGGCGTCAGGCCGGGCTCGATCACGATATAGGCTTCGAAATAGAGGACGCGCTCGAGCTGCTTAAGCTGCATGTCGAGCAGCAGGCCGATGCGCGACGGCAGCGACTTCAGAAACCAGATGTGCGCGACGGGCGCGGCGAGCTCGATATGGCCCATGCGCTCGCGGCGAACCTTCGAGACGGTAACCTCGACGCCGCACTTTTCGCAGACGATGCCCTTGTACTTCATGCGCTTGTACTTGCCGCACAGGCACTCGTAATCCTTGATCGGGCCGAAGATGCGCGCGCAGAACAGGCCGTCGCGCTCGGGCTTGAACGTGCGGTAGTTGATCGTCTCGGGCTTCTTGATCTCACCGAAGGACCACGAACGGATGCGGTCGGGCGAAGCGATGCCGATCTGAATCTGGTCGAAGGTCTCGGCCTTCGCGATCGGATTTGCGAAATTGGTCAGTTCGTTCATTCTCAGTTCCCTCATTTTGACCCTCTCCCGCTTTCGCGGGAGAGGAGGGACCCGCCGGCGGAGCCGGAGGGAGGTGAGGGTCTTCTTCTTCCTTCGGATTCAATCAGCAGAAGGAAGAAGAAGACCCTCACCCAACCCTCTCCCGCGAAGGCGGGAGAGGGCTCATTGTTCAAATCACTCCGCGGCTTCGGCGATGTCGCCGTCGTCCTGATCCACGATCGAGGTCAGTTCGACATTGAGGCCGAGCGAGCGCATTTCCTTGACGAGCACGTTGAAGCTCTCGGGAATGCCAGCCTCGAAGGTGTCGTCGCCCTTGACGATCGCTTCGTAGACCTTGGTGCGGCCGACGACGTCGTCGGACTTCACCGTGAGCATTTCCTGGAGCGTGTACGCCGCACCATAAGCCTGCAGCGCCCAGACCTCCATCTCACCGAAGCGCTGGCCGCCGAACTGCGCCTTGCCGCCCAGCGGCTGCTGGGTGACGAGCGAGTAGGGGCCGATCGAACGCGCGTGGATCTTGTCGTCGACAAGGTGGTGGAGCTTCAGCATGTAGATGTAGCCCACGGTCACCTTGCGGTCGAACATGTCGCCCGTACGACCGTCGAACAGCTCGACCTGACCCGAGGTGTCGAGGCCGGCAAGCGCCAGCATGTTCGCCACGTCCGCTTCGCGGGCGCCGTCGAACACCGGGGTCGCCATCGGCACGCCGTTTTTCAGATGCTCGGCAAGCTCGATCACCTGCGGCGTCGTGCGTGCCTCGATCTCGGCGTGATACTGCTCGCCGTAGACGGTCTTGAGGCGATCGACCACCGCGGTCGGCGGCGAGCCGGCCTCGGGGTTGGGATTGGCCTCACGCCATGTTTCCAGCGCCTCGGTGATCTGACGGCCAAGGCCGCGCGCGGCCCAGCCCAGATGCGTCTCGAAGATCTGCCCGACGTTCATGCGCGAAGGCACGCCCAGCGGGTTGAGCACGAGATCCACAGGGGTGCCGTCCTCGAGGAAGGGCATGTCTTCCGCGGGCAGGATGCGCGAGATGACGCCCTTGTTGCCGTGACGGCCGGCCATCTTGTCGCCCGGCTGCAGCTTGCGCTTCACCGCGACGAAGACCTTGACCATCTTGAGCACGCCCGGGGGCAGTTCGTCGCCGCGCTCGAGCTTCTCGCGACGGTCCTCGAACTTCTCGTTGATGAGCTTCACGGCCTCGTCATACTGCGCCTTGACGGCTTCGAGATCGGCCTGACGCTTGTCGTCCTGGACCGCGAACTTCCACCATTCGTGACGCTCGACCTCTTCGAGGAGCTCCTCGGTGATCTCGCTGCCCTTCTTGATGCCCTTGGGCGCCGCGGTTGCGACCTGACCAACGAGCATGTCCTTGAGGCGCGACCACGAAGCGCGGTTCAGAATGCCGCGCTCGTCGTCGGCGTCCTTGCGCAGACGTTCGATCTCCTCGCGCTCGATCGCCATCGCGCGCTCGTCCTTGTCGATGCCGTGGCGGTTGAACACGCGGACCTCGACCACCGTGCCCGCAACGCCCGGGGGCAGGCGGAGCGAGGTGTCGCGGACGTCCGAGGCCTTTTCACCGAAGATCGCGCGAAGGAGCTTTTCCTCCGGCGTCATCGGCGATTCACCCTTGGGCGTGATCTTGCCGCACAGAATGTCGCCCGGCTCCACTTCGGCGCCGATATAGACGATGCCCGCCTCGTCGAGGTTGCGCAGCGCTTCCTCGCCGACGTTCGGGATGTCGCGCGTGATGTCCTCGGGCCCGAGCTTGGTGTCGCGGGCCATGACCTCGAACTCCTCGATATGGATCGAGGTGAAGACGTCGTCCTTCACGATGCGTTCGGAAATGAGGATCGAGTCCTCATAATTGTAGCCGTTCCACGGCATGAACGCGACGAGGCTGTTGCGGCCGAGCGCGAGCTCGCCCAGCTCGGTCGACGGACCGTCGGCGATGATGTCGCCCTCGTTCACCACGTCGCCCACCTTCACCAGCGGACGCTGGTTGATGCAGGTGTTCTGGTTCGAACGCTGGAACTTCATCAGCGTGTAGATGTCGACGCCCGATTTGCCGGCCTCGACCTCGCCCGTCGCGCGAACGACGATACGCGTCGCGTCGACCTGGTCGACGATGCCCGAACGGCGTGCACCGATCGCAGCGCCCGAATCGCGCGCCACCGTCTCTTCCATGCCGGTGCCGACGAAGGGCGCTTCCGCCTTCACCAGCGGCACGGCCTGACGCTGCATGTTCGAGCCCATGAGCGCGCGGTTCGCGTCGTCGTTCTCGAGGAACGGGATCAGCGAGGCCGCGACCGAAACGAGCTGCTTCGGAGACACGTCCATCAGCGTGATGTGATCGCGCGGCGCCATCAGGAATTCGCCCGCTTCACGCGCGGAGATCAGCTCTTCGGTGAAGCTGCCGTCCTTGTTGAGCTCGGCGTTGGCCTGCGCGATCGTGTGCTTGGCCTCTTCCATCGCCGACAGATAGACGACGTCGCTCGTCACCTTGTTGTCGATGACCTTGCGGTACGGCGTTTCGATGAAGCCATACTTGTTGACGCGGCTGAACGACGCGAGGCTGTTGATCAGACCGATGTTCGGGCCTTCGGGCGTTTCGATCGGGCAGATACGGCCATAGTGCGTCGGGTGGACGTCGCGGACCTCGAAGCCCGCGCGCTCGCGGGTGAGGCCGCCCGGCCCGAGCGCCGAAACGCGGCGCTTGTGGGTGACTTCCGACAGCGGGTTGGTCTGGTCCATGAACTGCGAGAGCTGCGACGAACCGAAGAACTCGCGCACCGCGGCGACCGCGGGCTTGGCGTTGATCAGGTCGTTGGGCATGACGGTCGACACGTCGACCGAGCTCATGCGCTCCTTCACCGCACGTTCCATGCGGAGCAGGCCGATACGGTACTGGTTCTCGAGCAGCTCGCCCACCGAACGGACGCGGCGGTTGCCGAGATTGTCGATGTCGTCGATCTCGCCCTTGCCGTCCTTCAGGTCGACCAGCGTCTTGACGACCGCGAGGATGTCCTCGGTGCGGAGCGTCGTGACGGTGTCCTCGGCGTCGAGGTCGAGGCGCATGTTCAATTTTACACGACCCACGGCCGAAAGGTCATAGCGCTCGGGATCGAAGAACAGGCCGGCGAACAGCGCTTCGGCGGTCTCGCGCGTCGGCGGTTCGCCGGGGCGCATGACGCGGTAGATGTCCGAAAGCGCGTGGTCGCGGTCCTCGGCCTTGTCGGCCTTGAGCGTGTTGCGGATCCAGGGGCCGGTGTTGACGTGATCGATGTCGAGCAGTTCGAGCTTCTCGATGCCCGCCTTGTCGAGCTTTTCGAGATTCTCGGGCGAAACTTCGTCGCCCGCCTCGATATAGATCTCGCCGGTGGCTTCGTTGATCAGGTCATAGGCGGAATAGCGGCCGAAAATCTCTTCGGTCGGGATCAGCAGTTGCTCGAGCCCGTCCTTGGCGGCCTTGTTGGCGGCGCGCGGCGAAATCTTCTGGCCGGCTGGGAAGATGACCTCGCCCGATTTCGCGTCGACGACATCGAACGCGGGCTTCTGGCCGCGCCATTGCTCGGGGTTGAAGGGGATGACCCAGCCGCCTTCGCCACGAACGAAGGTAACCTTGTTGTAGAAGTGGCTGAGGATGTCCTCGGAGTTGAGGCCGAGCGCAAAAAGCAGCGCCGTTACCGGCAGCTTGCGCTTGCGGTCGATGCGGACGTTGACGATGTCCTTGGCGTCGAACTCGAAGTCGAGCCACGAGCCGCGATACGGGATCACGCGCGCGGCGAAGAGATATTTGCCCGAGGCGTGGGTCTTGCCGCGGTCATGGTCGAACAGCACACCCGGCGAACGGTGCATCTGCGAGACGATGACGCGCTCGGTGCCGTTGATGAAGAAGGTGCCGTTCCCGGTCATGAGCGGCATGTCGCCCATGTAGACGTCCTGCTCCTTGATATCGAGGACCGAACGGGTGTCGGTATCCTGGTCCACCTCGAACACGATGAGGCGCAGCGTGACGCGCATCGGGGCGGCGTAGGTGATGCCGCGCTGGCGGCACTCTTCCACGTCGAACTTGGGCTCTTCGAGCTCGTAATGGACGAAGTCGAGTTCGGCGGTGCCCGCGAAATCGCGGATCGGGAACACCGAGCGGAGCGTCTTTTCAAGACCCGAGACATAGCCCGTCTTGGGGTCCGAACGAAGGAACTGTTCGTATGATTCGCGCTGAACCTCGATCAGATTCGGCATCTGCACGACTTCGTGGATGTTGCCGAAGACCTTCCGGATGCGCTTCTTGACGGTCGCCGGTGCTGCCTTGGTCGCCATGTGAATTTTCGCCTCGTATTCAAGAACATAGGCGCGCAAAAACGCCGAAAAGCCGCAGGCCTCCTTTTCGGAAAACCGCAGCTTTCAGCGTCATGTGGAACCCCGGCCGCCCAATTCGTCCGATGCGCTGCGCGACGGCGCATCATTTCCCGAACGGCTGTGGTGATGGGTTGGATATAGGAGTTGGAGCGGAGGGTGTCAAAGGGGGGCAGGCCCAAACGGGTTTCCCATGTGGGCCAGGCCCTCTTCCGTTGCTCGGAAGGGAGCCTGGCCGTGGCTCCGCCTATGTTATTGCCGCGCCATCGCCAGCTTGAGCTTGTCCTCCGCGGTTATCAGATGGTCGTGATCGTCGTCGCCGATGTCGATCTGCACCCAATTGATCTTGCCCGTGAACTTGTTGCCCGTGGGGCCATAATCAGGTGAGCAGGGCGATCCGGTGTCGCCGCCGACGTCGCAGGCCTCGTCGGACGAATAGCCCATGGGTTGGGTCTTATCGACGCGCCCTTTGCCTACCGGTTTGCCGTCATAAAAGAGCGTCAAGTCGCCGCCCTTGGCCAGCCCGCCGCCATCATATTTGAACTCGACCCGCACCTGGTGCGCGCCTGCGGGAATGGCTTGGTCGGCTTCGGCGAAATAATGCTCGATGCCGAAGAAGTTGTAGCAATATTTGAGTTTGCCGTCCTTGGCATAGAACGTCCACCCGCCCATGCTGCCGCCCTGGGTGATGATGACGCCTTCGGCTTTCACGCCTTCGGGCATGTCGATGTCCGCCGTCACCGAATAGGATTTGTTCTTCAGCGTGAGCACGCAGCCTTCGGCCACACGCATTCCGGGGAACAGCAATTGCGAATTGCCCTGGATGAGTTGCGGCCGTCCGGCGATGTCGGGGTTGATCCGCTCGAAGCCGCGATCGTCTATCGGCACGCAATTATATTTGGTCGCCTCGATCAGCCACAATCGCTGAAGCTCGGCGAGTTTCTCCGGGTTCTTCGCGGCGATATTGTTCGCCTGCGTCCAGTCGTCGGGGCCGTACAGTTCCCACACATCATCGTCGAGCGGACATGGCTGGTCCGCCTTCCACGGCGTGCGGTGCCTGGTCGCCGCTGTCCAACCGGCGTGATAGAGGCCGCGATTGCCCATGATTTCGAAATACTGGATGCTGTGCGTCTCTTCCGCCTTCGCATCCTCGAAGGTCGGCACCATACTGTATCCCTCTAGCGGCGCCTGGGCGATGCCGTTGACGGACACCGGCTCGGGCAGGCCGCACACATCCAGGATCGTCTTGGCGACGTCGATCACATGATGGAACTGGGTCCGCGTCTCGCCCCGGGCCTTGATGCCGTTCGGCCAGTGAACGACGGTGCCGTTGCGCGTGCCCCCCCAATGCGATGCAACCTGTTTGGTCCATTGGTAAGGCGCGCATAGCGCATGCGCCCAGCCAACGGCATAATGGTTAAAGGCGTTGGGCGTCCCGAAATCGTCGATCTTGCTCAGCAGGAACTCGGTCGTCTCGATTGCTGGCATGCCGTTCAACGTGGTCATTTCGTTGAAGCAGCCGTTGATCGTCCCTTCCGCCGACGCGCCATTGTCGCCGATGATCAGATAGATCAGCGTGTCGTCGAGGACGCCGAGATCCTCCAGTGAATCGAGCAGCCGGCCCACTTCGTGGTCGGTCTGCTCCATGAACCCGGCGTAGATTTCCATCTGGCGCCGAAGCACCGGCTTCAGATCCTCCGGCATGTCGTCCCACGCCGGTATCTCGTCATGCCGCTCGGTCAGCACCGCGTCCTGGGGGATGACGCCCAGCTTCTTCTGCCGCGCGATCGTTTCCTCACGCAGCTTGTCCCAGCCGCCGTCGAACTTGCCCTTATATTTGTCCGACCATTCCTTGGGCACATGGTGCGGCGCGTGCGTCGCGCCGGGCGCGTAATACATGAAGAAGGGCTTGTCCGGCATCAGCGCCTTTTGCTGGCTGACCCACCGGATCGCGCGATCGGCCAGATCCTCGTTCAGCGTATAGCCTTCTTCCGGCGTTTTCGGCGGCTCCACCGCGGTCGTGCCCTCGTAAAGCCCCGGATAATATTGGTTCGCCTCGCCGCCGACGAAGCCATAGAAATATTCAAAGCCCGATCCGGTCGGCCATTGGGTGAACGGTCCAACAGGGCCGATTTCCCAGATCGGCACTTCATGGCATTTACCGATTTGCGCGGTGGAATAGCCGTTATGCTTCATCGTCTCGGCCAGCGCCGCTTTCTCCTTGGGGCGGATGCTGCTGTTGCCGGGCGCCGAGGTCGCCATCTCGGCGATCGCGCCCATGCCGACGGAATGATGGTTGCGCCCGGTCAGCAGCGCCTGCCGCGTCGGCGAGCACAAGGCGGTGGTGTGGAAGCGGGTATATTTGATCCCGCCCTTCGCCAACTTCTCGAAATTGGGCGTGTGGCACGGCCCGCCGAACGCCGATGACGAGCCGAAACCGGCATCGTCGATCAGCACGATCAGAACGTTCGGCGCGCCCTTGGGTGGCCGCAACGGCTTGATCGGGGGATATTTGGTCGCCGGGTCGCGCGCGTCATAGGCGGTGATGCCGACATGCTTGGGATCGGGCATTGGAAGGATATGGCGAGGTAAATCGTCGCGGGTCACGGGCATGTCGAACGCTCCTGCAGCTCTGAAGGCGCGGTCAGGGTAAGCGTCATGCGGAGCGCGGGATATCGGGGTATGCGCCGAGGTCGTGGCGGGATTTTACCGAGATCAGAAATCGCTGGCGCGGATCACGCGCTCGATGTCGTCGGGCTCATAGACCACCTGCCCGTCGAGGATCAGCATCGCCAGCCCATGCACCAGCGACCAGGCGTGGAGCGCCGCCGCGCGCCGGTCCGCTTCGGGGAGGTGCGGGGGCATCAGCGCGGCGATGTCCTCGCGCAGGCCGCGCATTGCGAGGCCGACCTTGTCGGGTTCAGCGTCGAGCAGGCTGACCGGCGGGGCCGAGGCGAAGATCAGGCGGAACAGCGCGGGGTTCTCTACCGCGAAGCGGACATAGGTGGCGCCCGAGGCGCAGAAACCTTCCGGGCCACCGCCCGCTTTTTCGCTCGCCACGCGCTGGAGGCGGCCGAGTTCCTCCATCCCCTCGGCGGCGAGCGCCGAGAGCAGCGCCTGCTTGTCGGGGAAGTGGCGATAGACCGCGGTGGCGCTCACCCCGACACGCCGCGCTACTTCGCGCAACGAGAGGTCGTCGGCTGAGCGTTTCGCAAGCAATTCGAGCCCCGCCGCGATCAAAGCTGCGCGTAGGTCGCCGTGATGATAGCGCTTCGCCAATTCAATGTTGACACTGTTATCTTTGCTTGTCATGTTTCCACTGTAAACATTGTGAGTCGGATGTGAAGACCCGACTCCCTTAATAAGGAGAAGCCAGGTGGCGAGCAGCGTCGAAAAAGCAATCCGGTCGGCGGTGGGCAAGGGGCTCGATATGGTCGCGTCGCACAATCGCGCCCGGCTGCCCGAGCCCGAGGGTGGCAACCCCTATCTGACGGGCATCCACCGCCCGATGACGAGCGAGGAAACGATCGCCGACCTGGCGGTGACCGGCAGCATCCCCGAAGCGCTCGACGGCCGCTATCTGCGCATCGGACCCAATCCCGTGACCGCGCCCAATCCGGCAGATTATCACTGGTTCACCGGCGACGGCATGGCGCATGGTGTGCGGCTGAAGGGCGGCAAGGCGCTGTGGTATCGCAATCGCTGGATCCGCTCGAACGCGGTGAGCGACGCGCTGGGCGAGCCGCGCGCCCCCGGCAAACGCAGCACGCGTTCGGACAATGCCAATACCAACATCATCAGCCATGCCGGTCGGACCTGGGCGATCGTCGAGGCGGGCGGCAATCCCGTCGAGCTTTCCGAAGCGCTCGACACGATCGCGCACAACCCCTTTGACGGCTCGCTCAGCGTGCCCTTTTCGGCGCACCCGCATCTCGATCCCGCAACCGGTGAGTTGCATGCCATTTGCTATGACGCGCCGACGATGGATACCGTGTGGCACGTCGTCGTCGACAAGGCCGGCCGCGTGGTGCGGCAGGAACCGATTGCGGTGCAGCACGGCCCCAGCATCCATGACTGCGCGATCACCGCGAACTATGTGATCGTGCTCGACCTGCCCGTCACCTTCTCGATGAAGTCGCTGCTCGCCGGGCACCGCTTCCCCTATCAATGGAATCCCGAGCATCGCGCGCGCGTCGGGCTTTGCCCGCGGGGCGGCAGCGGCGCCGACACGATCTGGTGCGATGTCGATCCCTGCTATGTCTTCCATCCCGGCAACGCCTTCGAACTGCCCGACGGGCGCGTGGTGTTGGACGTCGTCGCGCATGAAACGATGTTCGCCGAAAGCGTGCAGGGGCCGGACTCGCGCGCATCACGGCTCGAGCGCTGGACGATCGATGAGGTGGCGCGCACGGTCGAGCGGCATGTGCTCCACGAGCACGGCCAGGAGTTCCCGCGCTATGACGAGCGACTGACGGCGCAGCCCTATCGCTGGCTCTACAGCATGGCGTTGCCGTCAGATGGCAAGGGGCTCTCGATCTCCGATACGCGGTTGTTCAAGCACGATCTGGAGACCGGCACCGTCGCGACCCACGACTTCGGCACCGGCCGCCATCCCGGCGAGTTCGTCTTCGTGCCCCGGCCTGGCGAACTTGCGGAGGATGCGGGCTGGCTGATCGGCCTCGTCGTCGACCTGCCAAATGAGACGACCGAGCTGCAAATTCTCAAGGCCGATGATTTCGGCGGAGATCCGCAGGCGGTGATCCACATTCCGCACCGCATCCCCCCGGGCTTTCACGGCAACTGGGTGGCTGCCGCGGGCTAAAGCCTCGAGCGTAAAATCAGAACCGCTCATCCTGAGGAGGGGCTGAGCCTGGCGAAGCATGTCCTGAGCGCCTGCCTTGGCAGGCAGTCGAAGGGACCCGTCTCGAAGGACCAACTCAGTGCGTCCTTCGAGACGCCGTTTCGCCAAGCTCAACGGCTCCTCAGGATGAGCGGCATAATGACGCACATTTTACGCTCGATGCCCTAATCCTGGCGTGCCGGCGCGTCGATCGTGATCCAGGTCGATAGCGCCGCCGCAAGGAGCGTACCCTGTTCGTCGTGGAGCGCGGTGCCCGCTACATGTTTGCGCCCCTCGCTCGTGATCGGCCAGCCGGTGACGATGAGGGGCGTTTCGCGTGTGATGTCGCGATAGAGGTTCGCACCGATCCGGCCGAGAACCGCGAGCCCAGCCTGCTCCTGCACCGCGAAATAGCCGGGGCAGTCGAGTGCCGCCCACACGAACTCGGGCAGCAGTAACCCTGCATCATCGAACAGGTCCGCATCAGGCATCCAGAGCGCGGCGACCTGCTGCGCGGTGTCGTCCAGCCTGCCGGGAAAAATGCGGAGACCGTCCCCGTCGCCGCGCTCGGGGCCGCAGACGAAACAGCCGGGGAAATTGTGCTGGCAGAATCCCGTGAAGCGCGTGCTGGCATGCCCGGCGGCATCATGTGTCGGCGGAGCTGGCACCGTGATGTCGATCGGCGCGGCGACGGCGGTGGCGATCGGCGCTTCGCCGTACAGAAGATTCGCCTCGGCCGTGCCTGCGTCCAGCCACAAGTCTTCGCCGAGCGGAGGAGGGGCCTTCAATGTGACGACACAGCCAGTCGCTCCCAGTGGTCTTGCGACCAGCCCGGCCACATAGCCGCCATTTCCGCTCGTCGGCGGTCCGCGGAAGCGCGGGTCGATGCGCAACAAGGTCGTGCTCATATCCCGCCGGTCGCACGAATGGCGGGCGTGGGCAATGACAAGTCCACGACAAACAGCTCCGATCAGCGCGCTGCCGAAGCGTTTGATCCGGCAGCGGCAGCGGCTGCCGCGCGGTCCCTCGCTGCCCTTCGCGCCCTCCGCTCGGCGACAAGTTTCGCGGCTTCTGCAGGGGCATAGGTCATCGCGGCGGTGCCCGTTGCGTCGGCTTCGACCAGCAGGCCGTCGGGCGCGATGCGGACGCTGCGGATCTGCGCGTCGCCCATGTCGCCCTTGAACACGAAACCCTCGAAAGGCTGGGCCTGGAGCCATTCGTCCGCCTTGCGCAGGCCATCCAAATAGTCATTGGTGAAATCATATCGGATCGCCTGCACCATGCGGTCGCGGATCGCGGTCTTGTTGATCGCCTCGAGCAACCGGTTGAAGATGCGGCTGTCGGTCTGGCCCGCCAGCTTCAGATTGCGGATGCTGACAATCTTGTTGGGAATGTCGACGACAGGCTCGGCGACAAACCAGACCTTGCCCTTGGCCGAGAGCGCGCCTTCCAGCGTCCTGAGCGATACGTCGAGGCCGACAGCCATGCGATCATCCTGCGCGCCATAGATACTGACATCGTGGAAGATCGCGTCGACGGTGCCGCCGTTCTTGAGCTTGAGCGATTTGTAATCTTTGGAGACCAGCACCGCGCGCGCGGCATCCTCCAGCATCGCATATCGGACCATGACGGGGACATGGACGTTGATGCCGCCGGGCGGCAGTGCACCCATCAGATTGGGCAGCGGGGTGACGGGCGGGTTCTCCGGTCGGCCGCCGACAAGCGTCTGGGTGCGTGCGCGTGCGGAAAAGCCGATGACAAGCTTGTCGCCCTCCACCTTGTAGCCCGAAAAGCCGACCTGTTCGGGGGTGAAGCGCACCCAGATCGGCGGATCGGTCTTGGCGCGCACAGAAGTGAAGCCCTTGGCCCAGATCGGCGCGATCTTTTCGCGGAGCTGAAGTCGCGAAAGGTGGCGGGGAAGGCTGTGTTCCAGCTTGGTCAGCAAGGCCCTGATCTGGGGATCGACCTTGGAGGCGAAGGTGATCCGCCGGCCAAGAAAATCGATGCCGACCTTGTTGGTCCAGGCATAGTCGGCCTCGACCCGTGCAGTCGGGTGCCAGTCCGGTGTCAGCCCGAGCCTGACTTTCGCCCTGACCGTGATAGCCCCGTTCGCGGTTTCCTGCTTGATGATCTTTCCGATGTTGCGCGCGCTGACCGTCGTCCTGATCGGAATGGTCAGCAATAGCGATTCACCCGAACCCGACATGTCGATCGGACCGCGCCGGACCGTGCCGACCAGCCGGCACGAGATATCGGGGAGCAGCTTGCTCTTGGTCTTTACGCATGTCTGTTGCGGCTCGTCGATCGTATAGAGCAGCGTTGGAACCTCGTCGTTGATCGCCTTTTCAAGGTCGCGCAGCGGGAAGCCGACGGGCAGCCGGATCGTCGATGCCTTGTCGCTGAAGCTGACCGGGGTTTCCAGACGCGGTGGCGCAGGATTGGACGCCTGCTCGCTGCACCCGGCAACCGCGAGGCCGGCAATGCCGATGAAAAGCTGTGCAGTGCTCCAGTGTCTCACCGGCCCTCCTTCGAGGCGTTACGGCGTCGAGCTAACACGTCGCCGCGGATCCTGGCAAAGGCAAAAGAAAAGGGCGACCCCTTGCGGAGCCGCCCCTTCCTTTGCTCTGGATCCCCGCCTGCGCGGGGATGATTTCCGCCCCGAAGGGCGAAAATCACTTGAGCTCGACGACCGCGCCGGCTTCCTCGAGCTGCTTCTTCACCTTCTCGGCTTCGTCCTTGTTGACGCCTTCCTTGACGGCCTTGGGAGCCGACTCGACGAGCGTCTTGGCTTCGGTCAGGCCGAGACCGGTGATGGCGCGGACTTCCTTGATGACGTTGATCTTCTTGCCACCGTCGTTGACGAGGACGACGTCGAACTCGGTCTTCTCTTCAGCGGCGGGCGCGCCAGCGCCGGCGCCGGCGGGAGCGGCAACCGCAACCGCAGCAGCGGCCGAAACGCCCCACTTCTCTTCGAGGAGCTTCGAGAGCTCAGCGGCCTCGAGAACGGTGAGCGCCGAAAGGTCTTCAACGATTTTGTTAAGGTCTGCCATGTGTAAATCTCCATTCGGGGCATGCGCCCCATAAAGTCAGGTTGATAATCAGGCGGCGTCCTTGGCCGCGTAAGCACCGAAGACGCGGGCGAGCTGGCCAGCCGGCGCCTGCGTGACGGCAGCGAGCTTCTGCGCGGGAGCCTGAATGAGGCCCACGAGCTTGGCGCGCAGTTCGTCGAGCGACGGCAGCGCAGCGAGCGCCTTCACCCCTTCCGCATCGAGGAGCGTTTCGCCCATCGCGCCGCCCACGATTTCCAACTTGTCGTTGGTCTTCGCGAATTCCACGGCTGCCTTGGCGGCGGCCACGGGGTCGGTCGATGTTGCGAGCGCCGTCGGCCCCGTCAGCAGGTCGCTGATGGGAGCGTAGGCGGTGCCCTCGAGTGCGATCTTGGCAATCCGGTTCTTCGCTACCTTGTAGCTGGCACCGACTTCGCGCATCTTGCCCCTCAGCGCCGTCGACTGGGCGACGGTGAGGCCGAGATTGCGGGTGATAACCACCACGCTGGTCTCGGAGAAGGTGCGGTTCAGTTCGGCGACCAGCTCAGACTTCTGAGCACGATCCATGCCATTCTCCACTTAGAGCGTGCCGAGGCACGCTCAACTTCGATTGCGCGTTTTCCGAGCCGCGAGGCTTGCGCCTCGCTGGAAAACGCTATTCCGGCTCCGCGACCATCGCGAAACCGGCAAACCCGCGGCCCGAACGCGCGCAAGAAACGCACGCGCGAAACGCGGGGCACTTAAGTCCGAGGGGAATGGGCCACCTGCCTGATCGGCAGACCCAAAAGGCAAATGCGCAGGTGCGCGGCCTTCGGGTTCTAAAACTCTTTCCCCGTCTAGGCTGGAAATTAAGAGGACCGAAATGCCCTCACCAACTGTCTCGGACGGCGACCGGACGGCAAGGCCAGCCGGTCAGGGGAGGGCGCATAGCAGATTCAGGGGCGGGGTCAAGCGATCGGCGCTTTTTACGACGACCGCGCCACCCCGCCCGGCGCCTTTCGGCGAGTGGAGCCGGTGGTGCGCGCCTAGTTGCGTTTGAATTTGTCGCCGCCGAGCTCCAGCGTGGCGATCTTTCCATCGGGGGCGAAAGTGAAGCCCACCGGGGTCTGACCGATAATGCTCGTCTGGCCCAGGCTCTTCCACCGCGCCTTGAACATGTCGTTGCGGTCATGGTCGAGCACCGCCGACGCCTCCGGACGCGCGAGTGCCAGCTTGCCGTCGGCCAGCGTGATAGTGACGTCGCCGAGCAGGTCGCTCGAATAGGTGCCGGTATAGCGGTCGAGCGGCAGCCTTGTGGGTGCCACCGTCGCCGGGGTCGGGGTCGCCGCCGCCTTTTCGCGCTTGATCCGGGCCGCGTCGTCGCTCGCCTTCTTCAGGATGGCGCTGTGATCGGTCACGGGGCCGCCAAGAAAGGCGTCCAGCACCCGCAGCTCGACGGCGGCGGTCAGCACGGATGGCATGCTGTTGGTCAGCACGACCACGCCCAGCTTCTTTTCGGGAATCATCGCGACGATGCTCTGCATCCCGTCGATCCCGCCGGAATGCTGGACGACCTTCTGCCCGCGATATTCCTGCACGCCCCAGCCCAGGCCGTATTCGCTGAACTTGAAGGTCGTGCCGGAGCCGCCGCGCGGGACGATCTGGCCGGTATGCATCTCTGCCAGGGTCGCGGCGGCGATCAGCGGCTTGCCCTCGAACGTGCCGCCGCCCAGTTGCAGGCGCACCCACTGCGCCATGTCGCGCGCGCTGGAATTGATCACGCCGGCGCCGCCGACATTGTCGATCATGCGATAATCGATCGGCACCATCTTTCCCTCGACCAGCGCGTGCGGGGTCGCGACATTGGTCAGCCCCTTGAGGTCGGTGATGCTGGTATTGGTGCGGCGCATGCCGAGCGGTTCGAAGATGCGGCTGGCGATGAACCGGTCATAGCTGGTGCCGGCAACCGCGGAGACCACCTCGCCCGCGACAATGAACATCTCGTTCTGATACTGGAACTGGTTGCGGAAGCCGAGCGACTCGGTCTGGAAGCGCAGCCGCCGGATGATTTCCTTGCGATCGAACCCCGACCCATACCAGAGTCCGCCATTGGTGACGACGCCGGTGCGGTGCGACAGCAGGTCGCGCACCGTCGCGTGGCGGGTGACATAGGGATCGTGAAGCTCGAACGACGGCATGTAGCCGTGTACTGCGCCGTCCCAGCCGATCTTCTTTTCATCGACCAGCATGCCGAGCGCCGCCGCCGTGAATGCCTTGGTCGCGGATCCGATCGCGAAGACCGTATCGGCGTCGACCTTGCCCGGCTTGCCTTCCTCGCGGACGCCAAAGCCCTTGGAATAGACGACCTTGTCATCCTTGACGATGACGACGGAGAGGCCCGGCATCTGCCACGTCTGCCGGGCGCTCTCGATATAGGCGTCGAGCCCTTCGAGCGCGGCCGCGGTCGCGGGCGACGCTGTGGGCGCCCGGGTGGGTGCCTCGGCGGCGGCCTGGGCGAAGGCCGGGCTGGCGAGCAGGGCCAATGCCGTGGCGGACAGGATGACATGCTTCATTCGCGCGATCGAGATCATGATTTGGCCCCCGTTTCTGGCGCAGACCATCGGCCAAGTCATGCGAGCTTGCAACCCATTAAGGACAAATTTGTCCTGATCAGGCAATTTTCTCCGTCGTTGTTCAGGTTCGAGTTCCAGAGCGCGTCAACCATCGCCGCGTCCGTTTCTCGCCCGCCAATGGCAGGTTCCGGTAGTCGGCCGTGAGCGTCAGACGCTTCGATCGGGCGCAAAAAAAGGCCGGAGCTTCCGCCCCGGCCTTCCTTGTCTCTAACCGCATCAAAGCATCGCTTTGATGCGAGCGTCCTCAGGCCGCCGCGATTTCCGCGGTGTCGACCTTGACGCCCGGGCCCATCGTCGAGCTCACGGCGATCTTCTTCAGATACTTGCCCTTGGCGCCCGACGGCTTGGCCTTGACGATCGCGTCAACCAGCGCGTCGAAGTTCGCGCGCAGGTCTTCGGCGGGGAACGAGGCCTTGCCGATGCCGGAGTGGATGATGCCGGCCTTTTCGACACGGTATTCCACCTGGCCGCCCTTGGCCGCCTTGACGGCTTCAGCGACGTTGGGGGTCACGGTGCCGAGCTTCGGGTTGGGCATCAGGCCCTTGGGGCCCAGCACCTTGCCGAGGCGGCCGACGAGGCCCATCATGTCCGGGGTCGCGATGCAGCGATCGAAATCCATCTTGCCGCCCTGCACGATCTCGAGCAGGTCTTCTGCGCCGACGATGTCTGCACCCGCAGCCTTAGCTTCCTCGGCCTTGTCGCCCTTGGCGAACACGGCGACGCGGACGTCCTTGCCGGTGCCCTTGGGCAGCGTGACGACGCCGCGGACCATCTGGTCAGCGTGACGCGGATCGACGCCCAGGTTGAGTGCGATTTCGATCGTCTCGTCGAACTTCGATGTCGCGTTGGCCTTCACCAGTGCGATCGCCTCGTCGACGCCGTGCAGCTTCTCGCGGTCGATGGTGGTGGCGAGGGTCTTCGCCTTCTTGCTCAGCTTTGCCATTGGATCAGCCCTCCACCACTTCGAGGCCCATCGCGCGGGCGCTGCCTTCGATGATCTTCGTCGCCGCTTCGATGTCGTTGGCGTTGAGATCGGCCATCTTGGTCTCAGCGATCTGTGCAAGCTGCGAGCGCTTGATCGTGCCGGCCGAGGTCTTGCCCGGCTCCTTCGAGCCCGACTTGATGCCAACGGCCTTCTTGATGAGGAAGGTCGCGGGCGGCGTCTTCGTCACGAACGAGAAGCTGCGATCCGCATAGACGGTGATGATCGTCGGGATCGGCATCGCCTTTTCAAGGTCGCCGGTCGCCGCGTTGAACGCCTTGCAGAATTCCATGATGTTCACGCCGCGCTGACCCAGTGCAGGGCCGATCGGCGGGGAGGGATTTGCGGCGCCCGCGGGCACCTGGAGCTTGATATAGCCCGTTATCTTCTTTGCCATGTTTCACTCTCTTTCAAGTTTAGCGGTTCATGCGGCCTAAAGGCCTCCCGCAATTTTGTGCCCCGGCCGAAGCCGGGGCACTCTGATCCCGGCCGTCGCCGGGACCAAATCCTTATTTCGCGCGCTCGACCTGCTCGAAGTCGAGCTCGACGGGCGTTGCGCGGCCGAAGATCGAGACCGCGACCTTGACCTTGTTCTTCTCGAAGTCGAGCTCCTCGACCAGCCCGTTGAAGCTGGCGAAGGGACCGTCGAGAACCTTGACCTGATCGCCGATCTCGTAATCGACCTTGATCTGATGCTTGGGCGCAGCGGCGGCTTCCTCCTTGGTGTTGAGGATGCGCGCGGCCTCGGCCTCGCTGATCGGCTGCGGCTTGCCGCTCGAACCGAGGAAGCCCGTCACCTTCGGCGTGTTCTTCACCAGGTGATAGACGTCGTCGTTCATCTCGAGCTTGGCGAGGACGTAGCCGGGGAAAAATTTCCGCTCCGACTGGACCTTCTTGCCGCGGCGGACCTCGGTCACCGTTTCGACAGGAACCTCGACCGATTCGACGAGCTGTTCGAGGCCCATGCGCGCGGCTTCCGCCATGATCGCGTCACGAACCTTGTTCTCGAAGCCCGAATAGGCGTGAATGATGTACCAGCGCGACATGTAAGTCCCTAAACCGTGATCAGCCGACGAAGCTGAGCAGAAGCTTCACGATGCGGCTGAACGCCGTATCGACCCCGAAGAAGAACAGCGCGAGGATCGTCGTCATGATGAGCACCATGACGGCGGTCATCATCGTTTCCTTGCTCGACGGCCAGACCACCTTTGCGGTCTCGGCACGCACCTGCCGGATGAACTCGCCCGGATTGACCTTTGCCACGTCTGTTCCGCCTTCAAAAATCATCAAACAACGAAAACGAGGCCCGCAGGCGTCCTTCCGGTCCTATCGACCGGAGCCGCCCAAAGACCTCGATTTCGTATCCCGCCCCCATAAACCGCGCTGCCTTTCAAAGCAAGCATGGCAGGGGCAGAGGGACTCGAACCCACGACCCTCGGTTTTGGAGACCGATGCTCTACCAACTGAGCTATACCCCTAAAGGCGGGAAGAGCGCGGCTATTAGCCCCGGTGGGAGCCGAGCGCAAGGGCGCTGTTGGCCTGAACTTCGGACAAAATTTCGGACACTCGCAGGACGCGGCAATATTCGCCTTCGAGATTGGCGAGGCTGAGCGCATGGACGTCTTCTGCGCTCCATATGCGCCCCGCAAGATCGCGTCTGGCAAAGGTAAAGCACGCATCCTCGGCAAGCAGCGTGTCGAAGCCCATATTGCCCGCCATGCGCACCGTCGCCTCGACCGAGTTGTTGGTGATGACGCCCGCCACCACCAGTCGCGTGATGCCCGCGCGGCGCAGCGCATTTTCGAGCCCTGTGCCGATGAAGGCGCTGTTGACGTGCTTGGGGATCACCGTCTCGTGCGCAAGCGGGATCGCCTCGGCGCGAAAGGCGTGCCCGGGCTGGCCGGGGCGATATGCCGAATCGGGCTCTGTCGAATCGTGGCGAACATGGATGACCGGCCAGTGACTGGCGCGCCAGTTTGCGAGCAGCTCTGCGACGCGCGCCTCGGCTTGCGGGTTATTGCGTGGCCCGGTCTCCGCCCAGCGCGGATCGTCGATCGCGCATTGCAGGTCGATGAGCAGAAGGGCGGTTTCACCGGTCACCGCGGCACCATAGCGCACGCCGCACCGTCGTGCGAGAATCAGGCGGCCGCGCGGCTGCGGCTGGCCTTGGCGAGCAGTTGGCGGGCTTCCTCGGCGGGCATGGGCTTGCCGAACAGATAGCCTTGGACCTTGCGGCAACCGAGCTGACGGATCATCTCGAATTCTTCCTCGGTCTCAGCGCCCTCGGCGGTCGTCGACATGCCGAGGCTGTCGGCCATCGCAACCACCGCGCGAATGATCGCGAGGCTTTCCGCGCTGTTCTTCGCGGCGCCCTGGACGAAGCTGCGGTCGATCTTGATCGTCGAGAACTGCGTCTTCCTGAGATAGCCGAGCGACGAATAGCCCGTGCCGAAATCGTCGAGCGCCAGCCGGACGCCGAGGCCCAGGATCTGGTCGAGCACGTTGATCGCGCCGGTCCCCTCGCGCAGGAAGATGCTTTCGGTGACTTCGAGCTCAAGCCGGTGGGGCGGCAGGCCACTGTGCGACAATGCCGAGATCACCGAGGTGACGAAATTGGGATCGTTGAGTTGCTCGGGCGAAACGTTGACCGCGACCCGCACCGTCGACGGCCAGTTGGCGGCTTCGGCGCAGGCCGCGCGCAGCACCCATTCGCCGATCGGGGCGATCAGGCGCGCATCCTCGGCAACGGGCACGAACTTGTAGGGCGGGATCGAGCCCAGTGTCGGATGCGTCCAGCGCAGCAGTGTCTCGAATGCCTCGATCGTCGTATCCTTGGCCGACACTACGGGCTGGAAGACGAGGTGGAGCTCGCCCTTTTCGAGCGCGCTTCTGAGCGCGATCTCGAGCGTCCGGCGTTCCTCGGCATCGGCATGGAATTGCGGTTCGTAACGATGGTGCGCACCGCCGCCCGCATCCTTGGAGCGATAGAGCGCAAGGTCCGCGCTGCGGATCAGCATCTCGGCGGTGCGCCCGTCCTTGGGACCGACCGCGGTGCCGACGCTTGCGCCGATGTAGAGCGTGTGCTGGTCGACCTCATAGGGGCGCGAGAGCGTTTCGATGATGTTGCGCGCCAACGCCTCGAGCCGGCTCGGATCGCTTGCGTCGCGCACCACGACCGCGAATTCGTCGCCGCCGAGCCGTCCGCAGAGCTCGTTGTCGCTCATCAGCGAGCGCAGTCGTTCTGCGACATGACTGAGCAGGCGGTCGCCCACGGGGTGTCCGAGCGTATCGTTGACGGCTTTGAAGCGGTCGAGATCGATCATCATGAAAGCGCAGCGGCTGCGCCATTGCTCGGCGTCCTGCATCGCGCGCGCGACCGTCTCATTGATCAGCATGCGGTTGGGTAGGCCGGTCAGCGTATCGTAGCGCGCCAGCCGGTTGATCTTGTCCGCCGAATCGCGCTGCTGGGTAACGTCGGATCCTACGCCGCGAAAGCCGAGGAAGGTGCCGCGATCGTCGAGGCGCGGCGATGCGGAAAGCTCCCACCAGCGCGTTTCTCCGTCGATCTTGACGGGCAGGATGAGGTCGGAAAAACTCTCGCGCCGTTTAAGCTTTTCGGCGAGTTCACGCAGCCCGGAAGCGAAATTCCCTGCTTCCCAACTGTCGCCGGCAAGTACCTGGAGGAAGGGTTTGCCTTCGAGCTCGGTAAGATCGAGGCCAAGTGCGGTGGCGAAACGCGGCGAAACATGCGTCAGGCAGCGCCCGGCATCGATTTGCCACAGCCAGTCGGCGCCGCTGTCCTCGAACTCGCGCAGCAACAGGCTGACGACTTCCTTCTTCTCGGCGAGCTGAAGCTCGGCGACGCGGCTGTTTGCAAATTGCCGGCCGTTCAGCGAGGCGGTGACCAGCAGCATCAGCGTGTTGAGCCCCGCGGCGACCGCCAGCACGGGAAGGTCGATCCGCCACATCCATGTGCCGAGCGCACCGCCTACGATCAGCAGAAAACTGACGGTTGCGAGCGGGATGGAGGTGAGCACGAAGGCCGCGCCCGCCATCAGCGCGGTGAGAACCGCCCAAAGTGCGAGCGTTTGCTCGAGCGCACCGGCGGTGGAGAACAGCAGCGCCGGAAAGCCCCAGAGCACGCCGGTCAGTGCGGCTGCAGCGGTTTCCTTGTGAAGTTCCGCGCGGGTTGCCGAACGATCGTTCCAACCGCGCAAACGCCATTTGCCGACCGCGGTGTGGGTCGCGAGCAGCAGCGTCGATATGCCCCAGCCGTATAGCAGCAGCAGGTCGGTGTGATTGCGCAGGACAAGCGTCAACAGCACCACGCCGACGACATTGGCAAGAAAACGGACGCCCGTAGATCCATGGAGCGCCGCGATCTGCGAGGCGCGGATCGCCCCCCCGTCGAGTCCCGCCGAATCGCGAAGACCGAGAATGGCTCCCCAGCTTAACCGCGGCGCGGCGTCGTCATTGTCATACTTCTGGTCCACGCCTCCGCGATTAACCGCAAGTGGTTAGCGATCGGTTAGGAGAGCGAAAGTTTCTGTACGAAAATCTAAAGAATCTGCACGAGCGCGAGCATGGCAACGCGCCGTTCCCGCAAATGCGGAGAACGGCACGTGCGGCGTTCAGGCGGCGAGATCGAAGGGCTGGATCTCGCCCGAGAGATAGAGGTTGCGCGCCTTGGCGCGGCTCAACTTGCCCGAGCTGGTGCGCGGCAGCGTGCGCGGCGGCACGAGTTCGACCACGCAGTGCATGCCCGTGATCGAACGCACCTTGTCGCGAATCTCGTCACGCAGCCGCAGCCGCTCTGCATTGTCCGACACCCGGCAATGGACGAGCACCGCGGGAGTTTCCTCGCCGCCCTGCGTGGTGATCGCAAAGGCCGCGATGTCGCCTTGTTTGAATCCGGGCAACTGCTCAACCGCCCATTCGATATCCTGTGGCCAATGGTTCTTGCCATTGATGATGATCATATCCTTGGCGCGGCCGACGATGTAGATGTAACCGTCTGATATGTAACCCATATCTCCGGTGTCGAGCCAGCCATCCTTCAGGCAGGCGTCGGTCGCGTCCTGGTCACGGAAATAGCCGACCATGACCGACGGGCCCTTGCACCAGACCTTGCCGATCTCCCTTTCGGGAAGCGGTGCGCCGTCCTCGTCGCGGATCTCGATCGCCATATCGCGGCAGGGTTTGCCGCAATTGACGATCGCGCGGTAGCGCTGCGGCCGATCTTCATTGCCTTCGCTGCCCGAAAGCTGGGTTTCCTCGACCAGCTCGACGACGATGCCTTCGCCCGGGGGCATGATCGATACCGCCAGCGTCGCCTCGGCCAGGCCATAGCTGGGCAGGAAGGCGCTCGCTTTGAAGCCCGCCTCGGCAAAGGCGTCGACGAAGCTCTGCATCACGTCGGGGCGGATCATGTCCGCGCCATTGCCCGCAAGCCGCCAGCGCGAGAGGTCGAAGCGCTCAGACGCGCGCGTCTGGCTCGACATGCGGCGCGCGCAGATGTCGTAGCCAAAGGTCGGCGAATAGCTGATCGAGGTGCCCGAATTGCGGCTGATCATGTCGAGCCAGGCGAGCGGACGCCGCGCGAAATCCTCGGTCTTCAGGTAGTCGGCCGAAACCTGATTGGCGATCGGCGAGAGGAGGCAGCCGACCAGCCCCATGTCATGGTACCAGGGCAGCCACGAAATGCAGCGGTCGCTGTCCTGCACTTCCATGCCATGCGAGTGCGCGGCGAGATTGTTCAGCAGCGCATGATGCGTGATGACGACGCCGTGCGGGAAGCGCGTCGATCCGCTTGAATATTGCAGATAAGCAATATCCTCGGGCCCTGCCTTGGGTAGAGCGACGGCGTCGGCGGGACGCTTGGTAAAGCTTTCCCAGTCCAGGCCCTCGACGTTCGACTGGCGCGCGGCTTCGCCCGCCATCGCCTCGAGCTCCTGCGGGAAGAACAGGATGCCGGGATCGGAACTGGCGAGCTGCACCTTCAACTGGTCGATATAGCTGTCCTTGCCGCCGAACGAGGTGGGCAGCGGCAGCGGCACCGGCCAGGCGCCCGCATAGATCGCACCGAAGAACAGCGCCGCGAACTCCGCGCCCGTCTCCGCGACCAACGCGATCCGGTCGCCCGGCTTCACGCCGTGCGCGATCAGGCGATAGGCATTGTCGAGCGCGTCGAGGCGCAACTCGGAAAACGGATAGGGCCGCGCCAGATTGCCGCGGGCATCGTGGAAGTTGAGCCCGCGCTGCCCGCGAGCGGCATAGTCGAGCGCTTCGCCCAGCGTCTCGAAATCGGAGAAGCGCCGCGGAAGTCTGTCCTCCGTCGGCGTGGCGTTCAGAATGTGCATATCGGCGACCTTCATGCCGGGCGCGGTGTCCCTTGCCAGATCGAGCATCGTGCCTGCGTCCCTTTTTGCCAGCTTTGCAGGGGCTTGATCCCAAAATGCCTGCCGGCGCGAATTGTTACAGTTTCGCTGTTTAGCGGTAAAGGCGCGTTCAAATTCCGGCCCGACTGTGGCACAAACGTGGCGGTGAGCACGAACCCCCGAAAATCCCCGCGTCCGCCGCTCGATTCCGCGGCTTTGGAACGTCTCGCGCTCCATTATGTCGAGCGATATGCGACGACGCGTGCAAAGCTGCGTGCGTATCTCGAACGTAAGCTGCGCGAGCGTGGCTGGGACGGGGAGGGCAGCCCGCCCCACGAGGCCCTTGTCGCCCGCTTTGCGGAGCGCGGCTATGTCAACGACCGGCTGTTCGCGGAGTCTCGCGCGGAAGCGCTCGCGCGCCGTGGCTATGGCGCGCGCCGAGTCGATTCGGCGCTGCGAATCGCGGGAATCGAGGACGCCGACGCCGCTGTGGCCCGCGCAGAGGCGCACGAAAGGGGGTGGGATGCCGCGCTCACCTATGCGCGGCGCAAGAAAATCGGTCCGTTTGCTCTCGAACCATCAGAGGAAAACCGGCGACAAAAGCAGCTTGCCGCGATGTTGCGTGCCGGCCATCCATTTGAATTTGCGAAGCTATTGGTAGCGGCATTACCCGGCGAATGCCCCGCCGACCCGAATTGATACACGCTTTATCGCTCGGTTTCGGATTCGAATCGACTGTGCTAAATTCGTTCAGGGCGCATAAATAAGGAGGGGACCGCTCGCGTGCATGAGTCTGGTCGCTTGGATGCTTTGAATCGCGACACTGATCTCCCTGAGACGGGGACCGAGTGCGCAGCCGTGATCGAAGCCGATCCCGAAATTCTGGAGCGTCACGAAGGCGCCATGAAATGGTTCGACGCCACGCGTGGCTTCGGCTTCATGGTCTCGGATGACGGCGCCGGCGACATCCTCGTTCATTTCTCGGTGCTGCGCGAGCATGATCGGCGCAGCCTGCCCGAAGGGACGCGGCTTGTCTGCATGGCGGCGCGACGCAATCGCGGGCTTCAGGCGCGCCAGGTCGTTTCGTTCGACCTGTCGACCGCCATCGGTCCCGATCTCGACAAACAGGCAGGCGATCGCGCGAATCGCATCGATCCCGTCGCGCTGCTCGAAAACGCGGGACCGCTCGAGCCGGTAACCGTCAAATGGTTCAACCGCGTGAAGGGCTATGGTTTTCTGGTGCGCGGCTCGGACGACAGCGATATATTCGTGCATATGGAAACGCTGCGTCGCGCGGGCCTTGCCGATATCGAACCCGGCCAGGCGCTTCAGGCGCGGTGTGTGGCGGGCAATAAGGGTTTGCTCGCCGTCTGTGTCGAAAGGCCCGAGTAACCACATGAAATCGAAAGACCTGCTGGCCGCGCTGGGCGCGGCGATGCTCGTTGCCGGCTGCGGGACCGCATCCAATGCGGTGGCCACCGCCAAGACCGAGGAACAGGCGCTGCTGCCGCTGCGCGTCAAGACCGCGAAGGGCATGGTCAATTTCCGCGTCGAGGTAGCACGGACCGAGGAGGAGCAGGCGCGGGGTTTGATGTATCGTACTTCGCTGCCCGCAGATGGCGGGATGATCTTTCCCTTCTCACCGCCGCGTCCCGCAAGCTTCTGGATGAAGAACACGCTGATCCCGCTCGACATGATCTTCATCCGCCCGGACGGCAGCATCGCGCGTATCGCCGAAGAGACGGTGCCGCAGTCGCTTGAGCCCGTGCAATCGGGTGAACCCGTGGCCGCGGTCTTCGAAATCGCGGGCGGGCGCGCGGCTGCGCTGGGCATCGCCGAGGGCGATCATGTCAGTTGGGAAGGTGGCCCGGCGCTGCCGCAATAGTCGTGTCAACCATCCGAATAGAGCCTGATTCACGCTCTCAGAGCCACCGCGAAGCGCTTCCACCTCAACCGATCAGGCTCTATGCCGAAAAGCGGTTTTCTCGCGCGTCCCTTTGCAGTAACGGAGCCCCCATGGGCGTTTTCAAGAATATCTTCACCTGGTGGGAAGGCGCGACCTTCGGCACCGCGCTGAACACGATGCGCAACGGGCGCAAGGTCGGCGAGGACGATCAGGGCAATCTCTATTATGAGGGCAAGAAGGCCCAGGCCGGCCTCACGCGCCGCTGGGTCATCTACAAGGGCCAGAACGATTCGAGCCGCGTCCCGCCCGAATGGCATAGCTGGCTTCATCATATGATCGACGCGGTGCCCGATCAGGCACTGCCGTCGCCAAGGACCTGGGAGCGCGAGCCGACGCCCAACCTGACGGGCACGGGCGAGGCATATCGTCCCGCGGGTGCGCTCGAAAAGGGCGGCCGGCGTGCGGCCGCCACCGGAGACTATGAGGCATGGACTCCGGGCGCGTGAAGAAAGGCTGGGCGTTCGCCGGAATTGCCGCCATCGGGCTTGGACTGGCGGGCTGGCAGGCGGCAGACGCGCTGCAGAACGAACAGCCTGCAGCGGGCAATGCCAGCGGCGCCGAAGCCAACTCGACGGCCGCCCCCCGTGGACCAGTGCGCGCGGCCGAAGAGACGCGCGGGCCCGCGCCGTCGCGCGGCACGACCACCCCGATGGCCGAGCGTGTCGCGGTGATCGGCGTGCTCAACAAGCGCAACGGTATCGAGCGTGATCTGACGATGAAGCCTGGACAGGCACTTCGCCTCGGCGACGTCATCGTCCGGCTGCGCGCGTGCGAGAAGACCGCGCCGTGGGAGCACGAGCAACTCACCGGCGCCTTTGTTCAGGTCGATGTGCGTTCACCGCAAGACAATTGGGGCCGCATCTTTTCGGGGTGGCTCTACAAGGAATCGCCGTCTCTCAACGTCGTCGAGCACCCGGTCTACGACGTCTGGCCCAAGAGCTGCGCGATGAGTTTCCCTGATATCGGACCGGAGACCGAGACAGTGTCGGGTGGCGAATCGTCTTCGACGCCCGCGGCGGCCAAACGGTCGAGCGCGCCGAAGTCGGGCGAGGCCGAGGCGCCGACGCCGCCCGCCAGCGCCGAATCGAGCAACGCCACATAGTCGTCTCGGTTGATCTCGATCGCGCCCAGCGAGGCGAGATGATCGGTGATGAACTGGCAATCGAGCAGGCTGAACCCGCCGATGCGGAGCCGCGCGACGAGATGCGCGAGCGCGACCTTTGAGGCGTCGGTCGCGCGACTGAACATGCTCTCCCCAAAGAACGCGCCGCCAAGTTTGATGCCATAGAGCCCGCCGACGAGCTGCCCGTCGCGCCAGGTCTCGACCGAATGTGCGTGACCGCGCGCGTGGAGCTGGAGGCAGGCCTGTTCGATCTGCGTGTTGATCCAGGTTCCGGGCCGGTCTGGGGTCGGTGCGGCGCAGCCTCTGATGACCTCCTCGAAGGCCGTATCGACTGTCACCGTGAAGCGGTCCGAGCGCAGTGTCTTCGCGAGCGAATGCGCGAGGTGAAAACCGTCGAGCGGCAGGATGCCGCGCTTTTTGGGTTCTACCCAGAACACCTTTTCAGCCTCGCGGTCGTCCGCCATCGGGAAGACGCCGCAGGCATAGGCGCGAAGCAGCATGGTGGTATCGAGCGGTTGCACCGCTTCAATATGTCGCTTTCAGCGTCTTCGATCAATCTGCGCCGGCATGAGTTGCCGCAGATCATTGCAGGCGTTAGGCCGCTACCGGATGGCGCTGGCGTATTCCAGAAATTCACCGTTCCCCAACCGCGCGCAGCTTAGCGGCCGCGCGATCGCGTTGGCGCTCGCCATCGCGATCCATGTCCTGATGATCGCGGTGCTGCTGTGGCAGTCCTTCACGCCGATGCGTCCGCGGCAGGGCGGCGGTTCGCTCGCCACATTCAACCTCGAGGCTGCACGCGATGCGAGCAAGGACAGTGTCCGGAAATCCGCGGAGCCGGAGTCGGTGCCTCAGCAGGCCGTCGAGCGGCAGAAGCCACCTGAAGTCGATGTGACCAAGGTAGACGACGTGCCCAAGCCGCCATCCTTCCTTGTGCTTACCCGGGAGGATTATGCGGCGGCGGACATCGGCCGGCTGCCCTCGCGCCGTGCGGTGCAGAGCGAGGGAGGCGGCGGCAGCGCGGGCGCTCCCGGCGATGCGCGGGCGGTTGGCGAAGGGCCGGGCGGGGAACGGCTCTATGAAGCCGACTGGTATCGACGGCCGACCCATGCGGAGCTTTCCACATATTTGCCCGCGTCGGCGCCACCGCTTGGATGGGGACTGGTCGCGTGCAGGACGGTGGACCGTTACAGGGTCGAGGATTGCCAGGAACTGGGCGAATCGCCCAGCGGTTCCGGATTGGCGCGCGCGGTGCGTCTGGCGGCATGGCAGTTCCGGGTGCTGCCGCCCCGCATCGGCGGCCGGCCCATGACCGGCACCTGGGTACGGATACGGATCGACTACACCGAAAGGGCAGCGCGATAGCACGCTGCCGGGGATCAGGCTCTGCTCAAACGATCAAGGTCTAGCTCATCGTCGCCAGCTTGCGTTCGACTCCCTGCCACAGCTTCGAGAAGGCCTGACCCGCCGGCGAGACATGCGCGAACTGCCCGAGGGGTGCGCGGCGGGTCGCCATTTGTTCGACCGCGCTCGCCATTGGAATGACGGGCCAGTCGGGGCGCCGATCGACCGCGGCCTTGTGCAGCGCGCGTCGTCTGTCGACCATGGAATAGATCGGCAGGATCGGCGCGTGGCGATTATTTTGCCGGTCGAGAAAGGTCACGACGTCGTCCAGCGCGCGTTCGGAAAGCGGCGAGGGGATGACGGGCGACAGGATCAGGTCGGCGGCGCGCATAACCTGCTCGCTTGTTTCAGTTAGGCCGGGCGGGCAGTCGAGGATGATCCGGTCATAATGTTTGCCGAGCGTTTCGAGCAGCTTCGCCAGCCGCTTCTTTTTGTCGAGCGTGAACAGGAAGCGGTCGAGACCCCGTAGAGATGTGTCGGCTGCGAGCAGGTCGACGCGGTCAACCGTGGAGGGGCGAATCAGTTTTTCGGGCGCGACATCCTTCGCAAATACGGCCTGCGCCGCATCCTTGGAATGCTGTCCGTCACCGATGAGGAAACTCGCGCCCCCTTGTGGGTCGAGATCCCAGAGCAGCGTGCGACGCGACGACAGCACCGCGGAGGACCAGGCGAGATTGACCGCGAGCGTCGTCTTCCCGACGCCGCCTTTCAGGCTGTAGACCGCGATCGTCGCCATTTCCTTGTCATTCCCCATGATTGCTCCATCCTGGGTGCTAGACTCGGTAAATGTGACATGGCTGTTGCAGTCCGGGCAACAGCATTGCGATCAGAGGATCTCGCGCACCTTTTCCTGAGGGCGGCACAGGCGGACGCCCTTCTCGGTCTCAACCAGCGGGCGTTCGATGATGATCGGATCGGCGATCATCGCCTTGAGCACGGCGGTGTCGCTGACATGATCAAGGTCAAGGTCCTGGACCAGCTTCTCCTTGCGACGCAGTCCCTGCTGCGGCGTCATGCCCGCGCGTTCGTAGAGTTCTGCGAGCTTTTCGCGGCTGGGCGGGGTCTTGAGATACTCGATTATCTCGACCTCCACACCCGGCTCGGCCTGGAGAATCTCCAGCGTCTTGCGCGATGTGCCGCATTTTGGGTTGTGCCAGATCGTCGCCTTCACGGGCTGCTCCTCTTGTGCTTCGCCTCAATCAATGCGCGGGACCGTGCCCGCGTTCCGCGTTCAGCCGCGTGCGGGGATCGTCAATCCGCGCTGCACCGCAGGCCGGGCGAGCCCACGCTCGAGCCAGGCGGGAACGTGGCGCAGCGCATCATAGCCGACGAGAGCGCCCGCGTCGTAGAAGCCGACCAGGTTGCGCACCCAGCCCAGCGTCGCGATGTCGGCGATCGTATAGTCCTCGCCCATGATCCAGTCGCGGCCGTTGAGCCGCGTCTCAAGCACGTCCAGCAGGCGCTTCGATTCGTCGACGTAACGCTGGAGCGGGCGCTTATCCTCATATTCGCGGCCTGCGAACTTGTGGAAGAAGCCGACCTGTCCGAACATCGGGCCGATCGCGGCCATCTGGAAAAAGACCCACTGGATCGTCTCATAGCGACGCGCGACATCAGTCGGCATCAGCTTGCCCGTCTTGTCCGCGAGATAGAGCAGGATGGCGCCCGATTCGAACAGCGCCAGCGGTTTGCCGCCGGGCCCGTCGGGATCGAGGATCGCGGGGATCTTCCCGTTGGGATTGAGCGACAGATATTCGGGCGTCTTCTGGTCGTCGGTCGCGAAGTCGATCAGGTGCACCTCATAGGGTAACCCGATCTCCTCCAGCATGATCGAGGCCTTCACGCCGTTGGGCGTGGGCAGCGAATAGAGCTGAAGGCGGTCGGGATGCCGTGCAGGCCAGCGCGACGTGACCGGAAAGTCTGAAAGATCGGACATCGACACGTCTCCCGTCGGCGGCGGCTTCAGCCTTCGTCCTGCCTGGCCAGCCACTCTTCCAGCCACTTGATCGTGTAGTCACCCGACTGGAATTCGGGATCGTCGAGCAGCGCCTGGTGGAGCGGGATCGTGGTCTTCATTCCCTCGATCACGAACTCCTCGAGCGCGCGGCGCAGGCGGCGCAGCGCGCCCTGCCGCGTGGTGCCGTAAACGATCAGCTTGGCGATCATGCTGTCGTAATAGGGTGGCACCTTGTAGCCGGCATAAAGCCCGCTATCGACGCGGACGTGCATGCCGCCCGGCGCGTGGAAGCTCTTTACCAGCCCCGGCGACGGCGCGAAGGTGCGCGGATCCTCGGCGTTGATGCGGCACTCGATGGCATGGCCGCGGAACTGCACGTCCTGCTGGCGCAGGGTGAGTGGATTGCCCTCCGCGATCTTGATCTGCTCGCGCACGAGGTCGAGCCCTGTGATCGCCTCGGTCACCGGATGCTCGACCTGAAGCCGCGTGTTCATCTCGATGAAGTAGAACTCGCCATTCTCGTAGAGAAACTCGATTGTGCCCGCGCCGCGATAGCCCATCTCGGCCATCGCCTTTGCACAGATCATCCCCATCTCGTCGCGCTGTGCATGCGTGATGACGGGGGAAGGCGCTTCCTCGAGCACCTTCTGGTGGCGGCGCTGAAGCGAGCAATCGCGTTCGCCCAGATGGATCGCGTTGCCCTCGCCGTCGCCGAATATCTGGAACTCGATATGGCGCGGATTGCCGAGATATTTTTCCATGTAGACGGTGTCGTCGCCGAACGCCGCCTTGGCCTCGCTCTTGGCCTGGCCCATCAGGCTTTCGAGGCTGTCCGCGTCGGGCACGACCTTCATACCGCGCCCGCCGCCGCCCGATGCGGCCTTGATGATCACCGGATAGCCGATCTTTTCGGCGATGATCTTCGCGCTCTCGATCCCTGTGATCGCGCCGTCAGAGCCCGGCACGAGCGGCAGGCCGAGCTTGCCAGCCGTGCGCTTAGCCTCGACCTTGTCGCCCATCGTGCGGATGTGCTCGGGCTTGGGGCCGACGAAGATGATGTTGTGCGATTCGACGATCTCGGCGAACTGCGCATTCTCCGAGAGGAAGCCGTAGCCCGGATGGATCGCGTCGGCATGGCTGATCTCGGCGGCCGAGATGATGTTGGGGATGTTGAGATAGCTCTCGCCCGCCGGCGGCGGGCCGATGCAGATCGCTTCATCTGCCAGGCGGACGTGCATCGCGTCGGCATCGGCGGTCGAGTGCACCGCGACCGTGCGAATCCCCATCTCGTGCGCCGCGCGGTGAATGCGCAGCGCGATCTCGCCACGATTGGCGATCAGCAGCTTCTCGATTTTCATGATGTGATTACTCGACGACGACGAGCGGCTGGTCGTATTCGACCGGCTGCCCATTGCCCACGAGGATCGCGGTCACCTTGCCTGCCGAAGGGGCGGTGATCGGGTTCATCACCTTCATCGCCTCGACGATCAGCAGCGTGTCGCCCGCCTTCACGGTGCTGCCCACGCTGATGAAGTCATTCGCGCCGGGCTCGGGCGCGAGATAGGCGGTGCCGACCATCGGCGATTTGATCGCGTTGACGTTGGCGGCGGCAGCCGGCGCAGCTTCGGCAGGCGCTGCCGCAGCAGGTGCCGCTGCAGCCATGGGGACAGCGGCAACGGGCGCCGCGGCCGCGACGGTCACATTCCGCGCGACGCGGATGCGCCGTTCGCCGTCCTGGACCTCGATTTCAGTAAGCTGGGTGTCGTCGAGCAGCTCGGCGAGCTGGCGGACCAGCGCGGGATCGACCTGCATGGTGTTGTTCGTTTTCGCAGTGGTCATGCGACCCTCTTATTACCCCTTGTTGCGGGCGCTATTGTCAGAGACGGGCGGCCGCGTCCAGCGCAAGGGCATAGGAGAGCGCGCCGAAGCCCGCAATGGTTCCCTTGGCCGCGCGGCCTACATAGCTGATATGGCGAAAGCTTTCGCGCGCATGCGGGTTGGAAAGATGCACCTCGATCACGGGCACCGTGATGGATTTGATCGCGTCGTGGAGCGCTACCGAAGTGTGCGTATAGCCGCCCGGATTGAGGATCACAGCCTTGACGCCGTCGGCATTGGCCTCGTGAAGCCAGTCGATCAGGTGGCCTTCATGGTTGGACTGGCGCATGTCGATCGACAGCCCCAGTTCCTGCGCCTGATCCTCCAGCCGATCGGCAATGTCGTCGAGCGTGTCGTGCCCGTAGATCTCGGGTTCGCGCAGGCCCAGCAGATTGAGATTGGGGCCGTTGAGCACGAACACGGTCTTTGCATCAGCCATGAAGAGCCTTTCGGTTGCGGCACTGCCAAGGCGCCCCCTATATGGCGCGCGAACGGAACACGCAAAGGTTTGGACTTGATGAGCAGCGACGGCACGATTTCGATCCGGGTGAATGGCGAGCATCGCAGGATCGCGGCCGGGCTGACCTTGGCCGGGCTGGCGGCGGAACTCGGGCTCGATCCCGCCAAGGTTGCGGTGGAGCGCAACCTCGAGGTCGTGCCGCGTTCGACGCTGGCCGCGGTGAAGGTCGAGGATGGCGACGAGCTCGAGATCGTGCATTTCGTCGGCGGCGGGCAGGATGACGACACCTGGACCGTCGCGGGCAGGACCTTTCGTTCGCGGCTGATCGTCGGCACGGGCAAGTATAAGGACTTCGCCGAGAATGCCGCCGCGGTCGAGGCTTCGGGCGCCGAAATCGTGACCGTCGCGGTGCGCCGGGTGAACATTGCCGACCCCAAGGCGCCGATGCTGACCGATTTCATTGACCCGAAGAAGATCACCTATCTCCCCAACACCGCGGGCTGCTTCACCGCCGACGAGGCGATCCGCACGCTTCGGCTGGCGCGCGAGGCGGGGGGCTGGGATCTCGTCAAGCTCGAGGTGTTGGGCGAAGCCAAGACGCTCTATCCCGATATGCGCGAAACGCTGCGCGCCACCGAGACGCTGGCCAATGAAGGCTTCAAGCCGATGGTCTACTGCGTCGACGATCCGATCGCGGCGAAGCAGCTCGAGGATGCGGGCGCGGTCGCGGTCATGCCGCTGGGCGCCCCGATCGGCTCGGGGCTGGGCATTCAGAACCGCGTCACGATCCGGCTGATCGTGGAGGGCGCCAAGGTGCCCGTGCTCGTCGACGCCGGCGTCGGCTCGGCGTCTGACGCGGCGATCGCGATGGAGCTGGGCTGCGACGGGGTGCTGATGAACACCGCCATCGCCGAGGCCAAGCAGCCGATCATGATGGCACGCGCGATGAAGGCCGCGGTCGAGGCCGGGCGCCTGTCCTACCTCGCGGGCCGTATGGGCAAGCGGCGCTACGCCGATCCTTCCAGCCCCTTGGCGGGACTGATCTAAAGGCGCATCCTCACGCATAAGGGCGGCTGAAGGGATGCCCGATGCGCGATTTTCAGGTTGATCGCGATCGCATGGTCGATCGGCAGATCGCGAGCCGCGGTATCACCGATCCGCGGCTGCTCGCCGCGCTGCGCATGGTCCCACGCGAACAATTTGTGTCGGCGGATATGGCCGACTACGCCTATTCTGATCACGCGCTCGCGATCGAGGCGGGACAGACGATCTCGCAGCCCTATATTGTCGCACTGATGATCGCTGAGGCGCGGATCGACGCGAATGCGCGCGTGCTCGAGGTAGGGGCGGGGTCGGGCTACGCAGCAGCGGTGATGAGCCGAATCGCGGACCATGTCTTCACGATCGAGCGCGTGCCGCTGCTCGCCGATCTCGCGGCCATGCGCATGGCAGAGCTCGGCTATGACAATGTCACGGTCCACGCCGGAGACGGGACGCTGGGTTGGCCCGAAGAGGCGCCGTTCGACGCGATCCTCGTCGCAGCGAGCGGGCGGATCATACCCGAGCCGCTCAAGCAGCAGCTCGCGATCGGCGGACGGCTGGTGATCCCGCTAGGCGGCCATGATGACATCCAGACGCTGGTTCGCGTGACGCGCACCGGCGCGGACAGCTTTGCGATTGCTGAACTGTGCGCGGTGCGCTTCGTCCCACTCATCGGAGCGTAGTTTCCCCCGACGATTCGGGCGCGACGCGGTGCTATTGTCCACGGCCATCGCACAGACGCCTGGGAGAGATGGAATGGCGACGATGGCTCCGGAAATCGACGGAACGAAACTCGAGCAACTGATCGGCAAGGTGATCGGCGACGTGGCGGGCGCTATGGGATTGCTGCTCGCCTATATCGGCGACCAGACAGGCACCTATCGCGCGCTCGAGAAGCTTGGGCCTTCGACCGCAGAGGATGTAGCGGGCGAAGCAGGGGTCGATCCGCGTTATGTGCGCGAGTGGCTGTCGGGCAACGCGGCCGCGGGCTATGTGGCCTGGGATCCGGCGAGCGAACGCTTCTCGCTTACGCCCGAACAGGCCGCGGTTTTCGCGCATGAAGGCGAACCTACCTGCATGCAGGGTTTCTTCCAGGCGGTTGTCTCGCAATATATGAGCAACGAGACCGCGATCGACGTGTTCAAGAGCGGGCGTGGGCGCGCCTGGGGCGAGCATAATAATTGCCTGTTCTGCGGCACCGATCGCTTCTTCCGCCCCGGCTATATGGTCAATCTCGTGTCGAGCTGGATCCCTGCGCTCGACGGGGTGGAGGCGACGCTCAAGTCCGGCGGAAAGGTCGCCGACATCGGCTGCGGTCACGGCTCCTCCACGATGCTGATGGCTGAGGCCTATCCGAAGTCGCAGATCCACGGCTATGACTTCCACCAGCCCTCGATCGACTTTGCGCGGCAAAAGGCGGCCGATGGGGGGCCCGCCAATACGCGTTTCGATGCGGTTGCCGCCAAGGAGATCGGCGAGGACGGTTACGACCTCGCCTGCATCTTCGATGCGCTTCACGACATGGGGGATCCGGTGGGCGCGGCGCGGCGCGTGCGCGAAATATTGAAGCCCGGCGGTACCTTCATGGTCGTCGAGCCGCTTGCAGGCGATCGGCTTGAGGACAATTGCCATCCGCTCGGCAACATCTTCTATGGATTCTCGACGGTGGTCTGCGTCCCCTGTTCGCGTGCGCAGGAGGTGGGGCTCGGGCTCGGCGCGCAAGCCGGCGAGAAGCGGCTGACCGACGTGCTCAAGGAAGCGGGCTTCAGCTCGGTGCGCCGCGCCGCCGAGACACCGACCAACATGGTGCTCGAAGCGCGGGTCTGACATCGCGGGGCTATACTGTCACCGTCTGGGCGATCTTCCAGATCGTCAACGCTGTGTTGTGCGCGCTTCAATCACTGATGGCCCGCATCGCGGCGAACAACACCGCCACGCATACAAAGCTCGATGCGCCCTGAGCAGCTCGGCTCAGGGCTGGGCAGGGCAGGCCGGGGTGTCGGGGCGCGACGCATAGATTTTGGAATCAAAGGGGCAGGCCAGCGCGCCCACGGCAATGCGATAAAAGGGCTCTTTTCCCGTGGGATTGATCGCGCCGTTGCCTTGCGCGCTCAGTCGGCAAAGGCATGGGCGTTCGGATATCGGGGTGCCGAGCAGATCCGCCTGAATCTGGCGCGTGATCAGCGGCGAATCCTCGAATCCCGAATGGTTGAGCCGCGACTGGCGTACCGGCCCCACGTCGATCGTGTGGAAGGTAGGCCCGGTGAAGGGCGCACCGTCAAAGTCGCCAAGGGCATAGCCGCCATTGACGCGGCGCGAGACCGACAGCGCTATGTCGTGCGTATTGGCATAAACCGATGTGCGTCTTGCGAACCTCGGCAGCGAATCCATGAAGATCCGCTGGAAGATGAGTGTGTCGAGATCGGGTGCATAGAGTACCAGCGCGGTCAGCGGCACGAAACGCTCCGATCGCTCCACCGACAATTCGCTCAGCGCCTGCAGCGTGATCCGTGTGCCCAAGCTGTGCGCGATAAGATAGAATTCGTCGGGCTTCACCTTGTCGACAATCCCCGCGATCAGTTCCTTGAGCAGTGGCCCCGCGCGCTCGGAATAGGTGCGGTCGCGCGTATATTCGACCAGTGACTGCTGCGTCGGCCAACTGAAGAATACGGGCGCGGCGCGGATTTCGAGGTCATAGGCGAGCTGCGCAGCGTTGCCGGCGGCCTCGTCAAAGGCGTCGTTGAAGCCGTGGACATAGAGGATCACGCGGCGCGCGGGGCGGGTGAGTGCGCCCGCCTCATGGCACGGCGCCGCGGGTGCGGTCGCCAGCCGGTCGACCTCGCGCTCGAGCGCTGAATAGAAATCCCCGCCCGCAAGCGGTGAGAGTGACCGCAGCGGAAAGCGCGGCTTGACTGCACCGGGCACGACCTCCTGCGGCCACCAACCGGGCTCACACGGCCCCAGCGAAGTGGCCCGCCGGGCGATCGTCCCCGTCGCGGCGCCGAAGGACAGCGTGTTGGCGCGATCGAAATAGACCTGCTTGCCATAGGGCTGTGCCAGATACTCGGGGCTGCCCGCAGGCGCGCTGCTGGCGACGCGGTCGGTCGCGAAGAAGACGCGCATTGCAGTGCGTGTTCCGGGCGCGGCGTCAGTGCTGCGCCATAGCGGTAGTCTGGCGGGCGTTACGCACGCCGTCAGCAGCAGAAGCGCCATGACTGCAAGCATTTGGGGACGAAACGTCATCTTGTGCCTCCGCAGGATGCGCCGCCTTGCAGCAATATCATGGCAAGATCGCGGCAGGGGCGATCAACGGATCATCACTTGCTTTGCCACCGCTTGTCGCAAAGCCCGGAACCCCGTTCGGCAAAGCTTGTTGGGCCTTCAACGTCGCCGGGCTCTCCCCTTGCCTGGTGACGCAAAAGGGGAGGCGCGTGCTGAGCGCACGAGAGTTTCCTCCCGGAAAACATGCGAGGCTTTTCGCAGGTCAGCGCTGATTTTCCGAATACCCCCAGAGGGTCGCGGGAGGCCCCGTTCCGCTTTGCCGGAGCGGGGCCTTTCGTTCGGCGTCTCGCCTTCAGCCTTCGCCGCGCGCCTTGCGTCCCGCCGCGCGCACCTTGTCGAGCGTGTTGCCGCCTGCGCCGATATGCTCGACATCGGTTTTCAGATGGAGCAGCCGCACGCCCTTGCGCTGCATCGCTTCGGCGAGCGCGGGCGCAAATTCGTCGGTCTTCTCGACCGTCGCTGCCCAGCAGCCATAGGCGCGCGCCAGCGCCGCGAAGTCAGGATTGACGAGTTCGGTTGCCGAGATCCGCTCAGGATATTCGCGTTCCTGATGCATCCGGATCGTCCCATAGGCGCCGTTGTCGATCACGAGCACGAGCAGATCGCAGCCATAGCGCACCGCGGTCGCCAGTTCCTGCCCGTTCATCAGGAAATCGCCGTCGCCCGCGAGCGCGATCACCTGCCGGTCCGGATTGCGCAAGCATGCGGCGACGGCAGCGGGGACGCCATATCCCATCGCGCCCGCGGTCGGCGCGAGCTGGCTCACGGGGCCGGTATAGCGCCAGTAGCGATGCCACCAGCCCGAAAAATTGCCTGCGCCGTTGCAGATGATCGAATCGGCCGGCAGTTTCTCGCGCATCTCCTTGACGCACATCCCAAGGTCGAGCGCCGCGCCATTGGGGGCGGGCGTGTTCCACGCCTCCCATTCGGCATGCGCTTGCTTTCCGGCGTCGAAATCGAGCAGGTCGTCTTCCCAGAGCGCCGCCTCTTCGGCGAATTCGCGCATGTCCGCACAGATCGCGAGATCCGCGCGATAGACGCGGTTCAGCTCATTCGGATCGGGATGGACGTGGATCAAAATCTGGTCGGGATGGTCGGGGGTGATCAGCGCATAGCCGTCGGTGGTCGCCTCGCCCAACCGCGCGCCGACGGCGAGGATCAGATCGGCGTTGCGCACGCGCTCGACCAGTTTGGGGTTGGGGCCATAGCCCAGATTGCCCGCATAAGCGGCGCTGTCATTGGGGATGGCGTCCTGGCGGCGAAAGCCGACCGCGACGGGAATACCCACGCGCTCCGCCCATTCGCGGAAATAATGCGACGCCCCCTGGCACCAGCCCGCGCCGCCCACGATCGCAACGGGCGCGCAGGCATCTTTCAGCAGGTCTACAAGCGCCATCATCGCCTCGGGATCGACGCTCTGTTCGGGCGGGACGATCTTGGGCCGATCGAGCGCCTCGACCGCGTCGCGCAACATATCCTCGGGCAGCGCGAGCACCACGGGCCCCGGCCGCCCCGACATCGCGGTCGCATAGGCGCGCGCGACATATTCGGGGATGCGCGCCGCGTCGTCGATCCGCGCCGCCCATTTGGCGAGCGGGGTGAACATCGCGGTGAAGTCGACTTCCTGAAATCCCTCGCGGTCCTTGTCGCCGCGTGCGAGGTCACCGATGAACAGGATCATCGGCGTTGAATCCTGCATCGCGACATGCACGCCGATCGAGGCATTGGTCGCACCCGGCCCGCGCGTCACAAAAGCGATCCCCGGCCGGCCGGTCATCGCGCCGTCGGCCTCCGCCATGAAGGTCACGCCGCCTTCCTGCCGGCACACCACCGTTTCGATCTCGGGGCTGTCGTGGAGCGCGTCGAGCACTGCCAGGAAGCTCTCGCCGGGTACGGTGAAAATGCGGTCGCATCCCTGGATCAGAAGCTGGTCTATGAGGATGCGGCCGCCGGTTCTGGCTGTCATTGGCGAAATCTCTCCTGAAAACGTGTCATTGCGTCATGGTCTAGGCTGGGTCGCGGCGTCTGCAAAGCTGGCCCCGGCGATCCTGCCTTTCCTTAACTTCGCAAACTTCGCACAAAACGCCATGTTGATTCGTCCCTGTCGCAACCGCAGCCGAATCGGCTCGCGTCAAAGATGACAGGAACAGAACGTGTAGGACAGGCGAGGAGGGGTGCGATGCAGGCGGTTCGAGAGATTGCGTTGGGACTGCGCTTCCCCGAGGGACCCGTGGCGATGCCTGACGGCTCGATCGTGCTGGTCGAGATTGCCGCCGGGCGCATCACGCGCGTCCGCCCCGACGGGACCAAGGAAACCGTGGCCGAGCCCGGCGGTGGTCCCAACGGCCTCGCGGTCGGGCCCGACGGCATGCTCTATGTCTGCAACAATGGCGGCTTCGGCTGGGTGGAGACGCAGGGGTTGCTCGTCCCTCATGGTACCGCGGCGGATTATGCGGGCGGGTCGATCCAGCGCGTCGACATGGCGACAGGTTCGGTCGAGACGCTCTACACCCATGCGGGCGACGTGGCGCTGCGCGGTCCCAACGATATCGTCTTCGATGCGCATGGCGGCTTCTGGTTCACCGATCACGGCAAGACCGGCGAACGAGCGCGCGACGTCGTCGGCGTGTTCTACGCGAAGGCCGATGGCAGCCATATTGAGGAAGTCATCTTTCCGCTCGAAAACCCGAACGGCATCGGCCTCTCGCCCGATGGCGAGACGCTCTATGTCGCCGAGACCTATACCTGCAAACTCTGGGCCTTCGATCTGACAGGACCGGGCAGTGTGGCCAGGGCGACGGGGCTTTCGGGCGGTGGCGGGCGCTTCCTCTACTCGCCCGCGGGCTACACCTATTTCGACAGCCTTGGTGTCGAGGAAGACGGCAATATCTGTGTTGCGACGATCGGCCAGAGCGGTATCTCCGTGATCTCGCCCGAGGGCCAACTTGTCGACTTTGTGCCCACCCACGATCCCTTCACCACCAATATCTGTTGGGGCGGAGCGGATCGGCGGACGGCATATATCACTCTGTCGGGGACGGGCCGGCTGGTGAGCATGGCGTGGCCGCGCCCGGGGCTCAGGCTCGTCGGTTGAGCCACTCCGCGAGCGCCGCGGCATTGTTGCGCGACACATTCTTCGCTGCATAGAGCAAGGTCACCGGCCCAGCCATCCGCGCCGCGTCGAGTTCGGCAAGCGCGGCCGTAATATCGGGGCCACCGATTTCGAGTTCGTCGACATAAGCCTTGCGGAATGCATCCCATGCAGCATCCGAATCCCCGGTTGCGCCGTGATAGAGTTTGCGTAGCAGGTCGCTCGGCGCCAGCGCGCGCAGCCAGCCGGTGAGCGCCGCCCTTTCCCTGGATATGCCGCGCGGCCAGAGCCGATCGACGAGGAATCGCGCGCCGTCACTCGACTCGGCGGGCTCATGGATGCGCTTGATCCGGAGTGTGGCTGTCACCGCAAGTCCTCGTCCATGACTTGTGCTGTCACGGTTATGCGTCATTCTGCCGCTTGAGCAAGGAGAGGATCTATGAGCGAAGCACGCTGGGCGGTCGACGTCGATCGCGATGAGATCGCAAAGGCTGGTATCGTTGACGAGGGTGCGCGGGAGTTGGGCGATGGCGAGATCGAGGTTCGGCTCGACGAATTCGCGATGACTGCCAACAATGTTACCTATGCCGCGCTCGGCCATCCGGTCGGACTGTTCGGCAACGGCAAGGGTTATTGGGACTTCTTCTCGGGCGATGGCGCGGGGCGGCTTCCCGTGTGGGGCTTTGCCACGGTGACGCGCTCCAGGGTCGAGGGTCTCGATCCCGGCGAACTGCTTTACGGCTATTTCCCGCTCGCCTCGCACGCGGTGCTCACCCCCGACCGCGTCGGGCCCGCCGGCTTTACCGATCAGACCGCGCACCGGCTCGACATGCCCGCGGTCTATAACCAATATCAGCGCGTTGCGGCGCTCGGCGATTATGCCGAAGCGGATCGTGAGTGGTGGCCCGTCTTTCGCCCGCTCTACCTCACCGGCTGGTTGATCGCCGATCAGTTCGAGGATGAGGGCGATTATGGCGCGGAACAGGTGATCGTCGCCAGCGCTTCGGCCAAGACCGCGATCTCCTTCGCGCATGCGATGCGCGAACGTGCGCAGCGGCCGCGCATGATCGGCCTCACGTCAGAGCGCGGCCGGGCGTTCCTCGAAGCCACGGGGCTGTACGACGAACTCGTGCTCTATGATACGATCAGCGACATCGACGCATCGGTGCCGTCCGCCTTTGTCGACGTCGCGGGCAACAGCACGGTGACGGGCGCGGTGCACGAGCATCTGGGCGACGCATTGCGCTTCAGCCTCGTGGTCGGCAAGGCGCACTGGGATGCGACGGGCGAAGGCGGCAAGCGCTGGCCCGCCGTAGGCTTCTTCGCTCCGGGCCGCATCCAGAAGCGCTCGCAGGACTGGGGGGCGGGCGGTTTTCGCGAGCGCGTCGCCGCTGCCTGGACCAACTTCCTCGGCGACGCCCGCAAGCTGTTTCACATCGACAAGCGCATGGGGCCCGACGCCGCGCTTGCCGCCTATCGCGAAGCGGTGGCGGGCAAGGCCGATCCGCGCGCGGGGGTGATTGTCGCGTTGTAGGGCTGGCGTTCAGCGGCTTTTGGCGGCTTTCGCAGTTTCTCACACCGCTGGGGCTGAGCCTGTCGAAGCCCCTTCCTTCTTCCTCCACCAAAAAGAAAAGGGAAGGGCTTCGACAGGCTCAGCCCCAACGGAACGAAGACATTTGCAGAAGTATCGACAATTGCATTTTCTGCAACTGCGATTGCAGCCGAGCCGCGATTGACCGCCCCCCGTGCGCGCGCCTATTCCGCGGCGGAAACTGGATCTCAGGAGGGGACCCGATGAAGAAGCTCTATCCCGATGCGGCAAGCGCGCTCGAGGGGCTGTTGTTCGATGGCATGACGATGTGCGCGGGCGGTTTCGGCCTGTGCGGAATCCCCGAAAGGCTGATCGACGCGATCCGCGATTCAGGGGTGAAGGGTCTCACGATCGCCTCGAACAATGCGGGCATCGACAATGAGGGGCTCGGCAAGCTGCTGCGCACGCGCCAGGTCGCCAAGATGATCTCCTCCTATGTCGGCGAGAACAAGGAGTTCGAGCGGCAATATCTTGCGGGCGAGCTCGAGGTCGAGTTCTGCCCCCAAGGCACGCTCGCCGAGCGCTGCCGCGCGGGCGGCGCGGGCATCCCGGGCTTCTACACCAAGACCGGCGTCGGCACGCTTGTCGCCGAGGGCAAGGAGCACAAGGAGTTCGACGGGGAAACCTATATCCTCGAACGCGGCATCTACGCCGATGTCGCGATCATCAAGGGCTGGAAGGCCGATGAGAGCGGCAACCTGATCTTCCGCAAGACCGCGCGCAACTTCAACCAGCCGATGGCGACCGCCGCGAAGATCTGCGTCGCCGAGGTCGAGGAAGTGGTGCCCGTGGGCTCGCTCGATCCCGACGCGATCCATCTGCCCGGCATCTATGTGAAGCGGATGATCGTGGGGGCGCCCTATGACAAGAAGATCGAATTCGTGACGACGCGCGAGCGGGAGGCGGCGTGAGATAGATTAAGCCCCTCCCTTTCAAGGGAGGGGTAAGGGGGTGGGTGCGAGCGTCTGCGAGCCAAAAGGACTCAAGGCGCTGCTACTTCACCCCAAAGCGAAGCCGGGGCGTCGAGCCCCGCCTTCGCTGACCCACCCCTTGCCCCTCCCTTGAAAGGGAGGGGGATAGATGGAGCAAGAGTGAATGGCTTGGGACAGGAACCAGATGGCCGCACGCGCTGCCAAGGAGCTGCGCGACGGCTATTACGTCAATCTCGGTATCGGCATTCCGACGCTGGTGGCGAACAACATCCCCGAGGGGATGACGGTCACGTTGCAGAGCGAGAACGGCATGCTCGGCATCGGGCCCTTTCCCTATCCCGATGAAGTCGACCCCGACCTGATCAACGCGGGCAAGCAGACGATCTCCGAGCTGCCGTCCTCGGTCTATTTCTCGTCGTCGGACAGCTTCGCGATGATCCGTGGCGGGCATATCGACCTGACCGTGCTTGGCGCGATGGAAGTCGCCGAGAATGGCGACATCGCCAACTGGATGATCCCGGGCAAGATGATCAAGGGCATGGGCGGCGCGATGGACCTCGTCGCGGGCGTAAAGAAGATCATCGTCGTGATGGAGCACAATTCCAAGGCCGGCGATCCCAAGTTCATCCCCGAATGCACGCTGCCGCTCACCGGCAAGAATGTCGTCGACATGATCATTACCGATCTCGCGGTGTTCCAGCGGCCTGATCACGCGAGCCCGTTCAGGCTGATCGAGCTGGCGCCGGGCGTGACCGCTGATGAGGTGGCGGCGAAGACGACGGCGAAATACGTGCAGTGATTCTCTTCGCACCTTCGTCGTCACCCTGAACTTGTTTCAGGGTCCACGCGATTTGTCCGGTTACGCGGGCGCTTCCGAATGGATGCTGAAACAAGTTCAGCATGACGATCGTGGGGTGGGCGGCGCGTGAGGGCGGCGGCCAAGGAGTGTCGAACGGCATGCGAATACTTCTGACAGGTTCTTCGGGCTGGCTCGGACGTCATCTGGCCCCCCGGCTGGGCACGGCGGGGCATCACGTCACCGGGCTGGACGTCGCACCGGGCGCGCACACGCAGATCATCGGGTCGGTCGCCGATCGCGCGACCGTCGATCGCGTCTTTGTCGATCATGGTATCGAGGCGGTGATCCACGCGGGCGCGCTGCACAAGCCCGATATCGCGCGCTATCCCGCGCAGGCCTTCATCGACGTCAACGTCACGGGCACGCTCAACCTGCTCGAGGCCGCGGTGGCGGCGGGCAATGACCGCTTCGTCTTCACCTCGACCACCTCGCTGATGATCTCGGCCGCGATCCGCGCGGGCAAGGCGGGCGGCGCGCGCGAGGCGGCGTGGATCACCGAGGAGCTCGCACCGCTCCAGCCGCGCAACATCTACGGCGTCACCAAGCTCGCCGCCGAGCAGCTCTGCCGCCTCGCGCATCTGGAGCAGGCGCTGCCCGTCACCGTGCTGCGCACCGGGCGTTTCTTCCCCGAGGATGACGACATGGCCGGCGAAATCGACCATGACGGCCCCAACACCAAGGCCAACGAGTTCCTGGGTCGCCGGCTGACCGTCGAGGATGCGGTGGAGGCGCATGTCGCGGCGCTCGATCGTGCGCCCGCGCTCGGTTTCGAGACCTTCATCCTGTCGGCGCCCACGCCCTTCACGCGCGAGGGCTGCGCCGCGCTGATCGAGGATGCGCCGCGCGTGATCGAACATTATTTCCCGGGCGCTGCTGCGCTCTACGCAAAGCGTGGCTGGACGCTGCCCGCGCATATCGATCGTGTGTATGTCGCCGAAAAGGCTGAACGGTTGCTGGGCTTTCGCTGCCGCACCGGATTTGCACAGATCCTCGAAGCGCTCGATCGCGGCGAGGAACCGCCGATCATCCATGATCCCGACTATCTCTCGCCCAAGGAGGTGGTGTGATCCCCTTGATAAGGCCAGCTTATCGATGGAGACGCATTCTTGTTTTGGCCGGAATCGATCGCGCGGCTAGGGGCTGGCGCGGGAGGAACATCGCATGACGTACACGCTGATCACCGCAAACCGGAACTATTCGAGCTGGTCCTTGAGGCCCTGGCTGCTGATGAAGGCGCTGGGCATCGCGTTCGAGGATCGGATCGAGCCCTTCACAACCCACGACAATTACGACGCTTTCCGCGCCTTCTCGCCCAACGGCCAGGTGCCCTGTCTGATCGACGGCGATCGCGCGATCTGGGATTCGCTCGGCATCACCGTCTATCTGGCCGAACGTCATCCTGGCGTCTGGCCCACCGACGAAGCCGCGCGTGCCTGGGCCTATTCGGCGGTTGCTGAAATGCACGGCGGCTTCGGTGCGCTCCGCAACGACTGCACGATGAATGTCGGCGTTCGCGTGAAGCCACGCACCCCGAGCGCCGCGCTCGAAAGAAATGTCGCGCGCATCGCCGAACTGTGGGCGGAGGGGCTCGATCGCTTTGGCGGGCCGTGGCTCGCTGGCGCCGATTTCAGCGCCGTCGATGCCTTTTACGCCCCGGTCGCGTTCCGGGTGCGCACCTACGGACTCGATGTCGGCGCGGCCGGGCAACGCTGGGTCGATCACGTCATCGCGCACCCCGCGATGCAGCAATGGGAAGCCGCCGCGCTGGCCGAGACGTGGCGCGAAGCGAGCCATGAGGCGGAACTGATCGCCGCGGGCGAGATCGTCGCGGATTATCGCAAGGCGGGCTGACGCCGGGGCGGCCGCGGCGTATATCGGCAGGCCATGGCTGTCCGCCCCCATATCGGCGCGCTTCGTCCGCAGGCGCGCGAGGCCGCGCTTGGCGCGCTCGAGGCCGAAGTGCTCAACGAGAAGGTGGAATCGCTCGCGCGCGCCGGTCGGCAGGTGGAGCGCGCGCTTGCGGTGCTACGCGGCTTCGATGGCGAGCGTGGCAGCGCCGCGCATGAGGCGCTGCTCGACGCGGCCGCCGCCAAGGTCTGGGGCTTCATCGTCCAGCGCGAGCTTTGCGGCTTTCGCAACAGCGCGATGATTGTAGAGGATTTCACGATACCGCGCGAGGTGATGGCGCGGCTGGGGATCGTCCGTAAGCGCTAACACCGTCCGACGAGCCTGCGCCGGGATGGAAGTTTCGGTTCCGACATGATATCAGCGGCCACGAAAGTCTCGGGAACTTGTGGGGAGTTCGGGCATGGCAACTGTGGCGGGGCGTCGTCGCCTTTCGGGCGAACGCATTTTCTTTACGAGCATGGCGCTGGCGATCCTCGCCATGGTCGTCATCGGCTTCGCGCCGACCTATTATCTGCGCGGGATCATCGATGCGGGACGGCCGCTGCCCGCGATGACGCCGCTCGTGCATCTGCACGGGCTCGTATTTTCATCCTGGATCCTGCTGTTCGTCACGCAAACCTCGCTGGTTGCGGCCGGGCGCACCGATCTCCATCGCCGGCTCGGCGCGGTGGGCATGGCGCTTGCGGTCGTCATGATCCTGCTCGGAACCGCGGTTGCCCTCTACGGCGTCCACCGGCCGACCAATCCGCCCGGAACGACGCCGCTTAGCTGGCTCGCAATCCCGCTGATCGATGTGCCCGTCTATGGCGGTCTGATCGTCATGGCGCTGCTCAATCGCAGGACGCCGCAGACGCACAAGCGGCTGATGTTGATCGCCATGATCGGGATGCTCTCGCCCGCGATCGGTCGCATGCCGTGGCCGCCGCCGATCGCAGGGCCGATCGCGATCTTCGGGCTGCCCGATCTTTTCCTCATCCCCTTGATCGTCTGGGACCTGAAGACGCTCGGCAAACTGCACCCGGCGACGATCTGGGGCGGGCTGTTCCTGATCGCATCACAGGTCTTCAGGATCGCGATCTGGGAAACCGATGGCTGGCTTGCCTTTGCATCATGGGCATCCGCGATCGTCGCGCGCTGACGTCGAACTCGCGTAAATTACGATGAAACCGCCTCGTTTCGGGACCGGTCGAATCCCTGGCGCTTGGCAACAAATATGAAACAGGCTTAGCCTCAACCCCACAGAAAGGCTTAACAGAGCCTTGGGGGTCGTGAGATAGATATGACATCAACCCGATCGCGTCGTTGGACGTTCGGCTTGCCTGCCGCAATGATGTGCGCTGCAGGGGCCGTTCTTTATGGTTTCGCACAAGCCGGCCCAAGCCAGGCGGCGGGCGACGGCCCGGATGGCTTCGAGCCTGCGAGCAGTGCACTCATCGCCGATCCGATTGCCTTCGATGGCCCCCAGCGGGTCGACTATGGCAGGCTCGACGCGCGCCTTCAGCACCTTATGCGGTCGAAGGATATGGTCGGGCTGGGCGTCGCGGTGATCGAGAACGGCCAGATCCGCTTCGTGAAGGGCTATGGGGTCACCGCCGCCGGCACCGGCGATCCGGTGACGACGGGCACCGTGTTCCGCTGGGCCTCGCTGTCCAAGGGCGTTGCGTCCGCGCTTGTCAACCGCCTTGCAGATGAGGGCAAGCTGTCCCTCGACGCACCCGTCACGCAGTATCAGACCTCGCTGCGGTTGCCGGGTGGAAATGAGGGGCGCGTCACGGTCGCTGACCTGCTCTCGCACCGTACCGGCATCGTCCGTAACGCCTATGACGACAAGCTTGAGGCCGGACAGGACCCGACGCTGATACGCGGCATGCTGGCAGGGCTGTCGCCCTATTGCGCGCCGTCGACCTGCTACACCTATCAAAACGTCGCCTTCGATACTTCGGCAGAGATCGTCCAGCGCGTGACGGGCAAGCCCTATGGTGTGCTGGTACGCGAGAAGATTTTCGGCCCGCTCGGCATGGCGAGCGCGAGCACCGATCGTGCGGGACTTCAGAGCGCGGTGAGCTGGGCGCGGCCGCATGTCGGCCAGCGCACGATCGAGGTCAACGACAACTATTATCGCGTGCCCGCCGCGGGCGGCGTCAACTCGTCGATCTTCGACCTTGCGAAATGGATGCGCGCGCAGATGGGCGGCGCGCCCGGCGTGCTCTCGGCAAAATTGCTCGACCGTGTCCATGCGCCCGTCGTCGCGACGCCGCACGGCGGCGGACGCGTCGATTATGCGCTCAAGAACGCGCATTATGCGATGGGTTGGCGCGATTATAGCTATGCCGGTCACCCGATTGTCGGACATCGCGGGGCGGTCAATGGCTATCGCTCGCTGATCCTGTTCGATCCTGTGAAAAAGGCGGGGATCGCGATGCTGTGGAATTCGCAGAGCAACAAGCCCGTCGGCATCCAGCTTGAGCTGATGGATATGCTTTACCAGCAGCCCTTCACCGATTGGGCGGATCTGGGCAATGTGCCGGCGTCGGGGGCCGGGGGAACGATGACTGCGAGCGCGCGATAGCCGTTCTGGCCGGATGCGCACGAAAATTGCAAACTTCCCGCTTTCCCGGCAATGAGGAATGGGTTTATGGGCGGTCGGGTTATGACTGGACCGCGCACGCTTTACGAAAAGATCTGGGATTCGCACGTTGTCGAGAAACGCGACGACGGCACCTGCCTTATTTATATCGACCGTCACCTCGTTCATGAAGTGACGAGCCCGCAGGCATTCGAGGGCCTCAGGGCGTCGGGCCGCAAGGTGCGTCGCCCCGACCTCACGCTTGCCGTGCCCGATCACAACCTGCCGACCACGCCGCGCGTCGACGCCGCGGGGCACAAGCTGCCGATCGCCGATCCGATGTCTGCGCAGCAACTGGCTGCGCTGGAGAAGAATGCACCCGAATTCGGCATACGCTATATCGGCGCCACCGATCGCGAGCAGGGCATCGTCCATGTCGTCGGCCCTGAACAGGGCTTCACCCTGCCGGGCTGCACGCTGGTGTGCGGAGACAGCCACACCGCGGCGCATGGCGCGCTCGGCGCGCTCGCCTTCGGTATCGGCACGAGCGAGGTCGAGCATGTGCTCGCCACGCAAACGCTGCTCTTGAAGCAATCCAGGACGATGGAAATCCGCGTCGATGGCGAACTCGGCGCGGGCGTCACGCCCAAGGACGTCATTCTGGCGATCATCGGTAAGATCGGCGCCGCAGGCGGCACCGGCTATGTCATCGAATATACCGGCTCGGTCTTCCGCGAGATGTCGGTCGAGGGGCGGCTCACGGTCTCCAACATGTCGATCGAGGGTGGCGCGCGCGCCGGCCTGATCGCGCCCGACGAGAAGACCTTTGCCTATCTCAAGGATCGCCCGATGGCGCCCAAGGGCGCGGAGTGGGACAAGGCCGTCGCCTGGTGGAAGTTGCTCGCGACCGACCCAGGCGCGCAATATGACCGTGTCGTCACGCTCGACGCCGCCGAGATCGTCCCCAATGTCACCTGGGGTACCAGCCCCGAAGACGTAGTGCCGATCACCGGTGTCGTGCCCGATCCGCAGAGCTTTGCCGACGCCTCCAAGCGCGAGGCGGCGCAGAAATCGCTCGACTATATGGGCCTCGCCGCAGGCCAGCGCATGGAAGATGTGACGATCGAGAATATCTTCATCGGGAGTTGCACCAACAGCCGGATCGAGGATCTGCGCGCCGCCGCGGAGATCGTGCGAGGGCGCCATGTCGCGCCGGGCATCAAGCAGGCGCTGGTCGTGCCGGGTTCGGGGCTGGTCAAGTTCCAGGCCGAGCAGGAAGGGCTCGACCGCGTCTTCACCGAGGCGGGCTTCGAATGGCGCGAGCCCGGCTGCTCGATGTGCCTGGGCATGAACCCGGACAAGGTGCCCGCGGGCGAACGCTGCGCCTCTACGTCCAATCGTAATTTCATGGGACGGCAGGGGCCGGGCTCGAGAACCCATCTGCTGTCCCCCGCCATGGCTGCCGCAGCGGCCGTGACGGGCAGGCTGACCGATGTGCGCGAATTGATGGGATAAGGGGGACGCCATGAAAAGGGTAATGGTGCTGCTGTTCGGTGGCGCGCTTCTGAGCGGGATCGCCGCCTGGGCCGCGATGGCGCAGGGCGAGGCGAAGATCACGCTGCAGGCGATTCAGTGCGGCCAGTTGAAGCAGGAGGATCTTGCCTGGTTCTCCGATACGATGCGCTTTAAGGGCGAGAAGCGTGAACTTGTCGCGGGCTGTTTCCTGATCCGTCATCCCAAGGGCGTGCTGCTCTGGGATACCGGGCTGACGGCACAACTTGTCGGCGCCACCAATGGCCCGCCGGGGCTGACCCTCGACAAGAGCCTGACCGACAAGCTCAAGGAAAGCGGCATCCAGCCGGGCGCGATCACTTATGTTGGCATCAGCCATTATCACCCCGATCATACCGGCGGCGCGGCTGAATTTCCGGGTGCCGAACTGCTGATGGGCGAAGGCGACTGGAATGCGGTCAAGGCGATGAAGCCCGAAGATCGCTCGGCGCAGCAGTTGACGCACTGGCTCTCGGGCAAGGGCAAGGTGCGGCCGGTCAAAGGCGATCTTGACGTCTTCGGTGATGGCACGGTCACGATGCTCACCATGCCCGGCCATACGCCGGGGCACAGTGCCTTGCTGGTACGGCTGCCCAAGAGCGGTGCCGTGCTGCTCTCGGGAGATCAGTATCATTTTCGCGAGAACCGCGCGGTGCGCGGCGTGCCCAGCTTCAACACCAACCGCGCCGACACGCTTGCCTCGCACGACCGGTTCGAGGAAATCGCAAAGAACCTGCAGGCGCGCGTGATCATCCAGCACGATCCGCGCGATATGGCGGAACTGCCCGCCTTTCCCGCAGCGCTCAATTGAGGATTTGATGGACAAGGTTTCCGTGATCGATGGCCGCGCCTATCCGCTGGGCCTGAAGAATGTCGATACCGATATGATCATCGCCGCCGACTGGTTGAAGACGATCAGTCGCGCGGGGCTTGGAGCGGGTGCGTTCGAGCGGTTGCGCAAGGATCCGGACAACGTCTTCGATAATCCCGCATATGCGGGCGCGCCGATCGTGATTGCGGGCGACAATTTCGGTTGCGGGTCGAGCCGTGAGCACGCCGCATGGGCGATGCTCGATATGGGCATCACCGCGGTGATCGCGCCGAGCTATTCGGATATTTTTTCGAGCAACGCATTCAAGAACGGCATATTGGCCGTCGTTCTTCCCCAGGAGGCGATCGACCGTTTGATGGAGGTGGCAAAGACCGATCCGATCCATATCGATCTCGAGCATCAAACCGTGACAACGCGGTTCCAGGACCGCTTCACCTTCGAGATCGACCCATTTCGCAAGCACTGCCTGATGGATGGACTGGACGAGATCGGCTTGACGCTCGCCATGGACGCTCAGATCGCGACATTCGAGAAAAAAGCCGCCGGCGAGCGGCCGTGGATGATGGGAGAAGGAAGCGCATGAAGGCATTGCTGTCCAAAGCCGTTGGTGGCCCCGAAACGCTGGTTGTCGACGAGATCGCCGATCCGACGCCCGGAGCCGGCCAGCTTCTCGTCGCGGTCAAGGCGTGTGCGGTCAACTATCCCGACGTGCTGATCATCGAGGACAAATACCAGTTCAAGCCGCCGCGCCCCTTCGCACCCGGCGGCGAGATCGCGGGTGTGGTCGAAGCGGTGGGCGAGGGCGTCACCGACTGGAAGCCCGGCGACCGCGTGATCGCGGTGCCCGGATCGGGCGGCATGGTTGAAAAGATCGTGATTCCTGCGGCTAGCGCGTTTCGCTTGCCCGAGGGACGAAGCTTCACTGAAGGATCGGCGCTGCTGCTGACCTATGCCACGACGATCCACGCGCTCGTCGACCGCGGTCATCTGAAGGAAGGCGAGACGCTGCTCGTCCTCGGCGCGGCGGGTGGCGTTGGCCTGGCGGCGGTCGAGCTTGGCAAGGCATTCGGCGCGCGCGTCGTTGCGGCGGTCTCTTCGGAGGAAAAGGCCGAGGCGGTGCGTGCGGCGGGCGCCGACGAGGTTGTCGTCTATGGGCGCGGGCCCTTTGACAAGGATCAATCCAAGGCGCTTGCAGACGAATTCAAGGCTGCGATCGGCCCCAATGGCGCTGATGTTATCTATGATCCCGTCGGCGGCGACTATTGCGAGCCGGCGCTACGCGCGATCGCCTGGGAGGGGCGTTATCTTGTCGTCGGCTTTCCCGCGGGTATCCCCAGGCTGCCGCTCAACCTGACGCTGCTCAAGAGCTGCGACGTCTGCGGCGTGTTCTGGGGCGCCTTCGCCGCACGCGATCCCAAGGCCAATCAGGCGCATGTCGCGCGGTTGTTCCGCCTTTGGGAAACGGGGCAGATCGCGCCCAAGGTGACCGGGACCTACCCGCTTGAGAAGGGCGGGGACGCGATCGCGCAGATGGCGGCGCGCAAGGTGATCGGCAAGGTGGTCGTCACGATCGGCGATTGATCGACACGGCCCCGTTGCGGAGTAGCGCGCGCGCTCCTATTTCAAGGGCGAAATGCAAAGCCAGCCAAGGGACTGCCATGACCACTTTCGACGACCGCGAGCGCGCCTTCGAGGCGAAATACGCGATGGATCAGGACACGCTCTTCAAGATCATCGCGCGGCGCAACCGGTTGTTCGGCCAGTGGGCGGCGGACAAGATGGGCCTGACCGCCGAAGAGACCGAAGCCTATGCCAAGGCGGTGGTCCAGGCCGATTTCGAGGAAGCCGGCGACGGCGATGTCATCCGCAAGGTGCTGGGTGATCTCACCTCGGCGGGCATCGACATCGACGAAGGCGAGGTGCGCACCGCGCTCGAGGAAAAGACCGTCGAGGCGCGTCGCCAGTTCATCGAGGCGCAGCCCTGATGCCGATGGCGGCAGAAGACATCGAGGCGATGATCGTGGCCGCGATTCCCGACGCGAAGGTGGAGATCACCGATCTGGCGGGCGATGGCGATCATTATGCCGCGCGCGTGGTGAGCGAGACTTTTCGGGGCATGTCCCGGGTGAACCAGCAACGCGCGGTCTATACCGCGCTGGGCGGCCGGATGGGCGGGGTGCTCCACGCGCTGCAACTCACCACCGCGACGCCCGACTAAAAGGAAGTGGAACGCATATGACCGACGATAGCCAGGCCCGTATCGGGCAGATCGTCACCGATAACGACGTGGTTCTGTTCATGAAGGGCACGCCACTCTTTCCCCAGTGCGGCTTTTCGAGTCGCGCAATTGCGATCCTCGACCATCTCGGCGTCGCCTATCAGGGCGTCGACGTGCTTCAGGATCAGTCGATCCGGCAGGGGATCAAGGAATTTTCGGACTGGCCGACCATCCCGCAGCTTTACGTGAAGGGCGAATTTGTCGGTGGTTCGGACATCATGATGGAAATGTACGAGGCGGGCGAGCTTCAGCAGCTTCTTGCCGACAAGGGACTGGTGCCGGCGGGCTGAACCCGAGAAACGAGCCTGTTGCAAAGTTCATTCCAGCCTCTCCGTTCGGGCTGAGTCTGTCGAAGCCCTTTTCTTCTCCTTGAACCGCACGGAAAGAAAAGGGGAGGGCTTCGACAGGCTCAGCCCGAACGGGCCTTTATGTCATGGTGTGGAGTGTGATTACCGCGCCATCGCCGTCGCGCGGCGCATGATCTTCACGCCATGACTTTCAAGCAACGCAAGCACCAGCACCGCGGCGGCCTGTGTGCCGACAAAGGCGGTGCCGATCGCTGTGAGCGTGTCCTGACGCGTCGTCATCACCGCGACGCTCTCTGCGACCCACAGGAAATTGCCGAGGATCGCGACGACGCTGAGCGCGAGCGGCGGTGCAACACGCGTTCCCAGCCAGAGAAAAAGCGCGGCGCAGGGCAGGAGCAGCAGTCCGGCCGTGCGTAGGAACAGCGCGTCCAGGCCGAACAACGGTGCAAGCGGTGTCGCGCCGACGGTGAGCAGTGCGAAACAGGCGAAGCAAGTCAGCGCATCGAGCTTGAAGATGCGGCGGAGGAAAAGGCTGTTGTCCATGGTCTGTCTCCGTTGATGCGATCCCGATGCCGGGAGCCGGATCCGGAAATAGAAGCGTGAGGTAATGACGTCGATTACCTGCCAGGTAATGGTGGCACCGCGCCATCGTGCTACACCGCCTGTCATGAAGCAGATCGATATCGGTTTAGAACTGCGCAAATGGCGCGCGCACCGGCGACAGAGCCAGATGGATCTCGCGCTCGATGCCGAGATTTCGCCGCGTCACCTGAGCTTCGTCGAGACAGGCCGTTCGCGCCCGAGCCGCGAACTGGTGCTAAAGCTCGCCGAATGCCTCGCAGTGCCGCCGCGCGAGCGCAATACCATGCTGGTTTCGGCGGGCTATGCGCCGATCTATCCCGAAAAGCGCTTCGACAGTGCTGACATGGCGTCCGCGCGCACCGCGATCGCGCATGTGCTTGCTGCCTACCAGCCCTATCCCGCGCTTGCGATCGACCGGCACTGGAATATGGTCGATGCCAATGCCACGTTGATGACCCTGATGACGGGGGTCGCGTCTCATCTGCTCGTGCCGCCGATCAATGCGCTCAGGGTCAGCCTTCATCCTGAGGGCGTCGCGGCGCGCATCGTGAATCTCCCCGAATGGCGCTCGGCGCTGTTCCAGCGGCTTCGTGAACAGATTGAGGCAAGCGCCGATCCAGCGCTGGTGGAACTGCTCGACGAATTGCGCGGCTATCCGGGCGGCGAGACCGCGGCGGCAGCGACGGCCTATCCGCTCGCGATCCCGATGATCCTCGAAACACCGCTCGGGCGGCTGTCGATGCTCAGCATGAGCGCGGTGTTCGGATCACCCGTCGACGTCACACTTTCGGAGCTCGCGATCGAATCCTTCCTGCCCGCCGACGCCGAAACGCTCGCGATCTTGCAGAAATTATGAGGAGCGGGGGACGGCGGGTGGTGCGAGACCAGGGAAGCACCAACCCGCCGCTATGAAGTGGAGCATGGCTGGAGACCATGCCCCATCGGGAACACCTCTAATATAGCACGCTATGTGCCAATTCGGTCGAATGGCGAAATTCCTGCGACTCGATGGTTCACAGATGTTAACCAGGCGGGACGTCTGTAAAGCCGACCGACGTTTGCGTCGTGATGCGCCAGATCAGATGCGCCGGCTGTCATAGGCCCACTGCAGCAAGGCTTGGCGCTGCCTGGGGCGACAGAAGGGATCGCCGGGCTCGCAATGCCGCCGCACCTGCGCGGTGTGACGGGCAAAAGCTTTCCATCGACCGATCTGACGCCGGTCTTCGTCGGGCAGCCTTCGCCCCATATAATAGCGACAATACCATTGAAACCAGCCACGGGGGTCGTCCGGATGGATCCAGCCCTTGGCGCGCCATACAGACAAAGCCGTGCTCGCGCTGACTCCGAAATAATTGAGCGCAGGATCGTGGCCCTGGGGTGACAGCTTGGCGTCGCGGAACCAGCTTTCAGGAAATTCGTCGCGGCAATCGGTCATATACTTTCCGCCGAATACGCCGAGCGCGAGCATTTCCTTCGGGGTCAGCTCTGGGCAAAAATCGGGATCGAAATTCCTGCCGGCGCCCGCGCTCAGTTGATAGCTATACCCCTGCTGCATGCGATCATTGACCACGATGCGCCGGCGGGAACTGTCGCTTTCGGTCATTTTCGCATTCATTGCACGTCGACCCGGCTTGTCAAAGCGCGTCGGCATGAATGCGCGTTCATTTGCCGTTCAGCCAATTGATGACTACACTTGTAATCGAAAATCGACTACGGTTGTAATCGGACAAGGGAGCAGGCGCCGATGAGCGAGCGTATCAGCGAAGCCGAACAGGTGGTGATGGATGTGCTGTGGGATGAAGCTCCACTCACCGCCACCGAGGTGCATGAGCGTATCGGTGCCGCGCGCGGCTGGAGCGACCGTACGGTCAAGACCATGTTGTCGCGGCTGCTCGCAAAGAATGTGCTTTCCTACGAGGAGGATGGCCGCCGCTATCTCTATCGGCCTGCCGTCGCGCGCGAGGATTATATCGCGGTTGAGTCGCGCCGACTCGTCGACCGGCTGTTCGGCGGGCGGGTCTCGCCGCTGGTGGCGCATCTCGCCGATCGCGACGAACTCAGCGATGAGGACATCGCCGAGATCGAAGCCCTTCTGAAGGCGCTCAAGTCATGACGGCCTGGATCGTGGAAACGTTCGTGGCGACGACCATCCTCATGGTCCTCGTCCTTCTCGTTCGCGGTCACGTCGCGCGCATGCTCGGCGCGCGCACTGCCTATCTGCTCTGGCTGCTGCCCGCGCTGCGCATGGTGCTGCCGCCGCTGCCCGAATCGGTCGGTCCCGCGCCGATCACGCAATTGCCGGTGATCGTCGACTTCTCGATGATCGAGGTGGTCGAGGCCGCGCCCGTCACGCCTGAAAGCGGCATTGCCTGGGGCACGCTGCTGCTCGCGATCTGGCTGACCGGCGCGATCAGCTATTTCGGATGGCACCTGATTGCCTATCGCCGTTTCGTGGGAACGGCGCTCGCGCGGGCGACGCAGCTTCCCGAATTCGATCGCGGCGGAATCGAGGTCTGCGCGAGCCAGGCGGTCGACGGTCCTTTTGCGACGGGTGTGTTCGTGCCGCGGATCGTGCTGCCTTATGACTATCGCTATCGCTACAGCGCGGATGAACTGCGTCTCGCGCTGACGCATGAATGGGCGCACCACCGGCGCGGCGACCTTTCCTTCAATTATTTCGCGCTGGCGATGCTGTCGCTGCATTGGTTCAATCCCATCGCATACCGTGCCTGGCGTGCGTTCCGCGCCGATCAGGAACTCGCCTGCGACGCGATCGTGCTCGCCGACGCGACACCCGACGAGCGTCATTCCTATGGCTCGGCGCTCGTGAAATCGGCTTGCGTCCGCACCCCCGTCGCGGCGTGCGCGCTCAACCCGCGCAACCAGATCAAGACGCGCCTGCTGATGATGCGCGACGCGCATGAGCGTATCTTGGCGGGCCGTGCGCTCGCCGTGACCATCGTCGTCGGCGGCCTTGCGCTCACCGCGTCGGGCGGGATCGCGGCCGAGACAACGCGTGAGGTCGAAAGCACAGTGCGTAGCGCAGTGGTCGAGAAGACAGCGTTGCTGCAGCCGTCGATCACGCCCATTCCACCCGCCGCACCGGCGGCAATCCCCGATGCGCCAGCGCCGCCGCTGGCCATCGCGCCGCCCATGGCTCCCGCTCCGCCGGCACCGATTGCACCCCTGAATTTGGGGGATTGGCATGAAGAGCTTGAAGCCGCGCAACGCGAGGCCGCGGAGGCTCGGAGTGAGGCATTGGCCGAAGCAGACGAAGCGCGTCGCGAAGCGTTGCGTGAGGCGGCGGAGGCACGCCGCGAGGCGCTGGTCGAAGCGGAGGAGGTTCGCCGCGAAGCGATGGCGGCCGCACGCGCAGCGCAGATCGTCGCCCGCCGCCACATGTCGATGGTTCGTGTCGTTCCCGGCAAGTGCGATGGCAAGAGTGAAATTGTGGAGTCGCGCACCGAGAGTCATGACGGGGTCAGAAAGCAGATCGTCCGCGTCTGTGTCGCGAAGATCGATCACAAGGTGCAAGTGCAGGCGCTTTCGTCGGCACGCGCAGGCATCGCTTCATCACAGGGGCTTTCCGCCGATCAGCGCAGAGATGCGCTCGCCTCGATCGACGGGGAAATCGAAAAGCTGCGCCGCGCGAACGACCAGTAATTACGCGGGAGGAGAATCGGCTATGACGAACAAAAAAGACTATTTGACAGTCGCGTTGACAGCATTGGCGCTGGCAGGGCTTCCGATAGCGGCGCTGGCCCATGAGGGACACGACACCGAGCCCAAAGTCGAAAAACGCGTGACGATCATCAAGCGCGGGGAAGGCGGCGTGGCGGTCGACGATGCGCACCTCAATGCGGCGATGGCAAAGTGCAAGGCTGAAGGGCAGGAGGTCGGCACCGACGTCGAAACCGAGACCGACGGCAAGAAGCAGCGCACGCGCATCATGATCTGCGGCAAGGCTGACGCCGACGCCGTCGCAGCGCTGGAAAAGGCGCGTGGCGAACTGGCGGCGGAAAAGGGGCTGAGCGATGAGCATCGCTCAAGCGCGCTTGCCACGCTGGACGCCGAAATCGCGCGGCTCAAGGCGGATCGCGCCACCAACAAATAAATCCTGCGGGACAATTTGATCGGGTGGAACATTTACAGGCTGTTCCGCCCGATCTTGTTTCTGGGCAGGGACGTGCCACATGTGCGGGATGAACGATTTCCCGACCGGTGAGGCGATGGTGCTGACCCCTTTGGTGCGCCGCGTGCTCGCGCCCAATCCCTCGCCTTATACCTATAGCGGAACCCAGACCTATATCGTGGGTCATGGAAGCGTTGTGGTGATCGACCCCGGTCCCGATGATCAACACCATATCGACGCGATTCTGCGTGCGACCGCTGGCGAGGAGATCGCATATATTTCGTGCACGCACACCCACCGCGACCACAGCCCCGCCACGCGACCGCTCAAGGAGGCTACGGCCGCCCGGATCGTCGGCTGTGCGCCCCTGGTGCTTGATGACAGCGGCCCGCGTGCCGATGAAGCATTCGACCGCGCCTATGCGCCCGATCATGTGCTCGGCGACGGCGAGAGCGTTTCGGGTCCGCGCTGGACGCTCCAGGCGGTTGCGACGCCTGGGCACACCTCCAATCATCTCTGCCTCGCGCTTCTCGAGGAAAAGGCGCTGTTCACGGGCGATCACGTGATGGCGTGGTCGACCAGCGTGGTTTCGCCCCCCGATGGCGACATGGCCGCCTATATGGCCAGCCTCGAGCTGTTGATGGGCCGCGACGACGTTATTTATTATCCGGCGCACGGCGATCCGATCGAGCGGCCGCAGCGTTTCGCGCGCGGGTTGCTCGGCCACCGTAAGCAGCGCGAGGGGCAGATATTGCGGCTGGTCGGGCGGGGTACAGGGGAAATCCCGGTCATGGTCTCGCACATGTACAAGGGGCTCGATCCGCGCCTCACCGGCGCTGCGGGGCGCTCGGTGCTTGCGCATCTGATCGACCTGCGCGACCGCGGTGTGGTCCGCGAACACCAGGATAGCTGGGAGCTGATCGAGACATGAAACCATTGGGCAAGTGGCTGATCGCGATTGCCTTCGCGATCGCGCTGGGGTTGGGCGCGCTGCTTTTGATGCAACGCACCTGGGAAAAGCGCTGGCAGGGGAACGTCGAGACGATCGCCGCGTCGAGCCTGCAGGGTCTGCGCGAGCAGAACCGTCTGTCGGCGTTCGCGGCGCGCTTTGTCGCGGTCGTCACCTCTGAGCAGGGGCGCTTCGGGCTGACCGCCAAAAAGACGCTCATCATGCCCGGGATGGTCCGTTACGAGGTCGACCTCTCGAAGCTGCAACAGCGTGACGTCGCCTGGGACGAGGTTTCCAGGACACTCACCGTCACGCTGCCGCCGATCGAGATTGCCGGGCCGCAAGTGGATATGCGCGCGATCCAGGAGTATGATGGCGGCGGAATCCTGCTGGCGCTGACCGACTCCGAAAAGGTGCTCGACGCCGCCAACCGCAAGGCGGGCCAGGACGAGCTGATGCGGCAGGCGCGCGAGGCGGTGCCGATGAAACTTGCGCGCGATGCCACGCGCCGCGCCATCGCCAACAGTTTTTCTATGCCTTTGAAGGCGGCGGGCGTAGAGGCCACCGTCGTGGCGCGCTTCGGCGATGAATCCGGGAGTTAGGTGAGATGGATGCACGAAATGGTATTGGCGGGAGCCTAACTGGGCTTGATCTCAGGGCTGAGATCGACCGGCTGCGCAAGGAACGCAATGCCGTGATCCTCGCGCATTATTACCAGAAGCCCGAGATTCAGGATCTGGCCGATTTCGTGGGTGACAGCCTCGATCTTTCGCGCAAGGCCGCCGAGACTTCGGCTGATGTCATCGCGTTCTGCGGCGTGCGCTTCATGGCCGAGACCGCGAAGATTCTCAGCCCGCAAAAGACCGTGGTGCTGCCCGACATGGATGCCGGCTGCAGCCTCGAGGATTCGTGCCCGCCCGACAAGTTCAAGGCGTTCCGCGAGGCGCATCCCGACCACATCGCGCTCACCTATATCAATTGCTCGGCTGAGGTGAAGGCGCTCTCCGACATCATCGTCACCAGCTCTTCGGCCGAGAAGATCCTGAGCCAGATCCCCAAGGATCAGAAGATCATCTTTGGCCCTGACAAGCATCTGGGTGGTTACCTTTCGCGCAAGTTTGGGCGCGAGATGCTGCTCTGGCCGGGCGTGTGCATCGTCCATGAGGCGTTCTCGGAAACCGAGCTGCTGAAATTGAAGGCGCAGCATCCCGGCGCTCCCGTTGCGGCGCATCCCGAATGCCCGCCGCATGTGCTCGATCACGCCGATATGGTCGGCTCGACCAGCGCGATCCTCGAATTCGCCAAGACGACCGACGCCGACACCGTGATCGTCGCGACCGAGCCGCATATCATCCACCAGATGGAAAAGGCGGTCCCCGAAAAGACCTTCATCGGCGCGCCCGGAGCGGACGGGAACTGCAACTGCAATATCTGCCCGTACATGGCGCTCAACACGATGGAGAAGCTCTACGTTGCGCTGCGCGATCTCGAACCGCGCATCGAGCTCGACGAAACCGTACGCCTCCAGGCGAAAAAGTCGCTCGACCGCATGCTGGCAATGGCGTCGTCGACCGTCGGCATGGGTGATCTCGGCGCTCGGGTGACGGGGGACTGAAGCTCCCGGCTTTACGAGGGATTTGGCACACTTGGCGCTCCGGGCTTGAACCGGAGCCAATGCCTGAAGCGATGGTGTGCCGACCGATATGGGCTCCTGCTTTCGCAGGAGCGCTGATTCTGACCATGCTCTAAGGGGGGAGGAGCCATGTCCTTCGCATTGCCCGATTTCGATCTCGACGCCTTCGTCGCCGCCACGCTGGCCGAGGACCTTGGCGCGGCGGGTGATATCACCTCCGAAGCCGTCATTCCGGCCGACTCCGTGTTCGATGGCGTGATGGACAGCCGCGAGGCCGTTATCGTAGCGGGCCTTCCGATCGCGGCGGCTTTTTTCCGACGGCTTGATCCCGCGGTCGAGATCGAACTGCTGGTGCAGGATGGCGACCGTGTTTCGGCGGGAAGCGACCTGATGCGATTGAAGGGCAATGCTCGTGCGATGCTTACCGCCGAACGATCGGCGCTCAACACCGTGCAGCATCTGACGGGCGTTGCGACGTTGGCGCGGCAATATGTCGACAAGATCGCTGGCACCGGCGCGACGCTGCTTGATACGCGCAAGACCATACCCGGCCTGCGCGTGCTCGAGAAATATGCGACGCGCATGGGCGGTGCGACCAACCATCGCATGGGCTTGTGGGATGCCGCGATGATCAAGGACAATCATGTCGCGGTCGCGGGCGATGTCGGCGAGGCCGTGCGCCGCGCCAAGGCTGCGGGAATTGCGCGGATCATCGTCGAGGTCGACCGGATCGACCAGATTGAGCCTGCCCTGACCGCGGGTGCGACGCACCTGCTGCTCGACAATATGGATCCAGCCACGCTGCGCGGTGCAGTGCGGCTGGTCGGCGGGCGCGTGCCTACCGAAGCCTCGGGCGGCGTGCGGCTCGATACCATTCGTGCGATCGCGGAGGCCGGCGTCACCTATATTTCGGTCGGGCGACTGACGCAGTCGGCGCCGGCGGCCGATATCGGGCTGGATTTCGCCAATGCGTAAGCCGCTGCTGGCGGTGGCCTCGCTGGCAGTGTTGCTTCCCGGCGTCGCAAGCGCGCAGGCGCTTTCCTGCGCGGTGCCGACCAACCCGCCGCGCCCGAAGCATGACGGCCCGACCGCCGATCAGCCGCAGCGCGACATTCCGATCGGCAGCTACACGCTCGCGCTTACCTGGTCCCCCGAATATTGCAGCGGCAAGCAATCGAGTGCACGCGACGGCTTCCAGTGCGGTAGCGCCAACCGCTTCGGCTTCACGCTGCATGGCCTGTGGCCCGATGGTCATGGCAAGCAATGGCCGCAATATTGCCGCCCTGCGCGGATCCTGTCGCCCAAGGTGATCCGCGACAATCTTTGTGCAACCCCCTCGGCGCAGCTCATCCAGCATGAATGGGCCAAGCACGGCACCTGCATGACGACGCGGCCCCAACGCTATTTCGCCGACGCACGCCGGCTCTATGCGGGCATACGCTATCCCGACATGGCGGTGCTCGCGCGCCGTCCCTCGATCACCGCCGGCCAGTTCGCCAGTGCCTTCGCAGCGGCCAATCGGGGTGTCAGTGCCGACATGATGCGGATCACGGCGACGCGTGGCGGCTATCTCGACGAAGTCTGGCTTTGCCTCGATCAGCGGATGAAGCCGCACGCCTGCCCCGCGCATCAGGGCGGTTTGCCTGCCGGTGCTAAGCTCAGAATCCGGGCAATCGGTTAACCCTCGATGGTCACCGTGCCGGGGTGATGCTTGTCGAGGTGCTTCCTGATGATCTTCAGGTTGCGCGTATTCGAACGGTAGAAGAAGTCGAAAGCGTCGCCGACGAGCGGGATCGCGCCGAGCAATGAGTCGATGCCGACATTGGCCGCCATGCGTGTAAGCTGGAACTTCGACATGCCGAGGTTGCGTGCTTCCCAGACCAGCCAGGCGCCCATCGCCGCCGTAACGACATCGCCCAACACGGGCACGAGACCGACTATGGCATCGAGCCCGATCGGGCGGTTCAGGCCGGGAATGATGAATGCGCGCTCAAGCAATGCTTCCATCATCTCGACACGCTTGCGCACCGATGCGGGGTCGCGGCCCATATCGGGCAACGCGCCGGTGATGTTCTCGAACTGATCGGGTGAAACGCGCATTCCTATCGAGGCTCCTATAGGTCCGGCCTCGAATATGGGGCGTGCTAATCCTTCAACAAGTGGTTGAGTGGATGCACGGCCCGCGCGTTGGGTTTGAACCCCTGCAGTCGCGAACGCACGAGTGACCAGCGCACAGGGCTGGCGATGGGGATGAAGGGCACGTTGACCGCATAGGCCGAATCGGCCTGGCTCAACTTGACTGACCGTTCGGCAAGGCTCGGAGCATCGCGTGACGCCGTGAGCGCCGCGTCGCCGGTCTCCCCGCAGGGTAGCCGACGGGCGCAGGACAGCCGGGTCAAATACCAGGTCGCACTGTCATGAGGCGCCACTTCGTCGATCAGGCGCAGGTCGGCCGCTGCATCGAAGGCGACACGCTCGGCGATTATGCCGATCTGGCCGAGGTCGATGGCGAGGCGCGCGAACAGGATCCTGGACCCTGCCCCTGCAGGTAGCGCGATGCGCAGCCGCGGAAACGCCGCGTTGTTGCCGCGCCACGCCGCAACGCGCGCGCGTGCTATCGCCACGCGCTGTTCGCGGTCGACGGGCAGCCATTCGGGTTGCGCTGGCTCAGCGGCAAGGTCTAGTCGCGCGGGCACGATCGCATTGACGGGGTTCCATCCCGGAATGTCGAATGCGCGGACGATTGCCTGACGGTCAATCGCCATGGACACGGCCTCGCGATTTTCTGCGGTCGCAAGGAATCCCTCCTGGTTGACCACTCCAAGCCCGAAAAGGCCCGGCACCGGGTCGAAGCGGAGCTGGGCGCCGGGTGGGTTGATCACGCGCGCATAGGGCAGGTCGGCATAGCCGCCGCCAAGCACCAGATCGGCCTGCCCACGATCATAGCGCACCACAGCGACCGCAGCGCGGCCCGCGCGCAATCGCACAGGATAGCGGGCCTGGGCGGTTGCCGGGCTTTCCGGATCGGTGATGGGGGCAAGCAGAAAAGCGGTGCCCTGCTGTTCGGCCATCCGGAAAGGACCGCCACCACGCATTGCCGAATGCAGCGTCAATTCAGGTTGCGCCAGCAGCGCCAGAAACTGCGGTCGAGGCTGTTTCAACCGAATTTCGAGGATATCATCGGTCACCGCGATGACCGCGTCGACGGCATGGAACGATCGCGCGAGCCGATGTCCGGCGTTTGGCGAGAGCTTGCGGCGCAGCAGCCGTGCGAGTTCGGCCGCCTTGATGGGGCGGCCTGGCCGCCATTCGGTGTCACGCAGGCGAAAGATGTAGCTCAGGCCGTCATCCGAGACGATCCAGCGTTCCGCCAGCCCCGGTTCGACCTGCCCGCTGGCGTCGAACGCCACCAGTCCCTGCGCAACCGAAAGATCCAGAATGGCCGATGGTGTTGAGGCAGCGTCTCCGTCGGATGCCGCGAGCTTGGGCTGGGGGCCGATCGCAACGACTTCGACAGGGCCGCCCGAATCCCCGCCGCCGCATGCGGTCAGCAGCAGCACGGCCAGAGCGGAGGGCAGGAAAGGGCGGATCGTCACGGCTTGGGTCCAAGTCTTTGGAACCGGTCTAGGTTGGCAGGCCGATCCTGCCAACCCCCGTGACGTTCTCGAAACGGAAGCCGGCTCAGCCGACGAAGGCGCGCTCGATCACATAATGGCCGGGATTGTTGTTCGAACCTTCGCTGAAGCCCCTGTCATCGAGCATCGCCGCGGTTTCCTTGATCATCGCCATGCTGCCGCACAGCATCACGCGGTCATGCTCGGGATCGAAATGCTTGGGACCGGCCAACGGACCTTCGAAGATCTTGCCGTTCTTGATCAGCGCCTCAATGCGGCCGCTGGTGCGGAACTCCTCGCGGGTCACGGTCGGCACATAGCTGAACTGAAGCAGCGCCTGATCCTGCACGAGCGGGTCGCCCGCGAGCTGCGCCTCGAGCTCCTCGCGGAAGGCAAGATCGGAAACGCGGCGGACGCTGTGGACGAGCACGATCTGGTTGAAGCGATCGTAGATTTCGGGATCGCGGATGATGCTGAGGAAGGGCGCAAGCCCCGTGCCCGTCGACAGCAGGAACAGCCGCTTGCCCGGCAACAGTGCATCGGCAACGAGCGTGCCCGTAGGCTTGCGTCCCAGGAAAAGCTGGTCGCCGGGCTGAATGAGCTGGAGCTTCGAGGTCAGCGGACCGTCGGGCACCTTGATCGAAAGGATTTCAAGCTCTTCGGCATAGGCGGGGCTCGCGATCGAATAGGCGCGCAGCAGCGGGCGGCCTTCGGCAGGAAGGCCGAGCATCACGAATTCGCCCGAACGGAAGCGGAAGCTCGCGGGCCGCGTCATCGTGAAACTGAACAGATGCTCGTTCCAGTGACGCACGCTCAGCACTTCCTCGACGGACAGGCTGGCCGAAGGGGCGATCAACTGGGCACCGGCGTTACGGTCGCTCATTCCTCTAACACTCTCAATTGCTCAAAACGTGGCAAAGCCCGGCGCGCCACTGTTTCGACGCCGGGCGGGGTGCCAATGGCGCCGTCGATACAGTCTCCCGGGCAGGGATCAACGTAAGAATTGTTTTGCGCCGCATAGCTTGATCTGCGGCTTCGCACAATCGCTAATGCGATCAATTATCAATAATGTCAATTTTCGTCGGCACGGCGGGCCATGCGCATGAAGCGCCATGCAGCCTCGCGCTCGGCTTGCGTCTTGAATGCTTCGTCGGGCATCGGTGCGACGCCCAGCATCTGCATGAGGGCCCAAAGCGCGAAGCGTCGACCGGGATCGCGCTCGGTGCCGAAATCGATGGAAAGCGCTTCGAGCCCCCGCGCGAGCCCGTCAGCGCCGAGATTCTCGATCTCGGTCGAACCGAAATAGTGCTGGAGCAGTATGTCGAAATCCATGACGGCTCCTAAAGCAACGAACCCATGTCCGCGCTGCCGCGCATCGGCGCCGGCGCGGGATGGTCGATTTCAGGAATGGCCGGCGCGGTGGTCCAGCCCAGATTGGGGAGCGTCAGGGTACGCTTGCCCGAGAGGTCTACGCGCGCGACGAGCAGCCCGCGCGATTCGATATAGCTGAGCATGCGCCGAACCCTTCCGGGCGAACGCGTGCCATAGACTTCGGCAAGCTCGGCGTCGGACGGGCAGGGCATGCCCTCCTTGGCGACGCGCGCGACCATCAGGAACGCGCCGAGCATGTCCTCGGGCAACTGGCCAGCCAGTTCGAGCGCCTCGGCCCAGCTCTCGTCACCCTCATCGAAGATCCCGGCGCGCGCCATGGCGAGCCGCTTGCGGAACTTGGGAAGATCGAGGCCGGGATCGCCCAACTGGCGCATGCGGCAGCGCAGGCCGAAATCCTGATAAAGCACCGCAGCCGTGCGATAGGTGGCGTCGGGATCCGCGACGATCTCGGCGAGCACCGCGGAAATGATTGCGGCGCGCTCGCTTTCTTCCATTTGCGGGCCGGCGGGCGCCGGTGTCGCGGGTTGCAGGATCGGGCGTGCGATGGAGCGGATCAGATCTTCGGAGGTCACGCGTGGCGGGGGAGGCGGCGGGGGCGGGGGAGGCGCTTCGACCGCCGCGAAGAGCAGGCTCTCCAGATCCTCGGGCGCGGCGGTCGGTAACGGGGTCAGCTTGGGCGTGCCGCCGCGTGCACCCGTCTTCACCTCGCCGATCCGGACCGCAATCGGTCGGCGTGAAACCGCAGGGCCAAGTGCGAGGAAGCGACCGCGCTCAAGATCGCGAATCTGCTCGGCCTGGCGACGTTCCATACCGAGCAGGTCGGCGGCGCGTGCCATGTCGATATCGAGGAAGGTGCGCCCCATCAGGAAGTTCGATGCTTCGGCCGCGACGTTCTTTGCAAGCTTGGCGAGGCGCTGAGTCGCGATCACGCCCGCGAGCCCGCGTTTGCGCCCGCGGCACATCAAATTGGTCATCGCGCCCAGCGAAGCGCGACGCGCCTCTTCCGAAAATTCGCCCGCGGCCACGGGGGCGAACATCTGCGCCTCGTCGACCACGACGAGCGCGGGGTACCAGTGATCGCGCGGCGCATCGAACAGCGCAGAGAGAAAGCCGCCCGCGCAGCGCATCTGCGCATCGATGTCGAGCCCTTCGAGACTGAGCACGACCGAGGCGCGATGCTCGCGGATCCGCGTGGCGATGCGATTGATCTCGTGCTCGCTATGCTCGCTCGCGTCGAGGACGACGTGGCCGAACGCCTCGGAAAGCGAGACGAAATCGCCCTCGGGGTCGATCACGACCTGTTGGACGAGCCCCGCACTGCCCTCGAGCAAGCGGCGCAACAGATGCGACTTGCCCGAACCCGAATTGCCCTGGACAAGCAGACGCGTCGCAAGGAGCTCTTCGAGATCCATGAGCACCGGATTGCCGGCGCCGTCCATTCCCATGTCGATTCTGGCGGTCACGAATAAGCCTTTGGACGATGGGCAGGGGGGCGGGCAAGCCCGGCATGGCGCGGGGCTCTCGAAAAAGGCGCGATTTATGCTATGGCATTGAATGAAGGAGATTCCATGCGCCGCTCGATCATAGCCCTGATGTTGCTCGTATTTCCTGCGACGCTGCAGGCGCAGGGTGCCAAGGTCTCGTCACCGGTCGAACTCACTCGTCTCGCGGACGAGCTCAAGCCTGGCCAATGGGTTTGGGCGCCGGAAATCGCGCCCGAAGGGCCGGTGACAATCTATGTCGACCTCTCGGCGCAGCGGGCCACGGTTTATCGCAACGGCGTGCGCATTGCAGTCACCACGATATCCTCAGGCAAACCGGGCCATGAGACGCCCACCGGGGTGTTCACGATCCTGCAGAAGGACGCGAAGCACCATTCGAGCAAATACAACAATGCTGCCATGCCCTATATGGAACGGCTCACCTGGGACGGCGTTGCGCTCCACGCAGGCGGCTTGCCGGGCTATCCCGAAAGCCATGGCTGCGTGCATCTTCCGCTGGACTTTTCGCGCGCACTGTTCGGCATCACGGCGCTTGGCGGAACGGTGGTAGTTGCGGGCTCCGCGGGCAAGCCGATGACGGCGGGCGCGGCCGGCGTGCTTGCGCCCGCGTCCGCAGCCGAGGCCTCGATGGGGCAACTCGCGGACAGCGGCGGCTTCATCTGGCAACCGCAGCGTGCGCCGACCGGCCCGCTCACCATCGTGATATCGCGTACCGATCAGGCTGCGGTGGTGCTGCGCAACGGCGTCGAGATCGGCCGCACGATTGTCCAGATCCCGCGCGACGTGCCCGATACCAGGGTGCTCACGCTCACGCACGAGAAGGACGGTAGCGAACACTGGATCTATATCGGCGTGCCGGGCCACGAGGGGCAGTCGGGCACGGCGCTCGACGCCGCCGTCGCGGCGCAGGTCCGCGTGCCGCGTGGCTTCTATACCGCTGTGAAAAGTTCACTGGTTCCCGGAACCACCATCCTCGTCACCCAGGCCAGTATTGGTCAGGGCTCTGTCGGCCAGAAGGTAACGATCATGGACAGCGTTCCCGCCGAGGTCGCCAAAACTGACTGACGGGACGGGCGGGTGCCGCTCGCGGCGTCTAGCATTTCTCGCCGCTGGTGCGGATGGCGGGACTTGAACCCGCACTCCCTAACGGGAAACGGATTTTAAGTCCGTCGCGTCTACCGATTTCGCCACATCCGCATGTGCGCGCGACAAAGGCGCATAAGGCCCGCCGGGTCAAGCGTCTTGCACGGGCGTTTGATCGCCGAGCCAGTAGCGTGCGCCGGGGCCGAGGCGCGCGGCGCGGTCGCCGGGGTTGGCGAGCGTACAGGATTCGACCGAGAGACAGCCGCAGCCGATGCATCCCGCAAGACCTTCTTTCAGCCGCTGGAGTTCGGCGATACGAGCGTCGATCCGTTCGGACCATGCGCTCGAAAGCCTCGCCCAGTCCTTGCCTTTGGGCGCATGATCGGACGGTAGCCTGGCCAGTTCACCGCCGATTTCCTCAAGGCTCAGCCCCACACGCTGCGCGAAGACGATGAAGGCGACGCGGCGCAGCACCACGCGCGGGTAGCGTCGATGCCCCGAATTGAGCCGTTCGGCCTCGATCAGTCCGCGATCCTCGTAATAGCGCAGCGCCGAAGGCGCGACGCCGCTGCGGCGTGAAACCTCGCCGATGGTCAGATAGTGGAACATGGTTGCAACAAAATCAGAAATTGTTCTTGATCTCAAGTGCGCTTGAACTTGTAGCGGCCCCGGTCGAGGCAGATATCTGCGCATCAATCGGCTAGGAGAGATATATGCGTGCCGCCGATAATCAGAGCACTGACAGCGCCCCGGGCGGGGGCTTTTCGGGGACCGCTCAGGTTCCCGTGATTTCGATTTCCGGGCTGTCCAAGACCTATCAGGGTGGCTTCCAGGCGCTGAAAAGCGTCGACCTCGAAATCCGCAAGGGCGAGATCTTCGCGCTGCTTGGCCCCAATGGCGCGGGCAAGACGACGATGATCAGCATCGTCTGCGGAATCGTGACCCCCAGCACCGGCAAGGTGATCGCCGACGGGCATGATATCCAGCGCGACTATCGCGCGGCGCGGACGAAGATCGGGCTGGTGCCGCAGGAATTGCACACCGACCAGTTCGAACGCGTCATCGACACGGTCAACTTCAGCCGCGGACTGTTCGGCAAGCCGCGCAACCCCGCCTATGTCGAAAAGATCCTGAGGGACCTGACGCTCTGGGAAAAGCGCAACAACAAGATCATGGAACTGTCGGGCGGCATGAAGCGCCGCGTCATGATTGCCAAGGCGCTGAGCCATGAGCCCGACATCCTCTTCCTCGACGAGCCTACCGCCGGGGTCGACGTGGAACTGAGGCGCGACATGTGGGCGCTCGTCCACCAGCTTCGGACAAGCGGCGTCACGATCATCCTGACGACGCATTATATCGAGGAAGCCGAGGAGATGGCCGATCGCGTCGGGGTGATCAACAAGGGCGAACTGATCCTTGTCGAGGAAAAGGCGACCCTGATGAAAAAGCTCGGCAGAAAAACGCTGACGCTGAATCTGGCAGAGCCAATGACCGCAATTCCCGATGGGCTTTCCGACTGGAAGCTCACGATCAAGGCCGATGGCAACGAACTCGAATATGAGTTCGACGCCAATGCGGAGCGCACGGGCGTTCCCTCATTGCTGCGGCGGACGAGCGACCTCGGCATCGCCTTCAAGGACCTGAACACCCGCCAGAGTTCGCTCGAGGAAATATTCGTCGGGCTGGTCAGCGACCGCAAGGGAGAGAAGTGATGGGCTTTAACGCGCGTGGCGTCTGGGCGATCTACAAGTTCGAGCTTCATCGCTTCCGGCGGACGCTCCTGACGGGCTTGCTCACGCCCGTCATCACGACCTCGCTGTATTTCATCGTCTTCGGCTCCGCGATCGGATCTCGCATGACCGAGATTGGCGGGGTGCCCTATGGCGCATTCATCGTGCCCGGGCTGATCATGCTTTCGATGTTCACCGAGAGCATCTTCAACGCCAGCTTCGGCATCTATATGCCCAAATGGTCGGGGACGATTTACGAACTGCTTTCAGCACCCATATCGGCCTTTGAGACGGTGCTCGCCTATGTCGGCGCCGCGGCGACGAAGTCGATGATCGTGGGGCTCGTGATCCTGGTGACCGCGAACTTCTTCGTCGACCTCCAGATTCTGCATCCGTTCTGGACCGCCGCCTTTTTCGTGCTCATCGCCACGACCTTCTGCCTGTTCGGCTTCATCATCGGGATCTGGGCCAAAAGTTTCGAGCAGCTTCAGGTGATCCCGATGCTGATCATCATGCCGCTCACCTTCCTCGGCGGCGCCTTCTACTCGATCGACATGCTGCCCGCCGCGTGGCGTACGGTGACGCTCTTCAATCCGATCGTCTATCTCATCAGCGGCTTCCGCTGGAGTTTTTATGGCAAGGGGGATGTCAGCGTGGAGATCAGCATGGCGGCGACGCTGGGCTTTTTCGGTCTGTGCCTTGCCGTGATCTGGTGGATATTCAGGACCGGATACCGGCTCAAGAGCTGAGCGTCCCGCTACCCACCGCACCGCTCCCGCCCGCTGGGCCGGCGCCGGGCGGTGGGCGCCTCGCAGCTACATGTTGAGACGTTCGCGCATTTCCTTGCCCGGCTTGAAATAGGGCACACGTTTTGCGTCGACTTCAACGGCGGCTCCGGTACGCGGATTCCGGCCCGTGCGGGCCGTCCTCGCACGCGTCGAGAATGCCCCGAAACCCCTGAGTTCGACCCGCCCCCCATTGGCAAGCCGTGCGCAGATTTCGTCGAAGAACACATCGACGATGTGTTCGACATCCTTGACGGAGAGACCCGAGTTTTCCGCAGCGAGCTTCTGGACGAGTTCGGAACGGATCATGGCTATTCCCCATATGGGCTACGTCGGTCCAACGGGACCGTCGAAACACCGGGTTGGGCCCGATTACGCAGGCTTTGTTTTTGATTGACCCAGGCTCCCACTTCCCGCGTCAATACAACGAATGTGTGCCGGATTTCGGTTTATTTGCAAGCCTTTGTCCGGAATTTTGACGGTGGGACGGTCCGTGTGCACGACGCATCCAGGCGCGGCCGTGTCTCAGGCCATTGTAAACACGAAAAAAAACCGCCGCCGACGCAGGGATGCGTCGACGGCGGCACGTAATTTTTCCGTAACTTACTTCTTCTCTTCGGAGCGCGCCTTCAGCGCTTCGCCGAGGATGTCGCCCAGCGACGCGCCCGAGTCGGACGAGCCGTACTGAGCAACCGCCTGCTTCTCTTCGGCGATCTGCATCGCCTTGACCGAGAAGGTGGGCTTTTTCGAACGATCGAAGCCAGTCACCATCGCATCCATCTTCTGGCCGACCTGGAAGCGCTCGGGGCGCTGCTCGTCGCGGTCGCGGCCAAGGTCGGTGCGCTTGACGAAGCCCGTGGCGCCATCCTCGCCGACCTGAACCTCGAGACCACCGTCGCGGACTTCGAGAATGGTGACGGTAACGACCTCGTTCTTGTTGAGACCCGAGGCAGCGGCCACGCCGCCGACGGCGGGCGCACCCTTTTCGAGCTGCTTCATGCCGAGCGAGATGCGCTCCTTCTCGACGTCGATGTCGAGAACAATCGCCTGAACGCTCTCACCCTTGCGGTGCAGGTTGAGCGCGTCCTCGCCCGAGATGCCCCATGCGATGTCCGACATGTGCACCATGCCGTCCACATCGCCGTCGAGGCCGATGAACAGGCCGAACTCGGTGGCATTCTTGACTTCGCCCTCGACGGTCGAGCCAACCGGATGCGAAGCCGCGAAGGCTTCCCACGGGTTGTTGATCGCCTGCTTGAGGCCGAGCGAGATGCGACGCTTGTCCTCGTCGACCTCGAGGATGACGACATCGACTTCCTGGCTGGTCGAAACGATCTTGCCGGGGTGAACGTTCTTCTTGGTCCAGCTCATTTCGGAGACGTGAACGAGGCCTTCGATGCCCGCTTCGAGCTCGACGAACGCACCATATTCGGTGATGTTGGTCACGCGGCCAGTGAGCTTCGCGCCCACGGGGTACTTGGCCGACGCGCCTTCCCACGGATCGCTCTCAAGCTGCTTCATGCCGAGGCTGATGCGCTGCGTCTCGCGGTTGATGCGGATGATCTGGACCTTCACCGTGTCGCCGATGTTGATCATCTCGGACGGGTGGTTGATCCGCTTGTAGCTGAGGTCGGTGACGTGCAGCAGGCCGTCGATGCCGCCCAGGTCGACGAACGCACCGTAATCGGTGATGTTCTTGACGACGCCCTCGATCACCTGGCCTTCGGTCAGGGTCTGGATCAGGCCCGAACGCTGCTCGGCGCGGGTTTCCTCGAGGATCGCACGGCGCGACACCACGATGTTGCCGCGGCGACGGTCCATCTTGAGGATCTGGAAGGGCTGGGGGATGTCCATGAGCGGCGTGACGTCGCGAACGGGACGGATATCGACCTGCGAGCCAGGGAGGAACGCCACGGCGCCGTTGAGGTCGACGGTGAAGCCGCCCTTGACGCGGCCGAAGATGACGCCTTCGACGCGTGCGCTCTCGCTGAACTCGGCTTCGAGCTTGTCCCAGGCGGCTTCGCGGCGCGCACGGTCGCGCGACAGCATGGCCTCGCCATGGACGTTCTCGACGCGGTCGACATAGACTTCGACTTCGTCGCCGACCTTCAGATCGGCCTTCTGGCCCGGCGCTGCGAATTCGCGCAGCGGCACGCGGCCTTCCGACTTCAGACCGACGTCGATGACGGCCATGTCGTTTTCAATTCCGGTAACGGTGCCCTTGACGACGCGGCCTTCGAAGCCTTCGCTCTCGCCACCGAGAGATTCGTTGAGCAGCGCGGCGAAATCGTCGCGCGATGGGTGTGCCGATGAGGCCATGGTTGGTTCCTGTCTTTCTTACATTTTCCGGCCAGCCGGTTGTATCCGGCGGTCTTGACCAGAAGTGCCGCAAGGGCCGCATGCCCAAACGGCATCCCTCGAACGAGAGCGTTGCAGACGTGCGCATCGCGAAAAGCGAAAAGGGCGCGTCAAGAGAACCGGCCTTTCGTGCCGGCACTCTTCGCGCCATGCGTTTCGCAGTCCAGGCTCAGCTCGCGAGCTTGGCCTTGATACGTCCGTCCACAAGCGCAATCGCGCGCTGGACGGCGGCGTCTATAGAGAGATAGCTCGTATCGAGCAAGTACGCATCGGCCGCCTGCGCCAGCGGCGCCGCCTCGCGCATCATGTCGCGTCGGTCGCGTGCCCGGATGTCGGTGAGCACGCGGTCGTAGCTCATCGTGCTGCCCGCCTTCTGCATCTCGGCATGGCGGCGGCGCGCGCGCGTCTGGGGCGTGGCGGTGATGAACAGTTTGGCGTCGGCTTCGGGCGCGATCACGGTGCCGATGTCTCGACCGTCGAGCACGGCCCCGCCCGGCTGCTGCGCAAAGTTTCGCTGGCGCTTGATCAGCGTCGCGCGGACGAGCGGGTGGGCCGAGACGATAGAGGCGACGCGACCGATCTCCTCACCCTTGAGCGCGGGCTCGTCGAGCAGCGAATCCTCAAAGGTGCATGCGGCGAGCGCGTCTGTCTCGCTTTCGGGATCATGGCCTTCCTGTAGCACGCCCCATGCGACCGCGCGGTACAGCAGGCCGGTGTCGAGGTGCGGAAGCTTGTAATGCCTGGCGAGCGCCCGCGCGACGGTGCCCTTGCCCGATGCCGCCGGGCCGTCGACCGCGATGATCATGAAATCTGTGCACCCAGCGAGGTCATCAGCGAGGCGAATTGGGGGAAGCTTGTGGCAACGGGTGTCATGTCGTCGACCATGACGTTCGCCGCTGAAACAAGTCCAGCCACCGCAAAGCTCATTGCGATACGATGATCGAGTTTTGCGGCGACCGGCGCGCCGCCGGGAAGCGGCTCTCCGCCGGTCCCATCGATGATCAGCCCGTCCTCGGCCTCGATGACACGTGCCCCGATAGCGGCAAGCCCCTGAGCCATCAACGCAATCCGGTCGGACTCCTTCACGCGCAACTCCTCGAGCCCGCGGGTGACCGTCCGGCCGTTCGCGAGCGCCGCTGCGACGAAGAGAATCGGGAACTCGTCGATCATCGAGGGCGCGATTGCGGGATCGACCTCGATTCCGTTCAACGGCGAATGGCGGACGTGAAGATCGGCGACGGGTTCACCGCCGACGACGCGCTCGTTAATCAGCGTGATGTCGCCGCCCATTGCCTGCAGCACCTCGATCAGTCCCGCGCGTGTCGGATTGATGCCGACATTTTCTATCACGACGTCAGAACCGGGCACGAGCAGCGCCGCGACCATCGGGAAGGCGGCCGAGGAGGGGTCGCCGGGTACAACGATATCCTGTGGCTTCAGCTCGGCCTCGCCGCGTATCGAGATCACGCGTGCGCCGTCACTGTCGATCTCGACGGTCAGATCGGCGCCGAAACCGGTCAGCATCCGCTCGCTATGGTCGCGTGTCGCGATTGGCTCGATGACGCGCGTGATGCCCGGCGTATTGAGTCCGGCGAGCAGCACCGCCGACTTCACCTGTGCGGAAGCCATCGGCAGCCGATACTCGATCGGCACCGCCGGGCACATCCCGCGCACCATCAGCGGCAGGCGACCTCCCGGACTCGATGTGATATCGGCGCCCATCAGTCCGAGCGGATCGATCACGCGGCCCATCGGCCGGCCCGAAAGCGAAGCGTCGCCCGTGAAGGTGGCGGTGATCGGGTGGCTTGCGACCAGTCCCATCAGCAGCCGTGTCGAGGTACCGCTATTGCCCATATCGAGTGCGGCCTGCGGCTGAAGAAGCCCGCCGACGCCGACGCCGTGGATCGTCCACACGCCATCATCGCCGCGTACGATCGTCGCGCCCATCGCGCGCATGGCGGCGGCGGTAGCCAGAACATCCTCGCCCTCGAGCAACCCCCGGACGGTGCTTCGCCCAACGGCAAGCGCCGACAGCATCAGCGAACGGTGCGAAATCGACTTGTCACCTGGAACGCGCACGCGACCCGTGAGCGGTCCCGATGCGGTGAAGGCGGCGGGCGAGGGTGTCGTTGAAATCATCGGGAAAGCGCGCATTCCGGCTGAGAAGTGGAGCCGGCTTTTGACAGCGGCGTTTCGCTATGGCAAGGCGCGCGGCGTTTGGCGGGGCATCGATCATCCGGTGACCGCTGTTTTCAATTATTCTGGAGGCTGAGGCAGCACATGGTGAAGCCTGAATGGGGCAGCAAGCGGACCTGTCCGAAATGCGGTACCCGCTTTTACGATCTTGCCAAGGACGAGCCCGTGACCTGCATCGAATGCGGGAACAACTGGTATCCTGAGCCCGTGCTGAAATCGAAGCAGCCGCTTCCCTATGATGCGCCCAAGCCGGAAGCCAAGCCCGTCGACGATGTGGCGCTGGCCGACGACGATCTGGATATCGATGTCGATTCCGACGATGCCGATTCGCCTGACGACGATGTCGACCTCGGCGGCGACGACGATCTGGGCGTCGATACGTCCGACGGCGAAGACGATTCGAATAATTGATCTGAACGTCTTGCCAAGCAGGCGCTGCCAGCATAAAGGGCAGCGCCTCAGCGCCGCACTACCCAGGGCGGCGAGGATGGTTTCGGGGCCGTAGCTCAGCTGGGAGAGCGCTACAATGGCATTGTAGAGGTCAGGGGTTCGATCCCCCTCGGCTCCACCATTCCTCCTACACACTTCGCGATTCGGACACAGCCGCAGACAGCGCTAGCTGCGCCCTGCCGCCGATCTACCAAGCCCCTGACATCATCGCGCTACATGATCCTCGTCGCCTGCATGCGCGGCAATGGTGAGATTCGGGTGGGCCTGACGAACATGGCTGCCTGCCGGCACGCTCTGGGTCAGCCATATATTGCCGCCGATCGTCGAACCGCGGCCAATGGTCACGCGGCCCAGTATCGTAGCGCCCGCATAGATCACCACATCGTCCTCCACGATCGGATGCCGTTCTGCACCGCGAGCGATCGCGCCTTCGTCATCCAGCGGGAAGTTGCGCGCGCCAAGCGTCACCGCCTGGTAGAGCTTTACCCTGTCGCCGATGATCGCGGTTTCTCCGATCACCACGCCCGTTCCGTGATCGATGAAAAAGCTGCGGCCGATTTGTGCGCCGGGATGAATGTCGATCCCCGTCCGTGAATGCGCGACCTCGGATATGATTCGCGCGACCAGCGGTGCGCCCAGTCGGTATAGCCGGTGCGCCAGCCGGTGATGGATGACCGCGATCGCGCAGGGGTAGCAGAGAAGCACTTCGTCGACGCTGCGTGCGGCGGGATCGCCCGCATAGGCGGCCTCGATATCGCTGTCGATCAGTCCACGCAGTTCGGGCAGCGCGAGCGAGAAATCGGCTATGATTTTCTGCACCTTGGACTCGATCCGATCCGCCGTGGCGGCAGGGTCGGAATAGTGCAGCTCCAGGCGGATTTGTGCCGCCAGTTGCGACAGTGCCGATTCAAGCGTGGCTTCGACAAAGGCGTCTTCATTGCCGGGATTCAGTTCGGGCGGGCCGAGCCGAAGCGGGAATAGTGCGGCGCACAGCACGCCCATGATCCGGTCGAGCGAGCGCCGTGCAGGGAAGCCGAAGGCGCCATGTTCTGCATGTCGCCAATGCGCGCCGCGCCACGTCTGCCGCGCTTCACGCAATCGCGCGACGACGTTGCCCAGATTGCCGGGGAAAGGTGCCTGGGCGCGTGCGTCAATGTCGTGGAGCATATCGGTCATGGTCTTTCCTGTTGTGTGCTTCTGATTTTGCGCCAAACACATGGAGACGCGCCACAGAGTATTTCTACTAATTGGATAGAAAATATATTGCGCGCGTCAGATCTTCTGCGTTTGCGCACAGAGGCTGGCGCGATAGCCAAAGCCGGCGAGCCATGCTCGCAGTCTTTATCCGTATAACCAGCGACCTGCCGTGACAAAGCGTGCCTTGATCATTCGACACGTTCCTTATGAAGGGATTGCGGGCTTTCGGGATCCGGTCGAAAGCGCGGGATATCGGATCGAGCGGCTGGACGTGTCCGATCCCGATTTCGCCGATGCGGACCTCGTTTCCCCCGATCTGGTGATTCTGATGGGCGGGCCGATGAGCGTGTATGATCGCGATAGCTATCCGTGGATCGCTCATGAGATCGAACGGCTGGGCGTGCGCCTCGCGGCGGATCGGCCGACGCTCGGCGTATGCCTCGGCGCGCAGATGATCGCTGCCGCACTTGGGGCGCGGGTCTATAAAGGCGCTGCCAAGGAAATCGGCTTCCACCGACTGACGCTGAACGCGACTGGTCTGGCGTCGCCACTCGCGCATCTGGCGAACCAACCCGTGCTGCAATGGCATGGCGATACGTTCGATCTGCCCGCGGGGGCCGAGTTGCTGGCCTCCACCCAACTTTATCCGCACCAGGCGTTCCGTCGCGGGCGGCAGGTGCTTGCCTTGCAATGCCATGCCGAAATGGGCGTCGATCCGCGGATAGAGGCTTGGATCGACCAGTCGAATGATTGCTTGGCGGAAGTGGGAATCCAGCCTGACACGCTACGCGCGCAATATGCCGCCATCGGGCCTTTAGCGGTCGCGGCCGGGCAGAAGATGATTCGTCAGTGGCTATGCGCCCTCGATTGAGCGGCGACGACGAGACTGCCCGGATCCATTGAAACTTTTCCCGTAATTGCTTGCGCTTAACGTCATTAGTTTGACATCAAAGCAACTAATCGATCACTGGCCGGTTTTTGACCGGATCGACGCCACTGAAATTGGGTGATCCGATGTCATTCAACATGATGGAAAGCAGGAACATGAAGGGTTCGCACATTCACCTGGCCGCGGTAACTTCGGTATCATTGGTAGCGCTCACGCTGCTTCCGAGCGCCGCCAATGCCGGAGGCTTCTATTTGCAGGAGCAGTCGGTGAAGGCCGCGGGACGCGCCTTTTCAGGCGAAGTGGCCGATGAGGGGGCCGATTCGCTGTGGTGGAACCCGGCCGCCGTTGCCAATATCGAGCAGAACGAGGTCTATATCGGCGTGAGCACGATCCTGCCGAGTGCGAAGGTTCGCGACAACGACACCGTGATCATACGCCCCGGCCAGCCCGCGGCAGCGGTGGGCGGCAATCCGCTCGCCAAGGATCCGATCGAGACCGGAATCCTGCCGAGCGGCGCGGTCGCCATGCGGCTGACCGATCGCCTCGTCGCGGGCCTTGCAGTCAGCGCGCCGTTCAGCTTCACCACCGACTATGATGCCGACAGTTGGGTCCGCTACACCGCCGACAAATCCAAACTGCGGACGATCGATATCCAACCGTCGCTCGCGATCGCGGCAACCGATTGGCTGCGTCTGGGTGTGGCCGCGAATATCGAATATAGCGACGCGACGCTGACCAATGCGCTCCCCAATCTCGCGGCGGCGCTGCCCGATGGCGAACAGCGGCTCGAGGGCAATGGCTGGGATCTCGGATGGAGCGCGGGCGCGCAGGTTCATACCGGCCCCGCGACCCTCGGCGTCAGCTACAAGTCGAGCGTCAAACACACGCTCGCTGGCCGCGTCGAAACAAGCGGCCTGCTCGGCCCGCTCGCGCCGGCGAACGGGACGATCGATGCCGATGCGAGCTTCCGCACGCCCTGGCAGCTCATCATGGGCGGACGCTTCAAGGCCAGCGACAGGCTGACGCTCAACGCACAGGCGGTACGCGTCGGCTGGAACGAGTTCGATGCCATCCGCCTCGGAGATCCGATCAATCAGGCGATCCCCGAAAACTACCGCAACACCTGGAGCTTCGCGGGCGGGCTCGACTATGTCGTCAACCCTGAGTGGACCGTCCGGGCAGGCGTGCAACATGATCAGACGCCGACGCGTGATGGCGAGCGCGATGCGCGCGTTCCCGATTCCGATCGGTGGAACTTCGCGGCGGGTACGTCCTATGACGTGAGCTCGCGTTTCACGATCGACGCGGCGATCAACTATATCAGTTTCGAGGACGCGCCGATCGACCGCGTGACCGCGGCCTATCCTGGCACAGCGGCGCAGACGCCGATCATCGTTGACGGAGTGATCGAGGACACAAGCGCCATAGTGCTCGCGATTGGGGGGCGCTTCCGGTTCTAGAGCCTGATCGTTTGAGGTGGAAGCGCTGTGCGCTTCCGCCGAGAGCGTGAATCAGGCTCTATTCCAATGGTGGAGACCTTGATTCACGTTTCAGGCTGATTCAGCCTGAAACGATCAAGGTCTAAGGCGGCCGGCCAACTGCAAGGCACCGTCCGCACCGCACATTCCGCCGCGTAAACCCGCGAGCGCGCTGGCTTTGCACGCGGGTCAGGCATAGCCAGTACGCATGCAACGCGCGCAATCGCTCAATTTGCGCGCGATAGAGCGGGGCGTAGAGGATCATGCTGAGCTATTCCTACTCGATTTCGGATCGTAGCGAGCACGCTGCGGCCGGCGTTTCCAGAACAGAGCTCGTCACGGGGATGCAGTTGCTGCGTGCGGTCAACATGCAGTCCGTCCGGCTCCAGCTTGCGGTGCTGCGGCGCGACCGCAGGCCCGCGATGGAGTCGCTCGATCACCTTGCGGACATGGACCGTGAGCTCGAACATTTCATCGAGGGCATCGGGCCTGCGGGTGCGGCTGCCCCCGAGCTTCGTGAGATCGCCGAGCTTGTCGCACTCCAGAAGCGCGCGCTCGCCGACGAGAAGATTGCGCTGATGGCGGGCATCTCGGGCGCGAAGCTGGGCGGTGAGACGATTGCCCAGCTTCCCGAGGCAGAGCCCGAAGCCATCACTGATACGCTTGAGCTGACGTCCGAATACCAGCCGTCATCCGCCGCAGCAAAATTGCTTGCGGCAACCGCGGTGTTGGCCGTGATCGGGGTGGCAGTTACGGGCTGGCTGTTCTCGGATGCGATCGCCGCTGCAATGCGATTCTAGAGCCTGATCGGTTAAGGTGGAAGCACTTCGTGCTTCCGCCGATGCCGTGAATCAGGCTCTATTCAAGCAGTTGAGACCTTGATTCACGTTTCAGGTTGATTCAACCTGAAACGATCAAGGTCTGACGCGCCGATATCGCGCGATCAGTCCTTGTCGGGGTAGACCGCGCCAATGTGCGCTTCACCGCGCGCCTCGGCGAGCTTTGTCTGGCGAGCACGCTCCGCATAACCTGCGCGCTGCGCCTCATCGCGTTCTTGATGGCAGGCTGGGCAGCTCACGCCGTCGACGTAGAGCGAAGAGGCTTTGTCCGCGGCGTTCACCGGGCGGCGGCACGCATGGCAGAGATCATGCGTACCCGGCGCCAGCCCATGCCTAACCGAGACGCGCTGGTCGAAGACGAAGCATTCGCCTTCCCACAAGCTTTGCTCGGCGGGGACGTCTTCCAGATATTTCAATATGCCACCCTGGAGGTGATAGACTTCATCCAGCCCCTCGGATTTCAGAAAAGCGGTCGATTTCTCGCAGCGTATCCCGCCGGTGCAGAACATCGCGACCTTGGGCGCCTTGCCTTGCCCGATCAGCGTGTCGCGCTGTTCGCGAAACCATCCGGGGAAATCGCGAAAACTGGGAGTTTTGGGATCGATCGCGCCCTTGAAGCTGCCGATCGCCACTTCATAGTCGTTGCGCGTGTCGATCACGATCGTATCAGGATCGGCGATCAGCGCGTTCCAGTCGGCGGGCGCGACATAGTGGCCGACGCCTTTCAGAGGGTCGATATCGGGTTGCCCCATCGTCACGATCTCGCGCTTCAGTCGCACCTTCATGCGGTGAAAGGGCATGGTTTCCGCACCTGAATATTTTACCTCGAGTGCGGCGCAGTCGGGCAGGGCGGTGCGGATATGGTTGATCACGCGCGCGATGGCCGCTTCCGATCCGGCGATCGTGCCGTTGATGCCTTCGGCGGCAAGCAGCAGCGTCCCCTTCACGCCGCCCTCGTTGCAGCCGGCGAGCAGGGGCTCGCGCAGAGCAGCGATGTCTTCAAGGCGCGTGAAGCGATAGAGCGCGGCGACACGGATGGGCTGGGTCATGCCAGCCGTCCCGCTATGTCGTCGAGCAAGCGCGAGGCGCCGAAGCGGAACAGTTCGGGCTTCAGCCACACGTTGCCCAGTTCCTGCCGGACAAGCGCGATCCACTGGAGCGCCTGATCTGCGGTGGCGATCCCGCCAGCGGGCTTGAAACCTACATGTCGGCCGGTTTGTGCGTGAAAACTGCGGATCGCGCGCATCATCACCGCTCCGGCCGGGAGGGTGGCGTTCACCTTTTCCTGACCCGTCGAGGTTTTGATGAAATCGGCGCCCGCCGCCATGCAGACATAAGAGGCGCGCGCGATCGTGGTGGCGTCGCCCAGCTCGCCCGTCGCCAGGATCGCCTTCATGTGCGCGGAACCGCAGGCAGTGCGAAACGCGGCGACCTCGTCATAAAGCGCCTGCCAATTGCCCTTCAGCGCATGGCCGCGGCGGATGACGATATCGATCTCCTGTGCTCCGGCCGCGACCGAAGCCTCGATCTCGGCAATGCGCGTGGAAAGCGGGGAAAGGCCATGGGGGAAGCCCGCGGAGACCGCAGCCACGGGAATGTCGGTGCCATTCAGAGCCTCGAGCGCGGTGGGCACCATCGCGTGATAGACGCAGACGGCTGCGGTCGTCAGAACGGGATCGTTCGCGAGCGGCGATCGTGCACGGGTGCAGAGCGCGCGGACGCGATCTTCGGTATCGTCGCCCTGCAACGTGGTCAGGTCCATGCAGGAAACGGCAAGCCGCAAATCTGCGTCGATATCTGCGCCGGGGACGATGGCGGCGACGGCATTCTCGATGGCCACCGCATCGACCTGGATCGCTTCGACGGCGTCCGGATCAAGGGGAATGGAGTTCATGCCCGTCCCCCTAGAGCCTGATCGGTTGAAGTGGAAGCGTTACGCGCTTCCACTGAAAGCGTGAATCAGGCTCTATTCGTATGGTTGGGCCTTGATTCACGTTTCAGGCTGAATCAGCCTGAAACGATCAAGGTCCAGATCAGTTTGCCGGGAAAGGGGAGGGACTCAGGGCGCGAGCAGAAGTCCCGCCAGCGCCGCACTCATCAGGTTGGAGAGCGAGCCGGCGATCAGCGCCTTGATGCCGAGCCGGGCGATCACCGGGCGCTGGTTGGGGGCAAGGTTCCCCGTCACCGCCATCTGGATCGCGATCGAGCTGAAATTCGCGAAGCCGCACAGCGCAAAGGTGACGATCGCGACCGTAACCGGCGACAGCGTGCCCTGCACCTTGCCAAGGTCGATGAAGGCCACGAATTCGTTGAGGACCATCTTGGTGCCGAACAGTCCGCCCGCGGTACCGGCCTCGTGCCACGGCACGTTGAGCATGAACATGATCGGCTGGAACAGCCAGCCAAGGATCATCTGGAACGACAGCTCGGGACGGCCGAACCAGCCGCCAATGCCGGCGAGCATGCCGTTGGCGAGCGCGACGAGCGCGACGAAGGCCAGCACCATTGCGCCGACCGCGACCGCCAGCTTCACCCCGGTCTGCGCGCCTTGTGCCGCCGCCATGATGATGTTGGCGGGCTTTTCCTCGTCATGGCTCGCCTCGGCGATCGCGATTGGCTCGATCTCGCCGATATTGGGATCGTCGGGCATCATGATCTTGGACATCAGGATCCCGCCGGGCGCGGACATGAAGCTCGCCGCGAGCAGATAGGGCAGGAGTTGCTCGCCGATCATGCTGGCATAGGCGCCGAGGATCGTCCCCGCGACGCCCGCCATGCCGACGGTCATGATCGTGAAGAGTTGGGAGGGCGTGAGGCTGGCCAGATAGGGGCGGATGACGAGCGGGCTTTCGGACTGGCCAACGAAGATGTTGGCCGCAGCCCCCAGCGACTCCACCTTGGTGATGCCCGTCACGAGCTGGATCGCGCCGCCCACCCATTTGATGATGAGCTGCATGATTCCGAGATAGTAAAGGATCGAGATCAGCGATGCGAAAAAGATGATAACGGGCAGCGCGGCGATCGCGAAGCTGTTGCCGCCAATCGCGGGGCCCGCGATAGGGCCGAAGATGAAGTCGGTGCCCGCCTTGGCATAGCCCAGCAAATTGGAAACGCCGCGCGACATCGCGCCAATGACGTTCTGTCCCCAAGGCGTGCCGAGCACGAGCACGGCCATGCCCGCCTGAAGCGCGAAGGCCGCGCCGACGACGCGCAGCCGGATCCAGCGGCGATTGGAAGACAGCGCGACGGCGATTGCCAGAATAATCACGATGCCGGCAACGCCGATAAGATATCTGTTCATTCGAAGATTATTTCCCCCCTGGACCGTGGGGCAGTTCGATCGCGTGGACCACCGCCCCCGGTGCCGGCTTTTCGGGCGCGACGATACACGCGCGCAGAAATTCTGCCAGCCCCCGTTTTGCGGCCGCTTCGTCCGCGGCATGGACGAATGCGAGGGGGCGATCCGGACCGATCTCGGCACCGATGGGCACGACGTTACTGAAACCCGTGCGCGGATCAATCAGATCGTCGGCCGCCCGCCGTCCGCCGCCCAGATTGATGATCGCATCGCCAATCGCGCGGACATCAACTTCGGCCAGATAGCCGGGCGATTGCACGAAGACGGAAAGAGACACGGGCGCGCTTGGGAGATGCGCATCGGGGCGCTCGATCAGGTCGGCGGGCCCACCAAGCCCCGCCACCATGCGCGCAAAGACCTCTGCAGCCTTTCCACTTGCCAGCGCCGCCCCGGCGCGCCTCTCTGCGTCGGCATGATCCTGCGCCAATCCGCCGATGACGAGCATTTCGGCGGCCAGCGCCATCGTAACCGCATGCAGCCTCCGCTCGCACGCCGCACCGGTCAGATAGTCGATTGCTTCGCGCACTTCGAGCGCATTGCCCGCAGTCGTGCCGAGCACCTGATTCATGTCGGTGATCAGTGCGTGGCAGGTGACGCCAAGCGCTTCGGCTGATCCAATCAGGCTGCGCGCGAGCGCATGGGCCTGTTCGGTGCGCGCCATGAACGCCCCCGAGCCCGTCTTGATGTCCATGACCAGCCCGCGCACCCCGGCCGCGACCTTCTTGGACAGGATCGAGGCGGTGATCAGAGGAAAGGATTCGATCGTCGCAGTGATGTCGCGGATAGCATACATCCGCCGGTCTGCAGGTGCGAGTTCGCCGGTCTGACCGATAATCGCGCAACCATTTTGTTGCACGATGTTCCTGAAGCGATCGAGGCCCGGAAAGGGGTCATAGCCCGGAATGCTCGCCATCTTGTCCAGCGTGCCGCCGGTGTGGCCGAGCCCGCGCCCGGAGATCATCGGCACATAGCCGCCGCAAGCCGCGACGATCGGCGCGAGCATCAGGCTCACCTTGTCGCCCACGCCGCCCGTCGAATGCTTGTCGAGCACCGGGCCGTCGATTGTCTCCCTCCAATCGATCACGCGTCCCGAGCCGACGAAGGCGCTGGTCAACGCGGCGGTTTCGGCGATGTCCATGCCATTCAGAAAGATCGCCATGGCCAGCGCCGCTGCCTGCTCGGCGGGAATTGACTGATCGGCCAGTCCGGTCGCGAAGTGGCTGATTTCCTGCGCGCAGAGTGCCTCGCCATCGCGTTTGCGGCGAATGATCTCGGCCATGTTCGGTGCTGTCGGCATCGCTCCCCTCATATACCGCGTCGCCGCGTGCCGCAGCGGCGGCAACCGTCCCAAAGCGGAACAGCCATAGTTAACCCATTTTAGCCATGGTCGATTTGGTCAACAAAACGTTAACTGATGATCATGCACCACGCTGTCCCCATCAGCGGCCCAGCTTCGCGGCCCGATTCGCCCTCAACGCGTCCGATTCTCGGAGACGATGCGCGACTGTTCCTGACGACCTTCGTCGCCGGCTTTGTCGGATTCTATGCGCTGATCGCCTGACGCGTCAGTCGCACGCAAGGTGCAGCTTCTGCGCCAGCCATGCCGAGACGAGGCACATTGCTGCAACCATCAGCAACTGGTCGACCGCGCTGACGCCTGCGGCGCTGAGCCCCATCGCAAACGCCGCACCAATCACCATCGCACCCGAATTGACGATGTTGTTCGCTGCCACCGTTCGCGCAGTCTCGCTCTTGTCGACGGTCGTGGTGAGGAAGGCATAGAGCGGCACGACGAACATGCCGCCCGAAATCGCGACGAACAGCAATGAGCCGAGGAGGAAGGGCGCGCCCGGGAGGCTGACAAAGCTCCAGAAATCATAGAGCCTGCCGTCGGGCAGCCCATGCCACCCCCGAACCGAGAACCAGAAGGCGATGACGAAGCCGCCCATCGCGATCACCGAAATGGGCGCGAATTTCGCCGACACATGACCCTTGAGCAAGCGGTTGATCGCGATCGAGCCGATCGCAACACCCACTGAGAAGATCGAGAGCAGCAGGCTCGTCACACCCTCGTCGGCGGTGAGTACATTCTTCACGATCGGCGGGAATTCGATGAACAGCACCGATCCGATGGTCCAGAAGAAGCTGATCGAGCAGATCGCGAGGAACAGCCGCGGGATGTGCATCGTGTTGGAAATCAGCCGCCATGACGAGCTGAAGACATTGAGGTCGATCGGATGACGGTCACCGATTGGCGGCGCTGACGGAACCTGTCGGCCCGACAGCCATCCCAGAATCGCAATTGCGAGCACCAGCACTGCAGCGACTTCCCCGGTGCCGCCGATCAGGCCGCCCGTCGCCGGCCCCGTGTAGTGGGCGAAATAGCCGAGTGCGCCGGCCGCGATCGTGCCCGCAAGAATCGCGATATAGGTGCCCGCCTCGACCAGCCCGGTCCCGCCAAGAACTTCGTCCGCCTGCAGATGCTGCGGCAGGATCGCGTATTTGATCGGACCGAAAAATGTCGAGTGAACGCCCATCGCGAGCACCGCCACCAGCATCAGTGGCACGGAAGGAAGCAGCAGACCCGCAGCGCCCACGACCATGATGAATATCTCTGCGGTCTTCACCCAGCGAATGATCTGCGCCTTGTCGCGTGCGTCGGCGAGTTGGCCCGAAAGCGCCGAAAGCAGGAAGAAGGGCAGGATGAACAGGCCGGTGGCGACCGCGTTGAACCATTGTTCCTGCAGCGGATCCGAATAGACCTGATAGGTCACGAACAGGATCATCGCCTGCTTGAACAGATTGTCGTTGAAGGCACCGAGGAGCTGCGTGACGAAAAGCGGCAGAAATCGGCGCCGCGCGAGAAGCCGGAGCGAAGTTTTCATGAGGAGGCGCGGACGCTCCGGTTGTGTATGTTGGCGGCGTCATAGCCGAGCACCTGCCCAAGTCCAATGAAACTCTCCACAGCGCCATTCAAGCGCGCTATGGGTGGGGCGATCATGCTGACGCTGCCCAACATATTGACGCTTTCGCGCATCTTCGCCGTTCCCCTCCTGGTCTTCCTGCTCTGGCCGAATCCGAAGCCCTTCGACTATCTGCTCGCCTTCGCGCTCTACTGTCTGATGGGCATAACCGACTATTTTGACGGTTATCTTGCGCGGGCGAAGGGCGCGGTTTCGCGGCTGGGCGTGTTCCTCGATCCGATCGCGGACAAGGTCATGGTCGCTTCGGTGGTCGTGATGCTGATCTTCATCGACGACATCCGCGGCTATCACATGATCGCCGCACTTATCATCCTGCTGCGCGAGATCATGGTTTCGGGCCTGCGCGAATTCCTGGCGGGACTCAGCGTCTCTGTCCCCGTCAGTCAGCTCGCCAAGTGGAAGACGACCTTTCAGCTCGTCTCGCTGGGCGCGCTGATCTTCGCGGGCGCGGTGCCTCAGTGGCCTTGGGTGATGTCGGTCGGATTGCTCACACTCTGGGGCGCCGCGATCCTCACCCTTGTGACGGGCTGGGACTATCTGCGCGTCGGCCTGAAGCACATGGACTGAGCATGGCCGTGCAACTCCTCTATTTCGCATGGGTGCGTGAGGCGATCGGGCGCGATGGCGAGAGCGTGGAACTGCCCGAAACGATCGTGACCGCCGCTGATCTCGTCGATTGGCTGGCCGCAAGGGGAGGCGGCTATGCACAGGCCTTTGCCAACCCCTCACGATTGCGCGCCGCCATCGACCAGTCCTTCGTCCAGCTCGATGCACCGGTCGCGGGCGCGCGCGAAATTGCGCTCTTTCCTCCGGTCACCGGCGGATGAGGCAAATCCTCGTCGGCGAGGCGGATTTCGATTCCGCTGCATTGCTGGGTGAGCTCGAGAGCCTCGGCGGCGGCGCGGTGGCCAGCTTTATGGGCGTCGTACGCGGCGGCGACGGGCTGACTGCGATGCGGCTCGATCACTATCCGGCAATGACCGAACGCGCGCTTGCCGACATCGCCGTGCGCGCAGAGGCGCGTTGGTCGCTGCTTGGCCTCGTCATCATCCACCGCGTCGGAGAATTGCGGCCGGGCGAACGGATCGTGTTCGTCGGCACCGCTTCCGCGCACCGCGCCGCGGCGCTCGACGCGTGCCATTTCCTGATCGACTGGCTCAAGACCGAGGCGCCATTCTGGAAGAAGGAAAGCTTTGCCGACGGCGAAAGCCGCTGGGTCGCTGCACGCTGCGAAGACGATCAGGCTACGGCGCGCTGGGGCGCGTGAACGGGGCTCACGTCGCGCAGGACGTCGGCAAGTAGCTGGAAGTCCTTTTCACGCGGGCTGCCCTTGCGCCACACGAGCGCGATACGCCGCGCCGGGTTATCGGCGTCGAGCGGCCGGGCCTCGATAGCGGTGCCGTCGAGGATGCCTGCTTTGAGCGCCATTTCGGGAAGCAAGGTTACCCCCAGCCCATTGTCGACCATCTGGACGAGCGTGTGGAGCGAGGTGCCGAGCATCGCCGCCTCGGCCCGCAGCTCCGGGCGATTGCAAGCGGCCAGCGCATGGTCCTTCAGGCAATGTCCGTCCTCGAGCAGCAGCAGGCGGCTCTCGTCGATCGCGTCGGCGCTGACCAGCTCGGGCAGGTCGGTGCGTTCGTTGTGCGGGAAGGCGACGAAGAGTCGGTCCTCGAACAACGCCGCTGCCTCGACGTCGCCGCATGCATAGGGCAGCGCGAGCAATACGCAATCGACCTGTCCATGGTGGAGCGATTCACAGGCCGAGCGGCTGGTCTCTTCACGAAGATAGAGCTTGAGCTCGGGCCAGTCGTTGCGGATGCGCGGCAGGATTCTGGGCAGCAGGAAAGGCGCGATCGTAGGAATAACACCCATGCGCAGCTCGCCCGACAAGGGCTTTCCAGCCGCGCGCGCCATGCCCGAAAGCTCTTCGGCCTCGCGCAGCACGCGGATCGCCTTGTCGGTGATCTTCTCGCCCAGGGGGGTAAAGCGCACGACCCGACGCGTACGCTCGACCAGGGTGATCCCGATGAGCGATTCGAGTTCGCGAAGCCCAGCGGAAAGTGTCGACTGAGTGACGAAGCACGCCTCGGCGGCGCGGCCGAAATGGCCGTACTCACGCAGGGCCACCAGATATTGGAGCTGTTTGAGGGTCGGCAGATAAGTCGACATTAATCACCCTTATCGATCAATAAGGGCGATATAAGCGATGCGGTCGATTTTTCCAGTGTTAGCTGAGCGCGCGATAGACGCTGTAAAGGCTGGTCAGGGTCAGCACGACGCCGACCATCGTCATCAAGGTACGCGCATTGACCCGCTTGGCCAGATAGGCGCCAAAGGGAGCCGCCAGCAGGCCGCCAACCAGTAGTCCTACCGTCACCGTCGTGAACGCGGCGAAGCCGAGCTGCGCTATGAAGGCGATCGAGACCACCGTGGTCAGAAAGAACTCGGCGGTATTGACGGTGCCGATCGTGGTGCGCGGCGAACTGCCTTGGATCAGCAGGTTGGACGTGACCACGGGTCCCCAGCCGCCACCGCCCGCCGCGTCAAGGAAGCCGCCAACCAGCCCCAGCGGCGCGATCACCTTGGGCTGCTTGTGCTCATGCGGCAGATCCCAGGCGCGCCAAAGAAGATACAGGCCGATGCAGGTGAGATAGGCCATGACATAGGGACGCGCGACGTCCGCGTGGATGTTGACCAGCACATAGCTGCCGAGCACGCCGCCGATCATCCCGGGAATCACCAGTTTCGCAAACAGTTTCCAGTCGACATTCTTGTGCAGCACATGGCTGATGCCTGACGCCGCCGTCGTGAAGGTCTCGACCAGATGCACGCCAGCCGACGCGCGCGCGGGCGGGATGCCCATCACACTAACCAACAATGTGTTCGAAATGACGCCAAACGCCATGCCAAGCGCCCCATCGACCATCTGGGCGGCGAAGCCGATCGCTATGAACGGAAGAACCGCATGCCAGTGTTCGCTGATAAGCTCGATCATTCCGCTCTCGTTGCTGCCCCTAGTTGGCGAGGTGCTGCACTAGCACGAATAACAGCACAAGACAGTTTCCCTATCATAAGGGTCGAGAATAGCTATCAGCAGCCCGGAAAACCCGGCAGGACGTTTATCTGGAAATTGTGCGTTACGACCATTAGATTGTCCTGATCGCAATGGAAAGGTCCGGCCGCATGCTGGCAACGCTCAAATCCTATCTCGATTCGATCAAGGCGCGCGACCCTGCGCCGCGGTCGCGATGGGAGATTCTGCTCTATCCCGGCGTGCTCGCGGTCGGCATGCACCGCGTCGCGCACTGGCTGTTCGAGGCGAACCTGTTTTTCCTTGCGCGCTTCGTAAATCACACCGCGCGCTTCCTCACCGCGATCGATATCCATCCCGGCGCGAAGATCGGCCGCAACCTGTTCATCGATCATGGCTTCACTGTCATCGGCGAAACCGCGGAGATTGGCGATAATGTGACCATCTATCAATGTGTCACGCTGGGCGGAACCAATCCCGCCAACGGAATCGCGGGCAAGCGCCACCCGACGCTGGAGGACGGTGTCATCCTGGGGTCGGGTGCACAGGTGCTGGGGCCGATCACTGTCGGCAAGCGCGCGCGCGTCGGCGCCAATGCAGTCGTCACCCGCGATGTACCTGAAGGCGCGGTCATGGTGGGGATCCCCGCCAAGCCGACGCTGGTCGACGTGACCGAATATCAGAAGGGCTTCGTGCCTTACGGCACACCCTGCAGCGACGTTTTTGACCCTGCGACACAGAAGCTCGAACTGATGAAATGCGAGATCGAGACGATGCAGAAGCGCATCGCCGAACTTATGGTCGAGCGCGATGCGGCGCGTGAAGACAGGGAACAGCGCGACCGCGCATGAGCGGGATCGTCACACCCTTTCCGATCGGGCAGCGCGCCGGCGCGCAGACAGGGTTCGAACGCGGGGAGTTGATGCGCATCCTCGATCTTTACGGACGCATGGTGGCCGCTGGCCACTGGCGCGACTATGCGATCGACTTGGGCCGCGATGCGGCCATTTTTTCGGCCTTTCGCCGTGCCGCGGAGCATCCCGAATTCCGGATCGAGAAACGCCCCGCGCTACGGCTGCGTCAGGGGATGTGGGCATTGGTCAACGAATCGGGCGCGACGCTCAAGCGCGGCCACGACCTCTGCTCCGTACTCGCACCCGTGGAGCGCAAGCTGATCAAGCTGGTCGCGGATTGATCGTCGAGTCGTGTGTTGACCGGCGACCTTGCCAGGCACTCAGCTAGGGCAGCACATAGGCCTGCCGCCACAGCGCCTCACAACCAAAGCCGCCCACCGGTCCATCAAAAGGGCCGATGAGTTGCGGCAGCGTGGCGGTATTCTTCGGAATGCCAGTGGCCGGATCGATCTTCCATTTGGCGGGGGACGCCATGGTTCGCTTGGCGTCCTCCGAACATACCCGAAGCGCGTTGACCCGGCGCTTTTCCGCATCGGGCCCGGATCCGTGCGGTTGCAAACCCCTTACATTCTGGATGAACCACGGCTTTCCCTTGAAATCGAAGGGCCCGGCCTGTTGGCATGTGAACCCCGCAATCGGCTGACCGGTGTCGTCCTTGTATTTTCCGTTGAAGTCGAAGAACGGATTGGTGGTTTTCAGCCGCGCACCTGCTGTGATCTGCGGAGATGCAGCCGGTGAGGAGGGTGTTGTCGAAGTAGGTTCCGCAATCGGGCAGGCCAGAACCGCCTTGTCGCGCCCATCCGAGATGGTGTTGAATGTCGTTGTGTCTTGAGCGACGGTTTGTGTTGTGCTCAGCAATGCTATGCAGATTGCTCCAAGGCGTTTCATCATCTGTTGCTCCGACGTTTGTGCCGTCGGCAAAGTATGATGTAGCCCGGAAGCGGTCCTTGATATTTTCGACTCCGCCAGAATGAGCGCGCTGAGCGTTCTTCTGAAGCACATTTGCAGGATGCATCGCGCCTCGCTTTTCGGGCTCCCGAGCACGATGCTGTTGGCATGAAAAAGGCCGCGCGCCTCTGGGAAGGACGCGCGGCCAGTCTGTGTCCGGTAGGTCTCAGGCGGGTCGGGCGAGAGGGGCCGGACGGTCCGATACGGGCAGCTTGTCGCGCCAGCCGCCGGGCAACGTGCCCACCACCATCCGGCGGACGGGGTGCCAGAAGGCGGAGAGCATCAGCAGCGCCGAGCCGATGATAAGCGCGGTGAAGGCAACGCCCAGGCTGACCGCGCCAAAACGTTCGAACAGCGCGCTCATTGCGTAGAGCACATAGGCGAGCGATGAGACGAGCAGCGCGCGACGGTCGACGGCCAGTGAGACGGCCGCGAAGAAGATATACAGCGCGATGACGATCGCGGCCTGCCCGGTGCCGACATAGCCGTCGAGCAAGCCCAGTTGATGGAAGATCGGGTGCGCGATCATCGGTGCGGCGGCGAGGTGGAGCCAGAAGGCGACGTCGGCGCGGCGCGTGTGTCGCGTCCGGTCCGACATATCCCACCACATGGCGGCCGCGAAGAGCGCGATGCCGCCGGCGAGCACGAACCACGGCACCTGATCCTGGAGTCCGGTGTCGATGGCGAGCACCAGCGAGACGAGAACGCCGACCAGTGCCACGGCTCCCGCTGCAACCGTGATCGGCACGTGGAAGCGCCGCCAATGCGCCCAGGCCGCGGTCGCGGTCACCACGCCGAAACCGGCAAGGAGCAGCGCGTTGGTGCGGTCGGAGAATTGCGGATCGAGGTCGACCATCGTACCGACCATCGCCGCTGCGACGCCGCCGGTGAAGGTCAGCAGCAGGACGATGCTGGGCAACGCCATCCGCCGCTTCTTCGTGAAATATTCGGCGAGCAGCCAGCTCGCGCCCGCGACGAGCGCGCCGCCAAGCCCGGGTGACGTATCGCCGCCGATCCACGCCAGCGCGGTCAGCAGCAACGCGATAGCGATCGCGACGAATATGTCGTTGAAGCCGGTGAGAAGGCGAAAGCTCTCCTCATCGACCAGCGACGTCGCGCGGCAGTTGGCGATATGGTTGCGAAAGGCGTCCGCCGCGGCCGGGGTTAGCGCCCCCGCCGCAACTGCGCCCTCAAGATCGGATTCGCTGTACATTGGGCATGATCCTCCTCTGTGGGACGATCATAACATTGGTGTATTAATACAGCAATACGCCTTTTGGTTCTTGAAACGCTTCGAATCAGGCGCCCTGGAGCTTGTTCATGATGATCATCGATTGTTCGGCACCCGATTGCGGGACGATTTCGCCGGCTCGGTCGGTGATCTGCGCCCATGCGGCGGCGACGCCTTCCGGGGTGCGCTGGTCTTCGGGCAGATAGGCGCCCTGCGTCAGCGTGACATAGGCCGCCTGGAACACCCCCGCGCCCGCGCCGACGATCGCGTTGGTCGGCGCATCTTCGGACACGAGGTAGAGAGCGGCGGGCGCCACGTTTTCAGGCGCGAAGGCCGCAAAGGCTTGTTCGGGGAAGATGTCTTCGGTCATCCGGGTGCCTGCGACGGGCGCGAGCGTGTTGACCTTGATGTTGTATTTGGCGCCTTCAAGGTAGAGCGTCTTGGTAAGGCCGGCGAGGCCGAGTTTTGCTGCGCCGTAATTTGCCTGGCCGAAATTGCCGTAAAGCCCGGTCGAAGACGCGGTCATCAGGATGCGGCCGTAATTCTGGTCGCGCATCGTGTCCCAAACCGCCTTGGTGCAGTTGGCCGATCCGAGCAGGTGGACCTTGACGACGAAGTCGAAGTCCTCGGGCTCCATCTTGGCGAAGCTCTTGTCGCGCAGCACGCCCGCATTGTTAATCAGGATGTGGACGCCGCCCCAGGCTTCCTTCGCCTTGGCCACCATCTCGACCATCTGCGCATATTCGGTGACGCTGCCGCCATTGGACATGGCGATGCCGCCCGCCGCCTTGATCTCCTCGACGACCTGAAGGGCCGCATCGGAATGGCCGGTGCCGTCGCGCGAGCCGCCCAGATCATTGACCACCACCTTCGCGCCGCGCTTCGCCAGTTCGAGCGCATAGGCACGGCCAAGGCCGCCGCCAGCGCCCGTCACAATGGCGATGCGATCCTTGAAGTCGATGGTCATGGCGGGAATCTCCTGTCGTTTACGTGAACGTCAGCTAGCGATGGGCGGCCTCCTTGGAAAGGGCAAAAAAGCCCCTCCCATGGGGAGGGGCTTGGATGGGCAGCAGGTTTACACCGGTTACTTGGGACTGCGGCGCTGCTTGCACCCGTCGGTCACGGTCTTCGAGCACCAGGGATATTCGGCCTTCGGTGCCGGAGCCGGGTACTTCTGCTCGACCGTGGGCGGCGTGCCAAACTGTTTGGCCTCTCCCGCGGGCGGTGCGGCGGTAGAAGAATCTGCCGGCGGTGGTGGCGGCATCGGCGTCTGCGTCGGATCAGGTACTGGCGGCGCTTCAGGCATTGGCGTCTGTGCCGCGTCGGGCGCCGGAGGCGGCATTTGCTCGGCCGGCGGCGTTTGCTGGGCAAGGGCGGCACCGCTCATCATGAGCGCCGCAGCGAATATGAGTTTCTTCATCGCAACCTCCACTTGGCGGCCTGACCCGGCCGCTTTGCGTCCACGAGCCGCTGCCGGTTCGCGAAGACACAGGTTCAGAACGATGAAACAACGAAACCGATCCATTTTTCGGTCGAGTCGCCTGGGCAGGTGCGCCCAGACGTCTCAAAACAGGGGCGATCAGGCTGTCGCGTCGGTATCCAGTGCATATCCCGCCGAGCGAACGGTGCGGATGATGTCGGCGCGGTCGCCCTGGTTGATTGCTTTGCGCAGCCGGCGGATATGCACGTCGACGGTGCGCGGCTCGATCTCGCTGTCGCGGCCCCAGACGCTGTCGAGTAGCCGCTCGCGCGAGAACACCCAGCCCGGATGCTCGAGAAAGTGCTTGAGAAGGCGGAATTCGGTCGGGCCCAGTGGCACGACGTCGCCCCCGCGCTTTACCTTGTGACCTACGGTGTCCATCTCGATATCTGCGTAGCTCAGCGTCTCGCCCGCCAGCGCCGGGCGCACGCGGCGTAGCACTGCGCCGACGCGTGCAACGAGCTCGCGGGGAGAGAACGGCTTGGTCACATAGTCGTCGGCGCCGGTTTCGAGTCCGCGGACACGATCCTCTTCTTCTCCGCGTGCCGTCAGCATGATGATCGGCACATTTGCGGTCTCGGGCGCGCGACGCAGGCGGCGGCAGACTTCGATGCCGGACAGGCTTTCGACCATCCAGTCGAGCAGAACGATGTCCGGCGTCGATTCTTGTGCGAGCAGCAGCGCTTCTTCGCCATCGGGTGTGTGGCGGACCGAAAAATCCTCGCGCTGGAAATTGTAGATGAGGAGTTCGGCAAGCGCCGCGTCATCCTCGACGAGCAGCATGTCCGCGCGCGCCATGGACTTAGTTTCCCTGCGGTGCGGCAGGATCTTCGCCGCGTTCGCGGTCGACGAGATATTCGCCTGTGGCAGCATAATAGACCATCTCCGCTACATTGGTGGCATGATCGCCAACGCGTTCGAGGTTCTTTGCAACAAAAAGCAGGTGCGCCGCCTCGCCGATGGTCTGGGGATTTTCCATCATGAAGGTGACAAGCGTCCGGAAGATGCTGTTGTAGAAATCATCGACGATATGGTCCGTATCGACCACCTTGACCGCCTTTGCGGCGTCGCGCGCGGCGTAGGCGTCGAGCACATCATGGACCATTTCGGTCGCGGTGCGCGCCATGGCGGGTATCAGCGACAGCGGTTCGATCTTGCGTTTGCTCTCGATCAACGGAACGCGCTTTGCGATGTTCTTTGCATAGTCGCCGATGCGCTCGATCACGCCGGCGATCTTGATCGCGGCGACGACTTCGCGAAGGTCGTCGGCCATCGGCGCGCGCAGCGCGATGATGCGTACCGCGGCCTTTTCGATCGCGCTTTCGAGTTCGTCGATCCTGCGGTCTTCGGCCACGATACGGCGGGCGGCCTCGTTGTCACGCTTGATGAGCGCATCCATCGCCGCGATGATCGCGCTTTCCGCGCGGCCGCCCATCTCGGAGATGAGCCCGCGCAGTTCGCCGATATCCTCGTCGAAGGCCTTGACGGTATGTTCGGTGCCAGTTCCCATAGTCTCGTCTTTCCTCAGCCGTACCGGCCCGTGATGTAGTCCTTGGTCCGCTCCTGACGCGGATTGGTGAAGATCTCTGACGTTTCACCATATTCCACCAGGTTGCCGAGGTGGAAAAAGGCAGTGCGCTGCGAGACGCGCGCCGCCTGCTGCATGTTATGCGTGACGATGACGATCGCGTACCGCCCGCGCAGCTCGTGGATCAACTCCTCGATCTTGGCGGTGGCGATGGGATCGAGCGCCGAGCAGGGCTCGTCCATCAGGATCACTTCGGGATCGACGGCGATGGCGCGCGCGATGCACAGGCGTTGCTGCTGCCCGCCCGAAAGCGCGGTGCCGCTGTCTGACAGCCGGTCCTTGACCTCGTCCCACAGGCCCGCCTTGCGCAGGCTCTGTTCGACGATGACGTCCATGTCCGCCTTGTTCGAGGCGAGCCCGTGAATGCGCGGGCCATAGGCTACGTTTTCATAGATCGATTTGGGGAACGGGTTGGGCTTCTGGAACACCATGCCGACGCGAGCACGCAGTTGCACAACGTCCATCGAGGATGCGTAGATGTCCTCGCCATCGAGTGTAATCTCGCCCTCGACGCGCGCGGACGCGACAGTGTCGTTCATGCGATTGAGCGTGCGCAGGAAGGTCGATTTGCCGCAGCCCGAGGGGCCGATGAATGCGGTAACATTCTCCATGTCGACGTCGATCGAGACATTGTCGATCGCACGCTTGTCGCCATAGAAGACGCTGACGTTTCGCGCCGTCATTTTCGATTTTTCGGTCATCTGTTCCATTACCAGCGCTGTTCGAATTTGTTGCGAAGATAGATTGCGAGCCCGTTCATCGTCAGCAGGAAGACCAGCAGCACGATGATCGCGGCAGACGTCTTCTCGACGAAGCCGCGGCTCACCTCGTCGGACCAGAGGAAGATCTGGACCGGCAATACGGTGGCGGGGTCTGCGATGCCGCCTGGCGGGGTTGCGATGAAGGCACGCATGCCGATCATCAGCAGCGGTGCGGTCTCGCCGAGCGCGCGCGCCATGCCGATGATCGTACCCGTGAGGATACCGGGCAGCGCAAGCGGCAGGACGTGATGGAATACCACCTGCACGGGGCTTGCGCCGATGCCGAGTGCGGCGTCGCGGATCGAGGGGGGCACCGACTTGATCGCGTTGCGTCCGGCGATGACGATGACGGGCATCGTCATCAGCGCGAGCGTTGTGCCGCCGACCAGTGCAGCCGAGCGGGGCAGGTGCATGAAGTTCAGGAACACCGCGAGCCCCAGCAGGCCGAAGATGATCGAGGGCACCGCTGCGAGATTGTTGATCGACACCTCGATCAGATCCGTCCAGCGATTGCGCGGCGCATATTCCTCGAGATAGATCGCAGCGAGCACGCCGACGGGGAAAGCGAGCAACAGAGTGACGAACATCGTCAGCAGCGAACCCTTGAGCGCCCCCCAGATGCCGACCCGGGTCGGATCGGTCGAATCTGCGGAGGTCAGGAAGGTGGCATTGAAGCCCGTGCTGACGCGACCTTCCACGTTCAGTCTTTTATAGATGGCCTCGGCGGGCGGTTCGCCTTTGCCCTTGGCTGCCAGATCGATGGCCGTCGCCGCCGGAACGTCGATCTCGACCTTCCTGGCGAGGACAGACGGGTCGTCCCTGATCGCGTCGCGCACCTTCAACCACGCGCTATCCGATATATAGTCCGCGCCGGCGGGGCCAAAGGCCGCCACCGCTGCGGCAGTAGTCGCTCCTTCGATATCTGCGGTCGCGAGGGCCACTTCAGCGTGCGGTCCCTTGAGAGCTGCAGGATCGAGGATCATCGCAGCCCGCGGAAAATCCACAGGCAGCCGGATTTCGGTCTGGGTAAAGCCGCGCGCGCCATTGCCGAGCATGGTGATCAGCAGAAAGGCAAGGAAAGCGACCGAAATCAGCACCGCTCCCAGCCCCATCAGCTTGAAGCGGCGTTCGGCGGCATAGCGCCGGGTGATCCGGCGCTGCATCGCGTCGGTCTTCCAGTCGGTTGGCTTGCGCGCAGCCCTGATGGTGGGGAGGGGGGCCTCGACAGTCATGGCCTTACTCATATGCTTCCCGATATTTTTTCACGACACGCAGCGCGACGATGTTGAGCAGCAGCGTGATGACGAACAGCACCAGGCCCAGCGCGAAGGCGGCGAGCGTCTTGGCGCTGTCGAATTCCTGGTCGCCCGTCAGCAACTGGACGATCTGCGTGGTCACGGTGGTCACCGAAGCGAAGGGGTTTGCGGTCATGTTGGCCGCAAGACCCGCGGCCATCACCACGATCATGGTTTCGCCGATCGCGCGGCTCACGGCCAGCAAGACGCCGCCGACGACGCCCGGCAGCGCCGCGGGAAGCAGCACCTTGCGAATCGTTTCCGAGGGTGTCGCGCCCATGGCGAGCGAGCCATCGCGCATAGCCTGCGGGACCGCCGCGATCGAATCATCGGCCATAGAGGATACAAAGGGGATGATCATCACGCCCATCACTATGCCGGCGGCGAGCGCGGATTCGGATGAAGCCCCGCTGATCCCGATCGAGACTGCGAAGTCGCGCAGTGCGGGTGCAACGGTAAGCGCGGCAAAATAGCCGTAGACCACGGTCGGCACGCCCGCGAGGATCTCGAGGATAGGCTTCATCCAGCTTCGCGTTGAGGGCTTGGCGTACTGCGTCAGATAGATCGCGCTCATCAGACCGAGCGGGATCGCGACGAGCATCGCGATGATCGCGCCGATGAAAATCGTACCCCAGAAGAGCGGGATCGCACCGAACGCGCCCGACGACGCCGGCATGTTGGATGCGGGCGGGCTCCATTTTGTGCCGAAGAGGAATTCCACGGGCGAGACCATCGAGAAGAAGCGCACGGATTCGAACAGCAGCGACGCCACGATGCCGACGGTCGTGAGGATCGCGACGAGCGAAGCGACCAGCAGCGCGGCCATCACCAACCGCTCGACGCGGGTGCGCGCCCGGAAATCGGGTTTGATGCGCGTGAACGCATAGGCACCGCCAGCAAAGGCAAGTACCAGCGCCAGGATGGTGCCGATGACGCCATATTTGGTGATCGCCTGCGCATAGGCGGGGGCGAGCGCATTGGCCTGCGGGTTAAACGCCGTCTGGATCGAGCCGTTGGCGAGTGCACGCGCCTCGGACAGAATGGCGGAACGCTCCATGCCGAATGCGGGAAGGTCTGCGGCCGCGGGCGTCGCGAGCACCGCTTGCGTGATCAGGCCCGGCGACACCGTTGCCCAAATCCCCAGGAAGATCAGGGCGGGCAGCGCGGTCCAGAGCCCGACATACCAGCCATGATAGGCGGGAAGCGAGTGCGCGCGGGCGGTTCCCGTGCCGCCAAAACGCGCGGCGCGCATCCGTGCGGTGACCCAGGCGATAAGCCCCAGGCCGAGCACGAGAAACAGGAGTGCAAGCATGGACACTATTGGTCTTGCGCCTTTCGTTGTGTCGCCGTCGAAGCAATATGGCCGGGCGGGGAGGCAAGCGAATGCCTCCTCCGTCCGGGTCATAGGCTTATTTCAGGTCGCTGCCGTTCATGAAGGTCAGCTTGGTTGCGACCTCGGCATTGGCCGCACGCACCGCGTCGGGCGACGCGATCAGACCGCGCTTGGCCAGATAGCCATCGGGGTTCCAGGCCGAAGCATATTCGCCAAGGAACTCCTTGAGGCCCGGAATTGCGTTGAGGTGCGCGCCCTTCACATAAATATAGAGCGCACGCGCGCCGGGATAGGAGAAGTCGGCGATCGTCGCATAGGTCGGCGCGACATTGTTGATCTTGACCCCTGTCACCGAGGCGAGATTTTCCTCGAGGAAGCTGTAGCCGAGCACGCCGATGGCGTTGGGATTGGCGGTCAGCTTCTGGACGATCAAATTGTCGTTCTCACCCGATTCGATATAGGCGCCGTCCTCGCGGACCTTCGTGCAGATATCCTTGTGCTTGTCGGCGTCCTGGCTCTTGAGCGCCTTCATCTCGGGGTTCGCATCACAGCCCTTTTCGAGAATCAGCTCGGCGAGTGAGTCGCGGGTCCCCGAGGTCGAGGGCGGGCCATAGACCTGGATCGCGACCGCGGGGAGCGCGGGGTTCACATCTTTCCAGGTCTTGGCGGTGTTGGGCTTGCCATAGGGATTGGCTGCGATCGCCTTATAGATATCCGCGGTCGTCAGCGCCATCTTGGGGCCATTCTTGGCCTCGATCAGCGCGAGCCCATCAATGCCGATCTGGATCTCGACGATGTCCTTGACGCCGTTCTTCTGACAGTCTTCGAACTCCGACTTTTTAATTCGGCGTGAAGCGTTCTCGATATCGGGATGGTTGGCGCCAACGCCCGCGCAGAACAGCTTCATTCCGGCGCCGGTGCCGGTCGATTCGACCACCGCGGCCTTGAAACGCGGGTTATTGGTCACGAACTTTTCCGCAACCGCCGTCGTGAACGGATAGAGCGTCGACGAACCGACCACCTTGATCTGGTCGCGCGCGCCCGACGCGCCGCTTCCGGCCTCATCGCCACAAGCAGCAAGCGCGAGCGCCGAAACGGCGACGAAAGCGAAATTCTTCAACATCTGGATCTCCCCTGCCGCATGGATCTTGCGGCTCGGCGCCGCCACTAGCAGTGTGTCTTTGGGCTTTTGTTGCAGTTGTGTGTCAGTTTGATGACAGTGCGCCCGGCGCGGTGGGCAGATTGACCGTTACGGTCGTGCCCTTGCCCTGAATGCTTGCGATATCAAGCCGTCCCCGGTGACGCTCGACGATGTGCTTGACGATCGAGAGGCCGAGCCCGGTTCCGCCCATCGCGCGGCTGCGCCCCGAATCGACACGGTAGAATCGCTCGGTGAGTCGCGGCAGATGCTCTGCGGAGATGCCTTCGCCTTCGTCCTCGACCGAAAGTCGCACCATCGAATCGCCGTTGCGCGTCATTGCGATGCGGATTGGCGTTCCGCTGCGCCCATATTTGATCGCGTTGCCGACGATATTGTGGAGGAGCTGCGAAAGCTGGGCTCGGTCTCCCGCCACAGGCGGCACGCCTTCATCGATCACGATCAACAGATCGCGGTCCTCGCCATCGGGGCTGTCCTTGACCACGCGGTTGACGTCGCCGATCAGCGACGCGAGATCGACCGCGTCGTCGGGCGCGCGGTGCTTCTCCGCCTCGATCCTGGAAAGCGAGATGAGGTCGTCGACGAGCGTCTGCATCCGCCGCGCCTCTTTCATCATTACGTCGAGGAAGCGATTGCGCGTACCTTCGTCGCCGCCCGCTTCGGGATCTCCCAGCGTTTCGATGAAGCCAAGGATCGCAGCGAGCGGGGTGCGCAGCTCGTGGCTCGCATTGGCGACGAAGTCGACGCGCATACGCTCGGCGGCATGCGCCAGACTGCGGTCGACGAGGTGTACCAGCCGGCGGCCGTCGCTCATCTCGGCAACGTGCATCAGCCAACGTTGCTCGCGCGCGCCAAGGCCCACCAGTTCGATCCCGCGATCGGTGCCGCCGCGGAAGCTGCGGGCCAGATGCTCGGCTGCTGCCGGATGGCGGATGGCGGTACGAATATCCTCGCCCGCGATATGTTTTCCCAGAAGCGCGATGGCGGCGTTATTGGCGTTGAGCACGCGTCCGTCGCGTACCAGCAGCACGGGATCGGTCAGCGCCTCGAGCACCGCTGTCATGGTGCCAGTTCCATCCTGGCCGGGAGGGTTCACGGGGCGCGACGCGTCGTGGACGTTGGACAGCGGATAGATCGCCAACAGCACTGCCCCGACGCCGCCGAGCAGGAAGACGAGTGTTGCTTCGAAACTTGCGCCGAGCGCGATCCCGACAAGCGCGGCGATGCCGACGATGACGATTGCGGCGACGGTCCACGCAGAATCAATGGCCTTCATGTCGCGCCTCATAACCGATTTCATGACAATGTGATGACAGAATTGCTGCGCGCGCGCCTTGGGGGGGCGGTCGACTGCGGATTGCGCGCGTCACACCGATAGGGGGATTTGTCCCGCCTTGCGCCTCGCAACGCGTTGAAGTTAAAGTCCCTCCCACAAATCGGAACGAGGGGCGCGGGCCTATGATCGATCCGCAGCAATCGCATGCATGGCTGGTCGGCGGCGGGATATCGTCCCTGGCCGCGGCGGTTTTCCTCATTCGCGATGCAGGCGTGCCGGGGCCACATGTGCATATCCTTGAAGAAAGCGAGATCACCGGCGGTGCGCTCGACGGAGCGCTTTCTCCGGCGCAGCGCGGCTATGTCACGCGCGGCGGCCGCATGTTCGAGGAAGAGGCCTATGATTCACTCTGGAATCTGCTCGAGACGATTCCTTCACTCGAAAGCCCTCCGCTCACCGTCCGCGAAGAGATCCTTGCTTTCAACGAACAGGTGAAAACCGAATCGCGCGCCCGGCTGATTTCGCGCGGACCGCATATTGTCCAGGCGCGGGAATATGGCTTCGACCTCCAGGATCGCGTTGCGATGATGCGGCTGATGACCACGCCCGAGCAATTGCTCGGTACGCGCCGGATAGACGAGATATTCTCGGAGCATTTCTTCTGCACCAATTTCTGGCAGATGTGGCGCACCACTTTCGCCTTTCAGAACTGGCACAGCGCAGTGGAACTGCGGCGCTATTTCCTCCGCTTCGCGCGCGAATTCTCACACCTGCACACGCTCTCGGGCGTGCGGCGGACGCGCTACAATCAATATGACTCGATCGTGCGTCCCATTCAGCGCTGGCTGGAGGCGCAGGGCGTGGACGTGCGCTTTGGCACATGCGTGATCGACATCGATTTCACTCAGGACGATACGACGCGCCGAAGGGCGACGCGTTTGCACGTCGAAACAGCACATCGCGCGGCGGTCATCGACGTCCAGGATCAGGATACTGTGTTCGTTACCATCGGCTCGATCATCGCGGATGCATGCTATGCCGGCAATGACAGCGTGCCCGAACTTGTTCGTGACCGGCGCGACGGCTCCTGGCGGCTCTGGGAGACGCTCGCGATGAAGGCGGAAGATTTCGGGCGCCCATCGGTGTTCTTCGGCAATATCGAGGAGAATAAATGGGAGTCATTCACGCTTACCATGCGCGGTGACGCGTTGTTGCGACGGATCGTTGAATTCTCGAACAATCAGCCTGGAACCGGCGCCTTGATGTCGTTCGTGAATTCCGCATGGCTCATGTCGATCGTTGTGCCGCACCAGCCGCATTTTCGCGACATGCCTCCCGATACGTTCACGCTCTGGGGATATGGACTCCACATCGACAAGCCCGGCGACTTCATCAAAAAGCCGATGTCGCAATGTACCGGGCACGAGATACTGGCCGAATTGGTACATCATCTCGGTTTCGAGGATGCGCTCGACGAGATCCGCGCCAGCACCGATGTGACGACCGCAATGCTGCCCTACGCTTCGTCGCTTTTTAGCTGCCGCGCGCTGGGCGATCGGCCGTTGATCGTCCCGCAGGGTGCGGCAAATTTTGCGTTCCTCGGTCAGTTTACCGAGATGCCAGTCGATGTCGTCTTCACCGTCGAATATTCGGTCCACGGTGCTATGCACGCGGTTTACACGCTTTATCGTCCGGGGGATTTGCCGCCGGTTCGGCACGCGCGGCTTGAGCCCGGCGTGGCCTGGAATGCGCTGGAAGCGTTGTTCCTCCGGCGGCAGCGCGCTGTTTGACGCAAGACGTTCCGGCCACATAAATAGTTAACCGCGTCGCTTCGCCCAAGGTTTACGAATATGTAAGCGCAATCGGGCAAAAAGGGCGGGCTATGAGCAAAATCGACAAGCAGGAACGCGATGCGCCAGGCGTCCCGACACGGCGGCAGGCGCTGATGCTGGGCGCAGTTGCCGCCTCCGCGGTTGTCTCGATCCGTCCCGCGCTCGCGCAGGCGACGGGTTCGGTGCTCAATTGCGATATTCCGGTGCCCGAAGCAGGGCGCGCAGGGCATCATATTGCTCCCGACGGGAGCCTCGTTCCGCGTGACACGCCCGGCGCCTTCGCGCCTGCGCCGCGGCCATTCACGGGCGAAGAGGTGAGGGCGGCGCTTGACGGGCGATCGCTTCCTGGCACGACGATGGAACAGAGCCAGGCCTATACCAATTATATCCGGCGCCTTCAGCACGGGATGAGCGGCTTTACCTGCTACGCCTCGCTCCAGAACCCGCGGGGCTGACGCCTTTGTCATGCCCGGTCCTGTATATCGCGCCGAACCCGCCGCGCACCGGCGCCACATCGCGCTCGACACGCTCGACCTGATCTACCATCGCACTTCGGGCATCACGCATGTCGTTGCAGAGCCCGTCCCGCAAATACTCGCCGCACTGGAGCAGGGGCAGGCTGACGTCACCGAAATCGTTCGGCGCCTTGCTGCCACCCACGAACTGAACCGGGGCGAGGCCGAACCTGTCATTGCGGCACGGCTGCTGGAGCTCGAGGTCGCCGGCCTCGTCGCGAGGGCATGAAGCATCATTTTGACGTTCGCATTGGCCCTGTGGGGTTTCGCATCGGTTCGGCCTGGCGCCGGCCCGTGACCGAACTGGCGACGCTCTATGCGGGTTATCCCGGGCCCGACGGCGGTATCGCCGATTTTACCGTGCGGCTCGAACCGGAACGGCCATGGCGGCGCTGGCTGCGCCCCTCGATCGCGATCCGTGGTGATTTCACGTTGCCCGACGCCGCGCCGCTGTCGCTTGCCCATGGGTTGCTCGCCGCAGAAATGGGGATGAACCTGCAAATGGCGCTCGGGCAGCGGCGCTTCCTGCTGCTGCATGCCTCGGCGGTCGAGCGTGACGGCCGAGCGTTGTTGATGACGGGGCATTCGGGCGCGGGCAAGTCGACGCTTGCGGCCTTGCTCGGCGAGCGCGGATGGCGTTTCATGGGGGACGAATTTGCGCTGCTCGAGCCGGATACTGGTCTGCTTCACGCCTTTCCAAGGCTTGTGAGTCTCAAGAACGGCGCAATCGCGCAGATGGAGAGTGAAGCCGCCGCCGAACGTTTCGGGCCGCGCCTCGGTGCGACGCCCAAGGGCGACATCCGGCACATGCGGCCCAATCCGCGCGCGATCGCCGAGATGGGGGTGCCTGCGCGGCCCGCACTGATCCTGTTTCCGCGTTACGGTTTCGAAGCCGCCGATCGCCCGATGGGCGCGAGCGAGGTCTTCGTCAGGCTGACCCAGGCATCGACCAACTATGTGGCGTTAGGGGAGGCCGGGTTCGACGCGCTTTCAACGCTTGTTCGCCGCGTGCCTGCGCGCGCGGTCGATTATCCGGATACCGCGACCGCGCTCGGCATGGTCGAGATGCTCTGGGCGGAGCTTGCCGGGTGAAAGATGCGCTGTCGCTCGCGCGCGCGCTATGCGATCCGGGATCGGTCGGGCGGCTCGACGCGCGCGGCTGGACCGCGCTGATTGCCGCCGCGCGCGCAGAGCAGTTGATCGGAACGCTTGCGTATCGACTGAAAGGACTTGCAATCCCGGACGCCGCGGAACGCGTGCTTGCCGACGCGCGGGCGTCGGCCGAACATTGGCGCCGCTCCGCACTCTGGGAGGCGGAGGCCGCTCGCCGTGCGCTCGGACCGCTCGACTGTTCGGTGATATTGCTCAAGGGCACCGCATTCGCCGCCGCCGGGCTCGACGCGGGCGCCGGGCGCGCCATCGGCGATCTAGACATATTGGTGCCACGCGATCGGCTCGACGATGTCGAACGGGCGCTGCTTGAAGCCGGCTGGGAATGGGTCAAGCCCGACCCCTATGATGATGCCTATTACCGGCGCTGGATGCACGAACTGCCGCCGCTCATCCACCGCGAGCGCGATCGCATGATCGACGTCCATCACACCATCCTGCCGCCGACCGCGCGGATCACGCCCGATGCCGCGGCGCTGATCGAAGACAGCGTGGCGCTTCAAAACGGCCTTCGCGTCCTCTCGCCGCCGGACATGATCTGCCATGCCGTGACCCACCTGTTCGCCGATGGCGACCTTTCGGGTGGTCTCAGGAACCTGTGGGATATCGATCGGTTGCTACGCGAATACCGGAATGATGCCGTAGTCTGGGAAGCATTGCCGCGCCGCGCGGAACGCCACGGCATCGCGCGCGAGTTCGCCCGCGCGATGCGGCTTACCGAAAGGCTGTTCGGTTCGCCGATACCGGTCGTTTCGAAGCGCGGGGCGCTCGATCCGTTTTATGTTCGTCGCCTTGCTGCGCGCGATGGCTGGGGGCGTGAAACGCGCAAGGGGCTGCGGCTCGCTTTCTACGCACGCTCACACTGGCTTCGCATGCCGCCGCTGATGTTGGCCGAGCATTTGTGGAGAAAGGCGCGACGCTGATCCGGGCTAGCGCCCGCGTTCGGACCAGTCGTGGTGCTGCGTCGTGGTCGCGATGCGCAGCGGCTCCGCCGGACTATTAACGCGGTATCCGTGCAGCCATGCGCGTCCCGCAGCGAAGCTCATCACCGGAAAATAATCGGGCACCAAGCTCGATTCACGGACTTCATTCGTCGTGCTGTCCAGCACGTGCAGCCTGCCCTCTGCGCGCACGGCGAGGATGGCGTGGTCGTCGCGCCGCGCTCCGTCGCGCACCAGCACCAGGAACAGGTCCTCCGCGCGAAATCCAAGGCTGGCGAGCAGCGCCATCTTGGCGATCGCATAGTCCTCGCAATCGCCGCGACCGCGCGCGAGCGTCGACGCTGCCGAAGACCAGAGGTCGGGCATGCCATTCAGCACCTGGTCGCTCGTATAGCCAAGGCGATCGTTCACCCAGCGGTTGATGTGCCGCAGTTGATCGAGCCGATCCAACCGCCGCGCCTGCGCGACGGCTGTGGACCATGGACCCATGCTCGTCAGACTTGCAGGCCGAACCTTGCGCAGGCGCGCGTCGAAGGGCGTGCGCTGAACAGGAACCGCAACCGAACCGAAGATCGCGGGTCCGCCTGACGGATCGAAAGCCGCTGCATCGTCATGGTGACGGATAGCAGCCTCGCGCTCACCAGTCGTGCTACAGGGAGGAGTGGCGCTCAGCGTGGCAGATTGCTGCTGCGCTACCATCTCAGTCATGCGACCGCCGCAAGGCGCAGCATTCTGCGGACCTTGCCGGGCAAGTGCCGGGACCAGTAGTGTTATGGCTCCAAGTGATCCGGCGACGAACCATTTGCACCAGCTTACAGCGCGGGCCTTCCCCAACGGATAGTCGGATCGAAAGTCCCTTGGGTTGATTTCGAAGTTGCCTTGTGAGCGGTCCTCGCATCCGGGCCCGTGCAAGCGCTTTTCAGGGGTGCTGTGGACATGCATCGGATGACACTTCCTATAAAATAGGCAGCCCCACCCCGAAAATGCATCAAATATGACTGTTAATCGAAAATCATTACTATTTGGTCACGAGTTGTGCAACAATAATTCTATAGTAATACTTTTAAGTAATTGTTGAAAAATGAATAATAACGTCGTAATGTTCCGGGGGAATGGTTGGCTGTGGCACCACTCTGCGCGGCGGACCTGTTCGGCGCGAGTATCAACCCAGCCGTTCAAGCGTTGCGATCAGCGCGTCATAGTGATCGATGATCGCATCGGCGCCGAGTTCTTCGACGGCCTGGTTGAGGAAGCCAAACGACACCGCGATCGAAGGAATTCCCGCGTTTTTTGCAGCCATCACATCATAGATTGAATCGCCGACAAAGGCTGCGCGGCCGCCGCCCGCACGCGTGATCATCTCGTGGATCGGCGCTGCGCTTGGTTTGGCATTGCCCTTGCCCATGGTGTCGCCGCCGATCACCGCGGCGAAGCGATCGCGAAGATCGAGTTCGGTGAGCAGCTTCTCGGCAAATCGTTCGAACTTGTTGGTGCAGATCGCCAGCTTTACGTTCATCGCGCTCAACCGGTCGAGCGCATCGATCATGCCCGGAAAAGCCACGGTGCCGTTGGACAGGTTCTCCTCGTAAAAGGCCAGTAGCAGACCGTAGAGCCGCTTCGTCTCTTCTTCCGAACAGCCGCCCGTCGCTTCCAGACTGCGTTCGAGCATTTTCTTGGCACCGCCGCCGATCATCGGCTTCACAACGTCGAGCGAGAGCAGCGGGCGGCCCGCCTCGGCGAGCGCGTGATTGACCGCGTCGGTCAGGTCGCGGCTGGTGTCGAGGAGGGTGCCGTCGAGGTCGAAGCCGATCACGGCAAAGGGGAAATCGTGCATCCGACGATCCATGCCGTCTGGGGGATGGCGTTGGCAAGCGGGACGTGGCAATGCGCGCACAGGTTCGACAAGGAGTAAGCATGAGCCAGCCGCCGATCGCCGCCATCATCCTCGCCGCTGGGCAGGGAACGCGGATGAAATCGGATCGGCACAAGGTGCTGCATCCGATCGCGGGCCATCCGATGCTGCACCATCTTTTGACGAGCGTCGATCGGCTGCATCCAGCGGAAAAGGTGGTCGTTGTCGGCGCGGGCCGGGAGCAGGTCGAAGCCTCGCTTGCCGGGCGTGGCGCCAGCATCGCGGTGCAGGCCGAACAACTTGGCACGGGTCATGCGGTGCAGCAGGCCGAGGAGGCCTTGCAGGAATTCTCGGGCGACGTGCTGATCCTTTATGGCGACGTGCCGCTCGTCACCGAGGCGACGATGCAGCGCATGCTCGATCGGCTGAATGCGCCCGACGCACCGGTGGCGGTCGTACTGGGTTTCCGTCCTGCCGATGCCGCCGCTTATGGCCGCATCGTTGCGGATGCGGACGGCGGCATCGCCAGGATGGTCGAGTTCAAGGACGCGACGCCCGAGGAGCGCGCGGTGACGCTGTGCAACTCAGGATTGCTTGCGGTACGTGCCGCCGATCTGTTTGCGCTGCTCGCACGCGTAGGCAACGACAATGCAGCGGGGGAATATTACCTGCCCGATATCATCATGCTCGCCGCTTCGGATGGTCGGAAGAGCGCGGTGATCGAGGCCGATGCCTCGGAAGTGGCGGGGGTTAACAGCCGCGCGGAGCTCGCCGCGGTCGAGGCCGAATGGCAGCGTCGCCGCCGCGCGGAAGCGATGGCCGCGGGTGTCACGCTTGCCGCGCCGGAGACCGTCTGGTTTGCGCATGATACGGTCCTGGGTCGCGACGTGACGATAGCCCCGCACGTGGTCTTCGGTCCGGGCGTGCATATCGCGGACAATGTGACGATCCATGCTTTCAGCCATATCGAGGGCGCGACGGTCGAAAGCGGCGCCGAGGTCGGGCCCTATGCGCGGCTGCGTCCGGGCGCGGTGCTCCGTGAAAAATCCAAGGTCGGCAATTTCGTCGAGGTGAAGAAATCAGAGCTCGGCGTGGGGGCAAAAGCCAATCACCTGACCTATCTGGGCGACGCGACGGTCGGCGCGGGGGCCAATATCGGAGCGGGAACAATCACCTGCAACTATGACGGCTATTTCAAATATCGGACCGAGATCGGCGAGGGGGCTTTTGTCGGCTCCAACAGCGCACTTGTGGCGCCGGTGAAGATCGGCAACGGCGCAATCGTGGGAGCTGGCTCGGTCATCACGCGCGATGTCGAGACGGATGCGCTCGCGCTCGGGCGTGGCGCGCAGGAAGCGAAATCGGGCTGGGCAAGGCGGTTTCGCGACATGATGAAATCAAAGAAGGCGGGTTGAGCGTATATGTGCGGCATTATCGGAATACTGGGGCAGGGCGACGTAGCGGACCGGCTGGTCGATGGCCTCAGGCGGCTCGAATATCGCGGCTATGACTCGGCGGGCGTCTGCACCATCCACGACGGCAAGCTCGATCGCCGCCGTGCCGAGGGCAAGCTCAACAATCTCGCGCGCGAACTCGCCGCGGCGCCGCTTCCCGGGGTGATCGGCATCGCACACACGCGCTGGGCGACGCATGGCGCGCCGACCACCAGCAACGCGCACCCGCACGCGACGGGCGAGGTGGCGCTGGTCCACAACGGGATCATCGAGAATTTCAAGCCGCTGCGTGAGGAGCTTCAGGCACGCGGCCGGACCTTCGCCAGCGACACCGACACCGAAGTCGTCGCGCATCTGGTGAGCGAACTCGTCGAGGCCGGTCAATCGCCCAAGGATGCGGTGCAGGCGGTGCTGCCGCGGCTGCATGGCGCCTTTGCGCTCGCCATCCTCTTCCGCCAGCATCCCGACATGCTGATCGGCGCGCGCCTCGGTTCGCCGCTGGTCGTCGGCTATGGCGAGGGCGAGACCTATCTGGGCTCGGACGCGCTTGCGCTCGCGCCGCTGACGCAGAAGATCGCCTATCTCGAAGAGGGCGACTGGGTCGTTATCACGCGCGAGCGCACGCAGATCTACGATCGCGAGAACAACCCCGTCGAGCGCCCCGTCACCATTTCGGGCGTCACCGGCGCGCTGATCGACAAGGGCAATCACCGCCATTTCATGCAGAAGGAGATCTTCGAGCAGCCGGTGGTGGTGGCGCAGACGCTGCAAAGCTATCTTCGCCCGCTCGAGGAGCAGGTCGCGTTGCCGCAGATGGACTTTGAGTTGGGCGACATCCGCCGGGTGACGATCGTTGCGTGCGGGACGAGCTTCTATGCCGGCATGGTCGCCAAATACTGGTTCGAACAGTTCGCGCGCATGCCCGTGGACCTCGATGTCGCTTCGGAATTCCGCTACCGACAGCCCGTGCTCGAAGAGGGCGGTCTGGCGCTGTTCATTTCGCAATCGGGGGAGACCGCGGACACGCTCGCGGCGCTCCGCCATGCGCGTGCCGAGGGGCAGAAGATCGCGGTCGTGGTCAATGTCCCGACCAGTTCGATGGCGCGCGAGGCCGATCTGCTGCTGCCCACGCACGCCGGGCCGGAGATCGGTGTTGCATCGACCAAGGCGTTCACTTGCCAGCTCGCCGTGCTTGCGGCGCTCGCGGCCAATCTCGCCCGCGCGCGCGGCAAGCTTTCGGCAGACGAAGAGCGCGATATCGTTGGCCATCTCGCCGAAGCGCCCGCCGCGCTCAATGCGGCGCTTGCGCATGACGAGGACATCGAGGCTATGGCGCATCTCGTCGCGCCCGCGCGCGATGTGCTTTATCTGGGCCGTGGCCCCGACTATCCGATGGCGCTGGAGGGTGCGCTCAAGCTGAAGGAAATCAGCTATATCCACGCCGAAGGCTATGCCGCGGGCGAGATGAAGCACGGTCCGATCGCGCTGATCGACGAGAATGTTCCCGTGATCGTGCTCGCGCCTTCGGGACCGCTGTTCGAAAAGACCGTCTCCAACATGCAGGAGGTGCAGGCGCGCGGGGGCAAAGTGATTCTGATCTCCGACGCCGAAGGCATCGCGCAGGCGGGCGAGGGCACGATTGCGACGATCGAGATGCCCAGGGTGCATCCGCTGATCGCGCCGCTGGTCTACGCGGTGCCCGTGCAGTTGCTCGCCTATCACGTCGCGGTCGCCAAGGGCACTGACGTCGATCAGCCGCGCAATCTGGCGAAATCCGTCACGGTCGAATGAGCTAGCCTTGTCATGCACATGAACCACGACGCGGCTGCGCCTGCCACGGATCCCATCACGTTCGATCAGTTTCTCGCCGTCGATATCCGCGTCGGCACCATCGTCGAAGCCGAGCCCTATCCCGAGGCGCGCAAGCCGTCGGTCAAGCTCGTCATCGATTTCGGACCGGCGATCGGACACAAGAAGTCCTCGGCGCAGATCGTTGCCAATTATGCGCTCGACGACCTGGCGGGACGTCAGGTGGCGGCGGTCGTCAACGTCCCGCCGCGCCAGATCGGCAAGTTCATGTCCGAAGTGTTGACGCTCGGCTTTCCGGATGACGCCGGCGAGGTGATGCTCTTCGCGCCTGACAGGCGCGTGCCCGACGGCGGCAGACTGTTCTGAAGCGGCGCGATTGAACACGCCGGCTTGCCGGCAAGCAGATTCCCCTTAATGCTGCGCGTCAAACAGAGATGGAGAGTGGGGGGACTATGGCGAGCGTTGCGGCAGGGCCGGTGCATGAGCCGAGCAAGAAGGAGATCCGGCTGGTTATCGCCGCGTCCTCGCTTGGGACGGTCTTCGAATGGTATGATTTTTTCATCTACGGCACGCTCGCCGCGATCATCGGGCGGACCTTCTTTCCCTCGGGAAACCCCACGCTTGAACTGATTCTTTCGCTGTTCGGTTTTGCGATCGGTTTCGGCTTCCGCCCGCTCGGCGCTGTGCTTTTCGGCTATCTGGGTGACAAGCTCGGCCGCAAATACACCTTCCTCGTCACGATCACGCTGATGGGGCTTGCGACCGCCGCGATCGGCTTCGTGCCGTCGGCGGCGACGATCGGGCTGGCCGCGCCGGTCATCATCCTGTTCCTGCGGGTGCTTCAGGGGCTGGCGCTCGGCGGCGAATATGGCGGCGCCGCGATCTATGTCGCCGAGCATGCCCCCGATGGAAAGCGCGGCTTTTACACCAGCTTCATCCAGGCGAGCGTTGCAGGCGGTTTCATCCTTTCGCTGGGGGTGGTGCTCACCACCCAGGCGATCATCGGGGATGCCGCATGGCAGGAATGGGGCTGGCGCATCCCCTTCATCTTCTCGCTGCTGCTGCTCGCGGTTTCACTGTGGATGCGACTCAAGCTCTCCGAAAGCCCGGTCTTCAAGGCGATGAAGGAAGCGGGCGAGCTCGCCAAGAACCCGCTCAAGGAAACCTTCACCTATCCGGGCAATGGCAAGCGGCTGTTCGTCGCGCTGTTCGGCGTCGCGGCGGGGCTGACCGTCATCTGGTACACCGCGATGTTCCAGGTGCTCTACTTTCTGCAGAATGCGCTCAAGGTCGAGGAATCGACCGCGCAACTGCTCGTTGGCCTCGGCGCGGCCTCGGGGCTTGTCTGGTTCGTGCTCTTCGGCTGGCTGTCGGACAAGGTGGGGCGCAAGAAGCCGATCGTGATCGGCTATGCGCTGACGCTGCTGCTGCTCTTCCCGATCTTCAAGATGATCGGCGGCGCGGCCAATCCTGAGCTGGCGAGCGCGGCGGCGCGCGCGCCCGTTGTCGTGGCGGGCCCTGATTGCGGCTATGATCCCTTCGCCAGGATGCAGGCCGGCGAATGCGGGAAGCTGCTCGACTATTTCTCGAAAAAGGGCGTCAGCTACACCAAGGTCGAGGCCTCCGCAGTTTCGGTCACAATCGGCGGCGAACGCGTGGCTGAGATCGCGCCTGCAGCGCTCGACGCGCGGCTGGCGGAGGCGGGCTATGATCTGGGCAAGGTAAAGCCAAGCAGCGGATCGGTGTTGATCATCCTGCTCGGCGTGCTAGCGCTGTCGGCGCTGTCGGGCATGACCTATGGTCCCGTCGCGGCCTTGCTTTCCGAACTGTTCCCGCCGCGCATCCGCTACAGTTCGATGTCGATCCCCTATCATATCGGCACCGGCTATTTCGGCGGCTTCCTCCCCGTGATCAGCCAGTACATCATCGCGCGCACCGGCGACCCCTATTCGGGACTGTGGTACACCTTTGCGGTGGTGGTGCTGGCGCTGGTGGTCGCGTTGTTCTGGCTGCCGGAGACCGTCGACAGCAAACTCGACGCCGCTGGCTGAGGCGGCTAGACCTTGATCGTTTCAGGTTGAATCAACTGAAACGTGAATCAAGGTCACAACCGCTTGAATAGAGCCTGATTCACGGCATCGGCGGAAGCACAAAGTGCTTCCACCTCAACCGATCAGGCTCTAGGCCGCAGGCGTGAACATCTGCGATTCCCCCCTTCGCCTGCGCCTCGACCGTTCGGCGCTCGTCCATAACTGGCAATGGCTCGATCAGCGCAGCGGTGCGGCGGCGTGCGGCGCGGCGATCAAGGCCGATGGCTACGGTCTGGGTGCAGGCGAGGTGATGCGCCACCTGAGCGGAGCAGGCTGTCGCGATTTCTTTGTAGCCACCTGGGCTGAGGCCAACGCGCTCGGATCCGTTGCCGAGGGACTGTCGCTTTCGGTGTTTCACGGTGTGCGCGCGGAGGACATGGCCGCAGCGCGTGCGGGGCGTGCGCGTCCCGTGCTTAACACGCGCGAACAGGTGCAGCGCTGGAAGGATGGAGGCGGAGGTCTTTGCGACGTCATGGTCGATACCGGCATGAACCGGCTCGGTGTCGCGCCCGTTGACATCGCCGCCGGGCTGCTCGACGGGCTGATGGTGGAGACGTTGCTGAGCCATCTGGCCTGCGCGGACGAGGACGTGCCCATGAACGCAGCGCAGTGCACGGACTTTGCCGCGCTCAAGGGGCGCACGGGCGCGCGGCGGATGAGCCTTGCGAACAGCGCGGGCATCTGCCTTGGCGGTGGATATGCCTTCGATCTGACGCGTCCGGGGCTTGCTCTCTATGGCGGCGTGCCGCGCATGGAGGCCGCGGGGCATATTCGTCAGGTGGCGACGCCCGAGGCGCAGATATTGCAGCGGCGGCGCGTCGGGGCGGGAGGCAAGGTGGGCTATAACGCTACCTTCATCGCTGAACGCGACATGGAACTCGCGATCCTCAACATCGGCTATGCCGACGGCTATCTGCGTGGTTTCTCAGGCAGCGGCCATGCGCTTGCAGGGCAGGTGAAGCTGCCCGTGCTTGGTCGGGTGTCGATGGATCTGCTGATCGTCAATGTCGACGCCGCGCCCGATCTCGGCGAGGGCGACTGGGTCTCGATCGGCTATGACCTGCCTGAGGCGGCGACCGCGTCGGGCCTGTCGCAATATGAGCTGCTGACGGGGCTTGGGCCGCGGTTCAATCGTTATTGGGGTTGATCGCGCTCAGCCGCGCAGACCCCATGGATCGAAGTCGCCTGCCCTGATCCAGCGCGTGCTGATCCATTTCTCGCCGCGCTCCACGGGCCGCCCCGCGTGCCGGCTCTTCTCTTCCACCTGGCCATTGCCGCGCACATTCGCGAAGACGATGGCATCGCCGGCCTTTCCCTTGAATTCGACACCGGTCTCGGGAAAGCATGTGGCGCCACCGGCATAGCCGTCGTTCAGATACACGATCGCCGTAATGATCCGCTGGTTGCGTTCGCCGGGCAGGCAGTCATGATGCAACCGGTATTGCTGACCAGGGCTGTACCGCAAGACCGTCAGGGGTTCGCCTTGCTCGGCCCGGGTTCCAGTCGCAGCAGCAATGCGCCGATTGAGCGCCTCAAGGACCAGATCCTGCTGAATGGGACCCAGAACCGCCCCATCGGAGGTGCGGATCGGGTGCAGCATCGATTTCCCGGTCGTGGAATCCACAACGATAGAGGGTGTCAGCAGGGGCTTGGCAAGTGCGGCCACATGCGCACATTCCGCTGCGGTGAACAGGCCGCGTAGCACGCCAATCCTGGGTTGCAAGGACAGCGGTTCGATTTTCGGCACGTGCGCCGGTGCGCCGACGTTATCCAGGGCCATTGCGTCGAGCAGTTTAGCCTGCTTCGCGGCAACGGGATCCTTCTCGGCGGCCGCGTGCAAAAGCCGAAGAGCTCCGCGCCAGTCGGGCTTCAGGCCGCCTGCCCCGAGCGCGACGAAAACGGCGTGGGTGATAGCGGCTCCGGCATGGCCTGCCTCTCCGGCCCGGCCGAACAAGGTTCGCGCGGCTCCGAAATCGCGGGGCAAGGGCTGGCCGTAGACATGCCAGAGCGCAAGCTGGTGAAGCGCATCGGGATCGCCGCGTTCGGCGGCGGCGGCCACGACCTGCACCGCTTGCTGCACGGCGCCCGCCGCAAGCAGTTTCGCCCCGCGATCTACAGCTTTGGAAGAATGGTCCACGCAACGGGCCTATCGAAAAACCGACGCAAAAAAAAGAGGACGAGGGTTGCCCCTCGTCCTCGCATTAGTAGCGATCGAAATCGATCAGAAGTTTGCCTTGAAGCCCACGTAGAGCTTCCGGCCGAACGCGTCGTAGATCGCCGCATTGCCCGTGCCACGGTCGCCCGCGGTTCCGGTCGTGCCCGTACCCGACATGCCGAACGGCGGATGGGTGTTCAGGACGTTGTCGACGCCGCCATAAAACTTGAACGTCTTGTTGACATCAACTTCCAGGCGCAGGTCGTGATAGAAGGTCGCCGGGAACTTCTCGACGCCAATCACGTCCAGGTTGTTCGGCGGACAGGTCGTCGCGGACGAGCAGGCCGAATCGAGCGCGTTGAAGTTCTCGTAGAGGCTCGTGTACATCTCGCCGATGTAGCGCATGCGATAGCCGAACGTCACCGGACCGGTGCTCAGATCGACGTCCCAACGGAACTCGTTCTCCGGATCGCCGAGCTCGCTGAGGATCCGGTTCTCGAACTTCGGCAGCGCCGGGTTCTCGAAGTTGCTGATCTTCAAGTTGTGCGTGTAGATCAGGTTGGTGCTCAGGATCACGTCGTCGGTCAGGTTGGTGCGATAGGCCATGTTGACGTCGATGCCGCGGCGCTGGCGCGCCGCGAAGTTGACGCCCGCCTGAAGCAGCGTGTTGCCGGCAATCTGACCCGTGACTTCACCGAGCGGTCCGGGGCCCGAGCCCAGGTAACGCTGGAACAGGGTACAGAACACGTTGTCGGTCGTCGGCTGATCGACGCAGTTGTTTGCGATCTGCTGCGCGGTCAGCGAGACGATCACGTTCTTCACCTTGATGTCATAATAATCGACACTCAAGGAAAGACCCGGAATGAAGCGCGGCTGGATCACCGTGCCGAAGGTCCAGGAATCCGAAGTTTCCTCCTTCAGGTCCGGATTGCTGCCCGAAATCACGGCCAGCGACTGCGTGACGTTCGGAATGCCCGCGAGGATCGCCGCGTTTCCGCCGACCTGCGCCAAGCAGTTTGCAGGGCGGTTCGGGTTGCCGGCGAGCGAGTTGGGCGAGCAGGGATCCACGAAGTTGGGCGCGAAGTTCGCGACGGGCGGGAAGAACAGTTCGGACAGGTTCGGAGCACGAACCGACCGGCCGTAGTTGGCGCGGAACCGGATGTCGCGGATCGGGGCCCAGTCGATGCCCGCATTGTAGGCATAGACGGTGCCCGTCGCACCGTTATAGTCCGAAATGCGACCGGCGCCGCTCAGGCTCAGCTCTTCGAAGAAGGGCGTGTCGCTCAAGATCGGGAGCCGCAGTTCGGCGTAGGCCTCCTTCACCGTGAACGCCCGCGGATCGAAGTTGCCGATGACAACGGCATTGGTGTTGGTCTGGGTGGGCACGGCAAGCGAGGGATTCCCCTCGAGGAGGAACGGATCGTCGAAATAGGTACCGTCTTCACGCCGATATTCCGCGCCGATCACGAAGCCGACCGGACCGCCGGGCAGCTCGAACAACTGGCTGGAATCGCCCGAGACGAAAGCGCTTGCAACGAACTGCTCGAGCGACGCCTCGGTATGGGCGTGGCGGGTGAAATAGTTCACCGCAGCCTTGTTGTCGCTGGCGCCGAACGGATTGTAGGGAACGCACGCGGCAATGTCTGCCGCCAGCCTGGCCTGCTGCTGCGCATTTCCGCGCGAACCGGTCGTGCCGGTCTGGAAGGCGCCCCGATCGTATCCGACCGCCGCGGTCGGGTCGAACTGCGCGCGGCACTGGATCTGGCCGGTTACCGGATTGCGGCCAGCGTCCATGGCGAGCATGAAGCGCTGCCGATCGACGAAGCCGTTGGTGTCCACGGTCTGTTTGAACTTGCCGTAGTTGAGCGAGACTTCGTAACTCCAGTCGTCGTTGAACGTGCCGCGCGCGCCGCCGACGATACGATAGGTATCACGCTGGAACACCTCGTCGCGGATGCCGACGTCTTCAAGCGAGCGGGCGATGACGAAGCGATAGGTGCCGGCGTTGATCGCCGCGATATCCGCTGCGTTGAGCGGGCCACTCGTGCCTTGGCCTGCGTTCGTACCTCGCACAGCGAGAGCGCCAGCGGGGGTCGCGCAAGCGAACTGGAGGCTTGTGTTGCACCCAGACGCGATGATGAGATTCGCGATTTCGGTGCGCTGCGCCGTCGTCAGGAACGGGTTGTCGATCCGGGTGCGTTCGCGGAAGTCGAACTGGCCGAACGTACCCTGGATGCCCGTGGGGCTGGCATTGTTGCCGACGGCATCGACGCGATTCCACTTGGCTTCGGCGAACAGTTCAAAGGCCGGGCTGAACTCATAGTGCGCCAGCAGGTTGAGATTGTAGCGCCTCACCTCCGGCTGGATCGAGAGCAGCTTACCCTCACGGCCGGTCTGGCCGTTCCCGCCCAGGATGCCGCCGATGATGCCCGCGTTATAGCGCGAGCCCGTCTGCGGGACGAACGTGCCGTTGGGTTGGAACAGGTAGGTGCAATTGTACGGCACGCCGTTGCCCGAGCCGTTCGCCGCCGCGCCGACCGGGGAGGTCGCGCCATTGCTCTGGCCCGCGCCGATGCCGCACCGCGCGCCGGCACCCGGCGGCTGGGTGATCGGAACCAGGCCGAAGCGGTTGATCGATGCGCTGCGGTTGTCGCGAAGGAAGATCGAATCGGGGAAGCCGTCGCTGCCATTGGGCAGGCCGGCCGGATCGACATCGACCACGCCGAACTGATCGACCGAGCGGAGCCACGGAAGCTCCGAACCGAACACGCGCTCCTGGTTGGAATATTCACCGTGCAGCGTGATGTTGCCGCGGCCGTCGGCGAAGTTCTTGCCGTACATCGCCGAGACATATTGGTTGCCGCCGAAGCCCTTGTCCGAGACGCTGGCCTGGCCGCGGATCTGGAAGCCGTCAAATTCGCGCTTCAGCACGAAGTTCACGACGCCGGCGATAGCGTCCGAACCATAGATGGCCGACTGGCCGCCGGTAACGATATCGACGCGCTCGATCAGGTCGTTCGGGATCGAGTTGATGTCGGGCGAAACAGCGTTGTTCAGAATGTCCGCGGCGACGTGGCGGCGGCCATTGACCAGCACGAGCGTGCGCGAGGTGCCGAGGCCACGAAGGTCGAGGAGGTTAAGGCCGGCGATGCCGATGCCAAGGCCCGGGTTCTGCTGCGCGAAGGTGCTGCGCATTTGCGGCAGCTCGTTCAGCACCTCGGCGATGTTGGAATCGCCCGACGCCAGCAATTGATCGCCCGAGATCGCGGTGATCGGAACGGTCGATTCGAGATCAGGGCGCTTAATGCGCGAGCCGGTGACGACGATGGCGTCGACGGGTGCTTCTTCAGCGGCTGCGGTGTCCGCCGCCTGATCGGGCGTTGCCTGGTCCTGTGCAAAAGCGGGTTGGGCCAGCGCGATGGCGAGGCCAAACGCCGCTGTGCTGGCAAACAAGTGCCGTGATTTCATCTTAATTATCTCCCAGATAGGCGGCCAACTGAGGGTCGCTTGGGGCGAGATGGACCACGAACGTGCACCCGAGAGCAATATTCATGAGGCGTTCAGGCAACTTTCGTCCGCCTGTGGTGCATTTTTGCAACATCATCGGAAAGATGGATTTCACACATCAGATACATGCGGTCGCACATATGATGCGGGCTGTGCACTTCGCATACGAAATTATTTCGGTCTGATTGGGGTCGCTGTAATATTATTGCAAAATTAGCGATCGGGGGCGAGCCGGGATTTGCGGGTCGCGCGATGAAGCCAGAGTTCGTACGCATGGTCTTGCTAGGGACGGTCGCGTGCGTCCGCCCAAGCGAATCACTACATTGTTAGAAAGTGTTGCGCCCTCAGCGCTCGACGCACATCGCGATGCCCATGCCACCGCCGATGCACAGTGTGGCAAGCCCCTTTCGGGCGCCGCGACGCTGCATCTCATAGAGCAGGGTGGTGAGCACGCGCGCGCCCGAGGCACCGATGGGATGACCGATCGCGATCGCCCCGCCATTGACGTTGACCTTGTCCGGATCGAAGCCCAGCTCGCGGCCGACGCATAGTGCCTGTGCCGCAAAAGCCTCATTGGCTTCGATCAGGTCGAGATCGCCGACGCTCCAGCCCGCCTTTTCGAGTGCGCGGCGTGTGGCGGGTACCGGGCCGATGCCCATGATCGAGGGATCCACCCCCGCCGACGCCCAACTGGCGATGCGCGCAAGCACGGGCGCGCCGCGGCGCGCGGCTTCATCCGCGGACATCACGACGAGCGCCGCGGCGCCGTCGTTGAGGCCGCTGGCGTTTGCGGCGGTGACGGTGCCATCCTTTTTGAAGGCGGGGCGGACGCCGGCGATGCTGTCGAGCGTTACGCCCGTCCGGATATATTCGTCCTGGTCGACGATCGTGTCGCCCTTGCGTCCCTTGATCGTGACGGGAATGATCTCGTCGACAAAACGCCCTGCGGCGCGCGCGGCTTCCGCCAGATTTTGCGAGCGGACCGCGAAGCCATCCTGATCCTCGCGCGTAACCTGGTATTGCTCGGCGAGATTCTCGGCAGTGATGCCCATATGGTAGCCGTTGAAGACGTCGGTCAGGCCGTCCTTGATCATCGTGTCGACCAGTTCGAGCGTGCCCATCTTCGTGCCGCTGCGCATCATCTGCGCGTGCGGGCTGAGCGACATGCTTTCCTGACCGCCAGCCACGACAATGGCGGCGTCCCCGGTGGCGATCGCCTGCGCTGCGAGCGCCACCGCGCGCAATCCCGATCCGCAGACCTGGTTGACGCCCCAGGCGGGCACTTCCTTGGGAATGCCCGCGGCCATCGACGCCTGGCGTGCGGGGTTCTGCCCCTGTGCGGCGGTCAGCACCTGGCCAAGGATGACCTCGGACACTTCCTCCCCCGCAACGCCCGCTTGTGCAAGCGCCGCCTCGATCGCGATGCGGCCAAGTTCATGCGCGGGTGTCGATCCGAAAGCGCCGAGAAAGCTGCCAACGGGTGTGCGCTTGGCGGCGGTGATGACGATATCGGACATGGGGCGACTCCGGCTGAAAAATCGGTGCGCGCGCTCTCTACCACTCGTGCTGCAATTGCGAAAGCCAACGGGCCAGAGGCTGCCAGAGCGTTTGTTGTGCGCTGCGGCCAATGACCATGCCAACATGCCCGGCGTCCAGCTCGATGCGATCGGCAAGTCCGGTAGCTGTCGCCGCCGGAACGATCTTGTCCCTCAGCGAGACGATGTCGAGCACGGGACAGGTGATCGTCTCGGGCAAAATCTGTTTGCCTCCCACCAACCATGCGCCCTGACCGGGCGTGTCGCTTCCGAAAAACGCCTCGAACGCCTCTCGTCCCGCGCCGAAGGTGAGCGGAGCGCCGCCATTGGCCCAGTCCTCGAGCGCGACGAAATTGCCCGCAGCATCGCTCGCGGAATCGAGCGCGGCGAATGCCTCATATTTGGCGATCGTGCGCGCAGGGTCGAGCCGCCAGAAGGCCGTCTGGAGCACCTCCATCGGCAGATACCCGATTGCTTCGCAGCCCGGCCTGGCCGTGGCCCAGAGCGCGAGCATGTCGGCGCGGGCTGCCGACGGAAAGCCATTGAAGTTCCATGGGGCCGCAATCAGCGCCAGCCCGGTGACGGGGCGCAGCGCTGCGGCGGCGATCGCCATCGTCCCCCCAAGGCAATAGCCGGCAAGCGCGGGGCGTTCGCCGACCGCGTCGATCAGCGGCAGCAGAAAGCGTTCGATATGTCCGGCGATGTCGAGATCGCGCTCCTCGTCAAGCGGCTCGCCCCAGTCGAGCAGCAGCGGCCGGACTCCCTGGTTGCGCATCCAGCGCAGCATCGAATTGGTTTCGGTCAGATCGAGAATGAAGGGCGGGTTGATGAGCGAGGGCACGAAAATGACCGGCCGGCCGTCACCGCCATAGTCGCGAAGGCACGCGCGGCCCGCGCTTGCCAGCACGGGCATTGGCGCGGGACGTGCCTGCCGTGCGGCGTCCTGATAGGCGCGCAGTCCCGCAAGTGCCATGGTCATGCGCTCGGGCGATGCTGCGGTTTCGCTGTGCAGCAAATCCAGAAACAGCGGGAGCGGACGGGGGCCGTGTTGCGGTGCGGCATCAAATGGTGCAGTGTCGGTCATATTCTTTTGCGGGGTATTCTCTATCATGAAGAAATCTTCGTCAGGGGACGGCACGGTCATCATCAAGAAATATGCGAACCGGCGCCTCTACAACACCGATACCTCAAGCTACATCACGCTCGACCACCTGGCCCAGATGACGCGCGAGGGACGCGAGTTCAAGGTGCTCGACGCCAAGACCGAGGAAGACATCACGCACAATGTGCTGACCCAGATCATCATGGAAGAGGAATCGCGGGGCCAGACGATGCTGCCCGTCAACTTCCTGCGCCAGTTGATCTCGATGTACGGCGATTCGATGCAGGCCGTCGTGCCCGGGTATCTCGAAGCGTCGATGGAAAGCTTCCGTCGCAACCAGGAACAGTTCCGCAGTGCGGTCGAGGGCGCGTTTTCGCACGGGCCCTTCGCCGAGATGGCGAAGCGCAACATGGCCATGTTCGAAGCGGCGACCAGCGCGTTCAAACCGGGCGCGGCCCCCAAGCCTGCCGAAGCCGAGAGCAAGGACGACGAAATAGAGGTGCTCAAAAAGCAGCTCGCCAGCCTTCAGGACAAGATCGACAAGCTAAGCAAATAGGCGGCGCGCGCCTGGCCGGCATAGCGGCCATCCGCTTCGCATCGGCCTTCGCTATTGATAGTCATTCGCGTGTTCATTAAGGGCACCCCTATTCCAGTCTGAATTTGGGGGTCCCGTGCGTCTTTCTGTTGTTTCGACCTTGCTTTCCGGTTTCGTGGCCATATCGGTGCCTGCGCCGCTTCTCGCGCAGGCTGAGAATGCTCCCGCAAACGTCGATGGCGTTCCGGCGGACGCGATCGTCGTCACTGCGGCACGTACGGTGCTGCCCGCGAGCGCGCTTCCCTTGACCGTCGACGTGATCGACGCGGAAAGCCTCGCGCAGCAGGTGTCGATCGCCGGCTCGGTGGTCGATGCGGTTTCGAACCTGTCGCCTTCCTTCTCACCGACGCGGCAGAAGCTGTCGGGGTCGGGCGAAACGCTGCGCGGTCGCTCACCGCTCTATGCAATCAACGGCGTTCCCCAATCGACGCCGATCCGTGACGGTTCGCGCGACGGCTATACGATCGATCCCTTCTTCATCGACCGTGTCGAACTGATCTACGGCTCCAACGCGCTGCAGGGCATTGGCGCGACGGGTGGCGTCGTCAACCAGGTGACGGTGGGACCACCGAGCAAGGACGGGATCAGCGGCCGCGTGCTACTGCAGGGCACCGCCGACAATGATTTTTCGGATGATGGACTTGGCGGCAAGATCGGCGGGTTTGTCAGTTGGCGTGGCGGCGCCTTCGACGCGACCGTGGGCGCTACCTATGAGGCGCGGGGCGCCTTTTACGATGGTGATGGGCGCCGGCTCGGCGTCGACGGCACGCAGGGTGAGGTGCAGGATTCGAAGAGCTGGTCGGTGTTTGGCCGTTTCGGTTGGCAAATCGGAGAGAGCGCGCGGCTCGACCTCATCGCCAATCATTTCGAACTCGAGGGCGATGGCGACTATGTGGTTGTGGCCGGCAACCGGACGACGGGGCTGCCTACGAGCAGCGTGCGCGGCACGCCGCCGGGCACGCCGCCGTCCAACACAGCCGACTCCGTGTCGCTGACGCTGACCGACGACGATCTCGTGGGCGGGCATCTTGTCGCGCAGGTCTTCTACAACAAGACGAACGATGTGTTCGGCGGCCCGGTGCCACGTCGCAACGATACGTTCCAGGATCCGACGATCGCGCCCAACGGAACATTGTTCGACCAGTCGGCGAACAAGTCGCGCAAGATCGGCGGCAAGATCAGCTATGAGCGCGCGATCATCGAAGGGCTGACAGGCACGATCGGCTTCGACGCTATGGTGGACAAGACCGAGCAAGCCCTGATCCAGACCGGGCGCGCATGGGTGCCGCCCACCGAGTTCGTGACGCTCGCACCGTTCGGCCAGCTCAACCTCGCGCTCCTCGACGACAAGGTGCACCTGGCGGGCGGTGTGCGCTGGGAGAATGACAAACTCAAGGTCGACGACTTCCACACGCTTGCCTCCACGACGCTTGCAACGACGGGTGCTTTTGGCGGTGTCGCGGTCTCGGGCGGTTCACGTTCCTTCCAGGATGCGTTGCTCAACGGCGGCGTCGTGATCGAGCCCATCGAGGGTGTGCGCGCGTATGCCTCCTATGCCGAAGGCTACACGATCGCCGATGTCGGCCGCATCCTGCGGGGCATCGGGCAACCCAATGTGGATGTCGACGATTACATCGACCTCGAGCCCGTTGTTTCGAACAACCGGGAGATCGGCGTCGAGCTGAAACGCGGCCCGCTCAACGCCAGCGCGGCCTATTTCTGGTCATCGAGCAAGAAGGGCAGCCTGCTCGTGCTGCAGAACGGCGTGTTCAACGTGCTGCGTCAGCGCATCGAGATCGAAGGGCTTGAACTCAATCTTGCTGTCCAGATGCCGATCCCCGGTCTCGATGTTTCGGCGGGCTACGCGCATCTGACAGGGCGCACAGACAGCAACCAGGACGGCAAGGTCGACATCGACCTGGACGGCGCGAACATATCGCCTGACCGCTTCAACCTCGCAGCCAATTATCGCAGCGGTCCGCTTACCGCTCGAGTGCAGGGCAATTTCTACCTGTCGCGGCGCTTCGATCTGTTCGCCAATGATCCGATGACGCCGGCGCAGATCGCCAACCAGAAGGAGAATGCGTTTGACGGCTATACCGTCGTGGATGCATCGGTCCGTTATGCGACGCGGTTTGGCGGGATTTCGCTCAGCGTGCAAAATCTCTTGAACGAGCAGTATATCACCTACAACAGCGACACCACGCGCGCGGGCGATAACCTGCTTTATTTCGCGGGCCGCGGTCGTACCTTCACCCTGGGCTGGGATTATCGCTTCTGATGATGCGCGCGCTTGACCTGATCCATCGCTGGACCGGCGGGCTGATTGGTCTGCTGCTGGCGGTGCTCGGGTTGAGCGGCGCGATGCTTGTCCACAAGGACGCGTTCCTGCGCGCGGTGGTGCCGCACGCGGCCGACGCCTATCGCGGTGATGCGGCGGCGATCGGCGGCGCTGCGGCGCGATTGTTCGATGCCCCCGATGGCCCGCGCTCGATCGTGCTCGCGACCGATGGCCGCGGGCTGCATCAGCTCAATTTTGGCAAGGGGGCGGGCGGCTATGCCGATCAGGCGGGCAATGTCGTCACGCGCTGGGATACGACCTGGGAGCGGCCCGAGGTCTGGCTGTTCGACCTGCATCATCACCTGCTGACGGGCGACACAGGCGAGACGATCGCGGGTATTGCCGGGTTGATCGGCATCGGTTTCGTCGTCACCGGCATCATCCTGTGGTGGCGCACGCGCAAGACTTTCGAGTTCCGCGTCTGGCCCAAGCGCATGTCGCGGCCCCCTATCGTACGACATCACCGCGATCTGGGTGTCGTCGTGGCACCGCTGCTTTTGCTTTCGATGCTGACTGGCGCGATGCTCGTGTTGAAACCGGTGCGGAACTTCGTGCTCAGCCCCTTTTCCTCGCCCGCCGAGATGCAGGCCGCGCTTGCGCCCCCAAAGGTGGAGGGTGGCGCGCTCGCGCTCAAGGGCCCGGACTGGGTGCGGCTGGTTGCGGTCGCCAAGGCACGCTTTCCGGACGCAGAGCCGCGCGTCATCGCACGCCCCGATGAACCCGGAGAACTCATATCCATGCGTCTGCGTCGTGCCGACGAGTGGCTTACCAATGGCCGTACCTATGTGTGGTTCGATCCGGCCGACGGGCATGTGGTCGACACGCGTGACGGGCTCGCGTTGCCGCTCGGTTCGCGGATCTTCAATCTCGCTTATCCCGTGCACGCGGCAAAAGTGGGTGGCCTGCTTTACCGGCTGGTGATGACCTTGTCCGGCTTGACGCTGGCGATGCTCGGTAGTTTCGCGGTCTTCACCTTCTGGTCGTCACGCGGGCAGCAGCGCACCGCGCGGCGCAAGCAGACGCCGGTTGCTGCGGAATAGTCCCGCGGTTGACAAGCAGCACTGACGCTTTAGCTCCTGTTCCATAACCAGAAACTACGGGGACGGGCATGCGGATTTGGGGTGGAATGACGGCTCTGGCGCTCGCGCTTGCGCCCATGGCGAGTGCGGCGCAGACGGCAGCACCCGCGCAATCGAGCGAAACCTGGGTCCATGCCGGACGATTATTGGATCGTCCGGGCAAGCCGGCGCGCGGTCCTTCGACCATTATCATACGCGGTGGCAGGGTTGCCGAAATTCGCGACGGTCACACCGCACCACCCGCAGGCGCAAAGCTTGTCGATCTGGCAGATCGCTTCGTTCTGCCCGGGCTGATCGACAGTCATGTCCATCTGGATTCGGATGCCGGCGGCGTGCAGGCGCTGGTCGAGAATATCGAATCCGAACCCGCGGTGATCGCTTATCGTACCGCGGTCAATGCGCGGAAAACGCTCGAAGCGGGCTTCACGACGGTGCGTAACCTGGGCGACGGCAGCGGCGCGACGCTGGCGTTGCGCGATGCGGTCGCGGCGGGGACAATGCCGGGACCGCGGATCATCGACGCCGGCCGTTCGATCTCGACGACGAGCGGGCACATGGACGCCACGCTGGGCGTGGCCGAGGAACTCCACAGCGCGATCGCGCAGGACAATTTGTGTGACGGGGTAGAGAGCTGTCGTCGGGCGATCCGCCTGCAGATCCGCCGCGGTGTTGATGTCATCAAGATCGCGACGACAGGCGGCGTCAACAGCCGCATCGGTGCGGGGCTCAATCGTCAGATCTTCGATGATGAAGTGAAGGCGCTGGTCGATACCGCGCATCTCTACAAGAAGAAGATCGCGGTCCATGCGCATGGCGCTGACGGCATCAATGCCGCGCTCGCCGCGGGGGCGGACTCGATCGAGCACGGCACGTTGCTCGACGATGAAAGCGTCAAGCTCTTCAAGCAGGCGGGTGCCTGGTATGTGCCCACGCTTTCGACGGTGAACGGCTATCTGGAGCGGCTTGCCGCCGATCCGAACGCCTATCCGCCCGCGGTTCTGGAAAAGGTGAAGTGGCGCATCGGCATCACCGGCAAGTCGCTCGAAAAGGCGGTGCCTGCGGGGGTGAAGATCGCTTTCGGCACCGATGCGGGCGTGTCCAAGCACGGCCGCAATGCCGATGAGTTCGCGCTGATGGTCAAGCACGGGATGACGGCGGCGCAGGCGATCGAGGCGGCAACGATGAATGCCGCCACGCTGCTGGGCGTCGAGAAGGGCGTCGGCAGCCTCGAACCCGGCAAGGCAGCGGATCTGATCGCGGTTTCGGGTGATCCGGTCGCGGACGTATCGGTACTGACGCGCGTGTCGTTCGTGATGAAGGACGGCCGCATCCATAAGGCGATCGACTGACTTCATCGGAACCCGCGTGCCGCCTCGCTCATTCTGACTCCGTAGCAAAGGAGCAGGAGCACATGGCGGCACGCGCTTACTGGCAGGGCCAGATCCGGCTGGCGCTGGTTTCGATCCCGGTGGAGATTTATTCGGCGACGAAGTCGGGTGCGTCGATTGCCTTTCGCCAGATCCACGAACCTTCGGGCAAGCCGATCCGCTACGAAAAGGTCGTGCCGGGGATTGGCCCCGTCGACAAGGACGAGATCCTCAAGGGTTTCGAATATGAAAAGGGCAGCTACGTGCTGCTCGAGCCCGACGAGATCGAGGCGGTGAAGCTGGAGAGCAAGAAGACGCTCGAACTCACCCAGTTCGTCGACATGCACGAGATCGACGTGCTCTACTACGAGAAACCCTATTATGTGGTGCCCGCGGACGATCTGGCTGAGGAAGCCTATGTCGTGCTGCGCGAGGCGCTGAAGAGGACGAAGAAGGTCGGGCTGGGCCAGCTCGCCATGAGGGGCCGCGAATATGTGGTGAGCCTGAAGCCCTGCGGCCGCGGCATGGTGATCGAGACGCTGCGCTACGCCGATGAGGTCAATCGCGCGGCCAATTATTTCCGCGACATCGGCGATGTGAAGCCCGATCCAGAACTGCTCGAATTGGCCGAGGCGCTGATCGAGAAAAAAGCCGCGCCGTTCAAGGCCAATGAATTTCATGATCGCTATGTCGACGCGCTCAAGAATCTCGTCGAGAAGAAGCGCAAGGCGAAGGGGCGCAAGATCATCGAGGACAAGGGGGAGGAGCGGCCGAGCGGTTCCAACGTTATCGACCTGATGGCCGCGCTCAAAAAGTCGATCGAGAAACCGGCTGCCAGGGCACCGGCAAAGAAGAAGGCGCCCGCAAAAGCGCCGGTCAGAAAAGCCGCGACGCGCAAAAGGGCGTGAGCCGTCATGCGCGCCGAGAATTCTCTAAGCACTTATAACAAAAAGCGTAATTTTGCGAAGACCAGTGAACCGCGCGGTGAGCGCGCGCGCGCCAAGGGCAACAGCTTCATCGTCCAGAAACATGACGCGACACGGCTGCATTATGATTTCCGGCTGGAGCTCGACGGTGTGCTCAAGAGCTGGGCCGTCACGCGGGGGCCGAGCCTCGATCCCGAGGACAAAAGGCTCGCGGTCAGGACCGAGGATCATCCGCTGAGCTATGGCGGCTTCGAAGGGTGCATTCCGAAGGGTGAATATGGCGGCGGCACGGTGATGCTGTGGGACAGCGGCACATGGACCCCCATATCCGGCAAGGACCCCCGCAAAACCTTGAAGGAAGGGCATCTGCACTTCACGCTCGATGGCGAGCGGATGAAGGGCGAATGGCTTCTGGTGCGGATGAAGCCGCGCCCCGGCGAGAAGCGCGAGAACTGGCTGCTCAGGAAGATAGAGGACGAGTATGCGGGCGGCAGCGAGGAACTCGTCGGGCGCGAGCTGACCAGCGTCAAGACGGGGCGGACGATGGCCGAGATCGCGGCGAACGCGCCCGCGACGTCGCTCAAGGGAAAGAGGGGCAAGGCGTTCGATGCCGTTATGGCGAAGGCCGAGCGCGCAGCACCCGCAAGAAAAGCTCCTTCAACGCCCAAGGGCAAGCTGCCGGCCTTCGCCAAGCCGCAACTGGCGACGCTGGTGGATCAGGTGCCCACGGGAAACGCCTGGCTGCACGAGATCAAATATGACGGCTATCGCTGCCTGCTCGCGGTCGGCGGCGGCAAGGCGAAGGTCTATACGCGCAGCGGGCTCGACTGGACCGACCGGTTCGCCGCGATCGCTGAGGCTGCGCTGGCGCTGGATATGCCGCCCGCGCTGATCGACGGCGAGATCGTCAAACTCGACGCGGCGGGCAATCCCGATTTCTCGGAGCTGCAGGCGGCGCTCAAGGCGGGGAAGGGGGGCCTGACGCTCTTTGCCTTCGACCTGCTTTCGCTCGATGGCAAGGACCTGACCGGGCTGCCCAATATCGCGCGCAAGGAGAGGCTCGCCGCGCTGCTTGAAGCGAGCGAGGGACCGATCCGCTATGCCGATCACATCCTGGGTTCAGGCGAAAAGCTGTTCGACGCGCTGTGCGGCGCCGGGCAGGAGGGTATCGTCTCCAAGCGCGCCGATGCGCCCTATCGGCATATCCGTTCGCACAACTGGCTCAAGGTGAAATGCACGTGGCGGCAGGAGTTCGTGATCCTGGGCTGGACGCCAAGCGGCGCCAGCGGTCGCAGCCTGCGTTCGCTGCTGCTGGGCACGCGCGACGATGGCAAGCTGCGCTACGCGGGCAAGGTGGGAACGGGGTTCAACGCGCGCAACACCGAGGAGCTGATGCGGAAGCTCAAGCGGATCGAACGCAAGACTGCGCCCGTCGAAGCGCCGCGCGCCGCAACGCGCGGCGCGCACTGGGTGTCTCCAGCGCTGGTCGCGGAGATCGCCTTTGCAGAGTTCACGGCGGAGGGCGTGGTGCGTCATGCGAGCTTCATTGGCTTGCGCGAGGACAAGGAGGCGGAGCGCGTGCGGATCGAGACCGAGAGCAAGGCGCCCGAACCATCGGACGTGAAGATCAGCAACCCCCACCGCGTCATCTTTCCCGAGGCGAAGGTGACCAAGGGCGAGCTTGCCGAATATTATGAAGCGGTGGGCCCGGTGATGGCCGAATGGACGCTGGCCCGGCCGATCAGCCTCGTCCGCTGCCCGCAGGGGCGCGCAAAGAAATGCTTCTTCCAGAAGCACGATGCGGGCAGCTTTGGCGAACATGTCCGCCATGTCGACATCCGCGAGAAGAACGGCGGGGTAGAACCCTATCTCTATGTCGACGACATCGACGGGATTCTGGCCTGCGTTCAGATGGGCACGATCGAGTTCCACGGCTGGGGATCTTCGGTTGCGGACGTCGAGAAGCCCGACCGGCTGATCTTCGATCTCGATCCTGATGAGGCAGTCACTTTCGAGGACGTCAAAAAGGCTGCGCGCGATCTGCGCACGACGCTCGACGATCTTGGGCTGACGAGCTTCCCGCTGCTTTCTGGCGGCAAGGGGCTGCATGTCGTCGTGCCGCTGATCACCGATGCCGAATGGCCCGAGGTCAAGGATTTCGCGCAGCGTTTCGCGCTGGCGCTTTCCGAGCGCGAGCCCGAGCGCTTCATCGCGACCATGTCCAAGGCGAAGCGCAAGGGACGGATTTTCATCGACTGGCTGCGCAACCAGCGCGGATCGACCGCGATCCTGCCCTATTCAGCGCGCGCGCGTCCCGGCGCGCCGGTGGCGGCGCCGGTTTCGTGGAGCGAGCTTGCGAAGATCGAGGTGCCCTCGCAATTCGGCGTGCGCGACGCGAAGACATTGCTGAAGCGCGCGACCTCCGCAGCCTTGAAAGGCTGGGGAGAAGCCGCGCAGCGGTTGCCGGAGTTTTAAGCGAGGCGTTGCTGGCGTTTGCGAGCTTTGCCTTAAGCCCTCTCCCGCGAAGGCGGGGGGGTATAGCGATAGTTGCGATTTTGTATGTTTGTGACCACAGCGGCAATATCGGCGATGGGTGCAAAGTGAACTCGAACTCAAGTTTACCGCAGTTGAAAGGCCGCAATCATCGGTGCATCGCAACTTTCCAAGCGTATTCTTCCAGATCTCCAAACTTTGCGGCTGCTGCTGAGCGCACTTGCTCGATGCTATATCCATAGGATCGCGCCGTTTCAGCAAGAGCCTGTTCAACCGTTGCTTGTATGACGAGCAGGCTCTCAAAATCGGCAAGCATCTGTGCTCTGTCAACAATCATATTCGCTCCTGTATATCCAAGAATACATCGTATTCTTCCGGCTCAGCATCTGGTTCCTCGCATGGGGTCAATATCGCTCTAGCATCGAATACAAGCTGCTTGTCCGTCCCAGCATCGACCGGCCAAACCAACACTACAGCCGCTTGAATACGTGCATTTGAACCCTCAAAAATGTCTTTGAAATAGCTAGTTGCCGCATCTTCTGGCGACGCGCAGCCGGTAATGATCGAGGGATCAACACCGGCATTTTCATCGAGAATATCGGCGAAAAAATCTCGGTGAGTGCCCACGATCGCAAGGTTTCTTTTGCCCATCAGCAATGCTCTCCCTGTGCAAAATCTCAGCAGCTTCGTCAAAGTGACCGCAACGCCATCGGGCATCGTGCTGTTCAAGCGCAAGGTCCACAAGTAGCTGCTTTCTGCCGATGACGATGCACTTACAGCTTGATAGTGTCTGGCAATGCGCTTCTGACGCGCCGGAGTAATTCGTCAGCCGGCGAACCCATTGCTTCAACAATGGCAATAAATTCCAGCACGTCCAGTCGGCGTTCAAGCTGCTCGATCTTGTTCACGAAGGAAGGTGGCTTGCCTAGCCTGCGGGCCAGTTCTCGTTGCGAAATTCCCGCACGCGTCCGGGCGTCTTTCACGGCGTTGATGACCGCTCGATAGTCGGGTGAAACCACCCATCCCCGCTGCATCAACAAATCCCCGATTCCTGAACCGGGGCTTTAAGTATATGTGAACTGCATCGTCCCCATAATGGGGACACTTGATCGAATTTTCCGGAGGGTGCGGTGTCTTACAGGAAGCTGGTTGTTTCATGCGTTGCCGTCGCCATGCTTGCGGCTTGCTCAAGCGGGTCCGAAAAGTTGGGGAGCTATATTGCATCCGATGATGACGCCGCTTTCATGGTCCAGATCACGACCATCGACGATGGTCGGGTCAATGGTTCGGTGTCGGTGGTGACGTCCGATGAAAATGGAAAGACCAAAGCAGTCACGCGCCCCATGTCGGGCACGATTGAAGGCAATGCCCTCAATCTGTCGGTGGAAAATGGAACCGGTCTGTCACTGGTGACGGGGGCCGTCGAAGGCGACAATTTGCGCCTGACGTTCTTCGCCAACGGGAACTCCACACAACTGAACTTCGCGAAACGAGATGCAGGCAAGTTCGAGGAATTGGCCAACGCCAAGCGCCATCGTGCAGCAGAGAAGCAGCAGGAAATCGAAACCGCCGCCGCCGTGCAGGATCGGGTCGAGCAGAGGGCCAAGATTCAGAAATCCATTGATCGGCTCGCCGACGCCGTTTTCACCAAGGCGCAAGAGGTGCAAGAGAAATCCAGAAAGATGGATGTTGTAATTGCTGGATACCGCACGGCCCATGATCGTGCCGGAAGAATGCAGACCGCGAAGCGGGACATGAATTTGGGATCACCGGAATCGCAATACCGTGTGAGCCAGATCGACTATCAGTTGGACAGCCTCTCCAATGACGTAAAGGGAATGCACGATCAGGTGCGGAACTACATGCAATCGCTGAATGGGTTTATGGCCGATGCCGCATCCCAATCGCCCCAGCTTTTTGCTGAATGTCAGGCCGACGAATTGCTCAATTGTTCTCGCCTGTCCGCAGGGCTGCAAACTCTTCGGACACGACACCAGCAGTTTCAGGCGGAATATCAGCGGGAGAATGCAGCGTTCAGCAGCAAACGATCATAACCAACTCGGCTATATGATGAGCGTTGCCACCATCCGCGCGAGTTGCGGCGAAAGCCTACACACGCCGTCCGGCCGGATCACAAAATCAGCACCTGAAAAGGACCGGCTCTGGATGAAGGCTAGAACGGCGGCATCGACCTTTGGGCGTTCGGGTTCGATCAAATCGAAGATGAAGGCTGGTTTGTCACGTCGTCCATGATGCAGAATGCCCAGAGTTGGGTCGTAGCCATCTGCAACGGCTTGTATCTGCATCTGCGCCAGCTTGACCGTGTAGGCATAATTCAAGATGGCGTTCACCGGGTGCGACGCATTGTAGTTCTTGGGCTTGAGCCCATTGGCAAGCGAGCTGCGGGAACTGAATGCCAGCCAATCGTCTGGGATCGGGTGCCGCGCCATCGCCTTCCAATTCATCGACAACCCCTGCCACGCGGCGAAGTAGGCAGCGGCGCATTCACCTTCCAATGCGCGAACCCCAGCGGCCTCCGTGATCTCCCCTGAGAACAATCGATCTATCGTTGCCTTGACCTTGCTGACTGCCCGTTCATGCGCAGGAGACGGAGCGATGTGCTGTTCCAGCGTCGATATGCTGGCGATCAGCTTTCGGTGAATTAGGTCGACGGCAAAGGCGAGCCGCTTGGCATCGTCCGCACGGGTCGCGTTCTGCCAATCGACCTTTTTGCGATCTGAAGCGAAACCCGCGCCGCTGGCGACGATGGCAACCTCGCCCGTCCATTTCACCCTCGCTAGAGCGACGCCTTGTTCCCCCAGCCATGACAGCACCTCGAAGGACAATGTGCCGCTGCCATCCAGTAACACGATGCGCGGTGGCAATGTGAGGTCGCCCCGAAAGAAGCGATGATTCACCCGTTCTTGGGGATAGTGGGTAAAGCCTTCGCGGATGACCAGCGCGCCATTTTCCACGCGCATTGATACGCCATTGCCGCACAATATAAGCGGATAGGAATTGCGCTCGCGACGCTTGCGCTTTTTTGCCAATTTGGCGACTTCGGAAATCCAATTTTCCGAGCGTTCAGCCCAATCTGATGCGTCGCTATTGCCGGGGTGAATTGGAGAGTGAAGCATTAAAAATACATACTGGAATCGTGGGCTCAATTCACCCGAAATCGCCCAAAATTGAGCGCATTAACCCCTGATTTTTATCGCTTATAGCCGCAGCATTTTTGAGCGTGTGCAGTATTGCCACGAAGGCGGATATTGCCCATTTTCCGGTAGTGATTTGCGGGGTTAATGGAATTAGCGCCGTGCTCAATTCCCGCAATTCTTCGGGCAATTGAGGAAATTGCGAAAATGAAGAATGTCCCCGCACAAATGCGGATCTTCGCTTCAATGCGATACGGGCAATTCTGAAATTGCGCTTTGGCGAATTGCGGATTGTCTCTTCACCTGAATTGGCAATTTCCTCATCGCTACCAAAAAGACCCGGTAGCGCTTGGGTTAATAATTCACTGATTTGAGGTGCTAGGTGGGTGGCATGGGTTGGCGCAATCTGTTGCGCGGCCTGTAAAACCAAAGCGGACATCTGCGAAGCATCACCTTCGCCCGTCCGTATCATATTGAGGGACGTTAGGTAGAGTTCGGGAGATTGCTCGAATTTCGTGCCGACAAAACGCTTATCCAATGGACCGGATTGATGCTGGAGCGCTTTCCGGCGCGTCGCACTGATTGCGGAAAAGTCATCGAAGCGCGTTTCTGAAGTGACCCCCTTCAATAGTTGAGCTGCGCTTCGTCGAAACTCTGCTGCAATTGCCCCGCGCACAAGCTCAAAATCCGAATGCCCCCATTCGAAATAGGCTTGCGCGATCACTGCATACCGGCCGCGCACCCCTAAGGTTCTTAGTTCCGCAAGCCGTCGCGCTCGACGAAGCGCCACAGCGTCGCGATTCCAATCGGGGCGCTTTCCAATGGCGCGCCCTTTAGCGCTGGCCTTTGGCAAAACATCCCAAAGCACCCACTGGCGAATGACATTCACAGTTATCGCTTGCGCCCCTGTCAGGCCCAGTTCGCGATTCAATAAAGCGGCAAGGTCGGCATTGGTCATCCGGTACAACCTAGCCGACGCGCACAGATGCGTCTCGTTTGATGAAATTGGACTCGGCTGCACGGGTCACATCTCGCCCCTGCTTTAACAGCGAGGGTGAGATGCGCCGGATTCGGGACCATAAAAAGGAATACGCCCGGCGCATTGCCAATGCTGCGAAGCGCGGACTTAGCCGTTCGCAAGCGCGGGGTCATGCCCGTTCGGGTGAAGCGTCCATCCGCTCCGCTTCTACGAAAGACGCCGAGCGGCTTGAAGCGGCATACAAAGCGCTCCGTCAGTCGGGCAATCAAAGCGCCGCCGCCAAATCGGCGGGCATAGCGCCGGAACGACTGCGGCGCTTTCTGCGCGAAAACGCGCTTGTCGAACGTCGCGGTCGATCATGGAAATTCACCGATGATCGATTGCGCCAGATGACCGTCATTTCGGAGGGCGAAAGGCGAAGCGTGTCACTTCGCGGCTTCGATCAAGCGTCATTGAACGGGCAGCATTTGGCGGCGGTGCAAGCGTTTCTGACATCAAACGATATCGGCCTGCTGCTCCCATTCGCGGGCCGAGCGGTCATCGACGCCAAGGGCGGCACCCATCCGCTCGAAACCGACCCCAATGCCCTTCATCGTCTCGCCGCTGCCGGAAGCGAGCAATTCCTTGAAATTTACCGGCTCATCCAGTGAAAGGAATGTACCAATGAACAAGGTTGAAATGGCACGCGAGGCGCGAAAGCAGCGCCGTCTGGAGGTGCTTGGCAGCAACGAGCCGTTCTGCGGAATGTGCGGCGAAAACGACTGGCGTTGTATCGAACTGCACCATGTTGCCGATCACGGCCGGGATGACACGACCGTGCGGATTTGCCGGAACTGCCATCGCAAGGTCAGCGACGATCAGAAGGACCATTCCGCGTTCGACCCGAATGCCGAACCAATGCTCGATAGCATCGGCCATTTCCTCATCGGCCTTGCCGACATGCTGCGCATCATTATCGAAAAACTCCATGCCTTCGGGTTGGCATTGATCGAACGTGCCGCGCCGAAAAGCGGAGGGTGCACGGCATGACCGGCTTTCCCATCCCGTCTATCAGCGATCATCTGCCGATCGCCCTTCGCGCCTTTGCGGGTCCGCAATTCAGAGAATTGCGCGATCCAGCGAAACCCAAATCGAAGCGCCAAAAGTCAACGCTTGGCGCGTCGCCTTGGACGCTCATTTTCGACACTGAAACAACAACCGACGCGGGACAGTCGCTGCGCTTCGGCACCTATCAGGTGCGGAATGCTGGCGAGTTGCATGAAGCGGGCATCTTTTTCGAGCCCGACGGTGTGACTGCGAATGAACTCGAAGCGCTGCGCCAACATGCTGACGCCAATGGACTGCGCCTGCGCACTCGTGAGGAATTCAACGACGAGATTTTCTTCGGCATCGGCTATCAGTTCCGGGCGACGATTATCGGCTTCAACCTGCCCTTCGATATTTCCCGCATCGCCATTGCGCATGGCTCAGCCCGAACTGAAATGCGTGGCGGTTTTTCCTTCACCCTGTCCCAGCAAAAGATTTATCCGCATGTGCAGGTGAAGCACCTTTCGCAGCGCATGGCCTTCATCCGCTTTGCCGCGACCATGCGCCAGCCCGAGGGGCGCGGCTTTCGCAAGCGCGGCCAGAAGGTGCCGCATCGCGCGGGCCATTTCGTCGATCTCAAGACCTTGGCCGGTGCGCTTTTCGCCCGCTCGTTCTCGCTCGCGAGCCTGTCCCGCTTCCTGAATATCGAAAATCCCAAGCTGGACTTCGACGATTTCGCCGGTCCCGTGACCGATGACATGGTGCGCTACGCCGTGCGCGACGTGCAAACGACATGGGAATGCTATGTCGAATTGATCGCCCGGTTGAACCGGCTCGGCCTGCCAAATTTGCTCCCTGAAAAGGTCTATAGCGAGGCGAGCATCGGCAAAGGCTATATTCGCGAAATGGGAATTCAGCCGTGGCAGAAAATGCAGCCCGATTTCCCACGCCAGATGCTCGCCAATATCATGGGAAGCTATTTCGGGGGGCGCTCCGAAGTTCATATTCGGCGCGAAATTTGGCAGGTCATCCTGTGCGATTTTCTGTCCATGTATCCCACTGTTTGCACATTGATGGGGCTCTGGCCGTTCATCATCGCCGATGGCATGACATGGCGAGATGCGACGGTTGAAACACGGGCATTGCTCGAAACTGTCGATATCGCAGCGCTTCAAGACCAAGCGCTTTGGAAGCGCTTGTCGGCTATCGTTCAGGTCTTGCCGGAGGGCGACATATTTCCGGTTCGCGCCGCCTATTCCGGCGAAGCACAAACAACCATCGGCGCAAACCATCTCACGTCGGATTGCCCATTGTGGTTCACACTTGCCGACTGCATCGCGGCGAAGCTGCTGACCGGAAAATCGCCCAAAGTGATCGAAGCGGTGGCGTTCGCGCCGGGCCCGGTGCAGCCGGATCTTCGCTCCGTCGATATTAGCGGCAATCCCGACTATCGCGTTGATCCTGCTACCGCCGATTATTTCAAACGCGTCATTGAATTGCGGCAATCGGTCAAGGTGAAGCGCGACGCAGCGACCGGAGATGAACGCGACGCGCTCGATATCGAGCAAAACGCGCTCAAAATTGCGGCAAATGCAACCAGCTATGGCATGTATGCCGAAGTGAATGTTGCAACGCTGGCGAAACGAGTTTCAACGACGGTTCACGGTTCGACATGCGCGCCATTCAGCTTCGCGAGCGACAAGGTGGAAGAGCCGGGGCCGTTCTTTCATCCCGTGGTGGCGGCGCTGATAACCGGCGCGGCCCGATTGATGCTTGCCATCGCTGAACGGCATGTGGTCGATCATGATCTGGAATGGGCGTTTTGCGACACAGATAGTATGGCGATTGCCAAGCCCGCTGAGATGGATTCCGAAGATTTCGCGCGTCACGTTACACACATTGTCGATTGGTTTGCGGCGCTCAATCCCTATGACTTTGGTGGTTCAATCCTGAAAATCGAGGATGAAAATGCGTGCTTGGATACGGGCCTGCCAGCACCGCTTTATTGCTTCGCGGTTTCGTCCAAGCGCTATGCCCTGTTCAATATTGCAGCCGATGGCGCGCCGATCATGCGCAAGGTATCTGCCCACGGGCTTGGGCATTTGTTGCCGCCCTATGGCGATGATGGCGCGCCTGCCTATATCCCGACGCCGCACAAGTCGGTGTTCACCAAGGGTATATTGCGCTGGCACAGTGATCTGTGGTGGCATGTCATTCGCGCCGCCCTTGCGGGCACGCCCGAAATCGTACCGCTCACCTATCACCCCGGACTAAGAGCGCCAGCGATCAGTCGCTACGGTGCCACGACACCCGAATTGCTGCGCTGGTTTTCAGCCTATAATCGCGACCGGAATTATCGCGATCAGGTCAAGCCGTTCGGCTTCCTGCTATCAATGTCGGCAAAGTGGTGCCTGTTTGGCGAGCGCATCGCCGATCGATCGGGTAAGTCGCGCCGTTCTAAAACCAAGGCGGTCAAGCCCATCGCACCGTTTGACCGTGATTTTGGCAAAGCCGTCGCAGTCGCGTTCGATAGAGAAAGCGGTGCCTCCGTGCCAAAAGCGGCGCTCAAATCCTATGCCGACGCGCTCGCACAATATCACCTTCAGCCCGAATCGAAGTTCCTCAATGCTGACTATTTCGACCGTGGCGTGACGCTTCGGCGACACATCAGGATGACTGCTACTCGGCACATCGGGAAGGAATCGAATGATTGGGAGCGGCAGGCAGTGCTGGGGTTTAGTGCCGATACGCAGCCGAACTATGGCATAGCGGAAAATGATCGGACGCAGCTCGTGTATGAATTGACGTCGCTTGTTGCGCAGATCGGCCTCGCGAAAGCAGAGAAGGCGCTTGGCATCACTTCAATGCGGTTGAAAAATATGAATGTAGAGAGCCTGCCGCAACTTGTTGCTGCACGATTGCCCGCTGCTATCCATCTATTTTCAAAGCTGGATCATGCTCGACAGGCCGAATTGTATCAGCTCAGAGCTGCCGTTGAACGTGATGGACTTCGCTTTACAGCACGTCGGCTGGGCGTCGATCCGTCGAATCTACGGAGAAAGATCGCTTATAAAATTTAGAATATTGCATTATATTTCCATAATTCATTTTAAAGCAAATAACGACCAACAATTTATGTATAATAATTTTCTGTTTTTAGTGAATTTTATTGGATACTATATATATTTAATATTTAACTACATTTGATAACATTATACGTTTTTGCTCTTGGCTATTGCTTGGCGTTTCAGCATTTCAAGAGCACCAATCGCCTTGGCGAGAGCTACTTCTGCCGCATGAATGTCTAGGGACAGCAACAATTCCTGTCGTTCGCTCATTCCCAGCATCGCTGCCAATACTGCGTCTGAGTGATGAGCAAGGGCGGCGAGATGATGGCCATTTGGGCCTGTTACGCCATTTATCCAGTTTCTCGCGGTATGATCAGAAGCCCCTGTCCATTTCATGATCGTCTTGGCAGCGGCCCGTGTTGCGCCAAGCTCATCTCGCAATGCTTGACTGATGCGGCCGATATATTCGGCTTCCGTCACATTGTTACGCCCATTTGGAAATACTCTGCCGTTTTCTGGAAGCATGTTTCCGCACCTTCCGATCTAAGGATTGCAACCATCCACTTCCGCCGATTTTCGCTGGGTAACAGCAATGGTAATCAACTGGAACCAATCCAATGGCGATGGAGAACGACCCTCGCCGGGCATACCGGCAGCGGAATATGTCCGCATGTCTACCGAGCACCAGCAATATTCGACCGATAATCAGACAGCCGCCATTCGCCAGTATGCCCAGCAGCACGGTTATGAAATCATTAAGACCTACGCAGACGAGGGAAAAAGCGGTCTAAATATCTCCGGTCGTCCCGGCCTGCGCCAAATTCTCGAAGATGTTGAATCAGGTAATGCACCGTTCGCAGCAATACTCGTTTATGATGTGAGCCGCTTTGGACGTTTTCAGGATGCAGACGAGGCGGCGACTTACGAATTGAGGCTACGGCGCGCGGGTGTTGTAGTTCAATATTGCATCGACCAGTTCGACAATGACGGCAGCGTTCAGTCATCAATCATCAAGAACGTGAAACGCGTAATGGCTGGTGCATACAGCCATGACCTTTCCATCAAGGTATTTGCTGGACAGGCCCATCTTATACGTCTCGGCTATCGCCAAGGAGGAGCTGCCGGCTACGGCCTGCGCCGCATGCTGATTGATCAAACGGGCCAGCCCAAGGGTGAGCTTTCCCGAGGGCAGCACAAAAGCATTGCAACGGACCGGGTTGTGCTGATCGCAGGGCCGGACGAAGAAATAGCCATCGTGCGCGAGGTCTACGATCTATTCGTTAATCAAGGGAAGATGGAGCCGGAAATCGCGGCTCAGCTTAATGGACAGGGTATTTTGACCGACCTTGGAAGACCGTGGACCCGCGGAACTGTGCACCAACTTCTTATCAACGAAAAGTATATCGGAAATAACGTATGGGGCCGCACTTCCTTCAAGCTCAAACAGCAGCATGTCAGAAACGATCCTGCCGAATGGATAAGAGCAGACAACGTTTTTCCAGGAATTGTAGACCGTGAAACATTCGATAAGGCACGTGCGACTATCGACGCGCGAAGTGAACGCCTAAGCGACGAAGAATTGCTCGAAAAACTGAGGACGGTGCTAGGCAGCGCGCACGCCATTTCCGGATTAATCATAGACGAATTCGAAGACGCGCCATCCAGTAGTGCTTATCGATACCGATTCGGCAGTTTGTTGCGTGCCTACTCATTGGTCGGTTTCGTGCCAAATCGCGACTACCGCTATCTTGAGATCAATCGCAAGCTGCGCGAGCTTCATCCTACTGTCGTCACCGAGGTGATAGGCGGTTTGAGATCGCGGGGTGGCATAGTAGATCAAAATCCGGGGACCGATCTGCTTACGATCAACGGAGAGTTCACCGCATCCATTGTTATAATGAGGTGCATCCTTACATCCGCCGGATCATCGCGCTGGAAATTGCGTCTGGATACCGCGTTGAAACCAGACTTCACGGTCGGCGTTCGCATGAACAGTGCAAACGCGAACGTCTATGACTATTATATTCTGCCCCGCCTCGACATGCAGAACGCGATATTACGTCTTTGCGAACACAATGGGCTGTCCTTGGATGCTTATCGCTTCGACACACTCGACACATTCTATGAGTTTGCTCGCCGCCGCGAATTGAGGAGAGTCGGATGACAGAGGCACGTCCCGCCCAGAAGGTCGAATGGATCCCGCTCGATCGCATAACGGTCGTCAATCCTCGCGTCAGAAACAAACGCGTATTCAAAGAGATAGTTGATAACATCGCGCAGATCGGATTGAAACGCCCAATCACTGTCACGCGCCGAATGGAAGCCGAAGGGCCATTCTATGATCTTGTTTGCGGCCAAGGGCGCTTGGAGGCCTATCAGGGGTTGGGACAAAAAGAGGTTCCCGCCTTGGTCGTTTCCGCTGATCCGGAGGATTGTTTAATCGCCAGCCTTGTTGAGAACTGCGCTCGAAGGCAACATAGTGCCATTGATCTTCTTCAGGATATCGGTGGCATGCGGCAGCGCGGCCATTCAATGGCCGATATCGCTCGCAAGACAGGGCTAACCGTTGAGTATGTGAGTGGCGTTGCCAATCTTCTTGAGAGGGGTGAAGATCGACTTTTGCGTTCCGTCGAAGCGCGGGTGATCCCACTAAGTGTGGCGGTTGAGATAGCGGAAGCCGAGGACCACGAGGTTCAGCAAGCGCTTCATGCCGCATATGAGTCCGGGCAGCTTCGAGGGAAGAAGCTGCTTGCAGCCAAACGCCTTGTGGAACTGCGTCGAAAACGACGCCGTGAGGTCACCCGCCCGGCCTACAGCGGCGAAAAAATGTCCTCAGCCACCTTACTTCGCGCCTATGAAGAAGATGTCAGCCGCAAGCGAGATATGATCCGCCGGGCAAATGCGACGAATAGCCGCCTTATGATCATTATCGAAGCGCTGCGCCAACTCAAACGGGACGAAGCCTTCCTCGCCCTGCTGGAACACGAAAATCTATCGACCTTGCCTGAAAAACTGGCGCACCGCATCGAATTGACAGGAGATGTGCAATGAGCATTCGCCGTCCATACATCCCAGTCAAAATCGGCTTTGAGGAAACCAGCCTCAGAATTCCAATTGATGCGATTGTCCCACTTCGACAGATATCGGAAACCACGAGAAAATCTGTGAAGTATGGTCAGATTGCCGCTTCAATTGCAGAAGTTGGCATTATCGAGCCACCTGCTGTCGCTCGGGATGCGGACCAGCGCGACAAATTTCACCTTCTGGACGGACATTTGCGGGTCGATATCCTGCGCGAACGCGGTGAGAATGAGGTGGTGTGTCTCGTAGCTATCGATGACGAGGCTTTCACATACAATAAGCGCATCAGCCGGATCGCCACGATTCAGGAACATAAGATGATTCTAAACGTCATTAAAAAAGGCGTGCCCGAGGAGCGTCTGGCTCGTGCGCTCAACGTCGATATCCAAAATATCAGGCTTAAGCGTAACCTACTGGTGGGCATTTGTCCGGAGGTCGCGGAATTGCTGCGGGACCGTCACGTCCCGGTGAATGCTTTCAGCGAACTGCGACGCCTTAAGCCCTTGCGACAAATAGCAGTGGCTCAAGCCATGATAACCATGAACCGTTACTCGGTCGGTTACGTAAGATCTATGGTGGCGGCAACGCCACAAGATGAATTCGTGGAAGGCCGGAAGCCCCGCAAGCGGGTTGGTGTCAGTAAGGAGCAAATAGAATTGATGGAGAGAGAGTCAGAAATTGTTGGCCGTGAGTTCAATGCAATTGTTAAAATTTATGGTGTCGACAATTTTGATCTTTCTATAGCGGTTGGCTATGTCGGAAATTTGCTCGAAAATGTAGCTGTTGTGCGCCATCTCGCTCAACATCACCGCGATATTTTGTCAGAGTTTCAAAAGATTACAGACTGGCAAAAGGCAGCTTAAATCCCTGCTATAGAGTGTGTCGCTCACAAAACCGTCGATCATCACATAGCTACCTTGCGGTATCCATCCGTGCAGTTGTGGTCATATGTGTGCATTCAAAGCGCTATCACTATACCCCCCCGCGAAGGCGGGAGAGGGCTAAGGGGAGTGCGCTATTTTGCGGGCTTGACGAACTTGAGCGTCATCCGGTCGCTTTCGCCGATCGCGACATAGGTTTCGCGATTGGCGTCGCCTTCGCCGAGCGTGGGAGGCAGCCGCCAGACCTTGCCGTCGGCCTTGTCCTTGGGATTGGCGTTGATCTCCGATTCACCGGCGAGCTTGAAGCCCGCCTTTTGCGCGAGCGCCACGATCGTGCTGCGCTTGGTGTAGCCGCTCGATTTTTCGAGCGCACTGTCGCTGCTTTCGGGGAGGCGGTGGTCGACCACGCCCAGAACGCCGCCTGGCTTCAATGTGCGGAAGAAGCTGGCAAAGGCGCGCTCGGCGAGCGTCGGATCCTTGTCCATGATCCAGTTATGGACGTTGCGGAAGGTTAGCAACACATCCGCGCTGCCATCGGGCACGGTTGCCGCGGTCATCGGGAAATCGGCCCATTTGGCCTTGCCATAGGTTGCGGGGTCGCCCGCGACCTTGGCTTTCAACGAAGTGAGATACCTGCCTTCGGGCTGGGCGAGATAGAGCGTGCCGCCCTTTGCGAGATAGGGCGCGAGAATCTCGGTATACCAGCCACCGCCGCCGGGGCTGACCTCGACCACGGTATCGGTTGGCTTCACGCCGAAAAAGGCGAGTGTTTCGGCGGGGTGGCGATATTTGTCGCGGGCCTTGTTGGCGTCGCTGCGATTGGGCGCAGCGATCGCGGCAGCAAGCTCGGTCGAGGGCGCTGCGGCATGGCCCGCGTGCGCCGAATGGTCGGTCTGCGCGGCGAGCGGCGTGCTCGCAAAAAACAGCGCGGCGGAGGCCACAAGGTACTGGCGCATCGAAACTCCTCTCCTATTTGAAGACGCGGAATAGTGACGGCGCGGAAAGGGTCATGCAAGTGCAGCTTTGGGGATTTGTTGGCGCGTTCGTCGCATTGACCGCCTTTGCCAACTTTGCCGACAGGAAGCGCCAGAACCGCAAGGATCTCGACAAGGTAGGCTTCATGCCCTGGACGCTGATCACGCTGTTTTCAGTGATGGCCGCGCTCGTGCTGACCGCCGTGGCGCTCAAGCTGCATCAATAGGTGTCCGGCAGCGGTCAATGAACCGCAGCCGGACCAAGGCGCGTCAGAACGCCGCGCGCAGCGTCACCTGGAAGAGACGGCCTGCGCGTTCGCGCTCGATCTCATATTCGTCGAGATCGCCCGCTGCGCGCGCGTCGAGCACCTGCTGAAGGCTGTCGCCGTCATATTTGCGGAAGTCCTCTTTCTTCACACGATTGAGGAGGTTCTGCGCCGAGAGACGGAGCACGAAGTTCTTGCCGAAACGCTTTTCGACAAAGGCTTCCAGATCGGGATCGTAGCGCAGCGATATCGTCTCGTCGAAATTGGATTCAAGCGATTTGCTGCGGCCGGAAATGGTCATGCCAAAGCTGGCGTCCACGCTGCGCACCGTCTGGATGAAGCCCGCATTGTAGATATGGTGCGGCTGATTGTTGAAGCGTCGCTTCTCGCCGGTGAAGGGGTCGGTCGTCTCGCTGTCCAGCCAGGTGTAGTTCGCGAAAAGCCCGGTATCGGGCATGCCGAAGACGGTGAGCGGCGCCGAGAAATCGATCTCGATGCCCCAGGTCTGGCCATCGCCGATATTGCGCGGCGTGTAGAGATTGCCATCGCCCAGATCCTCGATCGCGACATGCTCGATCAGATCCTTGATGTCGCGGTAGAAGAAGTTGATGCCGACGATGCCGTTACCGCCGAGGCGACGCTCATAGCCGAGATCGACGCCCCAGGCCTTTTCGTTGCGAAGCTCGGGATTGCCAATGGTGCTGTCATCATCACCCGGCGTTTCGAACTCCTGGATGGGCGAGATCAGGTCATAGTTGGGACGGCGAACCGTGCGTGCCATCGAAAGGCGGAACTGATCGTTCGCGCTCGGCGCATAGCGGAGGTGGAGCGAGGGGTTCAGATCCTCATCGTTGTAGGAGTTGCGGACGGGAAGAATGATCTCGTCGCCATTGTCGTCCTCTACCTGCTGCAAGCCACGCACGTTGCGGCGCGTGATCTCGTAGCGCAGACCAGCGTCGACGGTGATCTCGTCGCTGGGCTTGAAGGTTGCGCGGACATAAGGGGCGTAGCGGTTTTCATCGATCGAGAAGTCGCTTTCGAGGAACGTGCCTGACTGGCCGCCATCGCGCGTTTTCGAGAGCAGATCGAGGCCGGGCTTGATTTCAAGCGGCGTGTCCCTGCCGAAGGTGAGGCTGATCGTGCCCGTAAACTCGTCGTCCTTGATGCTGATCGAATCCTCGTCATCAAGTTCGACATCGGTGAAATCATCGGCATTATCGCCCACGAAGACGGTGACGTCGGTATCCTCGCGGAAGCCGGACCAGCCTGCTGCGAGGCCCAATTCAGCGAAGCCGAGCGGCACGCGGGCATCCATGGTCATCGCGTAGGTCTTCTGGTCAATGTCCTCATGCTGGGTCTCGACCTCGTCGAAGTCCAGATCTTCGCCTTCCAGCGTCACCGAGGTTTCGTCCTCGTCGCGGTCGGTGTTGACGAACAGGCCGCCGATACGGAACTGGCCGCCATCGCCGAACTGCGATGTGAGCTCAATATTGCCCGAGATGTCGGTACCGTCGCGGGTGTCGTCCTGCGCTTCGAAATTGTCGAATTCCGGATCGGTGATGTAGTTGCTCGTGGCGGGATTGCCGGGGAAGCTCTTGTCGCTCGTGGTCGGCTCGCCGCTGAAACGGTAGGAGACCTTCTCCTTGGGATTGCGGCGCTCCTGATAGTTGAAGCCCGCCCAGATGCTCGTCGAATCGCTGAGGCGGCCCGCCCAGGCGATCGCGCCGGAGGGACGCACGCCGCCATCCTCGTTGATCAGCATTCCGCCCTTGATGAAGCCGCCCTCGAACGTGGCTGATTCCTTGGTGATGACGTTGAGCGTTCCGGCGATGCCATCGCTGGGCTGGTCGGCGCGGGGGGCGCGGACCAGCTCGATCCGCTCGACCAGCTCGGCGGGCAGGCGATCGACGAAAAAGGCGCCGTCAGCCTCGCCACCCGGCGCGCGGCGGCCGTTGATCAGAACCTGGGTGAAGCCGGGGGGCAGGCCGCGCATCTGAACGCCGTCATATTCGAGCACATCCGAAGTGAAGGTGACACCGGGCACGCGCTTGAGCATCTCGCCGACCGAAACGGGTTCGAAACGCTGAAAATATTCGAGGTCGTAGGACAGGACGGGGTTCACGTCCTCGGTGCGGTTGCGGAACTCGATCGCGCCATTGACGATAATGTCCGATGCTCGAACCTGCTCATCACTTTCGGCTGAATCAGCCGTTTCGGCCATGACCGGCCCAGCGATAAGCAAAGGAATGAGTGCGCTTCCAAGAAGCAGCAGCTTTTTCTTGTTCATTATTGCCCCTAACCGCAAATAACAGAAAATTGACGCCGGAGATAAACCGTGTATTTCGACCGACGAAAGCGGCCATTAGGGGTGAACCGTGACCTATTCGCGAAAGAATTATTTCAGTTTTATTGCTTCACTTTGCAGTTTTGTGACAATCACCGGATGCGCGACTGAGCCGAGCACCGAGATACTGATCGCCAAGGCAACGCCGGCGGTGTCGGTTCAGGCGCGGGGCGAGACGGCGGCGGTCGCGACCGCCAATGCCGACGCGGCGGACGATCCGGCGATCTGGCGCAATGCTGCCGATCCGCGCGCGAGCCTGATCGTCGGCACCGACAAGAAGGCGGGGTTGCACGTTTATGGCCTCGATGGCGCCGACCGCTTCTTCATCGACGCGGGTGCGGTCAACAATGTCGATCTGCGCGCCGATGTGGCGATCGCGGGGACGCCGGGCATTCTAGTCGCTGCGAGTGACCGCAACGATCTCGCCAATTCGCAGATCGCGCTGTTCCGGCTCGATCCGGCGACCGCGCAGCTTGCGCCGCTCGGCAACGTCGCGTCGGGGGCGGGGGAGGCCTATGGCGTGTGCTTCTATCGCACCACGGCGGCGCTCTATGCCTTCATGGTGGCCAAGGACGGTACAATCAATCAGGTCGAGCTCGACGTCGCCGGCGCCACACCCAGGGGGCGAATCGTCCGCACGCTGAAGCTGGGCACGCAGTCCGAGGGCTGCGTCGCTGATGAGCGTACCGGGCGGCTGTATGTCGCGGAGGAAGATGTCGGCCTGTGGCGTTTCGACGCCAATCCAGCGGGATCGACCGAAGCGACCAGGATCGCGGCCGTCGATGGACGCAACCTCGTCGCCGATGCCGAGGGGCTGGCGATCGCGACCGAGGGCGAGACGGGCGGCTATCTCATCGTCTCGAGCCAGGGCGACAATGCCTATGTGCTCTATCGTCTGGAAGACGACAGCTATGTGGGACGCTTCCGGATCGCCCCGGGCAAGGTTGGCGGCGTGGAGGAGACCGACGGGATCGAGCTGATCCCCGGTGATTTCGGGCCAGACTATCCCGGCGGCCTTTTCGTTGCGCAGGACGGGCACAACCTGCCAAAGGCGCAAAATTTCAAGCTGCTGGCATGGGACGACATCAAGAAGGCGTTTGGTCTGCGCTGATGTGCTAAAGGCGCGATTAATCTGGATTTCGGTAACACCGTCTTCAACGTGTAGAAGGAGTAAACCGATGAAGATCAATCGCGCCACCGGCCTGATACTCGGCGGCCTTGCAGCGCTGCTCGCCGGCTGCGCCCAGCCGGCCAATGGAGGGCCCGCGACCATGAGCCAGCCCGACGCCGCCGCAGCGCTCGGCGCAAGCCACTGGGACCTTGTCGAATGGACGGGCAAGACGGCGCCCGGGGGCAAAAGGTTGCGGCTCGACTTCGATCCTGCAAATCACCGCTTTTCCAGCTCGACCATGTGCAACCGTGTGATGGGCGGCTACCAGGCCGAGGGCAGTTCGCTGAAGATGGGCGCGGGGCGCGGGACGATGGCCTCGACGATGATGGCGTGCCCGGAGCCCGCAATGACGATGGAGCGGGCCTATGTCGATGCGCTGAGCGCGGTGACGGGCTTCAGTCTGAGCGGCGACAGGCTGATCCTCAACAGCGCGAACGGCGTCACGCTGACCTATCAGGCGGCTTACAAACCCGCGGCCAGTGCGCCGCGCAAGTTCATCTATGTTTCGGCCGAAACCAGGCCGTGCACAGGCGTGGCTCCGATGACCTGCCTTCAGATACGCGAGAAAGAAACCGATCGCTGGCAGCTTCACTATGGCCCGATCGGTGATTTCGAGCCCGAGCCGGGAATCGAATACCGGCTGCGGATCATCGAGGAGAAGGTCGACAATCCGCCCGCGGACGCATCCTCGATCCGCTGGACGCTCGATCAGGTGATCGAACAGCGCGTGGTCAGTCCCGCGCGCTGAACGACGATCAGAGGCACGCCTCGAGATAGGGCTGGTCGAAGCCGAACTGCTTGGCCTTTTCGAGCGTGTAAGGGCGCAGGCCCATTGCGCGATATTCGCCGATGATCTTCCCGTCGGGGCTCTCGTCGAGATATTCGAACTTGAAGAGTTCCTGCGTGACGATCACGTCGCCTTCCATCCCGATCACCTCGGTGATGTTGGTGGTACGGCGCGAACCGTCGCGCAGGCGCTTCACCTGGACGATGAGGTCGACCGAGTCCGCGATCTGACGCGAGATCGCTTCCTTGGGCACCTTGATGTCCGACATCATCACCATGTTCTCCATACGCGCCAGTGCTTCGCGTGGGGAGTTGGAGTGAAGCGTACACATCGAGCCATCGTGACCGGTGTTCATGGCGGCGAGCATGTCGAAGCACTCGCTGCCGCGAATTTCGCCGAGGATGATGCGATCGGGACGCATACGCAGCGCGTTGATCACCAGATCGCGGATGCTGATCGCGCCCTGACCTTCAAGGTTCGCGGGGCGGGTTTCGAGCGGCAGCCAGTGCGGCTGCTGCAGGCGAAGTTCTGCGGCGTCCTCGATCGTCAGCACGCGTTCGCCGGGGTCGATCATCTTGGACAGCGCGTTGAGCATCGTCGTCTTGCCCGAGCCGGTGCCGCCGGAGATGACGATGTTGAAGCGGCAGGCGCCCGCGATCTTGAGCGCGGTCGCCATCTTGGGGCTCATCGATCCGAAGCCCGCCATCATGTCGAGCGTGATCGGCTTGTCCGAAAACTTACGAATCGAGATCGCGGTGCCGCGCAAGGACAGCGGCGGCACGATCACGTTAACGCGGCTGCCGTCCTTCAGGCGGGCGTCGGCAAGCGGGGTGGTCTGGTCGACGCGGCGGCCGACCGAGTTGCAGATGCGCTGCGCGATCTGGAGCAGATGCTCCTCGTCGCGGAACTGGATCTGCGCGATCTCGAGCTTGCCCTTGCGTTCGATGTAAGTCTGCTCGGGACCGTTGACCATGATGTCGGAAATGTTGGGATCGGAGAGCAGCTCTTCGAGTGGCCCGAGGCCCAGCAATTCGTCGACGAGCACCTTTTCGAGTGCGAACTGTTCGCGGCGGTTGAGCGTCAGCTTCAGTTCGGCGAGCACCTCGCCGATGATCGGACGAAATTCCTCGGCCAGCTCGTCCTTGTTGAGCGTGGCGGCCGCCTCGGGGTCGACGCGTTCGAGCAGGCGCGGCAGCACCTGTTCCTTGATCTTGTGGACCGAGGCCTCGAAGCCTTCGACCTTGCTCGAATGCGTGTGAACGTCGTTCATGCGGCTGTCGAGCCGGTTCATCGCATCGCTTTGGGTTACCGGCGATGCCGCCATGTCTTCGGACGCGATCGCGCCGGGATCGAGTGGCGGAAATTGCGCGCCGCCGAGTGGTTCGCTTGGTCCCTTGGGCGGAATGCCGCCGCCCTGCATCGGGCGCGCCACACCGAAGGACGGCCGACTGTTCGCGCCGCCACCGATTCCACCCCGTTTTCCGAATGCGCTCATGCCTGCCTGCAATCCCTTGTCCGGCCCCCAACGGGCATTGATGGAAAAGGTGAATAGGGCGGAAACTTTGACAATTGCCTAATTTCGGCGATTCTCGAGCCGATGTGTCAAAAGCGCGCAGGATTGAGGAAGGATGGTCAAATGGCGGTGCGACATTTTCTGATCGCGGTGGCTGCGTCGACGATGTTGATGGGCGCGGCGGAAAAGGAGCCCGCCTTGCCGGGCTGGATGGCCGGCTGCTGGGAGCAGAATGCCGGTGATCGCTGGACCGAGGAATGCTGGACGGGCGCGCGGGGCGGCATGATGCTGGGGAGCAGCCGGAGCGGCAAGGGCGAGAGTGTGGACCTGTGGGAGGCAATGCAGATCATCGCCGCTCCGTCGGGCGACGGTATGACCTTCTGGGCGTCGCCCAATGGCGTGAAGCGGACTCCCTTTGCGTGGCGTGCGGATGCGACGTCCGGCGTCACCTTCCACAACCGCGAGAACGACTATCCCCAGCGCGTCCGCTACTGGCGCGAGGGCGATCTGCTGATCGGTGAAATCGCAATGGCCGACGGCAGCAGGGCGGTGCGCTGGGAGTATAAGCGGAAGTAGATCTCCCCCTCGGTGTCATTCCCGCGAAAGCGGGAATGACACGATGTTTTTCTATGGCATCCAGCGTAAATCAGAACCGCTCATCCTGAGGAGGGGCTGAGCTTGGCGAAGACCCGTCTCGAAGGATCAGCTCAGTGCGTCCTTCGAGACGCCGTTTCGGCTTCGCTCAACGGCTCCTCAGGATGAGCGGCATCATGATGCACATTTTACGCTCGATGCTTTAGTTTCGGGCTGGTGCTGAAACAGAAAAGGGCGGCGCTTTCGCACCGCCCCTTCAAAAGCGCATTGGGAGGCGATCAGACTTCCGCCTTCTCCGCCAGCACCGTCAGGCCCTTTTCGTTGACCTCGGCAAAGCCGCCCTCGATGCGGATCTTTACCGGCTCGGCATTCTCACTCTTATAGATCGCGAGATCGCCGTCCTTGATCGTCGACATGAAGGGCGCGTGGCCGGCGAGCACGCCGAATTCGCCCTCGGTGCCGGGGACGACCACCATGTGGACTTCCTCCGAGCGGACGAGCTTTTCGGGGGTGACGAGTTCGAAGTGGAGGCTTGCCATTCGTTTTTCTCACTCCCCTCCCGCTTGCGGGAGGGGTCGGGGGTGGGAATGGGCAGGCCTCAAAACAGGCCCACCCGGTTTCAAAAACGAACATGCTGGAGCATGTCCGTTTTTTGGAACCCCCCTCCCGCGAGCGGGAGGGGAACTCGGTTACGCCGCTTCCGCAGCCAGCTTCTGCGCCTTGGTGACCGCCTCGTCGATGCCGCCGACCATGTAGAAGGCCGCTTCGGGCAGGTGGTCATACTCGCCGTCGACAACCGCCTTGAACGACTTGATGGTGTCTTCGATCGCCACGAACTTGCCGGGGATGTTGGTGAACACCTCGGCGACGTGGAAGGGCTGCGACAGGAAGCGCTGGATCTTGCGGGCGCGCTGGACGGTCAGCTTGTCCTCTTCGGAGAGCTCGTCCATGCCGAGGATCGCGATGATGTCCTGAAGCGACTTGTACTTCTGGAGCAGCGACTGAACCGCACGCGCGGTCTCATAATGCTCCTGACCGACGACGCGCGGCTCGAGAACGCGGCTGGTCGAGTCCAGCGGATCCACCGCGGGGTAGATGCCGAGCTCGGAGATCGCGCGGCTAAGCACGGTCGTCGCGTCAAGGTGGGCGAACGAGGTTGCGGGAGCAGGGTCGGTAAGATCGTCCGCGGGGACGTACACGGCCTGCACCGAGGTGATCGAGCCCTTGTTGGTCGAGGTGATGCGTTCCTGCAGTGCGCCCATGTCGGTCGACAGGGTCGGCTGATAGCCCACCGCTGAAGGAATACGGCCGAGAAGCGCAGACACCTCTGCGCCCGCCTGCGTGAAGCGGAAGATGTTGTCGACGAAGAAGAGCACGTCCTGGCCTTCCTGGTCGCGGAAATATTCGGCGATCGTCAGGCCCGAGAGAGCGACGCGCGCACGAGCTCCCGGCGGCTCGTTCATCTGGCCGAACACCAGCGCCACCTTCGAACCTTCGGAGATCGCGTTGCCGTCGGCGTCCTTGGCGATAACGCCAGCGTCGAGGAACTCGTGGTAAAGGTCGTTGCCCTCGCGGGTACGTTCACCGACGCCCGCGAACACCGAGGTGCCGCCATGGCCCTTGGCGATGTTGTTGATCAGTTCCTGAATGAGCACGGTCTTGCCGACGCCCGCGCCGCCGAACAGGCCGATCTTGCCGCCCTTCGCATAGGGGGCGAGAAGATCGATGACCTTGATGCCGGTGACGAGGATCGAGCTGTCGGTCGACTGGTCGACGAATTCGGGGGCCTTGGCGTGGATCGGCGCGCGCATGTCGGTGCCGACGGGGCCGCGCTCGTCGATCGGTTCGCCGATGACGTTGAGGATGCGGCCGAGTGTCGCGGGGCCAACGGGCACCTGGATCTGGCTGCCGGTGTCGGCGACGGCCTGACCGCGCGTCAGACCCTCGGTCGAGTCCATCGCGATCGTGCGAACCGTGTTCTCGCCGAGATGCTGAGCAACCTCGAGGACGAGGCGGTTGCCGTTATTGTCGGTTTCAAGCGCCGAAAGGATCGCGGGAAGGCGACCCTCAAAGGTCACGTCGACGACCGCGCCGATGACCTGGCTGATGCGGCCGGTGGCGCCGGATACGGCGGCCCCCTCGGCCCCGCTCGGGACAGGCTTGGGCGCGGTGGTCTTCGCCGCAGCCTTGGGGGCAGCGGCCTTGGGCGCCGCAGCCTTTTTGGCGGCGGGTGCCTTGGTGGTCTTGGGTGCGGTAGCCATGACGGTTTTCCTTGCCTGTAATTCTTAGAGCGCTTCGGCGCCGGAGATGATTTCGACGAGTTCGGTGGTGATCGCGGCCTGGCGCGTCCGGTTATACTGGATGCTGAGCCGGTTGATCATGTCGCCCGCGTTGCGCGTGGCGTTGTCCATCGCGTTCATGCGGCTGCCCTGTTCGGACGCGGCATTTTCGAGGAGCGCGCGGAAGATCTGGATCGCGACGTTACGCGGAAGCAGGTCGGCGAGGATCGATTCCTCGTCGGGCTCATATTCCACGGCCGCACCCGAACCCGTATCGGCGCTGCTCTCGGGAAGCGGCACGGGGATGATCTGCTGGCCCGTCGGGATCTGGACGAGCGCCGACTGGAACTTCGCGTAGAACAGGTGCGCGACGTCGAACTCGCCCGCCTCGTAGCGGCGGATGACATCCTCGGCGAGCGCCTGCGCATCGGTGAACGCGACGTTCTTGATGTGGCCCATCTCATGATCGGCGAGGATCTGCTTGGCGTGGAAGCGCTTGATCACCGCGCGACCCTTCTTGCCGGCGATGTAGAACTTCACGGTCTTGCCGGCTGCGACCAGCTCGTCGGCCTTTTTGCGTGCGGCGCGGACAATGTTGGTGTTGAACGCGCCCGCAAGGCCGCGCTCCGAGGTCGCGACGATGATCAGGTGAACCTGATCGCTGCCGGTGCCCGCTAGGAGCTTGGGGCTCGATGCGCTGATGGTCACCTTGGAGGCAAGGCTGCCCATCACCTTTTCGAGGCGCTCGGCATAGGGACGACCGGCGACCGCCGCTTCCTGCGCGCGGCGCAGCTTGGCGGCGGCGACCATCTTCATCGCCTTGGTGATCTTCTGCGTCGACTTCACCGAGCCGATACGGATCTTGAGGGCCTTGAGGCTAGCCATGTGTCCCTACATTCGTCCCTTTTAGCACCCCGGCGAAGGCCGGGGTCCAGTCTGGGTCCCGGCCTTCGCCGGGACACACGGTTTCTTACGCGAAGGTCTTCGCGAACGCGTCGAGAGCAGCCTTGAGCTTGCCCTTGACCTCGTCGCCCAGATCCTTGGTCTCGCGGATCGTCTTGAGCACGCCGGCGTGATTGGCGCGCAGATCGGCCAGCATCGCTGCCTCGTAACGCGTCACCGCCTCGACCGGGATAGTGTCGAGATAGCCGTTGGTGCCCGCGAAGATCGACGCCGTCTGCTCCTCGAAGGGCATCGGGTTGAACTGCGGCTGCTTGAGCAGCTCGGTCAGGCGCGCGCCGCGGTTGAGCAGCTTCTGGGTCGAAGCGTCGAGGTCCGAGCCGAACTGCGCGAAGGCAGCCATTTCGCGGTACTGCGCGAGCTCGAGCTTGATCGAGCCCGACACCTTCTTCATCGCCTTGGTCTGCGCGGCCGAGCCGACGCGCGACACCGACAGACCCACGTTGATGGCAGGGCGGATGCCCGCGAAGAACAGATCGGTCTCGAGGAAGATCTGGCCGTCGGTGATCGAGATCACGTTGGTCGGGATGTACGCCGAAACGTCGCCCGCCTGGGTCTCGATGATCGGCAGCGCGGTCAGCGAGCCATTGCCGTTGTCGTCGTTGAGCTTCGCAGCGCGCTCGAGCAGGCGGCTGTGGAGATAGAAGACGTCGCCGGGATAGGCTTCGCGGCCCGGCGGGCGGCGCAGCAGCAGCGACATCTGACGATAGGCGACGGCCTGCTTGGAAAGGTCGTCATAGACGATCACGGCGTGCATGCCGTTATCGCGGAAATACTCGCCCATCGTCACGCCGGTGTAGGGCGCGAGATACTGGAGGGGGGCCGGCTCCGAAGCGGTCGCGGCGACGACGATCGAATATTCCATCGCGCCATTTTCTTCGAGCTGCTTGACGATCTGCGCAACCGTCGAGCGCTTCTGGCCGACCGCGACATAGATGCAATAGAGCTTCTGGCTCTCGTCGTCGCCCGCGTTGGCCGCCTTCTGATTGATGAAGGTGTCGATCGCGACGGCGGTCTTGCCGGTCTGACGGTCGCCGATGATCAGCTCGCGCTGGCCGCGGCCGACGGGGACGAGCGCGTCGAGCGCCTTGAGGCCGGTCTGCACGGGCTCGTGCACCGACTTGCGCGGGATGATGCCCGGCGCCTTGACTTCAACGCGCTTGCGCTCGGTGTACTTGATCGGGCCCTTGCCATCGATCGGGTTGCCGAGGCCGTCGACGACGCGGCCGAGCAGGCCCTTGCCGATGGGGACGTCCACGATGGTGCCCGTGCGCTTGACGGTGTCGCCCTCGCGGATCTCGCTGTCGGTGCCGAAGATCACGACGCCGACATTGTCGGCTTCGAGGTTGAGCGCCATGCCCTGGATGCCGTTGGCGAACTCGACCATCTCACCGGCCTGGACGTTGTCCAGCCCGTGGATGCGGGCGATGCCGTCACCGACCGAAAGCACGGTTCCGGTTTCGGAAACCTGGGCTTCGGTGCCGAAATTGGCGATCTGGTCCTTGATGACCTTCGAGATTTCTGCGGCGCGGATATCCATGTTCAGCCTTTCATCGCGTGCGCGAGGGAATTGAGACGGGTCTTGATCGAGCTGTCGATCATCTGCGAGCCGATCTTGACGACGAGGCCGCCGAGAATGGCGGGGTCGACGGAAAGATCGACGGAAACGTCGCGGCCGACGCGGGTCTTGAGCTGCGTCTTGAGCTCGGTGACCTGTGCGGCGGTAAGCGGGTGCGCCGAAGTGACCTCGGCGGTCATCTCGCCGCGATGGTTCGCGGCAAGCGTGGTGAAGGCGCGGATCACGTTGCCGAGTTCGCCGAGGCGGCGGTTGCCCGCGAGCACGCCGAGGAAGTTGGCGGTCAGCGGATCGAGCTTCAGTGCCTTGGCCGATGCGGCAACACCCTTGCCCGCGTCGGCGCGCGAAAGCAGCGGGCTCGTGGTGAGCTGGCGGAAGTCATCCGAGTCGGACAGCGCGGCCTTGAGCGTGGCGAGGCTCTTTTCAACAGCCTCGATCTTGTTCGATTCGCGCGCCAGCTCGAAAAGAGCAGTGGCGTATCGCCCTGCTAAGCTGGCCTGAATGCCGCCGGAAGTCTCCACGCGCCTTGTGTCCCCTAAGAACAAACGGAATTGGCCCCATGCGAAAAGGGGGCGGCAACCGCGCCCCTATCTGGGTCGGGCGGCTGCTAGCATCGGTTGTGCTGCGATGCAAGATGCGTAACCGCCGTCGATCGGGGCCGATCAAGAACGATCGCAGACGCAGACGGAGGACGCCCGCTGTCATTGAAGTGTAACACAAAATTAACCCTGCTTTCAGCATTCGCTGCGAGAGGCGGTGCCGGGGCAAATCGAAACCGGGTCGCAATTACGATGAAAATGGAATCTGGCTTCGCGCGCGTCCGTCGCACCGCGGTGCGGTTTGGGCTCGACGGGTCGATCAAGGGGCGGCTTAAGCTGATCCTGAGCGCGCTGCTCGCGATTCAGGCGGTGCTGGTGCTTTCGCTGGTGGCAAGTACGGTCGCGACGCAGAGTGCAGTCTCGACGCTGCTCGACGATCGCATCCAGCCGATGAGCGACGTCCAGGCGGTCTCGAACGGCTATGCCGAGGCGCTGGCGATCGCGAACAAGGTGCGCAGCGGCAACATGTCCGCGGCAAGCGGGGTCGGCGCGGTGCAGGCGGCGACCGCCGAGGCCGACGCCGCGTGGCAGAGGTTTCGCTCCAGCGATCTCGGCACGCGCCGCGCCGGCGATATCGCGCGAATCGAACTGGCGCGCGCCGAGGCCGAGCGCACGACCGCAAGGCTGGTGGCGATGCTGCGCTCAGGGCGCATCGAGAATCTCGACTTCTTCGTCAGCGGCCCGCTCTACGCGGCCGTCGATCCGTTGATGGCGAGCAGCCGCGATCTCGTAGGGGAACTGCGCGCCGACGCGGCGCATGAGGGGCGATTGCTGAAATGGGGCTTCCTGTTCGCCTGGGCCATCGCGCTGTTGCTGACGCTCATCGCGCTCTGGATCGGTTTCTGGGGCGTCAAAACGGCGACCAGCGAGATCAACGGGCCGCTTGAGGATATCGCGGCGGCGACGAGGCAGATCGGGCTGACCGGGGGGAGCGTAGCCATTCCGGGGCTCGAGCGTCGCGACGAGATCGGTGACATCGCCCGTGCGTTGCTGTTCGCGCGTGAGCGCGCGGGCGAGGCGCGGCGGCTCGAGCAGGAAGCGCTCAGGATCGAGAGCGAGTTGCGCGCGAACGACGCCGAGATGCTGCGCAGCAAGGATCGCCGTGCCGCCGAACTCGACGCGCTGTTCGCGCGCTTCGAACAGGATATTGCGCGAATCGTCGCCAATCTGGTGCAGGCGGGCGGCGACATGCGCGCGGCCGCCTCGGCGGTGTCGAGCGAGGCGGGGGTGTCCGAAGCCTATGCGCTATCGGCGGCCACGCTCGCAGACCAGACCGCGACGACGGTGCGCGTTGTTTCCGATAGCGGGCAGGCGCTGGCCGAAGCGATCGCGCGCATCCGCGACCATGCCGATGAAGCCCGCGCAAATGCGCGGACGGTGCGCGACCAGGCGGCGAACAGCAAGCACCGCGCGACCCGGCTCGGCGATCTGGTTTCCGAGATCACCGACGTGCTCACGCTGATCACGGGGATCGCCAAGCAGACCAACCTGCTCGCGCTCAATGCGTCGATCGAGGCGTCGCGCGCGGGGCAGGCGGGGGCGGGCTTCGCGGTCGTCGCCGATGAAGTGAAAGGGCTGGCGCGTCAGACGCAGGCGGCGGCCGCTACGATCGGCGAGCGCCTGGGCACGATCGGTGCGACCGCGAGCGACGCGATGCAGAGCTTTCACCAGATCGATTCGCTGGTCACCGGGCTCGAACAATCGGCCGAAGTCATCGCGCACGCGGTCGAGCAGCAGAGCAACGCGAGCCGCGAGATCGTCGGCTCGATAGCGCTCGTCGATTCGGGCAGCCGTGAGACCGCCAGTTCCATGATCGGGCTGCGGGGGCGCGCAGAGGCCGCGCGCCGCATGGCCGCCAATCTCAGCGCGACTGCTGACGATATTGCGCACCAGACCGAGTATCTGCGTGGTGAGATCGCACGGATGGTGGAGGGCGTGAAGGCCGTCTAGGGTGCGCTACGAGATTGATTCAGTTGCGTCACCCTGAACTTGATTCAGGGTCCATGAACACTGACGACGCAAGACCTGATGATGCGGTGTTCATGGATGCTGAAACAAGTTCAGCATGACGATACAATTCAATCGAGGCCCTTTCGTTTACGCGCGCAACGAGGAGTTCGAGAAAGCCGGATGACCGAAATGGATGGACCCCGCCTGACGCACGACCGGATCAGCACATGTTTCGGCGAGCTGGTGTTGGTGAGTGACGAGGAGGGTGTGCTCCGCGCATTGTCGCTGCCGGGTCGGGATAGCTGGCTCGAGGGATCGCTGCGCCGGCAATATGGCACAAACGTCAGCCGCGAAGGCAAGGCACCCGCGGCGATCAAGGCGGCGCTGGCCGATTATTGCGACGGGGACATGAGCGCTTTGTCCCGCATCCGCTGGACGACGCGCGGCACGGCGTTGCAGCAGCGCGTATGGGACGCGCTCTACGCCATCCCGGTCGGCGAGACGACGAGCTATGCCGCGCTCGCCGCCAGCATCGGCAGCCCCGATGCGGTGCGCGCGGTGGGGGCAGCCAATGGCGCCAATCCCGTGGCGATCGTGGTGCCGTGCCACCGCGTCGTGGGAAGCGACGGCTCGCTCACCGGCTTTGGCGGAGGTCTGCCGATGAAGATGGCGCTGCTGCGCCACGAAGGCGCAAACGTCGCCGAACTGCGAACGCGCGACCTGTTCGACTGATCAGAGAACGCGGTTCGAATCGAACAGCCGCGTGAGGCCGAGCAGCGCGTCCATATAGGGCGTCGCGATTCCGACGCGCTGGCCGATCGCTCGCGGCGCGGCGAGCAGCGCGTCGAGCTCGATGGGACGCCCTGCCTCGACATCCTGCAGCATCGACGTCTTGAACGCCCCCAGCTTGCGCGTGACCAGCATCCGATCCTCGCCGCTCTCCGCGATCGGACAGCCGATCGCTGCCCCGATTTTGGCGGCCTCGGCCATGATCTGGAGCGCGAAGGCGGACACGAGGTCGTCATCAAGAATGCGGTCGGCGGTGGCGCGCGTGAGCGCGGAGATGGGGTTCATCGTCATGTTGCCCCAGAGCTTGTACCAGATGTCCTGCTGGATCCGGTCGCTCGTCGTGATGTCGAGCCCGGCTTCGCGGAACAGCGTAGCGACGCGTTCGAGCCGATCGGTCATCGCGCCCGAAGGCTCACCGAGGATCAGCCCCTTGCCGAAATGGCGGTGGACGACGCCGGGTTCGGGGGAGGCGCAGGAGGCGTGGACGACGCAGCCGATCAACTGATCGCCGGGCAGCACCGCCCCGATCGCGCCATCGGGATCGAGCGATTCGGGACGCAGCGCGGGTTTGTCGCCGAGGAACCACCAGGGCACGCCGTTGAGCATCGGAACGATCACCGTGCGCGCGTCGATCAAAGGTCTTATCGCCTCGGCCGCTGCGCGCAGCGCGGGCGCCTTGACCGCGATGACGAGCAGGTCCTGCGGGCCGAGGTCCGTGCTGTTGTCGGATACCGCGACCGGCGCCGCGATGCTGCCCCCGTCCTCGTGCAGCAGGAGGCCGTTCGCGCGGATCGCGGCGAGCGTCGCCCCGCGCGCCAGCACCGAAACGGGCGATCCCGTGTCCGCCAGCTTTGCACCGATCCATCCGCCGATCGCGCCGGCACCGACTATTCCGACCTTCATGCGGCACGCCTCGCCACAGTTTCGCTTTGAACGCAAGGTGCGGGATGATCGCGGCGCGGCCATGCACTAGATAGGACGCATGAGCACCGAAACCCTCATCGACGCCGATCTGGCATGGGCCGCCTTTGAGCGCCGCGACCGCAGCTTTGACGGCAAGTTCGTTGGCGCCGTTAAGACCACGGGCATCTATTGCAAGCCGAGCTGCCCCGCGCGCCATCCCAAGCGCGCGCATGTCAGCTTCTTTCGCGACGGCGAGGCGGCGCGGGCGGCGGGCTACCGCGCCTGCCTGCGCTGCAAGCCCGATGAGGTGGGACGCGAACGCGTTGCGGTCGCGCACGCGATCGAACTGCTCGAGGCGGCCGAGGAGCCGGTCTCGCTCGACGAACTTGCCATGCGGGTCGGCTATGCCCCGCACCATTTCCACCGCCTGTTCAAGCGCGCCACCGGCGTGACCCCCGCCGCCTATGCGCGGGGATTGCGCGCCGGCAAGGCCGCAGAGGCGCTATCGACGGAGGACAGAGTGACCGATGCGATCTATGAAGCGGGCTATTCAGGGCCCAGCCGTTTCTACGCCGAGGCGGGAAAGCGCCTTGGCATGACGCCGAGCGCGTGGAAGCGCGGCGGCGCGGGCGTGACGATTCGCTGGGCCGTCGCCAGAACAAGCCTTGGCCCGCTGCTGATCGCGGCGACCGACAAGGGGCTGTGCCGCGTGTCGTTCGAGGAGGGCGAGGAGGCGCTGAAGGCGCGTTTCCCCAATGCCGACATCCAGTCGGGCGGCAAGGCGCTCGCCGAACTGGCGGAGAAGGTCGTCGCCGAGGTCGAGCATCCCGAACGCCATCATGACCTGCCGCTCGACGTGCAGGGCACCGCGTTCCAGGAAGCTGTCTGGCAGGCTCTGCGCGCGATCCCGGCGGGCGAGACGCGCAGCTATGCCGATCTGGCGGCGGTTGCGGGCAATCCGCGAGCGGTTCGCGCGGCGGGAACCGCGTGCGGTGCGAACCACCTTGCCGTCGTCATCCCCTGCCACCGCGTGCATCGCAGCGACGGCAGCATGGGCGGCTATGCCTATGGCATCGAGCGCAAGGTCGAACTGCTCAAGCGCGAGGGCGTGGAATGAGCGGCTATGCGATCACCGGGCTCGACCCCGCACCCTTCGCGCCGCTTTACGGGCTCGACGACGCGGCGCTGGCCGAACGCGGCGTGATCCGGATGCGATCGGACGCGGAGGTGGGCTTTCCCTGTCGCGTGACGCTTGAGGACGTGCCGCCCGGTGGCGCCGTGCTGCTGCTCAACCATGAGCATCTGCCCGTCGATACGCCCTATCGCTCGCGCCATGCGATCTTCGTCCGCGAAGGCGCGCGCGAGGCGGCCCACTACGAGAATGCGGTGCCGAAGCAATTGGCCGTCCGGCTGCTCTCGGTCCGCGCCTTCGATGCGCGGGACATGATGGTCAATGCCGATGTTGTCGACGGTGTTGATCTGGAGCCGCTGATCGACCGGATGTTCGGCGATCCCTCGGTCAGCTATATCCATGTGCACAATGCCAAGCGCGGCTGCTTCGCAGCGCGCGTGGACCGCGCCTGATCCAGGTTGTGAACGCATGAGCCGGGATGGCTGCTGACGCCCAATTTCAGATATACCGTCCGAGCCCTCTCCCGCCTTCGCGGGAGAGGGCTCAAGCCGATGACTGCAAACCACCACATAGCGGGCACCGGCCCTCTTAGAACAAGCTCAACTGATCCCCCTGCGGCGGGCGGAACAGGTCGTGTCTTAGCGGTGGGCGTTCGTTCTGATTGAGGCCGTTCTTGCGACAGGCAAGCTTGAAGCGGGTCCGCAGCAGTTCCGCCCACGCGCCCTGGCCGCGCATGCGGCTGTTGAAATCGGGGTCATTGTCGCGCCCGCCGCGGATTGACCGGATGATCGACATCACCTTGCCCGCGCGCTCGGGGAAATGTTCGTCGAGCCATGCCTTGAAGAGCGGGGCGACCTCGAAAGGGAGCCGGACGGGAATATAGGCCGCATGCGACGCGCCGGCCTCGGCGGCGGCCTCAAGCAGATGCTCCACCTCATGATCGGTGATGGCGGGAATGACAGGCGAGAGCGAGACGGTCACCGGAATGCCCGCGTCGCTCAGCCCCTTCACCGCCGCCAGTCGTTTCGGCGGACGCGGCGCGCGCGGCTCCAGCGTCATCGCGATCTTCGGGTCGAGCGAGGTGATCGACACCATGACCGAAACCAGACCCTTTTCCGCCATCGGCGTCAGCAGATCGAGGTCGCCCAGCACACGATCCGATTTGGTGGTGATCAGCAGCGGGTGGCTGGTTTCCGCCAGCACCTCGATGCATTGCCGCGTCACATGCCATTCGCGCTCGATCGGCTGATAGGGATCGGTATTGGTGCCCATCGCGATCGGGGCCACGACATAGCCCGGCTTCATCAGTTCCTTGCGCAGCAGCGTCGCGGCATCGGGCTTCACGAACAGCTTCGTCTCGAAATCGAGGCCGGGTGACAGGTCGTGAAAAGCGTGCGTCGGCCGCGCGAAACAATAGATGCAGCCATGCTCGCAGCCGCGATAGGCGTTGATCGAGCGGTCGAACACGACGTCGGGCGAGTTGTTGCGCGTGATGATCGTTTTTGGATGTTCCACGGTCACCGTGGTGCGCAGCGGGGGCGGGGCGCCGTCGAGCGCTTCGCGATCGTCGAGCCAGTCGCCATCGACCACACGCTCGGGCAGGTTGAAACGGCCGCTCTCGCGGTTGAGCGTGGCGCCGCGCGCAGGGCGAAGCTTCGAGTCCATTGATTCATGATGCGCCCAGACGTGGAACATATCAAGAACAATTCCCCGTCTGTCATTCCCGCGAACGCGGGAATCCATACAGTGTCTGACACCACTGGAGACTTTTCCGGCATCGCATGGATTCCCGCGTTCGCGGGAATGACAGCGGGAGGGGCGGTCTGCCTACCGCTCCATGAGCCGCGGCATCAGCTCGACGAAGTTGCAGGGCTTGTGGCGGCTGTCGAGCTGGCTGGCGAGAATGCCGTCCCAGCCGTCCTTCACGGCGCCCGTCGAGCCCGGCAGCGCGAAGATATAGGTGCCGCGCACCACGCACGCGCAGGCGCGCGACTGGATCGTCGAGGTGCCGATCGTCTGATAGCTGAGCCAGCGGAACAGCTCGCCGAAACCGGGAATATCCTTGCCGCCCAATCGCGCCAGCGCTTCGGGTGTGACGTCGCGGCCGGTGACGCCCGTGCCGCCGGTGGTCAGGATGCAGTCGATGGCTGGATCGTCGATCCATCCGTGGAGTCGCGCGACGATGGTGTCGATATCGTCGCGCACGATCGCGCGGTCGGCGAGCACGTGGCCTGCGCTTGTCAGCCGCTCGACCAGCAGGTCGCCCGACGTGTCCTCCTCGGGCCCGCGCGTGTCGGAGATCGTCATCACCGCGATATGGACCGGGCGGAACGCCCGGCCTTCGTCAATCGGCACTTTGCGTCCTGTTCGCCGCGTCCATGCGCACTGCTGTCGCGCCGCGAAGCCCCGGGAAGCGCGGCCACATGCCCTGCGCCATCGCCGTCAGGCTGGCGGATTTGTCGCCCGCATTGCGCTGGTACATCCAGTAGTTGCGCAGCACGATCGTGACATAGCCGCGCGTCTCCCAATAAGGGAGCGACTCGATATAGAGCAGCGGATCGCCGCGATCGATATTGCGGTAATTCCAGTCGCGCACGGGCGCGGGCCCTGCGTTATAGGCCGCAATCACCTTGGGCAGCAGCCCCTGCGTCCCGTCGAAATCGCGCAGATATTCAAGGTAGCGCTGGCCGAACTCGATATTGGTCGAGGGGTTGCTCAGCGCCTCGCGCGAGAAATCGCCGCCCCGGTCGCGCGCCATGTGCCGCGCCGCGGCGGGCATCACCTGCATCAGGCCGTAAGCGCCCGCGGGGCTTACGACGTCGCGGCGGAAGTTCGATTCCTGGAGCGCGTGCGCGAACACCAGCGACTTGTCGACACGCCAGCCGCCATCGGGCGTCCAGTCGGGCGCGGGGTAGCGCGCGGTCACGGTCGGCTGAGCGCCGCTCGGGCCGTTATGCGCGAGCCAGATCTGCGTCTCGGGCAGGTTGAGCCGCGCGGCGAGATTGCAGAGCGCGGCGTGATCGGCGCGCGTTCCGATGCGCGCCTGATGCCGAAGCGTCTCGTCGGCCAGCTTGTATTCGCCGATCTCGCTCAGCGCGATCGCCGCGCGAACATTGTCGAGCCGGGACAGGCGCTTCCAGTCCGCGCTCAGCATATCGCGCGCGTCATCGTGCGGATCCGCGCCCAGCGCCTGCGCGGCAAGCAGGCCGTAAAAGGTTTCGTCGTTGCGCGCCGCGCTGCGCAGCAGCGGCTGGACCTTTTCGGGCTCGCCATTGGCCATATAGGCGCGCGCCGCCCAGAACTGGCCCGCCGCGCGGAATTCGCTGTCGGGCCCGCGCGATGCAACGGCCTGGAAGGCAGCGGCGGCCGCCTGGAAATCCTGCGCGCGCCAGCTTGCCAGACCGACCACCCAATCGGCATGCGCGGCCCATTCGCCCGCACCGCGCTGCGCCTTCGCGGCGAGTTGCCGCGCGGCCTGATCGTTGCCGATGATGTAGTAGGACCAGGCGATACGCTGTTGCCATTCGGTGAGCGCCTGCGGGCTGAGCTGGCCTTCGACCTCGGCAAGCAGCGCCTCTGCGGTCGCCGGGTTATTGTCCTTGATGAGCGGCAGGACCCTTACGCTGAGCGCGTCGGAAACGGGATCGCCCTTCGTCGCGGATGCGCGCCCGCGCAGCGGCTTGCCGCCGAGCCAGACGAGGCGCTGGCCCTGCGCTATGTCGGGCAGTGTGGTCGCGCCGCGCGTGCTCGCCAGCCGACCGATCTGCGCGGCCTTGGGCATGTCCGGCGCCTGTGCGACCAGCGCCAGCAACGGATCGAGCTCGACCTTGGGAGAGCCCTTGGAGAGATAGAGTTCGGAGCGAACTATCGGCGTCAGCAGCCCGTCCTTCGCTGCATCGAGCCGGGCGGCGGCCTCGGGCCAACGGCTGGCGCGAATGTCGGCAAGGGCGGCGCGATAGAGCTCGCGCTCGGAGGGCGAGAGCTGGCGGGGCAGGGCTTCGCGTACCGTCTTGCGCGCCGAAACCTGCACGCCCTCATTCGCGGCGATCGCGGGATGCGCTGACAGCAGCAGCACGGCGCTGGCAAATATGGGTGTCAGCTTCATTCGATACCCTCAATAAGCAACCGCAGATCCCGCCAGCTATCCGCCTTTCGCTGCGGATTGCGGAGCAGAAAGCGCGGCGCGAACGTTGCAACTGCCTCCATATTGACGCCGTCATGGTTAACGGCGTGTAAGCTTCCGCGCGCCGCTACGAGATCCATCCCGAGAACCGCACGGCTGGCCGCCTGTCCCATCAGCAATAATCTGCGCGGACGGACGAGCGCGACATGATGTTTCGCAAATGCACCGATCGCTTCGGCGCACTGGGCATCGATCCCGCCGCCTGCGGGCCGCGTGAGGGTGAGCGAGGCCAGCCAGATCGAATCGCGGCTCCGCCCGATCGCGGCGAGCATTCGGTCGAACAACCGGCCCGCGTCATCCGAAAGCAGGGCGCCGGCGTCGGAATCGCCCGGCTCGGGCATGTCGACGAGCACCATCAGCGCCGATGAAACATCGCCGGAGGGAAAAATTCTGCGCCCCTTGGGCGAGCCGTCGGGCAACGCCTCGGCCTCTTCTAGCCATGCGCGAAAGGCCGGCATCGTTCGGGGCGTCACCGGGGCGGGTGCTGATTGCGGGATTTCTGCCGACGCTACGGCAGGGGCGCGCGGTTCCGCGAGCCAGTTGCGCGGTGCCTCGTCGACAAACATGTCGACGCCGGCATCTTGCCACCAACCCAACAGGCTCTGCGCAGATAGCGCGTCCATGATTTCGGCCCCCGCTTCCATCACAAACACTAGAGTCAGAGGTTGACGGCGGGGTCAATCTAATTGCACGGGCGTTGATGACAAAGCGTTGTCCGGACGCGATGACAGGAATCCTGCGCGCCGGCCTTAGAGGGAAGCGGAAGATGAGCGAACGGGAATCGATGCCCTATGACGTCGTGATCGTGGGCGCGGGGCCGGCGGGTCTGGCGGCGGCGATCCGGCTGAAACAGCTTGCAAATGAGAAGGGCAGCGAGCTGTCGGTCTGCGTGCTCGAAAAGGGCTCGGAAGTCGGCGCGCACATCCTCTCGGGCGCGGTGGTCGACCCCAAGGGGCTCGACGAGTTGCTGCCCGAATGGCGCACCATGGGCTGCCCGATGGCAGAGGTTCCCGTTACCGAGAACCATCACTGGGTGCTGACCGCGACGGGCAAGTTCGAGATGCCCCACGTCATGATGCCTCCCTTCATGAACAACAAGGGAACCTATACGGGCTCGCTCGGTAATCTCTGTCGCTGGCTCGCCGAACAGGCCGAGGGGCTGGGCGTCGAGATCTTCCCAGGCTTTGCGGCTGCAGAAGTGCTCTTCAACGAGGACGGTTCGGTCAAGGGCGTGGCGACGGGCGACATGGGCGTGGCGCGCGATGGCACGCACAAGCCCGACTACCAGCCGGGCCTCGAACTCCACGCCAAATACACCTTTTTCGCGGAAGGGGTGCGTGGGCACTTGACCAAGGAATTGAAGCGCATCTTCGATCTCGAGGCAGACTGCGAACCGCAAGTCTATGGCATCGGGCTGAAAGAGCTGTGGGACATCGATCCCGCCAAGCATGTGCCCGGCCGCGTGATCCACAGCCAGGGCTGGCCGCTCGACGACGCATGGGGCGGCGGATTCCTCTATCATCAGGCGAACGGCCAAGTCGCGCTCGGCTTCGTCGTCGCGCTCTCCTATTCCAACCCGAACCTCTATCCCTTCGCGGAATTCCAGCGCTGGAAGACGCATCCCGAGATCCGCAAGATTCTCGAGGGCGGAAAACGCGTCTCCTATGGCGCGCGCGCGATCAACGAGGGCGGCTGGCAATCGGTGCCCAAGCTCGTTTTCCCCGGCGGTGCGCTGATCGGTTGCTCCGCGGGCTTCGTCAACGTGCCGCGCATCAAGGGCAGCCATACCGCGATGAAATCGGGCATGCTCGCGGCCGAAGCGGCGTTCGAGGCGATTGCAGCCGATCGTGCGGCCGACGAACTGTCGACCTATCCCGACGCGCTCAACGCAAGCTGGGTGGCGAAAGAGCTCAAGATGGTTCGCAATGTCGAGCCTTCGGTTTCCAAGTTCGGCGGCTTTTTCGGCACACTCTTCGCCGGCATCGACATGTGGATGCGCTATCTGAAGATCGGTCTGCCCTTCACCTTCGGGCACAAGCCCGATCATACGAAGCTGCACCGTGCGGATCATGCGAAGAAGATCGATTATCCCAAGCCCGACGGCGTGTTCAGCTTCGACCGGCTGTCCTCGGTGTTCCTGTCGAACACCAATCACGAGGAAGATCAGCCCTGCCACCTGACGCTGAAGGACCCCGAGGTTCCGATCAGCTACAATCTGCCGCTTTATGACGAGCCCGCGCAGCGTTACTGCCCGGCGGGCGTCTATGAGGTCGTCGGTCAGGACGAGGGCAATCCGCGCTTCCAGATCAACGCGCAGAACTGCGTCCACTGCAAGACCTGCGACATCAAGGATCCGACGCAGAACATCAACTGGGTGGTGCCCGAAGGCGGCGGAGGCCCCAACTACCCCAATATGTGAATAAAAAAGCTCGGCCGGCGCGAAGCGGGCCGAGCTTCAGAACTTCGGCGTGCGGTTTACCGCCCGCCGATGTCTTTCAGTTAACCGCAGCCGGCAACGGTTCCACCATCGCGGCCGGCCTGACCTCGGCAACCGGGGCGGGCGTTGCGACCACGGGCTGTACGACCGGGGCTGCTGCTGCGGCCCGGAGGACCACCGGCAGAGCCTCGCGCGTGTGTGCCTTGAGCTCACGCCCCTGCGGGATGCGCGCGCTCTTGCCCGTGATGAAGACCGCGAAGACGCCGACCGCAACGACGCCCGCGACCGTGGCGACCGTGTTGCCTTCGCCTTCCTGGCGGTATTTGCCCTCGATCGGCACGCGGCGGCCGTTCAGGTCGAGATAGCGAAGCTCGATATCCATCTTGCCCGACTTGCCGAAGGCACCCTTGCCCGTCCTCCAGGTGACCTCACCGACGCCGCGCGTTCCCTTCGGGATCACCACATAGTCGCCCAGGCGAACATCGTGCGCGACCGTCATCGAGAAATTATGCCCTTCCTCGACCTTCTTGCTCGTCAGCTCCTCGTTCATGCTGAGCAGCAATTCGGTATTGGCGGGCAATTCCAGCGCGGGCGCCGCGATTACCGACGGCGTCACCATGACGGCCGGAACGGCTTCGGGTGCGGCGGGTGCCGGGATGGGCGCCTGAGCCCAAACAGTCGAATTTATGAGCGCGACACTCAGCGTCGCGCACAGCGTGCGTGCTTTCATGATTCCCCCCTTTTACGCCCTCGAATCCCCCGTGGGCGGTGCGACACCGTGGCTAAGGTCCTCCTCATTATCAATTGATTAATCCCGGTTGAGGCGAAGTATTGCAGCGCCGCGTGCGCGCTGCAGGGAACCCGCCGGCGGTTCGCCGGTTTCCTTGTCTGCGCCGGCAGCTTCCGGCGAAGTCGACGGAGAAACTCATGCGTGCATCGGTCCTTCAAGGCGTAATCGCCGCGTCGCTCGTGACGACGCCCGCAATGGTTCAGGCGCAGACCACGACCCCACCTGGCGCGGCCGTCCAAAGGCTTTCGCTTGCGCAGTCTCCCGCGGTACGCGCGGGCGCGCCTGCAACACGACAGAGCAATGCGGAAGGCAACAACTGGGGCTGGATCATCGGTGCGGTCGGGCTGGTCGCCGGCGTGGCATATGCGCTCATCGAGGGCGATGACGACGACGACGATCTGCCGGCGAGCCCCTGACACGGATTGCTGAGAATGGCGCACAGCGTCCTTGCGCGCTGTGATGCCGGTTTGGACGAACGTGAGGCCCCTGAACGCGCTTCGGCATAGGCGGCTGGCCGACGCAGCTTGACGTGCGCGCTGTCGGCGGTCGCAGGGCCAGCCTCTGCATTCTAATCGATGTCTATGTCGCTGATGATAGGTGAGGGCTCAAGCGCGCAGCAAGTTGGCAACAGGGGGCCCCTACACCCGGGTCGCAAAGGAGATTGGAGCCCCCCGCTGCCAATCCGGCCGGGTCACCTAGCCGGTGGATGATTAATGACAGGCTTGTGGCCGATTGAAAAGAAACATTCATGCATTTGATCAAATTTTCTTAGTATTGACACTCGTGTAAGAAATTCAGTCAAACGAAATCTCTTCGCGCGGCCTAATACTGAAAAAGCATCTTCTCGAATTCATTGTATAATCCATTTCGGCGCGACGGGGTATACGATTCGGGAAAGCAACGTTTCCGGCGCGACGCCCAGAGATGCGCCCCTTGCTAATCTTGCTCCGGCTACCGGTGTCAGTTGCTCATCCTGCGCGCGGAGCATAGCTGACGATCTCAAATTCGATTCTGTCATGGTCGAGGAAGTAGAAGCGCCGGCCCGGTGCATAGTCGGCATGCGCGAAGGGAGTGAGGCCAGCCGCCTTTACCTTGGGCGCCGGTGCAACGATGTGACGCGGCGCTTGCCTGCACAGGGCTGCCATGGTGTATGCTGGTGGCGGCCCGCGGTCCGCGGTTGCCGCGTCGGAGTGCCCCACTGGATGTTCGCCCGGTTATTCGCCACGTCGAAATACGTTGTCGCACCCGCGTTGATCGCGGCGGTCGCGTTGTCGTCGCCCGCGGCGGCGAACCGGCCCGATGCGGAGGCGATGGCGCATTATGTCCGTGCACGGCTAGCCGACAATGCGGGCGAACCGATCGCGGCTGCATCGGGCTATGCCGCGCTGCTCGTCGCCGATCCCGGCGACCTCACCATGGCGCTGCGCACCTATCGCGGGGCGCTGGCGGCGGGCGATTCGGCGCTCGCGCTCGACGCGGCGCGGATACTGGACGCTCGCGGGGCGCTTCCACCAGACGGGCGGTTGTTGCTGTTCGCCGATGCGCTGTCCGCCGGCGACTGGACCGCTGCGCGCAGCGCGATCGCGGCCATGGAGAAGGAGGAAATTTTCGCCTTTCTGACGCCGATGCTGCGCGCCTGGACCAATTTTGCGGCGCGCGACGGCGCAACCATCGATTTGCTCAGGACGCGGACGACAAGCGCGCTCACCTCTGCATATAAAGGCGAGCAGGAGGCGCTGCTGCTGCTGGCGCAGCGCAAGGGCGATGAGGGTGCCACAAGCTACAAGGCGTTGACCACGATCGGCGCGGGCGCGACCGAAGTGGCGGTGCGCATTGCTGTGGCCAGCCGGCTCTCTGCGCTCGGCGAACGGCGGGCCGCGCTGGACCTGCTTGGCGGCAACGACGCAACGATCGAGGCAGCCCATGCGCTGCTCGCTAAACGCAAGAAGCTGCCCGGCGGCGCGGCCACCGCGAGCAAGGGCGTTTCCCTGCTCTTCGCGCGGCTGGCGGAAGATATCGGGCGGCAGGACCGCCCCACGCCGATCGCGCTTTCGATCGCGCGGATTGCGCTGCAGCTCGATCCGACAAGCGATGTCGCGCTGCTGCTCGTTGCCGAGATGATTGGCGCCAAGGGCAACCCCGACATCGCGTTGCCGCTGCTCGACCGGATCAATCCCAAGGGGCCGTGGACCGGAGCGGCGCGCGACGCGCGCGTGCGCATTCTTGTCGATGCCGGCGAACCGCAGCGCGCGCTCGAGACCGCCACCGCCGCGACGCTCGCGCGCGGTGCAACCATCGGCGATTTCACGCGGCTTGGCGAACGCTATGCCGAACTCAAGCGCCATACAGAGGCAGCGGCAGCTTATGATCGGGCGCTGGCCATGGCGGAAAAAAGCGAAGACGGCGCGGGCTGGGCGCTTTGGCTGCTGAAGGGCAGCGCGCATTACGAGGCGGGCGACTGGCCGCAGGCGAAGGCTGCGTTGACGCGGGCGGCCGAACTTGGCCCCGATCAGGCCGTCGTGCTCAACTATCTTGGCTATGCGAAGCTCGAATATCGTGAGGATCTGGAAGAGGCCGAGCGCCTGATTCAGCGCGCCAGCCAGCTTGCGCCGCAGGATCCTGCGATCGCGGATTCGCTCGGCTGGGCCTATTTCATTCGCGGCAATGTTCCAAAGGCGCTGGAGGCGCTGGAGCGCGCGGCAGCGGCGGTGCCCGACGAGCCCACCATCAGCGAACATCTGGGCGACGCCTATTGGACGGCGGGGCGCAGGATCGATGCGCGCTATGCGTGGACCGCGGCGTTGGTCAATGCCGATGGTCATGTTGCCGAACGCATCAGAGCCAAGCTTGATATCGGGCTGAAGCCCGAAAACGCCGCGCCCTGACGCACGCGATGCTGATTGAAACCGCCTGGGCCAAGGTCAACCTGGCGCTCCATGTCCGCATGCGGCGCGCTGACGGGTATCATGACATCGAAAGCCTCTTCGCCTTTGCCGAGGATGGCGACGTGTTGAGTGCCGAGCCTGCGGACGCGCTCTCGCTCGCAATCCAGGGCCCCTTCGCGGAGGCGCTAGAGCCTTTCCCGGCAAGGCGAAATCGCCTTGCCGGACAAGAAAGGCTCTCGATCCAACATCTTGAGCACTTCCCGACCGAAAAACCGGTTTCCACTTTTTCGGGAAGTGCTCTAGCGGACGAGGCCGCCGACAATCTCGTGCTGCGCGCCGCGCGGGCGCTCGCAACGACATTCTCGATCGATGCCGGTGCGCGTCTGGTGCTTGACAAGCGCGTTCCGGTGGCGGCGGGTCTGGGGGGCGGCTCGGCTGACGCTGCGGCGGCGCTGAGGCTGCTCGCGCGCCTGTGGCGCATCGACGCGAACGATCCTCGCGTCGGGGCTATTGCGGCCGAACTTGGCGCTGACGTCCCCGCATGCTTCGCGAGCCGGACGTTGCGGGGAGAGTCGCGCGGGGACGTGCTGCTGGCGGCAGACGGCGTCGCGCTTTCTGGCATGCCGCTGCTGCTCGCCAATCCGCGGATTCCGCTCCCTACTGGCCCAGTGTTCAAGGGCTGGGACGGTGTCGATCGCGGCCCGCTGGGGCAGGGGGACCCGCTCAAGGCGGCGCTTGAGGGGCGCAATGATCTGCAGCCGCCCGCGATTGCGCTGGTGCCCGAGATCGGGCCGCTGGTGACGATGCTGGGTTCGTTGCCCGGAGCCGTGCTCGCACGGATGTCGGGGTCGGGCGCAAGTTGTTTCGCGCTGTTCGATACGCCCGCGGCGCGTGCGGCTGCAGCCGGCGCGCTGCGTGCGCGGTGGCCCGATTACTGGTGTCTCGAAACCGCACTGAAATGACCCGGGCGTCCCGGTTCGGGACGGAGGTGCAAGACCTATCTCGCGCGAATTTCCGGTTTTCGCGGCTGGCACGGCGCTTGCGGCGCGTCCTCGCGAACGGATCGGGCGCGCGGCGCCCCGTCCGCGGATGATCCACGCCCCGCGCGGCGTGCATCATGGTCGGGGCGGCGAGCCTTGGGGCTGCCGCCCCGATGCCTTCGAGCCTGATCGGTTGAAGTGGAAGCGCTACGCGCTTCCGATGAAGGCGTGAATCAGGCTCCATTCAAATAGTCCAGGACACGTGACAAATCGCGGAGCGCGCGTCACTAAGGACGACATGTTCGACCTTGCGCTTGATGAGCCCGTCGCCCGGCTCAGCCTCAACCGGCCCGAAGCCCATAACGCCATCCCGCAGGCCGGTTGGGCCGAGCTTGAGAGAGTGCTGGACAAACTCGCGGTGATACGGCCGCGCGTACTGCTCCTCCATTCGCACGATCCCGGGCAGTTCTGCGCGGGCGCCGATCTGGGGGACCTTGCCGAACTGGCCGGCAACGCCGAGGCGCGGCGTGACATGCGCGCCACCATGCGCGCCGCGCTCGACCGGCTGGCAAGCCTGCCATTCCCCGTCATCGCCGCGATCGACGGTGCGTGCTTCGGCGCGGGGGTTGCGCTCGCGCTCGCCTGCGATGTCCGCGTCGCCGGGCATGGCGCGCGCTTCTCGATCCCGCCCGCGCGGCTGGGCATCGGCTATCCGCACGAGGATGTCGCGCGGCTGGTCGGGCTGATCGGCTGGGGGCAGGCATCGCGCATGCTGTTCACCGCGACCCCCTATGATTCGACGCAGGCGCTTGCCATGGGGTTGGTGGAGATGGCCGATGGCAGCGCCTGGGCAGCCGCCAACGAACTTGCAACGACGATTGCGGGCAACGCGTCGGGCAGCATGGCGATGCTCAAGCGGTCGATCGCGCTCGCCGCGGCCGGAACATCGACGAGCACGGAGATGGACGAGGCTTTCGAAGCGAGCTTCGCAAGCGACGAATTTGCCGAGCGGATGGCGGTGTTGCACGCCCGCCGTTCTCCGGGCGGTGGGCGATGACACCGCATCATGTCGCGGGCAACCACGACTCGGGCTTGCTCATCATCGTCGACCACGCTTCCAATCATGTGCCCGAAGACGTCGATCTGGGTATCCCTGCTGAGCTGCTCGGCGAGCATATGGCGATCGACATCGGCACCTGGGATCTGTGTCACAGGCTGGCCGAGCGTCTGTCTGCACCCGCGCTGCTCGCGACGGTTTCGCGGCTCGTGGTCGATCTCAACCGCGAGGCCGATCACAACACGATCATTCCGCTGCGCAGCGACGGGCACGAGATTCCGGGCAATATCGGTCTGAACGATGATGAGCGGCATGCGCGTATCGCGCGCTTCTGGCATCCCTATCACGACGATATCGCGCGCCGCATAACCGACTACGCGCCGGCCATGCTCGTCTCGCTTCACAGTTTCACCCCGTCGCTCAGAAGCGATCCGGATCAGAAGCGACCATGGCAGATCGGCGTGCTTTACAACGGGGATGACCGCGCCGCGCGGATCGCGATCCCGGCCTTCGAGGCGGCGGGGGTCGTGACTGGCGACAATCTTCCCTATTCAGGCAAGGTGTTGAACGCGACGATGAACCGCCACGCAGAGGGGAACCATATGCCATATCTCGGCATTGAGGTGCGGCAGGATCTGATCTCCGATCCGGCGGGGGTCGAACGCTGGGCCGACATAATCGCGCCGATCATCGCTGAAACGCGCAACGGGGTTGCGTCAGGACGGGCTTTCGGGACATAGGCGTGCGCTCAAAGGAGCCCCCATGACGCATAGTTTCGACAAGTCCCGCCTTCCCAGCCGCCATGTTTCGGTCGGCCCCGAGCGCGCCCCGCACCGCAGCTATTATTATGCGATGGGCCTGACCGAGGAAGAGATTGCGCGGCCTTTCGTTGGGATCGCGTCGGCGGGCAATGACAGCGCGCCGTGCAACACCACGCTCGACTTCCAGGCCGATTTCTGCCGCCAGGGCGTGAACGAAGCGGGCGGCATGCCGCGCCGTTTCAACACCATCACCGTCACCGACGGTATCGCGATGGGCCATCAGGGGATGAAGAGCTCGCTCGCGAGCCGCGAGGTCATTGCGGACTCTGTCGAGCTGTCGGTACGCGGTCACTGCTATGACGCGCTCGTCACCTTTGCGGGCTGCGACAAGTCGCTGCCCGGCATGATGATGGCGATGCTCCGCCTCAACGTGCCGTCGATCTTCGTCTATGGCGGGTCGATTTTGCCCGGACGCTATCAGGACCGCGACGTCACCGTGGTCGACGTGTTCGAGGTGGTCGGCAAATATGCCGCCGGCGCCTGTCCGCTCAAGGACGTGATCGCGCTCGAAAAGGTCGCATGCCCCGGCCATGGCGCGTGCGGCGGGCAATATACAGCCAACACGATGGCATGCGTCGGTGAGGCGATCGGATTGTCGTTGCCCAACAGCAATATGGCACCTGCTCCCTACAAGAGCCGTGAGGAAATCGCGGTCAGCGCGGGCCGCCAGGTGATGGAGCTGCTGGCGAAGAATATCCGTCCGCGCGACATCTGCACGCGCGAGGCGTTCGAGAATGCCGCGCGCATCGTGGCAGCGACGGGCGGCTCCACCAACGGCGCGCTGCATCTGCCCGCGATGGCGAACGAGTGCGGCATCGACTTCGACCTGTTCGACGTCGCCGAGATCTTCAAGAGCACGCCCTATATCGCCGACCTCAAGCCCGGCGGGAAATATGTCGCCAAGGACATGTATGAGGCGGGTGGCATTTACATGCTGATGAAGACGCTGCTCGATAACGGCCTGCTCCACGGCAATCCGTTGACCGTGACGGGCAAGACGATCGCCGAAAACATCGAAGAGGTGACGTGGAACCCCGACCAGAAGGTGATCTACGACGTGAAGTCGCCGATCACGCCGACCGGAGGCGTCGTGGGGCTCAAGGGGACGTTGGCACCCAACGGTGCGATCGTGAAGGTCGCGGGCATGCACCGCCTGCAGTTCGAGGGGCCCGCGCGCGTATTCGAATGCGAGGAGGAAGCCTTCGAGGCGGTCGAGCATCGCAAGATCCAGGAAGGCGAGGTCGTCATCATCCGCAATGAAGGGCCCAAGGGCGGCCCCGGCATGCGCGAAATGCTGTCGACGACCGCGGCGCTCTATGGCCTTGGCATGGGTGAAAAGGTTGCGCTCATCACCGACGGGCGCTTCTCGGGCGCGACGCGCGGCTTCTGCATCGGCCATGTCGGGCCCGAGGCGGCCGAGGGCGGCCCGATCGCGCTCGTCGAGAATGGCGACATCATCGCCATCGACGCGGAAGCGGGCACGATCGATCTCAAGGTCGACGAGGCGGTGCTCGCCGAGCGCGGCAAGGCGTGGACGCCACGGACCAACGATTATCAGTCGGGCGCGCTGTGGCGCTATGCGCAGAATGTCGGTCCTGCCTATAAGGGGGCGGTGACGCATCCTGGGGCAAAGGCCGAAACGCATGTCTATGCGGATATTTGAGGACGCCATCCACGGAGTACCCCGGCGCAGGCCGGCTTCCAGGAGTCGCATGCTGCGAGCCCGTCACACTGGACCCCGGCGTGCGCCGGGGTACTTGGGAGCTTGCCTCCTCCTCACCGCGTGTGGCGGGCAGGGGGCCGGCGAGGACGCGGGCGCCGCGGACGCCGGGCGGATCGAATGTGCGGCGGCGGGCGAAAGCGCGTTCCGCAGCGACTGCACGGTGGAGCGCAGCAAGGACGATGCGGGTGCGCTGATCCTGACCGTCAGCCACCCCGACGGGGCATTCCGCCGGCTGCGCGTCGTCGATGATGGCCGCGGCGTAGTTGCCGCCGACGGCGCTGAGGAGGCGCAGGTCTCGGTGATCGCGGGCGGCGGGATCGAGGTGAGCCTCGCAGGCGAACGCTATCGCCTGCCCGCGACGATCAAGGGACAATGAGGCAAACACCCCGGCCGATCCTGACGGCAGCGCAGATGCGCGCGGCGGAAGAACGTGCGATCGATGCGGGCACCAGCGTTGACGAGCTTATGGATCGCGCAGGGCAAGCGGTCGCCGAGGCCGCATGGCGCTTCGGCGGCACGCGTCCCGTGCTGATCCTGTGCGGACCGGGCAACAATGGTGGCGATGGCTATGTGGCCGCGCGCTATCTGAAGCAGCGCGGCGCCAGGGTGCGCGTCGCGGCGACGGGCGAACCGGGAACGGCCGCGGCGATCAACGCGCGGCGCGGCTGGGACGGCCCCGTCGAGGCGCTCGATGCGGCCGAACCCGCACCGACGCTGATCGATTCGCTGTTCGGTACGGGGCTTAGTCGCCCGCTCGACGATGCCGTGGCCGCACCGCTCGCGCGGCTGGTGGCGGCGGCGCATTTCGCGATCGCCGTTGATGTCCCGAGCGGACTCGCCACCGATGATGGCGCGCTCCTTGCGCCGGTGCCGCATTTCGGGCTCACATTGGCGCTTGGGTCGCTCAAGCCGGCGCACCGGCTGCAACCCGCGGCCAGCCATTGCGGCAAGGTGATCGTCGGGGATATCGGCATCGTCACGTCGGGCGACTGCCATGAACTTGGGCAACCGGCACTGCGTGTACCGGGTGCGGAGGATCACAAATATAGCCGCGGGCTCGTCGCAGTGATCGCGGGCTCTCTGCCCGGAGCAGCGCGGTTGTCGGCGACTGCAGCGATCCGTGCCGGCGCGGGCTATGTCCGACTGCATGGTGCGACGGGCGGACCCGACGCGCTTGTGCATCTGGCGACCGACAATCTCGACACCGCGCTCGACGATGCGCGGATCGGCGCGGTGCTGATCGGCCCGGGGCTCGGGCGCGACGCTGAGGCGAAGCGGCGGCTGGCGGCTGCGCTCGCATCGGGCAAGCCACTCATCCTCGATGCCGATGCGCTGCATCTACTCGGCAAGGTTGGGCTCAAGCGCCTGGCGAAGCTTGATACACCCGCGATCCTGACCCCGCATAGCGGCGAGTTCGCGGCGCTGTTCGGCAAAGCGGAGGGCAGCAAGGTCGACCGCACCGTGGACGCGGCGCGCCGAACGGGAGCGATCATCGTCCATAAGGGCGCGGACACCGTCATCGCGGCGCCCGATGGCACAGCAATCGTCGCACCGCCCGCCTCGTCCTGGCTTTCGACCGCGGGAACGGGCGATGTGCTCGCGGGCGTGATCGCTGCGATGCGCGCGCGCGGCATGGAGGCGACGGAGGCAGCGGGTGCGGGTGTCTGGCTTCAGGCCGACGCTGCACGGCGTGCGGGCCCGGCATTTGTCGCGGACGACCTTGCAAGCTATCTGCCGGGCGCTATTGCAGCTTCTCTATAACGCATGAGCACATTTTCCCGCTCATCCGGAGTAGGGACTGAGCCTGGCGAAGCATACGCCATTTCGGCTTCGCCGGAGGCGAAGTTTATGCTGAGCGTCGCCGCAGGCGGCGTCGAAGGGCTCAATAGCTACTCAGGATGAGCGGATTGATTGAAAGCGAGCGATTCAAGCGGCAATGACCGACACCTCCGAAATCCTTCGCATCGCCGCGCGCGGCGACGGCGTGACCGCCGACGGCCGCTATTTCCCGCTGACCGCGCCGGGCGACCGCGTCGCCGTGGATGGCAGCATCATCCCCGGTCCGCATCACGCCCCGCCCGCCTGTTCGCACTATCCCGAATGCGGTGGCTGTCAGCTCCAGCATCTCGACGAGGAGAGCTTCGCCCGCTTCGTCACCGAGCGCGTCGTCAACGCGCTTTCGGGGCAGCAGCTTGCATTGCCCGAGGTCATGCCCGCGCATATCTCGCCGCCCAACAGCCGCCGCCGCGCAAGCTTGCGCGCTGAACGCCGCGGCAAGAAGGTGCTGATCGGCTTCAACGCCGGGCAAAGCCACCGGATCGTCGACATGGCCGATTGCGCGATCCTTCATCCGGCGCTGTTCGCGTTGATCGCGCCGCTGCGCCGGCTGCTCGGCCCGATGCTGCGCGAAAAGCGCGCGGGGGGCGTGAAGATGACGCTCACCGATCAGGGCGTCGACCTGCTGCTCGACGGCATCGAGGCCGATGGTCTGGCGGCCGCGGAGAGCCTGTCGCGTTTCGCCGAGGATCACGGCCTTGCGCGGCTCTCGCTCGATGATGGCTATGGCCCGCAGACGCGCTGGGAGCCCGAGCCGGTGACCGTCACGCTGGGCGGCGTCGCGGTGAGCGTGCCGCACGATGCGTTCCTGCAGGCGACGCAGGACGGCGAGGCCGCGCTCATCGCGGCGGTTCGCGATGCGATTGGCGATGCGCCGACCGCCGCCGATCTGTTTTCGGGGCTTGGTACGTTCGCGCTGTCGGTCGTCGAGGGCCAGGGCCGCAAGGTTTATGCCGCAGAGGCTGCACGCGATGCTGCTTTCGCGCTCAAGGGCGCTGTGGGACGCGTTCAGGCGCTGGTATTTGTCGAGCACCGCGACCTGTATCGACGACCGCTCACCACCGCCGAGCTCGACCGCTTCGGCGCGATCATCCTCGACCCGCCGCGCGCGGGTGCCGAGGAACAGGTGAAGGCGCTCAGCAGCTCAAAGGCGCCGCGCATTGCCTATGTCTCGTGTAACCCCGCAACCTTCGCGCGCGATGCCAAGACGCTGATTGCGGGCGGCTATCGGCTCGATTGGGTAAGGCCCGTCGGCCAGTTCCGCTGGTCCACGCATGTGGAACTGGCGGCGGCGTTTACGCGGTAGAACCGGATCAAATATTAACTCCGCTCATCCTGAGTAGGGACTGAGCTTGGCGAAGCATGTCCTGAGCGCCTGCCTTGGCAGGCAGTCGAAGGGGCCCGTATCGAAGGGGCCGGCTCGCTGCGTCCTTCGATACGCCGTTTCGACAAGCTCAACGGCTACTCAGGATGAGCGGAATTTGGGAGTGTTCAATGCCCCCACACCGCCATCGCCGCATGCAGCGTCAGCGCGATCAGGCACAGCGTCGACAGCACGAAGACGGAGAAGCGCACCATGATGTTGTTCACAAGTGCCTGCACAAGGCTGTGGATAATCCTGAGGACAACGTAGCCCCAGGCGATCGTGGCGGTGAGCCCGTCGCCTGCGCCAACGATCGCAAGCGTCAGCGCGATTGCGTAGAACAGCGTCGGCTGTTCCATCAGGTGGTTGTAGTTATCGGCCTTCCAGCGGACAGTGGCGGGAAGGCCTTCGGTGAGCGCCTTGGGCGGGAGCGTCGGGTCGAGCACGACCTTCGCCTTCTGCATCGCGGGCAGGCGCGTGGCGTACATCCACAGCCACATGACGAGCGACCAGCCGACGAGCGCCACCACGGCGCCAAGGATCGGACTATGCTGCATTTCCATTCCTCCCCATTCAGAGCGTGGCGCGCAGCGCGTTGACGGCGAGCACTAACAGGACCAGCGTCGACAGGACGAAGACCGGAAAGCGGATCGCGATGCGGTTGACCGTCGCCTGAACGAAGCTGTGGATCACGCGCAGGCCGACATAGGCCCAGGCGAGAGCGACATCGAATTGCGTTGCAGCACCCGCGATCGCGAGGATCGCGACGGTCGCGTAGAAGATCGTCGGTTGCTCGACCAGATGCGCGTAATTGTGCGCCTTCCAGTTCACATTGGCGGGGAGCACGCCTTCGAGATCGGCGCCGCGGCCACCCACGGCCTTGCTCATGTCGATGCCGGCGCTCTTGAGCGCGGGTAGTCGCGTCATCCCCACCCAGACGAGCATCGCGATCGTCCACAGCACCAGCACCGCGGCTGGCGTCAGAATTCCGTTGGCCATGAAGAAAAACCCCCTCCCTCGATTTTCGAAGGAGAGGGTGGTTCAGATTGTTTCAGTGGTCAAACGAAACTTAAAGCCGCTTGATCGACACCACAGTGCCGGGCTTGCGAACGGGCGCCTCGGCTTCGTCCTCGAGATAGAGGCTTGCCATTGGCTCGTCCTCGACGATCGAGACCTCGGTTTCGCCGAAGCCGTTGAAGCCGGTGCGCATTGCGCAGCCATAGGCGCCGAGCATGCCGATCTCGATATAGTCGCCGGCCTGCGTGTCGGCGGGCAGCATGAACGGGCCCGCCATGTGATCGAGATCGTCGCAGGTGGGGCCGTAGAAGCTGAACGCCATGTCGCGCGTCTCGCTCTCATCCTCGCGGATGAGGTTGACAGGGAAGCGCCAGCCGACATGCGCCGCATCGAACAGCGCGCCATAGGCGCCGTCGTTGATGTAGAGCTCGTCGCCGCGGCGCCGCTCGACGCGGACCAGCAGGCTCGCATATTCGGCGCACAGCGCGCGACCCGGCTCGCACCAGAGTTCGGCCGAATAGCTGATCGGCAGGCTCTCGAACGCGTCGTGGATCGCGCTGAAATAGGCTTCGAGCGCGGGCGGCTCCATCCCCGGATAGATCGAGGGGAAGCCGCCGCCGACGTCCACCAGATCCACGGTGACCGCCGCCTGGACAATCGCCTGGCGCACGCGCTCCATCGCCTCGACATAGGCCTGCGGCGTCATCGCCTGCGAACCCACATGGAAGCAGATGCCGAGCGTGTCCGCGGCCTGACGTGCGGCGAACAGAAGCTGCGAAACCTCCGCGGGATCGGCACCGAACTTGGCGGCGAGGCTGAGCTTGGAATGATCCGAGGACACGCGCAGCCGCACCGCGAGCGTGAGATCGCTGGCGTGGCGCGTCGCGCGCTGGATCTTCTCCAGCTCTTCCATCGTGTCGAGCGAGAAGGTCTTCACGCCGTGCGTGAAATAGGCCTCCGCGATTGCCTCCTCGGCCTTGACCGGATGCATGAAGCACAGCTCGGCCTCGGGCAGCGTGCGTGCGACAAGGCGCACCTCGGCGATCGACGCCACGTCATAATGCGTGATGCCGCTGTCCCAGAGGATCTGGAGCAGGTCGGGCGACGGATTCGCCTTCACGGCATAGAGCGACCGTCCCGGAAACTTTTCGACGAAGAAACGGGCGGCACGCTGTGCGGCGTGCGGACGAAGGAGCGTGACCGGCTGAACCGGACGAAGGGCGGTAGCTAGCCCCAGCGCGCTATGATGCTTGTGCAACTCAAGGGACCTCCAGTGGGTAGTTTCCAACAAAGCTGCCTTGCGGTGGAAGTCCCATGGGGCAGCGGAGGCGCGATATATGTATCGGGGGGGCGGGTGTAAAGACCGTTTGAAAGATTCGTTCTCACGCCCGCAACAACGTGGCTTTTTCTGCGGCGAACGGGGTTTTGATCAGGACAGGCGATCGCGGAAATCGCTATAGTCGAACTGCCTGATAAGCCTCAGCGAATCGGTCTCGCTGTTCCACAAGGCAATCGCGGGAAGCGGCACCCCGTTGAAGGTGTTGGTCTTCACCATCGAATAGTGGCCCTGGTCGAGAAACGCGATGCGCGTGCCCGGAGTCGGGGGCGAGGTGAAGGTGTAGTCGCCGATCACATCGCCCGCGAGGCAGGAGGGGCCGCCGAGGCGCAGCGTGACGCCTTGCGGGGCCTCATGGAGCATCGCGGGGCGATAGGGCGCCTCTATCACGTCGGGCATGTGGCAGGTCGCCGAAATGTCGGTGATGCCGATCGGGAGCGCATTCTCGAAGGTGTCGAGGATCTCGCCGACAAGGATGCCCGCATCGAGCGCGACCGCCTCACCGGGTTCGAGATAGATGGTGAGCCCTGTCCGCTCGCGAACGTCCTTGAGAAACGCTACCAGTTTGTCGCGCTGATAGTCCGCACGCGTGATATGGTGGCCGCCGCCGAAATTGAGCCATTTCAATTGCTTGAAATATGGCGCGATCTTGGGTTCGAGCGATTCCCATGTCCGGCGTAGCGGCTCGAAATCCTGCTCGCACAGCGTGTGGAAATGGAGGCCGTCGATGCCCTCCATGTGCTCGGGGCGGAGCTGCGAAACCGGGAAGCCCAGCCGCGAGCCGGGCTGTGCCGGATCATATTTGGGCACCTCGCCCTCGCTATGCTCGGGGTTGAGCCGCAGGCCGAGATCAAATTGTTCGCCTGCCGCGCGCGCGGCTGCGATCTCGCCCGAAAAGCGCGCATGCTGGGCGGGCGTGTTGAAGACGATGGTGTCCGAAAGCCGAAAGATCTCGGGCAGGTCCTCCGCCTTGTAGGCGGCCGAATAGGTCTCGACGATGCCGTGATAATGCTCGCGCCCGAGGCGCGCTTCCCACAGGCCGGACGCGCAGACTCCGTCGAGATATTCGCCGACGACGTCGCCCAGCGACCACATCGAAAAGGCCTTGAGCGCGAGCAGAACCTTCACACCCGCGCGATCGCGGACGTCCTTCAATACCGCAAGATTGCGCCGAACCGCTGCCTCGTCGACGACGAAGCATGGGCTCGGCACGCGGCCAAGGTCGAAATGCGCAAAGGCGCCCGGATCGCCGGCTTTGGTTTCCATGATCTTCTCCCTCTCCCCTTGGGGGAGAGGGCCGGGGAGAGGGGAAGTGTCCGCCCGGCCCAACGTCGAAGTTTAGCGAGGGATGGGACTGCCCCTCTCCCTAACCCTCTCCCCCGAGGGGAGAGGGGATTTTAGAACGCCAGCGGCGCGTCGAGTTCCTTCACCTGCCAGGGCAGGCCATGCTTGTTGAGCATATCCATGAAGGGATCGGGATCGAACTGCTCCATGTTGAACACGCCTTCGCCCTTCCACTTGCCCTGCAGCATCAGCGCGGCACCGATCATGGCCGGTACACCGGTCGTGTAGCTCACCGCCTGATTGCCCGTCTCGGCATAGGCGTCCTCATGGTCGCAGATATTGTAGACGTAGAAGGTCTTCTGCTCTCCGTCCTTCTCGCCCGTCGCGATCGTGCCGATATTGGTCTTGCCGTGCGTCGTCGGCCCAAGCGAGGCGGGTTCGGGCAGGACGGCCTTGAGGAACTGGAGCGGGATGATCTCCTTGCCCTCGTAGATCACGGGATCGATCCGCGTCATGCCAACATTCTGCAGCACTTCGAGGTGCTTGAGATAGGCGTCGCCGAAGGTCATCCAGAAACGGATGCGCTTGATCTCGGGATAGTGTTTCGCGAGCGATTCCAGCTCCTCATGGTACATGAGGTACATGTTCTTCGGACCGACCTGCTCGAAATCGAAGCTCTGCTTGTGGCTGAGCGCGGGCCCTTCGACCCACTCGCCATTCGCCCAGTGCCGCGAGGGTGCGGTCACTTCGCGGATGTTGATCTCGGGGTTGAAGTTGGTCGCGAAATGCTGGCCGTGATCGCCGCCATTGCAGTCGAGGATGTCGAGCGTGTCGATCCGGTCGAGCAGGTGCTTCTTCGTGTAGCTGGTGAAGACCGAGGTCACGCCCGGATCAAAGCCCGAACCGAGCAGCGCCATCAGGCCGGCCTGCTTGAAGCGATCCTGATAGGCCCATTGCCAGCTATATTCGAACTTCGCCTCGTCGCGCGGCTCATAGTTCGCGGTGTCGAGATAGTTCACGCCCGCAGCAAGGCACGCGTCCATGATCGCGAGGTCCTGATAGGGCAGCGCGAGGTTCACGACGAGGTCGGGCCTGATCTTCTCAAGCAGCGCAGTGGTCGCCGCGACATCATCGGCGTCGATCTCGGCGGTGCCGATCGTGACGCCCGTGCGTTCCTTCACCGATTCGGCCACCGCGTCGCATTTGAACTTGCGGCGGCTCGCGAGCGTAATGCTCGAGAAAATCTCGGTGTTCATCGCCATCTTGTGGACTGCGACCGACCCGACGCCGCCCGCGCCGATGACAAGGACCTTGCTCAATTCTGTCTCCATTTGCCGGAAATTTTGGGGGCTATATAGGGACGTACCATGACGGGTCAAAGTATGCCGTTATTGTCGCCCCAGCGCAGGCTGGCCCCCAGACGATGTTGACTAGGCGGCGTGGACGAATTTGATCCAAAGCCGGATGGCAGCGAGATGGACCATGCCGAGGAAACTTGAGGGCGTTTGATCGTAGCGGGTGGCGACGGCACGATTGATTTTCAGCTTGCCGAACATTCGCTCAATGCCGTTTCGCTGCCTGTAGAGCTGCCGATCGTGCTCGATCCTTTCTCGGCGATTGGAGCGCGCCGGGATGACAGCCTGTATGCTGCGGCTCGCGAGATCGGCGCGAATGGCGTTGGTGTCGTAGCCTTTGTCGGCCAGCAGAGCCGCCGGAGCGCGGTCCGGCAGGCGGATCAGCGTGTCATAGGCCGTGCAGTCGGCGGCTTCACCACCAGTCAGGTGGAAGGCGACGGGGCGTCCTCGGGCATCAGCCAGACAGTGAAGCTTACTGGTGAACCCGCCCCGCGAGCGGCCAAGAGCGCGTCGACAAGTCCCCCTTTTCCGCCCGCTGCCGAGACATGGGCGCGAAGGGTGGTGCTGTCGATGCTGTAGTGTCCGGTGTCGGCCATGATCTCGGCAAGCGTCACCGACACGGCCTCCCAGACCCCGGCCTCGCTCCAACGACGGAACCGCCGGTAGATCGTGTTCCAATTGCCGTATTTTGGCGGGACATCGCGCCAAGCAGTCCCACAGCGCAGCCGCCAGAGTATGCCGTTGACTATCGAGAGATTCTGCTCAGGCCTGCGGCCGCGCCCTCGGTTCTCTGGCTCGATCGGCAGCAGACCCTTCAGAACGCGCCATTCTGCTTCGCTCAGATCGCCCCGGCTCAAACCTGCCTCCAAAAGGCAGCCTTGAATCAACCCACACCGTCCACGTCAACCAATTCGTCCACGCCGCCTAGCCCATTAAGCTTTGACGCCTTGCACAAATATCGTCTGGGCCCCAGCCTGCGCTGGGGCGACAGGAGGGGGCGATCAAGCAGGGCTGGGTTTACATCATGACCAACGCTCCCTTCGGTACGCTGTATATCGGCGTCACCAGCGACCTTGCCACGCGCATCTGGCAGCACAAGAATAGCCACGGTTCCGAATTCTGCCGCGAGCACGGCCTCACGCGTCTCGTCTATTGGGAGCATCACGACCATATCGACGCCGCCATCGCCCGCGAAAAGGCAATGAAAGCGTGGAAGCGCGTGTGGAAAACCCGCTTGATCGAACAGCATAATCCGGCTTGGGATGATCTCTATGAGCAGATCAATTATTGATCGTCGCCCCAGCGCAGGCTGGGGCCCAGACGATATCGGGGCGAACCTGGGTTTTCCAGTGAGGACACTGGCATCGTCTGGGCCCCAGCCTGCGCTGGGGCGACTGTGATGCGGGTTCCGACGCGCGAGGGCGTGCTCAGGGCTGCCGCAAAGGTGGCGGAGATCGTTCCCGAAACCCCGCTGTTGCCGCTCCACGTCGACGGCAAGACATTGTGGTGCAAGGCCGAATGCCTCCAGCCGATGGGCGCGTTCAAGCTGCGCGGCGCGTGGCACAGGCTCACCGATATCGACGCGTCCGACTGGGGGGCGGGCGTTGTCGCTTTTTCCTCGGGCAACCACGCGCAGGGCGTGGCGTGGGCCGCGCGCCGGCTGGGGATGGAGGCGACGATCGTGATGCCCTCCGACGCGCCAACCAAGAAGCTCGAGGCCACAAAAGCGCTCGGTGCGGCGGTGGTGCTCTATAACCGGATGACCGAGAGCCGTGAGGAAATTGCGAGCGCGCTCGCCGCCGAGCGCGGCGCGGTGCTGGTGCCGAGCTTCGACGATCCCTGGGTGATCGAGGGGCAGGGCAGCGTCGGCATCGAGATCGCGGCGCAGATGGAGCGGCTCGTCGGCGCCGCGCCTGAACGGATCGTGATTCCCTGCGGCGGCGGGGGGCTCTCGGCGGGGATCGCGCTTGCGTGTCCCGAGGCGGATATCCGTATCGCCGAACCCGAGGGATGGGACGATATGGCGCGCTCGCTCGTGGCGGGCGAGATCGTGCCCGTGGCGCCCAATCCGCCCTTCACCTCGTGCGACGCGCTCCAGACGCTGCGCGTCTCGCCGCTGACCTTCGGGCCGCTCGCGGCCGCTGGCGCGAAGGGTGTCGCGGTCACCGAGGCGGAGATTGCCGAGGCTATGCGCGTCGCCTTCGGGCAGCTTCGGCTTGTCGTCGAACCCGGTGGTGCCGTGGCGCTCGCCGCGGTGCTCGCGGGCAAGGTTCCGATCGCCGAGCGCACCGCAGTGGTGCTGTCGGGCGGCAATGTCGATCCCGCCGCGTTCGCTCGGGTGCTTGAGGGCGCGCGCTGATGGAATCGGTTTTCGCAACACTCGCGCATTTCTCGATTTCGGTGGGACCGGCGCTGCTCATGTTCGCCGCATTTGCGCTGGTTTTCGGCGGTCTTCGCCTGATCCGAACGGGCGGGGACAGGAAAAAGGGCGTGCTGATGCTGGTCTGCGCGGCAGTGTTCGTCGCCAATGTCATGATCTGGACGCTCTGAGCATGGCGCGCGTGTTCGACTTCGATTCCGCCATCGTGCGCGTCCCCGCGCCGAGCGTGGTGAACGGTCTCAGCGCATCGGGTGGCGAGATGCCGTCCTATGAGGGCGTGCTGGCCGAGCACCGCGCCTATGTCGCCGCGCTCGAGGCTGCGGGCGTGGTGGTGGACGTATTGCCCGCGCTCGATGCCTATCCCGATGCGATCTTCGTCGAGGATCCCGCGTTCGTGCTCCCCGAAGGCGCGATCCTGCTGCGGCCCGGCGCACCGACGCGGATGGGCGAGGTCGCTGAGATCGAGCCGGCATTGAAGCGCCATTTCGATGAGGTCCTGACGCTGCCCGACGGCTTTGCCGATGGCGGCGACATCCTGATCACGCCCGCCGAAATCCTGATCGGCCTGTCCGCGCGCACCGACCTTGCGGGCGCCGAAGCCTTTGTCGCGCAGGTCGAAAGACTCGGCCGCCGCGCGCGGATCGTCGACACTCCGCCGGGCACGCTCCATTTCAAGACAGCCTCGTCGCTGCTTACCGAAGACTGCGTCGTCGCAACCCCCGCGCTTGCGGCGACGGGCGTCTTCGCCGGGCTCGACGTTCTGGTGACGCCCGAGGGCGAGGAGGCGGCTGCAAATCTGCTGCGCGTGAACGATACGGTGCTCGTAGGCACTGCCTATCCACGCATTGCGGACCTGATTGCTGAGCGCGGGCTCAATGTGATTGTGCTGGATGTCTCAGAAATCGCGAAGATCGACGCGGGACTGTCCTGCATGTCGCTGAGGTGGCGCCATCCATGACTCGCGAACCGGCAAGATATGCGGGGAGCTGTCATTGCGGCGTGGTGCAATTTTCGATTGAGACGGATTTTCCTGAGCTGACGACGTGCGACTGCTCCATCTGCGCAAGAAAGAACGCGCTCATGGTGAAGGTGCATGAGAGCAAGTTCGAACTGTTGTCAGGCGCTGACAATCTCGCCGAATATCAGTTTCATACGCGGACGGCGCGCCATTATTTCTGCCGGACGTGCGGCATCTACCCGTTTCACCGGAAACGGGTGACCCCTGATTACCTTGGGATAAACGTCTTCTGCCTCGACGGATTTGATCCGTCGGGCATTCCGGTAAGGGCAACTGTCGGCAAGGGCATGCCCTGACCTGGCTTCCCGGGACTACCCACGGACGCTGGCGGACATCCTCAGACGCCCGCCAGCGTCACCTCACTTGATCGGGCAGTTCGGATCGAGCCGCATGTCGAGATAATTGTCCACCGAGCGCATCAGATCGGCGAGTTCATGCTCGAAGAAATGGTTGGCGCGCGGGATCTCGTCGTGGTGGATCGTGATGTGCTTCTGCGTACGCAGCTTGTCGACCAGCTTCTGCACCGCGCTGGGCGTCACCACCTCGTCGGCGGCGCCCTGCACGATGATGCCCGATGCGGGGCAGGGCGCGAGGAAGGTGAAGTCATACATGTTCGCAGGCGGCGCGACCGAGATGAAGCCGCGGATCTCGGGGCGGCGCATCAGCAACTGCATGCCGATCCACGCGCCGAAGCTGAATCCCGCGATCCACGTGGTCTGCGCTTCCGGGTGGAAGCTCTGCACCCAGTCGAGCGCGGCCGCGGCGTCGGACAGCTCTCCAATGCCGTTGTCGAACGTGCCCTGGCTCTTGCCGACGCCGCGGAAGTTGAAGCGCAGCGTCGCGAAGCCGCGGCGCTGGAAGGTCTTGTAGAGCGCCTGCGTGATCCGGTCGTTCATCGTGCCACCGCCCTGAGGGTGCGGGTGCAGGATCATTGCAACGGGAGCGCGCGGACGCGGCGGGGGGCTGAAACGGCCTTCGAGACGGCCTTCGGGGCCGGGAATAATGACTTCGGGCATGGCACCTACGGTCGAAAAGATGGGTGAGCGAACAGCAAAGGCTGTGCACGGACGTGCAAGCCTATATAGAAGCGGGTCAGGGTTTCGCAATCAAAACGGGTGATCCGGTGTCAGACCGTCTCTATCTGGATCATGCGGCGACGACGCCGGTGCTGCCACAGGTGCGGCAGGCAATGGCCGATGCGCTTGCGCGCTGGGCCAATCCGTCCTCTCCCCATGCTGAGGGACGCGCGGCGCGCGCGGCGCTCGAGGATGCGCGCGAACGTATAAAAAAGGCGCTCGGCTGGGAAGATGATCTGATCTTCACCAGCGGCGCCACCGAGGCGATCGGCATCGCGCTCGGCCGTTCCAACGCCGACGCGCACATCGTTTCGGCGGTCGAGCATGACGCAGTGCACCGCACCGTCCCAAAGGCGTTTTTCCTTCCTGTGCAGGGCGATGGCACTGTGTCGCGCGATGCGCTCGCCGGGCGGCTCGGCGCGCTCGGCGCTGCCCGTCCCGTTGTCGCGATCCAGTCGGTCAACAACGAGACCGGCGTGATCCAGCCGCTCGACGAACTCGTTCCGGTTGTGCAGCGCGCGGGCGGGATCGCCTTTGCCGATTGCTCGCAGTCGGCGGGCAAGATGCCGCTGCCTGAGGCCGACCTCATCGCGCTTTCGGCGCACAAGCTGGGCGGACCGCCGGGGATCGGCGCGTTGCTGGTGCGCGATCTGCGCGATATCGAGCCCGATGGCGGGCAGGAAAAGGGCTATCGCGGGGGCACCGAGAATCTGCCCGCGATCCTCGGTTTCGCCGCCGCGCTCGAGGCGTCGAACGCATGGGTGCGCCGCGCCGAGGATCTGCGCGCGCATCTTGACGGCGCGCTTGAGGCTTCGGGCGGGATCATTGCCGCGCGCAAGACGCCGCGCCTCGCGACGATTGCGACCTACCGCATGCCGGGCATGGCCTCGGCCGCGCAGCTTATCCAGTTCGACATGGCGGGGATCGCGGTCTCGGCGGGATCGGCGTGCTCGTCGGGGACGCTCAAGACCAGCCATGTGCTTGCGGCGATGGGGTGGGACGAAAAGGAAGCGGGCGAGGTGGTCCGCGTGAGCTTCGGCCCCGATACGACGCGCGCCGATGTCTACCGTTTTGTCGAGCAGTGGCAGCGGCTGGCGAAAGAGGCAAAGGCCCGCGCTGCATGACCACCCCAATCTATCTGGACTATCAGGCGACCACTCCGCTCGCGCCCGAGGCGCGCGAGGCGATGTTGCCCTGGCTGGGTGACAGGTTCGCCAACCCCCATTCGCCGCACAAGCCGGGACGCGAGGCCGCTGCCACGGTCGAGGCCGCGCGCGATTCGGTGATGGACGCCTTGATTGAGACTTCCCGTTCGTCCCGAGCGAAGTCGAGGGACGTGGGCGCTGAGCCGCGTGTCTCGACTTCGCTCGACACAAACGGTTCCGTTGCCGGCCGTCTGCTCTTCACGGGCGGCGCGACCGAAGCCGCGAATATCGCGATCCAGGGCGCGGCCATGAAAGCCGCCCCCAGGCGCCGCAAAATTGTGACGGTCGCCACCGAACATGCCTGTGTCCGCGATACCGCGCTATGGCTCGGCGCGCATGGGCATGACTGCGTGCTGCTGCCCGTTCATGCCGACGGGATCCTCGATCTCGACGCCGCGGCGGAGGCGATCGACGAGGATACCGCGCTCGTCGCGGCGATGCTCGTCAACAACGAGATCGGCGTGATCCAGCCGATAGCGGCGCTTTCGGCGCTGGCGCGGGCTAAGGGCGCGCTGTTCTTTTGCGATGCGGTGCAAGGCTTTGGCCGCGTGCCGCTCCCCGTCGAGGCCTGCGACATGATCGCGCTCTCGGCGCACAAGATCCATGGCCCCAAGGGTATTGGGGCGCTCTGGCTGCGCGATGGCGTCGCGATCGAGCCGGTCATGCACGGTGGCGGTCAGGAAGGCGGGCTGCGCTCGGGCACGCTGTCGCCAGCGCTTTGCGCGGGTTTCGGCGCGGCGGCGGAGCTTTTGCGCGCGTGCGAGGCGCAGGATGCGGTGCACGTCGCCGAACTCGCCGCGCTGGCAATGCGGCGCCTGGGTGCGTGGGAGGTCAATGGCTCGGTGACCGAGCGCTATCGCGGCAACCTCAACATCCGCATGCACGGCATCGACGCTGCACGCATGATCTCGGAGATACGCCAGGTCGCCTTTTCGGCAGGTTCGGCGTGCGCGAGCGGATCAGGGCGCCCGAGCCATGTTCTCTCAGCGCTCGGGCTGACCGAGGCCGAGGCCCGCGCCAGCATCCGTCTGGGCTTTGGGCGCTATACGACGCTCGACGAACTCGACCGCGCGCTGATGCTGATCGTCGAGGCCGCCGAGCGGCAGGGTGCGATCGCCGCATGACGCTGATTCGCTTCATCAGTGCAGACGGGAATACGGTCCGCGAGGTCACGGGTGCGCCGGGCGACAATCTGCTGACGCTCGCGCAGAATGACGGCCAGCCACTCGAGGGCACGTGCGAGGGGCAGATGGCCTGCTCGACCTGCCATGTCGTCGTCGACGCCGCTGATTTCGCGAAGCTCCCGCCCGCCTCCGAAATGGAGGAGGACATGCTCGATCTCGCCGCGGGCGCGACGCGCAACAGTCGGCTTTCCTGCCAGATCTGGCTCGACGAAAGCCTCGAAAACCTGACCGTCCGCATTCCCGGCGAAGTCCGCAACATGCAGGGGCGTTGATTCCTCCGCCGACTTCCCCCATATGGCCCCCGGGAGTCGGGCGGGCGCAGCACTCGCCAACCCGGTCAGGTCCGGAAGGAAGCAGCCGTAACGAATTCGTTGCGGGTCGTCCCGGCTCCCACCCTTCCACAGCCCACCTAACCGTCATCCCAGCGAAAGCTGGGATCTCTCGTCGGTTGAAGCGCGATTTCGTCAGCAGATGCCAGCCTTCGCTGGCATGACGGCGGCGGAATGGGCTAGGTTCCTTTCCATGTCCGAATCTCCCCAGCCCTACCGCGTCCTCGCGCGCAAATACCGGCCGCAGAACTTCTCCGAGCTGATCGGCCAGGATGCGATGGTCACCACGCTTGGCAACGCGATCAAGCGCGACCGGCTGGCGCATGCCTTTCTGCTGACCGGCGTGCGCGGCGTGGGCAAGACCTCGACCGCGCGGCTGATCGCAAAGGCGCTCAACTGCATCGGTCCCGACGGGCAGGGCGGGCCGACGATCGCGCCGTGCGGAGTCTGCGAGCCCTGCGTCGCGATCGCCGAAGGACGGCATATCGACGTGGTCGAGATGGACGCCGCGAGCCACACCGGTGTCGACGACGTCCGCGAGATCATTGAGGCGGTGCGCTACGCCGCGGTCTCGGCGCGCTACAAGGTCTACATCATCGACGAAGTTCACATGCTCTCCAAGAACGCGTTCAACGCGCTTCTGAAGACGCTCGAGGAACCGCCCGCGCATGTGAAGTTCCTGTTCGCCACCACCGAGGTGAACAAGGTCCCCGTGACGGTGCTCTCGCGCTGCCAGCGCTTCGATCTGCGTCGCATCCCCGCCGAGAAGCTCGCCGCGCATTTCGGCAATGTCGCCACCGCCGAGGGCGTCCAGGCCGAGCCCGAGGCGCTGGCGCTGATCGCGCGCGCCGCCGAAGGATCGGCGCGCGACGGGCTCTCGATCCTCGATCAGGCGATCGCGCATGCCGATATGGAAGGCAGTCATGGCGTCAAGGCTGCGCAAGTACGTGAAATGCTTGGACTTTCCGATCGCGGAGCGATCCGCCGGCTGTTCGGCGATCTGCTGACCGGCGACGCGCAGACCGTGCTGCGCGGGCTGCGCGACCAGCATGATCTGGGGGTCGATCCTGTCGCGATCCTGCGTGCATTGCTTGAAACCGTCCACGGCGTCACACTCGCAAAGGTCGGCAGCAGCGACGATCCGGCGCTCTCAAACGAGGAACGCGAAGCGCTGGCCGACTGGGCTGGCCGGCTGTCCTTCGCCGCGCTCCACCGGCTCTGGCAGTTGCTGCTCAAGGGGCATGACGAGGTCGTCCGCGCATCGATGCCGATCGAGGCTGCCGAAATGGCGCTGCTTCGCGTTATCCACGCAGCCCAACTCCCCGATCCGGGCGACCTGATCAGGAAGCTGTCGAGTGGCGAGGGTGTGGCGTTGTCCTCGCCCTCCGCGCCGGCAAGCGCCCCCACGCACGAGACGGTGCAGCAGCGTTTCCCCGAGAGCTTTCCGGCGATGATCGACCTGCTCGCCAATGGCGGCAAGGCGCATGTCGCGCAGCAACTCCACGACTATATCGGGCTGATCCGCTATGCGCCGCCCGCGCTCGATATCCGCCCGGCAAAGCCGATGCCCAGCGAGTTCAACCGCGATCTTGGCGCTGCGCTCAAGGCGCTGACTGGAGAGACCTGGGAAATTGCCTCGCCCGACGGACCGGCCGAGCCTACGTTGCTCGAACAGGATCAGGCGCGCGAAATGGCTGCGCGCGACGCGATTCTGGCTACCCCGATCGTGAAGGCTGCGTTCGACGCCTTCCCAGAAGCCGAATTGCTGGAATACAAGGCGGCGGTGCGCGGCTGACTCGCTTGGCCAGATTTTCAAAATAGGGTTTAATTCAATGAAAAATCTCGATGAAATCCTGAACATGGCAAAGAATGTCCAGGACGAGCTGCAAAAGGCGCAGGCCAATCTCGACACGATCGAGGTCGAAGGCGTCTCGGGCGGCGGGCTGGTCAAGGTCAAGGCCAGCGCCAAGGGCCGGATCATCGGCGTGTCGATCGACGACAGCCTGCTCAATCCTTCGGAAAAGCAGATACTCGAGGATCTCATCGCAGCCGCGCTTAACGATGCGCGCGCCAAGGCGGACGCTGCATCGAACGCAGAGATGAGCAAGATGACGAGCGGCCTGCCGCTCCCTCCGGGCTTCAAGCTGCCCTTCTGAGGCCGTTCAGCGGTTCCGGACGAGGAACGCCGGCGATCCCCCACGCGTTTGTCAGTCAATGACAATCAGGAAGGTCGCCTCATGTCCGAAGAGCGCATCACCGAACGCACCGACGCCACCGGCAACGTGACCGAGCGCGTCATAGAGCGTGGCAATCCGTCCACAGTGGTCGAACGGCGAGGGTCGGGCGGTCTGGTCATCGCCTTTATCCTGCTTATCGCGGTCGCCCTTGTGGGCTTCTATCTCGTGAGCATGAACAACCAGGAAACGCGCCAGACCGACGCGATCTCGCGTGCTGCTGACAGCGTAGGCGAGGGTGCGAGGAAGGCTGGCGACGCTGCCGACCGCGCCGCCGACAAATATACCGGCGATAACAAGTAGCCGCGGCAATAGCTGGCCGCGGCATTGACGGGGCCATCATGTCAGCGCAGGCAGCTATCCAGCCCGTCGCGCCGGACTACCCCCACCCAGCGCGCCAGCCGGTTGCCATGCCGGCGCGTGAAGCCGCCAGGCGAGATCGCCTCGCGCTTTTTCGGAAGCGGCAGCACCGCTGCGATGCGACCCGCCTCCATCGGCGTCAGACGGCTCGCGTCATGCCCGAAATAACGCTGCGCACCGGCATTGGCGCCATAGGTGCCGATGCCCGTCTCGGCGATATTGAGATACACCTCCATGATCCGCGGCTTGCCCCAGATCAACTCGATCAGCACGGTGAAATAGGCTTCCAGCCCCTTGCGGAAAAAGCCGCCGCCCTGCCACAGAAACGCGTTCTTGGCGGTCTGCTGGCTGATCGTCGATCCGCCGCGGATGCGGCCACCCTTGGCATTGCGCCGCATCGCATCCTCGATCGCCTCGGCATCGAATCCGTGGTGCGAACAGAACTTGCCGTCTTCGCCCGCGATCGCGGCGCGCGCCATGTTGGGATCCATCCGCGAAAGGCTCATCCAGTCCTTGGTGAGCCCACGGCCGCCAATGACGTCGGCGATCATCGTCGCGGTGATCGGCGGCGGCACGAACTTGTAGAACACCACCCAGGCGACTGAAACGCCCAAAAATATAAGGATCGCGCGGATGATCCACCAAGTGATGCGGGAGGGAAGCGAACGGGATTTCGACCTGGCCATGCCGGGCTGTTAGCAAAGGAAAACGGGGTTCGTCATCCTCCGTTGCGAGAAGAGTGTGGCGTGACGATCATGGCCGATGTTCGGCCGTTCGACGCATTGGCTTTGACCTGGAGGTCCAGGCGTGTCGAGACGATCCACAGGTCAAGGTGGAGGAGCGGCTATGGGGCGCCATCGCAATCCGTGCGTGCTTATAGCGGCAATTGCTTCATTGACGGCGGGCGTCATGCAGCCGGCGCAGGCCGGAGAGGTGCTGCGGATCGGCGTTGTCGGACAGATTTCCGGCACGCACCCGAACATCACCGCGAGCGGCAACACGCTTATGCTCAGCGGTCTCGCCGCGCGCGGGCTCACTTATTTCGACGGCGATGTCTCGATGGCATGCCTGCTGTGCGAGACGCTGCCCACCGTGGAAAATGGTCTGGTGCGCGATGATGTCGATCCCGATGGGAAGCCCGGCCAGCGGGTGATGTTCCGGCTCAAGCCTGGGCTGAAATGGGATGACGGCAAGCCTATCACCGCCAGCGATTTCGTGCGCGCATGGCGCGTGGGGCGCGAGCCTGAGAATGACTATGCGTGGCAAAGCCGCCTGGCGGAGGAAATCTGGGCCGCCGTGGCGCTCGACGAGCGGACTTTCGAGGTCCGCAGGCGAGGACGAAGCTGCGCTCCCTCCGACTTCCGCTTCATGCCCGTGCGCGGCGACGGGGGCGCAGCCGATCACAATCCGAAGAGCTACCGCGCACAAAGCCCGCACATGACCTCGCCCCTCGTGCGTGGATTATATGTCGGCCCCTATCGCGTGACGGACTACCGGCCCGATCCCGAGAACCAGGTCGTCACGCTCGATCGAAACACCCACTGGTCGGGGGGGCGACCGCGCTTTGACCGTATCGAGCTCGTCTACCGTCCCACACCGCAGGCCATGCAGCAGGCGGTTGCGGAAGGGCTGGTGGATCTCGTTACCGATACCCGGCCGGCCATCGCCGAAGCGGGCATGCGGCTGGCGCCCGATCGCTTTGTCGACTTCCAGCGGGCCGGCCGCACGCTCATGCAAGTCACGCTCAATCTCGACGATCCCGCGCTTTCCGATGTGCGCGTCCGCCGGGCCTTGCTGCTCGCGCTGGACCGAAACGCGCTGGCGGGGCTGGTATCCGGCAAGGCGGCTCCCGCGCGGTCGTTCTTGTCGGAGAACTTTCCCGCCTATCTGCCGAGCCTTGCCGAAGGCGGCCTTGCGGCGATGTCCGAGGCCGCCAAGCTGCTCGAGACATCCGGCTGGCGCGCCGGAGCGGATGGCGTTCGCCGCGACTCAAGCGATCGTCCGCTTGCTTTTCGGCTGGCCGTGGCCCGCGCGCTGCTGGATGGTCCGCTCGTGCAATCGATTGTCGAATCCTGGCGAGGCGTGGGTGTCCGGGTCGATGTTGAGCCATGGGGCGGCATTGCCCAGCTAACGGGCGCCAACCCGCCATCCATGGCGCTGTTCGGCTATACGATAGAGGGCGGCGCGAACATCGACTTCCACATCTTCGCCAGCCACTCGATCCCGAAGCCGGGAGAGGCGCGTAACGGTCTCAACATCTTCCGCTACCGGAGCGCCGCCGTCGACGCCATCGTCGCGCAGCTCCGCGAAGGGTGCGCGCCGGAGCGCCTGACGCCCGGCTTCCGCGACCTCCAGCGCCACATAGGGCAGGATCTGCCGCTATTGCCGCTTTTTTTCATGCCCGAGGCGCACCTGCTTCCGCGCGCACTTGCTTTGCCCGATGCGCAGCGCGTGCAACTGCTGCTGACGCAAGAGATCGAAAACTGGCAGATTCGCGATTGATCGAGGGGACTGGGGCTTGAACCATGCCCGCTGGCGCCGCGTCAATTCTGCGTTCATGCGTGAAAGTCAGCCGTTCGCCGATCGGCTTTTGACGATGGCCGCGTCGCGCGCAATGGCGGGCGGAAAGATGGAGGGACATATGAAGTTGCTGATCGCTGCGGCGCTGCTCGCGGCGCCTTGTGTGGCTCAGGCGAGCGACACCGAAGCCAACGCGGTCTATGAGCGCATGATCGCGGCCTATGCGAAGCTCGATCCCGCATTGATCGAGAGCGTCTACGCGCCGGGCGCGACCTATCTGCCGCAGGGCAGCACTGCGCGGATCGACACGCGCGAGACGATCATCCGCGGCGTGCTAGGCTTTCAGGAACAGTTGCGCGCCTCCGGCGGCAGCCTTTCGATGAAGATGCGAATCGTCGATCGCAAGCGCTTCGACGGTGTGTATGTCGACAATGGCTATGTCCGCACCACCGTGATCCCTGCCAGCGGCGCCGCGCCGCGCGTCACCACGAGCAAGTTCGCGACGGTGGTTGCACGTCAGGCCAATGGCCGCTGGGCGATCGTGACCGACGCAGCGTCGGCCACGCCCGCCGAGGCTTTCGATCAGGCGGTTGCTATTTCGGGCGCGAAGTTCGACGAATAACAGTCAATGCCAGGCCGGCGCATTATGCGCCGGCCCTTTCAGCTTTTACGCCATCGACGGCAGCAGGCGGCGTTCGCCCGCGATCCGCATCATCGCCTTTTGCAGCTTTTCGAAGGCGCGGACCTCGATCTGGCGGACGCGCTCGCGCGACACGCCATAGACCTGGCTCAGCTCCTCAAGCGTCTTGGGTTCCTCGGCGAGGCGACGCTCGGCGAGAATGTGCTTCTCGCGGTCGTTAAGGTCTTCCATCGCCGCAACGAGCATTTCGTGGCGAACGTCCTTCTCCTCGGCGTCGGCAATGCGCTCGTCCTGCAGCGGATCGGTATCCTGCAGCCAGTCCTGCCACTGGCCGTCGCCGTCCTCGCGCATTGGCACGTTGAGCGACGTGTCGCCGCCCATCGCCATGCGGCGGTTCATGCTGATGACGTCTTCATTGCTCACGCCGAGATCGGTCGCGATCTTCTGGACGTCGTCGGGATGCAGGTCGCCGTCCTCGAACGCGTCGAGCTTGTTCTTCATCCGGCGAAGGTTGAAGAACAGCTTCTTCTGCGCGGCGGTGGTCCCCATCTTCACGAGGCTCCACGAACGCAGGATATATTCCTGGATCGACGCGCGAATCCACCACATCGCATAGGTGGCGAGACGGAATCCCCGATCGGGCTCGAATTTCTTCACGCCCTGCATCAGGCCGATATTGCCTTCGGAGATCAGCTCCGACGTCGGCAGGCCATAGCCGCGATAACCCATCGCGATCTTCGCGACGAGGCGAAGGTGCGAGGTGACGAGCTGTGCGGCCGCTTCGGGATCCTGATGCTCCTGATAGCGCTTGGCGAGCATATATTCCTGCTCGGGCGCCAGAATCGGGAACTTCTTGATTTCCGACAGATAACGGTTGAGGCTCTGCTCACCACCCAAAGCGGGGATCGTCGCGGGGACGTTGGTGTTGGCAGCCATGACTTCACATACTCCCTGAATCAGTGCCCCCATTGGGAGGCTACTGTGCTTATACTCTTATACACGTAATGCCCTGAACAGTTCCTGCATATCGTCAGGAATTTCGCTATCGAAGGCTAAAGCGATACTACTGATTGGGTGGATGAACCCGAGATGCGCTGCATGCAGCGCCTGCCGTTGAAATCCGAGCTCGCGCAAGACCGCCTTATGTACCGGCTTGGGGCGGCCATAAACGGGATCGCCCAGCAGGCTATGCCCGATCGAGGCCATATGGACGCGCACCTGATGCGTACGGCCCGTTTCCAGCCGGCATTCGACCAGCGCTGCGTCTTTCAGCATCTCCACCGTGCGATAATGCGTCACCGCGCGCCTTCCCGACTGGACGATCGCAACCTTCTTGCGATTGACGGGCGAGCGCGCGAGCGGCGCGTCGACCGTGCCGGATGCGGGGTTTGGGCGTCCCCCGACAATCGCACGATAGCGCCGTTCGATACTGTGCGCAGCGAACTGCCTGGCGAGGCCCTCATGCGCCCGGTCGGTCTTGGCCGCGATCATCAGCCCCGATGTGTCCTTGTCGATGCGGTGGACGATTCCAGGCCGCGCCACGCCGCCAATCCCCGAAAGGCTGCCGCCGCAATGGTGGAGCAGCGCGTTGACGAGCGTTCCGTCGGGATTACCCGCGGCCGGGTGGACGACGAGCCCCGCGGGCTTGTCGACGACGATCAGATGCTCGTCTTCATAGGCGATGACGAGCGGGATCTCCTGCGCCTCGTTGTGCGCGGGCGTGGGCAGGGGGATGTCGAGTGCAAATTCGGCGCCCGCAGCCGCCTTGACCGCGGGGTCGCGCACCGCGACGCCATGCTCGTTGCGGACATTGCCGCTCGAAATCAAAGCCTTGATGCGTTCGCGCGAAAGCGTGGGAACGGCCTGGGCGAGTGCGCGATCCAGCCGCCATCCCCCCGCGTCCGCGGAAATACGAGCCTCGACAGTGCAAATCCCCCGATCCATTGCTAGCTATGTGGGTATGGCGGTGCGCATATCAAGATCGTTGCTCGACTGGATTCTTGCCGAAGCTGCGGCGATGCCCGCGCGCGAGGTGTGCGGCCTGCTGCTTGGCACAAAGGGTGAAATCATCGACGTGCGCCCAGCGCACAACATTTCGAAACGAGCGGGAGATCGCTTCGAGATCGACCCGCAATTGCTGTTCGATCAGGCGCGCGCGGAACGCGCCGGCGGCACACCGCGGATCGGGCATTATCACAGTCACCCCAATGGCCGCGCCGAACCCTCGCGTACCGATGCACAAGCTGCCGCGCTCGAGCCGGCGCAGCTCTGGATGATTGTTGCGGGGGGTGAGGCCACGCTGTGGCGCGCGGATTCGCAGGGCGGGCTTCACGGCCGCTTCGAACGCGTCGATCTGGCCGTTGGATAGCTCCGCCGGTTGCAACATCGTGCCGCGTCGGCCAGAAGGGCAAAAAATTTCTTACTTTTCCCAAGGGTCATCGGATGTCTTCGATCAACGCGGTGGATTTTGCGAGCCTGCTCTGCTCACGCCTGTGCCATGACCTTCTGAGCCCGGTCGGTGCGCTCAACAACGGCCTCGAGCTGCTTGCCGACGAACACGACCCCGAGATGCGGCAGCGTTGTCTTGATCTCCTCGCCGAAAGCGCGCGGACCTCGGCCAACAAGCTCAAATTCTTCCGGCTTGCCTTCGGGGCTGCCGGCGGCTTTGGCGAAGAGGTCGATGCGCGTGAGGCCAAGGGGGCGATCGAAGGCCTGTTCGGCGCTGATGGCCGGATCGAACTCGGCTGGATGGTGGGCGAGGCCGCGCTCAGCAAGACCGCGATCAAGGTGCTCCTGAACCTCGCGCTCATCGCGGGTGATGCGCTGGTGCGCGGCGGCCGGCTCGACGTCGGGGCGGAGCGCAGTGACCGTGGCACCGAGATCGTGGTGCGCGCCGAAGGACCGCGACTGGTGCTCGATCCCGAACTGCGCAAGGCGCTGCTCGGTGAGGTCGCCGACGACGCATTGACGCCGCGTGCCGCAGCCGCGTGGCTCGCGCACAGGATCGTCACCGAAACCGGGGGCTCGATCCAGGTTTCGGCACCCGAGGATCCGTTCCTGCTTTTCGGCGCGGTGATCGCAGGGCGTTAGCTTTCACTAAAAATGGGATAACGGCCGTCGGATCAGATTACGGCCGCCCTTATTGCGCGCGCCTTGCGCCGAGCAGCAAGGCTAACGCCTTTTTAACCAGCCCTGCCGCAATACGGCGCCTCGATACGCGCCGGAGCGAATGGGGCATGGACGACATTCTCGCTGAATTTATCGCGGAGACGCGCGAGACGCTTGAGGCTGTCGCGGGCGAACTTGTCGCCTGGGAGGCCAATCCCGACGACCGCGACCGGCTGGATACGATTTTCCGTTTCGTCCACACGGTCAAGGGAAGCTGCGGCTTTCTCGATCTGCCGCGCCTCGAAAAGCTCAGCCACGCGGCGGAGGATGTGCTGTCCGAGGTGCGCGACGGCAAGCGCGCAGCCGACACCCGTCTGGTGAGCGCCGTACTCGCGGTGATCGACCGCATCGGCGAACTCGCAGAAGCGATCGACACGGGCGAGGCGGTGCCGGACGGCGATGACCTGCTCATCGCCGCGCTACGCGTCGAACACCCCGTCGAACCCGTCGAGATCGAAGCGCAGTCCGTGCCCGTGATGCGCGGCAACATCCGCAGCATCCGCATTTCGCTCGATCTGCTCGACCGGATGATGAGCGGCGTTTCCGACCTTGTGCTGGCGCGCAACGAATTGTCGCGGCGGCTGCAGGACACCGGCGTCGATCCGTCAATCGAGGGATCGTTCGAGCGGCTGTCGGCCTGTGTCGGCGACATGCGCGACACGATCACGCGCACGCGGATGCAGCGGATCGAAAAGCTGTTCAGCTCGATCCCGCGCATGGTCCGCGACATCGCTGGCGAACTCGGCAAGAGCGTCGACCTTCAGATCGACGGCGGCGACGTCGAACTCGACCGCGAGATGATCGAGATCATCCGCGATCCGCTGACCCACATCATCCGTAACGCGCTCGATCACGGCATCGAGTCACCCGCGCTACGCGAAAAGGCGGGCAAATCCGCCACTGGACGGCTGCGTGTCTCGGCGCGCCAGTCGGGCAACCAGATCGTCATAGAGGTTGGCGACGACGGACGCGGCATCGACACCGAACGGCTGGTCGCAAAGGCGGTCGCCGCGGGTGTCGTGACTTTCGAGCGCGCTGACAAGCTTTCCAAGGAAGCCCAACTCGCCTTGATCTTCGAGCCGGGTCTTTCGACGGCCAAGAGCGTGACCGCAATTTCGGGGCGCGGCGTCGGCATGGATGTGGTCCGCTCCAATATCGAACGTATCGGCGGCGTGGTCGACCTCGACAATGCGCCGGGCAAGGGCCTCGCCATCTCGATCCGCGTGCCGCTCACGCTCACCATCATCCCCGCGCTCACCGTCAGCGCGGCGGGGCAAAGCTTTGCAATCCCGCGCTCCGCGATCCAGGAGATCGTGCGCGAAAACAGCGCCTCGGTCTCACTCGAGCGCGTCGGTACCGCGATGGTCGCGCGCATTCGCGATCAGCGTATTCCGCTCATATCGCTTGAAGCGGTGCTTGGCTTGCCCGAAGAGGCGGAGCAGGGCGTCCGGTCGCTCGTGGTGCTCAATCCGACGGGCGGCGCGAACTATGCGATCAGCGTCGCCGCACTCCATGATCATCAGGAGCTTGTGATCCGGCCCTCCTGTCCTGCGATCATGGCGACGGGCGTTTATGCGGGCATGACACTGCCCGATACCGGGCGCCCGATGCTGCTGCTCGACCCTGCGGGCATTGCCGAAACCTCGGGAATCCTCGCGATCACTTTCGACGACGATACAGTGATCGAGGCTGTGCGTGAGGCCGATGCCGACGAGCGCGTCTCGATGCTGTTGTTCCGCGATCTTGATGGCGCCGAGCGCGCCGTGCGCCTGGCTGTGGTCGAACGGATCGAGGAGGTCGCCAGTGCGCAGATCCGCTTCGCCGCGGGCCGACTGCGTCTTTCCATAGATGGCCGGATCATTCCTCTGGTCAGCTTTGACACGCTCGCCGAGCGTGACAGCGTGGGCGTGCTGCGGCTCAATGACGGTGCCGTGGAACTGGCCTATGCGATCGACGAGGTAATCGACATCGTCGCGCTGCCGAGCGAGATCGTGCGCGCCAAGGCCGATGGGATTGTTGCGGGCGTCGCGCTTATCGACGGCCGCCAGATCGAGATCCTGGACCCCTACTGGCTGTTTGCAGAGGCTACGGGCGGCGGCCCGACTAGCAGCGAAAAGCCCGTCTGCCTGCTCTCCAGCAGCGAAGATCCCTGGACGCGCGAGGTGTTGCGCCCGCTCGTCGAGGCCGCGGGCTACCGCGTCGCCTTTGCCGGCGATCTTGAACCTGCGGATGCCGACATCGTGATCGCCAGCGACGCCGAGCCGCTCGAAACCGAACTCCCGCCGGGACGACTGCTCAGGCTGCGCAACGACATCGGCGCGCGCGATGGCGATCCCTCGAGCGTCTACCGTTATGATCGCGCGGGATTGATGACCGCGCTCCAGGCTGGTCGCGCAGGGGGGCATAGGCCATGAACGATCTCTACCTGATCGCGCACATCGCCGGGCAGCGCGTCGCGCTCGCAACCGAGGCGATCGACTCGGTCGTACACGTCACCCACACGACATCGGTGCCGCTCGCACCGCCGCACCTGATGGGCCTCGCCGCATTGCGAAGCCGCGTCATCACAATGATCGACACGCGTATCGCGCTGGGGCTCGATCCCGCCGAACCGAGGGCCACGCTTACGACGGTTGTGGTCAATCTTGACGGCCATCAATACGGCCTCGTCGTCGATATGGTGGAGGATGTCTGCGCGATTGCCGGCGTGCCCGCGCCGGTCCGCTCACGTCTCGGCGCTGGCTGGGCGCGGGCTTCTCTCGGCCTGCTCGATCATGACGGCGCCTCGCTGCTGCTGATCGATCCCGCAATGCTTGCCGCCGGCAATCTCGCGCTCGCTGCGTGAGCGTATCTTAACCCGGCGCTTACGCTTTCGCGCTATCCAGTCATCAGGCTTCTGGTCGCAGGTCTAAAAGGGCAGGAACAATGTCGAAGAAGTGTCTGGTCGTCGACGATTCGAAGGTGATCCGCAAGGTCGCCCGTCATATTCTCGAAACGCTCGACTTCACCGTCGACGAGGCGGTCGATGGCCGCGATGCGCTCGATCAATGCCTTCAAACTCCGCCCGACGTCGTCCTGCTCGACTGGAACATGCCGGTCATGAGCGGCATGGAATTTCTGCGTGCACTTCGCCAGAGCGACCTGCCCGTCCGGCCAAAGGTCGTCTTCTGCACCACCGAGAACGGCATGGGACATATCCGCGCCGCGATCGAGGCGGGCGCCGACGAATATGTCATGAAGCCGTTCGACCGGGAAACGCTCGAGAGCAAGCTCCAGATCGTCGGCCTTGCCTGAGCGGGGCATTTGTGGCGAGCCAGCCCCTATTTACTGGACCGGGACCGGATACCGAGGCTGAGGCGCGCAAGATCCGGCTGATGATCGTCGACGATTCGGCGGTCGCCCGCGCGGTTCTGGCGCGGATGATTTCCGGCAATCCGGCCTTCGAGATCGTCGACCAGGTCGCGGGCGCACAGGAGGCGCTCGACAGCCTCGCGCGCGTCAGCGTCGACGTTATTCTCCTCGATATCGAGATGCCCGGCCGCAATGGCATTGCCGCGCTGCCCGAACTGATCGAAAAAAGTCAGGGTGCGCGCATTCTGATTGTCTCGGCGCTCGCCGAGGAAGGCGCCGCGACCACGGTCGAGGCACTGACGCTCGGCGCTGCCGATACGCTGGCCAAGCCGGGGCGCAACGCCTTTGGCGGGCGTTTCTCCGAAATCCTGTGCGAACGGCTGATGCGTCTGGGGACCGCCGGCGCTGCGGTGGCGCCAGGAATGCCGCGGCAGCCGCAGCCGCTTGAGGCGCTCGTCCCCGTCAGCGAGCCGCGCTCCGATCTCGGACCGATCCAATGCGTCGCGATTGGCGCCTCGACGGGCGGGTTGCACGCGATCACCGAATTCTTTCGCGCGCTCCCGGACAGTTTCGACGCGCCCATCCTCATCACCCAGCATCTGCCCGAAGTGTTCATGCCCTTTTTCGCGCAGCAGCTTCGGGGCTCCACGGGCCGCAAGGCCGTGGTCGCGCGAGAGGGGATGACGATCGAGCGCGGCGTGCTGCACATCGCGCCGGGCAATGCGCATCTCTGCGTCGAGCGTCACGGCGCGCGCGTTGTTGTCCGGCTGAGCCGTCAGCGTGTCGAATCGCGCTGCCTGCCGTCGGTGGATCCGATGTTCGATTCGGTTGCCGAAGTTTATGGCGACGCGGCGGTCGGTATCGTGTTGAGTGGCATGGGCCGTGATGGCTGTATCGGCGCCGACAAATTGGCCGCGACCGGCGCAGAGCTGCTTGTCCAGAACATCGATTCGTCGGTGGTGTGGGGTATGCCGGGCAGCATCGCCAAGGCGGGGATCGCAACCGCGGTGCTGCCGCCTGCTGCCATCGCGACACATCTCGGCAAAAGGCGTGCCTCCCGGTGAGCGAGGTCAATTCCGCCGCCATCCGGACACTTGCGGCGATGCTCGAGGCACGCACCGGCCAGCAGCTTGTGACGAGCCGCGTGTGGCGCATAGAAACCTCGTTGAAACCGCTGTTGCGCGAACGCGGCATGACCTCGACCGACCAGCTTGTCGCGGCGATGCTGAAGGGCAGCGAGCACGGCCTTGCCGATCGCGTGATCGAGGCGCTGCTGAACAACGAGACCTTCTTCTTTCGCGACCACGGCGTCTTTCAACTTCTGAACGGCGAGGCGCTGGAGGTGCTGCGCGCCGCGCGCGCTGCGCGCCGGCGGCTCCGCATCTGGTGCGCGGGCTGCTCGACGGGGCAGGAAGCCTATTCGATCGCGATGATGATCGCCGACGCGCCCGAGCGCTGGCAGGGCTGGACGATCGACATTCTCGGCACCGACATCTCATCGGGCGCGGTCGAGCGTGCGCAAACGGGCATCTTCTCGCAGTTTGAAATCCAGCGCGGGCTGCCGATCATGATGATGATGCGGTGGTTCGATCAGGAGGGAGAGAACTGGTATGCCAGCGCGGAGCTGAAGCGCCGCGTCCAGTTCCGCCGTCACAACGTACTCGAACAGCCGCCAATGCCGGGACGTTTCGATCTCATCCTGTGCCGCAACGTCCTGCTCTATTTCCCGTCCGCCGTCCGCACCGCCGCCTTTGACCGGCTGGCCTCTGCCATCGAGCCCGATGGCGTGCTGATGCTCGGCGCCGGAGAAACGGTCCTCGGCCAGACCGCGAAGTTCGTTTCCGAACGCGAACTGCGTGGGCTTTATCGTCCGGCGGTGCTGGGGGAAGCGAGCAAGGCCGCCTGAACGCGGCCACACACGCCTCAGGCGACCACTTCGGCCAGAATTCGGTCGAGCACGGGCATTCCGGTGTCAGTCACACGGAGATGGCTACCTGACTGCTCGACAAATCCCTGGCGCTGGAGCAACGCGACGGCGTGCGGTTTGGTAAGGTCTGCAATATTGACCCCGCTCATGCGCGCGATGCGATCCAGATCGACGCCTTCCGCCAGCCTCAGCCCCATGAGCAGCGCCTCGGTTGCGCGGTCCACGTGCGCGAGCGGTGTCTCTTCCTCGATTCCTTGGCCGTTGCGAGCGATCGCCGTCATCCAGTTTTCGGGCTTCTTGCGGCGGAAGGTGGCGAGGCCGCCGCGCCGGCCGTGCGCGCCCGGACCGACGCCGACATAGTCGCCATAGCGCCAATAGGTGAGGTTGTGGCGGCTCTCCTCGCCCGCGCGGGCGTGGTTGGAGATTTCATAGGCAGGAAGGCCTGCTTGCGCTGTCTGCGTGCGGGTTTGTTCGAACAGGTCGGCGCCGTGGTCGGGATCGACCACGGGAAGCTTGCCCTGCGCAACCAGCGTCGCGAAGCGCGTGCCGGGTTCGATGGTGAGCTGGTAGAGCGAGAGATGCGACGTACCGAAGGAGAGGGCACGGGCGAGTTCGGCGTCCCAATCGGCGAGCGACTGGCCGGGACGCGCGTAGATGAGGTCGAAGCTGACGCGCCCGAACGCATTTTGCGCGGTGTCGAGCGCGCCAAGCCCTTCGGCCACGTCATGCGCGCGGCCGAGGAAATGGAGCGCCTGATCGTCGAGCGCCTGCAATCCCAGCGAGACGCGGTTGACGCCGGCGGATGCGATATCGGCAAAGCGCGCTGCCTCGACCGAGGAGGGATTGGCCTCGAGCGTGATCTCGATATCGGGCGCGAAACCCCAGTGACGCTCGGCCGAATCCAGCAGCGCTGCGACGGTTTCGGGCGGCATCAGCGAGGGCGTGCCGCCGCCGAAGAAGATCGAGCCGAGCTGGCGTCTCGAGGTTAGCGCCGCTTCATGCGCAAGATCGGCGAGGAGCGCGTCGCGCCACGCCTGCTGGTCCACGCTCTCGCGAACATGGCTGTTGAAGTCGCAATACGGGCATTTGGAGACGCAGAACGGCCAGTGGATGTAGAGCGCGAGGGGATCCAGGGTCTGTTTCATTGAAATTGAATCTCGGTGTCGCCCCAGCGAAAGCTGGGGCCCAGACGATATTGATGTCGTGCGTCAAGCCTTGGCAATATTTCCGATCATCGCTTGGGCCCCAGCTTTCGCTGGGGCGACAGCTTATAGTTCGATGCAAATCGGAAACAGCCTAAAGCACTGCCGCCACGAGTTGCGCGAAGGCATCGGCGCGGTGGCTCATGCGGTGCTTGGCCTCGGGGTCCATCTCGCCGAAGGTGATGTCGAAGCCATTGGGCTTGAACATCGGATCATAGCCGAAGCCCCGGTCTCCGCGCGGAGGCCAGACCAGTACGCCGTCGACACGGCCTTCGAAGCTTTCAATATGGCCGTCGGGCCAGGCGAGCGAGAGCGCGCAGATGAAGTGCGCGTCGCGCCCGATATCGGGGCCGACACGCTCCAGATTCTGTTCGACGAGGCGCATCGCGTCGCGGAAATCCTTATTGGGGCCCGCCCAGCGCGCCGAGAAAATGCCGGGCTCTCCACCCAGCGCATCGACGCACAGCCCGCTATCATCCGCAAGCGCCGGAAAGCCCGAAAGATCGGCGGCTGCCCGCGCTTTCAGCTCGGCATTGGCGATGAAGGTCGTGCCCGTCTCGTCGGGTTCGGGCAGGCCGAGTTCGGCCGCAGACAGCACGTCGAGCCCGTGCGGGCCGAGAAGCGCTGCGATTTCGCGCACCTTGCCCGGATTGTGGCTCGCAATCACGAGCTTGCCGGGTTCCAGTTTGCGGATCGCCTGGCGGCCGATCTCTTCATTCATCTTAGGATCCTCAGCGTCCGGTGGCGGCGGCCTGTGCCGCGAAGATGTCGGTGCAGCCCATCCGTGCGAGGCGGAGCAGACGGAGCAGCGCCTCCTCGTCATAGGTCTCGCCCTCGGCGGTCGCCTGCGCCTCGGCGATGTTGCCGTCCTCGGTCAGCACGAAATTGGCGTCGGCGCCCGCATTCGAATCCTCGTCATAGTCGAGGTCGAGCACCGGCGTGCCTTTGTAGATGCCGCACGAGACTGCCGCGACCTTCTGCTTGATCGGGTCGACGGTCAGCAGCTTCTTTTCGATGAGCGTGTCGACCGCGAGGCGCAGCGCGACCCACGCGCCGGAGATCGAAGCGGTGCGCGTGCCGCCATCGGCCTGGATCACGTCGCAGTCGAGAACGATCTGGCGCTCGCCCAATGCCTTCATATCCACCACCGCGCGCAGCGAGCGGCCGATCAGGCGCTGGATTTCCTGCGTGCGCCCCGATTGCTTGCCCTTGGCGGCCTCGCGATTGCCGCGCGTGTGCGTGGCGCGGGGCAGCATGCCATATTCGGCCGTAACCCAGCCTTCGCCTTTGCCGCGCAGGAAAGGGGGCACGCGTTCCTCGATCGAGGCGGTGACGAGCACCTTGGTCTCGCCGAAGCCGATCAGGCACGAGCCCTCGGCATGTTTGGTGAAACGTGATTCGATGCTGATGGTACGCATCTGGTCGGGGGTGCGGCCGGAAGGGCGCATTGAGTTCTCCTTTGGATTTGCGCGCGCTTTAACCCTAGTGCGCCGGGCGTGCCAGCCATTCCTGTATCCTTCGGTGTCATTCCCGCGAAAGCGGGAATCCAGGCGATGTTGAAGGACCACACGGTTCTGGCCGAGCTTCCCTGGATTCCCGCTTTCGCGGGAATGACACTATAAGGCGGTAGCTTTGGTGGGCAGAGGCGACCATGAAGATCCTCAAGACCATATTGATCGCTTTCGGCATCCTCGCTTTTGTGATGGGCATGCTCTGGATGGGGCAGGGCACGGGTTATATTCGCTGGCCGGCGAACAGCTTCATGATCGACATGTCCGAATGGACGATCCGCGGCGCCGGACTGGCGGTCGCCGGGCTGATCGCGATCCTTGTCGCACGGCGGTTGCGCTAGCGCGGGTCGAGCCCCTACATCGGATGCCATGAACTCTCCGCCCGTAACCGAGCTTAGCGATCGTGCGCGCGATATCTTTCGGCTGGTCGTCGAAAGCTATATCGACAGCGGTCAGCCCGTCGGTTCGCGCACAATCTCCAAATTGTCGGTGCTCAATCTCTCGCCCGCCTCGATCCGCAACGTGATGCAGGATCTGGAGGAAGCGGGGTTGCTGAGCAGCCCGCACACCTCGGCGGGCCGGATGCCCACCGAAACGGGCCTGCGCCTTTTCGTCGACGGGATGATGCAGGTCGCCGAGCCCAGCGCTGCCGAGCGCGCCGCGATCGAATCGCGCCTGTCCGCGACGGGACCAATCGAGGAGGCACTGACCGCCGCGACCGCGGCGCTCTCCGGGTTGTCAGCCTGTGCCGGGCTAGTGCTCGTGCCCAAGCGCGAGCCTGTGCTGCGCCAGTTCGGCTTTGTGCCGCTGTCGGAACGTCAGGCGCTCGCGGTGCTCGTCGGAGCTGACGGGTCGGTGGAGAATCGCGTTGTCGAACTCCCGCGCGGGATGACGCCCGCCGCGCTGAACGAGGCGGCCAATTACATGAGCGCGGTGTTGACGGGGCAGACGCTGTCCGAGGCGCGCGTCACGGTCGAGCGCGAAATCACGCAGGGGCGGGCGGCGCTTGACGCCGCGTCGGGCGAGCTGATTGCGCGCGGGCTGGCGCTCTGGTCCGAAGATGGCGCGCAGCGCCCGGTGCTGATCGTGCGCGGTCAGGCGAACCTGATCGACGCCAATGCCGCCGAGGATCTCGAACGCGTTCGCCAGTTACTCGACGAACTCGAGGGCAAGGAAGAAATCGCGCGCCTGCTCGATAGCGCGCGTTCCGGCGCGGCGACGCGAATTTTCATCGGATCCGAAAACAAGCTCTTTTCGTTATCGGGGTCGTCGGTCATAGCGGCGCCCTATCGCGGGCAGGACGGGCGCGTGGTCGGCGTGGTCGGTGTGATCGGCCCGACGCGCTTGAACTACGCCCGCGTGGTTCCCATGGTGGATTTCACCGCACAGACATTATCGAGATTGATCGGATGAACGACGAACAGAAAGTGGACGAAACCCCCAGGCAGGAAACCGCTGAGGTTGGGCCAGAGAACAACGGGCTGGACCGGCTTGGCGAGCTAGAGACCGATCTGGCCGAGGCCAAGCAGGCGGTGCTCTATGCGCAGGCGGAGGTCCAGAATGTCCGGCGCCGTCTCGAAAAGGATGCGCAGGACGCGCGCGCCTATGCCGCAACCGGTTTCGCACGCGACATCCTTTCGGTCGCAGACAATCTGGGCCGCGCACTGGAAGCGGTTCCCGCGGAGCTGCGCCAGGACGAAAAGCTGAAAGGGCTGCTGACGGGCATCGAGGCAACGTCAAAGGAACTGGCCAGCGTGTTCGAGCGCAACGGCATCAAGCGCATCGCAGCGCTGGGCGAGGCGCTCGATCCCAACCGTCACCAGGCGATGGTCGAGATTCCGAGCGCGGAGGCGGAGCCCGGCACGATCGTGCAGGAGATGCAGGCGGGCTACATGATCAAGGACCGGCTGCTGCGCCCGGCGCTGGTGGGCGTCGCGAAGAAGCCGGATTGAGCGTGGCCGGGCCAAGGCTGCCCCAACAGGGATCCTGACCCGATGATCATCGATATTCCGCACAGGCTTGAACGCGACGAGGTCAAGCGCCGGCTGCAATCGCGGATCGGCGAACTCCCCGAGCATATTCCCGGCGGGATTGCGGAAGTGTCGTCATCCTGGCCAGCGCCTGACCGCATGGCGATCGCGGTCGGTGCGCTTGGCCAGCAGGTGACGGGCACGCTCGACGTGCATGAACATTTCGTCCGGCTGACCGTGACGTTGCCGGCGGCGTTGTCGTTCATGGGCCCCTTGATCGAAGCCGCGATCCGACAAAAGGGCGAGAAGCTGCTGCTTGAGGACGCTCGTTAGAGCATCGAGCATAAAATCAGAACCGCTCATCCTGAGGAGGGGCTGAGCTTGGCGAAGCATGTCCTGAGCGCCTGCCTTGGCAGGCAGTCGAAGGGACCCGTCTCGAAGGACCAGTTCAGTGCGTCCTTCGAGATGCCGTTTCGACAAGCTCAACGGCTCCTCAGGATGAGCGGCGTAATGATGCACATTTTTCGCTCGATGTTTTAGCGCCGTACGAAAGGCAGCACGCTTTCATATTGCTTCAAGGGCGGCGCGCCGCGCACCATCGCGCCCTGGCGCAGCAAAAATGCGTGCTTCACGATCTCGGCCTGCTGCTCGATGCCATAGCGTTCGAGCGGCCAGCCGGGCTTGAGCGCATAGTCGTACCGGCAGAAGGGGTGGCGCGCGAGCGGCAGGAAGATGCCCTTTTGCCGCTGCCAGACATGCGTCATCTCGTGGATGAACAACGCCTGCGCGGTGAGACCGCGGTCGTAAAAATCGTCGCAGTAGAGCCCGCCCTTGGGGTGGAACCAGATATGTCCGTCGGGCGCCATCGTCACGCGCCTTGGCTGAAACCACCACCATTTGCGCTGATGGATCGTGACCGCGTCATAGTCGATCGCATCGCCGAAGACGCTCGCGGCGAGGTTGCGCTCGGCCTGGGTCAGCGGGCGTCCGCTCAATGCGCGTTGTGCTCCTCGCCGCCCGGTGCGGGCGCTCCGGCTGCCTGAAGGGGAGCATCGATATAGATCTGTTCACCGCTCGCGAAGGTGAAGTCGAGGCGGATCGTCTCGCCGGCCTTGAGGTTGCGGCGCAGGTCGAACAGCATGACATGCTTGCCACCGGCCTTGAACTCGACCTTGCCCTTGGCGGGAATCGGCACCGACTGGAGCGGCACCATTTTGGTGACGCCATTCTCCGTTACGACATCGTGCATCTCTGTCTTGATCGCGACGTCGGAACTGACGCGGATCAGCGTATCGTCCGTGAGCCCGCCATGAACCGTAAAATAGGCCGCGCCCGGATTGGTCATCACCGCGGGCAAGCGCACCCAGCCCTTGTCGACATAGAGAACCGGATCCTGCCCGCAGCTTCCAAGCGCGAGCGCGGCGGCTGCAAGAACCGGGGCAAGGGCAAGGCGCAAACGCATGATTCTGGCTCCTGAGGAGAGTGTGATGCTTAACTAGAGCACTTCCCGAAAAAGTGGGAGCCGGTTTTTCGGCTGGGAAGCATCGGGAATGAATATGCCACCGCCATGTCCATTCCCGATGCTCTCCAACGCTTGAATCACGTGCCTTTCTCGTCCGACAGGGCAATTTTGCGCCGCCGGGAAAGGCTCCGTGCGCACGCCCCGCTTGCGACAAGAAAAAGCCCACCTATATCGCCGACGTAACTTCGGCCTTCGGGACACCGCGGGCCGCGTAATCATTCTGGGGTAATGAGGGATATATGGGCAAGGTTATCGGTATCGATCTTGGCACCACCAATAGCTGCGTTTCCGTGATGGAAGGTGGCAAGCCGAAAGTCATCGAGAACGCAGAGGGCGCGCGCACCACGCCGTCGATCGTCGCATTCGCCAAGGACGGCGAGCGGCTGGTCGGCCAGCCGGCGAAGCGCCAGGCGGTGACCAATGGTGACAACACGATTTTTGCGGTGAAGCGCCTTATCGGCCGCCGCTTCGACGATCCGATCACCAAGAAGGATACCGAACTGGTTCCCTACACGATCGTGAAGGGCCCCAATGGCGACGCTTGGGTGCAGGCGGGCGGCGAGGATTATTCGCCTTCGCAGATCTCGGCTTTCATCCTGCAGAAGATGAAGGAAACCGCCGAAAGCTATCTGGGCGAGACCGTCGAGCAGGCTGTCATCACCGTTCCCGCCTACTTCAACGACGCGCAGCGCCAGGCGACCAAGGACGCGGGGAAGATCGCGGGCCTCGAGGTTCTGCGCATCATCAACGAACCGACCGCGGCCGCGCTCGCCTATGGCCTCGACAAGCAGGACGGCAAGACCATTGCGGTCTATGACCTTGGCGGCGGCACCTTCGACATCTCGATCCTCGAGATCGGCGACGGCGTGTTTGAGGTGAAGGCAACCAACGGCGACACTTTCCTCGGCGGCGAGGATTTCGACGCCAAGATCGTCCAGTATCTGGCTGACGAGTTCAAGAAGGCCGAGGGCATCGACCTCACCAAGGACAAGCTGGCGCTGCAGCGCCTGAAGGAAGCTGCGGAAAAGGCGAAGATCGAGCTGAGTTCGGCGCAGTCCACCGAGGTCAACCTGCCCTTCATCACTGCCGACGCCACCGGGCCGAAGCATCTGGTGAAGTCGATCACGCGTACCGATCTGGAAAAGCTGGTCGAAGACCTCATCAAGCGCACGCTCGATCCCTGCAAGAAGGCGCTCGCTGATGCGGGCGTCAAGGCCGACGACATCGCCGAGGTGGTGCTTGTCGGCGGCATGACGCGCATGCCCAAGGTGCGTGACATCGTGAAGGGCTTTTTCGGCAAGGAACCGCACACGGGCGTCAACCCCGATGAGGTCGTCGCGATGGGCGCAGCGATCCAGGCGGGCGTGCTTCAGGGCGACGTCAAGGACGTGTTGCTGCTCGACGTGACGCCGCTGTCGCTGGGCATCGAGACGCTGGGCGGCGTGTTCACGCGCATGATCGACCGCAACACGACGATCCCGACCAAGAAGAGCCAGGTCTATTCGACTGCCGACGACAATCAGCAGGCGGTGACGATCCGCGTCTTCCAGGGTGAGCGTGAGATGGCGGCGGACAACAAGATCCTCGGCCAGTTCGATCTGGTCGGCATCCCGCCCGCGCCGCGCGGCGTGCCGCAGATCGAGGTCACCTTCGACATCGACGCCAATGGCATTGTCCACGTCACCGCGAAGGACAAGGGCACGGGCAAGGAGCAGCAGATCAAGATTCAGGCCTCTGGCGGTCTCTCGGATTCGGACATCGACCAGATGGTCCGCGATGCCGAACAGTTCGCCGAAGAGGACAAGAAGCGTCGTGAGGCGGCCGAGGCGAAGAACAACGCCGAAAGCCTGATCCACACTACCGAGAAGCAGCTCGAGGAGCATGGCGACAAGGTGGACGCTGCGCTCAAGTCCGAGATCGAAGCCGCGGTGGCCGACGCCAAGGCTGCGGTCGAGAGCGGCGATCCGGCGGCAATGACCGAAAAGGCACAGGCGCTGGCCCAGGCGGCGATGAAGCTCGGCCAGGCGATCTACGAGAAGGAGCAGGCCGCGGCCGCGTCTCCGGGCGCCGAGCAGCCCGCCGCGGCGAAGGCTGATGACGATGTCGTCGACGCCGAATTTTCCGAAGTCGACGAAAACAAGGGTTGAGGCATGGACCGCCCCGTCATTCTGCGGCAGCGTGAAGGACGGGGCGGAACGCCGGGGGCGGCATGAACATCGAAGCTGACTATTACGAGTTGCTGGAAATCGAGCGCGGCGCGGACGATCGGACGATCAAGTCCGCCTATCGCAAGCTCGCGATGCAGTATCATCCCGACAAGAACGGTGGCTGCACCGATTCCGAATCGAAGTTCAAGGCGATCAGCGAAGCCTATGAATGCCTGAAGGATCCGCAGAAACGCGCGGCTTATGACCGTTTCGGCAAGGACGCCTTCCAGAATGGCGGGTTCGGCAATGGCGGCGGTGCCGGCGGCGGCTTCGAAGGCTTCAGCGACATTTTCGAGACCATCTTCGGCGCGGGCTTTGGCGGCGGAGGTCAGCGTCAGGCCGCGCGGCGCGGCGCCGATCTGCGCTACGACATGGAAATCACGCTCGAAGAGGCGTTTCACGGCAAGCAGACGTCGATAGCAGTCGACGTCTCGGCGCGCTGCGAGCCGTGCGACGCCACGGGCGCCAAGCCTGGCACCTCGGCCAAGACCTGCCATAGCTGCGGTGGCCGTGGCCAGGTGCGTGCGCAGCAGGGCTTCTTTGTCGTCGAGCGGACCTGCCCGGCCTGTCACGGCGCTGGTCAGGTGATCGCGGATCCCTGCGGATCATGCCATGGCGAAGGCCGCGTCGACCGCGAGAAGAAGCTCGACGTCAACATTCCCGCGGGCGTCGACGAAGGCACGCGCATCAGGCTGTCAGGCGAAGGCGAGGCAGGCGCACGCGGCGCACCGCCGGGCGATCTCTACATCTTCCTCCACGTAAAGCGGCATCCGATCTTCGAGCGCGAGGGGACGACGCTGTTCTGTCGCGCACCGATCAGCTTCACGACTGCGGCGCTGGGCGGCTGCATCACCGTGCCCGGACTCGACAAGGTGGAGCACGAGATCCGCATTCCCGCAGGCATCCAGTCGGGCAAGCAGATCCGCCAGCGCGGCGCGGGCATGCCCGTGCTCCAGGGGCGCGGGGAGGGCGATATGGTCGTCGAGATCGAGGTCGAGACCCCGACCCGATTGTCCGCGCGCCAGAAGGAGCTGCTCGAACAGTTCCGCGATACCGAGACGGGCGAGGAATGCCCGGCATCGAGCGGCTTCTTCTCGAAGCTCAAGACGATGTGGGACGATCTGACCGACTGATCCCGGCGCGGGGCCGCCCGGCCTGACCCGATTCTCCTCCGTAATGAAGCATGTGGGCGTTGCCCGCATGCTTTTTCGTGGCCGCCTCCATCCCGATACCAGCCAAACCACGCGCAGGCGCGCACCGGGCTCAAGCATGCCGGGAAATCAGCTCTGTCGGTGACGATTAGAACGAAAAACCCCGCCGGACTAAAGGGATGTCCGGCGGGGTTTCGAGTGTTGCGATCAGGGTCGGGAGGAGATTACCCCGATCGCGAGCGCTCGACCTTGATCGTTTCAGGCTGGATCAGCCTGAAACGTGAATCAAGGTCTCAACCATTCGAATAGAGCCTGATTCACGCTTTCGGCGGAAGCGCAGAGCGCTTCCACCTCAAACGATCAGGCTCTAAGCGGTTGCGGCGCAGGGAGTGCCGCGAATCGCCAGGAGGAGCGCTGTCTCGGAAGTTCCGCGGCAGGGTGCGACCCCAAGCCCGCGCTGGAACATTCGATGCATTTTATGTAATATAATTATCACATGGCGCAATTTTAATTTTGAGCATCGCGCATGCAGAAATCGCAATCGTATGTGCTATGGGCAAAAGAAAACCCCGCCGGGCCATATGCCTGGGCGGGGTTTCTAGGCGGCGTCAGGCGACCAGAACGGTCCCGAACGCAAGCGCCTGCGTGGCGAACAACAGCACGAGGCTGGTCGCCGTCTCAAACAGCTTCATTGTTTTTCTCCAAGATGCGGGCGATCCTGCCCGCGCCCGCACTCTATTGTGCGATGCAGCATAAATAGGGAATTCACATTCCATCGCAATTTCAAAACGCGCTATCGCAGTTGCAGTTATTGCAATCGCGTTGCTCTATTCGGTAATGCCGCTGGGAAAACGCTAGAAATCGGCCCTGACCGTGTCGGGCCGGTTACGATCGCTGCATCAGGTGCAGCGATCGCACCATCGCATCATTCGCCGAAGACGCGCGCGAAGATCGTGTCGACATTCTTGAAATGGTAGCCGAGATCGAAGCGATCCTCGATCTCCTCGGCAGACAGCGCCGCGCTGACTTCGGGATCGGCCTTCAGGAGTTCCAGCAATGAAAGCTGGCCGTCGGATTCCCAAACCTTCATCGCGTTGCGCTGGACCAGGCGGTACGCGTCCTCGCGGCTGACGCCCGCCTGGGTGAGCGCCAGCAGCACGCGCTGCGAATGGACGAGGCCACCCATCTTGTCCAAATTCTTCTGCATCCGCTCGGGATAGATGACGAGCTTGTCCATCACGCCGGTGAGGCGCGCGAGCGCGAAATCGAGTGTGATCGTGGCGTCGGGGCCGATATAACGCTCAACCGAGGAGTGTGAGATGTCGCGCTCATGCCACAGAGCCACGTTTTCGAGCGCGGGCGTGACATAGCCGCGCACCATGCGCGCAAGGCCTGTCAGATTCTCGGTGAGCACGGGATTGCGCTTGTGCGGCATCGCCGATGAACCCTTCTGGCCGGGCGAGAAATATTCCTCAGCCTCCAGAACCTCGGTGCGTTGGAGATGGCGGATCTCGGTGGCGAGCCGCTCGATCGACGATGCGATGACCCCCAGCGTCGCGAAATACATCGCATGACGATCGCGCGGGATCACCTGCGTCGACGTCGGTTCGACCGAAAGGCCGAGCTTTTCCGCGACATGTTCCTCGACGCGCGGATCGATATTGGCGAAGGTGCCGACCGCGCCCGAAATCGCGCAGGTCGCGACATCCTTGCGCGCCGCGACCAGGCGTTCGCGGTTGCGCGCGAATTCGGCATAGGCTTGCGCCAGCTTGAGCCCGAAAGTGACGGGTTCGGCATGGATGCCGTGGCTGCGGCCGATCGTGGGGGTCAGCTTGTGCTCATAGGCGCGGCGCTTGAGCACCTCGAGCAGTTTGTCGAGATCCTCGATCAAAATATCCGATGCGCGCGCTAGCTGGACCGCAAGGCAGGTGTCGAGCACGTCGCTCGAGGTCATGCCCTGATGCATGAAGCGGGCTTCGTCGCCGACATGCTCTGCGACGTTAGTGAGGAAGGCGATGACGTCGTGCTTCACCTCGGCTTCGATCGCGTCGATGCGCTCGACCTCGAACGCGCCGCGCTCCCAGATCGCCCTGGCGGCTTCCTTTGGCACGACGCCGAGTTCGGCGAGTGCGTCGGTGGCGTGCGCCTCGATCTCGAACCAGATGCGGAATTTCGATTCGGGTTCCCAGATCGCGGTCATTGCTGGGCGGGCATAACGGGGGACCATGGGGAGCCTTTCTGAAGTCGGGTGGCCGCATTTCCGGCACGGAATCGGTCGGGCCGCGCGATAGCAGGGGCGGGGCGCGGCTTCAATTGTGGCCATTGTCATGGCCAGGCAACATGCTCTGCCAATCGGAGCTTGCGACTGAGGAGCAGAGAAATGTTGCGCATCCTGAGCATCGCCGGCGGGCTCGCGCTCGCCGTGCCCGTTGTCGCGCAGGAGCCGCCGCCCGCGCCCGAAAAGGAACTGGATGCTGCGGTTGCGGCGGACTGGCCGCGTTTTGACCATGGCGGCAAGGGGCATCTGACGCACGACGAGTTCTCGACGTGGCTCATCACGCTGCGTTCGCAATCCAATGGAGCAGGTGAGGATCCCGCCAAGCTAAAGGCTTGGGCTGAAACATCTTTTGTCAGCGCGGACGGCGATTCCGACAAACGCGTTTCACCCGAAGAATTCACCGCGTTTCTGAGATCGAAGATCAAGAAATAATCGAGAAGTACCATCAAAATCGTCGCAGATCGTGAACGCCTCATCCACGAGTCGAAGTCATGCGGCGATGAAGCGCGTCACGGCGCAGGCCTGTTCAGGAACCTGACAGCCCATCATGCAGTTTATCGAGGCGTGGTTGGAAGAATGATTGGAAAAATCGTTGCGCCACAAAAACAGTTTTTAGGAATTCAGGAGTTTATTCGATGATTCGTACGGTTATTTTTGCCAGCGCGATTGCGCTTTCTGCTCCGGTGATCGCTCAGGAAACGCAGACGCCGCCTGCGGCCCCGAGCGAGACGACTGCGACGCAGGCGCCCTCAGAGGCAGCGCCCGCCGCGCCGGCGCAAGAAGCCGCCCCGGCTGCGCAGGCACAGCCTGCCGGCGCTTCGCAGGTGGCGCAGGTCGTGGACGCTGATTTTCCGGCCTATGACAAGGATAGCAATGGCGAGTTGAGCCAGACCGAATTTTCGGCCTGGATGCTCAAGCTGCGTCAGGCGGGCGGCGATGCGACCCCGGAAACGGAACTGACGGCATGGGCAGGTGCTGCGTTCGCTCAGGCTGATGCCGACAAGAACAAGACGGTCAGCAAGGGCGAACTTACCAGGTTCCTCGCCGGCTGATTTCAACGTCAGTCTGCGCGTGACGGGCGGTCCGAGAGGGCCGCCCGTTCTTGTTTTAGGACGGTCTCACAACAGCCCCAGTGCGCGCATGCTCGAATGGCCTTGTGCGCCGATGATGATGTGGTCGTGCACCGCAATCCCCAGTCTCTTGCCGGCCTCGGCGATATCGCGCGTCAGCGCGATGTCCTGCCGGCTGGGCGACGGGTCGCCGCTGGGGTGGTTGTGGACGAGGATCAGCGCCGCGGATCCCAGGTCGATCGCGCGGCGCACGACCTCGCGCGCGTAGATTGCGGCCTGGTCGATCGAGCCCTCGCTCATCAGTTCGTCGCGGATCAGCAGGTTGCGTGTGTTGAGGTGGAGCACGCGCACGCGCTCGACCGTGATGTGCGCCATGTCGGCGCGCAAATAATCGAGTAGCGCCTGCCAGCTTCCCAGTACGGGGCGTTCGCTCACCTCGGCGCGCAGAAGCCGGAGCGCGGTGGCCTGCGCGATCTTGATCGCCGCGACGGCGCCTTCGCCCACGCCCTTCACGCGCGCAAGCGCCGCCGCATCCGCCGAGAAAACGCCCGCAATGCCGCCGAATTCGGCAAGCAGCGCCTTGGCGATGGGTTTGGTGTCGATGCGCGGGATCGCGGTGGCGAGGAGATATTCGATCAGCTCGTGATCGAGCAGCGCGTCACCGCCGCCTTCGATCAGCCGCTTGCGCAGCCGCGCGCGGTGGCCGGCGCTGTCGTGGCCAGGATCTCGTGGGCCCTTGCCGTCCTGTTCATCCCCGCTCATTGTTGGAAGAACTATAAGCGCTTGAACGCAACCGCAATGATCCTCGGACGTTTGGGTTGCGAAATGAACGAGCGGCGGTAACGGTTGTGCGGGCGCGTTGGCCGGGAGGCAGGGTGAGCAAGGACGAAAGCCTGGTCGACGAGGTGGTCGAGGAGATCGAGGAGACCGTCGGCACAGAGTGGCCGCCGCGCCCTCGCCGAGTCGCCCGGATCGCGGCGGGTGTAACCGCGGTCGTAACGCTCGCATTGTTCGCGACCTGGACGCAGCGCGAACCCATCGCGCGCAATATTGTCGGCGACATGCTCGAAGATCGCGGCGTTCAGGCGAGCTACGACATAGAAAGGATCGGCTTTCGCACCCAGCGGATCGAGAATCTGGTCATTGGCGATCCCGGGAAGCCGGATCTGACCGCGGAATGGGCCGAGGTCATCACGCAGTTCGGGTTTGGCGGCGCGAAGGTCAGCGGAATTCGAGCACATGGCGTTCGGCTGCGGGGCCGCCTGATCGATGGCACATTTTCCTTCGGAGCGGTCGACAAGCTGTTGCCCGAGCCGACGGGCGAGCCCTTCGCTCTCCCCGATCTCAATGTCGAGTTGAGCGACGCACGGCTGCGGCTCGATTTGCCCAACGGGGCGGTCGGCGCGAAGCTCGAAGGCCGTGGTAACCTTTCGGACGGGTTCAAGGGCAAGCTGGCGGCGGTCGCGCCCGCGCTCATTGTGGGCGATTGCACATTGTCGGAGACGACCGCGTGGCTCGATCTGGCCATTTCCGACAAGCGGCCCAAGGTGACGGGCCCCGTCCGCGCTGCCCGCTTTGGCTGCAAGGGACAGGATGTCGCACTCGATCGACCACAGGCCGTTGTTGATGCCGGGTTCAGCGAAGCGCTCAACCGCTGGCAGGGATCGGCGGGTGTCGATGTGCGCGAAATGCGAATGGGCGCGACCCGGCTCGGGGGCGTCATCGGCACGATCGGCTTTGACGGGCGCAGCAGCCAGACGCGCGGCGACGTCAAGATTGCGGCGCAGAACGTCACGACAGCGGGGATCACGGGGCAGGGCGTCTCGCTGAAGGGGGGCTATGAGCTTGGCCGCAAGCCCGAGGGTCTGGCCGCTGCGTTCAACGGTCGCGCCGAGATCGAGCACAGCGCGCTTGACCGTACTCAGCTTGCCCGCATCGCCAGTTTCGGCGCATCGGGGCAGGGGACGCCCGTGGGGCCGATCGCGCGCGCCCTTGCCGACGCGATCGCGCGCGCTGGACGCGATGCCGCGCTAAGCGCCGATTTCACCGTCGCGCATGTCGGCAGCGCGGGATCGTTGCGCATCGGCTCGCTTGCCGCAATCAGCCGCAGCGGCGCGCGCCTCAGCCTTTCGGACGGGCACGGCGTACGATTCGGCTGGCCGGGAACGGGCGAGGCGCTGGTCGATGGCCGGCTGACCTTGGGGGGTGGCGGTTTTCCGGGAGCGGTGGTGCAGTTGAGCCAGCGCGAACCCGGCGCGTCGATCACGGGCAATGCGGTTTTCGCGCCCTATGCCGTGGACGGAGCGCGACTCGCGCTCACGCCTGTGCGTTTTACCGCTTCGCCGGGCGGAGCGACCCGCTTCGAGACGCAGACAACGCTCGACGGTCCGCTCGGCGACGGACGCGTGACGGGACTGACGCTGCCGATCGACGGTCGGCTCGCGCGCGGTGGCGCGATGCTGATCAATCCCGCCTGTGTGCCGCTGGCCTTTACGTCGCTGAACGTCGCAGGCCTTGCGCTCGCCCCCAATCGCGTGACCTTGTGCCCCAATCAAGGCCCCGCGCTGTTCGCGATGAATGCCGCAGGACAGACGAGCGGCGGCGCCCGGCTGGCTGCAACACGCCTGAAGGGCAGGCTTGGTGACAGCCCGGTTTCGATGGCCGTGGCCAGCGCCGAGATCGGTTTTGCACGACAGGGTTTCAGCGCACGTGATGTGGCATTGAGGCTGGGCCAGGGCGATCGCGTCACGAGGCTCGACATCGCACAGCTCTCGGGCGGCTTTCGCGGCGGCGCGGTCAGCGGCGATTTTGCCGGGACGGGTGGGCAGATCGCCAATGTTCCGCTCGTGATGTCCGAAGCCGCGGGCAAATGGTCGTTGAAGGGCGGAGCGCTCGCGCTCGATGGCGGGCTGCGCGTTGCCGATGCGGAAACACTGCCGCGCTTCAATCCGCTGGTCAGCGATAATTTCAAGCTGTTCCTCAAGGACAGCCGTATCACCGCCACCGGCAAGCTCCGCGATCCCGGGAGCAAGACGGGCGTGATGGATGTCGACATCGCGCACAATCTCGGACCAGGCACCGGCAAGGCGGTGCTTGACGTCGCGGGCCTCAATTTCGGCGAGGGCTTTCAGCCCGACACGCTGACTAGGCTCGCGCTGGGCGTCGTCGCCAATGTCCGCGGGAGCGTCATCGGGCGCGGCGAGATCCGCTGGTCGCCGGACAGCGTCACCAGCGACGGTGTTTTCCGCACGCAAAATACCGATCTTGCCGCCGCCTTCGGCCCCGTCACCGCGGCCACGGGCGAATTGCGCTTCACCGATCTGCTGGGGCTGGTCAGCGCGCCAAATCAGCGCCTCTATCTGGGCGAGGTCAATCCCGGCATCGCAGTGCTCAACGGCTATATCGACTATCAGTTGATTGCTGACCAGAAAGTGCAGATCGAGGGCGGGCGCTGGCCCTTTGCGGGGGGCGAGCTAATCCTCGAACCCACCGTGCTCGACTTCGGCGTGGACAAGGAACGCCGGCTCACCTTCCGCGTCGTCGGCCTCGATGCCGCGCAGTTCATCAACCAGTTCGAACTCAAGGACATCAACGTCACCGGCATCTTCGATGGCACCATTCCGATGATCTTCGACGAGACCGGCGGCCGGATCGAGGGCGGGCGGCTCGTGGTGCGTGAGCAAGGAGGCACGCTGGCCTATGTCGGACAGGTCTCCAACGAGGATTTGGGGACTTTCGGTTCGATGGCCTTCGATGCGCTCAAGTCCATAAAATACAGTCGGCTGGCGATCGATCTCAACGGGCCGCTCGACGCGGAGATGGTCACGCAAGTCCGCTTCACCGGCACCAACCAGGGCACCGTTGATGTCGCGCCGTCCAGTCTCACCGGCCAGTTCATCGGACTGCCCTTCATCTTCAACATCACCATCCGCGCGCCGTTCCGGGGCTTGCTCAACACCGCGCGCAGCTTCACCGATCCAAGCCTGCTGATTCGCCAGCACGTTCCCGGATTCGAGGCGGCCGACGCGCCGCAAAAACCCGTTCAGCCTGAGGAAAGCGAGAAAATGCAATGAAGAGCGCTAAGTTGACGAGGGACGCTCGCGATGCGGTGCGTGCCGGTCCGCCCGGGATGTTGGCCCTGTTGGGGCTATCCGCTATTCTTGGCGGGTGCATTCAGGTCAAGGCACCGGACAAGCCGATCGAGATCAATCTCAACGTCAATGTCCGGCAGGAAGTGGTTGTTCGCCTCCAGCAGGACGCGCAACAGTTGATTCAGGAAAACCCGGAGTTGTTCCCGCAATGACCAAGAACCGCAAAATCATCATCGGCCTGGGCTTCGCGCTCGTGCTGGCCGCAGGCGTTGCGGGTGTTGCCCGTGCACAGTCCGGCGCGGTTTCGGCCGCGCTCGCCAGCGGCGATGTCGGCGAGCAGGCCGATGGCTATCTGGGCTTCCGCAATCCGCCCTCCGCAGCGCTCAAATCCGAAGTCGACGCGATCAACATCAAGCGCCGCGCGGCCTATACCGATCTTGCCGCCAAGCGCGGGGTAAGCGTCTCGGACATGGCCGCCGCGACCGGCTGCCAGACACTGACCAGCAAGGTCGGCCCCGGCCGCGCATATCGCCTCACCGATGGCGTGTGGCGCGTGCGCGAAGGCGGCGCACCTGTGCCCAAGCCCGACTATTGCCCGAGCGTGGGTTGAAGCACCGAGTACCCCGGCGAAGGCCGGGGTCCAGAAATGGCCAGCCCCAGTGTCCGTGACTCCTGGACCCCGGCCTTCGCCGGGGGACTCGGAGGCGCACTAGGCTCAGCGCGTTATGCGCTAGGCTGCAACCAGCACGATATCCCATTCGAGCGCGAGTATGTCGGCGGTCCCGGGCGGCGGCTGCAGTTTGCGCGCGATCAGCGTATCGGGCGCCTCTGAGGCCTTGAGCAGGAAATCGGACGCATTGAGCGGCTCGCCGGGAACGAACATCTGGGAGACGATTCGACTGGTGCGCCCCTGCACGTCGAAATGAATGTGTGGCGTACGCACGCGTCCATCGGGGATGCGATATGCGCCGGGCTTCACAGTACGGAAGCGATAGCGCCCCTCCGCGTCGGCCAACTGAACGCCAAAGCCCTGAAAGCCGGGATCGAGCGGTACGCCGGACATGTCGGCGGGGTGCGCATAGCGGCCCGCGGCATTGGCCTGCCAGATCTCAACGCGAGCCCCTGCGGCGGGCGTCCCGTCGGGCTTCAACACGCGGCCGGCAAGATCGACTATCTGGCCCCTGGCGCCGGTCGCGATACCGTTGACGACGGTGAGGTCACCATCCTGGTCGAGTGGCCGCAATACGGGGTAGAACGGGCCGATCGTCATCGTGTCGGTCGGGGTTGCCGCCCAGGCCGCGCGGCTGACCAGCCCTCCGCCCAGCAGGGCGATGCCTCCGGCCGTCCATCCGATCAATTCCCGGCGTGTCTGGCGATACGCACTGCAACTGTTACGCATGACGCTTCGATTTCTCGAGTCGACGATATCCATGCTGTTGCTCCCCTGTCGCAGGCTGGGCACGCTGCCTAGCACGGCGCGGGCACCCGCCAAAGCGCGGACCCAAGCGAATCCGGCCGGATTGGCGAAACCTGTCGACGGCAATCGGGCAATACTTCTACAGAGTCGCGGAAATCCTCGGCCTTTTCCGCAGTGCACCACCGCGGTTGACTTAACCGGCATCGCTTCCTAAACGGGCCGCGCCTTGGCGGGCTCGCTCGTCGGTTATGCTGCGCCCTGTCTTCGGCACGAGGAAAGGGAAAGCATGGCGGAAAGCGAACCCGGGCAGGACCCCATCGAAGAGGATGCTCGGCTCTCGTCGCTCCAGCAGCGGTTGAGGCAAGCGCATCACAAAGAGAAGGTCAGGAAGGGCGCGCCGCAGGACGGCCATGACGATAACTATCGTCTGGGCAACCGGGTGCTTGCCGAACTGATCGGGGGGATTGCCGGCGGTGCGTTGGTCGGCTGGGTGATTGATCGCCTGGCGGGCACCTCGCCCTGGGCCCTGCTGGTGATGCTGTTCTTCGGAATCATCGTCGCCTTCAGGAATATCATCAGGATTTCAAACCGGCGCTCGAAGTGATTTTCGGGCGCTTTGGTTGCAGAAGCATTTTCTAGCCGGCCGGAACGTCCGGCGACTCGGAAAATGCGTAAAACGAAGGAAAGAGGACGGATTTCGATCCGACGGATCGAAAGCTGGCCTCGTTATTTGGGGTTTTATTGGTGGCAGCCGAGTCTGGTAAAATCGATCCGATGCATCAGTTCACGATCGAGCCGTTGTTCGGCACCGATCATCTGAGCATTGCCGGTTACAACATCGCGTTCACCAATTCTTCGCTGTGGATGGTGATCACCGCGGTCGTGCTCTGGGTGTTCATGCTCGGTGGCATGAAGCGTCAGCTCGTCCCCGGCCGCTGGCAGGCCGCGGTCGAGAGCATGACGGGCTTCATCTCGAACCTGCTCGTCCAGAATGTCGGTGAAGCGGGGCGCAAATACATGCCCTATGTCTTCTCGCTGTTCATGTTCATCCTCTTCGCCAACCTCCTCGGGCTGCTGCCCATCGGCCTGTTCGGCGCGCATCCCTTCACCTTTACGAGCCATCTGACCGTTACCGGCGTGCTCGCGATCATGTCCTTCGCGATCGTGCTTATCGTCGGTTTCTGGAAGCACGGTCTCCACTTCTTCTCGCTGTTCGTGCCGCACGCCACGCCGCTACCGATGATCCCGATCATCGCGCCGATCGAGTTCGTCTCGTTCATGGTGCGTCCCTTCAGCCTCGGTCTGCGACTCTTCGTCGCGATGACCGCCGGTCACGTGCTGCTGAAGGTGCTTGCGGGCTTCGTCATCAACAGCACCAATGCGGGCCTCGGCTTCGGCGCGATGGTGGGGATTCCCAGCTTCGTGCTCATGATCGGCATCAGCGCGCTCGAGCTGCTGGTCGCGGGCATCCAGGCCTATGTGTTTGCGCTCCTCACGTCGCTTTACATCAATGACGCTGAGCATCTTCACTGAGTTTTCAACCACTTGTTTCTAAGATTTAAAAAAGGAGTTATTAAAATGGACGCAGAAGCAGCAAAGCTGATCGGTGCAGGTCTCGCAGCCATCGGCGCTGGCATGGCCGCCATCGGCGTGGGTAACGTTTTCGGCTCGTTCCTCGAGAGCGCGCTGCGCAATCCCGCGGCCGCCGACGGCCAGCAGGGCCGCCTCTTCATCGGCTTCGCGGCCGCCGAGCTTCTCGGCCTGCTCGCGTTCGTCGTTGCGATGATCCTGATCTTCGTCGCGTAACAACGAACTGAAACCTCCGCCCGGGATGCGAGTTCCGGGCGGCAGGATACGGATACAGGTGAAATGCCCCAGATTGCCCAGATAGCCGCAACCTATGCGTCGCAGATCTTCTGGCTGCTGCTGACGTTCGGCCTCGTCTTCTTCGTGATCGGCCTCGGCATGGTGCCGAAGATCCAGGGGACGGTGGACCTTCGCGACAAGCAGATTGCCGATGACCTCGCCGCTGCCGAACGTGCCCGTGCGGAAGCCGATGCGCGTGAGGAAGCCTATCGGGCGAAGGCCGAGGCCAATCGCGCCGAGGCGCTCAAGATCACGCAGGGCGCAAAAGCCAAGGCCACGGCCGAGTCCGAAAAGACGCTCGCCAAGGCCGACGCCGAAACCGCCGAGCAGATCGGCGCCGCCGAGGCGCGGATCAAGGCCGCGACCGTGAAGGCGCTGTCGGATATCGAGGCCGTGGCCGTCGACGCCGCGCAGGATATGGTCGCCAAGCTTTCGGGCGCCAAGGTAACCCAGGCCCAGGCGGCCAATGCAGTGAAGGCGGCGCTCGCAAATGTCTGAGACGGCAGCACACGGATCGGCTGAAGTGGCCGCCAACCTCACCGCGGCCGAGCATGGCCAGGGCGAGGGTCTCGAACATAGCGCGACCACCGAAGCGCATGGCGGCGCGGCAGCGCACGCCGAGCCCCAGGCGGTCGGCATGGACGCTACCGGCTGGGTGTCGCTCGCCATGGCAGTGTTCCTCGGCATCCTGATCTGGAAGAAAGTGCCCGGCATCATCGGGTCGGCGCTCGACAAGAAGATTGCGGGCATCCGCCAGCATCTCGACGAGGCCAAGCAGCTCCGCGCCGAGGCCGAGGCGCTTCGCGCAGAGTACGAAGCCAAGGTGAAGTCCGCCGAGGCCGAAGCCGTCACCATGCGCGAGCATGCCGAGGCCGAGGCCAGGCAGATCCTCGTCGATGCGAAAGCTCAAGCCAAGGACCTGACCGCACGCCGCGCCAAGATGGCCGAGGACAAGATCGAGGCGGCCGAGCGCGCCGCGATCGCCGAGGTCCGCGCCAAGGCTGCCGAAGCCGCTGCCAACGCCGCGGCGGCGCTGATTGCCGACGGCCACGGTGCCGCGCAGGACAAAGCGCTGGTAGATCAGACCATCGCGGGGCTCGGCAAACGCCTCAACTAGGCCGGAAGGTCATCGCAAGACACGAAGCGGGCAGCCTCTGGCTGCCCGTTTTCGTTTGCGTCCTTCCACCTTTTGTCGTCATCCCAGCGAAAGCTGGGATCCCCTTATCTTTGCAGATCGTCCCACAGATCGAGCCATCGGGGATTGGCAGCCTGGATCAACTCAATCTTCCATGAACGCTTCCATGCCTTGAGCGCCTTTTCCCGCGCAATTGCTTCACCGATTGTCGCATGCGGCTCGGCCAGCACAAGGCGCGTTAGCAGATAGCGTCGGCAGAAATCCGAGCCGGTGCCATTGCGATGCTGCCAAATCCGGCTCGAGAGTTCCGCCGTCACGCCGATGTAGAGAGCGCCAAACGGCCGGTTTGTCATGATGTAGGTCCAGCCGCCGCGCTCCACGTTTCAAGCTTGGGGCAAAAGGCACTGAGATGCCAGCTTTCGCTGGCACGACGAGAGAAAGACCGCGCTGTGGCGGCCCAACATTTCGTTCACCTCACCCCGGCTTGCGGAAGCGATAGATAAACTGGTCGGTCTTGCCCTTGATCGAGGCATCGAACACGTTGGTCGTGTGCGGGTCGGCCGGGTTGCGCAGCACGTTCAGCTCGGCATCGAACTTGAAGCCGGCCTTTTCGATTTCGGCGCGCGCCGCTGCGGGGTCGATGCGGTGGAGCTTGTCGGGCACCGCGAAATTCGGATCGGCCGCGGCGACATGATCGACCACCAGCAGCACACCGCCGGGCTTGAGCGCTGCATAGAGCCGCTTGGCGACGGTGTCGGCAAAGCCCTTTGGCGCAAAGGCGAGATGGAGGTCGTGATAGTTCTGCACCGTGACGATCGCATCGAGCGGCTCGGGGAAGGTGAAGCTCGTCAGTGAATCGCTGCTCGGCGTGACGTTGCTGTAACCCGCGACCGCGGCCTTCTGCTCATCGGCATAGGCCGGGCGATAGTCGATGAATTGCTTCGCCTGATAGGCATAGACATGGCCCTTGTCGCCAACCGCCTTGGCGAGGATGCGCGTCCAATAGCCGCCGCCCATCAGGAAATCGGCGACCTTGTCGCCCGGCTTGATGCCCGCAAAGGCAAGGACCTGGCCGGGATGCCGTGCGGCGTCGCGCGCCTTGTCGGTCGCGGGACGGCCCGGATCGGCGAGTGCCGCCTGTATCGGCGGCGGAACGCTCTGGGCGCTCGCGGCGATGGGGCCCGCAAGGGCGAGGGCGGCGATGATGGGAACGATCATGAGCTTCATGGCGAATCCTCCCTGATGTGCTTGCAAAAATAGCCGGCAATGCATGTTCAGTCGATCGTGGCATCCTCGGCCGGCTAGCGTGGCGTCCGAGTGATTGGCGCGGCGTTCCTGCGGGCGGCATCGCGGTCGAGCATCGCGATCAATTCCTCGAGAGCGCGCTGGGGCACGTTGACCGTGCCGGAATGCGGGCGGTCGATATCCAGGATCAGCAGCATCGAGACGGCGAACAGTGCGACCAGGATCATCGCAGCCTGTCGGCGGCCGCGGCTTTCTTCGGCCACCAGATATCCAAGCACCACGGAAGCCGCCACAAGATAGAGGAGCAGAATGTTAAGGATTCGCGTAGGGACGTGCGCGCGTCCTGCGAGTTCCCGTCGAATGCCGACATTGAGCGTCTCGTTCATCGCCTCGACGAAATAGGATGCGAGTTCGGTCTCGCGAACGGGATAGACCGCCGCGTGCGTGGCATCCCAGAGACGGTCCCGCAGGGCGCGGGCGTTCTCCACCTTTGCGTCCATCTGCTTGTTCCACAGACCTTCCGGCGCGATGCGCGATCGCGCATATGTGTGAAGCAGCGTCTGAAGTTGCGCACGATGCGGCTCGTCGAACAGGCTGGCACGCAGATAGGCGGTGCTGATGGCGTTGGCCTCCTCCGCGACCAGCCCGCGTCTGGTGTCAAAGCGATCGAGGGCAATCGAAAATGTCAGGCCCGTAAGAAAAGCCAGAAGGGCGAAGATGGCGGCGATGATATAACCATCGGCATCGGACTTGCCGGCGTCTGGCGTTTCCGTTCCCCGCCGCGACGCGCGTATATGCAGCAGCTTACCGGCCTGCAGCGCCAGCAAGCATGCTGCAACGAGGACAAGCCCGACAAGCCACAGCGGGAATGTGAAGAGCAACGTGTCGAGAAAACTACCGGAATCGCTTTGCATAGCCGGCCTCAATGCGGGGCGTTGGCGGGGGGCTTGTGGCAGCGGGGCGAGGCGATGCCGTCACTGCCCCGCCGCACAAGACCGCGGTAATATGTCAAGGGCCCCCTATTGCCGCGCCATCGCGACCCGGACCACCTCCTCAGGGTCGACCATGTGATCGGCCTCCTCGGCAGCCTTGTTCAGCGCGATTTCCACGCCCAGCACCTTGCCGGTGAAGCCATTGCCGTGAGGCGTGTAATCCTCGGCCACCGGAGCACCGGTATCCTTGCCGACATCAAGCCCGTCGTCCGCGGAGAAGACCATCGGAGCCGTGGCATCGACACGGCCTTTGCCTACGGATTTGCCGTCGACATAGAGTGTGACGTCACCGCCCTTGGCGAGACCGCCGCCATCATAGGCGAATTCCATGCGAACCTGATGTTTACCCTCGGGAAGCGCCCGATCGGACTCGGCATAGAAATACTTCACGCCCAGCAGATTGTAGCAATATTTGAGCTTGCCGTTCTTCGCATAAAGCGCCCAGCCGCCGATATTGCCGCCCTGGGCGATGATCACGCCCTCGGCGCCGGAAGCCGGAATATCGAGCTCGGCCGTCACGGCATGTGACTTGTTCTTGACGTTCACGACCGAATTTTCGGAAAGCCGTCCCATGCTGCCGAACAGGAGCTGGCGTTCGCCCTTGATCAGGACCGGGCGGCCCGCCAGATCTGCATTCAACCGATTGGCAACGTCGTCATCGAGCGGAAGAACATTGTACCGGGTCGCCTCGATCAGCCAGAGCCGCTGCAGTTCGTGCAGCTTCTCGGGCATCTTCTTCGACAGATCGTTGGCCTGCGACCAGTCCTTGTTCGTGTCGTACAATTCCCACACGTCATCGTCGAAGGCGGGCACCTTCTCGCCGACGAGAAGCCAGGGCGTCTTGTGACGGGTCACCGCGGTCCAGCCCTTGTGGTAGATGCCGCGATTGCCGAACATCTCGAAATACTGTGTCTCGTGCCGGTCGGGCGCCTTCTCCTTGTTGAATGAGTAAAGCATGCTGACACCCTCGATCGGCGTCTGCTGCACGCCGTCGACCGAAACGGGCTCGGGAAGTCCCGCCGCTTCCAGGATGGTGGGAGCAATGTCGATCACGTGGTGGAACTGGTCGCGAACCTCGCCCTTGCCCTTGATTCCGCCCGGCCAGTGCACGATCGTGCCATTGCGCGTGCCGCCCCAGTGCGAGGCAACCTGCTTCGTCCATTGATAGGGCGTGTTCATCGCGTGCGCCCAGCCAACGGCATAGTGGTTGTAGGATTCGGGCCCGCCCAGCTTGTCGAGCCGCTCCTTGAGGAATTCGGGCGTCTCGAGCGCGGCCATCCCGTTGAAGTTGATCATCTCGTTATAGGTGCCGTTGAGCGTCCCCTCCGCCGACGCGCCATTGTCGCCGATGATGTAGTAGATCAGCGTGTCGTCGAGGATGTTCATTTTCTCGAGGCTATCGATCAGCCGCCCGACATGGTGGTCGGCATATTCAAGGAAGCCCGCATAGACCTCCATCTGCCGGCGAAGCACGGGCTTCAGGTCCTCGGGCATGTCGTCCCACGCCGGAATCTGCGCGTGGCGCGGCGTCAGTTCGGCATCCGACGGAATCACGCCAAGCTTCTTCTGCCGGGCAAAGATTTCCTCGCGGGCCTTGTCCCAACCGGCGTCGAACTTGCCCTTATACTGGTCGGCCCATTCCTTGGGCACGTGGTGCGGGGCATGCGCCGCGCCGGGCGCGAAATAGACGAAGAAGGGCTTGTCGGAGGCAAGCGCCTTTTGCTGACCGATCCAGTCGATCGCCTTGTCGGTCATGTCCTCCATGAAGTGATAGCCCTCTTCGGGGGTTTTCTCGACCTCAATGGGGGTCGTTCCCTCGTAGAGCGAGGGATACCATTGGTGCGCCTCGCCGCCGATGAAGCCGTAGAAATATTCGAATCCCCCGCCACCTGTCGGCCATTGGTCGAAGGGGCCGACGGGACTTGTCTGCCAGACGGGCACTTCATGGCACTTGCCGAACTGGGCGGTCGAATAGCCGTTGAGCTTGAGTGTCTTCGCGAGCGGCGCCGCGCTATTGCGCAGCACCGAGCAATAGCCGGGCGCACCGGTGGCAATCTCGGTGATGCCGCCCATGCCGACCGAATGATGGTTGCGGCCTGTCAGCAGCGCCTGACGCGTGGGAGAGCATAAAGCAGTGGTGTGAAAGCGGCGATACTTCAGGCCCTTCCTGGCGAGCCGCTCGGCCGTGGGTGTCTCGCAAGGCCCTCCAAAGGCGCTCGATGCGCCGAACCCTACATCGTCGAGCAGGATGACCAGCACATTGGGCGCACCTTTTGGCGGACGAAGCTCTTCGATGGGCGGGTATTTCGTGTCGGGGTCCTTGGCGTCATAGGTGACGAGGCCCGTGCGGGGCCTGGCAGGAATCGGAAGGACGGTGCGCGGTGCGGACGTGTCGGCCATGACGCTCTCCTCGCTGGCGGCAAAAGACGCATGAACTGAACAGGCTGGATGTCTCGCTGCGACGATACGCTGCGTCAGCGGCGGCACGGATGCTGACGCAATTCTGCGCAACGCGCTATTGGGGCAAACCCCTAGACGCGGTATCGAAAAGGCCGGGGTCGGTAAGGGAGGCGCAAGCGGTCAGAACCGCAGCATTATCCGTCGTGCGAGAGCGGGCGACATGCTGTGCACCAGCTTGAGCATTTTGGTCTGCCCGATGCAGACTTCCTCCTGCCCACGCCCGATCGCGGTGACGATCGCGCGTGCGCAATCCTCCGCGCTCATCTTGTTGCCGCCGCGGCCCGCGGTCATCGCGGTGTCGACGAGCGGCGGCAGCGCCTCGATCACCGTTACGCTGCTGCCGCGCATCTGGTAACGCAGCGCCTGGGTGAAGCTGCGCAGCCCCGCCTTGGTCGCGCAATAAAAGGGCCCGTTGCCGCGCGGGGCGATCGCAAGCCCCGATGTCACGTTGACGATCGTGGCAGCAGGTCGCGCGCGCAGCCGGTCGAGCAGCAGCAGGATCAGGTGGACCGGCGCATGGAGGTTGAGGAAGAAGGTATGGTCGATCGAGTCGAGATCGACGTTCGCCCCGATCTCCGACACTTCGGACGCGCCGGCGTTGTTGACCAGTATGTCGAGGGGGCGGTTACCCAGCGCCTCCACGAGCGCCCTGCACCCTTCCGCCGACGACAGGTCGACCCGGATCGCTTCGAGCCCTTCCTCGCGCGCGGCGGCCAGTCGGGTCTCATTGCGCCCGCAGATGATCACGCTGGCGCCCTTTGCCTTGAGCAGCCGGGCGGTCCATAATCCGATACCGTCGGTGCCGCCCGTCACCAGCGCGGTCTTGTCAGCTATCTGCACTGTCGTCCCCCTCCGGCCATTGTTCGCGCGGTATTTGCGCCCTAATTGCAGCATATGTCCACGCCGTCCGCGCCCGATCGTTTCAACGAGGAAAAAGCCACCTATGCGCTGAAGGGCGCCGACCGGCCCGATCTCGAGGCAGGCGTGGCGGCCATCCGTAACGTGCTCAAGACGCTGCCGATCCGCCCCGGCGTCTATCGGATGCACGATGCGCGCGGCGACGTGCTCTATGTCGGCAAGGCGCGCTCGCTGAAGAACCGCGTGACCAACTATACGCAGGTCAATCGTCTGCCGAAGCGGTTGCAGCGGATGATAACGCAGACGCGGTCGATGACGATCGTGACCACCAACAACGAGGCCGAGGCGCTGCTGCTCGAGGCGCAGCTCATCAAGCGTTACCGGCCCGCATACAATGTGCTGCTGCGCGACGACAAGAGCTTCCCCTTCATCCTGCTCCGCCTCGATCACGCCTTTCCGCGTATCCAGAAGCATCGCGGCGCGCGCAAGTTCAAGGGCGAGTATTTTGGCCCCTTCGCGAGCGCAGGGGAGGTGGGGCGGACGCTCAACGCGTTGCAGAAACTGTTCCTGCTGCGATCATGCACGGACAGCTTCTTCAACAATCGCGACCGGCCCTGCCTGCTCTACCAGATCAAGCGCTGCTCGGCGCCGTGCGTGGGACGGATCGACGAGGCCGCCTATGCTGAGCTTGTCGGCGACGCCAAGGACTTCCTCACGGGCAAGTCGACGCGCGTCCAGGCCAAGCTTGGCAAAGCTATGGAGAAGGCGAGCGAGAATCTCGATTTCGAGATGGCGGCGGTCTATCGCGACCGGCTGAAGGCGCTGACCTTCATCCAGGGGAGCCAGGCGGTGAACGCCGAAGGCATTGGCGATGCGGACATTTTTGCGCTTGCGTGCAAGTCGGGGGTGATGTGCATCCAGGCTTTCTTCATTCGCGGCGGGCAGAATTGGGGGCATCGCAGCTTCTTCCCTGCGCATACCAATGATGTGCCCGAGGAGGAGGTGCTCGCGAGCTTCCTGATGCAGTTCTATGAGGAAGTGCCGCCACCCAAGACGATTCTCGTCGATCGCGCATTGTCCGAGGCCGATCTGCTCGCCGAAGCGCTCACCGGGCGCGCCGGGAGCAAGGTGACATTGTCGGTCCCGCAGCGCGGCGATCGCGTTCGTCTCGTCAAACAGGCAAGCCGCAATGCGCAGGAAGCGCTTGAACGGCATCAGGCCGAGAGCACGACACAGGCGAAGATCTTCCGCGAAATGGCCGAGCTGTTCGAGCTCGAAGGGCCGCCCGACCGGATCGAGATCTACGACAACAGCCATATCCAGGGCACCAACGCAGTGGGCGCGATGGTCGTGGCGGGGCCGGAGGGTTTCCGCAAGGGCGCCTATCGCAAGTTCAACATCAGGCGCGCCGAGACCGTGCCCGGCGACGATTTCGCGATGATGCGCGAGGTGATGGAACGCCGCTTCGGTCGCGCGCAGCGCGAGGATCCCGATCGTGAGGGCAAGGAATGGCCCGACCTGATGCTGATCGACGGCGGCAAGGGGCAAGTGAGCGCGGTGAAGGCGGTGCTCGACGAACTGGGGATCGAGGACGTGCCGTTTGTCGGCGTGTCCAAAGGTCCCGATCGCAATGCGGGCCGCGAGACTTTCCATTTTCCCGACGGGCGCGAATTCACCTTGCCCGTCAACGCGCCGGTGATGTTCCACCTCCAGCGGCTGCGCGACGAGGCGCACCGCTTCGCGATCGGCGCGCATCGGCAGAAACGCGCCAAGGCGATCGGGGTCAGCAGCCTCGACGAGGTCCCGGGCATCGGCCCTGCGCGAAAAAAGGCGTTGCTGATGCATTTCGGCACCGCGCGCGCGGTGAAGAACGCTGCGCTCGAGGATCTGCAACGGGCTCCCGGCGTGTCCCGGGCGATGGCGCAGAGCATTTACGACTATTTTCACGGCGGATAAGCGCGCTCCATCGTCACCCTGAACTTGTTTCAGGGTCCATGAACATTGAAGGACAAGATTCTGCACCGTCCGTGTTCATGGATGCTGAACCAAGTTCAGCATGACGGCATCTGTGGGCGGCAATTATCAAATCCTTCAATATGATCGCCTAGAGCCGCATCATGCAGACGCGCGTCCTCCTGACGGTTGATACCGAGCTTGCGTGGCGGCACCACGCCGCCGGCCTGCCGGTGGAAGACATTTATGCGCGCTCGATCGAACCCGCGGGGGTTGGGCTCGGCTATCAGCTTCAGCGGTTGCGTGAGCACGGCCTCAAGGCCTGTTTCTTCGTCGATCCGATGCCGGCGACGGTGTTCGGGCTCGATGTGGTCAAGCGCATCGTCGCGCCGATCCTCGAGGCGGGGCAGGAAATCCAGCTTCACCTGCATCCGAATTGGGCGGGGGCGGAGGTGGGCGATCGCGGCGCTGCGCACGCGAAGTTCGAGCTGATCGATTATGAGGAGGAAGCGCAGCGCGTGCTGATCGCCGAGGCCCGCGAGCTGCTGGTCAAGGCGGGCGCGCCCACGCCGATCGCCTTTCGCGCCGGGAGCTATTCGGCCAATGACACGACGCTGAAAACGCTCGCGGAGCTGGGCTTTCGCTATGACAGCAGTCATAACGGCTCGGAAAATCCGTGGCCCAGCGCCATCAGCCTGACGCGGCGGCAGATCGCGCCCGTCACATATCGCGGCGTGGTGGAATTGCCTGTTACGCTGATCGAGGATCGGGTCGGAAGGTTGCGCCATTGCCAGATCTGTGCGCTCTCGCTCGCCGAAGTGACAGCGGCGATCGATCACGCCATTGTCAGCGGGCATGCCATATTGACGCTGGTCAGCCACAGCTTCGAGCTCGCGACGCGCGACGGACTGCGCGAGAATCACCTGGTTCGTCGCCGCTTCGACCGGATCTGCGAAGTGCTCGCCGCACGCGCGGATCGCGCGCCCACCGCCTTCTTCACCGAACTCGACGGGCTGGACGTCCATGCGGACGCATTGCCGGCCCCGCCGAAGCTGCTCCGCACCGCGGCGCGGATGGGTGAGCAGCTCCTTTCCAACATCGTCTACGAACGTCGGCTGTGACGATCGCATCGCCGCTGCCGCTGCGCTTCACGATAGGGGCACGCACGCTGTTTGCGGTGCGTCGCCGACTGGTGCGCGTGGGCTACAATCTCGACGATGTGCTGCGCGCGGAAGCGCTGCGCCTTCCGCCGCTGGACGGCGACGGCTATCTGGTGACCTCGCTTCCTGAACGCCATCTTGCCGCCACCGCTGTCGCGCTGCCGGGATCGGCGATGATGGTGCGCCAGCGCTATAGCCGGCGTTATGCCGACCTTGCGGGAGGTTTTGACGCCTATTTCGCGGCGATGTCGTCCAACGCGCGCTCGGCGCTCAAGCGCAAGGCGAAAAAGCTCGACGGGGCGGCGACGATCGCGGTGCGCAGCTATCGGAGCGCCGACGAGATCGCGGTGTTCCACGCGCTTGCGCTGCCGCTGTCGCGCAAGACCTATCAGGACCGCCTGCTCGGCGCGGGTCTTCCCGCCGATCCGGCGGAGATGCTTCGCCTTGCTGCTGCCGACCGCGCGCGCGCATGGCTGCTCTTCGCGGACGGTGCGCCGATCGCCTATCTCTACACGCCGGCCGAAGGCGATACGCTGATCTACGCCTTTCTTGGCTATGATCCGGATTGGGCGGAATACTCGCCGGGCGTGGTGCTGCAGGTCGAGGCGATGAAGACGGTCTTCGCCGAAGCGCGCTTCCGTCGCTTCGATTTCACCGAGGGTGACGGCCAGCACAAGCGCCAGTTCGCGACGGGTGCGGTCGACTGCGTCGATGTTCTGCTGTTGCGGCCCGGCCTCGCCAATCGTGCGCTCGTAGCGGGACTCAAGGCATTCGATAACGCCGTGACGCTGGCGAAGCGCGTCGTTCCTTCGAATTTTGCGCGCAAGCTTAAACGTTAACCGTCATGCCAGCGAAGGCTGGCATCTCCCTTCTTTTCGAATCCGGTGTACAGCCAGTGAGATTCCAGCTTGCGCTGGAATGACGGGAGTGGGCATGCACATCGAGGCCGAGGCCACCATCTGTTCGGTACGCGCACATGGCGAGCATGGCGCGATCGTGCGCGCGATGACCGGGGAGCATGGGCTGCTCTCGGGCTATGTGCGTGGCGGGCACTCGCGGCGGCTGCGGCCGGTGCTGATTCCGGCAAACGTCGTGATGGCCGAGTTCCGTGCGCGCACCGAGGAGCAGCTCGCCGGGTTGACCGTCGAACTCGTCCACAGCCGCGCGCCGCTGATGGGCGAACCGCTTGCCGCCGCAGCGCTCGACTGGGCGACCGCGCTCACCGCGGCAACCTTGCCCGAGGCGCAGCCCTATCCGCATCTTCATGCTGCGCTCGATGGCGTGCTCGGCGCGATCGAGGCCGCGCCCGCGGCGCGCGGCTGGGCGGTGGCGCTGGTGCGCTACGAACTTTTGCTGCTCGCCGAGATGGGTTTCGGGCTCGATCTCGAACGCTGCGCGGTCACCGACGCGACCGATGAACTCATCTGGGTGAGCCCCAAAAGCGGACGCGCGGTGAGCGCGGTTGCAGGGCAGGACTATGCCGACAAGCTGCTCCGGTTCCCGCGCTTCCTGAGCGAGGGTGGCGAGGCCGACTGGGCGGATATCTTCGACGGGCTCAGGCTCACGGGGCATTTTCTGTCGCGCGATGTCCTGATCGATCGTCGCGCCGATGTGGCGGCTGCACGCGAGCGCCTCGTCGAAAGGCTGAAAAGGGCGGTTGCGTGAGGCGTGAGAGCCGGGCATGTGCACCCACGTCAACAACCCCCCGTTTGCCCTGAGTTTGTCGAAGGGCAGTCCTTCCTTCGTCGGCGTGGTTTTAGCCAAGGACAGGGCTTCGACAGGCTCAGCCCGAACGGTATTTACAGTTCGAGGGATGAAACCCAATGCTCGTTGCCTTGCTGCCCGGAGACGGAATCGGTCCTGAAATTATCGCGGCGACCATGCGCGTGCTCGAGGCGGCGGGCGTGTCGGGGCTCACATTCGAGCAGGCGCCCGTGGGCGGTGCCGCGTACAAGGCGAAGGGGCATCCGCTGCCGCCCGAAACGCTCGACCTCGCGAAGCGCGCCGATGCGATCCTGTTCGGCGCCGTGGGCGATCCCAATTGCGATGCGCTCGATCGCCATCTGCGCCCCGAACAGGCGATCCTCGGGCTGCGCAAGGAACTTGAACTCTTTGCCAATCTCCGCCCTGCCAAGCTGTTTCCCGAGCTTGCTGATGCCTCGGCGCTGCGCCCTGAAGTGGCGACCGCAATCGACCTCGTCATCGTCCGCGAGACCAATGGCGACGTCTATTTTGGCGAAAAGGGCCATCGCAAGACCGCCGATGGCCTGCGCGAGGGCTATGACGTGATGTCGTACAACGAGGCCGAGGTCGCACGCATCGCGCGCGTCGGCTTCGAGACCGCGCGCGCGCGTCGCGGCAAACTCTGTTCGGTCGACAAGGCGAATGTGCTCGAAACCTCGCAACTCTGGCGCGACGTCGTGATCGAGGTCTCGGCCGACTATCCCGATATCGAACTCAGCCACATGTATGTCGACAATGCCGCGATGCAGCTCGTGCGCAACCCCGGCCAGTTCGACGTTATCGTGACGGGCAATCTGTTCGGCGACATCCTGTCCGATCAGGCCTCGATGTGCGCGGGTTCGATCGGCATGCTGCCCTCGGCCACGCTCAACAGCGCCAACAAGGGCCTGTTCGAGCCGATCCACGGCAGCGCGCCCGACATCGCCGGGCAGGACAAGGCCAATCCGCTCGCAACGGTCCTGTCGGCGGCGATGATGCTGCGCTATTCGCTGGGCAAGCCCGACGATGCCGATCGCATCGAGGCGGCGGTGGCCAAAGCTCTGGCGAACGGCGCGCGCAGCGCCGATCTCGGCGGCGCGATGGGCACCGTAGCGATGGGCGACGCCGTGATCGCAGCCTTGTAGGAACCCAGATGCCCTATTCGCTTCAGGCGCTCGAAGACGCCGCCGCGCTCGTCCATGCGGTGATGCCGCCGACCCCGCAATATGCGTGGCCGCTGCTTGGCCAGCGCACCGGTTGCGATGTCTGGGTGAAGCACGAGAACCACACGCCCACCGGCGCCTTTAAGGCGCGCGGTGCGATCACCTTCATGGACTGGTTGCGGCGCACGCATCCCGAAGTGACAGGCATCATCACCGCCACGCGCGGCAATCACGGACAGGCACAGGCCTTCGCCGCCAGGCGCGCCGGCCTGACCGCGACGATCCTCGTGCCCCGCGGCAATTCGATCGAGAAGAATGCCGCGATGCGCGCATTCGGTGCCGAGCTGATCGAGCATGGCGAGGATTTCGACGAGGCGCGCGAGGAAGCGCAGCGTCGCGCCGCCGACGGCAAGCTGTTCATGGTGCCGCCCTTTCACGACGCGCTTGCGCTGGGCGTCGCGAGCTATGCGCTCGAACTCTTCCGCGCCGCGCCGCCGCTCGACACGGTCTATGTGCCGATCGGCTGTGGGTCGGGCATCTGCGGCACGATCGCGGCGCGCAACGCGCTGGGGCTCGACACCAAGGTCGTGGGCGTCGTTTCAACCGGGGCACAGGCAGCCAAGCTTTCCTTCGATGCGGGCGAACCGATCGAAACCAATGGCGCGCGCAGTTTCGCCGATGGCGTCGCGGTGCGCGTGCCCGTGCAGGCAGCGTTCGATATCTATTCAAAAGGCGCCGACCGGATCGTCGCCGTCTCGGACGACGCGATTGCGGAGGCGACGCGGGCCTATTGGCAGGACACGCACAACCTTGCCGAAGGTGCGGGTGCGATTGCGCTCGCCGCGCTCATTCAGGAGGCCGATCGAATGCGCGGGAAGTCCGTCGGCGTGATCCTGTCCGGCGGCAATATCGACATGCGGCACGTCGCCACCATCATGGGCGGCGGCACGCCATTGACCTGAAGCTATACGAAACCGAAAAGAACCCAGACATGAAGAAAAAAACCGGCCAGGATCGCTCGATCACCCAGAACTGGCGTCCCGCGACACAGGCGATCCGTGGCGGCACCGCGCGCTCCGAATATGGCGAGACCTCGGAAGCGATCTTCCTGACTTCGGGCTATGCCTATGACTGCGCTGGCGACGCCGCGGCGCGCTTCGCGGGCGAACAGCAGGGCATGACCTATAGCCGCCTGCAGAACCCCACGGTCGAGATGCTCGAGCAGCGGATTGCGTTGCTTGAAGGCGCGGAGGCGGCGCGCTGTCAGGCGTCGGGCATGGCAGCGATGACCGCGGCGTTGCTCTGCCAGCTTTCGCAAGGCGACCACGTCGTCGCGGGCCGCGCGGCGTTCGGATCGTGCCGCTGGCTTACCGACACGCTGATGCCGCGTTTCGGGATCACCACGACGATCATCGACGCGCGCGCCACCGATGCGTGGAAGGACGCGATCCGGCCCAACACCAAAGTCTTCTTCTTCGAGACACCTGCAAACCCAACGATGGATATCGTCGATCTGAAGGGTGTCTGCGGCATCGCGAAGGACGCGGGGATCACCAGCGTAGTCGACAACGCCTTCGCCACCCCCGCGCTTCAGCGTCCGATGGATTTCGGCGCCGATGTCGTCGCCTATTCGGCGACCAAGATGATGGACGGGCAGGGGCGTGTGCTGGCGGGCGCGGTGTGCGGCAGCGAGGATTTCATCAACAACACATTGCTGCCCTTCACGCGCAACACCGGGCCGACGCTGAGCGCATTCAACGCCTGGGTGGTGCTCAAGGGGCTGGAGACGCTTGATCTGCGTATCCGCCGTCAGAGCGAGAATGCGCTGAAGGTGGCGCGCTATCTTGAGCAACGCGTTCCGCGCGTCCTGCATCCGGGACTCGAGAGCCATCCCCAGCACAATCTCGCGATGTCCCAGATGGAGGCAGCCGGCCCGATCTTCTCGATCTATCTCGACGGCGGGCGCAAGCAGGCGCATGCTCTGCTCGACGCGCTGGAGCTCGTCGACATATCGAACAATATCGGAGACAGCCGCTCGCTGATGACGCACCCTGCTTCCACCACCCATGCCGGCCTCTCGGAAGAGGTGCGACTTGATATGGGCGTCACCGAGGGAATGCTGCGCCTGAATGTCGGCCTTGAAGATCCGCAGGATCTGCTCGAGGACTTCGATCAGGCGCTTCGTGCGGCGGGTCTCTAGGGCACTGCCATGAAAGGACTGTTTTCCTATGCCGAGACGACGCGCGCAATCAACGTGCGCGTCTCGGTCAGCTATCTGGCTGAACAGTCCGAACCCGATCGCGGCCGCTGGTTCTGGGCCTATCATATCCGCATCGAGAATGACGGGCCCATGGCGGTGCAGCTCATCAATCGCCATTGGGTGATCACCGACGGGCGCGGTGCGCGCCATTCGGTCGAGGGCGAAGGCGTGGTCGGCGAGCAGCCGATGATCGCGCCGGGTGAGTCCTACGATTATGTCTCGGGCTGTCCTCTCTCCACGCCCACGGGGCAGATGCAGGGCAGCTATCACATGGTCGGCGAGGATGGCTCGGCGTTCGACGTGAAGATCCCGCGCTTTTCACTTATCGCACCGGTGAACGCGCAATGAGTTCGCAGAGGGATCGTCATTCCCGCGAAAGCGGGAATCCATGAACTCGGCGTTGTCCGGAAAAACTGTGTTCCTGGATTCCCGCTTTCGCGGGAATGACGTTAAAGGGCTGGCATGAAGCGTACGCATCTTCCCCTGAACGGCCTGCGCGTGCTCGACGCCGCTGCCCGGCATCTGAGCTTTACGCGTGCGGCCGACGAGCTCGCGGTGACGCCCGCGGCTGTCGGTCAGCAGATTCGCGCGCTCGAGGACACGCTGGGTGTCGTGCTGTTCCGGCGCACTGCGAAGGGGCTGGAGCTGACCCCGGAGGGCGAGGCAGGGCTCGACGCGCTGCGCGCGGGCTTCCTTCAGTTCGAGGAATCGGTACGCGCGATGCAGGCGGGGCAATCGTCCAAGTCGCTGACAATCGCTGCGCCGCGCGACTTCACCGCCAAATGGCTGGCGAGGCGGCTGGCGGATTATGGCCGGACCGACGCGGAACTGCGCTTCGCGTTGATTTCCAGCGAAGGCGATCTGGATTTCACCGAAGCCAATCTCGATCTTGCCATCCGGCTTGCCGAAGGACCGGGCGAGAATGAGGGGGTCAAGCTTGCCGATGGCGCCTTCGTCACCATCGTCGCACCCGACGGCGCTGCGGACACACGTATTTCCTGGCCGGGCTGTCCTGCGGACGAAGACAGCGTCTCGCTCAGCGTCGCCGACGCGGGGCTCGCGATCGATGCCGCCGCCAGCGGTTTCGGCCGCACCTGTGTCCCGCACCTGCTCGCCGAATCCGACATTGCCGCGGGCCGGGTCAAAGTGCTGGAAGATACGCGCCCGTCACCGCTCGCCTATTGGCTGATCGCGCCGCTGCCGCAATGGCGGCAGAAAAAGGTCAAGGCGCTGGTCGAATCGCTGACGCGCTGATGCTGCCGACATTGCAGACCGAAAGGCTCGTCCTCAGGCCGCTGGTCGAGGACGACGCCGGGGCGATGTACCTGGCGTTCCGCGATGCGGAACTGATGCAGTGGTGGTCGAGCGGGCCGCATGTCGATGAAACGCAAACGCGCACCTATCTGAACGGAACGATATTGTGGTCGGATCGCAAGGTTTGGGCGATCACCGAAGATGGCGGCGAGGCGCTCGGCTATGTTGCGCTCGGCGCGCGGCGCGAGGGCGTGAAGGAACTCGGCTATCTGCTGCGTCGCAGTCATTGGGGACGTGGCTATGCGCGCGAAGCGGTCGCCGCGATCATCGACCATGGTTTCAACGCGATGAAGCTGCGTCGCATCTTCGCCGATGTAGATCCCGATAACCTGCCCTCGGTGGAGTTGCTCAAGCGGCTGGGCTTTCGCCAGGAGGGCCATTTGCGCGCCGAATGGGAAACGCATATCGGCGTTCGCGACAGCCTGATCTTCGGCCTGCTTGCGGAAGAATGGCGATGAGCGCGCAGGGTGATCGCAAGCTCCACGCGATCGTCGGCCGCGCGCGGCGGCTGGGCTTCGTGCTCGCCGTCGCCGGTGCCGCGCTTGCAATTGCGGGCAAGCGCATGCCCGATACGCCTGCGCTCAAATGGATCGCGCTGATCGTAATCGTGCTGGCGGTGACGCTGCTTCTCGCCGCGATCACGCACCGGATGGTGTTCCAGAAGCTCGATCTGCTCGCCGACGAGGCCGCTGAACCAAAACGTCATGCTGACGAAGGTCAGCATCCATAAACACGGTCGCGGCAAATCCTGCGCCGGCGGTGTTCATGGACCCTGAAACAAGTTCAGGGTGACGATCTGGGACTAACGCTCAGCGCAGCGTTTCGAGATAGTCGATGATCACCTTGCGCTTGGCGGGATCCTTCTGGCCCGGATAGACCATCTTTGTGCCCGGCACGACCTTGGCCGGCATTTCGAGATAGGCGTCGAGCTTGGCGCGATCCCAGTTGAACCCCGCTTCCTTCATCCCGGGCGAATAGGCGAAGCCGGCTGCATGCGTTCCCGCTTTCGTTCCCATTATGCCGAACAGATTGGGCCCCAATCTGTGGGGATCGCCTTTCTTGTCGGTGTGGCAAACGGTGCAGGGCTGGAACTCGGCGGGACGCGCACTCGCAATCACGGCGGCGGGTGTCGCCATGTCAGGCGCGGTCTCGTCAGCCTTCTCGGATTTGCCGCAGGCGGCGAGCAGCGCGAACGCGCCAAGGAGGACAATGCCCTTTGTCATGCGTCAATCACCTCCCCGTCCACGCGCGCCGCATTTTCCTGGATGAACTGGAAACGGTGCTCGGGGTTCTTGCCCATCAGCCGGTCGACCAGATCGCGTACCACCATGCGCTCTTCATATTCCTGCGGCAGCACGATGCGGATCATGCTGCGCGTCTTCGGGTCCATCGTCGTCTCGCGGAGCTGCCCGGGGTTCATCTCTCCCAGCCCCTTGAAGCGCCCGACCTCGACCTTCTTGCCCTTGAACTCGGTCTTTTCCAGCTCGGCGCGGTGCGCATCGTCGCGCGCATAGGCGCTCTTGCTGCCCGAAACGAGGCGGTAGAGCGGGGGCTGCGCCAGATAGAGGTGCCCGCGCCGCACGAGCTCGGGCATTTCCTGGAAGAAGAAGGTCATCAGCAAGGTCGCGATATGTGCGCCATCGACGTCGGCGTCGGTCATGATCACGACGCGTTCGTAGCGCAGATTATCCGGGATGCACTTGTCGCGCGTGCCGCAGCCGATTGCCTGGATCAGGTCGGCGATCTCCTGATTGGCGAGGATCTTGGCGCTGTTGGCCGAAGCGACGTTCAGGATCTTGCCGCGGATCGGCAGGATCGCCTGCGTCTTGCGGTCGCGCGCCTGCTTGGCGCTGCCGCCAGCGCTGTCGCCCTCGACGATGAAGATCTCGGTGCCCGCGGGATCGTCGGCCGAGCAATCGGTGAGTTTGCCGGGCAGGCGCAGCTTGCGGCCCGAAGTCGCGGTCTTGCGCTTGACTTCACGCTCGGCCTTGCGGCGCAGGCGCTCGTCCATCCGGTCGAGCACGAAACCGAGCAGCGCCTTGCCGCGGTCCATATGGTCGGCAAGGAAATGGTCGAAATGGTCCTTGACCGCATTCTCGACGAGGCGCGCGGCCTCGGGACTGGTCAGCCGATCCTTGGTCTGGCTCTGAAACTGCGGATCGCGGATGAAGACCGAGAGCATCAGCTCCGATCCGGTCATGATGTCCTCGGCCGCGATGTCCTTGGCCTTTTTCTGGCCGACGAGATCACCAAAGGCGCGGATTCCCTTGACCAGCGCGGTGCGAAGCCCCGCCTCGTGCGTGCCGCCATCGGGGGTCGGGATGGTATTGCAGTAATAGCTGTAGCTGCCCTCGGACCAGAGCGGCCAGCCGACCGCCCACTCGACCGAGCCCTGCCCGTCGGGAAATTCCTGGCGCCCGACGAAGAATTCTGACGTGGCACATTCGCGCGTGCCGACCTGTTCTTTCAGATGATCGGCAAGTCCGCCGGGGAACTGGAAGACGGCTTCCACGGGCGTGTCGTCCGAAATGAGTTCGGGCGCGCATCTCCAGCGTATCTCGACGCCCGCGAACAGATAGGCCTTTGAGCGCGCGAGCTTGTAGAGCCGCTGCGGCTTGAAGTGCATCTCGCCGAAGATCTCGGTGTCAGGAATGAAGCTGACCGTGGTGCCGCGCCGGTTCTGCGTCGGGCCGAGCCGCTCGAGCCCGGTCATCGCAGCGCCGCGCGAGAAGGTCTGGCGGAACACTTCCTTGTTGCGCGCGACCTCGACCATGGTCTCGGACGACAGCGCGTTGACCACGCTCACGCCCACGCCGTGCAGACCGCCCGAGGTGGCATAGGCTTTCCCTGCGAACTTTCCGCCCGAGTGCAGCGTGGTCATGATGACCTCGAGCGCGGACTTGGTCGGAAATTTAGGGTGCGGGTCGACGGGAATGCCGCGGCCATTGTCGGTGATCGTCAGCCGGTTGCCCGGCTCAAGCGTCACCTCGATCCGGCTGGCATGGCCCGCAACCGCCTCGTCCATCGCATTGTCGAGCACCTCGGCGGCAAGGTGATGGAAGGCGCGCTCGTCGGTGCCGCCGATATACATGCCCGGCCGGCGGCGCACGGGTTCGAGGCCTTCGAGAACCTCGATGGCAGAAGCGTCGTAAGTGCCGGAAGTCTGGGGTGCGGAAGCGAACAGGTCGTCGGACATGGCACAGCTATAGGGGCGGGGGAGTCGCGGTGGCAAGCGCCGTGATGCGGCGCTCCTCGCTCAGCCAACCGGAACGCGTGCGCCCCCTGTGATTTCAGATTTGACGCATGCAGGATAGAATGCTGACCATGATGCCGCTCGTCCTGAGGAGCCGTTGAGCCTGTCGAAACGGCGTCTCGAAGGACCTGTTTGATGCGGTCCTTCGAGACGGAACTTCGCCAAGCTCAGTTCCTCCTCAGGATGAGCGGTTATGGTTCAGGTTCGCGTCTCAGCGAACGCGCGGTCCGCCAAAGGGCATCGGCGGCGGCGGACGGCGATCGCGGCGCGGCAGTTGCGCCTGATAGGCATGGCCGCAATGCGCGACGCAATAGGGGAAGCCCGGGTTCACCGGGTCGCCACAGAAATGGAAATCGGGCTCGCCGGGATGGCCCAGCGGCCATTTGCAGATGCGGTCATTGAGATCGAGCAGCGTCGTCTTTCCTGCGATATCGGCGCTCGGCTTTGCGGGAACCAGACGGCGCGGCGGTGCGGGCGGGATTGGCGCCTGCTGGTCGCCCGGACCCTGGCGCAGGAAGCCGCCGGGGCCGATCGAGCGCAGCACGGGCTCCGAGGGATCGCGCGGCGCGAGCGGGGCGGTTCCCGCCGGGGCGGGGGCAGGTTTGGGCGCGGCCTGCGGTGCGGGCGCGGCGGGCTTGGGCGTGTGCTGCACCGGCGCGGGTGCGGGTTCGGCGCGCCTGGGCGGGGGCGCCGCCTTTTTGGGCGCGGGGGCCTTGCCCTCCTTATCCTTCACGGGGGAGGGGCGCGACTGCAGGCCAAGGCGATGCGCCTTGCCGATCACGGCGTTGCGGCTGACACCGCCGAGTTCATCGGCGATCTGGCTTGCGGTCATGCCTTTTTCCCACATCGTTTTGAGCTGATCGATGCGTTCGTCGGTCCAGGCCATTTATGCTCCCTTGACTTCAATCTCGTGACGCAAACTCATTGCTTGCGGCCCAAGCCGACAGCCGATAGGCGATCGGATGATGAACAGCCAGCCTGAATCAGCGATCCGCAGCGAACCGGGCGTGCCGGTGATCCGCAATGTCAACTGGGGCGGGCTTCGTGCCCTCTATATCAAGGAGGTCCGCCGTTTCTTCAAGGTGCAGCTCCAGACAATCTGGGCGCCGTCGATAACCACCCTGCTTTTCCTTGTGATTTTTACGGTGGCGCTGGGCGGCAGCGGCCGAACGGTGCTCGGCGTGCCCTTTGCGGACTTCATTGCGCCCGGCCTGATCGTCATGGGAATGATGCAGAACGCGTTCGCCAATTCGAGCTTTTCGCTGCTCGTCGGCAAGATCCAGGGCACGATCGTCGACTATCTGATGCCGCCACTCTCGACCGCGGAGCTGCTCGCCGCGCTCGCGGGCGGCGCGGTGACGCGCGCGATTCTTGTCGGTTGCGCGGTCTGGCTGGCGATGGCGCTGTGGCCGGGCGTTCACGTCACGCCCAAACACCCCTGGGCGATCATCTGGTTCGGGCTGATGGGATCGCTGTTCCTGAGCTTTCTCGGCGTGCTGACCTCGATCTGGGCGGAGAAGTTCGATCACGCCGCAGCGGTCTCCAATTTCGTCGTCGCGCCGCTCTCGCTGCTCTCGGGCACCTTCTATTCGGTCGACAAGCTCGCGCCGTTCTTCCAGACGATCAGCCACGCCAACCCGTTCTTCTACATCATCTCGGGCTTCCGCTACGGATTCCTGAGCGAGGCGGACTCGCCGATCCTGTTCGGCGCGCTGCTGTTGCTCGCGCTTAACGTGGCGCTCGGAAGCGTCTGTTACGTGCTGCTGCGCAAGGGCTGGAAGATCCGGAACTAAGGCCGGCTCAGAATGGCGTCTTGATCGTGAACAGGACGCGGTTGCTCTTCACGCCGCCGGGAAACTCAACGGACTCTACCGAAACCTTCCCCGTTACGTCGCCCAACAGTCCGGTCTCCGCAACGAGGGGTTTCTCGTCGAACCCCGACGGAAGCGATGGAAGCCGCTGTCCGTCCTTCGGGCTGCGTTGGGCGCACACGACGATCTTCGCCTCGTCTCGGGTGCCGCAATCATCGGGACGGCTGCTCAAGCGCGTATCGGTGTCCTGCTGCACCATGTCCCGGAGGTCGAAATCCTGCACAGTAACCGGCCCCACGGCCGTTGCCGGCGCCTGAACTAGCAACATATATGCCCACGACATGCAGCGCTCCATGGCTGGCCGTTCATTTCGATCGATCAACAATGAGGCTGTGTTAGGGCAGCATTTTCATCGGCTTGCCACAATGTCGGCAGGGGAAGGCATAAAAAAAGCGCCCGGACCGCTTGGGAGCCCGGGCGCGAGGAGAGCCTCTTCGCAAACTCAGGATTTGGTGCGCGCGGCCTTGTTGCAGTCGGCGAGCTGCGTTTCGTCGAGCACGGTGCTGCCGACGGTGATTGCTTCGACCGCGCCGATGCGCTTGGCAAGATCGCGGCAGGCGCGTTCGACCGCTACGCGGCGGTCATCGCCGGGGCCGCTGCACGCGCTGCCGGCGCAGGTCCAGAAATTCTGGCCCACGATCACCTTGTCGGGAAGTTGGGTGCCATGGTTGATCGTCGCCGTGCCGGGCGCCGAGGCTGCCATCGCCGCGGCTGGCGCGGCAAGCAGGATAAGCGATGCTACCAGTTTCATTGAAAACTCCAGTTCCTGGGGAAGAACGAGTTTCTATTTAAAACTGGAGACGTGGACGATACAGCGTTATACCGCCAATAATCATGTTCGATCGTCCAGAAAGGCCCCCGCATGGATCCGATTGATGACATCTTCTCCGCGATGCGCGTCCACCGCGCGATCCATGCGCGGATCGAGGCGACTTCGCCGTGGGGCGTCAATTTCGTGGCGGGCAAGGCCGCGCGCTTCGGCCTTGTCGTCGAAGGGCAGTGCTGGCTGGAGGTCGAGGGCAGGCCCGATCCGATCCCGCTCAGCGCGGGCGATTGCTACGTCATCCTGCGCGGCACGCGCTATTCACTCCGCGATCACCCGTCGTCAGACGTGTGGAACTGCTATCACGCGCTCAAGGACTATGACGAGAACCATGTCGTCCGCATGGGCGGCGGCGGGGCGGCGGCAACCGTCGTCACGGGCTGGTTCCTCTACGACGCGATCGGTGCGCGGCCGCTGGTCGAGCTGATGCCCCCGCTCATTCAGACGCGCATGGACGCGCAGCGTTCGCAGATCCTTCAGGCCACGCTGCAATTGCTCGCGCTCGAGACGCAGCAGGCTGGTCTGGGTTCGTCGATCATGATCAGCCGGCTGGCCGATATCCTGTTCATCCAGGCGATCCGCGCGCACGCCGTGAAAGCGGGAAGCGCCGCGGGAGGCTGGCTGGGCGCGCTGTGCGACCGTCGGCTCGGCCCCGTCTTCCGCGAAATTCATGCCGAACTCGCAAAGGACTGGACGGTCGATTCACTGGCCGCAGTGGCGGGCATGTCGCGCTCGGCGTTCGCCGCCTATTTCAAGGAGTCGGTGGGTACAGCGCCGCTCGAATATCTGACGCACTGGCGGATGTTCCGCGCGGGCAACCTGCTGCGCAAGGGCGAGCAGTCTACCGCCGAGATCGCCTATGCCGTCGGCTATGAATCGGAGTCCGCCTTTTCCAAGGCGTTCAAGCGCGTGACGGGGGTCGCGCCGGGCATGTGGCGGCGCACCGCGGGCGAGGTCGTGCAGGCAAGGCTGGTGATCGATCCGCGCGCCGATGGACGTCCGGCGGTGGCGGCTTGAAGTACCCCGGCGAAAGCCGGGGTCCAGAAGTCACGCGCAACGCGGTCTGTCACGCTGGACCCCGGCTTTCGCCGGGGCACAGGCAAGCGACGCCAGCAATTGACCCGAAAAGCCCCCTCCCTGTATAGGGCAATCCGTCAGGCGACCTTGGGGGTCGCCTTTTTGCGTTTCTAAACCCGCAGAAGAAGGAGTCCTTGCGATGACCATCACGCCCCTCATGCCCGTCTACCCGCGGTGTGGCGTGCGTCCGGTCCGAGGCGAGGGCTGCTATCTCTACGGCGAACGCGGCGAGCAATATCTGGACTTTGCAGCGGGCATCGCCGTGAACGCGCTTGGCCATGGCCACCCGCACCTGACCAAGGCGATCCAGCAGCAGGCGGCGACGCTGATGCATGTCTCCAACCTCTACGGCAGCCCGCAGGGCGAGGCGCTGGCGCAGCGCATCGTCGACAACAGCTTCGCCGATACCGTCTTCTTCACCAATTCGGGCGTCGAGGCGATCGAGTGCGCGATCAAGACCGCGCGCCGCTATCACTATGTGGGCGGCAACCCCAAGCGGCACAAGCTGATCACCTTCAAGAACGCCTTTCACGGCCGTTCGATCGGGGCGATCAGCGCCACCGACCAGCCCAAGATGCGCGACGGCTTCGAGCCGCTGTTGCCTGGCTTCGACTATGTGAAGTTCAACGACCTCGAGGGCGCGCTCGCCGCGATCGACGACGAGACCGCTGGCTTCCTGGTCGAGACGGTGCAGGGCGAGGGCGGGATGACCGCGGGCACGCCCGAGTTCATCCGGGGCCTGCGCAAGGCGTGCGACGAGCACGGCCTGCTCCTCATTCTCGACGAGATTCAGTGCGGATACGGCCGCACGGGTAAGATGTGGGCCTATGAGCATTATGGCATCACGCCCGACATCCTGACCGCGGCCAAGGGTATCGGCGGCGGCTTCCCGCTCGGCGCGTGCCTGGCGACCGAGGAAGCGGCCAAGGGCATGGTGATCGGCACCCACGGCTCGACCTATGGCGGCAATCCGCTGGGCATGGCGGCGGGACAGGCGATCCTCGACGTGATGCTCGAGCCGGGCTTCCTTGAGCATGTCGTCAAGATGGGCGATCGGCTGCGCCAGGCGTTCGAGCAGTTGATCCCCAACCATGATCATCTGTTCGAGGAGATTCGCGGCAAGGGGCTGATGCTCGGCATCAAGATGAAGGAGCCGGCGGTGTCGCGCGACTTCGTGGCGCATCTGCGCGACAATCATGGGTTGCTGACCGTTGCTGCGGGCGAGAATGTGTTCCGCGTGCTGCCGCCGCTGGTGATCGGGGAAGAGCATATTGCCGAGTGCATCGAGCGGCTGAGCGAGGGTGCGCGGACCTATGGCGCTTCGGTCGAATGACCCTGACGCTTCAAACTCCGCTCGCCCTGAGCTTGTCGAAGGGTTCTCTTTCTTCTTTCCGGGCCAAAGGAAAGGAAAGGGCTTCGACAGGCTCAGCCCAAACGGTTTGTGAAGGGCTGAGCCAATGACGCGCCATTTCCTCGACCTGACCGATGCGGGCGGCGATGCGATCGCCGCGATGCTGAACGATGCGCTCGAACGCAAGGCCGCGCGCAAGGGGCGTCCCAAGGGGGCGGTTGATGCCGACGCGCCGCTCGCGGGGCACACGCTGGCGATGATCTTCGAGAAAAACTCGACGCGCACGCGCGTCTCGTTCGACGTGGCGATCCGCCAGCTTGGCGGCACCTCGATCGTGATGGATGCGGGGAGCATGCAACTCGGGCGCGGCGAGACCGTAGCCGATACCGCGCGCGTGCTCTCGCGCTATGCCGATGCGATCATGATCCGCACCGACGATCATGCGAAGATCCGCGAAATGGCGGACTACGCCAGCGTGCCCGTCATCAACGGGCTGACCGACGCGTCGCATCCCTGCCAGATCATGGCCGATCTCCTGACGGTGATCGAACATGGCAAGGCGCTGCCGGGATCGAAATGGGCGTGGCTGGGTGATGGCAACAACGTCCTCCATTCGATCGTCGAGGCGGCAGGACTGATGCATTTCAACGTGAACATCGGCTGTCCCGAGGGCTATGACCCCAACGATCACTATGTCGAGGCAGCGCGCGCGCGCGGTGCGGACATTCGCATCACGCGCGATGCGGTGGAAGCGGTGAAGGACGCCGATGTCGTCGTCACCGACACCTGGATCTCGATGGGGCAGGCACACGCCGAGGCAAAGCTCGCAGCGATGATGCCCTATCAGGTCACGAGCGAGTTGATGGCGAATGCGAAGCGCGATGCGCTGTTCCTCCACTGCCTCCCCGCGCATCGCGGCGAGGAAGTGGTCGATGCGGTGATCGACGGGCCGCGCTCGGTGATCTGGGACGAGGCGGAGAACCGTCTCCACGCCCAGAAATCGGTGCTGCTCTGGGCGCTGGGGAAGTTGTGATGTGCACGAAGTACCCCGGCGAAAGCCGGGGTCCAGGAGTCGCGCGCACGATGTGTAACATTATGGACCCCGGCTTTCGCCGGGGTACGCTGAGGCCATGACTGAATTGGTGCAGGAACTCGACCGCCAGCTTGGTTTTACCATTCCCGGCCGCCATGCACGCGGGCGGCTGGTCCGGCTGGGGCCCGTGCTCGATCAGGTGCTCGCCGCGCACGGCTATCCGCCCGCGATCGAGAAGGTGCTGGCTGAAGCGCTGGCGCTGACCGCGCTGCTTGGTTCGACGCTCAAGGGCGAAGAGGGGCAGATGACGCTCCAGGCGCAGACCGAAAGCGGCGTCATCGATTTGCTCGTCTGCGATTATCGTGCGGGCGAGGTGCGCGGATACGTCAAGTTCGACGCCGGGCGGCTCGCCGAAGTGCCCGCGGACCCCACGCTCTTCGCGCTGTTCGGCAAGGGCTATCTGGCGATCACCTTCGATCAGGCGGTGTCGGGCGAACGCTATCAGGGGATCGTGCCGCTGGAGGGCGCTTCGCTCGCCGAGGCGGCCGAAAGCTATTTCTGTCAGTCCGAGCAGATCCCGAGCATCATCCGCCTTGCGACAGCGCAGGGCGGCGCGGAAGGCTGCCGCGCGGGGGGCATGTTGCTCCAGCATCTGCCCGAGGGTGAGGCGGGACGCGAACGCCTCCACACGCGGCTCGATCATCCCGAATGGGAGCATGTCCGCATGCTCGGCGAAACGATCAGCGCCGGGGAACTCACCGATCCCGCGCTGCCGCTCGAAACCATTGTGTGGCGGCTGTTCAACGAAGAGGACGAAGTGCGCCTGCTCGGCGGGCAGGCGCTGACCAGGGGCTGTCGCTGCGACGTCGCGCATATCGGCTCGGTGATCCGGAAATTCCCTGAGGACGAGCGCGTGGCGATGGCGGACGACGACGGCGTCATCCGCGTCGATTGCGCCTTTTGCGCCCGCAGCTTCCCGATTCCGCTCATCGAGGCCGGCGAATAATCGCTTGCCTGCGCCTTGCCGTTAATTAAGCCGACATTATCTAACCGTAACAACCACCCGCCGCGGCATTCTGGGGATCGCCGTCGCGACGGGCCGACTTCGGTCGGCATAGAGGAAAGTCGGAATGAAGCGCGCGTCCCTGTCCCGTTACTCCGTATTGGCCGTCGGTGCGTTGACCGCGGCCGCCGCGCCCGCTGCCTGGCAGCCCGCGCGCGCGCCGGGCCTGCCGGCACTGGCCGGGATCGAGAAGGGGATGTGGGAGTTGCGCGAGCGAGGATCGAGCGCGGCGCCGCGCCGGATCTGCATCGCCGACCCTTCCACGCTGATCCAGATCCGCCACGGCGCCAGTGCCTGTTCGCGCTTCGTGATCGACAGCAAGCCCGATCGCGCGACGGTCCATTATACTTGCCCGGGCGCGGGGCATGGCCGCACCACGATCCGGGTCGAGACCAGCCGGCTGATCCACATCGATTCGCAGGGGATCGCCGACAATTCCCCCTTCAACTTCACCTATGAAGGCCGCCGCGTGGGCAATTGCGGCTGAGGGAAGCCGTCGTTAACGCGTCGTTTACCATAGGTTGGTAATGTGGCCATCGTGTCGGGTTCGACACGCTTTCCTCCCTAGCAAGGCTGCAAAGCCTGAACTGGGCCGCTCCTCTTCAGGGTGCGGCCCATTTGTTTTAGAGCCTGGCCGGTTGAAGTGGAAGCGCTGCGCGCTTCCACTGAAAGCGTGAATCAGGCTCTAATCCTATGGTTGAGACCTTGATTCACGTTTCAGGCTGATTCAGCCTGAAACGATCAAGGTCCATGGGCCTTGCCAGCGTGGCGCACAAGGCGTAGCGCGCCGCGCATCATGGATAGCAATGCAATGAATGGTGGCGGCAGGCGCGCAGTGGTGCTGCTTTCGGGCGGGCTGGACTCGATGGTCTGCGCCGGGCTCGCGAAGGAAGCCGGCTTCAGCGTGCTCGCGCTTACCATCGATTATAACCAGCGCCACCGCGTCGAGCTCGACGCCGCGGCACGCATCGCCCGAGAGATAGGGGCTGAGCGCCATATCGTTCTGCCGCTCGACCTGCGCGGTTTCGGCGGATCCGCGCTGACCGACGACATCGACGTGCCCAAGACCGGTGTCGAGGAAGGCGCGATCCCGGTTACCTACGTCCCCGCGCGCAACACGATCTTCCTGTCGGTCGCGCTTGGCTGGGCCGAGGCAGCGGGCGCACGCGACATCTATGTCGGGGTCAATGCGCTCGACTATTCGGGCTATCCGGATTGTCGCCCCGAGTTCATCGAGGGTTTCGAGCGGCTCGCGGAGCTTGCCACCAAGGCCGGTGTCGAAGGACAACCTTTCAGGATCCACGCGCCATTACAGCATCTGGGCAAGGCCGAGATCGCCCGCGAGGCCGCCCGCTTGGGGCTGGACAGCGGCATGAGCTGGTCGTGCTACGATCCCACGCCGGAAGGAAGACCCTGCGGAGCGTGCGACAGTTGCCGGCTGCGTGCGCAGGGATTCGCCGACGCTGGACTGGTCGACACGGGCGCGCAATGACCTACGCCGTCAAGGAGATGTTCCTCACGCTCCAAGGTGAGGGGCAGCGCGCCGGACGCCGCGCCGTATTCCTGCGCTTTGCCGGCTGCAATCTCTGGACGGGCCGCGAGCAGGACCGCGAAAAGGCGATCTGCCAGTTTTGCGACACCGATTTCGTTGGCACCGAAGGCACTGGCGGGGGCAAGTTCGCCGATGGGGCGGCGCTGGCACGCGCCGTCGCGGCGCTCTGGGGCGAGAACCGCGATCTGGCCTATATCGTCTGCACGGGCGGCGAGCCGCTGCTCCAGCTCGATGCGCCGCTGATCGACGCGCTCCATGCCGAGGGTTTCGAGGTTGCGCTGGAGACCAACGGCACGATCGCCGCGCCCGAGGGGATCGACTGGATTTGCGTCAGTCCCAAGGCGGGCAGCGAGATCGTCCAGCGCTCGGGCGACGAACTGAAACTCGTCTGGCCGCAGCCGGGCAGCGATGTCGAGGCGATGGAGGGATGGGACTTCCGCCACTTCCTCATCCAGCCGATGGACGATGTGCGCGGCGAAGACAATGTCCGCGCGGCGATCGATTTCGCGATGGCGCGCCCCAAATGGCGACTGTCGCTGCAGACGCACAAGCTGCTGGGGTTAAGGTAGGCGCCACCCCCTCGTGTCATTCCCGCGAAAGCGGGAATCCAGAGGACACTAAAAACCACGCTGCGCTTGCCGGGCTCCGCTTGGATTCCCGCTTTCGCGGGAATGACAGGGAGGGCGGGTTAGCCTGCCCGGCAGCTCTTCTTGAGCGTGTTCTTCCTGTCCCAGCACGCATTGTCCAGCCGCGGCGGCTGTTCGCGATAGTCATACACCAGAAATCTCGGGAACTGCTGCTCGCCCGCTGCCTTCAGGCTGTTGCGGAATTCCATCATCCGCTCGGAGGCCAGCTCGCCGAGCCCGTTTTTGGGCGCGAACATCGCTGCGCTGCCGATGCGGCTGGCGGTCAGGCAAAAGCCGAGCTGGCCGTGTACCGTCGAGAAGCCGAGATAGGTTCGCGTGCCATATTGGTCGAGCGCGGTCAGCGCCGCCTTGGCGTTCTTGTGGTGGCGTTTGAAATAGCCGTGCAGCGTATCATACGCCTTGGCGAGCTCGGTCGAATGATCCGACAGGATATAGTTATACTGGTTGAGCGTCAGCAGCGTCGGCGCGAACTGACATTGCAGCGCTGCCACGTTGAGTCCCGCGCGCATGCCCCACACCATCGCTGCGCGCAGCTCTTCCGGCCGCGCTCCCGGCAGCGGCAACATCACGCCCGGCTCGGCTCCGGTTACGCGCGCGCCCGTAAAATTTGGTGATTTCAGGAAGATCTGCGCCGACGCGGGCGCCGCCATTGCCATACCGAATGCCGCCACGGCTACCGCCGCGGCCTTGATCCCCGCCATCATCTTTTCCCGCCTTGAAGTCTCAACCCCGAACATGGACACATGCCTAGGTTCTTTGGGAGTCCGGCTCAAGGGCGAAGTCTGTATTCGTCTGTTGCCGGGCACGCCCGGGCTGTTTTTCGACGCACAGGCCGGAACCAGTCATGAAAAAGGCCACCCGGATCACCGGACGGCCGCTTTGCGTCGATGTGGTGGGGGCTCACGCAGCCCCCACCCGGATTAGTTCGCGTTGGACGCGTTGGTCGCATTCGCCGAGGCATTGGTTGCGTCTGCCGCATTGGCAGCGTTCGCCGCATTGACGTCGGCGGCCATATTGGCATCGGCGCCCATCGCGGCGTCGGTGTTGGTCATCATGTCGCTGGTCGTGCCGTTCATCATCGAATCTTCGGCATTCATCTCAACGACATTGGCGGTGTCATTGGTTGCCGGCTCGGTCTTGCCGCACGCGGAAACCAGAAGCGCCGCCCCGGCGATCATCGAACCGGTCATCAGCTTGGCGAGGATGTCACGCATTTTCGAACTCCCTATTTGACCCTTGATCTGGTGGCCTGTGGCCTTCTGCCCAAATCGACCGGGAGCCTAAACAGAAAGTTGATATGCCTCAACCGCTTCTTTGCGGGCAGTCAACCGATGCGAGGAAGGCCGAAAAGCTCTGTTTCAGTGCGTCGTCGACCGCCTGCATTCCAGGGTTTCGGCCCAGCGCCGCCAGGCTCGTGACCGGGTATTCCGCAAGCCCGCAGGGCACGATGCCGCCAAAATGAGCCAAATCGGGATCGACGTTCAGGGAGAAGCCATGCAGCGTCACCCAGCGACGTACGCGCACGCCGATCGCGCCGATCTTGGCCTCGCGGCCATTGTCGTTGGTCCAGATGCCGATCCGCCCCGGTGCGCGCCAGGCCTCGACGCCCAGTTCGGCCAGCGCCGCGATCACCCAGCCCTCGACCGCGCTGACGAAGCAGCGCACGTCGCGTCCGTGGTTGGCGAGGTTGAGCTGGATATAGCCAACGCGCTGCCCCGGACCGTGATAGGTGTAACGACCACCACGCCCCGCCGGATAGACGGGAAAACGCGGATCGAGCAGCTCGGCGGGGTCAGCGCTCGTGCCCGCGGTGTAGAGCGGGGGATGTTCGAGCAGCCAGATCCGCTCGCCCGCTTCGCCCGCGAAGATCGCATTGGCGCGCGCCTCCATGTCGGCGAGGGCCTCGGGATAGGGGACGCGCCCGGCACTTTGCTGCCATTCGATAGCGGATGGATCGGTCATTTCCCGGCTAATTGGCGTCGACTCGGGCCACTGACAAGGGCGGATTGTGCAGCGCCGCGGCTTTGCGCATAAGCGGCCCCGTGCAACAGGAAGGAATCTGATGAAAAACCTCTCGATCTCGGCGGCGTGGAACGAAGCCGCGACCTTCGTGAAGCGCGAGGGGTCGCTGCTCTTTCCGGTTGCCTTTGCGCTGATCGCGCTGCCGAGCATCCTGTTTCAGGCGACCGCGCCCGTGCCCGTACCCGGGCAGCAGCCCGAACCCGGCCTCTGGCCGCTCTTCTTCCTGCCGATGCTGCTCGTAACGCTACTCGGCACGTTGACGCTCACGATCATGGCGCTGCACCCCGGCACCGTGGTCAAGGATGCGATCGCCGCCGCCGCGCGGCGCGTGCTGCCCGTTTTCGGTGGAGTCTTCGTGTTCGGGCTCGTCGTGGCGCTGATTGCTACCCCGATTGCGGTCGCATCGGCCGGCGAGAAGATCGGCGTTGGTGCCGGATTGACCGCGCTGCTGCTGCTCGCCACGCTGCCCGTGCTGCTCTTCGTCTGCGTGCGGCTAATGCTCGTCAATCCGGTGGGCGCGAATGAGGCCGTCGGGCCGATCGCAATGCTCAAGCGGAGCTGGGCGCTGACCGCGGGCCATTTCTGGAAGCTGCTGGGCTTCCTCATCGTCGTCGCGATCGTCGCGATCATCATCGCCGTTGCGGTCAATGCGATCGGGGGCATCTTCGTCCTGCTCGTTGCGGGGACGCCCGATCCGGGCAGCCTGCCCGCGGTGCTGCTGCTCGTGCTCAGCGGCCTGCTCAACGCGGTCGTATCGGTCTTTGTCAGTGCGGCGATAGCGCGGATTTACGCGCAACTGGCTTGAGGGTCCCGTTCGGGCGAAACATGTTTCGTCACCCTGAACTTGTTTCAGGGTCCATGAACACGGACGGTGCAAGACCTGACGACGCGGTGTTCAGGGATGCTGAAACAAGTTCAGCATGACGACTTCCGAACTCGCCACATAGTATTCGGTTTGTGCGGTGCTACGGCCCACATTAACCTTCGATCAGCGGCACATGCGGCGCGGCCTGGCGTGGCAGCCAGCCGTGGAGGCGCGGATCGTCGAAGGTTTCGACCGAGCGTGCGAAGGGCGTGAAGCCCTGACGCCGGTAGAAGCCAAGCGCGCCGGGAGAATCGAGCGTGCAGGTGTGGACCCAGAGCCGCTTGATGCCCTTTCGCCAGCCGAGCGCCATCGCCTGCGCCATCAGCCAGCGCCCATGGCCCTGACCTGACAGTTCAGGGACCAGGCCGAAAAAGCCCAGCTCGCACTGGCCCTCTTCACGGAAATCGAGTTCGAGGATGCCGACCTCGATCCCCTGTGCGTCGACCACCGCATAGATCTCGTCGCGCTCGTCATGGATGATCTCGATCAGGCGATCATCGTCCATGATCAGGCGCGAAAACCATAGCCAGGGTTCGCCGACGCGGCGGAACAGCACGCGATATTTCTCGGGCGATGGCGCCCTCCAGCGTTCGAGGCGCAGCGGGGAGGCGGGCAGGGGCCTGCGCGCGGGAGATTCCAGCATCTCGAGCGAGGTGACGATCGCCGCCACCTGCCCCTTGGGGACCGCGCTCAGCCCCATGTCGCCTCCGGAGGGAGGCTCATCAGAATCGCATCGATATTGCCGCCGGTCTTGAGCCCGAACAGCGTGCCGCGGTCATAGACCAGATTGAACTCGGCGTAGCGCCCGCGCCATTCGAGCTGGCGCGCCTTGTCTTCCACGGTCCAGGCCATGCCCATGCGCCGCCGCACGATCTCGGGGAAGATATCGAGGAACGCATCGCCCACATCGCGCGTGAACGCGAAATTGGCGTCGAAATCGCCTTCGAGGTGATCGTAGAAGATTCCGCCGACGCCGCGGTGCACCTTGCGGTGCGGGATATAGAAATAGTCGTCGGCCCATTGCTTGAAGCGCGGATAATGCTCGGGATCGTGCGCGTCGCACGCCGCCTTCAGCCGCGCGTGGAAATCGCGCGTGTCGTCTTCATAGGGGATGGGCGGGTTGAGGTCGGCGCCGCCGCCGAACCAGCGTTTGGTGGTCGTCAGGAAGCGCGTGTTCATGTGGACCGCAGGCACGTGCGGGTTCGCCATGTGCGCGACCAGGCTGATGCCTGTCGCGCAGAAGCCGGGATCCTCTGCTGCGCCATGGATCGTCTTGGCGAAGTCGCCCTCGAGGCTGCCGCCGACGGTCGAGACGTTGACGCCGACCTTTTCGAAAACGCGCCCCTTCATCACGCCGCGAACGCCGCCACCGCCATGTTCGCCGCTCGGATCGGTGCGATCCCACGCGATATAGTCGAACGACGCGTCGCTTCCCGCTTCGCGCTCGATGCTCTCGAACTCGGCGCAGATGCGCGTCCGCAGGGATTCGAACCAGTCGCGCGCGGCCTGTTGTTCGGAATCGAGCTCGATCATTCGGGTAAGCCTTTCGTTTGCCTGAGCGCCTCGGCGAGCGCGATGCCAGCCGACATGCCGACATTCAAGGAGCGGAAGCCCACGCGCAGCGGAATGCGAATGCGCAGATCGGCGCGTTCGTGGACATGCTCGGGCACGCCGGCGCCTTCGGACCCCAGCAGGATGATATCGTCGGGGCGGAAGCTTGTATCATAGAGCGAAACGCTGCCCCTGGTGGTCATCAGCGCAAGTCGCCCCGTCCGGCCAGATTCGAAGGCATCCCAGTCGGCATGGCGCGCAATTTCCGCCTCGGCGGCATAATCCATTCCCGCGCGCGCGAGTCGCTTGTCCGAAAAGGCGAAGCCGCATGGCTCGATGATGTCGACGGGCACGCCGAAACACGCCGAAAGGCGCAGGATCGCGCCCACGTTTCCGGCGATCTCGGGCTGGTAGAGCGCTATCCGCATGGCGCTCGCCTTAAGCAGCGCCGCGCGTCGTCACAAGCCGGTCAAATTGGCTGTTGGCTTTTTGATGATTCCTTGGCTATCAGGCGCGCGGAACCGCCGGGAGACCCGTATATGGGCACGAGGGTGGTCGTGCAGGGGTCTGGTTATTTGCTCAACAGCAAGGAGCTGCTGGCCTCGGCAATTCGATTCGAAGCGCAAGGGCAGGTGAATGGCTACGCTTGAAACAACCGGACCGGCCGAGGCCGCCCCCTCCGAGGAGGGCGTCAGGCGCCGGGACTTCATCAATATCGCGGCGGTGAGTTTCGCCGGCGTTGGCGCGGCCGCTGTGGCCCTGCCGCTCATCAACCAGATGAACCCGTCGGCTGACGTGCTGGCGCTGGCCTCAATCGAGGTCGACGTCTCGCAGATCCAGCCGGGTCAGGCGATCAAGACGATCTTCCGCAAACAGCCGCTGTTCGTGCGTCACTTGACCCCCCAGGAGATCAAGGAGGCTGACGCCGTGCCGCTCGACTCCTTGCGCGATCCGCAGACACTCGAAGAGCGGACCAAGGCGGGCAAGACCCAGTGGCTCATCACCATGGGCGTCTGCACCCACCTGGGTTGCGTGCCGCTTGGTGCGGCCGAGGGCGAGGTGAAGGGCGAGTTCGGCGGATATTTCTGCCCCTGTCACGGCTCGCACTACGACACCGCCGCGCGCATCCGCAAAGGCCCGGCCCCGACCAATCTCGAGGTGCCGGAGTATAATTTCACGTCAGACACCGTCGTTCAGGTCGGTTGAGGTAGAAAACCATGAGCTTTCCCTGGGCTGAGCAATATGCGCCGAAGCATCCCTTCATGCGCTATATGGACGAAAAGCTGCCTTTGCCGCGGCTCGTCTACAACGCGATCGGCGCCGGCTATCCGGTTCCGCGCAACCTGAATTATTTCTGGAACTTCGGCGTCCTCGCGGGCGCTGCATTGGCGATCCAGCTCATCACCGGCATCGTGCTTGCCATGCACTATGCCGCCAATGGCGCGGTTGCGTTCGACTCGGTCGAGCACATCATGCGCGACGTCAATTCGGGCTGGATGCTGCGCTATGCGCACGCCAACGGCGCATCGATGTTCTTCATCGTCGTCTATCTGCACATCTTCCGTGGCCTTTATTACGGATCCTACAAGGCCCCGCGCGAGATGGTGTGGCTGCTCGGCCTCGTCATCTTCCTGCTGATGATGGCCACTGCCTTCATGGGCTATGTCCTTCCCTGGGGTCAGATGAGCTTCTGGGGCGCGAAGGTGATCACCGGCCTGTTCGGCGCGATCCCGCTGGTCGGCGAGCCGATCCAGACCTGGCTGCTGGGTGGTTTTGCGCCGGATAACGCCGCGCTCAACCGCTTCTTTTCGCTCCACTATCTGCTGCCCTTCGTCATCCTGGGCGTGGTCATCCTCCACATCTGGGCGCTCCACATCCCGGGTTCGAGCAACCCGACGGGCGTCGACGTGAAGGGACCGCAGGACACCGTGCCGTTCCACCCGTACTATACGGCGAAGGACGGTTTCGGGCTGGGCGTGTTCCTGATCATCTTCGCGGCGCTGCTCTTCTTCGCGCCGAACCTGCTGGGTCACCCGGACAACTATATCCCGGCCAACCCGCTCTCGACGCCCGCGCATATCGTTCCCGAATGGTATTTCTGGCCGTTCTACGCGATCCTGCGCGCCTTCACGGTGGATTTCATCCTCCCCGCGAAGCTCTGGGGCGTGGTCGCGATGTTCGCGTCGATCCTGCTGCTGTTCTTCCTGCCCTGGCTCGACAAGTCGCCCGTGCGTTCGGGCAGCTACCGGCCGACCTTCAGGAAGTTCTTCTGGCTGCTCATGATCGACGTTGCGATCCTCGGCTATTGCGGCGGCGCGCCGGCTGAAGAGCCCTTCGTGATGATCTCGCAGATCGCCGCGGCGTACTATTTCGCGCACTTCCTGATCATCATCCCGATCATCTCGCGCATCGAGCGGCCGCTTCCGCTGCCGAATTCCATCACCGAAGCGGTGCTTTCGAAGTCCGGCAAGACGACGGGCGAAGCCGCCCTCGCGCCGGCCGAATAAGGGGTAACAAGAAAATGGTCCGTCCTATCGGATTTCTCGTCGGCCTCGGCTTCGTCGGGGTTCTGCTCTGGTCGCTCCTGTGGGGTGCGGTGGCTTATGTGAAAGAGCCGCCCGTCCCCACCGCGGAGCATGAGTTCCACGAACACCCCAAGAAGGTCGACTTCTCCTTCAACGGCCCGCTCGGCAAGTTCGACCGGGGGCAGCTCCAGCGCGGCTTCCAGGTCTACAAGGAAGTCTGCGCGGCGTGCCACTCGCTCCGCCTCGTCACCTTCCGTGACCTGCAGGGCATCGGCTACACCGAAGGCCAGACCAAGACGCTCGCCAGCGAATGGGCGGTCGAGACGCCGACGATCAATGAGGAAACGGGCGAGCCCGCGACCCGCAAGTCGATCCCGGCCGATCGCATTCCAGCGCCCTTCGCCAACGAGATCGCTGCGCGTGCGGGCAATGCCGGCGCGCTGCCGCCCGACCTGTCGCTCATCGCCAAGGCGCGGCATGACGGCTCGAACTATGTCTACTCGCTGCTGACGGGCTATCAGAACCAGCCTGCGGAACTGCTCAAGCAGTTCCCGGACTCCAAGACCGGCGCCGGCCTGCACTACAATCCGTACTTCGCGAACCTGAACCTCGCGATGGCGCCGCCGCTCACGAGCGAAGGCCAGGTGAGCTATTCGGACGGCACCAAGCCGACGGTCGACCAGATGTCGAAGGACGTCGCGGCGTTCCTCACCTGGACCGCGGAGCCCAAGCTGGAGAACCGCCACAGCACGGGTCTTGCAGTCCTGGCATTCCTGCTGATCTTCACGGTGCTGACCTACATGGCGTATCAGAATATCTGGCGCGACAAGAAGCACTGAGGAAAACGATGAGCGCCTTCAGCGGCAATGACGATCTGAAGGCGCTCATTCGGACCATCCCCGACTTTCCGAAGCCGGGGATCCAGTTCCGGGATATCACAAGCCTGCTCCTCGACGGGGCAGGCTTTTCCGTTTGTGTGGACCGGCTGACGGCGCTCGCGGCGCCGCTTCGGCCCGATCTGATCGCGGCGGTCGAGGCGCGCGGCTTCATCTTCGGCGCGGCGATAGCCAAGTCGCTCGGCGTCGGCGTCCTTCCCATCCGCAAGCCCGGCAAGCTGCCGGGGGCACGCGTCGGCGTCGACTATGCGCTCGAATACGGCACCGACCGGCTCGAGATGCACGCGCACGACCTCCAGCCCGCGACGCGCGTGCTGATCGTCGACGATCTGATCGCGACGGGCGGCACGGTGATGGCCACGGTCGAACTCATCCGCAATCACGGCGGCGTGGTCGCAGGCGCAGTGTTCGCGGTCGATCTGCCCGATCTCGGCGGTGCTGCGCGACTGCGCGACGCCGGCGTCGAGACGCTCAGCCTGATGGCCTTCGAGGGCGACTGAGAACTTGAGCTATCTGCATCGCCGTTCGGGCTGAGCTTGTCGAAGCCCTCTTCTTCTTTTCGCGCGCGGCTTCAGAAGGAAAGGGCCCTTCGGCCGTCCGCCTGCGGCGGCCGCTCAGGACAGGCTTCGACAAGCTCAGCCCGAACGGCGTAGGTGCCGAAGGTGAATTTTAGTGCTCGGTTCACATCTTGTTCAAGGCGCCTGGCCGACCATCTTCGCCATGACAGGGGATGTCTGGAGAGTTCCCATGTACGTGCCACGGATACGCACGATCCTGCTTGCACTCATCGCCTCGGCCGGGCTTGCCGGCTGCGCCTATGACGACGGCTATGGCTATGGCGGCGTCTCGGTCGGCTATGGCGCGGGCTATTACGACCCCTGGTATTATGACGACTACTACCCGCGCCGGTATGGCTGGTATGACGGCTTCTACTACCCCGGCACTGGCTATTATGTGTTCGACCGCAAGGGTCATCGCCATCGCTGGTCCGACGGGCATCGCCGTTATTGGGAAGGGCGCCGGCACGCATGGCGCGATAATGACCGCGGGCCGCGCGACGGCCGGCGCGGTCCTCGCCGCGATCTGCAGGCTCAGGACTTCGCGGACCCCGGCAGCCTTGTCGGCCGTCCCGGCTGGCAGGGCCAGGATCGGCGCGGCTTCCGCGGCGGTCGAAGCGATGCGAGGCGTGACCTTCGCGCCGACGACCTGGCCAATCCGGGCCGAAGCGCGAACCGCCAGCGCAGCGATGCAGCGCGTCCGCAGCAGCGTATGGAGCGCGGCGAGGGCCGGGGCGTGTCAGCGCGTGCGCGTTCGGGCGAGAGGAGCAGCACCGGCCGCGGCGGCAGCCCGCGCCAGCGGGATTGAGGGACGTGCGGTGTCAGCGCGGCATATGGTTGGGCAGCGAAGCCCGCTCCGGGGTGGTTAGCGGACGTTCAAGCCTTTCTTCTCCCCTCCCTGGAAGGGAGGGGTTGGGGGTGGGTGCCGCCGAGGCACTCGGCGGCCTTGTTGAGGATCGCCTCGACAACGCCCTCGAGGTTCTCAAGTACCTCGCCATTCCAGAAGCGCAGGACGACCCAACCATGCTGCTCCAGAAAGGCGGTCCGGTCGGCATCATAACCGGCCGCCTCGACATGCTGGCTGCCATCGAGCTCGATCGCCAGCTTCGCTGTCCGGCATGCGATATCAACGATATAAGGCCCAATCACCAACTGACGTGTAAATCGGGGGCGATAGCATGACAGGCGGTGCCACAGCAGCCGCTCCGCAAGCGTCTGGCCGTTGCGCAGCGCACGGGCATTGGCGGTCATATGGGCCGGGATACGATGCATCCAAGCAGAATAGCGAGGCGCGCTAAGCGCGCCTACCCACCCCCAGCCCCTCCCTTTCAGGGAGGGGAGCAGCCACGTTTGCAACTGATCGAAAACCGACACCCACCTTCAGGCTTCGCGGCCTAGTCGCCACCCTCGGGGCCGCGCGTCGCGATCAGCGCGGTGTTGACATAGCTCATCACCGGCTCGTCATTCTGGTTGAACGCTGTCAGGCGTGACTTGAACGAACCCATATGCGGTTTGCTGCGCGAGCGCTTCTTCTCGAGCAGCTCGGTTTCCACGCTCAGCACGTCGCCGGGATAGACGGGCTTCAGCCAGCGCAGTTCGTCGATGCCGATGCCGCCGAGGCCCGCCTGTTTGTGCTTTTCCAGGTTCTCGACAATCATCGCCATCACCATCGCGCAGGTGTGCCAGCCGCTCGCCGCGATCCGTCCGAAATAGGTTTTGGCCGCCGCCTCGTCGGAGAGGTGGAAGGGCTGCGGATCGAACTTCTCCGCAAACGCGATCACGTCGTCGCGCGTGACCTCATAGCGACCGAAGCGATTCTTCGCGCCGATTTCCAGATCCTCGAAATACTGCATTACTCTCTCCGGGACGGTTGATTCCCGGCCGACTGAACATGACGATTACGGAAACGTCAATTGCGTCGTGATACAAGCACCGCCTCGAACGCCGTCGCCGATCCGTCGCCAGGGCTGGGCGTTACCCCGATCAGGCGCGCGAGCAGCGGCTGGATATCGACATTGTCGAAGGTCGGCACCGATGCGCCCGTGCGGAAGGCCGGGCCATTCGCGACGAACAGCGCCGCCATGTCGGCGGCTTCATGGTCATAGCCGTGATTGCCGCCGACAAAACTGCCCGAAACCGCGCGCTCGGTGATCTGCCAGCCCGTTTCGGCAAGACAGAGATAGGCGGGCACACGCGCGTTGCGGCCATAATGGAAGCGCGCGGGAATCTCGGCCTTGCGCCAGCATTGCATGTGGGGATGGGGCGCAAGCAGTTTCGCTTCCAGCGCGGCTTCATGACCCGGCATCGCGGCCAGCGCGGCATAGGGGCCAGCCTCGACGACGCGATAGTCGCCCGCCGTCAAAAGCGTGTCCAGCGCGATGGTGCGTGTCGACGATGTCTCCGCCATGCCATGATCGGATACGAAGACGAGATTGGCGGGCTGGCCAAGCTCGGCAAGCGTGGTGACGAGGGCGCCGATGTGGCGGTCGACTTCGGCCACGGCTTCGAGCGTCCGTGGATCACTGGGGCCGTAGGTGTGACCCGCGGTGTCCACCGTGTCGAAATAGAGCGTAACCAGACGTGGGCGAATGTCCGCTGGCCTACGCAGCCAATCCGCCACCGCGTTGACGCGCTGGGTGTTGCTGATCTCCTGATTGAACTGCTGCCAGTCGGAAGGGCGCGTGCCGCCGCTGATCGTGTGCGGCCATTTGGGCGCGCGCTCCCCGCCGATCGCGACATTGGAGCCGGGCCAGAACATCGTCGCGGTACGCACGCCCGCCTTTTCGGCGTCGACCCAGATCGGCGTTGCCTCGTTCCACCAGAAAGGATCGTCGCTCGCCATGGTGAAGACCTCACCGGGGCGGCGGGGGTCTTCCATCTTGTTGGCGACGATGCCGTTGCCGTCGGGGCGCTTGCCGGTGACGAGCGTATAATGGTTGGGGAAGGTCTTGGAGGGGAAGGCGGGGCGCATCGCCCCGCGCACGCCCTCGGCCGCCAGCCGCGACAATACCGGCGTCATGCCGCGGTCGAGATAATCGGGGCGAAAGCCGTCGATTGAAATGAGAATCGTGACTGGCGCGCGCGCCTGCTGTTGCGCCTGCGCGATATTGGCGGGCGGTGTCTGCGCGCAGGCGGCGAGAGCGGTGAGTGCGAGGGCGGCGACGAAGCTGCGGAAAAGCGGCACGATTATCTCCATTGGGCCATCGGCCCATGGCGTCGCTTTGCTACGAATTGATGACGGGGTCTAGGCTGCACTCCCCTCCCTGGAAGGGAGGGGCTGGGGGTGGGTGGCGAGCGAAGCGAGCGTTCTTTGGAGGACAAACCCGCCGCTCACGCGGCGGCACCCACCCCTGACCCCTCCCTTCCAGGGAGGGGAAGAGCAACTACACGTTGAAGCGGAACAGCATCACGTCGCCGTCCTGGACGACATAGTCCTTGCCTTCCTGGCGCAGTTTGCCCGCGTCGCGCGCGCCAGCCTCGCCCTTGCAGGCGATATAGTCGGCGAACGCGGTCGTCTCGGCGCGGATGAAGCCGCGTTCGAAGTCGCTGTGGATCTCGCCCGCGGCCTGCGGCGCCTTCGAGCCCTTTTCGACGGTCCAGGCACGCGCCTCCTTGGGGCCGACTGTGAAGAAGGTGATCAGGTGGAGCAGCTCGTAGCCCGCGCGGATCACGCGCGTGAGGCCGGTTTCCGAAAGGCCAAGGTCGGACAGGAACTCGGCGCGGTCCGCAGGCTCCATCGTCGCGATCTCGGCCTCGATCGCGGCGGAGACGACCACCGCCTGCGCGCCTTCGGCCCTGGCCTTCTCGAACACCCTGGCGGAGAAAGCATTGCCGTTGGCGGCGCTTTCTTCTTCGACATTGCAGACATAGAGGATGGGCTTCGAGGTCAGGAGCTGCGCCTGATCGAAGACGCGGCGCTCTTCCTCGTCCTTGGGCTGGGTCAGCCGCGCAGGCTTTCCTTCGCGCAGCAGCTCGAGCGCCTGGCCGAGGACGCTGGCCGCGATCTTCGCTTCCTTGTCGCCCTGCTGGCCCTTCTTCACATAGTTGGGCACGCGCTTCTCGAGGCTTTCCAGATCGGCGAGCATCAGCTCGGTCTCGACGGTCTCGGCGTCGGCGATCGGATCGACCTTGTTGTCGACATGCTGGATGTCGTCATTCTCGAAACAGCGCAGCACATGGACGATAGCGTCCACCTCGCGGATATTGCCGAGGAACTGGTTGCCCAACCCTTCGCCCTTCGACGCGCCGCGCACCAGCCCGGCGATGTCGACAAAGCCAAGCTGCGTCTCGATGATCTTGGCCGAGTCCGCGATGCTCGCGAGTTGCTGGAGCCGGTCATCGGGCACCGCGACGTTCCCGACATTGGGCTCGATCGTGCAGAACGGATAGTTCGCCGCCTGCGCCGCCGCGGTCTGGGTCAGCGCGTTGAAAAGCGTCGACTTGCCGACATTTGGAAGACCGACGATGCCGCAGCGAAAACCCATTGATATTCCTCACTCATTGTCATTCCCGCGAAAGCGGGAATCCAGACGATTTTTGAGACCCGCCCGGGCACCTTATAAATTCCCGCTTTCGCGGGAATGACACGGGTGGGTCAATCGGTAGTTTGCAGTCTCAGCGCCACATCGCTCATGAAGCGGGGATCGTTACCGTTGGCCAGCCAGTCGGCCTCGGCTGCGATAGCGCCCAGCATGTCGGACAGCGGATCGATCTCGCTCTTGGCATAGTTGCCGAGCACGTGCCCCGTGACGCGGTCCTTGTGCCCCGGATGTCCTATCCCGATCCGCACGCGGCGGAAATTATTGCCGATATGCGCCTCGGTCGAGCGCAGGCCGTTATGCCCCGCTGTGCCGCCGCCGATCTTCACCTTCACCTTGAAAGGCGCGAGGTCGAGTTCGTCGTGAAACGCGGTCACTTGGCTTGGTTCGAGCTTGTAGAAGCGCATCGCCTCGCCGACGGCGCGGCCGCTTTCGTTCATGAAGGTGGCGGGCTTGAGCAGCAGGATCTTGTCGCCGCCGATGCGGCCTTCCTGCGTCCAGCCCTGGAAGCCCTTCTTTACGGGCGAAAAATCATGCACGGCGGCGATGGCGTCGACGGCCATGAAGCCGACATTGTGCCGGTGCATCGCGTAAAGCGCGCCCGGATTGCCGAGGCCGACCCAGATCTGCATGGTCAGATGCGCAGAATGGACCCCCACCGCGCTCGGGCTGAGCTTGTCGAAGCCCAGCCACACCCTTCGACAAGCTCAGGGTGAGCGCAGCGGGGAGAGTCCAGCCTTATTCCGCGTCGCTCTTCTGAGCGGAAGGAACCTCGTCAGCCGCGGTGGCTTCCTCGGCCTCTTCCGACTTCAGTGCCGACGGCGCGACGATGGTCGCGATCGTGAGATCGCTGTCCGCGCCAGCGGCTTCGCTGCCCTTGGGCAGCTTGATGTCGCCGAGGTGGATCGAGCTGCCGACGTCGAGGCCGGCGAGCGAGATCGCGATCTGGTCGGGGATCTCTGCGGCATCGCAGACGAGGCTGAGGTCGTGCGCGACGATGTTGAGCACGCCACCGCGCTTGATGCCGGGGGCCTGTTCCTCATCGACGAACACCACGGGCACCGAGACGGTGACCTGGGCGTGCTCGCTGATGCGCAGGAAATCGACGTGCAGCGGGCGATCGCTGACGGGATGGAACTGGACGTCCTTGGGGAGCGTGCGGACCTTCTTGCCGCCGAGCTCGATCATGACGACCGAATTCATGAAGTGGCCGGTCAGAAGCTGCTTCATCAGCCCCTTTTCCTCGATATGGATCGAGGTCGGTTCTTCGTTGTTCCCATAGATGACGGCAGGTACGCGGCCCTCGCGGCGGTGGGCACGGGAGGCTCCCTTGCCAGCCCGATCGCGCGCCTCGGCCGACAGCGTAAGCTGATCGCTCATGTGCATGTCTCCAAATTGCTAGGTTTCGTCTTTCCGCCACGCCTCCAGGGATGACCATGACGGAAGCGTGGCCCTATAGGGGCGGAAGGACGGCAAAGCAAGCACCGAGTACCCCGGCGAAGGCCGGGGTCCAGGAGCCGCGCGCATCGAACCCCTCACACTGGACCCCGGCCTTCGCCGGGGTGCTCGTATCACTGGACGCGCGTCACCTTCACGCCGTCCTTCGCAAGCATCTCCTGCACCGAATCCTTGCCCGCCAGATGCCCCGCACCCACCGCGACGAAGACAGTGCCCGGCGTGTCGAGCCGCTTCTTCACCCACTCGGTCCAGTTGGCGTTGCGCTGCCTGAGCAGCACCTCGCCGAGTTCGGGCGAAAAGCGCAGTTCTTCGTCAAAGGTGGTCGCGATCTTGCCGGTATCTCCGGTCGACCAGGCGGCCATCATCTTGGTGAATTCGACCTCCGCGTCGACGGTGCTGTCGATCACGCTGACAAGGAATTTGCGCTGCACGGCCTCGGGAAGCGTGTCGAAATAGCCGAGCTGCTGTTCGGTGGTCTCGAGCCCGCCGATCGGTTTTCCGGCGCCTTCGAAGCTCGCCGAAAGCTGGCGCTCCACGCCGTCGGCTGCGGTGATATTGGCCTGACGCAGCGTCAGCGCCGCTAGCGTCGTCGCGGCCGACCAGGTCTCCATCGCGTCGAGACGGTCCATCGGGATCTTCGATGTCTCGATCAGTTTGGTGAGCCCGGCGCGCTTGTCTTCGGGGACGCGTTCCAGCAGCGGCGGCAGCCCCGGCGAAAGCCCCAGCCGCTTCACGATCTCCGCGGTCTTCTTCGGATCCTTATCGAGCACCACCTCGAGAACGAGCTGGTCGGCCTTGCCCAGCGCCTTGTCGAATGTCTTGGTTCGCCATTTGTAATTGGGCGGCAGCATATGGATGGTGCCGAACAGATAGACGGTGGTGTCGGCGTCCGCGACCTTCCACAGCCCCGGCTTTACGGGCGCGTTGGCCTCGCCCGATGAGGCGCAGGCGGCGAGGAGGGCGGAGAAGGCGATCGAAAGGCGGCGTAGCATGGCAGCCCTTATTCCCGGTTGAAGATGAACGGGCAACAACGGATCAATAGGTCACCCGGACGCTCGCGACCTTGAGCGCGTCGAGCTTGTCCTGCACGCTGCCCTTGCCCGCCAGATGCCCCGCGCCGACCGCGACGAACACCGTGCCCGGCGTGTCGAGCCGCGCCTTGATCCACTCCGCCCAGCGCGCGTTGCGCTGGTCGAGCAGGATCGCGGCGAGTTCGGGGGTCTTTTCCATGCCCTCGTTCATCTGCTCCGCCAGCGCATCGGGATCGCCCTTTGCCCAGCTCGCGATCATCATTTCCAGCTTCGGCTGATATTCAGGCAGTTCGTCGATCACCGCGGCCAGATAGCGTAGCTGCAGCGGCTCAGGCATCGCGTCGAAATAGCCGAGCTGCTGCTCGGCGGTTTCGAGCCCCTCGATCCTCTTGCCGGCCTGTTTCGCCGCCGTGCTGAGTATCTTCTCCGCGCCGCTTTCAGATTTGTAGCCGAGCTTCTGCAACGGCAGCACCGAGAGAGTGACGGTGGCGAACCAGGGTTCGAACGGATCGAAAGCTTGCCCCGGAAGTCCCGCGTCGGTCATCGCCTTCTCGTAGCGGGCGCGCAGGCCCTCATCGAGCTTCGAGCTCAGCGTCTTGCCCGACGGGTCGATCGCCTTGCTCATCACGAGCTGCTGCATCGCTGCGGGTTCGGGTTCGATCATCTCGATGACGAGCTCGTCCGACGCATCGAATGCCGATTTCACGCCCTCGTCGAACCAGCTCAGGCCGGGTTTCAGCACATGGACGGTGCCGAACAGATAGATCGTCGTGTCCGCATCCTTCACCACCCAAAGCGCAGGATCTGCGTCCGTCTCCGGAGCCTGCGCGTGGAGCGGCGCAATTCCGGACAACAGGCAGGAGAGGGCGGCGGCGATCTTCTTCATGCGGTCTCGCTTTCAAACGACTGGATTTCTGTGCCTGCTTCGCGGGTAGAGCCTTTCCCCGCAAGGCGGAATCGCCTTGCGGGATAAGAAAGGCTCTCGATTCTATCTTGAGCACTTCCCGATCGAAAAACCGGTTCCCACTTTTTCGGGAAGTGCTCTTGGGCGGCAAAGGTCAAAGGGAGAATGGCGCGTCGCTTGACCGTTTCGCGCGCTTCCGCCAAAGGGCGCGCGGGTAATTTTTTGCATCTGCGAAGGCTCCAAATTGACCGATTCGAAGCCCGCCACGGCCAAGGGAATGAGTTTCCAGCGGCTGATTCTGACGCTCCATGACTATTGGAGCGATCAGGGCTGCGTGATCCTGCAACCCTATGACATGGAAATGGGTGCCGGGACCTTTCACCCCGCGACGACGCTGCGCGCGCTGGGCCCCGATCCGTGGAACGCCGCCTTCGTCCAGCCCAGCCGCCGCCCGACCGACGGCCGCTATGGCGAGAACCCCAACCGCCTCCAGCATTATTATCAGTATCAGGTGGTGCTGAAGCCGAGCCCGCCCAATCTGCAGGAGCTCTATCTGGGCTCGCTCGCGGCGATCGGCATCGATTTTACAAAGCACGATATCCGCTTCGTCGAGGACGACTGGGAAAGCCCGACCCTGGGCGCCTGGGGGCTTGGCTGGGAAGTCTGGTGCGACGGCATGGAGGTGACGCAGTTCACCTATTTCCAGCAGATGGGCGGCTTCGACTGCAAGCCCGTCGCGGGCGAACTCACCTACGGGCTCGAACGCCTCGCCATGTATATTCAGGGCGTCGACAGCGTGTACGACCTCGCGTTCAATGATCCCAAGGGCGACTTTCCTGCCGTCACCTATGGCAACATCTATCACGAGAACGAGGTGCAGATGAGCACCTGGAACTTCGAGGTCGCCGATACCGAGCGGCTGTTCGACGCGTTCAAAAAGGCGACCGCCGAGTGCGAACTCTGCCTCGAAAACAAGCTGCCGATCCCCGCCTATGAACAGGCGATCAAGGCGAGCCATGTCTTCAACCTGCTCCAGGCGCGCGGCGTGATCTCGGTCGCCGAGCGCCAGGCCTATATCGGCCGCGTCCGTGACCTCGCCAAAGGAAGCTGCGCGGCGTGGATGGAAAAGAACGGGTGGGCGGCATGATGAAGTTCTTGCCAAACCCACCGTGTCATTCCCGCGAAAGCGGGAATCCAGCGCGGACCACACGCCTCCTCAATGTCGCCAGCATCGTCTGGATTCCCGCTTTCGCGGGAATGACACTGGGGGAGATGAGCCATGACTGACTTCCTCCTCGAACTTCGTTCCGAAGAAATTCCCGCGCGGATGCAGGAAAAGGCGTCCGCTGACCTTGCGCGTCTTTTCGTCGAAGAGATCGCCAAATCGGGCCTCAAGGCCGGGAGCATCGAAACCTTTGCCACTCCCCGCCGCCTCGCGCTGATCGCGCGCGACCTGCCGCTTCAGACCGAAGCGGTGAGCGAGGAACGCAAGGGCCCGCGCGCTAACGCGCCCGAACAGGCGCTTAGCGGTTTCCTGCGCTCGACCGGCCTCACGCGCGAACAGCTTGTCGAACGCGACGGCGTGCTCTTCGCGGTGATCGAAAAGCCCGGCCGCGCGACCGCCGAGGTGATTGGCGAAGCAATCCCCGCGATCATCCGCGCCTTTCCCTGGCCCAAGTCGATGCGCTGGGGTGCGACTTCGTCCTCGACCGAGAGCCTGCGCTGGGTCCGCCCGCTGCAGGGCATCATCGCGCTCCTGGGCGACGATGTCGTGCCCTGTTCGATCGACGATATCCAGAGCGGTGCCGAAACCGTCGGCCACCGCTTCCATCATCCCGGCTGCATCACGATCGGTAATGCCGGCGACTATGCCGCCAAGCTGCGCGCCTGCCACGTCATCGTTGATCCCGCCGAACGGCGGAAGATGATCGCTGAGGGCGCCCACACCGCTGCGGCCGCCGCCGGGCTGACGCTGGTGGAAGACCCCGGCCTTGTCGCCGAGAATGCCGGGCTCACCGAATGGCCCGTGCCGCTGCTCGGCTCCTTCGACCCGGCGTTTCTTGAGGTCCCGCGCGAGGTGATCCAGCTCACCATGCGCACCAACCAGAAATATTTCTCGGTCAATGATGCTGCCGGCAATCTCGCGCCCAACTTCGTCTGCACCGCGAACATCACGGCGAGCGACGGCGGCGCGCAGATCGTGGACGGCAACCACAAGGTTCTCGCCGCGCGCCTCTCGGACGCCAAATTCTTCTGGGAGCATGACCTCAAGATCCCGCTCGAGGAACAGGCGAAGAAGCTCGACCAGATCGTCTTCCACGAAAAGCTCGGCACCGTCGCCGACAAGGTCGATCGCGTCGCCAAGCTCGCGCGCTGGCTGGTGGAAGAGGGGATCGTCGGGGGTTCAAATCCCACCAGCGCTACCACCCCCCATCGTCATCCCCGCGAAAGCGGGGATCCCGCTTGTTCTTCGGTATCGCAAGGCAGCGGGATTCCCGCTTTCGCGGGAATGACGCGGGAAGAATTGGCGCAGATGGCCGAACAGGCCGCGCGCCTCGCCAAGGCCGATCTCGTCACCGGCATGGTCGGCGAGTTCCCCGAGCTTCAGGGCGTGATGGGCGGCTATTACGCCCGCGCGCAGGGCTATCCTGACGCCGTCGCCGACGCGATCCGCGACCACTACAAGCCGGTCGGGCAGGGTGACGATGTGCCGACTGCGCCGGTGACGGTGGCGGTGTCGCTGGCGGATAAGTTGGATAGTCTCTTCGGCTTTTTCGTGATCAATGAAACGCCGTCTGGCTCAAGAGACCCTTTTGCGCTTCGCCGCGCAGCGTTAGCAGTCTCGAGACTAACGCTAAACAATAATCTTCGTTTCAAGTTGAACGCCGCACTCAGTAAACTTCACGCAATCTACGGTGAAATGATCGTCAGCGCGTCACAACATTATAGGCTGCCAGTAGAAGGCAATGCTGTTTTCCTGAGAGAGCTTAATCGGGTTGCGGAATATGCTCAGGCAAAAGGGCTTAATCTTGTTCTGAAGGAGTTGGGTGCACTTTCTCCGGAACCAAGGAAACCGTTTAGATTTATTGAGCTGGAACGGTCCTTGTTGGAGAACGCTGCCAATGTTCAACGAAGTGCGGTCGATTTCTTCGCCGACCGCCTCAAGGTCCAGCAGCGCGAAGCGGGCGTTCGTCACGACCTGATCGACGCGGTCTTCGCGCTGGGTGGCGAGGACGATCTCGTCCGCCTGCTCGCGCGGGTGAAGGCGTTGCAGGCCTTCGTCCAGACGGAGGATGGCGACCATCTTCTCACTGGCTATCGCCGCGCCGCCAATATCCTGAAGAAGGAAGGCTTCGAAGGGGCGGGGGAACAGGTTTCGCTGTCCTACACGCCCGAAAAGGAAGAGGCTGACCTGCTCACAGCGCTCGACGCGGCCGAGCCCAAGGCCGAAGCCGCGGTTGCCGCGGAGAACTTCGAAGGGGCGATGGCGGCGCTCGCGTCCTTGCGCGCACCCATCGACGCATTCTTTGACAAGGTGACCGTGAATGACAGTGATCCGGCAAAGCGCTCGGCTCGCCTCGCGACGCTGGCGCGCGTGCGCGACGCTGTGCATCGGGTCGCCGACTTCTCGCGGATCGAGGGCTGAGCCCCCGAATCAAACATGCGTTTTGTGAGAAGTTTGCGAAGTTAAGTGAAGCTAAGCCCTTGGGCGAAACAGGGACGGACGATTGATGACGAAATATGTGTATCGTTTCGGTGGTGGTGTTTCGGACGGCGGCAAGGGCGACAAGAACCTGCTCGGCGGCAAGGGCGCGAACCTCGACGGCATGGCCTCGATCGGCCTGCCGGTGCCTCCTGGCTTCACGATCACGACCGAGATGTGCACCCGCTATTATGACGATGGCGAGGTCTTTCCCGACAGCGTTCGCGCCGAAGTCGCAAACGGCATCGCGCATATCGAGGGCGTGACCGGCAAGAAATTCGGCGACGCGTCCGACCCCTTGCTTGTCTCTGTTCGGAGCGGCGCGCGCGTCTCAATGCCCGGCATGATGGACACCGTCCTCAACCTCGGTCTCAACGACGAGACAGTAAAGGGGCTGGCCGAGGTTTCGGGCGATCCGCGCTTCGCATGGGACAGCTATCGCCGCTTCATCCAGATGTACTCGGACGTCGTGCTCGAGCTCGACCATGGGTCGTTCGAGGAAGCGCTCGAAATCGCGAAGGAAGACAAGGGGTTCAACCTCGACACCGAAATGGGCGCTGAAGACTGGCAGGCGCTGGTCGCGACCTATAAGGGCCTTGTCGAGGAACAATGGGGCAAGCCCTTCCCGCAGGATGTGAACGACCAGCTCTGGGGCGCTACGGCTGCGGTATTCGGCTCATGGCAGGCCGAGCGCGCGAAGGTCTATCGCCGGCTCAACCACATTCCCGGCAACTGGGGCACCGCGGTCAATATCCAGGCGATGGTGTTCGGCAATATGGGCGACACCTCGGCGACGGGCGTGGCCTTCACCCGCGATCCCGCGACGGGCGAGCGCGCTTACTATGGCGAGTTCCTGATCAACGCGCAGGGTGAGGACGTTGTCGCGGGCATCCGCACGCCGCAGTACCTGACCAAACAGGCGCGCGAGCGCGCAGGGGCAAAGCCCGCCTCGATGGAAGAGGCGATGCCCGAGACCTTTGCCGAGCTCGCGCGCGTCTTCGATCTGCTCGAGACGCATTACCGCGACATGCAGGACATCGAGTTCACCGTCGAACGCGGCAAGCTCTGGATGCTCCAGACGCGCTCGGGCAAGCGCACCGCGAAGGCCGCGCTCAAGATCGCGGTCGACATGGCCAATGAAGGGCTGATCACCGAGGAGGAAGCCGTCGCGCGCGTCGATCCTGCCGCGCTCGATCAACTCCTCCACCCGACGCTCGATCCCAAGGCGCCGCGCGATGTGCTGGCGAAGGGGCTTCCCGCCTCGCCGGGCGCGGCCTCGGGCAAGGCGGTTTTCGACAGCGACACCGCGGAGAAATGGGCCGAGCTGGGCGAGGACGTGATCCTGATCCGCACCGAAACCAGCCCCGAGGACATTCACGGCATGCACGCCGCCAAGGGCATCCTCACCGCACGCGGCGGCATGACCAGCCACGCGGCGGTGGTCGCGCGCGGCATGGGCCGCCCCTGCGTCTCGGGCGTCGGTACGCTCTCGATTGATGCGAAGGCGAAACTGATGCGTGTCGGCCAGCGTGAGGTGAAGGAAGGCGACATCGTCACGATCGACGGCGCTAGCGGAGAGGTCATGTTCGGCGCGGTTGCGACCGTCCAGCCCGAGCTCGCGGGCGATTTCGGCGCGCTGATGGTCTGGGCGGACAAGGTGCGTCGCCTCAAGGTCCGCGCCAACGCCGAGACCCCGCTCGACTGCCGCGTCGCGCGCGATTTCGGCGCCGAGGGCGTCGGGCTTTGCCGCACCGAGCACATGTTCTTCGACGCGGCGCGGATCACCGCGGTGCGCCAGATGATCCTCGCCGACACCGAAAAAGGCCGTCGCGCCGCGCTCGAAAAGCTGCTCCCCGAGCAGCGCGCCGATTTCACCGAAATCTTCGAGGTGATGGCGGGTCTGCCTGTTACGATCCGCCTGCTCGATCCGCCGCTCCACGAGTTCCTGCCGCATGAGGAAGCCGAGTTCGCCGAAGTGGCGGCGGCGGCCGACGTCAGCGTGGACACGCTCAAGCGACGTGCCGCCGAGCTGCACGAATTCAACCCGATGCTCGGTCATCGTGGTTGCCGCCTCGGCGTCACCTATCCCGAGATATACGAGATGCAGGCGCGCGCGATCTTCGAGGCGGCGTGCGACGTCGCAGCGAAATCAGGCGAGGCGCCGATCCCCGAGGTCATGGTCCCGCTCGTCGCGACGAAGCGCGAGCTCGAACTGATGAAGGACGTCATCGACCAGGCCGCGCAGGCTGTCTTCGCCGAGAAGGGACGGACGATCGACTATCTCGTCGGCACGATGATCGAGCTGCCGCGCGCGGCCTTGAAGGCGGGCGAGATCGCCGAGGTCGGCCAGTTCTTCAGCTTCGGCACCAACGACCTCACGCAGACCACGCTCGGCGTCAGCCGCGACGACGCAGGCCGGTTCCTCACCACCTATGTCGACAAGGGCATCTTCCCGCGCGATCCGTTCGTCAGCCTCGATATCGAGGGCGTCGGCGAGCTGATCTGGCTGGCGGCCGAACGGGGCAGGGCGACGCGCCCCGACGTCAAGCTCGGCATCTGCGGCGAACATGGTGGTGATCCCGCCTCGATCGAATTCTGTGAAGCGACAGGCCTCGATTATGTTTCGGCCTCGCCCTATCGCGTGCCGATCGCCCGCCTCGCCGCCGCGCAGGCCGCGCTCAAGGCGCGGTGATCTACTACAACGCCGCTCGTCCTGAGTAGGGACCGAGCCTGGCGAGGGCCCGTATCGAAGGACCTGTGACCGACCCTTCGATACGGTGAACAAGCCCACCAAGCCCCCGGCTTGGCTGAGGATTGCCGGGGGCAATCCTCACTTGTTCACTTCGCCAAGCTCAACGGCTACTCAGGGCGAGCGGCGTTGTCCGTTCGTCAGATCCCGCCGTCGATGAAGCTGTCGGTGATCGAGCAGGCCGCGGGGCCAAGGATCACGATGAACAGCACGGGCAGAATGAACAGGATCAGCGGCACCGTCATGATCGCGGGCAGCCGCGCGGCCTTTTCCTCGGCGCGCATCATGCGTTCGTTGCGGAATTCGGCCGACAGCACGCGCAGCGCCGAGGCGAGTGGCGTGCCGTATTTCTCGGTCTGGATCATGGTGGTGACGACGCCGCGCACCGCATCGAGAGCGACGCGCTGCGCCAGGTTCTCGAAGGCCATGCGCCGTTCGGTCAGAAAGCCCAGCTCAATCGCGGTAAGCGCGAATTCGTCACCGAGTTCAGGATAGCCACGGCCCAGCTCGCGCGCGACGCGGTGGAAGGCGGCGTCAACGGTCAGGCCCGCCTCGGCGCAGATGACGAGCAGGTCAAGCGCGTCGGGAAGCCCCTTGCGGATTGCATCGCTGCGCTTGTTGATCTTGTTCTGCACGAAAAGATCGGGCGCCTTGTAGCTGCCGATCAGCGAACCCGCGGCGAGCCCGAGCTGCTTGAGCGGCCCCGAGTCGGCGAACCAGCCGAGCAGGTAGATGCCCACCACCATCGTCCCGCCGAAGACGATCGGCAGGATCAGGCGACTGAAGATGACGACGACCGCGACGTCCTTCGAGCGGATGCCCGCTTGCGCCAGCTTGATCTGTGCGGCCTTGACCTGGCCGTCCTGGAGGACCTTCAACGACTTGAGGAAGGAACGGATGCGGTCGGTCGTCTCGCTTTGGTGGACCAGCTTCGCGCGGCGCTTGGAGGTCGAGGCGACGATGCCCGCCTTCAACTGTTCGCGGCGCTCGTTGAGCGACTTGACGCGCTTGGCCATCGGATCGCGAACGGTCGTCGCCGCGTAGATCGCCACGAGGATCGCGAATGTGGCGACCGCGGCGAGCAGTGTGGCTGCCCAGATGACGTCGACCCCCATGATGGTCGGTGCGGCTGTTTCGGTCATGTCCCTGTCGCCTTCAGATTTCGAAGCTGACCATCTTGGCCATCATGAATGCCCCGATGCTCATCCAGATGAGGCCGCCGCCGCCCGCGATCATCAGTCGCTGATCGACGAAGAAGTTGCCCATATACTCAGGGTTCACGAAATAGATCAGGGTGAACACGATGAAGGGCAGCGAGCCGACGATATAGGCCGACGCCTTGGATTCGGACGACATCGCCTTGATCTTGAGCTTCATCTGCGCACGCTTGCGCAGCACATCGGCAAGGTTGGAAAGCGTTTCCGCGAGGTTGCCGCCCGTCTCGCGCTGGATGGCGAGCGTGATGCAGAAGAACTGGAATTCGGGCGTACCCAACCGGTCGGCGGAGTCCTGAAGCGCCTGATCCATGGTGCGGCCAATCTTGATCTTGTCGCTTACTATGCCGAACTCCTCGCCCACGGGGCCAGGGACCTCATTGGCGACGACACCCAGCGTTTCCGAGATAGGCAGGCCGGCGCGCAGACCGCGCACGAGCAACTCGATTGCATCGGGGAAACGTACGGTGAATTGATTCACACGGCGCTTGATCAGCGAACTGACGACTGCGTGCGGGATGGCAAGGCCAACTGCGACTCCGACCAGAAGCGCAAGCAGCAGCGGCCAGCCCATAGTCAGCCCGATCGCTGCCACCGCGATCGCAATCCCTCCCGAAACTGCACCATATTGCCCCAGCGACCAGTTCTTGCCCGTCCGTCCGATGCGCTGCTTGAGCAACGCGGGATTGGGCATGAACTGCGCCGCGAAACCGTCCATGCGAGACTCGCGGTTGGAGATGACGCGGCGCATCTGCGCCTCGATCGTCGCGCTGGCGTTTGCGGCGTGGCGATCCTTGACCGCTGAAAGGCGGCGCGATTGGATCTTGGCCAGCGAAGGTCCCGAAAAAGCGGCGAACAGCAGAACGAGCACGCCAGCGAGTCCGGCTGCAACGGTTAGAATGGGCATCATCGCAGTCATTCCCCCTGCCAATCCAAGCCGGGGGGCGTGCGCAGCCTTGACGGTTGCGCATCGCCCGCCATGGTCAGGCCTTTGCCGCCTTTTTGGGCATCAGCCCTTTCAGGTCGCCCAGTTTGCCGAGCAAGGACTTGCCCTTGGCGGCCTCGGCCTCGTCCCCGCCGTCTTCGACACAGCTCAGCAGGCGGTTCGAGAGATCGAGCAGGCTGGTGCTGAGTTTCGAGCCCTTGCCGGCTTCCGCAATGGGCTTGCCCAGCTTGGCGGCCTGCGCCGCGACCTTCTGGTCGAGCGGGATCACCAGATCGACCTTGCGTTCAATCGATGTCTCGAAGTCCTTGCGGCTAACCTCTGACGCACCGCTCGCCGGGACGCGGTTGGCAACCACCATCACGCGCGCCTGCGGAGCATTGCTCTTGAGCCACGACAGGATGCGGATCACGTCCCGAGCGGCGGCCAGTGTCAGCTCGGTCACCACCACGGCCGCATGCGCTTCGTGAAGCAGGTGCGGATGCTGGACGAGCATCGAGCGTGGCAGGTCGATCACGGTGCACTCGAACGCCGAGCGCATTTCCTCCTGAAGCTGGAAGAACGCCGATCCGTCGGTGAGCATGGCCTGATTGAGCGGTGCTTCGGCCGACAAAATCGAAAGCTTTTCGTTCGCCTTGACCATCGCGCGCTCGATAAAGAGCCCGTCGATACGGCTCGGATTCTCGATTGCGTCCGTCAGGCCGCGGCCGGGTTCCAGATCGAGAGCCAGCGCGCCGGTGCCGAAATGGACGTCGAGATCTAGCATTGCGGTCGACCGCCCCGATTTCTCGCCGAACAGCCAGGCGAGCGAGGTAGCGATCGTCGAGCTACCGACGCCGCCGCGTGCGCCGATGACCGCGGTCATCAGATGCGGCCGCTCGGCCGCCGGGTCGAGATGCTTGGGGGCGTTGAAAACCGCCTGCGCCTGCGCAAATGCGTCACGGAGCTGGTCCGGGCTGAACGGCTTCAGCAGATAATCCTGGATGCCGCTCGCGACCAGGTCGCGGTACAGCCGGACATCGTTCACCTGGCCCGCCGCGATCACGACGGTGCCCGGTTCGCACACCTCTGCAAGCGCGTTGATGTCATTGAGCGGATCGCCCGATTCTGACAGGTCGACGAACAGGATGCTTGGGCTGGCCGAAACCGAGAGCGACTGGACGGCATTGCGAAGCCCACCCTTATTGACCTTCTCGGGCGACCAGCCGAGCTCGACGGCCACCGCTCGGATGACCTCAACCGCCGCATCATCACATACATAGGCGTTGAAGGGTTCGCGCAGCGCCGCGCCGCGGCCGGGAGTCCATGGTGCGTTCATGTTACTGCGCTCCCTTCGACGATTCTTGTTTGACTTCAGTGACCCCGGTGAGCACGCGATCGCGGAAGGCCTTGACGGCCTTGGTTGCGGTGTGCGCGTCAGAGCCGCCCTGGCCATTGCGGCCATGGAGGAGATCTTCGGGGTCAGCGATCATCGCCGCGAGGTTCTTGGCCGACGCGCAGCCGAAGTTCGACATGGTCGATGCTTCGTATTCAGGCTGCGACGGACGGCTCCAATCGGGGCACTCGGGGACCGAGGCCGTCATGCGACTGACGACGACCCGGATGCTGCCCGGTGCTACCTGTCCCGAAGTGACCGGCGCGCCTTCCTCCAGCAGCATGCCGGAACGCGCCGCGACAGCAGCAACCGTTTCGCGCGCGCCGCTGCTGGCCAATCCCGAAGGATCGTCGATCGAAACGCGATCCCCATAACCCAGTTCGAGCGTATCGAACCAGGTTGAAAGGCGTTGTGTCTCGCCCGCAGCCAGACCCCGTTCGCCTCCCGTCTGCAGATCGACCGTGTAATCGGTACGCTGCACTACGGGTTGGTGAACGCTCTCCATTCCCGGATTGAAGGTTCCGCCACCACAGCCGCCCAGTGCAAGGGCGAGCGCGATACCGGCAGTTCCAGATAGTGTTTTCACGATCTTGCTCATCGGTCGACTCCCGATCAATCGAAGCTGAAACCCGGCGCAGCGCCGGCGTCGTTCTTGCCTGGCGCAACGGCAACTTGTTCCGGTGCCGGCGCAATGGGCGCCGGTCCACGACCCCCCGACGCCGGCAGTGCGGCGCTCGGATCATAGGGCGTCACGCCCGGTTGTACGGTCCGCGGCGCACCACTGCGGGGAACCGGACGACGCTCGCCCGATTGACCCTTGAAGGTCTGCCCCATAAGAAACGTCTCGGCATCGTTGGTGCCGCGATAACCGTCAGTCGGCAGTGCAATCTGGTTCGCCGAAACGGGCTTCACCAGATAGGGCGTTACCACGATCATCAGCTCGGATTCCGCGCGCTTGAACCGCTTGGAGCGAAACAGAGCGCCGAGCACCGGCAGATCGCCGAGGAACGGCGCCTTGTCGACCGAGTTGTTGTGATTGCTGCTGAGCAATCCGCCAATCATGAAGCTCTGGCCAGAACCAAGCTCGACCGTCGTTTCCGCGCGGCGGGTCGAGAAGCCGGGAATGGTAAAGCCGTTGAGCTTGACCGAACCCGCGTCGGTGAGTTGCGAGACCTCGGGACGCACGCGCATCGAGATGCGACCGTCCGCAAGCACAATCGGCGTGAAGGCAAGGCTGACGCCATATTGCTTGAACTCGATCGAGACTGAACCAAGCCCTTCGCTGACCGGGATCGGAATTTCGCCGCCAGCCAGAAAACTTGCCGTCTCGCCCGACAACGCAGTCAGGTTCGGGTTCGCGAGCGTGCTGACGAGACCGTCGGTTTCGGCAAGATCGAGCGCGGCCTGAATGTCCATGCCGAGAAAGCGATCGACAATGCCAATCATGCTCCCGACGCCCGTTCCCTTGACGGTGACGCCGCCGGTGTCCGGATCGATCGTAATCGCGTCGGCGCGGCCTTGCGAGAAAAAGAAGTTGCCATCGGTGGCCAAAAGATTGACGCCGATCGACTTGCTGAAATCGCGGCTCACCTCGACAATGCGCACCTGAAGATTTACCTGCAGCGGCGTCGCGGTGCGCAGGCGGCTGACCACCTGCGTGTTCGCGCCGACAAACGCCTGCGCAAGACGTTCGGCTTCGGCGATATCGTCGGGATTGGCCACCGTGCCGGTGAGCAGAACCAGTCCGTTCATCGGCGTCGCCTGAATCTCCGCATCGGGCAGAGCCAGCCCCAGCATCGAATCGACGGTGCCGAAGTTGTTCCCGACGCGGACATTCGCCGCATAGACCACCTTGCCGCCGCGCGACGTGGCGTAGACTGTCGTCTCGCCGGCGCCTTTGGCAAAGATATAGAGCTGTGTTGGCGAACGCACCTGGACGTCGGCGATCGCGTCATTGGCGACGAACAGATCCGACATCGGCGAGGAGAGGTTCACCAGCGTGCCCCGGCCCGTCGAAAGATTGACCGTGGTCGAAGGCTGCGAGGCCCCGCCCGGCGCCGCACCCAGCGAACCCGGCGCGATGGCGATTCCCATCGTCAGAGCCGCAGCGAGTGCGCATTCGAGAGAATGTTTCCTGGTCTTGGTCATGAAAGCCATGTCACTTACCCCCCACCGAAACTTCGGTGACATTGTTGCCGCGGGCAACGCGAACCACGGGCCCGGCGAAGGTTCCGCCGCCCGCAACACTCACTGACCCCCCCGCATTGCCGCTCTTCTGCATCGGCACGGAGCGGCGCTGGAAGCGCGAGACATCGGCGCCGGTGACGAAGGTGGTCGCGGAGTCGTTGGGACGCGACGCGACGGCGATGAGCATCTGCTTGTCGGCCTTCGGATCGCTGCCTTCGGGCACCTTGACCTCGCCGGCCGCAATGGCACGCTCCAGATCGGCCGCATTGTCGGCGATCGAGCGCAGCGACAGCGAGAGCTGGCCGATCGTCTGCGCGACCGCGATCTTCTCTGCGATACGCGGTGTCGTCTCGAGCGTTACCGTCGAGAAAGTCGTGACCTCGGTCTTGCCTTCCTCGTTGGTGGGCACGGTACGCTGGTCGGTTGCAAGAACGCGCAGGTTGCTGATGATCGTCTCCGATGCCTTGAGCTCGGGACCTTCGCCGCCGACGCTCTGCGTCAGCACCAGGTCGATCCGGTCTCCCGGGAAGACAAATCCGGCGACACCGCTCTGCGCCGAGACCGAGACGGTCACCGCGCGCATGCCCGGGCCGAGCGCCGCGGCGAGGAAGCCGCGATCGCCAGGCTTGACAAGTGCGCCCTGCGTGATCGGCTGACCGGCGGTGATGGCATAGCGCACCACCGTGCCCGCCATGTTCCCCATCTCGGCTTCACCCTCGATGTAGTAGGCGCTCTGGACGAGATCCTTGGGCCAGGGCTGGAAGCGAAAGCTGTCGGGCTCGATGATCGTGCCGACGGGCAGCGCGCGTGTCGCTACCAGCACCTTCGGACCGGTCGGTTCGGGCGCGACTGCCGCCGCCGCCTGTGGAGCGGATGCGCCGCTGAACATGTTCTTGGCCATGATGGCGGTCACCGCTGCGATTACGAGCGCGCCAACCAGCAATGCGATCTTTTTGACATCCATGACGACAATCGCCTCCTGAGCCGGGCCCCCCATCGGCCCGCCATGTTTGATCAAGCAAAATGGTTAAGATAAGGTTGGGTCATTACCCAAAGTCCGCCGGCAGCTATCGCGACGCCATAGGGAACCTCGATATTTGTCTGTGATTTGCGTATCTTATGGTGGACGAGCATGGCTGCGGTAAGCACCCCTCCGGCGATCGCCATGATGAACAACATGGTGAAAAGTTCGCCAAGCGGCAGCCACAGCGCGAGCGCGCCAAGCATTTTCACGTCGCCCCCGCCCATGGCCCCCAGCGCGAACATCATGGCGAATGCCGCAAAGACCGCGAGGCCGATGGCGAGCTGGATTGCCATATCGGGCCAGAGCGCATAGCCGTTCGCCCACCAGAACAGGGGAGCGAGCAGCGCGATGGCAGCGTTCAGCCAATTGTCGATCTGTCGACGTTTGACGTCGGTGAACGCCGCAAGCAGCATCAGGCCGCCAACCGCAACCACCAGAATGTGTGCGAAAAATCCCCCCGTCATAGGATGCAGGCTAGACGCTATGCCTTACGAAACCGTAACCAAGACGTATGGAAACCATTATCTTTAACCGTCGCGAGATCCCGGCCGGGGCGGTCAATCGCAGCGATGTCGCAGTGGACGGATGGCCGCTCAGGGTCTTCGAATGGCCCCCGGAATCGGGAATGCGCCGTGGCACGCTGTTGTTTCAAGGCGGTCGCGGGGACATTTTCGAGAAATATCTGGAAGCCTTCGATCACTGGCATCGCCGTGGCTGGCACATATCCAGCTTCGATTGGCGCGGACAGGGCGGGTCGGGGCGGTTTGCGGCCGATCCCAGGGTCGGCCATGTCGAGGACTTCGCGGTCTGGGTGGACGAACTGGCCGGGCGCTTCGCTGCGCTCAGGGACACGACGCCCGGACCGCATGTTGTTGTCGCCCACTCGATGGGCGGGCACCTTGTGTTGCGCGCGCTGATCGAGCGCCGCATCGCTCCCGATGCGGTCGTTCTGGTCGCGCCGATGCTGGGGCTACGGAGCCAGCCTTTCTCTCAGCGTGTCGCCGCCCGAATAGCACGCTTTATGACCAGGATCGGTCGGCCCGAGCGCGCCGCATGGAAGCACAATGAGCGCCCATCCTTGCCCGGCGCGTCGCGGCAGAAGTTTCTGACCCATAGCCTGGAGCGCTATGACGACGAGCTTTGGTGGAAAACGCAGAAACCTGAACTGGCGCTGGGGCCGCCAAGCTGGCAATGGCTCGCCGCCGCCTATCGCTCGACGCTCGACAGCTTCGCGCCGGGGCGGCTGGAGAGCGTCCACGTGCCGATCCTGTTGATTTGTGCCGATGCCGACCGGCTGGTCGATCCCGAGTCGACCCGCGTGGCGGCTCGACGTCTGCCTGATGCGCGCCTCCTCCGATTCGGTGTGGAATCGGCGCATGAAATCCTGCGCGAGGCCGATCCGGTAAGGCTGCATGCGCTCGCGGAGATCGACCGCTTCTTCGATGAAAGGGCTACGGCCGGGTGAAGCACTACGATGTGGCTATCATTGGCGCGGGCATGGCCGGCGCCAGCCTTGCCGCGGAGATCGCGCGGCATGCGAGCGTTGTCGTCCTCGAGGCGGAGGACCGGCCCGGCTATCACGCGACGGGGCGCTCGGCAGCTTTCTGGAGCGAAACCTATGGCGGCGTGGGGGTTCAGCCGCTGACCTCGGCCTCCGGGCCGATACTTGCCGAGGGTGGTTTTTTGTCCCCCTTGGGTTCGCTGCATATCGGGCGCGCCGCCGACAGGCCGACAATCGACGCGTTTCTCGCCGAGTTCGAGAATAGCAACATCACGCTCGCCGAGGTCGATCCGGCGGCGCAGGTGCCCGGGTTGCGCAGCGAGTGGACGCTGGGCGTCAGCGAGCCGAGCTGCAGCTATATTGATGTGGCCGGGCTGCACGCGGCCTGTTTGGGCGCCGCGCGTCGCGCCGGTGTTGAGGTGCTGTGCAAAGCGGCGCTGGTCAATGCGACGCGCGATGCCGCCGGCTGGCTGCTCGACACCGCGGCTGGCCCGGTGCGCGCCGGGATCGTCGTCAACGCTGCCGGCGCCTGGGCCGACCGCATCGCGAAAATGGCGGGTGTGCGACCGCTCGGCATCGCCGCCTATCGCCGTACCATGACGCAGATCCGCACCGAACCGCTTGCGCCCGAAGGGCTGCCGCTCGTCGCTGACATCGGTGGAAAATTCTACTTCAAGCCCGAACCCGGCGGGCGGTTGTGGCTCAGTCCGCATGACGAGAGTCCGACCGAACCGTGCGATGCCGCGGCGGAAGAGATCGACGTCGCGCTGGCCATCGAACGCTTCGAGGGTGTCGTTGACTGGCGCGTCGCCGCGGTCGAGCACAAATGGGCTGGCTTGAGGAGCTTTGCGCCCGATCGCCTGCCCGTCTACGGCTTCGACCCGCGCGAGCCCGGCTTCTTCTGGTGCGTCGGACAGGGCGGTTTCGGCATACAAACGGCGCCGGCGGGTGCAATGTTGGGAGCAGCGCTATTGCTTGGCCATACGCCCGATGCGGCCGTGCGGAGCATTGATGCCATGATCTACGCGCCCGGGCGTTTCGACGCGTGACCTTGCGTTACAGTCGTATGCTGGCGTGCAGCCCGATCTCTCGTTAGCTTCGCGATCGCCTGTCAACGCACGGAGGATCCGATGGCACACAAATTCGTGATCGAGAAGAACAAGGCTGGCGAGTTCGTTGCGAAGTTCAAGTATAACAGCGAGATCATCTGGTGGACCGAGGGTTATTCCAGCAAGGCCTCGGCGCAGAACGCCATCGATTCCATCCTGAAGAATGGCTCAGCAGCCGAACTCGAAGACAATAGCTGACGACACGTCGCGCCGCCTGCGGATCAGCGTCCGCGGGCGGCCTCCGCTGCCGCGCTGGCGAGCCGGTCGGCGCGCTCATTGTCCGGGTCGCCGGCATGACCCTTCACCCATTTCCACTCGATCCTGTGCGGGCGAACGGCTTCAAGCAGTTCCTGCCACAATTCGGCATTCTTGACGGGCTGCCGTGACGCTGTGCGCCAGCCATTCTTCAGCCAGCCATGGATCCATTTGGTGATGCCGTCCTTCACATAGACGCTGTCGGTCGACAACGTCACGCGACACGGGCGTTTCAGGGCCTGAAGCGCGCGGATCGCCGCCATCAGCTCCATGCGGTTGTTGGTGGTCAGGGGCTCTCCGCCCGAAAGCTCCTTCTCGCGCCCGCCCATGCGCAGCACGGCCCCCCAGCCGCCGGGACCGGGATTGCCCTTGCATGCGCCGTCGGTCGCAATCTCGACATGCGAAACCTCGCTCATGCGAACAGGTCGCCCCGATCGTAAAGCTGCAGACGGCGCCAATAGGCGAGCGGATCCTTGCGCGTCACCAGCGCGTCTGCCGGCGTGTTGAGCCAGTCCCATGCGCGCGATAGCAGGAAGCGGATGCATGCGCCCTTCGCAAGCTTGGTCAGCTCGGCCCGCTCGGCGGGGGTGAGGCCGAACGCCTGCTCATAGCCACGGATCAGGGCGTTCCCCACCTCCCGCTCAAAATGGCTGCCGGTTGTGTCGAAGGCCCAGGCGGTGTGCATGATCGCGAGATCGAACGCGCGAACGTCGGTGCAGGCGAAATAAAAGTCGATCAGCCCGGTCACCGAATCACCGCGCATCAGCACATTGTCCGGAAACAGGTCGGCGTGGATCACGCCATGCGGCAGAAGATCGCCGGCCCAGCCCGAACGAACCGCGTCAAGCTGGAAGCCGACATCGTCATACAGGCCCGGTGAGATTGCATCGAGATCCCGGCCGCAGCGCTCGAACAACGGCTGCCAGGTATCGATCCCCATGGAATTGGGACGTGTGGGCGTGAAATCTGCGAGCACAGCGTGCATCCGGCCCATCGCCTCGCCCGCCGCATGCGCCTGCGCCGGCGTGGGATGCGTTACCGAGACACCGGGCAGAAACTCGATCAGGCAGGCGGGGCGGCCTTCGAGGCTATGGATCGCGCGACCCTCGCGATCCGGCAGCGCACGTGGCACCGGCAGGCCGCGCGCGGCCAGATGGTCGAGCACCGCGAGAAAGAAAGGGAGGTCGTCCGCCGAGACGCGCTTTTCATACAGCGTCAGGATGAAGCGGCCGGTGGTCGTATCGACGAGATAGTTGCTGTTCTCCACGCCCTCGGCGATGCCTTTGGCGGAAACGAGCTCTCCTGCGTCGAATCGCGTCAGGAAAGCGGCGAGTGCCTCGGCAGAGACCTGTGTATAGACCGCCATCTGTATCGGTCAGGCGGCTTCGAGGTCGCGGGGGAGTTTGAACGCGATGTCCTCGACCGCGGTCGTCACCTCGCGCTCGGTGACATCATAGACTTCCGCGATGCGGTCCACGACCTCACGGACCAGCAATTCGGGGGCTGAGGCGCCCGCGGTGATGCCAAGAGAGGCGACGCCTTCGAGCCAGGCGAAATCGACATCGTCGGCACGTTGGATCAGTTGCGCCCGCGCACCGCTGCGCTCGGCGACCTCGACCAGGCGGAGCGAGTTCGAGGAATTGGGCGCGCCGATCACGAGCACTGCCTGGCAAGAGGCGGCGATCGCCTTGACCGCGGCCTGACGATTTGACGTGGCGTAGCAGATGTCCTCGCCACGCGGCGCCTGCATCGACGGGAAGCGCGCCTTAAGCGTCGTGACGATCTCGGCGGTGTCGTCGACCGAAAGCGTCGTCTGCGTCAGGAAGGCGAGCGCTTCGCTGTCGGCGGGTTCGATCGCGCGTGCGTCGGCGACCGTCTCGATCAGCGTCATCGAGCCTTCGGGCACCTGGCCGAACGTGCCGATCACCTCGGGGTGCCCCTTGTGGCCGACAAACAGGATGTGGCGCCCGGCCGCGACAAGGCGTTCGGCCTGTCTGTGCACCTTGGAAACCAGCGGGCAGGTCGCATCAAGATAGTTGAGACCCCGCTCGGCGGCCTTGGCCGGCACCACCTTGGGCACGCCATGCGCCGAAAAGACGACGGGCACATCGTCCGGCACGTCGTTGAGCTCCTCGACGAAGATCGCGCCTTTGGCTTTGAGCGTGTCGACAACGAACTTGTTGTGTACAATTTCGTGCCGGACATAGACGGGCGCGCCATATTTCTCGATCGCGAGTTCGACGATGCGGATCGCACGGTCGACGCCAGCGCAAAAGCCGCGTGGTGCTGCGATCAGCAGCTCGATGCAGGGGCGAGGCACGGCATTTTCGGTCATGTCGCGGACGCCTCTACGCCATTGTGTGCGCCCGCGAAAGTCGCTTCCTCTTGTCCACTTCGCTCTTGGCTGGCAAACGTGCGCTCCGTCATCGTTTCAAGGATCCGTCTGTGCCCAGTCTGAAGCCGCTATTTGTCTGCACTGCTCTGCTCGCGCTTTCGGCCTGCGCCGGACAGGAAAACCAGATCATGGAAGGCGGCATTGCCGCTGTTCGCTCGGCCTGCCCGGGCGTCGGCGTGCCTGCGCATACCGGTGATATCACGCTCTTCAATCCCACGACCAGCCGCGACGCCAGCGCAATCGACGTCGTCGCCGCGATCACCAATGTGCGCACAACTTGCGACGATACGGGTGCCGAGATCGTCGCCAATGCGACCTTCGATGTCGTTGCAACGCGCAGCAATGCCAGCGGCGCGCGTGAAGTCGTGCTGCCCTATTTCTCGACCGTCGTGCGCGGCGGTCGCGCTGTCGTCTCCAAGCGGGTAGGCCGCGTTGCGGTGCGTTTCGAGGATGGCCAGACGCGCGCGCAGACCAGCAGTTCGGCGAGCGCTTCGGTCAACCGGGCCGCAGCGACGCTGCCCGACGATATCGAGCAGCGCATTACGCGCCGGCGCAAGGCCGGCGATGCGGACGCGGCGATCGATCCGATGTCGATCCCCGAAGTCCGTGACGCCGTGGCGCGCGCCAGCTTCGAACTGCTCGTCGGCTTTCAGCTCACCAACGAGCAGCTCCAGTATAATGCCACGCGCTAAGCCGGGTACGATAAGCGCGATTGACTCGAATCGCTCGTCGGCCCAAGGCGATTAGGCGTCATCGGCGGGAAACCGCTGGGGATCGCGCGGGAGAGCGTCCTGTATCCGTGAGACGGAGACAGGGCCGCCGAAGGAGCAACCGCCCCGGAATCTCTCAGGTCAAAGGACCGCGCGAGCCCGTGACACTCTGGAAAGCGTTCTGGCGAAGGCCAGGACCACCGAAGGGGTAAGCCCGGTCCTTCGCAGGATCGCGCGAAAGCTCTCAGGTACCGTGACAGAGGGGGCAATGAAGAGGCGCCACGAATCCGTGGCCACGCTTCATTGACCCTGACCGACGTTACGGAGTGCAAGATGACCGAAGCCACCGAAGAGACGATCACCCCGCTGCCGCTCGATGGCTGGCATCGTGCGCAGGGTGCGCGGATGGTGTCCTTCGCGGGCTATGCGATGCCGATCCAGTACGAAGGCATCATGGCCGAGCATCTGTGGACGCGCGAAAATGCCGGGCTGTTCGATGTCAGCCATATGGGCCAGCTCAGCTTCACCGGCGAAGGCGCCGACAAGGCACTGGAAACGCTGCTTCCCGGCGAAATCCAGGCGCTGGGCGTGGATCGGATGCGCTATTCGTTGCTGCTGGACGAGACCGGGGGAATCCACGACGATCTCATGGTCACTCGTCGCGCCAACGACATCTACATGGTCGTCAACGGTGCCACGAAGTTCGACGATATCGGCTATATGCGCGAGCATCTGCCCGACGAGATCTCCATGAACCACATGGAAGATCAGGCGCTGCTGGCGCTGCAGGGCCCCAAGGCCGTCACCGCGCTGTCGCGGCTCGTGCCCGGCGTCGAGGCGCTCTATTTCATGCAGGCCGGCGCCTTCGAATGGGACGGGGCAACGCTCTGGGTCAGCCGTTCGGGCTATACCGGCGAGGACGGTTTCGAGATTTCGGTGCCCGCCGACAAGGTCGAGGCGCTGGCGCAGGCGCTGGTCGATCAGGACGAGGTCAAGCCGATCGGGCTTGGCGCGCGCGATTCGCTGCGGCTCGAGGCGGGGCTGCCGCTCTACGGCCATGACCTGAGCCTCGAGACCGACCCGGTTTCGGCCGACCTGACCTTCGCGATGCAGAAGCGGCGGCGCGAGGAGGGCGGCTTCATGGGCGCCGACGCGATCCTCAGGAAGCTTGCCGACGGTCCCGCGACCAAACGCGTCGGCCTGGCGATCGAGGGCCGTCTGCCCGCGCGCGAAGGCGCGGAAATTTACGCCGGCGATACGCTGATCGGCGCCGTCACCTCGGGCGGATTCGCGCCCAGCGTCGGTGAGCCGATCGCGATGGGCTATGTCGATGCCGCCTACAGCGCGCCCGGCACGCGCCTGCAGATCGAAGTCCGGGGCAAGCGGATCGACGCCGTCGTCGCGCCCATGCCCTTCGTCCCCCACCGCTATCATCGCAAAGGAGCTGCGAAATGAGCCGTTATTTCACCGAGGATCACGAATGGGTCGACGTCGAGGGTGAGGTCGCGACCGTCGGCATCACCGATTACGCGCAGGAGCAGCTTGGCGACATCGTGTTCGTCGAGGTTCCCGAAGAGGGCAAGGAAGTCTCCAAGGGCGATGACGCCGCGGTGGTCGAGTCGGTGAAGGCGGCGTCCGATGTCTACGCGCCCGTCTCGGGCACCGTGATCGAGGGCAATGCCGCGCTTGAGGGCGATCCCGCGCTGGTGAACAGCTCGCCCGAGGAAGACGGCTGGTTCTTCAAGCTGACGCTGTCGGATGCTTCCGAACTCGACGAACTGATGGACGAGGCGGCCTACAAGGCGTTCGTCGCCAAGCTGTAAGCCACACGCGCTGGAGGCCGGGCCATGGTCAACATGACGAGCAAATGGGACGCCGCGGACTATGCGAAGAATGCGGCGTTTGTGCCCGCACTTGGCATGCCCGCCGTCGAACTGCTCGATCCGCGGCCCGGTGAGCGCATCCTTGACCTCGGCTGCGGCGACGGCGCGCTGACCGAGGCACTGGTGCGCGCGGGCGCAGAGGTTGTCGGGGTCGATGCCTCGCCGGAAATGATCGCGGCCGCGAAAGCCCGCGGGATCGACGCGCATGTGAAGGACGGGCAGCAGCTCGATTTTGACGGCGTGTTCGATGCCGCGTTCAGCAATGCAGCGCTGCACTGGATGCTCGATCCGCCCGCCGTCGCTGCGGGCGTGTTCCGCGCGCTGAAGCCCGGCGCGCGTTTCGTCGGGGAGCAGGGCGGCCACGGCAATATCGCGCAACTTCGTGCGGGATTGCGTGCTGAACTCATGGATCGTGGCTATCCGGTGCCCGCCGAAGATCCACAATGGTATCCGACGCCCGAGGCGTTCACGCGCGTCTATAGCGCGGCCGGCTTCACCGATATCGAGGCATGGCTGATCCAGCGCCCGACCCCTTTGCCCGCAGGCGCTGCCGCCTGGTTCCGGACCTTCCGCGCGGGCTTCCTCGATGCCGCCGAGGTGCCCGAAGAGGCGCATGAAGAGGTCGCCGTCGCGGCCGAGGCGCGCGTCGCGCCTGCCTTGCGCCAACCCGACGGCAACTGGGTTGCCGATTATGTTCGATTGCGATTCACGATGAGAAAGCCCCTTTGATGCGCTATTTGCCCCTTACCCCGGAGGATCGCGGCGCGATGCTCGCCAGGATCGGCGCCAAGTCGATCGACGACCTCTTTGTCGATGTGCCCACAGCGGCGCAGCTTGAAGGCCCGATCGCGGGGCTGCCCAATCATGCGAGCGAACTGGCGGTCGACCGGCATCTGTCGGCGCTGGCGGCGAAGAATACCGCGGCGAGCCAGATCCCGTTCTTCCTGGGCTGCGGCGCGTACAAGCATCATGTGCCCGCCTCGGTCGACCATCTGATCCAGCGCGGCGAGTTCCTGACCTCGTACACGCCCTATCAGCCAGAGATCGCGCAGGGCACGCTGCAGATGCTCTTCGAGTTCCAGACGCAGGTGGCGCGCCTCTATGGCTGCGACGTGGCGAACGCCTCGATGTATGACGGCTCGACCGCGTGCTGGGAGGCGATCGTGATGGCGCGCCGCGTCACCAAGCGCGGCAAGGCGATCCTTTCGGGCGGGCTTCACCCGCATTATGTCTCGGTCGCGCAGACGATGGCGAAGTTCACGGGCGATATTCTTGACAGTGCCGTACCCGAACTGAACGCCGAAACCGATGCCGCGCGCCTGCTCGCCGCGATCGACAAGGATACGTCGTGCGTCGTCGTGCAATATCCCGACATTCTTGGCCGCATCACCGATCTCGCGCCGATCGCCGCCAAGGCGCACGAAAATGGTGCGCTGCTCGTTGCGGTCGTCACCGAGCCGGTCGCGCTCGGCGCGCTTAAGTCGCCCGGAGAGATGGGTGCGGATATCGTCGTTGGCGAGGGCCAGTCGATCGGCGTCGGCCTCCAGTTCGGGGGCCCCTATGTCGGCCTGTTCGCCTGCCAGGAGCGCTTCGTGCGGCAGATGCCCGGCCGACTCTGCGGCGAGACCGTGGACGCGGAAGGCAAACGCGGCTTCGTGCTGACGCTTTCGACGCGCGAGCAGCATATCCGCCGCGAAAAGGCGACGTCGAATATCTGCACCAATTCCGGGCTCTGTGCGTTGGCCTTTTCGATTCACATGACGCTGTTGGGGGAGAAAGGGCTGCGCGATCTGGCGACGCTCAATCACGCGCTCGCGGTCAAGGCGGCCGAGCGGCTGGCAAAGGTGCCGGGCGTGGAACTGGTCAATGACGGCTTCTTCAACGAATTCACGCTGAAGCTTTCGAAGGAAGCGCGCCCCGTGGTCCGCGCGCTCGACAGCAAGGTGCTGGCCGGCGTCTCGCTTGGCCGGCTCTATCCGGGCGTCAAGGCGCTCGAGAATGGTCTGGTCGTCGCGGTCACCGAGACCACCACGGCGGAGGACGTCGAAACCCTTGCATCCGCGCTCGAGGAGGTGCTGGCATGAGCATGAACCGCGAAGGCCGCCCGACGCGCCCCGAAACCACGACACAAGCCGCCAACGGCACCTTTACCGGCAACCGCGCGCTGATGCTGGAAGAAGCGCTGATCTTCGAGATCGGCGACACGCACACAACGGGCGTCGACCTTGAAAAGGCGCCCGCCGTCGCGAGCCGCCTCGGCGGGCTTGAGCGCAATCGTTCGATCGGGCTTGCGGGCCTTTCCGAGCCTGAAACGGTGCGCCACTACACACGCCTCAGCCGCCAGAACTATGCGATCGACCTCGGCCTCTTCCCGCTTGGGTCGTGCACGATGAAGCACAATCCGCGTCTCAACGAAAAGCTGGCGCGACTGCCGGGCTTTGCAGACATCCACCCGCTCCAGCCGATCGACACGGTGCAGGGCGGGCTCCAACTCATCCACGAGCTGGCGCACTGGCTGTGCACGCTCACCGGCATGCCCGCGGTGGCGATGAGCCCCAAGGCGGGCGCGCATGGCGAGCTTTGCGGCCTGCTCGCAATCCGCTCGGCATTGGAAGCCCGCGGCGACGCACGGCAGGTGATCCTCGTTCCCGAAAGCGCGCACGGCACCAACCCCGCGACTGCGGCTTTCTGCGGCTACAAGGTGGAGGATATCCCCGCGACCAAAGACGGCCGCGTCGATCTGGAAGCATTGAAGGCGCGGCTCGGACCCGATGTCGCGGCAGTGATGATCACCAACCCCAATACCTGTGGCCTGTTCGAGCGCGACATGAAGGCGATTTCCGACGCGGTGCACGCAGCGGGCGGCCTCGTCTATTGCGACGGCGCCAACTTCAACGCGATCGTCGGCCGCGTCCGTCCGGGCGATCTCGGCATCGACGCGATGCACATCAACCTGCACAAGACCTTTTCCACCCCGCATGGCGGCGGCGGACCGGGCGCGGGGCCGGTGGTGTTCTCCGAAGCGCTCGCGCCCTTCGCGCCGCTGCCCTTCGTCGAGAAGAATGGCGAGGGCTATCGCCTGATCGAGGAGGAAACCGCCGAGGAGCATCACGCGCAGAGCTTTGGCCGGATGACCGCCTTCAACGGCCAGATGGGCATGTTCACGCGCGCGCTGAGCTACATCCTCAGCCACGGCGCCGACGGTCTGCGTCAGGTCGCTGAGGACGCGGTGCTCAACGCAAACTATGTGCTTCGCAGCCTCGAGGACGTCCTGGACGCACCCTTCGGCCATAGCGGGCCGTGCATGCACGAGGCGCTGTTCTCGGACGAGGGCTTTGCAGATGGCTTCACCACGCTCGACGTGGCCAAGGGGCTGATCGACGAGGGCTATCATCCGATGACGATGTATTTCCCGCTGGTCGTTCACGGGTCGATGCTCGTCGAACCGACCGAAACCGAAAGCAAGGCAGCGCTTGATCAGTTCATCGGCGCGCTGCGCTCGGTGGCGGAACGTGCCAAGGCAGGTGACGAGGCGCTGAAGGGCGCACCGCACTTCGCGCCGCGCCGCCGCCTCGACGAAACGCTTGCTGCGCGCAAGCCCGTACTTGTCTGGAAGGACACAGAGGTCGCTCAGGCCGCGGAATGATCGCGCATACCCCCAACACCGCTCATCCTGAGCTTGTCGAAGGATTTTTCTGCTTCCTTTTCGAAGGGAAGGGAAGGGCAGGGCTTCGACGGGCTCAGCCCGAACGGGTGTTGGGTAGCGCGGGCAGGCCGGAAGCATGAACCAGATCCCGCCCTATCTGCCGCGCGATCTCGAAGGCGACACCAAGCGCCACGCGCCGGCGACGCTGCGCAACCGCGACTTCATCGTCGAAGTGTTGCGCGGGGTTTTGCCGGAACGTGGCGTGGTGCTGGAGGTGGCGAGCGGCACGGGCGAGCATGTCGCGCATTTCGCGCGGCTGTTTCCCAGCCTCGATTGGCAACCGAGCGACCCCGACGCTGACGGGCGGCGTTCGATTGCTGCATGGGTGGAGGAAAGCGGGCTCACCAATGTCCGCGCCGCTCGATCTGGATGCGTCAGCCGCCGACTGGCCGATCGACGTGGTCGACGCGATCCTGTGCATCAACATGGTTCATATCAGCCCTTGGGTCGCAACAGAGGGACTGATGAGCGGTGCGTCAAGGCGCCTGGCGCCGGGCGCACCGCTTTACCTTTATGGCCCCTATCTGAGGGGCGATGCGCCGACCGCGGAAAGCAATGAGGCGTTCGATCTGTCGCTCAAGGCCCGCAATCCCGATTGGGGACTGCGAAAGGTAGAGGACATGATCACGCTCGGCGCCGGGCACGGCCTGGCGTTCGAACGATTGGTCGAGATGCCTGCCAACAACCTGTCGCTGATTTTCCGCCGGATCAGTTGATCGCTTCTTCGCCTGCCTGACCCACCGATTCGATGTCGCGGCCGAGGCCCTTGACGGTTGCGCACGCGCTCAGCGTCGCGACGGACAGGGCAAGAATGGCGATGGCGACGGACTTCTTCATGCAGCGTACCTCAGGACGGATTGTTCTTCCGCCCGCATAGCTTATTCGCACCCGTCGTCGAGCATGAAATGCGCCTTTTGCGGCATGAAGCATTGGTCGCGCGATCGTTATCCTTGGTCGAAAATTCCACGGTTCCGCGTGGCGCGCGCTTAGTCAGGCTCATTGGGCGCCACGCGCCGCCAATCATGAGACTGACCAGATGAAGACCAGAATCACTGCGCCCCTGTTGCTCACCGGGCTGGCGCTGTCCGCCGCTATGTCGACGGCGCATTCCGCCGAGGCCGAAGGTCGCCCCTATCGGCAGGCCGACGCCGAGGCGCTGCTCGCCGCCGATCGCGCCTTTGCCGAAGTTGCGCGTGCAAAAGACGCATCGGCCGCGCTCGCGGACTTATTCGCCGCCAATGTCATCTTTACGACGGAGGACGGCAAGCTCTTCCGCGGCAAGGAAGCGGCCATTGCCGCAATCGCCGCCGATCTCGTGGGTGCGAAAATCCACTGGCAGCCCGTTCGCGGTGGAATATCCGCCGATGGCCAACACGGCTTTTCCTATGGCTTCATGGCGGCGATCGGCCCGGACGGTGCGACAAAGCCGCTTAAATATCTCGCCTACTGGATCCGGCACCCCGAAGGATGGCGTGTTGCAGGCTTCAAATACGCGCGCCGCCCGCAGGGGAACACGCCGACGGCCACGATGAAGCCGCTCCTGCCGAAGCACGCCGCGACCTTCGATCCCGAGGGCGAAAACCGTCATGCCGAAAGCCTGGCCGCGGCGGAGAAAGGCTTTTCGGATGAAGCGCAGATAATTGGTCTGTCGGCGGCGTTCGCCAGGCATGGCGGCCCTGAATCGATGAACATGGGGCGCACGGCGAGCTTCACCATCGGCTCGCAGAATATCGGTCGCGAACTCTTCGGCGCGCCGCAAGCGGGTAGTCCGATCGAATGGTCGTCGGACGGCGTGCTCGTCGCGTCGAGCGGCGATCTCGGCGTGAGTTGGGGTGCAATTCGCGTGAAGAACGCGACGCCGCCACAATCATTCGCGTTTTTCACGATCTGGCGCCGCGACAGCGCGGATGACCCCTGGAGGTATATCGCCGAATAAAGCGACGCTTGCATTTCGGCGTTGCCGGCCGGAAAGCGGCACGATGAAATCCGCTCCCGATATCGCCGCACTCGAAAATCTCGATACCCGTCTGCGCTGGCTCTCCGCCTGGACGATCCACAACGCCAATCATCTTCGCGAGAGCCGCGATGGCCTAAAGGTCGGCGGACATCAGGCGAGCTGCGCCTCGATCACCGCGATCATGGCGGCGCTGTATTTCCACGCGCTCGGCCCCAACGACAAGGTTGCGGTCAAGCCGCATGCTGGCCCGGTGCTGCACGCGATCCACTATCTGCTCGGCAACCAGTCGCGCGAACAGCTTCAGGCGTTTCGGGCACTCGGCGGTGCCCAGAGCTATCCTAGCCGGACCAAGGACAGGATACCGGTCGATTTCTCGACGGGCTCAGTCGGGCTCGGTGTCGCTATCACCGCCTTTGCCAGTCTGGTGCAGGACTATCTGATCGCGCATGGAGGCATGGCCGAGGCGGATGCGGGGCGGATGATCGCGCTGATGGGCGATGCCGAGCTCGACGAGGGCAATATCTATGAATGCCTGATCGAAGCGTACAAGCATCAGGTCCGCAATTGCTGGTGGATCGTCGACTATAATCGCCAGTCGCTCGACGCGACCACCGCGGACCGGATGTTCCGCCGCTTCGACGACATCTTCGAAACGTGCGGCTGGCGCGTGATGACCTTGAAGCACGGGCGGCTGCAGCGCGCGGCGTTCAAGGAGCCGGGGGGCGAGGCGCTCAGGAACTGGATCGACACCACGCCCAATGCCGAGTTTGCGGCACTTACCTATCAGGGCGGGGCGGCGTGGCGCGAGCGGCTGCTCAAGGACATTCCCGAGGCAGCAGAACTGATCGGCAAGCGCGACGATGAAGCGCTTGCGCGGCTGATGACCAATCTGGGCGGGCATTGCATTGAATCACTGGTCGAAGCTTTCGACGCCTGCCAGGACGATGTGCCCACGATCTTTATCGCCTATACCGTAAAGGGTTACGGCCTGCCCTTCGCAGGCCATAAGGACAATCACTCGGGATTGATGAACCCCGCCCAGATCGAAGGCTTGCGCGACCAGCTCGGTATCGCGGCAGGGGCCGAGTGGGAGCCTTGGGCGGGGCTTGGCGACAACGCCGCAAGTTCTGCGCGCGCGCTGGCAGAGGCGTCGCCGCTCGCTCGCGACAAGCGCGCCAGCGCGCCGGCAATCGACGTGCCGCCAATCCTTGCCCCTGTGGGCGTCGAACAATCGACGCAGGCGGCGTTCGGCAAGATCCTGCTTGATCTGGCCAAGGGCGGCTCCGAATTTGCGCGGCGCATCGTCACCACATCGCCCGACGTCACCGTCTCGACCAATCTCGGCGCGTGGGTGAACCAGCGCGGGCTGTTCCGCCGTCAGGACATGGAGGACGTGTTCCAGAAGGCACGTATCCCCTCGGCGCAGAAATGGGGCGGGAGCGCTGCTGGCCAGCATATCGAGCTGGGCATCGCCGAGAATAACCTGTTCCTGATGCTCGCGGCGCTGGGGCTTGCGGGCGACGTGTTCGGCGAGCGGCTGATCCCTGTCGGCACGGTCTATGATCCCTTCATCGCGCGTGGGCTCGATGCGCTGAACTATGCCTGTTACCAGGATGCGCGCTTCATGCTGGTGGCGACGCCGTCGGGCGTGACGCTGGGTCCCGAGGGCGGGGCGCATCAGTCGATCAACCCGCCGCTGATCGCTATGGGACAGCCGGGGCTCCGCCATTACGAACCCGCATTCGTCGACGAACTGGCGGTGCTGATCGAGGAGGGCTTTCGCCTGATGCAGGCGCCCCACGGTGAAAGTGTCTATCTGCGCCTCACCACGCGAAGCATGACGCAGGTCGAACGCACCGACAATGGCTGGAAGGCCGACGCGATCCGCGGCGGCTATTGGTTGCGCAGGCCGGGTGCGGGCGCCGAAGCCGCGATCGTCTATTGCGGCGCGGTGGCGCCCGAGGCGCTGGCGGCGTGGGAGGCGATGGCCGAAGAGATGCCCGGCCTTGGGCTGCTCGCGATCACCTCGCCCGATCTGCTTCACCGTGAATGGTCAGGGGCCGAAGCGGCGCGTTGGCAGGGCGGTGCGCGCACCCCGTCGCATATCGAGACGCTGTTGTCGGCGCTTCCAGCCGAAGCCGGGCTGGTCACGATGCTCGACGGTTCGCCTGCTGCACTGTCCTGGCTTGGCGGCGTGCGCGGCCAGCGCGTCGTGCCGCTGGGCACTGACCGCTTCGGCCAGACGGGCGATCTGCCCGACCTTTACCGCGCTTACCGGCTCGATGCCGAGGCGGTGACCGAGGCGATGGCAGCGCTGCTGGCCTGAACCACGACACCCCGGCGCAGATTATGCGCCGGGGTGCTGCCAGTGCTCGGTGATCAGGCGAACAGGAAGTCCGAGCCGGAAAAGTTCGCCGCGCTCAGATTGCCGAGCGGATCCGCGATCTCGATGGTGAGCGACAGCCCCGCCGAGGTGACGCCGTGAAGGACGACGCCGCCATCTGCCGCATTTGTCGCGAATACCGTACCATCGGCGCCACCCGCCGCGTAACGGGTTATGCCGAGCTTCTCGAGCACAACCTTGTCGACGCCGTCCTGGAAATCCTCGATTCTGTCGACGCTGCCGTCCAGTGCGCCGGCACCCTTGAACACGAACCAGTCGGTTTCGGTGCCGCCCCACAGGCGATCGGCGCCAGCCTCTCCGATCAGCTTGTCGAAGCCGCTGCCGCCATTGATCTGATCCTTGCCATCGCCACCGTAGAACAGGTCGTCATGGTCGCCGCCGAACAGTCGGTCGTCGCCAGCCTCTCCGCTGATCGTGTCGTTGCCGGTGCCTCCGTCGACATAATCATTGCCGCCACCTGCCTCGATCTTGTCCTTGCCGGCGCCGCCGTACATCTGGTCAACGCCGATCTCGGCATCGAGAACGTCGTCGCCATCGCCGCCATCGAGCAGGTTGTTGCCGTCGCCGCCGTCAACAAGATCGTTGCCGATGCCGCCATAGACCCGGTCATCGCCCGACTGGCCCTTCAGCTTGTCATTGCCGCCTTCGCCATAGATCGTGTCGTGGCCGGCGCCGCCGCTGACCGCCATGGTGGTCATCTTGCCGGTGCCGGGATTGATCTCGTTGAGAAAGCCGTCGTCGCCGTCACCCGCATAGATGATGTCGTCGCCATCGCCGCCGTCGAGATAGTCGCGTCCCGCGCCGCCCTTGAGCGTATCGTTGCCGATGTCGCCCAGCATCATGTCGTGCCCGTCGCCACCATCGAGCGTGTCGTTGCCATCCTTGCCCTCGAAGATGTCGTTGCCGAGCCCGCCGATCATGCGGTCGTGCCCCGGCCCGCCGTCGAAGCTGTCATTGCCGTCGCCGCCATCCAGCAGATCGTCGCCGCCGCCACCCTTCAGGAAATCGTTGCCGCCCTCGCCATAAATCGAGTCCATGCCGTCGCCGCCCTCGATATAGTCATTGCCAAGTCCGGCGTAGATAAAGTCGTCTCCGGCGTTTCCGAAAATGCTGTCAATCAGAGAAGTTCCCCTGAGTGTGTCGCCATTAATGGTTCCACGAATAGTAGCCATTGTTAACCTCTTGAAATTATAGAGTATAAGCGGCGTCTATGGGCGCAGTTATTCTGCTGCCCATGTGGCGTACCCGGACGGGCATTTGCTGACGGCGGCAGAAATACATGGATGCACTGCGGCTCACAGGGCCGTGCGGCAAGCAGGACGGAATTTGCGTCCGGCGGCGCGGGCTGACGCCGGGTTCAGTCGGCGGCCGCTGTCGCCAGGTCGGTATTGTGCCGGCTGAGTCTGTGTTCGCGCCAGACGATATAGAGTCCGCTGACAACGATGATCGGGGCGCCTATCCAGGTCGCCGTGGTCGGCAGCGCGCTGAAGAGCAGCCAGCCATAGAGCGTCGCCCAGATCAGGCTTGAATAATCCATCGGCACCACGAGCGAGACGGGGCCCCAGCGCAGCGCGCCGCTCAACGCCATCTGGCCAAAACCACCAGCAATGCCGATGCCGGCGAGCAGCAGCCACTCCGCCAGATCGTGCGGCTGCGCGAAGAAAAAATAGACGATGCCGGCCGGGGGGACGGACAGGAACGAGAACCAGAAGACCGTGGTGGGCGCCGCCTCGGTGCGACCTATCTGGCGCAGCAATATGCTGACCACTGCGATCATTAAGGCGGAGGAGAGGCCGACGATCGCGCCAATAAGCGGAATATGGCTGCTGCCCGGCTGAACGACGATCAGCACGCCGATAAACCCGACCAGCACCGCGCCCCAGCGGTGGATCCCCGCTTTCTCGCCGAGGAAGGCCACCGAGAGAATGGTCGCGAAGATAGGCACGGTGAAGCCGAGCGTCGTCTGTTCGGCGAGCGGCAGCAGGATGATCGAACCGAATGTCCCGATCATCCCGATGAGCCCCGCAACGGTGCGCCAGGCATGGGCGCCGATACGGGCGGTGCGCAGCGAACCCAGCCCCGGGCCCGCCATCACCCAGAGGATCACCACGGGGAGGGCGAAGAACTGGCGGAAGAATATGGCTTCCACCAGGTTTACGCCGCGCGTCGACGCCAGCTTGATCAGCGCGCTCATGCTGGCGAGGAAGAAGACCGCGGTGAGCCGCAGGCCGAGAGCGTACAGAGGGCGATGGGGATGCGCTGCGGTTTCGGCCATGCGGAGGCTTTAGTCCGACATCGGCTCAATTCAACCTTTCGCGTCATTCCAGCGAAAGCTGGAATCTCATTGCCTTGGCTATGGATAAAGCGGAAGGGAGATCCCAGCTTTCGCCGGGATGACGTCAAGAGTGTTGAATCTCTGCGCACTTCTCCCCTAAGCGGCGCAATCAACTTTAGAGCGAGAATCTTCCGTGGCCGTCAAACACGCGCTTAACGTCACCCGCGAACAGGATTTCGCCGCCTGGTATCAGGCCGTCATCGCCGAGGGCGATCTCGCCGAGGAATCGGGGGTGCGCGGCTGCATGGTCATCCGTCCCTGGGGCTATGGCATCTGGGAACGGATCCAGAAGCTGCTCGACGCCCAGATCAAGGCAACGGGGCATGAGAACTGCTATTTCCCGATCTTCATTCCGCTCGGCTATTTTGCGAAGGAGGCCGAGCATGTCGATGGTTTCGCAAAGGAAATGGCGGTCGTCACGCACCACCGGCTGGTCGCCGACGGCAAGGGCGGGCTGATCCCCGATCCCGAGGCGAAGCTGGAAGAGCCGCTGGTCGTGCGTCCGACCTCGGAAACGGTGATCGGCACCGCCTTTGCACGCTGGGTGCAGAGCTGGCGCGACCTGCCGGTGCTCATCAACCAGTGGGCGAATGTCGTGCGCTGGGAAATGCGCACGCGCATGTTCCTGCGCACCAGCGAATTCCTCTGGCAGGAAGGGCATACCGCACACGCGAGCGAGGCCGAGGCGCGCGAGGAAACGCTGAAGATGCTCGAAGTCTATCGCGCTTTCGCCGAGGATTGCGTGGCGATGCCCGTAGTCGCGGGCGAGAAGCCTGAGCATGAGCGCTTCCCGGGCGCTGTCGCGACCTATTCGATCGAGGCGATGATGCAGGATGGCAAGGCGCTCCAGGCGGGCACCAGCCACTTCCTCGGCACCAATTTCTCGGCCGCGCAGAACATCAGGTTCCAGAACAAGGAAGGCGAGCTCGAACTTGCCCAGACGACGAGCTGGGGCATGTCGACGCGGATGATCGGCGGGCTGATCATGACGCATGGCGACGATGACGGGCTGCGCGTGCCGCCGCGCGTGGCGCCGCACCAGATCGTCATCGTGCCGATGCTGCGCGACAATGACGAGGACGAGGCGGTGCTCGATTACTGCAAGGCGCTGGTCCGCGATCTCAACGCGCTTTCGGCGTTCGGCGAACCGGTCCGCGCGCTGCTCGATGCGCGCGCGCAAAAGGCTTCGAACAAGCGCTGGGCCTGGGTCAAGAAGGGCGCGCCGCTGATCGTTGAGGTCGGCCCGCGCGATGTCGCGGGCGGCAATGTCTCGGTGCTGCGCCGCGACCGTCTCTATGACCAGGGCGGCAAGCTGGCCTCGGAGATTCGGCCGCAGGGCGAATTCGTCGGTGCGGCGGCGGCGGCGCTCGAGGATATCCAGTCCTCGCTCTTCGCCGAGGCCAAGGCACGCACCGATGGCAACATCACGCGCGACGTAGCCGATTTCGCGGGACTCAAGGCATTCTACGACAAGGCGGGCAAGTTCGCCGGCTGGGTCGAGGTGCAATGGTCCAAGCCCACGGGCGATGCGCTCGAGGACATCGTCGAGAAGCTCAAGACATTGAAGCTGACGATGCGCAATGTCCCCAACGACGCGCGCCCCGTCGACGGGCCGTGCTTCTTCACGGGCGCCCCTGCGGTTGAGCGGATCCTGATCGGGCGCGCTTACTGAGCCAGTCGCCGACGCGCCGTTCCAGCGATGGATCGGCGCCCATGTCCGCTTCGGAAGCGACATCGACGAGCAGCACCGACAAACCGCTGAGCGCGGCCTCGCGCGCGATCGCGGTGCCGTTGATGCCGCCGCCGACGATGAGGAGATCGTGGACCATTTGCCCGTCTTATCCGTTGGACGCCCGTCGACGAAAGCCTATGTGAGTGCGATGGCGAAACAAACACAGGCAGGGCTCCCGACCCGCCAGCAAATCCTGGATTTTATCACCGGCTCCGACCAGCCCGCGGGCAAGCGTGAGATCGCCAAGGCGTTCGGGCTGAAGGGCAACGAAAAGATCGCGCTCAAGGCGTTGCTGAAGGACATGGCCGATGAAGGGCTCATAGACAGCGCCCCCGGCCGCGCCTTTCACAGGATGGGCGGAATCCCCAAGGTGACGGTGCTGCGCGTTACTGATGTCGACGAGGACGGGCAGGCCTGGGCGGTGCCTGAACGCTGGGAGGCCGAAGGGCCGGAGCCGCGCCTGCGCCTCAAGGAAAAGAGCCGGAAGGGCGCGCTGGGCGTCGGCGACCGCGTGCTCGCGCGGACCGAGGAGGCGGGCAAGGGCTGGATCGCGCATCCGCTGAAGCAGCTCGCGCGCGGGTCCGAGCTCATGATGGGCGTGATCCACGACGAAGGCGGCAAGTTCTGGCTCAAGGGGCTCGACAAGAAGGAACGGCGCGACCTCGCGATCTCCGACCTTGGCGGCGCGGAAGCGGGCGACCTCGTGCTCGCCGAGAAGACCGGGCGGCCGCCGCGCATCACCGCGCGCGTGACGCAGAAGCTCGGCGATCCCTTCGAACCGCGCAGCTTCTCGCTGATCGCGATCCACAAGCTCGGCATCCCGCACGTCTTTCCGGACGAGGTGCTGGAAGAGGCGAAGACCGTCGCAAAACTCGATCTCGGCAAGGATCGCGAGGACCTGCGCCATCTACCGATCGTTGCGATCGATCCTGCCGATGCGCGCGACCATGACGATGCGGTCTGGGCCACGCCCGATGACGATGCGGGCAATCCGGGCGGCTGGAAGGCGATCGTCGCGATTGCCGATGTGAGCTTCTATGTGCGTCCGGGCTCGGCGCTCGATCGCGAGGCGAAGAAGCGTGGCAACAGCGTGTATTTCCCCGATCGCGTCGTGCCGATGCTGCCCGAGATACTTTCGGCCGATGTCTGCTCGTTGAAAGCCGGGCAGGACCGCGCGGCGATGGTATGCCATCTGACGATCTCGAAGGACGGCCAGATCAAGGGCTGGCGCTTCACGCGCGCGGTGGTGCGGCTGTCGGCGAACATCGCCTATGAGAACGCGCAGGCCGCGATCGACGCGACGGGCGAGGAACGCGTCGACGTCGCGTCCTCACCCTGCGCGCTCGCTCCCGCCGACCTTGCAGGGCATGGTGTCGATCCGGCGCTGGTCGAGAATGCGCTCAAGCCGCTCTGGGCGTGCTGGCGCGCGCTCTACAAGGCGCGCGAGAAGCGTGAACCGCTCGATCTCGACCTGCCCGAACGCCAGATATCGCTCGACGAAAAGGGGCGCATCCTCTCGGTCGCGCCGCGCGAACGGCTCGATGCGCACAAGCTGATCGAGGATTACATGATTGCGGCGAATGTCGCGGCGGCGAAGGCGCTCGAGGCGAAGAAGGCGCCCGTCATGTACCGCGTCCATGAGCCGCCGGCGCGCGAAAAGCTGGTTGCGCTCAAGGAGTATCTGAAGACCTTCGGGCTTGAATTCGCGCTGGGGCAGGTGATCCGTCCGGAGACTTTCAATCACGTAATCGCGCGCGTGGGCGAGGCCGATCACAAGCCGCAGGTGATGGAACAGATTCTGCGCACCCAGACCCAGGCCTATTATGCGCCCGTCAATCAGGGACATTTCGGGTTGTCGCTCGGATCCTATGGGCATTTCACCTCGCCGATCCGCCGCTATGCGGACCTTGTCGTCCACCGCTCGCTGACAAGTGCCTATAAGCTGGGCGAGGGCGGACTTACCGCCGATGAGGCCGCGACAATGCCGCGCATCGGCGAGGCGATCAGCCAGCTCGAGCGCCGCGCCATGGAGGCCGAGCGCGACACGATGGACCGCTACGTCGCCGCCTATCTGAGCGAAAAGGTGGGCGAAGTGCTCGACGTGCGCATCACCGGCGTCCAGAATTTCGGCTTCTTCGCGACGGTCGAGGGGCTGGGCGGCGACGGGCTGGTGCCCGTGCGCGACCTTGGTGGCGAATATTTTCGCTATGACGAGACGACGCACAGCCTGACGGGCGAAGACAGCGAGACGGTCTATGCGACCGGACAGCGGCTTCAGCTCAGGCTGGCCGAGGCCAATCCGGTGAACGGCGCGCTGCGCTTCGAGCTGCCCGAGGGGCGCGGCGCGGCGCCATCACCAAGGGGAAGCCGCGATAAACGCGGGCGGCCGATCGTGCGGCGAGGCCGGCCAGCCAATATCCGGCACCAGGGGAAACGGCGCTAGGGTCGATTTCACCAAGCTTCAATCGTCATCCCCGCGAAAGCGGGGATCCCGCTGCCTGTATGCCGGCTTTAAGGAGAAGCGGGATTCCCGCTTTCGCGGGAATGACGGGAAGGTGTTTCAATCTCGCATGCAGTCTACGCGATCCGCTCGGGCACTTCGGCGGCATCGCGCAGCACGCTTTCGCGGTCGGCTACGGCTTCCCAGGGAAAGACGAACCAGTCCTTGGTGACGGTGCGATCGATCCGGCGCGCGCAATAGTCGACGCGCTCGGTCGAGACGATGTTGTCGATCAGCACCGCGTAGTGGATGTTGTCGGCGACGCCGCCAGCCTCCCGGATCGCACCCCGGACATGGGCGATCGTGCGGCCGCTGTCATTGATGTCATCGACCACGAGCAGTTTCGTCCCATCTCTTGTCTGGCTCGCCAGTTCGGCAAGCAGCCGGTTGCCGAAGCCATCAATGCCGGTTGAGTGGTCGATCGAAAGCAGCGGGATGCCGCAGGCGTGCGACAAATAGGTTGCGGGCACGAGCCCCCCGCGACCTATTCCGATGATGAAGCCGGGCTGCCATTCACTACCGGCAAGCGCAGCGGCGAGCGTGTGGATGTCTGCCACGAACGCATCATATTTGACGGGCGTGAGGACGGGCTCGGTCATGGCGAGCGATGATAGCGCCAAGCCGGTCGGCCGCAATCGCAAGGTCATTGAATTGCGATCGCCCGGGCTCTATCTCCGCTGCCGAATAACAAGCGAAGGAAAGTTCGATGCGGATCAAGAGACTGACAGTCATTCCTGCCAGCCAGATTCGATCGGATTCCACGCATGTCTTCGCTTGTTACCTTCCGCAATGTGAGCTTTTCGACCGCTGACGGTCGGCCACTTTTCACTGACATAACGACCGGCTTCGGGCGCGAGCGTGCGGGGCTGATCGGCCGCAACGGCGTGGGCAAGTCGACGCTGCTGCGCCTTGCTGCGGGCGAATTCGCGCCGGGTTCGGGCGAGGTCGTCCGTACAGGCGTCGTTGGCACATTGCGTCAGATTGTGCAGGTTGCATCGCACGAAAACGTCGCGGACCTGTTCGGCGTGCGCGCGGTGCTTGACGCAACTGCCCGCGCGGAAGGGGGAACAGGCTCTGCAGAGGATCTGGCGCAAGCAGACTGGACGATCGAACCACGTATCGACGAAGCGCTTGAGCAGGTCGGGCTCGCGGGCGTGACCGTGGACCGGCCGCTCGCCACCCTAAGCGGCGGCCAGCGCACGCGCGCCGCGCTTGCTGCGCTGATCTTCGCCGAGCCCGACCTGATCCTGCTCGATGAACCGACCAACAATCTCGATGCCGAGGGCCGGACGGCGGTGGCGCGCGTGCTGCGCGACTGGCGCGGCGGCGCGATCGTCGTCAGCCACGATCGCGCGCTGCTGCGCGAAATGGATCGGATCGTCGAGTTGACGACGCTCGGGCTCAAATCCTATGGCGGGAACTGGGATCATTTTGCCGCGCAGAAGGCGGAGGAACTGGCGGCGGCCGAGCGTCAGCTCGAAAACGCGCAGAAAGAGACGAAGCGCGTCGACCGCGAGGTGCAGCTCGCGCGCGAACGCAAGGCACGGCGCGATGCCGCGGGCCGGCGGAACGCTGCCAAGGGCGGCATGCCGAAGATCCTGCTGGGTGCGCGTGAGGATCGCGCCGAGCGGAGCGGGGGCAGCGCCAACCGCCTCGCTGACCGGCTGCGCGGCGATGCAGCCGAGGCTCTGGACGACGCACGCGCGGGCGTGGAGCAATTGCGTGCGCTGCGCTTCGAGATCGCGCCGAGCGGCTTGCCCGCGGGACGCACTGTGCTCGCCTTCGATCATGTAACCGGCGGCCCCGCGCCCAATCATGCGGTTCTGCACGATCTGAGCTTCACGATTGTCGGGCCCGAGCGTGTGGCGCTGACAGGCCCCAACGGCTCCGGAAAATCGACGCTGCTGCGGCTGGCGAGCGGCGAACTTGCGCCCTTTTCCGGACAGGTTCGGCGCGGCCGCGTGACGCTGCTCGACCAGCAGGTCGCGCTGCTCGACCCTGCGCAGACGATCCTCGACAATTACCGGCGGCTCAATCCCGGCGAGAGCGAGAATGGCTGCCGCGCGGCGCTCGCGCGCTTCCTGTTTCGCGCCGATGCGGCGCTGCGTCGGGTCGGTGAACTCAGCGGCGGTGAGATGCTGCGGGCGGGGCTTGCCTGTGTGCTCGGGGGAAGCGCGCCGCCCGAACTGCTGATGCTCGACGAGCCGACCAACCATCTCGACATCGCCTCGACCGAAGCGGTGGAGGCGGCGCTCAACGCGTTCGACGGCGCGCTGCTGGTGGTCAGTCACGACAGCGATTTCCTCGACGCGGTCAGCATCACGCGCCGGATAGAGCTGAAGGGCTAGGCGGCGACGGTCTCCGCGAGCGCGTTGTGGACGTCCATCGCGATCGCATAGGAACGTTTGCGCGCCTCATGGTCGAACATCTGGCACGCGATGATTAGCTCGTCCGCCTTCGTACGTTCGATAAAGGCCTCGACCTTGTTGCGTACGGTGTCGAACGATCCAACCGCCGATGCTTGCAGGACATGATCGAGCATTGCGACTGCCGGCGGGGGCAGCGTGGCGCGGTAGCCGGGCACGGACGGCGGGAGCTGCCGCGGATTACCCGTGCGAAGCGCGACGAACGCCTGCTGCATCGAGCTGGCGAGCAGTTCGGCCTCTTCATCGGTATCGGCGGCGAAGATATTGAAGCCCGCCATCACATAGGGCTGGGCGAGCTGCGCGGAGGGCTGGAAGTTGCGACGGTACAGCGCGATCGCCTCGTCCAGATCACCCGGCGCGAAATGCGCGGCAAAGGCATAGGGCAGGCCGAGGATGGCCGCGAGTTGCGCGCCGAACAGGCTCGATCCAAGAATGTAGAGCGGGACCTTCTCGCCCGCACCGGGGACCGCGCGGATGCCAAGCTGCGGATCGCCAGCGAAATAGGCCTGAAGCTCGACCACGTCGCGCGGAAACTGGTTGGGATCGGTGTCGAGATTGCGGCGGAGCGCCCGAGCGACGTTCATGTCCGAACCCGGCGCGCGGCCAAGTCCAAGATCGATCCGGCCGGGGTGGAGCGCATTCAGCGTGCCGAACTGCTCGGCGATCACCAGCGGCGAATGGTTGGGTAGCATGATCCCGCCCGCGCCCACGCGGATCGTCGAGGTGCCGCCGGCAACATGCGCAAGCGCGACCGCGGTCGCCGCGCTCGCGATGCCATCCATCCCGTGATGCTCGGCCATCCAGAAGCGCGTGTAGCCCAGCGCCTCGGCATGGCGCGCGAGATCGAGCGAGTTGGCGAGCGCCTGGCCCGCATTGCTGCCCTCGACGATCGAGGAGAGGTCGAGAATGGAGAAGGCTGTCATGCGCCTGAATATGGGGCGGCATTTGGGGAGGGCAATGATTGGGTATCTGTTGCGGCCGAGAGCAAAACTTGCGGCCTTGCCCTAAACCGAAATTTTGTCGTCATCCCGGACTTGATCCGGGATCCATGAACACGATTCTGAACGTTGTTCTTTCAGGTCCGCGTTCATGGATGCTGAAACAAGTTCAGCATGACGGATCATGCGGGCGCCCCGCGAAGCCGCGTTACCCCCGCGCCTTCACCTCCGCCCGATAGCGGTGGAGCAGCGGTTCGGTATAGCCATTGGGCTGCGAATCGCCCTCGAACACAAGCGCGTGTGCGGCCTGGAAGGCCAGGCTCTGGTCCTCGCGGCCCGACATCGGCCGGTAGAGCGGATCGCCTTCATTCTGGCCATCGACCTTCTCGGCCATGCGGCGTAGCGCCGCTTCGGCCTGGTCGGTGGTCGCGACGCCGTGGAGCAGCCAGTTGGCCATGTGCTGCGACGATATGCGCAGCGTCGCACGATCCTCCATCAGCCCGATATCGTTGATGTCGGGAACCTTCGAGCAGCCGACGCCCTGATCGACCCAGCGCACGACATAGCCGAGAATGCCTTGCGCATTATTGTCGAGCTCGCGCGTGATCTCTTCCTCGGTCCAGTTGCGGCCCAAGGCGAGCGGGATGGTGAGCAGTCTGTCCAGGCCGGGGATTGCGTCACTCTTCAACGTCTCCTGCACCGCAAAGACGTCGACCTGGTGATAATGGATCGCATGAAGCGTCGCCGCGGTGGGCGAGGGCACCCAGGCGGTGTTGGCGCCCGCCCTGGGGTGGCCGATCTTCTGCTCCATCATGTCTCCCATGCGATCGGGCGCGGCCCACATGCCCTTGCCGATCTGCGCGCGGCCCGACAGGCCATGGCGAAGGCCGATGCGAACATTACGGTCCTCATAGGCCTGGATCCAGACGCTCGCTTTCATCTCCGCCTTGGGGATCATCGGCCCTGCCTGCATCGACGTGTGCATCTCGTCGCCGGTGCGGTCGAGGAAGCCCGTATTGATGAAGCAGATGCGGTCCTTTACCGCATGGATGCACGCGGCGAGATTGGCCGAGGTGCGGCGCTCCTCGTCCATCACGCCGACCTTCAGCGTGTGGCGCGTAAGCCCAAGCAGATCCTCGACGGCGTCGAACAGGCGGTTGGTGAAAGCAGCCTCGTCAGGGCCGTGCATCTTCGGCTTCACGATATAGACCGAGCCCGCCTTGCTGTTGCGCGGGCCCCCGGTGGCTTTCAGGTCATGCAGCGCGATCAGGCTGGTGACGATGCCGTCAAGGATACCCTCGGGAGCTTCGCTGCCATCGGCAAGGACAACCGCGGGCGTCGTCATGAGATGGCCGACATTGCGCACGAAGAGCAGGCTGCGGCCGGGCAGCGTGACGGTCGCGCCGTCGGGCGCCGTGTAGCTCCGGTCGGCGTTGAGCTGCCGCGTCATAATTGCGCCGTTCTTCTCGAACGTATCCTCAAGATCGCCCTTCATCAGGCCTAGCCAGTTGGCATAGGCCGCGACCTTGTCCCCGGCATCGACGGCGGCGATCGAATCTTCGAGATCGCAGATCGTCGTCAGCGCGGATTCGAGAATGACGTCGGCGATCCCCGCCGGGTCGTCCCTGCCGATCGGATGATCGCGGTCGAAGACGACTTCGATGTGGAGCCCGTTGTGGCGGAACAGGCGGCCGCGTTCGGACTTGCCGACATATTGGCCGGGATCGCGGATCGCGATGCCTTGCTCAACGTTCGAAAGATCCGCCCAGCGCCCTTCGGCAAGCGGCACCGCCTCGTCGAGAAACGCCTTGGCGTGTGCGATCACCTGTGCGCCGCGCGCCGCGTCATAGCCCTTGCCCGCAGGCGTTCCGGGAATCGCGTCGGTGCCGTAGAACGCATCATAAAGGCTGCCCCAGCGCGCGTTGGCGGCGTTGAGCAGGAAGCGAGCATTGAGAATGGGGACGACGAGCTGCGGCCCGGCGAGCGTCGCGACCTCGGGATCAACATTGGTCGTGCCAATGGTGAAGGGCGCTGGTTCGGGCGCCAGATAGCCAATCTCTTCCAGAAAGCCGCGATAGGCGTCGCCGTCGATCGGCTGGCCGACGCGCTCGGCGTGCCATGCGTCGATCTTCTCCTGCAGCATGTCGCGGTGCGCCAGCAATGCGCGATTCTCGGGAGCGAAGTTCGCGAAGATGGCGGCGGCGCCGGCCCAGAAGGCGTCCGCGTTGACGCCGGTGCCGGGCAGCGCGCGGCTCTCGATGAAGTCCGCAAGCGCCTCAGCGACCTTCAGCCCAGCGCGATCGACCATCGTCATCCTGATTCTCCAGTCTGAATGTTTACCGAGTACCCCGGCGAAAGCCGGGGTCCAAGAGTGGCCGTCCGCGGTGCTCGCGACTCCTGGACCAGTATCGGGTTGAACATGCCCCGCATGTTCAACCCGATACTCTTTCGCCGGGTACAAGCGTCTAGCATCCTGCTCATTTGATCGGTAGACGATCAAAATACAAAGCTGTTTCAACTCTGGTGAAAAGATGGATCAGGATTACGCGCTGTTCGTCCGCGTCGTCGAAAGCGGCAGCATCTCCGCGGCGGCGCGTGCGCTCAGGCTTTCACCGGCAATGGTCTCCAAACGGCTGGCGCGGCTCGAGGCGCGGTTGGGCACGCGGCTGGCCCACCGCACGACGCGGCGGCTGGTGACGACCGAGGCGGGACAGCGCTTCTACGACGACCTCGTTCGCATCCTGGCCGCAGCGAGCGAGGCCGAGGCGCGCGTCGCGGGGCATGGCGTGCCTGCGGGCCGCCTGCGAGTGACCGCACCGACATCGTTCGGGCGCATGCACATCGCGCCGCACATCAAGCCCTTCCTCGACCAGCATCCGAGGATCGCGCTCGAGCTCGATCTGAGCGACGGATTCACCGATCTGGTCGGCGGCCGATTCGACATGGCGATACGGATCAGCGGCGCGGGGGAGGGCAATCTGGTCGCGCATCGGTTGGCCGCCAATCGGCGGATCCTGTGCACGGCGCCCGATTATCTGGCCGAAGCAGGCGCGCCCGCGACGCTGGCGGATCTTGCGCGCCACCGCTTGCTTGCCGCCGAGAACCAGTTGCCCTGGCGTATCGAGGGCCCCGATGGACTGAGCGTGATCGACGGCGAAAGCATCGTGCGCACCAATTCGAGCGAGGTGGTGCGCGAACTGGCGATCAGCGGACTTGGCATCGCGCTGCGCTCGACATGGGATATCGCGGGGGAATTGCGCAGCGGACGGTTGCAGCGCGTCCTGCGCGACCATGAAGGCGCGAGCGACGTCAGCATCCAGGCTGTCTATCCGCGCGCCGCGCTCACGCCCGCGCCGGTGCGGCTGTTCACCGAATGGCTGGGCAGGATCTTTGCACCCGTCGCTCCGTGGGACGGCGATGCGTAATCTCCACGAATCCGCCGACCGCTGCGCCCGGCAGTCAGCCCAAGCCCCTCGGTGATCGGGACGGCACTTGGGTTGCGGCAGGATACGCCAGCGCGTAAATCGCCAATATTTGGGATATTGCACCGGTTTGAAGGGTGGTTTTCGGCGATTGCCCGCCCATAATCGCCGAAACCAACGCTTTTCTCGTTCTGGCATGAATGCTGCGTAGGGTCTCGTGATCGTCGCGGATCGGATGACGCGACCGCCCTATGGAGTAAGAGTGATGCAAGTCTCCCGCCCTTCCGCTGCCAAAGAGGACAATCTGTTCGGCGTGTGTGCCGCGCTCGGCGAAGACTTTGGGTTTAACCCGCTGCTTCTGCGCATAGTGCTGGGCGCGAGCCTGCTCTGGAATCCCGTGGCGGTGCTGGGTGGCTATGCGGCTGTCGGTCTGGTCGTGGCAGTTTCACGCTGGCTGTACCCCGGACCGCGCCGTGGTGCGGATCTTGTGGAAAATGAGGTCGTGCAAAATGCGCCGGCTGCCGGCCAGTCCATGAATCATCTGCCGGATCACCAGGCGGACGATAAGGCGGTGGAAATGGCATTTGCGGCATAGGGCCGTATCGTTCGCACCCGTGCCGGCTTTCGCGTTTACGGCGAGCCTCGCTGAAGCCACGCGTTGATGGAAAATGCACGGGGACGAATTGCCTCGCCTTGGCGAAGGTGTAAGGCGTTGGCATGACCGCGCAGATCGACCCCTTCCATGCTATCGCCATCAGCCGCCTTGCCCATCGGCTCGCCGTCGAGGGCCGATCGGTGATCCACATGGAGTTCGGACAGCCTTCTACGGGCGCACCAGCCGCGGCGATCGCGGCCGCGCACCATGTGCTCGACACCGACGGCATGGGCTATTGGGAAAGTCCCGGGCTCAAGGCGCGGATCGCGCAGCATTATCGCGATGCCTATGAGGTTGAGATCGACCCCGAGCAGTTGATCCTGACCTGTGGCGCATCGCCGGCCCTGGTACTTGCGCTGTCGTGCCTGTTCGCTCCCGGCGCGCGGGTCGCGCTCGCGCGGCCGGGCTATGTCGCCTATCGCAACACATTGAAGGCGCTGCACATGCAGCCGGTCGAGCTGCATTGCGGCGAGGCCGAGCGCTTCCAGGTCACAGCGCGCGCGATCGAGGCGCTCGAGCCTGCGCCCGACGGGCTCATTCTGGCAAGCCCTGCCAATCCGACGGGCACGATCATCGACGCCGACGAGATGCGTGCCATCGCGGCGGTGTGCCAGCGGCGCGGCATCAGGATCATTTCGGACGAGATCTATCACGGGCTCAGCTATATCGGGCCCGCGCGCTCGGCGCTTCAGGACACGCCCGATGCGCTCGTCATCAACAGTTTCTCCAAATATTTCAGCATGGCGGGCTGGCGGCTCGGCTGGCTGGTGGTGCCGACCGATCTGATCGACGCGGCGCGCGCGCGGATGGGCAATATGTTGCTGACGCCACCCTCGCTCGCGCAGCATGCCGGGCTGGTGGCCTTTGACTGCCGCGAGGAACTGGAAGCGCATGTCGCGACCTATGCGCGCAACCGCGACCTGTTGCTCGCGGCGCTCCCCGCAATGGGTCTGCGCCGGATCGCACCGCCCGATGGTGCCTTCTACATCTATGCCGATATCGGCCATCTGACCGACGATAGCCTGGAATTCTGCACACGGTTGCTTCAGGAAACCGGCGTCGCCACCGCGCCCGGCATCGACTTCGATCCGATTGACGGACACCGTTTCATGCGCTTCAGCTTCGCGGTCTCGACCGACCGCGTCGAGGATGCAATCGCGCGGATGGAGCCTTGGTTCGCGCGGCAGCCGCGACTGGCTGTGCCCGCCTGATCGCCTCGGCCGACCCTTAGAACACCGGCTGGTTCGCGGGATCGTCGGGATCGGCGATCGGCGTGTGGATGCCGCACTCGACCTTGTCCCAGCCGCGCCAGCGGCCCGCGCGCGGATCCTCGCCGGGCTTGACCTTGCTCGTGCAGGGCTGGCAGCCGATCGAGGGATAGCCTTCTTCCTCCAACGGGTGGCGGGGCAGGTCGTGCGCCTCGAAATAGGCCTCGAGATCTTCCTTGGTCCAGTCGGCCAGCGGGTTGATCTTTAGGCGATCGCCGTCGATCTCGAAGCGCGGAAGACCCTTGCGCGTCGACGACTGGAAACCCTTGCGGCCCGAAATCGACACGTCGAAATTCGCCAGCTCGCGCTCGAGCGGAATGACCTTGCGGATCTCGCAGCAGCCATCGGGGTCGTAGGACCAGCGCAGTTCCTTGTCGTCCTTCCTCGCGAGCGTCTCGGGATCGGGGCGATAGGTGATGACGTTGGTCAGCCCGAGCAGTTCGGTCAGCGTATCGCGATAGTCGAGCGTCTCGGGAAACATCTTGAGCGTGTCGCCGAACAGCACCGGCACCGTCGGATCGGCGCTGGCGATCAGGTGAAGCAGCACGGCGCTTTCGGTCCCGAAGGACGAGACCACCGCCATGCGACCGAGGCTGTTTTCCTCGAACAGCGTGCGCAGCATCTCGACCGTATCGGTGCCCCGGAAACGGTTGTTGAGCGCGATCGCGTCCGCCTCGGTGAAGCGCGGACGGGCATCGATAAAGTCGATTTTACGCAAGGGCTGATTCATGTCTGCGTTTCCATACGGGCACCGCGGCGTCGGCCGCGCCCTGATAGAACTGGTCGTAGCGTTCGAGCGTGGCCTTCAGCACCTCGGGATCGACCGGGTGTTCGGGCGCGAAACTGTCGAATCCGCAGCGTCGCATCAGCGGGATCTGGTCGACGAGCACATCGCCCTGCGCGCGCAGTTCGCCCTTGTATCCGGCTTCGCGCAGGATCCGCGCGGCGGAATAGCCGCGGCCGTCCCTGAACGCGGGAAAGCTGACCTCGATCAGCGCGAGCCGGTCAAGAAAGGGAAAGAGGGCGCGGACATCTTCGTCGGGTTCGATGCGCACCGCGGTCGCATTCGACTGATCGAGAAAGGCGTCGAGCGTGACCGCCGGCTCCTCGTGCAGCGTGCGATCGTGAAGGGAGACGGGATTACTCACTGAAAACCCTCCGTCGCCCCAGCGCAGGCTGGGGCCCAAGCGATATTGGGAAACGGCATGATGCGTGTCGGCATCGTCTGGGCCCCAGCCTGCGCTGGGGCGACGGTGAAGTTGTCACCCATAGATCGCCTCCTTGAAGGGTTCGATGCCGACGCGGCGATAGGTGTCGACGAAGCGTTCGCCATCTTCACGAAGCGCCTTGTAAGTGTCGGTGACCTTCTCGATCGCGTCGACCACGCCGTCCTCGTCGAAGCCGGGGCCTGTGATCTTGCCGAGGCTGACATCCTCCGCACCCGATCCGCCGAGCAGCAACTGGTAGTTTTCGGTGCCCTTACGGTCGACGCCAAGGATGCCGATATGGCCGGCATGGTGGTGGCCGCAGGCGTTGATGCAGCCCGAGATCTTGAGCTTGAGCTCACCCAGGTCGCGCTGCCGGTCGAGATCGGCGAAGCGTTCGGCGATCTTCTGCGCAACCGGGATCGAACGCGCATTGGCGAGGCTGCAATAATCGAGCCCGGGGCAGGCGATGATGTCGCTGATCAGGTCGAGATTGGGCGTTGCGAGCCCCGCGGCGTCAAGCGCCTGCCAGATCGCGTAGAGATCGGCCTTCTTCACATTGGGCAGCACGATGTTCTGCGCATGCGTCACGCGCAGCTCGTCGAAGCTGTATTTCTCGGCAAGGTCGGCCATCAGGTCGATCTGGTCGGCCGAGGCGTCGCCCGGAATGCCGCCGATCGGCTTCAGGCTGATGTTGACGATCGTATAGCCCGGCTGCTTGTGCGCGACGGTCTGCGCCTGCACCCAGATGCGAAAATCGGGGTCTGAGAGGTCGATCTCGTCGGGCGCACCGGCTTCATATGCGGGCGCGGCGAAGAAGGCACTGATGCGCTCGAGCTCGGCGACCGGCGGGTCGATGCCCAGCGTCTTCACATGCGCGAACTCTTCCTCGACCTGACGGCGATACTCGTCGGCGCCGATCTCGTGGACGAGGATCTTGATCCGCGCCTTGTAGATATTGTCGCGCCGGCCATAGCGGTTGTAAACGCGCAGGCAGGCCTCGAGATAGCTGAGCAGGTCCTCGGCGCCCACGAAGTCCTTGATCTCGGGCGCGATCATCGGGGTGCGGCCCATGCCGCCGCCGACAAAGACCTTGGCGCCAAGCTTGCCGTCTTTTTCCAGCAACTCGATGCCGATGTCGTGGAGGCGCATCGCGGCGCGGTCCTCGGGGGACGCAATCACCGCGATCTTGAACTTGCGCGGCAGATAGCTGAACTCGGGATGGAAGGTTGACCACTGGCGCATCAGTTCAGCCCAGGGGCGAGGATCGGTCACCTCGTCCGCCGCGGCGCCCGCATATTGATCCGAGCTGATGTTGCGGATGCAGTTGCCGCTGGTCTGGATGGCGTGCATCTCGACCTTGGCGAGTTCCGCCAGGATATCGGGCGCGTCCTCGAGCTTGATCCAGTTATACTGGATGTTCTGGCGCGTCGTGAAATGGCCGTAACCGCGGTCGTATTTGCGCGCGATGTGCGCCAACAGATGCATCTGGCGGCTGCTCAGCGTGCCATAGGGCACCGCAACGCGCAGCATATACGCGTGAAGCTGGAGGTAGAGCCCGTTCATCAGCCGCAGCGGCTTGAACTGGTCCTCAGTGATCGCGCCCGAAAGGCGGCGCTTCACCTGATCGCGGAATTCCTCGACGCGGGCATCGACAATCGACTGGTCGTACTGGTCATATTGGTACATTTTTCAGTCCAAACCTAAATCGTCATTCCCGCGAAAGCGGGAATCCATGAACACCACCTCCCCAGAAAACGGCACGGTCTCCGTGTTCCTGGATTTCCGCTTTCGCGGGAATGACAAGAAAGAGGGTTCGAAGCGCATCAGATCACCCAGTTGCCGGCATCGGGGTCGGCGGGTTTCAGTGTCAGGTCTGCGCGCACGGTGGGGCCGAGCGCACGGATGCGATCCTTGATATGCGCGGGGCGCGGGCCCTGCGGGGTGGCGGTGGCCTCGATCACATAGGGCGCGTTGACGCGGCGCGCGGCTTCCTCCTGACGCGCGATCATCTCGCCCTGCTCGTCAACATCGGCGGCTTCCTCGACATGGCGCGACCAGTCGCTGCCCGTCCACCACACCACATCGCCCGTCGGCAGGTCATTACCTGTCAGTATCTTCATTTGCGTCCATTCCCGTTCGCACTACCGTTCCCGTTCGGGCTGAGCTTGTCGAAGCCCATTCCTTCTGCTTCGGCGCCTGAAGGCAAGGAAAGGGCTTCGACAAGCTCAGCCCCGACGGCGTTGGGGCCGGTTGCAAAGGCGTCGAAAAGCCGATCCTCGGCATGGGCACGCAGCACGACCTCGCCGACCACGATCAGCGCGGGGCTCTTCACCCGCTCGCGCGCGATCATGTCGCCAAGGTCGGTCAAAATGGTCCGCAGCGCGCGCGCATCGCGGCGGGTGCCCTTTTCGAGCACCGCCACGGGCATGTCGGGCGCAACGCCGTCGGCGATCAGCTTCTCGGCGATCTGCGCCGCGGTCGCGACGCCCATATAGATGACGAGCGTGCGGCCCTTGCCCGCAAGCCCCGACCAGTCCTGTTCGGTCAACCCCTTGCACTGGCCCGCGACGAAGCTGACCGCGCTCGATGCATCGCGGTGGGTCAACGGCAGCAGCGCCTCGGCCGCGCAGCCCACTGCGGCGGAAATACCGGGAATGACCTCGACAGGTACGCCCGCCATACGGCACGCGTCGACTTCCTCGCCGCCGCGCCCGAAGATGAAGGGATCGCCGCCCTTCAGGCGCACCACGGTCTCGCCCTTCAGCGCCTCATCGACGATCAGCGCATTGATGCCTTCCTGCGGCAGCGTGTGCCGCGCGCGGCTCTTGGCCACCGAAATCCGCCGCGCGCTTGCGGGCGCGAGGTCGAGGACGCGATCATCGACCAGCCCGTCATGCACGATCACCGTCGCGCGCGCGAGCGCACGCACGGCCCTGACCGTCAGAAGATCGGGATCACCCGGCCCCGCGCCGACCAGCAGCACCGTTCCGGGGGCAATGTCACGCCTCTTGTCCATGGACAGCAGATGGATCGTGACCCCGCCAAACGCAAAGCAGGCTTTTTTTGGGGGTGGTTAGCTGAGCTTGTGTGTCTCTTGCGAAGCAAAGTCACTGACCAAAGGGCGGACGCCGTAAACAAGCATCGGCTACACTGTAAAATGCTTGCGTCAGCCATCCCGGAGCAGTGGCCATGACCCCCGCAGGCGCCAAGTAGCGAAGCTGCGATCCGCCCGTATTGTGGAGCGTCGACAGATTGCGAACGGCCTCGCAAAATTGCTCGGGAAGGTCAGCGATAGGTTCATTGACCAGTCCCTGCGCGAGCGCGCTGGCGTATGATCGCTCGGCAGCCTCTAGCACAAGATGGGTCAATGCCGGATCGGGGCATTCTTGCCATAGCTTCCAGATGTTATGCCTGTAACGCGAGGCGACCGCTTCAACTGTCGAGCCACAATGGACATGGGCAAACTTCAGCAGCAGTTCAATGCCGACGGCGAGCGTGTTCAGGATGGGGCGATTATTCTTTCGTGGGTATCGCCTAAATTCGTCCGTCTCGATGACGAGATTGGCCATCGCGAGGTACTGGACGGAGTTCATTAACAGGCGTCCGGCATCGGTATCTTCAAACGCCGTGCTGGCATATTTTCCTTGTGCAGACACTCGTCCTCCCGTGCTCGACTACCCGTCCCTGAGCCCAATCCCGATCGCCGCGCGGGCCTGATCCATTTCCGAGGACACCACCGGATAGGCGCAATAATCCGCCGCATACCAGGCGCTCGGGCGGTGGTTGCCCGACAGGCCGAGCCCGCCAAAGGGCGCGTTGGAGGGGGCGCCGTTGGTAGGGCGGTTCCAGTTGACCACGCCCGCGCGGATTTCCGCCCAGAAGCGATCGTAGAGCGCGGGGTTGCCGCCGATCAGCGAGGCGGAGAGGCCGAAGCGCGTATTGTTGGCCTCGGCCATCGCTGCCTCGAAATCGGGAACGCGGATCACCTGAAGCAGCGGGCCGAACATCTCCTCGTCGCCACGGTCCGCGACATTGGTCACGTCGATGATGCCGGGGGTGAGGAAGGGGCGGCCCTCGACCGGGCGATCCATGCGCCGGATCGGTACGCCGCCCTTCATCATTATTGCCAGATAGGTTTCCTGCAGCGCGTCGGCGGCATCATTGTCGATCACCGGGCCCATGAAGGGCTGGGGCTCGTCGTCGGGCGCGCCGATGATCAGCCGGTCGGTCAGCCTGCCGATCTTTTCGAGGATCGCGTCGTGCTTGCCGTCCTCGACAATCAGCCGCCGTGCCGCGGTGCAACGCTGGCCCGCGGTCAGGAAGGCGCTCTGCACGATCGTCGTGGCCGCGGCGTCGAGATCGGTCGGGTTCCACAATATGATCGGGTTGTTGCCGCCCATTTCGAGCGCAAGGATCTTGCCGGGCTTCTCCACGAACTGGCGGTTGAGCTGCAATCCCGCGCGCGCCGATCCCGTGAAGAGCAGCCCGTCGATCCCGTCATGCGCCGCCAGCGCCTGGCCCTCGGTTGTATCGCCGATCAGCAGGCGGACGACGCCCTCGGGAATGCCCGCCTCGTGATAGCACTGGACGAGCAGCGCACCCGTCGCGGGCGTCTTTTCTGATGGCTTGAACACCACTGCATTGCCTGCGATCAGCGCGGGCACGATGTGACCGTTGGGCAGGTGCGCGGGAAAATTGAACGGCCCGAGCACGCCCAGCACGCCGTGCGGCTTGTGACGCACCGCGTTGCGCGCGCCCATCGCGCCCTCCAGCCGGCGCTGCCCGGTGCGTTCGCTGTACGCCGAAACCGAGATGTCGACCTTGGCCATCACCGCCTCGACCTCGGTGCGCGCCTCCCAGAGCGGCTTGCCCGTCTCGCGCGCGATCAGCCCGGCGAAAACCTCGGCATTGCCGCGCACCACATTGACGAAGCGGCGCAGCGTCTCGATGCGGACGGTGAGCGGGCGCGCGGCCCATTCGGCCGACGCCTCGCGCGCTATTGCGATCTCTGCGCCCGCGTCGCCGACAGGACCGCGCCACACTTCCGCACCCGTAGCCGGTTCAAAGGAGACGATTTCGGGCGCGGTCATTGGAGCCACGCTCTCAAGCATCCGCATCGGCGCGTCAAGCCGTGGCTCTCACCTAAACCCCTCCCTTCCAAGGGAGGGAGTGCCGGGTTGGATTGCCCCAGGCAATCCAAGATCGTGCCGGGGGCACGATCGACCCGGCGCTGGGTGGGTGTCGCCGTCAGGCGATCAAAACACGGACTTTGGAGGGCTCGCTGCGCTCGCTACCCACCCCCATCTCCTCCCTTGGAAGGGAGGGGAGCTAGAGGTCGATCATCCCGCCATCGCCTCGCCCATGCGGCGAATTGCCGCGACCTTGGCCTCGAGCGCCGACCAGTCATCGGCCTCTGCGATCCGCCCCCAGATCGCCTCGACCTCGTCGATATGCATCGAGCAGGGCGCGGCATCCGACCAATAGGGATGATCGAGCGCGCGCGCGGGCTTATAGGCGGCGACCGCCTCGCGAAAATCCTCGAAGGCGGGACCGGCATAATACATGTCGGCGGGTGTCGCGCGGCGCTTGGCTCCGCCCGCCCAGTCGAAGAAGAAGCGGTCGATCTCGACGGTCTGTTCCATCAGCGCCTTCTCGATCGCGCCGACCAGCGGCTTGTCATGTTCGGCGCCGCGCGGCTTCACGCCCAACCGCCAGAGAAAGCGCTCGATCAGTGCGTCCTCATAACCTTGCGCAAAGGGCTCGATCGCGGGGACGAGGTCCTCGGCTTCCGCGACCAGCCGCAGCGCCACCGCGAGCTGAACCACATTCCAGTGGATCGCCTCGGCCTGCCGCCCAAAGGCATAGAGCCCCGAATGATCGAAATAGGCGGCGGTGAAGGCGGGATCGTAAAAGGGCGTGAAGCGCCACGGACCATAGTCGAAGCTCTCGCCCGTCACGTTGATATTGTCGCTGTTGAGAACGCCGTGGACGAAGCCCGCCGCGAGATAGGAAGGCGCAAGCGGCGCGGTGCGGCGCACGACATGCGCGAGCAGCCGCGCGGGCGCGTCCTCGCCTGTTTCTTCGCCGAAATAATGCCTGAGGACATAGGCGATCAGCCGGAGCATCCCCGCTTCGTCGCGCAGATAGGCCAGCCGCTGGAAGCTGCCGATGCGGATATGGCCGTGGCTCAGCCGCACGAGCACCGAGGAGCGCGTGGGTGAGGGCTCGTCGCCGCGCTCCAACGCCTCGCCCGTCTCGATCAGTGAGAATGTCCGGGAGGTTTCGACACCAAGCGCTTCGAGCATTTCCGTCGCCAGAATCTCGCGAACGCCGCCCTTCAGGGTCAGCCGTCCGTCGCCAAAGCGGCTCCACGGCGTCTGCCCCGATCCCTTGGTCCCCAGATCCATGAGCCGGTCGGCGCGCCCACGCATCTGCGCAAAAAGAAAACCGCGCCCGTCGCCGATCTCGGGGTTATAAACGCGGAACTGATGGCCGTGATAGCGCAGCGCCAGCGGCGGAGAGAGGTTGTCGGGCAGCGGCTCGAAGCGTCCGAAATGTGCGATCCATGCCGCGTCATCGAGCTGCGCCAGGCCCACTTCTTCGGCGGCGCGGTCGTTGCGAAAGCGCAGGCGGGTTTCGGGGAAGCGCGCCGGCTCGACTTTGTCGTAAAAGGAATCGCCCAGTTCGAGGATCGGCGTTTCGGGGCGGTATTTGTCTGCTTGCGGGCGCGTCGTCATGCGGCGATATGGAGGGGGAAAGGGGAAGGGCGCAACCTATGGCTTCATTCGAGGACGGATATTGGTGGTCGAATGACGGCTTGCGCCTGCATTATCGCGACTATCCGGGCCCCGAGAGCCGTCCGCCGATCCTGTGCATCCCGGGCCTGACGCGCAACGCGCGCGATTTCGAGGGCATCGCCGAACGGCTCGCGGGTCAATATCGCGTGATCTGCGTCGACCTGCGCGGACGCGGTGACAGCGCCTATGCCAAGGATCCGATGACCTATGTGCCGCTCACCTATGCGCAGGATATCGAGCGGCTGATCGACGAGCTCAGGATCGCGCGGCTCATCGCTTTCGGCACCTCTCTCGGTGGCATCGTCTCGATGCTGCTCGCTTCGACCGGGCCGCAGCGCTTCGCGGGCGTTCTGCTCAACGATGTCGGGCCGGTGATCGAGCGCAAAGGGCTTGACCGGATCCGCGGTTATGTCGGCCGGGCGGGCGCATGGCCGACCTGGGTGCACGCCGCGCGTGCGCTCGCAGAGACCAATGAAGATGTCTATCCGGGCTATGAACTGCAGGACTGGCTTCGCATGGCAAAGCGGCTCTACCGGCTCAACGCGCAGGGGCGCATCGTGCCCGATTATGATAGCAAGATCGCCGAGCCCTTCCGTCTGCCCGGCGGCGAGACCGGCGTCGATCTCTGGCCCGCGCTCGATGCAATGCACGCCGTCCCGGTCCAGATCATCCGCGGCGAGCTTTCGGACGTGCTCGGCACCGAGACTGTGGCGCAGATGAAGAAGCGGCTTGACGATGCCCGCGTCACCACCGTGCCGGGGGTAGGGCATACGCCGACGCTGGAGGAGCCTCAGGCGGCGCGCGCCATCGACAAGTTCCTCGCGGCGATCTCAAGCGAAGTGGCTGCGTGACCATGCCCGTACTCAACCTTTGCGTCGCCCCAGCGCAGGCTGGGGCCCAGACGATGCGTGGTGAACCCGCAGCCGTCAACGCGCGTCTCGTTCATCGCTTGGGCCCCAGCCTGCGCTGGGGCGACAATGCGAAGCGTGGTGCAGGAACATCTGGCGCGTGACGCCCCATATCCTGCATCTCCATTCCAGCTTCGATCTCGGCGGCAAGGAAGCGCGCGCCGTCCGGCTGATGAACGCGTTCGGCGATCGCGCGCGGCACACCGTCGTGAGCGGCGTCCCCGGCGCGACCGGTGCGCGTGCCGCCATAGGGCGACAGGTGCGCGTGAGCTTCCCCGACGATGCGCCATCGCTCACGGGCAAGCCCTCGGTCGCGCGCTATCAGGCACTCGCGCGCTATATGCGGCGTTTCGATCTCGTGCTGACCTATAATTGGGGGGCGATGGATGCGGTGATGGCGCGGCGGCTGTTTCCCGCAGGGTTGCCGCCGCTGATCCATCATGAGGACGGCTTCAACGCCGACGAGGCGAAGCGGCTCAAGACCGAGCGCAACATCTTTCGCAGGATCGCGCTGCCCGCGGCGCACGCGCTGGTGGTCCCCTCGCAAAAACTGGAGGCGATCGCGCGCGATACGTGGAAGCAACCCGATTACCGCGTCCACCGCATCGCCAACGGCATCAATACGGCGCTCTACGCGGGGCAACCCGACCCGAAGACACTTCCGGGCTTCGTGCGCACGAAGGACGAGGTGGTCGTCGGCTCGGTCGCGGGATTGCGGCTGGTCAAGAACCTGCCGCGCCTCGTCCGCGCGGTGGCCGATGCGGGCAAGACGCTGCGGCTGGTGATCGTGGGTGAAGGCCTCGAGCGCTCGGCGATCGAAGCCGAGGCGGTGCGGCTGGGCGTGACACTGAGCTTGCCCGGATTCCGGCACGAACCGCACCGTTATATCGGCCTGTTCGACCTCTATGCAATTTCCTCGGACTCTGAGCAATTTCCTATTTCGCTGGTGGAGGCGATGGCAGCGGGCCTGGCGGTTGCCGCGACCGATGTCGGAGATATCGCCGCGATGGTCGCCGGAGATAACCGGCGCTTCGTCGTGCCACGCAGCGACGAGCGCGCGCTGGCGCATGCAATTGCCGAGCTCGCGGGTGACCCGACGCTGCGCGCGCAACTTGGTGCTGCCAATCGTGCCAAAGCTGTGGCAGAATATGATGAGAAGGTGATGATCGCACGCTACGGGGGGCTGTATGGCGGTGCGATCGGGCGATCCGGGGCGCTGACGGGCTAGACCATTTTGTCCGCGCATTTCGCGCGTGGCCTGCTATAGGCGCCGGGATTTTGAGGGAGTGATAGAATTGTTCAAGGGTCTCAAGCCCATCCTTTATGCGGGCCGTGAGGTATGGCCGCTGATCGAGGGTGGCAAGGGCGTGGCTGCAAGCAACCATATGAGCTCCGGCGCATGGGCGGCGGCGGGTGGCATCGGCACCGTGTCTGCGGTGAATGCCGACAGCTACGATCCGACGGGCAAGATCATTCCCCAGATCTACCGTGCCAAGACGCGGCGCGAGCGCCATGAAGAGCTGATCGAATATGCGATCGCGGGCGCGGTCGACCAGGTCAAGCGCGCCTTCGAGATCGCGGGCGGCAAGGGCGCGATCAACATCAACGTGCTCTGGGAAATGGGCGGCGCGCAGCGCGTCCTCCACGGTGTGCTCGACCGTACGCGCGGCATGGTCGCGGGCGTCACCTGCGGCGCGGGCATGCCCTACAAGCTGTCCGAGATCGCGGCGTCGTACGAGGTCAACTATCTCCCGATCGTCAGCTCGGGCCGCGCCTTCCGCGCGCTGTGGAAGCGCGCCTATTCCAAGGCCGCCGAATGGCTGGCAGGCGTCGTTTATGAGGATCCCTGGCTCGCGGGCGGTCACAACGGCCTGTCCAACGCAGAGGACCCGCTCCAGCCCGAGGATCCCTATCCGCGCGTCAAGGCGCTGCGCGAGACGATGCGCGAGGGCGGCATTTCGGACGACGTGCCGATCATCATGGCGGGCGGCGTCTGGTATCTGCGCGACTGGAACCACTGGATCGACAATCCCGAGCTGGGCAGCATCGCCTTCCAGTTCGGCACACGCCCGCTGCTGACCCGGGAAAGCCCGATCCCCGAGGGCTGGAAGGCACGGCTGATGACGCTCAACGAAGGCGACATCCTGCTTCACCGCTTCTCGCCCACGGGCTTTTATTCGTCCGCGGTGCGCAATCCTTTCCTGCGCAACCTCGAGGCGCGTTCAGAACGCCAGATCGCGTTTTCAGGCGATCATGCGGGCGATCACCAGTTCCAGCTCGACGTGGGCGTCAAGGGCAAGAGCTTCTGGGTAACGAAGAACGACCTGCTGCGCGCGCGCGAATGGTATGGCCAGGGCTTTACCGAGGCGCTCAAGACCCCCGACAACACGCTGGTCTTCGTGACGCCTGAGGAAAAGGTCGTCATCCGCAAGGATCAGGCCGATTGCATGGGCTGCCTCAGCCATTGCGGTTTTTCGAGCTGGATGGACAGCGAGACCAACTCGACCGGCCGCCTCGCCGATCCGCGCAGCTTCTGCATTCAGAAGACCTTGCAGGACGTCGTCCATGGCGGGCCGCTCGACGAGAACCTCATCTTCGCCGGCCACAACGCCTTCAATTTCAAGAAGGACCCGTTCTATTCGAACGGCTTCGTGCCGACGGTGAAGCAGCTCGTCGACCGCATCCTAACGGGGAATTGAGCTTCCAGTTCCTCCCCGAGCTCGCTCGGGGAGGGGGATCGCGCGCAGCGCGGTGGAGAGGTGTACGATCCATCTGTTTGGCTGAATCGGTATTGCGTCTCCGCTCATCCTGAGGAGCCGTTGAGCTTGTCGAAACGGCGTCTCGAAGGACGTTCCGAGCCAAGGTCCTTCGAGACGGGTCTTCGCCGTCGCTCAGCCCCTCCTCAGGATGAGCGGTCTTGGAGCTCGGTTTCGGTTAGCGCTGCCCTAAACCCACCCCTCCAGCACCTGGTCGGGCGGGCGGTGGCCATCCGCCCACATGCGGATATTGGCGATGACCTTGTTGCCCGTTTCCTCGCGCGCCTCGATCGTCGCCGATGCCATATGCGGCAGCAGCACGACATTGTTCAGCGCACGCAGCCGCGCGTCGATCGCCGGCTCGTGCGCGAAGACATCCAGCCCCGCGCCCGCAATCGTGCCGGCTTCGAGCGCATCGACCAGCGCCCGCTCTTCGACGAGTTCGCCGCGCGCGATGTTGATGAGATAGGCGTCGGGGCGCATCACGGCGATCCGCCGCCGGTCCAGAAGGTGATGCGTCTCGTCATTGTGCGGGCAGTTGAGCGAGATGAAATCGGCCTGGCCCAGCATCGCGTCGAGATCGGGGCAGAAGGTCGCATCGACCGCGCGTTCGACCACATCGGGCAGCCGGTGGCGATTGTGATAGCGGATCGAGAGGCCGAAGCCGCGCGCCCTCAGCGCGATCGCCTGGCCGATCCGGCCCATGCCGACAATGCCCAGCGTCTTGCCATGAATGCGGTGGCCGAGCATCGCGGTCGGGCGCCAGCCCGTCCATTCGCCCGAGCGCATCCGGCGCTCTCCCTCCACGAGGCGGCGCGGGATCGAAAGCAGCAGCGCCATCGCCATGTCGGCGGCATCCTGCGTCAGCACCCCGGGGGTGTTGGTGACGATGATGCCTTTCGCGCGCGCGGCCTTGAGGTCGATATGGTCGACGCCATTGCCGAAATTGGCGATCAGCTTGAGCCGCGGTCCCGCGGCGTCGATCAGCGCTGCGTCGATCTGGTCGGCAAGCGTGGGCACGAGCACATCGCAATTGGCCACGGCCTCGGTGAGCGTCGCGCGATCCATCGCGGCATCCTCGGGCGACAGCATCGTGTCGAACAACTCGGCCATCCGCGCTTCGATGACAGCGGGCAGCCGGTGGGTGACCACCACCCTGGGATTGTGCGGACGATCATCCTCGGTCATGGGCAATGCGCTAGGCTGTGGGGGGCGGCGGCGTCAAGCCGTTGCCGCGCCTTGAAGCGGCGTGGCGCATTTGCGACAAGGGGCCGTGATGATTGTGATCGGGGGGAATGTGCGCGTGCGGAAATCGCTGGCTGCCGTGATGGCGGCGGTGCTGTTGCTGGCTTCGGGGGCGGGCGAGGCGCTCGCGCAGAAGAAGCCGCCCTATTGGGCGTCGATTTCCGCGGGCAAGGCGCGGACGCGAACCGGCCCCGGCCGCCAGTTCCCCGCTATGTGGCTTTATCAGCGCCCCCAGCTTCCCGTGAAGGTGATCGAGACCTTCCCCAACTGGCGCAAGGTCCAGGATCCCGACGGCGCAACGGGCTGGATGCAAGCCAATTTGCTAAGCGATGCGCGCACGGCGATCGTCCGCGGCGAGATTCGTCCGATGCGCGCCGAGCCCGATGTGAGCGCTTCGGTTAGCTGGCGTGCCGAACCCGGCGTGGTCGGCACGATCACCGACTGCGCCGACGGGTGGTGCCGCTTCGAGGTCGCTGGCAAGGCGGGCTATATCGAGACCAGCCATATCTGGGGCGCCGAGGAGCTGGGCGGCGAATAATCCGCGCAAGCGGAAACGCATGCCGGCCTTTCGACCGACATGCGTCCCCCCTCCGGACCGTTACTGTCGGGGGTCTGGTCCGCAGGGCAGAGCGTTGACCGGGCGAGGGATCAACGCCTGTCGTTGCGGTCGCCCTCGGTCTTCCTCGACGCCTTGGGCGCCTTTTCGGCCGCCTCTTCCTGCTGCTTTGCTTCGGACTTCACCTCACCTTTCGACATAGCGGAAACGAGCGCGTCGCCCGATGCGGTGAAGTTTCCGGACGGAAGCATCGCGGTGCGATCGCCGATCTGGACGAGCACCGACTGGACGGTTCCGCCTGCAGTGGTGCGAACGGTCTCGACCGTGCCGATCGCGCGTCCGCGCGCATCCTCGATCACCATGCCGGGCTCGACCGCAAAGCTGCCCGCCGCATTGGCCGCGGCCGAGCCCGAGGCGACGAGCTGTCCGAGACTGCCCTGCGCCATGCCCTGACCGCTGCCCGCGGCGCTGCCGCCGGCGTTCACCGCCGAATTCGCCGCGCCCGAAGCTGCGCCTTCCGCAGTGCCGCGCGCGGAGCCGGCAACACCCTTCGCCGTGCCGACCGTCTGACCTGCGGTGCTGCCGACGAAATCGGTGCCCACGGCCTGCGCTTCCACGCCGCCATCGGCCGAACCCTGGCCGTTGCCTGAGGCGCTGCCCGAAAGCGTGCGGCCGAGCACATCGCCCGAAGCCGAGCCCGAGCCTTCCGCACGGCCGCTGCCGCGGGTCTTTGCCGAGGCCTTGCCCGACCGGCGATCGATATTGCGCTCCACCGATGCGTCACCGCTGGTGCGGCCCGCGCCCGTGGCGCTGCCCGTCACACTGCCGACCGTGCCGCCAAGCTGGGCGCCCAAACCGCCGACGCCACCGAGACCGCCACCGCCGCCAAGCAATTGCGCCGAAGCGGGAGCGGCGAGAACAAGCGCAAGCGTCGCGCTGGTCACAAAGGTTTTCATCGTTCGTCTCCTGGTAAAACCGGGAGCGCTTGCACGCGCTCTCAAGGGGCTAACGAGGGGGCTTGCCGGTTTAATCCCGGCGCACTCGCTTTTTTCGCCGCCGGTTTTTTCCCGCTCATCCTGAGGAGCCGTTGAGCGAAGCCGAAACGGCGTCTCGAAGGATCCTTCGAGCCGGGACTTCGCCGAGCTCAGTCCCTCCTCAGGACGAGCGGGAGACGGGCTGTATCATCAAAGCCTTCAGCGATTGGCGCAATCGCCGCAGATCAGGCCGTATCCATAGGTCTTGTCAGGACCCTTCCTGCCAAGATCGCGCGCCTCTTGGGTGAGCCGCTGGAGCGCGAGCGGGCGCATTGCTGGGTTGATCGTCGGGTAATGCGCGAACAGCCGTCCGGCGACGAACGGCGCTGCATAGGAGGTGCCGCGCACCTTCGCGCTGCCATTGGTCGATGCAGCGCGCATGTCCGCACCCGGCGCGGCATAGTCCAGATGCAGGCTGCGCCCCGCCTCGACGAGCGCGCGGTTTTTGGCATCCACTCCGGTCACCGCGATCACCCCGGCATAGGACGCGGGGTAGGCGGGCGGGGCGGCAGGGCCGTCATTGCCCACGGCTGCCACGATCACGAGCCCCTTGTTCTGCGCCGCCCCCACCGCGCGTGCGAGCAGCGGATTGGCGGGGCCGACAAGGCTCATCGTCACGACGCTCGTGCCGCGGCCGACCATCCAGCCGAGCGCGCGCGCGATTGCGGTCGCGCTGCCGCCTGCAGGGTCGGCCCCGTAGATATCGGCGACGAGCAGCGGCTTACCCGGCGCCGCGCCGCGGATCGCGCCATTGCCCGCCATCAACGAAGCTACGGCAGTTCCATGCGCGCTCGGCGTCGGTGCTCCCTTTGCGAATCCGCGCTGTTCGATCGCACCGGTGAGCGTGGCATGTCGCGCGACGCCGCCGTCGATCAGGCCCATCGCCGGGCCGCCCACGTTCCCCGATTGCGCCAGCGCTGCACCGGCCGTTCCTCCTGGCGCACCGCTGGCGAAGTAGAGATGGTCCGCGCTGACCTCAGCGTCGGGGAGCAGCCTGCGCAGACGTTTAATCGCGCCCGGCAGGCTCTGACCCTCGGGCGTGCGGAGGCGGGCGTAACCAAGGTCGAGGCCTTCGATCGTTTCCCGGCCCAGCAGCGCAAAGCCCGCCTGCTCGGCGCGCGCGATGGCGGCCGCGTCGGCGCCTGTCACGATCACCACCCCGCGCACCGCGGGGTTCTTCGCCTCGTCGAATTCGAGCGCGTCGCGATTGTCGCGTACCAGCGCCTCGAGCCGGTCGAGCCGCTCGGCCACCAGTTGCCGCGCCGCCTCGACGGGGCGGAGCGATGCGCCGGGCTCGACCGGCAGCGCATCGGTGACGCGGTCGATCACGCCGCCGGGCGCGGGCAGTTCGGGTAGCGCGACCTGCGCCGCCACCGCGACAGGCAGTGCCGCGAGAGCCAGTGCAAGGATGGTCGGTGAAATCCGTGTCATTGCGGCACGCTATCGCTTTCGTTCGCCGATTGAAATTTTTCGCGATTTTTTCATCATGGCAGGGATGAAACGACCCATGGCGTCCGTTTCATCCACATGGACGGCAAAAAGGCAATGTTGTGAGGGCATTCGAACGCGACCTGCTGGCGCTGCTGCCGCGGCTGCGGCGCTTTGCGCTGTCGTTGTCGCGCAGCACTGCCGATGGCGACGATCTGTGCCAGGCCGCGCTCGAACGCGCGCTCAATGCCCGGGGTCAATGGCAGGAAGGGACGAGGCTGGATAGCTGGATGTACCGGATCATGCGCAACCTGTGGATAGACGAAACCCGCGCCCGAGCGCGGCGCGACAGGACCTTCGCTCCCGAGGAAGAAGGCCTGAATGTCGGCGATGCGGGCGACCGGCAGATCGAGGCGGCGGTGAAACTGGGCGATGTCGGGCGTGCGATGGACCGACTGCCCCCCGAGCAGCGAGAGGCGATCGCGCTCGTCCTCGTCGAGGGGCTCGCCTATAAAGAGGCCGCCGAAATCCTCGACATTCCGATGGGTACGCTCACCTCGCGACTGGTGCGCGGGCGCGCGGCGCTGATGGCCGAGCTTGGAGAAGCGGCATGACGATCGATCCCGAAACGCTGATGGCCTATGCCGATGGCGAGCTCGACGAGGTGGCGGCAAAACGCGTCGAGCGCGCGATCGCGGAGGATCCGGCACTGGCCCGGCAGGTGGAGGCGCACCGTGCGCTCAGGGCGCGAATCGCGGGTCATTTTGCGCCGATTGCAGGCGAGCCGGTACCCGAGCGTCTCAGGACGATGATCGGGAACAATGCCGCGTCTATCGACGAGGCGAGGGCTCGGCGCTCGCGCTGGACGCTGCCGCGCGGCAATATTGCTGCGATGGCGGCGACACTTGTGGTCGGGCTGCTCGTGGGGCAGGCGATCGACCTCAATCCCGCGCCCGTGGCCGACCGGAGCGGTACGCTCGTCGCACAGGCAGGGCTTGAACGCGCGCTCGACACGCAACTCGCCTCCGAACAGCCTTCCGGTGCGGCAACGCGCATCGGGCTCACTTTTCGGGACAAGGCTGGGGCGGTGTGCCGAACCTTCGAGGCGCAGGCACTTGCCGGGATCGCGTGCCGCGTCGACGGCGCGTGGCAGGTGCGGCAGATGATGGGGGCCGAGGCGCAGTCCACTGACTATCGCCAGGCTGGCAGCGCCGAGATGCTGGCCGCCGCGGAAGCGATGATGGCCGACGGCCCTCTCGACGCCGATGCCGAACGCGCGGCAAGGGACGGGGGGTGGCGCTGACCTCGCAACCCGGCCGTCCACAAACAGAACGTCGCCCCAACGAAAGGGCCGCTAGCGCAACCGCCGTCGCCTTGCGGTCACCGGTGCGTGTTCATTGCACGGGCCCGGGCTTTCCAATAGGCTCTGGCGAAAGGAAAGGGGGCGTATGATATCGCTGTTCGCTGCACTGGCCGCTCAGGCGAGCGCGCCCGCCGCCGCACCGCCTCCCATCATCGACATGCACATGCACGCCTGGACATTGCAGGCGTTTGGCGGAAATCCTCCACCCGGCTGCATCGGTGCGCGCGGCATCGACATGCACGGCGTGGATCCGGCAAAACCTTTCGATTTCATGGCGCAGGCGACGTGCAAGGTCATGGTCGATGCGCCCAGCAGCGATGAGGCCCTGCTCAACGATACGCTCAGAGAAATGCGCCGCTTCAATATCGTTTCCGGGGTGTTGGCGGGCGACAGGGATGTCGTTGCGAAATGGATGGCCGCGGCGCCCGACCGGTTCATTCCTGCCGCGAATTTCTTCGTGGACGATGGTCTTCCGCCCGCTGGCAGGGTCGCTGATCTGGAGCAGCGCGTGAAGTCGGGGGAGGCAAAGCTCTTCGCGGAAATCACGGCGCAATATCGCGGCTTGCCGCCGGATCATCCGGCGCTGGAACCCTTCTACGCAATGGCGGAACGGCTCGACATCCCTGTGGGCATCCATATGGGCTATGGCGCACCGGGCGGGCCGTACTGGCTCTATCCGAAATATCGGGCGTCGCTCGGCAATCCGCTACTGCTCGAAGACCTGCTGGCGCGCCACCCCAAGCTCAGGGTCTATGTCATGCACGCGGGCATGCCGATGACCGACGAGATGATCGCGCTGCTCTATTCGCACCCGCAGGTCTATGTCGACATTTCGGCAGACAATATCGCCGTGCCGCGCCCCGAATTCTATGTGCATCTGCGCCGGCTGGTCGAGGCCGGCTATGGCAAGCGGATCCTGTTCGGCAGCGATCAGATGGTCTGGCCACAGACGATCGCGGTCGCCATCGACAGCATCACCGATGCGCCATTCCTTTCCGAAGACCAGAAGCGCGATATTCTCTACAACAACGCCGCCCGCTTCCTCCGGCTGAGCAAGGAACAGATCGACCGCCATCACGGGCGGTAGGCTCTATTCAAATGGCTGAGACCTTGATTCACGGTTCAGGCCGGTCCAGCCTGAACCGATCAAGGTCTAATATCGGGGCGCCCGCCTGTTTGAGCCGATCGCATCGCGACGTTGAAAACGCGGGATCGCATGCTATTGAAAGGGACATGCGGGCCGGGCCCCTCTGGCGATTGCGGATGCAATCGTGATGTCGGACCGCATCGAGCTCGCTCGATGCTGGTCATGGTTTTGACGTTGAGGCCTGGCATTTCGCGCGCTCGTTCCGTTGGACCAGAACGAGGGCGGCCCCATGCTGCGACAGATTCATCAGTGCTTCCCCGGACGGGTGATTGACTGCGGCTCTGCGACGCAATGGGCGCATGACGGCCTTCATGTGACCGGTTCTGCCCCGAGAAAAATAGCTGTCTGCGGACAGTCGCTTGAGGATTTTCGATGAGTGAAATGAAATTTCGCAACATCAGTGCGATCACGATGTGCCTCGCCGTGTTCGTCATGGCGGCCACGCCGGCGGATGCACGCCGTGGCGGCAGCTTCGGCAGCCGCGGATCGCGCACAGCCGTCGCGCCGCCCGCAACGGCGACGGCGCCCAACCAGGTCGCGCCGGTCCAGCGGACGATGACGAATAAGCCTGCCCCGGCGACGGCTGCGGCCCCGAACGCCCGTGCGGCTGCGGGCGCGCCCGCCAGGTCCGGCGGAATGATGAAGGGGCTGATTGGCGGCCTGATCGCTGGTGGCCTGATCGGCATGTTGCTAGGCAACGGCTTTGGTGCATTGAATGGCAGCGGCATCCTCATGGCGCTGCTGCAGGCCGCGCTGATCGGCGGACTGATCTGGTTCGCGCTGCGCATGTTCCGTCGCCGGCCTGCCATGGCAGCCGCGGGCGCTCCCAACATGACGGCCTTTGCCGCCGCGCCTGAAACGGCGCACGCGCGCGCCGCGACGCCGGCGCAGCCGCAATTTTATACCGCATCCAGTTCGCGCGACATTGCCATCACCATGGATGACAAGATGGCTTTCGAACGCCTGCTGGGTGACGTGCAGGATGCTTTCAGCCGTGAAGATTATGCCGGGTTGCGTGCGTGCACCACGCCTGAAGTCATGTCCTATCTGGCCGAGGAGCTTGGTCAGAACGCGACGCAGGGGCAGCGCAACGAGGTGTCGGGTACCGAACTGCTCAATGCCGAGGTCGCCGAGGCGTGGAGCGAATCCGGGGCCGACTACGCGACCATCGCGATGGAGTATCAGAGCATCGATGTGATGCGCGATCGCAACTCCGGCGCGCTGATCGCGGGCGATCCCGCGGTGCCCTCGCGCACAACCGAGCTGTGGACCTTCGTGAAGGATGCCTCGCATCCCTGGCGCCTGTCGGCAATCCAGCAGGCCTAGGAGCCTGATCGGTTGAGATTGAAGCACTGAGTGCTTCAATCGAAAGCGTGAATCAGGCTCTATTCAAAGCGTTGAAGCCCTGATCGGCTTGCGGTGGAAGCGCTCTGCGCTTTCACCGCAAGCCTGAAAAGATCCGGGGCAGGGCGCCTCGCCGCCGCCCCGGATTGACGTTGGTTCAGTCGATCAGTTCGAGCGCGACCGCGGTCGCTTCGCCGCCGCCGATGCAGAGCGAGGCGAGGCCCTTTTTGTGGCCACGGTTCTGCAGCGCTGCGATCAGCGTGGCCATGATCCGCGCGCCCGAAGCGCCGATCGGGTGGCCGAGCGCGGTCGCGCCGCCGTTAACGTTGACCTTCTCGTGCGGGATGCCGAGATCGCGCATCGCGATCATCGAAACGCAAGCAAACGCCTCGTTGACCTCGAACAGCTCGACGTCGTCGACGCTCCAGCCGGCCTTGTCGAGCGCCTTGGTGATCGCGCCAACGGGCGCGGTCGTGAACTTCGCCGGCTCATGCGCGTGCGCCGCGGTCGAGACGATGCGCGCGACGGGCTTGAGACCCAGTCTGTCGGCGACGCTCTGGCGGGTCATCACCAGCGCGGCCGCGCCGTCGGAGATTGACGAGGCGTTGGCGGCGGTGATCGTGCCGTCCTTGGCGAAGGCGGGCTTGAGGTTGGGGATCTTGCTTGCGTCGCCCTTCAGCGGCTGCTCGTCCTGCGAGACCGTTTCGACGCCCTTGCGGCCCGTGATCTCGACCGCGACGATCTCACGATCGAACGCGCCCGACTTCTGCGCGTCCTGCGCGCGGGTCAGCGAGGCAATGGCGTAATCGTCCTGCGCCTGACGCGTGAACTGATATTCGCCGGCGGTTTCCTCGGCGAAGGTCCCCATTGCGCGGCCGGGTTCATAAGCGTCCTCGAGCCCGTCGAGGAACATATGATCCATCACGCGGTCATGGCCGAGGCGCGCGCCGCCGCGATGCTTCTGGAGCAGATAGGGGGCGTTGGTCATGCTCTCCATGCCGCCCGCGACGAGCAGATCGACCGAACCCGCGGCGAGCGCGTCTGCGGCCATGATCGCGGCCTGCATGCCTGATCCGCACATCTTGTTGACCGTTGTCGCCTCGACCGACTTGGGAAGGCCCGCCTTGAGCGCGGCCTGACGCGCGGGCGCCTGGCCGAGACCGGCGGGGAGCACGCAGCCCATATAGATGCGCTCGACCTTGTCGCCGCCGACGCCTGCACGTTCAACCGCTGCTTTCACCGCGGCGGCGCCCAGCTCGGTCGCGCTCGCGCCCGCAAGGCTGCCCTGGAAGCTCCCCATCGGGGTGCGGGCGTAGGAGACGATGACGACGGGATCGGTGGTCATGATGATGGTCCTCGTTACGGTGTTCTAGTCATTTCGCCTATCGCCGCTCATCCTGAGGAGCCGTTGAGCGAAGTCGAAACGGCATCTCGAAGGATCCTTCGAGATGGGCCTTCGCCTTCGCTCAGTCCCTCCTCAGGATGAGCGGAGTGGTCCAGTGCATGGCGATCTAGGACGCGTCTTGCCGCAGCGCAACATGACGGCGTTGTCCGTCCGTCCGGAAAGTTTGCGCCGACGTCCTGATCGCGCGGACAAGCGCGGAATCATCGCCATAGTGATCTTTCCAGTGCGGCGCGAAAAGCAGGCCGATTTCGCGCGTCATATCGAACCCGGCCAGCCTGGGCATCGCAACTCCGGGGGTTTCGAGCGACTCGGGCGCGACAGTTATGCCGAGCCCCGCGCGGACCATCGCCATCACCTTGTCGTCATTGGGCGAGCGCAGGCTGAATGGCGGGCGCACGCCACGCTCCGTGAAATAGCGGCTGGTATCCGCCAGCACTTCGCAAGAGCGCCGCGCGATCATCGTCTCGCCCGCCACTTCCTCCGCGGCGATGCTTTCGCGCCTGGCCAGCGCGTGGCGGACGGGGAGGGCGAGGCGATAGCCCTCTTCGAACAGGCTCGTGCGCTGAAAGCGCGTCTCGCCCGCGCGCAGCAGCGTCAGCGCAAGATCGATCTGGCCGCCGCCCAGCCCCGCGGTCAGTTCGCGCTCGCCGCCCTCGATAACCTCTACGGGTTCGACGCCGTCATAGCCGGCAATTGCGGCTGCGAGCAGCGCGGTCGGCACCGTCGCGAGCACGCCCAGCCGGATCGGGCGCACCGGCGCGGACACCCCCGTGACGCTTTGTTCCGCAAGCAGGAATTCGCGCTCGATCGCGCGCGCATGGGGGAGCAATCGGTTGCCTGCCTCGGTCAGTTGCACGCGCCGGTTGGAGCGTGCGAACAGCGCCGCGCCCAAACGCTTCTCCAACTCGGAGATGCCCGCCGACAGCGTCGGCTGCGAGACGTTGATCCGGCTGGCGGCGCGCGTGAAGTTGCCGGTTTCGACCACGGCGAGGAATTGGCGGAGATGCGTGCGGCTTATCATAGGAATATCCTATGATGGTTTTATGTAACTTTCAATTTTTCCGATGATGCATGCGGCGCTATGAGATCGGCAAAGGCTGCGATAGCGTGCCTCCAGGAGAGATTTGCCATGGTCGCCACCCCCGAATTCGATTTCGCGCTCGGCGAGAATGCCGACATGATCCGCGAGACCACGCGCCGCTTTGCCGAGGAGCGCATCATGCCGCTCGCCGCAAAGATCGACGCCGATGACTGGTTCCCGGTCGAACTCTGGCCCGAAATGGGCGCTCTCGGTCTCCACGGTATCACCGTCGAGGAAGAGTTTGGCGGCCTCGGTCTGGGCTATCTCGAGCACGTCATCGCGGTCGAGGAGGTCAGCCGCGCCTCGGCCTCGATCGGGCTCAGCTACGGCGCGCATTCCAATCTCTGCGTCAACCAGATCCGTCGCTGGGCGAGCCCTGAGCAGAAGGCGAAATATCTCCCCAAGCTGATCTCGGGCGAGCATGTCGGCTCGCTCGCCATGTCCGAAGCGGGCGCGGGCTCCGACGTCGTCGGCATGAAGCTGCGCGCCGAGGCCAAGGGTGACGGCTATGTCCTCAACGGCACCAAATTCTGGATCACCAATGCGGCCTATGCCGACACGCTCGTCGTCTATGCCAAGACGACACCCGATGCGTCGTCCAAGGGCATCACCGCCTTCCTGATCGAAAAGGACATGCCCGGCTTCTCGATCGGGCAGAAAATCGACAAGATGGGCATGCGCGGCAGCCCCACCGCCGAGCTCGTCTTCGACGATTGCTTCGTGCCCGCGGAGAACATCATGGGCCCGCTCAACGGCGGCGTCGGCGTGCTGATGTCGGGCCTCGATTATGAGCGCGCGGTGCTCTCGGGCGTCCAGCTCGGCATCATGCAGGCGTGCCTCGACGTCGTCATCCCCTATGTCCGCGAGCGCAAGCAGTTCGGCAAGGCGATCGGCAGCTTCCAGCTCATGCAGGCCAAGGTTGCCGATATGTATGTCGCGCTCAATTCGTCGCGCGCCTATGTCTATGCGGTCGCCAGGGCCTGCGACGCGGGCAAGACCTCGCGCTTCGACGCCGCGGGCGCGATCCTGCTGGCATCCGAGAACGCCGTGAAGGCCGGGCTCGAGGCGATCCAGGCGCTGGGCGGCGCGGGCTACACCAAGGACTGGCCTGTCGAGCGCTTCCTACGCGACGCCAAGCTGCTCGACATTGGCGCCGGCACCAACGAGGTCCGCCGGATGCTGATCGGCCGCGAACTGATCGGCGCGTGAGCACAAGCCCGCCAGCACTGATCGGGCTCGATCATATCGTGCTGTGCGTGGCCGACGTCGCCGCCACGCGCGCCTTCTACGAGCGCGTGCTCGGCATGGAATCGCGCGAGGAGCGGCCGGGCAAATACTCGCTCCATTTCGGTCCGCACAAGATCAGCCTGCAGGGCGCGCGCACGGCCCCCGCGATCGCGCGCGACACTGTGCCCGGCAGCGGCAATTTCTGCCTGCTGACCGAAACGCCCGTCGCGGAAGTCGTCGCGCACCTCGATGCGCTGGGCATAGCGATCGTCGACGGCCCCGGCGAGCGGGCCGGCGCGACTGGCCCGATCTGGTCGGTCTATTTCCGCGATCCCGACGGCAATCTCGTCGAAGTCAGCAACCGGATCGGGGCGCCATGAACGGACCCACCATCGTCATGCTGAACTTGATTCAGCATCCATTGTCGCTTGCGCATCCTGTCCTGACGCGACCGTGTTCATGGATCCCGGATCAAGTCCGGGATGACGGAGGGTACGCATGAACGGCCCCGTCGAATGGTTCGCCGCGATCGCAGGCATGATCGCCGCGCTGATGATCGCGTGGGATCATAGCCGTCGGATCACCGGCTGGGGCTTCGTCCTTTTCGTCTTCGCCTCGATCGCGTGGATCATATCGGGCATCGTCAACGGCACGCCGCCGCTCGCGGTGCAGAACATGGTCCTGCTCGCGATCAATCTGTTCGGCGTCTATCGCTACCTTATACGCAAGAAAGAGGCTCAATGAGCGCCCCCGTACTCGACACCAAGGTTTCTCTCGAAAGCGAGGCGTTCCGCGCCAATGTCGCGCACAACAAGGCGCTTGTCGACAAGCTCTATGAGGATGTCGCCAAAGCCGCGCTCGGCGGCAGCGAGGCTGCGCGCCACAAACACACTGCGCGGGGAAAACTCCTTCCCCGCGACCGTGTCGAGCGGCTGCTCGATCCCGGCTCGCCGCTGCTCGAGATTGGCCAATTGGCCGCGTGCGACATGTATCATGGCGAGGTTCCGGGCGCGGGCATGATCGCCGCGATCGGCCGCGTCTCGGGCCGTCAGTGCATGATCGTCGCCAATGACGCGACGGTGAAGGGCGGCACTTATTATCCGATGACGGTCAAGAAGCATCTCCGCGCGCAGGAGATTGCCGAGGCCAACAATCTGCCATGCATTTACCTTGTCGATAGCGGCGGCGCCAACCTGCCGCATCAGGCCGAGGTCTTCCCCGATCGCGAGCATTTCGGCCGCATCTTCTTCAATCAGGCGAATATGTCGGCGAAGGGCATCCCCCAGATCGCCTGCGTCATGGGAAGCTGCACCGCGGGCGGCGCGTACGTTCCCGCCATGTCCGACGAGAGCGTGATCGTCCGCAATCAGGGCACAATCTTCCTCGCCGGCCCGCCGCTGGTGAAGGCCGCGACGGGCGAGGAAATCTCGGCCGAGGATCTGGGCGGCGGCGATCTCCACGGCCGCAAGTCGGGCGTGGTCGATCATGTCGCCGAGAATGACGAGCATGCGCTGACGATCGTCCGCGATATCGTCTCTACTTTGAACCATCCGCACGATCCCGGCGTCAAACGCGTCGATCCGCGCCCGCCCAAATATGATCCGTCAGAGCTCTACGGTGTCATCCCGCAGGATGTCCGCGCGCCCTATGACGTGCGCGAGGTCATCGCGCGCATCGTCGACGGCAGCGAATTCCACGAGTTCAAGGCGCTCTACGGCACCACGCTCGTCTGCGGCTTCGCGCATATCTGGGGCATGCCCGTCGCGATCCTCGCCAATAACGGCGTGCTGTTCAGCGAAAGCGCGGTCAAGGGCGCGCATTTCATCGAACTCGCCTGCCAGCGCCGCATCCCGCTGTTGTTCCTCCAGAACATCTCGGGCTTCATGGTCGGCGGCAAATATGAGGCGGAAGGGATCGCCAAGCACGGCGCCAAGCTCGTCACCGCGGTCGCCACCGCCACCGTGCCCAAGATCACCGTCCTCATCGGTGGCAGCTTCGGCGCGGGCAATTACGGCATGTGCGGCCGCGCCTACTCCCCGCGTTTCCTCTTCTCCTGGCCCAACAGCCGCATCTCGGTGATGGGCGGCGAACAGGCTGCGAGCGTGCTGGCGACGGTCCACCGCGACGCCGAGAAATGGAGCGCCGAAGAAGCCGAAGCCTTCAAGGCCCCGATCCGCCAGCGCTACGAGGACGAAGGCAACCCTTGGCACGCCACCGCGCGCCTGTGGGACGACGGCATCATCGATCCCGCGCAGACAAGAGACGTCCTCGGCCTAGCCTTCGCCGCGACGCTTGAAGCGCCGATTGCCGAACGCCCCGCGTTCGGTGTGTTCCGGATGTGATGGTGCGAGTGGTGTCCTTTCAATTCCTCCCCGGTACGGGGAGGGGGACCACGCGAAGCGTGGTGGAGGGGCTGCGCTGATGTTGAACGGTCCCGGCGCCACCATTGCCAAGGCGCGAGAGTTTCGGAGAGCTTTGTCGCTGCCGGAAGGCCTGCTCTGGCGCGAGCTTCGTCAGCAACCAGGCGGCTTCAAGTTCAGGCGTCAGCACCCGGCCGGACCGTTCGTTCTCGATTTCATCTGCCTATCGGCAAAGGTTGCGATCGAGATCGACGGCGCTGCGCATGACGTTGGAGCCAAGCCCGCATCGGATGAGGCGCGGGACGCATGGTTAGACAATCAAGGATTTAAGACGCTGCGCATTCCCGCTCGGGATGTCCTTGCTGATTTAGGAGCAGTTGTGGCTTTCATTATCGATCGTTGCGCTTCAGCGCAGCCCCTCCACCGTCCTGCGGACGGTCCCCCTCCCCGTACCGGGGAGGAACTGTTGTGATCAAATCCCTCCTCATCGCCAATCGTGGCGAGATCGCCTGTCGCATCATCCGCACTGCCCGGGCGATGGGCATCCGCACCGTCGCGGTCTATTCCGATGCCGACGCCAAGGCGCTGCACGTCCGCCAGGCCGATGAGGCCGTGCATATCGGCCCGTCACCCGCGCGTGAATCCTATCTCGTCGGCGAGAAGATCATCGCTGCCGCGAAAGCCACGGGCGCCGAGGCGATCCATCCCGGCTATGGCTTCCTCTCGGAAAATGCCGGCTTCGCGCAGGCCGTCATCGACGCCGGCCTCATCTGGGTCGGCCCCAGACCCGCGAGCATCACCGCAATGGGCCTGAAGGACGCCGCCAAGAAACTGATGTCCGACGCGGGCGTGCCCGTCACACCCGGCTATCTGGGCGAGAATCAGGAGCCCGATCTCCTCAAATTCGAAGCCGACGCGATCGGCTATCCCGTGCTCATCAAGGCGGTCGCGGGCGGCGGCGGCAAAGGCATGCGCCGCGTCGACGCCAGTGCGGATTTCGCCGACGCGCTCCTCTCGTGCAAGCGCGAGGCAGCTTCCTCCTTCGGCGACGACCGCGTGCTGATCGAGAAATACATCCTGTCGCCCCGCCATATCGAGGTGCAGGTCTTCGGCGACACCCACGGCAACATCGTCCACCTCTTCGAGCGGGACTGCTCGCTCCAGCGCCGCCACCAGAAGGTGATCGAGGAAGCCCCCGCGCCCGGCATGGATGAAGCCACGCGCGAGGCGATCTGTGCCGCCGCCGTCCGCGCCGCCAAGGCGGTTGACTATGTCGGCGCGGGCACGATCGAGTTCATCGCCGACGCTTCGGAAGGGCTCCGCGCCGACCGCATCTGGTTCATGGAAATGAACACCCGCCTCCAGGTCGAGCATCCCGTGACCGAGGAGATCACGGGGCAGGACCTCGTCGAATGGCAGCTCCGCGTGGCGTCGGGCGAGCCGCTGCCCAGGACGCAGGAAGAACTCAGCATCAACGGCTGGGCGATGGAAGCGCGGCTTTATGCCGAGGATCCGGTCAGGGGCTTCCTGCCCAGCATCGGCCGGCTCGATCTCTTCCAGCTCGGCGAAGGGCTCGGCGGCCGCATCGACACGGGTGTGTACGAAGGCGCGGAGGTCTCGCCCTTCTACGACCCGATGATTGCCAAGCTCATCGCGCGTGGCGACACCCGCGACGAGGCGCTCGAACTGCTGTCTGAAATGCTCAACGACAGCGCGATCTGGCCCGTTCGTACCAATGCCGCCTTCCTGATCAACGCGCTCGCCCATGCCGATTTCGTCGCGGGCACGGTCGATACCGGCCTGATCGCGCGCGATGGCGATGCGATGACCGCGGCGACCGCGCCCTCCGGCAAGGCGCTCACGCAGGCGGCTATGGCAATGGTGCCACGCTCGCTGTTCGCGGGCTTTCGTCTCAATGCGCCCGGCCGGAAAGACGCGCCCTTCCTGCTTGATGGCCAGACGATCGAGGTCACGTTGCATGGTCCTGGCGCCGAAGCGCCCGCGCCATCGATGCTTCTCGCCGAAGGCGGCATGGTGTGGAAGTTGGAGCCATTTCGCGTCGATGGCGGTCATTCTGGCGGCGCAGCCGACGGCGCGATCCTTTCCCCCATGCCTGGCCGCATCATCGCGGTCGATGTCGCCGCGGGCGCCAGCGTTGCCAAGGGCCAGAAGCTCGTGACGCTCGAGGCGATGAAGATGGAGCACAGCCTCGTCGCGCCCTTTGACGGCACCGTCGCCGAGCTCAATGCCGAGGCGGGCGGGCAGGTGTCCGAGGGCACGTTGCTGGTCAGGATCGAAAAAGCCGGCGAATAGAACGCAGCCTCTGTCCTACAGGCGCCTACCCATGTCATGCTGGTCGCAGGCGCGCTCCCTGCCGCCGCGCGGGGAGAGGCCGAATCAACATGCGCGTTTGTGAGAAGTTTGCGAAGCTAAGTGAAGTTACGGCGTCGAATTTAGCTCAAAGCCGCTCATCCTGAGGAGCCGTTGAGCTTGTCGAAACGGTGTCTCGAAGGACGGTTCGGTGCAGGCCCTTCGAGATAGGCCTTCGCCAAGCTCAGTCCTTCCTCAGGATGAGCGGTTATAAGGTCCCATTTTCGGGTCTGGCTCTAGGGTTTTGCCGTGGCGCGTTTAAAGACAGGAGAGGGCAGTCATGACGATGCCGATATTCGATTTCTCGGGGAAGAAAGTGTTCGTCTTCGGCGGCACCAGCGGGATCAATCTTGGCATTGCGCACGCCTTTGCGCGCGCGGGCGCCAGGCTCACGGTCGCGAGCCGCAACCCCGAAAAGGTAGAGGCCGCCCGCGCCGCGCTGTCGCACACGCACGACGCGCTCGGCTATGCGCTCGACGTCCGCGATTTCGATGCGGTGAAGGCCGCGGTCGACGATCATAAGGCGAAGCGTGGCCAGATCGACGTGCTGATCTCGGGCGCCGCGGGCAATTTTCCTGCGCTCGCTTCCTCGCTCAGCCCCAACGGCTTCAAGTCGGTGATCGATATCGACTGCATCGGCACCTTCCACGTCATGCGCGCGGCCTATGACGCGCTCGCAAAGCCGGGCGCGGCCGTGATCAACATTTCCGCCCCGCAGGCTTTCATCCCGATGGCACTGCAGGCGCATGTCTGCGCGGCCAAGGCGGGGGTGGACATGATCACCAAAACGCTCGCGATCGAGTGGGGGCCGGAAGGCGTGCGCGTCAATTCGGTCTCGCCCGGCCCGATCGAGGGCACCGAGGGAATGGAACGTCTCGCGCCCACGCCCGAGGCCAAGAAGCGCTCGGCCGAGAGCGTGCCGTTGAAGCGGATGGGCACGGTCGACGATGTCGCCGATGTCTGCCTGTTTCTTGCGTCGGATGCGGCGCGTTATGTATCGGGCGTGGTGCTTCCGGCCGATGGCGGCTGGACCGCGGGGCGGGGTTTTGGAGGACTTGGTTGAGCATCGTTGTGCTGAACGGGCGCAGGACAGGCTCGTTTGGTGGCTGCTCCGTTCGGACAGGCGGCCCCTTCCGTCATGCTGAACTTGTTTCAGCATCCCGGCTTGAGCCGCGCGCATTCAGCAAGCGGCACCATGGACCCTGAAACAAGTTCAGGGTGACGCCGGAGGGAGCGATATGCTCCAAACACGTTCAGCATGACGAATTGGATAGGAAACAATGGCAGGAAAATTTTTCGATGAATGGTGCGTCGGCGACGCAATCGTGCACGAACTGCGGCGGACGGTCACTGAGACCGACAACCTCCTCTTCACGACGATGACGCACAATCCGCAGCCGCTCCACCTTGATGTCGAGGCCGCGAAAGCGAGCGAATTTGGCCAGATCCTCTTCAACGGCACCTTCACCTTCGCGCTGTTGATCGGTCTCTCGGTGGGAGACACCACGCTCGGGACGCTCGTCGCCAATCTCGGTTATGACAAGGTGGTGATGCCCAAACCCGTCTTCATCGGCGATACGCTGCGCGCCGAGACCGAGGTGATGGACCTGCGCGAAAGCCGATCGCGGCCCGATGCGGGTGTCGTCACCTTTCGTCACGCCATGCTCAACCAGCGGAACGAAGAGGTCTGCTCGTGCCTCCGCATGGCGCTTCTGAAGAAGAAGCCTGCATGAGGCTGCGCTCGCTGCTCTTCGTGCCTGGCGACAGGCCCGACCGCATGGAAAAGGCGGCCGTGGCGAGCGGCGCCGATGCGCTGATCCTCGACCTCGAGGATGCCGTGGCGCTGACGCAGAAGGATGTGGCGCGCACCGAAATAGGTAAATTCCTGCAACGTGATAGGCAATTGCCTGTCTTCGTTCGCGTCAATCCACTCGACAGCGGCATGACCGATGAAGACCTCGCCGCCGTACTGCCGGGCAAACCCGACGGGATCGTGTTGCCAAAGGCCGAAGGGCGTACATCGCTCAAGGATCTCGATTCGAAACTCGACTGGGCCGGCGCGCAGGATGTCGTGATCCTGCCGATCGCCACCGAGACGGCGGCCGCGATGTTCCAGCTCGGCAGCTATGGCGGCGTCACCAACCGGCTGATCGGCCTGACCTGGGGCGCCGAGGATCTGCCAGCCGCGATCGGCGCGGTCACCTCGCGCGAGGATGATGGCAGCTATACCGCGCCCTATCAGGTCGCGCGGTCGCTGACGCTCTTCGGCGCGCATGCAGCGGGGGTGCAGGCGATCGAGACGGTCTACCCGGCCTTCAAGGATCTGGACGGGCTTGCAGTCTATGCCGCGCGCGGACGACGCGACGGCTTTACCGGCATGATGGCGATCCATCCGACGCAGGTGCCCGTGATCAACGCGGCCTTCACCCCGAGCGAGGCCGAGATCGAACATGCGCGCTCTGTGATTGCTGCCTTTGCGGCCAATCCGCAAGCGGGCGCGCTTTCGCTCGACGGCAGGATGATCGACCGGCCGCATGTGAAACAGGCCGAACGCATTCTGGCGGCCGCCGGTGAATGAAGCGCTGTTGCCGCTTGCCGGAGCGGTGGCGGGCGCGATCTTCGGAAGCTTCATCGCCAATCTCGTGATCCGCTGGCCGCGCGGTGAACAGGTCATGGTAGGGCGCTCGCGCTGCGAGGCATGCGGCAAGCCGCTCGTCGCTGCCGAACTCGTGCCGATTGTCAGCCACCTGATCCAGCGCGGCCGGTGTCGCGGCTGCGGCGCGGCGATCGACCGGAAACATCTCGCCATCGAGATCGGCGCCGCGCTGATCGGCGCGAGCGCGTTGTTCGCGTCGCCCGATTTGAACGGCGTGGCGGGGGCGATCTTCGGCTGGTTCCTGCTCGCGCTCGCCGCGCTTGATGCGGAGCATTTCTGGCTGCCAGACCGACTGACATTGCCATTGGGCGTGCTGGGACTTGCAGTGGGAGCGACGGGATTGGGTGTGCCCCTGATTGACCGCGTGATCGGCGCGGCAGCGGGCTTCGGCGCGCTCGCGGCGATTGCGCTTGCCTATCGCGCGCTGCGTGGTCGCGAGGGGCTGGGGTGGGGCGACCCCAAGCTGCTTGGCGCGATCGGCGCCTGGCTGGGCTGGCAGATGCTGCCCCTGGTGCTGCTGTTCGCCAGCATTCTGGGGCTATTGGCGGTTCTGGCGCAACGCGCGAGAGGGGAGGCCGTGTCCGCCACCACGCGCGTGCCGCTTGGTGCGCTGATGGCGGTGGCGGCCTGGCCGCTCTGGCTGCTGCTTGCGTCGGGTATCGCGGGTTTCGTTTTGCTTTGAGTCGACAAAGTCCCGCACACGCGGAATAAGTCGCAATATGAAACGATAATTGGAGAGGCGGTGATGGCGGACGTACAGGACATGCGATCGGTTCTGGAGACACAGCGCACGGCGTTCACTGCCGAACTGCCCGTCAGCCTTTCAATCCGCAAGGATCGGCTGAAGCGCGCGATCGCGATGATGGTTGCGCATGGCGAGGATTTCGCGACCGCATTGTCCGAGGACTTTGGTCATCGCAGCCGCGAGCAATCGTTGATGACCGATATTGTCGCGTCGATCCGTACGTTGAAGCACGCGATCAAGAATCTCGATCGTTGGGCGCGTCCTGAACGGCGCAAGCTCGATTTTCCTCTGGGACTGCTCGGCGCGAAGGCCTGGGTGGAATATCAGCCCAAGGGCGTCGTGGGGGTGATCGCGCCCTGGAACTTTCCGGTCCAATTGACGATGGGGCCGATCGCGGGCGCGTTCGCCGCGGGCAATCGCGTGATGGTCAAATCCTCCGAATACACGCCCGGCGTATCGGCCTTGTTCGAACAAGTCGCACCGAAATATTTCGACCGCACCGAACTGGCCTGCTTCAGCGGCGGTCCCGATGTCGGCAAGGCGTTTTCCGAATTGCCCTTCGATCATCTGATCTTCACCGGCGCGACGCCGATCGGCCGGCACATCCTGCACGCCGCAGCGGACAGCCTGACTCCGGTGACGCTCGAACTGGGCGGCAAATCGCCCACCATAATCGGGCGCAGCGCGGATATTGAACAGGCTTCCGAACGGATCGCGCTGGGGAAGATGCTCAATGCAGGGCAGATCTGCCTGGCGCCCGACTATCTGCTCGTGCCCGAGGAGAAGGAGAGCGCGGTGGTCGACGGGATCAGCCGCGCAGCCTCCGCGCTCTATCCGTCGCTGATCGCCAATCCTGACTATAGTTCGGTCGTGAACGACCGTCATGTCGACCGCCTCGATCACTATGTCGAGGATGCGCGCGCCAAGGGCGCCGAGGTGATCGAGGTCAATCCCGCGGGCGAGGATTTCGGCGCCTATAACGGGCGCAAGATGCCGCTGCGAATCCTGACCAACGTCAATGACGACATGAAGGTGATGCAGGAGGAGATCTTCGGGCCCATCCTGCCCGTCATGCGCTATAAGGCGATCGACGAGGCGATCGACTATGTGAACCGCCACGATCGACCGCTTGGGCTCTATTATTTCGGGCAGGACGCAGCCGAGCAGCGCACCGTGCTCGACCGGACCATTTCGGGCGGCGTCACCGTCAACGACGTCGTCTTCCATGTTTCGATGGAGGATCTGCCCTTTGGCGGGATCGGGCCGTCGGGGATGGGGAGCTATCACGGCCAGGACGGCTTCAGGACCTTCAGCCACGCCAAGGCGGTCTATCGCCAGCCTCGGATCGACGTCGCGAAGCTTGCGGGCTTCAAGCCGCCCTATGGCGCGGGCACGCGGAAGGCGATCGCGCGCGACCTGAAGGGTTGAGCGCGATCGGGCATGGTCGTGCGTCGTCGCGGCTCAGATCGCGTGACACTGGCGCAAAGCCCCGGTAGTCAGGAGCTATGGCGACGAGGCGTACCGATCAGGAGGAAGTTTCGCGGGCAGGGCCCGTGGCGACGAACGATCGTCTGACCGTCACGCCCGAGCTTCATCCGCACCGCGAGCATCATCACCGTGTCGACTGGCACCGCGATCGGCTGCTCGCCGCGCTGACGTTGATTGCGGGCGTGGGGCTCCTGCTCGGGCTGCCCTTTGCCCTGCGCGCGGGTGCAGAATTCTTCCTGCCCGTCACCGCCGCCATCGTGATCGCGATCGCGATGGTGCCCTGGCTCGAATGGCTCCAGCGTCGCCGCGTGCCTGCGGCAATGGCAGCGTTCCTGTGCGTGCTGCTGTTCCTCGTCGTGATGAACATCGTGCTCGTCTCGATCGTCGTGCCCGCTGCCGAATGGTTCCGCGTGCTGCCCGAGCGCATCGGACTCATTCAGGCCAATCTCGCGCCCGTCATCGATTTTTATTCGAACCTCCAGCGCTTTATCGACCAGAGTATCGCGATGCTGGCGACAGGCCCCGTGGCCGCTGCGCGCGCTGAAGCGGTGTCGGCGCCGAGCTCGCTCATCGATCTCGTCGCGACCTCGGCGCCTTATGCGCTGATCCAGATGTTCTTCGCGCTGCTGCTGATCTTCTTCTTTCTCGCGGGGTGGACGCGGCTGAGGGAGCGGACGATCACCAGTCGCGGCAGTTTCGATGGCGCGATGGCGACCGCGCGCGTCATTCAGAACGTGGTCGACGCGACCTCGGCCTATCTCGGCACAATCACGTTGATCAACCTGGGCCTCGGGCTTGCAATGGCGCTGGCGCTGTACGTCATCGGCATGCCTTCGCCGCTGATGTGGGGGGGGATCGTCGCGATCCTCAATTATATCCCCTATCTGGGGCCGATCCTCGCGGCGCTGCTGCTCGCGATGGGCGGGTTGATGACCTTTTCCGATATCTGGTGGGCGCTGTTGCCCGCTGCGATCCAGATCCTCTTTCACACGCTCGAAGCGAATTTCGTCACGCCGCTGGTGGTCGGCCGCAAGCTCACGGTCAATCCGCTGCTGATTCTCATCTCGCTGAGCTTCTGGGGGTGGGTCTGGGGCACACCCGGCGCATTGCTTGCGGTACCTCTGCTCATCATCATCCGTACCGTAATCGGAGCCGCGGGAACCCCGGATATCGCAGGTTTCCTGTTCGAGGAGGGGACGCTCACGCACCCCGATGACGAGGATTTCGACGAAGATGAAAAATCATCCTCAGCCACCGCTTGACAGTCTCCCGGCCCTCGCCTAGTTGGCCCCCCTCACCGCAGTACGCGGGTGTAGCTCAGTTGGTTAGAGCGCCGGCCTGTCACGCCGGAGGTCGCGGGTTCGAGCCCCGTCACTCGCGCCACTTTCCTGTTTCCATGCGGAGCAGAGGTGGCTTTCAGCGGGGAAATCCAGATCGTCGGATCGAACGTCATCTGCGCCGCTGTCGCAGAGGCTCTATCCGTGTCGAACGCGGGTGTAGCTCAGTTGGTTAGAGCGCCGGCCTGTCACGCCGGAGGTCGCGGGTTCGAGCCCCGTCACTCGCGCCATTTCATACGCGCCATTTTCCTGTCTCCATCCAGAGCAGCAGCGGCTTCAGCGGCACGATCCAGATAACGCCAGCCACCAGATAGATGACGGCCTGTACCAGCGTCGGCAGCGCTCCGATCCACGGCGACAGGCTGGCGATCAGCACCGCCCAGACGGTGATCAGCGTCAGGATCAGGAACATTCCTGCGGGTTTGCGCCAGCTTGGCGTCATCGGGGCATTTCCTCGTTCACTAGACCTTGATCGTTCCAGGCCGAATCAGCCTGAAACGTGAATCAAGGTCTCAACCATTAAAATAGAGCCTGATTCACGCTTTCGGCGGAAGCGCAAAGCGCTTCCTCCTCAAACGATCAGGCTCTATCCATTCGCGTTCGGTCCAGATCGCGTGGAGCGGCACATCCCACGAATCGGCAGGCACCGCATCCACTTCCTGTACCGACCAGGCAAGCCCCACGCGGCGTGCGGTCGGAAGCCCTGCAAAGGCGCGGTCGTAGAATCCCGCGCCATAGCCGAGGCGGTGGCAGCGCCGGTCGAAGCCGAGCAATGGCGTGATTATAAGATCGGGCGCGGCGCCGGGCGCGCCGGCGTCGGGCTGCAGCAACCCCATCGGACCGGGATGAAGCGGATCGCCCGGGCGCCACAGCAGGAAGCGCATCGGCGCGTCCGGGCGCGTGACATGCGGCAGCGCGGTCATGTGCCCCATTTCGCGCGCGTGCAGCAGCAACGGCAGTGGATCGGCTTCGGATCCGATCGGAACATAGGCCGAGACGCAGCTTGCCCGCTCGATCCAGTCACGGAGCGTGTCGGGAAGATCGGTGAAATGCGGTGCGCCGCGCCGCGTAGCGGCAAAGCCGTCGCGGCGCTCCTTCAACCTCTGTCGCAAAAGCGCCTTGGGCATTGCCACCATTTCAAATCAGGCGGCGGTGACGGGACCGCCATGGCCGTTTGCCGGAATATCCTCTGACGCCGATACGTCAGGTGGGGACCATGTGTGCCGGACCAGAGCCCGACCAGGGACAGCCCCCTAGGATGATGAAAGCCTCAGGGATGTTCTCAAAAGCTCGTACCGGGCAGTACCCGTCGCCGCCAATCTAGGCGTTCGATGCGTCAGCCTCAAGCCTTTGGGCAAGGCTTTCGACACGTTCGGCCAGTTTTTCCAGAATCGGCGCGAAATCGGGCTGAAGTGCGGCGGGCGGAGCGGGTGCAGCCGGCGGCGCTGGATCAGGCTTGGTGAGTGTACCACCGTTGCGGCGGGCTTCGTGCACCTCGTCCGCAAGGAGCAGCGCGGCGAGCAACAGGTGGCGCGTCTCGTTGATGCCCCCGACCGCGCGCTGCGCGTCGCGCGCCTTTGCGTCGAGCAACCCCGCGATCTCACGCAGATGCGCTTCCTCACCATCGCGGCAATTGACCTGATAGTCACGCCCGCCGATTTCGATCGAGACTTCTGCCATGCGCGTCAGCCCTTCGCGATCAACTGGTCGAGCGCGCCGATCGCGGATTCGACCTGTCGCTTCAACTTGTCATGGCGTTCGGAGAGCGATTGCAGCGCGGCTTCGCTTTCATCACCACGGCTCTGCTCCGCCGGTCTGGCCGCCGCAGCCTCGACCCGCGAAAGCGCCCGTTCCAGTCGCCCGATGGCGAGGATAAGCCGGTCTTCTGACATTCTGTGTGAAATAGCATGGCTGGCGCTGGGGGCAAGTGTGAAGCAGGCGTGACGGTCCCCAAGGTTGACGGTTTGTCCCCCAGACGACAAAGGAACGCGCGCGACGGCGACTCGCCGAGCACTCGCCCATACGTGCCGCTCTTTCGGGGACCTACATGACCGTTTCGCCCAATGATCTCGCCAACGCCATCCGGGCGCTGTCGATGGATGCCGTGCAGGCGGCGAATTCGGGGCACCCCGGCATGCCGATGGGCATGGCCGATGTCGCGACGGTGCTCTTCACGCAATATCTGAAGTACGATGCCGCGGCGCCCAAATGGCATGACCGCGATCGCTTCGTGCTGTCGGCGGGGCACGGCTCGATGCTGATCTACGCCGCGCTCAACCTCACCGGCTATGCGCGTCCGACGATCGAGGACATCCGCAACTTCCGCCAGCTCGGCAGCCCTTGCGCCGGCCACCCCGAGAATTTCGAACTGGCGGGCGTCGAAACGACCACCGGGCCGCTGGGGCAGGGCTTCGCCGCCGCAGTCGGCATGGCGATCGCCGAGCGGCACCTGAACGCGGTGTTCGGCGACGACCTCGTCGATCACAAGACCTGGGTGATCGCGGGCGACGGCTGCCTGATGGAAGGCATCAACCATGAGGCGGTGGGCCTCGCGGGACATCTTGGCCTTGGCCGCCTGATCGTGCTGTGGGACGACAACAAGATCACCATCGACGGTTCGACCGACCTGTCGACCAGCGAGGACATCCCCGCGCGCTACCGCGCATCCAACTGGCATGTCGTTGCGTGCGACGGCCATGACCCCGTCGACATCGCGCGCGCCTTCGACGAGGCGCTTACCGATCCGCGGCCCTCGCTCGTCCAGTGCCGCACGATCATCGGCAAGGGCGCGCCCAACAAGCAGGGCACCTCTGCCACGCACGGCAGCCCGCTTGGCGCCGACGAGGTCGCCGCTGCGCGCACGACGCTCGGCTGGAATCATGCGCCGTTCGAGATTCCCGCGGACATCCGTGCGGAATGGGAAAAGGCCGGCAGCCGTGGCGCCGAAGCGCATGCCGCGTGGAACAAGCGCGTTACGACGAGCGATCTGGGCGCCGAACTCGTCCGTCGCATGGACGGCGAACTGCCCGGCGATTTCTCGCTTGCCGCGTACAAGACCGATCTGATCGCCAACCCGCAAAAGGTCGCGACGCGCAAGGCGTCCGAAATGGTGCTGGGTCCGATCAACGAGCAACTGCCCGAGACGATCGGCGGCTCCGCCGATCTTACCGGCTCGAACAACACCAAGACCAAGGCGACCGGCCCGCTGACGCGCGACGACTATTCGGGACGCTATGTCTATTATGGCATCCGCGAGTTCGGCATGGCCGCGGCGATGAACGGCATGGCGCTGCACGGCGGCGTCATTCCCTATGGCGGCACCTTCCTCGTCTTCTCCGATTATTGCCGTCCGGCGATCCGTCTTTCGGCGCTTCAGCAAACGCGCGCCATCTATGTGATGACGCACGATTCGATCGGCCTGGGCGAAGATGGTCCGACGCACCAGCCGGTCGAGCATATCATGTCGCTCCGCGCCATGCCCAATCTCGACGTGCTGCGCCCCGCCGACGTCATTGAGACCGCCGAGTGCTGGGAACTCGCGCTGGAACGCAAGGACGGGCCGTCGCTGCTCGCGCTGACCCGCCAGAACCTGCCGCAGCTTCGCACGGACGCGTCCGAGAATCTCTCTGCCAAGGGCGCCTATCGCCTGCGCGCAGCCAAGGGCGATCGCAAGGTCGTGCTGATCGCGACGGGTTCGGAGGTCGAGATCGCTGTCGGCGTTGCCGATATGCTGGAGGCTGAGGGCGTTGGCGCCGATGTCGTCTCAATGCCGAGCTGGGAACGCTTCGCCGAGCAGGACGCCAGCTATCGCGCTGCGCTGATCCCGGAAGATGCACTGCGCGTCTCGATCGAGGCAGGCACGACCTTTGGCTGGGAGCGCCATACGGGTAGCCGCGGCCTGCGCTTCGGTATCGACAGCTTCGGCGCGTCGGCTCCCGCCGGCGACCTTTATGAGCATTTCGGACTTACCCCCGCGAAGATCGCGCCCCAGGTTCTGGCGGCGCTCAACTCCATCTGAAGGAGACAGGAATATGGCAGTCAAAGTCGCGATCAACGGTTTCGGGCGCATCGGCCGCCTGGTGGCGCGCGCGATCCTCGAGCGTGCTGACAGCGGTCTCGAACTGGTCGCGATCAACGATCTCGCGGATGCCAAGTTCAATGCGATGCTCTTCAAGCGCGATTCGGTCCACGGTGCCTATCCCGGCACCGTCGAAGTCGACGGCAACGACATCCTTGTGGACGGCAAGCGGATCCGCGTGACCGCCGAGCGTGATCCGGCGAACCTGCCGCACAAGGATCTGGGCGTCGATATCGCGCTCGAATGCACCGGCTTCTTCACCGACCGCGAGAGCGCGCAAAAGCATCTCGACGCGGGCGCCAAGCGCGTGCTGATCTCGGCGCCGGCCAAGGGCGTCGACCTCACCGTCGTCTACGGCGTCAACCACGACAAGCTGACCGCCGAGCACGTGATCGTCTCCAACGCGTCGTGCACCACCAACTGCCTCGCACCCGTCGCCAAGGTCATGAACGACACGATCGGGATCGAACGCGGTCTGATGACCACGGTGCACGCCTATACCAACGACCAGAAGATCCTTGACCAGATCCACAGCGATCCGCGCCGCGCGCGCGCCGCAGCGATGTCGATCATCCCGACGACCACGGGCGCTGCCCGCGCGGTGGGCGAGGTGCTGCCCGAGCTGAAGGGCAAGCTCGACGGTTCGGCGATCCGCGTGCCGACGCCGAACGTCTCGCTCGTCGACCTGACCTTCACGCCCAAGCGCGACACGACGAAGGACGAGGTCAATTCGATCCTCAAGGCCGCCTCGGAAGGCGCGCTCAAGGGCGTGCTCGCCTACACCGACGAGCCGCTGGTCTCGATCGACCTCAACCACAACCCCGCTTCGTCGACGGTCGACAGCCTCGAGACCTCGGTGCTCGAAGGCAAGCTCGTCCGTGTCGTATCGTGGTACGACAATGAATGGGGTTTCTCGAACCGCATGGTCGACACGGCTGGCGCGATCGGCAAGCTGATCTGATCATGCGCAACGGCCGCCTGATCGGGATGGCCCGCCGCTCCGGCCCGAGGGCCCCGATGGAAACGCTCGAAAGCGGGCGGATCGGGGTCGATTTCGGGCTGGAGGGCGATCATCGCGGTCGGGTGAGGCCGGGCAAGATGCCGAAGCGCCAAGTGACGATCCTGGCGCGTGAGGACTGGGATGCGGCATGCGCGGACCTTGGCAAACACGTGCCCTGGACCGCGCGCCGCGCCAATCTCTTCATCGAGGGGCTGACGTTGCCCCGCCGCGCGGGCGACATCGTCGCGATCGGCGACGTGCGGCTCGAAATCATGCTGGAAACCGACCCATGCCAGCGCATGGATGAAGCCGAGCCGGGGCTTCAGGAAGCGCTGCGGCCCGACTGGCGCGGCGGCGTCTGTTGCCGCGTGCTCGAGGGTGGCGATATCGCGCTGGGCGACACGATCAGGATTGAGGAAAAGCCGTGAGGAAATTCAAGACGCTCGACGACACGGGCAATATCGCCGGCAAGCGCGTGCTTGTCCGTGAAGACCTGAATGTGCCGATGGCCGATGGCAAAGTGAGCGACGACACGCGGCTGCGCGCCACGCTCGCCACCGTCACCGAACTGGCCGACAAGGGCGCCATCGTGCTGATCCTTGCGCATTTCGGGCGTCCCAAGGGCAAGATCGATCCGCAGATGTCGCTTGCGCTCATCACACGCCCCTATCAGGCGGTGCTGGGTCGTGAAGTGCAGTTCATCCCGGATTGCCAGGGTGAAACGGCGGAGGCCGCGGTAACCGCGCTCAATCCGGGCGATGTCGCGATCCTCGAGAACACGCGTTTCCACGCGGGCGAGGAAAAGAACGATCCGGCGCTCGCTGACGCGATGGCCAAACTCGGCGATCTCTATGTCAACGATGCCTTTTCGGCCGCGCATCGCGCGCATGTCTCGACCGAAGGGCTCGCGCACCGGCTGCCCTCCTTCGCCGGCCGTGCGATGGAGGCCGAACTCGACGCGCTCGACAAGGCGCTGGGCAATCCGGAGCACCCCGTCGCGGCCGTTGTCGGCGGCGCCAAGGTCTCGACCAAGCTCGATGTGCTCAAGCAGATGGTGACCAAGGTCGATCACCTGATCATCGGCGGCGGCATGGCCAACACTTTTCTCGCGGCGCGCGGTGTCGACGTCGGAAAGTCGCTGTGTGAGCATGATCTGACCGATACCGCCGAGGCCATTCTCGACGCCGCCGAAAAGGCCGATTGCACCGTGCATCTTCCCTATGACGTGGTGGTGGCGAAGGAATTCGCGGCCAATCCGCCTACGCGCACGGTCAACGTCCACGAGGTTGCGGCCGACGAGATGATCCTCGATGTCGGCCCCGCAGCGACCGAGGCGCTGGGCGATGTGCTGAAGACCTGCCGCACGCTGGTGTGGAACGGTCCGATGGGCGCGTTCGAGATTGCGCCGTTCGACGCCGCCACCGTGGCGCTCGCGCAGACCGCGGCGGCGCTGACCAAGGAGGGCTCGCTCGTTTCGGTTGCGGGCGGCGGCGATACCGTTGCCGCGCTCAACCATGCCGGCGTCGCCGCCGATTTCACTTTCGTTTCCACCGCCGGGGGCGCATTCCTCGAATGGATGGAGGGCAAGGAATTACCCGGTGTGAAGGCGCTGGAGGCCTGAAATGATCACGATCCGGGACATCGATCACGTCGTGTTCCGGGTCCATGATCTGGAGACGATGGCGCGCTTCTACACAGACGTGCTCGGCGCGCGTTTCGAGAAATATCAGGAGCATGTCGATCTCTATCAGCTCCGCGTCGGCAATGCGCTGATCGACCTGATTCCCGCGGACGGCAAGCTTGGAAAGCTGGGTGGCCCGCCGCCGGGACGCGACGGGCACAATGTCGATCATGTCTGCTTTCGGGTTGATCCATGGGACGAGGCCGCGATCCGGGCGCATCTCGCGCATCATGGCATAACCGATGTCGAGGTCGTGTCACGCTATGGCGCGGACGGGGAGGGGCCGAGCATCTACCTGACCGATCCCGAGGGCAATCATCTGGAGCTGAAAGGGCCGCCCTGGCCGCCAACCAAGGGTGATTGATATAAGATTGCCGCTATTTTTACGTTTCTGAGTTGTTAAATTATTCTGTTTATTGAATTTTGTTCATGGGCCGCACAGCTTGTGCACTGCAGTCTGTGCCGTACTCCAGCTGTGAACGAGGAACGGCATGATCGGAAGGCTTCACCTGTTTACGGCCACGGTAATGTCGATGGCACTACCGGCCACATTGGCTGCAGCCACATTGGACACACGTTGGACCGAGAAGGCGCTGATACGTCATGACGCGTTGGTGAAGGCGAAAAAGGAGCAGTACGAGCTTCCTGAAGTGCGCGTCTATGATGCGCGCGGACGTTTGCTCCTGCGCAAAAAGGGTGGCGGAAAGTCGGGGGCGATGGTCCCGCTCGTAGAGAATGCAATCCGCGCCGGCAAGGTTGTCTCGGGGCCATCGCTGGCCCAGAGTATGGCTGAACTGGAGACGCGAGATGGAAAGCCTGCCACCGGGCCCGCGGTCGGAAAGGCTCGCTATGTCGTGGTCGACTATTGGGCCGACTGGTGCTTGCCCTGCAAGGTGGTCAGCAAGGAACTGACCGCCTGGGCCGCCCGTCAGCCGGCGGGCAAGGTTTTGCTCGTGCGCGCCGAAACCGATCTGACCATCGTCGCCCGCAGATCCGGACAAGCCGTCAAGCATCGCTATATCGGGCTCGATGGCAAGGAAATCACCCCGCCAAAGCAGTGATGACGACTGAGCCATTCGCGCGGCACTCGAAATGTTGTTGACGGTAGAGGCGTTGCGTGGGTTCATCCCGGCTTTCCCGTCGTCAGTCGTTTCACGCCTTCTGTCCAACGCTGCCATAGTTGCCGATGCGGGAGGCCTCGCCTAACAGCGCACGGGAACACGATCATCCGGTTGGAGGAAAAATGGCGGACGGCAAGATGGCGGAACAGATGGGCAAGGGCGCGGGCTTTATCGCCGCGCTCGACCAGAGCGGCGGCTCGACGCCCAAGGCGCTCAAGGGTTATGGCATCGAAGAAGGCGCCTGGTCGAACGACGAGGAGATGTTCGGCCTCATCCACCAGATGCGCAGCCGCATCATCACTTCGCCGGCGTTCACCGGTGAGAAGGTGATCGGCGCGATCCTGTTCGAGCGCACGATGGACGGCCAGGTCGATGGCAAGCCCACCCCGCAGGCGCTGATCGACAAGGGTGTCGTGCCCTTCATCAAGATCGACAAGGGGCTTGAGGACGAGGCCAATGGCGTCCAACTGATGAAGCCGATGCCCGAGCTTGATGCGTTGCTGGCGCGTGCCAAGGGACTTGGCGTGTTCGGCACCAAGGAGCGCTCGGTGATCAACCTCGCCAATCGCGAGGGCATTGCCGCCATCGTGAAGCAGCAGTTCGAAGTGGCGCAGCAGGTTATTGCCGGCGGCCTCATTCCGATGATCGAGCCCGAGATCAACATCAAGAGCCCCGAGCGCGCGGAAGCTGATCAGATCCTGCTCGAAGAGACACTCAAGGCGCTCGATGCGATGCCGGGTAATGACAAGGTCATGCTCAAGCTTTCGATCCCCGCAAAGCCCGACCTGTTCAAGCCGTTGGTCGATCACCCGCGCGTGCTGCGCGTCGTCGCGCTGTCAGGCGGCTTCTCGCGCGCCGAGGCGTGCACCGAGCTTGCCAAGAACCAGGGCATGATCGCGAGCTTCTCGCGCGCGCTGCTGTCGGATCTTCGCCATGGCATGAGTGAAGCGGAGTTCGACGGTGTGCTGGGTGGCGCGATCGACGAAATCCATCAGGCTTCGACCGTCAAGGGCTGAACGAATGCGTACTACGCCAAAGTGTCTTATCCGCTTTCGCGGACGCGACACTTTGGCTAGTGCGGCGAAATGACCGACGAAGACGACGACCTCCAGCTCGACCCCAATTTCGCCGACCGCTTCGAGCGCGATCCGCGTCGGCCGAAGTGCCAGCTTTACCTGATTTCGCCGCCGACGATCGGTGACGATTTCGCGGGCACTCTCGCGGCAGCGCTTGAGGCGGGGCCGGTGGCGGCGTTCCAGCTTCGGCTGAAGGGGCTGGACGATCACGCCATCGCGCGGCTTGCCGAACCGCTGCAGAAGATCTGCGCGGACCGCGACGTCGCCTTCATCATCAATGACAGCATTGCGCTGGCCAAGCGCCTTGGCGCCGACGGCGTCCATCTTGGCCAGGAGGATGGCGACGCGCGCGAGGCGCGCCAGATCCTCGGACCCTCGGTGCAGATCGGCGTCACCTGCCATGACAGCCGCCATCTTGCGATGGAAGCGGGCGAGGCCGGGGCTGACTATGTCGCCTTTGGTGCTTTCTACCCGACCCAGACCAAGGAAACGCACCATCAGCCTGATCCGTCGATCCTGAGCTGGTGGACGACCGTCTTTGAACTGCCCTGTGTGGCGATTGGCGGCATAACCCCCCAAAATGCGAAGCCGCTGATCAATGCCGGTGCGGACTTCCTCGCGGTGAGCGGCGCGGTCTGGAACGATCCCGATGGCGCCGCTGCGGCGGTCAGGAAGTTCGCGGCGCTGCTTTGACGGGCTGTCCGTCGCCATAATCCACCACGCAGAAGCGGGCGGCATAGCGCTCCCAGTCGGAAGGCTCGCCCTCCGGATGTTGGCGCGAGGCGCCGTCATAACTTTCGGGCGCGCGCGCCAGGCCGAAGCAACCTGCCGCGGGCGCCTGACTCCGATGCTGTTCGCGTTCGACTATCATCATCCCGTCCATCGTTGCCCACCCGCACCCGCCGACCGATTTTGATTCGAAATTACGCTCCTTGAGCATCGGCGTCTTGCACGGATTCGACGTCGCTTCTGTCACCCGGCTTGCCTCGCGCGCGGCATCGCTATAGAGGCCGCGTGCAAATTTCTTTGACATGCGAGAGCACCCATGAAGATCAGCGGCGTGGACATCCGTCCCGGCAATATCATCGAATATGAAGGCGGCATCTGGCGCGCCGTGAAGATTCAGCACACCCAGCCGGGCAAGGGCGGGGCGTTCATGCAGGTCGAGATGAAGAATCTCATCGACGGCCGCAAGAACAATGTCCGCTTCCGCTCGGCCGAGACGGTGGAGCGCGTGCGCCTCGACACCAAGGACTTCCAGTTCCTTTTCGCCGACGGCGAAACGCTGACTTTCATGGACAAGGACACCTACGACCAGATCACGCTCCCGCGCGACCTGCTCGGCGATGCCGCCGCGTTCCTGCAGGACGGCATGGACGTGGTGATGGAACTCTATGACGAGAAGCCGATCTCGGTGCAGTTGCCCGATCAGATCGAGGCGACGATCGTCGAGGCCGATGCGGTGGTGAAGGGGCAGACGGCGTCATCGTCGTACAAGCCCGCGATCCTCGACAACGGCGTCCGCATCATGGTTCCGCCGCATATTGCTTCGGGCACGCGCATCATCGTCGATGTCTATGCCCAGGAATATGTGAAGCGCGCGGATTGATGCTTTTGAACCCCTCCCTTTCAAGGGAGGGGCAGGGGTGGGTGGCGAGCGAAGCGAGCCTTCTATCTTGTCACTCCCCCACCCCAACCCAGTTCGGGGGCAGTTCTGTCCCCCGGACAGAACCATGAGCCCGAACTCCTGAAGGGGAGGGGCTTAAGGAGCTTAACATGGTTTCCCATTCCGGCCTTCTGACGGTCATGGAGCGCGCGGCGCGCAAGGCGGCGCCGCGGCTTCGGCGCGACTTCAACGAGGTTCAGCACCTTCAGGTCTCCAGAAAGGGCCCGGCTGACTTTGTCTCGATGGCCGATCAGCGCGCTGAACGCACGCTATACGACGAGCTGCTAAAGGCCCGGCCGGACTGGGGCTTCCTAATGGAGGAAGCCGGCGAAATTCCGGGCAATCCGGAAAAGCCGCGCTGGATCATCGATCCGCTCGATGGCACGTCGAACTTCCTCCACGGCATCCCGCATTTCGCGATCTCGATCGCGGTCGAGGAGCCGCGGCCCAATGGCAGTCGCGAGATCACGAGCGCGCTCGTCTATCAGCCGCTGACCGACGAGAGCTTCTGGGCCGAAAAGGGCAGGGGCGCCTGGCTTCAGGACCAGCGACTGCGCGTGTCTTCGCGTCGCCACCTCGACGAGGCGCTGGTTGCGACGGGTATTCCGTATATGGGCCACGGCGATTTCGCGCAGTGGACGCGGATCTTCGGTGCGATCGCGCCCGAAGTCGCCGGCATCCGCCGCCTCGGGTCGGCCGCGCTAGACCTCGCCTGGGTTGCGGCGGGCCGCTATGACGGCTTTTGGGAAAGCGATCTTCAGCCCTGGGACGTTGCGGCGGGCATGCTGCTAGTGCGCGAAGCGGGTGGCTTCGTCACCGACTTCCGCGGCGGCGACCGTGCGATGGAGCGCAAAGAGTTCCTGGCTGCCAATGATGCGTTGCATTCAAGGCTGCACAAGCTGCTGGCGGGCGCGCTGCGATAAGCGCGCCGCGACCGCTCATTGACCGAGAAAGGCGCGAAATTTGGGGATCGAGGCGATGAAGATCTCGAGATTGGCGTAAAAATTCTCGCGCGGAATTCCGTCGAAATCCATGTCGACGTCCATCTCGATCACCGGATCGCCATCCTTGTCGACATAGGCGCGCGCAAAACGGCGTGAACTGTTCCATTCATTGATCCGCTCGAGCGGAACGGCGCCGACGCCCTTGAAGCCAGTATAGAACTGGATCGTGGTGCAGCCCGACTTGCCCCCGCTCTCGCAGTTGAGGAAGAAGATCGTGATGGGCACGCCGGAATCGGCGCTGCGGATATAGTTGCCGTCAGATCCCTCGATCATTTCAGCCTTATAGCCCTTGTCGCGCAACAGGGTCAGGAACTTGCCCTGATCCTTGGGCGAGATCATTTCGGCTTGTGCCGGCGCGGTCGCCGAGATGACGAGCAGCAGCGGCAATGCGATGTGCCTGAGCGCCATAATTCCCCCTTTGCCGTGACGTGCCCGAGAGTCGGCTGTCCGACGATCGCTGTCAACGGCACGCGATAGTGCGTAAAGCCGCACAAATCCGTCAAATTGCGAATCATTCTCAGGGGCGCCGAGCCTTGCTTCGCGGGTGCAGCAGTCCTAAAGCCGCCCCAGAAAACTCTGAGCGTAACGAGAGTCCCTTGGTCGACCTGTCGCAATATCTGCCGATCCTGCTCTTCCTGGGCGTGGCGTTGGTGCTTTCGAGCGTATTCGTCTTTGCGCCGATGGCGGTCTCCCGCCTGACCGGTGCGCACAAGCCCGATCCCGAGAAGCTGTCTGAATATGAATGCGGCTTTCCTGCGTTCGAGGATTCGCGCAGCCAGTTCGATGTGCGGTTCTACCTCGTCGCGATCCTCTTCATCATCTTCGACCTCGAGGCCGCGTTCCTGTTTCCGTGGGCGGTTTCGCTCGATGAGATCGGTTGGACCGGCTGGGCGGCTATGATGATCTTTCTGGGCGAGCTGGTGCTCGGCCTTGTCTATGCGTGGAAGAAGGGAGCGCTGGAATGGGAGTAGAACTCAGCCCGACGGTTCCCGGCATGCCGGCGCCCGGCACCCAGCCCGATCAGGCGTTCTTCACCGACCTGAATGGCGAGCTGACCGACAAGGGTTTTCTGGTCACGTCGACCGAAGAGCTGTTCCAGTGGGCACGCACGGGCTCGCTCTGGTGGATGACCTTCGGCCTCGCCTGCTGCGCGGTCGAGATGATCCATGTGAACATGCCGCGTTACGACATGGAGCGTTTTGGCGCTGCGCCGCGCGCTAGCCCGCGCCAGTCGGACGTGATGATCGTCGCTGGCACGCTCTGCAACAAGATGGCGCCCGCGCTGCGCAAGGTCTACGACCAGATGTCGGAGCCCAAATACGTCATCTCGATGGGTAGCTGCGCCAATGGCGGCGGCTATTATCACTACAGCTATTCGGTGGTGCGTGGTTGCGACCGCATCGTGCCCGTGGACATCTATGTCCCCGGCTGTCCGCCGACTGCTGAGGCGCTGCTGTACGGAATCATGCAGCTTCAGCGGAAGATTCGCCGTTCAGGCACGATAGAGCGCTGATATGGGAAGTCCTGCACCCAAATACGCCACCAACGAGGGCGTGATCGACGCCGTCCGCGCGGCTATCGGCGGGGCGTTCGTCGATGGCGTCGAAGCCGTTGGTGAAGTCGCGGTCACGGTGAAGCGCGAGGCGCTGGTCGCGGTCATGACCGCGCTGCGCGACAAGCTCGCCTATCAGCAGCTCATGGAGATCGCGGGCGTCGACTGGCCCGAGAATCCCGAACGCTTTGAGGTCGTCTATTGCCTCCTCTCGGTCACGAAGAACCACCGTATCCGCGTCCATGTCTGGACCGACGAGGAAAAGCCGGTGCCGAGCGTCACGGGCATATGGCCGGTCGCTGGCTGGCTCGAACGCGAAGTGTACGACATGTACGGCGTGCTGTTTTCGGGCAATCCTGACCTGCGCCGCATCCTCACCGATTATGGCTTTCGCGGCCATCCGCAGCGCAAGGACTTCCCGCTGACCGGCTTTGTCGAGCTGCGTTATTCGGAAGAGGCGAAGCGCGTCGTCTATGAGCCCGTTCAGCTCGCGCAGGATTTCCGCAGCTTCGATTTCATGAGCCCCTGGGAAGGCGCGGAATATGTGCTTCCCGGCGACGAAAAGGCGAAGCTGCCCGAAGCCAAGGGGGCGCCGACGCCGCTCAAGGCCGATGAGATCAAGAAGGCTGACGCGCCCAAAACCGAAGCCAAGGCCCCGCCGCCGACGCCCAAGGTGACCGAAAAGAAGGAAGATACCGGCGCGGGCGAACCTGCCAACAAGGAAGCCGCGAAGAAATCGGCTGGCGCGAAAAAGGCGCCGCCCAAGGCAAAGACGGCGTCGACGGCCAGCAAGCCTGCGACGAAGAAGCCCGGCGCGACGCCGCGAGGTAAGAAATAATGGTCGATCATCTGCAGGAACTCGAAGCGCGCGTCGATGCGCAGAACCCCACGCCGGGCGATGTCGAGATCCAGAACTACACGATCAACTTCGGACCGCAGCATCCCGCGGCGCACGGCGTGCTACGCATGGTCATGGAATTGGACGGTGAGATCGTCGAGCGCGTCGATCCGCACGTCGGCCTGCTCCACCGCGGCACCGAGAAGCTGATCGAGTACAAGACCTATCTGCAGGCGCTGCCCTATTTCGATCGGCTCGATTACTGCTCACCGCTCGGCATGGAGTACAGCTACGTCCTCGCGATCGAGAAGCTTCTTGACCTCGAGGTGCCGCTGCGCGCGCAATATCTGCGCGTGTTCTTCGCCGAGTTGACGCGCATCTGCAATCACATGCTGAACCTTGGTTCGCACGTGATGGACGTCGGTGCAATGACGCCCAACCTCTGGCTGTTCGAGGTTCGCGAGGACTGCCTCAACTTCTTCGAGCGCGCATCGGGCGCGCGCATGCACATGGCCTGGTATCGACCCGGCGGCGTGCATCAGGACGTGCCGCTGAAGCTGCTCACCGATATCGGCGAGTGGCTCGACACGCGGCTGCCGCGCCTGTTCGAGGATGCGATCAGCCTTGTCGCCGACAACCGCATCTTCAAGCAGCGCAATGTCGATATCGGCGTCGTCAGCAAGCAGGATGCGCTGGCATGGGGTTTCTCGGGGCCGATGATCCGCGCCGCGGGGATTCCCTGGGATATCCGCCGCGCGCAGCCCTATGACGTCTATGACCGGATGCAGTTCGACATCCCCGTCGGCACCAAGGGCGATTGCTATGATCGCTTCATGGTCCGCGTCGAGGAGGTTCGCCAGTCGGCGCGCATCATGAAGCAGTGCCTTGCCGATATGCCCGAAGGGCCGATCGCGAGCCTCGATCGCAAGGTGGTCCCGCCCAAGCGCGGCGAGATGAAGCGCTCGATGGAGGCGCTCATCCATCACTTCAAGCTTTATACCGAGGGCTTCCACGTCCCCGAAGGCTCGGTCTATGTGGCGACCGAGAGCCCCAAGGGCGAGTTCGGCGTCTATCTGGTGTCGGACGGCTCCAACAAGCCCTATCGCTGCAAGATCCGTCCGACCGCTTTCAGCCACCTTCAGGCGATGGACTTCATGATGAAGGGCCATATGCTTGCCGATACGACTGCGGTGCTTTCGGCGATCGACGTGGTGTTCGGGGAGTGCGATCGTTGAGTGCGCCCGCGATCGTCAACCTCGCCGAGAAGCTCGCCAGCTTCTCCGATCATTGGAATCCCCGGATCATTGGCCGCTACAACGGCAACGAGATCCGCGTGGCGAAGATCGAGGGTGAGTTCACCTGGCACAGCCATGCCGAGACCGATGAGCTCTTCATGGTTGTCTCGGGCGAACTCGGCATCGAATTTCGCGACGGCATCCGTCGCTTCGGCCCCGGTGAGTTCGTGGTCGTGCCCAGGGGCACCGAGCACAAGCCCTTTGCCGAGACCGAATGCCACATCCTGATGCTGGATCGCGAAGGCGAACCCAATACCGGCGTCAATCCGTCCGACTACACCCGTGAAAAGCTTGAGACTATCTGATCAATGAACGCACTTCCGACCCTTACCCGGCTCGTCCAGCTCGCAGTGCTGGTCGTGGGCGGCTATATCGCGATCCGGTTCCTTTCGGCCGCCTTCGCCGGCACCGAGCTGTCATTTGATCGCGAGGATCTGATGCCCTTTGGCGCGATGATGATCGGCGTTGCGGTCTTCGGCCTCATCCGTTCGGGCAAGCGGTTGTATGATGACCGGTAATACGCTCGCCCTCGAAAAGACCGATCGTCTGGCGATCGTCGAGCGGCTGATGGAACGCTACAACGCCCATGACGCCGACGGCTATGCCGACATGTTCGCAGAGCATGGCAGCGAGGCCATGTACCGTGGTGATGTTCTGCGCGAAGGGCGCGAGGGCGTTCGCGAAGGGCTGCGCGCCATGTTCGCGGAATTTCCGCGGAACCATGCCGAGGTTCGCGCGCAATATGTGGTTGGGAACAATGTGGTGCTGCACGAGGTGGTGCGAAGGGCGCCCGAGGTTGAACCGTTTGAAGTCGTCTCGATCTACAGCTTTTCGGGCGGCGACATCGAACGGGTGGAGTTTGTTCGATAATGGCTGAAAAACCCCAAATCCCCGATGAGGCCGAGGTCCGCGCGCGCTGGGGCGATTTCAACTGGATTCCCGCCAACGCCATCAAGGTGAAGGAAATCATCGCGCGCTATCCCGAGGGGCGGCAGCAATCGGCGGTGATGCCGCTGCTCGATCTCGCGCAGCGTCAGGTCGGCTTCGAGACCAATACGCAGGGGTGGCTGCCTGTGCCCGTGATGGAGTTCATCGCGAACCAGCTCGGCATGGCCTATATCCGCGTCTACGAAGTCGCGACCTTCTACACCATGTACAATCTCGCGCCCGTCGGCCGCTATCATGTGCAGCTCTGCGGGACGACGCCCTGCATGCTGCGCGGCTCGGATGACGTGATGGCGGCGTGCAAGGCGAAGGGGCTCTCCAAAGGCCACACCACCGCCGACGGCCTGTTCACGCTGACCGAGGTCGAGTGCCTTGGCGCCTGCGCCAACGCGCCGATGGTGCAGATCAACGACGACAATTTCGAAGACCTGACTTTCGAGAGCATGACCGCTGTGCTTGAGGCGCTGGTGAAGGGCGAGAGCCCCAAGGCAGGCCCGCAGATCGATCGCCAGACGAGCTGCCCCGAGGGCGGCCCGACATCGCTCAAGGAAATGGTCTCGGCGAACCACGATTACCGGGGGGAGTGGAAATGATCCTCCCCGTCATTCCCGCGAAGGCGGGAATCCATGAACTCGGAGCAGATCGAGTGAACATAGTGTTCCTGGATCCCCGCCTTCGCGGGGATGACGTTGAGGGAGTCAGCGCATGAGCGCCATCATCCCCCTTGCGGACAAGGACCGCATCTTCACCAATGTCTACGGCTTCCAGCCGTGGAACCTGGCGGCAGCGCAGAAGCGCGGCGACTGGGACAATACCAAGAAGCTGATGGAAGTCGGCCAGGACGCGATCATCGAGGCGATCAAGGCCTCGGCGCTGCGCGGCCGTGGTGGTGCTGGCTTCCCCACCGGCATGAAGTGGAGCTTCATGCCCAAGGAAAGCCGCGACGGACGCCCCAATTTCCTCGTCATCAACGCCGACGAATCCGAGCCCGGTTCGTGCAAGGACCGCGAGATCATCCGCCACGATCCGCACAAGCTGATCGAGGGCGCGCTGATCGCGGGCTATGCGATGCGCGCGCGCGCCGCATATATCTATATCCGCGGCGAATTCATCCGCGAGGCGGAGACGCTCTTCGCCGCGGTCCAGGAAGCCTATGACAAGAAGCTGCTCGGCAAGAACGCCGCGGGCTCGGGCTATGATTTCGACGTCTTCGTCCACCGCGGCGCGGGCGCCTATATCTGCGGCGAGGAAACCGCGCAGATCGAAAGCCTTGAGGGCAAGAAGGGCCAGCCGCGCCTGAAGCCGCCTTTCCCCGCGGGTGCGGGCCTTTATGGCTGTCCGACCACGGTCAACAATGTCGAATCGATCGCGGTCGTCCCGACGATCCTGCGGCGCGGCCCCACTTGGTTTGCGTCCTTCGGGCGCGAGAACAACAAGGGCACCAAGCTCTTCCAGATCAGCGGCCATGTGAACAAGCCCTGCGTCGTCGAAGAGACGATGGGCATCTCGTTCCGCGAACTGATCGACCGTCACGCCGGCGGCATCAAGGGCGGCTGGGACAATCTGCTCGCGGTCATTCCCGGCGGTTCCTCGGTTCCGCTCGTCCCCGCGGCGCAGATCATGGACGCGCCGATGGATTTCGACGGGCTCAAGGATTTGGGCTCGGGCCTCGGCACTGCTGCCGTCATCGTGATGGACAGGTCCACCGACATTGTCCGCGCGATCAGCCGGATCAGCTATTTCTACAAGCATGAAAGCTGCGGCCAGTGCACGCCGTGCCGTGAGGGCACCGGCTGGATGTGGCGCGTGATGGAGCGGCTGCGCGAAGGCAAGGCCGACATCTCGGAGATCGATACGCTCTTCGAGGTGACCAAGCAGGTCGAAGGCCACACCATCTGCGCGCTCGGCGACGCGGCCGCCTGGCCGATCCAGGGCCTCATCCGCCACTTCCGCCCCGAGATCGAGCGGCGGATCAACGAGAAGAACGGCAGCGCCCCGATCATGGAGGCCGCGGAGTAACCATGCCCAAGGTAACCGTAGACGGCATCGAACTCGAAGTTCCGCAGGGCGCGACGGTCCTGCAGGCGTGCGAGCTTGCGGGGAAGGAAATTCCGCGCTTCTGCTATCATGAGCGGCTGTCGATCGCCGGCAATTGCCGCATGTGCCTTGTCGAGGTGAAGCCCGGGCCGCCCAAGCCGCAGGCGTCGTGTGCGCTTCCCGCGGCCGAGGGGCAGGAGATCCGCACCGACAGCCCGATGGTCAAGAAGGCGCGCGAAGGGGTGATGGAGTTCCTGCTCATAAACCACCCGCTCGATTGCCCGATCTGCGACCAGGGCGGCGAGTGCGACCTGCAGGACCAGTCGATCGCCTATGGCAAGGGCCATAGCCGCTACGACGAGAACAAGCGCGCGGTGACCGAAAAATATATGGGTCCGATCGTGAAGACGGTGATGACGCGCTGCATCCAGTGCACGCGCTGCGTCCGCTTCGCCGAGGAAGTCGCGGGCGTCGAGGAGATCGGCGCGATCTATCGCGGCGAGGACATGCAGATCACGAGCTATCTCGAAAAGGCGGTGACGTCGGAGCTTTCGGGCAATGTCGTCGACCTCTGCCCCGTCGGCGCGCTGACCTCCAAGCCCTATGCCTTTGAGGCGCGGCCCTGGGAGTTGAAGAAGACGCTCGCCATCGACGTGATGGACGCGGTAGGCACCAATATCCGGCTCGATAGTCGCGGCCGTCAGGTGCTGCGCGCGCTGCCGCGGATCAACGAAGACGTCAACGAGGAATGGGCGTCGGACAAGACGCGTCACGCGGTTGACGGCCTCGTCCGCCGCCGCCTCGATCAGCCGTTCGTCCGCAAGGATGGTGTGCTGGTCAACGCGACTTGGGAAGAAGCGTTCGCCGCCATCGCCGAAGTCGCGAAGACCGCCAAGGGCAGCGTCGCCGCGATTGCGGGCGATATCGTCGATTGCGAGACGATGTATGCGGCGAAGGCGCTGGTGCGTTCGCTCGGCTCGGACATGCTCGAAGGCCGCCAGACAGGCATGGCCTATGACGCGTCGAACCTCGCTGCGGTCAATTTCAACACCACGATCGCGGGGATCGAGGAAGCAGACACGATCCTCATCATTGGCTCGAACGTTCGCTGGGAAGCGCCGCTGGTCAACACGCGCATCCGCAAGGCCGTCCGCAAGCGGGGCGCCAAGGTGTTCGTCGTCGGCCCTGAGATCGATCTCACCTACAAGGTCGAATGGCTTGGCGAAGACCTCGCTGTGCTGGGCAAACTGCCCAAGGCCGTTGTCGACGCGTTCAAGGGCGCGCAGAGGCCAGCGGTCATCGTCGGTGGAGCAGGGCTCAAGGACGCGCACGGCGCGGCGCTGGGTCTCGTGTCCAAGCTCGGTTTGCTCAAGGACGCCGCTTCGACAGGCTCAGGACAGGGCTGGAACGGCTTCAACGTGCTGCACATGGCCGCCGCGCGCATGGGCGGGCTGATGCTCGGCTATGCGCAGCCGGGCGGCATCGCGGATATCGTTGCGAAGAAGCCCAAGCTGGCGTTCTTCCTTGGCGCGGACGAGGTTGATTTCGCGAAGTTCGACAAGAGCTTCAAGGTCTATGTCGGCCATCATGGTGACGCCGGCGCGCACGCGGCGGACGTGATCCTGCCGGGTGCGGCCTATAGCGAGAAGCCGGGCACTTATGTGAACCTCGAAGGCCGCGTCCAGCGTGGCGACCGTGCGGTCTTCCCGCCCGGCGATGCACGTGAGGACTGGACGATCTTCCGCGCGCTTTCCGCGGTGATCGGCAAGCCGCTGCTGTTCGATACGCTGGGGCAGCTCCGCGCCGAGATGGCCGCCGAAGTGCCCGCACTGGGTGTTGAAGGCCTCGCGACCTATGACTGGGCGCCGCCCAAGCTCGACGCCAAGGCGGAAGGCGCGATCTCGGCCTATCCGATCAAGGATTTCTACCTGACCAACGCGATCTGCCGCGCGTCTCCGACGATGGAGCGCTGTTCGGAAGAACTGCTCCATGGCGAGCGTTTCCTGGAGGCCGCGGAATGATGCGCCTCACCTCACACATCGCACAAACACCGCTCATCCTGAGTAGAGACCGAGCTTGGCGAGGGCTCGTATCGAAGGACCGGCACCGTGCGTCCTTCGATACGCCGTTTCGACTTCGCTCAACGGCTACTCAGGATGAGCGGGTTATGGGTTGGGCCTGCCAAGGGAGCGTGACCCAATGACCGAATTCTTCCAGTCCACTCTGGGGTTCGGCTTTGGCTGGTTCCTTGCCACGCTGCTGCTGATCCTGTTCATCGCGCTGCCGCTGCTGCTTGCGGTCGCGATGATCATCTATGCCGACCGCAAGATCTGGGCAGCGATGGCGCTGCGCCGCGGCCCGAACGTCGTGGGCCCGCTCGGGCTGCTCCAGTCCTTTGCAGACGGTCTCAAGGTCTTCCTGCAGGAAACCATCATCCCCTCGGCCGCGAACCGGGGCCTGTTCCTGCTCGCGCCGATCATCACCTTCACGGTGGCGCTCATCGTTTGGGCGGTGATCCCCTTTGGCGAGGGCATGGTGCTCGCCGACATCAATGTCGGGTTGCTCTACATTCTCGCGGCGTCGTCGCTCGGCGTCTATGGCGTGATCCTCGCGGGTTGGGCATCCAACTCGAAATATCCCTTTTACTCCGCGATCCGCGCTGCATCGCAGATGGTGTCGTACGAGGTCTCGATCGGCTTCGTGCTGATCTCGGTCGTGCTCTTCGCGGGCACGTTCAACATGACGGGCATTGTAGAGGACCAGCGGGGCCACATCTTCGGCGTCATCAACGCCTATGGCTTCAACCCGCTGCTCTTCCCGATGGCGGTGGTGTTTCTGATCTCGGCACTCGCCGAAACCGCGCGCGCGCCGTTCGACCTCACGGAGGCGGAGTCGGAGCTCGTCGCGGGCTATCAGACCGAATATTCGTCGATGAGCTTCGCGCTGTTCTGGCTCGGCGAGTACGCCAACGTCATCCTGATGTGCGCATTGAACGCGATCCTGTTCTGGGGCGGCTATCTGCCCCCGATCGACTGGGCGCCGCTCTATGTCGTTCCCGGCATTTTCTGGCTCTTTGCCAAGATCCTCGTCTTCTTCTTCATCTTCTCGTGGATCAAGGCGACGGTGCCGCGCTACCGCTACGACCAGCTCATGCGGCTGGGCTGGAAGATCTTCCTCCCGCTGTCGCTCTTCTGGGTCTTCCTCGTGTCCGGATATCTGATGCTTACGCGCTATGGAGGCGTATCATGAGCCTCGCTCACATCATCAAAACCTTCACGCTCTGGGAGTTCGTCAAGGCGCACTGGCTGACCTTGAAGTATTTCTTCAAGCCCAAGGCGACGATCAACTTCCCCTACGAGAAGAACCCGCTCAGCCCGCGTTTCCGCGGCGAGCACGCGCTGCGCCGCTATCCCAATGGTGAGGAACGCTGCATCGCGTGCAAGCTGTGCGAGGCGGTGTGCCCGGCGCAGGCGATCACGATCGAGGCCGAGCCGCGCGAGGACGGCAGCCGCCGCACGACGCGCTACGACATCGACATGACCAAGTGCATCTATTGCGGCTTCTGTCAGGAAGCATGCCCGGTCGACGCGGTCGTCGAGGGTCCGAACTTCGAATTCGCGACCGAAACGCGTGAGGAGTTGCTCTATGACAAGGCCAAGCTCCTCGCCAACGGCGACAAATGGGAGCGCGCAATTGCCGCGAACCTTGCCGCCGATGCACCCTATCGCTAAGCGCCCACGGAACAGGGGAGCCCGTTCGATCATGAGTTTCAAGTCAGCCAACATTGTCATTCCCGCGAAAGCGGGAATCCAGACGATGGCGGTGTCCTGCATTGAGTCCGCATGGATTCCCGCTTTCGCGGGAATGACACCGGAAGGGATGGACGCATGATCCAGATCCTGGCCTTTTACCTGTTCGCCATCATGGTGATCGCCAGCGGTGTGCTGACGATCATCGCGCGCAACCCCGTGCACTCCGTGCTGTGGCTGATCCTGGCCTTTTTCAACGCGGCGGGGCTGATGCTGCTCGCGGGCGCCGAGTTCATCGCGATGCTGCTTGTCATCGTCTATGTGGGTGCGGTCGCGGTGCTGTTCCTGTTCGTCGTGATGATGCTCGACATCGATTTCGCCGAACTGCGTGCGGGCTTCGCCAATTACGCGATGTTCGGGCTGTTGCTCGCGCTCGTGCTGGTGGGCGAGGTGATCTTCGCGGTCGGCGCGTGGAATGCGGGCGGCATCGAACTCGCCCAGCGCGTCTCGCCGATTCCCAATGATCAGCCCAATATCGAAGCGTTGGGCGCGCTGCTCTACACGCGCTATCTCTACATCTTCGAAGCGGCAGGGCTTGTCCTGCTGGTAGCGATGATCGGCGCGATTGTGCTGACCCACCGCAGGCGTGGCGGAACCCGGCCGCAGAACATCTCCGAGCAGGTCAAGCGGCGTCCGCAGGATGCGGTGCGCAACGTCAATCCGCCCGTGGGCGAGGGGGTGCAGCTATGATGGCACTCGAAAACGCGCTCACCCTGAGGCTGTCGAAGGGTGTTGGCACAAGGCTTCGACAAGCTCAGCCTGAGCGCAAATTTGGGGGAGCCGCAGCATGATCGGCATCCAGCATTATCTGGTGGTGAGCGCGCTGCTCTTCGTGACGGGCGTGCTCGGCATCTTCATCAACCGCAAGAACGTCATCATCATCCTGATGGCGATCGAGCTGATCCTGCTCGCGGTGAACATCAACCTCGTCGCCTTCTCGTCCTATCTGGGCGACATGGTGGGGCAGGTGTTCGCGATGTTCGTGCTGACCGTCGCCGCCGGCGAGGCAGCGATCGGGCTTGCGATCCTGGTGATCTATTTCCGTGGCCGCGGCACAATCGCGGTTGATGACATCAACCGGATGAAGGGGTGAATTTCCGGTGACCTCCATCCACGCAATCGTCTTCCTGCCGCTCCTGGCAGCCATCGTCGCAGGGCTCGGCAACCGCGCGCTCGGCAACACCGTCGCCAAGTCGATCACTACGGCGGGGCTGTTCATCTCGTGCCTTCTGAGCTGGCCGATCTTCCTCGCCCATGTCGGTGGCGAAGTGCCGGCACAGGTCATCCCCGTGCTCGATTTCATCAAGTCGGGTGACCTCGATGTCGCATGGTCGCTGCGCGTTGACACGCTGACTGCGGTGATGCTCGTCGTCATCACGACGGTCTCGGCGCTCGTCCATCTTTATAGCTGGGGCTATATGGAGGACGACCCGGATCAGCCGCGCTTCTTCGCCTATCTCTCGCTCTTTACCTTCGCGATGCTGATGCTGGTGACCGCCGACAACCTCGTCCAGATGTTCTTCGGCTGGGAAGGCGTAGGTCTGGCATCGTATCTGCTGATCGGTTTCTGGTTCAGGAAGCCGAGCGCAAACGCAGCCGCGATCAAGGCGTTCGTCGTCAACCGTGTCGGCGATCTTGGCTTCATGATGGGCATTTTCGGCACCTTCCTCGTGTTCGGCACCGTCTCGATCCCCGCGATCCTCGAGGCCGCACCCGGCATGGCGGGCTCGACGATCGGCTTCCTCGGCTACCGTCTCGACACCATGACCGTGCTCTGCCTGCTGCTGTTCGTCGGCGCGATGGGCAAGTCGGCGCAGCTTGGCCTGCACACCTGGCTTCCCGACGCGATGGAGGGCCCGACCCCCGTCTCGGCGCTGATCCACGCCGCGACGATGGTCACCGCGGGTGTCTTCATGGTCTGCCGGCTCTCGCCGATGTTCGAGCAGAGCGAGACCGCGCTCGGTTTCGTCACCTTCATCGGCGCCGCGACCTGCCTCTTCGCCGCGACCGTCGGCACGTGTCAGAACGACATCAAGCGCGTCATCGCCTATTCGACCTGTTCGCAGCTTGGCTACATGTTCTTCGCAGCGGGCGTCGGCGCCTATGGCGCGGCGATGTTCCACCTGTTCACGCACGCCTTCTTCAAGGCGCTGCTGTTCCTCGGCGCTGGCTCGGTGATCCACGCGATGCACCACGAGCAGGACATGCGCTACTACGGCGCGCTGCGTAAGGAGATTCCATTCACCTTCGCGGTGATGCTGATCGGCACGCTCGCGATCACGGGCGTCGGCATTCCGGGGCTGCTGGGCTTTGCGGGCTTCTATTCGAAGGATGCGATCCTCGAATCCGCCTTCGCCTCGGGCACCAACGGCCAGCTCGCCTTCTTCGTGGGATCGTTCGCGGCGCTGCTCACCAGCTTCTATTCGTGGCGGCTGATGTTCCTCACCTTCTGGGGCAAGCCGCGCTGGGTCGAATCCGAGCATATCCAGCACGCCGTGCATCATGTCGTCGAGCACCGCGACGAGCCGGCCGAGGAGCATCATGCCGATGCGCATGATCCGCTGCCGCACACCGGCACCGGCGGCTATCACCCGCACGAAAGCCCGCTCAGCATGCTGATCCCGATCGGCCTGCTGGCATTGGGTGCGATCTTCGCGGGCTTCCTGTTCCACAACCAGTTCGTCGAAGCCGAACATGGCGCGCATTTCTGGAACGGCAGCCTCGCTTTTGACGAGCATCTGATGCACGCGATGCATGAGGTGCCGACATGGGTGAAATGGACGCCCTTTGCGGTGATGGCGATCGGCCTGTTCATCGCTTGGCGCGCTTATATCGTGAACACCGACATTCCGGGGAAGTTCGTGGCCCAGTTCCGCATTCTGTACGATTTCCTGCTCAACAAATGGTATTTTGACGAGCTCTACAACCTGATCTTCGTGAAGCCCGCCTTCTGGTTCGGTCGCCTCTTCTGGAAGGGCGGCGACGAAGGGACGATCGATCGTTTCGGCCCCGATGGCATCTCCGCGCTCGTCGTTCGCGGCAACGGGCTCACTGCGAAGCTCCAGTCGGGCTTCCTTGCAAGCTATGCCTTTGTCATGCTGATCGGCCTTGCCGCGGCGGCGACCTGGGCGGTGTGGGCGATCGCACAATGAACAGTCTCGGTTTCCCTATCCTCTCGCTGATGCTCGCCATTCCGATGGCGGCAGCGGTCGCGTGCCTTTACGTGAACGCACAGAATGCGCGCATGCTGGCGCTCGTCGCGACGCTGGTCGACCTCGCGCTCGGCGTCGTGCTCTGGATCAATTTCGATGCGAGCCCGCTGGGGCCGCAGTGGCAGTTCACCGAATATCAACCGATCTTCGGTCGCTTCGCCTGGGCGCTCGGCATCGACGGCATCGCGCTGATGCTGATCATGCTGACGCTGTTCCTGATGCCGATCTGCATTCTCGCTTCCTGGGAAGCGATCGAAAAGCGCGTGCCCGAATACATGGCAGCCTTCCTGTTCATGGAAGTGCTAATGATCGGCGTGTTCACCGCGCAGGATCTGTTCCTGTTCTACATCTTCTTCGAGGCCGGCCTGATCCCGATGTACCTGATCATCGGCATCTGGGGCGGCAAGGACCGGATCTACGCGTCGTACAAATTCTTCCTCTACACGCTGCTCGGATCGGTGCTGATGCTGATCGCGATGCTGTGGATGGCGCGCGAGGCGGACACGACCTTCATCCCCGCACTGATGAACTACGACTTCCCCGTGGAAGCGCAGACCTTGCTCTGGCTCGCCTTCTTCGCGTCGTTCGCTGTGAAGATGCCGATGTGGCCCGTCCACACCTGGCTTCCCGACGCACACGTGCAGGCGCCGACCGCGGGTTCGGTGATCCTTGCGGGCGTCCTGCTGAAGATGGGCGGCTATGGCTTTATCCGCTTCTCGCTCCCCATGTTCCCGGAGGCTTCGGCTGAGTTGATCTGGGTGATCTTCGGCCTGTCGATGATCGCGGTGGTCTACACCTCGCTCGTCGCGCTCGTGCAGCAGGACATGAAGAAGCTCATCGCCTATTCCTCGGTCGCGCACATGGCGATCGTGACGATCGGCCTGTTCGCCTTCAACCGGCAGGGGCTCGAGGGCGCGATGATCGTCATGCTCAGCCACGGCCTCGTCTCGGGCGCGCTCTTCCTGTGCGTGGGTGTGATCTATGATCGCCTGCACACGCGTGAAATCGGCCGTTACGGCGGGCTTTCGATCAACATGCCCAAATATGCGCTTTTCTTCATGCTTTTCACGATGGCGTCGGTCGGCCTGCCGGGCACCAGCGGCTTCGTTGGCGAATTTTTGTCGCTTGCGGGCACCTATCAGGTGTCGAGCTGGGTGACGCTCGTCTGCACCACGGGCATCATCCTAGGTGCGGCGTACATGCTCTACCTTTACCGGCGTGTCGCCTTTGGCGAGCTCGACAAGGACGATGTCCGCGCCATGCCCGACCTGTCTCACAGGGAAATGTGGCTGATGGCACCGATCGCCGCGGTCGTGCTGTGGATGGGCGTCTATCCCGAGAGCTTCATGGCGCCGATGCGCCGCGATATCGGCACGCTGCTCGCGCGCATCGAACGCGCAAAGCCCGTGGGCGACGCGCAGTTCGCCATGGGCAAACCGCAAGTCAAAGCTGAAGCGCACGGGGAGGCGCACTGATGGATTACGCCGCTTCCCTTCAGATGGCGCTGCCCGAGGTTATTCTCAGCCTCGGCTCGCTCGTCCTGCTGATGATCGCCGCCTATGTCGGCGACAAGTCGACGCGCGCAATCGGCTGGCTTGCAGTCGGGCTGTTCGCCGCTGCCAGCCTCTCGCTGCTCGGCCCCGCGGGCCATGGCGGCGAGGCGTTCTACGGCCTCTACCGCGCCGATGCCTTCGCCGCCTTCGCCAAGCTGCTGATCTATATTGCCGCGGCTGTCTCAATCATCATCGCTCCCGGCTTCTTCAAGGACGGTGCGCTCAGGGCCGAATATCCGGTGCTGATCGTGCTCGCCGCGGTCGGCATGGGAATGATGGTCTCGGCCGCCGACCTGCTGACGCTCTATGTCGGGCTCGAGCTAAACAGCCTTGCTGCTTACGTGCTCGCAAGCTTCATGCGCCGAGACACGCGCTCGGCCGAAGCGGGGCTCAAATATTTCGTCCTCGGAGCGCTCGCGAGCGGGATCCTGCTCTACGGCATCACGCTGCTCTACGGCTTCTCGGGAACGACAATGTTCGAGGGCATTGCGGTTGCAATGAAGGATGGTCTCTCGAACGGCGAGCTGTTCGGGCTTGTCTTCGTGCTCGCGGGCCTCGCCTTCAAGATCAGTGCGGTGCCCTTCCACATGTGGACACCCGATGTCTATGAAGGCGCGCCCACGCCCGTCACCACCTTCTTCGCCAGCGCCCCCAAGGTTGCCGCGATCGCGCTCACCGTTCGCGTGGCGGTCGAGGCGATGGGTCCGGGTTCGGACGCCTGGCGCCAGATCGTGATTTTCGCCGCACTCGCCTCGATCGTGCTCGGCGCGGTCGCCGCGATCGGACAGACCAACATCAAGCGTCTGCTCGCCTATTCGTCGATCAACAATGTCGGTTTCGCGCTGATTGGGCTTGCTGCGGGCACGGAAGAGGGTGTCGCCTCGGTCATGACCTATATGGCGATTTACGTCGCGATGACGCTGGGCAGCTTCCTCTGCGTCCTCCAGATGCGCGACCGCGACGGCAACCATGTCGAGACGATCTCGAGCCTCGCTGGCCTGTCGAGCACGCGTCCCGCGCTCGCCGCGGCGCTCGCGACCTTCATGTTCAGCCTTGCGGGCATCCCGCCGCTGCTCGGTTTCTGGGCCAAGTTTCTCGTGTTCGATGCCGCGGTCGCCGCGGGCATGTGGCCGCTCGCCGCCATCGGCATCGCGGCCTCGGTGATCGGCGCGTTCTATTATCTGAAGATCATCAAGACGATGTATTTCGACGAGCCGGCACCGGCCTATGCGCCGTCCGAAAGCATCGTCGAGAACGGGCTGATCGCGATCTCCGCGCTTTTCGTCTCGCCGCTGGGTTATTTTCTGATCCCCGCGCTCGGCGTGGCAACGATGAACGCTGCACGGGCGCTGTTCTGACGATCATCCGCACCGTAGAGGCGACTGCCTCAACCAATGCCGACATGCTCGGGCTTGCCGCCGCCGGCGAGCCCGAAGGGCTCTGGCTCCGTGCCGAGACGCAAACCTCAGGGCGCGGGCGACAGGGGCGCAATTGGGCGTCGCCGCGCGGCAATCTCTTTGCAAGCACGATCGTAAGGTTGCACCCGACCGATCCGTCGGCGGCAACCCTCGCCTTTGTCGCCGCGGTGGCTCTCGCAGAGGTAACCGCGGCGTGGACGGGGCGCGAACGGCTGTCGCTCAAATGGCCCAATGATCTGTTGCTGGATGGCGCGAAGATGTCGGGCATTTTGCTCGAACGGACGGGTGATGCGGTGGTGGTGGGACTTGGCGTCAACCTTGCGCATCATCCCGATGTGCCTGGTCGCGTGACAACCAGCCTCGCGCTTTATGGCGCACCTGATCCGGCACTGTTCCTCGAGGAGCTCGCCTCGGCCTTCGCGCGCTGGCTCGCGCGCTGGCGCGGAGAGGGGCTCGCTCCATTGCGCGAGAAATGGCTGGAACTGGCGCACCCGCGCGGATCAGCGCTCGTTGCAAATCTTCCCGACGGCACATCGGTCGAAGGCCTGTTCGATGGCCTTGACGCCGATGGCGCGCTCATCCTGCGCTTGGCGGACGGGACGTCGCGTGTCATTCACGCGGGCGACGTCTTTTTGATCTGAAGGTTCGCCATGCTGCTCGCTATCGATGCCGGTAACACCAATGTCGTTTTCGCGCTGGTCAAGGACCTCGAGATCCGCGCGCGCTGGCGGATCGCGACGGATCCGCGGCGTACCGCCGACGAATATGCGGTGTGGCTGCGTCAGCTCCTCGATCTGGAAGGCTATGGCCTCGACGACATCAGCGGCGTGATTATCGGCACGGTTGTTCCGCGCGCGCTCCACAATCTCTCCGTGCTCTCGGAGAAATACTTCAAAACCGCTCCGCTCGTGGCGGGACAAGGGGCCGCCGAATGGGGCGTGGCGCTCGACGTTGTAGAACCCAAGACCGTAGGTGCCGACCGCGTGCTGAACGCGATTGCGGCGCATGCAGGGCACAAGGGCGATCTGATCGTCATAGATTTCGGCACCGCCACCACCTTCGACGTGATCGACTATACCGGCGCGTACAAGGGCGGGATCATTGCGCCGGGCATCAATCTGTCGCTCGACTCGCTCGTCGCCGCTGCGGCCAAACTGCCGCGCATAGCGATTGAGGCCCCCGAAGACACCCGGAGCGTCATCGGCCGCACCACGGAGGATCAGATGCATATCGGCATCTTCTGGGGCTATGTCGCGATGATGGAAGGGCTTGTAGCGCGGATGAAAGCCGAGATTGGACGTCCGGTGAAGGTTCTTGCTACAGGCGGTCTCGCGACGCTGTTCGAGAAACACAGCAGCGTGTTCGACGCGATCGAGCCCGATCTCACAATCCGCGGGCTCGCAATGCTCCATGAGCGCACCAAGACAAAGACTGGATAGAAACCCAAGTGACCAAACCCGGCAACGAACTCCTCTTCCTCGCGCTTGGCGGGTCGGGGGAGATCGGCATGAACGTCAATCTCTACGGCACCCAGGGCAAATGGGTGATGGTCGACTGCGGCATCACCTTCGCCGATCCTGCCTATCCCGGCGTCGATATCATCCTGCCCGATCTGGCGTTCATCGAGGAGCGCGCGGAGGATCTGCTGGGCATCGTCCTCACGCACGGCCATGAGGATCATATCGGCGCGCTCCCCTATCTTGCCGCAGATCTCGGCGTACCGCTCTACGCGACGCCCTTCACCGCGGGCCTCATTCAGGGCAAGCTCGACGAGGAGGGAATTGCCGATCAGGTCGAGCTCAACATCGTCGACAATGAGGGCAGCTTCTCGCTCGGCCCCTTCGGCTTCCGCTATGTGCCGCTCGCGCATTCGATCCCCGAGGGCAACGCCGTCCTGATCGACACGCCCTATGGCCGTATTTTCCACACGGGCGACTGGAAGCTCGACGACGCCCCCCAGCTCGGCGCGCCCTCGACGCCCGAAGAGCTGACCGAGATAGGCGACGAGGGAATTCTCGCGCTCGTCTGCGACTCCACCAATGTCTTCAATCCCGAGGCCTCGGGCTCCGAAGGCGCAGTGCGCGCAGGGCTCGACGAGGTCATCGGCGGCGCGAAGGGCAGGGTGCTCGTCACCACCTTCGCCTCCAACGCCGCGCGGCTCCGCACGCTCGGGCAGGTGGCCAAGGATACGGGCCGGACGCTCTGCGTCGCGGGCCGCTCGCTCGATCGCATCCTGCGCGTCGCCAAGGCAACGGGCTATCTCAAGGACTTCCCCGAGGTTGTCGATTTCGACACAGCGATGGGCTTGCCGCGGCGCGACGTGATGATCGTCGCAACCGGCGGGCAGGGCGAGCCGCGCGCCGCGCTAGCGCGCGTCGCAGAGGGCACGCACCAGATCAAGCTCGACGCCGGCGATCTCGTCGTATTTTCCTCCAAGCAGATTCCCGGCAATGAGATCGCGATCGGCCGCATCCAGAATACGCTTGCTGCGGCGGGTGTCGAGATGATCACTGACCGTCAGGCGCACGTCCATGTCTCGGGCCATCCCGGCCGTCCCGAACTCGCCTCGATGTACCACTGGATCCGCCCGCAGATCCTTATCCCCGTCCACGGCGAGATGCGCCACATGGTCGAGCAGGCGCGTTTCGGGCTTGAGCAGGGCGTGCAAAAGGCGATCGTCCAGCAGAATGGCGAACTGATCCGCCTCGCACCCAATGGGCCCGTGAAACTGGGACACGAACGCGTCGGCCGGCTGGTGCTCGACGGCGACGTTATCCTGCCGGCTGACGGCACGACGATGAATGACCGTCGCAAGCTCTCTCTCCATGGACAGATCTCGGTCGCTGTCGCGCTCGACAATCAGAACCGACTGCGGGGCGATCCTGCCATCCGCCTCAACGGCGTTCCCGTCGAGGAGGATCGCGATGCGTTTCTCGAAGACGCGTGCAAGGCGGCCGAACAGGCCGTCGCCAAGGGTGCGCGCGACGAGGACTCGCTACGTGAGGCGTTGCGACTGGCGGTGCGGCGCCGTGCCACGCACTGGACGGGCAAGAAGCCTGTCGTCGACGTGCTGATCGTAAGGTGCTGACGCCATGAAGTGGACCTCGGCGCTTGCCATCTATCTGCTGTTCTGGGTGATGACCGCCTTCCTCGTGCTGCCCTTCGGCGTGAAGACGCATGATGAGGCAGGCATTCCCAAGACACCCGGTCAGGCCGACAGTGCGCCTGCCAATTTTCGTCCGGCGCGAGTCGCGCTGTGGACCACCGCGCTCTCGGCGGTGCTGTTCGGACTATTCTATCTGAACTATGTCAACGGGTGGGTTGGCGCGGAGGCTTTCGACCTGTTCCGTCACCCGGGCTGATCAACCGCTTCCCGTGGCAGACGCTTCCGGAGCCCGGCGAATGCGGCCGCGGCAAGCACATGGAAGGGGCTCTGACGTGCAGTGAGCTCGTCGGACCCGGACGTAGCCGTTCTGCGGTTTGGATGATAAAAATGCCGCGTTCGCGCAGGACTACCTCGTAAACTGCAGATTTCTGAGGACAAGCGAGATGCGCCAAACAAGCAAGTTGCTTGTCGTCATCGTAGCGGCTTCGTTCCTGCTTGGCTGGCGGACTCAAGCCTCCAGTGAAGAACCCGTCACATCGCCCCAACACGCCGCTCAAGCGATAGCATTGAAAGCGTGCTCGCTGCCGGATATCGCCCGTGCGGCGCAGTGCGGATCGATTTCGCTCCCGGAACATCCGGGGAAACCGCACGCACGGCAAATCGCGGTGGCCGTGGCCATATTGCCGGCCCGCAATGGCCGAGCCCTGCCGGATCCCATTGTCGTGTTGATGGGCGGACCAGGCGAAAGCGCGATCGATGCGGCGGCGGTTCACGATCGCAGGTTGGGTCGGCTTCTCGACGATCGCGACTTGCTGCTGATCGATCAGCGCGGCACAGGCCGCTCCGCGGCGCTGCCTTGCGAACTGGTGCCAAACGGCGATGTTCTGCCGCTACTTGCCGACATCTTTCCAACGACGGCCGTGGCGCAATGCGTCAAGAATCTGCGCTCCCAGGCGGACTTGACGCAATATGGGTATCCGAACTTCGCTAGGGACGTGGAACAGGTGCGCCGCGCACTGGGCTATGGGAAGCTCAACCTGTTCGGCGGATCCTACGGGACGAGAGCGTTGCAGGTCTACCTGCGGGAGTATCCCGAAAATGTCCGCACGGCCTATCTCGGATCGGTCATACCTATCGACATCGCGACGCCGGCCACAATGGCGGCTACGGCGGACGGCGAACTGGAGCGGCTGTTCGCGGTCTGTGCCGAAAATGCGGCGTGCGCAAGGGCCTATCCGGCACTGCGGGGGGAGTTCGCCTCGCTGCTTGGTCGGCTGGATCGGGGCGAAGTGCGTGTTTCGCTTCCGGGGCGACCCGGCCGCCACGTCCTTCATCGCGGACCCGTCGCGGCGTGGGTCCGGTCGAGGCTATATCGTCCGTCGAGCGCGGCCGAACTGCCATGGGCAATCCACCGCGCGTACGGCGGCGATTGGCAGCCAATCGTGGATGGCGTTCTCGCGAGCGCGCATCCCGACCTCAGTTTCGGTTCGTTCTTCGCCATCACCTGCAACGAAGACGTGCGATTTCTACCGCAAAAGCGAGATCAATCCGGCGCGGCCGGTTTCCTTGGCGACTATCGGGTCCGGCAGCAACAGGCCGCATGTCGTTCCTGGCCTTCGTCGCCTCTGCCGTCCGGCTACCGCCAGCCCGTTCGGTCGAATGTGCCATCGTTGTTCGTCACGGGCGAAAACGATGGCGGCTCGCCCGTCTGGTTCACAGATCATGCGGCCCTAGGGTTCTCCAACGGTGCCGTGCTCCTTGCACCCGGCCAGGGCCATACCGAATGGAGCGACTGCATCTCTCGCCGCTACGAAGCCTTGGTCGAGAGCGGTGAAATGGCGGGCCTTCGACGGCAAGCTTGTCCCGCCGTCCCCCGACCGCCATTCAAGATCGGCTGACATTCGCCAGTCGTGGGAATTTCCAGGGTTGCACCATGCGCGCCATTCTTTGCTCCGCTGCACCAGCAAGCAGGTAAAGAATGGCTGAAAGGAGGAACTCTGCGCCGAAATCGGCGGAGATGGTGACCCCTACGGGAATCGCGAATATCTATCAACATATTGATATATATGTTGTATATTGGACACAGAATGTTTTGGTGCCATCGTAAATACCAACGCTAGATGCGGATTTTTTGAGCCGATTTGAAATTTCTAAACTGATCCATTGTGACTCTGCAGGCCCCGGGCCGGCGGACGCAGTGTGTTATAGCTCATTGAGGATGGCAATCTGAGTCGCCAAGCAATGCGGCCTGATCAGTTTCGTAGCGGCACGCGCAGACCCCGATCGCGCAGGCGCCGAGCCGGGATGAAGCTAAAAGCCTGTCCTTCTGGCCGGCGCCATGTCTACTCAGGCTTGCCGGGACAGGCGCGGACGCGGGTTCGACGACAGACTGCCGTTTACTTCTCCGCAGTCGGGCAAATCCAGCGGCCCTGCTTGCTCACTCCTTGCGAGTTCGGCACATAGGGGTGGTCAAGGGTGGTGTTGATCGCGCGGATGATCTGCAGCTTTGCGGTCCCTTCAGGGACTTCTACAAGCGGGATGTTTGCCTTTTCGAGCGCCAGCCGTTTCACCGCCATCCGCCCTTCCGCCTTGGGATCCAGATTGTGGCCCGAGCCATGATATTCGATAGCAAGGCGCGGCCAGCCTTGGTCGTCGATCAGCAGGAAATCGACGCGCTTGCTGTTGACCGCACTGAAAGCGGCATCGCTGAGGTGTCCGTCGACGTTGTCAGCGGTCTTGAGAAAGGCCCCCATCGCCACTTCAAAGGCGACGCGCCAGGTCGGGGCGCAATACCTCAAACAACGACCTTCCCTTCGGAAAGGTCAACGAAAAATTGAAACAACGCAGTAGTAGTCAAGACTTTGTCTACGCCTGGGCCAACGGCGCAAATTCTAGTTTTGGGAGAGACTGATGTGTCGAGATAAAAATAAACTCCGCCGCCGTCGTCGCAAATTGGAACAAAGTCTACACGATCAGAACCAGCTTGCCCCCATTTGCGCAGTTGCTTAGTTACAGAAACGACATTCTGCCAAAGGGGCGGGTCATTGATCTCCGCGCGTGGAAGTCCATAGACTTCGACACCTCCCGCTAGTACGGCACCGTAATTTTCTAAAAGATCACGATATTCTGAAGGGAACTGGACATCTAGTTCTGCTTCGGCCTGTGCAATAACCCCGTCATCAACAGGACCAGAAACTGCTCCTGAACGACATAGCCGTTCAAAATATTCACGCGCGGTTGACATTACTGCTCTCCTAAGGGGGCTATATGTCCAGCGTTCACGAAATCTTGATACCGCTGTTGCCAGTATGACTGCGAATAGCCAGACTGGCGTACAGGTCCACCTAGCCCTGGAATATGCAACGGTCCACCGGTCGATGAATTGTACCGGTTTTGCGACCGCGTCACCTCGATCATTTGGCCCGTCTCCCGTCCGACATGGTGCAGCTGAACAGGCTCCCATGCGCCGTTCGCGCCTCGAACAAATGGCGCTTGCCCATTTTTCATACGAGTGATGTTTTGCGGACTTAATTCTATGTCCGAACGCTGAATGACCAGTTCACCGCGATGCCGCGTAGCCCCAGTCCAAGTCGCGCTATTGCCGAACGTTACCTCGGCGTTGGCAAGGAATTGAGATTCGTTGATGTCGCGCGGCTGCACACGGCCAAAGCGGACCGCTCCTGTATTTGGCGTATCGAGCTTTGCCAGCTTGCCCTTGCCGAGCCCGGGAACATCGACGCCGAGGATGGTTGTGGCAGCCTCGAACACCGCGCCGATCTCTGTGATCTGCGCCTTGCCGTTCGCGACGTCCTGCTTGTGCATGGCGCTGTCCTGGCGCACGGCCTGCTCATCCTCGACCGAGAGCGTGTCGATCACGTGAACGCCTGCCTCATCGATCAGCGCGCTCATTTCCCTGGCGAGTTCGGGATTAGCTTCGAGCGTCTTCTGCAACCCGTATTCAATCGTCCAGCCCGCAACTGCCTTGACGGGCCCCCCGAACACGACATCGAGCGACTTCTCGACCGCCTCGCGCGTGTCGGGATCGATCGACCCGATCCAGCGCCCTGCCTCGCCAGTGGCTTTCAGGATCTGATCGCCGGTGGACAGCGTTCCCGCGTCGACCAGCAATTCTCCATTCGGCCCGATCGCTCCTTGCCCTGAGCCCGGTATCCCGTCTTTTGACAGTGCTGCAACATCGTCCATGCCGGTGCGTTCAATTCCGGCGAGTGCACCACCAACATAGCCCGCGATCTGCTTCAAATAGGCTTGTTCGTCGGGCGTGGCGGGGCGCCCCATTTCCTTTTCGAACGTCTTGAGCCCCGCGTCATAACGCTGCTCCGCCAACTCACGCGCGCGCAGCTTCACGTCGGTTGCCGAATATGCCGGCTTCCCCCCGATCAGCTGCCCGAGCCCGCTGATCAGCGTCTCGATTGCTCCACTCTGGCTGGCGCCGTCTCCCAGCGAGCGGATCTCGGCGGCGACGCCCCTCACCGCCTTGAGTGGATCCTTGATTAGCTGATCGGCCGTTGAGACGATCACGCTGTCCTTCCTGGCGGACAGCAGCGCACCCACTTCGCTGACAGCGGCCTCGCTCGCATAGACGGTGAAGCCGCTCTGACTGTCCCTGGTCACCACCTGCGACTGCGCGATGTCCCGGTTTATGGTGTCGAGCGAGGTGCTGCTGGCAGGATTGCCGATCGTGACCTCGCCCTGGCCGATCGTGCCGCGGGTCTCCTGTTTGAAAATGGAGCTGGCATAGCTGCCATCGATCACGGGTGTGTTCGCGCCCTTCCATCCACCCTTGAAGGGATCATTGACGCTCGCCGACACGCCGATCGATGCATCGCGCGAGGTGGCTCGATCAGCGATGTTACCGACGTCAAGTCTGCCTGTCTCAAGACTCAGCTGCCCGCTGTCCCTGCCGGCCTCGTCGATCGCAGCGATCAAGCTACCCTTGAGCGTGGTCGTGCCAGCGACATCAATATCGGCCGAGCCTTCGCGTGCGATCAGCGCCGACTGTTCGGCGACCACCGCCGAATTGCCCTTCCCGTCGCCCAGCGAGAGACCGGCGTTGGCGCCGAACGCCGATTGGCCGGGTTTGGGCGAGAAACTGATGCCGGCGCTGATGCCCAAGCTCGAATTGTTGCGCGAAGCCACATCCTGCACGCTCTCGATGGTGAAGTTGCCGCCGACATCGGCGATGACATCGCGGCCCTCGGCAACCGCGCCCTTGAGCGTGGTATCGCCATCGGAGCGGATGGCGAGCGTCTTGCCCGCACTCACCTGCGTGTTGATCTGGCTAGACTCGCTCGATTGGCTCCGACCCTGGCTTGCCGAGAAGCCTGCCGAAGCCGAGGCAGTGGGCGTTCCAGCCAGGCTGACGCCGATCGTCACACCGAGAGATGCGCCCGAACTCTGGCTCTTCGAGCTGCTCTCGAAGCTGTTCTGAGCGGATTGCAGCACGATCTCGTTCGCATCGAGCAGCATGTCGTCGGTCGCGGTGATATCCGAGCCGGTGACCGTCAGGGTCCCCGCGGACGCGCCCGACCCCGCGGGCGCTCCAGCGGCGGACCCGTTGGCAACAACGTTCACCTCGCGCGCCGCGACCGTCGAGCCCGAGACAAGCTCTGCATGGCTCTCACTCGTCGATTTGCTCTTCGAGAAGCCGAGATTGGCAGAGATGCCCGCGGCGTTGGTGACCGCGCCCAGCACGCTGTCGACCGTGCGCAGCGTCTCGGAGACCGCGGTCACGCCGGTCTGCGCCGCACCGCCCGCGGCGCCATCGCCAATCCGCCCGGGCAGCCCCGTCACGCTCTTCACCGCACCCGAGACATTCTCATAGAGCTTGACCGACAGTCCGAACGAGGAGGACTGGCTCAGGGACGTGGTATCCACGGTATCGGTGGCATGCTCGATCGTGACCGATTGCGCGTCGATGGTGACGCCGCCCTCGGGCGCGACCACGTCGCTGCCGGTCACCCGCACCGTCCCCCGGGGCGCCGCGAGCGTGACGTCGCCGGTGGCCGAGCCGATCAGCGAGCCGACATGGGTTGTGCTGTCGACGGTCTCGTCCTGGCGGCTCCTGGCGACCCCCGCGAACAGTCCGCCGCCGCTAATGCTGACCCCCGACTGCTTGACCTTCACGCTCGAGGCCTGGTGATCATGCTCGGCGAGCGCGCCGATCGTGACATCGCCCTGGTCGCTCGCGACCCGCACATCGCTCGTGCCCACCACATTGCCGCTGAGCACGCGCACGCCGTCGCGGCCGTGCAGATCGACGGTGTCTCCCGACAGGGTGGATGCGACCACCGCCTCGTCGCTTGCCTCGTAATGCGTCGTGGTCTTCTTCGAGGAGAGCAGTCCCGAAGTCTTCCTGAGCGTGTCGACGGTGACGCTCGCGCGGTCGGTCACGCCCTCGAGCGCGATGCTGCCCGCGTCGACGTTGAGCGCGCCCCGGGCATCGATCTCGGCGCCCTTGACCGAGAATGCCCCCGGCGTTGTAAAGCTGGCATCGCCGCCGACGGTGATGGTGGACAGGCGGTTGGTTGTGCTCGACGCGCTCTCGCTGAAGCGCGTCTTGCCGTCGCGCCCTTCGCGTGTGCTGCTCACGCTGTCGATGGCGGAGGTTATGCTGATGCCGTCCTCACCCCGGGCGGCCAGATTGCCGCCGACAGTGATATCGGTGCCGGTGACGGCAAGCCTGCGGCCAGAGGACATCGACAAATCGCCGGTCGTCGTCACATGCCCCGCGATGCTGGTGACACTGGTCTCGGTCGCGCTGCCGTAATGCCTGCGGTCGTCGCGCCAGGCGGTCGCGGTGCGTGTCGTCTGGGTCGCATTCTCGAGCCTCAGGTCGCGGTCTGCTGACAGCGTGAGATTGCCGCCGGTGATCGTGCCGCCGCGATTGATGAGATCGTTCGTCGCATGGACGCTGCCAACGCCGCCCAGCTCGAGGCGCCCGGCATTGAAGATGTCGCCGCCGGTGATGTCGCTTGCTTGCGTAGCGCGGATGAGCCCTGAATTGACGAGCGCGTCGGGCGCGCGCAGCGCGACATTGGTGCCAGTGATCACCGCGCCGCCGCTGGTCAGGTCGCGCGTTCCGACGCTCGCCAGATAGAGCCTGGGCGCCAGCACCTTTTGTGGACCCGATGGCGTCTGGACGGTCACCTCGACCAGCAGCACGATGTCGCTGGTCAAGGTCGCCATCTGCTCCGCGCTCAGGCCGATACCGGGCGCGAGGTTGAACCTCCTGGCGTAGAGCACGCCATTGTCCATCAGCGCGCGGTACTGCTCTTCATTATTGGCATAGCCTGCGAGCCGCCCGATGCCGGCCTGGGCGACGAGTTGGTCGGTGATGAGCTTCTGCTCGTAGAGCGCGTCGCCCAGCCGCTTCTGCGTGCGCCTGGGATCATAGCCGAGCGCGTTGAGGAAATAGTCGCTCGACAGGAAGCTGCCATAATTGGTGAAGCGGGGATCGGTCTCGACCAGATAATGCGCCGACGGATCGGCGAAACGGAACAGACCCGACAGATCGAGGAACAGCACGGGTGCGCCGCCGATGATCTCGGCCTTGAGCCCGGCGAGCGTGCCCGGGCCCGTGACGACGCCTGCCAGCGCGAACTGGCCGCCGGTGACGGTGAGCGCGGCGCCCGAAAGATCGACGCCCGCGACCCCGGTCACCGTATCGGTCGCCAGACCGCCCGAGACGGCGCCTGCATCTCCACCCGCAACCGCTTGCGCGCCGGCGCCTGTCCCGACCGCGCCCGTCGCCGCGCCCGAGACGCTGCGCGCATAGCCATTGGCATCGCCGCCGCTGCCCGTCACGACATTGGCGATGGTGGGGGCGGTGATCGCGACCGTGCCGCCCGCCGAGACCACGCCCGGGGCGACCACGATGGTCTCGGTGGTGGTGACGGGGCCGTCTTCGAACGAGCTCGTGTCGCACGCCCCGGCACCGCAGGACTTGACCTCGCCCTTGATCGTGGTCACCGAGGTGCGCGTACCCGTGAGTGCCTCGTTGATGAAGCCACCGGCCGCGCCGCTCGCCTGCGTGCTCGCAATCGAACCGCCGTTGAACACGAAATTGCCGCCCGCGGCGATCGTCGAGTAGCGGTTGGCAAGGCTGTTGCCGACAGCCACGATATCGCCGCCTGCAATGATCCGCGCCTCGCCGCTATCCTCGATGAGCGCGGTCTCGGTGATGTCGGCGACGCCACGCACGCCCATCAAGGTCGAGCCCGGCGCGACATCGATCTTGCTCCTGTCGACGGGCACGCGCACGTCTTCCTGGGTGACCGTGCCGAATGCAAAGCGGGTGCGCTCGTTGACGATGGTGTCGGCGGCGAGACTGATCGAACCCTGTGCTTCGATCGTCGAAGAGCCGTTGGTGAGCGAGGCGGCGCGCGCGCCGGTGGCGCCGCCGATGCTGATATGCCCAAGGCTGTAGAGGAGCGCGCGGTCGAGATTGGCGATCGTGCCATCGGATCTGAGATCGAGCAGGTCGCCGCGCGCCGCGATCACCGCCTGCGCGCCGCTGTTGAGGATGCCGCTCCTGCCCGTGACCGAGACCGTGTCGCCGAAGATCGCCGCGCGGTTCTCGATACGATCGGCGGCGAGCGTCACCTCGCCGCCGTTGATCAGCCCGAGATTGACGATGGCATTGCCCGCGGCGAGATCGACGACACCGCCTTCGATCGCGCCGGTGGCGGCGTTGGTGAGATCGCCGCCCGCGCTGATGCTGACCCCGAGCCCGCCCTCGAGCCGGCCCTGATTGAGGGCGTTTCCGCCGATGTCGAGGCTGAGCGTGCCCGCAGCCGACAGGCTCTCGCCTTCGCCAAGGCTCCAGTCTCCGCCAAGCGCAAAACCGAGATCGCCGCCCGAGACCAGCTTGCCCAGCCGCGCGGTGCCGACATCGAGGTGCAGGCTGGTTCCCGCCGCGATCGTGCCGGCATCTGCTCCAGCACCGTTGTCGAGGTCGGTGGCGACGATCGACAGCGCATGGGCAGCACCAAGGCTGCCGCGATTGGTCAGCGTCTCGCCAAGCGTGAGCCTGCCGTCGCGCGCGGCCCAGAGCGTGCCTGAGGCGGCGTTGGTGAGGGTTTGCGCGTCGATGGTCAGGTCGCTGCCGGACGCGATCGTGCCGCTGTTGGCGATGCCGAAGGCGGTGAGCGCAACCGTGCCCGCAGCCCCCAGCTCGCCTTGATTGGCGAGCGTCTCGGTCACGAGTGCAAGTCCATCGACGCCCGCTGCGATCTTGCCGTTATTGGCGATCGTCTGGCCGGCCTCGATCGAAAGCGCGTCGCCTTCGATCGCGCCGTTATTGTCGATGCGCACCGCGGCCAGCAGATCGAGCGTGCGGCCCGAGAGGCTGCCGCCATTGGAGATCTGGCCGGCGTCGATGCTCAGCGCGTCGGCAAACAGCGCGCCCTGATTGTCGAGGATCTGCGTGGCGAGGGTGAAGGCGCCCGAAGACGCGATCGTCCCGCCTGCCGCATTGGTCAGCCCGTTCGTCGCGCGGAGGTCAAGCCCGGAACCAGCGGGCGCACTGGCGCCCGCGCGCGACACTATCGTGCCCGCGCCATTGTCGAGAATGCCCGAGACGGTGACGTCAAGGCCCGCGAGACTGTCGATCGTCCCTGCATCATTGAACAGCCTGGCGGCGGTGATCGCGAGAGCGCCATTGGACAGCAGCGCGCCGCTGCGATTGTCGAAATCCTCGACCAGGCCGAGCCTGCCACCGCCCAGCGTCTCGATGCGACCCCCCGCATTGACCAGGGACCCCGCCGCAAGATCGAGCGCGCCATTGCTCGCAAGCACGCCGGCGCTGTTGTCGAGAGTACCCGCAGGCACACCCATACCCATGGGTGCACCTGCGGGCACTTCAGCAAGGTTGAGAGCAAACACCCCAGTGCCAGCCGAGCCGATTGTCCCCCGTGCATTGACGAGGCTGGCCGCGGCGATGGTGAGGCTGTCAGCGCGGATGTCGCCGCCGCTATTGTCGATCGTGCCGGTGAAGGCGAATGTCGCTGTGCCCGGGGTTTGGATGCGGCCGCCTGTATTGATCAGCGAACCGCCCCCAAGATCGAGGCTCGCGCCCTGGAGCACGCCCCCCGACAGATCGATCGCCTGCGCCTTGAGGCTGATCGCGCCGGGGGACGCGATCAGCCCGCCGCTTCCGGTACGGAGCGAACCGGAAGCAGCATTCAGGGACATCGAGGATGCATCGAGGACGCCGCCCGCCAGCACGATATCGCCCGCGGTCGCGTTCGCGGCCAGATGTCCGCCCGCGGTCAGCCGACCGCCGGGCGCGAGGCTGATAGAGGCGGCGGACAGGGTTGCGGTGCCGGAAGAGCCCAATACGTCCACCGCCTCTATCGCCCCTTGCGCGGTGAGGCTGAGGCTGATCCCCTCATGCGCCACCGCCAAAAGACTGCCGCCCATAAGGCTCGCGACATCGAGCGTCATGTCGCCCGCGCTTTCGATCCGGCCCGAAGCGTTCGAGACGGCGCCGGCGCGCAATGTCAGCGCGTCGCCGCTCGCCAGAAGGCCGGTGTCGTTGCTCAGGGCATTTGCGATGGCGACGTGCGCGGCGCCCGCCGCGGTGATTTCGCCACCGGCATTGACAAGCCGCTCGGCGGCCAGCGCCAGCGATCCGTTGGTGCCGATGACGCCAGCGCTGTTGTCGAGGAGCCCCGCGGCCGCGATATCGAGGCGCCCGGTCCCGCCGTGGAGGATCGCGCCGCCCAGATTGAGGATCTCGGCGGCATGGAGCGTGAAACTGGCGCCCGCGGCGTAGATCTCGCCCCCCGAATAATCGACGCTGCCGCTGCTGGTCAGCACAAAATCCTGGCTGCCCGTCTGCCTCAACCTGGCGCGCTTGAGCGACAATGTGCCGGCATCCAGCGCAAAGGCGTCGGCCTGGAGCAGCCCGCCGTCGAGCACGAAGCGGTCGGCGGCGATCGCAGCAAGGGCATCGGTCTGGAGGCTTGCTTCGGTCGCATCGATCGTGCCCGTCGCCGCCAGCGACAGGTTGCCCGACGAAGCCGCCAGCGTGTCGGGACCCGCCAGGCGGAGGTCGCCTGCGGTCGCTACAATCTCGAGCGTGCCGAGCGCGGTGGTCGTCGCATTGGACAGATCGACGCTCGCGCCCGTGATCTTGACCGCGCCATTGCCGCCAATGATGCCACCAGCGAGAGACAACACGCCCGCACCCACGGGCGCGCTGCTGCTCGCTCCATCGAGCGATGCGTCAGCGGCGAGCGTCAGCGTGTCGCCAGCCGTCGCCAGGATCGATCCGCGATTGACGACGCTCGCAGCGCGCAGGTCGAGCGCTGCGCCCGCCTCGATCGACCCGGCATTGGTGAGTTGCGCCGCCGTCAGCGACAGCCCGTTGCCGCTCGCGATGAGGCCCGTGCTGGACACCGAGCCCGACACCGCAAAACGCGCGTCGCCCGCCGCGCTGATGTCACCGGCATTGGCAAGCCCGCTTACGCTGACAGCGAGCGCGCCATTGCCCGCGAGCGTGGCGCCTTCGGTGTTGGCGAGGCTGTCCGCGTCGACCGTCAGCGCGCCGCTGCCGGCATGCGCGATGGTGCCCGCGTTGCTCAGCGTCGATGCCGACAGGTCGAACGCGGCGTTGTTGACGACGATCTCGCCGCGATTGTCGATCGTTCGCGTTACCGCGAGCGCTGATGCGCCATCGGCGCCAAACGCGGCCAGCAGTCCGTCATTGACGAGCTCGCCCGTCGCCACCGCGAACGTGGCGCCCTTGATGCTGCCCGCAGCGCCGATGACCAGCGTGTCCGCATCGAGCGCGAGTGCCCCCGCGGTCTCGACGACACCGCCCTCCACCGAGACCGATGCGCCGCTCAAACTTAGTCCCGAACTGCCCGCGATCCGCGCGCCGCCTGCAACGCTCAGCGTATCCACCGCAGCGACGCCGAGCGGTCCGGCCGCGGTCAATTGGCCATCGGCGCCGCTCAGCAGCAAGGATCCCGCGCGCAGGCCGAGCGCTCCGTTGGATCCTATAACCGTATCGGCGGCGCTGACCGCGCCGCTTGTGTCGATCTCAAAGCCATCAGAACCAAGGGCGAGGATCGCGCCGCCGATGCTTGCCACTCCGGCAGCCGCGATCCTCGCCGCACCGTGCGACTGGATCACGCTGTCCCGAAGGCTGATCCAGTCACCCGACAGGTCGAGCGTCGCGCGCGCATCGACCGTGCCTCCAATGTTCTCAAAACGCCCGAAACGCAGCCCCACATTGCCACCCGACAGGATTCCGCGGTTGACGAGCGTCGCAGCGTCCGCCTCGAGCGCGCCTGCCGCGACCACCCGGCCCGCCGCGGCGATATCGAGCGCATCGACCGCAGCCAGACGTACATCGCTGCCCTGGACCAGCCCGGCAAGCGCGATCTCGCGACCCGAGATCCCGACCGCGCCGGTGGCGAGCGCCTGGCCCGACAGCATCATGCTGTCGGTCGCGCGGATCGCCAGATTGCCCGTGCGCGTCAGCGTGCCGTCGCGCGCGAGCCCGGCCGCAAGCGCGCCAGCATGGTCGATCGTGCCCGCGCTCACCGCAAGATTGCTCCCGCTCGCGATGATGCCGTCGCCGGTGAGAGCACCGCGCACTGCAAGCCCCAGCGGTCCGTCGGCATAGGCGGCCCCCGTGACCTCGGCCTCTTGCGCCTTGATGTCGATCGTGCCCCCGCTCGTGATCCGGCCCGACAGCGTCAGCTTGCCGTTCACATCGAGGCTGAAGCCGCGCTCGAGCGACGCCAGATCGCCCGCGACATTGACCCCGAGCCCCGCCTCGGTGCCGATCAACTGGATCGCACCCGCGTACATGCCGCCGAGCGCCGCCACATCGAGCGCGAAGCACGGCGCTGGCTGGGCTGGCGTTCCAGGCGCGGTCACGATGATGCTACCATCCGCCGTCGCCAGCTCGGCGGCGCCCGCGGCGACATGGATCGCATCCGCCCAGACGCCCGCATTGACCGCAATCGCGCGCGCGAACAGGTCGAGCCGCGCGCCCGAGGCATCAAGGCCCTGGCCGCCAATGTCGATCGCGCCGTCCGCGATGCTGAAGCCGCCCAGGCCGCCCGCGCTGTCCATTTTGGGACGCCCCGCCGCCAGGGTGACGGCAGGCGCATTGACAAAGCCGCATCCAGAGCACGAGATCCCGTATGGATTGGCGATCACCAGTTGCGCTGGCGCACCCGCAATCTCGATAGTGCCGGCAAGGCTGGACGGATTGGCGCCGACAACCTCGTTCAGGATCAGCGTGGCGGGGCCGGTGGCCTTGAGGCTCTTGTTGCCGTCGATCCAGCCACCCAGCCGGGTCTGTGTGATCTTGTCGCTATTGTTGAGGATGAGGTTGCGATCGTCGACGTTGAAGTCCGTATAGCGATTGTGGCTCACCCCCCTGGCCGAGGGCGTCGCGATCCTCACGATCGGCGTGCCATTGCCCGCGACATCCATCCGCGGCGCATTGGGACCAGCCTCGGGTACAATGCGCACAGCGGCCCCGTGGGGCGGGGCCGATTGAGCGGATTGCTGTGCACTGACGGGCACCGCAACGAGCGCCAGCGCCAAAGCGCTGCGGCTTACCGGCGACAGGGCGAGCGTCGCTCCACGCCGTGCCTCAGCCGCCCGATCCACTCTGCCTGCAAGCACACGCCACCTCGATCCGCCCATCGGTGCGACCGGGATGGCCGAATGCCACCAAACCGCCGCAATGCGCCAAAAGTCGCTATCACAGGGTGCGGCGAACCCAGCGTAAACAATGGTAATTTCGAGCTGCACGCGCTTGCGCCGGCAGTCGTCGACCACCAGAAAGACCCGCAGTCCTCTCCGAAACCGGAGTGCTTTTCAACGCAATACAGGGGAACGGGGCCGCCGTCCCAGACGGACCCGGTCTTCTTGTGTTGCTTCAATTGTATCGAGGTGCGCCCGTCCGCTCAGCTCTTGCCATGGGGTGGGGGGCGGCCGCTTGGCGACCCAATGCGCCATCATGACAGCGTCGGAACCGGGCCGGACCATGCATCGGGCGGTGGCTGCTTCAGTATTTTGACGACCATCGCGTAGCTGATCCCATGCGCCGCGGCCATGGCGGCATAGGTCTCACCCGCCCGGCGTCGGGCGTGGACGTCGGCGAGCACCGCATCGGGAACATGTTGCGCTTGCCGCCCCGGCGGACGACGCGGCGCCACCGCCTCGCCGCGCGCAGCCGCACGGTGATGGCGTACCACCGCGCTCACCGTCGCCTCGCTCACCCCCAGCGCGCGCGCGATCTCACGATAGCTCTCGCCGGTGTTGGCGCGCGCCACCATCTCACCTTCGAGTGGGCCGATGCGTTTACGGCGCGGGCGCGCCTCGGCCGCGCGACGCTTGCCGCGACCGTACAGCCTGGCCGGATAGCTCCGCACCGCGTCCGCGTCTTCGGGTATCAGCACGAACGCCTGACAGCCCGTGCAACGCAACTGGCGCCGGTCATGATCATCGGCTCTGCGCCTGCGTCCAAAGCCATGATGGACCAGCGTGCCCACCTCCCCGCAGGCCGGACAGCCAAGCGCGTCAAGCGGTGGTGCGATGCCAAGGCGGACCCTGGCCTCCCACTGCCCCGAAGGGTCGAGTTCAAGCAGCCACGCCCTGAAGCGCATGGTCCAGCGTCTGACAAGCTGGATATCCGCACCCAGCTCATCGGCGGCCTGGGCATAGGGCTTTTGCTGCGACAGCAGCCCGATAAAACCGGCGAGCAGATCCTTGCGCGCGAGCCCGGCCAACGGCGTGCCCGTGCCGCGCTTGAAATATCTACGGCACGCAGAGCAGCGAAAGCCCGGCATTCCGTCAGCCATGACGCGCGCCCGATGGATGACGCGCGTACGCGCATGGCCGCAATGCGGGCAGGCCGGCGGCGTCTCGTCATCCGACAATATCGCCTCGACCAAAGGCAGAAGGAAGCCAGTCAGGCCCAGGTCCTCGGTGTCAGGAATCGGCCGCCCGCAGCGCACGCGCGGGATCATCGGATCGAAGGTGCGGCGGGGGGACAATGGATCTGTCATCGCGTCATCATGGTGCGTGGTGATCGGCGCGATGCATAGTCGTGATCAGGAGCACATCGAGATCAAAATCAATAGGCCCATTTTTCTGTCGCGATGCTCCAAGGGGCCGGTCCGCGGGCGCACCTCAACCTATTCCGGCTTGTGGCGCGACCCCAGGAGCCGGACGAGGTTGCACTAGCACGGTCCGGGCGAACTCGATGTAAACAATAGCCAACCAGGCATGTAGGCGCCTGGCGAGACACGGTCAGGCCCAGGCAGGTCCGGTATTCCACCTGAGCACTGTCATCATACAGGATAACGCGCTGTCCTTTCAGCTGGCCCCGTTCTTTGGGGGCGCCAGGCATTTTGATATCCGAGATAGCGCAAAGGTGGCTGCGATGCTGCGCATCGAGCCCGCAAATTTGAGACACACCCTACGCACGCGTGCATGTCCGTTATCCGCCACTTTCCGAGGGTGCGATCCGCGTGCGCATCTGCCGTCGCGTTCAAAAATGACGCAATTGCGCGACGCCTCAAGGCTGCGCTGCGCTGTCGCGGGACAGCGTCACCCTGACATCGCGGCTCCTCACATTCCGATGCCCGGCCCCCGGCTCCTGCCCCACCCGATCATATCGGCAAGGCTTTGGCCGAGGCTGCGCTCAGGGATGTTGGAGAGCCCGAGCTGGTGTCGGCGCCCGCGCAGCAGCGATTCGAGTTGCGGATCGCGCTCGAGGCTTTTGGCCATTTCCGCCATGGTCTGGGTGACCCTGCTCGCGGCGCGCTCCTCATAACGCCCAAGCAGCCGCTGGCGCTTCTGGTCGAGCACCTGCCAGCGATTGATGAACATATCGGCGCGCAGCCTGGGATCGGTGCGCAGCTCGGCTTCGAGCTGCATCGCGCGGATCGCCCTTTGGGTTTGTCCCCCCGCAGCGTCGCGGATCAGCCCCCGGTCCGCGGCAAAGGCCGCCTCCAGGTCGTGCGCACCGTGGGGAGCGAGCCTGTCGATCTCAGCGCGGCTCGCCTGAAGCTCAGCGCGCTGCTCGGGCGATGCCGGATCGCCGACGCTCTGTGCGAACAGGATCGCCGAGACGATCCGGCCATGCCGCGCGACCGTGCGGTGGGGGTCGGGCCCTGGCGCGAGCGCACCGCGCTTCGGCTGCGGCGCGGGCGCGCGCTGTCGTGCCCGAAGATTGTCCACCATCTGACGCGCCCTATGAGGCGCCGTGCGGACAAGTTCAGCGATCCGCGCGGCGATGCCACGGCGTTCGGCAAAGGCGCGCACAGGATCGGTGCGATCATAGTCGCCCGCCATGTCCTTGGAGCGCTCGCGCGACAGCGTGCGCAAGAGCGCTCGCTCATCGGTAAAATCGTCACGGCCATAGTGAAGTTCAACGCCGTCGCGGTGCCGCGACAGTGCGACATAGCTCGCATGGCGATCGAGCCCAGGGGTGGCGAGCACATGCACCCGGTCCACCGTCAACCCTTGAGCCTTGTGGATGGTCGCGGCATAGCCATGGTCGAGATCGGCATAATCCTTGATGTCGAAGGCGACACTGCGCCCATCGTCGAGCAGCACGCTCATCCGCAGCGCATCGACGCGCGCGATCCGGCCGAGCGACCCGTTTTTGACCCCCAGGCTGCGTTCGTTCCTCAGGAACATGATCCGGTCGCCGCGCGCGAACGAACGCTCGCCGCGTGCCGTCTCGATTTCGACCTCATCGCGCAGCTGACGTGCCGCGCGCAGCCGCGCGCGCGCCGCCTCGTTGAGCAGGCGCACCTCGTCATTGGTGTGGGTGAGGATGATCCGGCTCGCCTGCGGCCGGGCGCTGCGCTCCCTGTCCCAGCACTCGATCAGCCTGGCGCGCGCTGTCTCGCGCGTGGCTGCGGCATGAACGGCCCCGTGCTCGCGATAGGCATCAAGGGCTTCGCCGACACGCCCGGTCGCCAATGCACGCGTCGCGTCGCGCTGCCAGCCCTGGTGCTGGCGGCGAATCTCGGTGATCTCGACCCCGCCTTGGGCGGAATGGATCGCGCGAAACGCCGCCCCCGCCTCGATCGCCTGGAGCTGCTGCGGGTCGCCCACCAGCACCAGTTTCGCGCCGCGCTTTTCGACCTCACTGATCACCCGTTCCATCTGGCGTGCGCCGATCATTCCCGCCTCGTCGATCACGAGCACGTCGCGCGGAGTGAGCAGATCGCGATCCTGCCGCCATTGATGTTCCAGGCTCGCGATCGTGCGCGCGGGGATAGCCGAGCCGCTTTCGAGATTCTCGGCGGCGATCCCCGACAATGCTGCCCCGCGGACGCGGTAGCCCGCGAACTCCCATGCTTCGCGCGCGACGCCCAGCATCGTCGACTTGCCGGTGCCCGCATAGCCGATCACCAGCGACAGATCGGCGCCTTCTGTGATATGGATGAGGGCGCGACGCTGCTCGGCACCGAGCGACACGCCGCGCGTCCCGGCTGACGCTTCGCCCCTTTCGACGTCCGATGCCGGGACGCGATGGCGCATGCGTGCGGCGAGGGTCTGCGCGGCCTGCTCGAGGCTGTGTTCGGTTGCGATCATCGCGCGCGAGTGAACCGGTCCTCGCCGCGGCCGTCCTTGCCCAGGGCGACGAGATCGGGCGGCGCCGCGCACCGCGTGCATGCACTGGTCGAACTGGTCCTTGCCGTCGCTATGTCGGTGGATGAACACCGCAGGTCGCGTTTGGTGAAGGTCGCTTGTGTGTGCGTGATCGCATCGAGCGCGATGCCCGGATCGGCGATGATACGCATCCCGTTGCGGCGCGCGATCGCGCAATGCTCTTCGAGCCGCTCGCTTGTCCGCCCTTGCGCGACCATGCGCAAGGCCGCCGGCCCGATCTTGTGCTGGGGCTCAAGGTCGATCCCCTGGGCTTCGAGCGAGCGATGATCTACCGCCGCATCGATATCGAGTTCGGCTAGGCGACGATTGACATGGCTCGCCCAGGGCTTCGCGCCAGTGCTGCAGCAGCTCTGCCCGGTTCCAGTCGCGCACCTTGGCGCCGAAGCCGTTCTCGTCTACCGAACGCATGGTCAGCATCACATGCGCGTGC
>NZ_QYUM01000003.1:2500-1598275 GCF_003590775.1 Sphingomonas cavernae | reverse complement strand
TCGTGCTGATCGATATCGATCCGCAGGGGTCGCTCGCCGATTGGTGGAACGAGCGCGAGAGCGAATATCCCGCCTTCGCGCAGACCACGGTCGCGCGGCTCGCCTCCGACCTCGAGGTGCTGCGCCAGCAGGGCTTCAGGCTTGCGGTGATCGACACGCCTCCGGCGATTACGATGGCGATCCAGAGCGTCATCGCGGTGGCGGAGCTGATCGTGATCCCGACGCGCCCGAGCCCGCACGATCTGCGCGCCGTCGGCGCGACGGTGGATCTGTGCGAACGCGCAGGCAAGCCGCTGATCTTCGTGGTCAACGCAGCCACGCCCAAGGCCAAGATCACCTATGAAGCCGCGGTCGCGCTCTCGCAGCACGGCACCGTGGCGCCGGTGACGCTGCACCATCGCACCGATTTTGCCGCCTCGATGATCGACGGCCGCACCGTGATGGAGGTCGATCCCAAGGGACGTTCCGCCAACGAGGTCGTCGAGCTCTGGTCGTACATTTCCGATCGGCTCGAGAAGAATTTCCGCCGCACCGTGTTCAGCGCGCCGCAGATGGGCGTCGCCGCGGTTGCGCCGCGTCCGATGGGCGGCTTCGGTCGTCGCGTCATTGGCCAGTAAGGCGGGAGTAATGATCATGGGTGAACCCAAACCCGTCGCCTCGCTCTCCTCGGGGCTTCTGGCGCGCAAAGGCCACGCAAAGCCCGCCATGCGGCCGCAGGGTTTCGGCGGTTTCAGCGGCTTCGGCGGCCAGGACGATCTTGGCTGGAACGACATGGGGCATGATGTGCCCAAAGCCGTTGCCTTTCCTAGCGGCGCCGAACTCGACGAGCAGGCGCTTCCGGAACAGCCATTGCCGCCAGTCGTGCTCCAGCGCGAGGAACTGGCCGAAGAGTTCAACACGGTTGAAGAGTATTTCGACGCGGGCGAGGAAGAGGAGGGCGAAGACGTCGCGTTCGACGCGCCCGTCCTGACCACGCGCAAGAAATCGGATGCGCTTCCCGTACCGCGCGTTGCGATTGCGCGCGCCAAGAAAGCCGTTCGCGGACGCAAGGGCAAGGCGGCGTTCACGCTGCGGCTCGACGCCGAGCGTCATCTCAAGCTCAAGCTGGCCTGCGCAATCGAACGCGCATCGGCGCAGGCGATCGTCACCGAGGCGCTTGATCGCTTTCTGGCGGACCGGCCCGAGCTCGACGATCTGGCGCGCAAGGTTCCGGCCAGCGCGACGAAGTAACCCATAAAAACGGGGGGAATGATATGAACCGCACGGCAGTCCTCAAGATCGCTGCGACCGCACTGGTCGCGGGTACGACGATGATCGGGGCCAACCCCTCGATCAAGCAGTTCGGATTCGCCTTTGCCTCCGACGAAACCGATGCCGTTGCGTCCGCAGCGGATGTCGCGGCGGCGGCGGGGCAGGCGCTCAAGGCGCGCGATTTCGATGCAGCGATCGTCGAGGCCGAGCGCGCCGTGGGCATGAGCCCGCGTGAGGCCGCCTATCGTGCGCTTCTGGGGCATGCCTATCTGCAGGGTGGGCGGCTGATTTCGGCCGAGACCGCATTTGGAGATACGCTCGCGCTCGATCCCGCCAATGGCCGCGCAACCCTCAGCCTCGCGCTGGTCCAGGTCGCACTGGGCAAGCGCGATCTGGCGCTGGAAACGCTGCGCAACGCACAGGCGCCGATTGCCGATGCCGATCGCGGCCTCGCGCTGGCGCTGGCCGGCGAAATGAGGGCTGCGTTTGAGGTGCTGGAGCCTGCCGCGCGCAGTGAAGGCACATCCGCCAAGACGCGCCAGAATCTGGCGCTTGCCTATGCTATGGCGGGCAATTGGGGCAGGGCGCGCGCCGTCGCGGCGCAGGACGTTTCACCCGAAGAGCTGAACCAGCGCATCGCGGGCTGGGTACGTTTCACGCAGCCCGAGAATAGCTGGGATCAGGTGTCCACGCTGCTTGGCATCGCCCCGATCGAGGATGCCGGCCAGCCCACGCGGCTCGCGCTGGCGCCGATCGCGGTGAACGAGGCTTATGCAGCCGCGCCGGAGCCCGTCACTGCGGCAGAACCGGAACCCATAAAGGTCGCGGTGTCTGATGCGGATGGAACATTGCGCCAGATCACGTTCGCACCGCGCCAGGAAATCGTCCAGGCACTGCCGGTTGCGCTCGTTCGCGCCGATCGTGCATCCCTAAAGCGCGCGGTGGCATCGGTTCCGGCAGTTCGCGTATCGCAGGACGGGCGCTATGTCGTCCAGATCGGCGCCTTTTCGAGCGCAATTCGCGCGGAAGCCGCATGGAGCCGTTCGGTCGGCCGCTTCGGCGAACTCGCCCATTATCGCCCCGTCGGGGACACCTTCCAGCTCAACGGGGCCTCGGTGCATCGCGTCGCGCTTGGCGGTTTCGAGACGCGCAGCGACGCCGAGCGTGTCTGTGGTCGCGTCAAGGCGAATGGCGGCAACTGCTTCGTGCGGACCTATGGCAATGGCGCGCCTGCGCAATGGGTCCAGCGCGCTGTGGCGCGCATCGCTTCACGCTAATTTCGGTTTCGGGGCGCGGGGGAAAGGCGGTCAGCCGAGAGGCTGGCCGCCTTTCAACATATGCAGCACCCGGCCCTGACCCGGCAGGCCGTCAAAGGGTGTATTGCCCGCGCGGGCTGCCATTCGATCCGAATCGATCTTCCACGGCGCATCGGGATCGATCACGATCAGGTCCGCTGGCGCGCCGACCGCGATCCTGCCTGCGTCGAGCCCGAGCAATTTGGCCGGATTGCCCGCGAGAAGCGCAAACAGGCGGGCATAATCAATGAGCCCGTCGCGGACCAATCCGAGCGCGAGCGCGAGCAGCGTCTCTGCACCCGCCATCCCTGGCGCGGCGTCGGCAAAGGGTAGTCGCTTGTCCTCGGGGCCGCGCGGGTCGTGGCCGGATCCGATCATGTCAATCGTGCCGTCGGCGACCGCCGCGAGCGCGGCCTGGCGGTCGCTTTCATCGCGCAGTGGCGGCGAAAGGCGTGCAAATGTGCGGAAATCGGAAATCGCAATATCCGACAGGAACAGATGCGCGGGCGTTATGCCGCAAGTCACGCGCACAACATCGCGGGCCTTGGCGGCGCGGATCAGATCGAATCCCGCTTCGGTCGTGACCTGGCGGAAATGGATCGGCGCACCGGCGACCTCGGCGATCGCCAGATCGCGCGCGATCGCCATCGCCTCGGAAATTGCAGGCGCGCAGGGCAGACCGAGCCGCGTCGCGGTCTCACCAGACGTCGCGACCGCGCCTCCGACCATTCCGCTGTCTTCGGGATGCGTGATGGTCGTTAGGCCAAGCGGCGCGGCATAGGACAGCACGCGCCGCATCACGCCCGAATCCGCGATCCAGCCGCGTCCGGTCGCCACCGCGCGCGCGCCGACCGAGCGCATCAGCGCAAATTCGGCGACTTCTTCACCCTTCAGCCCGCGCGTTGCGGCGGCGACGGGATGCACCCAGAGATGATCGGGCTTGCCCGAGGCCGCCGCGCGTTGAATGAGACCGGGTTCGTCGAGCGGCGGCGACTGGTCGGGCATCACCGCAACGCGTGTGATGCCGCCCGCGCGACACGCCGCGGGATCGACCGCGAAGACGCCGATGTCGATGATACCGGGCGCGACGAGCGCGCCCCGGGCGTCGACCATTTCGGCATCCGACGGAATCTCGAAGCTGCCGATTTCAACGATCTGCTCGTCACGGATCAGGATATTTGCATCGGCAGGTTCGCGCTGTGGCAAGACGACGCGGCCATTGATGATGGCGCGCAGGTGGCTGGTATTGCTCATGCCCAACCCTCCACACCGCGCTTGCGCCGCGTCAGCACGTCGAGACAGGCCATGCGGACCGCGACGCCCATTTCCACCTGCTCCGTGATCGCCGAGCGGTTCGGATCGTCGGCGATGTTCGAATCGATCTCGACCCCGCGATTCATGGGACCGGGGTGCATGACCAGCGCGTCGGGCGCGGCGCGTTCGAGCCTTTCGGACGTGAGGCCCCATAGCGCGTGATATTCGCGCGGCGAGGGGATGAAGCCGCCCGCCATGCGCTCACTTTGCAGGCGCAGCATCATCACGACATCGGCGCCCTCTATGCCTGTATCGAAATCGGTGAAGGGGGTGACGTGCATTCGTTCGATCGCGGGAGGCATCAATGTCGGCGGCGCAATTACCCGGACCTCGGCAGCCAGTGACGTGAGCGCGAGGATGTTGGACCGCGCGACGCGGCTGTGGAGCACATCGCCGCAGATCGCGACGCGAAGCCCCGCGATCCGGCCCTTGCGGCGGCGGATGGTGAGCGCATCGAGCAGCGCCTGGGTGGGATGTTCGTGGCGGCCGTCACCTGCGTTGAGTACGGGGCAGTCGACCTTGTCGGCGATGAGCTGGACAGCGCCCGAGCTTTGATGACGGATCACGATCACGTCGGCGCGCATCGCATTGAGCGTGACCGCGGTGTCGATCAGCGTCTCGCCCTTCTTCACGCTCGATTGCGCGGCGTGCATGTTGACGACGTCGGCGCCGAGACGCTTGCCCGCGATCTCGAACGACAGCAGCGTGCGCGTCGAATTCTCGAAAAAGGCGTTGATCTGGGTGAGCCCGGAGAGACGACCGTCATGCTTGCTCGCCTTGCGGTTGAGGTCGACCCATTGCTCGGCCTCATCGAGCAAAAAGGTTATCTCGTGCGGCTGAAGACCTGAGATTCCGGTGAGATGGCGGTGCGGGAAAAGCTGCGCCCCGGTGAGCCCGTGCGCTGATGATGAAGGTGCGTTTGGCATTAAAGCTGCGGCTTACGCGGATGCGGGGGGGAGTTCAATATGCTTCGCCGTGCTTCCCACCTTCACCGCTCGGGCTGAGCTTGTCGAAGCCCCTTACTTTCCTGCTTTGGGCCAAAGGAATGAGTAAGAAGAGATGGGCTTCGACAGGCTCAGCCCGAGCGGGATTGGGGTATTCTATCAATTACCCGCCATTGCGAGGCCGTCGATAGCGCCCTGAAGGATGTGCGCCGCCGCCAGCGTATCGACGCGTTCCGCGCGTTTCGCACGACTGAGATCGGCCTCGATCATCGCGCGTTCGACCGCGACGGTCGACCAGCGCTCGTCCCAGAGCAGGACGGGAAGCCCCATGTCCTCGATATTGCGCGCAAAGGCGCGCGTGGACTGGCTGCGCGGCGATTCGGTGCCGTCGAGGTTGAGCGGCAGTCCGAGCACGATGCCGACGACGTGCTGATCGCTCACCTGCGCCGCCAGCTTCGCCTTGTCCTGCGAGAATTTGGCGCGCCTGATCGTGCCCGCGGGGCTGGCGAAGCTCCATCCCGCGTCGCACAGCGCCATGCCGATCGTTTTCGTGCCGAGGTCAAGCCCGAGCAATCGGCCGCCCTGAGGCAGCGCGTCCCTGAACGCGCGCGAATCGATCGTGATCATTGGCCCTTATAAGCAGCAAGGCGCCGGACGGCATCTGCGCGCACATTCGCCCAGAACAACGTGTAGTCATAGACATGGTAATTGTTGCCCGGCAGCACATAGGGGCCGATTTCGGGTGGATTGCCGATCAGCAGGAAGCCGTTCGGTCCGCAATGTGCGGGCACCGCAGCCTTGGTCAACGTCGCGGTCTTGAGATCGTCCGAGGGAACCAGCGTGCCGAGGTTGGCGGGCGCAAGCGCAGCGGTGTCCGGCGCGCCCGTTACAGGATTGGTGCAGACCATCGCGGTGCCCTTGCGGGGGTGGCCGTCGAAGCCCGTCGTCGCGTCATAGGTCTCCTGCACCAGCGTGGTATCCGCCGGCTCGGCGAAGCTCTGCCAACTCAGCAGGCAGCCCGACTGGTCGGGGCCGTTGCATTCGGGAAGCCCCAGCGCCTTGAGGTCGGTGCTGCGCGAGATGGGCCAGCCGACCACATAGGCGGCCACGATGCGCTTGGCGACGGGCCTGCCCGCGACCTTTTCGCGCAGCAGGCGGGTCAGGTGCAGCGCACCCTGGCTGTGACCGGCGAGGATAATCGGCCGATCGTCGCCGGCCTCGGCCAGAAAGCGATCGAACGCCGAAGCAATATCGCCATAGGCAAGATCAAGCGCCTTTTCGGCCTCAGCCTTGTCGGTGAGGAAGGCGCCAAAGGTCGCCTGCCGGTAGCGGGGCGCCCAGACTTCGCCTGCTTCGTTGAATGCGCTTGCCTGTCCGCGCAGGAAAAGTGCGGCGCGGTCATTGGCCTCCTGATTGTCGAGCGGCGCGTTCCAGCTCGCGCGTTCGAGATAGGAGGTGGGATGGATGAAGAAGACCGCGGCCTCGGGTTTTGCGCCGGGCGTGTAGCCATCGGGGGTCCAGAGCGCGGGGTTGTCGACGGCCTTGTCGGGGCGCGCGACCCACATATCGGGTTCGGCGTAGGCGCTCATCTGCACGCCGGGCTGGGGCACGAATTCGGTCGTCGGCACCATCGCGGTGCGCATGATCTGCACCCCGAACAGGCGGTAGGCAAAGGTGGCGGCAATGGCGAGCATGATCAAAATCGCAATCAGATAGAGGAACTTGCGGGCCAACGAGCATCCTTCCTGTTGTGCAATGCAGCATAAAACCGCCGGGGCGACAATTTCGTTCCTGTGGCCAATAGGTGTGGCGGACGCAATTGCGAAGCGTGCTCCGTTCCCTTGATCGTCATTCCCGCGAAAGCGGGAATCCATGAACACTGCCCTTACCGGAAAATTCCGTGTTCATGGATTCCCGCTTTCGCGGGAATGACATAAAGGAGGAAGAAAGGGGATTTGACATGGCCGAGGAATCATATCGCAACCGGCCCGATTGGGATCTGCGGCCCTGGCTGCTCGCGGGGCTCGGCGCAGTCGCGGGGCTGATCATCCATTTCATCCTCGGTGACGGGCCATTCTATTCGAACCCGCCAGGCGCGTTGAAGACCGCCAGCGTTGCCTTTGTCGGCTCATTGGCGGTGCTGATCGCCTTCACGCTTGAGCGCGAGCGCTGGCAATGGTCGGTGATCTTCTCGTTCGTTGCCGCGCTTGCGATCGGGCTGATCCTTTACTGGAACGGCGCGCCCGATCAGTGGAGCGGGGGCGACGGCTGGCGCGTGGTTTGCATCTTCCTGTCGGTCGCGATCGCCGCGCCGCTGTTCCAGGCGGCGCGCGATCAGGGCGCGCGCCGCTTTCCCTATGTCGATGTCCATGACCATGCGCTGACCAATGTCGTGATCTGGTGCGCTGGCTGGGCGTTCGTCGGCATCGTGTTCCTGCTGACGCTGCTGCTGTCCGAGCTGTTCGCGCTGATCAAGATCACGCTGATCAAGGATCTGCTCGACGAAAACTGGTTCATCCGCGTGCTGATGGGCGCTTCGTTCGGTGCGGCGATCGGCATATTGCGCGAGCAGGACAGGATCGTGCGCGTGCTCCAGCGCGTCATCGTCGCGGTACTGAGCGTGCTTGCGCCCGTGCTGGGTGCGGGGCTGCTGCTGTTCCTGCTGAGCCTGCCCTTTACCGGGCTGTCCGCACTGTGGGACGCGACGAAGGCGACGACGCCGATCCTGCTGTCATGCGTGATCGGCGCGGTGATCCTTGCCAATGCGGTGATCGGCAACGGCGAGGAGCAGGAATCACGCTTCCCGCCGCTGCGCTATGGAGCGATGGCGTTGGGGCTGGCGATGTTGCCGCTCGCGGTCATCGCAGCAATCTCGACCGGGCTGCGGATCGGCCAATATGGCTTCACGCCCGATCGCCTCTGGGCTTTGGTGTTCGTGATCGTCGCCTGTGCCTTTGGCCTGGCGTATCTGGTTTCGTTGGTGCGCGGGCGGCATAGCTGGGCGACCTATCTGCGTCCCGCCAACCTCAACCTCGCTTTTGGCCTGTGCGCGCTCGCGCTGTTCCTCGCGCTGCCGATCCTGAGCTTCAACGCGATTTCGACGCGCGATCAGGTCGCGCGGCTTGAGAGCGGGAAGATCATGCCCGAAAAATTCGACTGGGCGGCGCTGCGCTATGATTTTGGCGAACCGGGCAAGGCCGCGGTCGACAGGCTCGCACGATCGCAGACTCTCGCGATCGCCAAGGCGGCCAAAACCGCGTTGGCGACGGAAAATCGTTGGGATCTAGCTGAACGGCAGACAAATGCAGTGCGGGCGGAACGCGTGCGCCGCACGATCCGGGTGGTGCCCGAACAGGTTGGGTTGCCCGAAGGGCTCATAGAGTCCCTCAATCTGTCCGCGAACGACGAGGCAAGCTACGCGCTGTCCTATCGCCGGGGCGAGCGAAGCGCAGTGCTGATCGGGCAAAATTGTCGTGATTGCCCGCTGAACGTCCAGGTCGCGCGCCTGGATGAAAAAGGCGTCTGGACCAGCAATCGCGACGGTGTGCTTGCGGTTGAGCATGTCGAGAAAGTGAAGCCGGGCGCGCCGCTTTCGGCGAGTATCGAGGTGCGTGAGGTAAAGCGCCGGCAGGCCTTTCTTGATGGCAAGCCCGTCGGCGACGTCTTCGAATAGCCTCGCCGCTTGAAGCGCGGCGCGGCGGGTGCTAGCCGCGCAGGCGTTCATCCGACCTGATTGAAGGCTTTCATGTCCGTCGATACCGCAACCGTGAAAAAGATCGCGAGCCTCGCGCGCATCGCCATGCGCGATGACGAGGCCGAGGCGATGGTGCCCGAGCTCAACAATATCCTCGGCTGGATCGAGCAACTGGGCGAGGTCGACACCAGCGCGGTCGAGCCCATGACCGCGGTCATCCCCAATCATCTGCGCCTGCGCGAGGACGTCGTGACCGACGGCAATTGCCGCGACAAGGTCCTCGCCAATGCGCCCCAGGCCGAACACGGCTTTTTCGCGGTTCCGAAGGTGATCGAATAATGTGTCGTCCTGTTTTCTTCGTCATCCCCGCGAAAGCGGGGATCCCGCTTTTCTGTTCACGGCGGCAAAGGGAAGGCAGCGGGATTCCCGCTTTCGCGGGAATGACAGGAGAGGGCGCATGACCGAACTGACTGATCTTGGCGTTGCCGCCATCCGCGACGGTGTGCGCGACGGCAGCTTTTCCGCGCGCGAAGTCGCGACCGCGTTCAACGATCGCGTGGCGCAGGCGAAAGCGCTCAACGCGTTCCTCGTAGAAACCCCCGACCATGCGCTGAAGGCAGCCGATGCGGCCGATGCAGCGCGCGCCTCGGGCGATCTCAAGCCGCTTTCGGGTGTGCCAATCGGCATGAAGGACCTGTTCTGCACCGATGGCGTGCCGACGACCGCAGCGAGCGGCATTCTTGACGGTTTCACGCCGACCTATGAGTCGACGGTTTCCGCCAATCTCTGGCAGGCGGGCGCTGGGATGCTCGGCAAGCTCAACCTCGACCAGTTCGCGATGGGCTCGTCCAACGAGACCAGCGCGTTCGGCAATGTGATCTCGCCCTGGCGGCGCAAGGACGGCGGCAATGCGCCGCTCGCGCCGGGCGGTTCTTCGGGCGGCAGCTCCTCGGCGATCTCGGCGCGGCTCTGTCCCGCGGCGACGGGCACAGACACGGGCGGCTCGATCCGACAGCCCGCGGCGTTTACGGGCATTTCGGGCATCAAGCCGACCTATGGCCGCTGCTCGCGCTGGGGCACGATCGCCTTCGCCAGTTCGCTCGATCAGGCGGGCCCGATGGCGCGCGACGTGCGCGACTGCGCGATCATGCTTGAGGCTATGGCGGGTTTCGACCCAAAGGATTCGACCTCGCTCGAACTCGCCGTGCCCGGCTGGGAAGCCGGATTGTCGAGCGATCTCAAGGGCAAGAAGATCGGTATTCCCAAGGAGTATCGCGTCGACGGCATGCCTGCCGAGATCGATGCGCTCTGGGAGCAGGGCATTGCATGGCTCAAGGATGCGGGCGCCGAGATCGTCGAGGTCTCACTGCCGCACACCAAGTACGCGCTGCCTGCCTATTACATCATCGCGCCCGCCGAGGCTTCGTCCAACCTCGCGCGCTATGACGGCGTGCGCTACGGCTTGCGGGATCTGCCCGACGGCGCGGGACTGCAGGATATGTACGCCGCAACCCGCGCCGCTGGCTTCGGCGCCGAGGTCAAGCGTCGCATCATGATCGGCACCTATGTGCTGTCGGCGGGCTTCTACGACGCCTATTATAATCAGGCGCAGAAGGTTCGCACGCTGATCGCACGCGATTTCGACGAGGCATGGACGCGCTGCGACTTGCTGCTCGCGCCGACCGCGCCCTCGGCGGCGTTCGCGCTGGGCGAGAAATCGGCCGATCCGCTGGCGATGTACCTCAACGACGTCTTCACCGTACCGAGTTCGCTTGCGGGCCTGCCCGCAATGTCGGTGCCCGGCGGGCTCGACGGACAGGGGCTGCCGCTGGGCCTCCAGATCATCGGCAAGGCGCTCGATGAGCAGGGCGTGCTCAACGCGGGCCTCGCGATCGAGGAGCGCGCGGGCTTCACGGCGCGGCCGGAGCAGTGGTGGTGAGTGATCCTGAAACGGACACCGAATACGAAGTGCCCGCTGAAACGGGCTACCATCGCCTTGAGCGGCAACGTGCTAATCGTCTTTGGTTGCATGGCGTGATTGCGATCGGAATAATTATCGCGTTTTACCTTTTGCAGTACGCAAAATGTGGTCGTAGCTCGGTTTGTTAAGCGGTATTGGGATCATGGAAACTACAAGCAGCTATCGCATTCAGGGCGCAACGGGCGAGTGGGAGGTCGTGATCGGCCTCGAGGTCCATGCGCAGGTCACCTCCAACGCCAAGCTCTTCTCGGGCGCGGCGACCGCGTTCGGCGCGGAGCCCAACAGCCAGGTTTCGCTGATCGATGCGGCGATGCCGGGAATGTTGCCCGTGCCTAACAAGGAGTGCATCCGCCAGGCCGTGCGCACCGGCATGGCGATCGACGCGCAGATCAACAAATGGTCGCGCTTCGACCGCAAGAATTACTTCTACGCCGATCTGCCGCAGGGCTACCAGATCTCGCAGCTCTATCATCCGCTGGTGGGCGAGGGCGCGATCGAGGTGACGCTCGACGAGAAGGATCCCGACAGCGCGGTGAAGCGCATCGGCATCGAACGCATCCATGTCGAGCAGGATGCGGGCAAGCTGATGCACGACCAGCATCCGACGCGCTCCTATGTCGACCTTAACCGTTCGGGCGTCGCGCTGATGGAAATCGTCTCGCGCCCAGATATGCGTTCCCCTGCGGAAGCAGGGGCTTACGTCAAGAAGCTGAGATCAATCCTCCGCTATGTCGGCTCGTGCGACGGCAATATGGAAGAGGGCTCGATGCGCGCCGACGTCAATGTCAGCGTACGCAAGCCCGGCGAGGAATTCGGGACGCGGACCGAGACCAAGAACGTCAACTCCGTGCGCTTCGTCATGGCGGTGATCGAGCATGAAGCGAACCGTCAGGTCGACGTGCTCGAATCGGGCGGCAAGATCGTCCAGGAAACGCGGCTTTACGATCCGGACCGCAACGAGACGCGGTCGATGCGTTCCAAGGAGGATGCGCACGATTACCGCTATTTCCCCGATCCCGACCTGCTGCCGCTTGAACTCGACGACGCATTCCTCGAGGAATGCCGCGCGTCGCTGCCCGAGCTGCCCGACGCCAAGCGCAAGCGCTATGAAGGCGATCTTGGCCTGACTTCCTATGCCGCAGCAGTGCTCACCGCCGAGGCAGAGACTGCGCGCTGGTTCGAGGCACTGCTCGCCGAATGCGGCGATCAGGCCATGGCGAAGGCCGCGTCCAACTGGCTGATTTCGGACCTGTTCGGTGCGCTCAACCGTCTCGGCCTCGACATCGAGCATAGCCCGGTCAGCCCCAAACAGGGCGCTGAACTGCTCAAGCTCGTCGCGGACGGCACGCTTTCGGGCACGCTTGCCAAGCAGGTCTTCGAAATCATGCTCGAAACACGGCAGGATCCCGGCGTGATCGTCGAGGAAAAGGGTCTGAAGCAGACCAGCGACACCGGCGCGATCGAGGAAGTGATCGCCAAGGTGCTCGCCGACAATGGCGACAAGGTCGAACAGTACAAGGGCGGCAAGGAAGCTTTGTTCGGCTTCTTCGTTGGCCAGACGATGAAGGCTATGGGCGGCAAGGCCAATCCCAAGGTCGTCAACGATCTGCTGAAAAAGGCGCTTGGCTGAACGAACAATGCAGGGGATGGGCAGGGGCGGGTGCATCGCGCCTTGCGCCTCCACGTGCTCCTGCTATAGACGCCGCCGACCGGCGGTCCTCAAGCGGGCGTGGCGGAACTGGTAGACGCGCCAGATTTAGGTTCTGGTATCGCAAGATGTGGGGGTTCGAGTCCCTTCGCCCGCACCAGTTTCGCTCTCATGTGAGCGCAAGGACCAAAGCCAGCAGATTCCTGATAATGAAGGCGTTTGAGAGAAAATGCAGACTGTCGAGACGTTGAACGAAGGCCTGAAGCGGGCCTACACCCTCACCATCACCGCGAAGGACATTGACGCGCGGGTGGAGAAGGAAATCAAGACGGTGGCGCCGCAGGTGCGCATGCCCGGCTTCCGCCCCGGCAAGGTGCCCGCGAACCTCGTCCGCAAGATGCACGGCGAGGCGCTCCATCAGGACGCGCTCAACGGATCGATCCAGGAGGGCGTGCAAAAGCTGCTCGCCGACAACAAGCTGCGCCCCGCGATGCAGCCTTCGGTCGAACTGAACGAGGGTTACGAGCCCGGCAAGGACGCCGAGGTGAAGGTCGCGCTGGAAGTGCTGCCCGAAGTGCCCGCGCCTTCGATCGACAATATCAAGCTCGAGCGGCTGACGGTCGAGGTCGAGGAGGCCAAGGTCGACGAAGCGCTCCAGAGCATGGCGTCGCAGAACAAGCAGTTCGAGGAAGCCGCCAAGAGCCACAAGGCGAAGGAAGGCGACCTCGTTGTCATGGATTTCGTCGGCAAGGTCGACGGCGTCGCTTTTGAGGGCGGCACGGGCGAGGGCATGTCGGTCGAAATCGGCTCGGGCCGCCTCATCCCCGGCTTCGAGGATCAGATCGTCGGCGTGAAAGCCAATGACGAGAAGACCATCAACGTGACCTTCCCCGAGGATTACAATGTCGACACGCTCAAGGGTAAGCCCGCGACGTTCGATCTGGTGATCAACGAGGTCCGCGTTCCCAAGGAAGCCAAGGCCGACGAGGACTTCGCCAAGTCGCTCGGTCTCGAGAGCCTTGAGCAGCTTCGCGGCCTGCTGAAGGGCCAGCTCGAGCAGGAGCTGAATGGCCTGACGCGCACGCACATGAAGCGCAAGCTGCTCGACCAGCTTGCCGCTGCCCATGATTTCGAGGTTCCGCCCTCGATGGTCGAAGCCGAGTTCAACCAGATCTGGGCGCAACTCCAGCATGAGGCGGGCCACGAGGAAGATCCCGAGGCCGCGCTCAAGGAAATGGAAGGCGACCGCGACGACTATCGCGATATTGCGGTGCGCCGCGTGCGCCTCGGCCTGCTGCTCTCGGAGATCGGCCAGGCCAATGGCGTCGAGGTCAGCGTTCAGGAGATGAACCGACTGATCGGGCAGGCTGCGCAGCAGTACCGCCCCGAGGACCGCGAGCGCTTCGTCCAGTATATCCAGCAGGAGCCGATGGCCGCCGCGCAGCTTCGCGCGCCGCTCTATGAGGACAAGGTCGTCGACTTCCTGTTCTCCAAGGCCGAGATCACTGATCGCACCGTGAGCCGCGAAGAGCTCGAGTCGGAGATCGAGGCCGAGGATGACGGTCACGTTCACGGCCCGGGCTGTGGTCACGACCATGATCATGACGAGAAGCCCAAGGCGAAGAAGGCCGCGGCCAAGAAAGCCGAGCCCGAGGCAAAGCCTGCCCCGAGCAAAGCCGAGGGGGCTGAAAAGCCCGCCAAGGTGAAGGCCGAGAAGGCTGACGACAAGCCTGTCCCGAGCAAGGCCGAGGGGGCCGAGAAGCCGGCTGCCAAAAAGGCTGCGGCCAAGAAGGATGACGCCGAGCCTGCAGCGGAGAAAAAGCCCGCCGCGAAGAAGCCGGCCGCCAAGAAGTAAGGCAAACAGGGGCGGGGGATGGCACAACCGAAAAGCGCAAAGGCAGGCACATTGCCCGCCGGGCTCAGGATTGCCGTTCTCCTGCCCTGCTATAATGAGGAAGCCGCGATCGCGCAGACGATCGCGGGCTTCCGTGCCGCGCTTCCTGACGCGGCGATCTATGTCTACGACAACAACAGTCGCGACCGGACCGTAGAAGTTGCGCGCGCCGCGGGTGCGATCGTCCGCACCGAACGGATGCAGGGCAAGGGCCATGTCGTCCGTCGCATGTTCGCGGATGTCGATGCCGATATCTATGTGATGGCGGATGGCGACGCGACCTATGACGCCGCGGCTGCCCCGGCGCTTGTCGCACGACTGCTGGACGAGCAACTGGACATGGTCGTGGGGGCGCGCAGGTCCGAGGTCGAGGCCGCCTATCGGCGCGGGCATCGCTTCGGCAACGCCATGCTCACCGGCCTGCTCGCGCAGATATTCGGACGGACTTTCAGCGATATATTATCGGGTTATCGGGTATTTTCGCGACGCTTCGTGAAGAGCTTTCCCGTGCTATCCGGCGGGTTCGAGATCGAGACCGAGATCAGCGTCCACGCGCTCGAACTCAAGATGCCGGTCGCGGAGGAGATCACGCATTATGGCGCACGTCCCGAAGGCTCGGTTTCCAAACTCTCCACCTATCGCGACGGCTTTCGTATCCTCAGCATGATCGCGACGCTGTTCCGCAACGAGCGCCCGGCCTTGTTCTTCGGGATCATTGCGGCGTTGCTCGCCTCGCTCTCGATCGTCCTCGCGATCCCGCTTGCGGTCGCCTATGTGCAGACAGGACTGGTCGAGCGACTGCCTACCGCGGTGCTGGTGACCGGACTTATGCTGCTGGCCTTTTTGAGCCTGTTCAGCGGGCTGATTCTGGACACGGTCGTGCGCGGCCGTCGCGAGGTGCGCAGGCTCGCCTATCTGGCGCTGCCGGCCCCCGCGGCGGAAAACTGAGAATTTCATCTATGACGTGCGTCGCCAATTCGGCTATGTGCGCCTGACAGCCAAGATACAGGCATAAACGATCCGGGTGCCGGCGCGATGCCGGCATCGGCGCGCGCCCCCTTGAACTGACCCGGCCAAACGCCGATGTTGGGGGCGTCAACGGGCAAAGGACAGATTCTCCACATGCATCCTCTTACAGACGCTCTCGTCCCCATCGTCATCGAGCAATCGAACCGCGGCGAGCGCAGCTTCGACATTTATTCGCGGCTGCTGCGCGAGCGGATCATCTTCGTGACCGGGCAGGTAGAGGACCACATGGCCTCGCTGATCACCGCACAGCTCCTGTTCCTTGAGTCGGAGAATCCGAAAAAGGACATCTATATGTACATCAACTCGCCCGGTGGCGTGGTGACGGCGGGCATGGCGATCCATGATACCATGCAGTATATCCGCCCGCGCGTCGGCACGGTGTGCATCGGCCAGGCGGCGTCGATGGGCAGCTTCCTGCTCGCGGCGGGCGAGCCGGGGATGCGCATGGCGCTCACCAATTCGCGCATCATGATCCACCAGCCTTCGGGCGGAGCGCAGGGCCAGGCAACCGATATCGAGATCCAGGCGAAGGAAATCCTTCGCATCCGGCACCGGATGAACGAGCTGTACGCGAAATATACCGGCCAGCCGCTCGAAACGATCGAGAACGCGATGGAGCGCGACAAGTTCATGTCGTCGGACGAGGCGAAGGTTTTCGGCATCGTCGACGAGGTGTTCGACAAGCGCCCGATGCCCGCCGAGGATGCCGCGGCGGCGGCTTGATGCGGTTACCGGAAATTCGTCATTGTGAGATAGAAGCAACGCGGTCTAGGATGACCGCGTTGCAAATGGCCCCTGTATGGGGCCCAAGGATGTTTAGATGACCAAGTTGAGCGGCGGCGATTCGAAGAGCACCCTGTACTGCTCGTTCTGCGGCAAGTCGCAGCACGAAGTGCGCAAGCTGATCGCCGGACCGACCGTCTTCATCTGCGATGAGTGCGTTGACCTGTGCAACGACATCATCCGCGAGGAGACCAAGACCGCGCTCGTTTCGAAGAAGGACGGCGGCGTTCCGACGCCGCTGGAGATCTGCGACGTGCTGGACGATTATGTGATCGGCCAGAAGCAGGCCAAGCGCGTCCTCTCGGTGGCGGTCCACAACCACTACAAGCGACTCAACCACGGCGCCAAGGGCACCGATGTCGAGCTCGCCAAGTCGAACATCCTGCTCGTCGGCCCCACGGGCTGCGGCAAGACGCTGCTCGCGCAGACTCTGGCGCGCATCCTCGACGTGCCCTTCACCATGGCGGACGCGACGACGCTCACCGAGGCGGGCTATGTCGGCGAGGACGTCGAGAACATCATCCTCAAGCTGCTCCAGGCGTCCGATTACAATGTCGAGCGTGCGCAGCGCGGCATCGTCTATATCGACGAGATCGACAAGATCAGCCGCAAGGCCGAAAATCCCTCGATCACCCGTGACGTGTCGGGCGAGGGCGTGCAGCAGGCGCTGCTCAAGCTGATGGAGGGCACCACCGCCTCCGTCCCGCCACAGGGCGGCCGCAAGCACCCGCAGCAGGAGTTCCTGCAGGTCGACACGACCAACATCCTTTTCATCTGCGGTGGCGCCTTCTCGGGCCTTGAAAAGATCATCGCGGACCGCCTGCAGGGCAAGTCGATCGGCTTCGGCGCCTATGTTGCCGCGCCCGAGGAGCGCCGCACTGGCGAGATTCTCCGCCAGGGCGAGCCCGAGGACCTGCTGAAATTCGGTCTGATCCCCGAATTCGTTGGTCGTCTGCCCGTCATCGCGACGCTCGAGGACCTCGACACCGACGCGCTGGTCAAGATCCTGTCCGAACCCAAGAATGCGCTGGTCAAACAGTACCAGAAGCTGTTCGAGATGGAGGAAGTGAAGCTGGGCTTCACCGACGACGCGCTCATATCGGTGGCCAAGAAGGCGATCGATCGCAAGACCGGCGCGCGTGGCCTCCGCTCGATCCTCGAAGGCATTTTGCTTGATACCATGTTCGACCTGCCATCGATGGACGGCGTCGACGAGGTGATGATCGACAAGGATGTCGTTGAAGGGCGCAAGGACCCGGTCCGCGTCTTCTCGAAAAAGGAAAAGGCCAAGGCCGGCGACGCCGCCTGAGCCGAATTGATGCGCGTCAACGACGCCCTTATGCCCGCTGTAGAACGCGCACGGTGGTGATTTCACTGCCGGGCGCGTTCCGTTTGTTCGCTACGGCGGCACGTGGTCCGAATTGATGCGCTAAAAGACAGGGTGTGGCGTTGCTTCATTGATCGGCAAGGCACGCGCGCCCATATACCGATAAAGCGTTTCCGGAGTCTCCATGTCCAATAGCTACCCAGTATTGCCGCTTCGCGACATCGTCGTCTTCCCGCACATGATCGTCCCACTCTTCGTGGGACGCGACAAATCGGTCGTGGCGCTGGAACGGGCGATGGAAGCGAACAAGGAAATTTTCCTTGTTGCTCAACTGGATCCGGCAGAAGACGATCCGGGTCGCGAGGATCTGTACGATCTGGGCGTTATCGCGACGGTGCTCCAGCTCCTTAAGCTGCCCGATGGCACTGTCCGCGTTCTTGTCGAAGGACAGCAGCGCGCCTCGCTCGAGTCGCTCACCCAAGTCGACGATCATGTGACCGCGACGGTGTCGATGATCGAGGAGCGCGACGCTGAGGGCAACGAGATCCAGGCGCTCATGCGCTCGGTTGTCGAGCAGTTCGAAAACTATGCCAAGCTCAACAAGAAGCTGCCTGCGGAGACCGCGGTCCAACTCGGCGAGATCGAGGACGCTTCGCGCCTCGCCGATTCGGTAGCCTCCAACATCTCGATCAAGGTCGCGGACAAGCAGGCGCTGCTCGTCGAGCTCGACCCCGCGCGCCGGCTTGAAATGGCGTTCGCCTTCATGGAGGGCGAGCTCGGCGTGCTCCAGGTGGAGAAGAAGATCCGCAGCCGCGTGAAGCGGCAGATGGAGAAGACGCAGCGCGAATATTATCTGAACGAGCAGTTGAAGGCGATCCAGCGCGAGCTGGGCAATGAGGGCGAGGAAGGCGAGGGCGACGAGATCGCCGAGCTGACCCAGAAGATCGCGACGCTCAAGCTTTCCAAGGAAGCGCGCGCCAAGGCGACTGCGGAGCTCAAAAAACTCAAAACGATGGCACCGATGTCCGCTGAAGCGACGGTGGTGCGCAATTATCTCGACGTGTTGCTGGGCCTGCCCTGGGGCAAGAAGTCCAAGCTCAAGAAAGATATCGCGCAGGCGCAGGCGGTGCTCGACGAGGATCATTACGCACTCGAGAAGGTCAAGGACCGGATCGTCGAGTATCTCGCCGTCCAGGCGCGCACCAACAAGCTGAAGGGCCCGATCCTGTGCCTCGTCGGCCCGCCGGGCGTCGGCAAGACCTCGCTCGGGCGCAGCATCGCCAAGGCGTGCGGGCGCGAATTCGTGCGTCAGTCGCTGGGCGGCGTGCGCGACGAAGCCGAGATTCGCGGCCACCGGCGCACCTATATCGGATCGCTGCCCGGCAAGATCGTTTCCAACCTCAAAAAGGCGGGGACGTCCAACCCGCTGTTCCTGCTCGATGAAATCGACAAGCTGGGTCAGGATTTCCGCGGAGATCCGGCCTCGGCGCTGCTCGAAGTGCTTGATCCCGAGCAGAATTCGAAGTTCCAGGACCATTATCTGGAGATCGATATCGATCTGTCGGACGTGATGTTCGTGACCACGGCGAACTCGCTCAACCTGCCCCAGCCCTTGCTCGACCGCATGGAGATCATCCGGCTCGAGGGATATACCGAAGACGAGAAGGTCGAGATCGCGAAGCGCCACCTGCTGACCAAGCAGATCGAAGCACATGGCCTGAAAAAGGGCGAGTTCGAACTGACCGACGAAGGCCTGCGCGCGCTGATCCAGCAATACACGCGTGAGGCGGGCGTGCGTACGCTTGAACGTGAAATCGCCAAGCTTGCACGCAAGGCGCTGCGCAGGATACTCGAAAAAAAGATCGAACGCGCGGTGATCACTCCGGAAAATCTTTCCGAATATGCGGGCGTGCAGAAATACCGGCACGGGCTCAGCGAAGAGGAGAACGAGATCGGCGCGGTCACGGGCCTTGCATGGACCGAGGTTGGCGGCGAGTTGCTAACGATCGAGGCCGTGACGGTACCGGGCAAGGGCCTGGTCAAGACCACGGGCAAGCTCGGCGAGGTGATGACCGAGTCTGTGCAGGCTGCGTTTTCCTTCGTCCGCGCGCGCGCGCCCGCATACGGCATCAAGCCAAGCCTGTTCGGACGCAAGGATATCCACATCCACTTGCCCGAAGGCGCGGTGCCGAAGGACGGCCCCTCGGCGGGTATCGGCATGGTCACGACGATCGTCTCGACGCTGACCGGAATCCCCGTGCGTCGCGAGGTGGCGATGACGGGCGAGGTTACGTTGCGCGGCCGTGTCTTGCCGATCGGCGGCCTGAAGGAAAAGCTGCTCGCGGCGCTCCGCGGCGGCATCGAGACAGTGCTCATTCCCGCGGAAAACGAGAAGGATCTTGTCGAGATTCCGCAGAACATCAAGGACGGGCTCAAGATCGTTCCGGTCAAGCATGTCGACGAGGTCCTGGCGCTCGCTCTCACCGATTCGCTCCAGCCTATCGACTGGAGCGAGACCGACGAACTGGCTGCGCAACCGCCGCAACCGGGGGCTCCGGGGGTGTCCGACGGGGATACCGTGCGTCACTGATCACATTTCATTCAAAAAACACGGTTTCCACCGGGTTTTTTGGCGGAATATGACGGTTTTGCTTTGACAGGCCCCCAAAGCTCCGCCTTAACTACGCGCCGGCCAAACAAGCCGAAAGTTGAATCATCCACAACAAGACCAAGGGGGTTCCCAGGGCATGAACAAGCAAGAGCTCATCGGCGCGGTCGCCGATGCATCGGGCCTGAGCAAAAGCGACGCCAGCAAGGCGGTTGAGGGCGTGTTCGACGCTATCACCGGTGCGCTGAAGAAGGGCGACGAAGTGCGCCTGGTCGGTTTCGGTACATTCTCGGTTTCCAAGCGCAAGGCCTCGACGGGCCGCAACCCGCGCACCGGCGAAGCGATGACCATCAAGGCGTCGACGCAGCCGAAGTTCAAGGCCGGCAAGGGCCTGAAGGACGCGGTCAACTAATCGGCTCTTCCCCGGCGGGCAAACCCGCCGGGGAGCAAGCTCCGTCCGGGCGCGAAACCGGAGAAACCGCTTCGATCGCCTATGGCCGATTGAAGCGCAGGCGGCGTACCGGGCGCCGCCTTTTCTTTTGAGCGGGATATTGCGGGGGCGTGATTCTCCCGTTATGGACGCGCTCCGGCCCCGCCAGCGCGGTGGCCAACGACAAGCGTGGGCGCGTAGCTCAGTGGTAGAGCACACCCTTCACACGGGTGGGGTCGCAAGTTCAATCCTTGCCGCGCCCACCACGCTTCCTTTCTCATCACCATGTCGCTCGGCTTCGCGTCGCAAAAGCGATCAAGATTAGACCCATCGCACGGGCTGATCAGCCGCCGGCGTTGATCCTGCAGCCAGCGCCGTGGGTCGAAAATGATGTGTCGAAGTCGCGATAGCGGTTGACATGATATAAAGTCACCTTAATCAGCGCGGGCAGTAAAGGAGTTGCCATGCAGTCGCGTCCGCTTATCGCCCTTCTTCTCGCCTCAGTCGCAACGCCTGCTTTCGCGCAGACGCAAAACCAGGACAGTTCTACCGAATCGCGTTCTGTGCCCGTCATGCACGAAGAGGAATCGTCGGACATTATCGTCACCGGACTGCAGCGCGAGCGTGGCGACCTGCTTGCCGGCGTCTCGGTGCTGAGCGGTACCGATCTCGATGCAGCGCGGCGGACATCGATCGGCGAGACGCTGGCGGCGCTTCCTGGGGTCAGCGCGACCTCGTTCGGCCCTTCTGCTTCACGGCCGATCCTGCGAGGCATGCAGGCCGATCGCATCCGTGTGCTGATCGACGGTATCGGCAGCTTCGACGCTTCTGGTTCGAGCGTGGACCACGCCGTCAGCATCAACCCGCTGACCGCGGAACGGATCGAGGTTCTCCGGGGGCCGAGCGCGCTGCTTTATGGATCTTCCGCAATCGGTGGCGTGGTGAGCGTGGTGGACAACCGCATCCCGCGCAACATCCCCGATGAGGCAGTGCACGCCCAGCTCGATGCGGATTACGCGACCGCAGCCGAAGAGCGCCGTGTTGCGGGTGCGATCGATGTGCCAGTGGGCGGCGGCTTTGTGCTTCACACGGACGGCAGCTACGCCAAAACCGACGACCTGAGGGCAGGGGGTTATATTTTGAGCCGGCCACTGCGCGAGCAGGCGGCGGCGTCGCCCGATCCAGAAATCCAGCAACTCGCCGGCCTTCGCGGTGATATCCCCAACACCGCGTCGGAATCGAGCGAGGGCGCGATCGGCGTCGCCTATGTCGCCGGTGGCGGCAATATAGGCTTTTCGGTGTCGCGCAGCGATAACCGCTATGGTGTGCCGATCCGCTTCTCGCTCGATCCGGCGATCGAGGCGGAAGCCCCGACGCTCGATGTGCGTCAGTACCGCGCCGATCTTCGCGCCGAGATCACGCCGGCCAGCGGCTTCCTCGACGCGATCCGCTTCCGTGGCGGCTATGGAGATTATCGCCATTTCGAGATCGAGGACACGGGCGAGATCGCCACGCGGTTCTACAACAAGGGCATGGAAGGCAGGCTCGAATTCTCGCAGCGCAAGCAGGGCGCGTGGAGCAGCGTCTCCGGCGCGCAATATCTAACGCGCGATTTCGAGGCGATTGGCGAGGAAGCCTTCCTGCCGCCGACGAGCACCGAGCAGGGCGGTCTGTTCACCGTCCAGAATTTCGATTTCGGCCGCTTCCGCGCAGAAGCCGGCGGGCGCTTTGAACATACCAGCGTCAAGGCGACCGCCAGCGATCAGCTCGGCACGCCCGATGCACGGCGCAGTTTCAATACGTTTTCCGCGTCGATTGGCGGGCAATATGAAATCGTCGACAACTGGAAGCTGGGAATCAACCTGACGCATAGCGAACGTGCGCCGACCGCCGAGGAACTGTTCGCCAACGGCCCGCATCTGGCGACACAGGCGTTCGAGGTCGGCAATCCCGATTTCGACAAGGAAAAGAGCAACGGAGCCGAGCTTACGCTGCGCGGGCGTGTCGGCGGATTTTCGCTCGAAGCCTCGGCCTATTACAATGATTTTTCCAACTTCATCTATCAGGCGCCGACGGGCGTGATCGAGGATGACCTTCCCGTCTTCGCCTATTTCGCGAATGGCGCGAAGCACTATGGCTTCGAGGCCGAGTTGAACGCAACGGTGGCGGAGATCGGCGCGGGCAAGATCGTTGCCGACGGCATCGTCGATTATGTCCGCGTGAAGATCGACGGGCTGGGCTCAGCGCCTTTCATCCCGCCGCTCAGGCTGCTGGGCGGGCTCGAATATCAATCGGACCCGATCGTCGGCCGTGTCGAGGTCGAGCATGCGACCATGCAGGACAAGGTCGCGGCTTTCGAGACCGAAACGCCTGCCTATACGCTCGCGAACGCGCGGATCGAATGGCGCCCCATGGGCCCGGACGGGCTTTTGACTCTGAGGCTGGCAGCCAACAACATCTTCGACGTGACGGCACGCCGCCATAGCTCATTCCTGAAGGATTATGCGCCGCTTGCCGGACGCGACATCCGGATCGGTGCAAGCATTCGTTTCTGACCACAAACGCGATCTCCTGGTGTTGGCGGTTGCACAACCCGGTCGGCAGTCACTATCTGGCTCCAACAGAATTTTGACGACAGGGCCATCGCACTTATGACCGCCACCCATTCGACCCGCATGCTCATCCTCGGATCCGGCCCCGCCGGCCTCACCGCCGCCATCTATGGCGCACGCGCGGGGCTGGCACCGATCGTCGTTCAGGGATTGCAGCCGGGCGGTCAGTTGACGATCACTACCGATGTCGAGAATTACCCGGGTTTCCGCGATGTCATCCAGGGGCCGTGGCTGATGGAGGAAATGCGGGCGCAGGCGGAACATGTCGGCGCGCAGATGATGTACGACCAGATCGTCGAGGTGGATCTGACGCAGCGTCCGTTCCGCCTGATCGGCGATGGCGGCACGGTCTATAGCGGCGACACGCTGGTAATTGCGACAGGCGCCTCCGCCAAGTGGCTTGGGCTCGAGAGCGAGGTGCTGCTCCAGGGCAAGGGTGTGTCGGCCTGCGCGACCTGCGACGGCTTCTTTTATCGCGGCAAAAAGGTGGTCGTGATCGGCGGCGGCAATACCGCGGTGGAAGAGGCGATCTACCTCACCAACCACAGCCACGACGTCACGCTCATCCATCGCCGCGATTCGCTGCGCGCCGAGAAAATCCTGCAGGACCGCCTTTTCGCGCACCCCAATATCAAGGTGCTATGGAACAAGTCGGTCGAGCGTTTCGTGGGTGGCGGCGACCCGGTCGGGCTGGTCGGGCTCGATCTCAAGGACACGGTGACGGGCGAGTTGTCGCACATCGAGGCCGATGGCGGCTTCGTCGCGATCGGTCATTCCCCCGCGACCGGGGTGTTCCGCGGCAGCCTGACGCTCGATAGCGATGGCTATATCGATGTCGAAACCGGTTCGACGCGCACCAGCGTTCCGGGTGTGTTCGCTTGCGGTGACGTCATGGACAAGCTCTATCGCCAGGCGGTGACGGCTGCCGGTACGGGTTGCATGGCAGCACTCGACGCCGAACGCTTCCTTGCCGAGGCCGATTTCGAGCTAGAGCTCGCCTGAGGCGGCTTCCAGCGCGGCGATCACCTGCGCTTCGAACGCGGCGGCGTCCGCCGGTCGCGCGAAACTGTGCGATGCGGTGTCGATCTCGGCGATCGTGATGCGCGGGTTTGCGCGCAGTGTGCTGAAGCTCGCGGAATGCCAATGTTCGGCAAATGCCAGCGCGGTCGCGTCCCTGCTGGCGAGGATGATGCGGGCGGGCAGGGGACTCGCCTCCAGCGCGTCACGCAGTTGCGTGGCGATCTCGCTTTCCCGAGGGGCGGCCGAGAGCGTCGCGAGCCCTTTGACCAGCTTTGCGAAGTCGATGTCGCCGCGGATCGCGCGTAACCATTGCCGCGGATCGCGCAGCCGGTGGGTATAGCGCGCCCTTATCGCGGCTGCCGGCGGGACTTCGGTTTCGGCATCGAGGACCCAGGGATTGGCGAGGATCAGTGCATGCGCACCCAGAGCGGTGTGGAAGAGCGCGATCGCGGTCGCTGCGTCGCAATTTCCAAGCAGCACCAGCCGCCGCAGCGACGGCGCTGCTTCTCGAAAGGCGCAGGCGGCCGCCGCCATGTCGTCGCCGCTGGCCGCATAGCCTCGATTCTCTGCGATACTGTCACCAACGCCGCGGCGATCGAAGCGGAAGACGGGAAAGCCGCGCGCTGCGATGCGCGCCGCCAGCCGCGCCATCCCCGCATGCGATCCACTGGCGATCTCGTTGCCACCCGAAACGATCAACAGGCCCGTTTCGCCTTGGGCGGAATCGAGTATTCCAGCGATTTTCTCACCGGCGCAGTCGACGCTCAGCCATTGGCGCATGTTGATATCCACTCAACGATATCGTTCACAACATATTGTGAAAGAACAGGATCATGCGACGGCTCGATTCGCCGCCATAGCGGTGTGCCGGCAATGCGCGCGTCGGCGGGCAATGGGTCGGATTCCAGTCGCAGTGAGCGCACGGAACCTTCGGCGCTGGATGTTGCCGTTTTCAAGCCCGAGACAAATCCGGCGTTCAGGCGATACCCCGATACCTCAAGCCCTTCCGACCGCGCATGCACCTCGAGCGCGGCGGCCGACTTGGTCTGTCCATCCTCACGGTCTGCGGCCATTTTTGTGCGGATCAGTTCGCGCACGAGCGATTCGCCTGCAGCGGGCGCCAGCCTCCAGCGACTGCTGGCCTCTACCGCGCCGTCGAGGAGCGCGCCGCCGCGAAAGCTGGCGAGGTGAAAGGGGCGCCCAATCGCTGCCCTGGCGCATGCGAGCGCGTCGTGCCAGTCATTCCACGAGACCTGCTCTATCGGCACGCTGCTTTCGAGCGTTCCCGGGAGGTCGGGCAGGAAGCAGCAGAATCCCCGTCCGGCCAGGCCGTGCATCGTCTGGATCAGGAAATGACGCGTGCGATTGGCTTCTTCGAGCAGCGGCGCCAGCAACAAGAGCGGTGTTGCGCCATCGTCACCAATCCGGACGATGCGTTCGCGCCCGCCGCCCCAAGGGTAGGCGAGCCAGTGCAGCCCGCCTGGGTTCACCCGAGCGCCTTGGCTGTGGCGAAGCCGACGAGATGGCCAAAACTCTCGAGCATTTCGCCGTCTACTTCGTCATCGTCGATGATGATGCCCAGTCGGTCCTCGATCTCGGTCAGCAATCCGGCGACCGCCATCGAATCGAGCTCGGGCAACGCCCCGAACAATGGCGTATTGTCGTCAAAGGCCGCGACGCGCTCGGGATTCAGTCCCAACACGTCGCGGAGCACGGCGCGCACCGCATCCTCGATCTCGACGGCTTCGGCAGATTTCACGCGTAATCCTCGCTCATACCGGGTTTCGCGGTTCCCTAGTCGACCCTGCGCCCGCGGACAAGATTGCGCAGCCTCGCGCGAATCCAGCCAAACCATCCCGCGATGGTTCGCGGATTGAACATTTCGAGATGCTCGAGCGCGCGGGCGTCATCCATCCAGTTGGCCTTGTAGCCGTCATCGCCCGTGCCATAATCGATCAGGGACACTTGATCCCGATCGAGCGCATGTTCGAACATCGCGGCGCTGAGGAGCGTCCCGGGGGAATGCGCAGCGGCATCCTCGACATAGGCCAGCTTGTGGATGATCGCGGCGCCATTCTCGACGGTCCAGAGCTGTGCGGCGACCGGGCGCCCCGCGAGCTTGGCGACCCCCAGCCGCAGCGTTCCCGCAGTACCTTCGTCGGTTGCCATCGTGCGCAAGAAGCCGGGCGCACCTTCTTCCGGCTTCCAGCTCTGTTCGTATATGGTTTCATAGCATTGCCATGCAGCTTCATCGAAAGATTGAAAAATTTCGATTTCGAGGTCGGTTTTCGCCGCCTTTCGCATCACCGTGCTGCGCAACTCGCCCGGGCGCTGCTTCCAATAGTCGGCAAAAGACAGGCCAGTAGTGCGCGCCACCCAATTTACGGTAGCGGGGCTCTGTGCAACCTTCCAGCCGGCGCGCGCGAAGGCGACGGCCAGCAATTTGGCGCTGCCGTCCTCGACGGGCACAGGGGAAAGCGTGATGCGATGCGCCTTCAATGTGCCGCGTAATCGCTTGGCGATGGCGGTCAGCAGTCGCAGCTTCATGGCGTCGTCCGCGACGCCGCTGAAGACGGGCCGGAAGGCGAGCGTGTACCAACTCGCAAGCGCGGTCAGCGACAAGTCCTCCTTCCGGGCCAGGAACAGCCAGCACTGCGCCTTCTCGCTCACCGCGCGCGCGACGAGCGGGCGAACGCCGGGAGGGCAATGTTCCCAGGTCCGGCGAAACCAGGCGAGGCGGTCGAATAGGATGGGTTGGGCAGCACGGTCGAGCGATCCGCGCGCCGCCGCCTCGACCGCATCAAAGTCGTCGAAATATTCCCCCTTAACCCACAAGGCGCTATCCCCCATTCGCTCGTCTCGGGTTGAACGTCAAAGGAGCCAAAGTGCAAGCCCCCTCCCGTACGCCAAAACCGCTCGATCACCTGGTTCTACAGGGTTCTCCCGAAGATTTGGCAATTGCGGCCCGATTCGGGACGATCAGCTATCGCGAGCTCGACATATTGGCGGGGCAGATGGCCATGGGGTTGCTGGCGCAGGGGCTCAGGTCCGGCGACCGGGTGGCGGCATGGTTGCCCAAGACGCGTGCGGCATGCGTCCTGCCGCTGGCGGCGGCGCGCGCGGGGCTGGTCTATGTGCCGATCAACCCGCTGCTCAAGCATGCGCAGGTCGCACATATCCTCGCCGACAGCGGCGCAAGCTTGCTGGTCACGCAAGCGACTCGCGCCGAGACATTGGGCGAGGGCGATCGCCCTTCGGATTGCGCGCTGATCACTGACGAGGATGCACTGATCAGCGATGACGTCATGCCGCCATCATCGCGTAACCCCACAGAACTTGTTGAAATTCTCTACACCTCCGGGTCCACTGGACGTCCGAAAGGGGTGATGCTGAGTCACGCCAATCTCTGGCTGGGCGCGGTCAGCGTCGCGCATTATCTGAAGGTCACGCCCGCCGACCGCGTGCTCGGCGCGCTACCCTTCAGCTTCGATTACGGACAGAGCCAGTTGCTCTCGACATGGGCAGGGGGCGGTTGTGCGGTGCCGCTCGACTATCTGACACCGCGCGACGTGATCAAGGCGGTCGAGCGTTTCGGCGTGACCAGTCTGGCGGGCGTCCCGCCGCTTTGGGTGCAACTGGCAGAGATTGACTGGCCCGTGGAATCCCTGGCCCGGATTCGGCGGATAACCAACACAGGTGGCAGGCTGCCGGTACCGCTCGTGCGAGAGCTCCGCGCAATGTTCCCCGCCGCAGAACTTTATCTGATGTATGGGCTGACCGAGGCTTTCCGTTCGACCTATCTCGATCCGGCGCTGACGGATGACCATCCCGACTCGATAGGCCGCGCGATCCCCTTTGCCGAGGTGATGGTGGTGCGCCCCGATGGCAGCCTGACCGATGACGGCGAGCCCGGCGAACTTGTGCACGCCGGACCGTTGGTGGCGCAGGGCTATTGGCGCGATCCCGCGCGGACAGCCGAACGCTTCAAGCCTGCCCCACCGGCCTCGCAACAGGGCGGCATCGCGGTCTGGTCGGGCGACACCGTGGTACGTGATGCGGAGGGTTTGCTGCGCTTTTCAGGGCGCAACGACGAGATGATCAAGACCGCGGGCAACCGTGTCAGCCCAACCGAGATCGAGGAGGCCGCGATCGCGAGCGGCGCGGTGGCCGAAGCTGTTGCGTTGGGCGTCCCTGATCCGCGGTTGGGCGAGGCGATATTGCTTGTCGCTCGTCCGGCAGGCGGTTCGCACGAAGCCGCGCAGGAAAAGCTGAGGTCATGGTTCAGGGCGGAGCTGCCCAACTATATGCAGCCGCGCGAGATCCGCCTGCGTGACGCGTTACCGCGCAATCCCAATGGCAAGCTCGACCGAAGCGCCATCCGGCAGGAGCATTTGGCATGAAACCCATGGGCAGCATCCCCGCCGATTATCGGGGGGAGAATGGTGAACTCATCATCGGCGGCGAACGCGTCTCGAAGATCATCGAAGCCGCGGGAGACACGCCGCTGTTCGTCTATGATCTTTCGATCATAGAGGCGCGAATCGATCGCTTGCGGGCCGCGATGCCCGCGGGGCTGCTGATCCATTATGCGATGAAGGCCAATCCCTTCCCGCCATTGCTCGGCGTCATGGCGGCGCGCGTCGATGGGATCGACGTTGCTTCACAGGGTGAGATGCGCCTTGCACTCGACGCCGGTGCAGCACCCTCCGTCATTTCCTTTGCGGGTCCGGGCAAACGCGATCGCGAGATCGAGGCCGCGCTCGCCCAAGGGGTGACGCTCAATTGCGAATCGGCGAGCGAGGTGGATCGCGCACTCGACATCGGAGGCAGGATTGGCATAGCACCCAGGCTCGCGATCCGGATCAATCCCGACTTCGAGTTGCGAGGATCGGGTATGCGCATGGGCGGGCGTGCCACCGCCTTCGGGGTCGACGTGGCGGAAGTGCCTGACCTGGCATTGCACATCATCGCCGAAGGCGCCGAATGGCGCGGCTTCCATATTTTTAGCGGCTCGCAGGCGCTTGATCCTGACGCATTGGTCGAGGCACAGGCCGCGACGCTGGCCCTGTCTGCCAGACTGTCGACCGAAATCGGGATGGCGCCGCCGCTGGTCAATCTGGGCGGGGGCTTCGGCATTCCCTATTTCCCGGGCGAGGTGCCGCTGGACGTCGAGCGGATTGGCATCGCTCTGGCGCAAGCATTTGAAACGCACGCACATCTGCTCGGCGACACCGAATTCGCGATCGAGCTTGGGCGCTGGCTGGTGGGCGAGGCAGGAGTCTATCTGACGCGGATAATCGACCGCAAGCGGAGTCACGGTGAAACCTTCCTGGTCACTGATGGCGGACTGCACCACCAGCTCGCGGCAAGCGGCAATTTCGGGACTGTGGTGCGCCGCAACTATCCCGTCGCGGTCGCCAACCGTTTCGGTGCAGAGGCGGAAGAGGCGGTAACGGTGGTTGGCTGTCTGTGCACCCCGCTGGACAGGCTCGGCGACCAGGTAGGCCTCCCCCAGGCCAGCCCCGATGATGTCATCGCTGTGTTCATGGCGGGTGCCTATGGCGCGACGGCCAGCCCTTCGGCCTTTCTCGGCCATGGCCCGGCGCAGGAGGTCCTGCTGGGCGGGTGACGCCAGTCCTAACACTATTTTCACCTCTTTCTCCGATACAGGACGCTGATCCAGCGCCGCAGCCGCATTGACCCGTTAGCGCGGGCGCCGGTGGCGCATGGCGCGCAAGGGGTGATAAAAATGCGTTTTGGTTCAGGTGTTTCCAGATCTTTGCTTGGCGCAGGGCTGGCTGCCAGCACTTTGGGCGGCTGCATGGGCGGCGCGGCGAGCCCTGAGCTTCCGTCAGCGTCGTTCGTCGCGCTCGAGGAGAAGCCCGGCGAGGAGTATGTGATCGGCCCGCTGGATGAACTCACCATCTTCGTCTGGCGCAATCCCGAGCTTGGAGCGAAGGTCCAGGTCCGGCCCGACGGGCGGATCACGACCCCGCTGATCGCCGATCTGCCCGCGGTGGGAAAGACGCCCGCAGTGCTTGCCGAGGACATCAAGGGCGCGCTGACCAAGTATATCGAGAATCCGCTGGTTTCGGTGATCGTCGACAAGTTTTCGGGTACTTACTCCCAGCAGGTCCGCATCGTCGGAGCGACCGAAAAGCCTGCCTCGCTCCCCTATCGCGCCAATATGACGTTGCTTGACGCCATGATTGCAGTGGGCGGTCTGTCCGAATTCGCAGCGGGGAACCGTGCGCGCCTGGTGCGCTTCGACCGCGCCAGCGGCAAGCAACAGGAATATGCGCTCAAGATCAACAAGCTGCTCAAGCAGGGTGATTCCAGCGCGAACGTTCGTCTTGCGCCCGGCGACGTCATCATCATTCCCGAAAGTGCGTTTTGATCACGCCATTTTCATGAAGGTTCGCAATCTGTTATGAATGGTGTTTACGACGAGATACGCATCGTGCTGCACGGATTGTGGCAGCGCCGCTGGCTTGCGCTCGCAGTGGGCTGGGCGATCTGCCTGGTCGGCTGGCTCGTCGTATCGCTGATTCCCAACAGCTATGAATCGCACGCGCGCATTTTCGTACAGATGCAGTCGATCCTGCCCGAAAAGATCGGTATCACCCCGGTCGAGCGCCAGCGCGAGATCGACCGGGTGCGCCAGACGCTGACCTCGGCGGTCAATCTCGAAAAGATCGTCCGTGGCACGGATCTCCGGCAGACGGTCGCGAGCGAGCGCGATGTGGCGGACAAGGTCGCCGTGCTTCAGGAAACGATCAAGGTCACCGCCCAGCGGGACAACCTGTTCGAGATCACTGCGACTGCGTCCTTTCCCGGCATGTCGGACGCCGGGAATGCCAAGCTGGCGCGCGATATCGCGCAGAAGCTGATCGACATCTTCGTCGCCGAGAACATGGCGGGCGGGCGTGAGGAGACGCAACAGACGCTGCGCTTCCTCGACAGTCAGCTCGCCGAGCGCGAGCAGCAGCTTCAGGATGCCGAACAGAAGCGGATGGCGTTCGAACAGCAATATACGGGGCTTCTCCCGGGTGTCGGATCGCTTGCCGAACGGATGCAGGCGGCGCGCGTTGAACTGTCGCAGGTCGACGCTGACCTCGGAGCTGCGCAGAGTTCGTTATCCGCGGTCAACGCGCAGATGGCGGGGACAGGCAGCACCGCGGGCGCCATGCCCTCGTCCGCCGGGCCCGCAGCGCAGCGCCTGGCGGAAATCGAAGGCCAGATCGCGGGTGCACGCGCGCGCGGCTGGACCGAGGCGCATCCCGATGTCGTCGCGCTTAATCGCCAGCTTTCCGCCGCACGCGCCGCGGCGAGCGGGGAGCCGCGTATCGGCGGCGGTGCGGGAGCGGCTTCCAATCCGCTCTATATTTCGCTGCGCGCGATGCAGGCTGAAAAGCAATCAATCGTTGCCGCGCTGAGCGCGCGCAAGAACCAGCTCCAGCGCGACATGAACCTGTTGATGGCGAAACAGAGCGCCGACCCCGGCGTGGTGGCCGAGCAAGGGCGCATCAGCCGCGACCATGACGTGCTCAAGCAGCAATATGACAAGCTGCTCGAGGACCGCGAGCAGATTCGCCTGAGGAACGAGGTCGAGAGCCAGACCGATTCGGTGATCTTCAAGCTGATCGATCCGCCGACGAGCCCACGCATACCCGTCTCGCCCAACCGCCCGCTGTTGCTGGTGCTCGTGCTGGTGGCTGGCGTCGGCGGCGGCATCGCCGCGGCGTTCGCGAAGGGACAGCTCCAGACGACCTACGCCACCGGGGAAAGGCTGGCCAAGGCGAGCGGGCTCCATGTGATCGGTACGATCAGCGAGGTGCTGAGCACAGCCGAGCGGGAAGCGCGCCGCAAGAAACTGCGCTGGTTCGCAGGCGGCGCGGGCGGGCTGGCAGCCATGTTGGTGCTGCTCCTGCTCGTCGAATTCATCCAGCGCGGCATGGTCGCCTGAGGGATAGGTCATGAACAAACACACACCCCTCAGCGCGAACGGCTCGCTTCTCGAGCGCGCTTCGCAGGTCTTCGATTTGCGAAAGGCCGTTGCGGACAATGTCGTCGAGCTGCCGACGCCGGCGGTTTTCGTCCAGGCCGCGCCGGTCACGCCGCGGACCGAAACCCTGCCTTTGCACACGCCGCGCGCCTTTGCGGGGCGGCAGGGCAGCGTTGACCGTGACGCGTTGAAGGAAGCCGGATTCATCCTCCCCGATATGCCCGCCGGGCTGTTGGGCGAGGAATTCCGACTTGTGAAGCGCCAGTTGCTGATCGACGCCAAGGCCAATCCTGCCCCCAAGGGCCGGATGATCCTCGTAGCGTCCGCCAAACCCAATGAGGGCAAGACCTTTTCGGCGATCAACCTTGCGCTCTCCATGGCCGCCGAGAAGGACGTCGAGGTCCTGCTGGTCGATGCGGACTTCGCCAAGCCCGAGATACTGGCGACGTTGGGGCTGGAGGATGGTCCCGGGCTCATGGATGCGCTGGCCGACCCCACGCTCGACGTCGAGAGCTGCATCGTGCGCACCGATGTTGCGGGGCTCTATGTTCTTCCAGCCGGCCAGCAGACCAACAGTGACACCGAACAACTCGCGTCCGTGCACACTGCGGCCGTGCTCGAGACGCTGCTCACCAGCAATCCCGCGCGGATCGTGATCGTCGATTCGCCGCCGGCGCTTGCGGCATCTCCAGCCTCGGTGCTCGCGCTTCATGCCGGGCAGTGCGTGATGGTGGTCAAGGCCGACCGCACGACCGAAGCAGAGCTGCGCGATGCGCTCGGGCTGCTCCACGGGTGTGAGACCATAAGGTTGTTGCTCAATGCGGTGAGCTACAAGGCCGATTCCCGCAGCTTCGGTACCTATTACGGATATGGGGACTGAGCGTGCGCACCTTTTCGGCATGGCTGGCAGCTCTTGCCGCGCTCGTCGCGGCTGCGCCTGCACATGCCGAAAAGGAAATCACGCCTTATATCGAGATCCAGCAGGTACTTGACGCCAATCTCGATGACGGTGGCGACGTCCTTACCTACACGACGCTGGCGGCGGGAATTGACGCGGTGGTCACCAAGCGTCGCACGCAAGTCCAGATCAGCTATCGCTACGAACATCGCTTCGCCTGGGATGATAACAGCAGTGACGAGGACGTCCATTCGGGCCTGGCGCGCGCCGCGATCCAGGTCGTGCCCGATGTGCTCACGCTTGAGGGCGGCGCGCTCGCAACGCGGTCGCGCGTCGATATCCGGGGCGCAGCCCCCAATCCGGCGCTCAGCGGCGGCGACAACATCACCCAAGTCTATTCCTTTTACGCCGGACCGACCCTCAACACGATGGTGGGCGATCTTGGCGTCAACGCGAATTATCGCTTCGGTTACACCAAGGTCGAGGCCGACAGCGATTTCGCGCTGCCGCCCGGCCAGGTGCCGCTCGACGTTTACGACGACGCCACAAATCATCTGGCGAGCGTCTCAGTCTCGCAGCGTCCGGGCGCGCTGCCCTTTGGCTGGAGCCTTGGCGCCGGATGGGAACGCGAGGATGCGAGCCAGCTCGACCAGCGTTTCGACGGTCGATTCATTCGCGGCGACATTACCGTGCCCGTTTCGCCGACGCTCGCACTGGTGGGTGGCGTTGGTTACGAGGATATCGAGGTCAGCCAGCGGGATGCGCTCCGCGACGCCAATGGCGCGCCGATCCGCGATAATGATGGCCGTTTCGTCACCGATCCCAATTCCGAGCGCAAGCTCGCCTATGATATTGACGGCCTGATTTACGATGCCGGCGTCGTATGGAAGCCCGGCCGCCGCACCCAGCTCGAGGCGCGTGTCGGACGGCGTTATGGCGGCACGACGGTGATCGGTTCGCTCAGCCATCAGCTCAGTCGCCATGCGGGCGTGCAGGTGGTCGTCTATGACGGTGTCGAGAGCTTCGGCCGTCTGCTCAGCGACAACATCGCGCGTCTGCCGACGAGCTTCAACGTTCCCGGCAATCCGCTGGCCGGCGGCTTCAACGGCTGCATCTTCGGCGAAAGCGAGGGGACGGGAGGCTGTTTGAACGACGTGTTCCAGTCGATCAGCACCGCCAATTTTCGCAGCCGGGGCATCAACGCAATCTATGCTGCGACGCAGGGGCGGACGTCATACGGGCTTGGGCTCGGTTACGCCCAGCGCAAATATTACGCCCCGCGCTTCGCGACGGGCTTCAGCGTGAACGGCCTCAAGGACGAGAGCTGGTTCGCCCAAGGCTATTGGGCTTATGAACTCAGCGAACGCTCTGGCGTCAACGCCAGCGCCTATCTCAGCCAGTATGACAGCGGGCTCCCTTTCGCACCCGATGTGACCAGCGCGGGCGCGACGCTTGCCTATTTCCACAATTTCAGCCGGAGACTGACGGGCACCGCCGCGCTCGGCCTCTATTCCTTCGATCAACAGGGGTTCGCGAGCGACCTCACGGCATCGGCGCTCGCAGCCATGCGGTACCAGTTCTAGGAGCACGCAGGATGTACAGCGAATTCTACGGCCTGACGGCGCGGCCCTTCCAATTGACGCCCGATCCGCGCTTTTACTTCGACAGCGCGACGCACAAGAAGGCGATGGCCTATCTGGGCTATGGCCTGGCGCAGGGAGAGGGCTTCATCGTCATCACTGGCGATATCGGCACGGGCAAGACCACGCTCGTCGGGCACCTGATGGCGACGGTCGATCGCGAGCGCCTCACCGCGGTCAAGATCGTGTCCACCCAGATCGAAGGCGACGACATGCTGCGAATGACTGCGCAGGCGATGGGCGTTTCGACCGAGGGTGTCGAAAAGGCGCAGATCCTCGACCGGATCGAGCGCTTTCTGATGGCGCAGGCGGAACATGGCAAGCGCACGCTGCTGATTGTCGACGAAGCGCAGAACCTGCCGATCTCGGCGCTGGAAGAGTTGCGCATGCTCTCCAACTTTCAGGCGGGCGGGCACGCGCTGCTCCAGATCTTTTTGCTCGGCCAGCCCGAATTCCGGGCCAGGCTCAACGGCAGCGATCGGCTCGAACAATTGCGGCAGCGCGTGATCGCCACGCATCATCTCGAACCGATGCAGGCCAATGAGATAGAGCCCTATCTCATTCATCGCCTGACGCTCGCGGGATGGCAGGGCAATCCCCGCTTTGCGCCTGAGGCGTTCGCACGGATGTACGCGCACAGCGAAGGCGTGCCGCGTCGTTTGAACGCGCTGGCAAGCCGCGTGATGCTGTTCGGCGCGATTGAGCAGCGCAGCCTGATCGATGGCGAGGACGTCGCGGCAGTTATCGCGGACATGGACGGCGACGTGGCCCCCGAATCTGTCCCTGTCGCATCGGCCGAACCGGCAGCCGCGATTGTGACGCCGGAGCCTCAAATCGTTCTGGCACCCGCGCCGGTCGCGGCGACGCCCAGTATCCGGCCCGAACCGGTAATCGACCCCGCACTGGTGGCGCGGATCGAGATGCTCGAAGGCCGTGTCGCGGAACAGGAGGCCGCGATCCGTCGCGTTCTCGGCCTGCTGATCGACTGGGTGGAGAGCGACACGGCAACACCCGACCTGCACGCCGTGCGTGGCGCGGCCTGAACCGCGGGATGGCGTGATGCGCAACGCGCTTTCAGTCGATATTGAAGATTGGTTTCAGGTTGGCGCCTTCGAGAAGACGATCGACCGCGCCGACTGGGACAGCCTCGTGCCGCGCGTGGAGCGGAATACCGAGGCCGTTCTCGAGCTGTTCGAGCGCAAGGGGGCCAAGGCGACCTTCTTCACCCTGGGTTGGGTCGCCGAACGCTACCCTCAGCTCATCCGCCGTATCGTGGCGGAGGGACATGAAATTGCGAGCCATGGCTGGGATCATCTGCGCGTTTTCACGATGACGCCCGAGCAGTTTCGCGCCGATATCGGGCGGACGCGCAAGACGCTCGAGGATGTGAGCGGTCGCCCGGTGATCGGCTACCGCGCGCCGAGCTTCTCGATCGATCCGCGCACGCCCTGGGCGCATCCCATCCTCGCCGAGCAGGGCTATGCCTATTCGTCGAGCGTGGCGCCTGTGCATCACGATCATTATGGCTGGCCAGACGCACCGCGTTTCACCTTCCGGCCCGTCGCGGGAAGCGCGCTGATCGAGATTCCGGTGACGACGGCGCGGCTCGGTTCACGCAACCTGCCCACGGGCGGTGGATTCTGCCGCTTGCTACCCTATCGCTATTCGCGCTGGGCCTATACGCGCGCCAATCGCTACGACGCGCGCCCCGCGGTGCTTTACTTCCATCCGTGGGACATCGACCCGGGCCAGCCGCGCGTTGCCAATGCGCCGCTGCGCTCGAAGCTCCGCCACTACACCTTGCTGTCCGCGATGGAAGGCAAGCTCGAGCGGCTGCTGGATGAATTCACATGGGGACGGATGGACGACGTCGCCGCGGCCGAGGCCAAGCGGACGCGATGACCGCGGCGGTCGCCCATCCGTTGACGGGCCTCCGTGTCGCCGATCTGCGCGATACGGCCGAATGTGCGCGGATCGATGCGCTGGTGCGGGAACACGCATGCGCCACGCCCTTCCATCTGACGGCATGGAGCCGCGCGGTGGAAAGCGGCTGTGGACAGCGCGCCCGCTATCTGGTTGCCGAAAGCGCGACCGGCGCATTGAAAGGCGTGCTTCCGCTCACCGAAATCCGCTCGGCGCTGTTCGGCAACGCGCTCGTTTCGGCAGGATTTGCGGTTGGCGGCGGGATGTTGACGGAGAATGACGCCGCCGGGGAGGCTCTGGGACGCAGCGCATTGGCACTGGCGCAAACGCTCGGCTGCGCTTCGGTGGAGCTGCGGGGCGGTCCGCTTCCCGGCGAGGAATGGCAACGCAGCGAGGGTGTTTATGCTGGCTTCTCTCGCCCGATCTCAGGCGATGACGAGGCCGAGTTGCTCGCCATTCCACGCAAGCAACGCGCCGAAGTGCGGCGAGCGCTCGGCTTCGACCTGACGGTGGAGACCGGTAGTGCGCAGCGCGACCGCGATGCGCACTACCGCGTCTATGCGGAAAGCGTCCGCAATCTCGGCACGCCCGTCTTCCCGCGTGCATTGTTCGGTGCCGTGCTCGACGAGTTCGACGATGCCGCCGATATCCTCACGATCAGCCATCAGGGCCGCCCGATAGCCTCGGTGCTCAGCCTCTATTTCGGTGGCACGGTGATGCCCTATTGGGGCGGCGGCACAGCCGAGGCGCGGCGATGGCGCGCTAATGACCTGATGTACTACGCGCTGATGAAGCATGCGCGGGCGCGCGGATGCACCCGCTTCGACTTCGGACGGTCGAAGGTCGGGACAGGGGCCTACGCTTTCAAGAAGAACTGGGGATTCTCGCCCGAACCGCTCGCATATGCGCTTCGCACTGGCGAAGGTGCAGCACCGCGCGCGATCAATCCGCTCGATCCAAGATATCGACTCAAGATCGCGCTGTGGCAGCGAATGCCGCTCGCGCTTGCCAACCGGATCGGGCCATTCATCGCGCGCGGGCTGGGTTGATGGGCGACATCGTCTTCCTCGCGCACCGCATTCCCTGGCCGCCCAACCGTGGCGACAAGATCCGATCGTGGCATCTGCTGCGAAAACTGACGACGCTCGGCCCCGTCCATCTCGCCTGTTTCGCGGATGACGACGCCGATCTCGCGCACCGCGACGTGCTTGCGCCACTCCTGGCGTCGATCCATGTCGAGAAACGGACCCGATCGCGCGCCGCAGGCGCGCTTGCCGGCCTGCTCGAGCGCAAGCCGCTATCGCTGAGCCTGTTCGAGAGCGTCGGCATCCGGCGGTTTGTCGCGGACAAACTCGCCTCGCACGACGTCGACTGCATCTTCGCTTTTTCCGGGCAGATGGCGCAATTCGTGCCCGATAATCTGGGCACGACGCGCTTTGTAATGGATTTCGTCGACGTCGATTCCGCAAAATTCGCGTGCTATGCCGAGAGCGCAACACCGCCGATGCGCTGGATCCACGCGCGCGAGGGGCGCAAGCTCGCCGCCTTCGAGAAGACCGTGGCTGCGCGCGCTGACGCCAGTCTGTTCGTGAGCGAGGCCGAGGCATCGCTGTTTCGTGCGCGTTCAGGCCTCGGGCAGGAGCGCGTCTTCGCTCTCGAGAACGGCGTCGATCTCGCGGCCTTCGATCCCGACGGCTCGTACAGCCTGCCCGCCAAGCCCGGCGCACTGATCGTTTTCACCGGCCAGATGGACTACCGACCCAATATCGATGCTGTGATCCGGTTCGCCGAACAGAGTTTCCCGGCGATCAGGGCGGCGCGCCCCGACACATGTTTCGCGATCGTCGGGCGCAAGCCCGATCCGGCGATCACCGCGCTGTCGACCTTGCCCGGAGTCCTTGTAACGGGCGAGGTGCCCGATGTACGGGGCTGGCTTGCGGCTGCGGATGTTGTCGTGGCGCCGCTCGGCATCGCGCGTGGCGTGCAGAACAAGGTGCTCGAAGCAATGGCGATGGCGCGCGCGGTGGTCGCGTCGCCCGCCGCATTCGAAGGAATAGACGCTGAACCGGGCCGCGATCTGATCGTCGCGAACGGCAGCGTTGCCGAGTCCGAAGCGGTTCTGGCACTGCTCGCCAATCCGCAACGCGCTACCGCCGTGGGACGGGCTGCGCGCGCGCAGGTCGAACGCCGCTACGGCTGGGACGCTCGGCTCGCTGGCTTGCCCGCAATCGTTGGTGGTCGCGCCGCGCAAGTTGCGGAGGCAGCCGAATGACCATCACAACGCCCATCACGATCGACGACGCCACGCCCGTGAGCGAAAGCTGGCGGCGGCAGGGACTTCTGACAGCCGTCGCGATCGTGCTGATCCTCGCGCTGTTCGCGCGCGATACCGTGGATATCGCCTCGATCTGGTGGAACAGCTCGACCTTCGGGCATTGCCTGCTGATCCCGCCGATCCTTGCGTGGCTGGTATGGCAGCGCTGGCCCGATCTGTTGGCTTTGGTCCCCTGTGGCTGGGCGTGGGGACTGGTTCCCGTCGCGGGGGGCGCATTGGGCTGGCTGCTGGGCGACGCAGCGGGTGTGGCGCTGGCTCGGCATCTCGGGCTCGTCCTGATGCTCCAGGGAGCGGTGATTGCGCTGTTGGGCCCCAAAGTGGCGCGGGCGCTGGCCTTTCCGATATTCTACATGATCTTCATGGTGCCCTTTGGCGAAGAGCTGGTGCCGCCGCTCCAGACGATTACGGCGAAGATGTGCATGGTCCTGCTCGATCTGGTCGGCATTCCCGCGCGCATCGAGGGCGTCTTCATCACCACGCCCAATGGCTATTTCGAAGTCGCCGAGGCGTGTTCGGGGGTCAACTTCCTGATTGCGATGATCGCATATGGCGCGCTCGCGGCCAATCTGTGCTTCATGAACTGGCGTCGGCGCTTGCCGTTCATGCTGCTGTGTGTGTTGGTGCCGATCCTGGCCAACGGCATCCGTGCATGGGGAACGATCTATATTTCGGAACTCACCAGCATCAGCTTTGCCGAAAGCTTCGACCATGTCGTCTATGGCTGGGTGTTTTTCGCGATCGTGATGGCGATCGTGATGGGCATTAGCTGGCCGCTTTTCGACCGGTCGAACGATACCTGCTGGTTCGACTCCGAAAGACTGATCGAACCCATGAGAGAACAACGCTATCCTTATGCGTTACCTGCCGCCGTTGTCGCGATGGTTGCCGCACCGCTGCTGTGGTCGGCTGCTATCGCCGCAACGGGGCGGACTTCGATGCCGTCCGGCATATCCTTGCCAGAGGTGGCGGGCTGGCAGCGCGTGCAGCTTTCGACACGATATCCCTGGTTTCCGCACTTCGTCGGGGCCGACCACCGGCTGATCGGTCGCTACCGCAATGCCGCGGGTGACGAGGTCGATCTCGCCATCCTCCTCTTCGCGTACCAGGAAGAAGGCAAGGAACTGGTCGGCTACGGTCAGGGCGCGGTCGATCCCGCGAGCGACTGGGCGTGGACCGCAACCGCTGTCGCGCCATCCGGCGGAATCGCTGAGAGGATTGTCGCGCCCGGCCCTGTAACGCGTGAAGTGGTGAGCTTTTACCGGGTCGGCGGCACGCTCACCGGCAGCGCCACACGCGTGAAGCTGGAAACACTGAAGTCACGCCTGATTGGCGGAGATCAGGCCGGCGTGGCGGTGCTCGTGTCGGCGGAAGAGGGCGTCGCTCGGTCGGCTCGTCCGGCGATCGACGCCTTCCTCACGAGCCTTGGGCCGGTCGATCGGTTCGCTGACGATATTGCCGCCAGCGCGCGCGGCGGATAGGGCGCGCTTCCATGTGCGGAATCGCGGGCCTGTTCCATCTTCATACGCCGAAGCCCGTCGATCCCGCCCGGATCGCGGTGATGACCGATGTCCTCATCCACCGCGGCCCCGACGGATCGGGTGTCTGGACCGCGCCGGGCGTCGGCCTGGGCCACAGGCGTCTGTCGATCATCGATATCGGTGGCGGCGCCCAGCCCATGACAAGCGCGGACGGGCAGATCGCCGTTACCTATAATGGCGAGATCTATAATTTTGCCGAACTGCGCGCCGAACTCGAGCAGCATGGCCATGTGTTTCGCACGCACAGCGACACCGAGGTGATCGTCCATGGCTGGCGGCAATGGGGGGTCGATTGCCTGACGCGCTTCAACGGCATGTTCGCTTTCGCGTTGTTCGACGCCGGGCGGCAGGCGCTGTTTCTCGCGCGCGACCGGCTTGGGGTGAAGCCACTGCATATGACGAGACTGTCCGACGACAGTCTCGCATTCGCTTCCGAGCTCAAAGGCCTGATGGCGCACCCGCTGTTCCGCCGCAAACCCGATATCCGCGCTGCCGAGGATTTTCTGGGATTGGGCTATGTCCCCGATGACGCCAGCATCATGGCCGGCGTCGCGAAGCTGCCCGCAGGCCATTACCTGCTGATCGAGCGTGGCAAACCGATGCCACAGCCGACGCAATGGTGGGACGTCGATTTCAGCCGCCGCGCCTCGGGCTCGACGCGTGCGCTGGAAGAGGAACTGGTCGAGCATATGCGCGCCGCGGTCACCTCGCGCATGGTCGCTGACGTGCCGCTGGGTGCGTTCCTTTCGGGGGGAGTCGACAGCTCGAGCGTCGTCGCGCTGATGGCGGAGGCGAGCAATCGTGCGGTCCAGACCTGCTCGATCGGTTTCGATCGCGCCGACCATGACGAGACGCACCATGCCCGGCTCGTCGCCGAACGCTTCGCCACCGATCACCGCGAGCGTATCGTCGCGGCCGACGATTTTGCGCTGATCGACACGCTTGTTACGGCCTTCGACGAACCCTTTGCCGATGCCTCGGCGCTGCCCACCTATCGCGTCTGCGAACTTGCGCGCGAAAGCGTAACAGTCGCGCTATCGGGCGACGGTGCGGATGAGGCATTTGCCGGCTATCGCCGCCATCGCTTCCATGCCGCGGAGGAGCGCGTGCGTGGACTCGTTCCCAAGGAACTGCGCCGAAGCGTGTTCGGCGCGCTGGGCGGGATCTGGCCCAAGGCGGACTGGGCCCCACGTCCTTTGCGCGCCAAGACCACATTTCAGGCGCTCGCGACCGACGGCGCGCATGCCTATGCGCTCGCGGTTGGCGTCACGCCGCCAGCGATTCGCGAGCGGATCTTCAGCGCGGAAGCGATGCGAGCGCTTCAGGGCCACCGGGCAGAAGCCCGTTACGAGGCGGCAATGAAAGCTGCACCCGCGCGCGACTCGCTCGACCGCGCGCAATATGCGGATCTCAAGATCTGGCTGCCCGGCGATATCCTGACCAAGGTCGATCGCACGAGCATGGCGGTGAGCCTCGAGGCGCGCGAGCCGCTGCTAGACCATCGTCTCGTCGAATTCGCAGCGTCGCTGCCCGCGTCGATGCGGTTGCGCGGCGGGACGGGCAAGTGGCTGATGAAAAAGGCGATGGAGCGCTATCTGCCCGAACAGATCCTCTACCGCCCGAAGATGGGCTTTGTGACGCCGATCAGCGCGTGGTTTCGCGGCGCGTTGGCCGATGAAGCCGAGCATATCGCGCGCGGCTCAACACTCGCGGAGACGGGCTGGTTCAACATGGTTGCACTGGAAGGAATCGTCGCCGCACATCGCAGCGGCGTCAGCGATCACGGTCGCCTGCTCTGGCAATTGCTGATGCTCGACAGATCGCTGGCGCGCCTGTTCGGCACCGCCCGCTGAACATCAATCGGGGTAGAGCGCCTCGGCGAAGTAAAGCCCGTCCGGCGGCGCATTAAGCCCCAGCGCCGCGCGATCACGCGCTTCCAGCGCGGCCTGCAGATCGTCGGCGCTCCATTTTCCCTGGCCGACCAGCGCAAGGCAGCCGACCATGGAGCGCACCTGATGGTGCAGGAACGAGCGTGCAGCGGCGTGGATCGTGATTCGCTCGCCAGCGCGTTCGACGTCCAGCCGGTCGAGCGTCTTCAGGGGACTTTCCGACTGACAATGTGCCGAGCGGAAAGTGGTGAAGTCATGCCGCCCGACGAGCCTTTGCGCCGCCGCATGCATTGCGTCGGCATCGAGCGGGTGGATGATGCGCCAGGCGCGTCCCTTGTCCAGCGTCAGCGGCGGGCGACGACAGATGATGTCATATTCGTAGCGCCGGCCGATGCACGAAAAGCGCGCATGCCAGTCGCCGGGTACTATCTCGCACGCCAGAATGGCGACGGGGTGAGGGCGCATCCGCGCGTTCAATGCCTCGATCAATCGGAAGGTCGTGATCGGCTTGTCGATGTCGAGATGCGCGCGCATCGCAAGGCCGTGGACGCCGGCATCGGTGCGTCCTGCGGCGTGGACGACGGCGCGTTCGCCCGTCACGGCAAATGCCGCGTCTTCGATCACCTGCTGGACGCTGGGCCCGTGCGCCTGACGCTGCCAGCCCATGAAAGGCTGGCCGTCGAACTCGACCGTGAGCGCGAAACGCGTCATCCGAGGCGCGTTCCGGGCGGGATGGCGTAACCTCGCAGAAGCTCAGCCGGGCTCATCGCGCCGCGCCCCGCGCGCTGGACGAGCAACGGCCGGATCACCCCCGATCCGCACGCGATGGCAAGCGACTCGTCGATCACGGTTCCCGCTGTGCCTGAGCTGGCTTCTATCTCCGCCTCGAGGATGCGGATGCGTTCGCCGCCGATCTCAAAAAACGCGCCCGGGGCGGGGTTGAACGCTCGTATCTGGCGCTCCACCGCGCCTGCTTCCCCGGTGAAATCGAGGCGGGCTTCGGCCTTTTCGATCTTGGTGGCGTAGGTCACCCCTGCTTCAGGCTGGGGGATGCCCGGGTACGCCTGGGCGCGCGCCAGCACCTCGACCATCAGCGCAGCGCCCTTTTCGGCGAGCTCAGCGGTCAGCGCGCCAGCGGTTTTCCCATTGACGGGCGTCTCGACGGTCGCGCGCATCGGCCCGGTATCAAGGCCGGCCTCCATGTCCATGATCGTGACTCCTGTCACCGTGTCGCCCGCCAGGATCGCGCGGTGGATCGGCGCCGCACCGCGCCAGCGCGGCAATAGCGAGGCATGGACGTTGAGGCAGCCCAGCCGCGGCGCATCGAGGATCGCGCGCGGAAGGATCAGGCCATAGGCCGCGACCACCGCGACATCCAGATCAAGGGCGTGGAATTGCGCCTGTTCTTCCGTACCCTTGAGTGAAACTGGCGTCATGACGGCAATGCCCAGCTCTTCGGCACGACGTTGCACGGGGGAGGGCGACAGCGCCTTGCCGCGACCTGCGCGGCGCGGTGGCTGGCTGTAAACCGCCACGACGTCATGCCCGGCGGCCACGAGAGCGTCGAGCGTTGGAACGGCGAATTCGGGTGTTCCCATAAAGGCTATGCGCATCATTTCTCTCAACCGCTTGGCAGAGGGGAGTGCAAGCCTTTATCTGATCGCATGGCATCTCCCGAAATCGAAACGCTCACCCAGGCACTTGCACGACTTCCCGGTTTGGGGCCGCGCTCGGCCCGCCGCGCGGTGCTCCACCTGCTCAAGAAGCGCGAGGGCGCGATGGCGCCGCTGTTGCGCGCGCTTGAGGCGGTCAACGAGCGGCTCGCGACCTGCGACATTTGCGGCAACGTCGATACCAGCAACCCGTGTGGCGTGTGCACCGATCCGCGTCGCGACTCGCGGGCGCTTTGCGTGGTGGAGGAGGTATCCGATCTTTGGGCGCTCGATCGTTCGCGTCTCTTTCCCGGCCGATTCCATGTTCTTGGCGGGCGTCTCTCGGCCCTTGAAGGCGTGCGTCCCGAAGATCTGGCGATCGACAGTCTTATCCGGCGGATCGCGGCGGGCGGAATCGACGAGGTCGTTCTCGCGATGAACGCGACGCTCGAGGGACAGACGACGGCGCACTATATCGCCGAGCGGATCGAGCAATATCCCGTACGCCTTACCCAGCTCGCGCATGGCCTGCCTGTCGGCGGCGAACTCGACTATCTCGACGAGGGCACGCTGGCGCAGGCGCTCAGGGCGCGGCGCCCCATTGGGTAGGTTGAAAATCTGGCGCTCACGGCCTAGCTAGGCGCCATGGCCATATTACCGATCCTTGAGACGCCCGATCCGCGTCTGCGTACGATTTCCACGCCCGTCGACACGGTCGACGACGAACTCCGCGCGCTCATCGACGACATGTTCGAGACGATGTACGACGCGCCGGGCATCGGGCTTGCGGCGATCCAGGTGGGCGTGCCCAAGCGCGTCCTCGTGATCGACCTGCAGGAGCCCGAGGAAGAGGGCGGCCCGGCAGTCCGCGAGCCGCTGGTTTTCATCAATCCGGAGATCCTCGATCCATCCGAGGAAATGTCGGTCTATAGCGAGGGCTGCCTGTCGGTTCCCGACCAATATGCCGATGTCGAACGCCCCGCGGAGATCACCGCGCGGTGGCTCGATCGTGACGGCAAGCAGCACGAGAAGCGCCTCGACGGCCTGCTTGCGACGTGCCTGCAGCACGAAATGGACCATCTCGAGGGCATTCTCTTCATCGACCATCTGTCGAAGCTGAAGAAGGACATGATCCTCAAGAAGATCGCCAAGGCGCGCAGGAACGCAGCCTGATCGTTGGGCCTCAGCCCGGCGCTGGCCCGCAATAGATGAGGCTCACGGGCTGAAGGACGCGATCGGCCTCAAGCCTCATCGCGTGTACCGACTCGGCGAAGCGCACCCTGAGGGTGTTCTTGGTCTCGTCGCCCTCGGCAGTGCACATCGCTGCAATATCATAGCCGCCGGGCACGGGATTGATCCGGTCGAAATCACACGACACCTCACCCGCGGTGGCGAGGTCGCGCTCGCTGAAGCGCCACGCGCCTTCCTGGCATAGCCCCGGCTCGGCCGCCCACACTCCTATAAAGCGCAGATTGGCGTCAGCCGGCGGCAATCCCGGGGGCGTCGGTGCGACGGTCGCGTTGGCAGCAGGCGGCGACACATTGGCGGCCGCATCATTCTGCGAAGGTTCGGATTTCTGGCAGGCGGAGAGCAGAGCCAGCGTGGCGAGTGCGACGGAAATGCGCTTCATCCCGGCATCCTGCACAGACGAGCGCCATTGTGCCACCCTTTTCCGTGCCGGGGCGGGGCGACCGCGCGACGAGCCGTATCGCTCGCACAATTCTGCTCCGAGAACCGTTGCCAACCGTCCGCCGAACGGGCAAAGGTTCCCATAATGTTCCTTTGGGATTGTGCGATGGAAACGCCTCTGGTGATGGTTGCGATCGTGGTGGCGTTGCTGGCCGGGCTGGCCCTTGGCTGGTTTCTGGGAGGCCGGGGCACTGCCACGGTTCGCAGCGAGCGCGATCATCATCTCGACAATTTCCGAAAGGCGATCACCGATCTGGCGGGCGCCGAGGAGCGCGCAAAGGCGGTTCCTCAGCTTCAGCAAGCGCTTGCCGATGTCTCGGCGGGGCGCGAGACAGCGCGGACCGAGCTCGCCGCGCTGCGTGCCGAGCGCACCGCGCGTGAACAGGCGCTTCAGGACCAGATCAAGGCGCTGCTCGAAGCCAAGGATGCGCTTTCCGCTCAGTTCAGCGAGGTCGGACAAAAGCTGCTCAGCGAAGCGCAGCGCCAGTTTCTCGATCGGGCAGACCAGCGCTTTCACCAGGCGGGGGAGAAGAGCGAGGCGCAGTTGAAAGCGTTGCTCAACCCCGTCGAGACGACGCTCAAACGCTATGAGGAAGGGTTGCAGCGCGTCGAGAAGGAGCGCGTTGACAGCTACGCCGGTCTGCGCGAGCAGATGGAGCAGGTGCGCGTGGGGCAGGGGCAGGTCAAGGACGAGGCGGCACGGCTCGTCAACGCGCTTCGGTCGAGTCCCAAGGCGCGCGGGCGCTGGGGCGAGCAATCACTCAGGAATGTGCTGGAACAGGCCGGGCTTTCGCCGCACGCCGATTTCCGCACCGAGGTTTCGGTCGACACCGATGACGGACGACTGCGCCCTGACGTCATCGTGCGGTTGCCCGGTGGCCGCGAACTCGTGATTGATGCCAAATGCTCGCTCAACGCCTATCTCGATGCGTCTGAAGAAGTTGATGAAGCAATACGGCTCAACCATTTGAAAATGCATGCTGCGTCGATCCGCAACCATGCGCGCCAGCTTGGTGAGAAGGGCTATTGGGAGCGCTTTGGCAAGGCCGCGGACTATGTGGTGATGTATATCCCGGGCGAGCACTTCCTGTCGGCCGCGCTCGAACAGGACGACTCGCTCTGGGATTGGGCGTTCGAGCGCCGCGTGCTGCTTGCGACCCCGACCAACCTCGTTGCGATCGCACGTACAGTCGCAAGTGTCTGGCGGCAGGAAAAACTGGCCGAAGAGGCGCAGGCGATCGGTGCGTTGGGCAAGGAAATGTATGAGCGGCTGGCAACCGCGGCCGGGCATCTCAAGCGCGTCGGCGGTGGGCTGAACAGCGCAGTCGACAACTACAACAAGTTTGTCGCGAGCTTCGAGGGGCGCGTGCTCGTCACAGGCCGCAAATTCCGAGACCTCAATGTCGAGACAGGCGCCCGCGAAATCGAAGCGATCGAGAGCGTCGACACGCTCGCCCGCCAGCCGCCCGAACTTCTGCCTTCTCCCGCAGAGATAGAGGACCGCAAGCAGGACGCGGCCGAATAGCGCCGGTCAGATTGCGCGCTTCAGCACGACCTGTCCGCCATTGCCTCCCGTGATCACGAGCGTATCGCCGTCACGGAAGCTGACCCTGACCTCACTGGCGAAAATCTCGAAAAGCTTGCTCTCCTGCTCCATCGCGGGACCGGGACACGCCATTTTGGTCGACGTCACGGCCGAGATACTGAGCCGGTCGCCCGTCTGCGCATAGGGGCTCGAAAACCGGTTGCAGCCACTGCTGCCGCTCAGGCGGTCCTCAGAGAAGGCGAGAGTGCCAGGCCTGTCGCCCGCAGCGGCTGTGCCGCCGATGCTGATGATCGTCCAACTGGTCCCCGCAAGCTTCGCGGGCGGCACCGCCGGACCACCGCAACCCTTCACGGTCTTGCCGTCCGCGATGACCATCACCGTATCAGGATACGTCCGGTCGCTCATCCCGTCGCTGCACTGGCCGTGCGTGATGTCGACAACGAGCGAGTGAGCCTCGGTCTTGGCCTCGTAGCGATGGCCATTGAAGGTCGCGCGTGGCTCGGGGCGTGGGGTCACGATCGTCGTTTCGCCATAATTGCCCAGATATTCGATCTGTCCCGGCGTGATCGTCACCGTCCAGCCCGGCTCCGTGCCAATCGCGCGATAGTTTCCGACCACAGGCGGGGGCGCATCACCCGCAGGCGGGGTGGGGGAGCAGGCGGCGAGCAGCAGAGCTGCGACAGGAAGCGCGGTTTTCATGTCGCTTCAACAACGAAACCTGGCGATGGTTCCTTACCGGGCGCGTCTCTGGTTGAGCAATTCATAGGCCATCACCGCGGTCGCGACCGCGGCGTTGAGACTGTCCGCCTTGCCCAGCATCGGAATTTTTACAAGGATATCGCAGTCTTTCTCGTATGTTGTCGGAAGACCTTGGGATTCATTGCCAACCAGCAGAAAGCACGGTCTCTGGTAGGTCGGCATCTGGTAGTCCTGATCGGTATTGAGGCTAGTGCCGATGAGCTGCCCCGGACCCGCGCGCAGCCAGGAGACGAATTCATCCCAGCGCGCGGTCGCGATGGTTTGGGTGAACAGTGCACCCATGCTTGCGCGCACGGCCTCGACCGAAAACGGGTCGACACAGTCGTCAATCAGTATGAGCCCGCCCGCGCCGACGGCGTCCCCCGTGCGCAGGATCGTTCCGAGGTTGCCGGGATCGCGCAGCGATTGCGCGACGATCCAGATATCCGCAGAACTGCGATCGAGGGCGCTCAGGGGAACGATCCGTTCGGGATAGACCCCGATCACGGTCTGCGGGTTTTCCTTGCCCGACAGTTTGTGGAGAATATCGGGAATCGTCTCGATGACGTCGCCACCGGCCGCCTCGGTCGCCCGCACGAGGCGTCGAACGATCGGATGTTCGGCCGATTCGCGTGCGTAGAACAGCATTTCGGGCAGAAAGCCTGCTTCTTCGGCCTCCGCAAGGATGCGCAGCCCCTCAGCCAGGAACAGCCCCTCGCGCCTGCGGTGCTTCTTGTCGCGAAGACTCCGGACGCGCTTGATCAGCGGATTGGAAAAGCCTGTGATTTCGCGCGGCACGCGCTCATTCCTCGCCGAATTTGGCCTCGACGAGCTCCGCAAGCAAGGCGACTGCCTGATCGGCGCCGTCGCCGCGCGCGCTGATCGTCACATGATCGCCCATCGCCGCGCCCAGCATCATCAGCCCCATGATCGATGTGCCGGTTACCCTGGAGCCGTCCTTCTCGACCTCGATCATCGCACCCTGCTGCGCCGCGAGCGTGACGAACTTGGCGCTGGCGCGCGCGTGCAGGCCGCGCCGATTGGTGATCTGGACCGTCCGCGAGACCCCGTTCAAACCGATTCCCCCAGAACCTCGGATGCGACGCTGATATATTTGCGGCCCGCCTCGCGCGCGGCGGCGACTGCATCCTTGACGTTCATCGTGCGGCGCGCGCCCTCAAGCCGGATAAGCATGGGCAGGTTGATACCGGCGATCACTTCAATATGACCCGGTTTCATCAATGAAATCGCGAGGTTGGAAGGCGTTCCTCCAAAGAGGTCGGTGAGCAGGATCACGCCCTTGCCGCTGTCGACATTGGCGATGGCGTCGGCGATGTCCTGCCGGCGCAGGTCCATGTCGTCATCGGGCCCGATGCATATCGGCGCGATGGCGTCTTGCGGTCCGACCACATGCTCCATGGCCACCACGAATTCCTTCGCCAGAAGGCCATGGGTAACCAACACCAAACCGATCATGAAACGTCCCGTATCCTTGTCTTACGACCCATTGTCCGGACCTCCCTCCATCGCATCGGATGGAGTCGAGGCCAGATCGCGGTGGGCGACCGTGGGCGAAAATCCTTCATAGCGCAACCGTGCCGCCACACGTTCGGCGACATGGACCGAGCGGTGTCTCCCGCCGGTACAGCCGAAAGCGATGGTCAGATAGGATTTGCCTTCATGGCGGTATCGCGGAAGCAGCAGCAACAGCAGCGATTCGATCTGGCGGAGCGCCTGATCATAGGCCGGGTCCTGCGCCACATAGGCGCCAACAGGTTCGTCGAGCCCGCTCAACGGCCGCAAATCCTCCACCCAATGGGGGTTGCGCAGGAAGCGCATGTCGAAGACGAGGTCAGCGCTGCGGGGCACACCGCGGGCATAGCCGAAGGACATAACGGTCAGCGTCGGCTCTTCGCCCATCGCGCCGCCGAAACGCGCCCGGATCCGTTGCTGCAGCTCGTTGGAACTGGTTTCGGTGGTGTCGATGACATGCTCGGCCCAGTGTCTCAGGGGCGCCATCAACTCACGCTCGCGCGCGATCCCGTCGGAAACGGGCCGGTCCTGCGCCATCGGGTGGCGCCGACGCGTTTCCGAAAAGCGCCGCTGGAGCTCGGAACCACTGCAATCGAGGAACAACGTCTCGACCACATGGCCATGAATTTCGCGCAACTGCTTGATGCGCATGATGATGCGGTCGGCGTCGAAACCGCGCGTGCGGCTGTCAATGCCAAGCGCAAGCGGCCGATCACTGTCGGTGGCCCCCAGCGCCTGAGGCGTTGCAAGCAGGCGGTCGAGCAAGCCCAGCGGCAGGTTCTCGACGGCTTCCCAGCCCATGTCCTCAAGGCAATTCATCGCAACGGATTTGCCCGCGCCGGACATGCCGGTGACAAGGAGAATTCGTTTGGGGCGCGCGTCGTCGCTCATGCCGAAGCCGGCATCCCGATCTGGCGCAGCGCGAGCTCGACCTTGACCGGGGCCGATGCTTCGAGACCGTTGAGCGCCACGACCGGCACCGCGACCCCGGCGATCTTGCGCGTCATTTCGGCGCCGGGGATTCTTGCGACCGGCTCTCCAAGCGTCACGATGAGCCCGACGGGCACATCCTCGACATTGCCCAATTCGATGATCCCGAGTCCGCGCACCTCGATCTTGCCCGCGATATTGGGCGCAGCGGTGGCCAGCAATCCACCTTTTTCGCGCTTGACCAGCGTATAGTCGTCGCTGATCAACCGCGCCCCGCGGTCGATCAGCCTGAGCGCCAGATCGGACTTGCCCGAGCCCGAAAGTCCCTCGATCAGCACCGCGCGCCCGCCGATCTCGACGGTGGACGCGTGCAGCATTTCGGATGACAGCGACGCCATGGGTTAGAGCTCCGCGACTGGAAGAGTGACCACGAAACGCGCCCCCCGGTGCGAATCGGGCCGGTCATGAACCGTGATCGTGCCACTATGCCCCTCGACGATGGTCTTGGCTATGGCGAGACCGAGCCCGGAATGTCGCCCAAAACCGTCGCTTTCGGGACGGTCGCTGTGAAAACGTCGGAAGATCGCATCGCGCATGTCGGATGGCACGCCCGGTCCTTCATCCTCGACCGCAAGCAGGATCGCGTCGCCATCACGCGTGGCATCAATGCGCACCAGTCCGCCCGCGGGAGAAAAGGAAACCGCGTTGTCGAGCAGGTTCTCCACAACACGCACAAGCTTCGACGCATCGCCCGGGACCACAGCGGTGCCTTTGCGCGGCCGGGCGAACGCGATGTGGACGTCACGGTCAGTGCCCCGCTGTTCACGCGATTTGAGGAGGTGCTCGATCATGGGGCCGAGATCGACGGGCTCAAATGCAGCGCGCGACAGTTGCGCATCGAGCCTCGAAGCGTCCGCTACATCGGTGATCAGCCGGTCGAGCCGCAACACGTCATCGCGGACAATGTCGAGCAATTGCGCTTGAAGCGCGGGCTCCTTTACCGCTTGCAGGCTTTCGACGGCCGATCGAAGCGAAGCGAGGGGGTTTTTGAGTTCATGCGTCACGTCCGCCGCAAAATGTTCGATCGCGTCGATCCGCACATTGAGCGCATGGCTCATATCGGCCAGCGCGCGCGCCAGCATCCCGATCTCGTCGCGACGCTCGGGAAGTCGGGGCACCTCGACATCGCGTGCGCGGCCGAGGCGGACGCGCACCGCGGCGCGCGCGAGTCGGCGCAGCGGTCGAACAATGGTGCGCGCGAGAAAGAGCGACAGCAGAATGGAGACCAGCGCAACCGCAGCGATCACCAGGCCCAATCGAAAGCGCTCGGCGCGAACGATCCGCGTTATGTCGCGCGTATTCTCGGTCAACAGCAGCCAGCCGCCGTTTTTTGGAAGAGCGATCGCCGCAGATAGCATCGGAGTGCGGTCGGGGGCGTAGCGCAGCCGGGTTGTCGGGCGATGCTCGGCGCGTGTCGCGACGATCTCGGGCCAGGCAGCGGCGTTGTCGACGCGCGGCTCGGCAAAGCGCTCGAGCCGATCGGCCCAGACGACCCGGTCGATCAGGCGATCGAGAAAGCGCGCGACGTGACGCTGCCACGGTTCGCTCGCGGGATCGCGCAGGGAATAATTGGGCGGGCCAAGCTGCCAGCTATCCGCGACGCGCGCACCACTAGGTGCATAGAGGCGCAGGCGCCCGTTGCTTTCCTCGGCAAAGGCCAGGATCAGCGGATCACGGGCATCGGGCGCGGCGATTCCTATCGCCCTGGCCATCAGTTCAATTTCTCGCACCGCCTGCAGGCTGCGTTCATCGACGAGGCGCGCGCGATAACTGTCGAGATAGAAGAAGCCACCTGCAAGCAGAGCGAGCGCAAAGATGTTGACCGCAAGTATGCGGGGCGTGAGCGACAGTCGCCCCGACCAGCGGAGCGAAAGGTCGCTTTCGTCATTCTTCGGTGAAACGGTAGCCTCGGCCGTAAAGGGTGTCGATCGCATCGAACTGGTCATCGACCTGGCGGAACTTGCGGCGGAGGCGCTTGATATGGCTGTCGATGGTGCGGTCGTCGACATACATGTCCTCCTGATAGGCCGCGTCCATGAGCTGATCGCGCGACTTGACCACACCTGGCCTGCGCGCAAGCGATTCGAGGATCAGGAATTCGGTAACGGTCAGCGTTACCTCATTGCCGCCCCACATCACGCGATGGCGCGCAGGATCCATTTCAAGGCGACCGCGCACCAGCAATTCGACCTCTTCTTCTTCCTCGCCAGCGGGTTGCGCGGCCAGTTCGGCGCGTCTGAGGATCGCGCGGATGCGCGCGATCAGCAACCGCTGTGAGAAGGGCTTTGAAATGTAATCGTCAGCACCCATCGCAAGGCCCAATGCCTCGTCGAGCTCGTCATCCTTCGATGTCAGAAAGATAACGGGCAGATTGCTTTTCTCGCGCAACCTTCGCAACAGCTCGAGACCGTCCATGCGCGGCATCTTGATGTCGAAAACCGCCAGGTCGGGCGGATTTTCGGTCAACGCCTTCAGCGCGTTCTCTCCATCGGTGTAAAGCCGCGTCACAAAGCCTTCGGCCTGGAGTGCGATCGACACCGAGGTCAGGATGTTGCGGTCATCATCAACGAGCGCGATGGTTGCAGACATATGATGATGGTGCTCCGTTTGCCCTTTGCCGCTCTAAAACAACATGCGAGCCGGGGCAAATCCCCCTGATAGCGTTGTCTTGTTGCGCTGGGACGCTGCTGCGATATGCGCCGAGAAGAGTTCAAGGCGCGCGCGCCCGGCGCTGCGTCGCATCAGTTCGGTATTCAGGAGACACAAGGTGGCCGATCGCGCACCCAAATTCACGCTCGCACAGCAGGGGATCGAAACGGGTGCCGAACTGCACTGGAACCTCGGTACTGCGCCGCTCGTCGAATTTGCGCTCAATCGTGGCGAGGGCGTTCTCGCCAAGGATGGCCCGCTGGTCGTTGCCACGGGCAAGCATACCGGCCGTTCGGCCAAGGACAAATTCATCGTCCGCGACGCTGAAACCGAAAACACCGTCTGGTGGGGCAAAACCAATGTCGGGATGACGCCGGCGCATTTTGCGGCGCTGAAGGCCGATTTCCTCAAAGCCGTGGCCGAAAAGGAAACGCTGTTCGTCCAGGATCTGTTCGGCGGATCGCAGCCCGAGCACCGCGTGAAGGTTCGCGTGATCAACGAGTTCGCGTGGCACAACCTGTTCATTCGCACGTTGCTCGTGCGTCCCGAGGCAAGCGAGCTCGCGGATTTCGCTCCCGAGTTTACGATCATTGATCTGCCGAGCTTCCGCGCAGATCCGGAACGCCATGGCACCCGTTCGGAAACCGTGATCGCGGTCAATTTCACCGAGAAGCTGATCCTGATCGGCGGCACCGCCTATGCGGGCGAGATGAAGAAGTCGGTTTTCGGCATCCTCAACTACAAGCTGCCCGTTGAGGGCATCATGCCGATGCACTGCTCGGCCAATATTGGCCCCAAGGGCGACACCGCGATATTCTTCGGCCTTTCGGGCACGGGCAAGACGACGCTTTCGGCCGATGCCAGCCGCACGCTGATCGGCGACGACGAACACGGATGGTCGGACACCGCGGTCTTCAACTTCGAAGGCGGCTGCTACGCCAAGATGATCCGTCTCTCGGCAGAAGCGGAACCCGAAATCTATGCCACCACCAAGCGTTTCGGGACGGTGCTCGAGAATGTCGTGATCGACCCTGAAACGCGCGAGCTCGACCTTGACGACAACAGCCTCGCCGAGAACAGCCGCGGTTCCTATCCGATCGACTTCATTCCGAACGCCTCGGAGCACAATATGGGCCCCGTGCCCAAGAATGTGATCATGCTGACTGCTGATGCTTACGGCGTGCTGCCCCCGATCGCGAAGCTGACGCCCGATCAGGCGATGTATCACTTCCTTTCGGGCTACACGGCGCGCGTTGCGGGTACCGAAATCGGGGTCACCGAGCCTGAGGCAACCTTCTCGACCTGCTTCGGCGCCCCTTTCATGCCACGGCACCCGTCGGTCTACGGCAACCTGCTCAAGGAGCGGATCGCAAAGGGTAGCGTCGATTGCTGGCTGGTCAACACAGGCTGGACGGGTGGCAAGGCAACGATGCCGGGGATCAGCCGCATGCCCATCAAGGCGACGCGCGCGCTGCTCAACGCCGCACTCGACGGCAGCCTGAAGGACGCAGAATTCCGCACCGATCCCAATTTCGGGTTCCAGGTACCCGTGGCGGTTCAAGGCGTGGACAGCGCGATCCTCGATCCGCGTTCGGCATGGGCGGACAAGAACGAATATGACGCCACCGCACAAAAGCTGGTGCAGCAATTCATCGACAATTTCGAGGAATTCGAAAGCCATGTCGATGAAGGCGTAAGGCAGGCGGCGCCCAAGGCCGCCTGAGAGGGTTCGGAGAGGAAATTTCCGGGCTCTCAGCCAAGAAATGAGAGCCCGGAAATGACTGACCACTTACCAAGACTGTTCGAGAACGATGCCGTCATCCGCCATATTGGGGAGGGGCTGCTCGCCTGTACGCTGACGCGCCCCGAATGGACGCATGAGGCGCATCTGGCGGCCTGCACCTGGCTGGTTCGCGAACGACCCGATATTGATGCCGAACGCGCATTGCCGACGATCATCGCGCGCTTCAACGAGAGCGTCGGGGGCGTGAACGACGATCACAACGGCTATCACGAGACAATCACGCAGTGCTTCGTGCTTGGCGTGCGGCTGCATTTGGACGCACATCCACAGGAAATCCCCCTTGTAGACGCGGTCAATATGTTGCTGTCTTCGGAAAAGGGGCGCCGCGACTGGCCGCTTCGCTTCTACAGCCGCGAGCGACTGTTCTCGGTGGCTGCGCGGCGCGGCTTCGTCGAACCCGATCTCAGTCCGCTGCCGAACCGCCCAGAATCATCCGCCCCACCATGACCTCGTGGTGCTCGACATGCTCAGGGCGATCGAGAAGAAAGCGGTCATCCTCGGGATAGTAGCGTGCAAGGGTGATGTCTTCGCCCGCAAAGCCCTTGATCGCGTCGAGCGAGATCCACCAACTCAGCGTGGTGACCTCGCTCGTCTCGTCACCCAGGTCGCGCATCAGCATCTGAAAGCCCAGATTGCCGTGCGTGTTGCGATAGTCGCTTCCGCCCGTACCCTCGATATAGCGGACATAGGCCTCGCGATCAGCGGTTCGAATGCGGCCGGTCCAGCGGCGCAGGATGATCACGGCAGAGGTTCCACGATCAGGCGGCCATTGGTCGCGCCCTTGACGCGCAGCCTCGTGCCGACAGGGGCATCGGCACCGGTCGCAGTCCAGACACCGTCGGCCACGCGCACACGCCCTGTGCCGCCCTCGATCGCCTCCACAACGGTCACGGTTTCGCCGATCAGCCTCGCGGTGCGGTCATTGAGCAGCGGATCGCTCGTCTCGATCGGGTTGAGCGCGAACCAGCGACGCCCCGCATAGACCGCGGCGACAGAAAGCGTAGCGAAAACCGCAAATTGCGCGGGTTCGCCGATACCCGTCAGCAACGTGATCACGCCCGTCAGCAGGGCGGCCAGGCCGATCCAGATCAGGAAGAAACCGGGCAACAATATCTCGGCGGTGCCGAGGATCGCCGCGAGGATCATCCAGATCCAGTGCGCTTCGAGCGGCAGCACATCCAGCATCGCGCTCTCCCGTCAGGCCTGTTCGAAGGGGCCGGGGCGGCGGGCGCGTGGTGGGGCTGGCGGCGTGTCGCCACTGTCCCTGCCCAGCGCCTCTCTAGCAAGCTCGCCAATCCCGCCGAGCGTGCCGATGAGCTGCGTCGCTTCCACCGGAAAGAGGATCGTCTTGGCATTGGGTGACGTGGCAAACTGACTCACCGCGTCGACATATTTCTGCGCGACAAAATAGTTGATTGCCTGCGCGCTGCCCTTTTCGATCGCTTCTGACACCATTTGTGTCGCCTTGGCCTCGGCCTCGGCCGAGCGTTCGCGCGCCTCGGCGTCTCGAAACGCCGCCTCGCGACGGCCCTCGGCCTCGAGGATCTGCGATTGCTTCTGGCCCTCCGCGCGTAGGATTTCAGACGCCCGGCTGCCCTCGGCCTCAAGGATCACCGCGCGCTTCTCGCGCTCGGCCTTCATCTGGCGACCCATGGCGTTGACGATATCGGCGGGCGGGCGGATGTCCTTCACCTCTACGCGTGTGATCTTTACGCCCCAGCTTGTCGTTGCGTGGTCGACGACGGAGAGCAGCCGCGCGTTGATCTCGTCGCGCTTGGACAGCGTCTCGTCGAGGTCCATCGAACCCATCACCGTGCGCAGGTTGGTCGTGGTGAGCTGGAGGATCGCGACATAGAGCTCGGACACTTCGTAGGCGGCCCTGGCGGGATCGAGCACCTGGAAGAACACGACGCCGTCGACCGCGACCATCGCATTGTCCTTGGTGATGATTTCCTGCCCGGGGATATCGAGCACCTGCTCCATCATGTTGATCTTGCGACCAACGCGATCGACGAACGGCACAATGAGGTTGAAGCCAGGCGCGGCGGTGTGGGTAAAGCGGCCGAAGCGCTCGATGGTATACATGTAACCCTGGCGCACGACCGTGACGCCGGCGAAGACGAACGCGATCGCGAGCACGGCGACAACGATAAAGAACAGGCTCATTCCATCCCCCCGGATATGACGCGCGGATACTGCCTTGAGATCGCGCGCGCGCCAAGCAGAATTGGGGCAGGGGGTTGCGGGCATGTCAATTCGCTGCCAATGGCCCGCGATGAAGTCATTGTTGTTCGCGGGTCTGCTGCCGCTCCTGATCGCAGGCGCCCCTCCGGGGGACATCATCGCCGAAGCCGATCTGCGCGCGCACATCGCCGAACTTGCAAGCGATGCCTATCAGGGCCGCGCGCCCGGCACCGAAGGTCAGACACGGACGATCGGCTATATTGCGGACCAGTTCAGCAAGGCCGGGCTTGTCTCTGCCGCCACCGATCGCCCCTGGTTCCAGACTGTCACACTGGTCGAGCGCTCCGTATCAGCGTCGTCGGCGATTTTCACGCGCGATGGCAAGCCACTTGCCCTTGACCCCGGTCAGATCGCGCTGCGTGGGTGGCAACCGTTGCAGGCAGTCAGGGCCGCGTCCGTGGTTTTCTTCGGCTATGGCATTTCCGACGCGTTGCCTGATCCTTCAGGCGCGGTCGTGCTGCTGTTGCGCGATACACCACAGGGCAGCGGCGAAATTCCGGATTTCGCGACGAGGCGCAATGCATTGCTCCGAGGCGGCGCCGCCGCGGTCATCGGAATTGCGGGCGGTGAGACAGCATTCGAATCGCTGCGCCGCGGCTATCGGCGTGGCGGCACGGCGCTCGCCTCGGCCGTCACTCCCGGCATTGACGGCGTCATGACGCTCGAGGCGGCGTCCGCGCTTTTCCACAGCGACGGGATCGATGTCGCGGCGCTGGTGGAGGAGGCGGGCACGCCCGACTACAAGGGCCGCGCAATCGGCCTCGAGGCCGATCTTTCCGTTGAAATGACGCTCAGGCGCTATGACAGCTTCAACGTGATCGGCAAGGTCGAGGGAAGCGCGCCCGAGAAGGGCGCGGTGCTCGTCACCGGGCACTGGGATCATCTGGGCCTGTGCCGTTCTGAGGGTGCCGCCGATCGCATCTGCAATGGCGCCGTCGACAATGCGAGCGGCATCGCGCTGATGATCGAGGTCGCCCGCAAGCTGCGCTTCGGCCCCCAACCGGTGCGCGACATTTACTTCGTTGCGACCACCGCTGAAGAAAACGGGCTGCTCGGCGCACGCGCCTTCGTGGAGCGTCCGGCGGTGCCGCTCGACCGGATTCAGGCGGTGCTCAATGTCGACACCGTCGCGCTTGCCCCCAAGGGCACACCGATCGCGGTCATTGGGCGCGGCGGCAAGTTGGATGCACCGATCGCGCGTGCCGCCGCGATAACCGGGCGCGCCATCGACCCTGACAACGAAGCCGACGAATATCTGAGCCGTCAGGACGGCGCGGTCTTTGCCGAAAAGGGCATTCCCGCCGTAATGCTGGTCAGCGCCTTCAGCGACAAGCCAAGGCTCGATGCCTATCTTTCGAGCCGCTACCATGGACCCGATGACGAGCTGACCGACACCACCGAGCTTGGCGGTGCTGCCGAGGACGCGACTTTCCACGTCGTGCTGGCGCGGCTGCTCGCCGATCCGAAGGAGTTCAGCCGGTGAACCCACTTTCATCCCCCGCGCAGCTTGTCTACAGAGCCGCCCAAACCCCCGCCAAAGGAGTCTAGACCGCATGGACATCGCCCTCGGTCTCACATTCGACGACGTTCTGCTTCGCCCCGGCGAATCCGAAGTCCTGCCCAGTCAGGCTGATACGCGCACCAGGGTGACGCGCGAGATCGGGCTCAACATTCCGATCCTTTCGTCTGCCATGGACACCGTCACCGAGGCCGACATGGCGATCGTGATGGCGCAGCTTGGCGGCATCGGCGTGCTTCACCGCAACCTGTCGGTCGAGGAACAGGCCGATGCGGTGCGAGCGGTAAAGCGATTCGAGTCGGGCATGGTCGTCAATCCGATCACCATCGCGCCGGATCGGCCGCTCGCCGAGGCGCAGGCGCTGATGGCGCGGCACAGGATCTCGGGCATACCGGTCGTGGAAGCCGGCGGCAGGCTCGTCGGCATCCTGACCAACCGTGACGTCCGCTTCGCCGAAAATCCGGCTCAGCCGATCTCCGAGCTGATGACGCATGAAAATCTCGCCACGGTGACAACGGGCGTCAGCCAGGAAGAGGCGCGACGCTTGCTCCACCAGCGTCGCATCGAGAAGCTGCTTGTCGTCGACGACGCCTATCACTGCGTGGGGCTGATCACCGTCAAGGACATCGAAAAGGCGGTCAACTATCCCGACGCGACCAAGGACGGTTCGGGCCGGCTGCGCGTTGCCGCGGCAACCACGGTTGGCGACAAGGGCTTCGAGCGCACCGAGGCGCTGATCGACGCCGAATGCGACCTGATCGTGGTCGACACCGCGCACGGCCATTCGAAGATGGTCTCGGCTGCGGTCGAGCGGATCAAGAAGCTCTCCAACTCGGTCCAGATCGTGGCCGGCAATGTCGCAACCGCCGAGGCGACGCGTGCGCTGATCGGGGCGGGCGCCGACGGTATCAAGGTCGGCATCGGGCCGGGCTCGATCTGCACGACCCGCGTCGTCGCAGGCGTCGGCGTACCGCAGCTCACCGCGGTCATGGAATCGGCCGAGGAGGCCGCGAAGTCGGGCGTGCCCGTAATCGCCGACGGCGGCCTGCGGACTTCGGGCGACATCGCCAAGGCGCTGGCAGCAGGCGCGGGCTCGGTCATGGTCGGCTCGCTGCTCGCGGGCACCGAGGAAGCACCGGGCGAAACCTTCCTCTATCAGGGCCGCGCCTATAAATCCTATCGCGGCATGGGTTCGGTCGGCGCGATGGCGCGCGGTTCGGCCGATCGCTATTTCCAGCAGGATATCAAGGATCAGCTCAAGCTTGTTCCCGAAGGCATTGAAGGACAAGTTCCTTACAAGGGGCCCGCGAAGGATGTCATCCACCAGCTCGTCGGTGGCGTGAAGGCAGCGATGGGCTATACCGGTTCGCGCACGATCGCCGAACTCAAGGAGCGTGCCCGTTTCGTCCGCATCACCAATGCGGGCCTGCGCGAAAGCCATGTCCATGACGTCACCATCACGCGCGAGGCGCCCAACTATCCGACGCGCTAGGGCTGCCCGATGACACCGCAGGCGCGCGTGCAGGCAGCGATCGAGCTGCTCGACGAGATCATCGTGTCCGCGCGCGACGGTGGGGCGGCCGCCGACACGCTGATAGCGCGCTATTTCAAGACGCGACGCTATGCCGGATCGAAGGATCGGCGCGCGGTACGCGAGCATGTCTATGCCGCGATCCGGCGCAGCGGAGATCGTCCCGCCTCGGGCCGCGCGGCGATGGTCGGGCTCGCGCTGGAGGATGACGGGCTCGCCGCACTGTTCGATGGCTCGGCGCATGGCCCGGCGCCGATCGACGCTGAGGAGATGGGCCCACCGGCAAGCGTCGTGCCCGCATGGCTTGCCGATGCCATCGCGGCATTGGGCGAGCGAGAAGGCGTGGCGCTCCTGGAGCGTGCGCCACTCGATCTTCGGGTCAACCTGATCAAGAACACGCGGGACGCCGTCCTGACGGCGCTCCCTGAAGCGACTGCCACCGCACATGCCCGCGACGGCATCCGCTTGCCCGAGGGTTTTGCGGTCGAGTCGCACCCGCTCTGGCATGACGGCAGTATCGAGATCCAGGACGAGGGCAGCCAACTCATCGCCGAAATTTGTGGGGCGGCGCCAGGGATGACCGTCGTCGATCTCTGCGCGGGGGCAGGGGGCAAGACACTTGCGCTCGCAGCCGCGATGGCGGGGGAGGGACGTCTCATCGCGTGCGACACCGTCAAGTCACGGCTCGATCGTCTGCCGTCGCGCGCAGAACGCGCGGGGGCGTCGGGCATCGAGCTTCGCCTGCTAGACGGCGGCCGAGAGCTGGAGAAGCTCGTCGATCTGACGGGGCAGGCCGATATCGTCATGGTCGATGCGCCTTGTTCGGGCACGGGAACATGGCGACGGAACCCAGAGGCACGCTGGCGGTTGACGCCAGAACGATTGGCCGCGCTCAACGCGCTTCAGGCGCGGATCATCGACTTGGCCGTACCCCTCCTGCGGCCGGGCGGGGCGCTGGTCTACGCTGTCTGTTCGGTGCTGGACAGCGAAGGCAGGGATCAGGTGGCCGCGGCGCTCAGACGGCATTCATCCTTGACGCCCGAAAGAGCTTTGCCCCATGTTGGGCGTATATGGGGAGACGGTACTCTGCTCACCCCCGCCAGGGATCAGACCGACGGCTTTTTCGTCGCGAGGATCCGGCGGCCGTGACACCCCAAAGCCGCTCCCCGCTCTTGGAGACGATTATGCGTTATACGCCGGTAACTTGCGCGCTTGCCCTGGCTCTGGCCTGTTTTTCGAGCGGTGTGAACGGGCAGAAACCCGATGCGGAGATAGACCCGCGCTCGGTCGAACTGGTGCAGAAGGGCGAAGCGCTTGCGGCCACCGGCGATTATCAGGGCGCCAACGACACCATCGAAAGCGCGCTCGTGCTCGATCCCCGCAACCGCGCCGCCTATGTCGCGCTGGCCAAGGTCGCGCAGAAGCAGGAACTGAACGGCAAGGCGATCCGCTTCTATCGCGAGGCGCTCAAGATCGAGCCTAACGATGTCAACGCGCTTGCAGGGCAGGGCGAAGCACTCGTCGCCAAGGGCGCGGTCGAAAAGGCCAAGGAAAATCTGGCGCGCATTGAAAAGCTCTGCGTGGCGCGGTGTGCCGAGCAGGTCGCGCTTTCTGCGACGATCGCGCGCGGACCTGCGCCGCAGGTGCTGACGGCCAAATCGACGACACCCCCGCCGGGCGCAACCAAGGCCGAGTGACCGCGCTTCAGCTTCGATAATCGGCGTTGATCGAGATATAGCCGTGGGTCAGGTCGCACGTCCAAACGGTCGCGCGGCCCGAACCCAGGCCCAGATCCACCCCGACTTCGATCTCTTGTCCCTTGAGGTGCGCCGTCACGGGCGCTTCGTCATAGCCGTCAACGGCAAGCCCGCCCCGTGCGACCTGCGTCGGGCCGAAGCGAATCGCCAGCCGGTCGCGCTCGGCGGGTTCGCCGGCCTTACCGACTGCCATGACGACGCGGCCCCAATTGGCATCCTCGCCCGCGATCGCAGTCTTCACCAGCGGCGAATTCGCGACCGACAGAGCGATGCGGTGCGCGCTCTCATCCGAGACCGCGCCTTCGACCTGTATCTCGATGAACTTCGATGCGCCTTCGCCGTCGCGGACGACCAGGTGCGCGAGTTGAAGGCACATGTCACCCAGCGCGGCTTGAAAGGCGTCGGCCCCGGCGTCGTCAAATGAGGCGAGGGGGGCGTTACCAGCATGGCCAGTGGCGAAGGCGAGCACTGTATCGCTGGTAGACGTGTCGCTATCGACGGTGATGCACGAAAAGCTCGTCCGGTTGGCGGCCGATAGCGTCTTCTGGAGGAAGGCGGGCTCGATCGCGGCGTCGGTGAAGATGAAGCCCAGCATCGTCGCCATGTCGGGCGCGATCATCCCCGAACCCTTGACGATGCCCACCAGATTGACCGTCTTCTCTCCGATTACCGCGCGCGTCAGTACCGCCTTGGGAAAGGTGTCCGTCGTCATGATCGTGGCAGCAGCGTCTTCCCAGTCGCACGCGGGCGCTGCGAACGCGGCATCAAGCCCCGCTTCGGCCTTGTCGATGGGTAGTGGCACGCCGATCACACCCGTCGAGGCGACGAACACGTCCGAAGGCTGGCAGCCGAGATGCCCGGCCACGCGCGCCGCGATCGCCTCGACCGCCGCACGGCCGCGATTGCCGGTAAAGGCGTTGCTGTTGCCTGCGTTGACGACAAGAGCGCGCGCCTGGCCCAGCGCCAGAGCAGCGCGGCACCATTCAACCTCGGGAGAGGGGCATTTGCTTTGCGTTGTTACCCCCGCAACCGCGGTGCCGGGGGTGAGTTCGATAAAGGTCAGGTCGCAACGGTCCCATGTCTTGTAGCGCGCGCGCGCAACGCGCGGCGCGACGCCCTGGATTGCCGGCAGATCGGGAAAGCCTTGCGGCGCGAGCGGGGAACGGGCGATCGTCATGGCGCGCGGTTATCGCAATATCGCGCGACATGCAGCAGGCAATTTGCATCCCCCACGCGATGAGGGGCTGCTTTTGATTAGACGAACGGCATGACAATAACTATGTCGGTGCCTTCGACGCCACGGGAACGACCTTTGGAACTGCTGCTTTTCCTTTCTGCGCTGCTGACCGGCCTCACGGGAGTCATTTCCGGTGAGCGCAAGGCTGAGCCAGCGCAGATGCAGAGAAGTGCCGCCGAAGTCGCTGTGAACGTCGTGGCCGAGATTTCGGCCGACGCCGTGGCGCCGACGCTTCATGCGTCGATTCGGCCGCTCAGCCCGCCCGTCTCGACGCGGACGCAGGCCCCGCCCCATGGGCTTGGCTCTGTCGCCTTCCCGACGCCGGACCCCCGCCGCGTAAACGAGCGCAGGCTGGAATAGCTCGCTGAAAGGCGGGCCGGCGCTGTCGCGCGGACCGCCTTCGATCATGTACGCATCCTTGCGGTCGGTCGCCCCTTCGCGGCGCGCCCGCTCCCAGATCATAAAGACAGGAATATCCATGCTCGGTGGCATCGCCAAAGCCATTTTCGGTTCGTCCAACGACCGTTACGTCAAGTCGCTCGACAAGATCGTAACCCAGATCGCCGGTTTTGAGCCCGCGATGCAGGCGCTAAGCGACGAGGAACTCGCCGCCCAGACGACCCGTTTCCGTGAGCGACTGGAGGCAGAGGAGACGCTCGATCAACTCCTTCCGGAAGCCTTTGCCACCGTGCGCGAAGCCGCGGTGCGCGTGCTCGGCATGCGCCATTTCGACGTCCAGATGATCGGCGGCGTCGTGCTTCACCGTGGCGAGATCGCCGAGATGCGCACGGGCGAGGGCAAGACGCTGGTCGCGACGCTTGCGGTGTATCTCAACGCGCTGCCCGGCACCGGCGTTCACGTCGTCACCGTCAACGACTATCTCGCCCGCCGCGACGCCGACTGGATGGGCCAGGTCTACCGCTTCCTCGGCCTCACCGTTGGCGTAATCGTCCCCAACCTCACCGACCAGCAGCGCCGCGATGCCTATGCGTCGGACATCACCTATGGCACCAACAACGAATTCGGCTTCGATTATCTACGCGACAACATGAAGTATGAGCGCGGCCAGATGGTCCAGCGCCCCTTCGCGCACGCTATCGTTGACGAGGTCGACTCGATCCTGATCGACGAGGCGCGCACGCCGCTGATCATCTCGGGGCCGACTGACGACAAGTCCGAGCTGTATATGCGCGTGAACGACGTCGTGAAGACGCTGGTCGCCGAGGATTATGAAGTCGACGAAAAGCAGAAGTCGATCATCCTTACCGAGGATGGCACCGAAAAGGTCGAGCGCCTGCTTGAGGACGCCGGGCTGCTCGAAGGCAGCAATCTCTACGACTATGAAAACACCCAGGTTGTCCATCACCTGAATCAGGCGCTGCGCGCCAACGTCATCTTCAAGCGCGATACCGACTATATCGTCAAGGATGGCAAGGTGATCATCATCGACGAGTTCACCGGGCGCATGATGGACGGCCGACGCTGGTCCGACGGCCTCCACCAGGCGGTCGAGGCGAAGGAGGGCGTAACGATCGAGCCCGAGAACCAGACACTCGCGTCGATTACCTTCCAGAACTATTTCCGCATGTATCCGAAGCTCTCTGGCATGACCGGCACGGCTGCGACCGAAGCGGCGGAGTTCTACGACATCTACAAGATGAACGTCGTCTCGATCCCGACCAACGTGCCCGTCCAGCGCGTCGACGAGGAGGACGAGTTCTACAAGAACACGATCGACAAGTTCGGCGCGATCGCGAAGGGGATCAAGGAAAAGGCCGACAATGGCCAGCCCGTGCTTGTCGGCACTGTCTCGATCGAGAAATCCGAACTTCTCTCAGAATTCCTCAAGAAAGAGGGGGTCGAGCACAAGGTTCTCAACGCGCGCTATCACGAGATGGAGGCGCACATCGTTGCGCAGGCGGGTCGCGAGGGCGCCGTGACGATCGCCACCAACATGGCAGGCCGCGGCACCGACATTCAGCTCGGTGGCAATCTCGAATTCCGCATTAACGATGAACTCAGCGAGATGCCCGAGGGCCCCGAGCGCGATGCCGCGATCGAGCGCATCAAGCACGAGATCGAGGAGGAAAAGGCGCGCGTGCTCGCCGCGGGCGGCCTGTTCGTCCTTGGTACCGAGCGCCACGAAAGCCGCCGCATCGACAACCAGCTCCGTGGCCGTTCAGGCCGCCAGGGCGATCCGGGCCTGTCGCGCTTCTACCTGTCACTCGACGACGATCTTTTGCGGATCTTCGGTCCAGACACGATGTTCGCAAAGATGATGAACGCCAATCTGGCCGACGGCGAGGCGATTGGTTCGCGCTGGCTCTCCAAGGCGATAGAGACCGCGCAAAAGAAGGTCGAAGCGCGCAACTACGACATCCGCAAGCAGGTCGTCGAATATGACGACGTTATGAACGACCAGCGCAAGGTGATCTACGAGCAGCGCGCGGACATCATGGATGCGGAGACTGTTGATGACGTCGTCACCGATATGCGCGCCGAAACGGTCAATGGCCTCGTCGCCGATGCCTGCCCGCCCGAAACCTATCCCGAGCAGTGGAATATCGAGGGACTCCGACAGCGGATCGCAGACGTCCTCCATCTCGATCCGGAGCTCGATGCGTGGATCAAGGAAGAGGCAGTCGATCCGGAGATGATCGAGCAAAGGCTGCAGGAATTAGCGGATGCCGCGGTTGCAGCGAAGGCCGCTGATATTCCCGCGGATAGCTGGGCGCAGGTCGAAAAGAGCATTCTTCTCCAGTCGCTCGACCATCACTGGAAGGAGCATCTGGCGACCCTCGATGCGCTGCGCGCGGTCATCCATCTGCGCGCCTATGCGCAAAAAACGCCGATCAACGAATATAAACAGGAAGCATTTGCGATGTTCGAGCGGATGCTGGTCGAGATCCGCGAGGACGTGACAAAGGTGATCGCGCATGCGCGCTTCCTGCCGCAGGATGAGCCGCCGCCGCTGCCCGAAATGCCCGATTTCGTAACCGAGCATCTCAGCATGCTGTCAGGCGCCGACGACACCGTGGATATCGACGCCGGATCGCTTGGGTTGGTGACGACGCGGCTTCCGACGATGCTGCAGGCGGCGCCCGCGAGTGAAACGGCGCTGCTAAGCGAAGATCCCGCCGAATGGGAAGGCCGGGTCAGCCGCAACGCGCCGTGCCCCTGTGGCTCCGGGCGCAAGTATAAGCATTGCCACGGCGCGCTCCAGTAAGCGCGCCGCGCGGGTAGGGGCATCAGCCTCTGCCTGTGACGGTTGACGCGTGCCATCCGGGCTGAAGATACTGCCGGTATGGAAGATCTCGAACTGTTCAGGCGCATGGCGCTGGCGATAGCGATCGGAGCGGTTGTCGGGGTCGAGCGGCACTGGCGCGAACGAGAGGAAAGGGAGGGGCAGCGTACCGCGGGGATACGCACCTTCACGCTCATCGGTATGTTCGGTGGCGCGGCCGGTCTGATCGAATATCACCTGTCCGATGGGCCGGGCGCATCCGGTATCGTGCTGTCCTCCTTCTTCGCGATGCTGACCGGGGCCTTTGCGGTCTTCCAGTATCGCGAATCGGTTGCCGAGGGACGTCACAGCGTCACGTCGGTCGTCGCGGCCATGCTCGTCTTTGCGCTGGGAGCGCTCGCGATCCTCGGTGACATGGCGCTCGCATCGGCGGGAGGGGTGGTGCTGCTCGCCATTCTGGCGAGCCGCGAGTTCCTCCATCGCCTGATGCGCCGACTCAGTTGGCTGGAACTGCGCTCGGCAGTGATTCTGCTCGCGCTCACCTTCGTGCTGCTGCCGATCCTTCCCGACGAGCCCATCGGGCCATTTGGGGGGATTTCTCCCACGCGCATCCTCGTGCTCGTCATCATCCTCGCGTCGATTTCCTTTTGCGGATATGTCGCGGTGCGCCTGCTCGGTTCATCGCGCGGAGAGCTGGTTGCGGGGCTGGTCGGCGGCATCGTTTCATCCACGGCGGTGACGATCACCAATGCGCGAAGATCGGGTTCGGCAGATACCGCGTCTGCAGCGGTCACCGCCGGAGCAGTCGGAGCGGGAGCGATATCGTTCTTCCGCACGGCCATTCTCGTAGCGACGCTCGCGCCCGCGCTGACTGCCGGACTGCTACCGGCGCTGCTTGGAGGCGGCGCGGCGATGATCGGCTATGCGGCCCTGCTCACGCGTCGCGGTGCCGGTGAACATGCCGAGCAGCAGCAGAAAAATCCTTTCGACTTGGATGCCGTGGTCAAGATGGCGCTCTTGCTCGTCGGCGTCGCGTTCATGGCGCAGGCGGCGAGCCGAATTTTCGGCGAGGCCGGTCTGATTGCGGTCTCCGCGCTATCAGGACTGGCCGATGTCGACGCCGCAACGGTGACTGTAGCGGGCATGCAAAACGCGATCTCGGCCGAGATCGCGGCACTGGCGATCGGTGCCGCGCTGGTCAGCAACATGATCGCCAAGGCCATCTATGCGAGTTTTCTGGGATCGGCGCGATTCCGCCGCCATATTTGGCTCGCAACGCTTCTCGCACTTGCTGTGGCAGCGCTCTGCCACGTCGGCGCACGTCTTGTCTGAAGCGAGCGCTTGCCTGAAGCGAGCGATCGCGCAGGGGCCGGTGGACCCGAATGCGATGAAGCACAAGTATATTTAACATAATGTATATTATCAGACTGTATTGCAGTAAGCCCCGCTAGCTGGTCAAAGCCGTATGGGCGCGTCTTCGCGAGAGATTTCAATTTCGGACCTCCAGGCGTCGTTGGAACTCGGACGGGCACAAGCCTAGAGGCCGGTTGAACGCCTAACCGGACCCTGTCGAACCTCCTCGTGAAGGAACTCAGCAAGCTCGGGCCGCGACGATCGACGAAGTAAACAGTTTTTGGAACAATATCGCCGTGAGCATAATCTCAAGTTGCGCCCGCGCCGGAGGCCTTGAAGACGTCCGCCTTCCGAAGTCAAACCTGAGTCTGGGCAGTCTTCTAACCTACACTGTTCAGCGTAAAGTTATGACAATTTATATATTTTTTTCAATAAGATATGAATCGAACTTAACGATAGTTCACCCGGTCGAAAGGCCATGGATTGCGGCTGACGTTGCAGCGCCTCTGGAAGGTGAGTTGGAAGGTCTCTTCGACGAGAGGCCCCTTCCCTACAGTCAGCCTAACGTGGCGCCAGCGCTTCGAGAATTCGGCACTGCGAGATCGTCCCGCCCTGGCATGACGAAATCAGTGCACCGAGTTCGCGCCTCAGCGCAGTCAGATCGGCCAGCTTGCGGTCGATTTCGGCGAGATGCTCCAATGCCATCACGTCAACCGAGCCGCAATCACGCTGCTTCTGGCTGGCAAGATCGAGCAGTTCGCGGACCTGGTCGAGCGAGAAGCCGAGATCGCGGGCGCGGCGAATGAAGCTCAGGCGGGAAAGCGCGTCCTCACTATAGGCACGGTAATTGCCCCCTGTCCGGCCTGGCGCTGCGAGAAGCCCGATCCGTTCATAGTAACGTACCGTCTCAACCTTGGTGTTGGTGGCTCTCGCGAGATGTCCGATTGTGAAGGCTGTCGTCATCGCTTGACCCTCTAGTTGCTACAGGGTGCATATGCCTGTCCGACTCGGAAATTGTCGAGAGGACGATATGGCCTGCACCAACTGCGCCAGTGACAAGGTGACGGCGACCAACGACCCACACTGGCGGCGCGTGCTGTGGATCGCGCTCGCCGTGAACGCCGCGATGTTCGTCGGCGAGATGATTGCGGGCGTGGCCGGCGGCTCCAGGGCGCTGCAGGCGGACGCGCTCGACTTCCTGGGGGATGCCGCGAACTATGCGATCAGCCTCGGTGTCGCCAGCATGGCACTCGCATGGCGCGCTCGCGCAGCCCTTCTCAAGGGCGGGACAATATTGCTTTTTGGCTTGGCCGTCCTTGTTTCCACGGTGTGGAGCGCACTGCACGGGGCCGTCCCGCACGCTGAGGTCATGGGCGTGGTCGGTTTCGCTGCGCTGATCGCCAATGTGTGTGTCGCAGCGCTGCTCTACCGCTACCGGACGGGTGACGCCAACATGCGCTCGGTCTGGATCTGCTCACGCAACGACGCCATCGGCAATCTCGCGGTGATGCTCGCCGCACTCGGCGTGTTCGGAACGGGCTCGGCCTGGCCTGATCTTGTCGTCGCTGCGATCATGGCGGGGCTGGGCCTGTGGGGCGGCAGCCAGATCATCGGCCAGGCACGGGCAGAGTTGCGTTCCGAACGCGTTCTCACCCCGGCTCGTGCGCAGCATGGCTAATCGCTCGCTGCTCGCATGGCTGCTGACAGGGTGCGCGATCATTGCGACGACGCCCGGCGTCGCGCAAGTTGCACCGGCTTTCCCCGAGCTGCTGCGGCGCGCAGCGTCCTCGCCACGGCTGTCGGCGGGAGAAGCGGATGTCGATGCGGCGCGCGGCGAGGCCCGGCAGGCCCGCACGCGACCGAATCCTGTGCTCAACACGGAAGTCGAGAACTTCGCCGGTGGCAGGCCCTATGATCGGTTCGATCAGGCCGAGACGACTGTCTCGGTCCAGCAGCCGCTGGAATTGGGGGGCAAGCGCTCTGCCCGCGCAGCGGTAGCAGATGCCGATGTCCGGACCGCCGATGCGCGTGCTGAGCAGGCCCGCGTCGACCTGGCGCGCGATCTCGCGACTGCTTATGCAAGTGCGGAGGCCATGGCTGCCCGTGTCATCGTTGCTCGGGACGCGCTTGACCTTGCCGGGCAGGACGCACGCGTTGCTCGATTGCTGGTCGAGAACGGCCGCGAAGCGCGCGTTCGATCCGTACAGGCTGAGGCTGCGGTTGCAGCGGCCCGGGGAGACCTTGCAAGCGCCGAGGCTGAAAGTGATGCGGCGCTCGCGCGCCTGGGTGCTCTCCTCGGGACCCCCAACGCCTTCACCTCCATCGCCGGCGGACTGTTGGACGCGCCGCTGCCTGCCCTGACCGGCGACGGCGAAAGTCCGGCAGTGCGTGTGGCTCGTGCCGAGCGCGACGCCGCACGGTGGAGAATCGACAGCGAACGACGTCGGGCAATCCCGGATATTACGGTCAGCCTCGGCGCTCGCCGGCTCGAAGCCGATGATGCGACCGCAATGGTCGCAGGTGTGTCCGTTCCGCTGCCGCTGTTCGACCGCAATCGCGGGTCGGTCGACAGCGCGTCCGCCGCTGCGCGGGCTGCCGAAGCGCGTCTTGCCGAAGCGGCGGCTGTGGCCGAGGCTGACCGTCTCGCCGCGCGAACCCGGGTCCGGGCGGCCGAAGCGCGCGTCCTGGCTGCCATCGAGGGAGAAACCGCGGCAGCCGAAGCCCATCGGCTCGCGCGCATAGGATATGAGGGAGGGAAAATGCCGTTGATCGAACTGCTGGGCGCACGGCGCGCGCTCGTCGAGGCCCGTAGCCGGACGATCGAGGTACGCCTCGCCCGGATCGAGGCTGCGGCGGAACTCGCACGGTCGCAGGGCGCCAGCCTTGCGGGGGCAAAATGGTGACAATCAATCGCAAGCTTCTGGCGCTGATCGGCGGCGGCCTGTTTGCCGCGGGTGCGATCGGCTTCACGGCCGCGCGGCTTACGGACAGCGGCACCGAGCGCGCCGCCGACGAGGAGCATCATGAAGAAGGCGAAGCCGGCTTCATCCCGCTCAAGCCTGACGCGGCACCTGCCGCGGGCGTGGAGGTCGTCGTGCCCGAGCAGGCCGCGATCGACGAGGTGCTGCTCGCCGGGCGGGTGGTGTTCGCCCCGAATGCTCAGGCCAGTGTCGGCGCGCCGGTTGGCGGCGCGATCAGCGTCGTCCATGTAGCTGCCGGCGCGCAGGTGGGCGCGGGCACCCCGATCGCGACGCTGCGCAGCGCAGACGGCGCATCCGCCCGCGCATCGCTCGACGCATCCTCCGCATCCGCCGAAGCGGCGCAGCTTGCAGCGGCGCGAGAGCGCAGGCTGTTTGATGCGGGCGTCTCGGCGCGGCAGGACTGGGAGACCGCGCGCGCGGAATCGCTCAAGGCGGACGCCGAACAGCGCGCGGCGCGGGCACAGATCGCCGCGCTCGGATCACCCGACCTCGGTGGCACCGTCGTCATCCGCAGCCCGATCGCAGGCATCGTCAACCGGATCGCGATCGCGCCCGGCGCGGTCGTGACGCAAGGCGGCGAGATCGCCGTGATCGCCGATCCGAACAGGGTTGAGCTCGCGTTCGATGTTCCGGCCGCCAGCACCGGCCTCGTGAACGTCGGCACGCCGATCCGCGCCGAGCTGCCAGGCGGTGGCCGGATCGACGCGGTCGTATCCGCGGTGGTTCCAGGGATCGGAGGTGCCGGTGGTACAGTGCGCGCGCGTCCCACAAACGCGCCGCCGCCGGCCGGAACCGTATTGTCTGCACGGCTCTCGGCTGGTGCCGGCGACGCGCTGACCCTGCCCGGCGAGGCCGTGCAAACGATCGACGGCGTTCCTTCGGTATTTGTGGCGGAGGCAGGTGGGTTCCGGGCACGCCCGGTGGTCACCGGCAATGCGGCCGCGGGACGGATCGAGATTCGTCAGGGTATCAAGCCGAGCGAGCGCGTGGCGGGCAAAGGTGCATTTCTCCTCAAGGCCGAACTCGCCAAGGGCGAAGGCGGGCATGAGGATTGATAATGCTTGATCGGCTGATCGATTTTGCCGTGCGTTGGCGCTGGCTGGTGGTGCTTGTCACGCTGATACTCGCCGGGTTCGGGCTTCGCGAGCTGACGAGGCTGCCGATCGACGCGGTGCCCGACATCACCAACCGGCAGGTGCAGGTGACGACGGTGGCGCCGGCTCTGGGGCCGGAAGAAGTCGAGCGCCAGGTGACCTACCCGGTCGAAACCGCCCTTACCGGGCTGCCGGGTCTGGTTGGGACGCGCTCGCTCTCGCGGCATGGCTTCTCGCAAATCACCGCCGTGTTCGAAGACAGCACCGACATCTACACCGCGCGCAATCTCGTCAACGAGCGGCTGCAAGCGGCCCGTGCCAATCTTCCCGAAGGCTTGGCGCCGTCGATGGGGCCGATCGTGACCGGTCTGGGTGAGGTCTATATCTGGACCGTCGAATTTACGGGCCAAGCCGCAAAACCCGGTGCTGTCTATGTAACGCCCGAGGGCGAAAAACTGAGCGGCGACCTCGCCAAGGCGACCTATCTACGCACCGTCCAGGATTGGATCATTGCGCCGCAGCTTCGCACAGTGCCCGGCGTTGCCGGGGTCGATGTGCTTGGGGGGTACGTCAAGGAATATGCTGTCCACCCCGATCCGGCGAAGCTCGCGGCCTATCGGGTCGGACTGGTCCAGCTAGTCGATGCGCTCGAACATGCCAATCGGATCGCGGGCGCGGGCTATGTCAGTCGCGCCGGCGAAGCCTATGTTGTGCGCGCCGATGCACGCATTCGCACCGTCGAGGAACTGGCCCAGACCCCGATCCTGAACCGCGGCGGTCAGGTCATCCGAGTGTCGGATGTGGCCAGGGTCGAGATCGGCCGCGCGCCTCGACTGGGATCGGCCAGCGAGAATGGTCGCGAGGTTGTGGTCGGCACCGCACTCATGCTCCAGGGCGAGAACAGCCGCGCGGTTGCGCACCGCGTCGGCGCGCGTTTGCTGAAAATCAAGGCGAGCCTGCCGCCCGGCGTGATCGTGCGACCCGCGCTCGATCGCACCAAGCTGGTCGATGCGACAATCGCAACCGTCGAGCATAATCTGGCGCTGGGCGCGCTGCTGGTGGTCGTGGTGCTGTTCCTGGCGCTCGGGAATATTCGAGCCGCATTTATCACCGCGCTGGTGATCCCGCTGTCATTCCTGTTCGCTGCCACGGCAATGAACCGGTTCGGCATCAGCGCAAATCTGATGAGTCTCGGCGCGCTCGACTTCGGGCTGATCGTCGACGGCGCGGTGGTCATCATCGAGAACAGTCTTGCAAGGCTGGGTGCGTCTCGCGCTTCGCTTGGCCGCGCGCTCACGACATCGGAGCGACTGGCGCTTGCGGCGTCCGCCGCGAAGGAAATGGTGCGCCCTGCGGCGTTCGGTCAGGCGATCATCCTTCTCGTCTATCTGCCGCTGCTGGCGTTCGAAGGCATCGAGGGCAAGATGTTCGGCCCGATGGCGGCGACCGTGATGCTGGCCTTGGCAGGCGCGTTCATTCTGTCCTTTACCTTCGTACCGGCAATGGTCGCCCTGTTCGTCCGCGAACCAGCCGTCCATGTCGAAACCCGAGCGATGGAAGCGATCCAGTCGCGCTACGAGCCACTGTTGCGCAGGGCGGTCGCCCGGCCCGGCATCATCGTCTGCGGTGGCATCGGCGCCGTGCTGATCGGGCTGGTCGCGTTCCTCAGTCTCGGTCGCGAGTTCGTGCCGACCCTCGACGAGGGCGACCTGCTGGTGCAGGCGTTTCGTGTGCCCTCGACCTCGCTGGAACAGAGTCAGGAGATGCAATTTCAGGTCGAACGCTCCATCAAGAGCAACCCCGAAGTGGCCCTGGTTTTCGCGCGGACCGGCACTGCCGAGGTGGCGTCAGATCCGATGCCTCCCAGCATTTCGGACACTTTTGTGATGCTCAAGCCGCGAGACCAATGGCCCGACCCCCGGCTCGACAAGGCCGAACTGATCGAGCGCATGGAGGACAAGCTCAGCAAGCTGCTGGGCAATGGCTATGAGTTCACCCAGCCGATCGAGATGCGGTTCAACGAGCTGATCGCCGGAGTCCGTTCGGACGTCGCGGTCAAGGTTTATGGCGACGATTTCGCGGTGCTCTCCCGCACCGCCGACCAGATCGCCGGCGTTTTGCGTGATATCGACGGGGCCGCCGACGTGCGGGTCGAACAGATTTCCGGCCAACCGACCATCACCGCGTCTGTCGACCGCACGGCGGCCGCGTCGCTGGGAATCCACGCGAGCGACGCGGCCGACGCGCTCGCCATTGGGCTTGGGGGCCGCGAGGCGGGCCATGTCCTCGAGGGGGATCGCAAGTTCGCTGTGACGGTGCGGCTCGACGATTCCCTGCGCAATGACCCCACGATCATGGCGCAGCTTCCGGTCCTGCCGGAGGAGGAAACGGTCGGCGTTCCCACGGTGCCACTGTCGGCGGTTGCACGGTTCGACATCGCCGAAGGACCGAACCAGATCAGCCGCGAGAATGGAAAACGGCGGATCGTGATACAGGCCAATGTCCGCGACCGTGACCTCGGCGGGTTCGTGCGGGAGGCGCGCGAAAAGGTCGGCGCCGGGGTCAAAGTGCCGCCGGGTAGCTGGCTCGAATGGGGCGGGCAGTTTGAAAACCTCGAACGCGCCAGCGCTCGATTGTTGCTCATCGTGCCCTTGGTTTTCCTGCTGATCGGCGTGCTCCTGTTCCTCGCGCTTGGCTCCATCGCCCAGGCCGCGCTGGTGTTCGCGGGAGTTCCGATGGCGCTCGTCGGCGGCGCTATCGCCCTCATGCTGCGCGGTATGCCGTTCTCCATCTCGGCGGCGGTTGGATTCATTGCCGTGTCAGGTGTTGCGACCCTGAATGGTCTCGTGCTGATGCAGAGCATCAAGCAGCGTCGCGCCTGCGGTGAGGATCCGCAGGAGGCAGCAATACGTGGAGCCACAAGCCGTCTGCGTGCAGTAATGACCACAGCGCTCGTCGCAATCCTCGGTTTCGTCCCCATGGCTCTGGCCGCTGGCGCGGGGGCTGAGGTTCAAAAGCCGCTTGCAACCGTCGTGGTCGGCGGCCTCATGACTGCTACCGTGCTGACGCTTCTGGTGTTACCGACACTGATGGCCTGGGTGATGTCGCGCGATCGCGCCGCAGAGTCCCTCAAGCACTGATACCGGAGCCGATTTCTCTCATGATATCCCCCCTCGTCGAAATCATGGCGCGTTTGCGCGATCCCGAAACGGGCTGCCCCTGGGACGTTCAACAGGATTTTGCCACGATCGCGCCATATACGATCGAGGAAGCGCATGAGGTTGCCGACGCCATCGCGCGCGGCGACATGATGGAGCTCAAGGATGAACTCGGCGACCTCCTTCTCCAGGTCGTGTTTCACGCCCGCATGGCAGAGGAAGCCGGCCATTTCGCGATCGGCGACGTTATCCAGGCAATCTGCGACAAGATGATACGCCGCCACCCCCATGTTTTCGGTGACGGTGAGACCACTGGCTGGGAAGCGATCAAGGCGGCAGAACGCCAGAACAAGGAAGACAAGAGCGCGATGGCGCACGTCGCGCTGGGCCTGCCCGCACTGATGCGTGCCGAAAAGCTCCAGCGCCGCGCCGCGCGTACAGGCTTCGACTGGCCTGATGCATCGGGACCGCGTGCCAAGATCGATGAGGAAATTGCTGAAATAGAAATGGAAACTACTGCCGACCGACTTGAAGACGAAGTCGGAGACCTGCTGTTCGCCTGCGTCAACTGGGCGCGGCACATGAAAGTGGATCCCGAAGCGGCGCTGCGCCGCGCCAACCGCAAGTTCGAAGCGCGGTTCCGCGCGATGGAACAGCTTGCGGGCGAGGATTTCACCGCCCTCTCGCTCGCCGAGAAGGAATCGCTCTGGAGCAAAGTCAAAGCGCAGGCGGATAGCTAGATCGGTACTAATCCCGATACCGGCGGACCTGCCCGGCGGGCAATGTTCGCCCGATAGATCGACGGAGCAATATGCCGGTGCGAATTACCTACCGTCACATTCTTGTCGCAACCCTTTCGATCCTGGCGCTCTGGACCGCACGAAGTTTCGTGCTGCCCGTCGTCTGGGCCGTCATTCTGGCAGTGGCGTTGTGGCCGCTCTACAAACGCTGTGCCGGGACGGAAGCGCCCGACGCGCGGCGGATATGGTTGCCGCTCGCCTTCACGGCCGCGATCGGTCTGATCGTTGTTTTACCGCTCACGCTCGTCGTATTCGAAGCTGGCAGGGACAGCCAGGCGCTTCTCGACTGGGTCGACCGCGCTGAAAAGACCGGCGTGCCGCCGCCTGCCTGGCTCGCGGACATCCCGGGCATTGGCCACAGTGCGCTTCGTTGGTGGACGGCCAATCTGAGCGATCCAGACCATGCCGGCCCGACAATGGGCCGCTTTCTCATGGCGAGTGCGGCCGATTGGGCGATCACAATTGGCGCAGACATCGCGCGACGTTCGTTCGTGTTGCTGGTCGATCTCGTCGTGCTGTTCATCCTGCTGCGCCATGGCAGCAAACTCGGAGAGCGTGCGATGGTCGTCGCCAGCCGCCTGCTGGGACGATTCGGCCAGAAGTTTCTGCATCGTCTGACAAATGCGGTGCGCGGCACTGTTGCAGGCACAATTGCCGTCGCATTCGGTGAAGGCGCATTGATCGGCGCGGGTTACGTCGCCGCCGGAGTTCCGCGCCCCGTGCTGTTCGGCCTGCTGACATTTGCTTTTGCAATGCTTCCCTTTGGCGCCTGGGTCATGTTCACCGCTGCTGCCGTCATTCTCGCGGTGCATGGCAGCCTGCTTGCCGCAACGCTGCTATTTTGCTGGGGCGCGGCAATCATGCTTATTGGCGACAATCTCGTTCAGCCCGTGCTGATCGGCGGTGCGGCGCGCCTTCCCTTCTTCTGGGCGCTGGTCGGCACCTTTGGAGGGCTCGAGGCATTCGGGCTGGTGGGGATTTTCGTGGGGCCTGTGATCATGGTTGCGCTGCTCGTCGCGTGGGACGAGGCGAGCCACCCACATGGGGCGCCCGCTGTTCCGACTAGCCCTTAATCGTTTCGGGCTGACTTCGGCGGATGGCGTTGAAGCCACGCCTGCACTGCTTCGGCAGCGCCGGCATAGGCCTCCTGCGCTTCGACGCTCCAATATGTCAGCATTTCGAGCGGAATGGGTTTGCCCGATATTGCACACAGGACGAAATCGCCGGGCGCGATGATGTCATATTCGGGCGTATCGTAATGAAGCACCGCAGGGCGTGGTTGCGACGCGGAATTCACGAACGCGCCTCGTAACGGCCCCAGTCGCTGTCGGACATGCGGATCTCGAAACGGATAAGGTCGCCTTCCTCGACGCGCTCAACCACCTCGCCATTGGCGTGAAGCCAGGCGATCGTCGCACCGTCGCTGTGCGGTACGCGCACGGTGCGGATGCGGTTGCGTTGGGTCAGTTGCGCCGCGACGGTGATGCGCAGATCGTCCACACCTTCGCCGGTGAGCGCGGAGAGCACCGCGACATCCTCCCGGCGCGCAGCTTCGCCAAGAAGTTCACCCTGCGCCTCGCCATCGACAAGGTCGATCTTGTTCCACGCTTCGATCACAGGAACGCCCCCTTCCCCGCTGATATCGATCCCGATCTCGCGCAGCACCTGCTCGACATCGGCCTTCTGTTCCTCGGTGTCGGGATGCGCAATGTCGCGAACATGGACGATGATGTCCGCCGCCGTCACCTCTTCAAGCGTCGCGCGAAAGGCAGCGACGAGTTGCGTCGGCAGGTCCGAGACGAAGCCCACGGTGTCGGACAGGATCGCCTTGTCGATTCCGGGCAGCCGGATCTGCCGCATCGTCGGATCGAGGGTGGCGAAGAGCAGATCTTCCGCCATGACGTCAGCGCCGGTCATGCGATTGAAAAGTGTCGATTTTCCGGCATTAGTATAACCGACCAAAGCGATCACAGGCCAGGGAGCCCGCTTGCGTCGGTCGCGATGGAGACCGCGCGTTCGGCTGACCTCAGCAAGCTCGCGCCGCAACTTGGCCATGCGATCGCGGATCATCCGGCGGTCGGCCTCGATCTGCGTTTCACCAGGACCGCCTAGGAAGCCGAACCCACCGCGCTGGCGCTCAAGGTGCGTCCAGCTCCTGACCAGGCGACCCGCCTGATAGTCGAGATGCGCGAGTTCGACCTGAAGCCGACCTTCGGCGGTCGCTGCGCGCTCGCCGAAAATCTCCAGGATCAGGCCGGTGCGATCGATCACCTTCGCTTTTAACTTGTCTTCCAGATTGCGCTGTTGGACGGGGGTCATTGCGGCATCGACAATGACGAGTTCCGCTTCATCCTGTTGCACAGCGACCGCGAGCTGGTCGACCTGACCGCTGCCGAAGAGTGTCGCTGGCTTGGGCTGGCGCAGGCGGAACTGGAGCTTCCCGACGACTTCTATACCAATCGCCTCGGCCAGCCCCGCGGCTTCTTCGAGACGCGCCGCTGCGTCCCGCCCGGAGCCGCCGGTGTCGGGCAAGGCGACGATGGCCCGTGCGCCGCGCGCCAGGCCATCATCTTCACCGCGCTGGAAAACCGCCATGGTTCAGTCCGCGTCGTCTCCGCTCTCTTCGGCGAGGTTGAGCGGGTTGGCGGGCTGTACGGTTGAAATGGCGTGCTTGTAAACGAGCTGCGCGAGCCCGTCGCGCTGGAGCAGCATGCAGAACAGATCGAACGCGACGATCTCTCCCTGAAGCATGACGCCGTTCACAAGGAACATCGTCACGGGGTCGCCTGATTTGTGGACCGCGTTAAGAAATACTTCCTGCAGCGATTTGGATTTGCCGCGTCCCTCATCAAACGCCGTCTGGATCGGCGAAAGATCGATCGCTCCCGCGGGCATCACGGTTGAGATCGCATGCTTGTAGACGAGCTGCGACTGGCCGTCGCGACGGAGCAGCACCGAGAAATTGTCGAACCAGGTAATGATCCCCTGGAGCTTGACGCCCTTCACCAGAAACATCGTGACCGGGGTCTTCGAACGACGCAGCGTGTTGAGGAAGATGTCCTGAAGATTGTTGGTTTTCGCGTTGTTCTTGTCTGGCATTTTCTACCATTCCTTTTTCTTGGCGGATCGTGGTCCGCATTCGCCTGCTCGCACAGGCATGGTCGGGGGCGCTCTATTTAGGTGTTTTGGGCCGCCTCGTCCACCGAATGGGGGATTATTCATCACCATCTTGCTTGGCGTCGGCCATGCCGAGCAGCTTCAGCTTGCGGTGAAGCGCCGAACGCTCCATCCCGATAAAGGTCGCGGTACGAGAGATATTGCCCGAGAACCGCCGGATCTGGATCCGCAGATACTCGCGCTCGAAGGTTTCGCGGGCCTCTCGCAATGGCGCTCCCATAATCGCTGAGGCAGCATTGCCCACGCCCGATTCGCCCTGGTTGCCCATCACCTCGGCGGGAAGCATGTCGAGGTCGATCTGGCTGATCCGATCGCCGGGCGCCAGGATGATCGTGCGCTCGACGACGTTGCGGAGCTGCCGCACATTGCCCGGCCAGTCATAGGCCTGAAGCGCGGCGATTGCATCGGTGGCGACCAAAGGTGTGCGGACGCGGCGCTCACTGGCATAGCGTGCGACGAAATGCTCGATCAGCGACGGAATATCCTCGCGACGCTCGGCGAGCGGCGACAGATGGACGGGCACGACATTCAGCCGATAATAAAGATCCTCGCGGAATCGTCCCGCGGCAATCTCGGTAGGCAGATCGCGCGAGGTGGCGGAGACGACGCGTACCTCAACCTTCACCACGCGTTGTCCGCCGACGCGGGTGAAGCTCTGATCGGTCAGCACACGCAGGATCTTGGCCTGCGTTGTAAGCGGCATGTCGGCTATCTCGTCGAGAAAGAGCGTGCCGCCATGCGCCTGTTCGAGCAGGCCGGGGCGTACGAGTTCGCCGCCCTCCTCCACGCCGAACAGTTCTTCCTCGACACGCTCGGGGCTCATCATCGCAGCACCGACGACGATGAAGGGCGCCGTCGCTCGATTGCTCCACTTATGGAGCAGGCGCGCGGCGACTTCCTTGCCGACTCCGGCAGGTCCCGTCACGAGCACCCGGCTGCCGGTGGATGCAACCCGCTTGAGCGTGGCGCGCACCGAGTTGATCGCCGCGGAACTGCCCGTCAGTTCCTCCTCCCGCCCCATCTGCGCCTTGAGCGAGGCATTCTCCTGTCGAAGAAGCTCGGTTTCAGTTGCGCGCGAGACGAGATGAAGAAGCTGCGCCGCCTCAAAGGGTTTTTCGATGAAATCGACCGCTCCGCGCCGGATGGCCGCAACCGCGGTGTCGAGGTTGCCATGGCCCGACATCACCAGCACCGGGAGCGACGGATCGCGCTGCTTGATCTCGTCGAGCAGTTCGAGGCCATCGAGCCGCGAGCCTTGCAACCACACGTCGAGCAGGACGAGCGAGGGGCGACGTTCGGCGATCGCCTCAAGCGCGGAATCGCTGCCGCCAGCACTGCGCGCCGCGAAGCCTTCGTCCTCGAGTACGCCCGAGACAAGGTCGCGGATATCCTGCTCGTCGTCGACTATCAGAATGTCTAGCGCCATAGTCTAGCTGGTCCTCTTGTGCGTCAGTTGTGTGGGTGTCTTCTCGCCGTCAGCCTGTGCGGGGTCCCCTTCCCCGCGCATGAATCGTGCGAGCAAATCCGGGTCGAAGGTCATGCAGATGATGGTGCCCCCACCGGCATTGTCCGCGAACTGCATGATACCGAAATGTTCCTCGACGATTTTCTTGACGATCGCGAGGCCCAGGCCGGTGCCCCGGCTGCGCGTGGTGACATAGGGTTCGACCAGCCGTTCGCGGTCCTGGGGCAGTCCGATGCCGTTGTCGGCGACGCAGACCGTGATCCGCTTGCTTGCCTCGTCCGGGCAAATTGACAGGGTAACGCGACCGCGTTCATCGCTCGCTGAATTGCTTTCACGCTTTTGATCAATAGCTTCTACGGCGTTTTTGACGAGATTTGTCAAAGCCTGGCCGAGTTGGCGGCGGTCGCATACGATCTGGTGCACCCCATCGCCTTGCTCAAGCGAAAAGGCGATCTCGGGATGAGCGACCTCGTGCAGAAACAGTGCCTGGCGCGCAATATCGGTAAGCGATTCCGTACGGAACACGGGCTTGGGCATGCGCGCGAACGATGAGAATTCGTCGACCATTCGTCGCAGATCGGCGACCTGGCGGATAATGGTCTCGGTCAGCTGTTCGAAGGTCGAGGGCTCGTCAGTCACCTGCTTGCCATAGCGACGCTGGAGGCGCTCAGCGGCGAGTTGGATCGGGGTGAGCGGGTTCTTGATCTCGTGCGCGATACGGCGCGCCACGTCGGACCATGCGGCACGCCGCTGATCGAGAACCTGCTGGGTGATATCGTCAAAGGTCAGGACGTGCCCCGCCTCGTCGCGCACAGCCTTGACTGCAAGCGTGCGCGCGTCGCCGCCGATGTTGAGCTGAACGATGTCGTCGCGGTCTTCCGCAGCGACAAGCTCCGCCAGTTCGGGGGCAAGGTCGTCGATCGCCTTGCCCGTAGCCTCGCCGGGCGCAGATTTCAGCAGCGTCGCGGCCGAGCTGTTCATCAAACGGATATTGCGGTCGCCATCGACCGAGATCACGCCGGCAGTGACGCCCGACATGACCGTTTCGATAAAGGCGCGGCGGCTGTCGAGGGCGCTGGTCTGCTCCTCGATAGTCTGAGTCATGCGGTTGAACGCATTGGCGAGCCGGCCAACCTCGTCCTGACGCACGGGCTGTGGCACGCGCGCCGACAGGTCCCCCTCGGCAATACGCTGCGCAGCGTCGACCAGATCGCTGACGGGTCGGACGAGCCGGTCGGCCAGCTCGAGCGCAATCCATACCGCCGCGCCGACGATCAGCAGCGAGATGAGCAGCAGTGCCACGTTGAACTGGAGTTGGAGCGCACGCGACCGTTCGAGCAGGCGCTTGTAGTCGGTCGAAACCGTCTGCGCGCGTTCGGATTGAGCCAGCATCTTGGGATCAACGACGCGCGCGGTCCACAGATAGGCTTCTTCGTTGACCGGCAGCCGTGTCACCGCCTCGATGCGGTCTCCCGAATCGGTGACGATACTGGGCTCGCCCTTGCGAAGGCGTTCCAGAAGCGCGGGTTTGATCCGTGTGCCCTCCCCGCGATCATAGGGATCGACCATCGCGAGCGTCTGTTCGCCCACGCCCGGCTTGATGACGAGGATCGCGGCCTCGGAGAGTTCTCGCTGATAGACCTGGCCCGCAAAACCCTGCTGAAAGAGCGGCGTGTCGATCGGCGCCTCGTCAAGATAGTTAACGATGTCGGATGCCATCGCGATCGTGTTGTTCTCGACACGCGTGCGATATTCGCTGTTGAACTCCTGCGCCACGATCGCCGCGTTCTCAAGCATCCCGCGGGCGCGATCAGAAAACCAAAATTCGACGCCATATTGGAAAAGCAATGAGGCGAAGATCACGACCAGCAGCATCGGTACGCTGGCGATGACCGAGAAGATCGCGACAAGCTGGACGTGCAATCGCCCGCCGCCGCCCATGGGCGAACGCGCCGCACGCTTCTTGGCAACCCGGCGGCCGAGCAACACGAGCAGCGCCACGCCGGGAACGAGGTTGGCCACGAGCAGCAGCGCAACCAGAACCGGCGAAAGCAGCCTTTCGGTCGTGGGTTCGGCGCTGACGACAAAATAGCTCGTCACGGCCACCGCCACGGCAAGCGCGAGCGTGGCCAGCTCGATCCAGGGCATCAGGTTGTTGCGACGCGAAACAACGCGCAGCACGCGCTGCCACCGCGATGCTTTCACAGAAATGTCACGATAGCCCACATTCACCGTTGCGTTCTTACAACATTCGCGTTGCAAGACAAACACAGTCTATCGGAATCTCCTCGATTTCGGGCGCTGGTGCAGCACGGCCTATCGACCGTGAAAATCGCGGTCAGGAATTCCCTCGGCGAACCCTTGCAGGGTCGATTCGGTGGTCGGTCAGCTTCTTGCGAAGCGTATTTCGGTTGATACCAAGCAGGTCGGCTGCGCGAAGCTGGTTGCCGCGCACCGCCGCCAGGGTCAGGCGGAGCAGCGGCGCCTCGACCTCCGCCAGCACGCGGTCGTAAAGGCCGTCGGGCGGCAGATCGTCGCCGAAACTCGCGAAATAGCTCGCGAGGTGCACCTCGACCGCGTCCTCGAGCCCCTTGCCGATAAACGGTATCGGCACGCTTTCGCCCGGGCCGCCTGCAAGCGCCAGGTCGATCTGGCGCGCCGAAATCAGTTCCTCTCGGCTGAGCGCCGCAAGCCGCCGCATCAGGTTTTCGAGCTCGCGAACATTGCCGGGCCAGCCATGCGCCGACAGCCTCGCCAGCGCATCATCGCCGAGGCGTTTTCTGGAAAGCCCCTCCTGCGCCGCGCGATCGAGGAAGTGACGCGCAAGCTCGGGAATGTCGCCGAGCCGTTCGCGCAGTGCCGGCAGCGTAACGGGGACGACATTGAGCCGGTAGTAAAGATCCTCGCGAAAGCCATTGGCCGCAATCAGCGCGGGCAGGTCCTTGTGCGTTGCCGCGATGATACGGACATCGGCGCGGATCGGGCGCGCTCCGCCCACCGTCGTGAACTCGCCCTGCTGAAGGACGCGCAGCAAACGGGTCTGCGCTTCCATCGGCATATCGCCGATCTCGTCGAGGAACAGCGTCCCGCCCTGCGCCAGTTCGAACTTGCCGGCGGTGCGCGCTTGCGCGCCCGTGAAGGCGCCCCTTTCATGGCCGAAGAGTTCGGATTCGATCAGATCGCGAGGAATGGCCGCCATGTTTATGGCAACAAATGGTTTTTTCTGCCGCGGGCCGAGATCGTGGATCGCGCGCGCGACAAGTTCCTTGCCCGTGCCCGACTCCCCGAAGACCAGCACGGTCAGCTCGTTGGCGACGACGCGCGCGATCGTCCGGTAGACATCCTGCATCGCGGGCGACCGACCGATCAGCGGCAGATCTTCCTTGATACCCTCCGGCTCTACGGTCCCGCGATTGGCGCGGCTGCGCAGCCCGTCGCCGACCGCGCGACACAGCTCGTCGAGATCGAAGGGCTTGGGCAGATATTCGAACGCGCCTTGCTCGGTCGCGCGCACCGCGGTTGAAAGCGTGTTCTGCGCCGACAGCACGATCACGGGCAGGTCCGGGCGACGCTGGAGCACCGAGGAGATCTCGTCGAGCCCGTTCCCGTCGGGCAGAATCACGTCAGTGATGAGCAATTCGGGGTCGAAGCTGCCGAGCTGGCGCTCCATGTCGGCGATGCTTTCGGCGAGCGAGACGCTATGCCCCTCGCTGCGCAGCGCTTCGGCGAGCACGGTGCGGATCGCGGCGTCGTCATCGACGACAAGGATGCGGCCAGTGCTCATTGGGCATCCTTTCCGGCGCGCTGGAGGAGAAGGCGGAAGACGGTGCGTTCGGGCGTACCCTCGCGCGAGAACTGAATGATGCCGCCCATGTCGCGCACCAGCTTGTCGACGAGCGCCAGGCCGAGGCCGCCGCCCGACCGCTTTGTGCTGACAAAGGGTTCGAACAGGTGGTCGGCCACCTCCGGCGCGGGTCCGGGGCCGTTGTCGATCACGCACAACTCGATCGGCAGCGCGCGGCGGCCCTTGCCGTCCTTGTCGGGCACCGAAACACCGTGGCGATAGGCTGTAACGATATGGATGACGGGTTCATGGCCCCCGGCCGAGGCCTCGGCTGCGTTCTTGAGCAGGTTGAGCACGATCTGCGTCAAGGCGTCACGGTGTACGAGCGCCATCGGCAATGACGGGTCATAGACCGCCCTGATCTCGACATCCTGCGCAAAGCCGTGACGCGCGAGTTCACGCGCATGATCGAGCACCGGATAGATATTCTCCGCCACCAGCTCGAGCGGGCGCGGATCGGTGAAGCTTTCCATCCGGTCGATCAGGCTGGTGATGCGATCGACCTCCGAGCGGATCAGCCGCGTCATGCCGCGTGCCTCGGGCGCCACCTTGCGCTCGAGCAACTGCGCAGCGCCGCTGATCCCCGAAAGCGGGTTCTTGATCTCGTGCGCCAGCATCGCCGCCGCTCCCATAGCTGCGCGCGCGCCGCTGCCCTGTTCGCGTCGATTGCCCATGGGATGCGCCGCGGCCCCCGCATGGATCGCCAGGATCCTCCAGCCCGGACGATCGGGCACAGGCGAGAAGGCGACGTCGGCGAGCAGCTTCATGCCGCGGTCATTGGAAATCTGCACATCGAAGGCGTTGAGCGGCGACCCTGCCCGCTCGCGCTCGAGCGCCGCGATATTCTCGGGAAAGCGGACATGCGCGTCGAGCGGCTTGCCGATGATCGCGGTGCGGCTCGCGTTCAGCAGCGATTCTGCAGCGGCGTTGGCGTCGGCAACTTTGCCCTCGGGGTTGATCAGCAATGTCGGGACGGGAAGCGCGGCAATGAGTTCAGACGCCGATGGCGCCTCTTCGCCGCTCGCCGGCTTGCGGGTAAGCCGGATCAGGCGGCTGCCCGGGAGAGCCATGGCGAATAGAATTCCTCGAGCATTGCCAATACCGTGGCGGCTTCGGGCTGCTGGTTCACACGGTTTCTGAACTCGGCCGAGCCACCCAGCCCCTTGGTGTACCAGCCGATATGCTTACGCGCCATATTAACCCCGGTCATCTCGCCATAATGTTCGAGCATATCGCGGTAATGCGCTGTGATAAGATGATATTGTTCCTCGATTGTGGGATCAGCGATCCGCTGCCCCGTCCGCAGGAAGTGCATCACCTGCCCCAGCAACCAGGGTCGGCCATAGGCCCCGCGGCCGATCATCACGCCGTCCGCGCCCGACTGGTCGAGCGCGGTCAGCGCATCCTCGATCGAGCAGATGTCGCCATTGGCGATGACGGGCAGCGCGACCGCGTCCTTGACCTTGCGGATGAACGCCCAGTCCGCCGAACCCTTGTACATCTGGTTGCGCGTGCGGCCGTGGACGGTGATGAGCTTCACGCCCAGATCCTCGGCGATGTGCGCGAGTTCGGGCGCGTTGAGGCTGTCATGGCACCAGCCCATGCGCATCTTGAGCGTCACGGGCACCGAAACCGCCTCGACCGTCGCCTTGATAATGTCGCCGGCAAGTTTCAGGTCGCGCATCAGCGCCGAGCCCGCATCGCCGTTGACCACCTTCTTCACGGGGCAGCCCATATTGATGTCGATGATCGCAGCGCCGCGATCCTCGTTGAGCTTTGCCGCCTCGCCCATTTCCTTGGGGCTGCAGCCCGCAAGCTGCATCGAGATCGGCTCCTCGACCGCATCCCACGCCGCCTTTTGCAGCGACTGGCGCGTCTCGCGGATCATCGCCTGGCTCGCGATCATCTCAGTGACGTTGAGCCCCGAGCCATAGCGCTTGACGACCTTGCGGAACGGCAGATCGGTGACGCCCGTCATCGGCGCCAGGATCACTGGCGTTTCGATACGGACCGGGCCGATGTCGATGGGAGCGAGTTTCGTCATAGTCTGCCTAAAAATGAGGCAGCCCCATAGCGGGAAAGTGGCCAGGGGGCAAGTTTTGCCGCTTCACACTCGCCGCCAGGCATTGTTTTGATGAGCGCATCAATCCTGTGCGCCACCAAAGCAGCGCGCGACGTGAAGGCGCGGGAACGTCAAATTTCGACCCAATTCTCGTCATTGAAGACGGCACGCAAGCCCCCTGAAAGCCGCTGTTCATTCAGCCTTTGATGACTGCAAAAAAGGAAAGCTGACGCTCAGTGTAAGGGAGCTAATCGTCTCCGCTACGCTGGTGTGACCGCCGGAGGCACCCAGACCTGATCGATGATTGGTTGCTTTGGACCATAGGTTCGCAGCACGAGGTGAAACGACCCTTGTCGCGGCGACGGCAGCCAGTTCGCACGTTCCGCAGGATCAGTTGGAGGATTGGGCTGAATATAAATGGACAGGCTGCCGTCTGCTGCTTTGGCAAGATCGGGTGTGCGGTCCCCGATCGAATAGCGCATCGTGTCGTTCGGCACGAAATTGTGATCCCGGCCGTACATGGTAATGGACCAGAACTGGTCGACGGGCGGTAGTTCGTCGGCCCCGAACCGGATGGCATATCGGCGTCCACCGACAAGCGGATCGCCCCCAACATCGTTGAACGCCGGGAGATAGACGGCTTCCTCGGCATCGTTGGAGATGATGCCGCCAAGACATTGACCCGACGCCCGGACGACGAAGTCGCCATGGAGCCCGGCACGACCGAATGTCCGTGGCGGATACATCCAGCCATTCAGTAGCTTGGCTTTGTAAGCTCCGGTCGCAATCATTGCGTCAAGCATCGGACGCGTCGTTGCTGCTGCGCGGGCGAGGCCCTGCCGCGTCGGCTCCGGCAGCGCGTCGACGCTCTCGGCGGTGAAATCCGGGCCAATTCCGATCTCGCCGAAAAGGCGTACCAATTCCGTATCCCGATCCTTCGGAAGAGGATTCTCCGACCACGCCGAATTTATCGTTTTCCAGTCGGCCAGCGGATCGTGCGCACTGTCGTACGGCTTGAAAACGTCGCGCCCCTCCGGAACTTGCGGGTCTGACTGGCCCCACAGGGCGAGCGGGATCATATGATATCCGTCCTGCAACGCGTTCACCGCCGCAACGTCCTTTTCGTCCTTCACCAGCGTGCGGCCAAAGACGAGCGCAAAGCGGGTCGGCGATTGGAACGAGCCTAAGATGTCCGACGGAAGCTCTCCATCCCATCCAGGGGAAAGGATCGCGAAAGCACCGGCTGCTCCCCCGGTGGTCCGCTTGCCGACATAGGCGAAATTATCAGAGAACATGTCGGCGATCTCGAAGGTAAAATATCTGTTCCCCATTTCGGGATGGGTGAGAACCACTGGACCTTGGCGCAGATCGAGCCATCCCCAGGAATAGAGCGTGTCCTGATTTGGTGACCCGCCCGACGTGTAGTTGATGTGGTTGGACAAAACACGCTTGTGATGGAAATGATTGAGCGAAGCGAAGAAGCTGGAATCGGAAACGTTCGTCCAGTCATATCGCAGCTTGCTCAGATACACCAACGGGAAGGCATAGATGTAAGCTTGGGCACCCAACGTGTAAGCGTATTCTTCACGCCAGTCTTCCGTGGCAGGGTGGTCGGACATGGCAGCGCTCTCCTCGCTGCTCTTGTAGGGTTTGGGGAGCAGAGTGCACATCGGGAAATACCCGCACGAGGGCTCAGGAAAATATGGATGTTCTCCAGCACTCGACATGAAAGAACAAGCGCTTTCCGATAACACCCGCGCTTGGACGAACGTCTGCTTTTTCCAACTATCGGCGTAAAGCGGACAGGCCGGAAACCACGCCAAGGCGGACATCTTCCAACTCGCATCATGACGTGGGCTGTTTGCACGACCGGGAATTTGGCCTAGGCGCGCAGTCATGAAATCGGGTTTTCATAACGTCGCGCTGATCGTCGCTGCCGGAAAAGGCGAGCGTGCCGGGGCAGCGCGTCCAAAGCAGTTTGCGCTGCTCGGCGGCAAGCCTGTCGTTGCGCACAGCATCGATGCGGCGCTGACGCATCCCGCGATCGACGGCGTAATCGTGGTGACGGCCGCGGACCAGCGCCAGGCGATGGAAGTCGCGCTCGACGGACGCGACGTGCGCGCCATCGTCGACGGTGGCGCTTCACGTCGGGAATCGGTGCTTGCCGGGCTCGAGGCGATTTCGGCGCTTGGCGGCGCGGTGCGCGTGCTGATCCACGATGCAGCGCGCCCGCTCCTCCCCCATGCGGTGATCGACCGGCTGCTCGCCCAACTCGACGGTTCGGCGGGTGCGGTGCCCGTGCTGCCGGTTGCGGATACGCTGGCGACCGCTGATGAGGCGCTCGGTGATATTGTGCCGCGCACGGGGCTGGTTCGCGTTCAGACGCCTCAGGCCTTTCGCTTCGATGCCATATTGGCGGCGCACCGCCTCTGGCCGGTTGATCAGGAGGCCACCGACGATGCGCAGATCCTGCGCGCGGTCGAGCTTGAGGTCGCAATGGTCGAAGGCGATTCGATGCTGGAGAAGATCACGCATCCGCAAGATTTCGCGAGCGCCGAGGCGCGGCTCGCCGCCCGGGCGAGCATCCGCACCGCCATGGGTTATGACGTCCACCGCCTCGTCGCGGGCGAAGAGCTTTGGCTCGGCGGCGTGCTGATCCCGCACGACAAGGGGCTTTCGGGGCACAGCGACGCCGATGTCGCGCTCCATGCACTGACCGACGCGCTGCTCGGCACGATCGGCGCGGGCGATATCGGGATGCATTTTCCGCCCTCTGATCCACAGTGGCGCGGCGCCTCGTCGGACCGTTTCCTCGAACATGCTGCAGCGCTGGTGGCGGAAGCGCGCGGATCAATCGAGCATGTCGACCTGACGATCATATGCGAGGCCCCGAAGATCGGCCCGTATCGGGACGCCATGCGAAACCGCATTGCAGCGTTGTTGCGGGTCGATATGGCGAGGGTTAGCATCAAGGCGACGACGACCGAACGGCTCGGTTTCACCGGCCGCGGCGAAGGCATCGCTGCACAGGCGGTCGCAACTGTCAGAATATCAGGGGACATATGAAGCACTGGCAGAAATTCGCATCGAGCCTGGCGGCCATCACCCTCGCTTGCGGCCCGGCGCATGCCGCGGCCACGGCCGACTGCGTGACCGGCGACGAGGTGAAAGCCATTGCCCTCGTGCTGCTGCCCGAGGCGCTCGACGCGACCGCCAAGGTCTGCGCGTCAGTACTCCCGGCGACAGCGCTGCTCCGCAAGACCGATGCCCCGATTTTCGAGCGCTACCGTGTTGAGAAAGCGCCCGCGATGGAACTCGCGCGCGCCGCCTTTGCCCGGATTGCAGGTCTGGGCGATTCGGATGAGGTCAACAATGCGGGCCTGGAACTGATGCGCGCGATGCTCGTCCCGCAACTGTCGGCCGAGATCAAACCCGCTGACTGCGGCGCGATCAACCGGATGATCGAACTGTTCGAACCGCTACCGCCCGAAAACATGGCAGGCGCTATCGCCACGATTCTTCAGATCGTCGCCAAGGAAGATGCCGCAAAGGCCAAAAAGAAAAGGAAAAAGAGTTCGCAAGGGGATGACCTGAATATCTGTCCTTTTGACGAAGCACGGTAGGATCATGGATCACATTCTTCCCGACGAGCTTGTGGCGCTGGCGCGCCGGGTGGTCGAGGCCAATCGCGCGGCGGGCCGGACGATCGCGCTCGCCGAAAGCTGTACCGGAGGGCTGGTCAGCGCCGCGCTGACCGAGATACCGGGATCATCCGACGTGTTCGGATCGGGCTACGTAACCTATTCCAACGAAGCGAAGATCGGCATGCTCGGCGTCAGCCTTGACGTGCTCGACACCTTTGGCGCGGTGTCGATCGCGGTCGCCTGGGCGATGGCGCGCGGCGCGCAAGAGCGCTCGGGCGCCGATGTCGCGGTGGCGATCACGGGCATTGCCGGCCCCGATGGCGGCAGCGAGAAAAAACCCGTCGGCACCGTCGTCTTCGCACGCGCCGAAAAGGATGGGGATTCGGAGGACGTCGTGGCGGACAAGCGCGAGTTCGGCAATCTTGGCCGTGCGGGCGTCCGGCTTCAGGCGGCGCTGGTAGCACTCGAGCTGCTGATGCCGGGATCCTCTCCACCGTAAAGAGCCTTGGCGCGCTCCTCGAATGCGCCGATCATCTTGCGAAGCGCACGATCGAACATTTGTCCCGCCAGCCTTTCGAAGATTGCGGAGCGAAAGGCGAAATCGACGCTGAAGTCGACCAGCGATCCCCCCTTGCCATCGGGCCTGAAACCCCAATGATTGTGGAGGTGCTTGAGCGGACCGTCGAGATAGTCGACCTCGATACGTTCGGGCCGCTCCTTCTTCACGCGCGAGGTAAAGCTCTCGCGCAACGCCGAAAAACCCACGATCAGGTCAGCGACCATCTCGGTATCGCTGTTCGAGCGGACGCGCACCGCGCTCACCCAGGGCAGAAACTCGCCATAGCGCGCGACATCGGCCACGAGGTCGAACATCTGCTCGGGACTATAGGGAAGATGCCTCGTTTCGCTGTGGCGCGGCATTTCAGGCTTTCGCCAGTTTCGCCTCGCGCGCGGCACGCAGGCGCTCGAAATCCTCGCCCGCATGATAGCTCGAACGCGTGAGCGGCGACGAGGCGACGAGCAGGAAACCCTTGGCGCGCGCGATCGCGGCATAGGCGTTGAAAGCCTGCGGCGTCACGAAATCCATCACCTTGGTGTGCTTGGGCGTGGGCTGGAGATACTGGCCCATCGTCAGGAAATCGACATCGGCCGAACGCATGTCGTCCATCACCTGGTGCACCTCAAGTCGCTGCTCGCCAAGGCCGAGCATGATGCCCGACTTGGTGAAGATCGAGGGATCGTGCCGTTTCACCGATTCGAGCAGGCGCAGCGACGCGTAATAGCGCGCGCCCGGACGGATCGTCGGATAGAGCCGCGGCACTGTTTCGAGGTTGTGGTTATAGACGTCGGGGCGCGCCGCGACGATCGCCTCGACCGCGGCTTCGGCCTTGTTGCGGAAATCGGGGGTAAGGATCTCGATCGTCGTCTTGGGCGTGGTGCGACGCAGCGCCTCGATCACCTTCACGAACTGCGAGGCGCCGCCATCGGGCAGATCGTCGCGGTCGACCGAGGTGATAACGATATGCTCAAGGCCGAGTTCGGCGGCCGCGTCGGCGGTGTGCTGTGGCTCGAGCGGATCGACCTTGCGCGGCATCCCCGTCTTGACGTTGCAGAAGGCGCAGGCGCGCGTGCAGACGTCGCCCAGAATCATCACCGTCGCGTGCTTCTTGGTCCAGCACTCGCCGATATTGGGGCACGCGGCCTCCTCGCACACCGTGGCGAGGTTCAGCCGACGCATCAGCGCCTTCGTCTCGGAAAAGCCGACACTGGTCGGCGCCTTGACGCGGATCCAGTCGGGCTTGCGCTGCCTTTCGGGACGCGGCTGGGGGACGGAAATGGGATCGGCTTCGCTCATGCACGCGCAGATAGCGATTAAAGCTCGGTGTTGCCACCCCTGCCCTTTGGGGATTAGGGAACGCGCTCATGGCAGACTTTTCCGATCTCATCACCGGCTATCGCCGCTTCCGCTCCACCGGCTGGACCCAGCAGCGCGAGCGATGGTCGAAACTCGCGGAGGGGCAGAGCCCCAAGGTGATGGTGATCGCGTGTTCGGACAGCCGCGTAGACCCGAGCCAGATCTTCGATACCTCGCCCGGCGAGATGTTCGTCGTGCGCAATATCGCCAACCTCGTACCCCCCTTCGAACTGGGCGGCGGACGCCACGGCGTCTCGGCCGCGCTCGAATTCGCGGTCACGCAGCTAGAAGTGCCTGAAATCATTGTCATGGGCCACGGCTCATGCGGGGGCGTTCACGCAGCGCTCTCGCGCCGTTTCGAGCACGCACCGCCCGGCGCGGGCGGCTTCATCGCGCACTGGATCGACCTGCTCGACGAAGCGCGCGACCGGATCGCCGCCGAAATGGGGGACGGGCCGGACGCGATTCACGCGCTGGAACTCGAAACCGTGAAGGTCAGTATCGCGAATCTGCGCACCTTCCCCTGCATCCCCGAACGCGAGGAAGCCGGGCGGCTCAGGATACACGGCGCGTATTTCGCGATCGCAGACGGCGTGCTCCATCTGCTCGATGAACAGAGCGGCAATTTCAGCCCCGCCTGAATTCACCGCCAAGGCGATATAAGGGGCGGCCAAGATTTTATTGGCTGCGCGCGCAATATTTTGCTGTTTCCGTAAACGTCAATGGGGCAAGGCGCACGCATTCACTTAAGAAAGGTCCCAATATGCGTTTGTTTGTTGCTTCCGCAGTAGCTCTGCTTGCGATTTCCGCTCCCGTCGCCGCCATTGCCCAGGATGCCGCCGCCGCTGCCACGGCGCCTGCGCGCCTCAAGAATGGCGTCACGCTCTATTCGGCCGATGGCAAGCGCCTCGGCAAGGTCAACCGCGTCGCTGCCGACGTCGTAACCATCATCTTCGATTCGCGCTTCGTCCGCGTTCCGACGAACTCCGTGAGCGAAGCCGAAGGCAAGCTGGTCACCAGCCTTGATTATGCGGCGGTCCGCAAAATCAAGTAAGATCCGGGCACACGCCCACGCAAAAGGGCCGGCGCCTCGCGGTGCCGGCCCTTTTTCTTTGCCCTGAAGCCCGCTGTTAGCGCGTTAGCTTCTTGTAGGTCATGCGGTGCGGACGATCGGCCTCGTCGCCCAGACGACGACGCTTGTCTTCCTCATAGGCCTCGAAGTTGCCCTCGAACCATTCGACATGGCTGTCGCCCTCGAAGGCGAGGATGTGCGTGGCGAGACGATCGAGGAAGAAGCGATCGTGGCTGATGACCACGGCGCAGCCCGCGAAGCTTTCCAGCGCCTCCTCGAGCGCGCGCAGCGTCTCGACGTCAAGGTCGTTGGTCGGTTCGTCGAGCAGCAGCACATTGCCGCCCTGGCGCAGCATCTTGGCCATGTGGACGCGGTTGCGTTCACCCCCCGAGAGCTGGCCGACATTCTTCTGCTGGTCCGAACCCTTGAAGTTGAACGCGCCGACATAGGCGCGGCTCGCGACATCGTGCTTGCCGAAGGTGAAGATGTCGACGCCGTCGGACACTTCCTGCCAGACATTGTTCTTGGGATTGAGCGCGTCGCGGCTCTGGTCGACATAGCCGAGCTTCACCGTGGGGCCGATCTTCAAGTCGCCGCCATCGGGCTGCTCCTGCCCGGTGATGAGCTTGAACAGCGTGGTCTTGCCCGCGCCGTTGGGACCGATGACGCCGACGATGCCGCCCGGCGGCAGGTTGAAGTCGAGATTTTCGAAGAGCAGCTTGTCGCCATAAGCCTTGGTCAGCCCCTTGGCCTCGATCACGCTGCTGCCGAGACGCTCGGGGGTCTGGATCAGGATCTGCGCCTTGCCCGGCGCGCGGTTGGCCTGCTTCTCGACGAGTTCGTCGAACGCCTTGATGCGCGCCTTGGATTTGGTCTGGCGGGCCTTGGGCGACTGCCTGATCCATTCCAGCTCGTCCTTGATCGCCTTCTGGCGTCCGGCCTCCTCGCGGCCCTCCTGCTCCATGCGCTTCGCCTTGGCTTCGAGCCACGCCGAATAATTGCCCTCGAAGGGCAGGCCCTTGCCGCGGTCGAGCTCGAGCACCCAGCCAACGACATTGTCGAGGAAGTAGCGATCGTGCGTGACGAGGATGACGTTGCCGGCATAGTCGACGAGATGCTTCTCGAGCCACTGGACGCTTTCGGCGTCAAGGTGGTTGGTCGGTTCGTCGAGCAGCAGCACCTCGGGCTTCTCAAGCAGCAGGCGGCACAGTGCGATGCGGCGCTTCTCACCGCCCGAGAGGCTTTCGACGCTCCAGTCGCCCGGCGGGCAGCGCAGCGCTTCCATTGCGATCTCGAGCTGGTTGTCGAGCGTCCAGCCATCGACTGCGTCGATCTTCTCCTGAAGCTCGCCCATCTCCTCCATCAGCGCGTCGAAATCGACGTCTTCCGGCGGATCGCCCATGATGTTGGAAATCTCGTTGAAGCGCTCGACGAGGTCCGCGACGGGGCGGACGCCATCCATCACGTTTTCCTTGACCGTCTTCTTGGGGTCGAGCTGGGGCTCCTGCGCCAGATAGCCGACGCGGACATTCTCGCCGGGCCACGCCTCGCCCGAGAATTCCTTGTCGTAACCCGCCATGATCTTCATCAGCGTCGATTTGCCGGCGCCGTTGACGCCGATGATCGCGATCTTGGTGCCCGGGTAGAATTGCAGATTTATGTTGTCGAGAACGGGCTTGGGCTGCCCCGGGAAGGTCTTGGTCAGACCCTTCATCACAAAGCTGTACTGCGCGGCCATCGGCACGTGACTCCGTCTTTATCGAATGCGGCTGAAATTTGCGCGACGCCCTAGCCGAGCGCCCGCTGCTTGGCAAATATGGGATGGGCACGGCCCGTTTCCAGAGCCCGAAGCAAACCATAAGCGCCGAGCGTGGAAAGATAAGGAAAAACGGGGTTTCCGATGCGCGCCGGAATGATACAGCGTCTCCCTCTCATCCCCAGTCCGGAAAGCAATTCCATGAAAAAACTCGTACTTCTGGCATCCGCAATCCCCACGTTCGCATTCGCGGCCCCCGACAGGACCGTGGAGTTGCGCGACGCGGCGCTCAAGGACGATGTGGCATGGGACATCACCGAAGGCCTGACCACCGAGGTCGGCCAGCGCATGCCCGGCACCGAGGCCGAAGCGCGCGCGCGCGACTGGTCGGTCAAGAAGTTGAAAGCGCTCGGCTTCAAGAATGTCCGCGTCGAGCCCTTCGACATGCCGGTCTGGGTTCGCGGCGAAGAAAAGGCGGAAATCACCCTGCCCTATCCGCAGCCGCTGATTCTTGCCGCGCTCGGCAACAGCGGCGCTACGCCCGCGAGCGGGCTTGAGGCCGACGTCGTTCACTTCGCGACCTTCGAAGATCTCAAGGCGGCGCCCGATTCCGCGGTCAAGGGCAAGATCGTGTTCGTCAGCCACGCGATGAAGCCGACGCAGGACGGATCGAGCTATGGCCAGTACGGCCAGGCACGCTTCACCGGCCCCAATGTGGCGGCGAAGAAGGGAGCCGCCGCGATCGTCATCCGTTCGATCGGCACCGACAGCCATCGCAACCCGCACACGGGCAGCACCAATTTCGAGGCCGGCGTCACCGCGATTCCCGCGGCTGCGCTCGCCAATCCCGATGCCGACAATCTCGAACGCATTTTCGCCCGTACCAAAACAGTACGGCTGAAGTTGACGCTCACTCCCCGCAACATCGGCGTGCGCCAGTCGGGCAACGTCGTGGCAGAGGTGCCGGGAACCGATCCAGAGGCCGGCATCGTGCTGATCGGAGGGCATCTCGATAGCTGGGATCTGGGCACCGGCGCGATCGACGATGCGTCGGGCGTCGCTATCACCGCGGCGGCCGCGAAACGCATCATGGATGCGGGCAAACCGCGACGCACGATCCGGCTCGTCTGGTTCGGCGCCGAGGAAGTCGGCGTGCTTGGCGGCAAGGCCTATTTCGAGCGGCACAAGGCGGACAATCATGCGGTTGCCGCCGAATCCGACTTCGGCGCAGACCGGATCTGGCGCTTTGAGGTCAAGCTGCCCGAAGGCGCGAAGCCAGTCGCCGACAGGCTCGCCGCCGCTCTGGCCCCGCTCGGCATAACGCGCGGCAAGGGCGAGGCCGGCGGCGGCGCCGATGTTGGTCCGATCATTCGCGGCGGCGTTTCGGCGATCGACCTCAATCAGGACGGGACGCACTATTTCGACCTGCACCACACCCCCGACGACACGCTCGACAAGGTCGACCCCGAGGCGCTTCGCCAGAACGTCGCGGCATGGACGGCAATGCTTTCCATCGTCGCAAATGCGCCCGAGAATATTTCGACCGCGCGACCGTAAACTTCAATTTATCGTTGACGGTACAGGATTCGCCGCTATCTGGGTGGCTCGCGAACGGCATTCGGGCCGGATACGCGAACCTTTTGCTTGGGAGCAAATCGAATGAAAAAAGTGACTTTCGTTCTCGCTGCCGCCGGCCTGATGACCCTGGCCGCCTGCGGTGAAAAGCCTGCTGAAAACGCCGTCGAAAACGCTGTCGAGAACGTCGAAGCCGCTGCTGAGAACGTCGAAGCCGCTGCTGAGAACGTGACCGATGACGCCGCGAATGCCGCCGTCAACGCGACCGAGAACGCTGCGAACGCGACCGAGAACGCCGCGAACGCCGTCGAGAACGCGACGACCAACGCGCAGTAATTTGCGTTCCTGTGCCGCTCTTGGCGGCCGGGATCCAAAAAAAAAGGAAAACGGGCGATCCAAGCGGATCGTCCGTTTTCTTTTGTCTACCGAATTGGTCGGTGACTCGCGCGTGGCGGCGCCCCGACATCGGAAAAATGCGACGTCGTTTTCTTGCAAGCCAATCACTGTCGCTTCGACTAAACCTGCTTTCCAACGGCGCCATCGCATGGACGCCCGCCAGGGTCACCTCACCCCGTCCTCGGGAGAGGCTGGTATGGAATATTTCGGTGAAAACAGGCTGACCGCGCGCGAGTGCGAGGTCCTCGATCTCGTGTCACACGGCTTGTCGGCCAAGGCGATTGCGCGCCGTATCGCGATCGCGCCGCGTACCGTGGAGCGTCATATCGACAATGTTCGCCTGAAGGTCGGCGGGCGCAACCGCGCGCATATGATCGCGCGAGCCTGGGCGAACGGCCTGCTGGTCATCACCCGCAGCACGCATGGCGTTTCGGCGGCGCTCTAAGGGGCACGCGCGGCTGATCACATCCGTGGTCGGCCGCGCGCCAATCGGCCCGGACCGGTTAGCCGCCCCGTCGCGCCATCTCGAAGCTGCGCTGCAGGTGATCGAGATACCCCGACGGTAGGGGCGGCAATATCCATTCCCTGTCCGTGTCCCGGATCGCCTCGATATTCTCGGCGACCTGGTCGATGGTCCAGTCAGGGCGATAGGCGCCTTCGGTCTCCGCGACGTAGGCGCGAGCGACGCGGCCCGCCATCGACACGAGCATCTCGCCCGATATCGAGCAGGATTCATGCGCGAGCCACCCTACCACTGGCGCGACCAGGTCTGCGCCCATTGGCGGGTATTGCGAAATGTCCAGCCCCTCGGCCATGCGCGTCACCGCACCGGGAAGGATCATGTTGGACTTGACGCCCTTTGCCGCGCCCTCGATCGCGATCACATTGTTGAGACCGATCGTCCCGGCCTTTGACACGCCATAATTGACCACATTGTGCGTGCCATAGATGCCACCGATCGAGCCGGTCAGCACGACGCGGCCATAGCCCGCCTTGCACATCAGCGGAAAGGCGGGGCGTACGACGTGGAACGCGCCCATCAGATGGACATCGACGACCGCCCGGAAATCCTCGTAGCTGATCTCTTCAAGCGATCCGTAGCGGACATTGCCCGCATTGTGGATGAGGATGTCGATCGCCCCAAAACTGTCGAGCGCAGCGTCGATGATCGCCTTGCCGCCCTCGGGCGTGGCAACCGAGTCGGTGCAGGCGACTGCCTCGCCGCCCGCAGCGCGGATTTCACGCACCACTTCTTCGGCAGGCCCGGCGTCACCGCCGTCCCCACTTATGCCGCTTCCCAGATCGTTGACGACGATTCTGGCACCCTTTGATGCGAGCAGCAGCGCATATTCGCGGCCCAGGCCACGGCCCGAGCCTGTGATGACGGCCACGCGACCATCGAATCGGCGTTCAGTCACTGATCATCCTTTTTTCGCAGAACATTTGCCGGTTGGTCGCATTCGGCCAGGATCGGTTCCGTTGGCTACGGCGTGTGTTTCTTGCGCCGGTTGACAAGCGGGCGCTGGTAGGAAGGGTCCTCGGTGCTGCGCGAGGGCGCGCCATTGCCGTGGATGTCCTCCACATCGGCAAAGGGAATCGGCATGGTGGGAGCCGTGCCCGACCATTCGATGACATTCGTGCGCAGCGCGATCTTCCACGCGCCATCCTGGCGCTCCAGCCGGTCGATATAGCGGCCGCCCGCGATCCAGTTGGAGTCGTCTCGATTGCGCCCGACGAAGAGGTAATAGGTCTCGGTATGCGCGGTATCGCCGTCGATATCATAGGTGACGTTGAGCAGGTTGTGATGCGTCGCGACCTGCCCCGCCTCATGCATCGCCGAAGCCCAGTCATAGAGATCCACAGGGCCGCCGACGAAGCTCCCGGCGGCAATCGTAGCGTCGGAGTGGAAGGCGGACAGGAACGCGTCGCGGTCGAAGCGGTCCATGCCGCGGCTGAAGCGGGTCAGGCAATCGAGGATGTCCTGCCTATCGAGCAGTGCGTCCATGCGGGCGAGGCGGTCAGCGTCCATTGCCGGCCTCCGCGATGGGTTGCCAGATCGGCGCCCCGCGCTGGGCGCGGAGCGACGGGATCACCTTTCCATCAACGTCGGTGATGCCGTAATCCTGCGCGACTTCGGCGGTGATGAATGTGCCGCCCGAACGCTTCATAACGGCCGGGTCGGCCGCAAGCGCTGCGATCACGCGTCCGGGAAATTCGGGAGAGCAGCCAACCAGCGGATTGGTGACGGTCAGCTTCTTCATGTCGGGGTTGCGCTCGAGGTTACGTTGCGCCCGCTCGGTCAAGGTGAGGCCCTGCCACAGAGACACCGAGGCGATGCCATGCGGCTGAAGCTCGATCGCCATGTCGCGCGCCATACGGTCGACTGCCGACTTGCACGTGCCGAACACGACGCCATAGGTGTAGGTCACCCCGACATAGCCCGAAATGGCGACGATCAGACCCGACTTTTGCGGGGTCATGATCCTGGCCGCATGCCAGGCCGCGACGAAGTTCGAACGCACGCCGACATCAACCATTTCCCAGTTGGACAGCGGCTTTTCCCAGAAGGGCTTCGGCTCGGTCAGGTCTTCGGGCAGCGCGAAGGCATTGTTGACGAGAATGTCGAGACGCCCCTGTTCGCGCGCGACCTGCTCGAACAACGCGGCAACCTGCTCGTCATTGGCGTGGTCGACCTGCACCGCAATGCCCTTGCCGCCGCGCCTGTCGCATTCTGCCGCCGTCTCCCCGACCGTGCCCGGAAGCGGGTAAGTGCCCGCCGCGACTGTGCGTCCGGTGACATAAACGGTGGCGCCCTGCTCGGCGAGCGCGATTGCGATACCCTTGCCGATACCCCGGCTTGCCCCGGTCACTACCGCGACCTTGCCTGTCAGCGAACCCATGCTGCTCTCCTGTTCATTCCGCCATTTTCCGGCGTTGTCAGCGTCGTCTTACTCGCCGGACTTGCCGAAAAAGGCCTCGCTATGGTCGCCGTGCGCCCTGCCGGTGAAGTGGCCGGCACTGAAGGCCATGCCCATCACTCCTTGAGACCAGTCGATCGACTGGCCGAAGTCCTGATACCAGTCATAGAGCATCGTCCGCGCGGCGATGCGCCATTCGCCCCCGCGCCGTTCCATCCGGTCGAGGTAGCGACCACCGATGCTGACGTCGCGCTCCTCGGCGCCCATGTTGATCCGATGATAGGAGATGACCTGGGTTTCGACCCTCGCCGCGTCGCCGCGGACGTCGATCATGCTTTGCCCCAACATGTGCTGGGTCGCGGCAATCGCGTCCGAACCCGGCACGACCCAGGCGAGATATTCGTCGAAATTTCCGGAGAAGATGCCGTAGTCGCTTGTCGCGTCGGGCCAGTGGCACGCGGTGATCATAGCGGCGTCACGCCGATCCTCGCCGCGCGCAAGGCGGGCCAGACAATCGCGGATCTGCTCGCGGTCGACAAACAGCCTGAGTTCCTCTGTCGTGACGTCCATTTCAGCTCTCTCCGGCGCCTGTAACGTTCAGGCGATCTTATGCGGTTTTCACCGCTTCCATACCGGCCGCGCGGCCACAAACGCTTGACCATTTCGGACAAATGCTCACGCTTGTCCCTGCAAGGAAGAGTATCGCGAGGAAGACGCCGATCGCGTCAGGAGAGCAATTGTGCGGCAATCGCTGATCGAGGAGAAATCCGGGCCCGCCGAGGATTTCGAGGTCGTGCATGCCAGGATTTTGCGCTTCTTTCCCGAACTCGTCGAGGAGCTGGGCGGCGACCTGCGAGACCTGCTTCAACAATCCGGGTTGGAGCCGGGCATTCTCTGTCAGGGCGAACCGGAAGTCAGCTATCGCCAGATGGTTCATCTCATCGAGCTTGCCGCGACGGAGCTTCGCTGTTCCGATCTGGGTATGCGGCTCGCGAGTCTTCAGAGCGGCAGCATGTTTGGTCCGCTGGGACTGGCGATGCGCAATTCAAGAACCTTCGGTGACGCACTCGATTATGTCTGCAAGCACAGCTACGCGCACAGTCTTGCCGCGCATGTCTGGCTGCGACGCTTCCCGGCAGTGAAGCATGTGTTCGTTGGTCATGACATCCTGCTGGACCGCATTCCCAACAAGAGCCAGGCGATGGAACAGCTCCTTCTGGTCGGTCACCTCGCGGCGATGGAACTTACAGGGGGCCGTGCGCGCGTGCGACGCGTGCATTTCCGCCATCAGCCGGTATCGCCGCTCCCGGTCTATCGCCGCTATTTCGGCTGTGACGTCCATTTCGGCCAGAATGAGGATGGCGTTACGTTTTCGGAGCGGGATCTGATCTGTCCCATCATAGATCCCGATGCAAAGGCCTATGAGGCAGTGACCGCGTTTATCGACCGCGAATTCACCCGCCACCATCCGCCCCTGCATGCGCAGACGCGCGGACTCATCATGCAGCGCGTATGGAGTGGCGAATGCTCGAACGAGCGCATCGCCGCCGATCTCAACCTGCATCCGCGTACACTGCACCGGCGGCTCAAGGCCGAGGGCACCTCCTTCCAGCAGATCAAGGACGAGGTGCGCGGCGACATCATGCTCTACTATCTGCAGCAGACCGATCTCGACTTCGCGGCGATTTCCGAAAAGCTGGGCTTTGCCGAGCAATCTGTGATGACGCGGAGTTGCAACCGCTGGTTCGCCGCGTCGCCGACAAGGGTCAGGGCCGGGCAGCGCAGTTCCACGGAACTGGATCGATAAACCAAATTGGTCGGGGAGATAGGATTCGAACCTACGGCCCCCTGGTCCCAAACCAGGTGCGCTACCAGACTGCGCCACTCCCCGACGCCGGCGTCCTCTATCCCGTTAATGGGCAGCTTGCCAAGCGGAATGAGCAGGCTGAGTGATTTGCGCCGAATGGGCCGATCATCGCCCTTTTTGTTCCTGTGCCGCTACGCTGGTGGGCCCGGCAGGACTCGAACCCGCAACCTAGCCGTTATGAGCGGCCAGCTCTAACCGTTGAGCTACAGGCCCCGCCATGCGCGGGGCCGCGATAGCGGAGGGATGTCGCGGATGGCAAGGCCATTACGGCGCTTTCGGTCGACCATTCGCCATGATGTCGACGAAATCTTCGCCGCCGCAGGGCGCGATCGCCAATTTGTGGAACAGGGCGATCACTTCGTCCCACCACCGGTAAAAGACCTTCAGATCGGCGGCGTCGCGGACATATTGGGTATGTCCGGGCTCGAGCGAGGGCGAATGGAAGGAAAGGCTGAAGATCCGGAGCCCCTCGCCTGCCAGCACGCGGATCGCCTCCTTGGCCTCCGCGGCGGAAACCCCCTCGGGCGTAAGCGGAACGCGCGTGAAGAGCCCCGTGCGCGCGAGAAGTCCGCGAACATGGCCCTGCCTGAGCGCAAGGCGATTGAGCCCGGAACCAAAACGCCGAAGGGCGCCGACATAGGCTGTGGTAAGCGGCAGCGCGAGAAGCCTGCCGCTCGGCCCAGCCCAAAAGGGCTCGGGCGTGAACCCTGTGAAATCGGGACCGCCTTCGTTCGCATAGTCGAAACCTGCGCGCACCGAGACGTCGAGCCGGTAGCTCAGATCCTCGAGGATCGCGGCGCTATTGGGGCCAATCCCATAGCGACCCGCGCGGTAAATCGAGGGGTGACGGCCGAAGCGTTCGGCAATGCTTTGGGTGAGCCCCGTAATCTTGGCACGCTCAAGCGCTGAGGGAAGATTGCCTGCAAAGCTGTTCGCAGTCGTCAGGGCCTCATCGAACGGGGGGCTGACCCAGGGATGAAGCTGCGCGCCGATCGCGCATCCGCCGCGATCGAGAATTGGGCGCAGGATCGCCAGCGCCGCGTCGCTTTCCACGATCGGCTGGTCGACGAGATAGGTCGGGGAGATGCCCTGCGCGTCGAACATCTCCTGAAGCCTGGGAATCGCGCGGACATGGTGCGTGCTGTGCGCGTCGCGGCTGATCGGTGCCCGCCAGTCGAATTCCTCTTCGGTATCGACGAAGACGAGGAAGCGAGGCGAATCCGCGGCCGGATAGGCGGCAAGGGAGGATTTTGGCGGCGGGATGTCGAGCCGGCCCTGCCCGACCGCGAGGCGTCCGTCGTTCAACGACAATGTGCTCAGCCGCTGCCTTCGCCGGCGCCTGCGCTGCCCACCGCACCTGGCAGGACCAGCACAAAGGCGTCGCGGCGGATGACAAAGCGGCCACCGGCGGCTTCTGCGAGGTTGCGGACCAGGCGCAGCGCAAAACCCAGTCCGAGCAATGGCGCGTCCGGCCAGTCGCCGTCAGGGCTGTAGCCCGGATCGAGCAGCGCGCGCTCATCCTGATCGATCAGCGCCTTGGGGCGTGCGACGTTGAGCGCGACCTGATCCCGCGCCTCGCCGACCAGCCTTACCGAAAGCGCCTCGCCGCCCGCGGAAACCGCGATGATCGCCGAAAGCAAACGTGAGAACATGCGCTCGAGTGCAATGGGATCCACCGTCATCTCGGGGAGATCGCCCGCGACTGCGATGTCGAGCGCGACACGGCGCTCGCCGCTCAACGGCGCGAGATCGGCGCAGATGCGCGAGAGCATGCTCGCGCTGTCGACATGGCTGCTGCGCAACCGCAACGCATTGCTATCGACACGCGCCGCGGTGTCGAGGTCGTCGACCGCGCCGAGCAGTTTGCGCGCCTCGCTCACGATATCGAGTGCGCGCGCCCGATAATCCTGCGCTGCTGGTCCTAGCATCTGCCCGTCGATCATTTCGGCAAAGCCCATGATCGCATTGAGCGGCGTGCGCAGTTCATGAACGAGCTGGCGAAGCGATTCGGGGCGCAGCGCAGAGCCATAGAGCCCCTGCGCGGCGGCGCTGCTCGCGACCTCGTCCACGCGCGGCCGCCGTGCGGTGCCACGATATCCCGTGAAGCGCCCATCATGCGCGTTGAAGAAGGGGACTGCTGAAATTCGCCATTCTCCGGAGACCTCACCCGCGCCGGGTATGGTCAGGCGTGCATCCCGAAATGGCGCGCGGCGTCGAAAGGCGCCCGCGGCATAGCCGTCCACGCCGTGGTCGGCACGCTCCGCGGGGGTTGCGATGGAGAGGCCCACCAGAGGTCCGCGTGCCGCGCCGTCGATCCAGATCAGCACGCCGTCCGCCCCCGTTTCGAAACGGAAATGCTCGGCGCGCGCTTCGGCAGAGCTGCTTGGAGCACGCGGCTCAAGCGGGCGATGTACAGGGCGGTGACGACGATATGCCTCGATCCTGTTGACCAGTTCGCGAATCTGCACGCCACCGCCCATGGCGGCGTCGCCGCCCTCCGATGCTGGCGAGGGCGCACTGCTCGGCGTGGCTTTTGTCTCGATGGCCGGCACGGGCGCAGGAATGACGCGATCTGCGGGACCGAAGCTCTCGAGCGCGCGCGCCGTCTCCGGATCAAGATCGTCTCGATGCCGAAGCAGCGCGCGCACCGGGATCGGCAATCGCGGCAGGAGCGCACGCCACTCCGTGGGGCTGAGCTGCACGCTGCGCGCGAGCGGCGCGCAGACCGACAGGACGTCGCTCGCGAAATAGGCGAACAGCGCTGCGGGAATCGGCCTGCCGACGAGCGATTCGGCAGCCAGGCGCCGCCGCTCGACGGGCACGACAGAACGCCATTTGCGCAGGACGGCATAAAGCGCGTCGGGATCCTCGGAGTCTCCGCGCCGTTGCGCGGCAAGATCGACGAGCTGATGCCAGGCGACAGCGCGCGCCTCGGGGCTTGCGCCGACTCGCGCAATCACCGTGGCAGCCATGTCGTCGAAGCGCAAAGCTCTCTCCCTGGGCCCCGGACCTTGATCGTTCCAGGTTGAATCAGCCTGGAACGTGAATCAAGGTCGCAACCGTTTGAACAGAGCCTGATTCACGGCATCGGCGGAAGCACGAAGTGCTTCCACCTCAACCGATCAGGCTCTAGCCGCTCTCGATAGCCAACGCGTTCCGAGATAGGAAGCATTGTTTATGGCGCGTCGCAATGTGGGACAATTGCATTCCGCCGTAATTAAATTATAAGCCGATGCAGTTTTGAGTATGGATGTTCGCTACATGGCCCAATTGACCATCGACGATATTGACCGACAGATCCTCGCGCACCTCCAGTCGGACGGGCGCATGACCAATGTCGAACTTGCCTCCAAGATCGGGCTGACCGCCCCACCCTGCCTGCGCCGCGTGCGCAGCCTTGAGGATGCGGGCGTGATCCAGGGGTACAACGCCCGGCTAGATCAGGCCGCGCTCGGTTATGGCATCACCATTTTTGCAATGGTCAGCCTCAAGAGTCAGGCCGAGGCCGATCTCCAGGCGTTCGAGAAGCATATCGCGGAGCTGGCAGAGGTGCGTGAGTGCCATATGCTCAATGGCGAGATCGACTTCCTGCTCAAGATCGTCGCCAGGGATCTGCAAAGCTTCCAGGATTTCCTGACGTCCAAGCTGACGCCTGCGCCCAATGTGTCGAGCGTCAAGACCTCGCTGACGATCCGGCGCTCGAAGTTCCAGCCCGGCGTTCCGCTGGAGGGCGAGGGCTAGAGCATCGCGCGTTACATCTGATCCCTATTCGTGCTCCGGGCTTGACCCGGAGCCCATGCCGGAAACGACTATACGCCCGGGAAAATGGGCTCCTGCTTTCGCAGGAGTACTGAACCCTATAAAACGCACGACGGCTAAGGCAGCTTTTTCCCGATACCCGGACAAAAAAAGGCGGCGGAGCCGATGCTCGCCGCCTTTTTCTGTCTAGCGCTAGCTGATCAGGCGGCCGGCGCGGCGCCCTGATTGAGCCAGGTCAGCCAGAACTGCGCAATGCCGGTGCGCGCACCCTTGACGCTGGCGAACACCTTCTTGGCTTCTTCTTTCTGGCCCGACATGGCGAGTGCGATGCCAAGGCGCGTGTTGACCTCGTCGGCGTCGACGCCGCCCTTGGTAAGCGCGGTCTGCAACAGCGGAACCGCCTTGGCATATTCGCCATAGCCGAGATAGGCGTTGCCCGTTCCCGCGGCGAGCACGCCATTGGGCGCGGAACCCGCGCGCTTCTCTTCGGTGGCGAGGCTTGACTTGTCCGCGGTGACCTTGCCCGAGACCTCGGTATAAAGTTCGTTGATGCTCCTGTTGGAGACCGAACCCTTGGCCTTCAGCAGGTCGATCGCGGTCTTGGCTTCACCGGGCAGACCGTCCTGGTTCGCGACATACGCATAATCATAATAGTCCCGCTCGCCGGCGAGCGAGTTGGTGGCGCGCATCAAGCGGAACAGGTCGAGCTCGACCTTGCGCCCAAGATTGCCGCCGTCGCGATAGAGCACGAGCGCTTGGCGCCAGTTCTCGGGCGTGGGGTTGGCGGCAAGCTGCATCGCCGACCAGCGCGCCGTCGCGGCCATATCCTTGCTCTTATACGCCTGGCTGATGCCGAACTTGTACCATTCGTCGGGAACCGGCTTGCCCGCTGCCTTTTCGGCGGCGATCGCCTTTTCGAGCGAAGCCATCGCCTGCGGCGCCTTGTTCTGCTTCGAATAGAGCTGCGACTGGGTCAGATACAGGTCGGTGCTGTTATAGCCCCCGGCGGCAGCCGCGGTCAGCGCGGTATCGGCCTTGGCGAAATCATTCGCTTCATAGGCGAATTTGCCCAGATAGAACTGGAATTTAGCGGCGTCGGCCGCGGGCACGAGCCCGGTTGCGAGCATGCCGTCAAGCGCCTGGGCCTGAGCCTTCGGATCCTTGGTCTTGATCCCCGCGTCGAGACGATACTGGTTGAGGACGTATTTTTCGTCCGGCGTCGTCGCGGCGGCATCAAGCGAGGCCGCAGCCGTCAACACGCCAGCCGGGTTGTTCGCCTTGGCGGCTGCATCGACGGGCGCCATGGCGGCGCGAAATTCCTTGCTCAGCTTGAGCTGGGGGCCCTTGGCCTCCTTTTCCTTCTTGTCCTTCTGCGCCTGCGCAGGAAAAGCTGCCATCATCGACACTGAGCTGACCGCAAGCGCGAGACCGAGCGCTGCCTTCGAAACCACCTTCATTGATCCATTCTCCTGCTGCTGCCGGGCCTTTGCGTACTGCACGCGCGTAGACGCGTGCCTAGTCGCGCGCGACCCGACACACAAGCCTCACAACCACCGTTGAACCCTGCGGTTCCCCCGCTGAACGACGCTTTAACGATTTTCGCGCTATCGCTTTGACCTGGCGACGCGCTTTCGGCTACCGGGCGCCGATGCTTGCCTTTCTGTCTCCCGCCAAAACGCTCGACTACAAGTCCGTGATACCCCCTCTCGCGGAAACGAACCCGCGTTTCGAAACCGAATCGATGATCCTGGCGGGTGCAGCGTCCGAGCTTTCAGCTTCGCGGCTGCAGGCGATCATGGATATTTCGGAGAACCTTGCGGTGCTCAATGTTGAGCGGTTCGCGAACTTCCAAAACCTGCCGACGCGCCAGGCGCTCTACGCCTTTGCCGGCGACGTCTATATCGGATTTGAGGCCAGGAGCCTGGGCGAGGACGCGGTTTGTTTCGCGCAAAACCATGTGCGCATCCTTTCCGGCCTGTACGGGCTGCTTCGGCCGCTTGACGGCATCCGTCCCTACCGTCTGGAAATGGGAACCCGGTGGGCGCCCGCCGTCGGCGATCTCTACAGTTTCTGGGGCAACCGCATCGCGGATCTGGCAACCGCGGACCTCGCCGTGCTTGGATCCTCGACCATCATCAATCTCGCGAGCCAGGAATATTGGGGCGCGGTGAAGGGGCGGCTGCCCGAGAGCGTTCGCGTCATCACGATCGACTTTCGCGAGATCGGCCCGGCGGGCCTGCGCTTCAACAGCTTCGCGGCCAAGCGCGCTCGCGGCATGATGGCACGCTATATGTGCGAGCATCATTTGTCCGACCCCGAGGCGCTCAAGGGCTTCGACAGCGACGGTTACGCCTTCGACGCGGACGAATCGCAGGGCGATCTCTGGCGCTTCGTGCGGCGATGAACGGCACTGCCGTTGTTGTCGGCGCATCGGAGGGCATCGGCGCAGCAATAGAGGCCGCGCTGATCGATGAAGGCGCGCACGGCAAGGTATACGGCTTTGCGCGGGATCGCGCAGGCCCCGAACGTATCGACTCTCTCGACGAAGCGAGCATCGCCGCCGCCGCCGCGCATGTGGGCGCCGGCCCGGCGCCTTCACTCGTGGTCATTGCAACGGATACGGGCGGTGTCGACCATCCCTCGATCGCCGATATCAGCCGCGAGGCCCTGGAACGGGCATTCGCGATCAACGCGATCGGCCCCGCGCTGGTTGCCAAGCATTTCCTGCCGTTGTTGCCCACGACCGGCACGCCTCTGCTCGTGATGATTTCGGGACGCGACGGAAGCATCACCGACAACCGCCTTGGCGGCGGCTATGCGCGTCGGGCGTCAAGAGCAGCGCTCACGATGCTCGTAAAAACGCTCGCCATTGAAAGTACGCGCGCGGCCCGGCGGGCTGTGATCGTGGCCATCGATCCCGGCAATCCCGCCGATCCCGAACGCGCCGCGCTTCAGATTCTCGACGGTATCGAGGCGCTGGGCGTTCGCGACAGCGGCAAATTCCTTTCATGGGACGGCACCGAGATCGCGCCCTGACAGCAGCATTCTCGCGCGTGCGTGCGCGCGCATACGCACGCGCGAGGACTGGAAATGATCATTCCCATGCTCTAGGGGTGATCGTTCAACGGAATCACTTTCTGAAAGCAGCACCTTGAGCACCGACGAGACACTGCTCGCCGATCCTTCGGACATTACGCCCATCAACATCGTCGATGAGATGAAGTCGAGCTATCTCGACTACGCCATGTCGGTGATTGTCAGCCGCGCGCTTCCCGACGTGCGCGACGGTCTCAAGCCGGTGCATCGTCGCATCCTCTATGCCTGCCACGAGGCGGGCTATGTCGCTGGGCGGCCCTATCGCAAGTGCAGCCGCATCGTCGGCGACGTCATGGGTAAATACCACCCGCACGGCGACAGCGCGATCTACATGGCGCTCGCGCGCCTGGCGCAGGATTGGTCGATGCGCGTCATGCTCATGGACGGCCAGGGCAATTTCGGTTCGATGGACCCCGATGATCCGGCGGCGATGCGTTATACTGAGGCGCGCCTCGCAAAGGTGTCCAACAGTCTGCTCGAGGATCTCGACAAGGACACCGTCGACTTCACGCCCAATTATGACGCGTCGGAAAGCGAACCGCAGGTCCTCCCTGCACGCTTCCCCAACCTGCTCGTAAACGGTGCGGGCGGCATCGCGGTCGGCATGGCGACCAATATCCCGCCGCACAATCTGGGTGAAGTCATTGCGGGTTGCCTCGCCTATATGGACAACCCCGCGATCACCACCGAGGAATTGATCGAGATCATTCCCGGTCCCGATTTTCCGACGGGCGCGACGATCCTCGGCCAGGCGGGAGCGCGCAGCGCCTATCACACGGGCCGTGGTTCGATCATTGTCCGTTCGAAATACGACGTCGAGGAAGGTCGCGGCGATCGCCGCTCGGTCGTGCTCACCGAGATCCCCTATCAGACGGGCAAGAGCGGGCTGGTCGAGAAGATCGCCGAGGCCGCCAAGGACAAGCGGATCGAGGGCATCAGCGACATCCGCGACGAATCCAATCGTCTCGGCGTGCGCATCGTCATCGACCTGAAGCGCGACGCGACCCCCGAGGTCGTGCTCAACCAACTCTGGCGCCACACGCCCGCGCAGTCGAGCTTCCCCGCCAATATGCTCGCGATCCGCGGCGGCCGCCCGGAAACGCTAGCGCTGCGCGATATCATCGAATCCTTCGTGAAGTTCCGCGAAGAGGTGATTACCCGCCGTTCGAAGTTCGAGCTGAAAAAGGCCCGCGAACGCGCGCATATCTTGCTCGGCCTTGTCATCGCGGTGACCAACCTCGATGAGGTCGTCCGCATCATCCGTGGCTCGTCGAGCCCCGCCGAAGCGCGCGCCGCGCTGCTCGCGCGCGAATGGCCGGTCGCCGAGATCGCGGCCTATATCAAGCTCGTCGAGGCTGTTGAACATGAGGTGGAGGGCGACACCTACCGCTTGTCCGAAACGCAGGTCCGGGCGATCCTGGATCTGCGCCTCCACCGCCTGACTGCGCTGGGCCGCGACGAAATCGGCAACGAGCTCCAGGGCCTCGCCGCCAGCATCTCCGAACTGCTTGCGATCCTCGCCGATCGCGTGAAGCTCTATGCGGTGATGCGCGAGGAGCTCGAGGCGGTGCGCGACGAATTCGCCACCCCGCGCAAGACCGTGATCGCCCCCGCCGCCGACGGCATCGACGATGAGGACCTCATCGAGCGCGAGGACATGGTCGTGACCGTGACCATGCAGGGCTATATCAAGCGCACCACGCTCGACACGTTCCGCTCACAGGCGCGCGGCGGCAAGGGCCGCGCGGGCATGGCGACGAAGGAAGAGGACGTCGTCACCAACCTGTTCGTCACCAGCACACATACGCCCGTGCTGTTCTTCTCGACGCATGGCAGGGTCTATCGCATGAAGGTGTGGCGCCTGCCCGAAGGCGGGCCCGCCACGCGCGGGCGTCCGCTCATCAACCTGCTGCCGCTGGCCGAAGGGGAGACGATCTCCACAGTGCTGCCGCTGCCCGAGGACGAGAACGAGTGGGGCAAGCTCCATGTCATGTTCGCCACAGCCAAGGGTTCGGTCCGCCGCAATTCGATGGATGCGTTCACCAACGTACCCACCAACGGCAAGATCGCGATGAAGTTCGAGGGTGAGGATGAAGACGACTGCCTGATCGGCGTCGCACTGCTCGAAGAGGAGGACGACGTCCTCCTCGCCACGCGCCAGGGCAAGGCGATCCGCTTCCCCGGCGACGATGTGCGTGAATTCCAGAGCCGCAACTCGACCGGCGTCCGCGGCATTCGTCTCGGCGCGGGCGACGAGGTGATCTCGCTTTCGATCCTGCACCGCGCGGGCGTCAGGGATCAGGAAGAGCGCGAAGACTATCTGCGCTTCGCACCGTGGAAGGCCGAGAAGGAAGGTTCGCCGCAGATGACGGCGGAGCGCTTCACGGAGCTTGCAGGCCGCGAGCAGTTCATCCTGACGGTCTGTGCCAATGGCTATGGCAAGCTCAGTTCTGCCTACGAATATCGCCGCACGGGTCGCGGCGGCCAGGGCATCACCAATATCGACAATATCGCGCGCAACGGCCTCGTCGTGGCGAGCTTCCCTGCAGAGCGCAGCGACCAGTTGATGCTCGTCACCGATCAGGCAAAGCTGATCCGCATGGGGCTCGATTCGCTCCGCGTTATCGGCCGCAACAGTGCGGGCGTCCGCCTGTTCAACGTCGCCGACAACGAGCATGTCGTCTCGGCCGCGAAGATCGCGGACAGCGGCGAGGAAGAGACGGAAGGCGAAGCTGGCGCCGAAGCGGTCGAGGGCACCACGCCCGAGGCTCCCGCCGCCGACGAATGAGCGCGGTCGCCTACAAGATCCTGACCGCCGAGCAATGGTCTGAACTCGATACCACCGGCCGCTTCGAAGGCGCGCCGGTGGATCTTGCGGACGGCTATATCCATATGTCGACAGCGGAGCAGGTGCGCGAGACCGCCGACAAGCATTTCGCTGGTCAGGAGCAGCTCGTACTGGCAATCGTCGACCTCGTTGCGCTCGGCGACGGCGTGAAATGGGAACCCTCCCGAGGCGAACAGCTCTTTCCTCACTTCTACGGCGTACTACCGCGCGCGGCGGTGATTGACGCAGCGCCGTTACAGCTCGATGCCGATGGAAAGCACGTCTTTCCTGCGCTTTGACTGAACGGCGAGGCCTGGCTAACCTCCGCGCAAAGGCGGGAGGGGCTATGGGCTGGTCGAGCTCCGGTTTTGCTTTTGCGGCGCTGCTCGCGTCAGCCGGGAACGCAGCCGCGCCGCCTGCCCGCGAGGCGGATAACGGCGAATCTCCGCTGGTCATTACCAGCGTGGTCGTGCTTGACACCGAGCGTGGTACGCCATCGGCGCCGCAGGACATCTTCATCGACAAGGGCCGCATCGTTGCCATCGCGCCCGCGAGGACGCGGGCTGCACCGCACGATGCGCGCCATATCGACGGCACCGGGCGCTTTGCCATGCCTGGTCTGATCGATGTCCACGCCCATGTCGGCAATGGCGGCAGCGCGCGTCAGGACGATGCCAGCCGCGTGGTCGCGCTGGGGCAGTTCCTGCGCTATGGCGTGACGACCGTCTTCGTGCCCGGCGCGACCGGCGCAGGTGACGCCGATTTTCCGGGACTCCGTCAACGCTGCGGTTCGCACGCGATTGTTTGCCCGCGCATTTTCGGGTCAGGATCGATCATCACCGCACGCGGAAGTCATCCCGTCTCGACGATCTTCGACATGCCGCAGGACGTGCCCGCCGCCGCCACCGAGGCGCGCGGTGTGACCGTGCTCGAACCGGGCCAGGATATCGCTGCGCTGATCGCCGCCAAGGCCGCCACAGGGGTCGATGCGATCAAGATCGTCGTGGAAGACGGGCCGCCGCCCTGGCATCCCAAGCCGCGCCTTACCGACGACCAGATCAAAACGATCGTTGACGCCGCCCATGCGCGGGGACTTCGCGTGTTCGCGCATGTCAGCACCGCGCAACTCACCCAGGTCGTGGTCGACGCGGGCGCCGACGGCATCATGCATGCACCGGTCGATCCACTGGCCGACGCCACGCTCCGTCGGATGGCCGAACGGGGCATTTGGTATGTCCCCACCTTTTCACTGTACGACGGCATCCTGACTTGGGCGCGCAAACAGCGCGAGGCTGATCCCTACGCGCTGAAAGGCGTGCCGGCCGCAGTCATCGAAAGCCTCGCCGCGCCGCCCTTCCTCGCCGCCTCAGCCGAGACTGAAAACGAAGCGCTCGGTTATTTGCGCAACGTCTCGCAAAATTTGCACCGTGCTGCTGCTGCCGGCGTGCCCGTTGCATTGGGATCGGACGTCAACAACCCCTTTGTGTATCCGGGCTATTCAGCGCATGAGGAACTGAGCAAGATGGTTCAATCGGGGATGACGCCTGCTCAGGCGCTCAAAGCGGGAACCGCCGGCGGTGCCGCCTTCCTCAGCGCCTCTGATCGCATCGGCCGGATCGCACCGGGGTTCGAAGCCGATATCCTGTTGCTTTCGCGCAACCCGCTGCTGCGGATCGAGAACAGCCGCAGCATAGTCGCGGTGATCGCCGATGGGCGCGTCGTTCAAGGCAGTATTTCGAACGATTAGCGCCGTTTTCGAAAGCGTGCCTAATCTGAGACAGGAACGCCCGATGGCCATGCCCGCTGCAGAACGGGCATGGCTGTGCGGAAGCCCCTTCTACTTGGTGTTTGTCGCGATCACCGCCTGCGCTTCGGCGATCGCGGCCGCCTCGGCCTTTTTGCCCTTGGCGAGGTCGTCGGCCAGTCCCATCAGCTTGGGACCGGTCACCGACCCGTTTTCGGGCTCCTCAGAGACAGTGACACCATTGCCCTTTGCGATCGCTGCGTCCCAGGCGCTGCGGACCGCCGCCCAGTAGCCCTTGGTCTTCGCCCAATATTCGTCGGCCTTTGCGATCTGGAAGCCGGTATCGGTGTCGTAGCTGTTGATCACCGTTTCCTGGACGACAGCCGACAATGTCCCGTCCGCTGCGGCAAGCTTCATATTGTCCTGCGTATGAACCCAGCCGTCCGGGGTCAGCGCATGACGATTGACGCCCAGATAGCGGTCGTAGACGGGCTTGCGGACCGCATCGCGGCGCGCGAGCGGACGCCAGCTTTCGGCGCTCGTCCAGCGCGGCGCGCCAAAGTCGAGCGTCCACCGGCCGACGCCGCCATAGCGGGGCGAATCATCGGTCTGCCACACGGTCTGCGACCAAGCGCCGCGGCGCTCGCCGTCGGTCAGCGCCTTGAGCGCCCAACTCCCCTTGCCGCGATATTCGAGCACCGAAGCGGGCTCATAGGTCCAGTCCTGCCGCCAGTGCTTGACGAGGAATACCTCGCCATCATGGCTGATCACCAGAATATGCTGGAGCTTGATCACCTTGCCGGTGTCCTCGATCACGCGGACGACCTCGAACCCGCCCGAAACCTTGGGGTCGATCGGCGTATAGTCGGCGCGCCACGGCACGGTCTCACGGAAATCGAAATTGACGTGGAATGTGCCGGCCATGCCCAGGATCGCCTTGCGATCGGCCGCGAACTTGTCCTGCACTGCTTCGGTCTGCGCAAGCGCTGCGGGTGCGCCACCCACCACGCCAAGACCCAGAACCGCGGCCAGCGCCAGACCGTGTACGACTGTCTTCATCGAATACCCCTCACCAATTTTGCAAATGATTATCAAAAGCGCGCGGTCAGCGAAAGACTGACATTTCGGCCCGGTTGCGTGAACGCGTCGGTGATCGTGCTCGTCGCGGCAAGGCCGCGCACGTCGCTCCACAATGCGTATTTCTTCTCGAGAATGTTAAAGACGCCCGCACGCAGCGTGAACGCGTCAGCGATCCGAACGAATGCCGTTGCGTCGAGGATCGTGAAGGCGTCGGGCCGGAAACACGGTGCCGTACAGATGCTCGCGGGCGCGCCATTTGCCGCGGTGTAGGTCGTCCGGCCAAGTTCCTTGCGCTCTGAGTGCGTCATGATGAGCTGGCCGCCGAACCGGTCACCGGGATCGCGCCATCCAATGCCCATTACGAGTTTGAGCGGATCGACACTCGAAAGCGGCATATGCTCGGTGTCGTCGTTGATGTCGCCCTTGGCATAGGAAATGGCGAACTGCCCGGTCAGACCCCAGTCAGTATGCGCCTCCAGCTTGCCTTCGACACCTTCGATCCTGGCACGTGCAAGGTTCACGAACTGATAGACCAACGGATTGGCGACGGTGCCCGCGCCGCTCACCACTTCCTGGCTGATGAAATTGCGGTACTTGCCGCTGAAGCCCGTAATGCCCGCAAAAAGATGGTCGGTCGAGAAACGCAGCCCGCCCTCGATCGTCTTGCTGGTTTCGGGCTTGAGGTCAGGATTGGGTTCGGAGCGGTAACCGAACGCCGGATTCTCGAAGAACTGGTTGACCTGGCTCGGTTCGGGCGCCTTGAAGCCCTGTGCATAATTGGCGAAGACACTGACGCCGCCGCCAATCTTCGCCACTGCCCCGATCTTGGGCGACAAGCGCGATCCGTCCTGCTTCGCCGCGGCAAAGGTCGGCAGCAGCGGATCGTCCTTGGGCGAAAGATCGTAATAGTCGAAGCGGAGCGCGGGATAGAGCGTGAAAGCCCCGCCCGCGATCTCGATCGTGTCGGACACGTAGATGCCGCCACGCGTGAAATCCGTCACCGGGAAGGCGCGCGTCGGATAGGTCTCGCCCGCGGGCGGGATGGTGCCGCCGCGCAGCCCCTCCTGCCGCGTGATCGAGATGTCACCACCCCAGGCGACATGGTGCCCCAGCGAGCCCGTGGCGAAGTCGCTGCGGAAATCGGCGGCTGCACCGTAGACGCGGTTCTCAAACGTGTTGAGACGCGTGCGGTCCAATGCAGTATTTCGATCCTCCGCCGTAAACTGGCGGTTCTCGCCATCCTGCCAATAGGCGGTGACCTGCGCGAAATCGATCGCACCCTCCCCGTCATAACGCCAGTCGAGCGCGGCACGCGTGCGTTCGGTGCTGTCATGCGCCTGGAGTCCAAGTACCGCGGTCGCGGGGAGTACGCCCGACGGCGGCGTGGGGGTGATGCCGCTCAGTACGTTCGTGTCGACCGTCCCCTTCTGATATTCACCCGTCAGCCTTATGCGGCTGTTGGGGCCCGTCTGGTACACCAGCTTGCCGAGCAGCGAATCCGACTGGGTGTCTTGCGGGTTGGGCGTAGTCCGTGTGGAATTGGGGGCGTCGTTGGTGCCCTTGTTGTCGAGTTCATGGCCGTCGCGCCGCGTATAAGCGACGAGCGCCGACCAGGAACCGCTGCGGCCCGCCAGAATCGCGGTCTCGCTGAATTCCTCGTCCGCAGAATCATAGGCTGCGCGGACGCGGCCTGCATAATCCTTGCCCTCGTCCAAAAGGTCCGCGGGATCGCTGGTTACGAAGCTGACTGCGCCTGCGAGTCCGTCGCTGCCGTAGAGCGCAGACGCCGCGCCGCGCAGGATTTCCACCGATTTCACAAGACCCAGGTCGACATAATCGCCGCGTCCGGCCGCCTGCGCGCCGAAGGTAAATCCGTCGGGCACACGCACGCCGTCGACCTGGACGAGCACGCGGTTACCCTCGAGCCCCCGGATGTTGAAGCTCGACGCGCCGTCGCGTCCAGTGACGCCAAGCGCGGCGCCAAAACGGCTCGGCTGCTGGCGGACGCTGACGCCGGGCTCGAAGCGGACGAGATCCTTGATGTCGGAGATCATCTCGTCAGCAATGTCTTCCTCGTCCTTGACCGTCACCGTCGCCGGCACGTCCTTGACCTCTTCGGGGGTTCTCGTTGCGATTACCGTGATGTCGCGACCGCGCGTGGCGCCCGCTGCGTCGGCATCCGCCGCGTCAGGCGCATTGGCCCAGGCCGGCGCGGCCAGCGCGCAGGCAATGATTGCGGTAAGACGGTAACGATCCATGGAAGCCCCCGAATGCTAATGCAAGTGATTCTCGATAGCACCTGTAAGCGCATCGTTTCGCTATCGTCAAGGGTGCCCTGGCTTCATGCATCCGCCTCGTCCCCACTTTGCTTTCGGGCGACACAGGCCTATCGTCACCGCTCCATTTGGCGAGGGGGCGATGTTGCGCAGTTTCACGACGACAATGCTGTTCGCGATGGCGAGCTTATTGGCTGGCTGCAGCTCAGCGCCACCCGAACCGAAGCCCGTCGGCATGCCCAACCCGGCAGCGGTCAATTGCGGCAAACAAGGCGGGCGCAGTGAAATCCGGACGGCAGCGGATGGCAGCCAATACGGTATCTGCCACCTCCCCGACGGCCGTCAGTGCGAGGAATGGGCGCTGCTACGCGAAGGGAAATGCGTGGCACGCACCGACTAGCGCGAAGACGCATAGCCGATGATGACTGCTAATGGGGAAAGCGGACGGCTACTCCCCCGGATCCCAAAGGATCGACAGGGCGACGCTCGCCGCAATCACTGCCTCCCGCTCCGGACCGGAATTAGGCGCGTGGATGGTCTTGTTGAGACCGTTGAGGTCAACGGCGCCAATCTGCCTGCCCTCGATGTCGAACATGTAGCCGAGCGGCGTGCCGGTCGGCATCCGTCCGCCTTCCATGTCGTGAATTGCACGAATACCGATCACATGATCGGCGAAGTGAAGTTTGCCGGCGCGGGTTCGGCCGGAGAGGAGCTTGCCCGGTGAACGTGGAATCTCCTCAAGAATAAGACCCGCTTCGATGGGCTGTCCGTCGCGCTGGAAACGGCACCGATACGCAAAACGTTGGGCGGTCGCGACCACGACGCCCGAATGGATCTCTACCTCCCCGAAGTCACACCTGGCTGACAATTCCCCTTCGACGTCCGGTCCTGCGACGACGAACGTGCCTCCGCCCGAATTTTGGACAAGAAAGCCATCCTCGGAGGCTGTGTGAATGGCAGAACGGGTGAAATGGCCTTTGGACGAACCCAACTGAAATTGGCCGCGCTCGCCTGCGCCCATATCGGTAAGCTCAAGCCGTTGGGATGCGATCGCAAGTTGGGAGGGTATCGCGATCCGCGCTTCACGAATACAACCTGACAACAATAGAGTAGCTAACGCCATCGAGGCGCCAGAATACAAGCTCCGCATCATTCCCTCCCGGATCGAGAAGCGGAAATTAGATGACGAAACTGTCGCGATCCTGAACTGTATCACGAGCCCCGTTGCCGCGTTGGCCACCTGCGCTCAGCCAGCGGATACCGCCACATCGGAATTCAGCGTTCGCCGCACGCCCAGATAAACCAGAACTTGCCCGACATAATAGAGGAGCCAGATCGCAAGCCCCGCCCAGATCGCGCCCTCGAACGGCCCCATGCGTGCGAAGATCAGAAGATCCGACGCGAGGAACATCATCGCGCCGATCCCCGTGCGGTAGCGTGGAAAGCGGCTGCTCCACGCCGCAGCCGCCATCGCCGCCACGAACAGCGCGTATATCGCGATGCCGGGCGCCTGCGCTCGATCAACCGGAAGCGACCACGCGATCAACACCGATACGGGCACGACGAGCAAGGCGAGCGCGCGCTGGCTGGGTGCGAGCGTCGCGCGGCGATTGCGGAGATAGAGCCAGATGGCGAGCACATGACCGATAATGAAGGCGATGGCGCCCGTCGTCATGCTGCCGACCAGCAGCACATCGCCCAGCGCGCCGAAGCCGAGGACGGCGGCGAGCAGCCACCCGTCCCCGTCCCGCGCCTCGCTCGCTGCGGCGAGCGCCAGCAGCGCGACGCCCGCGCCCTTCCAGGCGGTGATCAACCCTTCGGGCCAGCCAAGATTCCAGATCAACGGATAGCTCAACCCGAAGAACAGGCTGGCGATCACCAACCAACGCGCCGTCTTGCCCAATGCTTCCCCCTTTAACCGCCCCAACCCTGCTTGGACCGTGCCTGCCTCAGCCCCCCGCTTCCTTCTTTTCTTCGCGCCTTCGCGTCTTCGCGTGAAAAAGAAGAGATGTTCACGCGAAGACGCGAAGGCGCGACGAGAGAGCAGAATGGGCTTCGACAAACTCAGCCCCAACGGCGATAAAATCCTATGCCTATTCCGGACTGTGGCAGACCGCCTCGACATTGACGCCGTCGGGATCCTTCACGAAGCCGCCATAATAGTCCGGATGATAATGCGGTCTTAAGCCGGGCGCGCCATTGTCCGCGCCGCCCGCCGCGAGCGCGGCATCGTAAAAGGCGTGCACCTCGGCGCGCGTCTTCGCGGTAAAGGCGACATGCGTGCCCTCGCCTACGCGTTCATTGTCGCCGATCCAGAAAAAGGGCTTGCCCTCGCTGCCAAAGCCAAGCGCGGTGCCGCCCGCCTCGGTCAGATCAGGGCCCACCTCCATGATCAGCGTGATGCCGAGCGGCGCAAGCGCCTTTTCATAGAAGGCGCGCGCGCGTTTGATGTCCGAAACCGCAAAGCCGACATGATCGAGCATGAATTTCTCCTGTTTCAGGGATAGAGATCAACGACTTCGGCGTCGGCCGCAAGTCTTTCGAGCAACACTGTGCGGTGGCAAATCGCGGGATCGCGCTCGAAGCAGAGCAGTGCGCTCGGCTTGTCCGCCGCCAGATCGCGCATCATCGCGGCTTCTGCAATCGCTTCGGGCAGTTCGAGCTGTTCGGCATATACCTCTTCCATCCTCGCGCGATCGCCCTTGCGCGCCGCGTAGCGCCCTTCCGGCGGCGTGCCGAGCGCGCGGAGATGGACATAGTCTATCCCCGCCTCCCGCAATCCGGCAGCGAGGGCGGTCTTCGAAAAGCCTGGCTTGCGCGACAGTGGCACCGCGCGCACGTCGATCAGCCGCTCGACGCCTGCCCCTTTCAGCGCCGCAATCAGTTCGTCCTGCGTCGCGCTCTGATAGCCGATGGTGAAGATCCGCATGGCAACAAGCCTAGCGCAGAACGACGCGCTGTCCTACAGCCGCCAGCTTCGGCTATCCTGCTCGCGAAGGCGTGCGTGTCGCTTGTCGGACAGGCCGAATCAACATGCGCGTTTGTGAGAAGTTTGCGAAGTTAAGGGACGCAGTGACACATCAGATCCACATCATCGGCGGCGGGCTCGCCGGCTCGGAAGCCGCGTGGCAGCTCGCCAATGCCGGCGTGAAGGTCCGGCTTTCGGAAATGCGCGGCTCGGGCGCGATGACCCCCGCGCACCAGACCGATCACCTCGCCGAACTCGTCTGCTCCAACAGCTTTCGTTCCGACGATGCCGAACGCAATGCCGTTGGTCTCCTCCATGCCGAGATGCGTGCGCTGGGGTCGCTGATCATGGCCAAGGGCGACGAGCACAAGGTGCCCGCAGGCTCGGCCCTCGCAGTCGACCGTGACGGCTTTTCGGAAGGGGTGACCGCCGCGCTCGCCGCGCATCCCAATATCGAGATCGTCCGCGAGCGCGTCGATGCCCTGCCCGACGGCCCCGCGATCATCGCCACTGGCCCGCTCACCGCTGAGGGCCTCGCGACAGCGATTGGCGCGCAGACGGGCGAGGACTCGCTCGCCTTTTTCGACGCGATCGCGCCGATCGTGCACCGCGACAGCATCGATATGGACATTTGCTGGTTCCAGTCGCGCTGGAACAAGGGTGAAGGCCACGACTACATCAACTGCCCGATGGACAAGGAGCAGTATCTCGCCTTCCACCAGGCGCTGCTCGATGGCGAAAAGGGCGAGTTCAAGGAGTGGGAGAAGGATACGCCCTATTTCGAGGGCTGCATGCCGATCGAGGTCATGGCCGAACGCGGCGTCGATACGCTGCGCTATGGCCCGATGAAGCCCGTCGGGCTCGACGATCCACGAACCGGGCGCTGGCCCTATGCCGTCGTCCAGCTCCGTCAGGACAATGCGCTCGGCACCCTCTGGAACATCGTCGGCTTCCAGACCAAGCTCAAATATGCCGATCAGGTGCGCGTCTTCCGCATGATCCCCGGCCTTGAAAACGCCGAGTTCGCGCGACTGGGCGGGCTACACCGCAACACCTTCATCCAGTCGCCCAAGTTGCTCGACGGCGAGCTCCGCCTCAAGTCGCGCCCCAATATCCGTTTCGCGGGACAGATCACGGGCTGCGAGGGCTATGTCGAATCCTCCGCCGTCGGCCTGCTCGCGGGGCGCTTCGCAGCAGCGGAATTGCTGGGCCAGACGATCGCACCGCCGCCCGTCGAAACCGCGCTCGGCGCATTGCTCGGCCACATCACCGGCGGCGCCGAGGTCGAGAGTTATCAGCCGATGAACGTCAATTTCGGATTGTTTCCGCCGATCGAGGGGCGCACGAAAAAGGCGGATCGCAAGCTGCTCTACACCGCGCGGGCGCGCGAGGCGTTCGCTGAATGGATGCCCGCCTGATGGCATTGCGGGCGGCGTTGCCGATCAGGATCCACTGTCCCGTCTCCGCCGAAGCGCTTGCCACGGCGACCGCGGGCAATCTGATGGCGATCGAGGGCGATCCGTGCGTTGCGCGCCTGCTGGAACTCATCCGCGGCGACAATCCACTGGGCGATTTTGACCTTTATCGCGGCGTGTGTGAAATCGGCTTCGGCGCCGAGAGCTTCGTGCCGACCACCGCAGCCATGCCCACACTGGGCACGCCGGACACCCCTTCGCTTTCCCCGACCATCGTGCTGCTGACGTGGATCGACGCCGATCTGCCCGGCGAGCATATGGACGCACTGATCAATGCCATCGTCGCGCGTCATCCATGGGAAGTTCCGGTGATCGAGGTCGGGCCTCCGGTTCGGCTGTTCACACCCGGCGCCTGATCAGCCCTCGTCCTCGTCTCCCGGCGAACGTGCAGGCGGACAATCGGGTTTGGGTTTGGCCTTGCGCACGGGCGCGGTCGTCGCAAACTCGGCGCGCGTGAGGATCTGCGATCGGTCCGCATCGGCCTTGGCGAACTTTTCGCGCGCCTTGATCGCCCATTCGTCGAAACTCAGCCGTCCGTCGCTATTGGCGTCGAGCTTCGCGAACGCCTTGCGCCGGCTCGCGAAATATTCCTCCGCGCTGATCGCGCTGTTCTTGTCCTTGTCATAGCGCCCGAAGCGCTTCTCCTCGCGGGTCTTCGCGCTTGCCTCCGGAGGCGCGGGCACGGGATCGCCCGACAGCGGCAATCCCGCGGATTGTACGCCGGGCGCCAGCGGCAGTCGCGGCTCGGTCTCGGCGCGGCTCTGCCACCAGAATATTCCCGCGCCGGCCAGCAGCAATGCCGACGCAACGCCTGCCAGAAAACGTCCCATTTCGCCCTCCCGCGCTATGCGGCAATGAGGCTAGGCTCGTTTCGGGTCCGATATCAAGTCTCAACGCCCCGTGATCCGGTGACGGAGCATGCGCAGCGCCCTGCCCGGCGATCCCGTACGGCGCGGAACGCCCGGCCCTGCCTCAGCGTCGCGCAGCGCCAGATGCGCAAGCATGCCGAGCGATCTTGCCTCGCGCGCCCAGCGCGCAGCGAGCGCCTCGCGAAGTATCGGGCGCGCCAGTTCGAGAGCGGCGCCCGCGGTTGCGCGATCGGAGCAGCGAAACGCGAAGTCGACCAGCGCCCAGCCCGCGCCCGCCGCCGCTATCGCGGGAACGTTTGCCGCGCCCAGAAACCGGCCAAGCTCTTCAAACAGTACTCCGCCACGCTGCCGCGCATAATCCTCGAGCGCCGCGCACGGCAGCGGGAAAGGATCGAGCAGCACGATCCACCCCTCCGCCATGTCGGGCAGCCGCCCCACTCCTTGCCCGCGCGCGACAAGCACCGCATCGAGCTGCTGAAGCAGCGGCTCGGCGGGCGCAGGCCCCTGTCCCAGCGCCTCGATAGCATCGCGCCACCAGGTCAGCCGCATCGCACCGATCATCGGTTCGCTTGTGGAACGAACGACGCTGCCCAGTTGGGCATCGAGCACCCATATGGTTTCCAGCGCCTGCCGTCGGCCGGCGGGCGCGTAAGCTATTGAAAGCGCGATTTCCGGATCGATCGAAGGCGTCACGCAGTCCTCACGTAAACCAAACTCATTCATGGAAAACCGGGGGTTAACCACAGCCCGTCAGCACTCATTAGCCGCTCAGTGGCAGGGTGCAGGCTGTCGCGCAATCTATGCAGCGCTTGGGGGTAAGGCCAGAGCATGAAAACGGGACCGAAAGCAAAGGGTTGGAGCCACGGCCAGGCCGCGAGACTCGCCGGTGACACAGCGGGCAACACCATGATGATGATGGCGGCGGCGATGCTGCCGATCATCGGCATGGCGGGTTCCGCCTTCGACATGGGCCGCGCCTATATGGTCAAATCGCGCCTTCAGCAGGCATGCGATGCGGGCGCGCTGGCAGGGCGTCGCGCGTTGACCGCGGCCGATTTCGACGACGATACGGCCGCGAAGAAAGAAGCCAATAGCTTTTTCCATGCCAATTTCCCTGCGGGATCCTTCGGCGTCAGCAACATCACCTTCACGCCCAAGGGCACCGTGGATTCGAACAGCCTCAATGACGGTCAAGTAACAGCCACGGCCACCGCTACGGTCCCGATGACGCTGATGAAGGTCTTCGACGTCCCCACGCTTACCATGACGGCCGTTTGCGACGCGCGCCTTGAGCTCGCGAATACCGACGTGATGTTCGTGCTCGACGTGACGGGCTCGATGGATCAGACGCTGCCGGGCGGAACAGGCAAGAAGATCGCCGGACTCCGCACTGCGGTGGTCGATTTCTACAAGATTCTCGACGGCGCTGCGAGCAAGAGCTCGCGACTGCGCTTCGGCTTCGTGCCCTATTCGTCGGGCGTCAATGTCGGCAAGCTGCTGCTCGATCTCAACCCGGCCTATCTGGCCGACAAATGGTCGTACCAGACCCGGGATCGTTGGTGGGACAGCACCAGCTACAATGAACCCAACACCACGACGACAAGCTGGCAAACCACGTCTTCCACGACTTCAGGGTGGGAAGACGTTGTCAACCAGTACAACAAGTCGACGTGTCAGGATTTGGATGGCGACACCGACACCAATTATGAGAATCAGGCTACGACACAAACTGGCGAAACCGTAGTCGATAATGTAAAGACCACCGTTTACAAAGAAACGCGGACTCGCGTTCGCAAAGAATACGACACGAACTGGAGCGGCGGAAAATGCACCGTCAAAGTTCGGACGACGCGTTCCGAGCAAGAGCGCTCCGTTACTGTCGTGCTTACGCCAGACTATACATGGAAATACGCAAGCATCGAGAGGGACACTGATCAGTACAAGCAGTTTGTTTCTGGTGTCGTTAATCGAATTGGCAACGGCTACACCAACAAGGCATCGGCTCAATGGTCGGGTTGTGTTGAAGAGCGGACGACGGTGCCAGAGCCCGAATTCGAGTTCGGGAATGGTGCCATCAAGCCAAAGGGTGCAAGCTCAAAACCTGAGGGCCTGCGAGATCTCGAAATCGACGCGAAGCCGGGGGCAGATAACAATACGAGATGGGGGCCCGCTTGGCGTGAAATGATTTTCGCGCGCACGCCTGGGACGATCGAGGAATTCGACGACGACAATCACAACCAGCCCGGCACCGCCTGCCCGCGCGCCGCAAAGCGGCTTGCGACGATGACGCAAGGCGAGGTGCAGACCTATGTCGACAGCCTGTCTCCGACCGGGAGCACCTATCACGATTTGGGCATTCTGTGGGGTACGCGAATGATGTCGTTGGAGGGCGTTTTCGGTCCCGACCATACCGTTGCGCCTAATGGTCGCGACACCAACCGGCACATCGTCTTCATGACCGACGGCATCATGGAGCCGAGCTACAGCACCTACTCGATGTATGGCTATGAGTATGTGGACCAGCGCGTCAGCGGCGGGACGCCCAGCAACAGCGACCTCGCGAATCGCCATCATTCGCGTTTCCTCGCGATCTGCGCGGCTGCAAAGGCGAAGGGGATCACGGTCTGGGCGGTCGCCTATGGCCTGACGGTGACACCGCAGCTTCAGGCGTGCGCGGATCCCGGCAAGTCGTTCACCGCGGCCAATGACGCGGAGCTCAAGGCAAAATTCCAGCTCATCGCGTCGAAGATCGCCGAACTCAGGATCTCGAAATGATCGCGCCGCGCCGAACTTTCCCCGCGCTGACCAGGAACACGGACGGAGCGACCGTGGTCGAATTCGCAATCGTCGCGCCGATCATGCTGATGCTGATGCTCGGCATGATGGAACTCGGCTACCAGGCTTATGCGCAATCGGTGCTGCAGGGCGCCACCAACAAGGCCGCGCGCGACCTGACGCTTGAGGACGCACCGACCAAGAAGGCGGTAATCGAAGGCAAGATCGCGTCCATGCTCCAGACCATCTCGAACAGGGCGACCGTCACGACGACCAGCGAGTCCTTCTCGTCCTTCACCAAGGTCAACACCTACGAGGACTTCAAGGACCTCGACGGTGACAAACAGTTCGACGCCGACACCGAATGCTTCCTGGACGTCAACAACTCCAAGACGTGGAACAAGCGCGGCAAGAGCGGTCTGGGCGGCGCCGACGACATCGTCGTGTTCACCGCCACCGCTACCTATCCGCGCCTTTTCCCGGTGATGGGGATGCTGGGGTGGTCGAACACCGGCACGAGCGTTGCGCGGACGACGCTGAGAAACCAGCCCTATAGCCAGCAGGCCGAAGAAACGGGAGTAGAGATATGCCCCAAGCCCGCTTGAACCGCGGCTTGTCGCGCACACGCGCCTTCGCGGCCCGACTGTGGCGCTGCCGTTCGGCAGTGGCCTATGTCGAATTCGCCTATACGATGCCGCCGGTGCTGGCGATGGGGCTTTACGGCGTGGAGGCGACCAATCTGGCGCTGACGCACATGCGCGTCAGCCAGATCGCGCTGGCCGTGGCCGACAACAGCTCGCGCGTCGGCCTCGACAACGCGATGGCACTCACGCAATTTCGCGAATCGGACGTCAACGACACCTTCGTAGGCGCCAAGCTCCAGGCCGGCTCGATGAAGTTGACAGAGCGTGGCCGGATCGTCTTGTCCGGCCTCACCGTCAATGAAGACGGCGGGCAGTGGATTCAGTGGCAGCGCTGCATCGGCCAGCGCAAATATGATTCGCGCTATGGCGTTGAAGGCGACGGCAAGACCGGCACCGCTTTCAAGGGCATGGGGCCCGTGGGCAAGGAAGTGAAGGCGCCCGAGGGCAACGCCGCCATGTTTGCCGAAATCACCTACCAGTATGAGCCCATCGTCAGCGCGAAGATCATGGGCGAGCCGTTGATCCACTACACAGCGACCTTCCTGGTTCGTGATGAACGCGACATCGAGGGGGGCATCTTCAATCCGAACAATGAAGCGCCCAAGGCATCGTGCGCCGCTTACACTAGCTGATCGGCGCTACACCGATCAGCGATAGGTGACCTTCTTCGCCGCCGCGACAACGCGGTCGGCGTCGACGAGCGCCAGCTTCTCCAGATTTGCGGCATAGGGCAGCGGCACATCCTCGTTGGTCACGCGCAGCACCGGGGCGTCGAGATCGTCGAAGCCTTGCTCCATGGCAACCGCGACGATTTCGCTCGATATCGAGCAGACGGGCCAACCCTCCTCGACGACGACCATGCGGTTGGTCTTCTTGAGGCTCTCGAGCACCGTCGCGGTGTCGAGCGGGCGCAGCGTGCGGAGGTCGATGACCTCGGCGTCGATACCTTCGGCTGCGAGCTTCTCGGCGGCGTCGAGCGCGACGCCCACGCCGATCGAATAGCTGACCAGCGTCACGTCCTTGCCCTCGCGCATGATCCGCGCCTTGCCGATCGGCAGCACATAGTCGTCGAGCCTGGGCACCTCGAAGCTGCGGCCGTACAACAGCTCGTTTTCGAGGAAGACCACCGGGTCGTTCGAGCGGATCGCCGCCTTGAGCAGGCCCTTGGCGTCGGCCGCATCATAGGGCGCGACCACGATCAGCCCGGGAACGCTGGCGTACCAGGGGCCATAATTCTGGCTGTGCTGCGCGCCGACGCGGCTCGCCGCGCCATTGGGACCGCGGAACACGATCGGGCAGCGCATCTGCCCGCCCGACATATAGTTGGTCTTCGCGGCCGAATTGATGATGTGGTCGATCGCCTGCATCGCGAAATTGAAGGTCATGAACTCGACGATCGGGCGCAAGCCCGCCATCGCCGCGCCCGTACCGACGCCGGCAAAGCCATATTCGGTGATCGGCGTATCGATGACGCGCTCGGGCCCGAATTCCTCGAGCAGGCCCTGCGTCACCTTGTACGCGCCCTGATATTCGGCGACTTCCTCGCCCATCACGAAGACGCGGTCGTCGGAACGCATTTCCTCGGCCATCGCGTCACGCAATGCTTCGCGGACGGTGGTCTTGACCATCTCGGTACCCGCAGGGATCGCCGGATCGGCAACCTGAGCCTTCGCTTCCGAAACGAGCTTCTGCGTGCCAGTTTCCGCCTTCTTTGGAGCTTCCTCGGCAGCCGGCGCGGCCTTCTGCACCTCGGGCTCTGCCTTGGGCGCGGGCGCAGCGGCCTCTTCTCCCTCGCCGCCGATCAACGCGATCACGGTGCCGACCTTCACCCCCTCGGAGCCCTCGGGCACGAGGATCTTCGCCATCGTGCCTTCGTCGACAGCTTCGAATTCCATCGTGGCCTTGTCGGTCTCGATCTCGGCGAGAATGTCGCCCGACTTGACTTCATCGCCTTCCTTTACGAGCCATTTGGCGAGCGTGCCTTCCTCCATGGTCGGGGAAAGCGCGGGCATCTTGAGTTCTACAGCCATCAATATTGATCCACCAGCACGTCGGTATAGAGTTCGGAAATCTCGGGCTCGGGCGAGGTTTCGGCGAAATCGGCCGCCTCGCTCACCTGTTTGCGGATTTCCTTGTCGATGTCCTTGAGCGCGTCCTCGCTGACGCCCAGCGCCTCGAGCTCGCGCTTGGCATGTTCGATCGGATCGGACTTGTCGCGCACCGCCTGCACTTCGTCACGCGAACGGTATTTGGCAGGGTCGGACATCGAGTGGCCGCGATAGCGATAGGTCTTGAGCTCAAGCAGGATCGGCCCCTTGCCTGCGCGGACCCATTTGACAGCCTCTTCGGCCGCACCACGCACCGCAAGCACATCCATGCCGTCGACCTGAAGGCCGGGAATGCGGAAGCTCTCGCCGCGACGGTAGAGCTGATCCTCAGCCGATGCGCGGTTGACCGAGGTGCCCATGGCATATTGGTTGTTCTCGATCACGAAGATGATCGGGAGCTTCCAGAGCTCGGCCATGTTGAAGCTCTCGTAAACCTGGCCCTGATTGGCCGCGCCGTCGCCGAAATAGGCCATCGCGACGCCGCCGTCCCTGGAATATTTGTGCTTGAACGCAAGGCCCGTGCCCAGCGACACCTGCGCGCCGACGATACCGTGGCCACCGTAGAATTTGTGCTCGACCGAGAACATGTGCATCGAGCCGCCCTTGCCGCGCGAGATGCCCGCTTCGCGGCCCGTTAGCTCGGCCATGATCACCTTGGGGTCGATGCCGTAAGCGAGCATATGGCCGTGATCGCGATAGCCTGTGATAACGCTGTCTGTATCGCCGTTCAGCGCGGACTGAAGGCCGACGGCGACGGCTTCCTGGCCGATATAGAGGTGGCAGAAGCCACCGATCAGGCCGAGGCCATAAAGCTGGCCCGCCTTTTCCTCGAACCGGCGAATGAGCAACATGTCGCGGTAGAACTGCAGGAGCTCTTCCTTGCTTGCCTTATAGCGTTCTGGTTCGCCGGGGCGCTCGCGATTGGGGATCGGGGCCGGCGCGCTCTTGGACGATTTCGCTGTCGATGCTCTTGCCAAGTCGTTCACCTTGGGAGGGAGGAAAGGAACGAGCGGTCTATAATCGCCCGCTCACGGATTCCGCAACGGCAACGAGAAATTTCTTTCCCCGACAGGTTCAGTTGAGCGGGACGATCACTTCGTCGGGATGCGCGAGCCCGAGCTCGCGGCGAATCAGCTCGTCCGCCATGTCGGGATTGGCCTTTTTGGGATCGAGCAGCGCCACGCGGTTCTGAAGCAGCGTCTTGTGCTTCTCCAGCTTGGCGAGTTCGACGCGCTGCTGTTCAAGCTGACGGGTATAATCGCCCCAGGCAAGCACGCCGTTCTTGCCCACAACCGCATAGCCTCCGAAGATCGCGATCACGAGCATCATGATCGCGGTAGGGGCGGCTGAACGCAGGAGGCCGATAAAGGATATAGCGCGTGTCATCTGTATTCCTTGAATCACAGACGATTCGTGGAATCAAGCCGTTTCTTCCCAAAGACTGTCATTCCCGCTTTCGCGGGAATGACGCATTTCGCCTTGAGTTCAGCCAAAGATCGCGCGACCCGGGTAGCGGGCGACTGAACCAAGCTCTTCCTCGATACGGATGAGCTGGTTGTATTTGGCGAGCCGGTCGGAGCGCGCAAGGCTGCCTGTCTTGATCTGGCCGCAATTGGTCGCGACCGCGAGATCCGCGATCGTCGAATCCTCCGTTTCGCCCGAACGGTGCGACATCACCGCGGTGTAGCCGGCACGGTGCGCCATGTTGACCGCCTCCAGCGTCTCGGTGAGCGTGCCGATCTGGTTGACCTTCACCAGCAGCGAGTTGGCGAGATCCTGATCGATACCCATGGCGAGGCGCGCGGGGTTGGTCACGAACAGATCGTCGCCGACGAGCTGAACCTTGCCGCCGATCTTCTCGGTCAGGATCTTCCAGCCTTCGAGATCGTCTTCGGCCATGCCGTCCTCGATCGACAGGATCGGATAGCGCGCGCACAGATCGGCGAGATAGTCCGCCATCTCGGCGGGCGAGAGCGTCTTCCCCTCGCCCACCATCTGATAGGCGCCCTTCTTGAAGAATTCGGTCGAGGCGCAGTCGAGCGCAAGCACGACATCGTCGCCCGGCTTGTAGCCGGCCTTCTCGATCGACTGCATGATGAAGTCGAGCGCGTCGGTGGTCGATGCCAGGTTGGGTGCGAAGCCGCCCTCGTCGCCGACCGCGGTCGACAGCCCCTTTTCCGACAGGCCCTTCTTGAGCGTGTGGAAGATCTCGGCACCGTAGCGCACCGCCTCGGCGAGGCTGTCCGCGCCGACGGGCATCACCATGAATTCCTGGAAGTCGATCGGATTGTCGGCATGCTCGCCGCCATTGATGATGTTCATCATCGGTACGGGCAGCAGATGCGCCGAAACGCCGCCGACATAGCGGTAGAGCGGCAATCCGCGCGAATCCGCGGCCGCCTTTGCGGTGGCAAGGCTGACGCCGAGGATGGCGTTCGCGCCGAGCCGGGCCTTGTTCTCGGTGCCATCGAGATCGATCATCACCGCGTCGACCTCGCTCTGGTCCTCGGCGTCGAGGCCGAGGATGGCTTCGGCGATCTCGCCGTTGACCGCCTCGATTGCCTGCGTCACGCCCTTGCCGAGATAATAGCCCTTGTCGCCGTCGCGCTTCTCGACCGCCTCATGCGCGCCCGTCGAAGCGCCCGAGGGCACCGCGGCGCGGCCGAAGCTGCCGTCTTCCAGATGGATATCGACCTCCACCGTCGGGTTGCCCCGGCTGTCCAGGATCTGGCGTGCGTGAACGTCGATGATCGCGGTCATGTGTCTCGCTTTCTTGGGCGCGTTTGGAAGGATGGCGGCCTCCTATCGGGGAAGACGCGCAAACGCAATTGTCGGGAAAGCCTTGCGGAACCGCTTTGCAATCGCGATTGTTGTAGCAGTGAATCGAATTCCGCAAATGGGAGACACGTTCATGGCTGAAGGCACGACCCCGAAGAAGACTGCGGCTAAGAAGCCCGCCGCGAAGAAGCCCGCAGCCACCAAGGCCGCGGCAAGCGCCGCGCCGAAGCCCGTCGCGAAAAAGGCGGAGCCCGTCAAAAAGGCGGCGACCCGTGCAGCGCCCAAGGCCAAGGCGAAGCCCTCGCCGCTGAAGGCGAAGGCAAACGAGGCGACCGCCGCGGTCAAGAAGGAAGCAAAAGTGCTGACCAAGCAAGCGAGTGAACGCGCTCATGAACTTGCCGCGCAGGGCAAGGACCGGGCTACCGGTGCGCTCGACAATGTCGCCAAGCTCATCGGAGACGCGGCAGGCACGGTCGACGAGCGCGTCGGGGCGCAATATGGCGATTACACGCGCAAGGCGGCCGAGGCAGTCGCGAGCTTCGCCACGACGCTCAAGGGCAAGGATGTCGACGACCTGGTCAAGGATGCGGGTGATTTCGTCAAGAAGAGCCCTGCCGTCGCAATCGGCGCTGCCGCGGCAGTCGGCTTCGTGCTCGCGCGGCTGATCAAGGCAGGGTCGAACGACAAGGCGTGATTTTCAACGTCGGCTAGTGCCAGCAATATGGGAGCCTGGGGTGAGTGATCCGCGTGCGGACCGCGAGGAGGACAGCATCGGCGATCTGTTGGGACAGCTCGTCGACGATACCGAAACCTTCGTAAAGGCGGAAATCAAGCTCTATCGCGCGCAGGCGATCCATCAGCTTTCCGGCTACCGGAAATATTTCATCTTCGCCGCGATCGGCGTGGTGCTCGGCTTTTGCGCAATCATCCTGTTGCTTATGGCCGCAGTCTTCATGCTCGCGCCGTTCATTGGTGCTGCTGGCGCCGCGCTGTTGATCGCGGTGCTGGCGATCGCGATCACGGCACTGTTGTTCAGCATCATCGCCGAAAAGATCCGCAAGGATGTGGATGAGTTCGGGGCCCGCCGATGAGCCGCACCGAACGCGAACTTGTCCGCGCACGCCAGGAAGCGACGCGCGCGCGTTCGCAACTCACCGGACGCCTGGTGGAGATTCAGGGGCGCCTCAAGCCGAGCGCACTGATCGAGGAACTGGTGGAAGACCTGCGAGAGAAGGCGGACGAACTGACGCAAGAGGGTCTTGCGCTCGTAAAGGAGCGTCCCGTCGCCACCGCCGGCGTGGCCGTCACATTGCTCGCGTGGTTTTTCCGAGGCACGCTCTGGGATGCGCTCATTGCAGCCTTTTCACGGGACGAGGCAACCCAGGCCGCGCCCGAGGAGTTTCAGCCAGGCAACAGGCGCACACAGCGCACCCGCCGAAATGGAGGATAGACGATGACCAATCCGATCACCGATAACGCCCGCAAGGTTTCAACGCTGGCGAGCGAGAAGATCGGCGCGGCGAGCGAGCAGGTCAAGGAAAGTGCGCATGCTGCGCGCGAACGTGCGGAGGCAGCCTATGCCACCGGGCGCGCCAAGGCATCGGAGGCGCTCGCCACGGGCAAGGTAAAGGCGCGCAAGGCCTATTCGACAGCTCAGGAAGGCGCGCGAACCGCCAAGGACAAGACCACGAAACAGGTGCAGGACAATCCCCTCGCCTTTCTCGTCGGTGGCATCGCCCTGGGCGCGCTCGTCGGTTCGCTGCTGCCCCGCACCGAACGCGAGACCAAGACTCTGGGCGCCACTGGCAAGAAGCTCAACCAAGGTGCGTCGGCCGCGGCCAAGGCAGCCAAGACCGCAGGCCAGAAGAAGCTCGACGCGCTCGGCGTCAACGCCGAGGCCGCGAAATCGCAGATCAGCCAGCTCGTCGGCGCGGTGGTGACAGCGGTCGAGGAAGCAGGCTCCGCAGCGGGCAAGACCGTCGGCGGATCGGCCAAGAAGCGCTGATTTCGGGTACGGATCATTGACGGCGGGGCGCTGGCTCCCTAGTGACCCCGCCAAATCCCAACAGATCCGGTGACCCCATGAGCAAATTGCACCTCGTCTTCGGCGGCCGCGTCAGCGATCCGCAGACGCTCGACTTCGATGATCTCAAGTCGATCGACATCGTCGGCGTCTTTCCCGACTATTCCAGCGCCGAAAAGGCTTGGCGCGCAGCGGCGCAGCGGACGGTGGACGATGCCGAGATGAAATATGTCGTCGTCCACCTTCACCGCCTGCTCCAGCCCGACATGGTCGCCCCGGCGGACAAGGCCAACTGACCCTCTTCCCGTCATGCCAGCGAAAGCTGGCATCTCCCGACGAATAGAGAGCAATCTCGTCAGCAGACCCCAGCTTTCGCTGGGGTGACGCGGTTGGAGGTCACGCCCTGCGATAGCGCCACAGCAGCAACGGCCGCGCCAGCAGCAATCCCGGAATGAATCCGCCGATATGCGCGGCGATCGCGATGCGCGTCATCGAGCCCCAGGTTGCAATCCCGATCAACCCCTGGATCACGACCCAGGCGACCGCGAGCCAGACGATCTGGATCGCACGGGCAGGTATCGGGCCCAACGGCTTGATGCGATTCTGCCCGAAGAGCATCGCATAGCAACCGATCACCGCGGAAATTGCGCCGCTTGCGCCGATCATCGGCACGACATTGCCCGGATTCCAGAGATACTCCGCCGCCGCCGATGCATAGGCGCCCACGACATAGAGCGCGCCCAGCCCGCCGGGGCCGATCGCGGCTTCGACGAAGCGCCCGCAATAGAAGAGCATCAGCATGTTGAAGGCGAGATGGAATATGTCGGCATGCAGCAGCACCGCCGACAAAGGCGTCAGCCATGCGGGCAGTGCGCCCTGCAGCACGAGCGCGCCTGAAATTCGCGCGGGAAAGAAGCCGCCGGCTCCAGCGGCAAGATCCTGGTAGCCGCCCAGCGTCAGCGTAAGCCATATCGCGCTGGTGGCGATCACCAGCGCGTTGGTCACCTTGCCCTGCGGAATTTTCATCCCGCGATCAGATGAATTCGATCTTGGAAACCAGATAGTAGCGGTCGCCCGAAGGGACCGAAACCTCGACCTCGTCATCAACCTGGCGTCCGATCAGCGCGCGGCCGAGCGGCGAGTTGTACGAGATGCGGCCAACCTTGGCATCCGCCTCGGTCTGTCCGACGATCTGGTACTTCACGGGCTTCTCGTCTTCGTCGTGCAAGGTCACCGTCGCGCCGAAGATCACCTTGTCGCCGGAAAGCGTCGTCGGATCGATGATCTGCGCGCGGCTGAGCCGGTCCTCGATGTCCGCGATCGACGCCTCGATCTGGCCCTGCCGCTCCTTGGCGGCGTGATATTCGGCGTTTTCCGAAAGGTCGCCATGCGCGCGCGCTTCCTCGATCGCGTCGACGATCTCGGGGCGCTCGGCCTTGAGGCGGCGGAGGGACTCCGTCAGCTTGTCATAGCCCTCTGCCAGCATCGGCAATTTCTCGACGGTCGCCATTCCTCAGTCCTTCGTCAAAGCTTCCCCCAAGCGGCCTCACCCCTGAAGTGAAAAGCCGCCCGCCACGCGATAATTTGTCGGGATCAGGCGTGTGATGATGAATAATAGGATTGCAGCGACCGCACTTCAAGAGACTGGTTCCGAAGCGCTTCGATCGCGCGCGCCGAAGCGACGCTTGCGGTCGCCGTCGTATAGTATGGAACCTTGCCCAGTAGTGCGGAGACGCGGATCGACTGCGAGTCCTTGTGGCTCTGCCACCCTTCGGTGGTGTTGAAGATCAGGTGCACCCCGCCGTCCTTGATCCGGTCGACGATATTGGGCCGCCCCTGCGCCACCTTGTTGACGCGCTCGACGGCGATTCCCGCCTCCTCGATATAGTCGGCGGTGCCGCCCGTCGCGATGATGGTGAAGCCCATTTCGGATAGCAGGCGGACGCCGGGAAGCACCACGGGCTTGTCGGTATCCTTGACCGAAACGAACACCGTGCCCTCGAGCGGAAGATCGTCGCCCAGCCCAAGCTGCGACTTGGCGAATGCGATCGCGAAATCCTTGTCGATTCCCATCACTTCGCCCGTAGACTTCATTTCGGGCGACAAGACCGGGTCAACGCCGGGGAAGCGCGCGAACGGGAATACTGCCTCCTTCACCGCGACATGGTTGATCGCATGGCGATCGATCGTCGGCAGATCCTTCAGCTTCTCGCCCGCCATCACGCGCGCGGCGATCTTGGCGATGGGCTGGCCGATCGCCTTGGCGACGAAGGGCACCGTTCGGCTGGCGCGCGGATTGACCTCGATCAGGAAGACCTTGCCGTCCTTCACCGCGAACTGGATGTTCATCAGGCCCTTCACCTCGAGCGCGTGCGCGAGAAGCTCGGTCTGGCGCTCGATCTCGGTGATGATGTCCTGCGGCAGGCTGTAAGGCGGGATGGTGCATGCGCTGTCGCCCGAATGGACGCCGGCTTCCTCGATATGCTGGAGCACGCCCGCAACCACCACGTCGTCGCCGTCGCAGATCGCGTCGACATCGACCTCGATCGCGTCGCGCAGATACTGGTCGATCAGAACGGGTGAGTCTCCAGACACCTGCACTGCGGTCTGGATATAATCCTCAAGCTGTTGCTGGCCATCGACGATCTCCATCGCGCGGCCGCCAAGCACATAGGATGGACGGATCAGCACGGGATAGCCGATGCGTTCGGCGACCGCGATCGCCTCCTCGCGGCTGCGCGCGATGCCGTTGGCGGGCTGGAGCAGCTTGAGCTTGTTGATGAGCTGCGCGAAACGCTCGCGGTCCTCGGCCAGATCGATCGCATCGGGCGAGGTGCCGAGGATCGGGATCCCCGCATCCTCGAGCGCCTGCGCGAGCTTCAGCGGCGTCTGCCCGCCGAACTGGACGATCACGCCCGCAAGCGTGCCGTTCTGCTGCTCGACATGCAGGATCTCGAGCACGTCCTCGGCGGTCAGCGGCTCGAAATAGAGCCGGTCCGACGTGTCGTAGTCGGTCGAGACGGTCTCTGGGTTGCAGTTGATCATGATCGTCTCATAGCCGGCCTCATCGAGCGCGAAGCACGCGTGGCAGCAGCAATAGTCGAACTCGATACCCTGCCCGATCCGGTTGGGGCCACCGCCAAGGATGACGACCTTCTTGGCGGAAGTAGGCTGCGATTCGCACTCGGGCTCGCCGAACGCGGGCGCCTCATAGGTCGAATACATATAGGGCGTCTTCGCCTCGAACTCGGCGGCGCAGGTGTCGATGCGCTTGAAGACGGGACGCACGCCGAGCTTGTGGCGCAGCTTGCGCACCTCCTGCTCGGTCACGCCGCCGGTCATCGCGACGACGGCCTCGCGGATCAGGCCGGAACCGCGCGCCACCGCGCGGTCCATGCCCTTGGCGAGATGCGCCGATTGCAGCGCGAGCCAGGCGAGCCTTTTGTCCGAGAAGCCCATGGCCTTGAGGCGACGCATGCCTCTGGTGTCGCGCGGCAGGCCGTTTTCGATCACTTCGCGCTCGGCGGCGACGATCTCGGCCATGCGCTCGAGGAACCACGGGTCATACTTTGCGATCTGATGAACTTCATCAACACTCAGCCCCTCGCGCAGCGCCTGCGCAGCGATCAGCAGCCGATCGGGCGTCGCGCGCGAAAGTGCGGAAACGATGTCATCCTTTGACGCGCCGATCAGGTGATCCACGGTGTTGAAGCCCGAAAGCCCGGTTTCCAGGCCGCGCAGCGCCTTCTGCATCGATTCGTGGATGTTGCGGCCGATCGCCATCACCTCGCCCACCGACTTCATCGCGGTCGAAAGCAGCGGCTCGGCGCCCTTGAACTTTTCAAAGGCGAAGCGCGGGATCTTGGTGACGACATAATCGATCGTCGGCTCGAAGCTCGCGGGCGTCGCGCCAGTGATGTCGTTGTCGATCTCGTCGAGCGTGTAGCCGACCGCGAGCTTGGCCGCGACCTTGGCGATCGGAAAGCCCGTCGCCTTCGATGCCAGCGCCGAGGACCGCGAAACGCGCGGGTTCATCTCGATCACGATCAGGCGGCCATCCTTCGGATTGACCGCGAACTGTACGTTCGAACCGCCTGTTTCGACGCCGATTTCGCGCAGGCAAGCGATGCTCGCATTGCGCATGATCTGATATTCCTTGTCGGTCAGCGTCAGCGCGGGCGCGACGGTGATCGAATCGCCCGTATGGACGCCCATCGGATCGACATTCTCGATCGAGCAGATGATGATGCAATTGTCCTTGCGGTCGCGCACCACCTCCATCTCATATTCTTTCCAGCCGAGGAGCGATTCCTCGATCAGAACCTCGGTCGTCGGCGAGGCTTCGAGCCCGCTCGTCACGATCTGGACGAACTCGTCCTTGTTATAGGCGACGCCGCCGCCCGTGCCGCCGAGCGTGAAGCTGGGACGGATGATTGCGGGGAGGCCGACAAATTCGAGCGCGGCCAGCGCGTCGGCCATCGAGTGCGCAATGCGCGAGCGCGCGCTTTCGAGCCCGATCTTGCTCATCGCGTCGCGGAATTTCAGCCGGTCCTCGGCCTTGTCGATCGCCTCGGCATCGGCGCCGATCATCTGGCAGCCATATTTTTCGAGCGTGCCGTCGTTGAACAGCGCCAGCGCGGTGTTGAGCGCGGTCTGCCCGCCCATCGTTGGCAGCAGCGCGTCGGGGCGCTCCTTCTCGATGATCTTGGCGACGATCTCGGGGGTGATCGGCTCGACATAGGTCGCGTCGGCCAGATCGGGATCGGTCATGATCGTTGCCGGGTTCGAGTTGACGAGGATGATGCGATACCCCTCCTCGCGCAGCGCCTTGCACGCCTGCGTCCCCGAATAGTCGAACTCGCACGCCTGGCCGATGACGATCGGGCCGGCGCCGATAATGAGGATGGAGGAAATGTCAGTGCGTTTGGGCATTATTGCTTTCCAGCCTCTTCTATTGCTTCGTTGCCAACAAAACCAAAGCTCATTGGCGCCATGCTATCTTTCAGGTGCCGCAGAACGCAGTCGACCTGTTCATATTTTGCTCGCTTAGCCGGCCGAAAGCGAACTTCGTCGCCGTTCAAATGCTTCAACCATTTTCGCGGCGCACGGCACGCGTCAGACATTGCGTCCAGTTGCGACTGCGTAATGGTCTCGGCCGATTTGGTGGCGACCGGTGGCGCGGATCCCTGCATTGCCAGCATGAGGACAACGCCAATCATGCTGTTTGCCTCAGCCCCCCAACGAACTTCTCGAACAGATAATGGCTATCCTGCGGGCCGGGGCTCGCCTCGGGGTGGTACTGCACCGAGAACACTGGCTTGTCGGTCAACTCAAAGCCGCAATTGGAGCCGTCGAACAGCGAGACATGCGTTTCGCGCGCATTGGCGGGCAGGCTATCCAGCTCGACCGCGAAGCCGTGGTTCATGCTGGTGATCTCGACCGCGCCGTCGTCGAGGCGCTTGACCGGATGGTTCGCGCCGCGGTGGCCCTGGTGCATCTTGATCGTCTTGCCGCCCACCGCGATCGCGAGGAGCTGGTGACCGAGGCAGATGCCGAAGATCGGCTTGGCCGTTTCGAGCAGCTTCTTGATCACGGGCACCGCATATTCGCCGGTCGCCGCGGGATCGCCGGGGCCGTTCGACAGGAAGATGCCGTCGGGATTGTGCGCCAGCACCTCCTCGGCGGTCGCGGTCGCCTTGACCACGGTCACGCGCGCGCCCGCGGCGACGAGATTGCGCAGGATGTTGCGCTTGAGCCCATAATCGATTGCGACAACATGCGGGCGGTCGTCGCCGGCTTCGTTCAGCCGATAGCCGTCCTTCAGGTCCCACAGCCCGTCGTGCCACTGATAGCTCTGCAGCGTCGAGACTTCCTTGGCGAGGTCCATGCCCTCGAGCCCGGGCCATTCGCGCGCTTTCTTCAGCAGCGCATCCACGTCGAACTCGCCCCAGCTATTATGCGCGATCACGCCATTGGGCGCGCCCTTCTGCCGGATGCGCCGCGTAAGCGCGCGCGTGTCGATGCCGGCAAGGCCGATGCGGCCGTTTGATTTCAGCCATTCGTCGAAATGCTGGATGTTGCGGAAGTTGCTGGGCTCGGTCACGTCCTCGCGGACGATCAGGCCGAGCGCATGCGGGTTGGTCGCCTCGACATCGTCGCGGTTGGTGCCGACATTTCCAATGTGAGGAAAAGTGAAGTTGATGATCTGCCCCGCATAGGAGGGATCGGTCATCACTTCCTGATAGCCGGTCATCGCGGTGTTGAAGCAGACCTCGCCCACCGCCTCGCCGCTGGCGCCGAATCCGCGCCCCCACAAGACGGCGCCATCAGCCAGAACCAATACCCCCGTCGCTCCATCGGGCGCGCGTAGGGATTTGGCGTCGGCCATGACATGTGCTCCTGGGCTGTCGGTTAAACGGCCGCGTCACTAGGTGCCATGCTCAGCCGGGTCAATCTATTAAAATCCGCGTGGCGCCGCTAAGCTGGTTCTTTCCGAAAGTTCAGCCGAAAGCACCCCATGATTCGCGACGAGATTAAAGCCGCGCAGATCGCCGCCATGAAGGCCGGCGACAAGGAAACCACCGCCGCCACGCGCCTGATCCAGGCCGCCATCAAGAACCGCGACATCGAGGCGCGCACGGGCAAGGCGCCTGAGAATGACGACGCGCTCGTCGTCGAGGTGCTGCAAAAGATGGTGAAGCAGCGCCGCGAATCGATCGACATGTATGAAAAGGGCGGCCGCGCAGAACTGGCCGCGGCTGAACAGGCCGAGGTCGCGGTGATCGAACGCTTCCTGCCCCAGCAGATGAGCGAGGACGAAACCCGGGCGGCGATCGAGGCGATCAAGGCCGAGACGGGTGCAGAAAGCGTCAAGGACATGGGCAAGGTGATGGCGGCGCTCAAGGAACGCCACGGCCCGCAGCTCGACATGAGCAAGGCGAGCGGGCTGGTGAAGGCGGCTTTGGGATAGGAAAAAGAACCGAACTTTCCCCGTTCGTCCCGAGCGAAGTCGAGGGACGCGGGCGCCAGAGCGGACGTGTCTCGACTTCGCTCGACACGAACGGGTCAGGTGTTGCACAGTCCCGGCATGGCGTTCTGGGTTTATATTCTGAAATGCTCGGATGGCCGATACTATACAGGCCAGACCGATGATCTGGAGCGCCGCATGGCCGAGCATCAAACCGGTGGTTTTTGTGATTTCACTTCCCGACGTCGGCCGGTGGCGCTTTTCTGGAGCGAATACTTCCAGACTCGCTTGGAGGCGCTCGAAGCCGAGCGCCGGATCAAGCCGTGGTCGCGGGCCAAGAAGGAAGCGCTGATCCGGGGCGACTGGGACGCCCTGTCCTTCTACAGCAAACCGCCGAAGGAACGTCCCTCGACTTCGCTCGGGACAAGCGGGGATGAGGAACCAGCCTTTCCGTTCGTCCCGAGCGAAGTCGAGGGACGCCTTTCGACTCCCAAATGACCCTCACCCCGCAATTCCTCGACGAGCTCCGCGCCCGCACCCTGCTCTCCGCGCTTATTGGCAAGAGCGTGAAACTCCAGCGCGCGGGGCGCGAGTTCAAGGCGTGCTGCCCCTTTCACAACGAAAAGACGCCCAGCTTCTACATCAACGACGAGAAGGGCTTCTACCACTGCTTTGGCTGCTCGGCGCATGGCGATGCCATACGCTGGATGACCGACCAGCGCGGCCTGCCCTTCATGGATGCCGTCAAGGAACTCGCGCAGACCGCGGGGATGGAGGTCCCAGCCCCCGATCCGCAAGCACAGGAACGCGCCGAACGTGCCACCGGGCTCCACGCCGCGATGGAGCGCGCCCAGCACTGGCTCGAGGAGCAACTGGCGGGAATCGATGGTGCGGAAGCGCGCACCTATCTCAAGAAACGCGGTATTTCGGACAAGACCCGCAAGGCTTTCGGGTTCGGTTTCGCGCCCGATTCGCGTGGGCGTCTCAAGGCCGCGCTCAAGGATTTCGGCGAGGACACGCTGATCGAGGCCGGTCTTCTGATCGCACCAGAGGGTGAGCGAGAGCCCTATGACCGCTTCCGCGGGCGGCTGATGATCCCGATCCGCGACCAGCGCGGGCGCGTGATCGCGTTCGGCGGCCGTATCCTCGGTTCGGGCGAACCCAAATATCTGAATTCCCCCGACACGCCTCTCTTCGACAAGGGGCGTACGCTTTACAATCTCGATCGCGCCGCTCCCGCCGCGCGCAAATCGGGGCGCGTGATCGTCGTTGAAGGCTATATGGACGTGATCGCGCTCGCGCAGGCCGGGATCGAGGAGGCGGTCGCCCCGCTCGGCACCGCGCTGACCGAAATGCAGATCGAGCGGCTGTGGCGGATGACCGAGACGCCGATCCTCTGCTTCGATGGCGACAATGCGGGGCAAAAAGCCTCGATCCGCGCCGCAGAGCGTGCCCTGCCCCATCTCGAACCTGGCCGCTCGCTCCGCTTCCTGACGCTTCCTGCGGGGCAGGATCCCGACGATCTCGTCAAATCGGGCGGTCGCCAGGCCTTCGAGGCGCTCGCCGTCAGCCCCGAAGGGCTCGCCGACCGGCTGTGGCGCCACGAACACGCGGCCGAACCACTCGATACCCCCGAGGCGCGCGCCGGACTGCGTCGCCGGCTCAACGCGCATGCCAAGGCGATCGGCGACGGCGACGTGCGAGAACAATATTTCGCAGAATTCCGCGAACGTTTCGACGCGCTCTACGGGCAGCGTCGCGATTTTCGCCCCCAGCAGCCCTTTCGGCCGCGTCCCGGCGGACGCTGGCAACCGCCCGAACGGCCCGTTTCGGGCATCGCGCGCACGGTCAGCCAGGAGGGCACCGATCCCGCCATGGCGCGGCTCGTTTTCGCAGGGTTGCTCGATCACCCGAGCGTGATCGCACCGCACGCGGAGGCGATTTCCGCGCTGCAACTAGGCGATCCTGCGCTGGAACAATTGCGCACGACATTGATCGATGCCGGACTTACCATTCCGCATCTTGATCGGGCGTTGCTTGACCCCATATTGGCTGCCGCGGGCTTGGAGACGCTTGCCAAGCGGCTGCGCACGACAAACAGGCTTGCCTTTTCCGCGAAGCGAAGCAATGCCGATCCGGATATAATACGGCGTGATCTGGCTTTGACTATAGAGGCGCTGGCAATTCGCCCGGAGCTCGACGCCGCACTGGCTGCCGCGACGGCACGGCTGGAACGCGAAACGGACGACGATGTTTTTGAAGAGTTGCGCCGGTTGCGCGCGGCTCGAGATGAGGCAGAAGCAAGGCTCGCGGCGCTGAAACAGGGCGACGATGATGCCGGTGGGTGACTTGGGACAAGGCGAATACATGGCAAAGACGAACGCGGCGGAGAACAGCGAGGCCAATGAGGGCGGGGATGCGCCGCTTATCGACCTCAACGAGGCTTCGCTCAAAAAGCTGATCGCCCGCGCCAAGAAGCGCGGTTACATCACCTATGACCAGCTCAACGAAGCGCTGCCGCAGGATGTGATGTCGTCCGATCAGATCGAGGACATCACCTCGGCGCTGAGCGAGATGGGCATCAATATCGTCGAGAACGAGGATGCCGGCGAGGACGGCGAGGAGCAGCCCGACCAGGACGACGAGGCCGAATCGGTTGATTCCGGCGACGGCAGCTCGGCCAATGTCGCTGAAAAGAAGCGTGAGACGGTCGATCGCACCGACGATCCCGTGCGCATGTATCTGCGCGAGATGGGCGCGGTCGAACTCCTTTCGCGCGAAGGCGAAATCGCGATCGCCAAGCGCATCGAAGCTGGTCGCGACACGATGATTCTGGGGCTGTGCGAAAGCCCGATCACCTTCAACGCGATCATCGACTGGTCGACCGCGCTCAACGAAGGCACGATGCAGCTCCGCGAGATCCTCGATCTCGATGCGATGCTCTCCAAGGATCCCGCGCCCGAAAGCCTCACCGACGAGGAAGAGGAAGGCGACGGCGAGATTTCCGAGAAGACCGCTGGCCCTTCCTACAAGGAAGAGGAAGAGGTCGAGGAAGAGTCCGTCGACGGCGACGACGAGGATTCGATGACCGAGCGGCGCGCCAAGCGCCCATCGGACGATGAGGAAGAGGACAACACCCTCAGCCTCGCGCAGATGGAAGAGACGCTGAAGCCCGCGGCGCTTGAGAAGTTCGCGAACATCACGTCGCTCTACAAGAAGTTCTCCAAGATCCAGAATGCGCGCCTCGAGGTCCTTGGCGTGGGCAACGAGTTCGCCGCCAGCGACGAGGCCAAGTACCAGAAGCTGCGTGAAGATCTCACCGCCGAGGTCGAGAGCGTCCAGTTCCACGGTGCGAAGATCGAATATCTCGTCGACCAGCTCTATTCGTTCAACCGGCGCCTGACCGCGCTGGGCGGCCAGATGCTGCGCCTTGCCGAGCGCCACAAGGTTCCGCGCAAGGCGTTCCTCGACGAATATGTCGATCACGAACTCGAAGACGGCTGGATGGAGCGCGTCGCGAAGCTCGACAAGAAATGGACCGCGTTCGCCGAAAACGAAGCGGATGCCGTCGATCGCATCCGCAGCGAGATTGGCGAGATTGCACAGGCGACGGGCATGTCGCTGGGTGAATTCCGCCGCATCGTCAACATGGTCCAGAAGGGCGAGCGCGAGGCGCGCATCGCGAAGAAGGAGATGGTCGAGGCCAATCTCCGCCTCGTGATCTCAATCGCCAAGAAATACACCAATCGCGGCCTGCAGTTCCTCGACCTTATCCAGGAAGGCAATATCGGCCTGATGAAGGCCGTCGATAAGTTCGAATATCGCCGCGGCTACAAATTCTCGACCTATGCCACCTGGTGGATCCGCCAGGCGATCACGCGCTCGATCGCCGATCAGGCGCGCACGATCCGCATCCCGGTTCACATGATCGAGACGATCAACAAGCTGGTGCGCACCAGCCGTCAGTTCCTCCACGAGCAGGGCCGCGAGCCCACGCCCGAGGAAATGGCCGAGCGCCTGTCGATGCCGCTCGAAAAGGTCCGCAAGGTGATGAAGATCGCCAAGGAGCCGATCTCCCTCGAAACGCCGATCGGCGACGAGGAAGATTCGCACCTCGGCGATTTCATCGAGGACAAGAACGCGATCATCCCTGTGGATGCCGCGATTCAGGCGAACCTCAAGGAAACTGTCACCCGGGTTCTCGCGTCGCTCACCCCGCGCGAAGAACGCGTGCTGCGCATGCGCTTCGGCATCGGCATGAACACCGATCACACGCTCGAGGAAGTCGGTCAGCAGTTCAGCGTGACGCGCGAACGTATCCGCCAGATCGAGGCCAAGGCGCTGCGGAAGCTCAAGCATCCCTCGCGCAGCCGCAAAATGCGCTCGTTCCTCGATCAGTAAAACCGCCCTGCCTAGACCTTGATCGTTTGAATAGAGCCTGATTCACGGCATCGGCGGAAGCACGAAGTGCTTCCACCTCAACCGATCAGGCTCTGGCGACGGTTTTCGTGGTTCAGTTCTTTTTGCCCACGAGGACGCCGTAGATCATGTCGGTGCGTCCTGTCGCTGGATCGCGATAGGGCGCCTTCCATCGCAGCATGAGCTCGCCAGCGCCCGGGCCGGTGAATGATCCTTCGTACTCACCGGCGCCGGTCATGCCTGGCACCGTCAGCGTGCCGGTGAATGTCCCGTCGGATTTGAACGACGCCTGCGAGAATTCGAATCGCTCCGCGAGACTTCCCCTCGACGGGTAGCCCGTCAGATTCCCGGTGGCGAAGGATCCGCGAACTGCCCGTAACGAGAGGTCGAATTCAGCGCTTCCGAGGAACTGATAGAATATGGGGTCGCTGTTGACACCCGCGGGACGAGCGGCCGCATAGCCATAGAGCGAGAAGCTTGCGACGCCGCTCGTCGGAATGTCAGCCGTCGTGCTCGGCACGCCATAGCCGAACACGCCCTGGATTCGATCGCGCGCAGAAGCGCCGATCGGCGACCAGCCGAAATAGCCGACGCTGGTGCTGCTCAGCGCCAGAACGCGGTTTTGGATCCCGGGGCGAAGCATGTAGACGACAATGCCGCCAGCGGGCTGCAAGATGGAGCCGCTGAAGTCGTCGCCGGTTTCGGTCGCCAGGACATCCAGATAGCTGCGCGGCACCCCCGGCAGGGTCATGATGCTCGCTCTGAGCGCCGAATCCCACCCGAACTGGACGGGGTCGGTTCCGTTCGCCTCGCCAGGTACAGAGTTGCGGTAAAACCAGGCAAGCGTGGGAAAATCCGCTAGTTGTTGAAGCCCGATGCTCGCATTCAGCCCGGCTTGTGGAGGGGATGGAGTGGGAGACGGCGTCGGGGAAGGCTGCGGAGCCGGCGCGGGTGCGAACGGCATCGTGACGATCGTTCCGGAAGTGCCAGAACTTCCTTCACCGCCACAACCCGCCATGCCGACGAGCATGAGCGGCCAAAGCACCCGATATCCGCACCATTTCACATGCATGGATATTCTCCGCCATCGCTGGACCAGAAGTCGCCGCGGATTGCGTTGTTCGGGCGTCAGGATGAAAGAGAACTAATCCATAGGAAATAGTGCATCTGCATCATTCTTGCGGCATTTTGGCCAAAATGAGCAACAACCTGCCAGTGCGAGCGACTTATGCGTGACTCCGATTCCTATCACTATGATGGATATGACGAATTCGACGAAGTGGTCGCGCGCTTATACGCCGGAGTCTTGTCGGTGCCTCTCGATGCCTTCCGCGCCTTTGGCTTTGAGCGGCTGGCCGAGCTGATAAAGTTCGATTCAGCGGTTTGGGTTTCGTATCGAGCCTATCCGCAGGCCGCGGGAACGGCCATTCTCGATATTCACACAATGAGCATTATCGGCCAGGACCAAAGCGTTCCCATCCGGTTTGGCACCGAGTTCAAGGATCATGATCTCGTGTCGCAGATGGCCATGGCAACGCCTGGTGAACCGGTATGCATCGAAGATACGATGTCCATCGAAGATTACAGATCGTCTTTTCTGTACGTAAATTTCGCCCAGGCCTTGGGCATTGAATACACGATGGGCGTGGCGATCGGCGATCCGCTACTCAATATTTGGCAGGGAATTGTCTTATGGCGCTCTGATCGAGCGCGCCCCTTCACTCCGGCGGAAAGAATATTGAAGAAGAGATTCGCGGGCCACATGCACAATGCTTGGCGGCAGAGGCAGTTTCTCGAAATTTCGGGCAAGGACGAACGCCGTCAAAACGGCGAAGCGCTTATGGTTGCAGCGCATGCCATCACGGACTGGAAAGGCGCCATTTGCACAGCCGAGCCGCAGTTCGGGAAACTGATGACATCGTGCTTTCCCGAATGGACGGGGCCCGACCTTCCACCCGACATAGCGGCTTTGGTAAAAGGCGGAATGATGAGCGCTGTCATCGGGCGGCTTGAAATAGAGCTGGTTGGACGGGATGATTTTTGCCACGTCATCGCGCGCACGCCGCGGGATAGCTCGCCGCTGAGCCATGCTGAGCTCGAGGTGGCCAAACTCTTCGCGGCGGGCCACAGCAGCGGCAAGATCGCAATGCTTCGTGGAGTCAGCTCGGCGACCATCCGGAACCAGATTTCGTCAATCTACACCAAACTGCGGATCAACTCGAAGGTCGAACTCATCAACCGGCTGCATTGACGGGCATTTTCTCGCAGAGCATCGCGCGGGAACCGCCTCCGTCCGGAGCTTCGGCTTGGCTGGCCCCATCTTCGCTTTACGCACAGCAACTTCACGCGGGTGCCCCGCATCAGCGGACACGGTACATGTTGGGTTCAGCTTCAATTCGGGAACAGCACCCGTTTCGCAGGGGGATAATCAACATGCCGAAAACGACGCTGAAGGCGCTGTTCCTGGCCTCCAGCGCGTTCGCGGCGCATCCGGCCTGGGCGGAAGAGCGGCCTGCGACCGCCCCGTCCCCTGGCCAGGTCATTATTGTCACCGGTCAGAATGTCGAAACCGATGCGGGCACGAAGACTGATACGCCGCTCATAGAAACCCCGCAGTCGATCAGCGTCATCACTGTCGACCGCTTCGAGGCGATGGGGGCGCTCAATCTTCAGGATACGCTGCGCTATTCGGCGGGTGTCCGCACTGAGGCCTATGGCCTCGATACGCGTGGCGACTACGGCTTTATCCGTGGGACAGAGGCGCCGATCTATCAGGACGGACTGCGTCGCACCTTTGGCTACCGCGCCGGATCCAAGCCCGAGATCTTCTCGCTCTCGCGCGTAGAGGTGCTGCGTGGCCCCTCCTCGATGCTCTATGGCCAAGGCTCGACCGGCGGCATTCTCAACATCGTCACCAAGCGACCCGAGTTCGAGACGCATGGCGAACTCTTTGGCTCCTACGGCACCTTCGATCGCAAGGAGCTCGGCTTCGACCTGACCGGCCCGATCGCGGGCGACCAGCTCGCCGGCCGCGTCATCGGCGTCTGGCGCGACAGCGATTCGCAGACCGATTTCGTCCGCGAGAAGCGCCGGATGCTGGGCGCGTCGCTGAGCTGGCAGATGGGCGAGGACACCAATCTCACGCTGCTCGGTCTTGTCCAGGACGACGACAGCGGGTGGACCGGCCAGTTCCTGCCCTTCACCGGCACGCTGTTCGATGCACCCAATGGCCGGCTCCCCTGGGGCCGCCAGCTCGGCGAGCCTTCGACCGACAAGGTCGATCTCAACACCGAATGGATCGCGGCCAATTTCTCGCACCAGTTCTCGCACGTCGTCGAGTTCCGCCAGAATTTCCGCTACGAATGGTTCAGGTCGGACCAGTATCTCCACTATGCCGACAGCTACACCAATCCGGTCGATCCCTATCTCGATGCGGCCGATCCCTATCTGAACATCTGGTTTCCCGATTATGCCGCGCGCGGATCCGGCCGCGTGCTCAACCGCTATTCCTTTGGCGAGGTCTTCCGTTCGGAGACGCTGAGCAGCGACAGCCAGCTCCAGTTCGATTTCACCACCGGCAACTTTACCCACAAGGTCCTCGCGGGCGTGGACTATGCGCGCAACAACAACCGCACCACGTCGACCGGCGGCTATTCGGGCCTTTCCTTTGACATCGACGGCATGCCCCTGCTGGGTCTTGCGCCCTCGACGACGCCTGTCGACGCCTATGCGCCAGTCTATGGCAACATCGTCGACACGCCCTTCTTCGACGGGGAGCGAAATATCCAGCAACAGCTCGGCGTCTATCTCCAGAGCCAGACGCGCGCATTCGACAAGGCGATCGTCGTGCTGGGCATCCGGCGCGATCGCGCGGAGGACCGGACGGTCGGCGGCGACAAGCTCGTTCACAAGGCCACTACCAAGCGCGCCGGGCTGATGATCGAGCTCGGCGACGGGTTTGTGCCCTATCTGAGCTACTCCGAATCCTTCCTGCCGATCGCCGGCCGCGACTTTACCGGCAACCCGTTCAAGCCGCAGCGCGGCGTGCAGTACGAACTGGGCATCAAATGGCAGCCTGACCCAACGACCTTCGTCACGCTTGCCGCCTATGATCTCAAGGACGAGAACCGCCTCCAGACCGATCCGACCAATCCGCTCAATTCGGTCCAGACGGGCGTCATCAAGACGCAGGGGTTTGAGATCGAGGCATCGAAGACGATCGCCGACGATTTCGACGTCATCGCGACCTACAGTTACACGCGCGCCAAGGATCGTTCCAACGGCGATCTTCAGGTCGAAAGCGTGCCCAAACATCTCGCCTCGATCTGGGGGATGAAATCCCTGCCGCTGGGCGATGAGGTGGTGCTTCAGCTCGGTGCGGGCGTGCGCTATGTCGATGAAAGCATTTCGGAAAGCCAGGTCGGTGGCTTCGTCGTCACCAGCCCCGACTATGTGCTGGCCGACGCGCTGATCGGCGTCGGTCGCGGGCCATGGACATTGACGGTCAACGCAACCAATCTGTTCGACAAGAAATATTACACCACCTGCCTCGGACGCGGCGATTGCTTTCTGGGCCTCCGCCGCACGGTCAATGCGACGCTCGGCTTCAGTTTTTGAAACGATACGAGACGCAGGCGGCCGCGCTCTCCGCCAATTCCTGACCAGCGTCCTAATGCAAAATAAACCGCGTCTTTACGCGACTGGTATAGCAGGGCGTTCAGACGATTGGTCGCCCGGCACGGGCGCAGCATAATTTTGGGGATTTCGGATGGCGACACAGGCTATTCAGACCGCGCGCACCGGCGGCGTTTCGGAGATGCTGGCAGCACTGGTCGAGGCGGACGGATCGGGCGCGCAGGGCTATGCGCATTCCGCCGACCTGTTGTCGGGACGGCACGCCACGCGTAATCTGGCCGATGCCGCCCATTATCTGTGCGTCCTTCACGGACGTCATCCGGGCGTGATCGACCTCGCGGCGACTAAGACGGTTCATGCCGCCGCGCGGGGCTGGCTGATCGATGCCGCCGACGGCTTTGCGCGCGAACGCGGCTATCTGACGCGAATCACCGTCGCGGCGGGCCCAATTCCCAGCACGCCCGGCCAGGCCGAATGCGAGGCTGCGGTGATGGGACAACATCATGCGCTGGAGATGCTCGCCCAGTCGGATCGTATCGGCTGCGCACTCGGCGCGGCGATCGCGCTGATAATGGACTGGAAGGCGATCCGCCGCGTGCTCGATACGGCCGCCGAGCGGCTCAGCATTCCCATCCAGCCTGCGCGCCTTCCCGACGAGCGCGAGACGCGCACGGTCGCCATGGCGGTAGCCGAAACGCCGAGCGTCGAACGCGCGCTGGGCTTCGGCGCGCAGCAGATCCTCGCGCAGCATCGCGGCCTGTGGGCGGTGCTAGAGGCCCGCAGCGCGGCACGCCCCGACTACTGACCGGTCAATCCTGAACAGAATCGGGCCTTGCGCCCGTACGTCCGCGTCCCTATTCGCTTCCCTTAACGTAAAGTGGAAGCGAAGAGGATAGAGCATGCGTTTCAGCGGAACCGACAGCTACGTCGCAACCGACGATCTCAAGGTTGCGGTCAACGCAGCGGTCACGCTCCGCCGCCCGCTGCTCGTCAAGGGCGAACCCGGCACCGGCAAGACCGTGCTCGCGCAGGAAGTCGCCGATTCGATGGGCGCGCCGCTGATCGAATGGAACATCAAGTCGACCACCAAGGCGCAACAGGGCCTCTACGAATATGACGCCGTGGCGCGGCTGCGCGACGGCCAGCTCGGCGACGAGCGCGTCCACGACATCGCCAATTACATCCGCAAGGGCAAGCTGTGGGAGGCATTCACCTCCCCCACCCTGCCCGTCCTGCTGATCGACGAGATCGACAAGGCCGATATCGAATTCCCCAACGACCTGCTCCAGGAACTCGATCGCATGGAATTCCATGTCTACGAGACCAAGGAGACGGTGAAGGCGGCCGAGCGTCCGATCGTCATCATCACCTCGAACAACGAGAAGGAGCTGCCCGACGCGTTCCTGCGCCGCTGCTTCTTCCACTATATCAAGTTCCCCGAGCGCGAGACGATGCAGGCGATCGTCGACGTCCACTTCCCGGGCATCCAGAAGATCCTCGTCAGCAAGGCGATGGACATTTTCTACGAGGTCCGCGACGTCCCCGGCCTCAAGAAAAAGCCGAGCACGTCCGAACTGCTCGACTGGCTCAAGCTGCTCCTCGCCGAGGACATGCCATTGGACGTGCTCCAGTCGCGCGATCCCACCAAGGCGATCCCGCCGCTCCACGGCGCGCTGCTCAAGAACGAACAGGACGTGATGCTGTTCGAACGGCTGGCGTTCATGGCGAAACGCCAGCAGAACCGCTGACGCTCAGGCGGGCACAGGCTCGGCGTGCAACGCCATCTGATCGGCAAGCGCGCGCTGGAACGCGGGGCGCGCCTCGGCGCGTTCCTTATAGGCCACCAGCCCCGGATAACCGGCAAGCATGTCGGTGTGGCGGAGCAGGCGCAGTACGGTGACCATCAGGATATCCGCGACGCTGAATGCGTCCGCCAGCCACTCGCGGTCGCCAAGCGCCGCCTCGAGGTCGTGCAGTCGCGATTGAGCCAACTCTACGGCGCCCGGGCGTCGGGCCTTGGCCCATTCCTCGTCGACATAGAAAAGATCGAGCACCACCAGATTCGCGACATGCGGTTCGACCGTGTTCATCGCCGCAAAGGACCATTGGTTGACCATGATGCGGTCCGCCACGTCGAGCACCCCGCCCTTGTCGGCGATATGCTGAACGATCGCGGCTGACTCGAAAAGCGTTGCGCCATCATCCTCGATCGCGGGAACCTGGCCAAAAGGCTGAAGCGCGCGATAGTCCGCAGGCGCGACCTCATCCGCGCCCTCGCCAATCGTCCGTACACGATAGGGAATCCCGGATTCCTCGAGCGCCCAGCGCACGCGCAGATCGCGCACGAGGCCCTTGGCGAACGGCGGAACCCAACCGAAGGTGTATAGCGTAATCATCGGTCTCTCCTTCACTTAACCATATAGTTAAGTGTTAGAGCGGCGGTGCTACGCTGTCAATCTTTCCGGCGCTCAGTCGATGAACGCCATCTCGAAATTGCCCCAGCGACGCCCGTTGAAGCTCAGCGGCACGAACACGCTCTTCACCGCGCGATAACGCCCCTCCTCGAGCGGCTGGCGATAGGTGGTCAGCATGAAATCGCCGGTAAAGGCGATCGCGCGCCCCGTCGCGTCGTCCATGAAGATGCGCTTGTTGCGGCTGTTGATGGCGTTCCATGCCGGATCGGCCGCCCGCTGCGGCTGCGCCTTCCACGACATGTGCGTTGGCAGATAGCCATTCACATCGGTAATCGCGACGCCCAGGATCCGGCGCTCGTCAAGCCTCGCGATCCGGTCGAGAACCGCCTGGACATGCGCGTCGGCAAAGGTGTTGAAGCGATTGTCGAACTGCTGGGGGTCTGAGCCCGGCACCGGCACATAATCGGTATCATGCACGTCGAAGGGCGAAACCTTGTTCTCGTTCAGCGCTTTTTCGACGAGCGCACGGACTTCCTTCATGCCTTCGATCGAAAGATCGACGAAATGGCTGTCGGCGATGCGAATGCCGCTGTGCGCGAGCTGGTCGAGCATTTCGTTGGACAGCAGCTCAAGACGGTTGAGCCGCTCATGCGCGCTCACGAGCTGCCCGCCATTCTCGCGTGCGTCGCTCGAAAACAGCGTGAGCCCCTCCTGCACGCGCGCGACGCTGTCGTGGATCAATGCGGTTGAGCGCGCTATGCCCTCGCTCTGCTGATCGACCTGCTCGACGATATCGGTCACATCGCGCACGGTCTGATTGATCGTCGAGAAACCACGCTGCGCGCTGCGGCTCTTCTCGACCCCCTGGTTGATCTCGGAAATCACCGTGCCCGCCTCGCGCGTCAGCGATGCCATGGTCGTGGTGATCTCGTCGGTGGCGGCGCGCGTTTCCTGCGCGAGCTTCTTCACCTCGTCCGCAACCACCGCAAAGGTGCGTCCGGCATCCCCCGCGCGCTCGGCCTCGATCGTCGCGTTGAGCGCGAGCATATTGGTCTTGCGCGCGATGACGTCGATGCCCGCGGACACGCGCTGCACCTGTTCCATCGCGGCGGCAAAGCTGGTCATGTGTGCGCCGAGGCGCGTGACGAGATCGGTCAGTCCGCCGAATTCGGCGATGGCGCTGCTGATGAGCTGGGCGCCGCGCTCCAGCTTTTCATGCGCCTGTTCGGAAAGAAGCCGCGCCTCGTCGGTCGAATCGGCGACGCGACGCTGGTCGGCCTCGAGCGCCGCGGTGACGTCCTCCAGCGCCGACAGCATTTCGAGCTGGCGCTTGATCCTTTGCGAAACACCCTCGACATAGCCCGCCGCATCGCTGCACCCGACCGCGAGCTGCCCGCAATTTCGCGCGACATCGTCGATTGCGCCGCTGTCGGCATATCCCGCTGCAACTGGCTGCGTGGCCATGAGAAACCCCTGTTTTGCGACCGAAATGACATAGGTAGCGCCAATTCGTTGAAACGCGGTTAACCACGCGCAGGATTGCGGCATGCGGCCAAGCTGCTAGGCTGATCCACATGTTCTTTTCCTTTCTCGACGAACTTCGCCACGCAGGCATCCCCGCCTCGATCAAGGAACATCTGACGCTGCTGGAAGCGCTCGACCGCGAAGTCATCGAGCGCAGCCCCGAGGAATTCTACTATCTGGCGCGCGCAACCTTCGTGAAGGACGAGGGATTGCTCGACCGTTTCGATCAGGTTTTCGCCAAGGTCTTCAAGGGGATCGAGACGAATTACGGCACCGATGCCGCCGAAATCCCCGAGGACTGGCTGCGCAAGGTCGCCGAGCTCTACCTTACCCCCGAGCAGATGGCCGAGATCGAGAAGCTCGGCTCGTGGGATGAGATCATGGAGACGCTCAAGAAGCGGCTCGAGGAACAGAAGGAACGCCATCAGGGCGGCAACAAATGGATCGGCACCGGCGGCACCTCCCCCTTCGGCGCCTATGGCTATAATCCCGAGGGTGTGCGCATCGGCCAGGAAGAGGGCCGGCACGGCCGCGCGGTCAAGGTCTGGGACAAGCGCGAATTCAGGAATCTCGACACCAAGGAACTTGGCACGCGCAACATCAAGATCGCGCTGCGCCGGCTGCGCCGCTTCGCGCGCGAGGGAGCCGCGGATGAGCTTGATATCGACGCGACGATCGACGGTACCGCGCGTCAGGGTTGGCTCGACATCCACATGCGCCCCGAACGGCACAATGCGGTCAAACTATTGCTCTTCCTCGACGTCGGCGGATCGATGGACCCGCATATCAAGCTCTGCGAGGAGCTCTTCTCGGCTGCGACGAGCGAGTTCAAGAACCTCGAATTCTTCTATTTCCACAACTGCGTCTACGAAGGCGTGTGGAAGGACAATCGCCGGCGTTTCACCGAGCGCACGCCCACCTGGGACGTGCTTCATAAATATGGTCATGACTATAAACTGGTCTTTGTCGGCGATGCCGCGATGAGCCCCTATGAAATCAGCCATCCCGGCGGCTCGGTCGAGCATTTCAACGATGAGGCAGGCGCCGCCTGGATTCAGCGGATGACGCATGTCTACCCCGCCGCGGTGTGGCTCAACCCCACGCCCGAGCAGCATTGGAGCTATTCGCAGTCGTCGAAGATCATCCGCGAGTTGATGAATGACCGGATGTACCCGCTGACGCTCGAAGGCCTCGACGACGCGATGCGTGAGCTCACGCGCAAACATTAGGCAACTATTTGAAGAAATTCGGATTCACGCTCTCGATCGACGCGCGTAGCGCTTTCCGCATCAGCCGATAAAATTCTTGCGTCAATCGTCCGGCAAAACTTTGAAGTTCGAGGTTTTTTAACCTTCATTTCCTAAGCATCCCCGAAAATGATTTGAAACGGGGTTTGCGTGCTCAAGGTCTATTCCTGTCTCGCGATCGAGCACGACTTTCGTCTCGTGCTGCTCGCCGGTCTCATCTGCGCGCTGGCGATGACGCTGACACACCTCATCGTCCGGCGTGCCGCGGGAGTCAGAGGCGCGGATCGCCAACGCTGGCTTGCACTTTCGGCCGCCTCGACCGGGCTCGGCATCTGGTCCACCCACTTCATAGCGATGATCGCTTATCAGCCGCAGCTACCCACCGGTTATGACGTGCCGCTGACGCTGCTTTCGATCGCGATCGCGATTATCGTAAGCTGGCTGGGCTGGACGCTGGAATTACGCACGAAACGACGCTCGCTGTCGCCGCTTCCGGCGCTTGTGCTGGCCGCCGGCATCGGCATGATGCACTTCGTCGGGATGCAGGCACTCGAAGTTCAGGGGCGGCTCGATTGGGATAGCGCCTATGTCGTGGCGTCGGTCGCCATCGGCGCGACACTTGTCTATGCCGCGCTTCTCGCCCGGCGCCGCCTGCGCCGTACGGCGCTCCCGATCTCGACGCTTGTCTACACGCTGGCGATTTGCGGCCTGCATTTCACCGCGATGGCCGCGGTCACGATCATGCCTGATCCGCGCATGACCGTCCCCGCCGGCGCGATCGCCTCTGGCATCCTAGCGGTGATGGTCGGCGCAGGTGCCCTGATTCTGCTGGCGATCGGCGCGATGCACATCTGGCTGGATTACCGGCTCGCGATGCACCGCGTCGCAGAGCAGCAGCGCGTCGAGGACTTTGCCAATGCTGCGGTCGAGGGCCTCGCCGTCGTAGAGCAAGGGCGCATCGTCGATGCCAACGCCGCCTTTCTACGCCTTGCCGGTTCGAGCCGGAGTACCATAGGTACGCTTGGCGAGGTGCTGCCCGCGCTCGCAGACCTGCGATCGCTCGAACAACTCCTCATGACCGGACAGACGCGCGAAATGACGCTTGTCGACGGCAGCGGTGAAACGATCGACGTCGAGATCACCGCGCGGCCGATCATGTGGCGTCGCAAGCCGCATACCGTCCTCGCCGTATCAGATATCCGCGCGCGCAAGGAAGCCGAACGTCGCATTCACCATCTGGCCTTTCACGATCCGCTCACGGGCATCGCCAATCGCACACTGTTCAACACGCAATTGAAACAGGCGATCGCCACGCGCGCCGAGGAGGAGAAGATCGCGGTGCTCTGTTTCGATCTTGATCGCTTCAAGGCAGTCAATGACGTGTACGGACACGCGCTTGGCGATCAACTGCTGCGGCACGTTGCGACGCAGATCGGTGAAGTTGCCGGTGCCGATGTCATAGCCGCGCGGCTCGGTGGCGACGAGTTTGCGCTGATGTACCGCGTCACCGCGGACAACGACCCCGCTTCGCTGGCGCGGCGTTTGCTCGCACGGCTCAGTCAACCCGTGCCGATTGACCTCCAGACGATCCGTGTTTCCTCGAGCATCGGCATCGCGATGATCCCGGCGGATGCGCGGAATGCTGCCGAGGCGTTGCGCCATGCCGATCTGGCGCTCTATCGGGCAAAGGCCGACGGGCGGGGCGGCTATCGCTTCTTCGAACCCGCTATGGACGCGATCGCGCGCGAGCGCGCGACGCTGGAAGCGGACTTGCGCGAAGCCATCGAGCACGAGCAGCTTCTCATCGATTATCAGCCGCTCGTCGGAATAGAATCGGGGCGCGTCGAAGGCTTCGAGGCGCTTGTCCGCTGGCAGCACCCGACGCGCGGGCTGATCATGCCAACCGATTTCGTGCCCGTCGCCGAAGACAGCGGCCTGATCGTCGATCTCGGCGAATGGGTGCTGCGCCGCGCCTGCACCGATGCCGCGAGATGGAACCCGCCGCTGCGCCTTTCTGTCAATCTATCGCCGGCACAGTTCGGCTACGCCGATGTGTGCGAAACAGTTGCGCGCGCGCTTGCAGATTCGGGATTGCCGCCCCAGCGTCTCGAGCTTGAGGTTACCGAAGGCGTCTTCATCCATGACGCCAAGCGGGGCATCGCCATTCTCGAGCGCATCCGCGCGACGGGCGTTCAGATCGCAATGGACGATTTCGGCACCGGATATTCGAGCCTCAGCTATTTCCGGCAGTTCCCGTTCGACAAGGTTAAGATCGATCGCTCCTTCATCAAGGACATGCTCCACAACAGCCATGCCCGTTCGATCGTGGAAGCGATCATCTCGCTCGGTCGCGGCCTAAACCTCCAGATCGTCGCCGAAGGCGTGGAAACCGCGGAGCAACTGGCGCAACTCCAGGGCTGTTCGCAGGTTCAGGGTTATTATCTAAGTCCGCCCTTGCCGATCGGCCAGTTCGCCGGATCGGTGCTGGTCAATCCGCAAACCGCGGTCGAATTGCCCTCGCTCAAGGCGTAACCGCATATTTCGACGGCGGCGCAACGTCTTGCAAATGCGTCGTTTCGCCCCAAGCGCGGCATCCATATGCCGGCGCAGGTGTTGACCCTCCCGAGTAATACGAAGGAGGAAGTGCAATGCGTAAGAACTCGATATTTGCGGGCGCCTTGGCCGGCATGTTGCTGATCGGCGGCGCGGTCCCCGCGATCGCTCAGGATCAGCCCGCACCCGACAGTGAAAAGGCTGCCGCCGTCAGCGTAGGCGCGACGGTGGTCGACACAACCGGCGCGCCCGTCGGGACCGTGGAATCGGTCGCGGACGACATGGCCGTGATCTCGACTGGCGCCGCCAAGGTCCGTGTGCCCGTTTCGGCGCTCGCCGCTGGCGAAAAGGGCCTGACCATCGGCATCACCAAGGCCGAGCTGGAAGCAAAGGCCAAGCCGCAATAAGCGCGGCCCCCCCGACCGCCATGGGGCGCGTCGTCCATCGACGGCGCGCCCTTTTTCGTTGTCATCCGAACGGATTGTCGATCGAGGGCGGCGGATTGGAGAACCAGCGCGGTCCCTGCGCCGTCATGTAGAAGCAATCCTCCAGCCGGATGCCGAAATCGCCGGGGATGTAGATGCCGGGCTCGTTGGAGAAGCACATGCCCGGCGCGAGCGGCGTGGTTTCCCCGCGCACCAGGTTTACTGGCTCATGGCCATCGAGGCCGATACCGTGCCCCGTACGATGTGAAAGCCCTGGCAGCTTGTAATCGGGCCCATAGCCCAGCTTCGTATAATAGGCGCGCACCGCGTCATCGACGCTCCCCGCAGACGCGCCGACCTTCGCTGCCTCGAAGGCGATATCCTGTCCCTTGCGCATGATTTGCCAGACGTCGCGCTGCTTCTTGCTGGGCTCGCCGAAGACGAAGCTGCGCGAGATGTCGGACTGGTAACCCTGCACGGTGCAGCCGCAGTCCATCAGTACCACCTCGCCGTCGCGCACCGCCTGCGGCTTGCCCGACCCGTGCGGATAGGCGCTTGCCTCGCCAAGCAGAACCAGCGCGAACTCAGGATCTCCGCCCAGCGCGCGCGTCGCGTCGTTCATGATCGCGCCGATGTCCTTGGGCGTCATGCCGCGCTGGATCCGCGGCGCGGTGTAGCGATAAGCCGCGATCGTGATGTCCGCCGCGATCTGCATCAGTGCGATCTCCGCGGGCGATTTGTGCATCCGGCACCCACGCACCACGCTTGCGCCCGAGACGATCTCGGCATCGGGCAGCGCGCGCTTCAGCCCGTCGACCGCGAAATAGCGGACCGTCTCTTCCATGCCGATCTTGCCGCCTGCTAGCTTGTGCGCCTTCAACCAGTCGGCGACCAGCCTGACCGGATCCTCATGCTCGTTCCACGTCCTGAAATCGCCCGGCACCGCAAGCGTCTCGCGTACCGAGGGCTCCTCGAAAAAGGGCGTTACGATCAGGATATCGCCCTCGACGGGCAGCACCGCCGCGGTCAACCGCTCGCTGCGGCTCCAATGGACGCCGGTGAAATAGATCAGGCTCGATCCGGGCTCGATCAGCAGCGCGGAAAGACCCTGCGCGCGCATAAGCCGCTGCGCCTTGGCGATCCGCGCCTTGCGCTCCTCGACGCTGATCGGAACCGCCTTGCCGGCAAGCGATGTCAGCCCGTCCGCCGCTGCCGGCGCCGCGAGCGCGCGCGCCGGCAGGCTCGCCGCCATCGCGGCTGCCCCCGTCATGCCAAGAAAGTCACGCCGGCCAATGCTGCGCATCCAGTTTCTCCCCGTACTCAGTAAAGCAGATAAGGCTGGCGCTCCACCGCCCAGGCGCGCTCGTCAGGCTCGGTCAGCGCATCGAGATCCGCGGGCGTCGCAGCCGCGTCGTCGACCCATTCGCGAAGCGCCGGTCCGCCGTTGATGACGTCGATGGCGAGCTTGCCGAGCTCATATTCATACGGAAAATCGCGCCACAGCGGATAATCGAGATAGAGTCGCCGGATCGCCTTGAAACCAAGCGCCTGCAGCCGCCACGGCTTGAACGCATCATGGTCATAGCGCGCACCCTCGGCGTGGATCTGCACGCCGCTGCACAGCTTGCCCACATGCTTGTGGAACGTCGGCTCGAACCAGCAATCGCGCAGGATGCAGCCCTCGATCCACTGCGGCGCAATCGCACGCATTTCCGCGATGACCGCGCGCGCGTCGATATCGGGCGCGCCGAACAGCTCGAGCGGGCGCGTGGTGCCGCGCCCTTCGGAAAGCGTCGTCCCCTCGAGCATCACCGTCCCCGCATAGGCGCGCGCCATGTTGAGATTGGGCGCGTTGGGGCTTGGGTTGATCCAGATACGCTCTTCGAGCGGCCAGCCGAACCCCGGCGCCGCCTCGGGCGCATAGCCCTCCATCTCGATCACGCGGTAATCGACGTCGAGCTTGAAATGATCGACGAACCACTGCCCGAGCTCGCCCAGCGTCAGCCCGTGACGCATCGGGATTGGCCCCGCGCCGACGAAGCTCTCCCAACCCGGGCGCAGCGTCAGCCCCTCGATCGGCCGCCCCGCCGGATTTGGGCGATCGAGCACCCAAACGCTCTTGCCGTGCTCCGCTGCCGCCTCGAGCATGTAGAGCAAAGTCGTGATGAAGGTGTAGATGCGGCACCCCAGATCCTGGAGGTCGATCAGGACGACGTCGAATGTCCCCATCGACTGGCCCGTGGGCCGACGCACCTCGCCATAGAGGCTGAACACGGGAATGCCGTGAACCGGATCGTTGAAGTCGGGCGACTCCACCATATTGTCCTGCTTGTCGCCGCGCAGGCCGTGTTGCGGCCCGAAAGCGGCGCTCAGCCTGATATCGTCGCATGCCGCCAGCGCGTCGAGCGAATGCGTCAGGTCGGCGGTCACCGAGGCGGGGTGCGCGACCAGCGCGACGCGCTTGCCCTTGATTGGTGCGCGGAGCGCGGGGTCCGCCAGAAGGCGATCAATGCCAAATTTCATGGAAGCTCCAATGCGGGGAGTTCGAACGCGAAGCAATCGGGATGGTGAAAATCTGCCTTGTCCGACGGATGCGCCAGCGCCCAGTAGGATTTTCGGCCATCCGCTTCCTCGATCACCGCCGAAATACCGATCCGTATCGCTCCTGCGCCGATTCCGGGCGCCAGGGTGACATTGAGTTCGAGCAGTTCGTCGCTGGCACGCATCGCGATCTGCGGCGCGTCGATATCGACGTCGTGCATACCGATCCGATAGCCGCTGAATCCATAGGCAGCCCATTGCCCGGACGGCGCGAAGTTGAATTCTCGGTATCCCTCGCCCGCCATGTCGACAAACAGCTCGAAGCATGTGTGCTGCCACAGGGCATCGCGGCGAGACGGTGTGGTCGGGGCAGGCAGCGCGAGCGCCGCAATGCGGCCTGCGAGCTCATAGCTCAACGAAACCTCGCCCGCGGCCGACCGCGTGATCTCCGCCGTGATGCCGGTCACGGCGTCGCACTGCGTATCCGCATGAACTGCCAATGGCAGACGCACGCTACCCAATACCCGCTCTCCATGCTAAGCGCCCGCGCGCTATGACCCAATTCAAATCCGATCTTCTGAACCTGCTCGATAGCCGAGGCTATATCCATCAGACAACCGATGCCGAGGGGCTTGATGCCCTTGCGGTGAAGGAGATCGTGCCCGGTTATATCGGCTTTGATCCGACCGCGCCTTCGCTCCATGTCGGCAGCCTCGTCCAGATCATGATGCTGCGCCGGCTCCAGCAGGCGGGGCACAAGCCGATCGTGCTGATGGGCGGCGGCACCGGCAAGATCGGCGACCCGAGCCTCAAGGAAGAAGCGCGCAGCCTGCTGAGCGAGGAAACGATCAAGGCCAATGTCGCCTCGATCAAGCGCGTCTTCGAGAATTTCCTGACCTTCGGCGACGGCCCGACCGATGCGCTCATGGTCGACAATGCCGATTGGCTCGACAAGCTCGAATACATCCCCTTCCTGCGCGAGATCGGCCAGCATTTCTCCGTCAACCGGATGCTGAGCTTCGATTCGGTGAAGATGCGCCTCGATCGCGAGCAGTCGCTCTCTTTCCTCGAATTCAATTACATGATCCTCCAGGCCTATGACTTCCGCGAGCTTGCGCAGCGCCACGCCTGTCGTCTGCAGATGGGCGGCTCGGACCAGTGGGGGAATATCGTCAACGGCATAGAACTGGCGCGGCGCAAGGACGGCACGCAGGTTTACGGGCTTACCACCCCACTCATCACCACCGCTGATGGCGGCAAGATGGGCAAGACGATGGCGGGCGCGATCTGGCTCAACGCCGATGCCTTAAGCCCCTATGATTACTGGCAGTTCTGGCGCAACACGCAGGACGCCGATGTCGGCCGTTTCCTGCGCCTCTTCACCGATGTGCCGCTCGACGAGATCGCCGAACTGGAAAAAGCCCAGGGCGCGGCGATCAACGACGTCAAGGTACGGCTGGCGAACGAGGCCACCGCGATGTGCCATGGCCGCGAGGCGGCTGCTGCCGCCGCAGAGACCGCGCGCAAGACCTTCGCAGAGGGCGCCGCTGGCGACGATCTGCCCACGCTCGACGTTCTCGGCGACGAGATTGCGATCGTCGACGCGCTGGTCGGCCTCGGGCTGGCCGCATCAAAGGGCGAGGCACGCCGGCTGATCAAGGGCGGCGGTGCGCGCGTCGACGGCGAAAAGGTCGAGGACGAGGCCTTGATGGTGCGGGTCGGCGCCGATCCCGTGCGGCTGTCGTCGGGCAAGAAGAATCACGGCGTCCTCAAGCGGGCGAGCGTGTGACGGCCCCGGTCCCCATCCACCTCATCGGGCTGCCGACCGACTGCCATTCCTCGTTCCTGCGCGGGCCCGCCAAGGCGCCCGCGCATATCCGTGCTGCGCTCAACAGCGATCACGGCAACCCCGCGAGCGAGCGCGGAACCGAGCTTGGCATCGAGATCGACCTCGTCGACCTTGGCGACGTCGCGCTCGACGAAGGCTCCGAAGATGACGATCGCATTACCCAAGCGGTCGCCTATGCGCTCGACGCGGGCGCAATCCCGATTAGCATCGGTGGTGATCACGCGGTGAGTTATCCGATCCTCAAAGCGATCGCTGCCGCGCACGGCCCCGTCACAATCCTGCATTTCGACGCGCACCCCGACATCTATGACGAACTCGGCGGCGACCGGCGCTCGCACGCCTCGCCGTTTGCGCGGATCATGGAGGACGGCTTGGCCAAGCGGCTCGTCCAGGTCGGCATCCGCACGATGAATCGCCATTGCCGCGAACAGGCTGAAAGATTCGGCGTCGAGGTCATCGAGGCGCGTCATTTCCGCCCCGGCTGCCTGCCCGCGCTCGACGGGCCGCTCTATATCAGCATCGATCTCGACGGCTTCGATCCCGCCTTTGCTCCGGGCGTTTCGCATCACGAGCCCGGCGGGCTGACCGTTCGCGACGTCACCGACATATTGCTCGGGCTCGATGTTCCGATCGCGGGCGCTGATGTCGTCGAACTCAACCCGGATCGCGACATCAACGGCATGACCGCCGTCCTCGCCGCCAAGATGGTCAAGGAACTCGCCGCGCTCGCCACCGCGTATCCGGCGCGCGCGCAGGGAGCGATTTCGAGCCGAGCGGAAACGCTCGGTGACTCGGAAATCGCGTCACGACAAACAAATGGAGCACTTTGACGCCATAATCCTCGGCGCGGGTGCGGCGGGGCTGATGTCCGCGCTCACCGCGGGCCAGCGCGGGCGGCGTGTGCTCCTGCTCGATCATGCCGACCGGCCGGGCAAGAAGATCCTCATCTCGGGCGGTGGGCGCTGCAACTTCACCAATATCCAGGCCGTGCCCGACCGCTTCCTCTCGTCCAACCGGCATTTCGCCAAGTCGGCGCTCGGTCGCTATACGGCGCAGGATTTCCTCGATCTGGTCGAGCGCCACCGCATCGCCTGGCACGAAAAGACGCTGGGCCAGCTCTTCTGCGACGGCTCGTCGCGCCAGATTGTAGAGATGCTGCTCGACGAATGCGCGCGCGGCAATGTTGATGTCCGCTGCGAACATCGCATCACATCGATCGAAAAACCTGATGATTTTCATGTTACTACCGATCGCGGCATTTTTGCCGCGCCGTCGGTGGTGATTGCGACAGGCGGCCCCTCGATCCCAAAGATGGGCGCGACAGGCTTCGGCTATGACATCGCGCGCCAGTTTGGCCTCAAGGTGGTCGAGCCTCGCCCCGCGCTCGTGCCGCTGACGCTTGCGGGCGAGGACATGGTGTTCCGCGGCCTTTCCGGCATCGCGGTCGACTCGATAACGCGCTGCAACGGCGCGCACTTTCGCGAAGCCTCGCTGTTCACGCATCGTGGCCTTTCCGGCCCCGCTATTCTTCAGATCTCGTCATACTGGCGCCATGGCGACACGATCACGATGGACATGCTTCCAGATCGCGATGCAGCGGCGATGCTGCTCGATACCAAGCGCGCCCGGCCAAGGGTCCAGATCCACACGCTGCTCGGCGAACTCCTCCCCGATCGTCTCGCCGAGCTGATACGCGAGCCGCTCGGCCTCAAGGGCGAGCTCGCCAACATCCCCGACAAGGCGCTGCGCACGGCGGGCGAGCGATTGAACGGCTGGCGCTTCGTTCCCAACGGTTCCGAAGGGTTCGCCAAGGCCGAGGTCACGGTGGGTGGCGTCGACACCGCGGGCCTCTCCTCGCAGACGATGGAAGCTCGCAAGGTCCCCGGCCTTTATTTCATCGGCGAGGCGGTCGATGTCACCGGCTGGCTCGGCGGCTACAATTTCCAGTGGGCCTGGGCCAGCGGCGTGGCGGCGGGTCAGGTCGCCTGACAACAGGCGCAAAGCTGCGGCTTCGACGTCGCAAAATACCCAGCGGAACGCTCCCGGGGCCTGCGAGTTCTCCTGACAGGACACTCGGCGCCCGCAAAGGAGCAAATCATGAGGCCTCGTTTTCTTCGTCACATCGCGTTGCTGTCGGCGATCGGCAGCATGGGCGCCGCACAGGCCCAGATTCCCGGCATGCCGGGCGGAGCGGGTGGGATGGGCCTGCCCAACGTGTCATCCATGGGCGCCGGAAATGCGGCAGGCGTGCTGAGCTATTGCGTGAAGAACAAGATCATCGGCGGCGGTGATGCGACTTCGACGCTTGGCAGTTTGACGAAGAAGCCCGACGTGACATCCTCCAAGGACTATACCGCGGGCGCCGCAGGCAAGGTGGCCACGGGGAAGGGCGCACCATTTTCGCTCGACAGCGCGCCGAAGCAGGTGAAATCGCAGGTCTGCGACATGGTGCTGAAGCAGGCGAAGTCTTTCATTTAGCGGTTCGAGGGCGTCGGGAGACGGATATGCTGAGGCCCTGGGCGCAGATCAAAGCGGCTGGCCAGAATGTAAACTATGCCCGCAAAGTCTGGCAGCGGCTGAACGGCGTCTATCCGCGCGAATGTAATATCTGCGGCTATGCGGGTATGTTCAGGGCAGCCGGCTTGCCTCCTCGTTTCGATGCGCGCTGCCCCCGCTGCCTTTCGCTGGAAAGACATCGGCATCAAGCCCTCTGGATCAGCAGCAATGAGCATGCGCTGCTGCGGAACAAGCGCATCCTGCATTTCGCAGCCGAACCTATCCTGCGCAAAATCTATAGCGCGCTCGCTGCACGATATGCGTCGGCGGATATCAGGGGCGATGGCGCCGATATGACGCTGAACCTTGAGCAGATCGATCAGCCCAATGCGTCATGGGACGTGATCGTCGCCAATCACGTTCTCGAGCATGTCGACGACAGGAAGGCGCTCGCCGAGATGCACCGCGTGCTGGCGCCAGGCGGGCTTGCGATCCTTTCGTTCCCGATCGCGCCGCTCTACGAAAAAACCTACGAAAACCCGGCCATTATTTCGAAAGCCGACCGCGACCTCCATTTCGGTCAATGGGATCATGTTCGCTACTATGGCGCCGATGCGGCGGATCGCATCGCCGCGGCCGGATTCGAGGTTTCGACGTTCTCGGTCGGCGAGCCCTATGTCCACCGACACGGCATCACGAGGAATACCCGCGACTTCCTCGCGCGAAAGCTTTGATCTTCGATCGCCTTGCCGTTGGGGGACCCTACTGTCCTACAATACCGCATGTCTGTCATGGTCGCGCCATGGTTCCGCGCACGCTCTTTTCGTTTCCCGGTTTCAGTAATATCATTTCACGTCGACGAAACTTTTTTTCACGATTCAAGAGAAAAGTGCGAACACAAGCGGATCGGGGCACGGTGGCGCTGAGGCCGTTCTGGTGTTATAGGCCGCCCTCCCGTCGGGATTCGCTTCGCGTCCGGCGCATTCAAAACTGGAATTCAGATGCCCTTCTCTTCGCTGCCCGCCACGATTGGCGAGGCGCTGGCCGAGCGCGGTTATGCCGCGCCCACCGATGTTCAGGCCGCCATCATTTCGCAGGAAACCGAAGGTCGCGACCTGCTCGTTTCCGCGCAGACCGGATCGGGCAAGACCGTCGCCTTCGGCCTCGCCATGGCGTCCGACGTGCTGAACGGTCAGGAGCGGCTGCCCTATGCGGTCGAGCCGCTGGCGCTGATCGTCGCCCCCACGCGCGAGCTCGCGATGCAGGTCCAGCGCGAACTGAGCTGGCTCTATGCCAAGGCGGGTGGGCGGGTCGCCTCGTGCGTCGGCGGAATGAACATCCGCCAGGAACAGCGCGCGCTGCAGAGCGGTGCGCATATCGTCGTTGGCACTCCGGGTCGTCTGCGCGATCATATCGAGCGCGGCAGCCTCGCCACCGGCAGCATCAAGGTCGTCGTGCTCGATGAGGCTGACGAGATGCTCGACATGGGTTTCCGCGAGGAGATCGAGGAAATCCTCGACGTCACGCCCCCCGAGCGCCGCACGCTGCTTTTCTCGGCAACACTGCCCCGCCCCATCGCCCACCTCGCCAAGACCTATCAGCGCGACGCGCTGCGCATCCAGACCGTAGCTTCGGGCCAGGCGCATGCCGATATCGACTATCGCGCGATCGCGGTGCCGCCCTCGGCGATCGAGAATGCCGTGGTCAACGTGCTGCGCTTCTATGAAGCCGATGGCGCGATGGTGTTCTGTGCGACGCGCGAGAATGTCCGCCGCCTCGCTGCCAGCCTCACCGAGCGCGGCTTTTCTGCGGTCGCGCTCTCGGGCGAACTCAGCCAGAACGAGCGTAACCACGCGCTTCAGGCGCTGCGCGATCGTCGCGCCCGCGTCTGCGTCGCCACCGACGTCGCCGCGCGCGGCATCGACCTTCCCAATCTGGGGCTGGTCGTTCACGCCGAGCTTCCGATCGATGCCGAAACGCTCCAGCACCGTTCGGGCCGCACGGGCCGCGCGGGGCGTAAGGGCACCTGCATCATGGTGGTTCCTTACCAGCGCCGCCGGCGTGCCGAAGGGCTGCTCCGTGCCGCCAACGTCAAGGCGCAGTGGGTCGACGCGCCCAGCGCCGAGGATATCCGCGCCCGCGATCAGGAACGGCTGCTGGAAACCATCGTCCCGGGCGAGGTCGCCGATGAGGATCTGGCGATCGGCCGCACGCTGCTCGAGCGCCACAGCGCCGAGGAAATCGCCGCAGCGCTCGTTCGCGCGCACCGCCGCGAACTTCCCGAGCCCGAGGAACTGCTCGGCAGCGGACCCGACGATCGTGGGCAGCGTCCGGACGGCAAGCGCGACGGCTTCGAGGACGTGGTCTGGTTCCGCATGAGCATCGGCCGCAACGACCGCGCTGACGCGCGCTGGATCCTGCCCTTGATCTGCCGTCGCGGTCACATCACCAAGAACGAGGTCGGCGCGATCCGCATCGGCGACCGCGAGACCATGTTCCAGATCCCGCGCGCCATGGCCGATCGTTTCGCCCAGGCCGTCCGCAAGACCGCGACCGAGGATGACGACGTCCGGATCGAGCATTCGGCCGAAGGCCCGCCGCCTATGCGCGGCGGAGGTGGTCGCCGCCCGAACGGTCCGCCGCCCGAGAAACGCTACGCACCCAAGCCCTATCATCGCGGCAAGAAGCCCGGCCCTAAGGCAGGATCGGGCCCGGGCCGCCGCGGGTGATCCTCATCGATGGCGACGCGTGCCCGGTAAAGGATGAAATTTACCGGGTCGCGCGCCGCTACGACGTGCCCGTCAAGCTCGTCACCAACAGCTTCATCCGCGTGCCGCCCGAACCGCTCATCGAGCGCGTGCTGGTCGATTCGGGGTTCGACGCCGCCGACAATTGGATCGCCGAGCATGCCTCGGCCGACACGATCGTGATCACCGCAGATATCCTGTTGGCCGATCGCTGCATCAAGGCGGGTTCCGCAGTGCTCGGCCCCAATGGCCGGCCCTTCGACGCACATTCGATCGGTGCCGCGGTTGCGACGCGAGCGCTGATGGCCGATCTGCGCGCGATGGACGAGGTGCGCGGTGGTCCGCCGCCTTTCAGCAAGACCGATCGCTCGCGCTTCCTCTCAGCGCTCGATACCGCGGTGGTGAAGCTTAAGCGGCGGTAAACACCTGCTTAACCCTGTCCCTTAGCCACATCTTGTCTCGGGAACGTCACTATCCGCGGTTCGCGAACCAGTGTGGGGAAAAGTTCAGCAATGGCGTGGCCGATCGCCCGGCAGATCAATGATATCGACCAGCGTCGCGCCGACCGGAAAGAAATCGGCGTGCCAACGCTGTTCCGCCGTCGCTCACCGCCAATCACGCCCCCCGAATCCGCCACCCTCCTCAACCTGTCGCGGCTCGGCTTTCTCGTTCGAACCGATCTGCTCATCATCGATGGCGAGTTCGTGTCGATCGAATTGCCGATGCTGGGCGAGATGAAGGCGCGCAGCGTCTGGTCGATGGGGTATGACGTCGGCGCCGAGTTCCTGGTGCCGATCCCGACGCTGCAATATGAGAATGTGCTCGCAGTCATCGAGCGTCACCAGGAAGCCGTTCAGCCCGAGCGCAGCAGCTCGACCCCCGAATCCCTTTCGAACAGATAGAGCGCGGTCCGCGCCGCCTGTCCGCGTTCGCCCTGCAGTCCCCCGTCGCGGTCGACCAGCAGCCGCGCGTCGTCGGTAGCGACCGGCAGGAAAGTCTGCAGATGCTCGGGGCTGGCGAGCCGGAAGCGCGCTTCGCCCGACTGTTTGGTCCCCAGAATTTCCCCTGCACCGCGCAGCCGCAGATCCTCCTCGGCAATGCGAAAGCCGTCATTGGTCTCGCGCATCAGCGCCAACCGCGCGCGCGAGGTTTCGCTAAGCGCGCCGCCGCGTAGCAGCAGACAGACCGACCGCCCCTCCCCGCGCCCTACGCGTCCGCGTAGCTGATGGAGCTGTGCAAGCCCGAAGCGATCGGCGCCCTCAACGATCATCAGCGTCGCATTTGGCACGTTGACGCCCACTTCGATCACGGTGGTCGCGACGAGGAGCTGGGTAGCGCCGCGCTGGAACGCTTCCATCACCGCATCCTTTTCCGGCCCCTTCATCCGCCCGTGGACCAGCCCAACCTTGTCGCCGAAGCGCAACTTGAGCGCCGCTGCGCGCGCCTCGGCCGCGGCCTGGTCGCTTGTCTCGCTCTCTTCGACCAATGGACATACCCAATAGGCCTGCCCCCCGCCCGACAGATGCCGCGCGACCCCATCGACCACTTCGGGCAGCCTTTCGTCGGAAATTACGCGCGTTTCCACGGGCTGCCGCCCCGGCGGCATCTCGTCGAGGCGGCTGACGTCCATCTCGCCATAATGGGTGAGCGTCAGCGTGCGCGGGATCGGCGTTGCGGTCATCACCAGCAGATGCGGCGGATGCTCGGCCTTTTGCGCAAGCATCAGCCGCTGTGCGACGCCAAAGCGGTGCTGCTCGTCGACCACCGCGAGCCCCAGATTCTTGTAAGTCACCGCTTCCTGGAAGATCGCGTGCGTCCCGATCAATATGTCGATCGAGCCATCGGCCAATCCCATCAGCGTCGCCTCGCGCGCTCGCCCCTTGTCGCGCCCGGTCAGGATCGCGACATTGACGGGAAGCCCCACGAGATCGCGTGTTATCGTCTCGTAATGCTGCCGCGCCAGGATCTCGGTGGGCGCGAGCAACGCACCCTGCGCGCCCGCCTCAACCGCGCTCAGCAGCGCCATCAGCGCTACGAGCGTCTTGCCCGATCCGACATCGCCCTGGAGCAGACGCAACATGGGTTGTTCCTGCTGCATGTCGCCTTCAATCTCGGCGATCGTCCGCCGCTGCGCGCCCGTCGCGGCATAGGGGAGCTTCAACGCATCGCGCAGCCGGCCGTCGCCCTTAAGCGCCCTGCCCCGTCGCTTCCGTGTGGAGGCGCGGACGAGCATCAGTGCGAGCTGGTTGGCGAAAATCTCGTCATAAGCGAGGCGATCGCGGGCCAGCTTGTCGGCGGGATTGGCGTGGATGCGCACGAGCGAGTTACGCCAATCCGGCCAGTCGTGCCGCCCCTTCAGGCTCGGTTCGATCCATTCGGGCAGATCGGGCGCGCGCTCGAGCGCCTGTTCGGCGAGCTGGGCGACGCGCTTGCCCGTCAGCCCTTCCGAAAGCGGGTAAACCGCCTCGCGTTCGGGCAGGCTCGCGCTTTCGCCGGGCGCCAGCACATAGTCGGGATGGACGATCTGGAGTTCCTGCCCGTAATTTTCGAGTTTCCCCGAAACCACGCGCACCTCGCCCAGCGGCAGCAGCTTCTTCGCCCAGCCCGGATTGCCGCCAAAATAGACAAGCGTGACATAGTTGCTGTGCTTGTCCGTCGCCTGCACGCGGAACGGGCTGCGCGGACCGCCGCTGCGATAGTCGGTCGGGGTCAGCACGATCGTGATCACCCGCCCCGTATCGGCCATGCGCAGCTCATCGACGCGCATCCGGTCGATCCAGCCGGTTGGCAGATGGAACGCCACATCGATCGCGCGCGCGAGGCCAAGGCGTTCCAATGGCTTGGCGAGCTGTGGCCCGATGCCTTTGAGCGCCGTTATTTCGACGAAGAGCGGATTGAGAATATCGGGTCGCATGTCTATCTGGGCACCGCTTATAGCCGAGCCGACATGCGCCGCCAGCGCCTGTGGGCTTATTTCTGTTAGGAAAATCATGGACGCCGAAACCCGCCTCAAACGTCTCCGCTTCCGCGCATGGCACCGTGGTACGCGCGAAGCCGACATGTTGGTCGGCGGGTTCTTCGACACCTATTCGGAAAGCTGGACGCTAGAAGAGGTCGATCTATTTGAAGTGCTGATCGAAGAAGCCGACGTTGATATCCTTGCATGGGCGATGGACACTGCGGACGTGCCCGAGCGCTATCAGGGCCCGATGATGACCGCGATCAAGAAGCTCGACTATATTCCGGTGGCGCGTTGACCGACCTTTCCCGCATTCTGAAGGCCGCAGCCCCCCTAACGCTCTCGGGCGCGCCTACGGGTTTCCTGCCCTGGCTGATGGCCGATCTCGCGCGCGCCGCCAAGGGCCGCGCGGTGTTCATCGCCTCCGACGATATCGCGATGCGCTCGCTCGTCGATACCGCGCACTATTTCGCGCCCGAACTCGAAATCCTGTCCTATCCCGCCTGGGACTGCCTTCCCTATGACCGCGCTTCGCCATCGCTGCGCGTAAGTTCCGAACGGCTGGCGACGCTGCACGCGCTCCAGCGCAAACCGACGCGGCCGCAACTGCTGGTGACGACGCTCAATGCGATCACGCAGCGCACGCTTACGCCCTTTCGCATCCGCCAACTCGTGGCAAAGCTGGCGCCCGGCGAGCGGATCGAGCGCGACGCGCTTGCAACTCTGCTTCAGGCCAATGGCTATGTCCGCGTCGATACCGTTGCCGATGCGGGCGAGTTCGCAGTGCGCGGCGGGCTCGTCGACCTCTTTCCTTCCGGGGAGGAACAGGCGCTGCGGCTCGATTTCTTCGGCGATGAGATCGAGAGCGTTCGTCGCTTTGACCCCGCCGACCAGCGCACCACCGGACGGATTGACGGCTTCACGCTGCTCCCCGCGTCCGAGGCGCTGCTCGACGGGGAGAGCATCAAGCGCTTCCGGAGCCGCTATCGCGAGATCTTCGGCGCTACAGCGACGGGCGATCCGCTCTATCAGGCTATCTCCGAAGGGCGCCGCCTTGCAGGCATGGAGCACTGGCTGCCGCTGCTCGAAGAGCGGATGACGACGCTGTTCGATCATATCGGCGACGAGGCGGTGATCGTACGCGATAGCGGCTCGACGGGCGCGGCGGAGGGACGCTTCGAGGCGGTCGCGGACTATCACGCCAACCGCGAGCGCGCGCGGACGAGCGATCCGGGCAGCTATCGCCCGATCGATCCCAAAACGCTCTATCTCGATGCGGCCGAATGGTCGGATGCGATCGCGGCGCATGCGATCCACCTCACCTCGCCCTTCCACGAACCCGAAAGCGCGAGCGTCCTCGACTTTCAGGTCGAGGGGCCCCGGGATTTCGCGCCCGAGCGCGCCCAGAACGCCAATGTCTACGAAGCGGTTGCCGCGCACGCCGCATCGCTCAGAAAACAGGGCAAGAAGCTGGTGCTCGCCAGCTATTCCGAAGGCGCACGCGAGCGTCTGGGTGGCCTCCTCGCCGATCACGGGCTGAAAGGCGGCCGTGCCGCCGACACCTGGCAGGAAGCGCTCGGCACCGCCGCCTCGGCCATCGCGCTGATCGTCCTTCCCCTCGATCACGGCTTCACCGCGCCCGATGTCGCGCTGCTGACCGAGCAGGACATGCTCGGCGACCGTCTGGTCCGCCGGCAGAAGCGCAAGAAGAGCGCCGATGCGTTCCTTGCCGAACTGGCCACGCTCAGTCCGGGCGATCTCGTCGTCCATGTCGACCACGGCATCGGGCGCTATGAGGGACTGACCTCGATCCCCGTCGGACAGAGCCCGCATGACTGCGTCTGGCTGACCTATGCGGGCGGTGACAAGCTGTTCGTGCCCGTCGAGAATATCGACGTGCTCTCGCGCTACGGCGCCGATGGCGAAAACGCCACGCTCGACAGATTGGGCGGAGAAGCCTGGCAGCGCCGCAAGTCGCGGATGAAGGAGCGCATCCGCGAGATCGCGGGCGAACTCATCGCCACCGCCGCCAAGCGCGCGCTGCGCCACGCACAGGTGGCCGAACCCGACAGCGGCGGCTATCCCGCGTTCGTCGACCGCTTCCCCTATCAGGAAACCGATGATCAGGACCGCGCGATCGCCGAGGTCATCGACGATCTGGGCGCGGGCAAGCCGATGGACCGGCTCGTCGTCGGCGATGTCGGCTTCGGCAAGACCGAGGTTGCGTTGCGCGCCGCCTTCGTCGCGGCGATGGCTGGAATGCAGGTCGCGGTGGTGTGCCCGACCACGTTGCTCGCGCGCCAGCACCACATGAATTTCCGCGACCGTTTCCAGGGCTTCCCGATCAACGTCGGGCGCCTCTCGCGCCTCGTTCCCGCGGGAGAAGCCAAGACGGTCAAGGAAGGGCTGGCCGACGGCACGATCGACATCGTCGTCGGCACGCACGCGATCCTCGCCAAGGGGATCGAGTTCAAGCGGCTTGGGCTTGTCATCGTCGACGAGGAACAGCGCTTCGGGGTGACGCACAAGGAACGGCTCAAGGCACTCAAGACCGACGTCCACGTCCTCACACTCACTGCCACCCCCATCCCGCGCACGCTGCAGATGGCGATGTCGGGACTGCGCGAGCTTTCGGTGATCCAGACCCCGCCCGTAGACCGGCTTGCGGTGCGCACCTATGTGATGCCGTGGGACCCCGTAGTGTTGCGCGAGGCGCTGCTGCGCGAACATTATCGCGGCGGACAGAGCTTCCTCGTGACGCCGCGCATTTCCGATCTGCCGGAAATCGAGAAGTTCCTGAGCGAGGAAGTCCCCGAGGTCCGCTATGTCGTGGCGCACGGCCAGATGGCGCCGGGCCTCGTGGAAGAGCGCATGTCGGCCTTTTACGACAAGCGCTACGAAGTGCTGGTTTCGACTACCATTATCGAAAGCGGTCTCGACATCCCCAGCGCCAACACGCTCGTCATCAATCGCGCCGATCGCTTCGGGCTCGCGCAGCTCTATCAGCTCCGCGGCCGTGTCGGGCGCTCGAAGACGCGCGCCTATGCCTATATGACGACCGACCGGCTAATGACCGAGGCTGCGGAAAAGCGGCTGAAGGTGCTGTCCGACCTCGACAGTCTTGGCGCGGGTTTCCAGCTCGCCAGCCACGACCTCGACATTCGCGGCGCGGGCAACCTGCTCGGCGACGAGCAGTCGGGCCATATCAAGGAGGTGGGCTTCGAACTCTATCAGTCGATGCTCGAGGACGCGATCATCGAGGCACGTGCAGGCGGAGCGGGTCTGGAACCGCGGCGCGAGGACTTCTCGCCGCAGATCACCGTCGACGCGCCGATCATGATCCCCGACGATTATGTCCCCGATCTCGATCTGCGCATGGGGCTGTACCGTCGCATGAACGAGCTCGAGAATCGCGAGCAGATCGAGGCCTTCGCCGCCGAGATGATCGACCGTTTCGGCAAACTGCCTGACTCCACGGAAAACCTGCTTCGCGTCATCGAGATCAAGTTGAACGCCAAAAAGGCGTCGATAGCGAAGATCGATGTCGGCCCGCGCGGCGCGCTTGTCAGCTTCTTCAACGACAATTTCCCCAATCTTGAGGGACTGCTCGCCTATGTGCAGCGGCTGGACGGCGTGGCGAAGCTGAGGCCCGACAGCAAGCTCGTCATCAACCGGGCCTGGGGCGATCCAAAGTCGCGGCTCAACGGCGTACTGCAACTTTCCAAGGGGCTCGCAAAGGCCGCGGCGTAGCGTTGTGTTGCGCTATGGCCGCGCGATCAGCTCGTTCAGCCGTTCGCTGTCAATCGGCTCCGAGCAGAGATAGCCCTGATAATAGTTGCATCCCTCGCGCGCGAGCAGCGCGAGTTGTTCCTCGCTCTCGACGCCTTCGGCGATCACCGCGAGGCCGAGCGAGCGCGCCATTTCGATCACGCCGCGCACGACGATGCGGTCGCGTGTCGATCCGGTGATGTCCTCGGCCAGTTTCTTGTCGATCTTGAGATAGTCGAGCGGGAGCGCCTTGAGATAGGCAAGGCTCGAATAGCCCGTTCCGAAATCGTCGATTGCGACACGACATCCCGCCTCGCGAAGGTCTGCCAGCAGCGCCGCAGCGTCGCCCAGGTCGCGGATCAGCCCCGATTCGGTGATCTCCACGGTGAGCCGCGCCCGCGGAAAGCCGCTGTCATCGACCATAGCGAGCAGGCGTTCGCGAAAGCCCGGCGCGGCAATGTCGGCGGCGGTGACGTTGATCGAAAGCCTGAGTTCGGCGAGCGCTTCGGGCCACGCGGCCGCGATCGTAACCGCGCGGCGCTGCACATGCTCGGAGAGTTGCGCGACATAGTCCGACCGTTCGGCAGCGGCGAACAGCGTGACCGCGCCCAGTTCACCCAGATCGGGATGGTTCCAGCGCGCAAGTGCCTCGACACCGACGATCGCGCCCGTCGTCACCGACACCTGGGGCTGGAAGACGATATCCACCTCACCATGATTGAGCGCGCGGCGAAGGTCTATCTGAAGCCGACCGTGCAGCGCGACGTCGCCGGGATCGGCGCCGCTGATCACATGCACCGCGCCCGATTCGGTGGCCTGCGCCTCGGCGAGTGCCGCGCTGGCGCGACGAAGCAGAATGGTGGCGTCGTCCTCGCCCGCGCCCGAGATCGCCATGCCGATCCGGCAGGCGAGCGGCACCATTTGCGCACCCGAGATAAAGGGGCGCGCGATCGAGCGCGACAGCTCCTCGGCCAGAAAGCGCGCCTTTTCTTCGTTTATCTCGTGATCGAGCCCGACGGCGAACTCGGCGCCCGCCATGCGCGCGACAAAAACCCTTCGCCCCGCCGCGGCGATCGCCAGCGCCTCGATCCGTCTCGCGACCGATCGCAACAGCGCGTCGCCTGTCGCGCGTCCGAAGGCCGCGTTGATCATGTCGAACCGGCTGATCGACAGCAGCAGCAGCGTCACCGGTCCGCCCGTTTTGAGGCGCGCCTCGATCCAGCGACGCGTCGCGACGCCATCGCGCAACCCCGTCAGCGAATCGCGATTGCCGCGCTCGGGCCGCTCGTCGAGTTCACCGAGCGTGTCGAGGGTCTCGATGCTGCCCGAAACACCCACGCCCGAAAGATCGACATGCAGGTGATGCGCGACGCGCTCTCCGCTTGGCTCCGGCATGTCGTGCGCAAAGGCCGTTGCGCGTGAGCCCGCGCGCAGCCGACGGGCAGCGCCGCGCGCGGCCTCACGCCCCTCGACGCCGAGCAGGCGGTAAAAGCGCGCAAGCGACACAGGGCTTTCGGCGGGCAATGCCAGCCGCTCGCGAAGCGGCGCCCCGATCCTGAGGCCGCCAGCGGGATGGTAGTGCCACCCCAGCATGTCATCCAGACCAAGGCGTCCGCGCTCACCCGTCTGCGCGCCACCTGCCAGCCTGTCCGCGAGGCGTTCAGCGAATCGGAGTGCCTGCGCAAACTCGGCGTCGCCGAAGGGGCTGGCGAGATAGTGCGTCGCTCCCGCCGCGAACACGGTATCGAGCGCCGCCACATCGTTGCGTGACAGCAAAACGAGCAGCGCGCCGGCATTGACCTCCACGGGATCGGCCAGCGCCTTTACGGCGGCCAGGCCTTCATCGAGCGCACCACGCGCGTCGACCACCGCTACGGCCGCCCCGCTCACGATGAAGCGACGCTCGACGCCCTCGGCGCGCCGCGCAGCGATCGTCCGCCAGCCCGCCGCCTCGGCCGCTGCCGCCAGTTCATCACGCTGTCGAAACGAAAGCATGAACAGCGGCGCTCCCTGACGCGCGCCCAGCTCTTCGTCGCCCTCTGTGCCCACTCTACCCCCTTATCAGAGGCCCATGCTAACGAGCGCAAACGGCTTTGTCTTGCTCGACGGCTTTGCTGCGCCTAGCTAAAGCGTATGGAGAACGTGCGCGCCCCCGCCCAGCCGGCACTGATCGACGGCCTTGGCCGTCGTATCACCTATCTGCGCCTTTCGGTCACGGATCGCTGCGACCTGAGATGCCGATATTGCATGGCCGAGCATATGAGCTTCATGCCCCGGGCGGCGATCCTCTCGCTCGAAGAGATGGCGGCGCTCGCGGATCGGTTCGTGGAACGCGGCATCCGCAAGATCCGCCTTACCGGTGGCGAACCGCTGGTGCGCCGTGGGCTTGAGGGTCTGGCACGGTCGATCGGACGCCACATCGACACAGGTGAGCTCGACGAACTGACGCTCACAACCAATGGCACGCGGCTCGACGATATGGCCGCGCCGCTGTTCGATGCGGGCGTGCGCCGGATCAATGTCAGCCTCGACAGCCGCGATCCCGAGCGGTTCCGCTACATCACGCGCTTCGGCGATGTTGAAAAGGTGTTCACAGGGCTGAAGGCCGCCAAGGCTGCTGGTCTGGCGATCAAGATCAACATGGTGGCGCTGAAGGATTTCAACGAAGACGAGATCGAACCGATGCTGCGCTGGTGTGGCGATGAGGGTTTCGATCTCAGCCTGATCGAGACGATGCCTCTGGGGGTGATCGACGAAGACCGTGTCGACCGTTTCCTGCCGCTGACGCGCGTGCAGGAACGATTGAACGAACACTTCACGCTGCGCCCGCTCGACTTCAGTACGGGCGGCCCCGCGCGATATTCGCAGGTCGAGGAACTGGGTGTGCGCCTGGGCCTCATCTCGCCGTTGACGCGGAATTTCTGCGATGGCTGCAACCGGATCAGGCTCACCGTATCGGGACGGCTCTATATGTGCCTGGGCCATGACGACCGGGTCGACCTCAAGACTGCGCTGCGCGAAGGTGGGCTTGCCGCGGTCGACCCGCTGATTGACGAGGCCCTGCGGTTGAAGCCCGCGCGGCACGATTTCCATATCGACCGACGCGACGCCGCGCCCGCCGTGGAGCGGCACATGAGCGTAACCGGCGGATGAACCCCGAACCGACGCGGGGGCTGATCGCTTCCCCCACCCCGGCCGCACAGGAAGCCGCAGCGCAGTTGCGCGAAATGTACCACTGGGTCGAGCCCGAGCGCGCCGACATGATCGTGGTGCTGGGCGGCGACGGATTCATGCTCCAGACGCTCCACGCGATGCTCGAACGACGGCGGATTGTGCCTGTATTCGGGATGAACCTGGGCACCGTGGGCTTCCTGATGAACGAATGGCGTCCCGACCTGCTCGAAGACCGGATTTCGCGCACCAGGGCTTTCGCGGTCACGCCGTTGCGCATGGATGCCGAGACGATCGACGGCGAACGATTCTCGCTCCCCGCGATCAACGAGGTCTCATTGCTGCGCGAGACGCGCCAGACGGCCAAGATCGAAGTGATGGTCAACAAGCACGTCGTGCTGCCCGAACTGGTTTGCGACGGCGTGCTTGTCGCGACGCCCGCGGGGTCGACGGCCTATAACTTTTCGGCACAGGGGCCGATCCTGCCGCTGGGCTCTGCGATGGTCGCGCTCACGCCTATCAGCCCCTTTCGTCCCCGGCGCTGGCGCGGCGCGATCCTGCCCGAAAAGTCGCGCTTCACGCTCAAGGTGCTCGACCCCGCCAAACGACCGGTGAGCGCGGTCGCCGACCAGCGCGAAGTCCGCGATGTCGCGCGTGTCGAGATCGGCATCGATCCCTCGTGCACGCTGACCATGATGTTCGATCCCGATCACGCGCTGGACGACCGGATCGCGATGGAGCAGTTCGTCATCTAAACCACAAAAAATTGTCATTGAGAGCGCTTGCCAAGTCGCGAATCCCACTGCTATAGGCGCGCCTCGCGTAGTGTTCCCCGATAGCTCAGCGGTAGAGTAGGTGACTGTTAATCACTTGGTCGTTGGTTCGAATCCAACTCGGGGAGCCACTCCAAATTCTCAGAAACGAATATAGTTCTGACGAAAGCGGAGCTTGTCCAAAGCGTCATCCGCATTCGCATGGTCGCGGTCTGTTGCCATCAATGCATCCGCGTCAGCCGCCATGGGCTACAAACGGACCTCGCGCCGCTCGTCGGCACTGATGCGTCCGGCTTCAATGACAGTCATCACGTCCAGCGCTTGTTGAGGCGGAACCGGATTCGGTTTCCCGTCCAGGATCGCATCACGCAGTGCTTCATAAAAAGCCGCATAATTGCCGCGCTCGCTTTCGACGATGATTTCATGCGCTCGGCCATCCGGGGCAAGGCGCGTCAGTAATCCTGGCTGATCGTCGATACCCCAGACAGGCGACGCGGGCTTCAGACCCGCCTTGGACTGACCCTCCTGCGGGTCGGTTCCATATTTGATATAGCTGCCCCGGGTTCCATGGACAGCGAAGCGCAAGCCATTGGCATGCGTCATTTGAGATGCCTGCAAGATGACGCGCCGAGCGCCATATCTGAGGACGACATGCGCATAATCGGGCACCAAAGCGCTGGACCTTTGGGTGCCTATGTCCGCAAACAGAGCCTCTGGCATGCCAAAAAGCCGCAGCGCCTGATCGACGAGATGTGGACCAAGATCCTGCCAGACTCCTCCGGCGCGCTTGTCCTTCCACCGATCGGTCACCTCGGGGCGAAACCGATCGAAGTGGCTTTCGAACAGCATGATTTCGCCGAGGGCACCTTCCTCGACAAGACGCCTGACCGTCAGGAAGTCGCCGTCCCAACGCCGGTTGTGGAATATCGCCAGCGTAAGGCCGCGGTCAGCCGCTCGCTCGGCAACGAGGCGCGCCTCTGCAAGACTTGGTGCGAACGGCTTGTCGACGACGACATGCTTGCCCGCGTCCAGTGCTGAAAGCGCTTGTTCTGCATGAAGCGCGTCAGGCGTAGCAAGGACCACAAGGTCGATGGCGTGGCTTTCCAGCGCAGTTCCCAAATCACCCGTCACCTGAACGCCCGGAAGATCTGCGTGCACCTTGTCCGGGTCACTGGATACAACGGTGGTCAACGTCATCCCTTCGGTCGACGTGATCAGCGGAGCGTGAAAGATTTTACCCGCCAGACCATAGCCAACCAACGCCACCCGAACCGAATCCGACATCCTGCTTTCCTCAGACTTTCAAACGCAGCCCGTCCACAGCTACGTATATACACATTCGATAGCTCCTCGCTTCTGCGGTGATCAGAATTGCGCAGCGCGCGACCGCACCTCTCGCGTCAGGAAATCGGCAACTGCACGCAGGCGCGGCGATCGCGCCAGATCTGCGTGATAGATGAGCCAATAGCTGCGGATCACTTCGACATCTCCGGGCAATACGCGAACAAGCCGCATCTCCGGCGTGACTGCAAAACAGTGCAGCAGTCCGAAGCCTAAACCGGAAACCACGGCCCCCATCTGCGCGGCCACGGAACTCGAGCGGAAGACGCACCGTCCGGCCAGCGATTCATCGAGATAACGCAGCTCGGGCAGATCGATCATTTCCTCGATATACGAGATGAATGGCCGGTCACGCAGATCTGCCATACTCTCGACCGGGCCGGTCCGGTCGAGAAAGTCCTGCGAGGCATAAAGTCCGATGCGATAGTCGACCAATCGCGCCGCACGGAGCCGGCCCTGATCGGGCCTGTGCAGACCGATAGCGATGTCGGCTTCGCGCTTCGAAAGGTTCACCGTTCGCGACTCCGGCACAAGTTCGAGTTCGATGCGCGGATGGTCGGCGGCGAACAGATGCACGCGCGGCGCAACGAAGAAGGTTCCGAATGCCTCGGGAGTCGCGAGGCGCACGCTACCCGACAATTGCTGCTCCTGACCCGCAAGGCTGCGGCCGACCGCCAGCACTTCGGCTTCGATGCGCTCGGCATGCCCGAGCAGTTCGAGTCCAGCCCGTGTCGGCTGCACGCCGCGCGGCGAGCGATCGAAAAGACGGGTGCCCAGCGACTGCTCCAGCGCGGACAGCCGCCTCGCAAGCGTGGCGTGGTTCAAGGCGAGCTGTCGTCCGCTCGCCACAAAGCTCCCGCAGCGCACGACCGACAGGAACAGGCGGAGATCATCCCAATCCGGCACTTACATTTTCGCACAGCAGTTTCGCATTACACCCCCATATATGAACAAGATTGTGAAGGCTATGGCTGCGGAAACCAAGGAAGGATTCTGCCCATGCGATTGATCCAGCATTTCATCGACGGCGCCGCGCTGTCCGACACGCCTCAGCGACTGGGCGACGTCTTCGATCCGGCGCTCGGCAAGGTTCAGGCGCAGGTGTCGTTGGGCGACATCGCGCTCGTCGAGCGCGCGGTAGCCAACGCGAAGGCGGCTCAGCCCGCCTGGGCCGCGCTCAACCCGCAGCGCCGCGCCCGCGTGATGTTCCGCTTCAAGGAACTGATCGAGCACCATATGGACGAACTCGCGGCGCTGCTGTCGCGCGAACATGGCAAGGTGATCGCGGATTCGAAGGGGGACATCCAGCGCGGGCTCGAAGTCGTCGAGTTCGTGTGCGGCGTGCCGCACCTGCTCAAGGGCGAATATACCGAGGGCGCGGGGCCCGGCATCGACGTCTATTCGATGCGTCAGCCGATCGGCATCGCGGCAGGCATCACGCCGTTCAACTTTCCGGCAATGATCCCCTTGTGGATGTGCGCGCCGGCGATCGCGTGCGGCAATGCCTTCATCCTCAAGCCTTCCGAGCGCGACCCTTCGGTGCCCGTGCGCCTCGCCGAACTGGCGCTCGAGGCGGGTATGCCCAAGGGCATCCTCAACGTCATTCACGGCGACAAGGTGGTCGTCGACGCGATCCTCGATCACCCGGACATCAAGGCGGTGAGCTTCGTCGGGTCGTCCGACATCGCGCAATATGTCTATGAACGCGGCGCCGGGGCCGGCAAGCGCATGCAGTGCATGGGCGGCGCGAAGAATCACGGGATCGTGATGCCCGACGCAGACCTCGACCAGGCGGTGGCCGACATTATCGGCGCGGCCTATGGCTCGGCGGGCGAGCGCTGCATGGCGTTGCCCGTGGTGACGCCGGTGGGCGAAGAGACCGCAAGCCGGCTTCGCGAGAAGCTGGTCGCGGCGATCGCCGACCTTCGCGTCGGTGTTCCGACCGACCCTGACGCGCATTACGGCCCCGTCGTGAGCGCCGCTCACAAGGCGCGGGTCGAGAACTATATCCAGATGGCAGTCGACGAAGGGGCCGAGCTGGTCGTCGACGGGCGGGGGCTTTCGCTTCAGGGTTATGAAGACGGCTATTTCATGGGGCCCACGCTGCTTGATCGCGTTACGCCCGAGATGCGGAGCTATCAGGAAGAGATCTTCGGCCCGGTGCTTCAGATCCTGCGGGCGAAGACCTTCGAGGAAGCGGTCTCTTATCCGACGCAGCACCAGTACGGGAACGGCGTCGCACTGTTCACGCGCAATGGCGACTTTGCACGCAAGTTCGCGAGCAGCGTCGAAGTTGGCATGGTCGGCATCAACGTGCCGATCCCGGTGCCCGTCGCGTACCACAGCTTCGGCGGCTGGAAGCGCTCGGGCTTCGGCGACCTCAACCAGTACGGCATGGACGGTATCCGCTTCTACACGCGGACCAAGACCGTGACGCAGCGCTGGCCGAGCGGCGGCGCCGTGCTCGACCAGAGCTTCGTCATTCCGACCATGGCATGATCGGGGGCGGCCGGTTCAGGTCGCCCTCACCTCTCAATCAAACGCGGCCGGTGACCGGCAGCAGCGCGCCGGTGATCGCGCTCGCTGCCGGAGACAGCAGGAAGGCGATGACGTTCGCCAGTTGTTCGGGCGTGACCCAACGATCGAATTCCGCATCGGGCATGTCACTGCGGTTCGCGGGCGTATCGATGATGCTCGGCAGCACGGCATTGACGCGTACGCGCTCGTCCTTGAGCTCCTCGGCGAGAGCTTCGGTAAGGCGCGCCACGCCCGCCTTCGACGCCGCATAGGCGCCCATCCCCATTCCGGCCTTGCTGGACGCGGCGGCACCGATATTGACGATTGCGCCCTGTGACGTCCGCAGCAGTGGAAGCAGCGCGCGCGACGCGACGAGCGTGGTCTTGAGATTCATCGTATGGAGGCGGTCCCAGGTCGCGACGTCGCCGTCGAGCACCGTCTCCCAGCGAAAGCCGCCGGCAATGTTGACCAGACCGTCCAGCCCGCCGAGTTCCGCCTCGATCCGGCGTGCCACACCCTGCATTGCCTGCTCGTTGGTCAGGTCGATATTGCCAAGCGCGAGCGCGACAGTCTCACCGGAGACGTCGGCGAGATCAATTCCCACAACCTTCCATCCCGCCTCACCCAACACCTCGACAGTCTTACGGCCAAGCGCACCCGCGGCACCCGTCACTGCGACTATCCCCGCCATTGTTCAGTCCTTTCCCAAAATGATGCCGCTTCGCGCAATCGCCTGGCGCCTCAGATGCCCGCCATGCAGAGATATTTGAGTTCGGTATAGTCGTCGATGCCATGGCGCGAACCCTCGCGCCCCATGCCCGACTCCTTGATGCCGCCGAATGGCGCCACCTCGGTTGAGATGATGCCCGTATTGATCCCGACAATGCCGACTTCCAACGCTTCGCCTACGCGCCACACGCGCGCGTGATCGCGGGTATAGAAATAGCCGGCGAGCCCGACTTCGGTGTCGTTGGCGAGTGCGATCGCCTCTTCCTCGGTATCAAAGGTGAAGAGTGCGGCGAGCGGCCCGAAGGTCTCTTCGCGCGCCAACGCCATCTCGGGCGTGCATCCGGCGATGACGGTGGGCTCGAAAAAGCTGAAACCGAGCGCGTGCCGGTTCCCGCCTGTGACCACGCGGCCTCCCTTGGCGAGCGCGTCTGCAACATGCTCCTCGACCTTGGCGACCGCCGCCTCGTCGATCAGCGGGCCCTGCGTCGTGCCCGGCTCGATCCCCGCGCCAACATGAAGCTTTGCAGTAGCCTCGGCCAGCTTCTGCTCGAACACGGCGGCCACATCGCGCTGCACAAGGATGCGATTGACGCACACGCAGGTCTGGCCGCTGTTCCGGTATTTGGAGGCGATTGCCCCCTCTACCGCCGCATCAAGATCGGCGTCGGCGAAAACGATGAAAGGCGCGTTGCCGCCCAGTTCCATCGAGACCTTCTTCATCGTCGGCGCGCACTGCGCCATCAGCGTCTTGCCGACCTCGGTCGAGCCGGTGAAGCTGAGCTTGCGCACCGACGGATTGCTCGTGAGCTCCGCCCCGATCACACGCGACGATCCCGTGACGACGTTGAACACGCCCGCCGGAATGCCTGCGCGCTCGGCGAGGACCGCGAGCGCCAGCGCGCTCAGTGGAGTCTGGGTCGCCGGCTTGAGCACCATCGTGCAACCCGCAGCGAGCGCGGGCGCCGCCTTGCGCGTGATCATCGCCGAGGGGAAGTTCCACGGCGTAATCGCCGCGACCACGCCTACGGGCTGACGGATAACGACGATCCGGCTGTCGGTACGATGGCTCGGGATCACCTCGCCATAAACGCGCTTTGCTTCCTCCGCGAACCACTCGATAAAGGATGCGGCATAGGCGATTTCCCCGCGCGCCTCGGCAAGCGACTTGCCCTGTTCGCGCGTGAGGATCATCGCCAGATCCTCCTGGTTGGCCATCATCAGATCGAACCAGCGGCGCAGAATGCGCGCACGATCGCCGGCGGTGCGTGCACGCCATGCCGACAGCGCGCCCTCCGCCGCCGCAATCGCGGCGCGGACCTCGTTCGTGCGAAGCTCGGGTATGAAAGCCAGCTTCTCGCCCGATGCCGGATCGGTGACCGCGATCGCGGAGTCGCCGATCCAGTTTCCGTCGACGAAACACTGCTCCCGCAGCAGGGAGGGATCAGCAAGAGAGATGGCCATAGGTTCACCTAAATTGAGGGCGTTCTGCGCGAGTCCTGGACAGTTCAGTGTCCTTCCCCACAAAACTCTTTGGTCTATATTTTACCAGCGAGTATATCGTTTATCGGCAACCGCTTCGTCAATTGCGGAGGTCGGATACGGGCTGGAGGGATCACGGACGCGATGCAGACGTCGCCGTTTCGCACAGTGGAAGAACGCAAGGTCGAGCGCGAACAGAAGCGCGAGGCCGTGCTCCGCGCTGCCGTCCGCCTGTTCAACACACATGGCTTCCACGCGGCATCGCTCGACGATGTCGCAGCGAGCCTGGGGGTCAGCAAGCCGACGATTTACCATTATCTGGGAAACAAGGATCAGGTTCTGTTCGAATGCGTGACGCGCGGAATCGAGCAGTTGCGCGATGCCGCCAGCGCCGCGCGCGAACATCCGGGGTCGGGCCTCGACCGGCTGCGCAGCTTTCTGCGCCACTATGCCGAAATCACCATGGGGGATTTCGGTCGCTGCGTGATCCGCACGTCCGATGAAGTGCTGTCAGCCGAGAGCGCCGACCGCTTTCGCGAGCTCAAGCGAGAAATCGACGGGGCGATGCGCGCGCTGATTGCCGAGGGCATAGCCGATGGATCGATTGCCCCCGTCAACGTCAAGCTTGCGGCGTTCACGCTCGCAGGTGCGCTGAACTGGCCGGCCCGCTGGCATCGGACCGACGGTGGAGAGAGCGCGGAAACCGTCGCAACGCAGATGGTTGATATCCTCACCGGCGGGCTCGCACCCCGTTGAATCGGCGGGCGCGGCGTGTTGACAACACACACCGCCATGGTGAGGTTACTGGTGAGTAGATAATAGACCAATGAGTCGAGAATAGCCAAAGGACAGGAAATTGGGAATCCGCACGCGCTTCACCGAACTGGCAGGCATCGAGCATCCGATCGTACAGGGCGGCATGATGTGGGTCGGCCGCGCAGAGCTGGCCGCCGCTGTCTCGAACGCCGGTGGCCTCGGCATCGTGACCGCGCTTACCCAGCCGACTCCGGACGATCTTCGTCGCGAGATTGAACGGTGTCGGGCGCTGACCGACAAGCCCTTTGGCGTGAACCTGACGATTCTTCCTTCGGTTTCACCACCGCCCTATGCCGAATATCGCCGCGCGATCATCGACAGCGGGATCAGGATCGTCGAAACCGCGGGATACAAGCCGCAAGAGCATGTCGACGAGTTCAAGTCGCATGGCGTCAAGGTGATCCACAAATGCACTGCGGTGCGCCACGCATTGTCTGCCGAGCGGATGGGCGTCGATGCAATCTCGATCGACGGCTTCGAATGCGCCGGCCATCCGGGCGAGGACGATATTCCGGGGCTTATCCTGATCCCCGCGGCGGCCGACCAGGTGAAGATCCCGATGATCGCCAGCGGCGGTTTCGGCGACGGGCGCGGCCTCGCCGCAGCGCTGGCGCTCGGCGCGGAGGGCATCAACATGGGCACGCGTTTCTGCGCGACGGTCGAGGCGCCGATCCACGACAAGGTAAAGCAGCTTCTCGTCGCCAATGACGAGCGTGCGACCAATCTGATCTTTCGCGCCTTCCGCAACACCGGTCGCGTTGCGAAGAATTCGGTGTCGGATGAGGTGGTTGAACTCGGAAGCCGGCCAAATGCGGTGTTCGAGGACGTCCGTTCGCTCGTGTCGGGCGCCAAGGGCAGGACCGCGCTCGAGACCGGCGATGTCGATGCGGGGCTCATCTGGGCTGGTCAGGTGCAGGGCCTGATCCACGACATCCCGACCTGTGACGAGCTGATAGCGCGGATCGTGCGCGAAGCCGAAGCGATCATCCGCGGGCGGCTGGCGGGGCTTGTCGCCGAGCCCGAGATGGTGTGAGCCGGGCAGCGTCCAACAAGAGGAAGCCGCGATGACAAACGATGCCCTCTCGGGTGCCGGCACCGGCCCGCTCGCCGGGCTTCGCGTCGTCGAGTTCGTCAGCATCGGCCCCGGCCCGCACTGCGCGATGCTTCTTTCGGATCTCGGCGCCGACGTCGTTCGCATCGACCGCGAAGGTGGCAATGGCTGGGAGAACCCGGTGGTGGACCGCGGACGCGCCACGGTCGCTGTCGATCTCCGCAGCGACGCTGGGCGCGACTACTGCCTCGATATTGCCGACTCTGCCGACGTGATCATCGAAGGTTTCCGTCCGGGCGTCATGGAACGCCTCGGCCTTGGCCCCGACGTGCTGCTTACGCGCAATCCGAGGCTGGTCTTCGGTCGCATCACGGGATGGGGGCAGACCGGGCCACTGGCCAAATCTGCCGGGCACGACATCAACTATATCGCGCTCACCGGCGCACTCGCGGCAATGGGCCGGCCCGGCGAGCCCGCGCAGCCACCGCTCAATCTGGTCGGCGACTTCGGTGGCGGATCGATGCTGCTAGCCTTTGGCATCATGGCCGCGCTCTGGGAGCGCGAACGATCAGGCAAGGGGCAGGTCATCGACGCCGCGATCGTGGATGGCACGTCGTCGCTGATGAGCATGTTCGCGGGCCTGCTCCCGCGCGGGGCGATTTCGATGGAGCGCGACACGAATCTGCTCGGCGGGGCAGCGCCCTTTTATCGCAATTACATTTGCGCCGACGGCAAGGAAATCTCGATCGGCCCGATCGAACCGCATTTCTATGGCCAGATGCTGGACCTGATCGGGGCGCCATCGCGCCTGCTTGACGAGCAGCGCGACGCATCGCGTTGGCCCGACCATTGCGCGACCCTGGAAAGCATCTTCCGCGGCCGTACCGCCAGCGAATGGGCGACGCTGTTGGAGGGTACTGACGCATGCTTTGCGCCTGTCGTTCCGCTCAGCGAAGCCGCCAGCCACCCGCATATGGCTGCCCGCGGCGTCTATGTGATGCATGACGGCATGGAACAGGTCGCCCCGGTTCCGCGCTTTTCGCGAACGCCTGGTGCGATAGGACCGGCGCGCGACGGTGCGGCCGTCGCGGCCGAATGGAAGGCCGACAAAAGGGACTGACGCTTTGGGCTGATCGCCGGGACGGTGGATTGCGCGCCTCGCTTGCGTGGACGCGGCTTCTTCCGCACAGGGCTGAGCCAAACCAGATGACCGGATTGAGCCGATCATGACCGATATGCGCGATGCACGACGATTGACGGCCGGCGGATGGAGCATCCGGTGGAATGATGACCTCGCGTGCCAGGCTTATGCCGATCGCTGGTGGCGCGAGGAAACCTGCGTCGACGCGCTCCGCCGGATTGCGGGGGAGGATCCCGATCGGACTCTCGTCATCGACGGAAATGTGCGCCTTTCGGCGGCCGAACTCCACGATCAGGCGCAGCGGCTCGCGCATGCCATGCTTGCCCGTTTTGCCCCCGGCAGCGTTGTTTCATTCATGCTGCCCAACTGGCACGAAGCTGCCGTGATCTATATGGCGGCGACGTTGGCCGGCATGGTGGCGCATCCGATCCTGCCCTCGCTCCGCGACCATGACCTGCGCTTCATGCTCGCCGATGTCGGCAGCCGCATGATCTTCGTACCCGCCGAATTTCGCGGCCACGACTATTCGGCGATGCTTGGACGGGTGGCTGAACAGCTCGAGAATCCACCCGAGATCGTTGTCGTCCGGGGTGAATCCGGTCCACATACGTCCTGTCCGCAGCTATTGGAGCAGAGCGCGGCTTCTGCGTCACCTCTGCCGACTCTGGACCCCGACGAGGTCCGCATGGTCATGTATACCAGCGGCACTACCGGCCGACCCAAGGGCGTTCTGCACACGCACAATTCGATCAACGCGCTGATCCGCCAGATTGGCAGGCACTGGTTGGTCGAGCCGGGCGATCGCTTCCTCGTGCCGTCGCCGATCAGCCATATCGGGGGGTCGATCTACGCGTTCGAGACTCCGTTGCTGCTGGGTGCGACCGCGATCCTGATGGACCAATGGGATGCCGATGACGCTGTGCGGACCATGGACAGCGCGAACTGCACCCACATGGCCGGCGCAACACCGTTTCTGCAGCAATTGCTGGCGGCCGCACGAAAGGCAGGGACACATCTGCCCTCGCTGAAACTCTTCATTTGCGGCGGCGCGTCGGTGCCGCCCGCGCTGATCCGCGAAGCTTCAAGCTATTTCGAGCGGGCGATCGTGTCGCGCGTCTATGGCTCGACCGAGGTTCCGGTCAGCACCGTCGGCGTCATCAGTCCCGATGATGTAGAGCATGCGGCTGAGACGGACGGGTGCTCCGGCATCGCCACCGTGAAGATCGCTGAAGATGGCGAGATCCGCGCGCGCGGGCCGCAGATGATGGTCGGCTATGTCCATTCCGAAGATGAAGCCAGCGCCTTCGACGAAGCAGGCTTCTACCGGACAGGCGATCAGGGGCGCTGGGTGGACGGTAATCATCTGGTCGTGACCGGTCGGATCAAGGACCTCATCATCCGCAATGGCGAGAACATTTCGCCCAAGGAGATTGAGGATTTGCTGATCGCCCATCCGGGCATCGCCGAGATCGCGATTGTCGGCATCCCCGATGCGCGCACGGGCGAGCGGGCAGTGGCCGTGATCGTGCCGCGGGATGGGGCCGCACCCGATGTCCCGTCCCTCGGAGAGTTTCTTGCCGGCTATGGCGTGGCGCGGTTCAAATATCCCGAAGCCGTGGCGTTGTGGGAGGCCCTGCCCAAGAATGACGCGGGCAAGGTGCTGAAACAGGCGATCCGGGCAACACTTACAGCGACCTGAGCGGATGGTGTGCGTCGCCCGTCAGGTGATGCAGAAATCCTCGATCGGGATCCGCAGCGAATTGAAGATCCAGGCCAGCATCCCATAGGTGCCGATGGTCCACAGGATTTCGAGGAGCTGGCGCGGGCCGAAGCGCTGGAGCAGGCTTTCAATCGTCTCCGCCGATGCCTCCGCATTGGCGCAAATCTCGTCCGCGGCGCGGATGACGAGCCGCTCGTCCTCGCTCCAGACGGGAGCACCCTCCCCCTCCTTCAGCGCTTCCAGTTGCTCCTCGCTGAGCCCGCACCGGCGTCCGATGATGCGGTGCTGGTACCATTCATATCCCGCCTGAAGGTTCCACGCCGTCCGCAAGATAGCGATCTCTCTCAGGGAATCCGGGATCTCGAGTTCGCGCGCAACGAACTTGTTGTAGTGCGCCCATGCCGTGGAGAGTTCGGGATGGTTCGCCATGATGGCTTGGGCATTGAAGCGCGTCCCCTGCTCGATCGTCTGCGGCCCTTCCATGATGGCAAAGAACTGCCGGATCTCGTCGGTCCATCCCTCGCGCGGAACGGGCGGGATGCGCGGCGGAAGTTCGGGATCGTTACCTCTCATGAGGCTTCTCCTGTCCGGCGCATCCCGCACGGTCAGCCGCCCTTCCTCGCCATCTCGAAGCTCTTGCCGATATGCTCGGCATGCCCCGCAGGAACGGGCGCGAAGATCCACTGCTTTTCGGTATCGCGAATGGCGTCGATGTCCTGGCCGACCTCTTCCATCGTCCAGAACGGGCGATAGACGCCTTCTGTTTCGGCGATGAAGGCCTTTGCCACCCGTCCGGCGACCGAAACCAGCATTTCGCCCGTGATCGAGCAGCTTTCGTGCGCAAGCCAGCCCACCACGGGCGCGACCAGTTCGGGCCCCATCGGCGGATAGGCGCTGGTGTCGAGCCCTTCCGCCATGCGGGTTACGGCGGCGGGGACGATGATGTTGCTTTTCACACCCCTGTCCGCCCCCTCGATCGCAGTGACGTTGCTGAGCCCGATCATGCCCGACTTCGACACGCCGTAGTTCACGCACTTGTGGTTGCCATAGAGCCCGCCGATCGACGACGTCAGCACGATGCGGCCATAGCCCGCCGCGCACATGATCGGGAAAGCAGCCCGGACGACATGGAACGCGCCATGGAGATGGACGTCGAGGACCGCGTCGAAATCCTCCTGCGGGATTTCATCCAGTGCGCCGTAGCGCACATTGCCGGCGTTGTGGATCAGTATGTCGATCCGTCCGTATTGATCGAGAGCCGCCTGAATGATGGCGTTGCCGCCTTCGGGCGTGGCGACCGACTCGGTGCACGCCACGGCCTTGCCGCCAGCAGCCTTGATCTCCTGCACCACTTCCTCGGCAGGGCCGACGTCGACGCCGTCGCCCTTCAGACCGACGCCCGGATCGTTGACGATCACCTTTGCGCCTTTTGATGCGAGCAGCAGCGCATATGCGCGGCCAAGCCCCCGGCCTGCGCCAGTGATGACGGCAACGCGATCGTCGAATCTCAGTTCAGTCATGCCACAGTCCTCTTACTCAAACGGGCTGACAGATCCGTGCGTCATGCTCTTCGTGAAACCAGAGCAACTTTCCCACCCATGTCGATGACGCCATTTCTGCATCAGTTCAGCGCGTTTGGGCTGGCTTATACGTGCTGCGGTGACCTTCAAAGGCAGATGCGGCAGCCGTCGTCGATCATATAGAAGTCATCGCACAGGCGACGTTCCTTGCCGGGAGGTTCGCTGCGGGCGCATGTTTGGATATGAGGGTTGCCGGCGTTGGCAGAAGGGTTTGGGCACGACATGCAGGTTGCGATCATCACGGGAGCCGGCAGCGGCATTGGTCTTGGCACCGCGAAGATGCTGTACGACATGGGCATGGCCGTTGTCGGGGTCGGGCGCGATCCGGAAAAGCTCGCGTCGCTCGAATCGACGCTGGGCGATCCGGAACGCGTCGCGACGCTTTCGATCGATGTGACCGAGGATGATGCCCCGCAGCGGATCGTCGCGCTGGCGCTGGATCGGTTCGGGCGGATCGACTTCCTGATTAACAATGCCGGCGCGGGCAGCCCCAAGCCGCTGCACGAAACCGATGACGAGACGCTCGATCAGTTCCTCGATCTGATGTTGCGCGCGCCATTCCGCCTGTGCCGGGAAGCGATCGGCCATATGGGCGAAGGCTGTGGCATCGTGAACGTCACCTCGACCTATGCGGTGATCGGCGGGCGGCGCGGCGGGGCCTATTCGGCGGCGAAGGGCGGGCTCACCTCGCTCACCGAGCACATCGCCTGCGATTACGGGCCGAAGGGCATCCGCGCCAATTGCGTCGCGCCGGGGGTGACGATGACCGACATGGTGCGCCACCGCTTCGAAGACGAGATGTTCAAGCGCGTCAATGTCGAAACCACGCCTTTTCCGCGTCTCGGCGAGGTCGAGGACATTGCGAGCACCATCGCTTTCCTCTGTTCGCCGGGCGCGGGGTTCATCAACGGGCAGACGATCGTGGTGGATGGCGGCTGGACTTCGACCAAATATCTGTCGCCGCGCGCGCTGACGACGAAGTGGGTCGAACCCGACGCGGAGTGACGACGCGGAAGCTGCTAGGCGTCGCCTTCGGTCCCGTGCGAGGAACAGCACGCGTCCAGACAGATCTGGCGCAACAGGTCCACAATGTCGGCGCGGCGATCTTCGGGCACATTGCGCGTGATACGCGCTTCGTGTCGCGCAAAGGCTTGCCTGACCTCGACATGCAGCGCCCGCCCCCGATCGGATAGCGATAGCGCGATGGTCCGGCCCTTGCCGGGCGCGCGATCCAGTGCGCCAGCCATGGCAAGCTTGTTGATCAGCGGCACGAGATTGGCCGGCTTGGCGCGTAATGCCCGACTGATGTCGCTTTGCGTGCAACCCTCATTGGCCCCGATCAGCATCAGCAGCGACGCCTCGCTCGGATTGATGCCAAGCGGGTCCAGTTCATCGCCAAGCGCCGCCATCACCGCGACCGAGGTCCGGCGGAGCTGGAAACCCAGCATCGCCTGCAAAGGATCGGAAATCGCGGTCCTGTGATCTTCGGGCTTGTCCATATTTCGTCGCCTACCCCCCTTGCACCGCAAGCTCAAGCATGTATCTTATGTTTCATAACATAACTACCGTGCGACTCTGCGCGGATGATAGTGGGGAGAATTGCGGTGCCCAATAAGCTGAGCCTTCGCCGTCTTGCCGTCGCCGTGGCGGTCACAGCTCTGACCGTCTCGCCCGCTCAACTCACCAGCGCACAGGAAGCCAGGCCCGCCAATGGCTCGATCGAGCCGGACGGCACTGTCGTCGTTCCCTCCTTCCGGCTGCCGCCCTCTATCTATCTGAGCGAGGAAGCCAAGAAGGCGCTGCCCAGGACGCCAACCGATCAAATGGCGCCTTTGGCCGGTATCATTGCGGCCGGGCAGACCGGTGCGATGCGGCAACGCATGCCGCAGATCGTGGCGCCACGGCTGAACAAGCTGAAGGAGATGTACAAGGTGAGCACCCGCGACGCGGAAATCGCGGGCGTCCCTGCTGTCTATGCCGCTCCGGCCGGTGGCGTCCCCAAGGCCAATGCCAAGAAAATCATGCTCAATCTGCCGGGCGGCGGCTTTGTCATGGGCGTTGCCGGTGGCACTGGCATGATGGAGTCGATCCCGCTGGCTGGCCTTGCCGGGGTGGAGATCGTCAGCATCACCTATCGGCAAGGACCGGAACACGTTTATCCGGCGGCGACCGAGGACGTGGTCAAAGTCTATCGCGAGCTGCTCAAGAGCCATAAGCCGGAGAACATCGCCATTTTCGGATGTTCGGCCGGCGGCATGCTGACGGCGCAGGCCATGGCCGCCTTCACCAGGGAGAAGCTGCCGCTTCCCGCCGCCATCGGCATCTTCTGCGCATCGGCCGACGCCCGCTGGGGCGGAGATAGCCGCGCCTTTGGCCGCCCGTTCGAGGCATTGCCGCCGCGCGAGGACGGCCCGGCGTACTTCAAGGGCGTGAATCTCACTGACCCGATGGTGTCCCCGGTTCTCTCGCCGGAGACGCTCAAGCGCTTCCCGCCGACGCTGATTGTCACCGGAACGAGGGCGTTCGAAATGAGCGCAGCGGTCAACACGCACCGCGAACTCGTGAAAGCCGGCGCGACAGCGGACCTGCACATGTGGGACGGCCTTGGCCACGCCTTCTTCTACGACCCCGCCCTGCCGGAATCACGCGAGGCTTTCGATGTGATGACAGGATTTTTCCGCAAGCATTTGAAACTGGTTCAATAAACCACAAGCATGAACGGAGGCATCGGCCCGCCGATATTATGGTCGGCGGGTTGTTGCTGGCTGCCTGAGGGCTGATAAACCCTTGCGAAGAACGGCGTTCAAGCCGGCACATCGGGAGAGAATGCATGAAGGTTCAGCCGGCTGCGTTCCTGAGAACAACCTTGCCGCTGGGCATCGACCAGATCGGCGACCTCGACACCGGCCGCTATCATTCTATCTGGCTGCCCGACCATATGGTGAGCTTCTGGCCCGACTCGATCTGGACGCCCGAATTCACCGATCTCGCCACCGTTTCGCCCTCGCCCCACAGGCACCTCGACGCCATGGCGGTCGCGGGCGCGGCCGCGGCGCTGACGAAAAATGTGCCGATTGCGACCAGCGTGGTCGATACCGTCCGCCGCCATCCGTCGATGCTCGCGCAGACCGCACTGACGCTCGATCATCTGTCCAAGGGCCGTTTCATCCTGGGCCTTGGCAGCGGCGAGATGGAGAATACGGTGCCTTACGGCTTCGATTTTTCGAAGCCCGTCGGCCGCTTCGAGGAAGCGCTGCAGGTCATCAAGCTTTTGTGGGAAAGCGAAGGGCCCGTCGATTTCGAGGGCAAGTTCTTCCACCTCCATCATGCGCGCATGGACACCGAACTCTACGACGGCCAATGCCCGCCGATCTGGATCGGCGCGGGCGGCCCTCGCATGCTGGAGATCACCGGACGATTTGCCGATGGCTGGTGGCCGGCGGGTGCGTGGAGCCCGGAGGATTATGCCGAGAAGCTGGGCGCCGTCCGCGCCTCCGCCGAAAAGGCCGGACGCGACCCGATGGCGATCACGCCCGCCTTCATCCAGACCTGCCTGATCGGCGATGACGCCGAACTTGCGGAGATGCTGGCGGCGCCTCTCGTCAAGGCGATCGTCCTCCAGATATCCGCGGCAGAATTGCGGAAGCATGGACATGAGCATCCTCTGGGCGAGAACTGGCGCGGCTTCGTCGATATCGACCCCGCCGTTCTGACGCGCGAACGCTTTCTCGCGTTTTGCGAGCAGGTCTATCCCGAAATGATCCTCGACCTCATTCCGCACGGAACGCCGAAGCAGGTAGCGAAGATCGTGAAGAGTTTCTGCGACGCGGGCCTGCGCGTGCCCAAGATCCTCGACTATGGCGGCATGGCGGGGCTGGCCTATGGTGCAAAATCCCCTGGAAAGGTGCGCGAGGCCGAGGATGAATTGCTGCGCCTGTGCGAGGGCGTGTGACGATGGCGGTGCCGCTGGACACCCAAGCCCTGTTGGCGGCAGCGGAGGCAGAGACGGGGCTGTCAGACTGGGGGGACCCGAGCTTTCGCGATCGCTTTGGCCAAGCAGTGGACCTGATCCGGTCAGCCAATATGGACGAAGCGGGCGAGCAGATTGCCGCCGCCAACTGCCTCTGGCTGCTGACTGACCGGCTGCGCTTCTTCGACGATCACAAGCGCTATGGTCTCGACGAGGAAGTGATCGAGCGGCCGCTGTTCGTCACCGGCGAACCGCGCTCGGGGACGACACTGCTCCACGCCCTGCTTTCGGTCGATCCGGACGCGCGAGCGCTGCGCTTCTGGGAGGTGATGCACCCTTCCCCGCCGCCGGGGCTTGTCGCGCCTGACGATCCCCGGCGCGCGCAAGCCGATGCCGAATGGAGCGAGATCAACGCGCGCTTGCCCAACTGGCTCAAGAGCCATCCCTATAACGACATGCTGGGCGATGGCCTTCCCGAATGCGAGCGGAGCTGGGCTTTCGATTTCCGCGTGCTCACCCCCACCGCCTGGTGGCGCCTGCCGATGGGCATGGTTGTGGGTGGGCTACCTTCCGACCCACCAGCGCAGTACCGCATCCACAAGATGATGCTGCAGGCGATCCAGCACGGGCGGCCGAAAAAGAAGTGGGTGCTCAAGGGGTTTCACGCGACACGTTTCCCCGCATTTTTCGAAGCCTATCCCGACGCGCGCGTGCTCTACATCCACCGCGATCCGGTGCAGTCGATCGCGTCGCGCATCCAGATGGCGGCAGACCTGACCGAGGGATTGACCGGCAGCGTGGATCTGAAAGCGATTGCCGAGCTTCACACCCGGCTTGGCCGCGCGGGATTCAAGGCTATCCTGGACAATCCGATGATCGACGATCCGCGGATCCACCATGTCCGCTATCAGGATTTCGTGACCGATCAGGTGAGCGTGATCCGCGGCTTCTACGACTTTGCGGATTACGAGCTGACCGCAAACGCGAAAACCGCAATGCGCGATTATCTCGCCACCAACCGCGGCGATCGCTACGGCAAGTTCTGCTATTCGACCGACCTGATCGATGGCGATATCGCGGCGCTCCACGAGGAATTCGCGCCCTATCGTGAACGCTTCGGCCTCGATATCGAGCAACGGGGCTAGGGCGCGATGCACGAGCGGATCTCGATCCATCAGGTCTGCTTCCCCGCATCGAGCATCAGCGCCTTTGCCCAAAGTTGCCGCACGATCGGCGCGGGACGGATGAGCATTGCGAGCCCTTCCCTGCTGACGGAGGGCGGCACGTCGGAATCGCGGTCGGCGGTCCGCAACCACGGCCTGATCATCGAGACAATCAACCATCCCTTCGGCATCCACGCAAATCTGGAGGAAGATGAAGGCCGAGCCGCCGAGACGCTGATGCGCGTTATCGACATCGGCGCGGAGCTGGGCGCCAGATCCATTTACTTGCTGACCGGTGGACGGGGCGGCCTGAGTTGGGAAGCGGCCGCCGACGGATTTGCCGAGCGCGTCGCGCCCTGCGCCGAAGCCGCACGTCAGGCTGGCCTTGCGCTCATGATCGAAAATGCTCCGGCGCTCTATGCCGACATCCATATCGCCCACAGCCTCGCCGACACGATCCGCCTCGCCGAACAGGCGAAGATCGGCGTGTGCGTCGAACTCTTCTTTTGCTGGGGCGACGCAGGCCTTGGCGATCTGCTCCGCCATGCGCTGCCGCGTTGCGGACTGGTGCAGCTCAGCGACTATGTGCTCGGCGATCGGTCGCTGCCGGCCCGCGCAGTGCCGGGCGACGGCGTTATCCCGCTCGAGGCGATCATCAGCGAGTTGCTCGACGCCGGCTACGGGGGTGCCTTCGATATCGAACTGATTGGCCCGCGTATCGACGCCGAGGGGCATCTCGCGGCGACCACCCGCGCCGCTCAACACGTGTCGGCGATGCTCGAGAGACTTGGAGCCTGACCATGGCATTTGGTGATGGCACGGACGATGAAGCCCTCCGCGCTGGCTGGGAGCAATTCTGCGACCGCCTCCGCGCCGCGGGGGATCAGGTGTTCAAGGATCACAACCCCTCATTGGACCTTCACCGTGCCGATGCCTTCCGCTTCCTGACTCAAAATCTCGGACAGGCATTCGACCTAGCGCTCGAAACCAGGGATCCGCGCTATCCCCACATCCACGCCTTCTGCACGCCCTTCCGCAAGCTGGGCGCGGATGCTGCGGACTTCACCTATCAGCAGGCCTGGATCGACGGCGAAAGCGCCTATCGCATCACCGGGGCCAAGGGCACCGCGCGCTTCTTCAACATCACCGTGCAGGGACCGCGACCCGAGACCCAGTCGGGCACGGGCTGGCCGAGCCTGCATGAGCCTTTTGGCGACGTTCCCGAGGCCAATCTTTTCGGCCACCAGATCGAAACCGCGCCCGATGGCAGCTTCGAGTTGTTTGTCGGCGGGCCGGAGCGGGCGTGCAACTGGCTCCCGACGACTCCGGGCTCGCGCAAGCTTTTCATCCGGCAGGGCTTCGACCGCTGGGATGAGACGCACTGGACTCTGCGCATCGAGCGGATCGGCATGGTCGAGCCGCGCCCGATGCCGACGCCCGCGGAGATGATCGGCGCATTCGACTGGGCCGGAGAGTTCGTCACCGGCCTGATGCGTGACTGGCCCGATCATCCCTATCTTTACAGTGGCGGCGCGGTTGACCCCGCTTCGATGAACCGTTTTCCACCACTGCCTTCCAGCGATGCCGGCGATGGTAAGCGCGGCCGAGCGGTCGCGAACATGGTGTGGGCGCTCGCGCCGGACGAGGCGCTGGTCGTGAGCTTCAAGCCCGGCGACGGTTTCTGGATGGCGTCGCTGGGCGGCGTCTTCATGAACAGTCTCGATTATCTCTACCGGCCTGTGAGCTACACGCCGTCAAGGGCGCGAACGGACAGCGACGGCCACGTCCGCCTGATCCTCTGCGCCGAAGACCCGGGATTTCACAATTGGATGGACACCAGTGGTTTCGAACAGGGCAATCTCGCCATCCGCATGCTCATGAGCGCCTCCGGCCCGGCAATCGAGACGCGGCTTGTCAAACGCGCCGATCTCTCGGACCTTTTACCTGCCGACAGCGCGCGCGCGACGCCCGAGGCGCGGCACGTGCAATTCATCGAGCGCTTTCGCGGCATCCAGCGCCAGCGTCTGGGGCTTTAGCTCAGGCCGCGATGGCGCGACGGCAGAATTCCCAGATTTCCTCCGCAAGCTGCTGACGGCGCTGCGGGTCACGATGCGCCGCTTCTTCCGACAGCAATTCGGTGTGTACGGTGGTCGAGACGAGATTATAGACGAGCATCGCCATCCAATGCACCGGCGCCTCGCGCACTTGGCCCACTCTTATGCCGTCCGATAGCTGGTCGGCAATCAGGTCGATCAGCGGGCTCACCGCCTTTTGCAGTTCGGCCGGGCGTGCCTCGGCAAGGCGTAGATGTTCGCGGCTCAAGGCAGCTCCGCGCCGGTCGCCGCGCCCTGTTGCACTATCATCGATCGAGCCGCGCCCCAGCACGATGCCCGTCACGATATGGTGGAGCCGCGCCATCGGGTCGGGAAGCGCGCGGACCTGTTCGCCAAAGAAAGTGGCGGCAAGACGCAGCGTATCGGCAAAGACCGCGAGCACGAGGTCGTCCTTGCCCGCAAACCGGTCGTAAAAGGCGCGCCGTGCGAGGCAGGTGCGATTGAGCACCGCCCGGATCGTCAGCCCTTCGAGTCCTGCTTCGTCGAGCAGTTCGTAGGCGGCCGCCACGATCTGGCGCGTGCGATCCAGCGCGTCCGCATCGGCTTCGGCTTCAACCGGCTGCATTGCTGCACTGTGCATTCCGCCCCTTCCCGATGAGAACAATGTTCTTCCCTTTTAGCAGCCTCGCGCTATAGTACCAGCCAAGAGAACGACGTTCTCAATCATGACAGTCGGATAAGGAGAGGTTGATGATATCCGTCACCTATGTCGAAGCGAATGGCGCGCAGCATGTGGTCGATCTGCCCGAGGGCGAAAATGTGATGCGCGGCGCGCTTGACAACGGCATTGACGGCATTGTCGGCGAGTGCGGCGGCGGCCTCGCCTGCGCGACGTGCCACTGCTATGTCGACGATGAATGGGCTGACAGGCTTCCTGCGGCGGATCAGGCCGAACTCGACATGCTCGAATCCACATCGTCAGAGCGCAAACCGACCAGCCGTCTGAGCTGTCAGATCGTCATGGCGCCAGCGCTGGATGGCATCGTCGTCCACCTGCCCGAAGCCCAATACTGATAAGAGCCACAGGAGAGCGATCATGGCCACCGCCCCCGCCGCCGAAATCCCCTCGCACGTCCCGCCGGAACTGATCCGCGAGATCGGGCTGACCACCGGGCCGGAATTCCTGGCCGCGCCGCACAAGTTCATGGCGGAGTTGCACGAGACCCACCCGCCGCTTTTCTACAGCGTAAATCCGCTGACGGGTAACTCGTGGGCAACAATCAAGCATGAGGACGCCTTCTTCGCGCTGCGCCACCCCGAATATTTCACGACGGCGGGCGCGACGCCCTTCCCGCGCGACCCCAACAATTATTTCTACTTCATCCCGCTCGAAATCGATCCGCCGCATCACCGCAAGTACCGCGCGATCCTCGACAAGACCTTCTCGCCGCAGGGCGTGGCGAAGCTCGAAGGCTATATGCGCAAGCTGTCGAACGACCTGATCGACGAGTTCATCGACAAGGGCGAATGCGAGTTCACGACAGATTTCGGCCGTCCGCTCCCCGTCTCGATCTTCCTCGACCTGATGGGTCTGCCACAGGACATGCGCGACACCTTTGTCGGCTGGGCGGTGGATCTGCTTCATTCGGGCGACCGCATGACCGCCGGCATGGCGATGCGCGGGATCGAGGCCTATCTCGCCAAGGTGATCGAGGAAAAGACCGCCAATCCCGATGATGGTGTGATCGGCACGATCATCCAGGCGCGGCCCGATGGCGTGCCACTGACCGAGCGCGAGATCTTCGGCTTCACCTTCTTCCTGTTCATCGCCGGCCTCGACACGGTGTTCGCGACGCTCAACAACATGTGGTTGTGGCTCGCCAACACCCCCGACCGGCGCCGCGAGATCATTGAGAATCCCGGCAATATCAACGGGCAGGTGGAAGAGCTGCTGCGCGTCTTCTCCGTCACCTTCTCCGGCCGGACGCTGACCCAGGATCTGGAGATGCGCGGCGTGCAGATGAAGGCCGGCGACAAGTTCATGAGCATCCTGCCGGCGTGCAACTACGACCCCGAGATCTTCCCCAACCCGACGGAAATCGACTTCAACCGCCAGCGCAAACCGATCCTGGCCTTTGCCGGCGGCGTCCATAGCTGCATCGGCGCGCATCTGGCGCGGCTGGAAATCAAGATCGGCCTGCAGGAATGGCTGCGTCGCATCCCCGATTTCAGCGTGAAGCCCGGCGCGGCGATCGAATATTACCCGGGGGGTGTCGTGGGACCGAAAGCGCTGCCGCTCGTCTGGTAGATCGGCCCTCGAGCCAGCTTGCGCGAAACGCACATCGCTTCGCGCGACTTGTTCAGATTGCGTCTCGGGCCGGCTCTATCCACCATGGCAAGGCCTATGCTCCCCCGGCCAACCGGAGTGAACGCAAGGTCGCCAGGATAGGAGCCGGCCTATGTCGTTCGAACTGAACCGCAAGCTTGCGGCAAGGCGCGATCCGCTGCCGACGTCGATCAATATCGATCCCGTGACGGCCGACATCGTCCGCGGCGCGTTCGAGACGGTCTGCTTCGAGGCGGCGACGCATCTGGGCCGCGCGGCCTCCTCCCCGATCATCAACCAGTCGAACGAACGCAATGCAGCCATCGTCGATGCCAATGGCCGGCTGGCGATGGGCGCGATCGGAACACCGCACCTGACCTTCGTCAACCAGATGATGGTTCGCTGGGGCCTGATGAATGTCGAGGTCTATGACTGGGGCCCGCGCGACGTGTTTCTCTCGAACGACCCCGATCATGGCGGCGGGCACCTGCCCGATTATTGTGTCTATTCCCCGGTCTATGACGACAAGGGCGAACTGATCGTCGTCCTGACGCTTCAGGCGCATCAGGGCGATACCGGCGGCAAGGATCCGGGCGGCTTCACGCTGGAGGCGGCCGACATCTTCACTGAGGGTGTGTCCTTCCCCTGTGTGAAGCTCGTGCATCGCGGCGAGAAACGCAGCGACGTGATCCACATGATCGAGCGCAATAACCGCTTCGCCACCTTTGCGGGCGATCTCGCGGCGATGATCGGCGCGGTTCAACGTGGAGCGAAGATGCTCGACGGCATGATCGGCAAATGGGGTGCCGATGTCGTGAAGGCAGCGATCAACCAATCGATCGACCACACCGAACGCCTTGTCCGCGAGGAAGTCGCGCGCTGGCCCGACGGCATCTATGAGGCGACGGTGCTGATCGACCATGACACGGTGGGGACGAAGGACGTGAAGGTTCATGTCGCGTGCACGGTGAAGGCCGACCAGTTGACCGTCGACCTGACGGGCACCGACGACCGGCCCAATCTCGTCGGCGTATGGAACACCTTCGCCAACAGCCGGTCCTATGTCATGACGCAGCTCTGCGCGGCGGTCGACCCAACGATCGTCAAGAACGAAGGGATGTTCAACGCGGTCGAGATCATCATTCCCGAAGGCTGCATCGCTCAACCACCGCCCAACAAGCCGGCGGCGCTCGGTTCCTTCCACCCGGCATGCGAGATCACCGAGGCGGTGTGCCTGGCGCTGTCGCAGGTCGTGCCCGAACGATCCGCGCCGCAACTTTACAAGATCGGCATGCCCAATGCGGTGATCGGCTTCGACGAGAACGGCCAGATGTGGATGGACCAGGGCGTCGATTGCCGCTCGATGGACGTATCCGCGGTGCAGGGCATCGACGGCTGGGGCTCCTGCCCCGTCAGCCTCGGCAATCTGATCCTTTCCGAGGCCGAGGACGCCGAATGCCGTTTCCCGATCCTCAATATCAGCCGTGAGATGACGACCGATGCCGGTGGTGCTGGCCAGTGGCGCGGCGCGCCGGGCAGCCTCAACGTGAAGCAGGTTCTGGCGCCCACCATGGCGATGGCGTGGATGGTATCGGCCGACCATCCCTTGCGCGGCATGTGTGGTGGGGATGATGCCATCCCCTATTCCAACCGGTTTGAGGTCGGAACGTCGGGCGAATACAAGATCGAGCGCACGGCACAGGCGCAACTCCCCGCCGATGCGGTCATCGCCTACCAGCATGGCGGCGGGGCGGGCTTTGGTTCGCCGCTGCTGCGCGATCCTGAGGCCGTGAGGGAGGATGTGCTCGACGAGTATGTGAGCCTGAAAGCGGCGCGCAAGAAATATGGCGTCGTGCTCACGGGCAGCCTCGAGGACTATGATCTCGCGGTTGATCACGCCGCGACCGAGGCGCTGCGCAAGGAAATGGGCGGAAAGCTGCCCGCTCTGGAGGCCGTAGAGTGAATTACCGCGTCGGCATCGATATTGGCGGCACCTTTACAGACTTCGCGCTGCTCAAAGGCGCCGATGTCATCGTCCACAAGAACCTCTCCACTCCACAGGACCGGTCGCTCGGCGTGATGGAGGGGCTCGGCAGCCTTGCGCAGAAGGAGGGGCTGTCGCTCACCGACTTTCTCGGGCGCTGCGACGCGATCGTCCATGGCACGACGGTGGCGGACAACACGCTCATTGAAATGAACGGTGCGGTCACCGGTCTCATCACCACCGAGGGTTTCCGTGACGAGATCGAGTATCGCCGCGGATTCAAAGAGGACATCTGGGACGTCCGGCTGGAACCGCCCAGGCAGATCACGCCGCGCCGTCGCCGCCTGACCGTGCCCGAACGCGTGCTGCATGACGGGTCTGTGCACAAGCCGCTCGATGAGGCCGCGGTGCGCGAGGCATGCCGCAAGCTGAAGAAGCAGGGCGTGGAATCGATCGCCGTCTCATTCCTCTTCTCCTTCGTGAACGCGGCACATGAAAGGCGCGCGCGCGAGATCATCGAAGAGGAACTGCCGGGTGTGCAGGTCTCGCTGAGCCATGAGGTGCTGCCGCGCGGCCCCGAATATGACCGGACGAGCACTGCCGTGGTCAACGCCTATGTTGCGCCGCGCGTGACCTCCTATCTCGAAAGTCTGGTGACCCGCCTCGGCGAGGGAGGATACAGGAACCAGTTGATGGTCATGCAGGCCTCGGGCGGCGTGATGACCGTGGACTATATCCGGGGCTCTCCCATCCGCGTTCTCGCATCCGGCCCCGCGGGCGGCGTCGTCGGATCGGCGCATGTCGGCAATGCAAAGGGCCATCCCAACCTGCTCTGCGTCGATATGGGAGGCACCTCCTACGACATGTCGCTGGTGCTGGACGGCGCTGCTCCGGCCGAGGCGGGCTGGACCATGCACCATCGCTACCTGATCGGCGTGCCGATGGTGAAGGTGGAGACATTGGGCGCCGGCGGTGGATCGATCTGCCAGATCAATGGCGGCGCGCTGCAGGTCGGGCCGCGCTCGGCGGGATCGGAACCCGGCCCCATCGCCTATGGGCGCGGCGGGATCGAGCCGACGGTAACAGATGCGCTTGTCATGCTCGGCATACTTTCAACCGAAGAAGGCTTTGCCGGCGGCAGCTTCACGTTGAAACGCGATGGCGTCGAAGCAGCCTTCGCCAAGCTTGGCGAGGCGATGGGGACGAGCGCTGAGCAGGCCGCATTCGATTGCTGGCGCGTCGTCAACGCCAGGATGTCGCAAGGCGTGCGGCGCACGACCGCTGGCAAGGGGATCGATCCCAAGGATCTGGTCATGCTTGCCTATGGCGGCAATGGCCCCGCCTTTGCCGCGACGCAGGCAGAAGAACTCGGCATCGAAAAGGTGCTGGTGCCCAAGGCGTCGCCGACCTTCTCGGCGCTTGGCACGCTGGTCGCGAATCCGAGCATCGACGAGGAACGCTCATGCATCGCCAAGGCCGATGCGCTCGATCTGGACCAGCTCAGGTCGCTGTGGACCGAGCTTGGCGCCCGGGCGAGAAAATTCTTCGCGGATTCCAGCTTCAATTCGGATCAGGTGGTCGCCAACTACCAGCTCAACATGCGCTATGCCGGGCAGAATTTCTCGCTCACCTTCGACGTCGCGCCGGACCGCAGGCTGCACGACCTGTCCTTCATCGATGATGATCTCGGCGCGCGCGCGATCGCGCTGTTCAACCAGCGGCACATGGCCGAATACAGCCATATTCGAGAGCATGAGGTGCCAGAGGTGACCGGCGTGCGTCTCGCCACCCATGTGAACACGCCCTCGCCTGTCTTCGCCAAGGGCTTTCCGGTGAGCACGGGAAATCCGGTTCCTACCAAATCGCGCCGCGCCAATCTGGGGAGCGGCTATGCTGATACGCCGATCTTTCTCGGATGCGATCTGCAACCCGGGCATATCGTGAACGGCCCTGCCATCATCGAGGAAAGCTTCACGACGATCGTCGTCTATCCCGGCTGGAAGACGATCGTCGACATCGCGGGCGACTATGAAATGACCCGCACGGGCTGACGGCGTTTCAATCCCGCGGGATACCCGTGATCCTGATACCCGCGCCCGGTACCTTGTAGCGCTTGTTGAGCGCGATCAGGACGCTGGTCAGCGCTTCAGCCACCACCGAATTGGCGAGCACGCCGCCATAGAACGCGCCAAGGCCGATCTGCCGCGCGAGCCTGACGACAAGCTCGCCCGCTTCGGCGTCATCGGCGCAGACAAGGACATCGCAATCGATCTCCTCGCCCAGATGCTTCAGGTGATGCGCCGAGATATTCTGGAAGGCGGAGACCACCCTCACCTCCTCGCCCAGCATGCGCTGGACCGCCTCGACCGCCGAGCCGCCTTCGGGCAATTGCACCCGGGCAACCTTGGGCGGCACGAGCGGGACGGTCACGTCGATCAGGATCTTGCCGGCAAGACAACCGCGCAAGGTTTCAACGGTCGCCTGTTGCGCGGCATAAGGCACGGCGAGAACGATCAGCTCGGCCTCAGCGGCGGCGGACAGATTGTCCGCGCCCGTCGCGGCTTCGCGTCCGAGTGTGGTGTTGATCTCGGCAGCAGCTTCCTGCGCGCGGGCCGGGTCACGGCTACCGATGATGACGCTGTGCCCGGCATCCGCCCAGCGCAGCGCGAGGCCGCTGCCTTCCTTGCCAGCACCGCCAAGGACCGCGATCTTCATGCTCGGGATTTCGACTGTCATGCGTGAAGCTCCAATGCGGCGCCGACGGGCCGTTTGCGTGGCGGGGTCTGGATAACCGGCTCAAGGGGCGCGGCATTGTGTGCGCGATCGATCATGTCGGCATCGGCATCGACATAGAGCGTCGTCCGCGGATGCGGAACGCGGCCGATCGAGCCGATGAACGCCTCTATTTCCCGCGGCGGAAACTCCTGTCCATGGGCACTGCCCGCGGCGCGCGAGATGCTCTCGTTCATCAGCGTGCCGCCGATGTCGTTGGCGCCCCCTTGAAGGCATTGGGCCGCGCCGCTCGGACCCAGCTTGGTCCAGCTCGTCTGGATATTGGTGATGTGCGGATGAAGCACCAGCCGCGCGACGGCGTGCATCAGCCGCACCTCACGGAAGGTGGGGCCGGCGCGCGTTTGTCCCTTGCGCGCAAGGGGGGCTTCCATGTGGACGAAGGGCAAGGGCACGAACTCGGTGATGCCACCGGTGCGCATCTGAAGCGCGCGTATGGAAAGCAGGTGTTTCGCCCAGTGCGCCGGGGTTTCGACATGGCCGAACATGATCGTGGCCGTGGTCCTGAGCCCGACCTCGTGCGCGGTGCCCACGACCTCCAGCCACTCGGCAGCGGTCAGCTTGTCGGGGCAGATGATGGCGCGGACATCCTCATCGAGGATTTCGGCGGCTGTTCCGGGCAGCGAGCCAAGCTCTTCGGCCTTTAGCCGCTCAAGAAAGGCCCGCACGCTGAGGCCGAGCGTCTTCGCGCCGTGCATGACTTCCAGCGGAGAAAAGGCGTGGACGTGGATGCCGGGCACCGCGTTTTTGGCGGTCCGGAGTATGTCGAGATAGGTCTGGCCTGTGTAGGCCGGATGAATGCCGCCCTGAAGGCAGACCTCGCTGGCGCCGCGCGCCGCCGCTTCGCGGACGCGCCGCGCGATCTCGTCATGGTCGAGATCATAGGGACGCCCGCGCAGATCCTCGTGCGTCCGCCCCTTTGAAAAGGCGCAGAAGCCGCAGGCATATGCGCAGATATTGGTGTAGTTGATGTTGCGGTTGACGACATAGCCGACCGCATCGCCATTCACGCGCCGACGCAGATCGTCGGCGGCCGCGCAGACGCGCTCCACATCGCCGCCGCGCGCTGAAAAGAGCAGCTCGACCAGATTGGCGTCAGGATCCCGGCCCTGTTTCAATGCGGCAAGCGCCTGTGCGATTGCGGGATCACCCGGCCCGGAAATCGCGACCCGCTGCGGGGGCGCGATCGCGCTGTCCCCGCTGTGCCAAAGATCGTCGCGACCCCAGCCATGCGCGTCGCTGTGGCGCAGGACGGCGGGCAGGACCTCGGGCGCGATCCGGCGCTTCGCCTCGGCCAGACATGCCGGGTAGACCGGCAACCGGCGAACCAGCACACGTCCGCCCTCCGCCGTCCCCGCCTTGAGCCGCGCGAGTTCGGGCCACGGCGCCTCGGGATTCACATGATCGGGAGTGACGGGAGAAATACCGCCCCAGTCATTGATGCCCGCGTCCAACAGCCGCGGGAAATCGTCCGCGGACAGGTTTGGCGGCGCCTGAATGTTCATGCCCGGACCGAGGATCAGGCGCGCCGCAGCGATGGTCCAGAGCAGGTCAGCCATGTCGGGCTCGTTCGCGTCGGCCATGGGCGTGCGCGGCTTTGCGCGGAAGTTCTGGACGATCACTTCCTGGATGTGGCCATGTTCGCGGTGCAGATCGCGGATCGCGAACAGCGCGTCCAACCGCTCCTCCCGCGTTTCGCCAATGCCGATCAGGATGCCGCTGGTGAAGGGAATCGCAAGCTCGCCCGCCAGCCGGATCGTTTCCAGCCGCGCGGCGGGCACCTTGTCGGGCGAGCGGTAATGCGCACCGCCCTTTTCGCCGAGTCGCTCGGCCACGGTTTCCAGCATGAGGCCCTGTGAAACGGAAACCTGACGCAGCGCGAGCAGATCATCCCGACCCATCACGCCCGCATTTACATGCGGCAGCAGGCCGGTTTCCTTCAGCACCAGCGCGCACATGTCGACGAGATAGGCGATGGTGGAAGCATAGCCCATCGCGTCCAGCGCCTCACGCGCGGCGGCATGGCGCAGCTCGGGCTTGTCCCCAAGGGTAAACAGCGCCTCGGTGCAGCCTTGCGCCGCGCCTTCGCGGGCGATCGCCAACACTTCATCGGCCGTCAGATACGGCGTCTCGCCCCGCTCGAGCGGTCGCGAGAAGGTGCAATAGTGGCAATAGTCGCGGCACAGCCGGGTGAGCGGAATGAAGACCTTGGGCGAAAAGGATTGGATCAGACCGTGGCCCGCATCTCGTAGCGCACGCGCTTCGGCCATGAGCAGGTCAGGCGCGTCGTCGAGCAGCCGCGCGCGCAGCAGCACGTCCTGTTCCTCATCATGTCCGGCAATGTGCATCACGCGCGATCGGGTCCTTCTCCCTCGCGCCTTCATTCGCGCGACAACATGCTACAGACTAAGCAAGTTCAGGAGTTCAAAACAATGATCGAGATTCGCCCGATCACGGGCATCGGGGAAATCGAAAAAGGCGAAGATCTGGGCGGTATTCTTGCCCGTGCGCTCGCGCCAATAGCCCCGAAAAGCAGCGATTTTCTTGTTGTAACGCAGAAGGTCGTTTCGAAGGCCGAGGGGCAAATGGTGGCGCTGGAAGATGTCGTTCCGGGTCAGCGCGCGACCGAAATCGCCGGAGCGATTGGCAAGGATCCGCGTCTCGTCGAACTGGTTCTGGCGGAGTCCGTCGAGGTGCTCCGGGCCGAACGCGGCGTACTCATCACGCGTCACCGGCTGGGGCTGGTGATGGCCAATTCGGGGATCGATTGTTCCAATGTCGGTGCGGGATCGGGTGAGCGCGCGCTGCTGCTGCCGCTGGATCCAGATGCGTCGGCCGAGCGGATTGCCGATGCGGTCGAAGCGCTGTGCGGCGTTCGTCCTGGCGTCGTCATCTCCGACAGTTTCGGGCGTCCGTGGCGCAACGGTGTGGTCAATGTCGCGGTCGGCTGCGCTGGCGTTCCATCGATTCATGACAAGCGCGGCGAGACTGATCGCGACGGTCGGACATTGCAGGCTACCCTGATTGCCTATGGCGACCTGATCGCTTCCGCCGCAGGGCTGGCCATGGGCGAAGCGGACGAAGGCGTGCCCGCGGTGCTGATCCGCGGTCTCACCCTGTCGGGTGCACCCCAGCCCGCATCCGCGCTTGTCCGCGCGGTTGAGGAGGACCTGTTCCGGTGAAGGTCGTGGTCCTGACCGGCGGCGTCGGTGGCGCCAAGTTCGTCCTCGGACTGCAGCACTGCGCGGAGGTCGCCCAGCTCACAGCGATCGTGAACACGGGCGATGACTTCCGGCATCTGGGGCTGCACGTCTCACCCGATATCGACACGCTGCTCTACACGCTTTCCGGGCAGGCCAACGCCATGCAAGGCTGGGGGCGCGAGGGCGAAAGCTGGAATTTCATGGCGGCGCTTAAAGGGCTCGGCGGCCCGGACTGGTTCAACCTCGGCGATGGCGACCTTGCGCTTCACGTGCTGCGGACGGAGCGACTTGCGCAAGGCGAAACGCTGTCCACGCTCACCGCCGGTTTCGCCCAAGCTTGGGGAATCGCCGCGTCGGTGCTGCCGATGAGCGACAATGCGGTCGCGACCTGGCTGGAAACCGACGAAGGAGCGCTGCCCTTCCAGAGCTATTTCGTCGAGCGACAGTGCCGCCCGGTCACGCGCGCGATCCGCTTCGAGGGTGCCGAAGAGGCTCGCCCGGCACCCGGCGTACTGGAAGCGCTGGCCGATGCGGACGCAGTCTTCATCGCGCCTTCCAATCCATGGCTTTCGGTCGATCCAGTGCTTGCCGTACCCAGCATCGCCGCGGCCTTGCGCGCAATATCCGCTCCCGTCATCGCGATCTCGCCGCTGGTCGGCGGCAAGGCGGTCAAAGGGCCGACGACCAAATTGATGGCCGAGCTTGGCATCGATGCGGACAATGAGGCCATTGCCCGTCACTATGCGGGTCTTGTCAGCGGCCTGCTGCATGATAGCGGCGACACGCCGCCGACGTCCGTGCCCGCGCATTCGACCGCAACCCTGATGACCAGTCTCGACGACAAGATCCGCGTCGCGAGGGGTGCGATCGCCTTTGCAAAAGCGTTGAAGGCGTGACCGGCTGGAGGGCGATCATCCCGCTCAATCTGGGCAGGGAGCGCAAGACACGGCTTGCTGGGCGCCTCTCGGCCAGCGAACGGGAACACCTTGTCGAAGCGATGGCGCTGCATGTCATCAATCAGCTCCGCGCCGCGCCAAGTGTTGCCGAGGTTCGTGTTCTGTCGCCCGCAAAGCCCGGTTTTTCCGGCGTTCAATGGCTGAAGGACACAGGCGACGGGCTCAATCAGGAACTTGCCCGCGTGCTGGGCGGCGAACGTGTGCTCGTCATCCACGCCGACCTGCCGTTGCTCGCCGCGAACGAGGTGGAGGCGCTGCTGCGCGAAGCGGTTGACGCCGGCGCGGCGATTGCGCCCGATCGGTTGGGAACGGGCACCAATGCGCTGGCGCTTACCCAGGCCACGTCATTTGTCCCTGCGTTCGGAGAGGGCAGTTTCGCACGACATCGGGCGCTGTTGCCCAATGCCGCGCTCGTCGAGCGTCCTGGCCTCCAGATCGACGTCGACACGCCGGAAGATCTTGAGCTCGCCCTGAAATCGGGCGCTACGTCCATCGCCTGCCCGATATGAGACGCTCACCGATGCCTGCCATTTGACTTGGCCAAAGCCTCTCCGCCAGTTTCGGACCTGAGAGGAGAAAGGCGGACATGGCGCTAGACCCCATCCAGCCGCTCGCAGGACAAGCAGCGCTTGTCACAGGCGGTGGCGGCGGTATCGGTCGCGCCATCGCGCTGGCATTTGCCGGCGCTGGCGCGGACATCGCGATCGCCGACATCGTTCCCGAGCGTTGCGACGAAGCGGCTGCGCGCGTGCGCGAACTTGGCCGCCGGGCGGTAGCCTGCCCCACCGACGTGACCGACACCGACCAGATTCGTGCCGCGATCGAGGCGGCGGATGCCGCGTTCGGGCGGCTCGACATCCTCGTCAACAATGCGGGTGGCGTTTCGCGGCGGACGTTTTCGGAGCAGTCGGAACGGTCGTGGCGCAAGCATATAGACCTCAATCTGGTGAGCATGCTTGCGGCAACCTCGGCCGCCATCCCGATCATGGTCCGCGGCGGCAGCGGAGGCGCGATCATCAACGTGACGAGCATCGAGGCCGCGCGTGCTGCGCCGGGCTATGCGGTCTATGCCGCATGCAAGGCGGGGATGAACAATTTCACGCGCACCATGGCACTGGAACTCGCCGATGACGGCATCCGCGTGAACGCGATCGCGCCCGATTTCACGACCACGCCCGGCTTGCGCGGCAACGTCACCGGGCCCGTGGACGAGAGCAAGTGGATCCAGCCCACGCCCGAGCAGGAAAATGGCATCGCCCGGCGGATCCCGCTGGGACGACCGGGGCTGGCAGAAGAATGCGGGCAGGCCGCGCTGTTCCTCGCTTCGCCCGCCAGCAGCTATGTCACCGGCATTGTCCTGCCCGTTGACGGCGGCAGTTGGGCATCGAGCGGGTGGGTGCGTGATCGCCAGGGCAAATGGGTCCTCAGCGAAATCTGAGAACAGGGACGAAGCCGATGCTCCAGTTCAATATCCCCCTTCCCTTCGATCATCTGGCCGCCGGCGAGGAATTCCTGACGATGGAGGCGGTGCGCGATGTCGGTGCCGCGATCGAGCGCGCTGGCTTTTCGGCCTGTCTCGTTACCGATCATCCCTGCCCCACCGGACGCTGGCTCGATGCGGGCGGGCACCATGCGCAGGACCCGTTCGTGATGCTGTCGCTGGTCGCGGCAGTGACGACGCGAATCCGGCTGCAGACGGGCATTCTCGTCCTCCCCTATCGCAACCCCTTCATCGTCGCGCGCTCGATCGCGTCGCTCGACCGTTTCTCGAACGGGCGCGTGACGATCGGCATGGGCGCGGGTTACCTGAAAGGCGAATATCGCGCGCTGGGCGTCGATTTCGAGCAGCGCAACGTGCTGATGGACGAATATCTGAAGGCGTTGAAGCTTGCGCTCTCGGGGGAGGAATTCGCCTTTGAGGGCACGGGCTATCAGGCGTTCGGCAACCGCATCCAACCCGGCCCGGTGCAAAGGCCGCACCCGCCGCTCTATGTCGGCGGCAATGCAAGGCGCGCCATCCGTCGCGCGGTCGAGCTTGGCGACGGTTGGTATCCGTTCTTTACCGTCGGCGGCGTCTCGACCACGACGACGCGGACGGCCGACATCACCAATGAGCAAGACCTTGCCGAGGCGCTCGTCTATATGTGCGCGCATTGCGAGGCCGTGGGCCGCGAAAACCCGCCCGTTGTCGCGATCGGCAGCATTGTGAAGCCCGGCGAGAGCTGGACACCGCAGATGATCGTCGACCGCGCCGGACAGTTCGCCGAAATGGGCGTCGTCGCGGCGGGCATGAACATCGAGGGCCGCACGCGCGCCGAATGGTGCGACAATGCCGAGCGCTTCGGACAGGATGTGATCGCGAAGCTGGGGACGGCATGATGCAGCCGGTCACGCTGGCGCATGAGGGAGCCGTGCTCAACGGTGAACTCTTCCTTCCCAAGGGGACCGGTGTGCATCCCGGCGTGCTCGTGATGCACAATGCGTTGGGACTGGGCGCGCAGGTGCGCGAAGTCGCGGCTGACCTCGCCGAACGCGGCTTTGCCGCGCTCGCGACCGACATGTTCGGTGCCGAGTTTGGTGGTGATCCGGCCAGGGCGGGCGCCTATTTCGCGGCGTTGCAGGCGCAGCCCGATGTGCTGCGGTCCCGCGTCGTGGCGTGGCATGACAGGCTTGCCGGCCTGCCCGATGTCGATATCGACCGGACCGCGGCGATCGGCTACTGCTTTGGGGGTTTTTGCGTTCTCGAGCTCGCGCGCAGCGGCGCGGCGGTGAAGGCGGCCGTCAGCTTTCACGGCCTGCTGACCACCTCGCTTCCCGCCACGCCCGGTGTGATCAGGGGCGAGGTCGCGGCATGGTGCGGCGGGCAGGATCCCTTTGTCCCGTCCGGCCATATCGAGGGGTTCCGCGCCGAAATGGCGACGGCGGGCGCGTCATCGCAGATCACCGTCTTTGCCAGCGCCGCACATAGCTTCACCGATCGCGACGCGGCTTCGCTCGGGCGGCCGGGGGTCGCTTATGACGCGCTCGCCGATCGGGTATCCTGGGCGGGTACGCTCGCCCTGCTGGATTCCGTTCTGCGAGCCTAGCCTTCGACGATCCCTGGCCCCGCGTCACGCCCGCCCCAGGCTGCGAAGCGTGCGGCTTCGGGGTCGGCTTCGATCCGATCTTCCAGATTGAAGATCATCACCGGGCGCTCCTCCGGCGCGTAGGCGGGCCAGCCCGCACCGGGCGTCAGGTGGCGGACGAAATGCGCATAATGGCCGGTCATTCGGCCGCCCAGTTCGGCGCGCTTGCCGCGCATCGGGCCGCCGCGCGCCAGCGTCGCGCGGAAGCTCTGCATTGGCCAGGTGATCGTTAGGTCGAGCCCATGGGTCGCGCCCGCAATGGGGTGGCTATAATCGAAACGGTAGCACCAGGTCGGGCTGTGCCGGGCATGGCGCTCGGCGAAGTTGCGCGTGGGCATCAGGAAGGTCAGGTCGCTCGCCAGCGCGCGCCGGCCCGCCTTGGTGCGCGGATAGGCGGCGAGCACGCGCGCGGCGTGCTCCGCGCCGAGCTGCCCCTCGAGCAGCGCCTCCAGCTCGGGCCATTTGGTGGGCAGGATATCGCCTGGCATAAGCTCGAACAGGCGGATTTCGTCGCGTGCCGCGCCAGCGATGAGGGGGATTGGCGCGGTGGGGCTTGCAATCGCCTCCTCCAGCGAGGCGGGGAGCAGGTCGCCGTCGAACCACGGCGCGGCGGGGATCGTCCCCGGATTTTCGGCGCCCACCTGCCCCTGAGCCTCGAACAAGCGCTTGAGGTCCATCGTCCTGAGCGCTTCAAGGTTTCCCTGATCGAGGCCGAGAATCTCCGCGAAACGCCGCGCGATCCTGCGGCTCATCTCGCGGCTGTGGATCAGGCTGATTGCGCCACTCTGCATGATCGCGCCGCGAAAGAGCGGCCATGCGCTTTTGGCGTGGAGGAGCAGCGAGACCGACATCGAGCCCGCGGACTGCCCGCCGATCGTTACCCGGTCGGGATCGCCGCCAAAGGCCGCGATATTGTCGCGCACCCATTCGAGCGCCGCGATCTGATCGCGCAGGCCGAGATTGGAGGGGATGTCGGGCAGGCCCAGCGCCTCACCGAAGTTCACGAAGCCGAGCACGCCGACACGGTAGTTGATCGTGACGACGACGATGTCACCACGCCGCGCCATCTCCGACCCGTCATAGGTGCTGCCGCAACCGACGACGAAGGCGCCGCCATGGATCCAGACATAGACCGGCTTCCCGCCCAGATCCGCGCCACCTTTGGGCACATAGATGTTAAGCGACAGGCAATCCTCGGCGAATTCGGGCGCCGCGAGCATCGCGCGCTTGGGGCTGTTGCCGAACATTTGCGGGCATTGCGAACCCGGCTGCGTTGCGTCGCGCACCCCGTCCCACGCCTCTACGGGCCCGGGTGCTGCGAAACGCTCGACATGCGCATAGGGCACGCCCATCCAGCGGTGCACGCCATTATGGTTCTCGCCCCGGACCGCCCCCGCGGTCGTGGTGATTGTCAGGTCTTCCATCATTCCCCCTATCCGATGGCGGTCAGGCTTTCATGCGCCGACCGTTCTATCATGCCGTAGGCCTGCTGCCCGTCCCACTCATACAGCACCCCGCTCTGCTGCAGGTTGAGCCCGCCGATATCGGGATTGCCGACGCGGAAGGTCGACAGCGTGGTGCTGCCCTTGATGTGCGTCAGCCCAAGCTCGGATTCGAGGATGAGCGACACGTCCAGCCCCTCTGGCATGATGCGGCGAAGCCATGGAGCCTCGGCAGCGCGCGCGGCGATCATCCGCTTGCCGTCCCAGATATAGCCCTCATTGTAGCTCGGCTTGCCGTCGTCGCGCGGCGGATAGGCGATATAGCCAAAGGCGCGACCGTCGGGGAACAGTGCGGACTGCCAGCAATGGCCCGCAAAGCCCTCGAGCTGGCGGACGCTCTGGCGGTGGATGCGCAGGCCCGTGCCGCTGATCGCGCGGCGCTCGCCGTCGAGTTCGACCGTTCCGTGCGCGCGGAACAATTGCTCGAAGCGATAACCGACGCCCATGAAGCCCGCCTCCGCGTCATCGCCCGATACGATCTGCCCCCAGGGCGGCACCGCCATTTCCATCTCGATCTCGAATGAAAGCGGCGAACGCCGTTGCGGGTCGAGAGTGCGCGCGATCTGCTCGGAAACATGGCCGTCGGCGGCGGTCCCGTCGAAGCGCGCGGTCCAGCGCTTGAAGGGCTCGATGCACTGGAAGGTCACGGGCCCGGCGCCGATGATCGTCGGCTGCCCGTTGGCGTCGATGGCAGAGGGCGCTGGCCCCTTCCCCGGCCCGATCAGCACGCGCCCGCCTTCGGCAGCGAAATTGCCCTGGTAGAGCCGGTCCTCCCACGACGACGCCTCCGCCTCTATCCCCATGCGCGGGGCGGCGAAGCGGCCATTCTCCTCAAAGAACCAGAGCGAGACGCTTTCGCGCATGTCGGGATTGTCGGGGCATGCCGGGAAGACGAGATCCTTTTCGGGCTCCAGCCCCGCGGTCCACAGGCCAGCTTGCATTCCTGCCTCTCCTAATTGACGCCATACCGATCGGAATAGAATGCGAAACGCGCGCGCAGCGCGGCGATGTCGAGGCCGAATTCCGCCGGGTCATATGTGTGGCTGCCGTGCTTGTCTCTGGGCGTATTCGCGCGCCATGCCTGCATCCGTCCCCGCGCCTCTTCGGTGAAATCCTCGCCCATCCAGCCGTAAAGCTGCTCGATCACCGGGAACGGGTCTTTCATGAAGGGCGCGAACTGGATGTCGAAGAAGCGGTCGTCATGGCCGGCGTCGCGGAAGGTGATCATGCGACGCATGCCAAGCTCGCAGAAATCGGTGGTCACCGCGCCGAGCCACGCCTTGTCGATCTGATCGGAGTAGGCGCTGGAGAGTTCGCAATAGAGATCGGCGACCGACGGGATGACATTCGTGACATCGCGGTGGGTCATCCAGAAACGCGCGTCGGGGAAGACCTCTGTCAGCGCGCCGATGAAGAGGATGTGCGACGGGTTCTTGAGCCGCCAGCGGGTCGGCGGGCAGCGCCACTGGAGCAGCTTGAGCACGCGCTTCACATAGGCATAGGTAGGAACGAGATCGGCCTTGTGATTGAGCCATTCGACATAGGTCGGCACATGCGCGAAGGCCTGAAAAAGCTGCGACTTGAAGTCATAGCCCATGAAGGTCTGACATTCGGTCGGCGACGTCGCGGTGCTCGGTACCATCTGTTTCATGCGCGGGAACAGCCGGTTGCGGCGTTCCATCGACGCCTCGGCTTTGACGATGCGCGGATCGCTGTCCTGCGTGGCAAGTTCGGGCGGCGGGCAAGGCGCCATCGCCTCCCAGCCGCGGATCGATCGCGCCGCGGGGTCTTCGCCGAGCAAATGCGAAAGCGCGGTCGATCCCGTACGTGGCAAGCCGAGCCCGACCAGCGGCGCCACAATCTCCTGCGCGTCGATCTCGGGATGGCGCCGATACCAGTCCTCGACCTGCAACCGGCAGCCCAGAAGATCGACGATCTGCATGTCGAAGGCAGCGGCGCCCATTTCGGTGAAGCGCGCCTCACGATCGACGGAGCCGGTCAGGATTTCCAGGCCTTCGCGGAAAGAGACGTCGCCGAAGTCGACAAGGCCCGTCGCGGCCTTGGCCTTGTCGATGAGTTGAGCAACACGCTGCATGCCTGCCCTGCCTTTCGGCTGGCAGGCTATTGGAAACACCGCTCTGCGCACAATGCCAACCGCCACCTCGCGGCAGGCATCGGCAGGGCGATGCAAGCCTATGGCAGGGAGCGGTTTTGCGCCCTGCTCAGTCGGTGGCGATGGCGGGCATGACGACCAGGCGGTCGAGGATTTCGGCCATACGCGCCACGGGGAAGTCGGGCGCTTGCTGCAACCACCAGGCAATGATCTCGACCGTCGCACTAACCGCGAAGGTGACGCGCAGATCGTCTGGCAGCCATCCATCCACCGGCCCCTGGGCGTCCGCAATCCGCTTTGCCTGCGCCGTGAATTCCTGCTTGAGCATGGTGGCCGCGCCGCCGGTGAGAAGCGCCGACCACAGCACCCGCCGTTCGGCCACATAGTCGAACAGCGCGATGCAGGACTGACGACTGTCCACCGAAAACAGCACCGGCAGCGCCTGGTTCAGCAGCTCGGCGATCTGATTGGCCGCAAGATCGTGAAGCAGCGCCTCTTTCGAGGCATAATGGCGAAAGAAGGTGGCATAGCCGATGCCCGCCTCGCGCGCGATTTCACGGATCGTCACCTGTTCGAACGGGCGCGTCTCGATCAAACGTAGAAGCGCCTCAAACAGGTTGCCGCGCGTACGGACCTGTCGGGCGTCGGTCAGGGTTGACTGAAAGGTGCTCATTTTTCTATGATACACAGTGTATCATAAGAAGGCGAGGTTTCAACATGGCGACCGTCGGACAAGCGCATTCCTCAACCTTTGCTGCAAATCGCGACGATCGCAAGACCGCGGACATCGTTGCCGCCCGCGCGAAGCGGGAGCAAGGCTCCACGCCGATCACCAGCTTTGCCCAGGCACGCGAGGTCCTGCGCAGCACGACAATGAAGCAGGCCGGCGGCGGCGCTGAGCATTTCGACACGAGCAACCCGGATCACGCGCCGGTTTTCTTTCTCGACGGGCCGGCGCACAAGAAAAAGCGCGCCACCATCGCCCGCTACTTCACGCCCAAGGCCATCGCCAACCGCTACCATATCATCATGGAGCAGGTGACCGCCGAACAGCTTGGCGAACTGCGCCGCACGGGCAAGGGTAGGCTCGACCTGATGAGCTTCGACCTCGCCGTCGCGGTCGCGGCCGACATTGTCGGCCTGACCGTCACCGACCGGAAGAAGATGGCGCGGAGGCTCGCGGTATCGCTGTCGGCCGCCTTTTATCACCAGCGCAACTATCTTGGCCGCCTTTATGCTGTTGCCACGAAGTTCTTCAATTCGATCGACTTCTTCTACAACGACGTAAAGCCGGCGATCCGCGACCGCCGGGCCAATCCGCAGGACGACGTCCTCTCCCACCTCGTCAAGGAGGGCTATTCGGACAAGTCTATCCTGATCGAGTGCATGACCTATGCCGCCGCGGGCATGGTGACGACGCGCGAGTTCATCGTGATGGCCGCGTGGCACATGTTCGATAATGATGCGCTGCGCGAGCGCTTTCTGAACGGCAGCGAGGACGACCAGTTCACCATCCTGCAGGAGATATTGCGGCTGGAGCCGATTGCCGCGTTCCTATACCGCCGGGCGGAAGCGGACCCGACTGCGCCCACGGGGGGCAAATCCGATACAGGCTTCTATGCGCTCTGCCTGCGCGACGCCAATATGGATGAAGCCGCCGTCGGTGCCTGCCCCCACGCGCTCGATCCGGACCGCGCGACGAAGGTGAAGGCCAATGGTTCCTTCCTGAGCTTTGGCGACGGCGCGCATTTCTGTCCGGGCTCGCAGGTGGCGTTGCATGAAACGCGCATGTTCCTCGACGCCCTGTTCCGCGTGCCCGGTATCCGCCTTGATCGCGCCCCCGATATTGGCTGGTCGGACATGCTGCAGAGCTATGAATTGCGCAATGCGGTGGTGACCTGCGACCGGACGTAAGGCTAGGCTCCCCCTCAACGAATGAGGAGGGATTGATGGACGCGCTCGAAATGCTGGTCGCCAAGGACGAAATCCGCGAACTGGCACAGCTCTATTCGCGCGGCGTCGACCGCAAGGACATCGGCCTGCTCAAGACGCTCTACACGGCCGACGGAATCGACCGTCACGGTCACCATTTCGATGGGCCGGCGGACGAATATATCGGCTTTCTCGAGCGATCCCTGCCGCACATGCATGTCGGCGGCCATTTCGTCTGCAACCATCTGGTGACAGTCAACGGTGATACGGGGGAAGGTGAAGTCTATGCCATTGCCTGGCATCTGATCCCCGACGGCAAGGGCGGTTTGCTCCACGATATTCAGGGCGTGCGCTATATCGATCGCTACCGCCGAGAAAACGGCAAATGGCGTTTCGCCAAGCGCGTCGTGTCCTTCGACATGAAGCTGATCCAGCCTGCGGCGGATCATGGCGACAAGCCCGATCCTGAAAAGGATCCGAGCTATGGCGAATTGCTCACCAGCCTCTTTGCCCGCGGCGGGCGCACCTGAAACCGGACGCGGTTATGACCGCCCCAATCGCGATTTTCGGCTGATTTCCCTGCCGAAAGCGCGATGCTTCGCCGAGGCGATTTAAGACGAGGCTTGCTTGACACTCTAATCAACAATGCTGTTCATGAAGCGCAGAATAGACCGCGCGGGGTGCGGCATTGGAGTGGATAATGGGCCTTGAAACTATCGACCTGACTCCACGCATCGGCACCGAAATCCGGACGGACGCGGCAACGCTCGTGTCCGGCAAACATGCCGATACGATTCGCGAGCTGTTGCAGCAACGCGGCGTTATCGTCATGCGCGGCCTGCATCTCAGCCGCGGGGATCAACTCGCTTTTTCGCATACGCTGGGCCAGGTGCAGCCGCAGGGCGAAGGCGGCATTTTCAAGGTCACGATCGATCCCAAGGAAAATCCGGGCGCGGAATATATCAAGGGCGCCTTTTTCTGGCATATCGACGGCGCGAGCGACGATGTGCCGAACTTCGCCGCGACGCTGAATGCCAAGGCGCTCTCGAAGACCGGCGGCAGCACCTATTTCGCGAACACCTATGCCGCCTGGGACGACCTGCCCGAGGACGAGAAGCAGGCCTATGACGGGCTGCGCGTCGTCCATAGCTTTGAAACGTCGCAGCGTTACGTGAACCCGGAACCAACGGTCGGCGAGCTGAACTTCTGGCAGATGCGCACGCCCAAGGTGCATCCGCTGGTCTGGACCCACGAGACCGGGCGCAAGTCGCTGGTGCTGGGATCGACGGCGGATCATATTGAGGGGATGGACCCGGCGCAGGGGCGCGTGCTGCTGTCCAAATTGCGCGAATGGGCGATCCGGCCGCAATTCGTCTACCGCCATGACTGGACCGAGGGCGACCTGCTCATCTGGGACAATACCGGCACCATGCATCGCGTCGATCCCTATCCGCTGGAAGAGAATCGCATGATGCACCGCACGACGATCGAGGCGATCGAGCAACTCGTCGGCGCCTGACGCCGGCTCAGCAGAACACACGCACAGGAAGGAATTGCGATGACGAGGTCTCTGAACGGCAGGGCAGCCGTGGTTACCGGCGCGGGGTCGGGCATTGGCCGCGCCATCGCGATCCGCCTTGCCGAGGACACCGCCAAGGTCGCCATTTGGGACATCAACGCCGCAGGCGCCGCCGAAACCGCGAAGATGATCGAGGACGCGGGCGGAACGGCAATTGCGATTGATGCGGATTGCTCTGACAAGGCCGCGATCCACGCCGCGGCGGAGGAAACGCGCGCCAAGCTGGGGCCTGTCGCGATCCTCGTGAACAATGCAGGGATCGCGCCCTTCACGCCGTTCATGGACATCGACGACGACCTGTTCGACAAGGTCATCCGCATCAACCTGCGCGGCCCCTATCTGGTCGTCAAGGAAGTGCTGCCCGATATGCTGGCCGCCGGCTGGGGGCGGGTCATCAACATCACATCCTCCTCGGTCCAGTCCGGTTCCTTCGCGCAGGGGCATTATGTGTCCTCGAAGGGCGGTCTGATGGGCATGACCAAGGCGCTGGCGCTCGAATTCGCACCGAGTGGCGTCACGTTCAACATGGTGCCACCAGGCTTTATCGATACCCCGATGCTGCGGGCCGCGCCCATCGACGTCGAGGCCTTCGCGCAGACGCTGCCGATGAAGCGCGTCGGCAAGCCCGAGGATATCGCCGCCGCCTGCGCCTATCTCGCCTCCGAAGAGGCAAGCTACATCACCGGCCAGACGATCAGCACCAATGGCGGCCGCTACATGGGCTCGCACTAACAGATAACGGAAGGGACGGATCATGCGGCTCGCGGGGAAGATCGCCATCATCACGGGCGCCGCGGGCGGCATGGGCGAGGCCTCCGCGCTGCTCTTTGCGCGCGAAGGCGCCAAGGTCGCCGCCGTCGACCTCGACGAGGCCCGCGTCGCGCCCGTTGTCGACGCCATTCGCGCGGCGGGCGGCACGGCGATCGTCATCGGCGCTGATATCAGCCGCACGGCGGACGTGCAGCGCATCGCCGATCGCACGGTCGCCGAACTGGGCCTGCCCAACGTCCTGTTCAACAATGCGGGCGTCGATACCGAGAACAAGCAGTCGATCCTCGACATCTCCGAGGAGGCCTTCGATCGCTGCGTCGAGGTGAACCTCAAGGGCGTGTGGCTGATGATCAAGCATGTCGCGCCCCGGATGATCGAGGCGGGCGGCGGCTCCATCATCAACACGGCTTCGATCGGTGCGTTCACCGTGTGCAGTTCGGCGGGCTATTGCGCGTCCAAGGCGGGCGTGGTGATGCTGAGCAAGGTCGCCGCGGTCGAGCTCGGACCCCACGGGATCCGCGTCAACGCGCTTTGCCCCGGCGCGACCGAGACCCCGATGGCGCGCCACCAGCGCGAAGAAATGCAGAAACAGGGCCTGCCGACGTCCAATGCGCTGATCGACCGGATGGGTGTGCTCGGCCGCATGGCGCAGCCCGAGGAAATGGCGATGATGGCGCTCTTCCTCGCCAGCGACGAGTCCAGTTTCGCAACCGGCGCCTCATTCAACAACGATGCGGGCTGGAGCGCGATGAGCGGCATTTCGGTCCAGGCATTCGCCAAATGAACATCAACCTGAAGCTGCTCCACACCTTCCTACTGGTGGCGGAGCATTGCAGCTTCAGGCGTGCCGCCGAGGAATCCAACCGGTCACAGTCCGCGGTCAGCATGCAGGTGCGCCAGCTAGAGCTGCAACTGGGAGTATCCCTGTTTCAGCGAACGACGCGCACGGTCCAGTTGACGCGCGAAGGCGAAATGCTGCTCGATTCCGCGCGCAAGGCGATTCAGGAGCTGGAGACGGGTCTGAGAAAGATCAGGGACGTGGTGGACATGCAACGCGCGCACCTGTCGCTTGCCTGCGTGCCAACGATCGCCTCGACGCGTCTTCCCGAAATCCTGAACGCACTCCAGAAATCCTTGCCCAGCGTCACTGCCGACATCCGCGAGATCGCTTCGGCCGAGATGCTGGATGCGATCCGCCGGCAGGACGTGGATTTTGGAATCGGACCCCGTGTTCCCAACGCAACCGAGTTCCAGTTTCAACCGATCATGGTGGACGAGATTTGCGCACTTATCCCCGCGCATCTCGGCTATGCGGGCGCGCGGAACATCGCCTTTGCCGAACTGGCGCGGTTGCCGCTGCTCGTCGTGACCAATTCGTCGGCCATCCAGTCCGTGCTTGACGATGCCCAGCACATCGCAGGCGTGAAGCTGAACATCAAATATGAAGTGCGCCAGGTGCAGACGCAGATTGCGATGGCGGCGGCGGGCCTTGGCGCCGCCATCGTGCCGCGCATCGCTATTCCCGCGACGCCTGACGTTCGGCTGGTCGCGCTGCCGATCGTGGATCCGCCGCTCTCCCGCGAAATCTGCATCGTGACGATGAGAGGGCAAGTGCTCTCGCCCATTGCGATGCGCCTTGTGGCCATGCTGCAGCGGCTGCTGGCAATACCGGCGCACGAACCGCAAGCCGAACAGGAAAGTCGGGCCAGACGCAGGGACCTTGCGCTGATCGTGAAAAACGGCTGAGCCGCGCCAATATGATTAGCCCGGTGCGCGTCCCGCGCTACGTTCTTGCGCCATGCCGTCCGGCTCCTATGCTTGCGCCATGACGCAAAAACGGCGAATTGGCGCAAAAAGCTCTGAAACCCGCGCGCGCATTGTCGAGGCGGCCGAGCAGGTTATCCGCGACGAGGGCTATGCCGCCGCCAGCACAAGGCAGGTGGCCAAACATGCGGGCTTGCAACCCTCGCTTGTCCATTACTATTTCCCGACGACCGACGACCTGTTCCTCGCGGTCTTCCAGCGCGGCGCCGAACAGAGCGATGCCATGATCGAACAGGCGCTGACGAGCGAGGATCCCGTACGATCGCTTTGGCGCTTCTTCGCCGATACCAGCCGCACGGCGCTGGCGCTGGAGTTCATGGCGCTGGCCAACCACCGCAAGGCCATCCGGGCCGAAATCGCAAAGCACAGCGAGGCGATGCGCGCGCGTCAATCGGAACTGTTCGAGCAGATTCTGGGCGAACGGCTGGCGGGTTCGGGTGGATGCGCGCCCGCAGGTCTCAGCCTGTTGCTCGCCGGTATTGGCCGCGCGCTGGTGATGGAAGGTGCGCTCGGCGTGCATTCCGGACATGCGGAAGCCCGCGCCTTTGTCGACAAATGGCTGGACGAATTGCTGCCAGCGCGCGCCGGGCCGAGCCAGGAATCTTGACTCCGGATGACGCTCGTGCTGAACATGTGTTCAACACATTCGCATCGAGAGGAGAGTCGGCGATGATCGTCGGGGAAATGACGCGCTTTGCACATGAAGAGATCAAGCCGAGCATCGGCAGCCGCATTCTGAACACCAAGGAAGAGCTGCTCGCCGGCGAGCTCGGCCCGCAGATCCGCGAACTCCTCGAACAGCGCGGCGTGCTCGTCTTCCCGAAGATCAGCTTCACCGACGAGGAGCAGATCGCCTTCACCAAGACGCTCGGCGAATTCGCGCCCGAGATGCGCGACGGCGGCGAGGAAAAGATCCACAAGATCACGCTCGACGTGAAGGAAAACCCGCAGAGCGCCGAATATCTCAAGGGCTCGCTTTACTGGCATATCGACGGCACGATGAACGAGGTGCCGATCCTGGCGTCGCTTCTGTCGTGCAAGGTGCCCGCCACATGGGGTGGCAACACCGGCTTCTGCAACACCTACGCCGCCTATGAAGCGCTGACCGACGAGCAGAAGGCCGAATATGAAAAGCTGCGCGTCATCCATTCGGTCTGGGCGACGGTGTTCTATTACGAGCCCGAGCCGAGCCTCGCCAAGATCAAGGGCATGCAGGCGATCGGCGAGAATGAACTGCCACTGGTTTGGAACCATAAATCGGGACGCAAGTCGCTGATCCTGGGCTGCACCGCGCACCGCGTCACCAATGTCGAGCCGGCCAAGAGCGCCGAAATCCTGGTCGGCCTGCGCGAATGGGCGACCCGCGACGAATTCAGCTACAGCCACGAATGGAGCGTCGGCGACCTCGTGATCTGGGACAATACCGGCACCATGCACCGCGCCGAGAAATATGATCCCGAATGCAACCGCATGATGCACCGGACCAAGCTGCAGGGCGAAGAGCCCTTCGAATAAGCAGATGGCTTCTGAACCAGTACCCCGGCGAAGGCCGGGGTCCAGGAATCCCGGGCGCGGAGGTCTGTAGCCTCTGGACCCCGGCCTTCGCCGGGGTACTCAATGGATGAACACAACGCTCTTTCTGGCTGCAAGCTCCGGAACGGTGGAAAACGCGCCATGCTCAATAAACTGACGTTCGGCTATCTCTGCGATTTCCGGAATCCGCCGCAGTGGCAGCGGCCATCTGCCGACCTCTACGCCGAGATACTGGATTTCATCGCGTGGAGCGAGACGGTCGGGTTCGAGGGTGCGTGGGTGCCCGAACATCACGGCGCCGAAGACGGCTATATGCCCTCCCCGCTCGTTGCGCTCGCCGCGATTGCCGCGCGCACCAAACGGATCAGGCTCGGTTCGGCGATCGCGCTCGCCCCGCTCTACCATCCCGTGCGCTTCGCCGAGGAATGCGCGGTGCTCGACATCCTGTCCAATGGCCGCCTCGAAATGGCGCTGGCCATCGGCTATCGTCGCCGCGAGACCGAAGCTTACGGCGTCGACTTCTCCAGGCGGGGCAGCCGGTTCGACGAGTTTCTTGAGATCGTGCGCAGGCTGTGGGCGGGTGAGACGGTCAGCTTCGAAGGCAAACATTACAACGTCAGCAACGCGGCGATCATGCCGACGTCCCCACGCGGCCAGATCCCGCTCTATATCGGCGGCTTTGCCGAAAAGGCGCTGGCGCGCGTCGCCAGATATGCCGACGGCTATTTCGGCAATGAGGACGTGTGCGGCCTCTATGCGGACAAGCTGCGCGAAGAGGGCAAGGACCCGGCCGAGGCGCGCATCCGCATCCAGGGGCTGTTCCTGACGGTCGCGCGCGATCCCGACGCCGCGATGGAAGAGCTCGCGCCCTATTTCCATCACGTCAACAATACCTATGGCCAGTGGCTGAACGAGGACAAGGCCTCAGGCATCGACGATGTTGCGCTCAAGCCCATGTCGCTCGAGGCCTTCAAGACGAGCGGGATCCTGAAGATCCTGACGCCTGAACAGGCGGTCAACTATTTCAGGGCGATGCAGGCGCGGATCCCCGTGGAGCACTTCATGATGATGCTCCCGTCCGGCCTGCCGCCCGCGAAATTCGTGCCTTACGCAGAACTCTTCGCGAACGAGGTCATTCCGGCCTTTCGGTGAGGCGTCTCGAACGCTTGTCGGCCGGTTTCGACCCAATCTCGGACGGTGCCGTCCTCGAAAGCGGATGCAGAATCCGGACCGTCCGGACACGCCGGCAAAGGAGACGCTTCCTTTGTCGTCACCCCGGGCTTGACCCGGGGTCCCGCTTTTTGGATCAGGCCAGTAAGGCGAACATATCCTGCCAGTCGGGATTGCCGCATTCGATCAGGTCGAACTTCCATTGGCGATGCCAGCGCTTGAAACGTTTTTCGTGCGCGAGATCGGCCATGATATAAACCCAGCCGCCTTGTCTCGCGCGCTCCATCACCGATGGATGTGAAAAGCGGGACCCCGGGTCAAGCCCGGGGTGACGAGGTTACGAAACGTCCGCTAACCCCGACCTTTTCGACGCTGGCGACATCGTTTGCCCTCGACAAAACCGGACCGTCCGGACACGCCCACAAGTCGGACGTTTGATATGAGCCCTCTCCCGCCTTCGCGGGAGAGGCAATGGAGACTTGGCCGCTCGCGGCCTAGTCGAAGTCGGTGAGGGTCTTTTACTCGTTTTCAGCCTCTTGAGCGGAATAGAGGCGAGAGAAGAAGACCCTCACCCAACTCTCTCCCGCGAAGGCGGGAGAGGGCTCAGGGCAATGTCCGGACACCACGACATCTCAGACATGCAGATGGCCAAGCACGTTATGGCGCGTCGACGGATGCGTCCTTGCGTATTGCGATCTGGAAGAGCGGTGATGACAGGTGCCGCTCGAGCCACTGCTGAAGATGTGCGAAGGGCTGGCTGGCCCACCAGTCGGGATCATGCCTCGCAAATTGTCGAACGAATGGAAAGAGCGCGATATCGGCGAGGGTCGGACGCTCGGCGACGAGATTGAGGCGCCCCGCAAGGCGGGTATCGAGGTCGACGAGGATTTCCATGGCGGCGGCGCGATGGGCGGCCGCCGACATCGCATCGCCATCGTCCGAGTAGCGGGTCGCATATTTGTAGCGGTCGAGGTGATGCTTGAAGGGGCCGTCATTGCGGGCGATCAGGGCGTGCGTCTCGCTGCCCTCGCGATCATCGACCAGCCAGTTCTCCGGATCATTCTGCCCCAGCGCCCAGCGCATGATGTCGAGGCTCTCGTCCAGCACCTGCCCGCCCGGAAAAATGAGGACGGGCACCGTTCCCTTGGGGCTAGCCGCGAGCATGGCGGGCGGCTTGGCCTTGAGCGAGACTTCGGTCAGGCTGAAGGACACGCCGCTCACCAGCAGCGCCATCCGCGCGCGCATCGCATAGGGGCAGCGGCGGAAGGAATAGAGACGGGGTAAAGGCGGTGTCATCCGCATGGTTTAGAGCACCGTACGCTATATCAGCACCACAAATCCGCTCATCCTGAGGAGGGACTGAGCGACGGCGAAGATCCGTCTCGAAGGACTGGCTCGGTGCGTCCTTCGAGACGCCGTTTCGACTTCGCTCAACAGCTCCTCAGGATGAGCGGTTCTTATTTCGCGCGACGCCGGAGGATCAGGCCCGTCCACGAGCCAGCCATGGCAGACATCGCGGCCGATAAATCTGCAGTCTGACCCGATCACCCTATTTGAGCGGCTGTGGGGCCCCCGTGCCCATATAGCCCGCAAGGTTTTGATGCAGGCTGGCGATCGCGCGCTCCATATAGGGATTGGGCTGGGTGCCGCGGAAGCCGACATTCTTCATGCCCTGCTGGACCGCCGCCATATTGGCGAAATCCTGCTGGAGAACGGGCGGCCAGTTCTGGGGATCGGTATATTCCCAATCGGTCTCGGGCGCTTCGCCCTTGGGGAACAGCTCGTAAACCGCGGCTTCGAAGATGCACTTGTCGGGATCGCCGCCATAGGGCCGCGCCGAATAGCAGAGCATGTTGTTGACGGCGTGGCCGATCTGGAAATTGGGGAAGATCTGCCAGGCGGTGCCGCTCTTCGCGGTATGCGCGGGATCGACGACGGGCCAGAAGACGCCGCGCTGCTCATCATCCGCGCGCGCCGACTTGAGCCAGTGCTGGAGCACTTCCATCGCGGGGGTGCCTTCGGGGAGCTCGTCCTTGAGGCGCTTTGCCGCATTGACCAGCGTCATCGTCGTGTTGGTGTTGGCATTTTCCCAGGTATAGACCTGCATTTCGGCGGTGGAGAGGCGCGGATCCTCGCCCGAACCGATGCGCAGCTTGGCCTGGTTCTCGTCCATGTTCTTGGGCGCTTCATAGCCGATATTGGTGTGCAGGCCGTGCCTGCGCGCCCAGCCGCGGAATTCGCCGAAAGCGTTGAATTCGGGATGCGTCGTCTGGACGTGGTAGGTTTCGCTGAACGCCTCGAGCGCGACTTTCCAGTTGCATTCGAAGACGATCCATTTGCGCCAGCGATAGCGCATGTTCTGCAGCTCGAACGGATCGAGCATCTCCGGCACCGGGCCGAGATAATCGGCCAGCGGGCCGCAATCAGGATCGAGATTGATCCAGATCCAGCCACCCCATGTGTCGACGCTGACCTTGCCGAGGCTCGTGCGCTCAGGCGTAAGCGCGCCCTGCCAGTCGTCCTGATGGTTGACGAAGGTGCACTGCCCTTCCCTGTCGAAGGTCCAGCCGTGGAAGCCGCAGATGAAACTGGTCTTCTTGCCGCGGGCGTTGCGTGCGCCCGCTGGGGTGTCGATCAGCCGGCGGCCGCGATGCGGGCAGACATTGTGATAGGCCCTGATCGCATCGGGCGCGGTCCGCACGATGATGACCGAGGTCTCCATGATGTCATAGGTGATGAAATTGCCGACTTCGGGAATTTCCTCGACGCGGCCCGCCTGCAGCCAGACCTTATGCCACAGCCGCTCGCGCTCGGCGCGGGCATAATCTTGCGAGATATAGGCTTCGGCAGGGACGGTGACCGGCTCGATCAGTTCCTCGCCCGCTCCGGCGACCTTGCTCATCTCGTTCATCTTATCCTCGCTTCTAAATCCTAGCGCGCCTTCCACTCAGGGGGGCGTTTCCCGGCAAAGGCCCTTGGGCCCTCCTGCGCGTCCTCGCTCATATAGCAATGTTCCGAGGCGTGCCTGGCGGCCTGCAACGCGGCGGAGCGTCCCATCTCCGTCGACAGCATCACCGTATCGCGGCCAGCCTTGACCGAAAGCGGGGCGCCGTCAAGAATTTCGCCCGCCAATTCCAACGCCGTGGCGATAAGGCTCTCGGGCTCGGCCAGACGGTTCACAAGGCCGATCTCATAGGCGCGCTGCGCGGTGATCGGTTTGCCGGTCAGAATGATCTCCATCATAATCCGCTGCGGGATCATGTGGATCAGCGGCGCGGCCCAGGGCGAGCTGCGCCCCACCCTGACCTCGGTGATCGCGAACTTCGCGCTCGTGCTCGCGACGCAGAGGTCGCATGCCTGCGCGATCATCCAGCCGCCCGCGAAGGCAACGCCGTTGACCGCCGCGATCGTCGGCTTGCTCAGTTCGATACTGTCATAGGGCAGCGCGAACATGTCGCGTGGCGGCACCGTCATCCCCGTCTCGACCATTTCCTTGAGATCGCCGCCCGCGCAGAACGCCTTTTCGCCCGCGCCCGTAAGGATGGCGACGCGCAGCGCGGGGTCGCACTCGAACCGGGTCCATGCTGCGCGCAGCCCTTCGCGCACCTCAAGCGAGAGGCAATTGCGCTGATCGGGCCGGTTAATGGTGATGATCGCGATGCCGTCATCGCGCGCATCGAACAGAACCGCGTCGCTCATCTAGAAACCCCTTTGCTGGATGACATGCGCCGCTCGGTCGAGTTCTTCCCGAAAATCGGGATGCGCGATCGCGATCAGGCGGCGGGTGCGTTCGGCGAGCGTCTGCCCCTTGAGCTCGGCCGCACCGAATTCGGTGACGATCACGTCCACTTCGGTACGCGCCGTGGTTACCGGCCCCGAAAGCGCGGGCGCGATCTTGCTGAGCGTACCGCCCTTTGCGGTCGCCGAAAGCGCGATGATCGCGTGGCCGCCGGGCGAGCGGGCGCCCGCGCGGACGAAATCGAGCTGACCGCCGGTGCCGCCGAGATAGGCCGATCCGCTCTGCTCGGCATTGACCTGCCCGGTCAGATCGACCTCGAGCGCCGAGTTGATCGTGACGAGGCGCGAAAGCCGGCCCAACACCGCGGCATCGTGCGTGTAGCTGGTCGCGCACATGCGGATCGCCGGATTGTGGTGCGCCCATTTGTAGAGCCGCTCAGTGCCGATCAGCGCGCCGTTGATCGAAACGCCCGCGTCGATTTCCTTGCATGCATTGGTGACGACGCCCGCCTCCACCAGTTCGACAAGACCGTCGCCCAGCATACCCGAATGGACGCCCAGATTCTTCCGGTCGAGAAGCAGGCGGAGGATCGCGTCGGGCACTGCGCCCACGCCCGTCTGGATCACCGAGCCGTCGCCGATATAGGCGGCGCAGTTGCGCGCGATGGCCTCGTCGGTCCCGGTGATCTTCGCCGGCGGCACCTCCACGGGCGCGCGCGAGACATGCACCGCCACGTCGATCTGCGAGCCCGCGATGAGCTCGCCCGGCGTCCAGGGAACCTGATCATTGACCTCGGCAATGACGATGCGCGCCTTGTCCACCGCGGCGCGGACATAGTCGCTGATCAGACCGCAGCTATGGTTGCCGTCGGCATCGGCGGGGCTCACCTGGATGAAGGCAACGTCGCAGCCAATGATGTCGGCCGCGATCATCGGCGCGACCTGGCTAACATGCACCGGGATGACCGCAAGCTTGCCCGCCTTGGTCATGCTGCGGAGGGCGCCGATCGCGCCCATGCTCGACAGGGCGAAGCTGTCGGTGGTTTCGGGCGTGAACAGGCCCGAAAAGCTGGTCGCGATGAAGGCGGTCAGCCCGCCGATATCGCGGCCTTGCGCGATCAGCGCTTCGACCAGTGTCGTGGGCTCGCCGCAGGCCTGCCCCATGACGATCCGGTCGCCAGCCTTGAGGTACTGGCTGAGATCAAGCCTGTCAGCGTCGGTGACGACGGTCATCAACGTCCCGCCAGACGCAGCAGCGCCTCCGCGCGCGCAAGGTACGGCCGGTCGAGCATCCCGCCCTTATAGCCGATCGCGCCGACGCCGGGGTTCGCGGCAAAAATATCGACGATCTCCTGTGCTTCGGCGATCTCCTGCTCATTGGGCGAGAAGGCCGCATTGATGACGTCGACCTGTGCGGGATGGATCGCGAGCATGCCGCGATAGCCGTCGCGGCGGACCTTTTCGGCGCGCGCCTTCAACCCCTCCAGATCGCGGAAATCGCCCTGGATCGTCTCGACCGCCGCGACGCCCGCGGTCGCCGCACCGAGCAGGCACAGGCTGCGCGCCAGTTCGTAGGTGAAGCTGTAGCTGCCATCGGCATTGCGGTTGGAGCTCGCGCCGATCGAGTCCGCCAGATCCTCGGCGCCCCAGGTGAGCGCGACGACGCGCGGCGCACCGGCATAGTCGCCGGTGGTGAACATCGCGGCGGCCGTTTCGGTGACGAGCACGATGACGCGCGTCGCGCCCTGATCGATGCCATGCGCAGCCTCAAGCGCGGAGAGATAATGGTCGAGCCGCTCGACATCGGGGCGGCCGTAAACCTTGGGAAGCATAATGCCGCCGGGCCGCGCTGACATGACGGCGGCGAGGTCCGCCAGCGTGTGCGGCCCGTCGAGCGGGTTGACGCGCACCCAAAGGCGGTGGAGCGCGTCGGCAGGCTGGCTTTCCAGGAATTCGCGCACCATCACGCGCGCCTTGGGCTTTTCCTCGGTCGCCACCGCGTCCTCGAGGTCGAAGATCGCGATGTCGGCGGCGCTGGCTGCGGCCTTCTGCATCTTCTTCTCGCTGTCCCCCGGCGCGAACAGCCAGGACCGCATCTGCAGCGGAAGGTCTTCGGACATCGTCATTCCATTCCCCGGTTGATCAGTAGGATTTGGGCAGTTCCAGCACCTTTTCGGCGAGGAAATTGAGGATCATGTGCGGGCTCACGGGGGCCGTGCGCGGGATCAGGCTTTCGCGGACATAGCGCTCGACATGATATTCCTGCGCATAGCCCATGCCGCCGAGCGTCAGCATCGCGGTGTGGCACGCCTCGAACGCGAACTCGCCTGCCAGATATTTGGCGGCATTCGCCTCGACGCCGCAGTCCTCGCCCTTGTCGAACAGGTACGCGGCCTTCATCACCATCAGGTTGGCAGCCTCTAGCTGAGCCCAGCATTTGGCTAGCGGATGCTGGATACCCTGGTTCTGGCCGATGGGGCGGTCGAACACGATGCGTTCCCGCGCATAACGCGCGGCGCGTTTGATCGCGGCGCGACCGAGCCCGACGGCTTCCGCCGCGAGCAGCACGCGCTCGGGATTGAGGCCGTGCAGGATGATCTTGAAGCCCTCGCCCTCTGGCCCGATCCGGTCTTCTTCCGGGATCCACAGATCCTGGATGAAGAGCATGTTCGAGTCGATCGCATGACGGCCCATCTTGTGGATCAGCCGCACATCGATCTTCGAGCGGTCGAGGTCGGTATAGAAAAGCGAGAGCCCATCAGTTTTCTTCTTCACCTGATCGAGAGGCGTGGTGCGCGCGAGAAGCAGCATCTTGTTCGCGACCTGCGCGGTCGAGATCCAGATCTTCTCGCCATTGACGAGATAGCCGCCCTCCTTGCGCTCGGCGCGGGTCTTGAGCTGCGTGGTGTTGAGCCCCGCATTGGGCTCGGTCACCGCGAAACACGCCTTGTCGGCGCCGCTGATGATGCCGGGGATAGAGCGCTGCTTCTGCTCCTCGGTCCCGAACAGGATGATCGGCTGGAGCCCGAAGATGTTGATGTGGACCGCCGAAGCGCCGCTCATCCCCGCGCCCGATTCCGCGATCGCTTGCATCATGATCGCGGCCTCCGTGATGCCGAGGCCCGACCCGCCAAACGCTTCGGGCATCGCGACCCCAAGCCACCCCGCATCGGCAAGCGATCGGTAGAAGTCCTCGGGGAACGCCTCTTCCCTGTCACGCTCAAGCCAATACTCGTCAGGATATTGCGTGCAGTGCTTCAGGATCGCGTCCCGGATGTTCTGCTGGTCGTCGGTGAACGAAAAATCCACGGCTCTCTGCCCCGTTTGCGAATATTGGATGCCCTGCGGGTAGCAGTGGCCCCCGAGCATACACAACCGGACGCCTTGCACATATCGGCGGGGCGAAGTGAACGCGAATGGATTTCCCGACCCGCTTGAACTAGCCGCTTAAGGGTGAGTTTGGAGGAATGGATGGGTAATGGCACCCGCGGCAAAGGCCCCATGGCCGGCGTCCGCGTCATCGACCTCACCGCCATGGTGATGGGTCCCTATGCGACACAGATCATGGCGGACATGGGCGCCGATGTGATCAAGGTCGAGCCGCCGGCGGGCGACAATACCCGCTTCATCTCGGTCGCGCCCGAACCGGGCATGTCGGGCGTGTTCGTCAATGTGAACCGCGGCAAGCGCAGCATCGTCCTCGACCTCCAGAGCGACGAGGGCAAGGCTGCCTTGCGCGCGCTGATCGCGGACGCCGATGTCTTCATCCATTCGATGCGCGCCAAGGCGATCGCCAGGCTGGGATTCAGCTATGAAGCGGTCGCCGCGATCAACCCTTCGATCGTCTATACCAACTGCTATGGCTATGGTCATCGCGGGCCCGACCGCGACCAGCCCGCCTATGACGATACGATCCAGGCCGAATGCGGGCTGCCCGCCGTCCAGCAGATGTTGACGGGCGAGGCCAATTTCGTCGGCACGATCGTCGCGGACAAGGTCGCGGGGCTGACCTCTCTCTACGCGACGGTCATGGCGCTGTTCCACCGCGAACGGACGGGCGAGGGGCAGGAAGTCGAAGTCGGTATGTTCGAGACGATGGCCTCATTCATGCTCGTCGAACACGCCAATGGCGCAATGTTCAACCCGCCGCTTGGCCCCGCCTGCTATCCGCGCGTGGTCGCGCCCAATCGCAAGCCATATCGCACGAAGGACGGCTACGTCTCCGCGCTTATCTACAATGACAAGCACTGGACGCTGTTCGTCAATGCCGTGAAGCCCGCCTGGGTTGGGCCCGACCTGGCCACGCTCGAGGCGCGCGCGAAGCAGATCGACCGCGTCTACGGACTGCTGGCCGAAACCTTCCTTGAACGCACGACGCAGGAATGGCTCGATCTGCTGCGCGAACTCGGCATCCCTGCCGCCCCGCTGCGAACGCCCGAGGAGCTTTTCGACAACCCGCATCTGAACGCGGTCGGCTTTTTCGAGACGGTCGAGACCAAACACGGTCCTGTCCGATACCCGGGCGTACCGACCTGGTTCTCACGCACGCCCGGTGGCGTCGCAGGGGCCACGCCAACGCTTGGAGAACATAGCGAGGAAATACTGGGCGAAATCCGTTTCACGGCAGACGACACCCGTTAAACAGGCGCACTAGTAGCCGGATGCGATCACGTTTCGCGTGGCAGAACTTGATAGATGCTCAAGGGGGGAACATGACCGCAATCGCAACCGGCCGGGCTGGCGAATGGCAACGCTATCCGATGCTGCCCATCGCTGCGGCGCTCGGCTACGCCACCAGCGTAATCCATATCTATGGTCTTGGCCCCTATATCGAACCGATCAGCGCCGAATTCGGCTGGACGCGGACGCAAACCACCGCCGGGCTGACGATCGCCACGCTGATCCAGGCAGTTTTCGGCGTTCCGATCGGTTTCCTTGTCGACCGTATCGGTCCGCGCCCACTGGGCCTTGTCGGCGTGGTGCTGACCTGCGCGGCATTTGCCCTGATCGGAACGGCGACGGGCGCGGCTGCCAACTGGTACATGCTTTGGGTCGTGATGGCCGCCGCTACGCTCCCCGTTCAGGCGACGATCTGGACAAGCGCAGTGGCGACACGGTTCGAAGCGTCGCGGGGACTGGCATTTGCCGTCACTCTCTGCGGAGCGTCCGTTGCAGCGGCGCTGTTTCCCTATCTGGGCACCAGGTTGATCGCGGCCTATGGATGGCAGACCGCGATGGCCATCCAGGCGCTTGTCTGGGTGGTTGTGGCCTTCCCCGTCATCCTGCTCTTCTTCCGCGGCGCGCGCGACAGGCAGCCCAAAAAAGCACGTGACGAAGCTCCGGCGCCAGAGATGGCGGAAGCCGTTGGCTTCAGCTTTTCAGAAGGGCTTCGTTCCTCGGTCTATCTCCGGCTGCTTCTCGCGAGCCTGCTCTTTACCTTTACGATCCTCGCGCTCGTTGTGCATTTCCTGCCAATCCTCACCGGCCGCGGTATGGACAAGCTGGAAGCCGCCGGAATTGCCACGCTCGTCGGGTTCTTTTCGATTTTCGGCCGTTTGGGCACGGGTCTGTTGCTTGATCGTTTTCGGGGATCTCATGTCGGCGCGGCGGTCTTCGTACTTCCGGTTGCGGCATGCCTGCTGCTCGTTGCCGGTGGCGACGGATATGCTTCCGCCGCCCTCGCGGCTGCGCTGATAGGCCTCACCCTGGGTGCAGAGGTCGACGTGATCGTCTATCTGACGACCAAGCATTTTGGCCTCAAGAATTTCGGGGCGCTCTATGGCGGCTTGCTGGTCGCCCTGTCGATCGGGACGGCAACCGGGCCGCTTGCCGCATCGCGGATATTTGACGCCTATGGGAGCTATGGGCCCTTCTTGTGGCTGTCCATGGTGTTCATGGTCGCAAGCAGCATCGCGCTGGCCACCTTGCCGGCGCCCCGCTTCGACGCCACACGACGATCACACTGACGGTTTTGATCAGGGCGCTCTGGCTGGCGATGGCCAGCCACGCAGCCACGATCAGCCAGACATAGCCCGGGCGCGTGCCTCCAAAATGTCCTGCAGGTGATTGACCGGATCGCCCGCGGTGACGCCGCCTTCCACCGGCAGCGTGATGCCGGTGATCTGCCGCGCGCGGTCGCTTGCCAGGAACAGCGCCGCCTCTGCGACGTCCTGCGGCAGGCCACGGCGCTTGAGCGGCTGGTTCGAGAGATAGACGTCGCTCACCGCCACCTCGACACGCGCGGCCACCTCATCCTCGGCGTCGGCCTGCCTGAACGAGGAAAGCTCGGTGCGGATATGACCGGGAACGAGGCAGTTCACGCGAATGCCATATTGGGCAAGGTCGATCGCCGCCGACTTGCTGAACTGGATAAGCCCCGCCTTCGACGCGCGATACGTCATCATCGCCTGACCGGCGAGCATGCCCGCGATCGACGCGTTGTTGAGGATCACGCCGCCGCCATGATCCTTCATGTGCCGCGCAGCGCGCTGGGTTCCGACCATCGGGCCATAGAGGTTGACGCCCATGACCCGCTGAAAGTCGGCCAGCGTGTCGTCGAGAAAGCGCGGAAACGGCGCGCACGACATGCCGGCATTGTTGAACATGATGTGCAGACCGCCGAAATGCGCGACGGCTTTGTCCACGAGCGCCTGCACCTGCGCTGCGTCGGCCACATCGGTACGCTGAAAAACAGCCGCGTCGCCCATCGAGGCCGCGAGCGCTTCACCCGCCTCGATATCCAGATCGGCGATGACGATCTTTGCGCCTTCGGCCGCAAACAGTTCGGCGGTCGCCCTGCCAATCCCGCCGGCACCACCCGTGACGACCGCGACCTTGCCTTCGAGTTCTTTCTTCAATCACCCCTCCAAGGGCTTGTATTCACTTGCTTCAACAACACTTCGGCGCGTGTCATCGTCGCGTGAAGGTGATGGGCAATCGCTCGATCGACTGGGTGGCGACGGTCGGCAGATAGGTAATATCCTCAACCGGAATAGCGAGCCTGATATTGTCCATCCGCCGGACGATCTCTCGCGCCGCCACCTTGATCTCCATGCGCGCCAGAGCCAGTCCGACGCAGCGGTGCACGCCGCCCCCAAAAGACACGTGCCGCCCGATATTGGGCCGGTTGATGTCGAAGCTACGCGGTTCGGGAAACACATCGGCCTGATCATTCGCCGAGGCGTACATCAGCAGCAAATGCGCGCCGGCGGGCAGCGTCTTGCCGCCGAGCTCAACCTCCCTGGTCGTCATCCGCGAAAGCCCGCGCACTGGCGGCTCGATGCGGAGCAGCTCTTCGACGAAGCGATTGAGCAGGCGGTCGTCATCGACCGAGTCCTTGAGCAGTTGCGCGATCTCAGGCTGGGTCGCGAGGATGTAGAACAGATTGCCGAGCGCGGTCGCAGTGGTCTCGTTGCCCGCGATCAGCAGAGCGCGGACGAGCGACACGGCTTCCTCGAAGGTCAGCGTCTCGACCGTGCCATCGTCGGTCTGGATCTTCGCATGGACGAGATCGGAGATCATGTCCTCGCGCGGATCGTCCTTCCGCTCCTTCATCTTGCCGATGAGATATTGCTGCAGCTCGCAGATTTCCCGGGCATGCGCGACCATCTGCTCGCGGTCCTGCATCCGTCCGATCTGCGCCGTGACCGCGATCGACCAGCGCTGGATGCGATCCTTGATATCCCAGTCGAGGCCGAGCTGTTCGCAGATGATACGGATGGTCAGCGGCACCGAAAAATCGTGGATCGCGTCCGCGGCGCCGGTGTCGGCTATGCTGTCGATGAGGTCGGCGACAACCTTGGTGATGCGCGGCTCAAGCTCCTTCACCCGGTGCGCGGTGAACGCGTTTTCCATCAGCTTGCGGATGCGCGTATGATAGGGCGGGTCCGACATGATCGCGTCGGGGAAATAGCCGCCGCCATCGCGTTTCAGGATGTCCTGGAACTCTTCCTGAAAGCCCTTGGCCTGCTGCGTGTGATAGCCCTTGTTCACTGAAAAGGTGATCGGATCCTGCTGGATCGTAAGGATATCCTGATAGCGCGAGATCAGGTACATCCCCAGCTTCTCGTCCCAGTGCACCGGATCATGCTCGCGCATCGCCGCGTAATAGGGCCGCGGCCGCGCGGAAATGATCGGATCGGTCATCGACCCGCTTTCAAGCAGGGCCTGATCCTCTTGCGACATCGGACACTTGGCCTCTTGCGACATCGGACAGGACGTCATCGGATTGCTCCTCTCACTAACACGGAACGGGACGCTGGCCCCAGCTACTAAAAGTCGGACGCGGGTGCGACCGTCACGCGCAATCCGTCCAACTGTGCGTTGATCTTCACCTGACAGGACAGGCGACTCATGTCCTGCGCAACGTCGGCCACCATGTCCAACATGGCGAACTCGACCTCATCGGGCGGCCCCACCCTCTCCCACCATTGCGGATCGACGAAAACATGGCAGGTCGCGCACGAACAGGCGCCGCCGCAATCGGCCAATATGCCATCGATGCCATTGGCCTTGCCCACTTCCATGAGCGACTGGCCTTCCTCCGCATTGGAGACGTGTCGCTCGGTTCCGTTCGGTTCGACAAAAGTAACTTTCACCATGCCTCAGGAATGTACGAGTGCTCGATTTGACGGAAGGCTCAGACGGGCGATCTGATTTGACTATCGAGGCAGCGATGGATGAAGCCCCGCACGCGATCTCGCTTGCGCCCCACCCCCCAGCCTTTACGACTCTCAGCCAAACGAGAAAAACCGAATGAGGCATGCTATGGCAGACGGCACGATCGCTGGACGCGGACGGGTTCCTTTTGAAATTACCGATCCTGAGCGGATCCCCTCAAAGCGCTATTATGACGAGGAATTCTACCGCCTCGAAACCGAGCGCCTGTGGCCGCATGTCTGGCAGATGGCCTGCCGGCTTGAACAGATCCCCAATGTCGGCGACTGGGTGGAATATTCCAACCTCGGCAAGTCGGTGATCGTCGTCCGCACGTCCGAAGGGGTGAAGGCCTTCCATAATGCCTGCCGTCACCGCGGGGTGCCGCTGACCGAGGAAGGCGCGCACGGCAACTGCAAGACCAAGGGCTTCATCTGCCCGTTCCACGGCTGGCGCTGGAACATGGATGGCAAGAACACCTTCGTCTACGGCCGCCACATGTTCAGCGAGGGCCAACTGGACGAGGCCGATCTGGCGCTCCGGGCCTGCCGCGTCGAGACCTGGGGCGGCTGCGCCTTCATCAATCTGGACGACAATGCGCCGTCGCTCCGGGAATCGATCGGCCCTGTGGCGGAGCGGCTCGAAGCGCATGGCATGGGCAATCTGCGTGCTGAATGGTGGTATGCCACGGTGCTGCCGGCCAACTGGAAGGTGGGCATGGAAGCCTTCATGGAAGGCTATCACGTCATGCGCACGCATCCGCAGCTCCAGCAGGCCGCGCCAATGCTCTACAACATGATGTACGGCATGGACACGGGCGGCATCGGCATCCCGATCAACCCCAATCTCAGCGTGCGCGACAATATCAAGGCGCAGTTCAAGCACCTTGGGCTGCTAAGCGACGGCATGGCGGGCATGGTGCACCCCAAGGAAGTGGAGATCGCGGGGCAGTTGCTCGATGTCGAACTGCCAGAAGACCCCGCGCAGGCGGTGCCGATGTGGTACGGGATCGTGCAGGATCAGATCAGCAAGCAGTTGCAGGCCAAGGGCGAGCCCGTGCCCGATCTGAACGCGGTCGCGGTATCCGACCCGATCAACGCGGTCGAATTCATCTTCCCGCACTTTTTCCTGCTGCCCTTCTTCTCGAGCATGTCGTCCTATCGCATTCGTCCGCTGGGGCCCGAAAGCTGCCTGTTCGAGCTATGGTCGCTGACCATGTATCCCGAAGGCGAGGAGCCCGAGCCGGTCATGGAGCCGGTTATCCTGCCGTATGACAGCGACCAGTTCCCGGAAATTCCGCGTCAGGACTATTCGAACATCCCGCTCCAGCAGAAGGGGATGCACGCCGAAGGCTTCGAGTTCATGCGCCTGTCCAAGGACATCGAGGGGCTGATCAGCAACTATCAGCGGATCATCGACGGCTATCTGAAGGGTGTGCCGCAGGACAAGCTCGCGGCCGCCAATCAGAAGCTGGGCGGCAATTTCGACGGCAAGATCCTCGACCTCGGCTTCTGATTGAGGAAAGCAGCCGCGGCGTCCGGCGGGCGCCGCTTCTGCTATCCTCCACAGCAAACCGCCCATTCCCTGCCAGTCATTTGGCTGGACCGTCGATCAGCCTAGTCTTGCGCCGACAAAAGCGTGAGAGGCTGCGCGGTGGCGACGACAATTATCTGCAATGCGATTATCTGGGACGCGACCGGCGCGGCGCCTTTTGCGGGCGACGTTCTGATCGACGGCAATCGCATTGCCGCGGTGATGCCCGCGGGCGCTGGCGAGCACCCGAGCGCCGACAGGGTAATCCAGGCTGACGGCAGGTTCCTCATGCCCGGAATGACCGAGGGTCATACGCATCTTTCCTTCGAGGCGGTCACCGCGACCGAAGACCTGATCACCCCCTCCCCCGAAGAACAGGTTTTCGCCGCCGCGCGCGGCGCCAAGGCGCTGATCGATGCCGGCTTCACCAGTGCCTATGGCGCGTCCGAGGCCAAGCTGCGGCTCGGTGTCGCCGTGCGCAATGAGGTCAATGCCGGACGCCTGCCCGGCCCACGCATCCGCGCCGGCTCGCTCGAGATCAGCGTGACGGGCGCGATGGGTGATGAAAGCAAGGAGCATAACCCGCGCATCGGCCCGTCGGTGATCGTCGACGGCCCCGAGGAAATGCGCAAGGCGGTGCGCTTCGCCTGTCGCGAGGGCTGCGACAATATCAAGCTCGACGTCTCGGGCGACCCTTTCTATCCGAACACGCCCGCGCACACGACGCCGATGAGCCTCGCGGAAATCCGCATGGCGGTCGAAACCGCGCACGCCTATGGCCGCAAGGTCAATGCGCACACGCGCTCGATCGGCGGCTCCAAGGCGTGCCTCGAGGCGGGCGTCGACGGCCTGTTCCATGTCGAATATGCCGATGAAGAGCTGCTCGACATGATGGAAGCGGCGAAGGACCGCATGTTCGTCGTACCCACGGTCAGCCTGTTCCACACCATCGTCAGCGGCGAAGCGTCGGCGAACGGTCTGACGCCGGAAATCGGCGGCTATATGGGCATTCCCGGTCTGCTCGATGAATCGGTGAAGACCCACACCGAGCTAAGGAAGCGCGGCATTCGGCACCTGATCGGCGGCGACTACGGTTTTGCCTGGAGCCGTCAGGGCACCAATGCGCGCGATCTCAAATTCTTCGTCGACTATTACGGCTATTCGCCAGCGGACGCGCTGATCTGCGCGACGCGCAATGGCGGGCTGGCGATGCGCGATGAGGGGGATCTTGGCACGCTGGAGCCGGGCATGCTCGCGGACATGCTGCTCATCGACGGCAATCCTCTCGAAGACATCACGATCATGACCGACAGGGCCAGACTGGCAATGGTCATGAAGGACGGCGCGATCCACAGCATCGCACCCGCCCTCACACTTGCGGAGACCACCCATGAACATTGACACCGGCAAGCTTCAGCCCGGAGAGGCGCGTTGCCCGGCGATCAGCACGCAGGATATCATCGAGCGCGACAAGGTTGCCGCGCCCGGCTGGGTGCGTTCCGAATCCTACGAGTTTCTGGGCAGCGAGGACGTTTCGACCGATCGCTACGTTTCGGCCGAATATGCGGACGGCGAGTTCGAACGGCTGTGGACGCGGACCTGGCAGTTCGCCTGCCGCGAAGAGCATATCCCCGAAGTCGGCGACTATCACGTCTATGACATCGGCCAATACAGCTTCATCATCACGCGCGTCGCGGAAAACGACATCCGCGCCTATTACAATGCCTGCCTCCACCGCGGCACCAAGCTGCGCGCGTCGGGGAGCGAGGGCGGCGCGAGCGAATTCAAGTGCAGCTTCCACGGCTGGAGCTGGAATGTCGACGGCACGCTAAAGCAGATGACCTGCCCCTGGGATTTCCCGCACGTCGACAAGAAAAAGTTCAGCCTGCCCGAGGCGCGCGTCGCGCTGCTCGGCGGCTTCGTCTGGATCAACATGGATCCCGACGCCCCCTCGCTCGAGGACTATATCGGTCCGCAGGCGCTCGCGCACATCAGGGAATGGAGGCTCGAGGACCGCTATGTCCACGTCCATGTCCAGAAGAGCTTTCCCGCCAACTGGAAGCTGACCGTCGAGGCCTTCATGGAGGCCTATCACGTGATCGTGACGCACCCGCAGGTCGCACCGTCCAATGCCGACGCCAATTCGCAATATGATGTCTATGGCGAGCATGTGAACCGCTTCATCTCGCCGCTGGGCGTCGCCAGTCCGCATCTGGAGGGCAAGTATAGCGAGCAGGACATTCTCGACCAGTTCACCGTTGGCGACGGCACGATGCTGTCGGACGATCGCCCCAGCGTGGGCAACGGCACCGCGCGGCAGGCCATGGCCGACATGTTCCGCGGCATGTTCGAGCAGGGAACGGGCAGCGACCTCTCGTCGGTGTCGGACTCCGAAATGCTCGACTGTTTTTCCTACACGATCTTCCCGAGTTGCTACCTCTTCCCCGGCATATCGCTGCCGATGGTCTACCGCTTTCGCCCCGATCCGCGGAACCACCGGCGCTGCATCTACGAAGTGATGTTCCTGCGCCCAGTGCCCAGGGACGGCAGGCGCCCCGATCCCGCGGAAGTGGTGATCCTGAGCGACGAGCGGTCCTTCACCGAGGCCGAGGGCATGGATCCGGGCTTCGGCAAGATCCTCGATCAGGACACCGACAACCTCTTCCTGCAGCAGGAGGGCATAGAGGCCAGCGCCAAGCGCGGCCTGACGCTCGGCAATTATCAGGAAATCCGCATCCGCCATTTCGAGCGCGCGGTGGACAAATATATGGCGATGGAGCCGTTGAAACCCGGTTCGGCGGTGAAGCGCTGAACCACGATGACCGCGCTTATCGGGCTGAAAATCGTCGAAATCGCCGAGCGGGTTGCGGGCGAATATGCGTCAAAACTGCTCGCCGATTTCGGCGCGGAGGTGATCAAGATCGAGCGCCCCGGCGGTGCGCCGACGCGCGTCATGGGCCCCTTCGTGCGCGGCGAAAGCACATTGTTCAAATATCTGCACACCAACAAGAAGTCGGTGGTGCTCGACCTTGAGCAAGCGACGGACCGCGCGGTGCTCGATCGGCTGCTCGCGAAGGCCGACGCGCTGATCGACGATCACGCGCCGATCTGGGCCGAGGCGCATGGACTGAACCGCGAACAAGTGGCGGCCAGGCACGCTCATCTCGTCCACTGCGCGATTACGCCTTTTGGCCAGGAGGCGCCCGCCGAATGGCAGATTGCGCGACCACTCAACGTCATGAATGCGGGCGGGTGGGGCTATCATACGCCGAGCGAAACACCTGCCGACAAGCCGCCGCTGAAGGGCGCGGGCCGCTTCATGAGCGATTATGAGGCTGGGCTCGAGGCCGCGCTGTGCGTCGCCGCCTCGCTCTGGCGCAAGCGGCAGACCGGCAAAGGCCAGTTCATCGATATCAGCGAAATTGCGGTCCAGTTGTCGCGCGCCGACTGCGTGCTGGGCCGAATTCTTGCGGGCGAAGCGGATGCCGGGCCCGAACGGGCACGCTACGACATGGGCGGACCGGGCGCGACCTTCGCATGCAAGGACGGTCATGTATTCCTCGTCATGACCACACGCGCGCACTGGACGGGGCTGTGCCAATTGATGGGCAACCCCGACTGGACCACCGCCTTTCCCGCGGACTGGCTGGAATTCCACTGCACTGCGGACCGCGTCGCCGAATTCCGCGCCGGCTTCACCGGCTGGATCGTGACGCAGGAAAAGGACGCCGTGGCCGAAGCGGCACAGAAGCTGGGCGTCGCGCTGGTGCAGGTGAACACTGCGGCCGATCTGCCCGACAATCCGCAGTACCGGCATCGCGGCTATTTCCAGACGCTGGAGGGCGTCGCACATCCGACGGTGCCCTATCGCATGAGCGCCTCGCCCGTCCGGCTCGCCTCCCCCGCCCCCGTGCTCGGTGCCGATCAGGAGGAGGTCGCGTGATGCCGCTTCCCGAACGTGGCGGACCACTCGCGGGCGTGCGCGTACTCGAGATCACCAAAGTCTGGGCGGGCCCCTATGCGGGGAAGCTGCTCGCCTTTCTTGGCGCCGAGGTGATCAAGGTCGAAAGCAAATCCAACCTCGACGAAATGCGCGCCTATGGCGGCGTCGACATCGACAGTGCGCCCTATTTCCTGAGCATCAATCAGGAGGTGCAGAGCGTCCAGGTCAATATGAAGTCCGAAGAGGGCATGGCGCTGCTCAGGGACATGATCGCGAAGTCGGACATCGTGATCGACAATCTGCGCCCCGGCGCGATGGAGCGGCTCGGGCTGAGCTATGAGGACGTGAAGGCGATCCGGCCCGACATCATCCAGGTTTCGATCAAGATGTACGGAACCGATGGTCCGCTCGGCTATCAGACCGGTTACGCCCCATGTTTCGCGGCGCTGGGCGGCCTCAGCTATCTGGTCGGCCATGAGGGCGAGACGCCGAGGGGGATGAACATTCGTTACGGAGATTCGACGGTCGGCGCGTCCGCCGCATTTGCGGCGATCGCCGCGCTTCACCATCGCGCGCGGACGGGTGAAGGCCAGTTCATCGACGTGTCCGCGGTGGAGACGCTTTCCTCGATGGTCGGGGACAGCCTGTTCGCCCACGCCATGACGAATGTGGCGCCGCAGGCCGATGGTAACGCGCATCCAGAGATGGCACCGCATGGCTGCTATCCCTGCGCCGGTGGCGAATGGTTGAGCATAGCCGTTGCGAGCGAGGAGGAATGGCAGGCGCTGTGCGGCGTACTTGGTGCCGAGGCGCTGGTGGACGATGCGCGCTTTGCCAATCTTGCCGCGCGGCTGACCAATCGCCCTGACCTTGATGCCGCGCTGGCGGGTCTCACGGCCGCGCGCGATACAACCGAACTCGCCGAAGCACTTCGCGCGACGGGCGTTCCCGCCTTCAAGAGCATGTCGTCGCTCGATCTGGTCAGCGACGATTTCCTCTGGGCCAGCGGCGCATATCGCATGGTCACCGACGCACGCGGCGGGACAAGGCCCGTGATCGGTCCTGGCTGGCGCATGTCCCCTGACGAGGCAGCAATCGAACGCGGCGCACCGCTGCTCGGCGAGCATAACGACTATGTCTATCGCGAACTGCTCGGGCTTTCTTCGGATCAGCTCGATGACCTGATCGCCCGCGCGATAGTGGACTGACTGACTTTCCCGCCCGTGCAGCTAGTCTAAACATATCCGACTTGGTTGGTTTCATCCGCCGAGTACCCCGGCGAAGGCCGGGGTCCAAGAGTCGGAGACACTGCGCCCTGTCACTCTGGACCCCGGCCTTCGCCGGGGTACTTCGTGGTGTAGGAGGTCCTATGAAGTTCGCTTTCGGCATGCCGCGCCTTATCGAGCTCAAGGCCACGATGCAGCCCTGGGAGCTGGCGGTGACCGGCGCGGACCAGACACGACTGGCAAAGCTGGCCGATCGTCTGGGTTACGACATGATCAGCGTGCCCGAGCATTTCCTCATTCCGAAATCGCATGTCGATCTGTCGGGCCCGCACCATTTTCACGCCTATGCCGCGATGGGCTATTATGCTGGCGCTACGACACGCATCCGCATCAATTCCTCGATCGCGATCCTGCCACTGCAGCATCCCGTGATCACCGCCAAGGCGCTCGCCACGCTTGACTGGATGTCGAGCGGCCGGGCGATGGTGACCTTCGGCGCGGGCTGGCTGGAGGAGGAATTCAACCTGCTCGGCGTCCCCTTCCACCAGCGCGGCCGGCTGTGTGACGAATATCTCGCAGCGATCCTCGAGCTTTGGACCAAGGACGATCCGGTGTTCGAAGGCGAATTCGTGTCCTTTCGCGACGTGGCCTTTGCGCCCAGGCCTGTACAGAAACCGCATCCGCCGATCTGGATGGGCGGAGAGGCAGAGGCGGTGCTCAAGCGCGCGGCGCGTTATGCGAGCGGCTGGTGGCCTTATCTCACCAAGCCCGAGGACATCCCCGCCCGGATCGACTTCATCAAGTCGCAGCCCGGCTATGACGGCCGCCCCTTCGACGTGATGTACGGTTTTGCAACGAGCCGCGTCGGCGAAGGGCACAAGGTCATCGACGACCCGAAGGCGCGGAGCGGGATGACCGCGCCCGAGATCGTCGACCGGCTCGGCTGGCTCAAGGAACTGGGGGTGACGATGAGTTCGGTCCCCATACCCGCCGTACGCGACATCGCCGAATATGAAGACTATGCGCAGTGGGTGATCGAGGAGATCAAGCCGAAAATCGGGTAAGCGCGCAGTCGCTCCTTGCGCAAGCCGGGTTGCCTGGCATCCCCGGTACTGTGTGGCCAGATTGCGTCATAACAAAACGGACGAGAGGATAACGCGCATGGCGGATCGCGTGACGACCTACAAGATCCTGCTCTTTATGAAGCGGCGGCCGGGAATGACCTTCGAGGCCTTCCAGGATTATTATGAGAACCACCACGCGCCGCTTTGCGCCAAATACACATCGGGCGTCAGTCGATATGTCCGGCGCTTTCTGACGCCTCAACCCAATCCCGAAACGGGATCCAGCGACGAGCTGCAATTCGACGTGATTACCGAGCTGTGGTTCGAGGACGAGGCCATCTTCCGCGGAACCGTAAACTACCTCGCGACGAGCATCATGCCGGACGAGGTGGTCGAGGACGAAAAGCAACTGTTCGACCGCGAGAAGACCCGCATGGCGACGGTCGTTGAATGCGAGTCGGCTTTGGCCGGATAAGCCGGTCTGCTAAGCTGCGCACCATATTGCATCGGCGGCCGCGACGCCCTGCGCGCCCCTGCCACCGAGCTCGCCAATCAACGCCTTGAGGCGATAGGTCCACAGGTGCAGCGGGTGCTCGAGCGTCATGCCCATGGCACCAAGGAACTGGTGGAAATCGTAGACCGTCGCGCGCGCCGATTCCTGCGCATGAAGCGCTGCCAATGCCGCATCGCCCGCATCGAGCGTGCCCGCCGCCTTCATCGCCAGCCAGTAGACGCCGTTTGCGCGCACTTGCGCCTCGGCAAGGCGGTGGCGCAGCGCCTGGAAGGTCGCGAGCGGCCGGCCGAATTGCTGGCGGTCGGTCACATAGGTGGCGGTGCTGTCGAGCGCGGCCGCGAGGAGCCCCGCTGCCTCGGCGGCGAGCGCGATGCGCCAGCGCGTGCGTAGCTCGTCCGCCGACACGTCGTGAGCGGCCATGTTCGCGGGCACACTCAGTAACGTACCCATCGGGTAGCCGTAGAGCGACTCCGGCTCGGCGCGAACCTGCGCCTCGGTCACGGTGAAGCTCGATACCGTGCCCTTGCCGACGATGACGACGGTCGCGCCGGCCTTGAGGAAGCGCACGGGACGACGCGTTCTGCCCTCTTCAACAAGGCACATCGGTCGCGAAAGCGTGTCGCCCAGCAAGGGCCGCACCAGCGCACTGACGGCCGCCTCCACCGCATAGGGCAGGCGTGCGAGCCGTTCGACGATGAGCGCAGCGGACACCGCGCCGAGATCGGGATCGAACGCCACGTCAAGAAAACCGCCCTCGGCCAGCTCACGGTCGAGGTCGTCGCTGACCAGCGCGAATCCGGCGTCGTGGATCGGCGCGCCGGCATAGGGCTTCGCCAGTGAATCGATCGCGTCGAGAATGGCGATCTGGTCGGATGAAAGCGCGAGATCCATCAGCGCGGCTCCCTCGGAAGCTTGAGGACGTCAGTCGCGATGATGTTGAGCTGGATCTCCGCAGCCCCCGCTGCGATGCCCGCGACGATCCCGCGCTGGTGGTGCATCTTCAGATAGGGATGCTCATCGACAAGTGCACCGGGCAGATATTCGACGATGAACTCGGCGACCTTGCGTTCCGCCATCACCGTCGCGAAGCGCGCCGAGCTGGACTCGGCGCCTATCGCCTCGCCGCGGCAGCGCCGGTCGACGATCGCATAGCTCGCCATCCGTGCGGCCTCGCAGAGCGCAGCGGCGTGCGCAGCCTCAAGCCGTACGGCTTCGCTGTCGAATTCGCCCTGCTCCTTGAGAATGCCGACCGCGCGGTCGAGCACGGCCCGGGCCAGCGAATAGCGCGGGATGCCGAGCCGTTCGTTGGTGAGCGAAAAGCCAATGATTTCCCACGCCTGCCCCTCTTCGCCAAGACGCGCGCTGACGGGAATGACGCAATCGTCGAAGAAGACCTCATGGATGTCGCCTTCGCCGATCAGCGAGGGGATTTGCCGCACCGTGATCCCCGGCGTGTCCATTGGCACGAGAAGGATGGAAATGCCCTTCTTGCGATCGTCGCTGGTGCGGCACAGCAGGAAACAGGTGTCGGCGAGACCCGCGTAGCTGGTCCAGATCTTCTGGCCCGAGACGCGGTAGTTGTCGCCGTCCAGCACAGCGCGCGTGCGAAGAGATGCGAGGTCCGATCCCGAACCGGGCTCGGAAAAGCCCTGACACCACAAGGCTTTGCCGTCGGTAATAGGAGGAAGGAAGCGCGCCTGCTGTTCGGGCGTGCCATATTTGATCAACGTCGGGCCGACCCAGTTGACGTTCATATACTGGCCGCCGCGCGGTTCGCCCGCGATCCACATTTCCTCGGCGAGAATCGTCTGATGCCATGGATCAAGCCCCTGCCCGCCTATCTCCCTGGACCAGTGCGGCGTGAGCAGGCCATCGGCGGCCAGCTTGCCGCAAAAGGTGCGCGCATAGTCGGTGAGCGCGGGCGATGCGGGGCCGTGCTGCGAAAAACGCTCCCAGTCATCGGGCAGCGTAGCGGCGAGGAAATCCTGCAGCCGCTTGCGAAACGCGCTCTCTTCTTCCGTCCACTCAAAGTTCATGGGGCTGTTCGTTCCACAAAGGAGCGCCTCCGGCCAGACACAGTTTCGGCGCGTCCGGACCTTGCGGCGGACGCCTCTATGCTCGTTAGTGGACTCGCGCGCGTACTAACAAGGGCGCGACACGGGATCGGCCCCGCGCGCGGCAATTCACCGCCCCGGTGATATGATTTATGCTCCTCGCGGGCGGACGGCTATTCCTGCGGCACGAAGCGCGAATTGATCATCCGCGTCGTCGACCATCCGCCGTCCACCGCGATCACCTGCCCGTTGATGAACTCCGCCCTGTCCGAACAGAGAAAGGCAACGGCATTTGCGACGTCGTCGGGCAGGCAATCGCGGTAAAATGGGGTCAGTCCCTGATTGATGCGCTGAAATGCGGGATAGTCCCATGCGGCCTCGGTCATCGGAGTCTTCACCACCGTTGGCGCGACGATATTGGAGCGAATGCCCTGCTCGCCATATTGCGCGGCCATGGTCTGCGTCAGCCCGGTCAGCCCCGCCTTCACTGCGCAGTAAATGCCGCCGTCGAGCCCACCCATCAGGCCGAAGGTGGAACCGATGGTGACGATGGCCGAACCCCGGCCCATATGCGGCAGAACTTCGCGGCACAGCCTGAAAGGCGCGCGGAGCGAAATCCCGATTACTTCATCAAGTATCGCGTCGGTGGTCTGATGAACGGGCGCCCAGACGCCCGCCCCGGCGTTATTGACCAGATAGGCCACGCCTCCGAAGGTGCTGATCGCATGGTCGACGATGCGCCTAGGTGCGTCCTCGTCCACCACATCGGCAAGGACATAGCTGAACCGCATCGCCCCCTTGAGCGCATCGCCCAGCGCCTTGAGCTTCGCCTCGTTGCGGCCGGTGCCGACGACCGCGACACCCTGTTCGCCGAGCTTGCGGACGATCGCTTCACCGATACCGCCAGCAGCCCCCGTGACGATCGCAACCTGCCCTTCACTCACGCATTTTCCTCCAGAAGATTGTGTTGCCGGCCACGCTGATTTCCCGTGCGCTCGGCGATGTCATTGGCGGCAACGAAGCCGAAGGTCATGGCTGGCCCGATCGTCCCGCCTGCGCCCGGATAGCAATCGCCGAATGGGCTCGCCGAGCAATTGCCCGCCGCATAAAGATTGGGGATCGGGTTGCCTTTGCCGTCGAGCACGCGCGCCCGCGCATCGCAGCGCAGCCCGCCCTTGGTGCCGAGGTCGCCATTATTGATCGGCACCGCATAGAAGGGCGCCTTGTCGATGGGGCCAAGGTTCGGGTTGGGCGTGCACGTCGGATCGCCGAAGAACTGGTCGTAGACATTGCCGCCGCGCCCGAATTCAGGATCGACGCCCGTCCGCGCATAGTCATTCATCTTGCGCACGGTTTCAGTGAGCGGCTCCACGGGCAGGTTGATCCTGGCGGCAAGCGCCTCGATCGTGTCAGCGCGGTAGATATAGTGATCCCACCAATCGCCGGGCACGCGCCAGTCGGGTGTGTGGACCGAGGGCATCAGCCCGCCCGCGCTGAACTTGTTGCGGAACTTCGCGTCGAAGATCAGCCAGCAAGGCATGTTGGCCCCGGTCTTGAGATGATCGTCGACCATGGCTTGCCCGAAGCTGTCATAGCCCGTCGCCTCATCAACGAAGCGCACGCCGTTGCGGTTCACGCAGACGCTATATGGCCTCCCCACATCGAATGCGGCCTGATGGATCTCGTGGAAATTGGACGCCTTGGGCATGGGCAGCGTCATGGTCGGGATCCACCAGCCCTGCCCGGTGTGCTCAACCGAAGCGCCGATCTTCTCGGCGGCGATCAGCGCCTCGCCGCGATTGGCATCCTCTGGGGTCGAGCTATGGCGCGAAAGGCCCGGCACGGAATAGAAACGGTCGCGAAGCTCCTGGTTCCACTCGAACCCGCCAGCGGCAAGCACGACACCGCGTCGCGCGTTGATCGCATAGCGGCGGCCATGGTTGCTGACCGTCACGCCGGTCACAGTGCCGGATTTGTCGACGTTCACCTCTTCCAGCCTGGTTTCCATGCGAAGTTCGACGCCGCGCGCGAACACCTGCTTGTAGACCGCGCCCATCAGCGCCGCCCCTTGGGTGAAGCGGCGGTCGCGGTGCGACGCACGACGCGTCGAGAGGTCGGTCCAGTAGCGCGTGATCATCCGGGCGACCGTGAACTGCCAGCCGCGCGAGCGCATCATCAGCGCGAAGGTCTCGGTCAGGTCCATGGCGTAGCGGTGGAACAGCTTGAAGCGGTTATACTGCTCGCGCATCAGCGGGTAGCACCCATCGCCCAGCTCGCGCCCGTCAAAGGTCGGGGCGATGACCGAGCGATCGGACCTCGCGCCCGGCTTTTCAGGGAAATAATCGGGCCAGGCCGCCGCCATTACCGGCACGCCCGTTTTCTTGAGAAAACGCAGCATTTCTGGGGCATTGTCGACATAGGCGCGCAGCCGCTCGACATTGACTGGCGACTGGATGACGCTCTCAAGATATTCGAGCGCGGCTTCGCGACTGTCGCCCCTGTCGCCGTCGAGCCCGTGATTGGGGATCCACATCACCCCGCCCGAGGTGGCCGATGTGCCGCCGAACTTGTGCGCCTTCTCCACGATGAGCACAGAAAGCCCCAGTTCGGCGGCGCGCAGCGCTGCCGCGGCCCCCGCAGCGCCGGACCCGATCACGACGACGTCGAAAATGTCGCTCATCGGCTAGAACCTCGGCACTGCGTCGAGGTGCGAGCCCTTGGGGAAACAGAAATATTCGATGAAATGGCCGAAATCGGCGCGCGCATCGAAATAGGCATAGGTGCCCCCCTGGGTATCGGCGGCGATCGGCAGCGCCCAGCGCGCCTTTGCCGACGCGAGATGACCGTCGAACTCGGCGCGGTCCTCGAAATGACGGCCAAGATGGTGGAAACGGGTGGCGTAGCCTTCTTCCGGAAGGCCCCAATGATACACGCTGGCGTTGCCCGAAAGCGGCTGGATGATCTCGAACTGCAGGTCGTTCTTGTACGCCAGCGCAAAATGGCAGACGGCCTTTCGTCCCTCACCCGTATCGAACTCGGACTCGGGCATTTCCATGAAGCCGCCAATATCGTGCGTCCGGGCGATATCCTCCATCGCGCGCTTCCAGTCGGTCGTCACATAGGCGTACTGGTAATAATTGTCGCTCATCGGCCGCTTGCGCTCCTCTCCGCGTCTTGTCCCATGTATTGGCCGCGCGCCGCCCGAGCGAAATGACCGGCGCGGCAGAGCCGCTTGCTCTTGCGCGCCACGACGAAGCCCATGCATTGCGCATGGCGGCTTCCCACCGCAAGGGAAGCGCAGAACGGGAATGCAAGGCGCAAGGATGAGCGAACAGATTTTTATTGCCGTGGCCAAGGTCGAGGAAGTTGCCCCCGACACCGTGAAGGTGGTGGAAGTTGGTGGTCGCTCCATCCTGTTGTGCAACACGAAGGACCGAATTTTCGCGGTCGAGAACCAGTGTTCGCATGCCGAAGAGCCCTTGGCGTGCGGGCGCATCAGGAACGGCTGGATCGCTTGTCCCGCACATGGCGCACGCTTCGACCTTGAAACCGGCGAGGCCATGAATCCGCCCGCCAAGGACCCGATCGTGGTCTTTCCCGTGCGCTTAACCGGCGAGACGATAGAAATAGCGGTATAGGGTCGCCCGCCGCATCGCCTTGCCGATATATGGCTGGACGCCTTGCGGCGTCGCGGCGAATTGATGCCTAGCGTTGATGGATGATGTGGAATCTCTGGAGGCCGGGTTTTTGACCGACGCACTCGAACGGCTGCGACATGACGTGCGCGCCTGGCTGGAGGCGAACGCGCCACGCGGCTGGCGTGAGTCCTGCACGAGCCACGAAGCCTTTCTGGACATGCAGCGCGGCTGGTTCGCAAAGCTTGCCGAAGCCGGATACGCCGTGCCGCACTGGCCCGCCGAATGGCCGGGCGGCGGCCGCAGCCTCGCCGAGCAGAAGGTGATTTACGAGGAGCTCGCTCGTGCGGACACGCCGCGCCTGCTGCTTTCCTTCATGTCCACCTATCATGCCGCATGCACCCTGTTCGAATGGGGCAGCGAGGCACAGCAGAAGCAATATATTCCGCGCATCCTTGAGGGTGAGATCTGGTGCCAGGGCTTTTCGGAACCCAATGCCGGCTCCGATCTCGCGGGCGTCAAGACGCGCGCCGAACGTCAGGGCGATGTCTATGTCGTCAACGGACAGAAGCTCTGGTCGACCATGGGCCAGTTCGCCGACAAGTGCCTGCTCCTCGTGCGCACGAGCACCGAAGGCGCGAAGCAGGCGGGGCTCACCTATCTGCTCCTCGACCTAAAGACCAAAGGCGTCACGGCGCGGCCGATTCACCAGATTCACGGCGACGAGGAATTTGCCGAGCTGTTCCTCGACAATGTCGAGATACCCGTGGAAGACCGCCTCGGCGAAGAAGGCCAGGGCTGGGCCGTCGCACAATCGACGCTGTCCTCCGAACGCGGCCTGACACTGCTGGAACTGAGCGCGCGCATGCGTGGTGCGCTGTGGCGGATCGGCGACCTGATCCGCGAGACGGGCCGGGAGAACGATGTCGGCATATTGCGCGATTTCGGACGGCTGACGACCAGGGTGGACGCGACCTGCGCGCTCGCCGACCAGTTCCTTGCCAACCGCATCGCGGGCGTCGAGCGCGTCGGCGATGCTTCGCTCGTCAAGCTCTCCTATTCGCGCACGCTGCGCGAATTCACGCTGCTCGGGCTCAGGCTCGGCGGCATGGATGCCCAATACCACACCCCAATCACCTTCGGCGGCGGCATGGAGACGGGCAACTGGATGGCGGACTTCATGAACAGCTATGCCTGGACGATTGCGGGCGGCAGCGACGAGGTCCAGCGCAACATCATTTCGGAGCGTCTGCTGGCGATGCCGCGCGAACCCAAAGGCTGGACGCTGGCGGGAGGCGCTGCATGAGCATGAACGTCAGCCGCGCAGAACTGCAGGATGCAGCCGAAAAAGCCTTCGGCCAAGGCGACCTTGCCCCCGACGCGGAGAAAAGCTGGAACCTGATCGCCGAAATGGGCTGGCTGATGATGGCCGTGCCCGAAGATCTGGGCGGACTAGGCCTGGGCGCCGATGCGACAGGCGTGATCCACACCGCGCTGGGGCGTGCGCTGGTTCCCGGCCCTGCCATGGCGCAGATGCTCGTGATCGAGGCGCTGTCCGCGGCCGATGGGCTCACGGCGCGAGACGACCTGCTGACGCGCGCAATGGGTGGCGAGGTGATGACCGCCTCGCTCGCCGGCGTCAGCACAACCGGACTGCACGCCTGCGTCCCCGATGCAGACCGCGCAAGCCAAGTGCTCGTGGTGGAGGACGCTCGAATATTGCTCGTCCCGACCGATTCGGCTGGAATCACGATCCTCGCGCGCGACACCTGGGACAAGACTCGCCGACTGTTCGACATCACGCCTGGCGAGAGCGGTGGCGGGCTCGTGCTGGCCGAAGGCGACGCTGCGGACGCCCTCGCCCGGCGGCTAAAGGCACAGCTTCTGTTCGCGCTTGCCGGAGACTCGCTTGGCGGAGCCGAGGCCGTGCTTGCAATGACCATCGAATATCTGGGCACCCGTCGACAATTCGACCGGCCACTGGCGATGTTCCAGGCCCTGAAGCACCGCGTCGCCGACATGAAGACGTGGCTCTCGGCCGCGGAGGCGTTGTTCTGGGCCAACGCGGCCGAGGCGTCGGTCAGCGTCGTCCAGGCGGGCGCGCTCAAGGCGCATGCAACGACGGTCTATCGCACGATCGCCGAGGAGGCGATCCAGCTCCATGGCGGCATCGGGCTCACGATGGAGCATCCATGTCATCTGTTCCTGAAGCGGGCGATGCTCAATTGCGCGCTGGGTGGCGATGCCGATCATTGGGAAGAACAAGCAGGCAGACGGGCTCTCGAAATAGGGGCCGCATAATCCCGAAACCGGGGGAGGATTGATGATGAGACGGATTGTGACCGCCGCATGCCTGACAGCGCTATCCGTGGCGCTGGCCGCGCCGGCCATGGGCGAAGAGAAGACGCCACTCGCTGCTACCGCTGCGGAGGATCCGATGTTCAAAGAGCCCTATATCGACATCGACGAATGGCGCGACGCACCCGTCCGTCACCGCTATGTCCATGGCGGATTCAAGGGCACCGAAACGCGCTTCTCCTTCTATCTTCCTGAAAAACAGCAATATCAGGGCCGCTTCTTCCAGCATATCACGCCGGTGCCCGACGACGAAAATCTCACACAGAAGATGCCGGCCGGGGAGGAGAACAAGATCGGTTTCGCGATCGCCTCCGGCGCCTATTTCGTCGAGACCAATGGCGGCGGGCGCGACATGGTGGGACAGCCGGGCAAGCCGCTCGATTTCACCATCGCCGCCTATCGCGCCAATGCCGCCGCCGCTCGCTATTCGCGCGTCGTGGCGCAGCAGATGTACGGCGGGGCGCGCCCTTATGGCTACGCCTTTGGCGGCAGCGGCGGCGGCTTCCGCACGGTCGGATCGATCGAGAACACACAAGGCGTGTGGGACGGTGTCGTTCCCTATGTGCTCGGATCGCCGATGGCGCCGCCCAACATGTTTTCGGTGCGGATGCGGGCGATGCGCATCCTGAACGACAAGTTCCCGCAAATACTCGACGCGGTGGAACCAGGCGGCAGCGGCGATCCCTATGCCGGTCTCGGGCCCGATCAGGCATCGGTGCTGCGCGAAGTGACCGCGATGGGTTTTCCAACGCCGTCCTGGTTCGGCTACAAGACGATGGGCATCCACGGCTTTGCCGCGCTCTATGGTGGGATGTTGATGGCCGATGCCGGCTATTTTACCGATTTCTGGACGAAGCCGGGCTATCTGGGGCACGATCATCCGGAAAAATTTACCGGCTACCGCCTGCAATATGACACGAAGGTCGCGGCACCGATCACCGCGCTGGAAGCGCAGCAACTGAAGCTCGACACACGGCTCACCGACGGCACGTCCAATGTCGACAATGCCTTCGCGGCCTTGCAGGGCGCGGAAGCACAGCGCGTCGTCGCGTTCCGCCTCGCAGGCGCGCCGCCCTCCACCTATTTCGTCGGCGGCGACCTGATCCTCGCTTCGGGCAAGCGGCTGACGATCAGCCGGATCAAGGGCGACATCGTGATCCTCGGCGTGGTCGATGCAACGGTCGCCGCAACGATCAAGGCGGGCGATCAAGTCCGCGTCGACAATAGCAACTTTCTAGCTGCCGAGACCTATCACTGGCACCAGGTGCCGCCGGCCGACGCCGGCTATCCGGTGTGGGACCAGTTCAGCGGGGCCGATGGCAAGCCGCTCTATCCGCAACGCCCGATGCTCCTCGGGCCGCTGTTTACCGCAGCCACCACGGGTAAGCCGTTCGGCCAGCCGCCAATGACCGGCAAGTTCCAGGGCAAGATGATCGTGGTGGAATCGCTATGGGATCGCGAGGCGATGCCGTGGCAGGGCGACTGGTATCGCCAGCGCGTCAGGGCAGCCGGGGGCAACGATAATTTCCGTATCTGGATGGTCGATCACGCGCTGCACGGCGACGACAGCCGCCAGGAAGACCCCACCCGCACTGTGAGCTACCTCGGCGTCCTCCAGCAGGCGCTGCGCGATCTTTCATTGTGGGTCGAAAAGGGCGTCGCGCCGCCGGCCAGCACCGCCTATCGTATCGATGACGGTCAGGTCATTGTCCCCGCGGCTGCCGCAACGCGCGAAGGCATCCAGCCGGTCGCGATCGTCACCGTCAATGGCGGGGCGAAGGCGGTGGTCAAGACGGGTCAAAGCGTCAGTTTCTCCGCCACGATCGATGTGCCGCCCGGCACAGGCAAGATCGTCTCTGCCGACTGGGATTTCGAGGGTGAAGGAACCTTCCCGGTGAAGGCGCAACTCCCCGGCGCGCCCAAGACCAGCCTCACTCTGAAGGCGAGCCACAGCTTCACCAAACCGGGCACCTACTTCCCCGCCCTGCGCGTGGCCTCAGAACGGAATGGCGATGCCGCCACGCCCTATGCCCGCATCCAGAATCTGGGGCGAGTACGGGTGGTGGTGGAGTAGCGCGAACCACTAGCGGGACGCATTAAATCTGATCCAGGTATGTGCTCCGGGCTTGACCCGGAGCCGATGCTACAAGCGACAAATCACCCGGACAGATGGGCTCCTGCCTTCGCAGGAGCACTGAACCCGGTTTCGCGTACCCTGCTCTAACCTGTCATTGGGACTCGGCCTCAGTCATCAGCAGTTCCGCCAACAGCTCGGGCTGCGTGTTCATCGCCTGATGCCCCGCGTCGATGTGAACGATCCGCTGCGCATGCAGTCGCTGTGCAAAGCGTTGCTGCCATTCAGGCGGCAGGATTCCGTCGCGCTCGCAGATCACATAGGTCGAGGGTGCGTCTGTGAGGTGATCATAGCTCCAATGCGCCGCGAAGGTTACGGGCATCGGCCAACTGTCCTGATCGAGGCACCCCAAAAAAATCGCGCGCCTGCGCCTCTTCCATGTCGTTGCACAGGGTCAGCAGCCGCTGTTCTTCCTTGCCATGCGTTTCGGGATCGAGCGGCCAGCCGACCTCGTGGGGACTTTCGCCGTGAAGTCCGTAGCCCATCATTTCGAGCACATTCTGGCCGGGCAACGGCGCACAGCAGGACACATAAATCAGCTTACGGAGCGATCCGGCCTGTCGCTGCCAGAGCACGGGCAGCATCGTTCCCGCCTGCGAATGACCGACGAGCACCACGTCGTCCATGCCCGCCGCTGCAATGTCGGAGAGCAGTTCGTCCGCCACTTCCTCGACGCCGAGCGCAATCGTGTCCCGGTCGCGCTTGGTGCCACAGCCGGGCACATCCAGTACCAGCACCCGCGCGCTGAACCCCAACAGCGCGCGGGCGGTGTGCTCCCACACCCAACTGCGCCGCCATGCAGCAGGGCGAAGGCAGGCTGGCTGGTCATGTCAGGCCATCAGCCCCTTGACCGCCTCAGCCACCCTTTCGGGCGAGACGATATAGGCATCCTCAAGCGGCTTGGAGAAAGGCACAGGCGAATAGGGCGCGCCGAGCCGGCGAACCGGCGCCTTGAGCTTGCCGTAGAGTTCCTCGTTGACGGTCGCGGCGATTTCGGCGCCGGGGCCGAAGCTGCGGACTGCCTCGTGCGCAATCAGAACACGACCCGTCTTGGCCGCAGAGGCCAGCACGGCTTCCTTGTCCCACGGCGAAACCGTTCGCAGGTCGACGAGTTCGACGGAAATCCCCGCCTCAGCCAGTGCAGGCAGCGCCTGCTGGCAACGCACGAGCTGCGACGACCAGGAAACGATGGTGACGTCGGTCCCTTCCTGCACGACGCGCGCCTTGCCCAGCGGGATCGGCGCCTGATCGTCGGGCACTTCGCCCGGGATGAACAGCGTGCCCGCGGATTCGATGAAGATGCAGGGATCGGGATCCTGAATGCACGAGAGCAGCAGGCCGTAATATTCGGCCGGGTTGGACGGTGCGACAACCTTGATGCCCGCGGTGTGCGCGAACCAGCCCTCGAGGTGATCGGCATGCTGGCCCGCGGTCTGCCAGCCGGCGCCGGTGAGCGTGCGGATGGTGATCGGCACCTGGCTCTGGCCGCCCGACATGAAGCGCAGCTTCGCGGCATGGTTGAAGATCATGTCCATGGCGACGGTGGTGAAGTTCATCAGCATGATCTCGGCGACGGGCTTGTAGCCACCGAGCGCAGCGCCGATGGCGGCACCGATGATCGCCTGTTCCGAAATCGGCGTCGACTTCACGCGATCATCGCCGAAACGCGTCGAAAGGCCCGCGGTCGCGCCGGTCACGCCACCACCCTCGCGGTCGGCGACGTCTTCGCCGAACACAATAACCTTGGGGTCCTGCTCCATCGCCTTGGCGAGCGCCGCATTGACGGCCTGGAGCGCATTCATCTTCTTGCCGCTCATGCGGGGATCTCCTCGGCAAACACATCGCGGCGGAGTTCGTCGACCGACGGGAATTCGCTCGCCAGACCGAATTCCTGCGCGTCCTCGACTTCGGCCTCGATATCGGCCTGCATCTTCGCCAGTTGCTCTTCGGTGGCATGGCCTTCGGCGATCAATCGCGCGCGGAAGGCGGGCAGCGGGTCCTTCGCGATCGCCTCAGCCTTTTCTTCCTTGGTCATGTACTTGTCGTCATCGCCGAAGACGTGGCCCATGAAACGGAAGGTCTTGCATTCGAGCAGCGTCGGCCCCTCGCCGTCGCGCGCACGGGCAACAGCCTCATGCACCGCGGCATACATCGCCCAGGGATCGTTGCCGTCGACGGTGTAGCCGGGCATCCCGTAACCCGCCGCACGTTTCGAGATGAAATCGACGCCGGTGCCGTTCTCGTAGCGGGTGTGCTCCGCAAAGCCGTTGTTCTGGCAGACGAAAATCACCGGCAGCTTCCAGACCGAAGCCAGGTTCAGCGATTCGTGGAACGCGCCGATATTGGAGGCGCCGTCACCGAAATAGGCGACCGTCACGCGCTTGCTGCCATCGAGCAGTGCCGCCCAGGCAAGGCCATTGGCGATCGGCATCGACGAACCCACGATACCCGTGGTCACCATCACACCCGTTTCGGGGTGCGTCAGGTGCATCGGGCCACCCTTGCCCTTGCAGGTGCCGTCGACGCGGCCCGCGATTTCCGCCCAGAGCGGACGCAGCGGCATGTCCTTGGCGACCATGTCGTGGATGCCACGATAGATCGTGCAGATCGTGTCGTCGTTGTTGAGAAACGCGGACACGGTGGATGGAATCACTTCCTGCCCGCGCGCCGAATAATAGGGCATGGTAAGACGCCCGAGACGGATCGTCTTGCGGATGGCGTCGTCATTGCGCTCGATACGGATCATGCGCCGGTAGATATCAACCAGCGTCTCCGGACTTGGCGCGGGGGCGTTGCTCAGCTCTGCCATGGGGTTCCTCAATGGCCGTTGGAATGCCCCACTCAATTGGCCGTCAGGCGCTGGAGGTCAATCTCGCCCCGGCGATATTTCGGATATCGGCGGCGCGCGCCTTCTCGTTGCCGGTCAGCGCGAATTCCTCCTCGCTGAAGAACAGGATCCTACGCGGCACCTTGAAGCTCGCCAGTTTCTCCTTGAGATGCGCGGTCAGCGCTGCCTCATCGATGTCCGCGCCGTCTACGGGGACGATGCACGCGACCACCATTTCACCAAGCAGATCGTCTGGCACACCCACCGTCTGGCTGCGCTTCACGCCCGGATAGTTGGCGATGATCGTATCGACCTCTTCGGGCGCGACATTGGCGCCGCCGGTCTTGATCATGTCGGTCAGCCGGCCTTCCCAGAAGAAGCGCCCCTCGCCGTCCACATAGCCGCCATCGCCGGTGCAGTAGAATCCTTCGTCGTCGAAGCACTGCTCGGCGGTCTTGCCGAGATAGCCCGACATCAACGTCGGCCCCTTGATGCACATCTCGCCGCGTGTCCCGCGCGGCACGATCGTGCGCGTCACCGGATCGACGATCTTCAGGATGTTGCCGGGAAGCGGCCTGCCGAAGCTGCCAGCACCAGCTTCTTCTGATGTGTCGGCGTCGAAGGCGGTGCAGATCGTCATCGTCTCGGTCGTGCCGAACGCCCCGGGCGTCTTCCAGTCGGTGCTGACCGTCGGATGCTCGGTGATGAGCTCGCCCTTGGTGACGTATTTCAGACTGGAAAGATCGGCGCCCTGCCAGTTGGGCGCGGCCTGGACGCGCGCCCATTGATGCGGACGGCCGGTCAGGAAGCTCACCTTCTCCTTCTCGATGACGTCGAGCGCCGCGCTCGCGTCGAAGACGGGCTGGAGGATCGCGGCACCTCCGGTCGAAAGCGACGTCGCGATGACGAGGCTGACATTGCCCGACCAGAACAGGCCGTTGCCGGTCCAGCTTCGCACCGGTTCGCGCATGCCAAGGACGCGCGGCCAGCGCCACCACTGGACGGCGAAGGCGCGCTGCGAGTGGACGATGCCCTTGGGCAGGCTGGTCGTGCCCGAGGAGAAGAAGATGCCGCCAATGTCCGACGGCGAGACGCTCGCCGCGCGCGCCGCGATCAGGCTGTCGGGCACGTCCGCGCCGCTCGCGAGGAAAGCCTCCCAGCCTTCATAGCCCGGCGCGGAGGGTTCGTCGTCAGTCACGCTGTCGAGCTGGACCAGTTGGTTGAGGAACGGCCCGTGGTCGATATCCTTCAGAACGGACGCGAAATCCTTTTTCAGCACGCGCGTATCGAACAGCAGCAGCTCGATCGCCGACGCCTTGATCAGATGTTCGAGCTCTTCCGGCGTCGAAAAGGTACTGAGCGCGACTGTCACGCCGCCCGCCATTGCAATGCCGAACATCGCGGAGAGATATTCCGGGCGATTGGCCATCAACACGCCGATGCGCGCATCCTTGGCCGTACCCGCAGCGACCAGCGCCTTCGCCACCTCGACCGAACGCGCGTGGAGGTCGTCATAGCTCCAGCAGGTTCGGCCAAGCGCCGTGCGCATGATGACGGCGTCGGCCGCACCGTGGCGCGCTCGCACCTCTTCGAGATAACCGGGAATCGTGTGCGCGCCCTGCCCCGCCTCCTCGTTCAGCGGGAGGCCGTGGACAAGCGACAGGGCGGGATCGGCGGGATTACTCAATAGGGCAGCTCCACCTGCGCGGTGCCCTTGAGGATCTGCTCGCCGTGCTGCGTGGTCATCACGGTCTGCACGCGCACCACCGGCATGCCGAAGGGCGACATGTCGAGCTTTTCGATCACCTCGGCATCGACATAGGTCACGTCGCCTTCAAAGGCGGGCGAGCGGAACTGCGTCTTGCTATGCCAGATATAGCCTTCATGCCCCGCCCAAAAAGCGATGGTGTCGAGGTGCCATGCGTTCATCGATGCGCCATAGCCATAGGCGCCGCCCATGCCGACATTCTCGGCCTTTTCGGCGTTGATGTGGCCGGAGGAGGGGCCGTGATACAGGCCGTCACCCATGCGCGGGTCGATCTTGCGCGCTTCATGGTCGTAGCTCATGTCCGCGCCGAAGCCTGCATCTTCCCTGGCTGGATCGTGGACGCCCTCGGGCGCGTTCCATCGCCAGGTGCCCCAGATATTCTGGCGATGCGCGCGGCACTCATTGGCGAAGCTGACCACCGAATGCGGACCGATCACGCGGCGCGGCAGCTTGTCCCCCACCTTGACGTCGGCAAAACGCGGCGACTTCCCCTCGCGATTGGAGAGGATCCATTCGTGGCGGAGCTTGTGGACTTCCGCCAGTTCTTCCTTGGTCCAAGTCTTGGGGCTACGCTTGTCCCTGCCATAGACGCCGCGCTTGTTCGCTTCCTCGACAAGATAGCGGATCGCGGTCGCGCGTTCCTTGGCGATCAGCGTGCCATTCTGGTTGCGGTGCACGGTATCACCGCGCGCGAACATCGTCGGGCCCGCAAAGGCGGTGTCGGTGACGCTATAGCCGTCGAAGCGACGATCCTGGACCAGCTTGTCGCCGGGGCGGACGGGCGTGCCGTAGAACCACCATTCCTCGCCCGCGAAGATCAGGTGCGTGCCCGGAACCTTGCCGACACAGGCCGGGTGGCAGCCATGGCCATAGTCCATCGCAACGGTGAAGGATTGCGGGGCGACGATGCCGCCGAACTTCGAACCGCGCGCGAATTCTTCGTCCCAGTGGATCGGGTTGGGATAGTCCAGCGCCTGCACCCAGCGGCGAATGTCGGTCGCGTTGCACGGGTCCCACATCTCGGCGAAGATGACGGGCTTGCCGACCCACTTGTCGACATCGCTCGTGTCCATCACGACCGGTTCCTGATCGGCCATTATTCTATCCTTCAATCAAGCGGTTGCGGCGCGCCGGTGCCCATGTAATCGGCAAGCACGCGGTGAAAATTGATGAGCGCACGCTCCTCGACGGGACTTGGCCGCATGCCCGAAAAGCTCCGCGATTTGAGCCCGCGCTGCACGGCGCCCATATTCGAGAAATCCTGCGTCAGCACCTTGCGCCAGTTTTCGACGCTTGGCTCGGGCCTGTGCAGGTTTTCGGGTCGGGGTTCTTCGCCTTCCGGGTAACGCTCGAGTGTATAGACCTCGAAGATGCAGCTATCAGGGTCATCGCCATTGGGCCGCGCGCGATAGCAGAGCGCGAAGGTCGGCCCGTGGATGATGACGGTGTTTGGGAAGAGGTGCCAGACATTGCCCGACGCCGCGAAACGCGCGGGATCGATCTTCGGCCACATCACGCCCCGCTTCGCATCCTCCTCGATCGTCCGCTTCATCAGGTGCATCTGCACTTCGAGCGGTTGCGTGCCCTCCGGCAGTTCCTCGACCAGCAGGTTGGCGACCCTGACCATCGTCTCGGTCGTCGTCGCGTTCACTTCCTCCCAGAGCTGGTTGAGCGAAGCGGCGAGGCCGACGCGCATGTCGGGCGCACCTGCAGCGCCCGCGCTCGCGCCGCCCGTCCCCTGACCCGCCGCCGAACCGAACACGCCGTGGATACCCCTGGCATCGCTCCAGGTCGGCTTGGGTGAATAGCGCGTGAGCTGCGGGTGCGTCCCCGGCACATGATAGCCCTCGATGAACGCCTCGACCGCGACCTTCCAGTTGCAGGGAAAATGCAGCCATTGCCGCCAGCGATAGCGCATCTTCGCCAGCTCGAACGGATCGAGCATCGTCGCGGCGGGTTCCAGATAGTTGCGCAGCGGAATCGCGTCGGGGTCCATGTTGACGAAGACCCAGCCACCCCATGTGTCGACCTGAACCGACTTCAGCCGGATATCCTCGGGGTTGAGCGCATCGCCCCACGCATCGCCGCGCACGACGCCGACATTGTTGCCGTCCCTGTCCCAGCTCCAGGCATGGAAGGGGCACACGAAACGGCTGGCATGCCCGCAGCCCTCGGTCAGCCGGCGCGCGCGATGCGGGCAGACATTGAAATAGGCCGCGATCCTGTCTTCGGCGGCACGCACGACGATGATCGAATCGTCCATGATGTCGTAGGTGACGTAATCACCGACATCGGGGATCTCTTCCTCACGGCACGCAACTTGCCAGACCCTGGGCCACAGCTTGTCCGCTTCGGCCCGCGCATAGCCGTCCGACACATAGGCTTCATTGCCGATGATGACCGGGCGTTCGGTCAACGGCCGTTCCGTCGGCGCCATCGCGTCCATCGCTGCGATCCTTCTCCATGGGCCGTGACGGCCCTGTACGTCATATCCTCCCTATGGAGCGGCTTGGCGCAAGGAAAGGCTCAGCATTGCCGACTGCAGCCCGGTCAACATCGCTGCGCCGATAGAGACAAGCGCCGGCTTGCAATGCGCACCGATCGACACATTTTGGCCGAAAGGAGAGACGGCGCATGACGAAGATGCTGGCTGCGGTCGCTGTGGGCGGCGCAGGGATCGAGGGTGTGAACGTCCATGAGGTGGACGTGCCCGAGGCTGGCGCGGGCGAAGCCCTCGTCCGGTTGAAGGCCGCGACGCTCAATTTCCGCGACATCATCATCGCCAAGGGCATGATGTCGGGCCTCGCCAAGGAGCCCGACTACGTCCCCCTCTCCTGCGCGACTGGCGAAGTGATCGCCGTGGGCGACGGCGTCACGCGCGTGAAACCCGGCGACCGCGTCAATCCGATCTTCGCGCTAGGCTGGCTCACCGGCCCGCAACCCACAATGGACATGCTCGGCGGCCGCGCCGATGGCGTGGCGCGGCAATATGCGACCTTTCCCGCCGACAGCCTGTGCCTCGTCCCTGACAGCATGGGCGATCTCGAGGCGGCGACGATGACCTGCGCGGGGCTGACCGCATGGAACGCGCTGTTCCAGCACCGCCCGCTCAGGCCCGGCGAATGGATCCTCTGCCAGGGCACGGGCGGCGTCTCGCTCGCCGCGCTCCAGTTCGCCAAGGCGGCGGGCGCGCATGTCGCGATCACCTCCTCCTCCGACGCCAAGCTCGCCCGCGCCCGGGCGCTCGGCGCGGACGTGACAGTCAATTACCGCACCCACCCGGACTGGGCCGCAGCGGTTCGCAGCGAACTGAGTGGCAAGGGCGTCGACATCATCGTCGATGTCGTCGGTGCAAGCCAGATCGATACCGCGGCATCGTTGCTCAATCCCACCGGCGTGATATCCGCGATCGGCATGCTCGGCTCCAAATTCAGTTGGAGCCAGGCAGACGTCGGCGGCCATCCCGTCGCACGCATCACCGTCGGCAACCGCGCGGATCATGAAGCGATGCTAGCCTTCTGCGCGACCCACGCGATCCGGCCCGTGGTCGATGTCGTATATGACTTGCCCCGCATCCAGGACGCCTATCGCCACCTCGAAAGCGGACAATTCTTCGGCAAGGTCGGGATCAACCTGCTTTAGGGAGCAAGGTCGCAACGCCTCGGCCTTTTTCGACCCAAAGCCGGACCTTCACGGCCTTCGACGGGCTCCGCGATACCCGCCATTCGCTATGGTTGGACGCTATGACGTGCAGCGCCCCAATGCGTCGTCACGTTCCTTGGTGGTCGCGGCCAGTTTCCCCACAGCAACGGTGCGGCCATGGTGTATAGAGGGGCATGAAGCTGGAGCTGGTTCGAAAGAGAGACGTGCCGCATTCTGAGCAACGGAACAGCAAGACCGCGGACAATCCGTGCAGCAGCCAAACGACGCCTCCGAGTAGGAAGTAGGCATCTCCCATCTTCGCCAGAAATCCGAACAGCCAGATGGGCATCGTGAGGAAAACGAGAAGCATCCAAGCTGTATAAAGCCACGCGCGGCGGTAGGTTTCCATTGCTCTATCCAAGCCCACGATGCGCACTAGGCGGCGTGGACGAATTGGTTGACGTGGACGGTGTGGGTTGATTCAAGGCTGCCTTTTGGAGGCAGGTTTGAGCCGGGGCGATCTGAGCGAAGCAGAATGGCGCGTTCTGAAGGGTCTGCTGCCGATCGAGCCAGAGAACCGAGGGCGCGGCCGCAGGCCTGAGCAGAATCTCTCGATAGTCAACGGCATACTCTGGCGGCTGCGCTGTGGGACTGCTTGGCGCGATGTCCCGCCAAAATACGGCAATTGGAACACGATCTACCGGCGGTTCCGTCGTTGGAGCGAGGCCGGGGTCTGGGAGGCCGTGTCGGTGACGCTTGCCGAGATCATGGCCGACACCGGACACTACAGCATCGACAGCACCACCCTTCGCGCCCAGGTCTCGGCAGCGGGCGGAAAAGGGGGACTTGTCGACGCGCTCTTGGCCGCTCGCGGGGCGGGTTCACCAGTAAGCTTCACTGTCTGGCTGATGCCCGAGGACGCCCCGTCGCCTTCCACCTGACTGGTGGTGAAGCCGCCGACTGCACGGCCTATGACACGCTGATCCGCCTGCCGGACCGCGCTCCGGCGGCTCTGCTGGCCGACAAAGGCTACGACACCAACGCCATTCGCGCCGATCTCGCGAGCCGCAGCATACAGGCTGTCATCCCGGCGCGCTCCAATCGCCGAGAAAGGATCGAGCACGATCGGCAGCTCTACAGGCAGCGAAACGGCATTGAGCGAATGTTCGGCAAGCTGAAAATCAATCGTGCCGTCGCCACCCGCTACGATCAAACGCCCTCAAGTTTCCTCGGCATGGTCCATCTCGCTGCCATCCGGCTTTGGATCAAATTCGTCCACGCCGCCTAGCGCAAGCACACTTAACGAATGTCCGTTTCTCCATCGCGGCAAGGTCAAGGGCGATTTCCGATCGCGTCAGAATGAATCCTAAAACTCGTTCCCCAGCCCCGCGGCATGCTTGGCGGCGATATAGCCGAAGGTGAGCGACGGGCCGATGCTCGCGCCCGCGCCCGGATAGACGCCGCCCATCACCGAGGCGCTTGAAACGCCCGTTGCATAGAGCCCTTCGATCGGCGCGCCATCGGCCTTGACCACGCGTCCCTGCGCGTCGGTCACGACGCCGCCATAGGTAGAGACGTCGCCCGGCACGACGGGCACCGCATAGAACGGTCCCTTCGCAATGTCGCCAAGCGCGCGCACAGGGCCGTGATAGGGATCGCCGAGCCATTCGTCATAGGCGCGCTCGCCACGGTGGAAATCCTCGTCCTTGCCCTGCGCGACAAAACCGTTCCAGCGCGCGACGGTCGCGGCGAGCGTGGCGGGCTCGACCTTGATGCTCGCGGCCAGCGCCTCGATCGTATCGGCCTTGTGCAGATAGCCCGATTCAAGCCACCCCTTGGGCGTCTTCTTGTCGATCCATTTGCCGGCGACCTGATAGTATTCGGCATATTGCTGGTCGAGGATCGCCCAGCTCGGCACCGCGGGCACCGCCTGGTTCCGCTTGAGCATGGTCTCGCAATAAAGCTCGTAAGACCCGCCTTCATTCATGAAGCGCACGCCCGTCTGATCGACCAGGATCGCATGCGGCTTGCCCGTCAGGCTCTGGGCGGGCGGCGTGACATAGGCTCGCTCCCAACCGGGCGCGAGCGTGCTTTGATAGCCGACCATCTGGTCCATCTGCGCGAGCACGCCGCCGATCCGTTCCATCTCGACATGCAGGTCGCCGGTGTCGCTCTCATTGGTCTGCGACCATTCGGCACGCGTGCCCGGCATATATTTGTCGCGCATCGCCTGGTTCTGCGCGAAGCCGCCCGCGTTCACGAGCACGCCCAGCTTGCCGCCGACGCGCCAGGGCTTGCCGTCCTTCACCGTTGCGACGCCTGTGACCTTGCCGTTCTCGACGATCAGTTCGCTGACCGGGGATTCGGTGCGGATATCGACGCCTGCCTTGAGCGACGCCTGAAGCATCCGCCCCTGCAGCGCGGCGCCGGCAGTCACATAATGCTTGCCGGTCAGCCGCGTGCCGATCGTGCGCAGGATCAGCGAACGCTTCACTTTCTTGAGCGCGGGATCCCGGCGGACATATGCGAGCTTCATCCCTTCCTCGAGGCGGGCGGGCACTTCCAGGAAGCCCTTGCGCAGCTTCTTCGCCCACGGCCCCAGCTCCTTCTTGTCGAAGGGCTTGGCGACAACCGTGCGGCTGGTTTTGCAGCCCCCTGGCGCTTCGTCATAATAATCCGGCCAGAAGCCGGAGGCGGAGCCACGTTCCAGTTCCACGCCCTGACCGACAAGAAAGTCGATCATTTTCGACCCTTCGTTGACATAGGTGAGGCGCTTTTCGTGCGACGAACCGGGGATGTCGGCGCATATGGCGTCCAGATAGTCGATGCCGGCCTGCGCGCTGTCCTCGTCCCCGGCTTCCTTCAGGAAACGGTTGTTGGGAACCCAGATGACGCCGCCGGATTTCGCGGTCGTGCCGCCCACCCAGCGCGACTTTTCGAGGATCAGTACGGATTTGCCCGCCTGCCGCATGACGAGCGCCGAACTCATCGACCCGGCGCCGCTGCCCACGACTACCCAGTCGAATGTCTCGTCAAACCCGCTCATGCACCGCTCTCCCTGTCTTCCCGGCCGGAATAGAGCGCCGTCGGGTAGCGCGCACAAGTGCTTATCGCCCCGGCGACATTTGCATATCGCCCCGGCGTGATAAGGGGGTGCCAGGGAGATTCTGCCGATGACAGCCGACGTTCCGAAATTCCGCACGATCCTGCTCGAGCGCCGCGGCCGGATGCTCGTCGTGACGCTCAACCGCCCCGACGCGCTCAATGCGGTGAACCTCGAGCTTCATGACGAGCTTCCCGACGCACTAGCCTTTGCGGGCAAGGATACGGAATCGGACGTCATCCTGCTGACCGGCGCGGGCAAGGCCTTCTCCGCGGGTGGCGATATCGCGCATATGGAGCGCAACGCCGCCAATCCGCACCTGTTCGACCATGAGGCGCGGCAGGCAAAGCGCATCGTGTTTGCGCTGCTCGACATCGAAAAGCCCGTCATCTGCCGCATGAACGGCCACGCGGTCGGGCTCGGCGCGAGCATCGCGCTTCTGTGCGATGTGATCTTCGCCGCCGACACCGCCAGGATCGGCGACCCGCATGTCGGCATCGGGCTTGTCGCGGGCGATGGCGGCGCGGTGATCTGGGCACAGCGCATCGGCCTGACGCGCGCCAAGGAATATCTGCTCACGGGCGAGCTGCTGACAGCATCAAAAGCGGCTGAGATCGGGCTGATCAACTATGCCGTGCCCGCGAACGAACTGGATGCAGCCGTCGATGCCTTCTGCCAGCGCCTGCTCGACGGCGCGCCAAACGCCATTCGCTGGACCAAGGTGCTGACCAACATTGAGCTCAAGCGGATCGCGGGCGCGGTGATGGAGGCCGGGATCGCCTATGAGTCCGTGAGCGTTCGGAGTGCCGATCACCGCGAGGGGATCGCAGCGCTCAAGGAGAAGCGAAAGCCCAATTTTACCGGCCGGTGACGGCGCTCCTATTGTTCAGGCCGCGACCGGTTCGGCGGCCTCGGCGGGCGCATCGAGTTCTGCCACAAGCGTCGCGACGCGCGTCCGGTACTTGGCGACGCCTGCTTCCTTGACCGCGCCGTAGCCGGCGACAAGGCCGGCGGCGGCTGCAATTTCGGTGGCCGCTGCCAGGTTCGTCTCGGTCAGGCGGTTGGCGACGTCCGATATCAGCTCCCGATATTCGTCGATCAGCGCCCGCTCCGTCCGGCGTTCGGCGGTGTAACCGAAGGGATCGAACATGGTCCCGCGCAGGCCCTTGAGCTTCGCCAGCATGCGAAACAGCGGGAAGATCCATGGTCCGAACTCGATCTTCTTCGGACGTCCCGTTTTCGCATCCTTGACGCGTGAGATCAGCGGCGGGGCCAGATTGGCCGAAAGCCTGAAATCACCATCGAACTGATCGCGCAGCGCCGCCATGAAAGCGGGATCGACGTAGAGCCGGGCGACCTCATATTCGTCCTTATAGGCCATCAACCGCGCGAGCTGCCGCGCGACCTCGATTAGGAACGGCTCGGCATCGAGATGCCCGAGACCCGCCGCCAAGCCATCGACAAAGGCGCGATATTCGCCCGCGTAAGCCGCATTCTGATAGGCGGTGAGATGTGCGGCCCGGCTCTCCACCATCGTGGCGAGCGTTTGCGGTCGGGGCGCGTCATGCTGCGGCGTTTCGGCGAAGGCGAAAAGCCCCTCGGGATCGTGTGCCGCCAGCCGCCCCAGTGCCAGCGCGTCGAGATTGGCCTTCACCGCAACACCGTTGAGCCGGATCGCCTCCTCGATCGACGCGATCGAGACAGGCAGAAGTCCCTTCTGCGCCGCAAAGCCCACCATCATCTGGTTGGTGAAAATGGCATCGCCCAACAGCCGGGTCGCCAGCACCGCAGCGCGCACGGTCTCGATGCGTTCGGGCGCAATGCGCTTTTCGATCGCCTTCAGAAAGCGGGTCGCCGCAAGGTCCAGCGCCGCGTTAGTCTGGAACTCGCCGGTCGGCGCGACATCCGCATTGCCAAGAAACCGAGTGCCTTCATGCACCGTGTTCAGCACATCGGGCGCGGTCGCGACGATCAGATCGCAGGCAAGGATCATATCGGTCTGCCCCGTGCCCAGCCGGGCGGAGGGAATAGCGGAGACATCGCGCGCGATGCGGATATGGCTGGTGACCGCCCCGCCCTTCTGCGCCATGCCCGTCATGTCGAGCACCTTTGCGGTCTTGCCCTCCAGATGCGCCGCCATGGCAAGCACAGCCCCGACTGTCAGCACGCCAGTGCCGCCGATGCCGGTAACCAGCATCGCGTGGCCCGCGCCACTGCCCGCGACCACCGGTTCAGGCAATGCTGCGCGCCGTTCCGACAACGCCTCCATATCCAGCGCGCGTTTGGCAGGCCTGCCGCCGCTGATCGTCACGAAGGACGGGCAGAAGCCTTTGATGCAGCTAAAATCCTTGTTGCAGCTCGACTGGTCGATCATCCGCTTGCGGCCGAACTCGGTTTCGACCGGCTGGATGGAGAGGCAGTTGGACTGTTTTGAACAGTCCCCGCAACCTTCGCAGACGGCAGCGTTGATGAAGAGGCGCATGTCCGGATCCGGATGATCCCCGCGTTTGCGGCGCCTGCGCTTTTCGTTGGCGCAGGTCTGTTCATAGACGATGGCGGACGTGCCCTTCAGCATACGAAGTTCGCGCTGGACCTGATCAAGCGCATCCCGGTGGAGAACGCGCACCCCCACCGGCAGCGCGCTGGACGCGAAGCGCGAAGGATCTTCGCTCACCAGTATGACGGGCTCGACGCCTTCGACGACCAGCTCGCGCACGGTCTGCTCGGGTGTCAATGCGCCTTCGGCGGGCTGCCCACCGGTCATCGCGACCGCGTCGTTGTAGAGGATCTTGAAAGTGACGTTGCTCTTCGCCGCGACCGAGGCGCGGATCGTGAGCAGGCCCGAATGCGTATAGGTGCCGTCGCCCAGATTCTGGAACATATGCGGCGTGTCGACAAAGCTTTGCGCCGCGACCCAGGGCATGCCTTCCGAACCCATGCCGACGGTGGGCAGCGTCCGCCGCTCAGGCATATAGGCCGCAAGCCCGTGGCAGCCCGTCGCGCCCATCGCGCTGCTGCCCTCGGGCACCACGGTCGAGCTGTTGTGCGGGCAGCCCGAGCAGAAATAGGCAGGCCGGATGGCGGCGGCCATGGTGTCTCTGCCCGCCGCGTCCAGCGTGTCGAGCCGCGCGGCTTGTGCCCGCAGCGCGTCGTCGATCAGGCCCAGCGCGTCCAGCCGGTTCAGCAGCGCGCGACGCACCCGCCCCGCATCGAGCACGCCAACCGATGAAAGCAATGGAGCCCCCTGCGGGGTGCGCTTGCCCGCAAGCTCTGGGCGCTGATCGGCGGGCACGCGGTAGAAGAGCGAGGATAGCTGCTCCTCCAGCAGCGGACGCTTTTCTTCCACAACCAGCACTTCGCGGCTGCCCGAACAGGCGTTGCGCGCGAAATCGGGTTCGAGCGGCCAGACCATGCCGATCTTGACGACGCGAATGCCAAGCGCGGCGCAGCGTCCGGCGTCGAGCCCGAGATCGAGCAGCGCCTGGCACACATCGAGCCACGCCTTTCCGGCACTGACGATGGTGAGGTTGCGTGTGGGCGCATCGGTCGTCACCCGATCGAGTGCATTTGCAACGGCGAAGGCCTGCGCTGCGGGCAGACGATGATCGACCGTTAGAGCCTCCATCTGAAGCGCTGTCATGCCCGGCCGAATATGAAGATTGATTGCCGGGTCAAGCGCGGGCTGCGCGATCGCAAAACCCGGCGCCGGCAGCCTGACGGTCGAGGTCAGATCCAGCGTGTCGGTAATCGTCTTCATGCTCGTATAGAGCCCCGACGCGCGCGACAACGCCCAGCCAAGCTGGCCATATTGCAAGATCTCATCGGTCGTCGCGGGATAGAGCACCGGCATGAAGCCCGCGATCAGCGTGTGTTCGCTCTGGTGCGCCGATGCCGAGGATTTGGCTGCGTGGTCGTCGCCAGCCAGAACGAGCACGCCGCCATGGGGCGATGTGCCCTCCATATTGCCGAGCTTCAGCGCCTCGCACGCGCGGTCGACACCAACGCCCTTGGCATACCAGAGCGAGAACACGCCCTCCACGCGCGGCTGACCGAACCAGTCGAGCTGCTGCGTGCCGCGTAAGGAGGTCGCCGCGAGTTCCTCATTGAGGCCTGGCTCGAAGCGGATGTCATGCGCGTCGAGCAGCTTGTCCGCAGCCCAGAGCTGCGCGTCGAGCGTGGTGATCGGAGATCCGCGATAGCCGCTGACATAGCCCGCGGTGTTCAGCCCCGCCGCCCGGTCGCGCCGCGCCTGATCGAGCAGGAGGCGCACTACGCCCTGCAGCGAGGAGAGCATCACCTGCCCGTCTGCCTGCGTGTATTTGTCGTCCAGCGTCACGACCGTCTTGGTCATGCCGTCCTCTCTTCGCTGCGGGCAGTATCGGGCGCCATCAGCCAGCTATAACCCGGTCGCGAAAATTGCCGTTGCCTGCGCTGGAGACGCGGCTTGACCGGCTGCGCGCTCTATTGCAGCAGCCCGCCGCTCTCGGTGTAACGCTGATAGTCCGCGTGCACGATCTCCTCGCCGACGCCCCCGCGGAACTCGCGCGGATTGATCTCGAACACGCGCTTGAACATGCGGCTGAAATGCGCCGCGCTCTTGAAGCCGACGCCATAGGCGATCTCGCTGATCGAGATGTCGCGCGGATTGGAACTCGACAGCCAGCTCTTCGCCTTTTCCAGCCGCTGCTCCCACACCAGTTCGGAGAATGTCGTCCCCCTGAGACGCAGCAGCGACGACAGGTAGCGCGGTGAAATGCCGCAGCCCTTCGACACCATCGCGGTGGAGAGGTCGGGGTCGGACAGATGCACTTCGATGAAACGCAGCACATCCTCCAGCCGCCGGTCGGTGACCGACTGGCGCGCGGGCATCGCCGTTTCATCCGTGCGAACGGCATGGCCGATGATGGTGAACGCGGTATCGAGCAGCGTCCGTGCCGTATCGGGCCCAAGCCGGCCGTCGTCCCTGAAAATATCGGTGAGCATGTTTTCCGCGATCACCAGTTCGCGCCGGTCCATCGGCATGAACAGCCCCGTGCTCAGGTCATGAGGGATATGCGCGCGCAGGATGTGCGTCGGCACCGTCACGTGCAGGACTTCGTGCACCCCTGCGTCGTCCGGCTGGCATTCGATGAAGAAGGGCGACATCGAACGCGTGATGACGAAGTCGCCGGGATGCGCGGTGCGGTTGCCGCACTGGTTGGAAATGACCAGACCGCCACGCTTCACGAACCAGAGGACCGAAAGATCCGTGGCGTCCTGGCGAATGTGCTGGCGCGTGCGGCGAAAGAACAGCCGCGTTGCCGAGCGCAACAGGATGATCGACGCTGGCCCGACGGGCTTGCGCTCCGCGCGGACGTCGACCACGCTCGCGTCCTCGATCCAGTAATCGCCCTGGTAATATTCCTGGTCGCGTTGCCCGCGAAACAGGGTCTGGCATTCGCGATAATTGCGCTTGTCGAGCGCGAAAAGTGTCTCAGCCATGATTGCCTCTCCTGCCGCGACCCCGTCCACCCGTCTTCATGCGGGTCGACTGATCCGTCGCCGGCCTCATCTGATGTCCATGCTAGTCCACCCGGAAAACGCCGCCATGCCGATCATGCAGGCTGATCGACATTTCGCGCAGCCAATCCTCACACCGCGCGTTCAGGGCTTGGCGCGCCCGCCCCGGCTCAGCCGCCATTCGGGCGGATAGGCGAGGTCGCGATCCTTGACGACATTGTTGATGCCCTTGCCGAACACGCCGTTGCCGAGGTTCACATCGTCCTCGACATCATTCTTCATCGCGGGCAGCACGCCTTCGACGAAGCCGGTGAGCAGGCTCCCCATATATTCGCCGCGATACTGCTTGTAGAGTTCGATGAAGGTCTTTTGCACCACCACCACGTCGAGCGGACGCGTGATCGAACAGGCCTTTGCGTATTTCGCGGTCTCCGCCTCGAGCTGGTCGCGTGGCACGACGCTGTTCACGAAATTGCTGTCCGCCATTTCCTTCGCGGTGAAGGGTCGTCCGGTGAACAACATCTCCGAAAATTTGCGCACGCCAATGGTTTCCAGCCAGGTCCACAGCCGTGGTCCCCAACCTGCATAGCGGAAGGACGGATGGCCGAAGAGCGTGTCGTCCGAACAGACGACGAGGTCGGCGTCGGCCGCCTGGTAGAAGTGCCAGCCATAGCAATAGCCCTTGGCCTCAACGATGCTGATCTTCTTGAATTCCTGCAGCGGGCGGTTGCCCGCACGCCCCTTGGCATAGTGATCGGTCAGGCCGTGGAGGTAGCGGAAGCTTCCCGCGGGTGGATATTGAACGTCGGGATCGTCGATCTCGAGATCGGCGAGAAAGTTCGAATTCTCGTCGGGATTGAGGTAAAGGTCGCCATGTTCGGCAATGTCCCCACCCGTGCCGAAATCCTCGCCTTCGCCGCGGATGACGAGCACCTTCACATCATTGTCGATATTGGCCTTGTGGACATATTCGCCGAACAGCAGCCGCATGCCGATCGTGGTCGTGTTGGACTTGCCCGGGCGATCGAAGGTGATCGTCGCGATCTTGGTGACCTTGTCCTTTTCATAGCGGACGAACTGTTCCGCTTCCTTCTTCAGCTCAGCCGCGCTTGCGTCCGCCATGATCCTCTCCCGTCGCAATCCATATTTGTTCACGACGCTGCCACAGCGTCTGCCCCGCGTATTGGCATTTGACGCAGCCCCCTCGACAATGGACGCCACGCCCCTTGCCCGTTAGGCTGCGTGCCGCGATGATCCTGCCACAGGCTGAAAGAGGCGCGCCCGTGGACGAGCATGAATATTTCTTCGGGCTGGAAGGGCCGCTGGACGCAATCCCCGCGAGCGGGCAGATGCGCGCCGCCAATCTGACGGGCTTTTCGGATTATGCGCGCATTCGTGGGAGCGACGCGCACCGCATCCTCGAACGCCATGGGCTGGAACCGCGCACGCTCGTCGATCCCGACAGCCATATCGGCTGCCAGCAGGTCGTCGACGTCTTCGAATATTGCAGCACGCTGTTCGACGATCCGCTGTTCGGACTGAGGCTCGCCCATCTCCAGGACCCCGACGTGTTCGGTTGCGTCACCGCGCTATGCCGCGCCGCGCCCGACCTGCGTTCGGCGGTGGGTTGCCTTGTCGACTATATCCCCATCGTCCATTCGCCCGAGGCCGATCTGGAACTGGTGGAAGGGCTCGACACTGCGGAACTGCGCTGGAACGTCAGGACAGACATGGGCGTCAACGATCAGGCCAATTATCAGGCGCTGATGCTGATGCTGAAGCTGCTGCGAACGGTTGGCGGCAACAGTTTCAAGCCCGCCTATGTTCATCTGGCCGTCGATGCGCGACCGCGCGATGTGCCCGAGATTGAGGGGCTGGTCGCCTGTCATGTCCTCAACCGCGCCGAGCGCAATGCGATTGGCTTCCCGGTGCAGGCGCTCGACCAGCCGATCGCCAGCGCCAACCGACTGATTTTCCGCCTGCTCGGCGGCTATCTCGCCCGGGTGAAGCTCGTGAACCGGGCCAACATCGTCGAGCGCACCGCAAGCTATGTTCGCGGCGCGCTGCCCGCCGGCACCTGCTCGATCGAACGCTGCGCGGAAAAGCTCGGCCTCTCCGTACGCACGCTGCAGGCACGGCTGGCGGTGCACGACATCAGCTTTTCGGACCTTGTCGAGGCGCAACGCGAAAACCTCGCCCGGATCTACCTCAAACAAACGCGCATGCCCCTCGACGAAGTGGCAGAGCGGCTGGGCTATGGCGAACAGACGAGCTTCGGCCGTGCCTTCAAGCGCTGGACGGGAACGACACCGCGCAAGTTCCGCGCCGTTGGCGGTTCCAGCAACGGCTGACAAAGCGTTTCTGCGTTTCTCGCCCGAGGAAGGCCGGCATCGATTTCGGATCGATTGACGCGCGCTCCATGATCATGAACAGAAAAATTGACGTGTAACCTCGATGCAACAAGTCGAGAGAAAATGTTGTCGCGCCCAGTTTCCGCTTCGCGCAAGCAGTTTCGAGTGCTTTACTTGCCGCCAATGGCGCCGAGACGCGACATTGCGATCCCGGGCCGTATGTTTTGTCAGGGGAAAGCCATGTCGAAACAATCACAACATCTCTGGATTTCGTGCGCATCGGTCGCTCTCGCCGTTGGTTTCACTGGCCACACGCCGGCCGCTGCGCAGTCCAATGTGCCCACCGACAGCCAGGAAGCCGGGACGTCCGCCGGCGAAGATATCATCGTCACCGGGTCCCGCATCCGCCGCAGCCCGCTCGAGCAGGATGCGCCGATCGTCTTCGTCGACCAGGAGGATATCGCGAAGACCGGGCTCAACTCGGTCAACGACGTGCTTCAACGCCTTCCAAGTTCGGGTGGCGGGCTCAACGGCAAGTTCAACAACAGCGGCAATCTCGGCAATCCGCCCGACGGCGGCGGCGTAGGCGCGGGTTCCGCCGAGATCGATCTGCGCTATCTCGGATCACGGCGTGTCCTCGTTCTGGTCGACGGCATCCGCTATGTAAACGGGGCGTCAGCGAGCGGCGTACCCGGCTCGACTGACCTCAATTCGATCCCTGAAAGCGCCATCGAACGCATCGAGGTGCTGCAGGACGGCGCTTCGTCGATTTATGGCTCCGACGCGATCGCGGGTGTCGTCAACATCATCACGAAGAAACAACAGCAAGGCCTGATGGCTGCGGCCCAGATCGGTCTCTACGACCGGGGCGATGGGGCCACCCAGAACTACCAGCTTAGCTGGGGCAATGGCGGCGACGGACCGCTGCAGATCGTCGTCGGCGGCAACTATGTAAAGCAGGAGGGTGTCTCGGCCGGCGCCAGGGATATCTCCCGCTTCCCTGCGCCCTATTCAGACACCTGTGCGGACGGAGGCTGCTCGGGCTTCCTTCCCAATGGCCGGTACGCCATATTCGGGCAGGACCTGACGCTCAACGCGCCGGTGCTCGGGCGCCCTTCCACTCCAGCAGATTTCCGTCCTTTTGCCGATCCCGCCGACCGGTTCAATTTCGGGCCGTTCAACTTTCTCCAGATCCCGGTCGAGCGATACGGGGTGTTCGGCAACATCCGCTACGAGGTATCGGACGCCATCAACTTTTCGGTCAAGGGCATCTGGAACCAGCGCAAGTCCAAAAACCGGGCGGCGCCGCTGCCATTCGGCATTGGTCCGGCCGCCGGCATCACCCCCGTGCTCGACGCGACCACGGTCGACGCTACCAATCCCTTCAACCCGTTCGGTGTCACCCTCGATGCCTCCAATATGGACTTCATTTTCCGGCGCTTTGTTGAGGGCGGACCACGTCGGTTCAACCAGACCGTCGACACCATCTATGGGGTCGCGACGCTCGACGGCGAATTCGATGTCGGCGAGAGCAATTGGTACTGGGACGTCAACGCCGCCTATGGCAAAAACAAGGCTGAGCAGACGATGCTGGGGAATATCAACTCCGATCGTCTGCGCCAGGCGCTTGGTCCGATCGCGAATTGCACGTCCCCCTGCGTGCCCTTCAACCTGTTTGGCGGGGCTGGTTCGATCACCCAAGGAATGCTCGATTTCGTCACCTTTGAACAGCACGATAGCAGCGAGCAGGAGATGTGGGATTTCACCGGCAACGTGACGGGCAGCCTGTTCACCCTGCCGGGCGGAGATCTCGGCATAGCTGCCGGGGTCGAGTATCGCGATCTCAAAGGCCGCTTCGACCCTGACCCGGTCGTCGCCGCGGGTTTCAGCTCCGACATTCCCGCGCGGCCGACGCGGGGCAGCTATTCGGTGTGGGAAGCCTATGCCGAACTCAATGCGCCGCTTTTGGCTGATCAGTCATTCTTCCAGTTGCTCGAACTGACCGGTGCGGTGCGTTTCTCCGACTATTCGACATCGGGTTCGACATGGACGTTCAAGGGCGGGGTCAACTGGAAGCCGATCAAGGATCTGCGCCTGCGCGCCTCCTATGCCGAGGGCTTCCGCGCACCCTCGATCGGCGAGCTCTTCGGAACACAATCGCGCTTCGACCAGCAGCTTGACGACCCCTGTTCGTCGCATGCGGGAAATACCGCCCCGCTCCGCTTCCAGAATGACGCCACCGTGCGCGCTAATTGCGTCGCTGCCGGTGTTCCTGCCAATGGAAGCTATCAGCAAGCCAACCCGCAAATTTCGGTGCTGGTCGGCGGCGATGAGAGCCTTGAACCGGAAACATCAGAGAGCTGGATCTTTGGCGGGGTCATCAGCCCCTCTTTCCTCCCCGGCTTTTCGATTGAGGTGAACTATTACGACATCAAGATCAGGGGCGCGATTCAAGCGATCGATGCAGAGGTGACGGTCACCAACTGCGCCGTGGACAATGATCCGGCGGCGTGCGCACTGGTTACGCGCGTCGGCGGTCAACTGACACAGGTCGTTGGCATCCTCCAGAACGTCGCGGGCATAAACACCGACGGTATCGACGCCAATATCACCTATCGCTCGGGGGAGACGGGAGCCGGCCGGTTCGGTTTCACCTGGAACAATACCTTCCTGCTCAACTACGACGTAATCGTGGCCACCCAGGTAATCAGTCGCGAGGGGACCGAGCAGGGCAGTCCGTCTCAAGGCTTCCCCAAATGGAAGTCCGTCGGCATCCTCGACTGGGATATGGAAAACTTTGGCGCCACGCTGACTGGCCGCTACATTTCCAAGCTTCGCGAAACGGGCGGAAATGTCATGAAAGACCGCTTCTACACCGACGTGCAACTGCGGTTGACTGTCGGTGAGGACAAGGATTTCGGCTTTGCGTTGGGCGTGAACAATATCTTCGACACCAGGGCGCCGGGATGCGTGACCTGCGATATCAACAATTTCGACCCGACGACGTATGATCTCCCTGGCCGCTATCTCTACGCGCGGGCGACCTTCAAAATGTAGGCGCAGCGCCACCTGCCGGCCGGTGTCCTCGTGGTTCGGTGATCTAACGCTGCCCCCCGTCGCAGCGGATGAGCGCACCCGTCACATTGACCGAGGCCGGGCTAGCGAGGAACAACGCCGTGGTGACGATGTCCTGCGGATCGGCGGCGACGCCGCGCGCATTGCGGGGAACGGCCTCGCCTGGTTGTGCGCGATCCTTCGCCTGATCGGTCAGGAAGGGGCCCGGCGACAGCGTGTTGACCCGCACCTTTGGAGCATATTCATGGGCAAGGCTGGCTGACATCGCGTTGAGCGCCGCTTTGGCTGCACCGTAATGGGCGACCTCGGGCAAGGGCATCAGCGCGCCTGTCGACGAAACGTTGATGATGCAGCCGCCGCCCCCTTCCGCCATGCGCCAGGCGATCTGACTGGCGAGACGAAAGGGCCCCTTGAAGTTGAGGTTCAACACGGAATCGAAGAGTTGTTCGGTCACGTCATGGCTCGGCATGCGAGGGCTCATTCCCGCATTGTTGACGAGGATGTCGACCCGTCCGAAGGCGGCGTAGCTTTCCTCAATCAGCCGGTCGCATTCGACCCATCGGCCGACATGCGCTGAAATGGCGAGCGCCCGGCGACCGAGCCCCCGCATTTCCTCCGCCACCGCCTCGCAATTGTCGAGCTTGCGGCTGGCGATGATCACATCGGCCCCACGTTCGGCGAAGGCCCTGACGATCGCAAGCCCAAGGCCGCGCGAACCGCCCGTGACGAGCGCCACCTTGCCGGTGAAGTCGAAGAGCGGGTCGGGGGTCATCGCGCGCTCGGATAGCGCCGCAGCGCCTCCGACAGTCGCGTGGGCGTGTGATCGCTGGGAAAGTGTCCCTCGACGGGCGTCACGTCACGAAGCAGGTTGCGCGCCAGTTGCGAACGGTGCGCATCGGTCGGGCCATCGGCGAAGGCCAGGCTCTGCACGCCCGCCCAGAACTGCGCCAGCCAAGTCTCCTCAGTGAGGCCAAGGCTGCCGTGGAGGCGCACCGCGCGCCCGATGATGTCATGCATGACCGCCTCGGTCGCGACTTTACACATCGCGATGTGCTGGCGCGCGGCGCCATGCGGCAGGCGGCCTGCTTCGACCTCGTCGATCATCCAGGCGGCCTTGAGGACCAGCAGGCGGAACTGCTCGAGTTGGATCACCGAGTCGGCGATGGCGCCCTGCACAAACTGGTGATCGCCCAGCTTTCGTCCACGCGTCTGACGCGAGACCGCACGCTCCTTCATCATGTCGATGGCGCGCTGGCAGCGGCCCACGGTGCGCATCGCGTGGTGGATGCGACCGCCACCCAGGCGCGCCTGCGCCACACGGAAGCCGCCGCCCGGCTCGCCGAGCATGGCATCCAACGGCACACGCACGTCGTTGTAGCGGATATAGGCGTGGCTGCCGTCCTCGGCCGGCTCGCCGAACACCGCGCAATTGCGGATGATCTCGATACCCGGGGTCTGGGCATCGACGATGAACATGCTCATCCGCTCGTGCGGCTGGTTTTCGGGGTTGGTTACCGCCATGACGATGTGGAAGGCGGCGTAGCGGGCGTTGGAGATGAACCATTTCTCGCCCGAGATGGCCCATTCGTCGCCATCGCGCCGCGCCGCGCAGGTGAAGTGCGTGGGATCCGCGCCGCCCTGCGGCTCAGTCATCGAAAAGGCCGAGCAAATCTTGCCGTCGAGCAAGGGCTGGAGGTATTTCGCCTTCTGGTCCCCGGTGCCGAACATGGCGAGGATCTCGCTGTTGCCGGTATCGGGCGCGGCGGTGCCGAAGACGGTCGGCGCCCAGCTCGAACGGCCGAGGATCTCGTTCATCAGCGCCAGCTTCACCTGGCCATAGCCCGGGCCGCCGAGATGGGGACCAAGGTGACAAGCCCAGAGTCCCTTGGCCTTCACCTGGTCACGGAGAGGCTCCAGATGCGCGCGCGCCCTGGCGTTGTTCATGTCGTACATGGTGCCGGCGCCGGGGAAGAGCAGGTCCATCGTCTCGCATTCCTCGCGGACGAATGCGTTCATCCAGTCGAGCTTTTCCTGAAATTCAGGTTCGACGGAAAAATCGATCATGGCATCCTCCGGATCATGTCTGCGGCGTCCCGAAAGCAGGCGAGCACGATGTTTGCGAAAAAGCGGCCCGTTTCCTTGGGCAAATGGCCCGCCTCGGCCTGCGCGACCTTGTATTCCATGAGGCAGCCCGATTTGAACTTTGCCAGCACCGAGAAATAGTAGAAGTCGGCCATGTCGCGCCCCGTGCCCGCGCAGTAGTAGCGGGCGAGTTCCTGCTGGGTCGGAAACTGTGACGCATCGTAGAGGCCCGTTCCCTGAACACGATGGGGCTCGCGCTCGTCGCGCATCGATCCGGTGAACCAGCCAATATCGAGCATCGGATCACCGATCGTCGAAAGCTCCCAGTCTAGCATCGCTACCAGTCGTGCCGGCGGACCCGGACGGAACATCATGTTGGGCGTGCCGACATCGCCGTGGATGATGCCGCGCACCTCCTTCTTGAGCACATTGGCGCGCAGCCATGCCTCGGTTTCGGCATAGCCTGGCAGCTCGCGGCCCTGATAGCCGTAGCAGTCCTTGTAGGAAGCGAGCTGCCCCGCCCAGCGATCGACCTGCCGTTCGAGGAAATTGCCCGGCCGGCCATAGTCATCAAGACCGATCACCTCATAGTCGACATTCGCCAGCGCGATCAGGCCATCAACGATCGCGAAGGGGATGCCGTAAACATAGGGCATCTTGTCGAAAGGCGGGCTGTTGTGGATCTTGCCATCGCGCAGATTCGGAGCCCATCCGCCCACCTTCTCCATCACGTAAAAGGGGGCGCCGATCACCGAAGCGTCCTCACACGCTGCGTAGCAGACGGGATGCGGCACATCGGTCTGGTTGAGCGCGGTCAGGATGCGCGCCTCACGCAACACGCCGTTCTCGGCACCTGGCGGCGGCACGGCGGGCGGGCGGCGCAGCACCATCGCCTGTTCTCCGCGATCGAGCGTGAGCACGACATTGGACTGCCCGCCGTGGAGCAGCGCGGTCCTGAGCGGCCCCTTCCCAAGCTCGGGAACATGCGCGTCCAGCCATTCGGTCAGGCTCGGAATGCTCGCGAGCACGTCGAGATTGTGCTCGATCTTCGACATCAATCCTCCCTGAGGCGCAGTTCAGCCTCGAGTTGCCGGCGAATGTCGCTCAGCGCGTGCGCAACACCCCTTGCACCTTCGAGATCGAGTGCCCCCGACAGCGAGCGAGCGATCTCGTCGGCACGCGCGTCGGCCTCGCGCTTCATCGCCACACCGCGCTCGGTCGCGCGTAGCAGCGTGGCGCGCTTATGATCGGGATTGGACGCGGTTTCGATCAACCCCTCTGCAATCAGCGCATTGGCCGCGCGCTGGACGAGTTGCCGCGGGTGCCCGAGCGATCGCCCGATCTGCGGCACCGTCGGCGGACGCTCCGCTTCGACCACCGCGGCGAGCACCATCATCTCGGAATCACCGAGCCCCACCGACCGCCGGACATCGGCAAAGACGGTTTTCAGACGTGCGGTAAGCCGGCTTGTCTCATCGACCAGCACAACCAGCGGGTTTCGCGACTCAAATCGACTTTCCATGGTCCAATCATGTCATTTTGACATAATTGTGTCAAATTAGATGAGACCGCGGTCGCAAATTGCTTCGAGCGCGGCTCAAAACCCCCGAAAACTGGACGCTCAGGTGCGCTGAGCGCGTTGTCAGGCCACGTCCGAAATCCGGACCCAGCAGCGTTCGAGACTCGATAGCCGGATCGCCTCCTGAATGCGTTCGACCTCGAGCGCCTGCCCGAAATCGGGTGCGCCGTGCGCGCGCCCGTGAATCACCTCCACCATATTGTGCATGGAAAGCGCCATCGGGAAGCTCGGCTGCGGCTCGCTCTGCCAGTCCAGAGCAATGCCGGGGACGGTCTTGAAGTCGTCTGGAATGTCGATCACCTCCATGACGCCGCCGAGCTGGCCGCCGCGCAGCGTACAATCGCGTGCGGTGGGAAATGTAGGCGAGGCGGAGACAAGACGGCCCTTTTCTCCGAACACGTCGATCAGCCAGCCATAATAGAGTGGCATGCTCCAACTGATCTGCATCTGCATGACGAGGCCGCTGGCGAAGCGGAGGATCACATTGGCGAGATCGGTCGTCTCGGGCGTGATGATGTCGCCATCGGGGAAGACCCACTGCTTCAGGATCTGGCTGTCGTCGGCGACCAGTTCCTCGACCGGACCGAACAGCCGCAGCAACATGTAGAGCGCATGGCTGCCATTGTTGCGGACCGCGGAAACGCCCTGCCCGGCCTGTCCGAACCAGTTATAGGGGAATTGCTTGATCGGCTGGTTGAACAGCGAAATGGTGAAGTGGCAGGTGCCGCCGAGCGGGCGGCCCACATAGCCATCCTCCACCATCGCGAGCATCTGCCGGTTGGCAGGAACCCATTCGGAAAAGGCATCGACCACGCCCACGCTGCTGCTGGCGCGCCAGGCAGAGTCGATTTCTTTCGCCCCCGCCCAGTCGGGCGCATGGGGACTGGCGTTATAGACGTGCTTGCCGTGCGCCAGCGCCGCGAGCACCATCGGCTTGCGGACGCTGGGTCGCGTGCCGAGATCGACGATGTCGATATCCGGATCGGCACACATCTCCTCGGCATTCCAGAAGGCCCGCGGCAGGCCGAGCCGACTGGCCGCGGCCTCCGCGGTTTCCTGCCGCGAGGTGCAGATCGCCGTGACCTCCACGCCCGGAATCGCGCGCCACGCGGGCAGATGCGCGAATCCGCCCCAGGCGGCGCTTACGATGCCGACACGCAAAGTCATGAAAGACCAGCCCTATTCGATGGTGCCGAGAACCGTGCCAACCTCGTAAATCTCGCCCGCCTCGGCGATGATGCGAAGCGTACCGCTCGCTGGCGCCTCGACCTCGTTGGTCGATTTGTCCGCTTCGAGCAGGTAAAGCGGATCACCCTCGGTCACTTGCGCGCCGTCACTGGCAAGCCATTCGGCGATCTGGCCCTCGGTCATCGAGAAGCCGATCTTGGGAAGCAGGATTTCGGTAGCCATGGTCGGTTGATTCCTTCTGGAAGTCGATGCGGTAGTCTTACCCCGTGCCTATCGCGCCAACGACGTCGAGCAATCAGGAAATGGTCGCGCGCATTCCCGATATCGTTGACGCGATACGCAGGCCGCGCAAGCCCGGCCGCTAACGCGTCCGTTCAACCGCCGCGCGGAACAGACTGTGCGGTGCCTGCCAATCGCGCCGAATGCGACGATGCGCGATCAGCCAAAGGTCGCCCACCTTGCGCAACTCGTCGAGATAATAGCCGGCATGATCGGGTCCGATATCCGTCCAGACGGACCAATAGGTTCGCGCCTTCGCCGTTTCGGTGTCCGATAGCTCGATTGCGCAGGTCGCAAGTCGACCTGGAGATAGTCGTCCTGAATGAAATCGGCACGGCGTCCCAGAGCCGTCAGATAGCGCGAGGAATAATGGTTGTCGTTGGAGAGCGTCAGGCTCCAGCCGCCGGGCAGCGGCATTTCATAGACGGCGCCAAAGGTCGCCTGCCATTCTGGCGCCCTTAGGAACGGAATACCGTTGAGGTTCTGCGCGGTGAAAAATCCGGTAACGGGGTTCGGGGATTCGGTGCAGCCCAGCGCAATCGTCTGGCCGCCATAGCAGGGCACGGTATCAAGCTCGGTGAACTTCGATTTGTTCCAGGCGACCGCGGCATGCAGATTCAGTCCGTCAATATCGCGCGGCCACCAGGAAATCTCGAAATCGGCGCCGTAGATCCGCCCGGCGCCGGCATTCACCGTGCGCGTGACGGGCAGGTCTCCCGGGCCGTCTGCCTCATTGGCACCGACCTGGAGCCCCGTGACATCGTAATAATAGCCCGCGAGATCCACGGTCACCTGCCTGTCGAAGAGCCGCGTCTTCACCCCGGCTTCTCCGCCCTCGATCTGCTCGTCGCCGAAAGAGTTGTTCGGAAGCTCGCCCGGCCGAGGCGGCGGCGGTAGCTGACCAGTCGTGAACGAGCCCGATTTGTACCCCTTCTTGTATGAGGCAAACAGCGTCAGGTCATCGGTCGGCGTGTAGGTGACCGTGACCTCAGGAGAGAAGGTATCCGAGGCAATCTCGGGCACTGCAAGCGGGACAAAGGCGTTGGTGAAAAGTCGAAGACTTCGTCACCGCGTTTCTCGTCGGTGTAACGGCCGCCCACCGCCAGTTCCAGGGTCTCGACGGGACGGAAGCGCAACTGGCCGAAGATCGACCAGCTCTCTATGTCCAGATTATTGACCCTTTTGCTCAGCGTCGTTCGCGATGCCGGCAGGACGGTCCGGTTGCCAAAGACCGGCTGTAGCAACGAGACGTCGGCGTTCTGGTAAAACGCTCCAGCAGTGAAATTCAGCGGCCCCGCAAAATCGGAATTGAGGCGGATTTCCTGCGTGAATTCCGCCCGGTCGTAGAAACTCTGATGGGCGAGGCCTGGACCCGCATAGCCCGTCTGGAACGTGTTGAACTGCGTGGTCGAGCTCAGATCGTAATAGCCGGTGACCGAGCTGAGCGTCAGATCTTCCACCGGAGACAGATTCATCTCCAGCGTGCCGAAGGTCTGTTGCTTGTCATTGAACTGCTGACCACGCCTCACCACCAGCGGGAATGCGGCGGGGTCGAGATCGACGAGGTAAATGGACCGGTCGAGCTTGCAGTCGTCATTAGGATCTATCGGTCGCGGGAAGGGATTGCCCGCACTGGGGGCTGTGCCCTCGGGACAGGACGACAATTGCACCGCGCCCGGATATTCGTTCGTATCCTCGACATAATTCAGCTTCAGCCGCGCGTCGAAGGCGGACGACGGTTCGAATTTCACGGTGCCGCGGAGCTGGAAGCCGTCGCCGCCACCCAGCCTGTTGTCGGGCCGTTTCGCCCCGGTGCCGGCCAAGCCGATCGCCCGGTTCCTGAAATAGCCGTCGCCATTATAGCCCATGCCGGCGAGGCGGATTCCGAGCGTGTCGGTGATCGGCGCCGAGAGGATCAGTTCGCCGCGATACTCGTTGGCCTCGAATTCGTAGCCGCTCCGTACGATCACTTCCAGATCATCGCGCGGATCGGCGGTCCGGATCGATATGACACCGCCCGGGCTGCTTTTGCCGAAGAAAAGCGCTTGCGGACCCTTCAGCACCTCGATCTGGGCGAGGTCGAAGGTTCCGCTCTGAAAGGCAAGCCCCTGACTGAAGGACAATCCGTCGATATTGAGTGATACCGACTGATCCACCCCGGGATCGAAGGCGCTTGTGCCGATACCGCGCAGCGACACCTGCGTACCGATCGACAGGACCGACTCCCCGACCTGCAGGCCGGGGGCGAATTTGGCGATGTCGTCAATACTCGTAATCGCCGCGCGCTCGATCGTATCGGCGGTGAGGACGGTCTCGATCACCGGCACTTCGAGGGCGGATTCCTCGCGCTTGCGGGCCGTGACGATGATTTCTCGAGAGGAGGCTTCCGGTTCCGCGGCGCTGCCGGACGCTTCCTGCGCTTGTAACGACGCCATCGGCGCGATCAGGCAGGCGCAGGTCACCAGCAAGGCGGATCGGTTGTAGGAACGCGGTCGTGGCCGGATTGCAGCGGGATTTTCGCGCCGCGAGCCAAAAACGGACCGTACACTTTGTGCCATGCTACCATCCCCTCATTTTTACCAAGATATTGATTTCTTTATATTTATGCTCCGAGTACGCCATTCCGGCCGCAAGCGGCCCGCGAACTGGCTGTTTTTTTCATGAGTTTCGAAAGTTGCAGCAATGACTGCAGGGGCTCAGCCTTCAGCTTCTGCGTGCAGCGCCGACCGCGGCGTCAATAGCCGCGGCTGTCGGTCCAATCCTCGGTTTCACCCGGCTTATAGGTTTTGCCAGGCACCTTTCCCGACGCCGTCTTGAGATCGAAACCGATCCGGTCGGCCCCACCCTCGATGTCGACGCCGAACGCCGACAGCGCCCAGCTCGTCATGACATAGTGACCGATCGAAAAGACCAGATCCATCTTCTGACGTTTGTCGAAATATTTGCCGAGCGTTTCCCATGTCGCGTCGCTCAGCGTGCCGTCGTCGATCAGTTCATCGACGGACCGCAGCACGATCGCATCCTGCTCGTTCCAGTCGCCACCTTCAGGATAGTCGCGGATAGCCGCGATCTCATCGAGCGTCAGACCCGCATTCAACCCGTAGCCGACATGATTGTGCCACTCATAAGCGGACTTTACCCGCCAGGCGACGCGCAGGATGACGAGTTCCAGATAGCGCGTCGACAGCGTGTTGGACATCAACAGATGCTTGCCCCAGATGTTGTACGCCTTGCCCAGATCGGGGTGGTTGGCCATCACCATCATGACGTTGGTTTTCGAGCCCTCCTCCCACGCATTGGGCTCGCCCCAAAAGGCAAAGACTTCGCGTGCGTCGTCCGTCCATTCCGCGCGTGGCAGATGCAGGATGCGTGGCTTGATATCACTCATTTACTCGACTCCCTCGTATCTTGCGGCGTGGATCAGGGCACGGCGTTGAGCGTCTGCGCTTCCGCATCGCAATTGGATGGCTGTGCCTTGGCCTTCTTGAGCTCCGCACGCGCCGCCTTCAGGTCCTTCTGAAAAGCCGGATCGGAATGCAGTCGCGCGACGGTCGCCGCTGCGGCGATGCGGCCTTCCTCGATATCGCTCAGCCAGTGAACGTTGCAGATGCGGCGGCTGTCCCCGAACGCGCGTCCGCGCGCGACGATTTTGGCGGCACGATCAGGCACCAGTTCGGCAAGGATCAGCCCCCAGCCATAGCCGATGGCGCTGTGGCCGGATGGGTAAGAGCCGTCCTTGCGCAGCATCGGCTCCCAGTCGGGCGTGCAGGTCGGCTCGCCATTGACCATGAATGGCCGCGGGCGCTGGTGCGCTTTCTTGATCGCCGCAGTCGACAGGCCGAGATCGGCCGTCGTCTTGCGCAGCAGCCTTTCCAGCTTCGGCGTGGTTTGAGGGCTGATATCGACCCCGGCGGCGCAGGATAGCGGTATTGTCGACTTGGGGCTGAACAGATCGGCATCGGTAGTCGCCAACGCCCAGCGTGCGCTGCCTCTGAGCGGAAGTGCAGCCTTGGCCGCCTCAACGTCACGCGCCTCCGCCGCAGAGCCGGGCGCCGGGGGAGCGGGCGAGAGGACAATGCTGTCCGGCATCGGCCCCGGTGTGAGATAGCCCTTGCCCAACATCGATCCCGCGGGCCGCTGTGCCGGCTGTTCTGCCGATGCACCTGCCGCTGCTACTGCAACAATCGATAACGCGATCACAAATTTCATGATTTCCCCTCGCCGTTCAAAGCGCTGCGATTTTGAGCAGATAGCCGGTGACTGCTTCCGGCTCGGTGATCATCAGGTCATGACCCGTATCGATGTCCCAGACGCGGCCGTCGCTCGTTGCCTTCAGCGCCTCGATGTCGCGGCCGTCGATGGTGGACGTGCAAATGATGTGCGACCGGGGGATGGCCCAGAGCGCGTCCTCATTGTCCAGCACCAGCTTCTGTTCGAAGCACTTCCAGGGGTGCGGCGTCAGCTTGGGTTTCATCCACTCGATAAGATCGGGATCAGTGACGCCATAGAAGCTCATCGGGTCATTACCCGGGAAAAGCACCAGTTCCACCCCGTCCACGACCCGACCCATTTGCCGCGCAAGAAGCATCAACGGTCCGGCGACATCGACCAGCGACTGGCCGTTCACCGGGTTGGCCGCATCGAGATAGACCAGATGATCGATCCGGTCTGCAGCGCGGTCGGCGACGCCGGTGATGACCATGCCGCCATAGCTGTGGCCGACCAGAATGACGTCGCGCAGATCCTCGAAGTGGAGCAGCTTCACAACATCGGTGATCTGCATATCGAGATCGATGTCGGGCGAGAGCAGATGCTCGCGTTCGGCAAGACCGGTCAGCGACGGCGTATAGACCTCGTGGCCTTCAGCGCGAAGCCGCCGCGCGACGAACTGGTAGCACCAACCGCCATGCCCACCGCCATGCACGAGAACAAAAACTGCCATTCCTCGCCCCCTCTCCTAGATTCCCTCGACCAGCACAGCGCGGTAGTTCGCTGCCTTCTTCCGATGCTCGGCCGCCGCCTGATATTCAGGGCTGTTGTACCAGGCCCGCGCATCATCTGCGCTTGGGAACTCCAGAATGATGATGCCGTCCGGTGCTTCGCCTTCAAAAGCCTCCATCGCGCCATAAACGGCGAGTGGCTTGAGGCCATATTTCTGAACGAAATTACTCGCCTGGCTGCGGTTGCTGCTGCTATAGGTATCCATCTCGGCCTGGTCGAACACCGGGCCGTCCCGGGTGAAGATCATGTAGGCGGGCAATGTGTTGCTCCTTCGGTTCAGTGGCGCATTGCGGGCAGCGACGCCTCGCCGAGGCGTATGCGGGCGGCTTCGAAATCGGCCTTGTAAGTGCGGCTGGCGAGCAGGAAGCAGAGCGCCGCCGGAATGACGACGACGAGCGAACAGAGCAGCGCCATGCGAAGCGATTCATCGCCATAGCTCGGCCTCAGCAGATCACTGAGCTTGCCGATCGCCACCGGACCAAGACCGAGACCGATCAGGTTGATGATGAACATCGAGCAGGCTGCGGATGTTGCGCGCGCCCAGACCGGCGCCAGCGTGGTGCAGATGTAGATCATCGGCGCGGCGAACAGCCCCGTCAGGAAAACCTGAATGCCCAATAGCGGGAAAGCGTAATCGACGGGCCCCGTAAAGGCGAGTGCCGCCGCGCACACCGCCAGCAGGCCTGCGATCACGGGCGTCCAGAGATGCCAGCGTATGTCACGACGCCCAAGAATATCGGCGAGCGGCCCGCCGCAGATGTGACCGAGGATCGAGCCTGTGGCGACGAACGCGCCCAGCTTCGCGCCTATTTCGACCGAACCCAGGCCATGCGACCGCTCGATAAAGGCGGGGATCCAGGCGTGCATCCCCATGCCGATCAGCGCCTGCACGGTTGCCGCAAGCATCATCAGCGGCAGCGTGCGGATACGCCAGAGCGTCCGGATCGTCTCGCCGAAGGGAGGCTGCGCAAAGGTCTGCTTGACGCCGTCGGCCAGCCCTGCGCGCACTTCGCGGATCGTGAAATATACGAGCGGGCCGATGATGAGCCCTGGAATGCCCGCCAGGATGAAGGCCCAGCGCCAGCCATATTCGGCAAGCGCCCAGCCGCCAAAAGCCAGCCCCACGCCCATGCCGATCGGCGATCCCAGCAAATAAATGGAAAGTGCCGTACCGCGCTGTTTTTGTGGAAAATAGTCGCTGATCAGAGCCTGTATGGGTGCGCTGCCGCCCGCCTCGCCAAGCCCGACGCCCACGCGCGCGAGAAACAACTGAACGAAGCTTTGGGCGAAACCGCAGACGACGGTCATGAAGCTCCATGCCGATACCGCGAGTGCGACCACGCCGCGCCGCGACCAGCGGTCGGCCAGCCGTGCGGCCGGAATGGCGGCAAGTACATAGACCAGCGCAAAGGCAAGCCCGGTAAGCAGGCCGACCTGCTGGTCGCTTAGCTGGAACTCCTTGCGGATGGGCTCGACCAGCATGGTAAGGATCTGCCGATCCAGCGTGCTGCACGCACCGACCAGCACCGATACAAACAGGACGTAAGCGCGATATGGGAAAGCCGGGAGGCGATCCTCCGCCCGCGCAGGGACGACGCTTTCCGTGCGGAGGCCATCCTCCGCAACGATACTTTCTGCCATGCAGCTCTCCTCTCGTGCCGGCCAAAGCGTCTCCTGGTCAACGGCGCCCGGTCCTGCCGAAACGCAGCCGCACTACATGGCTGCCGTATCGATGGTCGGCCTTATCAGGATTTGAGAGACATTTGCGCGCGGAGGCAGGGAGGCAATGAAAACAATCGCGTCAGCGATGTCGGACGGCTGCATCGCCCCGTCCTTGCCGACATGCTGCTGCATCGCGGCGCGCATCGTGGGATCGCCTATGCCGGCCGCGACCTCGGTCTCGGTCGCGCCCGGCTCAACGATGGCGACGCGGATGCCGGCGCCGCCGACCTCCTGCCGCAGCCCCTCGGTAAGGCCCGTGAGCCCGAACTTGCTGGTCGAATAGGGGCCGAACAGACCCGCGGCGCGGCGGCCTGCGGTCGAGGAGATGTTGATGATGTCCCCACCCCCTTGCGCCTTCATCGGGCCGATCGCGGCCTTGCACGTGTAAAGCGTGCCGAGCAGGTTGATATCGATGACGCGCCGCCACTCGTCCAGCGGCAGGCTTTCGACGCCGCCCGCCTGAATGACGCCCGCCGAATTGACGAGGATGTCGATGCGCCCCAACCGGGCAACCGTATCCGCGACTGCCATGGTCGCTTCGGCCTCCACCGCGACATCGCCCGCCAGCGCCAGCGCCTTGCCGCCAGCAGCTTCGATCCGTGCGACCAGATCGGCAAGCCGGTCGGCGCGCCGTGCGGAGACGGCAACGCTCGCCCCCGCTTCCGCAAGCGCGAGCGCCGCCGCCTCGCCGATGCCCGACGACGCGCCCGTGACGAGTGCAACCTTGCCCGACAGACTCAGCGTCATGATCCGCTCCTCCCACTTGCCGATATTTCAGCACGTGATTGCGCGGTGACGTGTCGCTGTAAAATGTTTTGGCCCCAACCGTGCCCGGTGCGACCAGATATCGCTCAGGCGTCCTCGTCGCTCATCCAGTGCACGAAACGTTGCAGCGGAAGCATACCGTCATGCGCGCCGCCCATCACATGCTTGGCGGCGCCGCCGAGCCGGACCACGCGCTGGGCGCCGGCGCTGGCCAGCCGGTCGCGCATCGCCCGCTTTCTTTCGGGCGGGTACATGCCGATCGTCTGCGTCGCGACATTTACGTAGCGGATCGCATCATCGAGCGAGTTCACATGAACGACGTTCGCGGTCTTGTTGCTCGGATGGAAATCAACGGGTTCGTCGGTCAGGATCACGAGTCCACGGCCGTCCGCCTTGCCCCAGACCTTGCAGTCATCCTCCATGAGCTGGAGCATCTCGATCTCGTCGCGCACTTCCACGGGAAGGGGATGCGCTACCGCCGATGCGGTTTCACGATCGACGCCGAGCCGCTCCTGCAAACGGGCGCAGAATGTCTCGACGCCCTCCCGCTCGCCTTCGACGAAGATGAAGCGGCTGGCGAGGCATGCCTCCTGGTTCATCGTCGCAACATCGGTCGCCGCGGCATCGGCCACCTCATCAATCAGTTCAGCGGATTCGAAGCCTTCAGGCCCGATCATCGAGATCGAGGTTTTGGGATCGAACGATACCATCTGGATGCCCGGCCCGATATATTTGATGACGTTGCGGATCGCGTCACCGCCGCCCCAGGCCACGATCTTGTCGAAATATTGCGGGCGATAGAGCGTGCCCTCGATCCGCTCGTCGCCGCCACGCCAATAGACCGCGGACATCGAACGGACCACCGGATGGTCGGGATCGACATCGGCCATGGTGCGCAGCATCGCGACACAGGTGAACGGATCGCTCGACGGCATCTTGAAGACGTTGATCGCCTTCACCAGCGCGCCTTGCGCGATCGACGAGATACACCCCGTCGGTGAATTGCCCGCAAGCATGTGCACCATGCGCGGCGGGAAGGCGCGCAGTGCGCCCTTGTTGCCACGCATGTCGGTGCGTTCGATCCAGCCATCGAGCGCTGCCGGATTCAGGAAGCTGGATTCTATGCTGCACATCAGCCCTTCGCGCGTCAGGAAATGCTTGGCGCGGCGGAACAGATTCTCGACCACGCGCTGCGGCAGCGGGTTGACCTTGACGGTGTGCTCGAGCGCTTCCTGCAGATAGGGATTGGTCTCGAAGTCCATCCGCTGGCCGGCTTCGACGAGGAAGTCGATGATCTCACTGGTCGGAACGTCGAGCAGCGGCGGCAATTCGGAGCGCGGCGCGACGAGAGCGTTGAGGTCAATTTCGGGCGTCACGAAATCGACGCCAAGGTCGCGCGAACGGTGCGTTATCGCGTCGCCCGAGACCAGCTTGCCGCGGACGAAATGGTTGACCCGGATCGGCTCCACGACGGCATCGGCCTCGGGCTTCTTTTCCATCACGTTCATGCCACACCTCTCACATAAGCATCGACGGTGCCCGCGCAGCCGATCTTGTCGTCACCTTCAAGGTCGGCATAGCGGGCGATATTGTCACGGATCGACGGACCGGCATTTCCGCAGGCGCACGGGCCGTAGTCGAGCGAGATCCTGTCGCCGGTGATCACACCGCCCCAGCGGCCATCGAGCGAAAGGTCGAAGAACGCGGCACGGCCTTCCACCTCGCCATCATAGTCGTGCGCCAGCAGCGCGTCGCCGTCCTTGTTGAGGATCATCGGCACGATCCACGACGGCACATGGTAGCGGTTGCCCTCGCGGCACTTGGGCATGCCCGAATTGAGTTCCTGCATGCTGTAATTCTGGAAGTGGCGCCCTTCTGGGATGTTGAAGGTCTCGTGGACGAATTGCTGATAGTCCTCGGGCAGTTGCGCGCGCTTCAAGCCGCCGCCGATATAGATGCAATTGTCGGGGTCGAAGTCCTTCGCGCTGTAGCCGCGTTCGCGGACGGCCCTGGCGACCTGATAGAGCGCGTTCCACATACCCGCGATGTAGAGCTTGTCGTGCCGGTGGGCGATCATCTCGTCCGCGGCGATGTCGACCGCGCGGTCCATCGCCTCCTGCCGTTCGCGTGAGGTCTGCTCGAACTCGGCGATGTCGCCGGGGCGCGCGGTGCCGTCGGCGATCGCCTTGCGGAGCACGACCATCCGCGTGAGCGAACCGACGGTGATCGCGGGCACGGGATAATGGAAGGGCTCCTTTGTCGGGTCGCCAAAGGCTTCGCGCTGCGCCTCGCCGATGACCTCGTTCTTCGGCACCTTGGCAACCGGCGCCAGGCCCATGATCTTGCGGTCACGCCGTGGCTGCACGCCCGATCCCCAGGAAAAGACGTTGACCGTGTCGGTCTTCGACCAGTCCATGTCCTTTTGCGAGGCGATCAGCATCGCCGACTTTCCGGTGGTGCCGCTGGAGCAGGAGATGAAATGGCCGGCTGCCTGAAGCCGGTCGATCCAGTCATCGACATCGGCAATGCCCTCCATGTCGATCGGGCGGATGGGATGCGCCGAAATCGTGCTGAGCCACTTGGTGAGCTTGTCCCAGCGCTCTTCGAGCAGCCAGTTTTCCGGGTAGCTTTTGTACGCGGTGTGCGGGAACAGCAGTTGCACCGCGTCGTCGAGCGAACGCACCTCCGAAAGCCCCGCTTCGCGGGCTCGGTGGGAAAGCAGCTTGATCGTGCCCTTGTTCTCCTGAAATCGTTCGTTGAGCGCTTCGACCTGGAGCGCGCGCAGTTCCGCATAAGGGATGTTGAACCTGTCGTCCGAACTCGCCAGTCCGGTAAGCCGATCCGCCGCCTCTCCCATCACTTGCTCCTTGCTCGTTTTGCCGGATTGCATTAATAGCACCTGATACGTTTCATTATTCACGATTCGGCAGAGAGCGCAAGCCCCGACATGGACGCAAGCATCGAAACCATCGCCCCCGAGGCCAGAGGCCGCGCCGGCCGCCCTACCCGCGAACAGGCCCAGGCACGTCAGGCCGAGCTACTGGACATCGCGCTCGACATGTTTCTCGACAGGGGTTTCGAGCTGACGACGATGGAGGGCGTGGCTGCCGCGGTCGGCATGACCAAGCGCACGATTTACGCCCGGTATGAGGACAAGGCGGCGCTGTTCCTTGCGACGGTCGAGCGGGCGATCGAGCGCACCCGGATGTCGCCTGCGGCATTGCATGCACTGGTAAGCGACGATCTCGAGCAGACGCTCGCCGCTGTTGCCCGGACGCGCATTGCCGAACTGATGACGCCCGAGGGGTTAAAGCTGCGGCGCGTCATCAACACCGAATCCTACCGCTTTCCCGAAATCTTCACGCTGTCCTACGAGCAGGGCGCAAAGCCGGTGATCGACTTTCTCACCGATCTGTTCCGCCGACACGATAGCGCCGGGGCGGTTTGCGTAGAGCGCCCCGAAATGGCAGCCAATGTCTTCATGAGCATGGTGGTCGGCGGCCCTGTCCGTCTTCTCGCCTCGGGTGAGGCCATGCGCCAGGACGAGATCGAAGACTGGATTGGAACTGCCGTCCGCCTGTTCCTCAACGGGGTCCGGCCACGCTGAACAAAAAATAGAGGAGAAGAGGATGGCTTCGGCCTATTGGGGTGAGTTGCGAACACATTGGCGGCCACTCCTGGCTGCCACGATGGGCCTCGGCTTCGGCATCGGCCTCAACGCCTATACCGCGAGCATCTTTGCGCCCCGACTGATCGGCGAATTTGGCTGGGCCAGGTCGCAGTTCGCTTTGCTCGCCAGCTTCGGCCTTCTGATGATCGTGATGCAGCCGATAACCGGGCGCCTGACCGACCGGTTCGGCGTGCGTGCCGTCTCAGCGATCGGCGTACTTACTGGCCCTATCGCCTATGTCGCCTACGCCTTTCAATCCGGCGACATCCGAGCGTTCTTCGCGATCGCCGTCCTGCAGATCGTCGTCGGAACACTCACCACCTCGCCCGTCTACACCCGCATCGTCGCGGAGCGCTTCGAACGTGCGCGCGGTCTTGCTTTCTCGATCGTGATGACGGGGCCACCGCTGGTGGGCGCTATTTTCGCACCGATGCTCGACTGGTTGATTGACGCGGAGGGCTGGCGGACGGCCTATCTGGTGCTTGGCGTCGCAACGCTCGCCTTCGGTCTGCTGGCGGTGTCCATGACCCCCGCTCATGTGGGCGAAAGGCACGTCGTACATGAGCCTGCGGAAAGCCACGGCAGCGATTACCGCGTGATCCTTGGCAACCCGGCCTTCTGGGTTCTGATCGTCGGCATGGTGCTGGTGAACATTCCGCAGGGCCTCGCCTCGGCGCAGATGAAGCTGGTGCTGATGGACAGCGGCGCGGCATCGCAGACCGCGACATGGCTCGTCTCGATCTACGCGATGGGCGTCATTGCGGGTCGCTTTGCCTGCGGATTGTCGCTCGATCGGGTACAGCCGCATCATGTCGCAGCGCTGGCACTGGGAACTCCCGCTATCGGCATGATGCTGATGGCCTCTCCCTTTGACGCGACGCTGGTCCTCGCCATGTCGGTCGCGCTGATGGGAATGGCGCAGGGCGCGGAAGGCGACATTGCCGCCTATCTCGTGTCGCGGCGCTTCGGGCTTGGCGTCTTCAGCCTGGTTCTGGGACTGGTGGGGGCAGCGATTGCGGGCGGCTCCGCGATTGGCGCGCTGACGCTCAGCTATACGCTCAGCCAATGGGACAGCTATGCGCCCTTCCTGATGCTCAGCGCCTGCACGACATTGGTCGGCGCTCTCCTGTTCCTGACATTGGGACGCCGTCCACCGATGATGCAAGGAGCGACCGCATGAGCGATACCTCCGAAAAGCGGGTGGCCGTGGTCACTGGCGCAAGCGCCGGCGTCGGCAAAGCGGCGGCCCGCCAACTCCTTCAGCAGGGCTGGCGCGTGATCGGCGTGGGCCGCGATCCCGCCCGCTGCGCCAAGGCAGAAGCCGAATTGCGGGCACTGCCCGATGCCGACTTCACCATGATCCGCGGCGACCTGTCTCTGCTCTCCGATGTGGCGCGCGTCGCGGACGATATCGCGCGGGCAACGCCCCGCATCGACGCGCTGCTCAACAATGCCGGTGGTGTATGTGCAGAGCGGGTGATCACCCCCGAGGGCCATGAAGCGACCTTCGCAGGCAACCATCTCGCGCCGTTTCTGCTGACCCAAAAGCTGATGCCGGGCCTCAGGGCGGCGGCCGCGCAATCGGCGCCGGGAGCGGTGCGCGTGGTCGCGGTGTCGTCCACGGGTCATGAGCATTGCCCGGAGATCAACTGGGACGATCTGACCTTTGCCGAGGGCTTTGTCGGCGGGGCGGCCTATTGCCATGCCAAGCTCGCCAACGTGCTCTTCGCTCGCGAACTCGCGCGGCGTGTGGCGGACGACGGCATCGTCTCGCACGTGATGCATCCGGGCGTGGTCGACAGCAATTTCGCGAACCACTGCGACGCGCCGATGAAGGCCTATATGGAATCGATCCGCGAGATCTCGGTCACGCCCGAGGATGCCGCCGACACGCTTGTCTGGCTGGCGAGCGCGGACGAACCGGGGTGGAGCAACGGGCGCTATTTCCACGAGCGCAAGGAGTTGTCCCCTGCTCCCGCCGCACTGGACGACGACGCAGCGCGCAGGCTTTGGGAGGTCAGCGAGAAACTCGTGGCGGGATATTGAAGTCAGTGCTCCTGCGAAGGCAGGAGCCCATGTATCCGGGCGCCGAGCGGTTTTTGACATGGGCTCCGGGTCAGGCCCGGAGCACACATGTCGCAGTCGGAATCAGGCCCGCCCCTCCGCTACTATGCGGAATTCGTCAAAAGCATTGGCGGGAATTTCATAGCCGCGAGCATCGTCACTGATCTGACTGAAGTTCGCGGCCACATCCTCGGCTGTCGGCGGCGCTTCGAGCGGGCCGTTCCAGCCGCGTGTCGCGCCAACAAAAACCCGCGCGATGCGCCCGCCCGCGGCTGAATAGACGGCGTGGGTCGAGGTACAGCTTTCATGCGCGAGGAACGCCACCAGCCCCGCAGTGTAGCGCGGATCGAAGGCGGGATAGAGCGTCGAGACCCAGGGATTTTCGCCAAGTGTGCCCGGCCCCATGGCGGCCGCCATACGGCTGGCTGCATTGGGCATGATCGCATTGCAGAGAATGCCGTGCGGACGGCCTTCTTCGGAAAGGCCGTGCATCAGCCCCATGACCCCGCCCTTGGCGGCGCCATAGGCAGAGAGTTGCGGCAGGCCGAGCATCCCGCCCGAGGAGGTGGTGAAGACGATCCGACCGAACCCCTGCGCCTTCATGTGCGGCCAGGCGGCCTGCGCGACATTGAAGGATCCGCGCACATGGACGGCCAGCAGCGCATCGAGATCGTCGGCGGTCAGCTCCTCGAAGGGACCAAAGCGCATATTGCCCGCGTTGGCGATGACCGCATCGACGCGCCCGAACGCATCGAGCGCCGCCTGCACCATCGCCTGCCCACCCTGCGCTGATGCGACGTCGCTGGCATCGGCGATGGCTTCGCCGCCTGCCGCCTTGATCTCGGCCACGACCTCCTCAGCCATGACAGAAGATGCGCCACTGCCACCGGCGACCGATCCGCCCAGATCATTGACCACGACCGCGCCGCCACGCGCGGCGATTTCGAGCGCATAGGCGCGGCCAAGCCCTCCGCCCGCACCGGTGATGACGACGGTGCGCCCGTCAAAGCGGATTTTGCTCATGCATGGTGTCTCCGGAAGCGGGACAACTCCGCCTGCTATTCAGAATTTCGCGATCACGTGGGGCAGGTCCACGGTAGTCCGGATACCGGGCGGCGCCTCGCAGACGGCGGGGATTGCGTTGACCGCGCGGTGTGCCGTCAGCCCCGGGGTGTACGCGGCGTAATCCTCGGGCTTCACCGGGAAGGTGATGTTGACGTCGAGCGGCGTGTCACCCTCCACGCGAATGCGCCAGCCGGACTCGCGCAACTCCCATTCGGGATGCTCGATATCGCGCGAACAATACCAGTTGGCGCGGAAGCGCAGCACCGGTTTTCCGCCGCGGAGCCCGGTGATCGTGATGCGCTGCGCGGCGACGGTACCGGCCTCGATCGTGCCGGCGGCGATTTCCGCCGTGTTCGTCGCAGCCGACATCTCGCCCACCGCGTCCCATTCATCAGCCTCGAGCCCGATGGCGTCGGCGATCTGCGCCATTGATGAAGCAAAGTCATGCTTCACATAATCGACCTTGCGCTGGTCGAACTGCCCCGGGGAGACGCCATAGCCCATGATGTTGAACAGCAGGTCGGGCGAGTTTCGGGTCGACATATCGGCATATTCGTCGATCGTCAGGCACTCATGCCGCCTTGAAAGCGAAAGCAGCGGAATGGCCAGCGCTTCGGTCACGAAGCCGGGACTGGAGCCCGTGCTGTAGATCGAGCTGCCGCCCTCCAGACAGGCTTGCTCGACGCGCGCGCGAACGTCGGGGTCCATCGAGCGCGGATGATGGAAGTCGCCGCGCGTGGTGACGATGTTCTTGCCCGAAGCCAGAAGGCGGCAGACCTCGTCGATATCGGTGCCTTGCCGCATATAGAGGACGCAATCCGCGTCGGTGGCGACCATATCGTCGACCGAATTGGTCGCTTTGATCCCGCAAGGCGCGATACCCGCCAGCTCGCCGGCGTCCTTGCCCGCCTTTTCGGGCGAACTCACCCACAGGCCGACCAGTTCGAGCTGCGGATGCTCGATGACCGTACGCAGCGCCCGCGCGCCGACATTGCCCGTTGCCCACTGGATAACCTTGTAGGTCCTGGCATCCGTCATTGCTTCTCTCTCCGCTGCACTAAACGATCGATAGCAGGCGACGTCAGAACTTCACGCCTGCCTGTACGCCCCAGGTCGCCGGCGCGCTCCACACGTTGCCGATGCCGAAATTATTGTATTGCACCTGTGTCCGGTAGCGGTTGTCGGTCACATTGTCGCCGTACACGGCGAGCGTGAACTTGTCCGATGGATCGGTCCACTGGGCGCGGAGCGCCAGCACTTCATAACCGTCTTCCTTGAACTGGATGCCGGAAGGACCGTGAAAGAAGCTCGACGTGTAGTAGAGGTTGCCCGAGAGCGCGAGCTCGCCCCCGGCGACCTCCGTCTTGTAGCGCATACCAAGATTGCCGGTGAACTCCGGCGTGCGCTGCATCGTAACGTCGCTGAGATCGGTCGGGATGACCAGGAAAGAAATGCCCTGCGCCGCACAGGCCAAAACCGTGCAGCGCGTATAGATCGGCGCATCAGTGAACTGCTTGTAGCGGCCATGGGTGTAGGCAGCGCCGACATTGATGTCGAAATGCTCGTTGAAGCGGTAGCTGATCTGGCCGTCCAGACCGTAGATTTCCGACCGTGCCGCATTGATGATCTGCGCAGACGGGGGATTGCCCCTGAACAGCGAGACCTGCAGGTTATCGTAGTCGTAATAATAGGCAGACACGTCGGCCGACAGATTGCCGTCGGCATATTTGTAGCCGACTTCATAGGATTTGATGTCTTCCGGCTTCACGATATTGCCGGTCGCACCGCCGACATCGAGGATGCCCGCCTTGTAGCCCATGGTGAACGACGCATAGATGCTCGATTCCTCGGTGGGCTTGTAGCGCAGCACGAAACGCGGCGTGACCTTGTCGTCCTTCAGCTTCGGAACGAAGGTTTGCACGCCGGAAAAGGGCGTAATGTAGTAGGGATCGTCGACAACATCATGGCTGTAGCGGGCACCCGCCGTCACGAAGAGCTGCGGCGTGATTTCATAGGTAAGATCGGCAAAGGCGGCATAGGTCTTTGTTGTGGTGCCGGATCCACCGATCGGGATGCTCGCCAGCGGGTTGGTGGGCGTCGGCGTGCCGAGACGGGTGCGCCAGATATCCTTGTTGCTGAAATAGAAGAGGCCGGTGGTCCATTGAAGCGGAGTGCCAGGCTTGGAGGTCAGCAACAGTTCCTGCGAAAATGTCTTGTTCCGAACGGGGATGTGCAGAAGGAAGATCGGCGCTGCCGTGTGATCGAGATCCTCGACGATCAGTGACTCTTCATCGCGATACTGGGTGTAGGACGTGAGATCGCCGAAGCCGAGATCGGCCCGAAGCGTCGCCTGGACGACATCGCCGTTGAACCGGAATTCGCTCGGTCCCGATGTCGCGACTTCATCCGGATCGGTGGCATAGAAGCTGGACGGTAGGTTGGTGCCCGCACCGCCGATATCGTCCCCTACATAGATATTGGTATTCATCAGGGTCGGATCATCATTGTCGGTGTGCTGGTAGCGCAGCAGCAACGAAACGCTGTCGGTGAAGTCCACCTTGAGGCCGGTACGAATGGACCAGTTGCTGAACTCGCCATCGCTGTCGCTGCCGGTCGTAATGTTGTGGACGAAGCCGCCGCCGCGCCGAAACAGGCCTTCCACATCCATCGCGACATTCTCGATGACGCCGCCCGTGGCGTAGCCCTGCACTGTCAGCGTATCGAAGCGGCCATAGCTTACTTCGAATTCGCCATTGGCGTCCGACGTCGGCTCCGCTGTCGTGAGGAGAATCGCGCCGCCCGTGGTGTTGCGGCCGAAGAGCGTGCCCTGCGGCCCCTTCAGCACCTGCACGCTGCGCAGCTTCATAAGCTGGAAATCCGCGGCGAGCGGATTGGGTGAGTAGAAGCCATCCACATAGATGCCGACATTGGCGCCACCGCCCGAGCTCGTGACGGCCGTGCCAACACCGCGGATCGTCGGCTGAACGAACGTAGCCGCGGCGTCGAAACGCAGTGCCGGCGTGACATTGGAAATGTCGGAAAGCGAGGTGGCGCCCGATGTGGTGAGCTGATCGCCGGTGATCGTGGTGATGGCGATCGGCACATCGCGCGAAAGTTCGGAGCGGCGTTGCGCGGTGACGACGATCATGTCGCCTTCATCCTCCGTCGCCGCCGCATCGGCAGACTGTGCGATGGCAGCTTGAGGAAGCAAGGACACCAGTGCGGCAAGGCCGACAAAAGCGGTTGTAGTGCGCAGCCGAATTCTGGTCATTAATGCCTCCCCGTCATTGGGCGCCCGTTGCCGGGCGCTCTCATTGCGGGCGCACCTTAGCCCGCGGACGGCGCGCATCCTTTTTCGATTTTCTTCACTATTCATCGAAAACCGTGATCAATGAACATTGGTCAATGCCCGATCATGCCGGTGTAATCAGCTCGAATCAGGCAATTTCCTACGGACCGAGATAGCCGACCGTGTCCTGCTGCGGATCCGGCGAATCCGCGCGCCAGCGAACCGAACCGAAAGGTCTTTCGAGACGCCGTCGGACTCGCACCTTGCCAGCCTTGCGGTCGAACGAGCGCGCCAGTTCCTGCGCCTGCATGTCGGCCGCTGTGTGCCTGTCGCGCATCCGCAGATAATCGCCCCAGGTCGGACACTGGTAACGTTCCGTCCAGAGCGAAGGGTCCGCGATGTCGCGCGCGAGCGACCAGTTAAATCCGCCGTTGCGCAGTCGTGTTCGCTGGACCTGGAGCATCGCGTCATAAAAGTCGCGCGCCGATGCCGGATCGACATCATAGTCGATTTCGATCACGACCGGACCGGATCGCGGCGTGAGCGCAAGCCCAACCTCCGGCTCATGGAACAGCTCGACCGGCGCGACATCGGCGTGACTGGCCTCGGGCAGCGGCAGGAACATGGACAGCAGTGGCATCGCCAGCAGCGCGACGCCCGATGCAACGATCGCCACGTCAACCGACCAGCTATTGGCGACCATCCCCCACATCCAGGCGCCAAAGGCGATGCCGCCGGTGAGCGCCGATGAAAACAGCGAAAGCGCACGCGCCGTGACCCATCGCGGGGCAGAGAGCTGGACCGAAATATTGAAGAGCGCGATCATGATGATGCTCGCACCGCCGGCCACGAGCAGGCCGAGGCATGTCAGCGGCAGCGAGCGGCTGAACCCCACCAGCATCAGCGCGAGTCCTCCCGCTACCGCCATGAACCCCGTGGTGGCCTGGGTTCCGAAAATCGCGCGAAAATGGTTGACCATCAGCGCGCCGGCGACTGCACCCACCCCGCTGGAACCCAGCAGGATTCCGTAAGTGCTGGCATTGCCGCGCAGCAGGTCCTTGGCGATCAGCGGCGCCAGCGCGGCTGCCGAAGCACTTGCAAGCCCGAACAGGAAAGCCCGCAGAAGCACGGTGCGGATGGGCCCCGAATGGAACGCGTAGCGCGCGCCCGAAACGATCGCGCGGTCGATCCGTTCAGGCGGCAGCCGCGAGGGCACATGTTTGCGCTGCCAGAGGAAGAAGGCGACAAACAGCGGGAGGTAGCACACCGCATTGATGGCGAAGGCCGCTTGTGCGCCCGCGGCGAGCACGATCAGGCCGCCCAGCGCCGGCCCGAAGCTGCGCGCGACATTATAGCTGATCGTGCCCAGGGCCACTGCGGCGGGCAGTTGCTGCGGCTCGACCTGTTCACTGATCGACGCCTGCCATGCCGGCGAATAGAGCGCGACGCCCGCGCCGATCAGCGAACAAAAGGCCAGCAGCACCCAGGGTGAGGTAAGGCCCAGCAAGGCGAGCACCGTCAGGACCGCGGCGCTGACCATTGAAAAGCCAAGGCCGGTCATCGCGATACGCCGGCGGTCGAACATATCGGCAACCGCGCCCGCCGGAACCGCGACCAGCATCAGCGGCAGCATCATCGCGGTCTGGACGAGCGCGACCATGCTGGCGGACGAGGTCAGCCGCGTCATCTCCCACGCCGCGCCCACGCCAAGGATAAGCTGACCGAAATTGGAAAGGACACTGGCAGACCAGATGCGGCGAAAAACCGGCTCTCGGAGCGGTTCGAAAGCACCGCCGTGTCGCGCGCTTTCGCTGCCGCCTCGTGCTGCCATTGCGCGCTCCTTCGATTGCCCCTGCCCTTTCTCCTATCCCCCCTTTCGGCTTGTGGGAAGCCGGGAGACACCTTGCTGCGGGTTCGGATCACATGGACGATTTTCGCCGGAGTTCCGCCCACTGGATGCCACTGGAGCGGCCGCGCGCGCGCGCGCAAGAGCGATCAATCGCCCTCGCGATTGGAGAGGGAGTGGCGTGCGGCTTTGCGCCATGCAATAGCCGGTTGAAAGGGGCCCGTGCGCCCACGTCAAAGCAGGAGATGAGAAGTGGCCGAGGCGTATATCATTGATGTCGTCCGCACCCCCCGCAGCGTGGGCAAGATGGGCAAGGGCGCGCTGTCGCACATGCACCCCCAGCATCTCGCGGCGACCGTGCTGAAGGCGCTCAAGGACCGCAACAATCTGAACACGGCCGACGTCGACGATATTATCTGGGGCACAAGCGCACAGATGGGTCTGCAAGGCGGCGACATGGGCCGCATGGCGGCGCTCGACGCGGGCTATGACGTCAAGGCATCGGGCGTCACGCTCGATCGCTTCTGCGGTAGCGGCCTCACCGCCACCAACCTTGCGGCCGGCCAGATCATGTCGGGGATGGAAGACCTAGTGATCTCGGGCGGCACCGAAATGATGTCCTATGTCACCTGGTATGGCCAGTCGCTGCGCGAAGCCGGCGTCAAGTCAGCCGGCGGCATCGGCACGGGCAATATGCGGCTGCAGGACAAGCACCCGCAATCGAACCAGGGCGTTTGCGCCGACGCGATCGCAGCGATGGAAGGCATCACACGCGAAGAGCTCGACGCCTTCGGCGCAGAAAGCCAGCGCCGCGCAGCCATTGCGCTGCAGGAAGGCCGCTTCGCCAAATCGACCGTGCCGGTCCTCGACGATGACGGCGATGTGATCCTCGATCACGAGGAATATCCGCGGCCCGACACGACTGCGGAGCAACTGGCGCAACTGAAGCCGGCCTTTGCCATGTTTGCGGACATGCCATCGCGACAGGACGGCCCAACCTTTCGCGAACTCATCAATCAGAAATATCCCGAGCTGAAAATCGAGCCCCTCCATCATGCGGGGACGTCCTCGGGCGTCGTCGATGGTGCTGCGGCGATCCTGCTTGCATCTGAAAGCTATGCAAAGACGGCGGGGCTCAAGCCTCGCGCGCGTATCGTCGCCACGGCCAATGTCGGCGACTGCCCCACGCTGATGCTCAATGCGCCCGTACCCGCGGCGAAAAAGGTCCTCGAAAAGGCAGGCCTGACCAAGGACGATATCGACGTCTGGGAGGTCAACGAAGCCTTTGCCGTGGTGACCGAGAAGTTCATCCGCGACATGGATATCGATCGCGAAAGGCTGAACTCCAATGGCGGCGCGATCGCTCTTGGCCATCCGATCGGTGCAACCGGCGCGATCCTGATCGGCACCGCGCTCGACGAACTCGAGCGCACCGGCGGCCGTTACGGCCTGATCACCATGTGCGCGGCGGGCGGGATGGCGCCCGCGATCATCATCGAGCGTGTCTGAATGGCTGTCTGCGCAGCCTTTTGTTTCCCGGTAACGGCGCTATGATGGCCTGCACAGGGGAGCAGATGCACGGGGACATTTTCGAGGATCCGACCGATTTGCGACGCAATGCGTCGATGAAGCTGTCGATCATCGCCAGACAACTGCGGACACACTTCGACCAGAGCGTCGCCCGGCTTGGTGTCACGCGCTCCCAATGGACCGTGATCGCCGTAACGGCACGTCATCCCGGCGTGACGCAACGCACGATCGCAAAAGCACTGGAAATCTCGGAAGCCTCTGCAGGGCGCCTGATCGACCGTCTTTGCGCGGACGGCCTGCTCGAACGCCGGGCGAAGGACGACGATCGCCGCGCCCATGCCGTCTTCCTGACCGAAGCGGGACAGGCGATCACGTCGAGATTAGGCGAGATCGCGCGTGCGAACGAGGACGTCGCCTTCAAGGGCTTCAACGAAGACGATCTGGCGCGCCTCAACGCGCTGCTCGATGCCATTTCGGAGAATGTCGGCAGATCCTGACGAGATGCCGCGAGACTGATGAACCGAACGAAAAAGGGCCGCCAAATCCTTGGCGGCCCTTTCTTTTTCGAGCTTTCGATTTGGTCGGAGCTGTCGCCGTTCCAAATCGTATCGCTGGCTTAGCGCGAGGTCAGATCGCGCTTGGTGAGGCTGGTGCTCAGCTTGCCATTGGCGGCGCTCAGGCTCGCGGCAGGAACGCTCACCATCTTGCCGTTGAGGATGATCTGGGCAGAATCGCCCTGGACCCGGTAGACGGCGGCCAGGCGCTCACCCTTGGGGCCATAGAGCATCTTGCCTTGGAACTCCGCCACGTTGAGCGAAGGCGTCGACTGCTCGGCATCGTCCGCGAGCGCAACCTGCGGAAACGCAGCGGCGACGGCGAGCGACAAGGGAAGCGTGATCTTGAGGAAGGCTTTCATGTGATGACCTCTTGACGAATAAAGGGGCAAAAAATTTTCTAGCATCGTGCTATAAACACTAAGCTAGGTTAGTTATCGGAAAATGTCAAGCTAGCTTAGTATCTTTTTTTGCAAGTGCGAATGCACTGTTCGCAATCGCAGCATAACCGCCCGGACTACCGGGCGGCGCTTCTCGACAGTCGTGGGGGAAGATCGGCGGCTTAGCGCGGCGGCATTCGGATTGCGCCATCAACGCGGATGGTCTGCGCATTCATATAAGTGTTGCGCACCAGCTCGAGCGCGAGGCTGGCAAACTCCTCTGGCTTGCCAAGACGCTTGGGGAATGGAACCGACTTGTTGAGTCCCTCCCACATTGCCGGATTCACGTCCTTGAAGCGCAGCATCGGCGGCGTTGCGAAAATACCGGGCATGATTGAATTGACCCGAATGCCGAGATCCATCAGGTCGCGCGCCATCGGCAATACCAGGCCGTTCACACCCGCCTTCAGCGAACCATAGGCGACCTGACCGACCTGGCCATCCTGCGCGGCTGCGCTCGAAGTGAGGACGATCGTGCCACGTTCGCCGTCTTCAAGGGGCTCAAGTCCAGCCATACCGAGTGCCGCAATCGATGCCATGCGATAACTCGCAACCAGCACACCCTGCGCAGAAATAGCGTAATCCTCGGTGGAGAGGCGCTTGAAGCCGCCGGTTTCCTTGTCCTTGCTGACGGTTTTGCCGCCCTTGGAGACGACGGCGCAATGGATGAGCGCGCGTTCCTGGCCATTGGCCGCGCGCGCCTTTTCAAATCCGGCGAGCGCGCTCTCTTCCGACATGATGTCGACCTTGCAGAACAGCGCACCAATCTCGTCGGCTATCTTCTGGCCATTCTCTTCGTTGATGTCGAAGATCGCGACCTTGACGCCGGCTTCGCGCAACGCCCTGACGGTCGCCAATCCAAGCCCCGACGCGCCGCCAGTAACGACAGCGGAAAGTGAAGAGTCGATTTTCACAACGTTTCTCCCGAGACTGGTTTTGAAAGGGCTATTGGCGGAGACGCGCTGGTTCTCAACCCACGCATTTCTGCACGCCAAGGATATCGCCACGGCGTTGGCGCACCATAGTGCATCGTGCTAGCGATAGCCCAGCATCCCGCCCCATTACGGGGTTGCGGCGCGAGCGCCAGCTTCTAGGTTTCACCCCGATTAGCCGCGCCCGAGGGCGCCAGGGGGATTGAAGGGATATTATGACTCAGGTCATGAAGGGCGTGCGTGTACTCGAAGTGGCGCAATTCACTTTTGTGCCCGCCGCAGGTGCAATCCTTGCGGACTGGGGCGCGGACGTTATCAAGGTCGAGCATCCGGTGCGCGGCGACACGCAGCGCGGGTTCCTCAACATGGGCGGCGTAACGCTTGATCCGCTGCGACACACGCTGTTCGAACATCCCAATCGCGGCAAGCGCAGCATCGGCATCGACGTATCGACCGCCGAGGGCCAGGAAGTGCTGTACGAACTCGCCAGGACCGCCGACGTCTTCCTGACCAACTATCTTCCGCAGGTCCGCCAGAAGAACAAGTTCGACGTCGAGCACATCCGCGCGGTGAACCCGAACATCATCTATGCGCGCGGCAGCGCGCTGGGGAACAAGGGCCCGGAGCGCGAGATTGGCGGTTTCGATGGCACCTGCTTCTGGTCGAGAAGCGGCATCGCACACGCCATGACTCCGGAGGAACTGCCGGGACCGCTCACCCAGGGCATCCCTGCCTTTGGCGACTCGATCGGCGGCATGTTCATCGCGGGCGGCATTTCAGGCGCGCTGCTTCACCGCGAGAAAACGGGTGAAGGCGTCGAGATGGATGTGTCGCTGCTGAGCGCCGCGTGGTGGGCGTCGGGCGCGCTGATCTCGCAGGTGATGGAAACCGACATTCTCATGCGCAACGGCATGCCCACCTCGGGCGGATCGCTGCGCAATCCCTTCATGGGCAATTTCCACACGTCCGATGGCGGCACGATCAACCTGTGCATGGTCAGCCCCACCGGGCTGATCCGGGACACGTTCGAGCATGTCGGCGCGCCCGAGGCGGCCGACGATCCACGCTTCAAGGACGTACCTTCGCTCATCGAAAATGCGGGCGCCGCAAGCGACATCCTCGTCAAGGCGTTCGGATCCAGGCCCTTCGCTTACTGGCGTGAGCACCTGAAGACGCTCAAGGGACAATGGGCGCCGATCCAGAGTCTCAAGGACTTGCTGACTGACCAGCAAGCCGTGACCAACGACATGATCATCGAGGTCGAGGGTGCAGATGGCGGCAAGCCGCTTCGCCTCGTGCGCGGGCCCGTCCAGTTCGACGGCCAGCCACTGGAGACGACGCGTTCGCCCCAGGCATCCGAGCATACTGAATTGATCCTCATGGAACTGGGCCTTGAGTGGGACCGGATCGAGGAACTAAAGGCCAAGGGCGCCATCGCCTGATTGGCTGGAAGGAAGCAAAGAATGAAACCCGGATCGAAATTGAAGAGCGCCGTCTGCGACACCGAGGTCATGGTGATCCGCTGCGGCGAAGGCACGATCGAGTGCGGCGGTGCGCCGATGGGCGATGCAAAGCCGGAAACACCGGACACACTCAGCCCCGATCACTCGGGCGGCACGCTGATGGGCAAGCGCTATGTCGATGCCAATGGCACGTTCGAGTTGCTGTGCGTGAAGCCTGGCAAGGGTTCGCTCGCGGTCAGCGGCGTCGCGCTCAGCATCAAGGACGCCAAGCCGCTTCCGGCGTCGGACTGACACAGCCACGATGAACATCGCCCTGTTTCTTGAAATGGCGGCCGATGCCGCCCCCGACCGCATTGGCCTGGTGTGCGACGGCAAACGCTGGAGCTATGCCGAATTGCTTGCCGGCGCCCGCGGCGCCGCGAAGCTTATCCGCGAGAGCGGCTGCGAACATGTCGCCCTGCTGGATGAGAGCAGCGAGGCAGCGGTCATGGCGCTGTTCGGCGCCGCGCTGGCCGGAGTGCCCTATGTTCCGCTGAACTATCGTTTGGCCGACGCAGACCTGTCCGCGCTGCTCGCGCGCATTACGCCGGCGGTTATCATCGGCGATACGGAACGCGTGAAGCGGCTTTGTCCGTCGGAGGCCAATCGCGTCCTGTCCCGTAGCGCGTTCGTCACGGCCGCCATCGCATCCGGCACGGCTGCGCCGACCGAAGGCGATGAAGGCGAAGGCATTGCGATCCAGCTTTTCACCAGCGGGACGACGGCTGCGCCCAAGGCAGCCATCCTTCGGCACGCCAATCTCGTGTCCTATATTCTGGGAACCGTGGAGTTCGCCTCGGCACCCGAAGAGGACGCCGCGCTCGTCAGCGTGCCGCCCTATCATATTGCTGGAATAGCGGCGCTGCTCAGTTCCATCTACGCCCAGCGCCGCATCCTGATGCTTCCGGCCTTCGATCCTGCGGCTTGGCTCGATCTCGCGGCCGCCGAGCGGGCAAGCAACGCCTTCGTCGTGCCGACCATGCTCTCGCGCATCATCGAAGCGATGGACAAACGGGCCGCACCAGACGTTTCTTCGCTCCGCTCGGTAGCCTATGGTGGTGGCAAGATGCCGCTGGAACTGATCCACCGCGCGCTCGACCTGTTCCCGGAAACCGGCTTTACCAACGCCTATGGCCTGACCGAGACAAGCTCGACCATCGCGCTGCTTGGGCCCGATGAGCACCGCGCTGCACATGCTTCCGATGACGAAGCGGTGCGCGCCCGGCTCGCATCGGTCGGCAAACCGCTTCCTACGGTCGAAATCGAGATTCGCGACGAGGACGGCAAGCCGCTTCCTCCAGGTGAACGCGGCGAAATCTACGTGCGCGGCGAACAGGTGTCGGGCGAATATAAGGAACGCAGCGCGCTCGACGCCGACGGCTGGTTCCCGACACGCGATGCGGGCTGGATCGACGAGGAAGGCTATCTCTTCCTGTCGGGCCGCGCGGACGATGTTATCGTGCGTGGCGGTGAGAACATCTCCCCCGGCGAGATCGAAGATGTGCTGCTGACCCACCCGGCGATCGCCGATGTCGCTGCGGTCGCTATTCCCTCGCTCGAATGGGGGGAGGCCGTGGGCATCACGATCGTCGTGCGCGAAGGCCACGGTCAGCCCGCCGAAGCGGAGCTAAAGGAACTCGTCCGCGCCCGCCTGCGCTCCTCTCGCGTGCCCGAAAAGATACTGTTTGCCGATACGCTGCCCTATAACGAAATGGGCAAGCTGTTGCGGCGCGAGATCAAGAAGCTGTTTGCAGGGTGAAGTGACAACCGCGCCCGCCATTCCGCTTTCCGGCTCGGCGGACGCGCAGTTGGCGGCCATGGCAACACTGACCGGGTCGCAGGAAATCGCGGCGCTTTCAGGTGCGACATTGCTTGGCGAACGCGCAGCACTCAACGACTTTGTCGTGCCGGGACGCGTTTCGGCGGGCGGGGGCTGCCGACTGCTCGACACGCGCGATGGTCATGTCGCGCTCAGCCTCGCCCGACCGGAGGACCGGGCGCTTCTGCCCGCACTGTTCGGCGACGCCACGACCAGTCCCAACGACGATGAAGAGCTTGCGCTGCGACTGTCGCGGGAATATGCGGCGGAAATCGTGAAACGCGGGCGCGAGCTCGGGCTCGCCATTGCCAATCTTGATGAGCAGCCGGTCGGCCCTGCCTGTAGGATGAGCGACGATGGGCCGGCCGCAACACCCTCCCCTCGCCAGCCCCTGGTCATCGATCTGTCTGCGCTCTGGGCGGGACCGCTGGCCGCGCATCTGCTGGGACTGGCGGGCGCCGAGGTGGTGAAGATTGAAAGCAGCAATCGGCAAGACACGATGCGGCAGGGCGATCCGGCGCTTTTTGCACGACTGAACCAGCACAAGGCCAATGTGGCGATCGACCTGCGCGAACAGGACCAGCGCGACGCGCTGATTGCGCTGATACGCCGCGCGGACATCGTCATTGAGGCAGCCCGCCCGCGCGCACTGCTTCAGCTCGGCATCGATGCGAACCAACTGGTGCGCGAGGTGCCGGGGCTCGTCTGGGTGACAATCACAGGCCACGGCATTGCGGGTGACGCAGTCAACTGGACGGGCTTTGGCGACGATTGCAGCGTTGCAGGCGGCCTCAGCGCGGCATTGCTTGCCGCTAGCGGCACGGTCGGCTTTGCGGGTGATGCCTGCGCTGATCCGCTCACCGGAATTTATGCCGCGCGCAGGGCTCTCGAACAGCGCAAGCGTGGCACGGGCGCGCGGCTCGTGGTTTCCATGAGCGGCGTCGTGGCTCAAGCCTTGGCAGCCGAGCGTGAGCGCGACGAGGTTGCCCTCGCAAAATCGCTGCAAAACTGGGCGGATGCGCGCGGGCGCCCCTTCCCTGAAGTCGAATTGCGCCCGGCAGGGAGGGTGGCCGAGCTCGGCCAGGACAATGCCACATGGCTTGAGGCCTGCTGGTCATGCTGATCCGCAACGCCGAGATCTGGCGAAAGGCGCGCGCCGATGTTCGGATCATCGCCGGAACCATTGCCGCCATCGGCTCGCTTGCGCCGTTCGAGGGTGAGGATGTGCTCGACGCGAACGGCGGCGCGCTGCTGCCCGGGCTTCACGATCACCACCTCCATCTCGCCGCGCATGCGGTGGCCCGCTCATCGGTCCGCTGCGGTCCGCCCGAGGTGAAGGATGCAACAGGGCTGGCCGACGCGCTTTCGCCGCCCGGCGACGGTTGGCTGCGCGGCATCGGCTATCACGAAAGCGTGGCGGGCATGCCTGATGCCGCGTTTCTGGACCGATTGGCGCCGCACCGCCCGATACGCATCCAGCATCGTTCGGGCCGGATGTGGTTCTTCAACAGCATGGCGCTGGCGCTTCTGCTGGAGCGCTCCGCCCCTCCACCCGGCCTTGAGCGAGAGGCGGGCCGCTGGACGGGACGCCTGTTCGACGAAGACCGCTGGCTGCGCGATACGCTTGCAAGCGCCCCACCCGCCTTCGCTTCGGTCAGCGCCGAGATGGCAGTGATGGGGGTGACGGGGCTGACCGATATGTCGCCCGCCAACGATCCGGCCATGGCCGCGCATTTTGCCGGTGAGCAAGCCGCGGGAAATCTGCTTCAGCACACCGTGCTGGCCGGAACGCTGGCGCTCGCCGAGGGACGATTCGACGATAGGTTGCGCCTTGGCCCGGCCAAGCTCCACCTCCACGAAGCCGCGCTGCCCGACCTTGACCAAACCATCCTGTTCCTGCGCGCCGCGCACGAACAGGAAAGGCCCGTGGCCATTCACTGCACCACCGAAACCGAACTCGTCTTTGCACTGGCCGCGCTGGAGTCGGCGGGGCCGGTCAGGGGAGACCGGATCGAACATGCCGGTATCGCGCCCGACCATCTGGTAACCGAGATGGCGCGGATGGGGTTGCAGGCAGTCAGCCAGCCGCATTTCATTGCCGAACGCGGCGATCAATATTTGCGCGACGTCGACACGCGCGACCAGGCCTTCCTCTACCGTCTCGCCGCATTCCGCCGCGCCGGAGTCGTGCTGGCGGCGGGCAGCGACGCGCCGTTCAGTTCGTGCGATCCCTGGGCGGCAATGCGTGCGGCAGTATCTCGCCAGACAGCCGCTGGCGTGGTCATGAGCGCGGATGAGGCGCTGGGCCCGGACGAGGCGCTTGCGCTGTATCTTGCCGATCCGCTCGACCTCGCGAAAGAGCGCCGCATCGAACCCGGCGCGCCTGCCGATCTGTGCCTGCTCGACCGGCCCTGGGAGCAGGCGCGGTCACGGCTGCAGGCAAGCGACGTGCGCATCACAGTTGTGGGCGGTTCAATCGTCCACGATCGCGTCAATCAGCCCCCAGTCTAACGCTGTCTCCGCCCCGATCCTTTTCCCAGACAGGATCATCAGCCCCGCCCTTTGGCGTCCGATCCGCCGCGACACGGATACGCAACCGCCAGCGCCCGGAAGCAGCCCCATGGCCAATTCGGGCAAACGAAACCATGCGCGCGGGCTCGCAGTGATTCGCCGCGCGAACGCCGCCATTTCCAGCCCGGAACCGACGCACGCCCTCTGTATATGGGCCTCAAGCTTTTCCGCACACCGCGCGATGGCGTGCGCGGGCAGCGTCTGCATGCGGATCGCGTGCGCCGTGGCCGGGTCGCGCGTCGTCCCGAACTCGCCAAGATCCGCGCCCACCGAAAACGCCTTGCCCACGCCACGAAATATGACTCGGCCGATATCAGCGTCGAGCGCAGCAAGCTCGAACGCTTCACGCAGGCTATCACGCATTCCCCGGTCTATCGCATTGCGCGCTGCAGGCCGCTTCAGGCAGATGTCGAGCACGCCATCCCTTCTTTCAAGCAACACCATGCCCGGCGGCATCGGCGGGGTAGTCACGCAGGAGGCCAACCAGGCCGCGTGCCCATCGCTGCCCTGCAAAAGACCATAGGCCATCGATTCCAGCACCAGCGATGGTTCGACATCGAGGTCGTCGATCAAGCGCAGCAGTTGCACCAGAACCGCCGACGCCGCGGGCTGTTCACAAATATTCCGGATCAGCGATTCCGGCGTGATCGGCGGTTCGACAATTGCGTCCAGTTGCGCCGCCAGTGGATGGGCGCGATCGCCTATGCCAATGAGCGGGAATGAAGGAAGCACCAACGGTCCGACATCCTCAACCGCCGCATCGAGGTGGATCACGCCTACCGGCATGATTTCACCCACCCATGGCAGTTCAAGCATGCGCGGATCGATCAGGAACTCGGATATCGTCACGTGGCGAGCTTAAAGTGCCGCGCCCCAACCGCATATCGCCAAGTGAAAAAGCATCGTGGCGGCGTTGCACAGCGCTGTGGCCTCGCAACCAGTGCCGCGTCAGTATCTGGCCAAAAGGAGTATCCAGTGGCCAGCCTTCAGGAACTAGCCGTCATCGCATTGCGCCGCGAGCCGGCACTTCAGGCGATCGAATTCGAGCATCGCTGGCATAGCTGGGGAGATGTCCGGCGCGTGGCTGAGGCCGTGCAGACGGCGCTCGGCGCCAGTGGCATCGGCGGCCAGGCGCCAGTCGCCTTCGTGCCCCGCAACCGGCCTGCTTCGATCGCCGCGTTGCTCGGCCTGATCGCTCAGGGACGAACGATCCGAATGATTTATGCCTTCCAGTCGCCCGCCGGCATTGCCCGCGACATTGAACGGCTCCAGCCTGCCGCCGTTGTTGCCGACAGAGAGGATTTCGCGCCGGAGGTTCAAGAGGTGCTGGGCAAGGAAGGCCTGGCCGCCATAGCCCTCAACGGGATGCAGGCAGCGCCGCTGACCGGCTTTGAACAGGCGCGTATTGGAGGGCAGCGCACCGGCCCCGCGGAGCCGCAGATCGAAATTCTCACCAGCGGCACCACTGGCCCGCCCAAGCAGTTCGCGATCTCCTACCGGCTGCTTGAACAGCATTTTCTCGCGAGCCCGCTGGCGAAAACGCAGGGCGACAATTCCGAATCTTCACCCCCTTTCCTGCTCTTCTTCCCGCTCGGCAACATCTCGGGCATCTACTCCACCCTGCCCATGATGATCCGCGGCCAGCGTGTGGTGTTACTGGAACGCTTCACGATCGAGGGCTGGCACGATCATGTCGTCCGCTATCGGCCCGCCCATTCCGGCCTTCCCCCTTCATGCGTCCAGTTGGTGCTGGATGCGAATATCCCAAAAGAAGACCTCGTCTCGATCAGGGCGCTCGGAGTCGGGGCCGCCCCGCTCGACCCGACGGCGCAGAAGGCCTTTGAGGACCGTTACGGCATTCCCGTTCTGCTGTCCTACGGCGCAACCGAGTTCGCCGGCCCCGTGGCGGCAATGACGCCGGAACTGCATAGGGAATGGGGTCGCACAAAGCTGGGTACGGTGGGACGCGCCATGCCGGGTGCACAACTGCGCGTCGTCGATCCGGACACCGGCGAGGTTCTGGCGCCCGGAGCCGAAGGTCTGCTCGAGGTCGTCTCGCCGCGAATCGGGCCGGAGTGGATCCGGACGTCAGACATTGCGCTGATCGACGAGGACGGCTTCCTCTTTCACCGTGGCCGGGCGGACGGAGCCATCATGCGCGGCGGTTTCAAGATTCTGCCCGAGTCGGTCGAGTGCGCCTTGATGCTGCACCCCAGCATCTCGGAGGCTGCTGTGACAGGCATTTCTGATCACCGGCTGGGTCAGGTTCCAGCAGCCGCCATTCGCCTCAAACCAGGCGCCTCGGCACCCCGTATTGAGGACCTGGAAGGGCACCTGCGGAAGCACCTTCTTGCCACCCATATCCCCGTTAAATGGTTGTTTTGTGAGGATCTGCCCCGCACGCCTTCGCTCAAGGCGGATCGCCCGGCGCTACAGCGCCTTTTCGATTCCAGTTGAGGGGGCCTGACTGTTGCTATGCGACAGCCAAGATCATAAAACCGAGAGCACCTCATTTTTTGTTGACAGGCACCCCCTCTCTAGTGAACAACCCTGTTCATAAAGAGAAGGAGAGGAAGATGGGCCTGGTCGAGTCCAACAAGGCAAAGATTGCCAAGCGGGTCATTGAGGTGCTCGAGTTTTTTGACGACGAGCATCCGCAGGCGACGGTGATGGACATCGTGCGTCGCTTCGATCGGCCCCAGTCGAGCACATCGGAACTTTTATCCAGCCTGGTGGACCTCGGTCTGCTCTACAAGGATCCGTGCTCGCGCTCCTATTCGCCCACGCCGCGCGCGGCGATGCTGGGCTGCTCAACTCAGCCTGGCATGATCCGTGACGGTCGGCTGACGGGCCTGATCGACCGGCTATCCGCCCAGACGGGCCTTGGCGTCGCCGTGTTCGGCATGGTCGGGCTGAAGACGCAGATCTATAGCTGGCGCGCCGGCACCCGCACCGTTCGCACATCCGGTTCCGCAGGATTTTGCGGCGGCCAGCAGGAACATCTTTCTGACTGCGCGGCCGGCTGGCTGTTGCTGTCGACCGTGGCCCAGCCGCGCCGCGACGGCATGATCCGGCGCCTCAACGCCGAAGCTTCACCCGAACGGAAGTTCGCATTCGCCGACATGGCGGCGTGCGTCCAGCAATGTCGGGAAGTTGGGCATGCAAGCGGCGTTGCAGGCTTCGGATCGATCGCGGACGCGACGGCCATCCTGCTCCCCGGCCTGCCCGAGAACCAGCCCCTGGCCGTAGGCTTTGTCTACGAGCCGTCCGAGCAGATTGACCCATCGACGCTGCTGCGAAGCCTGACCGACGCGGTTGCCCGGTGTGTTGACGAACAAAACGCCGCACCCGCCAGCGTACAGCCGCTCTTCCATGCAGCCCGGCATCCCCAGTTGGAGAAGAAGCATGGCTGATAACGACGCCAAGGAAATGGCCAGCAACGCGCGCAAATACTGGTCGGCGGAAGGTTATACCGAAGGCGGCGTGATCCGCGAAGTCGACTATGCCTCGCAATCGGGTGGCCTGAACCCGATGTTCGAGGGCATCAAGATCGTCGATACCGACACGCACATCACCGAGGCGCCCGACCTCTTCACGTCGCGCGCGCCGGCAAAGTTCAAGGACAAGGTGCCCTATGTGAAGCTCGACACCGACGGTGTCGAACGCTGGTATGTCGGTGATCGCAATTTCGGCTCGATGGGCGGAAACGTCATCCGCAAGGATAACAACAAGCTGCTGGGCCGGCTCGCCTTCCCCAAGCTCGAACAGGCGCACCCGGGTGGACACCGCATCAAGGAGCGGCTGCAGGCGATGGACGACATGGGCGTCTATGCCCAGATCGGCTTCCAGAATTCGGGCGTCACTCAGGCCGGTTCGCTGATGTCGCTCGGCGATCCCGAACTCGCGCTCGCCATCGTGCAGATGTACAACGATGCCTCGGCCGAATATCAGCAGGTGTCCGGCCAGCGCATCTTCAACATGGCGCACCTTCCGTTTTGGGATCAGAAGGAGCTCGAAAAGGAAGCGCGGCGCTGCATCGACATGGGCCTCAAAGGCTTCGTCCTTCCCGACACGCCCGAGCGCGTCGGCGTGCCCAGCTTCATGCACGATTACTGGACCCCGTTCCTCGAGATGTGCGAAGCTTCGGGCACGCCGCTAAACTTCCACCTCAACGCGGCGATCGATCCCAACACGCTGACCTGGGAAGGCTTCGGCTTCGAGCAGACGCTGTCGGTGGTCGCGACGATGTTCTCGATCGGCAACGCGGCGACGCTCGGCAACTGGATGGTATCGGGCCGTCTCGACCGCCATCCCAAGCTCAAGATCGGGCTCATCGAAAGCGGCGCGGGCTGGGTGCCTTTCGCGCTCGAAGCGCTGGAACACCAGTTCAACGAGATGCTGCCGATCAAGAAGGGTCTGCTCCACAAGCGGCCGTTCGAATATTTCGCCGACCATTTCTGGGTCACCTTCTGGTTCGAGAAGATCGCGCCCAAGCAGCTCCTCGAGACCATCGGCGTCGACAAGGTGATGTTCGAAACCGACTTCCCGCACCCGACCTCGCTCTATCCGGGCGTGCAGGAGCATCTGGTGGACGTGCTCGGCGGCTATGACCGGACGATCCAGAAGAAGGTCCTGCAGGACAACGCGGTAAAGCTCTACAACCTGCCCATCTGAGGGCGAGCGGACCTTGTACGTGGGGTCGCAGGATGCCACAGGATGACTACCGGATAAGAGACCTGCCTTCGCTCGAGCGCGTCATCGGGGAACCGATGGAGTTCGTCAGGGCGAAGGTGGGTCCCCAACTGAACAGCGCGATGAAGTCATTCATCGCGCGTTCTCCCCTTATTTTTATCGCCACGATCGACGCCAACGGGCATGTCGACGTCTCGCCAAAGGGTGATCCCGAAGGCTTTGTCGAGATCGATGGGGACGGCAACCTCCTCATCCCCGAACGCCTCGGCAACCGGCTGACCTTCGGCTTCAGGAACATTCTGGACAATGGCCAGATCGGGCTGATCTTCGTCGTCCCCAACCAGCGCGAAACGCTTCGCGTGAAGGGCGTGGCGACGCTCCACAACGATCCGGCGGTGCTCGAACGGATGCAGGTCGGTGGAAAGCCCGCGCTTCTCTACACCTATGTTGAAGTGAAGGAATGCTTCTTCCACTGCGGCAAAGCGTTGATCCGGTCGAAGCTGTGGCAACCCGAGGCGTGGAGCGGTGAAACCCGCTCGATCGCCGCTCGCCAATTCGCGTCGCAGCGTGTTCCCGACGAGGAAGCTGTCCGCAGGACCGAGGCAGCGCTGGAGCATTCCTACAAGGACGCGCTGTATTAGGCCAAGTTCTGCGATGGCCCTGCCTGTGTCGGACAATGGTCAGCGACTGAATTGCTATATAGGGGGTTTTCCCGGCAACCTCCAGGGTTTGGCCCGATAGCCCCTGCTCCGCCCCCCGCCTAATCTCCATCGGTCTGCCTGACTTTTGGAGAAAAGCGATGCCTAAGGGAAAGCCGAATATTCTCGTGATCTGGGGTGATGATATCGGCATGTGGAATGTCGGTGCCTATACCCACGGCATGATGGGCCGAACGCCCAACATCGACAGCATCGCCAGGGACGGCTGCATCTTCACCGATCATTATGGCCAGCCGAGCTGCACCGCCGGCCGCGCTGCCTTCATCATGGGCCAGTTGCCCATTCGCACCGGCATGACCACGATCGGACAACCCGGCTCCAAGCTCGGCATCCAGAAGGAAGATCCGACGCTCGCCGAGGTGTTGAAAAACGAAGGCTACGCGACCGCACAGTTCGGCAAGAATCACCTCGGCGACCGCAACGAGTTCTTCCCGACCGTCCATGGTTTCGACGAATGGTTCGGCAACCTCTATCATCTCAATGCGGAGGAGCAGCCCGAAGAGCTCGACTATCCGGGACAGAAGAACCCAGACTACACCAAGACGTTCGGCCCGCGCGGGACGTTTCATGCCTGGGCTACCGACAAGGATGATCCGACGGAGGACGGCGTCTTCGGCAAGCGCGGCAAGCAGAAGATCGAGAATACCGGCATGCTCACCCGCAAGCGCATGGAGACGTTCGACGGCGAGGTGGTGGAAAAGACGCTCGATTGGCTCGACCGCGTCGGCAAGGACGACAAACCCTGGTTCTGCTGGTTCAACACCACCGCGATCCACATCTACTCCCACCCACAGCAGAAATATGTGCAAAAGGCAGTGGACGAAGGCCGCGCCGAGGAAGACGTCGTTCGCGCCAAGATGCTCGAGCACGACGACCAGGTCGGGCAATTGCTCGCCAAACTGAAGGAGCTGGGGCTCGAGGAGGACACCATCGTCATCTACTCGACCGACAATGGCAATGAGCTGATGCTGTGGCCGGATGGCGGCTATGCGCCGTTCCGCGGCGAAAAAGGCACGACCTGGGAAGGCGGCGTGCGCGTCCCGTGCCTGATCAAGTGGCCGGGAAAAATCCCCGCCGGCAGCGCCTCCAACGCGCTGCAAAGCCACGAGGATCTGTTCGTGACTCTAGCCGCGGCGGCGGGCCTGCCGGACCTCAAGGACAACTTGCTCAAAGGCCATAAGATGAACGGTGTCACCTACAAGGTGCATCTGGATGGCTATAACCAGCTCGATCACTGGACCGGCAAGACCGACAAGTCGGCGCGCAAGCATTATTTCTATTACGACGAAACCGACCTGATGGCCGTGCGCGTGGGCTCGTGGAAGATGCACATCGGCGTCAAGAAGGAGGGAAGCTGGTGGAATGAGAAGGCCTACCCCAGCGTCCCTTACGTCTTCAACCTGCTGATGGATCCGATGGAGAAAATGGACCCGGAAAGCCATGAATGGGGCTATATCGGGCGCAAGTTCTTCGCCGCCAAGATGTGGGCGCCGACCGCAGGTGCGCCGATCATCAAGGAGCATCTCGAGAGCCTGAAGGCCTTCCCGCCGCGCCAGGCAGCAGACACGTTGAGCGTGCATGTCGCGCTCGAGAAGGCGATGGCGAAACTGGCGAACGCGAACACGGCGGGCCAATAGTCAGCGGCGCCGATCTGGTTATTCTATAGGATCAGGGCGCACGGATTCACCCGTGCGCCCTGATTTTCAAGCCGCTTCGCGTTCAGCCGCGTGCTTCCTGAACATCTCCATGACATCCCCCGAAGTCACCGGCCGCGTTTCCTCGGTCGGGCGGGCGCCGCCCGAGGATTTGGGTGCGGTGTCGACATGCTTCGCCGTAGCCCGCGCGCGGCAGGCACCTACGGTCATGTCCTCGCGCCGGTTGTGCTTCAGGAAGTCGTCGAAGCGGAACCAGCGTATGGCGTTGCCGTGCGTCACCTTGTCGATCTGCGCGTCGGTCAGGTGCCTGACCGATTCCCAGAGATGCTCGGGCGTCTCGGGCCAGAGCGAATCCGAATGCGGATAGTCGCATTCATAGGCGGCGTTGTCCTCGCCCACAGCCTCAAGGTTCTGAAGGCCGTATTTGTCGTCGAAGAAGCAGTGCAGAAAGTGCCGCTTGACCATCTCGCTCGGCTTCATGTTCTGGAAGCGCGAATGGGTCCAGGCCTTGTGCCGCCAGTTCGAGAAGTCGGCGCGTTCCATGAAATAGGGCACCCAGCCAAGCCCGCCCTCCGCAATCGATATTCGCAGATTGGGATAAAGGTGCAGCTCCTCGAGTTGCAGCCAGTCGGCAAGCCCTTGCGAGACCGAGAGCGGCATGGTCGAGATCCACGCCTCGATCGGCGTTTCCATCGAGGCGTGCGGCGCAGGATTGCCCGTGCCGATGTGAAGCGCGATCGTCAGGTCCGTATCCGCGATCGCCCTGAACATCGGATCCCAATAGTCGTTATGGATGCTGGGCAGCCCCTGCACCGTGGGATTCTCGTTCATCACAATCGCGCGAAAGCCCTTGTCGGCAATGCGATGAAGCTCGGCGACGGTGGCGTCCATGTCCCAGGTCGGCAGAATGCCCAAGGGGATGAAGCGGCCCGGATAGGCCATGCACCATTCGTCGTAGTGCCAGTCGTTATAGGCCTGCATGTGCCGGAGCGAGAGCTTCTTGTCGGGCGCCTTGTGGAAGGTCTGGCCGTCAAAGGCGATCGAGTTGCCGAAGCACATTGAGGCGGCAATGCCGTTCACATCCATGTCGTCGATGCGCGCGTGGACGTCGTAACAACCCTCGCGGAGTTGATCGAGCGAGGTCGGCTCCATGCCATATTCCTCGAACGGACGGCCCACGACCGCATTCAGGCCCACCGAGGGACGGATGCTGCCCTGATAGGACCAGAAGTTCTTGCCGTGGGCGTCGGTATTGAACCTGGGCGCGCTCGCCAGAAGGTCACCCGATAGCTGGTTGTCGAAAAGCGTGGGCGGCTCGCAGATGTGATCGTCGACGCTGATCAGCACCATATCGTTCATTTCCATCGCACTCTCCTTGCTCCGGATCAGATATGACTGTCAGCGGTCCCGCTTACCGGAGCGTGCGGGATCCGAAACTTCCTCCAGCAAAATGGTCCAGAGGCTCCAGCGATCCTTCGCCGAAGTCGATAATTTTCCCGACTCGTTTCGCCACTGCCTTCTTGTCGGGCTGGAAGGTGTAGCAATTGGGCGGCATCCGGCTGGCGTCGGATTGGCGCTCCATCGGAATGTTGCGGCCATGCGCGAGGATGGTGCCCCATTGGAGCAGGCGTGCAGCCTCGCGCTCCGTCCCTTCCAGCGACTCAATCCAGCCGCGCAGCTTGAACAGCGAAGTGCCTGCAATCGCGGCGGGCGTGGTCACGATATCGTCGCGATGCTCGATCCGGTGGACGAGCGTCCCGTCACGCCGGATCTCCGCGACCACAAGACCCTCGATCGGGTCGCAGGCGAGTATGTCGTAGCGGATGGGCGCATTATCGCCCGCATGCGCCGCGGCGAGCACCGCAAGGTCGTGAAGGTGTGTGCAATTCGCTTGCTTTTCTCCGCGCGCGGCGACGTCAGAGAGCGCGACGCCGGTGAAGGTCGCCTCGAGTACCGCGGGCGCACCGGGACATGTCGTCCACGGCGCTCGGTCCATGATCGCGCTGACCGCCGTCACCTTGGCTTCGTCATGGTGCAGCGTGACGGCCATGCAGTGATAATCGTCCTCGACCGCGGCGGTCACGCGGTCGGCGGCGGGCGAGACGACGAAGCGCCGGCGGAAACCTGGCAGCTTGTCGATCTCGCCGATCACCATGCGACTAGTCCCTGGTCAGCAGCAGCGCTGCCGCCATCGGGCCGCCACCCGAGGTCGCTATCGCGACCCTCGGATCGCCCGCAATCTGGCGCGCGCCACCGTCGCCGCGGAGCTGGACCACCGACTCATAGGCAAAGCCGAAGCCGTGCAGACGGCCCCAGCCGAGCTGCCCGCCGCCGGTGTTCATCGGCAGCTCGCCGTCGCGCGCGATGCGCTTGCCGCCCTCGATGAACTGGCCGCCCTCGCCCACTTCGCAGAAACCGAGCCCTTCGAGCCAGGTTATCGGCTGGAAGGCGAAGCCGTCATAGAACTGGACCGTATCCACGTCCTTCGGCTTGTAGTCGGTATTCTTCCAGAGATCGCGCCCCGTTGGATAGGCGCCCGCCCATTCGGCCTGATCCCAGCTATAGCGCTCAACCGAACCCGCGCTCGCCGCGATACGGATCGGGGTCGCCTTGATTTCGTCGAGCGCATCGCCTGCAGAAACGATCACGACGGTAGAGGCGTCGGTGAAGCGGTCGCAGTCATAGAGGCAGAAGGGCGTGCTGATCAGCCGCGCTGACATATACTCGTCCATCGTCAGCGGCTTCTTGACGATCGCGCGCGGATTGAGCGCGGCATTGGCATGGTCGTTGAGCGCGACCTGAGCCAGTTGTTCGCGCGTCAGGCCGTAGCGCTTCATGTGGCGCATCGCGAACTGCGCGGTCCAGTTGGCGGCCGAGAAGGCACCAAAGGGCGAAACCCATTGCGATCCACCCGAAACGTCCTTGCGGCGTTCAAGCGGCGGGAACTCCTCGGGCCGCGCAAGCGCCGCCGCCTCATAGACGGTCCGGAAGCAGACGACGTGGCGCGCCAGCCCCGCCTTCACCGCATTCGCGGCCTCCGTGATAGCACCAAGCTGCGCGGTCGCCTCCGCCGCGCCGATGTGCCAGCGCGTCTTGAGCCCGAGCACCTCGATCAGGTCATCCGAGCTGACTGGCGAAAAGCCAAGGAAACTTTGCATCTTGCCCGGATAAGTCGCAACACCGTCGATCTGGTCGAGCGTCAGCCCCGCATCCGCAATCGCTTCCTTGACCGCATCGAGGGTCAGGCCAAGCGCCGAGCGCGTGAGCCGCACGCCAACCTCGGACATGCCGATGCCCGTGATATATGCCTCTTGCGCCACGTTCAGCCCACCTTTTCGAACAGGGGAAACCATATGCCATCCTGTTCCTCGAACACGACGCGCACGCGGTCATCGATATCGACGGCATCGACGGGGCAATTCACGATGTTGGTCGTGAGGTAGACGCCCGGGGCGTCGTCCAGCGCCACGCGCGCGATGACGAAGGGCACTTCCATGTCCTTGGCCCAGGGCTGGTGATTCACGGTGTAGGTATCGACAACGCCCGTGCCCGTCACCGCATGCGGCGCAACATTTTCCGACTGGCAATGACGGCAGATTTCGCGTGGCGGATGGATGAATCCGCCACAATCATTGCACTTCATGATGTTGAGCTTGCCTTCCGCGCCGCCCGTCCAGAAAGCGCGGTTCTCATTGTCGAGGCGGGGGCGCGAGCGTTGCCAGGCCATGCTCAGACGTCCCAGACCAGATTCATGCTCTCAATCCCCATCACATGGCCGCCGTGGAAGACGGGCGGATTCTCCGGATCGAGCCGGAATTCGGGCAGGCGCGCGAGAACTTCCTCGTAAAGCACCTGAATCTCGACGCGCGCGAGGTGCGAACCGAGGCAGCGGTGCGGCCCGACGCCGAAGGCGATGTGGACGTTGTTCTCGCGGTCGAGATCATATTTGTCGGGCTGCGGGAACTCCTTCGCGTCGAGATCGGCTGCAGGAAGGAACAGCTTGACCGTCTCGCCCGGCATCATCTTCGCGCCGGCCAGTTCGACTTCCTTGCGCACGATCCGCATGGGAACGGTGAAGGTGTAACGGCGCAGCATCTCCTCCGACGCCTCGGCGATCAGCTTGGGGTCGGCGCGCAGCTTGCGCTGAAGCTCGGGATCCATGGCCAGGCCGCGCACGGCCAGCCCCATGCCGTTCATCACCGTGTCCAGCCCCGCAATAAAAAGCAGCACGCCGTAATTTTCCATGTCCGCAAGCGTCGTCGGCTGGCCATCGATTTCGATCTTCCAAAGCATCGAAATAATGTCGTCCTGCGGGTTTTCCTTCCGGTCGAGCACAACGTCGCGCATGGCGGCCGCGATCCTCTGCAGGCGACGCATCGAGCCCGCGCGATCGCTGTCAATTGCCTCCATATGCTCCTTTACGATCGTGCGATATTCGGGAAGGCGGTCGAGCGGCAGCCCAAGCATCTTGAGGAAAACCTGGACCGGCAGAGGTTCGGCGATTGCCGACATGAATTCGCAGTGCCCGTCAGCCTTGACCGCGTCGATCAGCTCCCCGGCAAGCGCGCGAATGCTGTCGCGCAGCCCCGCGATCGTCTTGGGCGAGAACACCTTTTGCAGCGGCTGGCGGTATTTGGTGTGCTCGGGCGGATCGAGCGTGATCGGAACCGGCAGGGGAATATGCGGCGCGCCGGGCGGCAGCGACGCGAGCAACGCCTTCATCTGCTCCGGCGGCACGAATTCGCTCGAGAAGGTTTCGGTATCGCGCGACGCCTCATAATTCGCAGCATGGCTGAGGATGACCCAGCCACCGCCATTGCGCGGCGTCCAGAAGACTGGCGGCGCGCTCTGCAGCATGTCGAGAATGCGCGCATGCGGATCGGCCAGCAGCTCCGGATCGGCATGGATGTCGAAATCATAGACCAGAGCATCGGACACGTGGTCCGGCTTGGGCGCTGCGGGACTCAGGCTGGCCTGTACCATTCAGATCTCCGATCTCACTGCTTTTCCTCGTGTCCGTGCGCCTGACAGGCACACGCCCTGAGCTTGGCAACTCGTGTCGCGCGTGGCTCCGACAAAGACAATGCCCGCGCGCAACACCCCGGACGATAACGCAGCCACGATTGGGTGAGAACCTTGTTCCCGCGTGCATCGCGGCGGCGATGAGCAATTCGGCGAGTTGATCGCATGTCCAATCTCCTTTCTAAGGAATGTCAGTAATTCGAGAGAGACGACATGAGGATCCGGATCATACAGGCAGGCTGTGTCGGGAATGCCCGCTGCGCGGCCGTGTCCGAAGAGCTGTTTCCACTCGACGACGACGGCTACATCGCCATTGAAGGCTTTGACGTCGAAAAAGGCATGGAGCTTCTGGCAAAGCGCGGCGCCCGCGCGTGCCCCGAGCGGATCATCGTCGTCGAAGAAGATGACGGCACAATTTCATGGCCACCAAACGCCAAGGCCTGACAGGTTAATCGGAGAGGATAATGAACGACATTCTGGGCTATAAGGGCAAACGCGTCATTGTAAGCGGTTGCTTCTCAGGCATGGGCGAAGCGACCGCCAGGCTGCTGGTCGAGCTCGGCGCCGAAGTGCATGGGCTTGATTACAAGGATTCAACGCTTCCCCTCGCCTCCTTCAACAATGTCGACCTGCGCGATCCGGCTTCGATCGAAGCCGCTGTCGCAAAGATCGGTGGCAAGGTGGACGCGCTGTTCAACTGCGCGGGCCTGCCGCAGTCCTTCCCGCCAATGGACGTGATGAAGGTCAACTTCATCGGCCTTCGGCACCTGACCGAACAGGTCGTGCCGCTGATGGGCCCCGGCGGGGCGATCGCCAGCATCGCCTCCACGGGCGGCCTGGGCTGGAGCCGCCGCATCCCCACCAATATGGAATTCGTGACCACCAAGGGCTTCCAGGCCGCGGTCGAGTGGTGCGAAGCGCATATGGACGTGGTTGGCGAGGGTTACGCCTTCTCCAAGGAAAACGTCATCGTCTGGACCCAGTTCATGGGCGCCCATCTGATCAAGAAGGGTATCCGCATAAACTGCACGCTGCCCTCACCGACCCAGACGCCGATGATGGCCACTTTTGAGGCAGCATCCGGCAAGGATGTGGTCGAGGCGGCCGCACAGCCGATGGGCCGTTATTCCACGCCCGATGAACAGGCAGGCGGCATCGTCCTCCTGAACAGCGCGCCCGCGAGCATCGTCAATGGCGTGGTCTTCCCCGTCGACGGCGGCTTCATGGGCGGCGTCGCGACCGGCCAGGTCGACCTCAGCGTCATGATGCGCCGGGCGTCCGCGGCACAGTAACCTCGGAGCCACCGCGCATGAATTTCGACCTGACCGAAGATCAGGAAATGATGCGCGACATGTTCGCGCGCTTCCTCGATGAAAACAGCTCCATGGCCCGCGTCCGCGCGGCCGCCCCTTCCGGCTTCGATGCCAAGCTCTGGACGGGGCTTGCTGAACTCGGCGCGCTGTCGATCCGCGTTCCCGAAGAGGCGGGCGGGCTCGGGCTGGGCCTGTTCGATGCCGTTATCCTGATGGAAGAGGCCGGGCGAACGCTCGTTTCCGGACCGCTTGCCGAAACCCTGGTGACGGCTCGGTTGCTCGCACAACTGGGCGGCGATCAGACCACGGACCTTTTCGGCCGTGTCATTTCGGGTGAAGCCGTCGCCAGCCTCGCGTTCCGCGATATCGCCGCCGAGCCTGTCCAGTGGGTCGCCGGCGGTCTCGTCGCCGAAGCCGTTATTGCGCGCATGGGCAATGATATCGTCCTCGTCTCCGTTCCGGAATCAGGCCGCAAGGCCGAGGAAAATCTCGCCGGCACGCCGTTGGCCGAGATCGATCTTGCTGCGCACCCGCGCGTGACGCTGGCCTCGGGCGACGACGCGCTCGCGACCTTCGTTAAAGGCATCGAAGAGTGGAAACTGCTGATCGGCGCCGGTCTTGCCGGCATCGGTCGCGAAGCGCTCAGGCTCGCCGCCGCTTATGCTTGCGAACGCAAGCAGTTCGGGCAGTTCATCGGCGAGTTCCAGGGCATCTCGCATCCGCTCGCCGATCTCCTGTGCGACGTGGACGGCGGCAAGTTTCTGGTGTGGAAGGCGATCCGCGATATAGCCGACGGCACGAAGGACGCCGGCGCCACCATATCGCTGGCCGGCTGGTGGAACGCAGACGCCGCTGCCCGTGCCGTGGCGCAGGCGCTCCATACTTTCGGCGGCTACGGCCTCACCACCGAATATGACATCTTCCTCTTCAACCTGCGCGCCAAGGCATGGCCGCTGGTGCTGGGCGATCCGCAGCGACTGATCGAGGAAGCCGGCCGCCGCCTCTATGCGGGCGAGCAGGCCGCGCTGCCGGATGTCGGCGCGACCCCGATCGAGTTCGATCTTGGCGAGGACGCCAGGACAATCACGCGCGAGATCGAGGAGTTCTTCGCAAAGAACGTCACGCCGGAGATGCGCGAGACGTTCCACTATAGCTGGGAAGGTTATAATCCCGAGCTGAACCGGAAACTTGCCGAATCCAACCTCCTCTATCTCGGCCTCCCCAAGGATGTCGGCGGGCGCGGCCTTTCGTCCTACGCCAAGATCGCCGCGATGGATGCCTTCGAGGTGCAGGGCTACAACAACCCCGCCGCCGGCGTGACGCAGATGGTGGCGCTGATCATCAACCGCTTCGGCACCGATGAATTGAAGCAGGAGGTGCTGCCCCGGCTCATGCGCGGCGAAGCGATCTGCAGCCTCGGCTATTCGGAGCCGGGCTCGGGCTCCGACGTGTTCGCGGCGCAGTGTCGCGCGACGCCCGATGGGAATGGCTGGCGGATCGACGGCACCAAGATGTTCACCAGCGGCGCCAATCTTTCCGATTATGTGCTGATGCTGACGCGCACCAACCCCGATGTGGCCAAGCACAAGGGCCTCACCATGTTCATCGTCCCGCTGAAGGCCGATGGCGTGACGGTACAGCCCGTCTACACCTTCCAGGACGAACGCACGAACATCACCTTCTATGATGGCGTCCACATCCCGGACAGTTGGCGCCTGGGTGAAGTCGACGGCGGCGTCCGCACGATGAGCGCCAGCCTGGAGCTGGAACATGGCGGCGGCTTTTCGAAATATCAGCGCGCCATGCTACACGCGGCCGAAACGCTGTGCCGCGAGATCGGCTATCGCGGAAAACCATTGATCGACGATCAGTCCGCCCAGGTGCGCCTCGCCCGTACAGCCGCCAATCTATGGGTGTCGGAACTCATCACCTTCCGCGCGCAATGGGTGATCGCGGAAAAGAAGCCCAATCATGCTTATGGGCCGATGGCGAAGATGTTCAGTTCCGAAAAATTCCTGAGCGACGCCCGCGACCTGATCGATCTCACCGCACCGCTATCCTTGTCGAAGCGCAAGGGCGCAGCAGCCGAAATCAACATGTTCTATCGCCATGCGCAGGGATCGACCATTTACGGCGGCACCAGCGAGGTTCATCGCAGCATGATCGCGGAACGCGGCCTCGGCCTGCCGCGCACACGGGGCTAGGGAAGCACAATGTCGGAACAGCCGCATCTTCTGACCGAGGAACAGGATGGCATCCTGATCGCGACGCTCAATCGACCCGACAAGCTCAATGCGCTGTCGGGTGAAACGATGCAGTTGTTCGAGCAGGCGCTGCACCGCTTCCGCGATACGCCCGAGCTCAAGGTCATGCTCGTCCGTGCTACAGGCCGCTTCTTCTGCGCCGGTGCGGACCTGCGCAGCGGTTCTCCCAATGCGCAGCCGCGCACGGCCACGGGTATTCGCGAGAACCACAGGCTCGGCCTGCACGGCATGCACCGCATCTATGACGAGATGGAGCATGTCGAAAAGCCGATCGTCTGCGCCATCCATTCGACCTGCGTGGGCGGCGGGCTTGAGCTCGCGCTTTCCTGTGACTTCCGCCTTGCCGCGAAAAGCGCGTCCTTCTCCTTCCCCGAAGGCCTGTTCGGCGTTCTGCCCGCCTCCAACGGCGTGAGCCGCCTGACGCGTATCTGCGGCCCGCACTGGGCACGCTGGCTGATCATGGGCAACCAGAAAGCCGATGCCGATCGGGCACTGATCATGGGCCTTGTCCATGACGTGCGGCCCGATGAAGGATTTGAGGAATCAGCGCTCGATTTCTGCCGTCACCTCACCAGGCAGAATGGCGAGCAGATGGGCGCGGCCAAGGTCGCGATCGAGCTTGCCAATGAAGTCGGGCCGGACATGGCGCGCCATGTCGAACGCATGGCCAACAGCGCGCTGATGCTGAACCCTGCCTATCTCGAAAACGTCGAGCGCTACATCAAGGGCATTGGCGGAAAGAAGGAATAGCGGCTGTTACGCGACGGGCTTGCCGGCCAATGCCCGGTAGTCGCGAATGCCGAGCTCGATCAGCCTCGATTCAGCCTCAAGAAGATTGCCGCGGAACGCGATAGGCGACTGAAGCAAGGTCGGCAGGTTGGCGTCCGTCGTGACCGTGACGACGCGCTCGAGGCCGGTCATCAATGCGGTTGCCATGCTGAATACCGGTGACCCCTGCTTCGACAGATCGCCGTCCATCTGCTCGACAAGCAAAAGCATGACCGGCTGGGCAGAGCGAACGCGGTGAAACATCATGCGCTGGTCATTGTGATCGGCCATGCTGTTACGCAAGTGGAGGATACGCGAGTTCTTGACCCAGAAGGTGTGATAAGCCTTCACGAATTCCTGTGCGCGCGCGCCCAGCTCGTCCTCATTCCAACGCGTACGGAGGAGCGAGATATACGCGTCCTCGGCGGTTGCCATCACTGGATCAAGCACCGCGAGCAACAGCTCGGTCAGGTCGTTGAAATAGAGATAGAGCGACGTCATGCCGAGCGACGCGTTGCGTGCAACTGCGCTCAGCGAAATCTGGACATCGGCGGGTCCGGCAAGGAGTTCGTTGGTCGCGGCGAGAATGCGCTCGCGCGTATCGCGCCCCTTGCGGCCAAGCCGCTGGCCGTTGAGGTTGTGGCTGACCGCCTTTGCCGGCGCGGAAGCGCGCGGCTGCCCTCGGGCAGCCTTCGCCTTCACTTCGCCTTTAGCCTCTCCAGCGTCCGCGCTCAAACTCAATCCTTGCTGTCTATGCTGCGCGCCATGCGATCAGCTTGGTCTCGAGAAACTCCTCGATTCCCTCAAGACCCCATTCGCGGCCAACGCCACTGGCCTTGTAGCCGCCAAAAGGCAAGTCCCCGGCGATGCACATGCCGCCATTGACGCTGATCGAGCCCGAACGGACGCGATTTGCGACCCGCATGGCACGATCGAGATCTCCGGAGGCTACGCCGCCCGAAAGGCCGTACTGGCTTTCATTGGCGATACGGATCGCGTCGTCATCGTCCTCGAACGGAATGACGACCAGAACCGGGCCGAAAATCTCTTCCTGAGCGATGCGCATGTCGTTGGTCACATCGGCGAAGCAGGTGGGTTCGATGAAATAGCCGCCGCCCTTGTCCGGCCGGGCATTACCACCGGCGATCAACGTCGCGCCTTCTTCTTTGCCGAGCTCGATATAGGACATCACCCGTTCCCGCTGCCGTTCGGAGATGACCGGCCCCATGATGTGCTGCGGATTGTCGAAGTCGCCCCAGTTGTCGCCAAAATTGCCATAGGCATGCTTGAGGATCGCCTTGGCTTCCTCGTAGCGGCTCCTGGGCACCAGCAGACGCGACTGGACCGCACAGCCCTGGCCGGCGTGGAAGACGAGCATTGTCGTCGCCACTTCCATTGCGAAATTTGGTGCGTCGTCGAGGACGATCTTGGCCGACTTGCCGCCGAGTTCTAGAAACACGCGCTTCAGCGTCGCCGCGCCTTGTTCCATGATGCGCTTGCCGACACCGGTCGAACCAGTGAAGGAAATGAGATCGACGCGTGGATCAGTCACCAGCATTTCGCCCGCCATCGCGGGATCGCTGCCGAACACGACATTGAGCACGCCGGCCGGAAGGCCCGCTTTAGCCGCAAGCTCGCCGAAGATCGCACCCATGCCCGGCGTATTGGGCGCAGGCTTCAGGATGACGGTGCAACCCGCAAGTAGTGCCGCGACAACCTTGCCGACATTGACGTAGAGCGGCACGTTCCAGGGTGTGATCGCGGCAACCACCCCAACCGGCTCGTACACGGCTTTGCGGAGGCTTTCAAAACCATAGCCCGTGCGCCCGCCATAGTCCTTTTCCCACTTAACTTGCGGGAAAACAGCAAGATAATCGTCCCATCCATCGAGCGCCATGTCGACATGCGCGCGGCCAACCGCGCCCCAGGCCGCGCCAGCCTCGTGGCGCGCCAGATCGGAAAGCCGATCCATGTTCGCCCGGAAGAGATCGCGCAGCTTCGTGACCATGGCCACGCGCTTTTCAACATTGGTCGACCAGTCGGATTCGTCAAAGGCGCGGCGCGCGGCGACGATCGCGGCCTCGACGTCCGAAGCCGATGCGTCCGCCGCCTTGCCGACGGGCGCACCGGTCCAAGGACCGATCACATCATAGGTCTTTCCGCCTTCAGCGTCGCGCAGCACGCCGTCGATGAAAAGCTTCGCGTCGGGGAGGGTAGCCATGATCTTGTCTTCCTGTCGAATTTCGTTGTCGTGCTTTAAGCCGGGCGGCGATGGGCGCTGAGCGCAACCGTGCCGATGTGCAGGTCGGCGGGCGTATCGAGCACCGCGCGAAACACATCGGTCACCGAGTTGTAGTGCGAGATTGGCCGCTCGCGGGGGTTGATGCCGACCTTCGCGTTGGCCTGCATGAACCGCATCGCGACCTCCATCGGCCAGCTCGTGCCGGTCTTGGTCTCGTCCATCATCTGGCCGGCCTGGACTGTGGTGACGCGCACGCCCTCTTCCTCAAGCTCGCGCGCCCACATGCCCGACATGAATTCCAGACCCGCCTTGGTGCCCGCATACATCCACAGCATCGGCATCTTGAGCGGGACGGACTCGCTGCTAACGTTGATGATGTGGCCGCCCCCGCGCAGCAGCGGCAATGCGTCGCGCGCGCAGAAGATCGGCCCGGCGAGGTTGGTCATGAGCTGCGTCATGAGCTGATCGTCCCGAACTTCGCCCAAGGTAAAGGGCTCGAAGACCGCGGCATTGTTGATCAGGACGTCGATTTTCGGGTGACGCTCAGCGATCTTCGCGAAGGCGGCGCGGACTGAATCCGGATTGCCGACATCGCACTCGACCGCGAAATGCCGACCACCGATTTCCTCGGCCACCGCCTGCACCTTCGAGAAGGTCCTGCCGAGCAGGATGACGGTCTCTCCATCGGCGGCAAAGCGGCGTGCCAGCGCACGGCCCAACCCGTCGCCCGCCCCGGTGATCACAATTGTCTTCGCCACAAATAACTCCGGAATTGTATTGGATTGCTGTGTCTAACTGCGCACGCCGCCGCCCCCGCGACAAGGGGCGACCGTATCGCGTACGCGATGGTTCAAACCCTCACGCAGCGGGCCGCGCGAAATCGGCCGGATAGACCGACAGGTCGCCGTCATAGGCGACGCCGCCGGGCCAGAATTCGGTGCCGCTGACCTTGCTGAAATAGTGCACCGTTCGCGCGAAGGACCCTGCCGAAGAGCGCTCCTGGAACGCAACGCCGCTGGGGCTGACGCCGCGGGCACGGGCGCTGAAATCCTTGACGGTGAACAGCAAGTCGTCGGTCTGCTGCGCGCAGAAGACGAGGTCGCTGCCGGGACAGTAGCGCCGGGGCTCGATCTGGACGGACGACAGGCGTCCGCGCTTCATCGCGACCTTGCCGGGCACGCGCGTTACTTCGGGCCCGTGAACCTCGTTGTACCATTTGTGATACTCGGCCTCGCGCCCCGCCACGAAATTGGCGAGGATGATGCTGACGCCAGAAAAAGGCTTGTCCTGCTGGTGGTTAGGGCTCGGTACCCAGTCCGAATACATGGCGTAGCTGTGGATGCGCTCGGTTTCGGCGGAATCGTCGGTCAGCCCCGAATCACGCGCCTCGGCGAGCAGCGGACCCAGCGCCGGCAGGTCGATCTCGGGCGACGCGTAGTCGAATTCGTAAACGCTCATGAAGCGCCAGGGCTGGGGAATGTCGGGCATGATCTGCTGGGGCGTCACCTCATAGCGATCCGCCGAACAATAGCCGCGCAGGCGCGCGAGATCCTCGCGATGCTTGCCATCGAACCACTGCGCATAATCTGCCTCGCGTCCCGCAGAGACGTTATGCAGATGGATGGTCGTGTACAGGCTCATTCCTCTTCCCTCTTATCGGCCGACATTGGCGGGCTCGCATGGCGTTGGGGTGTACCGCTGACGCCTGCCCGGCAGCTTGGCTATCCCGCTATCGAGCATGAAAATCGTGCCGGCGCCACCATTTGCCGACGCTGAAACAAGAACAATCGCCCGGACAATCAATGCGTCTGCTCACTCACTGACCGGCGGATGGTCGCTCCGCATCGGGACCGAAGAGCTTGGCCGCGGCGACGGCTTCTTTGTCGGCGCAGACGTCCCCTATGCCTATGTGCCCGGCGCCGAGGGTGTCGAGGTGCTGGAGTTCAGGGGCTCGAACAGCTTCGACATCAGGCTGCTCGCCAACAATCCCGCTTTCTGGACGAAAACCGTCGAAAGCGTGACAGCAAAGCGAGAAGAATGGACCAAAGAGCAGCCGCCTTCCGGGATGAGCGCGCGTTCAACCTGACGGTTGCGTCATTTCTAAGTTCAGCCGCGTGAGGCGCGATTCCGCGATCTTCCACACACCGTCCTCGCGGACATATCGCTCATGATAATGACCAAAGCCGGTCAGCGTGCGGCCACCCGGCCAGAGCAGCCGGTCCTGCATCGCCCAGATGGCGCGGGCCTCGTCCTCATCCACCTCGATTTCGGGCGAATGGATCTGGTGTGCGGTCTTCGCGGCTTCGATCGACGTGCGGACGCTGGCTATGGCCGCATCGCGCCCCTCGATCCGCGGGCCGCCGGACGCGGTGGCGTCGAGGATGAAGCCTTCGGTAAACAGGCCTGCGAAACCATCCCAGTCCTTCGTGTCCAGAAACCGGCAATAGCGCGCCTTCAGATTGGCAATCTCCAGCCAGTCGGCAAAGGCGGGCGCGCCGCTCATATCCTGAACCCGCGCATCTGGTTGCCGCCATCGCACAGGATGACCTCGTTGTTGATGAAACTGCCCTCGTCCGACGCAAGGAACAGGCCGAGATTGGCGATGTCCTCCGCGGTCCCCTGCCGCTTGACCATCTGCATGCCCTTCAACCGCTCCCAATTATCGTCCTGCACACCGCCGCGAGCCGCCTCAGTCTCCATCAGTCCGGGCGCGATCGCCACGCAGCGGATGCCGTCGCTGCCGAACTGCAGCGCCATCGCGTGCGTAAAGACGTTGAGCGACGCCTTGGTGATCCCATAAGCGGTCGCCGGGTTGTAGCTGGCCATCGACGACTTGTTGATGATGAGGCCCGTGGCTTTTGCGAGCGCGGGGCGCAGCGCCTCGGCGAGCAGCATCGGACCGATGGTGTTGACCGCAAAGAAATATTGCCACTTCGCTTGCCCCAGCCCGAAGAAGCCGCGCGCGATCTCGCCGAGATGGAGCCCCGCATTGTTGATCAGGACATCGAGCCGCTCGTGGCCGCCAAGCACCTTGCCGGCGAGCGCATTGATGTCAGCCTCGCTCGACATGTCGACGCGGTGGCACTCCGCCGAGCCGCCAACGCCCTCGACGAGCGCCCTGGTTTCGATCATCCCGTCTTCGTTGATGTCGGCCAGGATCAGATGCGCGCCCTCGCGCCCGAAGGCCAGCGCATAGGCCCGACCAAGGCCGGCAGCGCCACCGGTCACCAGCACCGTCTTGCCCGAGAAGCGATCAGCCATTTCCAACTCCTTGTAATCCGTCCGCCACGCGTGGTGGGTGACGACTTTCTGCCGTCCATTGTGATTGTCGTTATTCCAGCCGTTCGAACCTGACCGTCGCGATCCGCCAGCCATCGGGCGTCAGGCGAAATCCATCAGAATAGCGGCCGATGACCACATCAACCGCGCCCGTAGCGCGTCGCTTCAGATGAACATGCACCGTCCAGTCGCCGGTCGCGGTTTCGCCCGCCACCTCGATGCGGGGCGAATGCAGCATGTGGATCAGCCATTCGCTGTTCCCCGCAATCGCAGTGCACAGGAAATCGGTGATCGCCTGCGCCCCCTTGAGCGGTTGAACGCCGTAATCCCCGACGAAATCCTCGGTAAAAATGGCGGCAAACAGGTCTCTTGCGGCTCCCGGGTCGGCCGCCGAGAGGTCGGCAGCAGCGCAATAGCGGGCCTTCAGGTTGGCGATGGCCAGCGCCTGTTCGGCCAACCCGGTCACGCCGCCTCCGCCTCCAGCCGCTTGATGACCAGCGCCTTCAGATCCGATGTCTTGATCTTGGCGCTGCCCGTCAGCTTCAGCTCATCCTCGCTGAAGAAGAGGACGCGGCGCGGCACCTTGTAGCTGGCGAGCTGCTCCTTCACGAAAGCGCGCACCGCTTCCTCGTCAAGCGTCGCGCCTTCGTGCGGCACGATGCAGCCGACGACGAGCTCGCCCAGCGTCTCGTGCGGCACACCGACCGTCTGCGTCACCTTCACGCCGGGGCAGGACTTGATCACCCCGTCAATCTCGACGGGCGAGACATTGGCGCCGCCGGTCTTGATGATGTCATTGAGGCGGCCCTCCCAGAACAGTCGGCCGGTGCTGTCGAGATAGCCACCATCGCCCGTCCGGAAAAAGCCTTCGCTGTCCAGCGTCTCGTCCAGCGGGATGCCGACATAGCCAAGCATCAACGTCGGGCCCTTCACCGCGATCTCTCCGCGCTCCCCCATGGGCACGATTTCGCCCGTCAGCGGATCGACGATCTTGAAGACATTGCCCGGCAGAACCTCGCCATGGCTGCCTTCAATGCGCTCTTCCGGCGTGCCCGAGGGGAAGATCGCGCTGATCGTGAAAGTCTCAGTATTGCCATAGGCCGCCATGGGTTCCTGCCAGTCGGTCTTCACGGTCGGATGGCGGCCGAGCGGCACCTTGGGGCTGACATATTTGATCGCGGACAGGTTCACATCGTTCCAGTTCGATGCGGCCTCAAGCTGTGCCCATTGATGCGGCCAGGCGACCGCCATCGTCGCCTTTTCGGCATCCATCAGCGCCAGCGCCTCTTCCGCCTGGAATGTGGGCTGGAGCACGAGGCTGCCCCCGCTCGAAAGCGCGCCGCCAATGGCCATGGCGAAATTGCCCGACCAGAAAAAGCCGTTGGCCGACCAGGTGCGCACGTCCTCGCTGGCCGCGTAAAACCGCTTCCAGCGCCAAAGCTGGAGCGTGACGCCGCGATGCGCACTCAATATGCCCTTGGGCTTCCCCGTCGACCCCGAAGAGAAGAACAGCACACCCGGATCGGAGGGGGCGACCGTCGCGGCGGTCGCGTCAACGAGTTCCTGAGCGACATCGTCGCCACGCGTCAGGAAGCTCTCCCAGTCTTCTATCATGCCTGCGCCGCCACCCAGTGAAGCGATGTGGCGGAGGAAGGGGAATTTGAGCGAGGCGAGCGCGCCCGGTTCTGCGTCCGCAATGGCAGGCTCCAGATCGCTCACCATCGCCGCGAAATCCTTCTTCAGGACGTGGCGTTCCAGCAGCAGCACCGAGCATGCCGAGGACTGGAGCAGGTGCTCCATTTCGGCGGCCGTCGAAAACGTGCTGAGCGTCGTCGCGACGCCACCCGCAAGTGCCGTGCCGAAGACCGCCGAAAGGAATTCGGGCCGGTTGGTCATCAGCACGCCGACGCGCGTGCCCTTGCCCACGCCGCACGCCACGAGCGCGCGGGCCACTTCGTTGGCGCGTTCCCACAGGTCATCATAGGTCCAGCGCGTAACGCCGCGCTCTTCATGCAGAACAAGCGCCTCGCTCGGACCGGAGCGCCGCGTCACTTCGCGGAGCCAGCCGCCCAATGTCAGCGCGCCGAGGCCCTGTTCCTCCGAAAGCGGCGGCCCCGAGACGATCGAAAGCGGTCTTGCCGACATGTCCGTACCTACTCCTGCGTTTATGCCAGCGGCAATTCGACGTCAGCCACCGACTTCACCAGCACCATGCCGTCCTGATTGGAGAGCGATAGCTGCACGCGCACCAGCGGCACGCCCCATTCAGTGACTTCACGCTTCTCAACGACTTCGGCGTCGAAATAAGTGACATCGCCCTCGAATGCCGGACCGCGGAAGTCGGACTTGATCCAGCGGACGAGACCGTCATTGCCCGCCCAATAAGCGATGTAATCGGTGCACCAGGCCTGCATGGTCGCGCCATAGCCATAGGCGCGGCTCATGCCGACCTCGCCCGCTTTCTGGTCGTCGACATGGCCGCGCGAAGGGCCGAGATAAAGGCCGTCACGCTTGCGCGGGTCGATGAGCGCGCCTTCCTCGTCGAAACCGAAGCCTTCGGCCCAGCCCGGGTCCTGATTGACCCACGGATCGTCGACACCCTCGGGCGCCACCCATTCGAAGCTGCCCCAGATATTGAACATGAAGGCTCGATATTCGGTCGCGAAGCTCGCCTTGGTATGCGGTCCAATCACACGGCGCTGGAGTTTGTCGCCGACGCCGACCTCTTCCCAGCGCGGAGAGACGCCCTCACGATAACGCATCATCCAGTCATGGCGGACCTGATCGACCTCGGCGAGTTCCTCAGGCGTCCAGTTTTTGAGCGTGCCCAGCATGGCATCGTACATGCCGAGCCGCTCGGCTTCGGCCTTCAGATAGCGGATCGCCGTCGACCGCGCCTTGGCGACCAGCGAGCCGTCCTGTTTGCGGTGCAGCGTGTCCCCGCGCGAGAACATGGTGGGGCCCGCGAACTTGGTGTCGGTCACCTTGTAGTCGTGGAAGCGGCGCTCCTGCGTCAAATGGTCGCCCGGACGGATCCGGGCGCCATAGAACCACCATTCCTCACCTCCGAAGATCAGGTGAGAGCCTTCGATCTTGCCCACGCAGGCAGGCTGGCAACCATGGCCATAGTCCATGCAGACGGCGATCGACTGCGGCGCGATCAATCCCCCGAACGTGGAATTGGCGGCAAAGACGGGATCCCAGTGAACCGGATTGGGATAGTCCATCGCCATCACCCAGCGGCGCAGATCGCTCGCCGCCAAAGGATCGCGGATCTGCCCGCCGCCAACCAGTTTGCCTACGCGGTGATCGACGTCGGAAAGATCGAGCTTCACTTCGTTTTCGATCACGGTTGCCATGGCGCCTCTCCCGCGGCTTAGCTATTCACGTTGACAACGATACGGCCACGCACCTTGCCATCGAGCAGGTCGGAAGCCGCGCCGATTGCGTCGCCCAGACTGATTTCGGTCGCGATCACATCGAGCAGCGAAGGATCGAGATCACGCGCCAGCCGCTCCCATGCTGCCAGACGCCGCGCTTTGGGCGCCATCACGCTGTCGACGCCGAGCAGGCTCACGCCGCGCAGGATGAAAGGTGCCACCGAAGCGGGGAAATCCATGCCCTGCGCAAGACCGCAGGCCGCTACCGCGCCGCCATAGCGCGTCTGCGCGCAGGCATTGGCGAGCGTGTAGCTGCCGACGGAATCGACGACACCCGCCCAGCGTTCTTTCTGGAGTGGTTTGCCCTGTGCCGAAAGCTCGGCGCGGTCGATCACGCTGTCCGCTCCAAGCTGCTTCAGATAATCGGCTTCGGACGCCTTGCCGGTCGAGCCCGCGACAGTGAAACCCGCCTTCTTCAAAAGCGCCACCGCGACGCTGCCGACGCCGCCCGTCGCGCCTGTCACCAGCACTTCGCCCTTGTCCGGCGTCACGCCCGCCTTGATCAGCGCGTCGACGCAAAGCGCCGCTGTGTAGCCCGCAGTGCCGATCGCCATCGCCTGCTTGCCGGTGAAGGCGGAAACCAGCGGCACAAGCCAATCGCCCTTGAGACGCGCGACCTGCGACAGCCCGCCCCAATGGCCTTCACCAACGCCCCAGCCGTTGAGCACGACCTTGTCCCCCGCCTTCCAGTCGGCATGGCTGGATTCGCGCACCGTACCGGCCAGGTCGATGCCGGGCACCATCGGAAACTTGCGGACGACGGGCGACTTGCCCGTGATCGCCAGCCCATCCTTGAAGTTGAGCGTCGAGTATTCAACGTCGATCGTCACCTCACCCTCGGGGAGCTGCGATTCATCGACCTGGGTCAGCGCGACGCCCTGCTTGTCGTCGGTCTTGTCGATCACGATGGCTGAAAACATGACGTAGTTCCCTTTTTTGGATGATTGAGTGAGATCTCGAATTCGGTCGCGATGGAAAGACTTCTCCGACGTCCGGATTTTCGCCGCCTAGTTGCCCACTACGCGGACCTTCGCGGACTTGCCCCGCGCTTTACCGAGCTGTTCAGCGACTTGAGGAAAGCATTCGCTTTGCATCGAACCGAACATACACAGCCGCAGGCACTCGTTCGCGAAACGCCGGGCAAGCGCGCGGCGCTCGCCTTCGCCGCGCGCTTGCGATCGCGCCCAAACCGGCCATAGGAAAGCCCCCGCGAGCATCAGCACCGAAAGCACTTCCGCATCCACGCCTTCCTGCGCGAGGTCGGTGTCCGCAAATCGCTGCAGCGACCCCGCATATTCGCGCCAGAAGGGATCGGCGGTCGGTTCGGGCGAAGACAGCAACTGGAGCAGCCAGATGCGGCACAGCTCCGGGTTGTCCATCGCGAAGCTTGTCAGGCGATTGGTTGTGTCGGCTGTATCGACCAGTTCGACGCGCCGCTCGCCGATGGTTTCGGGATCGCCGAATACCGCGCGGAACATCTTGTCCGACACCCAGGCGGCGGTCGCCTCGATAAGTTTCTCGCGCGTTTCGAAATGCTGGTAGGCCGTACCGCGATTGACGCCCGCAAGATGCGCGACTTCGGAAAGGCTGATCCCTTCCGGCCCGTCCTTGGCGAGCAGCGTGCGCGCCGCCTCCAGTATCGCCTCACGCGTCGCGGCAGGGTCTCTCGAGCGTCGTTTCCGGGTTTCTGTCATCGCCGCGCCTCGAATGATCCTCGATTTCCTGCCCTCGCAATAGCGCCAATGGCGCTACGCCTGAAAAGCGTGCCACCGTGCGGCGACAGAAATCAACATCGCTGTTGTTCATTTATGCGGATGAACAAGCACGCCCGTTCATCGGATAGGCCCACATCCCTGCCCGCCCGGTCGCCAGAGTCAATAACTGGCCCGGGTTGGTGGCGTCAGGCGGGGCGTTCATCGCTCCCGCGAACGAAAAGGCTTATGCGCAGCGCTAAAAGCAATCGGCCAGACAGCGACGCTGCCCGGCCGATTCCCCCTTTTCATTCGAAAGTTCGCTGGATCAACGCGATCCGAAAGCGAACCGGAAGTTAAGTCCGAACTCCTGCGGCGGCGTCATCGTGATGCCCGTATAGCTGCTGGTGGTCGTCGCTGGCGTGGTGGTCGCACCGGTCGGCGTAAAGCCCGTAATCTGCTGGTAGGATGTGAACAGCGGAGTGGTCCGCGTCAGCACCTTTTCGGTGTTGAACACGTTCTTCGCGAACAGCGTCACTTCCCACTGGCCATCCGGATCGCGGACGCCGGCGAAGAGGTTCAGCAACGCATAGTCGCCGACATCGTCGAAGTCATTGGTCGGATCGCCCTGCGACTTGCCATTGTAGCTGAGCAATCCACGCAGAAAGCCGTCGAGCTTGCCCGAGATCGGCATGTCGTATTCGCTCTGCAGCGTCGCGCTGAACGGCGGCAGGAACGAGGCGCGCTGGTTGACCACGCAGGCGGAGAGGTTGTCCGCACCGACCGCGGCCTGCAACTGGGCGAGCGTGGGCGCAGGGCCGGTTGGATCGGGCACACCGTCGTTGTTGAGATCGTTGCAGGGAATGGTCCCGTTCTTGATCTTGCCAAGCGAGTAGCTGGCGAACAGACCCACATTCCAGCTATCGGTGACGTCGTAGGACAGCTCACCTTCGACACCGTTCACCTCTACCGGCACCGCTCCGACAAAGTTGAACGATGCCACGTTCTGCACGGGGCCCGTCGCGGTCGGCGTAGTGTTTACGAAGTACACGCCGCTGCCCGGCACACGATAGGGGAAGTTCTCGAACTTCTGGTGATAGGCGGTGAGGTTGAAGCGCATCCGCTTGTCGAACAGCGTGCTCTTGAACCCGATTTCGTAGGATTTTGAGGACTCTGGCGGAAGATGGAGGAAGGATTGTTCCAGCGCGGACTGTGCGACGCTGAAATCGCCGACAATGTCGAGACCGGGGCGCCACGAGCTGCCGGTGCTGGCGTAGACCAGGAAGTCCGGCGAGAAGTTGTGCTTGATCGAGGCGTTGTAGATGAGCTTGTCGTCATCCATGCTGTTGTCCGTCAGCAAGCGACCGCCGACAATCAACTGGCTGGAGTCTTTGTATTTGATCTGGCGCAGGCCGCCGGAAACTTCGGTCGCTTCCCCGATATGCGCCGTCAGGTTGCCGAAGAACGACTTCTCATGCGAGCCACCCCGGCGGCTGATTGGCGTCTGCACGACAGAGGCGAGCCCGCCACCAAATACGAGCGGCAAACGAACGGCGGTTGGCCGGGTCAGGTCGGTCGGTGAATCGAGCGTGTTGTCGAAGTAACCGATCACATAATCGAAGATGTCGAAAACGCGTTCTTCGTTCTGAAGACGGATTTCGTGCGATTCCCCGACGGCATTGGAGTCGGTGGTCTGAGCGACACTCCGGCCAGGAAAAACGACTGCCGGATCCTGGGGTTCAACCGAATGCAGTTTCTGTTCGGAATGTTGCCCCTGGTAAATCAGCCTCTGGCCGAAGCCGCTGAATTCGGCGCGCCAGTTGTAGATGTCGAAGCGCTGGTTGACCAGGCGCGAGTCCGATTGGATCGCCAGGCGATCCTTGGCCCTGATCAGCAAATCCGTGGTCGGAGGAGCCGCCGGATTAACTACACTGAACGATTCCACCTGATCATAGGAGCGCAGATCGCGGTCCATATATTGGTAGCTGCCCTCCAGCCGGATCCAGTCGGTCGGTTCGATTAGCGCGCTGATGCGTCCGCTCTTCGTCCGCGAAAACGGGTCGCGACCATCAACTGCATTGGTGGTCGGACGAACGCGATCCGCCTCGTTCTCGTCCCAGAGGCCCGCGACGCGGATTGCGGCGATGCCCTCGATGATCGGCAGGTTCAGACCGCCCTTGAAATTGAGGGTGCCGATATCGTTGGCGGTTGCGTCGATGAAGCCGCCGAACTCGTTGAGATCGGGCTTGCGCGTGGTGATGGTGATCGAACCGGACGGCGAAGCACGCCCGCGCAGCGTCCCCTGCGGGCCGCGCTGTACTTCGATCTGCCCGATGTCGTACATTTGCTGGAGGATGACGCCTGCCGAGATCGGCGCGTCATTATAGTAGAATTCGACCGTCGCGTTGTTGCCGCTCGCATTGGTGTCGAAGTTGACGCCACGCATACGCGCGTTGCCGCCAATGCCGTTGGCATTGGTGTTCAACTCAAGGCCCGGAGCGAGCGTCTTCACTTCGGTGAAATCGCGCAAATTGAGGTTCTGAATCTCTGCCGCAGTAACCGCGTTGATGACGGAGGGCACGTCCTGGACGTCCTCGTCGCGGCGGCGGGCCTGCACGATGATCACGGGTTCGCCGGCATCCTCTTCGACCGTCGCTTCGGCCTGCTGCGGCGCAGCTTCCTGAGCCATTGCCTGTGCCGGCGCCATAAGCGCGAACAGACTGACTCCCATCAGCGAATATGCGGAAACGTGTCTCACAGGATCGGTCCTCCCCTCGTGTGTGGCCGCGCAATTTCGTACGCTTGCGACAGCGCCTTCTGGTTGTTGCGTGGTTATGTCCGAAAAACGCGTGGGGAGAAGCCCCCCGCCCCGCCTATCCGGCCAATATCGCTACTGCGATTGGCGGTTTGGTCTGGGTTTTCGCTTGCGTGCGGCAGGAATGTCGCACCACCAAAGCGACGATCTCGCGCGTTTTGAACACTATGGGACAATTGCTGGGTCGGGCTCATGCCTTGACCGGCATGAGGGGCTTCCCCATTCCCGCGCTGCGGATCCATCGGCGGCCTGGACAGTCCCGCGCGCCGCCGGCGGTTCAATGACACTTCTGGAGGAATGCTGGATGATATCGCTCGATCAGTACCGGTTGCTTGGCGCCTCTGGCCTTCGGGTGTCGCCGCTTTCACTCGGGACGATGACATTCGGAACGGGCCAGGACTGGGGCGCCGACGATGCGATGGCAGCGCGCATTTTCGACTATTATGTGGATCAGGGCGGCAACTTCATCGACACCGCGAATTTCTACGGCAACGGCGGATCGGAGACCGTGCTCGCCGGACTGATCAGGGACCGACGCGATGGTCTGGTCATTTCGACCAAATATTCGCTCACAATGCGCCCAGGCGATCCCAATGCGAGCGGCAACCATCGCAAGAACATGATCCGCTCGGTCGAGGACAGCCTCAAGCGGCTTGGCACCGACCATATCGACCTGCTCTACCTTCACATGTGGGATTTCGTGACGCCCGTCGAAGAGATCGTCCGCGCGTTCGACGATCTCGTGCGGCAGGGCAAGATTCTCTATGCGGGCCTTTCCGACCTTCCCGCCTGGCAGGCCGCCCGCATGCAGGAGATTGCGCGGCTTCGCGGCTGGTCCCCCTTTGTCGCCCTGCAAATCTGCTACAACCTCACCGAGCGGACCGTCGAGCGCGAGCTCATTCCCATGGCGCGCGAGATGGGGATGGGCGTGCTCCCATGGTCGCCGCTCGCGGGTGGTGTGCTTTCCGGGAAATATGGCGAGGACGATCTCGCCGGCCCGGCCAAGGGTGAGGATGCTCCGCGAAAATCCATCAACATTGCCACCGGCCGGCTCAACGCCCGCAACCTGACGATCGCACAGGAAGGACGGGCGGTGGCCGCGGAACTCGGCTGCAGCCCGGCCCAGGTGGCGCTCGCGTGGACGCTGCTCAACCCGGCCGTCACCTCGCCGGTGATGGGCGTACGCACGCTTGCGCAGCTAAAGGATAATCTGGGCGCTCTGGCTGTGGAGTTTGACGAAGGCCAGATCGAACGGCTCGATGCCGCGAGCCGGATCGCGCGTGGCTTTCCGCACGAATTGCTCGCGTCCCCGGCCCGGTCGATGATGTTCGGCGGCATCACGCTGGCGAGCGACCGCAGTTCTTACTAGGCGGCGTGGACGAATTTGATCCAAAGCCGGATGGCAGCGAGATGGACCATGCCGAGGAAACTTGAGGGCGTTTGATCGTAGCGGGTGGCGACGGCACGATTGATTTTCAGCTTGCCGAACATTCGCTCAATGCCGTTTCGCTGCCTGTAGAGCTGCCGATCGTGCTCGATCCTTTCTCGGCGATTGGAGCGCGCCGGGATGACAGCCTGTATGCTGCGGCTCGCGAGATCGGCGCGAATGGCGTTGGTGTCGTAGCCTTTGTCGGCCAGCAGAGCCGCCGGAGCGCGGTCCGGCAGGCGGATCAGCGTGTCATAGGCCGTGCAGTCGGCGGCTTCACCACCAGTCAGGTGGAAGGCGACGGGGCGTCCTCGGGCATCAGCCAGACAGTGAAGCTTACTGGTGAACCCGCCCCGCGAGCGGCCAAGAGCGCGTCGACAAGTCCCCCTTTTCCGCCCGCTGCCGAGACATGGGCGCGAAGGGTGGTGCTGTCGATGCTGTAGTGTCCGGTGTCGGCCATGATCTCGGCAAGCGTCACCGACACGGCCTCCCAGACCCCGGCCTCGCTCCAACGACGGAACCGCCGGTAGATCGTGTTCCAATTGCCGTATTTTGGCGGGACATCGCGCCAAGCAGTCCCACAGCGCAGCCGCCAGAGTATGCCGTTGACTATCGAGAGATTCTGCTCAGGCCTGCGGCCGCGCCCTCGGTTCTCTGGCTCGATCGGCAGCAGACCCTTCAGAACGCGCCATTCTGCTTCGCTCAGATCGCCCCGGCTCAAACCTGCCTCCAAAAGGCAGCCTTGAATCAACCCACACCGTCCACGTCAACCAATTCGTCCACGCCGCCTAATCCCTGCAAGTGACCCCTGGACTGTCAAATCGCGCCCGGATGCGGCATGTCGCATGCATGAATGACACTGTCGAAAGCCGCAAACCCAACCGGGGTTATGACGAGACGCATCGCGCGCTGATCGAAACCGCCGTCAGGCTCATCTCGGAAAAAGGTGCGGATGCGCTCTCCATTGCCGCGCTCGCCCGCGCCACGAGCATCAACCGGACGACCGTCTATTATCATTTCAGCACGCGCGACGCGCTTCTGCGCGCCGTACGTCACTGGTCTTCCGAACAACTCGTTGCGGCCTTCAACGACCCTGCTCCGCAGGACGAGCGGATCGATCATCTCAGCCGCTTCGTCCTGCAGAATCCCGAGCTCATCAAATTGTGGATCGAGGATTTCGTCTCCGGATCCGACATCAGGGAGAGTTATCCGCAGTGGGATGCGCTGGTGAAGGGCGTGACGGACCTTGCAAGCACAGGCCGCACCGATGCCGAGATATTCTGCACGATCCTCATCACCGGCGCGGTGATCGGCCCGCGGGTCTTTCGCAACGCGGTGCGCCCCGACGCCAGTGATGCCGAGATCATGGAGCGCTTTCGCCGTGAGCAACAGCGATTGCTGCGCGACCTGAGCCTCACCAGAGGCGAGGACGCAATCTAATTTTTCGACACATGTGTTGCAAAAAATTTCGGCCGCGATACTCTGAAGCCTCGATTGCATGAAGCAGTGAGGAGAAGAGAGGATGAACGCTCCGCCCAGGGGGTTCGAGCAGGTCTCGAATAAGGACGTCGCCTTCCTCGGCACGGATCCGATTCCTGCAGCCCCCTATTACGACGCCGACTGGTTTGAACTCGAACGCAAGGCCGTGTTCCTGCGTAGCTGGATCCAGGTCGGCCATGTCTGCGAGCTGCCCGAGTCAGGCAGCTTCATCCGCCGCGAGATGGAGTTTGCGAATGCTTCCGTCCTGATCGTCCGCGGCAAGGATGGCGGTATTCGCGCCTTCCACAATGTCTGCACGCACCGTGGCACGCAGTTGGTCGACGATGTGCAAGGCAAGCGCGCCACCTTCAGTTGCCCCTATCACAGATGGACCTTCGGTACGGACGGCGCTCTGATCTCGGCGCCGGATTTTGAGGCGTTTCATGTCTCCAAGGCCGACTGCGCCTTGCCGTCGATTGCGCTCGAAGTCTGCGCCGGTCTGATCTTCATCAACTTCGATCCGGACCCTGCACCCCTGCGCGACTGGCTACAGGGGCTCGCGGAGCGGCTAGAAACGCTGCCGGTGGCGCAGGCCACGACCTTTTCCGAATATGTTTATGACATCGAAGCGAACTGGAAGCTGACCTACGACAATTTCCAGGAGAACTACCACCTGCGCTTTATCCATCCGCGCACCGGGCAGGCGACGCTGAGCCAGGACAATCCCTTCGGCTATCCGTTGCGCTATGGCTTCAACGGCCCGCACCGCACGCAATCCATCTGGACGAACCCCGAGCCCAGAGTCCAGCCGACGCAGGGCATGGCGTTCGGCAAGGGATATGAGGCGGGCATGCGGCGCGGCATCGTAGGTGGACCGAATGACCGCGAATATTTCGCGCTCTTTCCAAATTTCTTTCTGCTCGGAACTCCGATCCAGCACTTTTCCCACACCGTGTATCCGATCTCGGCGACGCGTTCGCGCGGCGTGATCCGGATCTACTGGGTCGGCGAGGACGGTAATGCCAGCGAGCGCTTCGCGCGCGAATTTGCGATGGCGACGGCGCGCGACATCCATGCCGAGGACCGCGCGGTGATCGCCGCCGGGCAGCGCGGGCTTTCAAGCGGCGCCTTGAAGCATATCCATTTCCAGACGCAGGAGGCGTTGTGTCGCCACCTGTTCAACGGCGTCCGCGATGCGGTCGAATCCTGGAAGGTCGAGCAGGCGACTGCGGGATGTGCGGCATGACCCGGCTCCCCACCGGCTTCGAGGTGCTGGAGCCCTTTGTCGAAAATTGGGCGCTGGAAGGCTCCGCCAATCGCGCGAACCGCAGGTCGACTTCTACCGAAGCAGAGCGCAGCGCCTTTTTCGAAGCGGGCAAGCCCCTGCTCGTCCCGGCGCTCGCATTGCTCGATGCAAAACCACTCGCAGAGTACGATGCCGGCGAGCAGCGTCTTATGAATCTCTGCCTGTCGCTTGCGCATATCGCCCAGGCGGTTGAAGTTCAGGGCAGTGACGAGGCAAGCCATACGCCACATCGTGAAGCGATGAGAATCACCCGCGCCCCCGCCGACGTCTGAGCGGCGCGCGCCGTTTCGGGAGAGGCAGTGTGGACACGGGACTTGCAGGCAAGGTTGCGATCGTGACTGGCGCAACCGCGAATATCGGCCGCGCCATCGCGCTTGGCCTCGCCGCGGAAGGTGCAAATGTCGTGGGCGTGGGCCGCGATCTGGAAGCCGGCGAGCGGCTGGTCGCCCTGTGCAAGGATCGCGGTGCGGCCGACGCTCGCTTTGTGCCCGCCGACATGACCGACCCGGCGTCGCCCTCGCGCATTCTTGAGGCGGCGTTTGAGCTTGGCGCGGTTGGCGTGCTCGTCAACAATGTCGGCGGCAATGTCGGCGCGGGCTTCTTCGCGGACTCCGATCCCGCGACCTGGGCGGGCGACATCGATCTCAATCTGGGCACAGTGCGAGCGCTTCGCGCGCGAATTTGCGATGGCGACGGCGCGCGACATCCATGCCGAGGACCGCGCGGTGATCGCCGCCGGGCAGCGCGGGCTTTCAAGCGGCGCCTTGAAGCATATCCATTTCCAGACGCAGGAGGCGTTGTGTCGCCACCTGTTCAACGGCGTCCGCGATGCGGTCGAATCCTGGAAGGTCGAGCAGGCGACTGCGGGATGTGCGGCATGACCCGGCTCCCCACCGGCTTCGAGGTGCTGGAGCCCTTTGTCGAAAATTGGGCGCTGGAAGGCTCCGCCAATCGCGCGAACCGCAGGTCGACTTCTACCGAAGCAGAGCGCAGCGCCTTTTTCGAAGCGGGCAAGCCCCTGCTCGTCCCGGCGCTCGCATTGCTCGATGCAAAACCACTCGCAGAGTACGATGCCGGCGAGCAGCGTCTTATGAATCTCTGCCTGTCGCTTGCGCATATCGCCCAGGCGGTTGAAGTTCAGGGCAGTGACGAGGCAAGCCATACGCCACATCGTGAAGCGATGAGAATCACCCGCGCCCCCGCCGACGTCTGAGCGGCGCGCGCCGTTTCGGGAGAGGCAGTGTGGACACGGGACTTGCAGGCAAGGTTGCGATCGTGACTGGCGCAACCGCGAATATCGGCCGCGCCATCGCGCTTGGCCTCGCCGCGGAAGGTGCAAATGTCGTGGGCGTGGGCCGCGATCTGGAAGCCGGCGAGCGGCTGGTCGCCCTGTGCAAGGATCGCGGTGCGGCCGACGCTCGCTTTGTGCCCGCCGACATGACCGACCCGGCGTCGCCCTCGCGCATTCTTGAGGCGGCGTTTGAGCTTGGCGCGGTTGGCGTGCTCGTCAACAATGTCGGCGGCAATGTCGGCGCGGGCTTCTTCGCGGACTCCGATCCCGCGACCTGGGCGGGCGACATCGATCTCAATCTGGGCACAGTGCTGCGCATGACGCATGCCGTTCTGCCCGGCATGATCGCGGCCAGGGGCGGCGCGATCGTCCATATCGGTTCCACCGCGGGACTGGTCGGCGATTACATGCTGCCTGTCTATTCCGCCGCCAAAGCCGCGGTGCACGGCTTCACCAAAGTGCTGGCGAAGGAAGTAGGACAGCACGGTATCCGCGTGAACTGCGTCGCACCCTATGGCACGGTTTCGAGCGATCCCGACGCTTTCAGCAAAGGCAGCCGCTTCAGGAGCGGCTTCTTCAAGGAAGCCTTTGCCGGGGCCAGCGTGGAGGACATGGCGAAGCGCGCGCGCCAGACGGTGGTCGGGCGCCCCGTCGCGATGCCCGAAGAGGTCGCCTCGCTGGTCGTCTGGCTCGCCTCCGATGGGGCGGGCTTCGTCACGGGGCAGGTATATCCGGTCGACGGAGGGAGTTTGCTATGACGGGACAGGAACTGGTCGACCGCTATTTCGGCGGCATGCGCAATCGCGACGTCGAGACGCTGCTGTCGCTCTTCGTCGAGGATGCCGTGATGATCCTGCCCGACGGACGCGAACTCGCCGGGCGTGACGCGATCCGCGCGATGTATGGCCAGCTCTTCTCGATGCAGGCGCCCAGCCCGACGCCCAGGACCGTGATTGCCTCCGAGAGCGGCGTCGCGACCGAGATCGAGGCGAGACTGGATGACGGCACCAGCCGCCGTACCGCCAATTTCTTCCAGACCGATGAGGACGGCCGGATCCGCCGCCTCAGCATCTACAAGCGCGGCTAACCGGCTATTTCACCTCGGCGGCTGCGCGATCGAGCCGCTCCAGCATCGATTCCGCCGCCCGCACCAGCGCTGCCATTGCCGGCGTGGCGTTGTCCGCGAGCTTGCGGGCATGGTCGACATCCTTGCCGAGCAACTGCCGCATGGCGACCGCGCCTTCGGGGCGTAAAAGGCCCGGGACAGCGCGCAGCGCAAATCCCTGCGCGGATCCCGCCATCAGCGTTTCGCGCAATTGTTCACGGTCGAATCCAAGGCTCTCACCCAGGTCTAGGATCGCCGCCGCCATGCCGTAATTGGCGATAGAGACGAGGTTGTTGAGCAGCTTGCCCTGCATGCCGCGCCCAACCGGCCCCAGATATGCGACCTTGCCAAGGCTTTCGAGCAGCGGCCGCGCCTTGTCGAGCGCGTCGTCGCCGCCGCCCGCATATATCGAAAGCTCGCCCTTGAGCGCGGCAGGGCCTCCGCCCGAGACCCCCGCGTCGACCAGCGCCACGCCGTGCTCCCGGGCGCGCTCGGCCAGTTCCTGACATAGTTCGGGAGCTACGGTGGAATGCACGATGAACAGGCCACCCTCGCCAAGCGCCGCGAAAATCTTGCCGTCGCCGGCAAGATCGACAAGATCACTGTCCATCCGGACGCAGACGCAGAGCGCCTCGCAGCGCCGCGCCACCTCCACCGGATCGCTGACCAGTTCCACCCCCGGCTCGTCGAACGCGTCCATCGCGGCCGCGCTGACGTCATGGACGACCAGCGGGAATCCGCTGCGTGCGATCCGGCGCGCCATCGGTGCGCCCAGACTGCCCAGCCCGATAAATCCAACTTTCATGCAAAGATCCTCTTGTCATCCACGCACCGCGCGGCCGGAATCATGGCGGGCCGTAGCGGAAGACCGTGAGCTTGTTGCCGTCGAGATCGCGGAAATAGGCTCCGTAAAAGCCATTGGGATCGTCGCCCCGGATGCCCGGTGTACCCTCGCAGCTTCCGCCCAGTTCAAGCGCCTTTGCGTGCACGGCATCGACGACCGCACGGCTTGGCGCAGCAAGCCCCATCTGTGTGCCGTTACCCACCGTCGCATCACCGGCAAAGGGCTTGCCGACCAGCAACATGCTGCCTTCAGCGCCCTGATAACCCACCAGATCCGGGCGTTCGAACACGCGGGGCGCGCCCAGCATTTCGGCGATGGCGTCGTAAAAGGGCTTCGCGCGCTCCAGATCGCGCGTGCCAAAACGTCCCACGGTCAACATCTCGTTTTCTCCCTTATCCAATCAACTGCCGGCGGCCTCTACCCCCGGACGAAGTCTTTCCATCCCGGGCACCCCTGCCTTTGCCTGCGCCAGCCGAAGACGCTCAGCATTTCGATACCCAGCCGGGTCACCTGGGCCGTCCACCCGGTTCATTCGCGATCGCAAGGACTGCGTATGACGGATCGTCGCGGTCGCGTCGGCTGCGCACCTCGTTGCTTAAAGGCGTCACCGGGCGGATGTCGTCGAAATCGCGAATGGTGACGCGGTGGTCGATGCCCCAGCGTCCGTTCCGCTTAGACCATCGGTCGAGATAACGGCCGCGGACGCAGATTTCGTGGAGCTGCTCGCCCCGCATGATCCTGAGCGCGGCGATATGGTAGGATTCGCTCGCGGCCCGGTCGCCATCGAGGGTGAGGATGATGTTGGTCACCTGATGCGAGTGGCCGAGCGTCTTGCCATGCTGTTCGCAGACGAAGTCGACAAAGCCATGGACGCTGCCCTGATAGACGGCTTCGCCATAATCGGCGGTGCCGTCCTCGTGCCAGATCGAATAGCCCAGCTCATGATCCAACCGGTCGACCGCCCGGCAATAGCGGTAGATCAGGTCGGTGATGGCTTCCCGGTCGGTCATTCGCCGAAGATCCGCTTGGTCGCCTCGCCGATCGCGAGCACGCGCGTCCGGCGTGCGGAGGCGGACATGGGGAGATGCCCGGCATCCTCGTCCTCAAGTCCCCAGTTCATCAACGGGCCATCGGCCAGCCGTGATAGCACGACCTCGGCTACTTCCTGCGCGTCGGCCAATCCCGGCGGAAGCGGCAGGCCCTTGCTGGCGGCCAGCGCGCGGAAGGCAGGCGTGTCGGTCGTCCCGAGGGCCGCGTAAAGCACATCGACGCCGTGCGGACGCAATTCCGCCCACAGTCCTTCGGCGAAATTGAGGCCGAAGGCCTTGAGTCCAGCATAGGTCGCCATGAAGCTGCTGCCACCATAGCAGGCACCCGAACCGACCAGCAGTAGCCCGCCGCGCTTCCGCCCGCGCATCTGTCCGCCGAAATGATGGCAACAGCGCATCAGGTTGACGATGCCGCGGTTGACCTGATCGACCCAGCGATCGACTTCGATATCGAGAAACCGAGCCCCCTCCGGATCCGCGCCCGCATTGCTGACATAGAGCCCGACCTCGCGGTCGCCCGCCGCCGCCTTGACCCGGTCGCTGGCATCGGGCGCGGAAAGGTCGATCGCCGCGGTGACGCACTCGACGCCATATTCGCCGCGAAGTTCGTCGGCCAGCTCGGCCAGCGGTCTCTCGCGGCGCGCGATCAGCACACAGTTGATGCCTTCTCTGGCTATTTTGCGCGCGAAGGCCCGGCCCGTTCCCTCGGACGCGCCCGAGATGACCGCCCAGGGCCCGTAGTGCTCGGTGAGGCTCATCGCCCGCCCATTGCCGCCCAGCGTTCGGGTACCATCCAGACATATTCGATGTAATGGCCCAGCCATTCACGCGCATCGAGATAGAGGAACTGGAGCATGCCCGGCGTGCCGCCTTTCAGCACGATCGGGAAAGGCTGCTTTTCAACCTTGCCCATGAGCTCGTCCCAATCATCGACGACGTGGCAGACATGGTGGAATTTCAGACTATCATCTGCGGGCAGCGCGTCGCGGTAGATGGCGAGCGTCTCCCCGTCCTTGGGTTCGATAAGTTCGAAGTTCAGGTCCTCGACCCAGACAAAGGCGAGCTTTTGCACGCCCGTCCCCTCGCCCTGCGGCGTCCAGAGCTGAACCGGAACCTCGATCTCCATAAGGCTGCGGATGTCCGCATGCTGCTTGAAGCTGGCCACCGCCTTGTCCACGTTCCGCGTGACATAGGCATTCTGGTAATGGCGTCCGGTGATCATGATTCAGCCCTCCCGAGCGACGTCGTAGCTGGACAGATAGCGCTCGAACCTGGGTGCGAGTTGCTCCGCCGAAAGCCCATATTGAGCGAGCTTGTATTCATGCCTGCCGAACTTGCCCTGGGGATTGTCGTCGAGCCAGCTTTGCATCGCGGCCTCGGCCTCGGGCGTGAAATCGTCGCCCAGCGACGCATAAAGCTTGCGCATCGCTCCGATCGGATTGGAGACGAGGTCCGAATAGTGGACATCGATCATGCTCTCCTCACCCTGACGGTCGCGGAAGTCCATGATGCGGTTGGCGTGGAGTTCGGCCTGATAGGTGCAGTTTTCGACCAGCCATTCGCCGTCGACGCGTCCCATGAAGCCCATATGCGCAAGGCTGATGATCGAGCAGAAGCTGCCCATCGCGGTGAAGGGATCGCGGTGCGTCCAGATCAGCCGCGCATCGGGATAGACTTTCCTGATCGTGTCCAGCCACAGGCTGTGGCTCGGCATCTTGAGGTTCCACACGCCCGGCGCGTCAGCCTGCAGCAGTTGCAGGAAGCGCTTGTGATACTCGTATGCCGAGGTCATGTCGGTCGAGAACAGCCAGTCGCGGTAATTGGGAAGCTTGCCCCGCGATTCCAGCGCCAGTGCCTTGAAGTCGTGCGCCATGAAGAAGATGCACTCATTGGGATAGACCGCCGAGTTGCGGTAATATTTGCCCATTTCGGGGCGCGCGGCGAGCATCGCCTTTTCCTGCTCAAGCCGGGCAATCGCACGCGGATCGGTCTTGAGCGTCGCCGCTGTTGCGGGCGGCACGGGATCGTCGATTTCCCAGGTCAAAGGCGAACGCCGTGCGGGGTCGCACGCCAGAAGATTGCTGAGCAGCGTCGTGCCCGTGCGCGGGATGCCGAAAACGAAGACGGGCTTCTCGATCGGGCGATTGAGCAGTTCGGGCCGCTTGGCCAGATAGTCGGTCGTCTTCAGCCGGTTGGAGAGCAGTTCGACAACGCTCGTCTGCATGCGGGCATGGCCGCCTTCTGACAGGCCGGTCTTACCGGCATCGGCAAGCAGGATGTCGAGCCCTTCGCGCCAGGATTCGGAATCGAACCGGTCGAGGCCCGTTGCTTTCATGGCCTGTTCGATCAGCGCGTCGGCGACGAGCGGTGCGCTCATGGCAATCTCTCCTGATGTTCTGATTTTGGAGACATCATGCGAGCCATAAGGAGGTACGCCAACGCGGATGACTTTCGCTATCCAGCCAAATCATCGACAACCAGACACAAGGTCCGCTCAACGCACCTTTCGCAACTGGCGCTGGCGAAACTGGCTCGGCGTGGAGCCGGTCGCCCGTCGGAATGCGAAGGCAAAGCTCGAGGGCGATGCAAAACCGAGTCCGAAAGCGATCGCCTTGATGCTTTCGTCGGAGCCGAGTTGTCGCTTGGCCATTTCAATTCGCGTCTGCGCGATATGGTCGCCAATCGAGCAGCCCCGGCTGGTGCGAAAGCCGCGCGTCAATTGCCGGACCGAGATGTTGCAGAGCGCCGCCAGATCCTCGAGCGTAGGCGCAGCGCCGCCCTGATGGAGCTTCTCATCGATGAGGCGCAGGCGCCAGGAGGCCAGCCCGCCGGCGATCGGCCCTTCAGCAATGGCCCGACAATAGCGCGCTACCTCGATCGCGAGTTGCCCCGCGATCATTTCGGCAAGCATTTTGCCCCCGGGTCCTGGATTATTCACCTCTTCCGCGAGCCGGAAGAGGCAGGAGCGAATATGCGGGTTCGCAATGTCGAGCACCGCCTCGAGCCGCCGGTCGGTCCACTGAATGCCCCCGTCCAGCCAACGGTCGATGGCCTCTGCCTTGATTTCGCAGACGATCGAGGCCTGATCCCCGCCCCGGTCGCTGCGGACGTGAATGGCCTCGCCCGGCGGGACCAGAAAAATCTCGCCCAAGCGCTCGAAGCGATGCGGGCCCCAGCGATCGCGAAAGCAGCCTCGCGCCTTTTCCGGCCGCGGCGTAAGGCACATGTCGAGCCAATAGTGCCCGTCGCGGCGGAAAACCCTGTTGGTCGGCTGGTCGAGATGCAGCCGCATGATTCGGGCCGTCGCCAGCGGAACCGACAGTTCCGCCTCGTACACCGACTTCGCGTAGGTTTCCTTTTGCACGCTTCGCGCCTCATGGCCGTTCGACTTTGGCCCTATGGCAGCAATATGGCTCGTCGTCGACAGCCTGTCCAATTGCGATGCAGAAGGCACTGGCCGACATTCACATCATAAACGCGATCGCCCCGCATGTGGCGCGACTGAGAGGAAAGTTATGGCAAAAGGTCTTTTCGATTGCACGGGCAAGGTCACGCTTGTCACCGGCGGCAACAGCGGCATCGGGCTGGGCTTTGCACGCGGCGTGGCCAAGCTGGGTGGCGACATCGCCATCTGGGCGCGCAACGAAGAAAAGAACGCCGCCGCCAGGAAGGAACTTGAGGACGCCGGCGCCGGACGCGTGATCGCCTATCAGGTGGACGTCTCGTCCGAGCAGGCCATTGTCGACGGTTATGCGCAGCTCCTCGCCGATTTCGGCCGCATCGACTGCGTGTTCGCCAATTCGGGCCGCGCCTCGCGTTCGCGCTCGGTGCTCACCCTTGACGCGAACGAGTGGCACGATCTGCTCGCGGTCAATCTGCACGGCGCGTTCTTCACGCTGCGCGAGGGCGCCAAGGCGATGGTCGCGCGCGCCGAGGCGGGCGAGCCCGGGGGCAGCCTCGTCTATTGCGGCAGCCTTTCGATGTTCCACGGCATCGCGGGCATCAACAACTATGCCGCGTCCAAGGGCGGCATGGGCGCGGTCGTGCGCGGCATGGCGGCCGAGCTCGGCAAGTACGAGATCCGCGCCAACACCATCGCGCCGGGCTATATCAAGACGGGCATCGGCACCGACCAGGAGATGAGCGACGAGATGAAAGCGCGCATCGCCCAGGTCGACGCGCATTTCTCTGCCAAGACCCCGATCCACCGCCCGGGCACGCCCGAGGATTTCGAGGGCATCGGCGCCTATCTGGCGAGCGACGCCTCGCGCTACCATTCGGGCGACACCATCGTGATCGACGGCGGCAGCCTGATCTACCCGCCATACGCCTTTTGACAGCCGGAGGACGGTCCATGCGCCTGCTCAACATCCATGACGTCAACGACGTCCGGCTCGACGCCTATGACCGGCCCCAGCCCGGCCCCAAGGACGTGGTCGTCAAGATGAAGGCCTGCGGCATCTGCGGCAGCGACCTGTCCTATATCAAGAATGGTGGCATCCCGGGTCCCGGCAAGCTCACCGCGCTCGGCCATGAGGGCGCGGGCGAGGTGATGATCGTCGGCAGCGAGGTCGAGAATGTCGCGGTCGGCCAGGCCGTCATCATCAACCCGATGAACACGCCGAGCTATATCGGCAGCGGCGGCCCCGAAGGCGCGTTCACCGAGGAACTGCTGGTGCGTGAGGCACGGCTGGGCGACAGCCTGCTGCCGATCCCCGAGGGCATTCCCTATGACGTCGCAGCGATGTGCGAGCCGCTTTCGGTCGCCATGCACGGCGTCAACCGGGCGGAAGCGAAGGCCGGCGACCGGCTCGTGATTTTCGGCTGCGGCCCGATCGGCCTCGGGATGGTGATGTGGGCGATCGACCGCGGCTGCAAGGACGTCATCGCGCTCGATCTTGCCGAGGAACGGCTGGAACGCGCGCGCGCACTCGGCGCGCATACGATCAACCCCGCCAAGGAAGACGCGATCGCGCGGATCAAGGAAATCCACGGAACGACGACGGTCTTCGGCCGCGAAAAGTCGCTGACCGACGCCTATATCGACGCGGCGGGGGCGCCATCCATCCTCCACGATGTGGTGACGCTCGCGAAGACGCATGCACGGCACGTCATTACCGCCGCTTACATGAAGCCGATCGAGCTTCCCGCCGGCCCGATGCTGACGACCGAGATGACCATCACCACCGCGGTCGGCTATCCCACCGAAATGCCCGATGTGATCGCCGCCATGCCGCGCCTGAAGGACAAGATCGCGGCGCTCATCAGCCACAAGCTGCCCTTTGAACGCGTGCTTGAAGGGCTGGACATCGCAGCCAGACCGCAATCGGCCAAGGTGATGATCGAATTCGAAGGGGCGACCAAATGAGCGCGAAACCGCAAACCCCACCCAATCCGCCCCCCTTGGGCGCACTCGTGATGGCCGGCGACGGTCAGACAGGCGCCGAGGCAATCACCGACACCATCTTCATGGTGAAGGACATTTCCAACGCCTATCTGGTGACGACCGGCGACGGCGACCTGCTCGTCAACACCGGCTTCCTCACCAATGGCGAACGCAACAAGGGCCTGTTCGCGCCGCACCGCACGGGACCGCTCAAGCGGATCATCCTGACGCAGGCGCATGCCGACCACTATGGCGCGCTGCCCGAACAGAAGGAAGCCGATACCCAGGTGATTGCGGGCGTCGGCTTTACCGAAACCTGCGACTATTTCGACCGGTTGGCACCGTTCCTCGGACGCCGCTCGGGCAAGCTCTGGGCGTCGATGACCCGGCGCGACGGACCGCCGCCCAAGCCGCCCGTTGTCGTGCCCGATATCGAGGTCTCCGATGTCCTCGCCTTCGAACAGGGCGGCCGGCGCTTCGAGGTCGTGAAGACCCCCGGCGGCGAAACCCTGTGCTCGGTGTTCGTCTGGATGCCCGACGAACGCACCGTGTTTACCGGAAACCTGTTCGGCCCGGTGTGGCGCGCCATGCCCAATCTCGTGACCATGCGCGGCGACAAGCCTCGCCTCGTCCGCGCCTATCTGCGTTCGGTCGAAGCAGTCCGCGCGCTCGCGCCCGAACTGGTGATCACGGGCCATGGCGAGCCGATCCGCGGCGCGGACAGGATCCGCGCCGACCTCGATACCATGCACGCGGCGGTGTCGTATCTCGAGCGCGAGACGATTGCCGGCATGAACGCGGGCAAGACCGTGCAGGATCTGATGCGTGAGATCGTCTTGCCGGAGGATCTGAGGATCGGCGAGTTCCATGGCAAGACATCGTGGGCGGTGCGCGCCATCTGGGAAGAGAATGGCGGCTGGTTCCACTATGCCGACGGAACGACCGCGCTCTACGGCGTGCCCCGCGCGGCGGTGAACGCCGAACTGGCCGAACTGGCGGGCGGCGCCGACGCTCTGGCTACGCGTGCACGCGCGCATGTCGAAAGCGGCAGGCCGCTTGAGGCGCTCCACCTGCTCGAGGTCGCGCTCGCTGCAGAGCCAACGCATGCCGGAGCGCTTGCGGTCAGGAAGACCGCGCTCGAACATCTGCTGGTGGCAAGCGGTGGCAGCAATCTCTCCGAGACCATGTGGCTGAAGGCCGAAATTGCGGACGCCGAGAGCCGCTTGGCGGAGATCGGCGGGTAGATCATTTTTGACAAAGATAGTACTTACTATCTTATAGATTATCTCGTTTGGCAGTGACGGGCGGCTGTGACACTCGGACTCTGTAATTAGAAGGCAAGTGCAATATCATGTCGAAGACCCTGACCCATCTTGAGCGGCTTGAGGCGGAGAGCATTCACATCTTGCGGGAGGTTGTGGCGGAGGCCGAGCGACCGGTGATGCTGTATTCGGTGGGCAAGGATTCGGCGGTGATGCTGCATCTGGCGAGGAAGGCGTTCTATCCCTCGCCGCCGCCCTTCCCGCTGCTGCATGTCGACACGACGTGGAAGTTCAGGGAGATGTACGCGCTTCGCGACCGGATGGCGGTGGAGAGCGGGATGGAGCTGCTCGTCTATCAGAACCCCGAGGCGATCGAGCGCGGGATCAACCCGTTCGATCATGGCCCCTTGCACACCGACATGTGGAAGACCGAGGGGCTGAAGCAGGCGCTCGACAAATATGGCTTTGACGCGGCCTTTGGCGGCGCGCGCCGCGACGAGGAGAAGAGCCGCGCCAAGGAGCGCATCTTCTCGTTCCGCACCGCAAGCCACGGCTGGGATCCCAAGAACCAGCGGCCCGAGCTGTGGAACCTCTACAATGCCAGGAAGGCCAAAGGCGAGAGCATCCGCATCTTCCCGATCTCCAACTGGACCGAGCTCGACATCTGGCAATATATCCACCTCAACGCCATTCCGATCGTCCCGCTCTATTTCTCGGCGCCGCGCCCGACGGTGACGCGCGACGGGCTGCTGCTGATGGTTGATGACGAGCGCTTTCCGCTGAAACCCGGCGAGGCGGTGGTCGAGCGTTCGATCCGTTTCCGCACGCTCGGCTGCTATCCCTTGACCGGCGCGGTCGAGAGCACCGCCGCGACGCTGCCCGAGGTGATCCAGGAGATGCTGCTGACCACCACCTCCGAGCGTCAGGGCCGCGTGATCGACAAGGATGGCGGCGACGCCAGCATGGAGAAGAAGAAGCAGGAGGGATATTTCTGATGCCTATCTCCTCTTTCCTTCTCCGCGTCTCTGCGTCTCCGCGCGGGAAAAACATGGGCGCGCGGAGACGCGGAGGCGCGGAGGACATGCGCCCCGCCCGATCGCTTGCGCCGCTTGCCAAAGACACCATCATGCCGGCATTCGCCGGCCAGACGAGGCTGTGATGACCGAGCCCATTTACAAGACCGACGCCCTCATTGCCGAGGACATCGACGCCTATCTCGTCCAGCACCAGAACAAGTCGCTGTTGCGCTTCATCACCTGCGGCTCGGTCGACGACGGCAAGTCGACGCTGATCGGGCGGCTGCTCTACGATTCGAAGATGATCTTCGAGGATCAGCTCGCAGCGCTCGAGGCGGACTCGAAGCGCGTGGGCACGCAGGGTCAGGAGATCGACTTCGCGCTGCTCGTCGACGGGCTCGCCGCGGAGCGCGAGCAGGGCATCACGATCGACGTCGCCTACCGCTTCTTCGCGACCGAAAAGCGCAAGTTCATCGTCGCCGACACGCCGGGGCATGAACAGTATACGCGCAACATGGTCACCGGCGCCTCGACCGCCGACCTTGCGGTCATCCTGATCGATGCGCGCAAGGGCGTGCTGACGCAGACGCGGCGCCATTCCTACCTCGCGCACCTCATCGGCATCCGCAACATCGTGCTCGCGGTCAACAAGATGGATCTGGTCGATTATGATCTCGCGATCTTCGACGCGATCGTGAAGGATTACCGCGAGTTCGCCGACAGCATCGGCATCGAGAGCTTCACCGCGATCCCGATCTCGGGCTTCAAGGGCGACAACATCACCACCACGCCCTCGCCCAACACCCCCTGGTACAAGGGCCCCGCGCTGATCGCGCATCTCGAGAGCGTCGAGATCGACAATGTCTCCGATCAGGCAAAGCCCTTCCGCATGCCCGTCCAGTGGGTCAACCGGCCCAATCTCGACTTTCGCGGTTTTTCGGGTCTGATCGCGAGCGGCAGCGTCAAGCCCGGCGACGCGATCCGCGTGCTGCCCTCGGGCAAGACCTCGACGATCAGCAAGGTCGTGACGATGCCAGGAAAAGCCGGCCCGGCAAGCGGGACCGGTGGCGATGGCGATCTCGACGAGGCGGTCGCGGGCCAGTCGGTCACGCTCACGCTTGCCGATGAGGTCGATTGCTCGCGCGGCGATGTCATCGCCGTCGCGGACAATCCGCCCGAGGCGTCGAGCCAGTTCGAGGCGACGATCGTCTGGATGGACGATGCGGCGCTGCATGTCGGGCGCTCCTATTGGCTCAAGCTCGGCACCCAGATGGTGTCGGCGACGGTCCATGCGCCCAAATACACCGTCAACGTCAACACGATGGAGCATCTCGCCGCCAAGACGCTCGAATTGAACGCGATCGGCGTCGCCGAGATCGCCACCGACCGCGCGATCGTCTTCGAGCCCTATGCCGACAACCGCACGCTGGGCGGCTTCATCCTGATCGACAAGATCAGCAACCGCACCGTGGGTGCGGGCATGCTCAACTTCTCGCTCCGCCGCGCGCAGAATGTCCACTGGCAGCCGACCGACATCACGCGCCAGGAACATGCGCGGCTCAAGAACCAGACGCCGCGCGTGCTGTGGTTCACCGGGCTTTCGGGCTCGGGCAAGTCGACCATCGCCAATGAGGTCGAAAAGAGCCTCAACCTGATGAACCGCCACACCTTCCTGCTCGACGGCGACAATGTCCGCCACGGGCTCAACAAGGATCTCGGCTTCACCGAGGCCGACCGCATCGAGAATATCCGCCGCGTCGGCGAGGTCGCCAGATTGATGGCCGATGCCGGGCTGATCGTGCTCACCGCCTTCATCTCGCCTTTCCGCGCCGAACGCGAGCTGGTCCGTGCGATGCTCCCCGAGGGCGAGTTCATCGAGATCTTCGTCGACACCCCGCTCAACGTCGCCGAGGCGCGCGACGTCAAGGGCCTCTACAAAAAGGCGCGCTCGGGCCAGCTCAAGAACTTCACCGGCATCGACAGCCCCTATGAGCCTCCCGAGCACCCCGAAATCCGCGTCAACACCGTCGAGATGACCCCCGAACAAGCCGCCGAACACATCATCCGCAAAATCATGCCCCTCAAATGAACGCGGATATGAACGACGCCGATCTTGCCGCGCATCTGGCGCATGTCGCAGGCCGCCTGCTGCTCGAGGTGCGGGAAAGCGGTCTGTTCAGCGCCAGGGCGCTGGGCAAGGCTGGCGATCAGACCGCCAACCAGTTCCTCTGCCATGCGATCCGTGAACAGCGGCCCGAGGACGGCCTGCTCTCCGAGGAGAGCCAGTGCGACGGCACACGGCTTGCCAGATCGCGCGTGTGGATCATCGATCCCGTCGACGGCACACGCGAATATGGCGAGGGGCGCACCGACTGGGCGGTGCATGTCGCGCTTGCGATCGACGGCGTGGCCACGGTCGGCGCGGTCGCGCTGCCGGGGCTCGATCTGGTGTTGCGCAGCGACGCGCCTGCGGCGCTGCCTGCGGGCGCCACGACCCCGCGCATGGTGGTCAGCCGCACGCGGCCCGCTGCGGAAGCCGTCGCGGTAGCTGAGGCACTCGGCGCCGAACTGGTTCCGATGGGCTCTGCGGGCGCAAAGGCAATGGCGATCGTGCGCGGAGAGGCCGACATCTACCTCCACACCGGCGGACAATATGAGTGGGACAGTTGCGCGCCCGTCGCAGTCGCCGCCGCGCACGGCCTGCACGTCAGCCGCGCCGATGGCCGTCCGCTGATCTACAACCAGCAGGACAGCTATATGCCCGACCTGCTCATCTGCCGGCCCGAATGGGCCGAGCCAGTGCTGACGATCATGCGCGAGCAGCCCGCCGTTGCCTGACGCGCGCAGACGATAAAAAGAAGCTAGAAAGAGGAACGATGACGATGGCGCTTGAGACCAGTGCCCTGCTGGCGGCCGCACGCGAACAGACCGGGCTCTCCGATCTGGGCGATGACGGCATCCTTGAGGGGCTCGACGTCCTCGTCGACAGCATCAACCGCGAGGCGAAGCTGACCGAGGCGGGGGCGTCACGCTGGGAGGGGATGATCGTTGCCACGCTCGCCAACCGCCTGAGTGTCGAGGACTGGCTCGCCAGCCACCCCGATCTGCTCGAACGCCCCGTCGAAAAGCCGCTGTTCGTCTTCGGCCTGCCGCGCACGGGCACGACGCTTACCATCAACCTGCTCAACGCCGATCCTGCGCGCCGCTGCTTCCTGCGCTGGGAAGCCTTCAACTCGGCCCCGCCCGCAGCCGCGGGCGAGCTCAGCAGCGATCCGCGCTATGTCGCCGAGCAGGAGCGGCTCAACATGTCGCTCAAATATGCGCCGCATATCTCGGCGATCCATCATGAGGATGCCGACAGCCCGACCGAATGCCAGTTCGCGATGTCCCCGTCCTTCTGCGCCCAATATTATGACTCGGTGCTGCACATCCCGAGCTATCGGGAATGGTTCTTCAACACCAGCTATCTGCCCGCCTTCCGCTATCACAAGCGGTTGCTCCAGCTTCTTCAGGCGAACAATGGCGGTCGCTGGACGCTGAAGAACCCCTGGCATCCGCTGTTCCTCGACGACATGACCAGCGTCTATCCCGACGCGCAGCTCGCGATGACGCACCGCGACCCCGCCGATGTCGTCGGTTCGGCCTGCAGCCTCGTCTACAATGTCCGCAAGATGTTCAGCGCGGAGGTCGACCCGGTGGAGGTCGGCAAGGGCCTTGTCCAGACCTTCGACCTGATGATCGAGCGGATGCTCGCCCATCGCGAGAAGCACGGGCAGGATTCGATCCACGACATCCAGTATGAGGATCAGGTGCGCGATCCGATCGGCGAGATGCGCAAGCTCTATGCGCGGTTCGACGAGCCTTTTGCCGCCGAAGCCGAAACCGCGATGAACGCGTTCCTTGCCAGCAACCCGCAGGGCAAGCATGGCAAGCACAGCTACGCGCTCGAGGATTACGGCCTGACGCGCGAAGGCGTGCATGCCCATTTCAATGATTATTGCGAACGCTTCGGCATTAGCTGCAGGCGCTGATCGCGTTAGCCCTTGCTGGCCATCGCGAAGCTGTAGCGCAGATGGTCGATATGGCCTGAGGGCACGGGCGAGAAGATCAACCGCTGATCGGTGTTGCGGATCGCCTCGATCTGTTCGGACACCTGTTCGATCGTCCAGCCCGGTTGATAGATGCCGGGCGTCTCCGCCGCATAGGCGCGCGCCACGCGGCCCGCAGCGGCGATCAGCAATTCGCCCGTCACCGCACAGCTTTCGTGAGCCAGATAGCCCACCGCGGGCGCCACGAGTTCGGGATCCATCGGCGGGAAGGCGCTGGTGTCGACGCCTTCGGACATTCGCGTCACCGCCGCCGGGATGATGCAGTTGCTCTTGACGCCTTCCGCCGCGCCTTCGATCGCCGCAACATTGGAGAGCGCGATCAGGCCCGCCTTGGCCACGCTGTAATTGGCGACATTGGCGTTGCCGTAGAGGCCGTTGATCGAGGAGGTCATGACGATACGGCCATAGCCCGCCGCGCACATGCGCGGGAACGCGGGACGCACGACATGAAAGCCGCCGCGGAGGTGGACGTCGAGGACGCTCTCGAAATCCTCACAGGACAGCTCCTTCAACGATCCGCGCCGAACGATGCCTGCATTGTGGATAAGGATGTCGATGCGGCCGAAACTGTCGAGCGCCGCGTCGACGATAGACTTGCCGCCCTCGGGCGTTGCGACGCTGTCGGTGGAGGCAATCGCCTCACCGCCCGCCGCCCTGATTTCCTGCACCACCTCTTCGGCGGGGCCGGCATCGACGCCGTCGCCCTTCATGCTGACGCCGGGATCGTTGACGACCACCTTCGCGCCGCGCGATGCGAGCAGCAGCGCATAGGCGCGCCCCAGTCCCCTGCCCGCGCCGGTGATGACGGCGACCCGATCGTCAAATCTCAATTCAGCCATCAGGCGATCCTCTCAAACTATGTTGGCCCGAACGGCATCAGCCGACGACCTGTGCAGCGCGCAATGCCTCGATCTGGCCGGGCGTAAGCCCGAGTATCTCTTCCAGTATCTCGCCCGTGTGCTGGCCGAGCACGGGCGGCGCGTCGGGCACCGGCTGCGTGTCCCCCGGAAACTTGATCGAGCGGTTCACGATCGGGATCTTTCCCAGCACCTTGTGCTCGGTCTCCACCACCATCTCACGCGCAATCGCCTGTGGTTGCGACAGCGCCTCCATCACGCCCAATATCGGCGCGTGTGGCACCTGATGTTCGGCGAGCAGCGCAGCAAGCTCTTCGACGGTCCGCTGACTGGTGAATTCCGAGATCATCGCGTTGATCGCCGCGCGATTGTCGCGCCGCTTCTCGATCGTGTCGAAGCGGGGATCATCCGTACGCTCGGGCATCCCAAGCGCCGCGCAGATGCGTCCCCAGAAACTGTTGGTCAGGCAGGCGATGACGATCGAGCCGTCGCTGGCGGGGAATATGCCATAGGGCACCAGATTGGGGTGCTGCGATCCCTGCGGCCTGGGGTCTTCGCCGGTGAAGAAAGCGAGTTGCGCCAGATAGCCGAGCATTCCGATCAACCCGTCCATCAGGCTGACATCGATCAGGCGCCCACGCCCCGTGACGCTGCGCTCATAGAGCGCCGCGAGGATGCCCATCGGACCGTTGATCCCGCCGACGAGATCGCCCAGTGGAATACCGAGTTTCGACGGTAACGCGCCGGGTTCGCCATTGACGCTGAGCGCGCCCGACATCGCCTGAAGCACGATGTCAAACGACGGGCGGTCCTTCAGCGGCCCGGTCATCCCGAAACCCGAAATCGCGCAGTAGATCAGCCGCGGGTTGAGCGCCGAGAGCGTCTCATAGCCAAGGCCGAGGCGGTCCATCACGCCCGACCGGTAGTTCTCGGTCAGTATGTCGCATTTGGCCGCCAGATCCCTGGCGAGCGCGACGCCCGCCTCGGTCTTGAGGTCGATGACGATGCTCTTCTTGCCGCGGTTGATGCTCAGGAAATAATGGCTCTCTCCATCCCGCATCGGCGGGAAGGTGCGCGTTTCGTCACCTGTCCCCGGCGGCTCGACCTTGATGATCTCCGCACCAAGGTCGGCGAGCGCCAGCGATGCGGCGGGGCCGGCCAGCACGCGGGTGAAATCGAGAACGCGGACCCCCGAAAGAGGGCCGCCCCAGCCAGAAGTTGCACTGTCAGTCATAAGCGATGCGACCGGGTGTATGGCGCGCGGACGGCATTCTCAATGCCATTGGCCGTCAACATCGCCCTTGCGTAAAATGACGATCCCGGCCGCGCCCCTGAGGACACGACCGGGACAGATGATCAGCCGAGGAGCAATCAGTTGCCCGAGCGGCTCGGCAGTTCGGCGATCGACGTGCCGAATGCGGAAACCTCGCCGCGGTGCGTTTCGGCGGTCTGCTGGATCTCGACATAATGCTTGCCGTTTTCCACGAACTTGCGCGTCACGGTGCCGTCGATGAAGATCACGTCGCCGTCGGGATTGTGGCGGCGGATCTGGCACTTGCTCTTGTGCAGGAAGCCGTCGTCACCAATCCAGTTAGTGATGTGGTGGGTGAGCCACGAGCAGCGCTCCGGACCGTAGTCATAGGCGCCGGGCGCACCGACCTCGAGCGCGAACGCCTCGTCCCAGTGCACGCGCTCGGGGCAATCGGGCACGTTGAAGCGGTTCTTGATGCCCAGGCCCGGATGCGCCTGCTGCATCTTGTACGCCAGCTTGTTGGCGCGGATGTAGAGCCCGCCCCAGCCTTGCGCGTAGCAGATGAAGCCGGTGACGGTCATCGGCCCCTTCATCATGCGCGGCAGTTGCTCGCCCTCCTTGACGTCCTCCCAATAACGCGGCGTGGCGCCACGGACTTCCTCATTGGCATAGAGCTTCGACCATTCGGCGAGTTGCTCGTCGGTGAAGGGTTCGACCTTGCCCTTGACGTCGGTGTACTTGCTGCCGCGCTCGCGCGCTTCGTCGCGGTCGGTGCGGAACACCCAGCTATCGCCTTCCGCGACCAGATCGCCATTCTGGTTGTAGAAATCGACATGGTAGATCTGCTGGAAGCTCCGGCCGGCAAACTTGGTCTGGTGTTCGACCAGATCCTTCAGGTGCGCTTCGGTCTTGATCGTGTCGTTGCGCAGCACGGGCTTGTGCCAGGTCCAGTCGGCACCCGCCCACATCGCGTGAACGCCCGAAAGTCCGCCGCAATAGCCCGAGATCAGCCGGCTGGTGGTGAACAGGAAGCTCGGCAGCGCGACGATCGAACCATATTTCGTCTTCGCGGCATATTCGGGATCGCACCACAGCGGATTGTCGTCGCCGATGCCGTGGGCATAGTGGCGGATCGCATCGCGGCTCGCTTCGTAGTTCCACGGCTCCACCGTGTTCTCGATCTTCACGCCAATGCGCTTGCGCAGGTCGTCGAGACCTTCTTCGGTGATCTTGGGAAACTTGTTGGTCGGTTTTTCGAGCACTGTTGCCATTGTTCTTCTCCTGAAATTCAGTTGACGAGCGCCGCCGCGGCGGCGGCTTCGCGATCGCGCAGGACCTTGCGGTGAACCTTGCCCGCAGGCGTCTTGGGGAGTTCACCCACAAATTCGACGAGACGCGGGAATTCGTGCTGCGCCAGCCGCTCCCGCGTGAAATTCTGCAATTCGGTGACGAACGCGTCGCTTGGGGCACGATCGCTGACGACGAAGGCCTTCACCACGAGTCCGCGCGTCGCATCGGGCACGCCGATGACTGCGCACTCCTTGACGTCGGCGTGCTTGAGCATCGTGTTTTCGATCTCGACCGCGCTCATCGTCCAGCCGGCGGAGATGATGACGTCGTCGGCGCGGCCGCAATGATAGAAATATCCGTCCTCGTCGATCTTCGCGAGGTCCTTGGTCGTCTCCCAGCGGTCGCGACGCCACAGCATCAGCTCGCCGATCACGCCGGGCACAGAGGGCGCGCCGTCGGGGTTCTGGACCTGAAGCGTCTGGCCCGGAACGGCCTTGCCCAGCGAGCCCGGCTTCACCTCGTGATCATCCGCGCCTGGATAGTTGACCAGCACCACGCCGATCTCGGTGGTGCCGTACATGCTGCACGCGGGCACGCGGAAGGTCTCGTCGATGAAGTCCAGCGTCGCCGGATCGATCGGCTCGCCGGTGTAGGAAAGCTTCCTGATCGAGAAGGTGAAATCCCCCGCCTTCCCGGAATTCTTCATCATCCGGTAGTGCGTGGCCGCCGCCGACATGTTGGTGATCCTGTAGTCCTGCAGCGCCTTCATCAGCCGCACAGGATCGAAGCGACCGGCAAAGGTTCCGGTCGTCACGCCTAATCCGAGCGGCGCGAGCGTGCCGTGCCACAGCCCATGCCCCCATGCGGGCGAGGACGGGCAGAAGAACTCGTCCCCGGGCCGGATACCCGTGCCGTAAAGCGCCGCGAACATCAGCGTCACCAGCGCGCGGTGCGTGTGTTTCACCGCTTCGGGCAATTCGCGCGTCGTGCCCGATGTGTACTGGAACACCGCGAGGTCATTCGCCCTGGTCCTGGGCGCGTAGGACGCGGGATATTTCGCGATCTCGTCGAGCAACCCATCGTCGGCGACGATCACCCGCGGCCCCTCCACCGAACGCGCCAGATCGGCCTTCTCTGCATTGGTGATGAGAATGCTCGGCTTGCAGTCGTCGACGCGCAGGCGCAGCGCATCGGGACCGAACAGCGTGAACAGCGGCACTGAAATCGCGCCCGTCTGCATCGCGCCGAACAGGCACACATAGAAGGGCAGCGACGGTTCGAGCATGAAGGCGATGCGTTCACCCGGCTGAATGCCGTTGGCATCGAGCCAATGCGCGAAGCGCGCGGCGCCGGCAGAGATTTCATCGAAGCTCAGTATCTCGTCGCGACCATCGGCATGCGCGATCCGCACTGCCGCTCGACCCGAACCATCGGCATGTCGCGTAATGCACTCATGCGCGATGTTGAGGCGTTCCCTGTCGCCCTCGAACAGCTCCCACAGCGCCGGCGAATTGGCATACGCCTGGGCGTCTTCATAGCGCGTGTAGTCGGTCAGCTTCGCCATCAGTCCACCAGTTCCGTTCTACCCGCTGAACACAGACTCGCGCGTTCGCCGGGAACAGACAAGGCAATGTCACAGATGCCTTGTTGTTGTAAATATAGAGTGCTATTCAATATATAGAACAACCAAGTCATCGTCACAGGGATGCGAGGCAATTCAATCATGACCCGGCAGCAACACGCCGCATCGACCGATCAGGACCTCGCCAGGACGGTGAAGCGCAGCAAGGCCCCCGCCATTTCGCGCGCGGCGGCCGTGCTTCGGCTGCTCGGCAAAAGCGAGAACCCGCTCGGCGTTCAGGCGATCGCGCGGGAATTGGGCCTTGTGCCAAGCACTTGCCTCTATGTGCTGAGAGCGCTTGCGGACGAGGAGCTTGTCTCCTTCGATCCCGATACCAAGCGCTACGCGCTTGAAGCCGGCGTGCTCACGCTCGCCCGGCAATGGCTCAGGCGCAACCAGTTCAACGATCTTGCCCAGCCGTTGCTGGACCGCCTCGCCCAGACATTCGGCGCGACCATGCTCGGCGTGCAGACCATGGGGCTCGACCACATGATCGTGGTGGCGATCTCTCAATCGGGGCAGAGCTTCCAGTTGAGCACGCAGATCGGCAGCCGCTTCCCCGCACTCATCAGCGCAACCGGACGCTGCATCGCGGCCTTTGGCGACTATTCCGAAGCCGAACTGGAAGCGCGCTTCAGCACGCTGCGTTGGGACGAGCCCCCGACATTCGCGGAATGGAAGCAACAGGTGAGCCTCGCACGCACCCAAGGATTTGCGGTCGATCAGGGCAATTACATCTCGGGCGTCACCGTCGTCTCGGCGCCCGTGTGGAAGGCGCGTGGCAAGCCCAGCCACGCGCTCGTCGCCACCGGCATCGGCAGCGCATTGAAGCGCAGCGGCCTGCCCGAATTGCAGGATGGCCTTGTATCGGCGGCGCGATCGCTGTCCAACCAGCTCTGCGGCGACGTCTCCGCGGACTGGACATAGCGCGCATTCCTGGGGACTATAGGTGCCTGATTGGGAGGCCGCTATGAGTGATAACAGCAGCGCAGTGATCGCCGAAGCACGGCGTGACTGGAAGACCGACCATCTCGGCATGTATCTGGATTCGGGCGGCGCCGAAGGTCATATCGTCGATGTCAGCGATATCGGCGGGCACAAGTTCACAACAACGCTGCTGCTCAAATATGTCGGCCGCAAGAGCGGCAAGACGATGATCACGCCGCTCATCTATGGCGACATCGACGGCGAGGTCGTGATCGTCGCGTCCAAAGGCGGCGCCGACCACCATCCCGCATGGTATCTCAACATCCGCGAAAGCAAGGAACTGGAGTTCCAGATTGCGACGCAAGCCTTCCGCGCCACCTGGCGCGAGCCAGCCGAGACCGAGCGTCAGAAGATTTGGGATTTCATGGAAGGCGTCTTCCCGCCCTACAAAGGCTATCAGGCATTCACCGAACGCCAGATCCCGCTCGTGATGCTGTCGGCAATCGGGACGGTAGAGCGCTTCGGCAGTTGATCGGCGGGTTGTCGTGGAAAGTAGACTCTCAAATTAGTCGAGCAGCCCGGCTCTTCTGAGTTGTTCGCGACCATCGAAGTCGGCCGGTGGTCGCCCCTCGGACCACCATTTTGCGCCCGAAGCAAGCCAGCGGGAGCGTAGCTGCGTAGGGCTGATCGTAGCGTCGTCGTATCCGAACTGCGTGCCACAGGAGGGGCAAATCTCCTGATACCACGTCTCTTCGTCATCATCATATGACGGAAGCTTCTCGTCGCGATAGCCGCAAACAGGACATTGGAACCCTTCACTCATGGCGTCAGTAGCGACGACAAATGTCGGGTCGTCAAGTCCGTAATTGGGTCGAAAACGGTCAATAAACCGCTGTCCTACACGTCCCCGTTCTGTCACGGCTCGGTCGGCTGTTAGGTGACACTTCTATTTAGAGTAGACGGGAATAACCGGGATCGAGCGGGGAAAGCCCATCTCTGGTGGGAACATCGGCGGAAATCGTGGGATTTCGAGAGCCTCTCCGGGAAAAGCATGCGGCGGGCCTTTGTCTAGAGTGTCGGGCGATTTAGACAGCCCTGTGACAAGATCATTCGGAGAGGCCGGCCGGTGAGCGGAGGCGGTCTTAGAAACGTCTCAGCGGCGGAAAACCACCATCTAAGACGCTTCGATGCGGGCCCAGGCACATAGATTTATGTGGGCCGCGCCCATGGGAAAGTGGGCCGATATCGGAGAACGCCGCATTTCGAGGTCCCACTTAGGAAAATCAGCGGAAATCCCGACCTCAGAGCGGGCCAAGCCGAAAAGTTGAACCACAGGCGCTGCCCGCAAGTGGGACCTATTTTCAGTGCTGCTGATCCCACTCGCGATTCGCTTTCCAGCCGGGAATCACACTACCGATTGGCGGCTCACAGCCGGCGCCCCAGCCTCGATGCATCCGGCCGACCACTCGCCGAACGCCCAGCACCAGGTATATGCCGTTGATCAATCGGGTCAGATTGGCCGAGCGCCAACGCTCGGGGTTCTCGAGTTCTTTCCAGAACTCATCGAAGCAACTGCGATCAGCGCAGTCATTGGCGAGCCATGCAAGCGCGAATGCTATACCAGCATTTTTTTTCCACGGGCGCACTGGAGCCGCGATTGACGGCGTCTTCCAAGACAGCGAACGCCTTGTGTCGCAACTGATCGTCATCGAAGCGATGATAGCTCATGGAGCCACCGCCTCGTCTATCCAGGCCGGCACCGTTAAATAGATCGTACGGCTCCAGGCGTCGCGACTGGCGAGACACTGGTCGAGCGCGTCCTGTTGAGCCTCGGCCTTGCTGTCGCGCCAAGGCGCGAGCGGCCGACCGAACAGCATGAGGCGGAAGCGATTGGGGTACCGCATCAGTAGGCGGCCCAATCAATCTGGGCCTCTTCCAGGGCAATGTGCATTTCAGGCGTGGCGCCGAGCTCATTGAGCCGCTTCGAAACGGCCTTGAAATCACCTTCAGACGGATAGCCTCGATCCGTCGCGGCCGCGCGTGCGAGCTCACCGATACCGCCGTCGCGTGCCTTCTGCTCCAGCAACCAGCGTGCGAAGCTCGGCTTGGTCCGCGTGTAGCGCGAAGGGTTCGTGTCGAAAAAGGCCATGCTCTCTCTCCGTAGCGATCCGCCGACCGACTCGACGGGCTAAGGAGACTAGGCGGCGTGGACGAATTTGATCCAAAGCCGGATGGCAGCGAGATGGACCATGCCGAGGAAACTTGAGGGCGTTTGATCGTAGCGGGTGGCGACGGCACGATTGATTTTCAGCTTGCCGAACATTCGCTCAATGCCGTTTCGCTGCCTGTAGAGCTGCCGATCGTGCTCGATCCTTTCTCGGCGATTGGAGCGCGCCGGGATGACAGCCTGTATGCTGCGGCTCGCGAGATCGGCGCGAATGGCGTTGGTGTCGTAGCCTTTGTCGGCCAGCAGAGCCGCCGGAGCGCGGTCCGGCAGGCGGATCAGCGTGTCATAGGCCGTGCAGTCGGCGGCTTCACCACCAGTCAGGTGGAAGGCGACGGGGCGTCCTCGGGCATCAGCCAGACAGTGAAGCTTACTGGTGAACCCGCCCCGCGAGCGGCCAAGAGCGCGTCGACAAGTCCCCCTTTTCCGCCCGCTGCCGAGACATGGGCGCGAAGGGTGGTGCTGTCGATGCTGTAGTGTCCGGTGTCGGCCATGATCTCGGCAAGCGTCACCGACACGGCCTCCCAGACCCCGGCCTCGCTCCAACGACGGAACCGCCGGTAGATCGTGTTCCAATTGCCGTATTTTGGCGGGACATCGCGCCAAGCAGTCCCACAGCGCAGCCGCCAGAGTATGCCGTTGACTATCGAGAGATTCTGCTCAGGCCTGCGGCCGCGCCCTCGGTTCTCTGGCTCGATCGGCAGCAGACCCTTCAGAACGCGCCATTCTGCTTCGCTCAGATCGCCCCGGCTCAAACCTGCCTCCAAAAGGCAGCCTTGAATCAACCCACACCGTCCACGTCAACCAATTCGTCCACGCCGCCTAGAACAAAACTAGAACAAGAACAAAATGACCGGCGTCACTTCGCTGCGATCAACTTCACCGCGCAATCACCGTTGCGCAGCTCACCCATTGCCACGCCTGCGTCGATCGCGCCGAAGCCGTTGGACCCGCGATAGGTCATTGCGATCGCATGCACCCCGTTCTCGTTGGGCCCGATCTTGGTCGAGACGTGCTCGAAGCTGCCGGGGTTGCGCATCGTTTGCTTGAGGAGGCGCGAGAACGGGAGAACCTCTCCTGTTGCGCTGGCGCAATGCAGGCTCGCCACACGTCGCGCCGCAGTGTTCGTCTCGCGCTGCTGTTGCTCGACGAGCTCCGCGCGCGCCTGGTCAGCTTCGTACTGCTTCCGCTCGTCCGATTTCGGAATGATGCGGTCCAGCGTTCCAACCAGCAGGATGGCTCCCGCGCAAACGCCAACGAGCAGTGCTGTGCTCCCGCGTTTTTGCTTTTTCTCTTCCATACTTACCCCCTAAGACCTCAGATCGGCCGCATGAATGCGCCCAGGACGCGTGCGACTGGAATGTACTCTCCGTCGCTGTTGCCGATCGCCTCTTTGTGGACGTCCATGTCAGACGGATAGATCGCGCCCAAGCTGCCTTGGGCGGCGGCAAGATGACCGATCGCTCCCGGCTGCGGCGGTCGGAATGTGAAGCGCCCGATCACAAGCCCGCCGTAGACACGGAATATGCAGACGTTGCCTTCCAGCAGTTCCTCGGCGCGGATGTCCTGGCAAAAGACAAGCGACCCTCTCGACAGACCCGCCGAAGGGAAATCCGACAGCAGCCGTGACAGCCATAGGCCCGATGACACCCCCAGCATCGCGTGCAGCCAGTCCCGCCGAAAGGGCGTGGGATCAATTGGTTCGCCTTTGCCGTGGTCATCAATGTGTCGCAGGTCATATTCGGGAACCATCACCCAATCCGCGTTTTCGGCATCTATAACCGATAATCCGGATTTCTGTGGCCCATTCCCGGTCAATAACCAATCAACAGACACCCCTAACGCCTTGGCAATACGTACGGCGGCGTCGGCCTTGGCAATACCCTTGGCGATATAGTCGCTGATTGAACTATCTGAGTTTTCGGATTTTTCTGCCAGCCATTTCCGAGAACGGTCGCCCAGCGCGCGCAGAATTCGATCGCCCACCGGATTATCCGAGAAATGACGTTGACCGCCCCGAATTTTCGGCTTATCCGTATTTTCGGATTTTAATTCGGATTTTGCCACATGAACCTCATAAAAATGCATCCTGAGGATGTGAAAGCCGAAATTCGGAAACGATTTCGGACAGTTGCGTCCTTTGAGCGGAGCTTCAATCTGCCCGGCAAGTCGGTCACCGATCTGCTGCGCGGGTACAAAAGCCAGCGCGTGTCGGATGCTATCCAGTCTGTCATCAGCCGTCCGGTTTCCGAGTTTGTGCAATCCGAAGATTCGGATGTTAGCGAAAATGACAGTGCCGCGCACCGTCTAAATGCGGAGGCGCGCTAGACATGACGCCTCCTTCACACAACGAGCCCACGGGCCCCCTATCCCGATCTCGACAGCAGCGCGATCGCGGCGAAGATCGGCCTCGCGCTGACCGCGGCGCACGCTGCCGGCCGCTCGGACCTGGAAGACGAGAGTGCCTGAGCAACATCCAAGCACCGTCTCAGGGGCGCTTAAGAAGCCCTTTGCCGAACAGGTGGCGTTCTTTCGAGCCAAGCTCGGCAACCTCGTGCCGACCGAGCGCTGGGACGATCTGTGGGAGGAGCAGCACGATACCGGCTTCATGGTGGCCGGCGCGGCCAAGGCCGACCTGCTCTCCGATCTGGGCGCGGCGGTCGATCGCGCGATCGCCGAGGGCAAGAGCCTCGACGCGTTCCGCAAGGACTTCCGCACGATCGTCGAAAAACATGGCTGGCATGGCTGGACCGGCGAGGACACGGCGGCCGGCCGAGCGTGGCGTACACGCACGATCTATCGCACTAACGCCGCGACCAGCTATTCGGCCGGCCGGCGCGTGCAGCTCGAACAAGGCAACTTCTTCTTCTGGATCTACAGGCATGGGGGATCGGAGCATCCGCGCCTGGTTCACCTGAGCTGGAACGGGCTGGCGCTGCCGCCCGCTCATCCGTTTTGGGGCACACACTATCCACCGTCCGCCTTCAACTGCTCCTGCTATGTTGTGGGCGCGCGCAGCGAGCGCGGCGTGCGCCGTCTGGGCGGTGAGCCGGGCAAGGCATTGCCAAAAGGCTGGAATGCGATCGATCCCAAGACGGGCGCGCCGACCGGCATCGGCAAGGGTTGGGGCTATGCGCCGGGCGCTAGCGTCGCGACGATTGTCCAGGCGATGGCGGAAAAGGTCCGGCAATGGGATTACCGGATCGCCAAGGCGTTCATGGACAGCGTGCCCGCACGCCAGCGCGACGCGCTCGCCGCCAGCTATCGTTCGCTGCCGTCGACCGCCGACGATGCGCGTCGCTACGCGCAGCGCGTGATTGACGGAGCGGAGCTTGCCGAGATCGCGCCGGTCCAAACGCTCGGCCTGCTGAGCTCCGCGCAGTCCAGAGAGATCGGCACGATGAAGGGCGCCGACGTGGATCTGTTCGATTTCTCGCTCGCGCCTTCAGACATCAAGCATGTGCGCCGCCAGCATGGCGATGACGCGACCGAAGCGCGCCAGGGACAGCGCGCGATCGTCGCCCAGGATTATGCGGTGCTGCCCACGCTGCTCAACAAGCCGGACGCGATCGAGGATGCGGGCACGTCCGACCTCAACGAGCCGCTTGTGCGCTTGGTGCGCGAGATCCACGGTGAGCGGTTCAACGCCGTGTTTGCCGTGCGCCGCGGGCGTCGCACGCTCGCGCTCAAGACAATGTATGTTCATGTGAAGAGAGGCGCGCCCCCGCGCTAAACGTCCACATCCGTTTTCGGGTTATGAGCCCGACGCCACGATGCACGCGCCTCAAGGAAGGAATATAGCCATGTTTCGGGTTCAGTTCAACGAACAGCCGATCATCGATAGATTGCAGGCGGCTGAGCGACGCCTGGATGACCCTGCGCCGATGTATCAGGAGATCGGTGAGTATGTCGTCAACGCGACCAAGCAGCGTTTCGTGATCGGTGAGGCACCCAATGGAAGCAAATGGGCACCCAAGAGCCAGGTGACGATTGACCGTTACAAGGCAGCCGGCGACGGCAGTCGCACCAAGCCGCTGATTGGCCCGTCAAAGCGCCTATCGACCGAGGTTCACTACTTCTTCAGCCGGGCCGGCGTCGAGGTGGGCTCGGCGCTAGAATATTCGGGCGTCATGCAGGGCGGCGCGGCCAAGGGGGCGTTTGGAACGGACAGAAGCGGTCGGCCGATTCCCTGGGGCAATATTCCTGCGCGCGTCTGGCTGGGGCTGTCCGATCGCGACGATCGCGAGATCGTGGATATTGCCGACGACTATGTTGGCGAGCCGCTCGATAGTTGAGCAAACGGCGCCGAAAGATGTGTTGCGGCATCGGTGGAAATATCCCAGCCCGACGCGACATCGAACATCCTAAGCGCCAGTTCCAGCGACGAATCGGGCGTGTGGAAGTTGATGAACTCCCAGCTATTCGCGTCGAGTTGCAACTGGCGCCACATCTGCAGCAACTGGCCGTGCCATCGGCCTGCATATGTGAAAAACTGGTCCTTCCACATAGTGCATATGCCCAAGGCACCGGGATGTGACGGGTTTGAACCCGATGACGTAACTCGGAAAGCCGGCATTACGCCGTCTCGTGTGAGCATCGGCAGCGCTTCCTTCAACGTGAAGGGGCGACGGTTATCTGCAGCACCCAGGAGGGCTTCAGTAGCCTGCGGCGGATGCCAGATTGTGATGGTCATCCCGTCGCGAACAAGCGCTTCGACCAACGGAATGAAGTCGTCGTCACCTGCGAACAAGACGGCTGATTGCATGTTGCGGCGGAACGAATGCGTCAGCATGTCGACCGCCAGCCTGACGTCCACCTGCTTCTGGCGCCTGTTACGGGATTTGCCTTTCACTTCTCCCAGCGCAACGTGAAAGCGGTCCAGCGCTCGGATTTTGTCGAACTTTTCATGCTCGTCGGTAACGCGTCGCTCGTACGCGTCGCGCGGCTCGTTATGTTCCTGAGCCGAAATCGCGTCATAGTAAAACACCTTGTCGGCGCCGCTTGCGAACTGAGGATACAGAACCGTCAGTTCGTTCTCGTCGCCCGTAACGTCCTTGGACAGTTGTTTGACCGCGCTCCGCAGGGCTCCTCCGTCGATAAACAGATATTGCCTCTCTCGAACGCCGGCGCCCCCGCCGTGAATATATGACATTCTGCCCCTTCCGCGCATTTCGCAGGATGCCGCGATGGACGGTCACCCAAATGTGTGTGCCCACAGTTTGATTTCGCTGACCGGGAATGGCAATGTGGTAATGACGAAGGGCGCATAGCGCCGTTCCCGCCCGCCTAGGCGGGCATGTTTTCCCCTCCAAGCTCCGGGCAAGACGGTCTTCATGACCCGTCGTTCGCCTCATATCGCACTCTGCGCCGCGCTCGATCTCAGCGCGGATGGTGACGTTCCCGAATGGCTGCACCTGCTGCCCGCGGACGGCGCGCGCACGCATGATGGTCGCGGCCCCTATCGCATCCTGGATGCGACGCAGCTCATGGCCTCCTCGCTCAAGGACGGCGAAAAGCTCGTCCTGGACGAGAACCATTCCACCGACCTCGCGGCTCCCAAGGGTGAGCCCGCTCCCGCACGCGGTTGGATCGTCGAGCTGCAGCATCGCAGCGACGGCATCTGGGGCCGTGTCGAATGGACGGGCGAAGGCCGTCGCCTTGCCGGTGACAAGGCCTATCGCGGCGTTTCGCCAGTGATCTCGCATCGTCAGGACGGCGTGATCACGCGGATCCTGCGCGCCAGCCTCACCAACAAGCCGAATTTGGTCGGCCTCACCTCGCTTCACCAGGAGGACAATCACATGGATCTTAAGGAAAGGCTGCTCGAGGCATTGGGCCTCGACAGCGCTGCCGACGACGACGCGATCATCGCGGCGTTGAAGGCCAAGCTCGAGGCTGGCGGTAAAGCCGCGCCCGAGGCAGTAACGGCGGCGTTGCAGTCGGCGCTGGCGCCGATCGCCCAGGCAGCCGGTCTGGCGACCACTGCGGATGCCGCGGCGGTGCTGGCGGGTGTTCAGCAGCTCGTGACCGACAAGGGCGGCGACAAGGTCATGGCCCTGCAGTCGCAGCTCGTCGACGTCACCCAGCAGCTCAATGATCTGCGCGACGACGGCAAGCGCGAGCGCGCCGAAGCGTTCGTCGATACGGCGATCGCAGCCAAGCGCGTCGGCGTGAAGGCGGTGCGACACGCGGCGCGCCTGCCGGTACGCCGGTCGCTGGCATTCCCGCCGAGGACGTTGCGGACGCCGTCGGGCAGGTAAACAATCCCGTCTCTGGTCTCGTAGCCCAGACGGCGCGGATCGACGAAATCCTGGTCGACGTCACGGAATTGCAGGAGACCTATGGCGATACAGCGAGCGCCGCCGTCAGCGCCGCAGCGGCAGAGGCGGCCAAGCTCGTCGCCCAGGGTGCGGAGACGAACGCCAACGGCTACGCCGGCGCCGCAGCCGCTTCGGCTGCGAATGCCGATGCATCCGAGGCCGGTGCGGCTTCGAGTGCCCTGGTCGCTGCCCAGTGGGGCAATGAGGCCAAGGGGATCACTCAGGCCAACCGCAGTTTCGAGCTTGGTTTCGACGGGTGGGCGCCGCAGGTCACCGGCAGCGGCGAGTGGCCTTCGCATGTAACTACTACGGGCAGCGAGTTCGGCATCCCGACTGGTTGGCTAGTGGTTCAAGCAGGCGCTCAGGCCCAAATCTACAGCAAGACCGAATACAAGGTCGATCCGGCGCGAAAATACAAATTTCGCTGCCGTGTGGGCGCCTGGCGCGCGGTTGGCGGCGGCGGATCCGTTATGTACGTCGGTTTCGTCGGCATAGGTGTCGACGGAAACCCAGTTAATCACGGGGCGTTTGGCAGCTACCGCTATTGCTTGGTCACCGGGACCACCATCCTGAACGGCGCGACTCCCGTGTTTGAGGTGATCGTCACCGGTGAGGGCAACGATAGCTGGGTCAAGTTCCCGCCTGGAACCGTTCGGATCAAGTTGATGGCGATCGTCAACTATCCCGGCTCGTCGCCGGATATTGCAGGCTACGTCGACTTCATCGAGTTCGAGGACGTCACCGAAAGCCAGGCTGCCAATGCCAGTGCCAATGCAGCCGCATCGAGCACCGCATCAGCGGGCGCGCATGCAGCGCTTGCCCAAAGCAGCGCGATCCTTTCCGCCCAGATTGGCGGCAACAGCATCAACAAGAACCCCTTGTTTGCCGACACCGCCGCGGACGGGACGCCTGGGCAGTGGAGCATCTGGAATGCGCCGCCCGCCAAGTCTCGTCAGCCTGGCTATGAGAGCCCGTACTGCCTTCAGATTTCGGCGGCCGACAATGCAAACAGCGGTTACACCCAGACCGTTACCGTTGCGCCGGGCAAGTACCTATTGGAGGCTGCCGTCGAGCTAGTGGCGGGTATCCGCTTCGAAGGCTCGGGAATGCATCTCGCGGTGTACGACGCGACGGGTACCGGTGCTGCCCAGTCGTGGAACTTCGATTTTTGCGCCGAGCCGACCACCAACGGAGAGGTTCTCCGCGACGGCGCAATAGTCGCGAACAAGGTTTACCGATTCTCGAAGCTGATCGACATTACTCTGTCCGCGGCACGGACCGGGTATCTGTACTTCATGAACAACTGGGAGGGCTTTTCCCCCGGTGGAGCCGGTCGCTACGCCAAGACGCTGAAATGGCATAGGGTGTCTCTCAGACCTGCCTCAGATCCTGACATTCAGGCGGCATCGGTGAAGCAACTGGCGGGGGCGCTCGCTTCAATTCAGGGGCGCACCGAGGCCTATTGGCAGACCGAACTGAACGCCAGCTCCGGCGCGTCCGCGTTCATGGCGGCGCGGGTGAACACGAACGATCCGACCCTCGTACCCGTTGATCTGATGTTCCTTTTCTCCGCCGTGCGCCCCGTCCAGATCGCGACGGAGATATCGCCTCGTTGCGTGAGGAAGGTGGGCGGCGAGTCCGCTTGGGGGCAGTTCATCTGTTACACCAAGCAGCGCTATACCAATCACGCCTATGTCGAAGCCAGCTTCGGCGTAGGGGCCGCGGCGTTCATCGGTCTGAATTCGGATGCCTACCCGGGCTATTGGGCCAACATGGACTACGGCATCCACCAGGACGGCGCGACAACGATTGTAGTCTATGAAAATGGTACCTTCATCGCCTCGTATTTCAACGACGCGAAACCGACAGATCGGTGGTCGATCCGGCACGTGGGCAGCGCGGTCCAGTATGCCCGCAATGGCAAGGTTTTCCGCGTCGTGGCGGCGCCAGGGAGTGTGACCTACTACGCTCAAGTCGACATCTACAACGTCGGCGCCGAGGTGAACAACCTCGTCTTCTCATCGCAAGGCCCGTCCTGGGCGAGCAGCGTGGCGTTCGGGGCCGATGAGATCAGCCTTTGGAACCCCGCGGGCGGCGGCCTTTGGAAGAAGGCGGCGGCAGTCGCGGGCGGCGATGCGACGTTCTATGGCAACCTCAACGTCGGCGGCGGCATCTATGTCGGCGGGCTCAAGATCCCCGTTGCGCTGCAGGCGTTCAACATCAGCGTCTATGACGGGCAGGTTGTCAGCTATGGCGCGTCCCTCGGCACTATTCCTCTCCTGACGCCCGATTTTTCCGGCTTTCCTGCGCTGCCATCCGGGCAAAGCTACGTGTTTCGCGCCGAGAGCCACACGCCCACCGGCTTCACTGCTCGCGTCAAGAAGAGCACAGCGGCGACGCCGACGACATCGACCACGGGCGCGGGCACGAGCCCCGGCACTGGCCCCACCTTTCAGGCTAACAAGGCCGTCGCCAGCGATGCCTATGACGGCAATTACTCCTTCCGCGTGACGGGCACGATGTACCGCCAGACCGACACCGTTGACATCGGCGACGGCGGGCCGGTGAAGACGGTTTATCACGGCTACATCAGGTTCCAGTCGTGGTTCCGTCCTGCAGGCGGAAGCTGGACCGAAGGCCCGATCGTCCAGGTCAATGCGGGCGCGGGCACCGATGGCAATCAGCCCTACGACAAGACGTTCATCGCCAATTTCGGCAGCGCGATCGGGCTCGATGCGTCGAACACCGAATTCGGCGTCAGCATCAGTTCCACTTATGGCGTGGGTATCAACACACTCACCGGCCTGACCAGCGTGAGCCACACCTATTACAGCGGCGCGACCGAGAGCACGGCGACGCCCGGAAACCTGCCTCTCCTTCCTCTCAGGGTGAACCCGCAAAATGGCTGAGACGCTCGAAGACGCGCTGATCGCGCAAGGACTGGAGGTCGCGGCACATTACCCCTGCGAGCGGTGCAGCCGTCAGGTGGCTCCATTCGCGATGCTGCGATCGGGCGACGTGTTCCTCTGCACTGGGTGCCTGACCGACCTGGCGCGCGAAACCACCGCAGCAGCCGAAGCGGCCGACCTCACCATCGCGTGCGATAGGAAATGGGCCGAGATCAAGGAAGCGCGCCAGCGGGCCGAGGGCGCGGGTGTCGATATCGGCTTGGGCCATATGCAGAGCGATGCTGACAGCCGCAGGCGCGTTTTCGAGGCCATGCCGTTTGCTCAAACGGCGTTGGCGGAAGGGCAGGCCTACAGCCGCCTTTGGACGATGACTGATAACACCAATGTCCCACATTCCGCCGAGCAGATCATAGCGGCCGGCAAGGCGATGGATGCGCTGACGGCCGCCTGCAACAACACCGCCCAAGCGCTGCGCGCGCAGATCGAGACGGCCGAGACGATCGCCGCGATCGACGCGATCGCGTGGCCTGTTCCTCCTGAAGGAGAATGATGATGGAAGAACTCCAGGCCCTGCTCGCGTCTGACGAATTCGAGGAGGTCCGCGCTCAACTGGAAGCGCTGGAACCGCTGCTGCTGGTCGACCAACGTATCGGCCCGCACTTGATGGCGTTCCGCACCGGCATGTTCGCCCTGGCCGGCATGGGCCTCACGCCGGCCGAGCCGACCCCGCCACCCGCAGAGCCCGTGCCTTGAGCAGCGTCGATCCCGTCTTTGCCCAATGGCTTCAGTCCGAAGGGCTTTGGGCGATCCAGACCGACGCGCCACGTGCGGCGCAATGGGGGGAGCAGGCGATAACCGCGGAGCGCATGACGGCTCTGGCGTTCAAGGCAGACGCGGTTGACGAGGCGGCCCGCCAGCTCGCGTTCCTTGGCGGTCCGCTCGCCGAAGACGAGCATCTGCTGCCGGGGCGCTGGCGACACCGCAAGGGTCAGGTGGTGACGCTCACCATCGGCCGCCTCGGTTACGACGCCGGCAAGGCGGTGTTCGTTCTGGACGCGCAGGACGATCTCGCCCGCGGTCTGTCGACCGTCACCGTGCTTTGCCGGCTGTAGGAGGCGCATCGTGGCGAACCTGATCATCGTACCACCGGCCCCGATCGCGGCGATCGTCGCATCACGAGGAACCGGGGCGGCCAACCTGCTGACGAGCTCGCCCAAGGAAGTCTGGGTCGACATCGCAGTGGGTAGCGCCGTCAACATCGATATCGACCTGGGCGCGGCGCGCTCGATCGATACCGTCTTGCTTGGGCATATCCACGGACCTGCGCCCGGTGCCGTGTGGACGATCACGGGCGGCGTTGCGGCGTACGCCGAGACAGTGCTGAAGGCGTCGGGACCGCTCAGGGCGGCCGACGCGGCCGGGCAGCAGCCCTCACTCAGCCATGCGCTGTGGCATGGCGCTGCTACGGACGTCCGCTATCTCCGCCTGTCCATAACGCAGCCCGCGGGCGCGCCGATGTTGATGGCGGGAATCGCGCTCGTCGGCGCCGCGTTCACACCCGCGCTCAACAAGGAATGGGGCAGCGGGCGCCGGCCGATCGACAACAGCACCGTGACGCCGCTGCCCGATGGCGGCTTCGCCGTGGTCGAGGGCGCGAGAAAGATGGGCTTCGCCTGGACGTTCGGCGATCTCTCCGACGCTGAAGCCGACCGGCTGCAGGCCGTCGCGCTCGATGTCGGCGAGTCGCGCCCCGTCCTGGTCGTCGAGGATCCCGCGCCCACCACAGGGCTCAGGAATCGCATCCACTACGGCCTGTTTGAGAAGCTGCGCCAGTTCGAGCGCCGCAACCGCATACAGACCCGCTGGGAATTCGGAATGGAGGAATGGGTATGAGCAAACGGAGAAAGGCGGCGACGATCGACGCCCCCCAGACGTTGACGGAGGGGACCGCACAGGTCGTTCGCTATGCCGCACTCGAGCGCGAGATGGAGCGTTGCGAGGCCGTCGCCGAAGCCGGGATAGCCGCGATTAAGGCCGGCCTCGCCGTCGAGCTCGCCAAACATAAAGAGGCCATGAAGCCCCTGTTCAAGCAGCTCGCGGCTTGGTGGGCAGCCAACCAGGGTGAGCTGACGAAGGGCAAGCGGCGCTCGATCGACATCGCGGGCGTCACAATGGGCGAGCGCCGCACGCCGCCCAGCCTGAAGCTGCCCAAGGACGTGTCGGCCGAGGACATGATCGCAAAGCTGTTCGGGGCGAAGCGGCCCGAGCTGGTGAAGACCCAGCACAGCCTCGACAAGGCGGCCATCATCAAGCTGCTCGGCAGCGACGATCATGCCGAAGCGCTCGAGGCCCTCGGCCTCGCGCTGTCGCAGAAGGACGAATTCTTCATTGCGATCGGCGCGGCGGAGCAACCCGTCGACATGGACAAGGAAGACGCCTCCCTCGCTGCTTGAAGGGGGAGGCCGGGGCGCGCCAACGCCCCTCAGCCGCAGGAAGGAAGCCCTGCACCTCGCACCGCCGCGGCGGTGCTCAGTTCCCCCACCGGGCGCCCCGGCGGGGAAGCGAATAGGTGCCAATGATGAAGGAGTCGATTAGGTGCGCCTCGTGCGGTGCGCTGTTATTCAAGGCCGAGACAAACGCCATCGCGGCCGCTATCGAAATCAAGTGCCGCCGTTGCGGCGCGATCAACACCATGAGGCCAGTGAGCCCCAGCACGACCGTCGCTAGAACGGCTGAAGGGAAATGACCTTGTGGATCTACACACCCAATTTACGCCCGACGCCGCCGATCTGCGCGGTATCTCCCTCTGCGCTGGATATGGTGGGCTCGACCTCGGCCTCCATATCGCGGAGCCCAGATATCGCACTGTGGGTTACGTCGAGCGGGAAACCCATGCTTCGGCCACTCTCGTGGCGAGGATGGCGGACGCGGCCTTGGCTCAGGCGCCTATATGGGACGATCTGCGATCCTTTGACGGCCTCGCGTGGCGCGGCCGAGTTCATCTCGTCGCTGCCGGTTATCCCTGCCAACCGTTCAGCCAGGCCGGCAAGCGTCGCGGCTCGGCCGATCCGCGACATCTCTGGCCCGAGGTCGCGCGCGTGGTCTCGGAAATCGAACCCGATTGGGTCTTTTGCGAGAACGTCGAGGGCCACCTCGATGTGGGATTCGCCGACGTCGTCGAATGCCTTCAAGGTATGGACTACCGCGTTAAGGCAGGACTGTTCACGGCGCGAGAAGCAGGCGCGAGCCACAGGCGTCGCCGCCTCTTCATCTTGGCCCACGCCGACCGCCAGCGATGCCGGTTACTTTCCGGAGCTGCTGGTAGGACCGGCGACGATCCATCTGTCGAAGCCGTTGGATATCGCCGACGGGAGTTGCGGTCAGTATGCGATCAACACGGCCAGCCGGTCGTGGACGCTGCTCTGGCTGACGCTGAAGGCGCTGGGGGTCCGCCCGGAGTGCCTGTCATCCCCATCTTCGCCCCCGGTCCTGCTGAGCTTCAAGCATGGGCCGACATCCTCGACGGCCGGCCTGATCTCCAACCCGCAATTCTACGAGCATCTGATGGGCTGGCCGATCGGGTGGACCGATCCCGAGGTGCCGGTAACGGAGTTTGCAGTCTGGCTGCAGCGCTCGCGTGGGCAACTCTCAAAGCTGCTTTCGATGCGAACGGCTAAGCAGGCTCTGAGCGGCGAGTTAGAGGCGTCTTAGCGGAGAGACAATGCGGCGGGGTTTTGCTGCCCCGCCGTTCCTGTTAGGGCTGCGCAATCGGTTTTCCAGTGCTCTAGAATGTCTTGTCAAACACTCCAGAAGCTCCTGTCACGCTACATCGGCAATGGCTATTTGAACCGTGCAGATCACAAGCGAAGCGTTGATCGAAAAATCCGATCAGCGCGGGCGCACTGATTGAGGGGATTTTTCCCGCAGGGCTGACCTTCCTGAACTTTGAAAGCCGGCGAAGCTCCGAAGCCGGATCGAGGTGGGAACCGCCCCTATCCTTCGAACGTCGGAATAACCTTCGGGATCTGATTGTCAGGCCCCACAGGCGAGTCATGCTCCTCGACGATGCACACGGGGTTGCTGTTCGATGCGAAGAGCTTCCGCTCGTCCTCAAGGCGGTGCTGCAGCATCGCCGGATCGGCGAGCCCCTTCATCGCAGCCTCGAAATCCGCGCGCGTGTTCCACCAGATTTCCATGATGCAGTCATAGCCAGGATGGATCACCTCACCCGTCAGCGGATTGGGTTGGGGCGTGACATAGCGCCGCACATAACGCTGCGCATTGGGCAGCGCGGGCTTGGCGCCGAGCTTCTTTGAGAGCTGCGAGTGCTGGTTCTCGTAATAGTCCATGAACGCCTGCATGGACATGTCGTCGCGCTTTTTCAGGAAGACGATCTGCTTGATCATCGCATTGCCTCCTCGTTGAATCAGCCCGCGCGAATTTCGAGCACGCTGCCCTCCCCATCGCCCGCGACGTAGAGCGTGCCGTCCGCAGCCACAGTCACGTCGGCGAAGGGGATCATCGGTCCCGCCATATCGCCAATCGGGCCAAGGAACTTTGGCTTCACGCCCTGGGGCGCGCCAACGGGCAGGTTCGATGCGACCGCGCTTTGTGCACCCGTCGCGGCATCGACGGTGATCAGCGCCTTCGCGGTCGTATCGACGACGAACAGCTTGCCGCCGCTCACCGCGAGCCCTTCGGGCCGCCCAAGCCCCTCGACCACCGTCTCGGCCTTGCCGCGCGCAAGTTTTGCCACCCTGCCCGCGCCCGCTTCGGCGACATAGACGGTACCATCCGCGTCAATCGCGACGCCCATCGGCTTGTCGAGACCACTAGCCAGCTCTCTGACAGCGCCGCCTTCGGCCGAGAGCACCCTGCCCGTGCCATATTCGGCAAAGACCACCGCGCCGCCCGGCGCGACCGCGACGCCCATCAACTGGTCGTAACCATTGGCAAGGAAATCGCTTTCGCCTGCGGCAGGCCGGTAGCGCGCCACTGCGCCGAGCCCTGTCGTCACCACCCATTCGCCGGCCACCGCGCCGGGCGCGACACCACGCAGATAACCGGGGCAGCCGGGATAGAAGATCATCCCCGCCAGTTCGAGATTGCTGCCGGGCCGAAGCGTGTACCCAAAGGTGCCATCCGCCACGAAGATCGCGCCGTCCGCCCCAACCGCCAGCCCCAGCGGCCATTGCAGCGCGCGGGGAACGACCGGGCGGACCTTGCCGGCGCCAAGGATCTCGGTGATCTCGCCGGGAATGCTCGAAACAAAGATCCGGTCGCCAACAAAGGTGACATTGTCGAGCCCGGGCCCCAGATCGGCCAGCACTTCGCGCGCGCCGCTGACGGGGTCGATCCTCAGCACCTGACCGCTCGCCACCTGCGTGGTGACGATCCGTCCCTTGCTGTCGAACTTTACCGAGTCAGGCACACCCAGATCGCCCGCGACGACTTCGGGCGCGCCACCGTCGAGGCTCACGCGCCAGATCTCGTTGGTCCCCATCACCGGGAAATAGAGCTTGCCGTCGGGCCCGACCTGAAAGGCGTTGGCCATCGGCACATTGTCGACGATGACGCGGGGGGCGCCGCCATCGAGGCTGAGTTCCATGATCCGCGCGCCGACGCGGCATTCGCCCGCGATCAGCCGGCCCTGATGCCAGGTGATCGGATTGGCGACGGGCATGTCTCCCTGAATGACGCGCACGCTGCCGTCGGGCGTGCGCATACACACGCGACCTTCGGTGATCTCGGTCAGGTACAGGTTGCCGGCTTCGTCAAAGACAAGATCGTCGGGCGCGACGATATCGCCGCCCATCGCGCTGATCGTCTCGATCGCGCCGCTGTCGACGCCGATCGCGCTGACCTGGCTGCCGCCGACCTGCGCGACATAGACGCGCCCGTCGGCCCCGGTTGTCAGCCCGTTTGCGCCATACAGGCGGCTGGGCGGCGTGAGCCGTTCGATCGTCCAGCCCTCGGCTGCGATTGCCGAGCCCGAAGCCGCGTACCGGCTTGCCTGCGATGCCATGCCTTATTCGGCCGCCTGTGCGGGCGCGTAGCCGAGCAGCGACTTGGTCTCCAGATATTCAAGGAACCCGTGCTCGCCCCATTCGCGGCCATTGCCGCTGCGCTTGTAGCCGCCAAAGGGCGCGTGGAAGTCGAAGCCGCCGTTGATGCTGATCCAGCCCGTCCGCATCCGGCGCGCCACCGCGCGGCATTTCTCGAGATCGCTGCCGTTGACATATCCGGCGAGGCCGAACTCGGTGTCATTGGCGATCTCGACGGCGTGATCGACATCGTCATAACCGATGATGACGAGCACCGGCCCGAAGATCTCCTCGCGCGCGATGACCATGTCGTTGGTGCCGACGAAGACGGTCGGCTTGACGAACCAGCCCTTGTCCAGCCCCTCGGGACGCCCAGGACCGCCGGCGACGACCGTGGCGCCCTCTTCCAGACCCTTGCGGATATAATCCTGGATGATGTTGAACTGGCTCTTGGAGACGACCGGGCCCATCGCGACATTGCCCTTGGGATCGCCTACGGTAACACCTTCCGCCGCGGCCCTGGCTGCTGCAATCGCCTCGTCCATCCGCGAAGCCGGGACCAGAAGCCGCGAACCGGCGCTGCAGGTCTGTCCCGAATTGCCCATCATGCCTGCGGTCGCGCCCGCGACGTTCGTAGCGAGTTGATCGTCGTCGAGCACGATGAACGGGCTCTTGCCTCCCAGTTCGAGCCCGACGCGCTTCACCGTTGTCGCCGCGTCCTTCTGGATCTGGACGCCCACCGGCTCCGAGCCGGTGAAGGAGACCATGTCGACATCCTCATGCGTCGAGAGCGCGGCGCCGATAACGCTGCCGCTGCCCTGGATCATATTGAACACGCCCGCAGGAACACCGGCCGCATGCAGGATCTCCGCAAGGATCTGCGCCGAGAAAGGCGCGAGCTGCGGCGGCTTCAGGATCATGGTGTTGCCGGTGGCGAGTGCAGGGAAGATCTTGACGCAGGTCTGGTTCATCGGCCAGTTCCACGGCGTGATGAGCGCGCAGACGCCGATCGGCTCCTTGGCGATCACCGTCGCGCCGTGCTGCTCGTCGAACCTGAAATCCTTCAGCACCTCGATCGCGGTCTGGAGGTGGCCTGCGCCAAGACCGACGTGAAAGCCGTGGGCAAGCGACGAGGGCGCGCCCATTTCCTCCATGATCGCATCGCCGATTTCGGTCTGGCGCTTCGCATATTCGGCCTGGATCGCGCCGAGCAGATCGAGCCGTTGCTCGCGCGTGGTCTGTGACCAGCTTGCAAAGGCCTTGCGTGCGGCGGCAACCGCCTTGTCGACATCGGCGACCGAGCCCAGCGAAATTCGACCCGCGGCCTCTTCGGTGGCCGGGTTGATGACATCCGCCGTCTTCGGTTCGACCGGGTCGACCCATCGGCCGTCGATGTAGAACTTCAGATACTCGCGCATGTCATCCCTCTCCGTTCTTAATCCTCCCCGAACTTGTTCGGGGAGGGGGACCGTGCACAGCACGGTGGAGGGGTAATTCCACCGTCGGGCAAGGCCCCTCCACCGCTCTTCGAGCGGTCCCCCTCCCCAAGCGAGCTTGGGGAGGAACTTTCTTACTGCGTACCTTCGGCGTACCAGGTACGGAACTTGTCGTATTTCGGCATTTCTTCCGAATTGGCCTTGGGGTCGATCGGCACATGGATGACCGCCGGGCCGCCATGCGCGAAAGCGCGGGCAATGGCCGGGCCGATCTCGTCCGCAGTGGTCACATACTGGCCATAGGCGCCCAGCCCTTCGGCGATCTTGTCGAAGCGCACCTTGTTGCTCCAGTGCGTGCCGGTCTCGGCAGTGCCAAGGCCGAAAGTGCGCTTGTACACACCCACTTCGAGGCCCCACTGGAAATCGACCGCCACCACGCAGACGAGCGGCAGATTGCGGCGCACCGCGACCTCGAGCTCGCCGATGTGGAACAGGAAGGACGAGTCAGACGTCACCAGCATGCCCGGGCGCGTCACGCCCGTCTCTGCGATATCGGCGAGCATCGCGCCGGTGGCATAGGGCAGGCCCGTGCCGATATGCCCGTAATTCTGGTTCCAGATCACGTCGTTCGGCTTGCACTGGTTATAGGTCCAGCCGAAGATCACCGATGCGCCGCCGTCGCGGATCATGATGCCGTCCTTGGGGAAGGCCTTGGTCGCCTCGACAATGAAGCGCGAGGTATGGATCGGTACATCGCCGGTGCCATCGCTCTTGGTCAGCGTTTCCGCGGCAAGGCTGTCGAGCTCGGCCTGCCCGTCCTTCATGAACCTGGCAAGGTCGGGCCCCGCCGCACGGCCCTTGCCCAGCGCGCGGCTGAGTTGCGGCACCACGGCGCGGACGTCGCCGACCAGCGGCACGTCGATCGGACGGTTGACGCCGATCGCGGTGGGATCCTGCTGCACATAGATCCATTTGCGATTGGCTTCACCGGCATGCCAATGCCGCCAGCGGCCGAAGTGCACGGGCTCGCCCAGTTCGGTCGCCAGCGCGACGACGCAGTCGGAAGCTTCCACCGCCTCGATCGAGGCGTCGGAGAACACGTACTGGAAGGTGCGGTCCTCGATGCCCTTGATATAGGAGGTACCGCCGGAGGTCTGGATGACGGGGCAGTTCATCAGCTCGGCCAGTTCCTTCACCGCCGCGCCCGACTTGGTCGTGTGCACCGCGTGGCCGACCAGCAGGATCGGATTCTTGGCTTCGAGGATCAGCTTCGCTGCCTCGGCGATGCGGTCGCCATCGGCACCCTGATTGGTCAGGCGATAGCGGTGCGGCGGGAGCACTTCCGGCACGTCGAGCTCTTCGAGAATGATGTGGCTGGGATATTCGACATAGGTCGGCCCCGGCGTGCCCGACATTGCAACGCGGATCGCCTCGCGGATAACTTCGTCGGTCTGGTCGGCATATTCGATCGCGCCCGAATATTTGACCGAGTCCTCGATCATCGGCTCCTGACGGACGAACTGGATGCGTCCGCGGCGCACGCGCCGTTCGGTGACGCGCGCGCGCTGGCCGCCGAGGAAGATGACCGGCGAATTCTCGACCTTGCAGCACTGAATCGCGGGCATCATGTTCGCCAGCCCGGGCCCGAGCGTGCCGAAGCACAGGGCCGGCTTGCCGGTGATGCGCGACGCGGCTTCGGCCATGAATCCGGCCGCCGCCTCATGGTGCGGCGAGACCACAGTCCAGCCGCGTGCCTCGGCTTCGAGGCAGAGATGGACGAAGTTCGGGTCGGGGATGCCGAACAAGGTCTTGATCCCCTCGGCCTCAAACAGGTCGAGGATGCGCTTGTAGACGGGCGTGCCGCCGGCCTTCAACTTGAGGTCTGATGTTGCCGTTGCCGGCTTGGGATCGTCGTAGCTCATCTTCTACCTCTAATATTGCGTCCCCGCACGCGGGGCTCTCGATGCGAAAGTGGAAGGCCCGATCAGTCTTGATCGGGCAGCAATTGTGGCGCACCCCGGCCCATGAAGGCCGCGAGATTGCGGTGCAGGTTGATGACCTTCTGCTCCTGGTGCGGATTGGGCAAAGGCCCGCGGAATCCGCTCGACTTCATGCCCTTCTGCACGAACTCCATGTTGGAAAAATCCTGCTCGAGGATCGAACCCCAGTTCGCCGCAATCGGGTCGGCATAGACCCACTCGGTCTCCGGCTCCTCGCCCTCGGGGAAGCGTTCGAGCGCATAGCTCTCGAACACGCATTTGTTGGGATCGTCGCCGTACGGCCGCACGCGGTAGCAAAGCGCGAAGGTCACGCCGTGCAGGATGTTCTGGTTTGGCCACAGCCCCCAGGCGAGCCCTGCCTCGGTCATGATCTCGGGCGGAATTTCAGGCCAGATCACGCCGCGCGCCGCATCGTCCTTCTTTGCCGAGGCGAGCCAGTGCGCGATGCAGTCCTGCGCGGTCGCGGTCTCGGGCAGTTCGTCCTTCAGCCGGCTCGCCGCCTTTACCAGCGTCTCGGTGGAGGCAGAGTAGTTGATCGTCTCATAATTCTCGCGGATCAGCTCATAGGTCGAGACGCGCGGATCCTCGCCCTTGCCCGCGCGCGTCGTGCCCGCGCTCTCGCTCATCTGGAACTTGGCGTCACGTGTGTCGTAGCTGCTGACCGAGTGCAGCCCATATTGCTTCGAAAGCGCGTAATAATTGCCATAGGCGAGAAGCTGGGTGTGCGTTCCCGCGACATGATAGGGCTCGAGAAATGCCTCGATCGCCGTCTTCCAGTTGCACGGATAGATCGCCCATTGGCGCCATTTGTAGCGCATCTTGTCGAGCTGGAAGTGATCGAGGATCTCGCCGGCGCGACCCATCCACTCCTTCAGGGACACGCAATCCGGGTCCATGTTGATGTAGATATAGCCGCCCCAGGTATCGACCTTCACCTCGGACAGACAGGTCATCTCGGGCGTCAGGCCGCCATGCCAGTCCTGCTGGTCGAGGATGTAGACGTTGTGGCCGTCCTGATCGTAGGTCCAGCCATGGAAGCCGCAGACGAATTTCTTGCGGTTGTTGCCGCGCACGTCATGGACTTTGCCCGGCAGCATGTCGGGCGTGCTGACTAGCTGCCGGCCGCGATGCGGGCAGACATTGTGGAACGCCTTGAGCGTCCCGTCGTCCTTGCGCAGCACGATGATCGACTCGTCAGCGACGTTGTACGTCATCCAGTCGCCGGGATCGGGCAGATCGGTCTCGCGCTCGACCATCTGCCAGATCTTCGGCCAGAGCAGCTTCTTCTCGGCCAGCGCATAGTCGCGCGAAAGGAAAGCCTCGGTCGGATAGGTGACCAGCTTCTCCGCATCCATGTCTTCGGCAGTGATGCCCGTGGCAGTCAGCTCCGGCTTTTTCATGGAATCCTCCTCCAACGCGATTCCGAGCGGACAATGGCATGCATCGGCACGCTCCGACTTCCCACCTGGACAGATTTTTGATCCTCGTAGCGCAAGTAAACACCCTGCCAAAACGAAAGGCGACCCCTCGGACTCGGTATCCCCCGGGCGATCAGGACCTGAGCTCAAGTCCTTCCAGATCGCCCTTCGCGCGCCAATCCTCGAGCAGTTTCTGGAACGCGCCCCAGCCGGGTCCATAGCTGCGGAACAGCGCCCAGGGCGCCTTCACCTGACCTTCATTGGTGAAGTAGCTCGGCGTGCACTCACGCTGGAACTGGGACATGTCCATCTCGACTTCATGGAAGTGCCGGACATACGCGTCCTGCGCTTCCTTGGTCGGCTCGACGGCCTTCAGACCGCGCTTCAGCGCCTCGCTGATGATATGCGCGCTGTGATAGCCCTGCCGGCCGAACTGCTCGGTCACGCTGGCGTTCAGTCCACCCTGGATATAGCCGATGAAGAACTGGTTGGGGAAACCGCGCGTCATCGTGCCGTGCAGCGTCTCGGGACCATTGGCCCAGTGATCATAGATCGACTCGCCGCCCCTGCCCTCGACCACGTCGATGCCCCAGCGGCGCTTGAGTTCGCTGGTCACTTCGAAGCCGCTGGCGCAGATCAGGCAGTCGATCTCATACTCGATGCCGTTAGCGACGAAACCCTTTTCGGTTATCCGCTCGAGGCCCTTGGTGTCCGAAACGTCGATCAGCTTCACATTGGGCTGGTTGAAGACGCCGTAGAACTCGTTGCTCGACAGCGGCCGCTTGCACAGGAAGCGGTACCAGGGCTTTAGCGATTCCGCGGTTTCCTTGTCCTCGACCATGGTCTCGACGCGGCCGCGCAGCCGCTCCATCACGCGGTAGTCGACGACTTCGCGCCGCGCCATGAACTCTTCGGGCGCGAGCTGGGGCCACCCTTCGGCCGCCAGCTCGGCGGCGAGGTTGCGCGTGATCTCGGTCCAGATGTCGCAGATCTGGTCTTCCTCGCCGGGCGCGAAGAATTCCATCGCCGCGCGGTGGAAATTGGCCTTGCGCTCGTCCTGCCAGCCCGGCTCCAGCGATTTCGCCCAATCGGGATCGGTCGGCGGGTTGGGGCGCTCGTCGACGGTCGAGGGCGTGCGCTGGATGACGTAGAGCTGCTTGGCGTAGCGCGCGAGGTGTGGAACCGCCTGGATCGCGGTCGCGCCCGTGCCGATGATCGCGACGCGCTTGTCGGCCAGCTTGTCGAGCACCGGGTTCTGGTAGCTGCCGCCGGTATAGTCATACTCCCAGCGCGCCGAGTGGAACAGTTTGCCCTTGAACTGGTCGATGCCCGGAATGCCCGGCAGCTTGGGCATGTTGAGCACGCCGCAGCCCATGATGATGAAGCGCGCGCGGAACTCGTCACCGCGGCTCGTCCCGACGCGCCAGCGACCGATTTCCTCGTCCCAGCGCAGCGACGTGATCAGCGTGTGGAGCACCGCCTTGTCGTGGAAGCCGAACTTGCGCGCCATGAGCTTGCAATATTCGTAGATTTCCGCGCCATCTGCGAACTTCTTGGACGGCATGAAGCCCGTCTCTTCGAGCAGCGGCAGATAGCAATAGGCGTCATTGTCGCACTGGATGCCGGGATAGCGGTTCCAGTACCAGACCCCGCCAAAGTCGCCGGCGTGATCGATATTGCGGAAATTGGTCACCCCCGCCTTGGTTAGGTGATAGGAAGCCAGGATCCCCGCGAAGCCCGCGCCCAGCACGACGACGTCGAGATCCTCCGAAATCGGCTCGCGCGCCGTCACCGGCATATGCGGGTCGACGTCGTAGCTATGCGTCACATCGGCGTTCGACGGCACATATTGGTCCTGCCGGTCGGACCGAAGGCGCTTGTCGCGCTCCTGCCGGTACTTTTCCCGCAGCGAGGGGATGTCGAACTCTTCAGGCGCAGGCGTCTGCGTCGGCTTGCAGGTCATCTCCACTCCAGTAATCTCCTTATTTGAACCTGCATAATCAACAGCCCTGTTCATTTACAACTCTCAAAGTGCAAGGTCACGGCGCTCGACTGACGCGATTTCGTAGAATTTAATCAATTAAATCAACGCACAATGCTGACATGGCGCAGGTGGCGGAGGTTCCGGGCGGGCCGCTGTTTTCGCGGGAGCGATGAATCGCGCGCGGTTTCAAGATATCGAACGCTTTGGCTTGAGGCCTTGCGGGCCGAACTGGCAGAGCGAACGCACAAAGCCGAAGACAGGCTGAAATCACAGAATCGAGGATGCCGATGACGCAGCAGCTCATGGATTTCGACGGACGAATTGTCATCGTGACGGGTGCGTCCGGGGGCGGCATCGGCACTGCGCTCACGCGCATGCTCACTCAGGCAGGGGCGACCGTGATCGCCGCGGGCCGGTCAGAGGAAAAGATCGAGAAGAACATCGCGCCATTGGTGGCGCAGGGCCATTCCATCGTCCCGGTCAAGGCCGATGTTTCGACCGACGAGGGCGTCGCGGCGGTGATGGAGGCGGCGCTTGCCGCCAAGGGCACGCTTTACGGCCTGGCCAACGTCGCCGGCGGTGCAGCGCCCGAAACCTGGATGCGCGCGGAGCGCGTGACGCGCGCCGACTGGCGCGCGCTGTTCGCGCAGAATCTCGAGACGATGTTCTTCATGAGCCAGGCCGTGGCGCGTGAACTGCGCGCGCGCGGCCTGCCGGGCTCGATCGTCGGCGTTTCCTCGATCAGCGGCATGAATTCCGCGCCCTATCATATCGCCTATGGCACCGCGAAGGCGGCGGTCGTGGCGGCGACGCGCACGCTCGCGGCCGAGCTGGCGCTCGACAATATCCGGGTCAACACCGTTGCGCCCGGCACCACGATCACGCCCGGCTCAGGCGCCTATATCGACGACGATGCCGAGCGCGATCGCGCAGCAGTCGCGATGGGTCGCCGTGCCCAGCCCGAGGAACAGGCCGGCGCCATCGCCTTCCTGCTGTCGGACCTGGCCAGCTACATCACCGGCCAGACGATCCTCGTGGACGGCGGCCTGAACCTCAAATGGACGCATCTCGGCGCGGACAACACCTCGCTTTTCCTCAAGAACGAGGATTTCCGCGCGGCCATCAAGCGTTAGGGCACGCTATAATTAGCGTGAACCGCTCATCCTGAGGAGGGACTGAGCGAAGGCGAAGGCCCGTCTCGAAGGGCAGCACCGTGCGCCTTCGAGACGCCGTTTCGTCAAGCTCAACGGCTCCTCAGGATGAGCGGCCTGGGCGATTCGATCCGCTCTAACTGGTATGTCAGGGCTCAAGAACCAGCGTGGTCCCCTCGACGCGCCAGCTTTTGAGCGTCGACAGAAAATTCATGCCGAGCAGGTTCATTTCGCCGAGTTCGGGCGACACCGTGGCGCCGATGTCCTTCCGGACGATGGACCCGACCTCCAGCACGCCGATGCGCCCCCGACGCGCCTCGACCGTCCCGTTCGCGGTTTCGACGACCACCGGGAAGCCGCCATCGTCGATATCGACCCCCGCTGCCTCGGCCGTGGCGCGCGACAGCGCGGTAATTGTCGCGCCGCTGTCTATCAGAAAGCGCACCGGTCGTCCGTTGATCGTGCCATTGGCCCAGAAATGCCCATCCTCGGCCATCGCAATCCTGAGCGGAGCCCCCGGCGCCTCGGAATGCTGACCGAGCGCGGAAAGCTTTATCTCGCTCCATGCGACACCGATCTGGTGTCGGAATGCGAACAGCACGAAAAGCGCCGCGAAGATCGCCACCCACCCCAGCACGATCTTGAACGTGCTCTTCAGCGGCAGGCGCCGTGCAAGAAGTGAACTCCCGACCAGAACCAGCGCGCCGATGCCCCAGATGAGATTGATGCTCTGATCGTCGGTCATCCTGTCTCCAGTTCCAGCCCGTCCCACGCGGCCATCACGCCCTCGGGCAACGCCCTGCACAATGTCGCATAATCCATCGACTGGTCCATATGAGTCAGAACCGCACGATCGGGGGCCAGCGCTGCGATCCATTCCAGCGTCTGCGCCAGATGCGGGTGCGTCGGATGTGGCTTGTGGCGCAATGCATCGACCACCCAGAGGTCGACGCCTTCGAACAAATTCGCCATATCCTCCGTCAGGATGTTGAAATCAGTGGAATATCCTATCGAACTCTGCGGCCCGTCGAAGCGCAGGCCCGCCGAGGTGATGCTGCCATGCGGCTGGTCGGTGACGCGGACGCGAATATCGCCAAACTGCCAGTCGCTTTCGAGCACATGCCCCGTCACCGTCGGCGGATAACCATCCTTGCCGTCAAAGGCATAGGCGAAACGCGTGCGCAGCGATGCCAGTGTGTCGGGCCGCGCATAACCGTTCACCGGCCGTCCGCGGGCGTGGAAGAGCTGCCTCAGATCGTCGATGCCGTGGCAATGATCGGCATGGTCGTGCGTCCAGATCACCGCGTCGACATCGGCGATGTCGGCGTCGAGCAACTGCTCGCGCAGATCGGGCGAGGTATCGACGAGGATGCGGGTGGTCGCGCTCTCGACGAGTATAGAGGCGCGCCGCCTGCGGTTCTTCGGCTCGGTCGGATCGCAATTGCCCCAGTCATTCCCGATCCGCGGCACGCCCGAGGACGTGCCGCAGCCCAGTATCCGAAGCTTCATTTGCGCGCTCCCGCGAAGGCGGGAGCCCAGAGTCCACTAACCGAAGCTGGACCCCCGCCTGCGCGGGGGTACTCGATGCTCACGCCACGGCCTTGGCGAAGAGCGCGTGGAAGTTGCGCGTCGTCTGTTCGGCAAGCGCCTCGATGCTTTCGCCGCGCAGATCGGCCAGGAAGCGCGCGGTATCGGCCACATAGCCTGGCTCACACGGCTTGCCGCGGTGCGGCACCGGCGCAAGGAACGGCGAGTCGGTTTCGATCAGCAGGCGGTCAGCGGGAAGCCGTGCAGCGGTTGCCTGCAGATCCTTCGCATTCTTGAAGGTTACGATACCCGATATCGAGATATAAAGGCCGAGTTCCAACGCGATATCGGCGAATTCTCCACTCGCTGTGAAGCAGTGGATGACGCCCGGATAGGCGCCCTTTCCCATCTCGTCGCGCAGGATCGCGGCAGTGTCATCTTCGGCGTCACGCGTGTGGACGATCAGCGGCAGGCCCGTCTCGCGCGATGCCGCGATATGCGCGCGAAAGCTCTTCTGCTGCTGCGCACGGTCCGAATGGTCGTAATAATAGTCGAGGCCCGTCTCGCCGATCCCGATCACCCTGGGGTGCGCCGCGCGGCTGACGAGCTTCGCTGTATCGATATCGGGATGCTGGTCGGCCTCGTGCGGATGGATGCCGACGGTCGCCCAGACATCGTCCTCGCGCTCGGCGGTCGCGATGATCTCGTCCCATTCGCGCTCGCGTGTCGAGATGTTGAGCATCATGCCCACGCCTGCCGCGCGCGCGCGGTCGAGCACGCCCGACTGGTCCTCGACCAGACCCTTATAGTTCAGGTGGCAGTGGCTATCGACGAACATGCTGGGCCAGATAAGCCGTCCCCCCTTCATTGTCATCCCCGCGAAAGCGGGGATCCAGCTTTCTTGCAGGACTTGAGTTGCGGAAAGAAGCGGGATTCCCGCCTGCGCGGGAATGACGGGAGAGGATCAGGCGGATTCTTCGGCGGGAAGCTCCAGCCTCGGAAAGATGGGGCTCGGCGGCGCCAAAGTGAAGTCCGAAGCGGCAAGCGCGCCATACCATTCGCGCTTGCGGACCGCCTCATAGGTCCGCGCCGCCTCCGGCACGCCCATCTGATCGAGCAGCCTCGCCGTGGCGGCGGGAAGGATCGGCTGGATCGCGATCGCCAGATTGCCGATGGCCTCGTAAAGCACCGCCAGCACCGCAGCCATGCGCGCGGGATCGGTCTTGCGAAGCGTCCAGGGAGCCTGCGCGTCGATATATTGATTGCAGGCGAACACTGCACGCATCCAGCTTTCGATCGCTGCGGATATCTCGAGCTGCCCCATATGGCGCTCGAACTGGACGCTGCAGGCGTCGACGACGCCGTTGAGCAGTTTCACATCGTCCTCGGTCGGTTCAAAGCCTTCCGCGACCAGCCTGCCTTCACAATTCTTGGCAATGAAGCTCAGCGTGCGCTGCGCGAGATTGCCGAAGCTGTTGGCAAGGTCGGCGTTGCAACGCGTGACGATCGCTTCCTCGCTATAGCTGCCGTCATTGCCGAAAGTGACTTCGCTCAGCAGGAAATAGCGAAGCTGATCGACGCCGAAGCGCTCGGCATAGGCGATCGGATCGACGACATTGCCGAGCGATTTCGACATCTTCTCGCCGCGGTTGAGCAGGAAGCCGTGCCCGAAGACCTGCTTCGGCAGCGCGATGTTCGCCGACATCAGGAAGGCGGGCCAATAGACCGCGTGGAAACGGACGATGTCCTTGCCGATGATATGATAGTCGGCGGGCCAGTATTTGCGGAACTCCGCCGTATCCCCGGGATAGCCAACGCCCGTCAGGTAATTGGTGAGCGCGTCGAGCCAGACGTACATGACATGGCCCTCGCTGTCAGGCACCTTCACCCCCCAGTCGAAGCTGGTGCGCGAAACCGACAGGTCGGAAAGTCCGCCCTCGACGAAGCGCAGCACCTCGTTGCGGCGGCTTTCGGGGCGAATGAAATCGGGATTCGCCGCATAGTGCTTCAGCAGCGGCTCCTGATATTTGGAAAGGCGGAAGAACCAGCTTTCCTCGGCGGTCCAGGTGACGGGCGTGCCCTGCGGCGACAGCTTTTCGCCGCCCTCCCCCTCGACGAGTTCCTTCTCGTCGTAAAAGGCCTCGTCGCGAACCGAGTACCAGCCTTCGTATCGATCGAGATAGAGGTCGCCATTGGCCTCGAGCGCCTTCCAGATCGCCTGGCTGGCCGCGTGATGATCGGGCTCGCTGGTCTGGATGAAGCGATCATAGGAAACGTTGAGAACGTCATCCATTTCCTTGAAATAAGCGGACATTTCATCTGCGAGGGCGCCCGGCTCAATGTCGCGGTCGCGCGCGGTCTGCGCCATCTTCAGACCGTGGACGTCGGTTCCCGTCATGAAGAACACGTCGCGACCCATCAGCCGCTGGAAGCGCGCGATCGCATCGGTCGCGATCGCTTCATAAGCATGGCCGATATGCGGGCGGCCATTGGGGTAGGAGATGGCCGTGGTGATGTAGAAAGGCTGCTGCGTCATAGGCCTCAGCCTTTAGCGTCAGAACGCCTCGGGGCAAGTCCGGCGATCAGCGTGCCGATCTGGAAAACCACGCTTTGCGGCTCCAGCGACGTGCCGACCGCGCTCGAGGCAAGCGCGCGGCATTGTTCCCACAGCGCGATCGCATCGGCGAGCGCCTGCCCCTGGCGGCGTTCGGCGGCGCGCGCGATGAAGCCGGGGGCACGCTGGAGAAAGGCCTCGTAGCGCATCTGCGCGGCCTTGAGCGAAAGGCTCTTGGCCAACGCGATCCGCGTCGCGTTGCCGGGATCACCGCTGGTCGCGAGTAACGCCATGGCTTCATCAAGCGCCGCAATGTCGAGCCCCGCAAAGCCCAGCGCGCGCCCGGGCGAGCCCTCGCCTGCGCGGACCAGCGCTGCGATCTCGGCGGCGTCGGCCTCGGGAAGCTCAGCTCGGAGCACGTTCGCCATCGCGGCCTCGTCGAGCGCGGAAAAGCGCAGCAGACGGCATCGCGACCGGATCGTCGGCAGCAACCGGCCCGGCGCGTGGCTGACGAGCAGGAAGACGGTATCGGCCGGCGGCTCCTCGAGATTCTTGAGCAGCGCGTTGGCGGCCGCGCGTTCGAGATCGTCGATCGCGTCGATCACGATCACGCGCCGCGACGACATCGAAGGCGTCGTGACGAACATCCCCTGGAGCGTCCGCACCTGCGCGATCGGGATGTTGCGCGCGAGTTCGCCCGTACTCTCCTTCGCCAGCCGCTCGAGCCGTCTGAAATCGGGATGACTGCCGGCGGCGACCAGCTTTGCGGTCGGATGATCGGGGCCCACATACAGCCCCTCGCCGCCCGGTGGCGGACCCGCGGCCTCGGCGAGCAGACGCAGCGCTGCCATATCGGCGAAGCGCGCCTTGCCGATGCCCTGCGCCCCCGTCAGCAGCCACGCATGGTGCAGCTTGCCGCTCGCCATCGCTTCGCAAAAGGCAGCGATTTGCGCGTCATGCCCGATGAGTGACGTCATGACGGCAACAGGTCCAGCCGCGCCAGAACCTGGGTAATCGCATCGGCGCGGACCTGATCGGCCGGGCGCGCGGCGTCGATTACCAATGTGCGCTCGACATCATGCTGCGCCTGATCGAGAAAGCCGCCGCGCACGCGATCGTGAAAGCCGATGTCGAGATCCTCGAAGCGGCCTTCGTCGAGTTCCGCGTCGCTCAGCCTTGCGCGGCTGCGCGCCAGCCCGACCCGCGGATCGACGTCGAGCAGCACGGTGATGTCGGGCCAGAGGTCATCGACAAGATCGCGGTGCAGACCCCGAATCAGGGACTCCGAAATGCCGCGCCCAGCCCCTTGATAGGCAAGCGTCGAGCCGACAAAGCGATCGCACAGCACGATACGCCCCGCCGCCAGCGCCGGCGCTATCACCCGCTTGACATGCTGGATGCGCGCCGCGGTCATCAGCAGCAGTTCGGCACCCTGATCCCAGACCGCGCCCTCCGCCGAAAGCAGCAGCTCGCGCAGCTTCAGTCCCTCGTCGGTGCCACCGGGTTCGCGCGTGACGAGCAGGTCGTGGTCGGCCGCGGTCAGCCGCGCCGACAGCGCCTCGATCACGCCGCCCTTGCCCGATCCGTCACCGCCTTCGACCACGATGAAGCGCCCGCGCGCCGCCCTGCCGTCAGCCATGAGTTTCGATGTTCGTGAGATGCCGCATCGCGCCTACTATCCGGTTTTTCCCCTGGACAACAAGGCAACGCTGTCCGGCGATCAGGCACTAGGCGAAGATCGACATCAATCCTGCCCACGCGCGGCCAAAGAACCCGGCCTCGCCGACATCGCTTTCAGCGACGAGCGGCATCGTCTGCGGCGGGGTATCAGGCGTGGTCACGACGAGATCCGCGATGTGCTGCCCCTTCTTGATAGGCGCCTTCACCGGGCCATTATAGACGACCGAGACTTTCATGTTCGACGCTGCGCCGCCGGGCAATGTCACCGCGATATCGCGCGGCGCGATCAGCCCGACCTCGTTCTCGTCGCCGAGCTGGACCTCGGCGGTCTGGACGCGTTTGCCCTTCGAGACGATCTGCTTGGCGGTCCATGCCTTGAAGCCCCAGTCCATGAAGCGCACCGATTCCTCGATGCGGCCGTTGAAACTGGTCAGCCCCGACACGACCATGACGATGCGGCGGCCATTCTGGATGGCCGAACCGGTGAAGCCATAACCGGCCTCCTCGGTATGGCCCGTCTTGAGGCCATCGGCGCCGGTTACGCGACCGAGCAGCGGATCGCGATTCGGTTGTGTGATGGACTTCCCGTCGGACAGCGTGCGCGTATATTCGTGCTGGCTATAGAAGGCCTTGTAGAGATCGGGGAACTCCTCGATCGACGCCTTTGCGAGCTTCGCAAGATCGCGCGCCGTCACATAGGTCACGCCCTCATCGGGCCAGCCGTTGCTGTTGCCGAAATGGCTGTTGGTCAGGCCGAGCTTCTTCGCAGCATCGTTCATGCGCTGCGCGAACGCGGCTTCGGTGCCCGCAATACCCTCGGCGAGCACGACACAGGCATCGTTGCCCGACAGCGTCACGATGCCGTGAAGCAGGTCCTTGACGCTCACCTGCTCGCCGGTCTCGAGAAACATCGTCGATCCCGCTGCCGGGCCGTGCCATTGCCGCCAGGTTTCGGGGCGGACCATGAACTTCTGGTCGAGCTTCAGCTCACCGCGCTTGATCATGTCGAACGCGACATAGACCGTCATCATCTTCGCCATCGAGGCGGGCGGAATGCGCTGATCCGCGCCCTTTGCATAGAGCACCGCGCCCGACGAGAGGTCTTCCATATAGGCGATCGGCGCAGGCGTCTCATAAGGCGGCGCCGCAGCGCTCACGGGAACGGCAAGCGCAAGCGCGAACAGCGAAGGAAGGACCAAGGGTTTCATCGGAGCCTTTCAATGGGGCGTAGTGGGTGTCGTGGCGCGGAATCCAGCAGGATCTGTGCATCGGGATAGCCCTTCACACCTGCCTCGCGCAACGCCTGTTTCGCCGCAGCCTGGTCGTCGAACGGCCCGAAACGGACACGGTACACCGTACCGGCGCGGTCAACGCGCGCACCGATACGGCGAGCCATCGCGTTGGCGCGCCCATGACTGGCAAAGGCGGCGATCTGAACAAAGCGCGGTACGCCGTCGGGCGCCGGTCCCGATGGCGGCGCCAATGCATGTCCGCGCGGCTCCGGCGCTCCGCGTGTCTCACCGGGTTGGACTCGACGTATCCGCACGCGGGCATGTCCAGTTCCTGAAATGCCGAGCATGCGCGCGGCGCCGTGCGAAAGGTCGACCAACCTGTTGTTTGAAAAGGGCCCCCGATCGTTGACGCGCGCCACGATTGTTCGCCCGGTATCGAGCGCGGTCACTTCGATATAGCTCGACAGCGGCAAGGTCGGATGCGCAGCGCTGATCGCATCGGGGTCGAATGGCTCACCGCTCGCGGTCGGCCTGCCGCGAAGTTCGTCGCCATACCAGCTCGCATAGCCCGTCGCCTCGTAGTGCGGCACCATCTTCACGGGCATGCCGGGCACAGAACTCGTGGGGAAGAAGGCCGCGACCCGTCCCATATTTCGTGGCTCTGCCGGCGCCCCGGCCTGATCGGTAGCGCCGCACCCTGCCAGCAGCGCCGGCAGCCATGCGGTAAGCGCGATTTCAGCGCGCCACTTCATCCGCGAGCAGACCCACCGACAACGCGTAGAAATTGGAGCAATTATAGTCGAGGATCACACGATAATTGCCCGTGAGCAGATAGGCGGTCTGTCCGGCGCCGTCGGGTTCAAGCAACGATGCGAGTTCGCTGTCGCGCGGCACCGGATAGCCGATCGGCGTCACCCCGAGCGCCTTCCATTCGGCGACCGTCTTCCACTGGCTATGACGGTCATGGACCCGGGCGCAGCGCGGAGAGACGAGCTTCGATCGAATCGCATTGCGATCCAGCCTCGCGGGCACGCGCACCGCCACGCCCCAGGGAACATTCGGCCGCCAGCCCGCATTGACGAAATAATTGGCGATGGAAGCGAGCGCATCGGATTCGCTGGTCCAGATATCCTTGCGCCCGTCGCCGTCGCCATCCTTGGCGAGGCGCAGATAAATCGAAGGCAGGAATTGCGGATAGCCCGTCGCGCCCGCCCAGCTCCCTACCAGCCGACCGCGCGGCACACCCTGATCGATCATCTTCAGCGCCGCCAGAAACTCGGCGGTAAACAGATCACGCCGGCGCCCCTCATAAGCGAGGCTTGCGAGCGCACGCAGCAGATCGAAGTCGCCGGTATAGCTGCCGTAATTGGTTTCGTGGCCATAGATCGCGACCATGATCGCCTCGGGTACGCCCGTCTCGCGTTCGATCCGCGAAAGATTGCCGCGAAGCTGCTGATACTTGGCGCGACCGCGATTGATTCGCGCAGCATCGACATGCCGCGCCTTATAGGGTGCGAAAGCGGGGATCGGACTGTTGGTCGCGCCACCGGGCTGTGCGCGGTCAAGTTCGATCACGCGCGGATTGTAACTGAGCGTAGGGATCACGCTGTCGAGCGTCCGGCGGCTTATTCCCTGCCGCTCGGCCTGACCGCGCAGTCCGGCCAGGAACGACTGGAAACCGCTCTCGTCTTGCGCAAGTGCGGGCGTAACCACAAGGTTGCTGCTCTGGGGCACCGCGGCGGCAACCAGAAGAGCGGCAGAAAACAGAAAGTAACGCATCGTCTTCCCCCTGGAGCCTTTCCCGGCAAGGTGGAATCGCCTTGCCGGACAAGAAAGGCTCTCGACTCCACATCTTGAGCACTTCCCGGCCGAAAAACCGGTTCCCACTTTTTCGGGAAGTGCTCTAGCCCCATGGATGCCATAGCCGGGGCCGCGCGGGAATCCCCTTTCGTCTCAGGCGAGGCACAAAAGATCGTTTGCGTTACGATAAAGCCGGCGCAGCTTCCCCCTTCCCCTCGGCACGCGTCGAGGATATGGGCTCGCCTGAACGGACAGGTGGCCGAGTGGTTTAAGGCAGCGGTCTTGAAAACCGCCGTGGGTGCAAGCTCACCGTGGGTTCGAATCCCACCCTGTCCGCCATCAACCGGTGTTGCAGCATAGAAAGCTTCCAGCGACGCGGCCCCAAAGCCCTCCCTATGACCGACCGGCGAAACAAAAAAGGCGCCGTAGCGGAAAGGGCTGCCAACAACGGCCATCGTTCAAAAGAACGAATCAGACAAGACTTTGGTATATTTTTGAATTGTAATGCTAAGTTAGATGGGTAATATCGAAACACCGACGCAGTTAAGCAACATTTCAATAATATAAAATAATCTCCTGAATCGAGTCGCAATAATGCTGACGTATCTTAGGCTCATCGGGGTGGGCTTTTGAGTTGTCCGACGATCGTCAGCGCCCTTGGGGGGGTGAACGACGATGGAGCTAACCATGCCGAATTTGCCGGCCCCCAACCACGCGCTCGTCTCTTCGATTTCTCGCCCGCCTTTTGCAGATTTTTCGCTGCCCGCAGGTCAAATTAGCCTGGAAGCCACATCAAAGCGTCGTCCTAGCAATGATGTTCATACAGCTTTCGGCGAGTTGCTCGAAGCGATGCCAGCCCAGGCGGCAATCCTCGACGCTGATGCACACATCCTTGCAACCAATTATGCATGGCGCCAGGCGGGTATCGATGGACTCGCCCTTGGTGGAATCACTCACCCTGGCGACAGCTATATCGAGGCCTGCCGGGCTCGCGCACGTCTGGCCGGCGATGCCCGGATCCTAGGTAAATATCTCAGCGATTTGCGCCAGGGCAGCCAGACACGGATAAGCCACATCTATTCGATGATCATCGATGGCAAGAAAAGACGTTTCGTCGCCAATGGCGCCCGTCTCCGGGACCACAACGGCGAGATGCTCCTGTCGTTTTCGGAGATCACCGACGTCGATCAGATGGTTGAAGAGCGACGGCGACACTGCCTGTCGCTGCTTCACGCTGAGGAAGAGGAACGCAAGCGGATCGCGCGCGAGTTGCATGACGAAACAGCCCAACAACTGGCGCTGATGCAATTCGGGCTCATGGCGCTCAGAGATGCGCGAAACGGTACAGCAATCGAATCTGCCTGCAACAAGATCGAGGAGGCGCTCGGACAGGTACAGCATCAGGTGCGAACGCTTAGCTACGTCCTTCATCCGCCCGAAATAGGCACGGCTGGAATCGAGATTGCGCTCCATAATTTCGCCAAAGGGTTCGGGCGACGGGCCGGCCTTCACATCGAATTTCGTAATGAAGCCGGGCATCTGGAACTGGATCAGGAAGCGGAAGTCGCGCTGTATCGCGTGGCACAAGAAGCGCTGATGAACGTGCACAAGCACGCGGCCGCGTCCAGGACGAGCGTTCGCTTGCTGCCGGGTGATCGCGAATTGATCCTCGAGATCGAGGATAACGGCATCGGCATGCCCAAACACATTGCTTCGACGCGTAGCGCGGCGGAACTAGGGGTTGGGCTTGTGGGGATGCGCGAGCGGATCGAAGCGCTTGGGGGGCGCCTTGACGTCATTGTTCTGCCAGTGGGAACCCGCATTTCTGCACGTATCCCATATTGAGCAGATCAAGGCTGCACAATGTTGTTCCTGACGGCATAGCGCACCAGCTCGGCTGTCGTCTTGAGGTTGAGCTTGTGCATGGCGGCCGCGCGGTGCGTTTCGATCGTCTTGACGCTTAGCTCCAGAATATGCGCAATTTCCTTGTTGATCTTGCCCTCCGCAATCAACTGGACGATCTCGCGTTCGCGAGGCGTGAGCGTCGTGGCATTGCTGGACGCCGCGCTCGTTTCGAGGAAGTGATCCAGCAGCGTCTCGGATACGGCCCCGGAGAAATACGGTTTCCGCACTGCCAGCGCTTCGACCGCGGCAAGCAAATGTGGGCCAGTATCCGATTTCAAGACGTAGCCGCGCGCGCCGGCGCGTAGCACTTCGATCAGAATATCTTCCCGATCATGCATCGTGTAGATCAGAATCTCGATGTTCGGGATATCTCGCTTGAGTGCGCGGGTCAGTTCCAGGCCGTTCAGAAGCGGAAGGGAATAATCGATAATGGCGATATCGGGCCGGGTCTGTAGCGCCAGTTGAAGCGCCTGATGTCCATCTGACGCTTCAGCGATGACGCTCCAACCCGGCCGCGTCTCGATGAAACTGCGCACGCCCTGTCGCATGGCCTCGTGGTCGTCAGCGATCAGTATTCTGCGCAAGGGACTTCCCATGATAGTTCCTCTGAGTCCCAAGCATGCCACTGGCACCCTGGCCTTCTCTCCACTGTCGACCTCGCGCTACGCATGTGTCGAACGGACGAAGGTTCATCATGGCTGGCGTCGGGATTTCCGCAATAGGTGAATACCCCAGCTTATGGCGGACAAAACCTTGCTCAAGGGGTGTTCAGATCCGGAATTCCCCCACCCGCGGGCGGTTCGTCGCGTGCGATGCTCCGGTTGCCTCATGCGCGACAAATCCGTTTCGGTGGATGGCACGATGAGCGGTATAAATCGCACATTAAAGCCATTTGTTGAGGTTGAGCAGACCCTGAGACCATGCTCGACGCGCGATGGATCGCTACCGCGGATGGGTATTGCTCCCGCGCGTTCTCGGGGACAATCCCGATACCATCTCCCGCGCAAAGGTTCAGTTTGGACGCGTTGAAACGCCCGATCCAAAAGCTGGAGAATGTCATGCGGAAGTCCGAGATGATGGGATGGTGCGCCGGGTTAGCGGTGGCGTTGACGCCGTCCAGCCCGATGGCGCAGACACCGCCGGCGCAGAATGCGGCGCCCGCATCTGCCCCGGCTCGCGAGCCCGAAGCGATCGCAGCGCTTGAGCGGATGGGCGCGTCGCTGCGCAAGCTCAACAGCATGGCGCTGACGGCCGACGCCACGACAGAAGAAGTGCTCAGCACCGGCCAGAAAATTCAATATTCGGGCACCGTGGAGATCAAGGCACGCAAGCCCGATCGCCTGCGCGTCAGCTCGAAGTCCGACCGCAAGTCGCGCGATTTCTTCTACGACGGCAAGACGCTCACGGTCTTCGCGCCCAATCTCGGCTATTGGGGCACCGTTCCGGCGCCCGCGACGATCCGGGAAATGGTCACGCAGGCGCATGACAAATACGATATCGAGTTTCCGCTCGCCGATCTTTTCGATCTTGGTCAGGATCCGACGCTGACGGCCAGGCTGACCTCGGCATTCAAGGTCGGCGTGGAGCATATCGGCGGCTATCCCTGCCAGCAATATGCGATGCGCCAGCCAGGCGTGGACTGGCAGATCTGGATCCGCGAAGGCGCGGAAGCGCTGCCGTGCAAGATGGTGATCACCTCGACCGAGGATCCCGCCATGCCGCAATATGTCGCGCTGCTGAAATGGAACAACGCGGCATCGGTCGCGGATTCCGACTTCGCGTTCCAGCCGCCCGAAAAGGCGCGCAAGATCGTAATCGGCAGTGTCGATGCCAAGTAAGGACAGGACAATGATCAGCAAATCAACAAGCTCGATTTTGGGGCTCGCAACCTGCCTCGCCATATCGATCACGCCGATGGCCGCATCAGCCACGGAAATAGCGGCTCCTCCATTAGTCGACCAGTCAGTCGTGATCCCTGACGCCGATGTGGCCTGGGAATTCCAGCGGCGGGGCGGCAGCGGTGGAACTGCCCGCTCGCGTCCCAGTGGTGGCGGTGGGCAGCGGGCCCGTCCCAGCGGCGGTGCGCAAGCGCGGCCGGCCACCCGCCCGGGCGCAGGTGGGGGGGGCCAAAACCGTCAGGTTCGACATGACGCCAGTGCCAATATCAACCATAACCGCGCTGCGAACCGGAACGCCAACGTCAACCGAAACACCAACATCAACCGCAACACCAACATCAATCGCGATGTGAATGTCGACGTCGACTACGACCGTGGCTGGGGCGACGACTGGGATGATCATCCCTTTGCGACGGCAGCGGCGGTGACTGCCGGGGTTGCGGTCACTGCAGCGGTGATCGGATCGGTGACGAGGACGATCCCGCCGAGTTGCGGAACCGTCATCGTCAACGGCCTCAGCTATTATCAGTGCGGAAGCACCTGGTATCAGCCTCAATATGCGGGAACGACGGTGCAGTATATCGTGGTGAATCCGCCGCGGTGATCGGTCCGGCCGGCGCGGAGCCCCTCGTCGGCCGAGACGGCGTCAAGCCTGCACAATGTTGTTTCTGACCGCATAGCGCACCAGTTCGGCCGTTGTCCGCAACTGGAGCTTGCTCATCGATGCCGCGCGATGCGTCTCGACTGTCTTGACGCTGATGTGCAGCATATGGCCGATCTCCTTGTTGATCTTGCCCTCGGCAATCAACTGCACGACCTCACGCTCGCGATGCGTCAACGTCGTGCTGCCCGGCTCGGCCTCAGCCTCGAGGATACGACCGAGCAGGGTTTCGGAGATCGTGCTCGAGAAATAGGGCCTGTGGATCGCAAGCGCGTCAACCGCGGCGAGAAGATGTTGCGCATGATCCGACTTGAGCACATAGCCGCGAGCCCCGGCGCGCAGCACATCGACGATAAGCTCCTCGCGATCGTGCATCGTGTAGAGGAGCACTTCCGTGCGGGGCAGCTCGCGCTTGAGGATTCGCGTGAGATCAAGCCCGTTCGACATCGGCAGCATGTAATCCAGTATCGCGATGTCGGGCTGGGTTTCGCGGGCAAGCGCGATAGCCGACTGGCCGTCGCCAGCTTCCGCCACGACGTGCCATTCCGGGCGAGATTCGAGCACGGTTTTGACACCCCGGCGCATCACTTCATGGTCATCCGCCACTAATATTCTTCTCGTCGAAGTTCCCATCGCTGCACTCACATCCGTGGTAGCGCTGACGTCATCAGCCAGAATGAACACCATCAGGTAACATGGTTGTGCACAGTCCTCCGTTCATCGAAAATTGGCCATTGGGGTAAACCCCTACGCCGTCATGGGGAAATCCGGTAGGGGAACGTGGCGGCGAACGCCGCGAGCGGCCGCGATCCGTCAAACCGAGAGTAGCTGCCTCCGGATTCATCGACATCCGGCTCCGGTACAAACCCCAATGGTCGGTCAGGGACGGCTGCAATAGATTTTCAGCGTGGCTCAAATCGCGCCGGCAATTGCCGCAATATGGACCGGGCCCGGCGCGCCACGGCTGATGCGCGCAGCCAGGCCGAACCGGTCACGGGCTAGGCGGCGTGGACGAATTTGATCCAAAGCCGGATGGCAGCGAGATGGACCATGCCGAGGAAACTTGAGGGCGTTTGATCGTAGCGGGTGGCGACGGCACGATTGATTTTCAGCTTGCCGAACATTCGCTCAATGCCGTTTCGCTGCCTGTAGAGCTGCCGATCGTGCTCGATCCTTTCTCGGCGATTGGAGCGCGCCGGGATGACAGCCTGTATGCTGCGGCTCGCGAGATCGGCGCGAATGGCGTTGGTGTCGTAGCCTTTGTCGGCCAGCAGAGCCGCCGGAGCGCGGTCCGGCAGGCGGATCAGCGTGTCATAGGCCGTGCAGTCGGCGGCTTCACCACCAGTCAGGTGGAAGGCGACGGGGCGTCCTCGGGCATCAGCCAGACAGTGAAGCTTACTGGTGAACCCGCCCCGCGAGCGGCCAAGAGCGCGTCGACAAGTCCCCCTTTTCCGCCCGCTGCCGAGACATGGGCGCGAAGGGTGGTGCTGTCGATGCTGTAGTGTCCGGTGTCGGCCATGATCTCGGCAAGCGTCACCGACACGGCCTCCCAGACCCCGGCCTCGCTCCAACGACGGAACCGCCGGTAGATCGTGTTCCAATTGCCGTATTTTGGCGGGACATCGCGCCAAGCAGTCCCACAGCGCAGCCGCCAGAGTATGCCGTTGACTATCGAGAGATTCTGCTCAGGCCTGCGGCCGCGCCCTCGGTTCTCTGGCTCGATCGGCAGCAGACCCTTCAGAACGCGCCATTCTGCTTCGCTCAGATCGCCCCGGCTCAAACCTGCCTCCAAAAGGCAGCCTTGAATCAACCCACACCGTCCACGTCAACCAATTCGTCCACGCCGCCTAGTCGTCAAAGACCCTTTTCCAGTCGCGTTGCATGCTCACGAGCGTGATGCCGTATTCGTCCGCCTTGTCGAGCGCCTCGGCCAGCGGACTGAACCGAAACTCGCGGTCATAGGCGAATTCGCGCGCTGCATCGTCGTGATGAAGCAGCAGTGCGAGCCGAGGCCCTTCCCCGGTTCTCACATAACGCAGCATGGCGAGGTCCCCGTCCGAATTGCCGAAGGCGAAGATCGGGCGCCGGCCGATATGGAGACCGATATTGGCCGGCTTTACCTCGCGATCGTCGAAGCTGTTGAGTTCCGCCTCCTTCATCAGTACACCACGCCCGTCCTGCATCTCGAAATGCAGCCGGACGCTCGAACCGATCACCTGTTCGGGCGGGATGCCATAGACTTCCTCTGCAAAGGCCCGGATCAGGTCGATCCCGCCGCCCGAGACGATGAAGGTCTTGAATCCGTTGGTGCGCAGATACTCCAGCAGTTCCAGTTGCGGTCGATAGACGAGTTCCTTGAACAACCGACCAAGTTTCGGATGCTTTGTCTTGGCGAGCCAGCCCCGCGCATAATTGGCGAACGCATCCTCGGTCATGCCCGCGTGCACTGCGACCGCCACTTCGAAAAGGCCCTTCTTGCCCAGATCCTTGATCGCGGCCATGTCGTGCTCGAGATAGGCTTGGAAGGGTTGCCGCGTCTTCAGGCCGGGGTCCTTTTCGACCAGCGCCTCGAGGCGCTGTCGTGCGAAGTAAAACTGGACCTGTTGAGGTTGCTCGCACCACAGCGTGCCGTCATTGTCGAAGGTCGCGATACGCTGCGCGGGCGGCACGAAGTCGACGCCCCCCTCCTGCGTCACCCGCGCGACAAAATCGAGGATCGCAGCCCTGGCAACGCCGTCGTTCCACGAGGGCAGAGCCGCGGCGCTCACGGTAGCTTCAACGATGCGGCTTCGGCCGCGCACGCAGGACTCTCGCCGGTGGCGGCGGTCTGACGCGCTGCGGCCACTTCGGCGCGCGCTGCGTCGAGATCGGCGCGAAACGCCGCATCGCCGTGCAGCCGTGCGACCGTGGCGGCGGCGATCACGCGCCCCGCGTCGACGTCGCTCTGCCAATGTGCGTCGCACACTACGCGGCTCTGGCCGAAGTCGCGGCCGCGCTGGACGATGGCGTCAGCGCGGTCGGGATTGACCTCGGCTAGCACCAGCGCCAGCCCCCAGCCCACCGCGCTGTGGCCGGATGGGTAGGAGCCGTCATTGCGAAGCAGCGCCTCATCCTTGGGATAGCAGGTCGCTGCCTTGTGGGCGACGAACGGACGGGTGCGGTTATATTTGTTCTTGGCGCCGTAGGTGGAAAGGCCGACGTCGATCAGCATCCGGCCCATCAGTGCATAGAGCTTTGGCGTTGCCTCCTTGCCGATCGGAATGCCCATTGCACAGGCGAAGTCGTCGGGGATCTGGGGAAAACCGATCACCGCGTCGCTTGCCGCCCGCGCATAGCGTGGCGTGCCGCGCAGCTTGTCGGCCGCCTTGCGCGCCTCCTCGTCACGTTGCATCGCCGCCGATCCCTTGGCCGGCGGCGGCGGAAGCAGTGCAAGACTGTCGGGCAGCGCTTCGCGCGGCAGATACCCCGGCGGCAGCTTCATCTTGTCGACCGCCGTGGGATTGGCGGCCGAACCGCTCGCCGGCTGGTCCTGCGCTGGTGCCGATTGCGACGCTGATCCCGCTGCAAGCAGCGCGAGCGCCGCGAACACGGAACCCCTTTTCGTTCCATTCCCGGTCCGCATGGTCATTCTCCTGATGTGGAGCGGGGCGCCGCCGAAGACGGCGCCCCGCCACCCTCAACTCGCGCCGCCGACCTGGTTCAACTTGTCGAGCGCATCGCTGATCGTGAAGCTTCCCGGCTTCTGCACGCGCGGGAATTCCTTGAAGGTCGCGACGAACTTGTCGGCCAGCCCGAAGGCACCGAACAGGATATAATCGTGGTAGAGGAACCACTCATAATAGCTGTTCGACGTGATATCGGCATACTCAAAAGGATCGGTGCGCAGGTTGAAGAGCTTGGGCACGCGCAGCGTCGTGAACGGTTCGGCCCAGGTCTGCATCGTGCCCTTGCAGCGCTGCTCCATGAAGACGATCTTCCAGTTGTCGTAGCGCACGCCGAGCACGTCGCCATCGTCACTGAAATAGAAGAACAGTTGGCGCGGGCTCTCCTTCACCTCGCCAGTCAGATAGGGCAGCAGGTTGAAGCCGTCGATGTGGTTCTTGAACTTCTTGCCGTTGGCTTCGTAGCCGCCCTTCTTGAGCTTATCGACAACTTCGGTGTCGCCCGCCATGGCGAGGAAGGTCGGCAGCCAGTCATGATGCTGGACGATGCCATTGGCGACCGATCCGGCCTCGATCTTGCCCGGCCATCGTACCAGTTTCGGGATGCGGAAGGCGCCTTCCCAATTGGTGTTCTTTTCGCTGCGGAACGGGGTGGTGCCGGCATCCGGCCACGAATTGCGGTGCGGCCCGTTGTCAGTCGAATACATGACGAACGTGTCTTCAGCGATGCCAAGCTCGTCGAGCAGGTCGAGCATCTGGCCGACATTCCTGTCATGGTCGATCATCGTGTCGTGATAGTTGGACTGCCAGCGCCCGGCCTGGCCCTTGCTCTCCGGCTTGGTGTGGGTGAACATGTGCATGTGCGTCGTGTTCAGCCACACGAAGAATGGCTTATCGTCCTCCTTCGCCTTCTTGATGAAGGCACTGGCCTTCTCGACGAAATCGTCGTCGCAGGTTTCCATCCGCTTCTTGGTGAGCGGGCCGGTATCCTCGATCTTCTGCTTGCCGACCTTGCCCCAGCGCGGTTGCTCGGTGGGATCGTCCTTGTCGGTCGCGAAGCAATGGAGAACGCCACGCGGGCCGATCTTTTTCTTGATGCCCGGGAAGTCCTTCTCGGGGAAATAATCCTCCATCTCCGGCTCTTCCTCGGCATTCAGGTGATAGAGATTGCCGTAGAATTCGTCGAAGCCATGAACCGTCGGCAGATATTTGTTGAGATCGCCGAGGTGGTTCTTGCCGAACTGACCGGTAGTGTAGCCGTGATTCTTGAGCAGTTCCGCGATCGTCACGGATTCGGGCTGGAGGCCTTCCTCGCCGCCCGGACGTCCGACCTTGGAAAGACCCGTGCGATAAACGCTTTGCCCGGTGATGAAGGATGACCGGCCAGCGGTGCAGCTCTGTTCACCGTAACTGTCGGTGAACATCATGCCTTCCTTGGCGATGCGATCGATATTGGGCGTCTGATAACCCATCAGCCCCCGGCTGTAGCAACTGAGGTTGCTGATCCCGATATCATCGCCCCAAATCACGAGAATGTTAGGTTTTCCCTTGGGCATGATGACTCTCCATCCGTGAAACCTTGTTGAGCTTTGCAGCGCGTCCGGACGGAGCCAATCGGGACAAACCCGCTATTGGGGGGGGACTTGCCCTTAATCGACGTGATCCGGGCTTCCTTTGCGCCCGGGCCGCGGCTTGGCTGGAGCGGCCGCGCAGATGACGCACAGGCGTGAGCAAGCACGCCGGGTTCTCGGCGTCGGCGGCGTGATCAGGTGTGTTCCCCGCCGAAGACGGGAAAAACCCTGATAGGTCATTACCAAAAAACGTTCGATAATGCGGACCTTCGACCAAGATGGAGAAAGTCGATGGTATCGCGTACGCCCTTGCTGGCTGGTCTTGCCGTCCTCAGCGCCTGCGCTTCCACGCCAACGATCAACTATGACCACGACCCCACCGCCGATTTCAGCAAGTATCGCACGTATAGCTGGGTCTTCACCGGCGTACCGCAGGGCATGAACCCGCTGGCGTTCCAGCGGGTGAAGGCGTCGATCGACCGCAGCCTCGCCGCGCGCTCCTACACGCAGGCGTCGCCAGGCGATTTCGCCATCGCCTTCACGCTGGGCGCGCGTGACCGTGTCGAGGTATCTGATTACGGCCCCTACAGCACCTTCTACCCCGGCTGGGGGATCGGCTATCGCTATGGCTGGGCCCGCCCCTATAGCAATGTCGAGGTGCGCAACGTGACCGACGGAACGCTCGCGGTTGATATCTACGATGCGACAACCAAAAAGCCGATCTGGCACGGCACGGCAACGCAGCAGATTACCCCCGGCAAGGTGGATCAGGCGACGATCGATACCGCGGTCGACTCGGTGCTCGCCAAGTTTCCGCCACCGCCGGCAAAGCAGTGAGGAAGGCGCAACCATGACCTCTCCACGCCCACAACGACCGGAAAAAGTGGTAGAAACGCCGCTGCCCGATCTCCCGAGCGTCGCAAACCTGCCCGCCGAAGAAGCCTCGACGACCTATTCGCACTACCGCACCGGGCTTTCCCATCATCGCACCGAGCTGTCCGAGCACCGCACCGACCTGTCCGAATATCGCACCGATCTTTCGACCTACCGGACCGATCTGTCGGGCGATCGCACCGAACTGTCGATGCGCCGCACGGGCATGAGTATTCAGCGCACGCGAATGTCGGCGGATCGCACACTGATGTCTGTGATCCGGACGGCATTGTCGCTGATCGGATTCGGCTTCACCATCAACCAGGCCTTTGCGAAGCTGGTCGAGGCCGGCACCTTCCGGAGTGCCGAAGCACCGCGGAACTTTGGTATCGCGCTCATTATAGTCGGCATCCTCGTCATGGTGGGTGGCATCTGGCGGCATATCCAGTTCGCAACCGAGTTGCGGAACAGCCGAGCGGAGTTGACGGAGGAGGGATTGATCCACGGTCAAAGCCGCTACCCGGTGTCGGTCACCCTGATCGCATCCATTGCTTTGGCGCTGATCGGAATGGCCGCAATTCTCAGCATCGCATTCGGTGCCATGTCCTAGTTCATGGAGGCGAGACCATGACCGATACGCCGCGCCCCGGCATGGGCGACGAAGAGCTCGCCGACGACCAGCTCGTCAACGACAGCGCTTCGACCGAACTTGCGTCGAACCGCACCGCGCTGGCGCTGGTGCGGACCGAGGCGGCGAGCGATCGCACGCTGATGGCGGTGCTCCGCACCTCGCTCTCGCTGATCAGCTTCGGCTTCACGATCTTCCAGTTCTTCAATATGTTGAAGAAAAACCAGCTTGCCGATGCCGTGGGCGACGCCGCTCCGCGCCGTTTCGGCATCACGCTGATCGTGCTCGGCCTTGTCCTGCTGTGCCTCGGCATCTACAACCATCTCAAGACGGTGAAGACCCTCCGGCAACGTCGCAACTGGCTGTTCCGACAGGGCCTGCTCCGGCATCTTGCGCAATTCCATATATCGTCGATCACGGCGATAGCAGTGGCGCTGTTCATTGTCGGTCTACTGGCGATTGGCAGCATTCTCTTTCGTCTGGGGCCCTACTGATGGCAAGCAAATCGACCACCGCCGATACAATGCCCGACCCACAGCGCGAAGATATGGTCTGGATCCCCGGGGGAGCCTTTTTCATGGGCTCCGACAGCCATTATCCCGAAGAACGGCCCAAGCGCCGCGTCTCGGTCGACGGTTTCTGGATTGACCGGACACCCGTTACAAATCGTGATTTTGCGCGCTTCGTGGAGGCGACGGGGCATGTGACGATCGCCGAGATTGCACCCGATCCCGCTGACTATCCGGGCGCCCTGCCCGAATATCTGGTGCCCGCGTCGCTGCTCTTCACGCCGCCTGACGCACCCGTCGCGCTCGGTGGCCCAATTACGCAGTGGTGGTCCTATGTGCCGGGCACAGACTGGCGCCACCCGGCGGGCCCCGACAGCAATGTCGCGGGGATGGAAGATCACCCCGTGGTCCATGTGGCACTCGCTGATGTCGAGGCCTATGCCAACTGGGCGGGTGCCGAACTCCCCACCGAAGCCGAATGGGAATATGCCGCGCGCGGTGGTCTGGAGGACACCGAATTCGCCTGGGGTGACGAGTATGCGCCGGGCGGCGCTTTCATGGCAAACACCTGGCAGGGCAACTTCCCGCATGACAATAGTCTGGAGGACGGCTGGTATCGCACCTCGCCCGTCGGCGCCTATCCGGCGAACGGCTACGGGCTTTTGGACATGATCGGCAATACATGGGAATGGACCGCGGACTGGTGGTCGCAGACATCGGGCGAAAGCCAGAGCAAAACATGTTGCGGCGTCAAGAACCCACGCGGAGGCGCAGAGCAGGATAGCGCAGATGAAGGCGACGCGCTCAGGATTGCGCGCCGCGTCCTCAAGGGTGGATCCCATCTTTGCGCGCCGAGCTATTGTCGCCGATACAGACCTGCCGCGCGCCATGCCCAGCCCGTGGACACGTCGACATCGCATGTCGGTTTTCGGCTTATCGTCAGGCCCGGGTCATCCGATCATCCGCAACGGTAGAGGCGCCGCCAGACGTCAGAAGGCTTCTCCGATGCCGAAGTAGAGCGCATTGGAATTCTTGCCGATCGCGACATCGAGCCTCAGGTTGATCTTTGTCGACTTGGAGGCCTGGTACCTAAGTCCCGTACCAACCGAGGGCAGGAACTTGGTGTCGCCCAAATCCCCCAGTTTCGGGGCAATTCCTCCGACGCCGCCAAAGAATACCAGGCCAAAGCGCCCCCAGAGTTGCTGGCGGACCTCGGCCTGTGCCGCCCACGAGGCGCGATCGCGAAATCGGCCGGTCTCATACCCCCTGAGATCGCTGCTTTGACCATAAAGGCACAGGTCGTAGAAAGGCCCCTCCGTGGACACCCCGCACATCGACCCGCGCATCGCAAGCACGGTCGTATCGCCGAAAGGGACATAGGCGTTGCCGGCGAGCTGGAGCTTGTCGTGCGAAAAATCACTGCCCAGCTTCTTGCGATTGAACATCGCAACCGCCGTCGCATAAATGCCCTTGCGCGGGTTCAGCGAACTGTCGCGCGTATCGTAGGTAATGACGGGGCCGATCCCCGAAAGCCTGCTGCGAAGCTCGGCATCGGAGATATTCAGATCGGGAAAGACCGGATTTGGATTGTTGATGCGGGATCGGAGGTCGAGAAACTCGTAGCGCGCGCCGGCATGCAGGTTTTTCACGACGCGCATCTGACCCTGGACCACGGCAAGCGCGCCGCGATCCTCAATGTCCACCGAGACGCCGCGTTCGCCCGCGTTGGGCCCAATGCCATAGAAATTGACGTTGATGTCGGCATAGCCCGCCATCGCCAGTACCTTGAACCTGTCTTTCGACAGCGCCATGCTGTGGAAAGCCGCGACGCCCCAGCTCTTGTTGCTGGTGTACATCGCGCCCGCCCCGCTGATCCAGGGATCCTTGGACTGATTGGGATTGTAGAAAAGCACCGCCGCGAGCGTCAGGCCGGAGCCCAGTGTCGGGCTCGATTGCGGAATCGGCACGATGAGAAGATCGGCTTTCTTTCGTGACTTGGTCGCGGCCTGCGCGTCCTCGCTCATTTCTTCGACCGGATGCTCACGTTCGAGGGCAAATGCCGGAAACGGGCATATCGTGACGCCGATCAAGCCGAGCGCAAGAAGCGCGCGGTTCATCCGCAACAAGCGCTGTCGTCGACGACACATATCAGCTCCGACGTCTATGCGAACTCCCGAAGGAGACAGTCGAATATAGGTTGCGCGATCAGCCGCGATATCAGGGGAAATTACGAGAAGTCGCGGGGGTTGCCCTGAGTCCGCGGGAAAAATACGGCAGCCATGGGCACCCCGCATTGCCATGGACGCTTACGGTGGGCGTCAATGGAATATCCAGTCCTAAATCGGGGATTATCCCGATGGTCAACAGCGCACAGGAAGCCGACGATTACGCGCCCCCTTCCGTGCGAACCGGGGCGAGAGCTGTGCAAACAGATTGGAGAGTTGTCATGGGGCGGCGCGTACGTGGACTTTCGACACTTATTTTCTCGGCGATCGGTGCAGTGTCAGCGTTGGGAGTCGCCCCGGCGCATGCCTCGGAGGGCGGCGCAAGCCTTTATCTGCTCGGCTCGGGTGGTCCGGGCGCCGCGGTCATGCCGCCGCTCGAAGGCGTGTATCTCGACAACACGATCTATATCTATGACGGCAGCGCCGGAGGGGGGAAGCAGTTCGTGATCGGCGGCAACGTCGTTGCGGGCCTGGACGCGACCATCGTCGCTGATTTCGCCACTGCGCTCTGGGTTCCGACGACTGACCTCGCTGGCGGCACGCTAGCGCTTGGCGTTGCGCTACCGCTAGGCGCTCCGATCGTGGATGTGAATGCGGTGATCACCGGCCCTCGCGGGGGACAGATCGCTGTATCGCGACACGATTCGACACTCACCCTGGGCGATCCGATCGCAACTGCCATGCTTGGCTGGAAGACCGGTAATGTCCACATCCAGGCGAGCACAATGGTGAACATTCCCGTCGGCCATTATCGCGAGGACCAGCTTGCAAATATTGCCTTTCACCGCTGGGCGGGCGACGCGTCGCTTGCCGTGAGCTGGCACGACCCCAAGGCCGGATGGGACGTGTCGGGCAAGCTCGGCGTGACCTTCAACGGCAAGAACGACTATACCGATTACAACACCGGTAACGAATTTCACCTTGAGGCCGCGGCCGAAAAAACCTTTTCACCGACTTTTTCGGCAGGGATTCAAGGCTATTATTTCAAGCAGATTTCGGGCGACAGCGGTGCTGGTGCACGGCTCGGCGCTTTCAAGGGCGAGGTCATCGGCTTGGGCGTGACCGCGGCAACGAACGTGGTGCTCGGAAAGGCCCCTGCAACATTTCGCATCAGGGTGCTGAAGGAATTCGAGGCCACTAACCGACTTGAAGGTGCATCGGTTTTCGCGAGCCTCACGCTGCCGCTCAGCATGAAGATGCCCGCGGGCGCCCCACCCTGATTGCTCGCGCAAGTGCCACTCGCGACTAGCTGCGGGCTTCCAGCCGCCTGATCATGATCTGGTACGGAATCAGCGTGACAACGCCCACGATCAGCACCAGCAGCACGGCACCTGATACGCGCTTGTCGAGGTGGTTGGCGCCCGCGAGCGCAAGCGCGATGCCGGGGTGGCGCATTGCTGCGGCAAACGCGAGCGTAGACTTGTCGTGGAGTGTTTCACCACCCAGAAAATGGCCACCGGCGATGGCAATGACGACAACGATGATGATCGCGACAAGTGTGCCATCGCCGATCAGTGTCACCATCGAAGGCCACGAGCCAGCCAGGATCGGGACAAAGGCGAGCAACACCAATCCCAGCGCTACCTTTGCCACGATGGGCGCGACGCGATGCGAGAATTCCGGGGCCAGCCAGCGTCCGAGCATGAGACCGATCGAAACAGGCACGATGAGGCCGACAAACACGTTGCGGGCGACCACCGAGATCGGAAACTGGGTTTTGACGTCGAAATAGTGCGACACGAGCAACCCGAGCAACGGCACGGTGATGATCGCCAGCAATGCCATGGCGGCGTAGAGACCATAGGCATATTCGCTCCGTCCCCCGAACTTGAGCATCTTGCCCGGAACCAGCGGCGGTACCGGCGAGATCGCCATCAGGATAATCCCCGCCTTGGCGGGAAGCGAAATCGGAAAGATCGTGACGATGAGGATCGCAGCAACGAGCGGTATGATGCTTACCGCAAGAATGCCGCGTGCCAGCAGGCCCGGTCGCTGAAATACATAGAGCAGTTCACCGTGCTTCGATCCGAGACCGATCGAGACTACCAGCAATGCAAGACTGCCGGTCAGCAGGATCGGGACAAATTGCTTGATCAATTCCATCGGACATCACCCTGTCGCCGTTTCACCTATCAATGAACCCGGCGGGGCGTTCTGTAGATCGGGAAAATCCCGCACTGTGGCCGATGAATATATGGATGCGCGAGCCGCGGCCCCACATGAATCCGTATCACGCCAACCGTCGGTCGTTGCTTCAGCGGCGCTCCATCCCTGCGACAGCGAGCAGCGAGAGGAGCCCGACCTGCAGGCCGCGCAGGCTCTCGGTCGCCTCGACGTCGATATATTCATCCGTCGAGTGAGCGCGCTCGCCCGTACCGCCCGAGCCGATCGTAATCGCCGGCACGCCGAGGCTTATCGGTACATTGGCGTCGGTCGACGAGGCTTCATATTCGGGCGAAAAGCCCTGCGCACGCGCCGCGGCCGCGGTGAACGTAACGATCGGCGCGGTGCGTGACGTAACACCCGCAGGACGGTCCCCGATCTTCTTCTTCTCTGCGGTTATCGCGCCCTCGCGCGTCGAGCGCGCCGCGTTCTCCGCAGCCACCGCCCGATCGACGGTCGCAAGGAAGCGCTTTTCGAGACCGTCGAGTTCCGCTGCGCTTTCGGAGCGCATGTCGAATTCGACAAACACCGAATCGGGGATCGAATTGACCGAGGTGCCCCCACCTACCACAGCCGCGGCATAGGTCGTCTTAGGCTGCGCGGGGGGCACAATTTCGTAGAGATCGGTGATCGCGCGCGCCGCAGCCGCCATCGGATTGACGATTCCGAAAGCGCTGAAGCTATGACCACCCGGGCCTTTGAAAGTGACGCGGTAGCGCTTCGAGCCCACGGCTGCGTGGGTCAGTTGCGCGGGATCGATGCCATCAACCGAATAGAAGGCGGCGACGCGGTCCTTGTATTTGCCCTGGGTGAAGAAATGGCGGACGCCGCGCAGGTCGCCCTGCCCCTCTTCACCGACAGTGCCGACGAAAAGAACGTCATGCCTTGTTCGTATCTTCGCGGCATCAAGCGCGCGGATCCAGGCGAGCATCGTCGCAAGCCCGCGCGAATCGTCGCCGATGCCCGGCGCGTGGAGCTTGGTGCCTTCGCGGCGCACCTTCACATCGGTGCCTGCGGGAAAGACGGTATCGAGATGCGCGGACACCACGATCACTTTGCCGCCTGCGGGCGCGGTGCCGCGCCTGAGCCCCATGACATTGCCCTCGGCATCGGTCTCGATGTCGGTCAGGCCGTGGCGGGCGAGCATTTCACGATACGCCGCGGCGCGCTTCGCTTCACCAAAGGGTGGCGAAGGAATTTCGGTGAGCGCGATGATTTCGCCGACAAAGCGGTCATGCTGCGCTGAGAGCGTCTGCGCCGCCTTCCTGTATGCAGGCAGCGCGCGGATCGACGCGATCGTCCGATCTTCGGGCGCACGAGCAGGCGCAGCCGCGACGGGAGTCGCCGCGGCCAGCGCCAACAGGATCAACGGGCGAAGCGCGGAGACCACCCTTGCGGGCATCGTTCCGCGCTTCTGCCGCACCGACTTACTTCTTGCCGAGCGTAAGGCCGCCAAAGCGCTTGTTGAAGCGCGCCACCTGGCCACCTGCATCGAGCAGGCGCTGGTTGCCGCCGGTCCAGGCCGGGTGTGCCAGCGGGTCGATCTCGAGCGCCATCGTCTCGCCTTCCGAGCCCCAGGTGGAGCGCGTCTCGTAGACGGTGCCGTCGGTCATCTGGACCTTGATCATGTGGTAGTCGGGATGAATGCCTTTTTTCACGTCATATGCTCCGAATTTGGCTGGTTTCCGACCAGCCTGGGGATGCGAAGGCGGCGCTCTAGACGGTTGGCCGCCGAATTACAAGGCAGGAAGCATCGGAGTACCCCGGCGAAAGCCGGGGTCCAGAAGTCACAGGCACCGGGTCTGTCACACTGGGCTCCGGCATTCGCCGGAGCACTTCGAGTGCGGACATCATGCCGCCGGCGGGTCCGCGATCATCGCGGTGAAGTTTGCCTCAGCGGCAACCTTGCCGTCGATCAGAGCGCGTCCAGCGAACTTGCAGACGCTTGCGCGCTTCTGAACGAATTCGACCTCGAGCCGCAGCAGCACGCCCGGCTCAACGGGGGTGCGGAACTTCGCGCCCTCGATTGCCATGAAATAAACGAGCTTGCCCGAACCCGCGAGGCCGAGCGATTCGACCGCCAGAATTCCCGCCGCCTGCGCCAGCGCCTCGACGATCAGTACGCCGGGCATGATCGGGCGGCCGGGGAAATGCCCCTGGAAAAAGCCCTCGTTGAACGACACCGCCTTGATTGCGGAGATCGACCGATCGGGGATAATCTCCTCGACACGGTCGACCAGCAGCATCGGATAACGGTGCGGCAAGGCCGCGAGGACCCGCTTGATATCAAGCGGGCCGATCGCGGCCTTTTCGGTCGTTTCTTCGCTCATACGCGCAGATCAGCGGCCCTGAGGCTGCGGCTGCGCGGGCTGTGCCGCAGGCGCCGGCGCCGTCGTGCTGACGCTGGGGAGCTGCTGGTTGAGCTGCGCCAGCACGTCGTTGGTCACGTCGATCGACGCCGCGCTCGCCAGCGTCGCCTGCGTGTCGAGCGCAACAGTCGCGCCGCGTGCGGTCATCACCTGCTGGACGATCGGATTGAGCTTGGCCTGGATCTGCTGCGCGACAAACGCGCGGTTGCGCTGAAAGGTCTGCTGACGATCCGAGATTTCCTTCTGCGCGGCACCCTGCTTCTGCTGGAAGGCGGTCGCGCGCTGCTGCATCGCCGCGTCGGGCTGCTTGCCGTTCAGCGCCTTGACGGCGGCCTCAAGCGACTGCGCCTCGGTCTGGAGCGGCTGGCCGAGCTGCTGCGCGCGTTGCTCGATCTGCTGGAGCTGCGTCTGCAACTGCGCTTGCGCGGCCTTGCAGGCGGTGCATTCGGTGAACACGCGTTCGTTGTTGACCACCGCGATCACCGCGGGGTTGAGCTTCTGCGCCTGCGCGGCGAACGGGGTTGCGATTGCGAGCGCCGAGAGCGCTGCAGTAACGATAATCTTGGTCATTAGAATTGAGTCCCTACGTTGAAAGTGAACAATTTGGTGTCATCCCCTGGTTCTTTGAGCAGTGCCTTCGCGATGTCGATACGGAAGGGACCGAACGGCGAATTCCAGTTTACACCGAAACCAACCGAAAGGCGCGGCTTGGGCGTATCGCCCAAATATTCCTCGTCGAAGCCGTTCTCATTATATGTAAATCCGGTTGGGCAAACACCCGGGGTCGCAGTGTCCACCGTTTGGGTCGTTGACGAGCAGCTACCCGCAAAGTCGGTTGGAATGGGATCGAGCAGCCCAAACACTGCGCCGGCGTCCACAAAGATCGACGGCCGCAAGCCAAGTTCACGAGCGCCCGAACCAAGCGGAATCTCGAGCTCAGCGCGCGCCAGATAGTAAGCCCGGCCACCCAACGCGTCGTCGGTCCGTTGGTTGCTGTCGTCCGACGGGACATAGTTGCCACTATCATCCTTCACGAGCGGACGACGAATGATGCGCGGGCCGACGCCGCGAATGTCAAAGCCACGGATCTGCGGCTCGCCCAGGAAGAAGCGGTCGGTCAAACGGATACGGTCGATCGGATTGCCCGAATCGTCGGTCCGCGGCCCTTCCAGCGAATGAATATAACCGCCCTCGGCGCTGAGCGAGAAGATGAAGCCGCCCAGCACGTTCCAATATTTGGACCCACGCGCGATGGTCCGCAGATATTTGACGTCCCCGCCCAGACCCGCGAAGTCCTGGGTCAGGCTAAGTCTGTGGCCCGCCGAGGGGCGCAGGCGATTGTTGGTATTGTCGAAAGCGAGCGTGTAACCCACAGCCGACGTCGTGCGCTTGCCGATCGCGTCGCACAGATAGCGGCCCGCGAGCAAGGGATCGCATTCGATATCACCGTCGTTATCGGTGTCCCGATAGAACAGATCCTTGTCGAGCGTAACATCGTCGAACGTCAGACCGTAGCGCAACTGCCCCTGCCAGAACTCGGTGATCGGCACGCCAAGACGAACGCCTAATCCCGTCGAGACCTGTTCATAGGTCGTATTGCGGTCATTGTTGCCGACATATTGGAACGAGTTGTAATCGCGCCGGAAGATGTCGCCGCCGAGCGCGATGTTCTTGTCCATGAAATAGGGTTCGGTGAAGCCCAGCTCGATCGACTTGGAATAGCTCGAATAATTGACCGCAGCGCGCAGCAACTGGCCCTTGCCGCGGAAATTGCGCTGCGTGATCGAGGCATTGATGATGAAACGCTCAAGGCTTGAGAAACCTGCCGAGAGCTGAAGCTCGCCGGTCGATTTTTCCTCGACATTGGTTTCGAGGATGATGCGGTCGGGCGCCGATCCCTGCTTTTGCTCGATCTCCAGATTTTCCTGGAAGAAGCCCAGCGAGTTGATGCGGTCCTGCGAGCGCTTGACCTGGAAGCTGTTGAAGGCGTCGCCTTCCGCAAGGCGGAATTCTCGGCGGACCACCTTGTCCTGTGTCTGCGTGTTCCCGTTGATGTCGATCCGCTCCACATAAACGCGCGGGGCATTCGCGACCTTCAGGTTCAGCGACATGGTCCTGGCGTCTTTGTCGCGGTCGAACTGGGGGCTGACATCCGCAAACGCGTAACCGAACAGACCCGCGGTCTCGGTAATGCCGTCAACCGTGTCCTCGACCGCCTTGGCGTTATACCAGTCGCCCTTCTTGATCTTGATCAGGCTCTTGACGGTATCGGAGTTGAAGTCGCGCAGCTCGCTCTCGACGTTGATATCGCCGAATTTGTAGCGTTCGCCTTCCTCCACCACATAGGTGATGATGAAGTCGCGCTTGTCGGGGGTCAGCTCGGCCACCGCCGATATCACGCGGAAATCGGCATAGCCTTCGGTCAGATAGAACTGGCGGAGCTTTTGCTGGTCATAGGCCAGACGATCTGGGTCATAGCTGTCGCTTGAGCTGAAGAAACGGTAAAAGCGCGACTGTTTGGTCGCCATCTGGCCGCGCAGGTCGCCGTCGGCAAATTTCTCGTTGCCGAGGATGTTGATCTGGCGGACCTTGGACTTGGGGCCCTCGTTGATCTCGAAGACGATGTCGACGCGGTTCTGGTCGAGCTGGACCATCTTGGGCTCGACCGTGGCGGCGAAGCGCCCCTGGCGGCGATAGAGTTCGATGATGCGCGCAACGTCCGCGCGCGCCTTGGTGCGCGTGAAGATCTGGCGCGGGGCAAGCCGGATCTCGGGACGGATCTTGTCTTCCTTGAGGCGCTTGTTGCCTTCGAGGATGATGCGGTTGATCACCGGGTTCTCGCGAACCTGGATGGTCAGCTCGCCATTGCCGCCCGGATCGAGGATCTGGACATCCGCGAACAGTTCGGTCGCGAACAGATCCTTGAGCGCCTGGTCGATCGTCTCGCTGGTGTAGGGCGCGCCGACGCGCAGCGCGGTATACGACCGGACGGTATCGGGTTCGAGGCGCTGGGCGCCGACCACGTTGATCGATCGGATCGTGCGCGACACGGGCTGCGCCGGCGCGGGTTGGCCTGTTGTCGGCACCGCCCGAGGAGGCGTCACAGTCTGTGGCGCGGCCTGCTGCGCCTGCGCCACCGCTGCCTGGCCCGCCAGCACTGTCCCCACGAGCAGGGCGGCCGAGGTGCGCTTGCCGAAGCTGGTCTTGTTATTCGCTTTCACGCGTTCCCACCCTAAAAAAGTTACACGCCGCCCCCTCAGGCGGCAGAATAGCAGCATGCCCTGCCCGATCAGCCTCAGCCGATCAAGCCGGACAGCCTTTCCCAGACCTTGAAAGACGACAAATCGTTGAATGTCACGAAGATCATAAGCGTCAGAAGCACCAGCAGGCCCGAGCGGAACGCCCATTCCTGCGCCGCCGCGCCCACCGGTTTCCGGCGGATCGCTTCGATCGCGTAGAAGAGCAGATGTCCGCCATCCAGCATGGGAACTGGCAACAAATTGATGAATCCCAGATTAATCGAAATCAGCGCGACGAAGAAGATGAAGTCCTCGATGCCGCGGTTCGCCTGTTCACCCGAAACCTGCGCGATCTTGAGTGGGCCCCCCAGCTCTTTGGCGGAGCGACGGCCCGTGATCACCTGGCCGAGCGTGTCGACCATTGTCGTCAGGATTTTGCCCGTCCGTTCGACCGCCACGCCCGGCGCCTCCAGAACGCTTACCGGCAGGATCACCATTTGCGGCGAGTAGATGCCGAGCACACCAAGACGATATGCGTTGCCAAACCGGTCCTTTTCGATCCTGACGCCGGTCTCGATAGCGACGCGCTGCGCCACGCCACCGCGCACAATGTCCACTTGGACAAGCTCATCAGGGCGATAGAGGACGAACCCGGCGATGTCGTCGAAAGTCTCCATGCCGCGACCGTTGATCGCCGCAATCCTGTCGCCGATCCTGAGCCCGCCTTTCTCAGCGGCAGAACCTGCCACGAGCCGCTCGACCACGGGAGGGGTCTGACTTTGCCCATAGGCCATGGCGAAGCCCGCAAGCACGATGAGCGCGAACAGGAAATTGGTCACGGGTCCTGCAAGCACGATCAGGGCGCGCTGCCAGACGGGCTTGGCCTGGAAGGTGCGCGAACGCTCCCCAAGCGGAAGCGCCTTCCATTCCTCCGTCGGCTCGCTGGCAGGGCTCATATCGCCGGCAAAGCGGACATAGCCGCCCAGCGGCATCCAGCCCACCTTCCAGCGTGTCCCGCGCCTGTCGGTCCAGCCGAAGATTTCGCGGCCGAATCCGATCGAGAATGCCTCGGCGTGGACGCCGAACCAGCGCCCCACGAAATAGTGACCGAGTTCGTGAATGAAGACGAGCGGCCCGATGACGAGCACGAACGCCAATATAGTCAGCAAGATACCGGGATTTTCCGTCAAAAAGCTCTGGCCTCGATCCATTCCTGCGCGAAGATGCGCGCTTCCCGGTCGATCGTGAACACTTCCTCGAGCGCAGCCGGAACCGGCGGGTCATACCGTTCCAGCGTCGCCTCGACAACCGGCACGATCTCCAGAAAGCCGATCCGCCGTTCCAGGAACGCGCCGACAGCGATTTCGTTCGCGGCATTCAGTATTGCCGATTTGGCAGGATTGGCGTCGACGACGCGACGCGCCACCGCCAGCGCGGGGAAGCGCTCGAGATCGGGCGCCTCGAAATCGAGCCTTGCGATCTTCGCAAAATCAAGGCTTTCGCAAGGCGTCTTCATCCTCTCCGGCCAGGCGAGACTGTGCGCGATCGGCGTACGCATGTCGGGCGTGCCAAGCTGGGCGAGCACCGAGCCGTCCACATATTCCACCATCGAATGGATCACCGATTGCGGATGGACGACGATTTCCAGCCTGTCGGTGCCGACGGGGAAGAGGTGATGCGCCTCGATCAATTCGAGACCCTTGTTCATCATCGTCGCCGAATCGATCGAGATCTTGGCGCCCATGGACCAATTGGGATGCTTCACCGCCTGCTCGGGCGTGACCACGGCCATCGCCTCGCGCGACCAGGTGCGGAATGGTCCGCCGCTCGCGGTCAGGATGATCCGACGGACACGCTCGAGTGCGTGCGCTTCCAGGCATTGGAAGATCGCATTATGCTCGGAATCAACGGGCAGCAGCGTCGCGCCGTGCGCCGCGACCGCGCTTGTCATCAACGCGCCTGCAGAAACCAGCGCTTCCTTGTTGGCGAGCGCAACCGTGCCGCCGCGCTCGACCACCGCCATCACGGGCGCGAGTCCTGCGCAGCCGACGATCGCGGCCATCGTCCAGTCGGCAGGGCGCGCCGCTGCATCGGCGACCGCACTGGCGCCCGCCGCAGCCTCGACCCCGCTGCCCGCAAGCGCCTCCTTGAGCGCTTCATAGCGCGCATCGTCGGCGATCACTGCTATCCGGGCGCGCGTACGTCGTGCGGCCGCAGCCAGACCCGCGACATCGCTATTGGCGGTCAGCGCTTCAACGTGGAATTCGTCAGGCGCACGCTCGACAAGGTCGAGCGTCGATCGGCCCACCGATCCCGTAGCGCCCAATATCGTGACATGCTTCACAGCAATGTTTCCGTTAACACCAGCACCGCAACCATCGGCGCGACAGGAACAACGCCGTCAAGCCGGTCGAGCACGCCGCCATGTCCGGGCAGGATGGTGCCGCTGTCCTTCACGCCTGCCTTGCGCTTCAAAGCGCTCTCGTACAAGTCCCCGCCTTGCGCGACGACCGCGAGCACCGCGCTCGACAGCGCGAGCCCCAGCGGCAACGCGCCCCAGTGATGAAACGCCAGCCCCGTCAGCAACGCCGCGGCCATGCCGCCGCCAAGGCCCGCCCAGGTCTTGCTCGGGCTCACGGCGGGCCAGAGCTTGGGGCCACCGATCAGCCGACCCGCGAAATAGGCGCCGATGTCGGTCGCCCAGACGATCGCGAGCGTCCAGAAGGCGAGGACCAGCCCGTTGTCCTGATCGCGCAGAAACAGCAGTGACGCTGCCGGAATTCCCGCATAGACAACGCCGATCCCAAGTTGCTGCGAACGCGCCGCCATCGTCACGAAAAAGGCGGCACCCGCGATCAGTCCCAGTGCGAAGAAATCGGGCCCTGCCGCGAGCGGTGAAAGAATTGCCAGCGGCACCGAGAGCGCGAACATCGAAAGCTGCTTGAGCTTCGGGTCGACCTTGGCCAGTTCCGCCCATTCCATCATCATCAGCAGCGCCATGACGCTGGTCAGCACCCATAGCGCGATCCCGCCCTGGACGAGCGCGAACACGGCCACCGCGACGAGAATGATGCCTACCAGTGCCCTGCGGGGAAGATCGGCGGCCCAGCCCGACTTTGGGGGTTCGCTCATAGCCCCCCGAAACGCCGCTCACGCTGACCGAAATGCGCGATCGCCTCGGCAAGCGCGTCGCGGTCGAAATCGGGCCAGAGTGTGTCGACGAACAGCAGTTCGGCATAGGCCGCCTGCCACAGAAGAAAATTGGAGAGCCGTTTTTCCCCTGATGTGCGGATGAGCAGGTCGAGAGGCGGGAGATCGCTGGTGTCGAGGCGCGCGTCGATATCGGTGATGTCGATAGCACCAGGATCGAGCTTGCCGGCAGCCGCGTCGGCAGCAAGACTCCGCGCCGCGCGGACAAGCTCCTGCTGCGCGCCATAGTTGAGCGCGATGACGAGCGTCGTCCTGGTGTTCGCGGCGGTACGCGCGATCGCGCTGTCGATCATCGCCACGACGTCGGGCTCGAGCGCCTGATAGTCACCGATTATGCGCAGCCGCACGCCAGCTTCGGCCAGTTCATCGATATCATTGAGGATGAAGCGGCGCAGCAGCCCCATCAGATCGCTGATCTCGGTCGCCGGACGCCGCCAATTCTCCGAGGAAAAGGCATAGAGCGTCAGCACCTCGAGCCCCAGATCGCCCGCAGCGCGGACGACGCGACGCGCCGCCTCCACGCCCTGCCGGTGACCGGCAGCGCGCGGCAGCAGCCGCTTCTTCGCCCAGCGGCCATTGCCGTCCATGATAATGGCGACATGGCGCGGTGCGCGGCCCTCGCCCGCGGGCACGGGCTGCTGCGCTGTTGCGGCCTTCGTCACTGGCCGAGAATTTCCTTTTCCTTGTGGCTCGCGGCCGCGTCGATCTCGGCGATGGTGCTGTCGGTCAGCTTCTGCACTTCGGTTTCGAGCCGCTTGCGCTCGTCCTCGCTGATCTCGTGCTTCTTCTCGTCGGTCTTGAGCGTATCCATGCCGTCACGCCGCACGTTGCGCGCCGCAATCCGAGCCTTCTCCGCATATTGACCTGCGAGCTTGGCGAGTTCCTTGCGACGTTCCTCGGTCAGGTCCGGGATCGGCAGGCGCAGCGTCTGGCCGTCCATGATCGGGTTTAGTCCCAACCCGGCCGAGCGAATCGCCTTGTCGACCGGGCCGACGTTGCTCTTGTCCCATACCTGCACCGACAGCATGCGCGGCTCCGGCGCCGAAACCGTAGCAACCTGATTGATTGGCATCATCGCACCATAGACCTCGACGGTCACGGGATCGAGCAACGTGGTCGATGCGCGCCCCGTGCGCAGACCGCCCAGGTCGTGCTTCAGCGATTCCACCGCGCCGTGGAATCGGCGTTCAAGATCAGCCTTGTCATAAGCGGGCATGGTTTCATCCTTCCTCGTTCTGAACGATCGTAGCTGTGCCTTCGCCGGCGAGCACGCGGGCCAGATTGCCCTGCTCGCGGATGTTGAAGACCACGATCGGTATGTTGTTGTCGCGGCAAAGCGCCACTGCGCTGGCATCCATCACCTTCAGATCATCCGAGAGAACTCGGTTGAAAGTGACTGTTTCATAACGCTTTGCTGTCTTGATCTTCTTGGGATCGGCATCATAGACGCCGTCGACGGAGGTACCCTTGAACAACGCGTCGCAGTTCATTTCGGCCGCCCGAAGCGCTGCCGCGCTGTCGGTCGTGAAATAAGGATTGCCCGTCCCCGCGGCGAAGATGACGATCCGCCCCTTCTCCATGTGCCGCTCGGCGCGCCGCCGAATGAAGGGTTCGCACACAGTGCTCATCGGGATGGCGGATTGAACGCGCGTGTCGACGCCGATCTGCTCGAGCGCATTCTGGACGGCAAGCGCGTTCATCACGGTCGCGAGCATGCCCATATAGTCGGCGCTGGTGCGCTCGAAGCCCTTGGCAGCGGCCGCAAGTCCGCGGAAGATGTTGCCTCCGCCCACGACCACACACAGCTCGTGCCCCGCCTGCTTGGCTGCCGCGATCTCGCCAGCAACGCGCGCGACCGTGTCCGGATCGATGCCGAACTGGCTGTTGCCCATCAACACTTCGCCGGAAAGCTTCAGGAGGATGCGATTGAAGCGCGGCCGTGTCATCAGCGAGAGAAATCCGATATCAGTTGAGGAGGTGGCGCGGACCTTAGTCAGGCCGTGCGGCTCTGCCAAGCGTCAGGGACGATTCTTCAAAAAAGAGGCCGCCGCGATCGATGTGATCGCGACGGCCATTCTTTCCGGATCAAGAAATCAGGCGACGCCGGCTGCAGCCGCGACTTCGGCAGCGAAGTCCGATTCCTTCTTCTCGATGCCCTCGCCGAGCTGGAAGCGGACATAGTCCTTCAGCACGATCGGGCTGCCGGCTTCCTTGCCAGCAGCGGCAACGACGTCAGCGATCTTCGTCTTGTTGTCCATCACGAAGAGCTGGCTGAGCAGCGCGTTTTCCTTGCGGAACTTCGCGATGGCGCCATCGACCATCTTGGCGACGATCTCGGCGGGCTTGCCCGATTCCGCGGCCTTTTCGGCGGCGATCGCGCGCTCACGCTCGACGAGATCGGCGTCAAGGCCTTCCTCGTTCAGCGCCAGCGGGAAGGCAGCGGCGATGTGCATCGCGATCTGCTTGCCAATCGCCTCGAGCTTGTCGGCAGCCGCCTCGCTCTCGAGCGCGACGAGCACGCCGATCTTGCCGAGGCCAGGGGCCGCAGCGTTGTGGACGTAGGAAACCACGGCACCCTTATCGACCGAAACGGCCTTGGCGCGACGCAGATTCTGGTTCTCGCCGATGGTGGCGATATTGCTGGTCAGCTTCTCGCCGACGGTGCCGCCTGCAGGGTGTGCGGCATTGACAAGCGCATCGATGTCGTTGCCGGTTTCGAGCGCGATGCCGGCGACGGTGCGGACGAAATCCTGGAACTGGTCGTTCTTGGCGACGAAGTCGGTTTCCGAGTTGACCTCAACCGCCGCGCCCTTGGTGCCGGCGACAGCGACGCCGACCAGACCTTCGGCGGCAGTACGGCCGGCCTTCTTCGCAGCGGCGGCGAGACCCTTGGTGCGCAGCCAGTCAACCGCGGCTTCCAGATCGCCATTGGTTTCGGCCAGCGCCTTCTTGCAATCCATCATGCCCGCGCCGCTGCGCTCACGCAGTTCCTTCACGAGTGCGGCTGTGATCTCCGCCATGAGATGTTCCTTTCAGTTCAATGGTAAAACGGGCGAGGCAAGCGCGTGACCGCGCCCTACCCCGCCCGCATTGCAGTTTCGCGAAATGCTCAGGCGTCGGTCTGGCGCTCGGCCTCGGCAGCCGCCTCGGCCGGAACCTGCTCGTCCTCGGTCACGGCGAGTGCAGGCTCGACCGGAGCCTCTTCAAGCGCACCGATGTCGACGCCGCGGGCCTGTTGCGCGCCCTGGCTGCCGCGGGTGGCGGCGATCGCGATGGCGTCGCAGTAGAGACGGATCGCACGGCTCGCATCGTCGTTCGCGGGAACCGGGAAGGCGATGCCGTCGGGCGAAACATTCGAATCGAGGATCGCGACGACGGGGATGCCAAGCGTGTTGGCTTCCTTGATCGCCAGCTCTTCCTTGTTGGCGTCGATGACGAACATCACGTCGGGGATGCCACCCATGTCGCGGATGCCGCCGAGCGACAGCTCGAACTTGTCACGTTCGCGGGTAAGCTGGAGCACTTCCTTCTTGGTGAGGCCGTGCGTATCGCCCGAAAGCTGCTCCTCGAGCGCCTTGAAGCGTTTGATTGACTGCGAGATGGTCTTCCAGTTGGTGAGCATGCCGCCCAGCCAGCGATGATTGACGAAATGCTGGCCCGACTTGCGCGCTGCTTCCGCGATCGGCTCCTGCGCCTGACGCTTGGTGCCGACGAAGAGCACCTTGCCGCCGCGCGCGACGGTCTGGTCGACGAAATCGAGCGCGCGCGCAAAGAGCGGCACGGTCTGCGACAGGTCGATGATGTGGATCCCGTTGCGATCGCCGAAGATGTAAGGCTTCATCTTCGGGTTCCAGCGGTGGGTCTGGTGGCCGAAATGCGCGCCGGCCTCAAGCAATTGGTGCATGGTGACGACAGGTGCCGCCATAGTCTTTCTCCTTCCGGTTAATCCGCTGGGAAGCATGAACCGCAGGCGAGCCCGCAGCACCGGTATGTGCGCTTCCCATGTGGGATGGCGGCGCGCTTAGCCGGATCGGGCGGGGAAATCAAGTCAGGCTCGGCAAGGTCGACGTTTTGCGACGTACAGGGTCGGTGGAACGCGACCCTTGACAACAGAACACAACATGAACATTACTATCCACCCAAGCCCCAACGGGATCTGCCCGCGGCGCGTTGCGTAAGCCGCGGGCAGATAACCACGGCAAAGTTATTGGAGGTTGCGATGGCCCAGTTTCTTTCGACCGCGCTCTTTCTGGCGACGCTGATCGCTGCGCTCGCGACGATCGCCGCGATGCTCCGCGGTCATGCGGATGCAATCCTTCACGCGCTGGCAGGCCGCTCGCTCAAGGCCGCTGCGCTCGAAGAAAATTATGCTCTGGGAGCGGTAAACTTCGTCAGCGTCGCGCCGCGGCGCATCCGCAACGTGACTATGCCCCGGCGCCCTGCGCCGCTGCGCGTTGCCGCCTGACACGAGCATAGCTGCGGATCCCGAACGGGATCGCCAGCAGATACAGCACGCTGATGACGGAAAGCGTCGCCCATGGCGCCGAGAGCAATGCCGCACCCAATATGCCCACGAGCGCGAGCACCTCAAGCCGGATGTGTCGCCGCAGCCGGAGCGAAGACCAACTGAACGTTGCAAGGTTGGAAATCATCAGGAAAGCGACAAAGGCTAGCCAGGGCGCGACAATATAGACTTCGCGAAAAACCAGCTCGCCCGTCCAAAGCCAGAAATAGAGTGGCAGCATGGCGAGGCCGGCGCCGGCGGGCGCCGGCACTCCGGTCAGGAAACCTGCCGATTTGTGCGGTTGATCTTTCACGTCGATATTGGCGTTGAAGCGGGCAAGCCGGAGCGCGCAGCATACCGCGAGCGACAGCGCGAAAACCCAGCCGAACTGCGGCAGGAACTGCAACGACCAGAGATAGATGATGATCGCCGGCGAAACCCCGAAGGCAATCACGTCCGACAGCGAATCAAGTTCGGCCCCAAAGCGGCTCTCGCCTTTCAGAAGCCGTGCAATCCGCCCGTCGATGCCGTCAAGGCAGCCCGCAACGATGATCGCCGCTGCTGCCTTTTCCCATTCGCCCGCAATACCGAAGCGGATTCCCGTCAAGCCGCAGCACAGCGCAAGTGCGGTCACCGCATTGGGAATCAACGCGCGCAGCGGAATGCCGCGGCGCGGGCGGCTATGGGCGGGATCGTTCATTGCGGGATAGCGCCCAGCGCCTGCCCCTCGCCCACGACCGCGAGAATCGTCTCACCCGCCACGATGCGCTGGCCGAGCGCTACCCTGGGGGCAGTGCCCGCGGGCAGATACACGTCAACGCGACTGCCGAAACGGATAAGGCCGATGCGCTGGCCCGCGGCGACGATATCGCCAGGCTTGACGAAGGGTACGATGCGCCGCGCGACGAGCCCCGCGATCTGGGTGAAGCCGATGCGCAGGCCGTTGCGATCCTCGACCAGAATGTGCTGACGCTCATTGTCCTCGCTGGCCTTGTCGAGATCGGCGTTGAGGAACTTGCCCGAGATATAGACGACGTTCTTGACGGTCCCGCCGATCGGCGAGCGATTGATGTGCACGTCGAAGACGCTCATGAAAATCGAGACGCGCGTCATCGGCACGTCGCCCAGCCCGTCGGGCCCGGCCATCTCGCGTGGCGGCAAGACGTTCTGAATCAAGGTGATCATGCCATCGGCGGGCGCGACGATCAGCCCCTCGCCCTGCGGAACCGAACGCACGGGATCGCGAAAGAAGGCCGCGACCCACAGGGTGATGCCAGCCATCGGCCAGGCGAGCGTCTCCCATGCCATCCAGGCAAGGAACAGCGTGATCGCGCCCGCGATGAGGATGAATTTGCGGCCCTCGGGATGCACCGCCGGCCAGCGCCATTTCACGCCGACCGCTGTGCTCTCCGCTTTTGTCAGATCTGTCATGCGCCCCTATTAGGCGGCGATCTCGACAGTTACAACGGCGGCGCGGTTGATAAGCCGGCAAACTGGTCCTAAGGCCACCCGCGAACCATCCCCGGGAGAAAGAGTGCGTCCATGGCGAAGATCAAGGTGAAGACCCCCGTCGTCGAGATCGACGGCGACGAAATGACCCGCATCATCTGGCAGTGGATTCGGGAGCGCCTGATCCTTCCCTATCTGGACATTGATCTCGAATATTACGACCTCTCTATCGAGAAGCGCGACGAGACCGACGACAAGATCACCGTCGATTCCGCCAAGGCCATCAAGAAATACGGCGTCGGCGTCAAATGCGCGACGATCACGCCCGACGAGGCTCGCGTCGAGGAGTTCAACCTCAAGAAGATGTGGAAGTCGCCCAACGGCACGATCCGCAATATCCTCGGCGGCGTTGTCTTCCGCGAGCCGATCGTCATCAAGAACGTTCCCCGCCTGATCCCGGGCTGGACCGATCCCATCGTCGTCGGCCGTCACGCCTTTGGCGACCAGTATCGCGCCACCGATTATCGCGTCCCCGGCCCCGGCAAGCTCCGCCTCGTCTTCGAGGGCGATGACGGCACGGTGATCGACGAGGAGGTTTTCCAGTTCCCGTCGTCGGGCGTCGCGCTTGCGATGTATAACCTCGATGATTCGATCCGCGACTTCGCGCGCGCCAGCATGAACTACGGCCTCGGCCTCGGCTGGCCCGTCTATCTGTCGACCAAGAACACGATCCTCAAGGCCTATGACGGCCGCTTCAAGGACCTTTTCCAGGAAGTCTTTGAGGCCGAATTCCAGGACAAGTTCAAGGAAGCCGGCATCGTCTACGAGCACCGTCTGATCGACGACATGGTCGCTTCCGCGCTCAAGTGGAGCGGCAAGTTCGTCTGGGCCTGCAAGAATTATGACGGCGACGTCCAGTCGGACCAGGTCGCGCAGGGCTTCGGTTCGCTGGGCCTGATGACCTCCGTGCTGATGACGCCCGACGGCAAGTGCGTCGAGGCCGAGGCAGCGCACGGCACGGTCACCCGCCATTTCCGCATGCACGAGCAGGGCAAGGCAACCTCGACCAACCCGATCGCGTCTATTTTCGCATGGACCGGTGGCCTCAAATACCGCGGCAAGTTTGACGGCACGCCCGACGTGACACGCTTTGCCGAAACGCTCGAGCGCGTCTGCGTCGAGACCGTCGAGCAGGGCGCGATGACCAAGGACCTCGCGATCCTGATCGGCCCCGATCAGGCGTGGATGACCACAGAACAGTTCTTCGAGGCAATCCGGTTGAACCTCGAAAAGGCGATGAGCGACTGGAAGTAATCAGTGGCGCGGACGGGCGGCACGCGACTTGAAGTAAGGCAGGCGAAGCTGGCCGATGTGCCAGCGATCCAACGCCTCATCGCGCGTGCCTACCCCGAACTCCCCGGCTATACGGCCGGGGTCGTCCGCGGCCAGCTCAATAATTTTCCCGAAGGCCAGTTCGTCGCCACCTTCAACAGCAAGATGGTCGGTTATTGCGCCTCGATGCGGATATCGGGCGCGATCGCGCTCAAGCCGCATGACTGGGACGAGATAACGGGCAAGGGCTTCGGCTCGCGTCACGATCCCACCGGCAATTGGCTCTACGGCTATGAAATGTGCGTCGATCCGAAGCAGCGCGGGCTTCGCATCGGCCAGCGGCTTTACGACGCCCGCAAGGCGCTTGCCGAGCGCCTGGACCTTTCGGGCATAGTCTTCGGCGGTCGGATGCCGGGTTATTCCCGCGTCCGTCGCAAGGTCGAGGGCCCCGAGGACTATCTGAAGAAGGTCGTCGAGGGAAAGCTGCGTGATCCCGTCATCGGCTTTCAGCTCAGCAATGGCTACGAGCCGATCGGCGTACTGAAGAATTATCTGCCCGAGGACAAAAAGTCGCTCGGCAATGCGGCGCACATGGTGTGGCGAAATCCCTATGTCGATGAGACGTCAGCGCCCGAATTCCGCGTCCCCCGCGACGTCGAAAGCGTCCGCCTTGCCACGTGCCAGCTCCAGGCGCGCGCGGTTGCCGATTTCGATGAATTCGTCAGGAACGTCGAATATTTCGTTGATGTAGCAGCCGATTATCGCTCGGACTTCATAGTCTTTCCTGAACTGTTCACCCTGCCCCTGCTGTCCTTCGAAACGCGAAAGCTGTCGCCTGCCGAGGCGATCGACGCCCTCACGGCCTATACGCCGCGGATCGAGAAGGAACTCGCGCGCATGGCGCTCGAGTACAACATCAACATCATCGGCGGCTCGCACCCCACGCGCACCGACGATGGAGATATCCAGAACGTTGCCTATGTCGCGCTTCGCGACGGCTCCACCCATGCGCAGGAGAAGATCCACCCGACGCCCAACGAGCGCTACTGGTGGAACATCAAGGGTGGCGACGCGATCGATGTCATCCAGACCGATTGCGGGCCGATCGGCGTCCTCATCTGCTACGACAGCGAGTTTCCGGAACTTGCGCGCCGGCTCGTCGATCAGGGCGCGCGGATCATCTTCGTCCCCTTCTGCACCGACAGCCGCCAGGGCTATCTCCGCGTGCGCTATTGCTCACAGGCCCGCGCGATCGAGAACCAGTGCTTCATGGTACTCTCGGGCAATGTCGGCAATCTGCCCAATGTCGACAATATGGACATCCAGTATGCGCAGAGTTGCATCCTGACGCCCTGCGACTTCCCCTTCGCGCGCGACGGTATTGCCGCCGAGGCGACCGAAAATGTCGAAACGCTGACCATCTCCGACGTTAACCTGGCTGACCTCACATGGGCGCGCGCCGAGGGCACGGTGCGCAATCTTAACGACCGGCGCTTCGACCTCTATCATATCGAATGGGATGCCGGGCACGGCCATGGCGGAAACATCCCGACCAGCCCGCCCACCTCGGGTTCGCACGGCGCCGGGGGCGGCTGATCGTCAGGCCGCCGCGCGCGCCTGCTCGACCATACGTCGCGCGATCTCCCTTTCACCCATGATGGCGAGATCTGCCCCCATCTTCTCGAGATGCGCAACCTCGTCCTCGGAATGCGCGCGTGCCACGATGCGGATGCCGGGGTTGAGCCGTCGCGCCTGTTCGATGATCTGCCCCGCCTCAAAGCTTTCGGGGATGGCGACAAAGAGCATGCGCGCATCAGCGATCTTGGCGGTTTCCAGAATGTCGACGCTGGCGGCATTGCCCGTGATGACGAGCGCCTTGTCCTCGTCGGGAAGGTCGATGACATCATCCTCGGCCTCGATCACGGTGAAACGCTCGCCCGAACCCATAAGGCTTTCGCCGACGATGCGCCCCACGCGCCCATAGCCCACGAGCACCACATGCCCCTTGGAGGGAGCTTTCAGCGTGGCTTCAGCTATCGGCTCCGTCTTGCCCACCAAACGATCAATCAGCTTGAACAGGAAGGGATTGAGCATGATCGAGATGATCGCGCCCGCGAGGATGAGATTGCGGGCGTCGGCCGGGATCAACTCCAGGCTTGCACCAAGCGTCGCCAGAATGAAGGAAAACTCGCCGATCTGCGCAAGGCTGGCCGCAATGGTCAGCGCGGTTTTCGACGATCGTCCAAAGGCGCGGACGATCGCATAGGCCGCAATCGACTTACCGAAGATGATGATCGCGACCGTCGCAACGAGCGGCAGCGTGTCGGTGAGCAGGATGCTCGGATTGAACAACATGCCCACCGACACGAAGAAGAGCACCGCGAATGCATCACGCAGCGGAAGCGTTTCTTCGGCGGCGCGTTGGCTGAGCGGGGATTCGGCGAGGATCATGCCCGCGAAGAAGGCTCCGAGAGCAAAGGAAACCCCGAACAGCATCGCAGCTCCGAACGCCACGCCGAGCGCGATCGCGAGCACCGCCAGCCTGAACAGCTCGCGCGAGCCGCCATGCGCTATGGAGTGCAGCACCCACGGGATCAGGCGTCGCCCGACGATCAGCATGAAAGCGACAAACGCCACAACCTTGCCGATCGTGACGAGCAGCGTCATGGCAAGATCCGCGCCACCCGCATTGCTGGCCAGCGCCGGCAGAAGCACGAGCGCCAGCACCATGACGAGGTCCTCGACGATCAACCAGCCGACCGCGATCCGCCCGCGCTCGGTGTCGAGGATGCGGCGCTCCTGCAGCGCGCGGAGCAGCACAACGGTGCTTGCGACCGACAGCGCGAGGCCGAAGACGAAACCGCCTGCCAGCGACCAGCCGAGCAGATGCGCGAGCCCCATCCCCAGCAGCACGGCAAGCGCGATTTGCCCAAGCGCGCCGGGAATGGCGATCTTGCGGACCGCCATCAAATCCTTGACCGAAAAATGGAGCCCGACGCCGAACATCAGCAGGATCACGCCAAGTTCCGCAAGTTCGTTCGCCAGGTGCTGATCGGCCACATAGCCAGGCGTGAATGGTCCGACTACGACGCCCGCCAGCAAATATCCGACCAGCGGCGAAAGGCGCAGGCGAAAGGCAAGTGCGCCGAAGATGAACGCAAGCACAAGCCCGCCAACGATGATTGCGATTAGCGGTGTGGCATGCGGCATGCGTTATTGCGCTCCCCTTTTTCAGTTCCGCCATGATCTAGGGCCGAGGCGCGAATATTGCGACCCTGAACCGCAGTTTTTATGACCTGAGCGCCAGAGCCTTTCCCGGAAAGGCGGAATCGCCTTTCCGGATAAGAAAGGCTCTCAACCCAATACCTTGAGCACTTCCAGGCCGAAAAACCGGTTCCCACTTTTTCGGGAAGTGCTCTAGAAATCATGCTGCATCGCCGCAATGATGGCGCATGGCATTTGAGATCGACTCCCCCGCCTTCAGTGATTCGCTTGTGGTCCTCGGCGCGGCGGGCGTGGTCATCCCCGCCTTTGCCCGTTTCCGCGTAAACCCCGTGATCGGGTTCATCCTCGTGGGTGTGCTCGTCGGTCCCGCCGGACTCGGATCGTTCGTCGACCGTGCCCCCTGGCTGTTCCACATCACGATCACCAACCCGGAGTCGATCAAACCCTTCGCGGAACTTGGCATCATCCTGCTGCTTTTCTCGATCGGCTTGGAACTGTCGTTCAAGCGGCTGTGGACGATGCGGCGGCTCGTCTTCGGGCTCGGGGCGGCCGAGCTGCTGCTCTCTGGCCTCGCACTGGGCTTCGTGCTCTTCCTGATGGGGCAAAGCTGGGCTGGGGCATTGGGGCTGGGCATCGCGCTCGCGCTTTCTTCCACTGCGCTGGTGTTGCCGATGACTGGCACCCAGTCGCCCGTCGGGCGCGCGGCCTTCGCGATGCTTCTGTTCGAGGACGTCGCGCTGGTCCCGATCATCTTCGCACTGGGCGCGCTTGCGCCCTATGCCCAATCGGCCGGCCTTGAAGGTATGGCGCGTACGCTTTGGGTCGGCGGGCTCACCATCGCCGCGATGATGGTGCTCGGGCGGCTGGCGCTGCCGCGGCTTTTTGCGCAGGCAGCACGGACCAAGAGCCCCGAACTCTTCCTCGCCGCCAGCATGATCGTGGTCATTCTCGCCAGTATCGCGACCGCGGCGGCAGGGCTTTCGCCGATCGTCGGTGCGCTGCTCGCGGGTCTGTTGATCGCAGAGACCGAATATCACACCGAGGTCGAGGTTATGACCGCGCCATTCAAGGGGCTGGCGCTCGGCGTGTTCCTGATCACGGTGGGGATGAGCCTCGATCTGCGCGTTATCGCCGCCAACTGGATGGCGCTGACCGGCGCGGTGGTTGGCGTCGTACTCCTGAAGACAATCATCACCGCGTTGCTGCTGCGTTTCACGGGCGCACGCGCCGCCGTCGCCGCCGAGACCGGACTGCTCATGGCCTCGCCGTCCGAAACCACGCTGATCGTGCTCGCCGCTGCAGCGCAGGCGCAGCTCATCCTGCCTTCGACCGCAGCCTTCTGGCAGATCGTGACCGCTCTGGGCCTGACGATCACGCCGCTGCTCGCGCGGATCGGACGCGATGTTTCGCGTCGCGTCGAGCTGCAAGAGACCGAGGAGAGCGTCGCCGGCGCGACCGAAGGCGCGGGCCCCCGCGCGATCATCGTCGGGTTCGGACGCGTCGGTTCGCTGGTCGCGCAGATGCTCAAGGTGCATGGCAAGCCAATGGTTGCGATCGAGGCTGATATCGACGCGGTGGCGTTGGCGCGACGCGAAGGATTTCCTGTCGTTTTTGGCGATATTGCGCGCCCCGGCATGATCGATCGCCTCGACCTCGGCAATGCCGGCGCGCTGATCCTTACGATGGACGACCCCGTCCAGACCGTGCGGATCACAGCGCAGGTTCGCAAGCGCTTCCCCGATCTGACGATCGTGGCGCGTGCGCGCGACACCGATCACGCCGCGGAGCTCTACCGCGCGGGTGCCACCGACGCGGTGCCGGAAACGCTCGAAAGCTCGCTCCAGCTCTCCGAGGCCGTGCTGGTCGACATGGGCGTCGCGATGGGACCGGTGATCGCATCGATCCACGAAAAGCGCGACGAATTCCGCAAGGAAATCAAGGAGGCGGGCGAGTTGGACCGCGAGCCGCGACTGCGGCGGACGCGATTGGGCGAGGTCGAGGGGTAGCCCCTTAACTTCACTTAGCTTCGCATTTTTCCCGCAAACGCGCATGTTGATTCGTCCTGCCCACGGACCCGAACCGATCGCGCCCGCGAGGAAAATGACAGGAACGAAGTGTGTAGGACAGCGCGATGCGGGCGGCACTGGCGTAGCGCCGCGCTGGCTGGGTCGAACCCGGTGTCATTCCTGCTTTCGCGGGAATGACACGTGATGTGCATTCCGTGCCTTACACCGGGATGCCGGCAAAACGCCGTGTCGATCAGGCGGGAACGCTCTGAAGCGCGTCGCGGATCGCCGCCAGCGCCTCATCGCCCTTGTCCCCATCGGGACCACCGCCCTGCGCCATGTCGGGGCGACCGCCGCCGCCCTGCCCGCCGAGCGCCGCGACCGCGGCTTTGACGAGATCGACCGCGCTCACGCTGCCCACCAGATCGTCGGTGACGCCGACCGCGACCGAGGCGCGGCCGTCATTGACCGCGACGAGCGCCGCGATCCCTGAATCAACGCGCGTCTTCATGTCGTCGACCGTGCCGCGCAGTCCCTTGGGATCGAGGCCCTCTACGACCTGGCCGAGGAACGCGTAACCGCCGACCTGCTCGGGCCCCGCCGCTTCCGCCGTACCGCCGCCGCCCATGGCAAGCGCCTTCTTCGCATCGGCGAGTTCGCGTTCGAGACGCTTGCGCTCTTCCATCAGCGCGGCGACGCGCGCGGGCACGTCGTCGGGCGCGGTCTTCAGCGCAGCGGCGGCTTCCTTCAGGCGTTCATCGCGCGCCACGAGCCAGGTGCGTGCGCCTTCGCCGGTCAGCGCCTCGATACGGCGAACACCGCTCGAAACCGCGCTCTCGGAAATGATCTTGAAGATCGCGATGTCGCCGAGCGCACGAACGTGCGTGCCGCCGCAAAGCTCGACCGAATAGGTCTTGCCCGCATCGGCGCCCATCGAAAGCACACGCACCTCGTCGCCATATTTCTCGCCGAACAGCGCGAGCGCGCCCGCAGCGACCGCGTCGTCGGGGGTCATGAGGCGCGTCGAGACGCTTTCATTGCCGCGGATCTGCGCGTTCACATCAGCCTCGATCGTGGCGATCTCGACCGTGGTGAGCGCACTCGGATGCGAGAAGTCGAAGCGCAGCCGATCGGGCGCGACAAGGCTGCCCTTCTGCGTCACATGGCCGCCAAGGCATTCGCGCAGCGCCGCGTGGAGCAGGTGCGTTGCCGAGTGATTGGCACGAAGCTGCGTACGGCGCTCGGCGTCGATCGCGAGATGGACGGTGTCGCCCACCGCAATGCTGCCGCTTTCGACCTTCGACTGATGCGCGTGAAGCCGGCCAAGCGGTTTTGACGTATCTTCAACAATGACCTTCAACCCTTTGTCACTGCTTATGATACCAGCGTCGCCCATCTGACCGCCGCTCTCGCCATAGAAAGGGGTCTGGTTGGTCAGAATCACGACCGCATCGCCCGGCTCGGCCTTGTCGACGCGGATGCCGTCCTTGACGATCGCGACGACCTCGCCCTCACCTTCAGCCGCGGTGTAGCCGGTGAATTCGGTGCCGCCATGCTCCTCGGCAATGTCGAACCAGACCTCTTCCGAGGCCTTGTCGCCCGAGCCCTTCCAGGCGGCGCGCGCGGCGGCCTTCTGTTCCGCCATCGCAGAATCGAAGCCGGCACGGTCGACGAGCAACGACTGGGCGCGCAGCGCGTCCTCGGTCAGATCATAGGGGAATCCGAAAGTATCGTAGAGCTTGAACGCGGTTTCGCCGGGAAGCGTGTCCCCGGCCTTGAAGCCCGCCGTCGCCTCATCGAGCAGGCGCAGGCCATTGGCGAGCGTCTGGCGGAACCGCGTCTCTTCCTGCTGGAGCGTCGCCTCGATCAGCGGCTGGGCGCGGACGAGCTCGGGATAGGCGCCGCCCATTTCCGCGACGAGCGCGGGGACAAGGCGGTGCATCAGGGGCTCCTTCGCGCCGAGCAAGTGCGCGTGGCGCATCGCGCGGCGCATGATGCGGCGGAGCACATAGCCCCTGCCCTCATTGGCAGGCAGCACGCCGTCAGCGACGAGAAAACCCGAGGCGCGCAGATGGTCCGCGATCACGCGGTGGCTCGCCTGATTGTCGCCGGTGGTGGCGGTCTTCGTCAGTTCGCCCGACTCGGCGATCAGCGCCTTGAAGGTATCGGTGTCGTAGTTGTCGTGGACGCCCTGGAGTACCGCGGCGAGACGCTCGAGCCCCATGCCCGTGTCGATCGAGGGACGCGGCAGATCGCGGACGATCTCGTTGTCTTCCTGCTCATACTGCATGAAGACGAGGTTCCAGATCTCGACGAAGCGATCGCCATCCTCATCGGGCGATCCCGGAGGGCCGCCGAAGATGTGATCGCCGTGATCGTAGAAGATCTCGGAGCATGGACCGCACGGGCCGCTGTCGCCCATCGCCCAGAAATTGTCCTTGGTCGGAATGCGGATGATCCGGCTTTCGGGCAGGCCCGCGATCTTCTTCCATAGCTCGAACGCCTCGTCATCGGTGTGATAGACGGTGGCGGTGAGCTTGTCGGCGGGAAGGCCCCATTCCTTGGTCAGCAGCGTCCACGCATGCGTGATCGCCTGTTCCTTGAAGTAATCACCGAACGAGAAATTGCCGAGCATCTCGAAAAAGGTGTGATGCCGCGCGGTATAGCCGACATTGTCGAGATCATTGTGCTTGCCGCCCGCGCGGACGCACTTCTGGGACGAGGTCGCGGTCGAATAGTCGCGCTTCTCCAGCCCCGTGAAGACATTCTTGAAGGGCACCATGCCGGCGTTCACGAACATGAGCGTGGGATCGTTGTGCGGAACGAGCGGCGCGGACTGGACGCGCGCATGGCCCTGCCCCTCGAAATAGTCGAGGAAGGAGCGGCGAATGTCGTTGGTCGAGGTCATGAGACGCACTTAGGTGAGCCGAAGCGGTGTGAAAAGGCCGTGATTGGTGTTCGCCGCCGATTAATGCGCATGGACTGCCCATTTCGAGCGCTGGCGGAGCGCATCGTCGCAGAGTATGAAAAGGCGAAGCTGCGCCTCAATACCCGCCGGACGGGAGAGCCGCGTCCCGTCCTGCCTTGATCCGCGGGCTGGAAGGATGCGGCCTGAAGGAGAGCCATCATGGAAACCATGAAAGGAGTCCGGGCTGTGGCGCTTGTCGGCCCGGCAGGAGCCGGCAAGACAAGCCTCATGGAAGCGCTGCTGTTCGCCGCCGGCGCGATCAGCCGTCAAGGCGCGGTGGAAGCCGGTACGAGCACGGGCGACGCGAGCCCGGAGGCGCGCGCGCGCGGCGGATCGACAGAGATCAACCTGGCCCGGCTCGAATATCTTGGAGATCGCTTTGCGCTGATCGACACGCCAGGGTCGATCGGCTTCGCCGCCGACGGCGACGCCGCGCTCAGCGCCGCAGACCTTGCGCTGATCGTGATCGACCCCGACCCCGCACGCGCATCGCTCGTTGAACCGGTGCTGCGACGGATCGAGGAACTCGGCGTTCCGCACGCCATATTCGTCAACAAGATCGACCAGGCGCGCGGTTCGATCCACGAACTGCTCGCCGCACTGGAGCCGATGAGCAGCGCAACGCTGCTCGCGCGCCAGATTCCGATACGCGAGGGCGAGAAAGTGAAGGGCTTTGTCGATCTCGCACTCGAGCGCGCCTATCATTATCGGCCGGGCAAGGAATCCGAACGCATCGACATTCCGGCGGACATGGCGGACCGCGAGGCCGCAGATCGCTTCCATATGCTCGAACAGCTCGCCGACCATGACGACGACCTGCTCGAGCAGCTCATTTCGGATCAGACGCCCAGCCTGGACATGGTGTGCGCCGATCTGGCGCGCGAGGTGCGCGAAGGGCTGGTGGTACCCGTGCTCTTCGGATCGGCGCTGAACGGCTTCGGGATTCGCCGGCTGCTCAAGATGCTTCGCCACGAAGCCCCGGCGCCCGAAGCCGCCGCCGCGCGCATCGGCGCAACCGATCCAAGCAGCTATGTGCTCAAGATCTCCCACGGCAGCCCGGTGGGAAGGCTGGCCTATGCCAGGGTCTGGGGCGCGCCGCTGGCCGAAGGCGGCGAACTGATCGACCCTGCCGGAGAAGCGACCCGCATTGGCGGGTTGTTTTTTGTCCAGGGCGCCAACACCGCCAAGACGAGCAACGCCGATCCCGGCGACGTGATCGCGATCGCCAAGGTCGATTCGGTGCACAGCGGCGACCTTCTCGGCATCGGGCGCAAGGTGACCGCGCCCACGCGCACCGCGTCCGCGCCGGTAATGAACAGCGCGGTTGCGATCTCGACGCAGGATCGCAAGGATGATGTCCGGCTGTCGGCCGCGCTCCACAAGCTGGTCGAGGAAGACCCCTCGCTCCGCTGGGGACATGATGAAAGCGCACGCGAGATGCTGCTGCGCGGGGTGAACGACGAGCATCTTCAGGCGACGATCGCCAAGCTCAAGCGGCGCTATGGCGTGGCGGTCGACACGCGCAGGCCAAGCGTGCCCTACCGCGAATCGATCCGGAAATCGGTGACCCAAAGGGGACGCCACAAGAAGCAGTCGGGCGGACACGGCCAATATGGCGACGTCATCATCGAAGTGCACCCGCTCGAACGCGGCGCTGGCTTCGTATTCAACGAAAAGATCACCGGGGGCGCGATTCCCAAGCAATGGATCCCCGCGGTCGAGCTTGGAGTCCGCGACGCGATGGAGCACGGACCGCTGGGTTTTCCGGTGGTCGACGTCGGCGTGACGCTGATCGACGGGTCCTTTCACAGCGTCGACAGCTCCGAACTTGCCTTTCGCCTTGCGGGACGGATCGCGATGTCGGAGGCGCTGCCGGGGTGCGTGCCCTATCTGCTCGAACCGATCTGGCAGGTGGCCATCCTGACCCCGGGAAGCGCCACGTCGCGCGTGAGTTCGGCGGTGTCGAGCCGGCGCGGTCAGGTACTCGGCATCAACCCGCGCGAGGGCTGGTCGCGCTGGGACCGGATCGACGTGCTCCTGCCCGAAGCGGAGCTGCACGGGCTCGATGCCGAGCTGCGTTCGCTGAGCCAGGGCCTGGCGAGCTTTGAGGCGCGGTTCGACCATCTCTCCGAACTGGGCGGCAAGCTGGCCGAGCACATCGTCCAGCACGCAAAGGCAAGCGCCGCCGTCTGACACGGCGCTGCGCGGGCAAGCCATCCGTTCGTCCGCCGGGTTGAAGCATCGGCTTGACCCGGCGGCGGCAATCCTCTTGGTAGGCTGCTTCGAGCCTTTCCCGGCAAGGCGGAATCGCCTTGCCGGACAAGAAAGGCTCTCGATTCAGGATTTTGAGCACTTCCCGGCCGAAAAACCGGTTCCCACTTTTTCGGGAAGTGCTCTAGTGATGAAGGGGGGACACCTGTGGCCAAGCGCCTGACCTATTATATTCTTGCCGGACTGGTGCTCGGCATCGCCTGTGGCTGGGGGCTCAACGCAGCCATCGGCAACGCCACCCCCGAAGCCAGCGCGCGGCTGACCGAGATCGCGGGCTATTTCTCGATCGTCACCACCATCTTCCTGCGGCTGATCAAGATGATCATCGCGCCGCTCGTCTTTTCCACGCTGGTCGTCGGGATCGTCCATATGGGCGACACTTCGGCGCTGGGCCGCGTCGGCCTCAAGTCGCTCGCGTGGTTCATGAGCGCGAGCCTCGTCTCGCTGACGCTTGGCCTCATTCTCGTGAATTTCCTCCAGCCCGGCGTGGGGCTCGACTTCCCGCTCCCCCCGGTCGAAGCCGCCAGCGGCGTCGAGCGCGCGGGCTTCAACCTCAAGGAGTTCGTGGCGCACATCTTCCCCGCATCGATGATCGACGCGATGGCGAAGAACGAGATCCTGCAGATCGTGGTCTTTTCGCTGTTCGTGGGCGTCGCGCTAACCGCAGTCGGCGAGAAGGGGCAGCCGCTGGTCAAGGGGATCGAGGCGCTGGTGCAGGTCATGCTCCAGATCACCGACTATGTGATGCGCTTCGCCCCCTTCGCGGTGTTCGCCGCGGTCGCTGGCACGCTCACCGAGCGCGGTCCTGCGGTGCTGGGCGACCTCGCCTTTTTCATGGGCAGCTTCTACATCGGCATGATCGTGCTCTGGATCGTGCTGATCGGCGCGGCCTTCGTGATCGTCGGCAAGCGCACCGGGTTGCTGCTGCGCTATATCCGCGAGCCGATCATCCTCGCCTTTTCCACCGCCTCGTCCGAGGCCGCTTATCCGCGTACGCTCGAGGCGCTCGACCGGTTCGGCGTGCCGCCCAAGATCGCGAGTTTCGTGCTCCCGCTCGGCTATTCGTTCAACCTCGACGGCTCGATGATCTACATGACCTTCGCGACGATCTTCATCGCGCAGGCCTATGGCATCGACCTGACTTTGGGTCAGGAGATCACGATGCTCCTGGTGCTGATGATCACGTCCAAGGGCATTGCGGGCGTGCCGCGTGCGAGCCTTGTCGTGATCTCGGCAACGCTGGCGCTGTTCGACATTCCCGAGGCCGGGCTGCTGCTGATCCTGGCGGTCGACCACTTTCTCGACATGGGCCGTTCGGCAACCAATGTGGTGGGCAACGCGGTGGCGAGCGTCGTCGTCGCGAAGTGGGAAGGCAAGCTCGACCCGCTCGAGCCCGCCGAGATCGAGCCACCGCACGCGCCCTCGACGCACCATATCCTGCACACGCCTGAAGCCGCCGAAGACAGGGCCCCCGACTCCTTCCGCGCCTGATCAGGCAAGTTGCTGTTCGGTCGTCTCGCCGCGCGCGACGACCGCGGCAATCGTGAGGTCGCCGGTGACGTTGAGCGTGGTGCGGCACATGTCGAGGAAACGATCGACGCCCAGCACCAGCCCGATCCCTTCGGGCGGTACGCCGACCATGCCGAGGATGAGCGCGATAACGGGGAGCGAGCCTGCGGGAACACCCGCGGTGCCTATCCCGCCGAGAATGCAGATGAGGAGCACCATCGCCTGCTGCGCAAGCGTCAGGTCGACCCCGAAGAACTGCGCGAGGAAGAGGACGGTGATGCCCTCGAACATCGCGGTGCCGTTCTGGTTGGCGGTCGCGCCGATTGTGAGGACGAACCGCGAGACGCGTGGCGGCAGGTGCAGATTGTTCTCGGCGACACGCAGCGCGGTGGGCAGCGTGGCGTTGGACGACGCGGTGGAAAAGGCCATCACCATCGCTTCCTGGATACCGCGGAAGAAAGAGACGGGTGACATCCCCGCGGCTAGCCTGATCATCAGCGGATAGACGACGAACATCTGCAGCCCGAGCGCGAGCAACACGACCCCGACATAGGCGCCGAGCCGGGCAAGCAGGTCCCAGCCGAAGATCGCGGCCAGATTGAACATGAAACAGGCGACCGCGATCGGCGCGAGGCGGATGACGATGCCGATCAGCCGCATCGTCACGTCGAAAATACCCTCGATCGCGCGCTGAAGCTGCTGCGCCGCCGGGGTCTCGACGAGCAGCAGGCCGATGCCGAACATCAGCGCGAAGAACATCACTGCCAGGATGTCGTTGCTCGACATCGCGGTGACGACATTGCTGGGGATGATGTTGACCAGCGCGTCGATCCCCGTCGGCGCTTCCTTTCCGCCCGCGACGATCGCCTGCGCGCCGTCGCGCGCGTCGGCGAGCAATATCTGCGCCAGCGCGGGGTCCACGCCCGATCCGGGCTTGAGCAGGTTGACGACGGTCAGCGCCAGAAGCACCGCGATTGTCGACACGACCACGGTGATCGCGAGCGTCTTGACGCCGATCCGCTTGAGCGCGCCGATGTCGCCCATCTCGGCAATGCCCATCACCAGCGCTGAGAAGAGCAGCGGTATGACGAGCATGAAGAGCAGCCTGAGGAAGATCTGGCCGATCGGCTGGGTGATGTAAGTAGTGAATGTCTCAAGCCAGGGCGCGCCGGGCGCGACCATATGGACGATGAGCCCGCCCGTCAGGCCAATCACGAAGCCGATCAGCATCTTCAACTGGAGGGACATGGATACTCCTCCCGCGACTAACGTGTTGATTAGGTGCGGTGTTCCCCGCTTGTCTCAGGCAAATGCATAGGGCCCGCCCTTTTTGAGTGCGGCCTTGTAGGCCGGGCGCGCGTGGATGCGGTCGAGCCAGGCGGTCAGATGCGGGCGCGATTTCGAAAGTCCCGCGCGCTGCCGCGCTGCCTCGAGCGGAAAGCTCATCATGACGTCGGCCGCGGTGAAGACATCGCCCGCAAACCATTCGCGCGTCGAAAGCTCGGATTCGAGCCAGTCGAGATGCGTGTCGATCATTGTCTGAATGCGCGGGCGCACCGGTTTTCCGAGGATACCCATGCGATTGATCACGAGCATGACGAGCAAGGGCGGCATCAGCGAACCCTCGGCATAATGAAGAAAATGGCGGTAGCGCAGAATGTCGTCGCGGTGCGGCGGAGGACCGAGCTTGCCGTCGGCGCGCTCGACCAGATACTCGATGACAGCGCCCGTCTCGACGATGATGCGATCGCCATCCTCTATGGCAGGGGACTTGCCGAGCGGGTGCACTTTCCTGAGCTCGGGCGGCGCCAGCATCGTCTTCTTGTCGCGCTCGTAGCGCTTGACCTCATAAGGGAGCCCGACCTCCTCGAGCATCCAGAGCACGCGCTGCGATCGCGAATTTTCGAGGTGGTGGACGATGATGGTCACAAGCACTCTCCATGGCTGTCCGCGCTTATGTTCGCACTTTTCCCTTGAATCGTGAAAGAAAATTGCACGCGCCTGAAACGGAAAAGGCCCGCCGACGCGCGACGGGCCTTTTGGGTGCTTGATGCGAAAGTGCGGCGCCTATGCGTACTTCCTGGCCGGAAAACCGGTACCCACTTTTCCGGGAAGTACGATCAGAGTTCGCCGTCATCCTCCGCATCGGGTCCGGTCATCATCTCTTCGGCGACCGCGTCGGTGCGCGCGCGGATCGCGTTTTCGAGGCGGTTCATCACCTCGGCATTCTCCTTGAGATAGGTCTTGGCGTTCTCGCGGCCTTGCCCGATCCGGATCGAATCATAGGAGAACCAGGCGCCCGACTTCTCGACGAGCCCGGCCTTGACGCCAAGGTCGAGAATCTCGCCGACCTTGGAAATGCCCGCGCCGTACATGATGTCGAATTCGACCTGCTTGAAGGGCGGCGCGACCTTGTTCTTGACGACCTTCACGCGCGTCGCGTTGCCGACGATGTCGTCGCGGTCCTTGATCTGGCCGGTACGACGAATGTCGAGACGGACCGAAGCGTAGAATTTGAGCGCGTTGCCGCCGGTCGTGGTTTCCGGATTGCCGTACATCACGCCGATCTTCATGCGGAGCTGGTTGATGAAGATCACGATGCAGCGCGAACGGCTGATCGAGCCCGTCAGCTTGCGCAGTGATTGCGACATCAGGCGCGCCTGCAGGCCGACATGGCTGTCGCCCATCTCGCCCTCGATCTCGGCACGCGGCACCAGTGCGGCGACCGAATCGACGACGAGCACGTCGATCGCGTTGGAGCGGACGAGCGTATCGACGATTTCGAGCGCCTGTTCCCCCGTATCGGGCTGCGACACGATCAGTTCGTCGATATCGACCCCGAGCTTCTTGGCATAAACCGGATCGAGCGCATGTTCGGCATCGACGAAAGCCGCGGTGCCGCCCATTTTCTGGGCCTCTGCAATGACATGGAGCGCAAGCGTCGTCTTGCCCGAGCTTTCAGGCCCGTAAACCTCGACCACGCGGCCGCGCGGCAAACCGCCGATGCCGAGCGCGATGTCGAGCCCGAGCGAGCCCGTCGAAATCGCTTCGATCTCCATCGCCTCGCGCGAACCCAGCTTCATTGCCGAGCCTTTTCCGAACGCGCGGTCGATTTGCGCGAGTGCCGCTTCGAGAGCCTTTTGCCTGTCCATATTCCCCGTCTTCTTATCGGAATCGATGAGCTTCAATTGTGCCGACATGGCCGCTTCCTCTCGTAGATCGAACACCCGTCCGGTTCAACGCGTGAGAGCTTCGTACAGCATTTGTTCTATTGGAACAAGAGTGGAACAAAAAATGTTCCGGCGCCCCTGCCGGGTCATTTTTTGAGAAACAAGGAGTCCAAAATCGTCGGGATTTCCGCTTTCGCGGGAATGACAATGAGAGGGGACGGAATCAGCCCGCCAGTCTGTCCAACGCGACACGGACGCCGTCCATGGTGAAGGGCTTGGCGAGTACGGGCGCGGTTGCGTGCGCGCCGGGCAGCGCCTCGGCCTGCCCGCCGCTGGCGAGCAGATATGGCTTGCCGTCTTCGACCAGCCTGTCCGCCACGGGCCAGCACAGCTCGCCGCCACGTAAATTTACGTCGAGAATGACGGCATCGAAGCTGCCCCGCTCGACGAGAGGCAGAGCAGTCGCGACCGAATCCGCGGTCCCCGCGCGCTTATGCCCCAGCGCCTCTATGAAATCCTCCAGCATCATCGCGATGAGCGGCTCGTCCTCGACGATCAGAATGCGCAGGGGTGTTATCATGGCGCCTCAATAGCAGCGACGGCGGTCGTCGAAAGCGAATTATTCGATGCGGAAATCGTTTCGCCGTGCGCCAGCATTATTTGGCCCCGATCGCAGCGCGCGTCGCCTCGGCGAGTTGATGAACCGAAAAGGGCTTGGGAAGAAAGGCGACGCGATCGAGGTCGATCGACTTGCGCAACTGCTCCTCGGCATAGCCCGACATGAACAGGATCTTGAGATCGGGCCATGTCTTGCGCGCCTGACGCACCATCGTCGGCCCATCCATGGTGGGCATCACCACGTCGGAAATGAGCAGGTCGATCTCGACGCCCTGCGCCAACATCTCCAGCGCATCTTCGCCATTGCTGGCTGTAAGCACGGTGTAGCCATGGCGCGTTAGCGCACGCTCGGCGACCGCGCGAACCATGTCCTCATCCTCGACGAGGAGGATGGTGCCGCTGCCCCATAGTTCGCCCTGCTTGACCTTGGGCGCCGGCCCCGTCTCCACCGCTTCCTCCGCGTCATGGACGGGCAGGTAGATGATGAAACTTGTCCCCTCCCCCAGCCTTGAATCGGCGAAGATGAAGCCGCCCGACTGTTTGACGATGCCGTAAACGGTCGAGAGACCGAGTCCCGTTCCCTTGCCCACTTCCTTGGTGGTGAAGAATGGCTCGAAAATCTTGGGGAGCAGTTCGGACGCGATCCCCGTGCCGGTGTCGCTGATCTTGAGCGCGGTATAATCGACGATGGGCAGGATTTCGCTGCCCATCTGACGCACGTCGCGCGCCGGGACGGCATAAGTCTGAATGGTGACGCTGCCGCCCTTGGGCATTGCATCGCGCGCGTTGACCACGAGGTTGACGATCACCTGTTCGAGCTGGCCCGGATCGGCGCGCACCGCACCCAGATTGCGGCCGTGGCTGACGTTGAGGATCACGGTTTCGCCAAGCAGGCGCTTGAGGAGGTTCGACACCTCCGAAATGACGTCGGGAAGCTGGAGTACCTGCGGGCGCAATGTCTGCTGGCGCGAAAAGGCGAGGAGCTGGCGCGTCAGGGCCGCGGCGCGGTTGGAGTTGCTCTTGATCTGCTGGATGTCGTCATAGTCGCTGTCGCCGGGAGCATGGCGCATCAGCATCAGGTCGCTATGCCCGATGATCGCGGTCAGGATATTGTTGAAGTCGTGCGCAACGCCGCCCGCAAGCTGACCGACCGCCTGCATCTTGGTTGCCTGTTCGGCCTGACGCTTGAGCTTTGATTCCTCGCTCGAGTCCTTGAGCGAGAGCAGCACCGCCGCCTCGCCAAGCCCGCGCGCGCCCGCGATGGTGAGCGCGACGGGCTCCTCCGGATTGTTGCGCAGGCGGACTGCGATATCGCCCGAAAGCGCCTGCTGCCCCGCACCGAAGCGGCGCACGGTATCGGCGACGGCCGCCTTGTCCTCGCGGACGACGAGATCGCCGGGATAGACAGGCATCGTCCCTTCATCGATTCCGGCCGCGCGCGCAAAGGCGTCGTTGACGAACAGGAACCGGCCGTCGCGATCGGTGAGCGCGAGGCCGAGCGGAAGCATCGAGAGCAGGGTCTGGAGATGGCTGCCCGTGCCACCCGGTCCACCGATGCGCCCCGACACCGCATATTCATCGTCGATCAGAAAGAGCAGCGTCGGACTGTCGATGACGCCGGCTTCGAGCGGCATTTGCAGCAGCCGCAGCGCGGTGCCCTTTGCGCCCTCCTCGGCGAAGCGAATCACGCCCTCGCGATCGGAGACGAGCTGGGTCACGAAATCGCGCCCCTCGATCGGCGCGTCCGCGCGGCCCGCAGCGCGGGCGACGAACGCACGATTGGCCGCACGGATGCGTCCCTCGCCGCCGACCAGCGCGATCATGATGCCGGCTTCGCCGAGGCGATCCCCACCCTCGCCTTCGATCAGCCGCCGCGCCTCTGCGCGCAGATCGAGCGTACGGTGACGACGGAAGCGCCACAGCAGGTGATCGTCCGACTGCCCCGAGCGAAGAAGCCGCGCGGAAAAGCGCATGCCGTTGAACTCGATGAGATCGACATCGGCCTGGCCGTCGCGCCACGCATCGCGCCCGGCGGCGGTGAGCTGCGTTATGCCCGCCTGCCCGACGGCGAGGCTGGGCGGGGTCGGAAAGCCCTGAAACCACGCGCCGAACAGGTCGTTGGCGCATACCAGCCGCCCGGCCCTGTCGGTGATCGCGACCGCAGCGTTGTCATTGTCAGCCGCCTCGCGCGTGAGCGACCAGTCGATCGTCCCAACGACCGTCTGTTGCGGCGGATACAGCCGACGAAAGACGAGCATCAGCGTGGCAATGAGCACGAGCGTCGCCACGAAACCCGCAGCGATGGCGAGGTTCTGGCTCGCCCAGAGGATCAGCAGCCCCGAGAACAGCGCCGCCGCGCCGACGATCAGCACAAGCCAGCGGTCACCGGCATGAGGAGCAAGCGGCGTCGGGCGCGGCGCAGCGTCTTCGGTGAGGGCTTGGAGCGGCGGTGCGTTCATGGGCAATTGCCCTCTTCGCCGCCGCTCCGATTGCCGTCAAGCACTGGCGTTCGGCAAATGCGGCGTCAAACCACGACCGCTCATCCTGAGGAGCCATTGAGCTTGGCGAAATGGCATCTCGAAGGACCTCCTTCGATACGGGTCTTCGCCAAGCTCAGCCCCTACTCAGGATGAGCGGGAAATATTGGGTCGCCAAGATCACATTGAGGGCTTCACCAGATGCGGACGCGCTTATCCTGCGACAGATACAGCTTCGCCGACGCATCGGGATTATATGCGCCGTACCAGGGATCGAGATTGCGCACGACCCAGGCGCGCTGCGCGGAGGGCGAATGCGGATCGGTCAGCAGCCGCTGGCGCAGATTGGCCTCGCGGTAGTTGCGACGCCAGACCTGCGCCCAGCCCAGATAGAAGCGCTGATCGCCGGTGAAGCCGTCGATCACGGGCGCCGGCTTGCCGCCAAGCGACGCCTTATAGGCTTCATGCGCCACGGTAAGGCCGGCGAGGTCGGCGATATTCTCGCCCAGGGTGAGCTGGCCCTTCACATGCTCGCCGGGAAGCGGCTCATAAGCGTCATATTGCGCCACAAGCTGCGCGGTCAGCGCGTTGAACTTCTTGACGTCGTCGGCGGTCCACCAGTCGGTGAGCGTGCCGGTGGCATCGTACTTGCTGCCCTGATCGTCGAAATGATGGCTGATCTCGTGCCCGATCACCGCGCCGATGCCGCCATAATTGACCGCGGGGTCGGCATGCGGATCGAAGAAGGGCGGCTGAAGGATCGCGGCGGGGAAGACGATCTCGTTCATCGAGAAATTGGCATAGGCATTCACCTCCATCGGCGTCATGCCCCATTCCCAGCGATAGATCGGCTTGCCGAGCTTTCCGACATTATAGTCATGCTCGAAATTGGCCGAGCGGATGGCGTTGCCCAACGCGTCGTCGCGCTTGATCTCCAGCCCCGCGAAATCGCGCCACTTGTCGGGATAGCCGATCTTGGGCTTGAAGGCGGCAAGCTTGGCGCGCGCCTTGACCTTGGTCTCGGGCGCCATCCAGACGAGCCCCTGGATGCGCTTGTCCATCGCGGCGATGACATTCTTGACGAGAGTATCGGCCGCGGCCTTGGTTTCGGGCGGGAAATAGCGCTGGACGTAGAGCTGACTGACCTCGTCGCTGAGCGCGCGGGTGACGAAGCTGACGCCACGCTTCCAGCGCGGCTCGATCTGCGGCGTGCCCGAAAGCGTGGTGCCATAGAACGCAAAGGCTTCATCGCTGAACGCCTTGGGCAGATAGTCCGAATAGCCGTCGAGCGTGCGAACGAGCATCGCATCCTTGAGCACCGCGAGGTCGGCGTTCGCGACGATCGCCGCGGTTCCCTTGATCGCGCTCGGCTGCGCGACAATCAGCGAATCGACGTGCGCGCCGATGGCGTGAAAATAGGCCGCAAAGTCGAAGCCCGGCGCGTCCCTGACGAGCTCGGCGACGGTCATCTTGTTGTAGGTCTTGGTCGCGTCGCGGCTGTCGATCTTGGTCCAGTGGACCTTCGCGATCTCGGTCTCGAAGGCGAGCAGCGCCTGCGCGCGCGCAGCGGCGTTGGGCTCTCCGGCAAGCGTCAGCACCTTTTGGAGGTGCGCGAGATAGGCCGCGCGCGTGTCGGCGAGCTTCTTGTCGGTGCTCAGATAGTAATCGCGGTCGGGCATGCCCAGCCCCGACTGGAACATGGTGAGCGCATAGTTTTCGGGGCTCTTGTCATCCTGCCCGATAAAGGCGCCAACGGGCCCGCCGACGCCGTTGCGGTCGGCCTGTCCGGCGAGCCTGGCATATTCGGCCCTGGTCTTCACGCCCTTGATCTGGTCGAGCCAGGGCTTGATGGGGCCGAGCCCTTTCGCCTCGATCGCGGCTTCGTCGAGGAAGCCCGCATAGGCGTTGCCGATCTTGCTCGTCCGATCATCCTTCACCGCGTCGAGGATCTCGCGCGTGCGAGCGCGCGACACATCGTCGAGCCGCGTGAACATGCCGTAATTCGAGCGGTCGGAGGGGATCGGGGTCGCCTTGGCCCAGGCGCCATTGGCATATTCGTAGAAATCGTCGCCCGGCTTTGCCGCACGGTTCATCCCCGCCTCGTCGAAGCCGAAAGCGCCGAGTTCAGGCTTGGCCGCGGTGGCGGCGGCCGGCGCAGTGTCGGCGGTTTCGGCGAGCGCAACGGTAGCCCCCGCGAGCGTGGTCGACGCCAACAACAGGAAGAGCGCGGATTTCATCGAGGATTCCCCTTGTTTCAACTGAAACCAAAAGTTTTAGCCGCCGAAGCGCGGGAATCAAATCGACGCCCGTCGAAGCCTATTGGCCGTTGGTCGACAGCTCGATCGGCTTGTGTCCGCGGCGGCGCCATTTCGCGCCGATCCACAATCGCCAGAGGAATATCGCCAGCACATAGCCGACCGCGGCGGCGATCACCGAGATGATGAAAAGCCCCGCGAGCAGCGCCGGGGCCGCGTCGGACAGAAACCACGCGGTCCATTGGCTGATGCCAGCGCCTTCGGAGATCAGTTGCATGAAGGTCGCAACGTCGGCGTGAAGCCCGAAGGCGCGGTTGCCGACGATGATCGAGCTGCCCAGCAGAAAGGGCGTCGTTGCCGGGTTGCTGAGAAAGGTCATCGCCACACCGATCGGGATGTTGGCCCGAAACGGAAGCGCCAGCAGCGCGACGCCAATGATCTGGACACCCGGTATCAGCAGGAAGATCCCGACGATCAGCCCGAGCGCCACGCCACGCGGCACCGAACGCCGGGTGAAGCGCCAGAGTTCGGAATGCGCGATCCTGTGCGCGAACGGCCGAAGCCACCGACTCTTCAGCATTTCGTCACGATGCGGCGTGTGTTTGCGGATCCAGGCGAGCAGCCCGTGCTCGTGCCTAGCCATTTTGCCTCAGGATGCGGCCCTGCTCGCGCTTCCAGTCGCGCGCTTTCTCGGTGTCGCGCTTGTCGTGCATCTTCTTGCCCTTGGCGAGCGCGAGTTCGACTTTGGCCCGGCCGCGGCCGTTGAAGAAGATCGAGAGCGGGATCAGCGTCATCCCCTCGCGCTGCACGCCGACGCGCAGCTTGTTGATCTCGCGCTCATGGAGCAGCAGCTTGCGGGGCCGCTTGGGTTCGTGATTGTGGCGGTTGCCGTGGCTGAACTCGGGGACGTTGGCGTTGACCAGCCAGACCTCGTTGTCCTTCACCTCGGCATAGCTTTCGGCGATCGAGCCCTCACCGAAGCGCAGCGACTTGACCTCGGTTCCGGTGAGCGCGATCCCCGCCTCGAAGAATTCCTCGAGAAAATATTCGTAACGCGCGCGCCGGTTCTCGGCGACGGTCTTCACTTTCTCGAAACTGGCGGGACGCGGGCGGGCCATCAGATCAGTCCAAGTTGCTCCATGGCCTTGTCCACCGCCGCGCGGCTCGCCGCGGAGGGCGGCGTCATCGGCAGGCGAACTTCGGTCGTGAAATCCTTATGTAGGCGATTGATCGCGTATTTCACCGGGCCCGGTGAAGCATCGGTGAACAAAGCGACATGGAGCGGAAAAAGCCGATCCTGAAGTTCCAGCGCGACGTCCCAGTCGCCGGATGCACAGGCGGCCTGAAACTCGGCACACAGGCGCGGCGCGACGTTTGCGGTGACCGAGATGCAGCCCGCCCCGCCCATCGCCATGAAGCCCAGCACCATGTCATCATTGCCCGAAAGCTGGACAAAGTCGGTTCCGCAGGCGAGCCGCTGCGCGGTGACGCGCGCGACATTGCCGCTGGCGTCCTTCACGCCGATGATGCTGGGTATCTCGGAGAGGCGCCCCATCGTCTCGACGTCGATATCGGTGATCGTGCGTGAGGGTACGTTATAGAGCACCATCGGCAGATCGCAGCGCTCGGCGAGATACGCGAAATGCGCGTACACGCCTTGCGCGTTGGGCTTGTTGTAATAGGGGGCGACGACGAGCGCGGCGGTCGCGCCCGCGGCCTGCGCGGACTTCATATGCTCGAGCGCTGCGATCGTGTCGTTCGACCCGCAGCCCGCGATCACCGGAACGCGCCCATCGGCATGCTCGATGCAAACCGCGACGACACGATTGTGCTCCTCGATCGACATGGTCGCGGATTCGCCCGTGGTGCCGCAGGGGACGAGTCCCCTGGAACCCTCGGAAATCTGCCAGTCTATGAAGGTGCGGAAACTCTCCTCATCGAACGTTCCGCCGCGAAACGGCGTCGCCAGAGCCGGTATCGACCCGGAAAACATGCCTTTACTCCTTCATTTCGATGGCATTCCGCGTCATAGATACGGCTATGTCACGGATGTCCCCATGTTCCGCGCCTGATAAGGACCGCACCACCAACATGTCCAGCATGGTTGTACGATTGATCGCCGCAGGGCTGCTCTTTTCTTCCAGCGCCGCAATCGCCCAGAACCTGACCGCCGACCAGCGGAGCTGGTATCGCGCGCAGATCAGCGGGGGCGCGGCAAGTCTGCAGCCGCCGTCGCGGATGGATCCGGTAGGCGAATCGGTGGTGCAGTGGAACCGGCTGCGCCAGAGCGACAGCTTCCCCTTTTCCTCCTACGCCAGCTTCCTCATCGCCAATCCGGGCTGGCCTGGCGAAAGCGCGATGCGCAAGACCACCGAGGGCCGGATCGATCCCAATCGCGATTCCCCACAGCAGGTAAACGCCTATTTCGCGCGCCAGCCAGCGCTGACGGCGACGGGCAACGCGCGCCACGCAGTGGCGCTGGCCGCGCTTGGCCAACAGGAAGAGGCGCGCGCTGCCGCACGCCGCGCCTGGCTGGGCGGCGCGCTGCCTCCCGAGGACGAAGCGCGCATTCTCGGCATGTTTTCGTCCGCGCTCACCCAGACCGATCATGACCAGCGCATGGAAAAGCTGCTCTGGGAAGGCAGCACCAGCAGCGCGGTGCGCCAGCTAAGCCTTGTGTCAGGGGCCAAGCGGCAGTTTTTCGACGCGCGCATCGCAATGCAGACGCGCGCTCCCGACGCAGCGGCAAAGGCGAGCGCGATCGACGCGCAATACCGCAACGACCCGGGCTATATCGTCGACCGCGCTGGCTGGCTGCGCAACACCAGCCAGGTGGCATCGGCGCGCGCGTTGCTCTCCTCTCCGCGAAACCTGACGAAACAGCCACTCGATGCCGAAGAATGGTACGAGACGCTGCTGACCAACGCGCGCGGCGCGGCGAACGATCGGCAATACCAGCTCGCCTACAGCATCGCCTCGCGCGTCGACGACGCCTATGCGCCCGGCATCGACGTGCGCGACCGCCCGCTCGGCGAGCGCGACGACTATACCAGTCTTGTCTGGCTGGCGGGCACGGTCGCGATGCAGCGGCTGGGTCGGCCTGCGGACGCGATCGGGATGTTCCGCCGCTACGCAACCGCCGCGCGTTCCCCCCAGACGCAGTCCAAGGGCTATTACTGGGCGGCACGCGCGGCGCTGGCCGCAGGGCGCGGCGCGGAAGCCAACGGCTTTTTCGGACAGGCGGCGGGCTTTCCCGATCAGTTTTACGGCCAGCTCGCGCTCGAACGGCTCGGCCGTCCAATCCCCGCGCCGACGCCGACCGCATCGATCACCCCCTCGGCCGCCGAACGCTCGGCCTTCTTCAACCGCAGCGTGGTCAAGGCCGCCAGGCTGCTCGGCGAGATCGACGACTGGCGCGACCAGACATTGTTCCTGCGCACCATTTCCAGCGACGCCAAAAGCGACCTCGATCATCATTTCGCCACCGAACTGGCGACGCAGATTCGACGTCCCGATCTGGCGGTGATGATCGGGCGCAGCGCCGGCCTGAACGGCCATAATGACTATGTAAGGGCAGGCTTTCCGGTGGTGAGCGTGCCTTCGGGGCATGAGACGCAGTTCACGATGATCCACGCCATCACGCGGCAGGAAAGCCAGTTCGACCGCGAGGCCGTGAGCCATGCGGGCGCGCGCGGGCTGATGCAGTTGATGCCGGGCACCGCGCGCGAGACCGCGGGCAAGCTGGGCATGAGCTACGATCTGGGCGCGCTGACACGCGATCCGAGCTACAATATCCGGCTCGGTTCGACCTATTTCGGACGGATGCTCAGCTATTATGGCGGCAGCTATCCGCTTGCGGTTGCGGCGTATAACGCGGGGCCGGGCAATGTGAACAAATGGCTGGCCGCCAATGGCGACCCGCGCACGGGAAGTGTGGACATCATCGACTGGGTCGAGGCGATTCCGCTGTTCGAGACGCGCAACTATGTGCAGCGCGTTCTCGAGAATGCGGTGGTTTACGACGCGATGCACCCCGATCGCGCGCGTTCGCGCGGGTCGCGGATGCCGCTGTCATGGTATCTCGGCAAGCGTTCGCCGGGTTAAGTCAACATCGCCGTCACCCTGAACCCTTCGGCAAGCTCAGGACAGGCTTGTTTCAGGGTCCATCAACGCGAGCCGCGGAGATTATTCTCGAAGGGTGGTGTTCATGGATGCTGAAACAAGTTCAGCATGACGGTATGAGGCTCTCATGAACGACCGTCCCAATTACATCACGCCGCAGGGCTATGCGCGGCTGCGCGCCGAATATGACGCACTGTTCGCGGTCGAGCGACCCAGGCTGGTCGAGACGATCAGTTGGGCGGCGGGCAATGGCGACCGTTCGGAGAATGGCGACTATATCTATGGCCGCAAGCGGCTGCGCGAGATCGACCGGACATTGAACCGGCTATCGAAGAAGATGAAGGCCGCCAAGGTGGTCGACCCCGCGCGGCAGGAGGATCGCGGGCGCGTGTTTTTCGGCGCAACGATCACGATCGTCGACGAGGACGACCGCGAAAAGATATTGACGCTGGTTGGCGATGACGAAGCCGATGCGGGCAAGGGCCTGGTCGGCTGGAATGCGCCGATCGCTCGCGCGCTGCGGGGTGCGGGCGTGGGCGATGTCCGACGGGTGGAACTGCCCGCAGGCCCGCGCGAATATGAGATACTGACGATCAGCTATCCGACCAATTGATTCCCTCAGTGTCATTCCCGCGAAAGCGGGAATCCATACAATGCTGGCAAGCGCGGCGATGGCTGAAGCACCGCTTGGATCCCCGCTTTCGCGGGGATGACACCGGGAGGGGTTTGGATCAGGCCACCGCCGAATGGATCGTGGCAACCGCGGTCATCACCGCGCCGATACGCGCGGCGCTCTGGATCGTCTCCGCGTTGACGCCGTGCTGCTGGAGCACCTTTTCATGGCTGTCGATGCACATGCCGCAGCCATTCTGCGCCGACACGGCAAGGCTGAAGAGTTCGAAATCGGCCTTCTCGATGCCCGGATTGCCGATCACGTTCATGCGCAGCTTTGCCGGCAAGGTCGCATATTCCTTGTTCGAAGCGAGGTGGACGAAGCGGTAATAGACGTTGTTCATCGCCATGATCGCGGCGGCCGCGCGCGCGGCGTTGGCGGCTTCGGGCGACAGTTTGCCCTCAACTTCGGCCTCGGCGGCGTCGACGAGCGGCTTGTAGCCCGTGCCGTGCGCGGTCGCGAGCAGCAGGCCATATTTGCGCTGGTCGCCAAGTGCGGCGTCGTTGAGCAGCGAACCGACGTTGAGGCGGATATCCTTGGCGAAATCGGGAAGCGTTTCCGCAAATTCCTTGAGCGACATGGGGTGTTCTCCTTGAAAGACTGATTTGAAGTACCCCGGCGAAAGCCGGGGTCCAGTGTGACGGGCTCGGTGCAAGTGACTCCTGGACCCCGGCTTTCGCCGGGGTACTCCGAGCGTCTGGCCGGCAGCGCCGGCATAAAAAAAGGGCGCGGAATTGTGTGAACCCCGCGCCCCTTTCGATCAGGTCAGAACCGTGATCAGGCGGCCGGCTTGAGGACCTCTTCGCCCGCCTGCCAGTTGCAGGGGCAGAGCTCGTCGGTCTGCAGCGCGTCGAGAACGCGGATCGCCTCGGACGGGTTGCGGCCCTGGTTGAGGCCGTTCACCGTCACGTGCTGGATCACATTGTGCGGATCGACGATGAAGGTGGCGCGGTAGGCAACGCCCTCTTCCTTCGCGACGATGCCCAGAGCCTCAGCCAGTTCCTTCTTGTTGTCCGCGATCCAGGGGAAATCGCAGTTCGCCAGACGTTCGTCCGACTTGCGCCACGCGAAGTGGACGAAATCGGTGTCGGTCGACGCGCCGATCAGGACGGCGTCGCGATCCGCGAGATCCTTGACCAGCTCGCCATAGCCGATGATTTCGGTCGGACAGATGAAGGTGAAGTCCTTGGGCCAGTAGAACACGACCTTCCACTTGCCGTCGGTCTTGCCGAGATCGATCGTCTCGCCGGCGGGAAGCGCCGAGGTGCCCTGCTGGACGGGAACGGTGAGGGCGGGGAACTTGTCGCCAACGGTAAGTGCCATTTCGTATTCTCCTTGTTCAAAACTGGCTGCATCGCAACATGGAGGGCGGTTTAGGACCGGTTCGGACCAAACCACTCTCCTGAAATCTTTTTCTTTAGCTGTTTGCCGAGCGGAACCGCCCGACGGAGATGCACATAACGCGAACGCAGCAGATCATCCAATCGATTATTCAGCGCGCTATGATCGAGTGCATCGATCAAACGGAAGGTCAGTCGGCGCGATAGCCGATCTGTTTCGCAGCGATCTTGAGCACCTCCGGATCGAGTGCCGGCGGATCCATGCTGACGTTCGCGGCGAGCCTGTCCGCAACATGATTGAGGATCGCGATACGCGCGGCCTTTTTATTGTTGGCGTCGAACACCGTCCAGGGCGCCCAGCGCGTATCGGTACGCGCGAACATGTCCTGCATCGCGACGAGATAGTCGGCGCGCCGTGCGCGGTTGCGGAAATCCTCGGCCCCCGTTTTCCACCGCTTCCACGGATGATCGAGCCGCTTGCGGATACGATCGTCCTGCTCCTCCTGGGTGATGTGGAGGAACAGCTTGACGATTGTCGTGCCGCAATCCTTCTGCTGCGCCTCGAACTCGTTGATCTCGTCATAGCCGCGGCGCCATTCCGCCTCGCTCGCGAAGCCCTCGACGCGCTCGACGAGCACGCGACCGTACCAGCTCCGGTCGAAGATGTTGATGTCCGAGGCGCCGGGTAATCTCTGCCAGAAGCGCCAGAGGAAATGGCGTTCTTTCTCCTCAACGGTCGGCGCCTGGATTGGCCACACCTCGAAATAGCGCGGATCGAGTTCGCCGGTCAGCCGGCTGATGACACCGCCCTTCCCCGCCGCGTCCCATCCTTCGAAGACGAGCATCGCACGGGCACCGCGATAGATGTAGGCCGCCTGGATCTGCGAAAGCCGTTCCTGCGCGGCTTTCAGCGCCTCGTCATAGTCGCCGTCGAACTTTTCGCCTTTTTCGTAATCGGCCAGATCGATGGGCATGATCGAAGCGCTCCTTCCGTCACCCTGAACTCGTTTCAGGGTCCATGAACACGGTGTTGATCCTATTCGTTCGATACCGTGTTCATGGATGCTGAAACAAGTTCAGCATGACGGTTGTGCGGTTTCGAGACAGTCGGTCAGCTCTTTTGCTGCGGCTCGACGAGGCGGATATGAAGTTCGCGGAGCTGCTTGGGGCTGACCTCGCTCGGCGCGCCCATCATCAGATCCTCGGCCTTCTGGTTCATCGGGAAGACGATGACCTCGCGGATATTGGGCTCGTCGGCGAGCAGCATGACGATGCGGTCGATGCCCGGCGCCGAGCCGCCATGCGGCGGCGCGCCGAACTTGAACGCGTTGATCATGCCCGCGAAATTGGTGTCGACCTCTTCCTTGCTGTACCCGGCGATCTCGAACGCCTTGTACATGATCTCGGGCTTGTGGTTCCGGATCGCGCCCGACGACAGCTCGACGCCGTTGCAGACGATGTCGTACTGATAGGCGAGGATATCGAGCGGATCCTTGGTCTCCAGCGCGGCGAGCTCGCCCTGCGGCATCGAGAAGGGGTTGTGGCTGAAATCAACCTTCTTGTTGTCCTCGTCCCATTCGAACATCGGGAAATCGACGATCCAGCAGAATTCGAATGTGTTGGGGTCGATGAGCTCGAGCTGCTCGCCGACGCGCGTGCGCGCAAGTCCCGCGAGCTTCGCGGCGTCGGCTTCCTTGCCGGCGGCGAAGAACACGCCGTCATCGGGGCCGAGGCCGAGCGCCGCGACCAGCTTTGCGGTGGCTTCGGGGCCGTGATTCTTGGCGATCGGGCCGCCCGCCTCGCCGCCCTTGATGTTGATATAGCCGAGCCCGGAGAAGCCCTCCTGGCGCGACCAGTCGTTCATCTCGTCGAAGAATTTGCGGCTCTTTTCGCCCGCCTTGGGTGCCGGGATCGCGCGGATCACACCGCCGCCTGCGACGATGTTGGCAAAGATGCCGAAGCCCGAGCCCACGAAATGGTCGGAGACATCCTTGATGATGATCGGGTTGCGCAGATCGGGCTTGTCGTTGCCGTATTTCAGCATCGATTCGCGGTACGGGATGCGCGGGAACGGCGCCGGGGTAACGCTGCGGCCGTTGGCGAATTCCTCGAACACGCCGTGGAGCACGGGCTCGATCGCGTTGAAGACGTCGTCCTGCGTGACGAAGCTCATCTCGAAATCGAGCTGGTAGAACTCGCCGGGCGATCGGTCGGCGCGCGCATCCTCGTCGCGGAAGCAGGGCGCGATCTGGAAATAGCGATCGAAGCCCGCGACCATCAGGAGCTGCTTGAACATCTGCGGCGCCTGCGGGAGCGCGTAGAATTTGCCGGGGTGGACGCGGCTGGGCACGAGATAGTCGCGCGCTCCTTCGGGCGAGGACGCGGTCAGGATCGGCGTCTGGAACTCGGTGAAGCCCTGACCGATCATGCGTTTGCGGATCGACGCGATCACCTTCGAACGCAGCACGATATTGTTGTGGATGCGCTCGCGGCGAAGATCGAGGAAACGGTATTTCAGGCGGATATCCTCGGGATATTCCTGATCGCCGAAGACCGGAAGCGGCAGTTCCTGCGCCTGCGACTGGACGGTCACCTCTCGCGCGCGCAGCTCGATCTCGCCTGTCGGCAGGTTGGAATTCTTCGTCTCCGCCGAGCGGGCGACCACGTCACCCGTGATCGTGATGACTGACTCGGCGCGCGCGCCGTCGATCGCCTTGAACGCCTCCGAATCGATGTCGGTGACGATCTGGGTGATGCCGTAATGATCGCGCAAATCGACAAAGAGCAGCCCGCCATGATCGCGTTTGCGGTGAATCCAGCCGGAGAGACGGACGGTTTCCCCGACATGGGAAGCGCGCAATTCGGCGCAGTTGTGCGTGCGATAGGCGTGCATGAAGCTCTTCTTTTCCGATTATATGTGGTGCGGACCAGCAAAGGCCGCGTAACACAGGGGCAAAGCCGCTTTGTCAAGCCGCGAGTCGGCGCTAAGGGGCTTTGATGCATATCCATCCACTGATTACCGATTCCGAGACGCTTGCCCAACTCTGCGAACGCCTGTCCCGGTCGCCCTTTATTGCGGTCGACACCGAGTTCATGCGCGAGAACAGCTATTGGCCCGATCTCTGCCTGATCCAGATCGCCGACGAAGCCGAGGCGGCTGCGATCGACCCCAAGGCCGACGGCATGGACCTGACGCCGCTGCTCAACCTGCTCGTCAACAATGAGGACGTGCTCAAGGTCTTCCACGCGGGCGGGCAGGATATCGAGATCGTCCACAATCTGACGGGCAAGACGCCGCACCCGCTGTTCGACACGCAGATCGCGGCGATGGCGCTGGGCCAGGGCGATCAGGTGGGCTATTCGAACCTTGTCGATAGCTGGCTGGGGATCACGCTCGACAAGGGCGCACGCTTCACCGACTGGAGCCGCCGCCCGCTCGACAAGCGCCAGATCGAATATGCGATCGGCGACGTGACGCATCTTTCAAAGATTTTCCCGCGCATGCTCGAAAAGCTGCGCAAGACCGGGCGCGGCGAATGGCTCGATCAGGAGATGGAACGGATCGCCGAGCCATCCAACTATGTGAACGAGCCCGAAGAGGTGTGGCAACGCGTCAAGATGCCGAGCCGCAAGCCCGAGGTGCTCGGACGACTGAAGGCGCTGGCGGCGTGGCGCGAGCGCGAGGCGCAGAACAAGAACCTGCCGCGCGGCCGCATCGTCAAGGACGAAACGCTGGCCGACCTCGCCGCGCACCCGCCCAAGGTGCAGTCCGATCTGGCGCGTGTGCGCGGGCTTTCGGGAAGCTGGGCGGGCAATGATATCGGATCGCGAATGATGGCGGCGCTGGAAGCGGCGAAGCCGTTGCCGGCGGCTGAAATGCCGTCGCGCGACGACCGCAAGCCCGGCCTTGGCCGCGAAGGCGCGCTGGTGGCCGACCTGCTCAAGCTGCTGCTCAAGATTCGCGCGCGCGATGCCAATGTGGCACCCCGGCTGCTTGCCAGGACCGAAGAGCTCGAAATGCTCGCGGCAGGCAACCGCAAGAACCTCCAGATACTCGAGGGCTGGCGCTTCGAGCAGTTCGGCAGCGACGCGCTCGCGCTGGTCGAGGGCAGGCTTGCCTTCGCCGTGCGCCACGGCAAACTGGTGATGACCCGCGCCGAGAATGACCGCGTCGAGAACGACGAGGAGAGCTGACCATGCGCCTGCCCCTGATGATCCTGCCCGCCCTGCTCGCCGGCTGCGCGACGACCACCGCCAGTGGCGGCGACAACGGCGGCGGCGGTGAGGTGGGTGAAGTGCCCGCTGCATGCAAGGGCGATGCGCTTCAGCAGTTCGTGGGTCAGACCGTGTCTGCAGAGCTTGGCGCCACCGCACTCAAGGCGAGCGGCGCACGCACGCTGCGCTGGGGGCCGCCGCGTTCGGCGATGACGATGGACTATCGCACCGACCGGCTGACGATCGTCTATGACGACGATCAGAAGGTGACGCAGATTAGCTGCGGTTGATGCGTCTATGCGCGTGAACGATTGCCCAATCGCCGTCATTCCGGGGCCTAGCCGAACCCGAAAAACCGGAGGTTTTTCGCTGGTTCGACTTGGAACCCGGAATCCATGAACACGGCGACTGTGCCGTTGAGCTCGGTGTTCATGGATTCCACATAGCTCGATTTTCTAACCAAATCAGAGATTTGGAGAAAATCGGCTTCTGGAATGACGGCAATGGATGGGGCAAGGCCCGTCGCGCTCAGTCCTTCAGGACCATGCGATAGGAAATGCCGAGCGCATTGGCGAGCTGACGGTGGCGGCGCTCGACCGCCTCGCCATAGAGGCTCGTTTCGCTGCGATCGATCGCGAGTTCGAGCGCATTGCCTTCAATCCCGATCGAACTGGCGAGCAAGGGTGCAGCGACGCCGCCGCTGAAGCGTTGGCCCAGCCGCATCGCAAGACCCCAGATCACCGCCTCATAGAGCGCGTCCTGCGAGGCGAGCGGGGCGAGTTGCTGCAGCGGCGTCGCGCCAACGCCGAAGCTTGTCGCCAGCGCCTGGCCAATCATCGCGCGACCGGTGGCGTCGATCCCGACCCAATTGCCGTGCAGCGCGGTTTCGAGTCCGCGTTCGGCGCGGAATTCGGGGTTGGCGCGCCAGGCGACGTCGGCGAGCAGACAGGCGGCGTGACGCAGCCGCGCCGACTCGGGCGTTTCATCGGCAAAGAGCGGCGCGATCCAGGTTTCGAGCAGGTCGCCATGTTCAGGAAAACGGCCTTCGCGCACGCCCTCGGCGCGGGCGGCGACGATCAGCGGGTCGGCGCGACGCTGCTCGGCGTCCAGCATCTGAAACAACAGTCCTTCGCGCAAGCCCGCGGCCGAGACGATCAGCTCATTGCTGTCCAGCTCGCGCACAAGCGCCGAGAGCAGGATGCCGGCGTTGCCCAGCGTCGGAATGCGCGAGGCGCTGAGCGTGGGCAACGCCTGCAGCTTCTTGCGATCGACCTTGGCCAGCGAGCGGACAAGGTGCTGCGCCCGGTCGGGCTCCATCCGATATTGATGGATAATGGGCAGCGGATAATCGGCGAGATGCATGTCGAGCCGCGCGAGCGCACGCCATGACCCGCCAACCATGTAGAAGGGCAGCCCCTTCGCCTCACTGAGCCAGCCCTGTTTCTTGAGCATCTTGGCGAGCGTCGCCTTGAGCGCGCTCTTGCCCTTTTGCCGGATTGCGGCGAGCCGCAGCACGCCGAGTGGCAGCGAGACCGAGCCCAGCGTCTCCCCGTCGCGCACGCGGATCAGCTCCAGACTACCACCCCCGAGATCGCCGACGATGCCGTCTGCGTCGGGGATGGCCGAGATCACGCCGAGCCCCGCGGCCTCGGCCTCCTGCTGCCCCGAAAGCAGCTCGGTCTCGATCCCGAGTTCGGCGATGCGCGCGAGCAATTCGGACGCATTCCTCGCCTCACGCACCGCGGCAGTAGCGACGGTGCGCATGCTGGAGACGCCCATTTCGAGCGCGAGCTGGCGGAAACGGCGCAGCGCACGGACGCTCGTCTCGACCGACGCGGCGTCGATCAATCCGTCGCGTGAAAGGTTGCGCCCGAGGCCGGCCATCACCTTTTCGTTGAACAGGATCGCGGGCAGCCGCTCGGGCCCGTCGAAGACCACAAGGCGGATCGAATTGGAGCCGATGTCGATGATCGCGCGGCGTCCGCTCTGCTCGGCACGGGACAGTGCGCGCGTACGCGCGATTGGCGAGACGGAGGCCATGCGCCCTTCCCTAGTCCAGTATAGTCTCACATGGAACCGCTCATCCTGAGGAAAGGCTGAGCTTGGCGAAGCCTTGTCTCGAAGGACCAAATTCTTCCGTCCTTCGAGATGCCGTTTCGACTTCGCCATGGGCGAAGTTTATCCTGAGCGACTCCGCCAGCGGCGTCGAAGGGCTCAACGGCTCCTCAGGATGAGCGGACTATTTGTCAGGTCCGTCGCCTGAGGCTCAATTTGGGCACGGCATCGCTGTTGCGCAGCGAAGCTCCGCGCCCCGACAGCGAGGGGTTGGTCATGAAATAGCGGTGCAGGTTGAAAGGCCGCTCGCCCGGCTCCACGCGATGATATTCGCCGTCGGCATCGAGTTCCCAGCTCTGCTCATTGTCGAGCAGATTGGCGAGCATCACCTGATCAAGCACCTGATCGTGGACGGTCTTGTTCTCGATCTTCAGCATATATTCGACGCGGCGATCGAAGTTGCGCGGCATCCAGTCGGCCGACGAGATGAAGACCAGCGCGCCGTCATTGGGCAGTTCCTTGCCGTTGCCGAACGCCCAGATCCGGCTGTGCTCGAGGAAGCGGCCGACGACCGACTTCACGCGGATATTGTCCGACATGCCGGGAACGCCGGGGCGCAGGCAGCAGATGCCGCGGATGATCAGGTCGATCTCCACGCCCGCGCCGCTCGCCTCATAGAGCTTTTCGATGATGTCGGGATCGACGAGCGAGTTCATCTTCGCCCAGATCGCGCCCGGCTTTCCACTGCGGGCATTGGCGATTTCACCGTCGATCAGTTCGCAGAGCCGCGGACGGAGATTCTTGGGGCTCATCGTCACCACCTCAAGGCTCGGATCGACATAGCCGGTGATGTAATTGAAGATCTGCGCGGCATCGCGGCCGAGGCGCGGATCGGCGGTGAAGAAGCTGAGATCGGTATAGATGCGCGCTGTGATCGGGTGGTAATTGCCCGTGCCGAAGTGGCAATAGGTGCGAAAGGCGCTGCCTTCGCGGCGCACGACCATCGAGATCTTGGCGTGCGTCTTCCAGTCGATGAAGCCGTAGACGACCTGAACGCCCGCACGTTCAAGCGCGGAGGCCCAGAGCAGGTTCTGCTCCTCGTCGAAACGCGCCTTGAGTTCGACCACCGCTGTGACCGACTTGCCCGCCTCCGCAGCATCGATCAGCGCACGGATGACCGCCGACTGCTTGCCCGCACGGTAAAGCGTCTGCTTGATCGCGACGACATCGGGATCCGCCGCGGCCTGATTGAGGAATGCGAGCACGACGTCGAAGGTCTCATAGGGGTGATGGACGACTATGTCCTTGGTCCGGATCGCAGCGAAGCAATCGCCGCCATGCTCGCGGATGCGCTCGGGAAAGCGCGGCGAATAGGGCGTGAACTTCAGATCGGGACGATCCTCGTCGACAAGCTGCTCGAGCTCGCCAATGCCGAGGAATCCGACGGTTTCGGTGATCAGCGCATCCTCGCCGCCAAGTTCGTCCTTGACCAGATTCTCGACATCGAGCGTCATTCCGTTTTCGAGCTTGAGCCGGATAACGCGGCCTCGGCGACGGCGCTTGATCGCGCTGCGGAAGTATCGGACCAGATCCTCGGCCTCTTCCTCGATTTCGATATCGCTGTCGCGGATGATCCTGAATGCGCCCGATCCGATGACGTCATAGCCGGGAAAGAGCAGTCCCGAAAACCGCCGCAGCATCGTTTCCATCGAGATGTAGCAAGCGGCTTCCTTGCCCGGAATGCGCACAAAGCGCGGAAGGGTGGAGGGAACCATCAGCAATTCGCGAATCGGCTCGCCATCGGACTGCCGCTTGAGGTCGAAGACGACGCTCAGCCCCTTGTTCGGAATGAAGGGGAACGGGTGCGCGGGATCAAGCGCCTGCGGGGTCAGAATCGGGAAGATCTGCTCGCGGAAATGCGTTTCGGCCCATTCGGCCGTAGTGCCTTCGATATCGCCGACCCCGAGCACGTGGATGCCAGCAACGTGGAGTTCACGCCTGATCTCGATCCAGATGCGCTGCTGGTCGCCCATCAGCCGGTCCGCCTGATCCGCGATCGCAGCGAGCTGCTGGCTCACCGTCATCCCATCGGCCGATCGCTGCTCGACATCCTGAAGCTGCTGGCCCTTGAGGCCTGCGACACGGACCATGAAGAATTCGTCGAGATTGTTCCCCGAGATCGAGAGAAAGCGCAGCCGTTCGAGCAGCGGATGCGCGCGGTTGCTGGCTTCTTCGAGCACGCGGCGGTTGAAGGCGAGCCAGCTCAGTTCCCGGTTGAAATAGCGTGTTCTGGCGATGGTGACGCTTTCGGCGTCGTCGTCATTGCCGAAAGCAATGGGTGCTGGCTTGCTACTCATCCCACTCTTTTAGAACAAAACTGGTGACTCGTCGATTACACCCATCTCGGCAAGAACCCGTTTTGCCAGCGGAATCGCGATCTTCGTGCCGCGTTTTTCGAGCGCGAGATGATCGACCATGTCCACGAAGCGCATTACCGCGATATAGCTGCGCTCAATCCGCGCGGTGGCATAGGCACGGAAATCGGGGCGAGTCAGGATGCCGCGCTGGGCCAGGAGCCTTTCGATGAGCGCGTCGATCAATGCGTCGTCGGGCTGATCGATGCGAACCAGCGGTGTGGCCGCAAGGCGCGAGCGAAGGTCGGCCAGCCGCGGCTTCCATTCGGGCGGCGCGCGATCGGCGATGATCAGCAGCGGGCGGCGCGCCTCCTGCGCCATGTTCCACGCGTGGAAGATGCGGTCTTCGCCCTGCTCTTCGGCATTGTCGATCAGCGTTCCGTGCGATTTGAGCGCGAAGATGCGGCCGAGCAGGCTGCGTCCCGACTTGCGCGGGCCCACGAGCAATGTCGCCCAGACGGGCCAGGTGCCGACATGCTCCAGATGGCGCACCGCCACCGCGTTGCACGGGCTGACGATGAAGTCCGCATCGGTTTCGTCCGCGGGCCAGTCGAGTGGCAGCGCGATCTGACTCATGCGCGGATCAGCCGCCTGAGACGTTGCCATTGGCGGGTTGCGCGGGGGGCGGCGTCGGCTGTGCGCCGCCGCGACGGATGCGCAGCACGCCCGCCCCTTCCTGCACCTGCCAGCCACGCGCTGCGAGCGATGCGCGCAGCGTCGCAATGTCGCCGGCATAGCTGACGCGCATCACCGAGACGCCGCCGATCGCGAGGCTGGTGGTGGTTGCCCCGCTGATCCCCGGCACCGACCGGATTGCCGATTCGCCGCGCGAGAGCGCGCCCGCATCGGGCGTGTCGAACTGGATCGTGATGGTGCTGCTCGCCGCCGCCGTGGCATTGCTGAGCGCGTCCGCGCTCTCCAGCGGAATTTCGAGCACGTCTTCGAGCGCGTCGGGATCGACCGGCTCCTCGATGATCAACGACGGATCGGGCCGGAGACGGCCATCGTTCAACGCGAGTGAATAGGCGGCGTCGATCCGGCGCACGCCTTCGTCGAGCATCTGGCCGAGCGCGCCGGCATTGCGCACGCGCAAGGAGAACTGCGTCAGGATTTTGCTGTCGGGGCCGTAGCCCGCGGTGAAATGACCGGTCACGGGACCGCCGGGATAAAGCCGCTCAAGCCGGACCTTGGGGATGAGGACGTCGGCGGCGCCGAACTGGTCGAGAATCACGCGCCACCAGACGCGGTTGCGCCGTTCGGCCTGGGCTGCGTTGAGGAGCAGCGGGTCGGAGCCCGTGCCGCTGGGACGGACATAGTCGATCGGGCTCGATCCCGTGCGGAAGCGCGCCCAGGCCTGCTGCCATTCGGTGCGGTGCTCGAAGCTCTCGGGTCGTCCGCCCGACCACTGGACGGGAATGATGAGATAGGGCGCAGAACGCGTCGCCACGCCGCCGACGCCGAGGATCTGGCCGGCGCGCGCGCGGTCGAAAAGCACGCCGAGGCGCGCTACGTAGCGGTTGGGGCCGATCTGCTCGTCCTCGACGACGATGCCGCCGACGATCGAATCGAGCGTGCTGTCCGGCAGGCCCGGAGCGCTACTACCCGGGTGATGCTTGGTCCACAGCGCCTTCCACGCCTTGCGCTGCGCAAGCCGCCATCCGCCATAGCGTGCAGCGTCGGCGGTTTTGCCGTAGACGTCGACCTTGACCCCTGTCACCTCGAGGCTTCCCGAGGTGTCGATCGGGACCACGCCGCGGTCGCTGCCCTCGATCTGCGCAAGCACGGCGACGCTCGCGCCACCCACCAAAAGGAGCGCGGACAGGACGGGAAGCGGACGGAAAAGACGTTTGGCGAGGGTCACGGCGCTCTTTTGGCGAGTTGGGCGTGGAAATCCAAGCCCGATATGAGTAGGCGCGTCATATGAGCTCAAAAGACAGTCAAACCGAATCCTACAGCTATGCCAAGGCTGGCGTCTCGATCGCCGCGGGCAACGCGCTCGTCAAGGCCATCGCGCCGCTCGCCAAGGCCACGCGCCGGCCGGGCGCCGACGCCGAACTCGGCGGCTTTGGCGGATTTTTCGACCTGAAGGCCGCTGGTTACAACGATCCGCTGCTGGTCGCCGCCAATGACGGCGTCGGCACCAAGCTCAAGCTCGCGATCGACCATGACCATCATGACGGCGTGGGAATCGACCTCGTCGCGATGTGCGCCAACGATCTGATCGTGCAGGGCGCCGAACCGCTGTTCTTCCTCGACTATTACGCAACGGGGAAGCTCGAATCGGGCGTGGCCGAGCGCGTCATCGCCTCGATTGCCGAGGGTTGCCGTCAGGCGGGCTGTGCGCTGATCGGCGGCGAAACCGCTGAAATGCCGGGCATGTATGCCGATGGCGACTATGATCTGGCGGGCTTCTGCGTCGGCGCGGTCGAGCGCGAACAGGCGCTCACCGGAAATCGCGTCGCGGCAGGACAGGTGATTCTCGGCCTCGCCTCCTCGGGCGTGCATTCGAACGGCTTCTCGCTCGTCCGCCGCCTCGCCGCGGACAAGGGCTGGAAGCTCGATCGCCCCGCGCTGTTCGATCAGGAAGTGAAGCTGATCGACGCGCTGATGGCGCCGACGCGAATTTATGTGAAGTCGCTGCTCCCCGAGATCCGGTCGGGGAAGATCAAGGCGCTGGCACACATCACGGGCGGCGGGCTGCTCGAGAATATCCCGCGCGTGCTTCCCGACGGCCTCCACGCAAATGTCGACGCCAGCCTCTGGCCGCAGCCGCGGCTGATGGCGTTCCTGCAGGCGCAGGGCAATATCGAACCCGAGGAAATGGCGCGCACCTTCAACTGCGGCATCGGCATGGCGCTGGTGGTCGACGAAGGCGATGCGGCCGGGGTGACGCAGGCGCTCGAAGCCGCGGGCGAGACGGTGTTCCGCATCGGCCGCATCGAGGCCGGCGAAAAGGGCTGCACCGTGACGGGCGATGCCGAAACCTGGAGCGCGCGCGACGCATGGTCGGCAACGCATAATGGCTGACATCCATCAAGTACCCCGGCAAAGGCCGGGGTCCAGGAGTCGCACGCATCGGGCTCGTCATGCTGGACCCCGGCTTTCGCCGGGGTACTTGGAGCAACGGTCATGACCAAGGCGAAGGTCGGCGTCCTGATTTCCGGACGCGGGTCGAACATGGCGGCGCTGCTCTATGCGTCGAAGCGGTCCGACTGCCCCTATGAGATCGTGCTCGTCGCGGCCAACGACCCCGATGCGGCGGGGCTCAAGCTTGCCGCGGCCGAGGGCGTCGCGACTTTCGGGCAGAGCCACAAGGGGCTGAAGCGCGAGGAATTCGACGCGATCATCGACGCCGAGCTACGGAAGGCTGGCGCGCACTATGTCGCGCTCGCGGGTTATATGCGCCTGCTCTCGCCCGGGTTTGTCGATGGCTGGGCGGGGCGGATGGTCAATATCCACCCTTCCCTGCTCCCCAAATACAAGGGTCTCGACACGCACGAGCGCGCGCTCGACGCCGGCGACACGGTCGGCGGCTGCTCGGTCCATATCGTCACCGCCGAGCTCGACGACGGCCCCGTGCTGGGCCAGACCGAGGTCGCGATCCTGCCCGGCGACACGCCCGAGACGCTCGCAGCGCGTATCCTGATCGCCGAGCATCAGCTCTATCCCCGCGTGCTCGCCGAGCTGGTGAGCCGCGAGACCAGCCCCGACTGGCTCCTCGATCAAGTGCGCGAACGCGCGCTGGCGCTGCCCAAAACCACCGAGAAAAGCTCTCACGGTTCGCCGGGCTTCCTGATCGAGGGCGGCAAGTTCTTCGCCTATTTCAGCCATGACCATCATGGCGACGGCATCACCTCGGTGCTCGTGAAAACCGGCGGCCCCGAGGAGCAGATGATGCTGATCGAGGCCGATCCCGATATCTATTACAAGCCGCCCTATCTCGGCCCCTCGGGCTGGATCGGCATCCGCCTCGACGGCGACGACGTCGACTGGGAGCGCGTCGAGGAAAAGCTGGCCGCAAGCTGGCGGATGGTGGCGCCGAAGAAGCTGGCTATGTTGTTCTGACACGCGACGGAAGCGGACGTTTCGCGACCTCGTCACCCCGGGCTTGACCCGGGGTCCCGCTTTTCACATCCATCGGTGATGGAGCGCGCGAGACAAGGCGGCTGGGTCTATATCATGGCCGATCGCTATCGCGGCACGATGTATGTCGGCGTCACGGCGCATCTCGCGGCGCGTATTTACCAGCATCGGAGCGGCGATGGTTCGGACTTTTGCGCACGCTATGGGCTGAGCCGGCTCGTCTGGGCCGAACGCGGCAACGATATCGCCGATTGCATCGCGCACGAAAAACGTCTCAAGCGTTGGCATCGCCAATGGAAGTTCGACCTGATCGAACGCGGCAATCCCGACTGGCAGGATATGTTCGCCTTACTGGTCTGACCCAAAAAGCGGGACCCCGGGTCAAGCCCGGGGTGACGACAAAGGAAGCATCTCCTTTGCGGGCGTGTCCGGACGGTCCGGAATCAACTGCCCGCCGCTCCACTGACCAATTTGTCGAAGAAAGCGGTCGTTCGCCTTATGCGATCGTTAAACTCTAGAACGCACGAACAACCAAGACACTACGCACAGTGCCAGCAAGTATCCGATAGCCAAGACGTTTAGTGGGATGGTGTTGCCGAATGGTTCGGCTAGAAAAAGGACCGGTGCGGTGTAGGCTATCACCACCCACCAACCAAGATCGCCGTCATATTGCCAGTTCAGCACATCGCTCAGGAGCAACGCCAACGGGATGGACCATAAATATACAAGGAGCCAAGGGAAGATCGTTCCAAATCGACGTGCCAATTGGTCCATGAATCGAGTTTGACCATGGATATGGAATGTTCGCAATGTCGTCGCGAGCGGACGCCGAAATTTACGCCCCCAGCCTAAAGCGCCCGCGCCATGACCTTGTCGTAGAAGTCGCGGCTGCCGACGGTGAACCAGCGGTCACCCACGACCTCGAAGCCCATCTTGGTGTAGAAGGCGATCGCGCGCGGGTTTTCGGCATAGACGCCGAGCAGCAGCCGCTTGCGGCCCATCGCCCGCGCTTCCTTGATCGCGGTTTCCATCAGCCGCCGGGCAAGCCCGCCGCCGTGATAGTTGGAGAAGATGTAGATGCGCTTGAGCTCGATATCGCCGGGCCGAATCTCAATCGGCAGGTCGGGCGCGGTGAGCAACTGATAGCCGATTGGGGAGCCGGTATCCGCGACTTCCGCGAGCCAGCAGCGGCTCTCGGGATCGGCGAGATATTTCGCATAGGTCGCGGCGCCATGCGGCCCGCGGCAATGGGCGATGATGTCGGGACCTTCGATTGAATCGGCGAAGGTCTCGAGAAAGGTGGCGCTGCCGATGAGCGACAGCGCAGCGGCGTCTTCGGCACCGCAGAGGCGGATGGAAATGGTGTCGGACATGGCGCAGCCCTTATCCGCATCGGGCGGCGCATGGAAGAACGGCCCGGCATTGCTGCCGGGCCGTTCTGAAGTCGATCAGCCGACTGCCCTAAATCCGCACCCGTACTCCTGCGAAAGCAGGAGTCCATTTGTCCGGGCGCACAAGCGCTTTCGACATGGGCTCCGGGTCAAGCCCGGAGCACTGATGTGCGTCAGATTTAACGCGCTCTGCGTTAGCCGACGATCTCTTCGGGCTTGAAGAAATAGGCGATCTCGATCGCCGCGTTCTCGTCGCTGTCCGAACCGTGGACCGAGTTCGCCTCGATCGATTCGGCGAGTTCCTTGCGGATCGTGCCCGCATCGGCGTTTTCGGGGTTGGTGGCGCCCATGATGTCGCGGTTGCGCTGCACGGCGTTCTCGCCCTCGAGCACCTGCACGACGACGGGGCCCGAGATCATGAAGCTGACCAGATCGTTGAAGAAGGGACGCTCGCTGTGGACCGCGTAGAAGCCCTCGGCCTGCTCTTTGGTCATCTGGATGCGCTTCGAGGCGACGACGCGCAGGCCGGCCTCTTCAAGCATCCTGGTGACCGCGCCGGTCAGGTTGCGGCGGGTGGCATCGGGCTTGATGATCGAGAAAGTGCGATTGGCGGCCATAGCCGTTCATCTCCATTGGATTGAGTGTCGGGAAAATTCCCGCGCGCCTTAGCTGTGCTTTTGCTGCGCCGCAAGATTGTTGCGCGTGGGCTTCAGGCGACCTGGCTCCATTTGCCGCGCTCGTCCTGCTTCCAGAAACGGCGTTCGAGCCCTTCCCGGCCGCCCAACGCACGCCATGCGGCGCGCGCGCCGTCGACGGTTTCACCGTCGAACAGAAAGAAGGTGCGATCGAACTCAAGCGCCTCGTCACGCCAGAGCCCGTCCGCCAGAGCAATATTGCGCGCGCCGTTAGTGGCATCGGTCAGCTTCGACAGCAGCACCGGCTGCGCGGCGTCGGCATCGCGCCCGGCGATGGCGTGCGGCAGGAAAGCGTCGTCGCGATACGCCCATAGCGCTGCGTCGAGCCGTTCGAGCACGTTCTCCTCATCGGCGACGACGAGCAGACGCGCGCCCGATTCGAACAGGCGTTCCGCGATACGCGGCAGCACCTGCTCCACCGGGCGCGCCTCAAGCTGGTAGAAATCGACCTGCATCATCCGCCCTTAGCCGTCATGCCAGCGAAGGCTGGCATCCAAGCGATCCCGTCACTCGCACTGGCGTAAACATCGTCTGGACCCCAGCTTTCGCTGGGGTGACGCAAAATAAAGAATCGCGCGCCTACTTCTCGAAATTCTCGGCGATGAAGCGGTCGAGCAAGCGGACGCCGTATCCGGTCGCGCCCTTGTCCCACACCGGCCCGGCCTTGTCGGCCCACACCATGCCCGCGATGTCGAGATGCGCCCATTTGACGCCGTCGTCGACGAAGCGCTGGAGGAACTGCGCCGCAGTGATCGAGCCGGCGCCGCGGGGGCCGACATTCTTCATGTCGGCAATCGGCGAGTCGATCAGCTTGTTATAAGCGTCGGACAGCGGGAAGCGCCAAAGCGGGTCGCCTGAGCCCTTGCCCGCCGCGAGGAGCTGGTCAGCAAGGCCGTCGTCGTTCGAGAACATGCCGCCATGCTCGTTGCCGAGCGAGATGATCATCGCGCCGGTCAGCGTCGCAAGGTCAATCATGACCTTGGGCGCGTACTTGCGCTGGACCCAGGTCATCGCATCGCACAGCACCAGTCGCCCTTCGGCATCGGTATTGATCACCTCGATCGTCTGGCCCGACATCGAAGTGACGACATCGCCCGGTCGCTGCGCCTTTCCGCCGGGCATATTCTCGACGAGCCCGCAAATGCCGATGACATGCGCCTTCGCCTTGCGCAGCGCGAGCGACTTCATCGCGCCGGCGACGGCGGCCGCGCCGCCCATGTCCCATTTCATGTCTTCCATGCCCGCGGCGGGCTTGATCGAGATGCCGCCGGTATCGAAGGTGACGCCCTTGCCGACAAAGGCGACGGGCGTCTTCTCGGACCCGCCCGTACCGTCCCAGCGCAGCGCCAGCAGACGCGGCGGACGCGCAGAGCCCAGCGAAACGCCGAGCAGCGAACCCATGCCCAGCTCCTCCATCGCATCCCAGTCGAGCACCTCGATCTCGATGCCCAGTTGCTTCAGATGCTGGCAGCGTTCGACGAAGCTCTCGGGGTAGATGATGTTGGCGGGCTCGGTGACGAGCGTACGCGTGAACATCACGCCTTCGGCAAGAGCGGACCAGCGCTCCCACGCCTTTGCAGCATCCGCGCCGGCGCCGACGATCACGATCTCTTCCAGCGTCGGACGCTGCTTTTCGGGCAAACGCGTGCGGTAGACGTCATGACGCCAGCCCCGCAGGACCGCACCGAACGCCAAACGAGCGACCTTTTCCGCGCCGGGTGCGCCCGAGGAGAGGTCGACGACCAGGCGCTTTTCGCCCGAGGTCAGCAAGCGTGCCGCAAGCGCACCCCCCGCACGTTCCCAGGCCGCCTCATCGGCCTTGTCGCCCGCGCCGAACAGTATGACGCGACGCGTGCGCGCGCCGTGCGCAACAACCAGCTCGACCGTCGCGGCGATCTCGCCGTCGAACCGCGCTGCCGCCGCCGCACCCCTGGTGAGCGCGACTGCGCCCGCGTCGAGGCCTGGAAGCGTTGCGGGGAATTCGACGCCTTTGCGGACCGGCAGGGCCAGCGCGAATTCACCCTGGGGCTGAACATCGGCAAAGAGGATACGCATCGGGGAACCTGACCTTTCAATTCGGCAAGCGGACTAGTTTGAAGGCTTACTAGGCCAGAGCAGCGCCCGTGGCAAAACCGGAATGGGAGCCGGACTCTCCAGCCGTTGCAGCGGCGCGATTACGGTGCGATATGCGGGCGCTATCAGGGCGATGCCGTTTCGTGGGGCTCAGTTTGACGCGTTTACACCTTTTCCTTTCGGCGACGCTCCCCCTTGCATTGCTTTCGGGCGGGCCGGCGCTGGCGCAAAATCTGCAGCAACCCGCGTCGCCCCCTCCCCCGCCCCCAGAGGCCGCACAGGCCCCCGCGCATGACGAAGAGATCACCTTCAGCGCCGCCAATCTCGAATATGACAGCGACGCCGATATGGTGACCGCATCGGGCGACGTCCGCATGTTCCGCGAAGGCAACCGCCTGCGCGCCGACAAGGTGATCTGGAACCGCAAGACCGGCGAGGTCCGCGCCGAGGGCAATGTCGCGGTCGTCAATCCGGGCGGCGACACCGCCTATGGCGATTCGGTGCAGCTCACCGACACGCTGCGCGACGGCGTGGTGCAGGATCTTCTCGTCGTGCTTGAGGAAGGCGGCCGCATGGCTGCGGCGAAGGGCACGCGGAGCGGAGACATCTTCCAGCTCGAACGCGCGGCCTATTCGCCGTGCCGGGTGGTCGACGACAATGGCTGTCCCAAGGCGCCGAGCTGGAAAATCACCGCCGAGCGCGTCGTCTATGATGCAGGCCGCAAGCGTGTGTACTATACCGGTGCCCGGATGGAGCTGTTCGGCCTGCCGCTGATCCCGCTGCCGGGACTGGCGCATCCGACGGGTAGTGAGGCAGGGTCCGGGCTGCTCGTTCCCGACATCCGCTACGACCGCGAAAATGGCTTCGAGGTCGCGGTTCCCTATTATTTCCGTATCGCGCCCGATCGCGACATGACGATCACGCCGCACGTCTTCACCGACGCGCTACCACTGCTGCAGGGCCAGTTTCGTGCGCTGACCGATCTGGGTGCATTCCAGATCACCGGCTATGGCACCTATGGCCGCCGCCAGCCCCTGATCGGCGAGACGACGTCAGGCGAGAAGGATTTTCGCGGCTATCTCGACGCCAGTGGCAAGCTGCAGTTCGATCCCTATTGGAGCGTCACCGGATCGCTGCGCCTGACCAGCGATGACACCTTCCTGCGCCGCTACGACATTTCACGCGACGACCGGCTGCGCTCGGTGGTCAATGTCGAGCGGATCGACAGCGACAGCTATCTGTCGCTTGCGGGCTGGGCAGTGCAAACGCTGCGCATGGGCGTGCCGCAGGGGCTCCAGCCGATCGCGCTTCCCGTTTTCGATTATCGCCAGCGCACGCGCGAACCGCTGCTCGGCGGCACCATCGAGGTCCAGGGGAACACGCTGGCGCTGACGCGGACCTCGGGTCAGGACACGCAACGCGCCTTCGCCGGCGTGCGCTGGGACCTGCGCAAGCTGACCCCGCTTGGTCAGGAGGTGACTTTCACCGCCTATGCGCGCAGCGACGCCTATCACACCGACGAAATCCTGAGCACGGTAACGCCTGCCTATCGCGGCGACCCGGGCTGGAACTTCCGCTCGATCGCATCTTTCGCCGTCGACGTCCGCTGGCCCTTTGTCGGTGAGGCTTTCGGCGGCACGCAGCGCCTGACCCCGCGCGTCCAGATCGTCGCCTCGCCCGTCACAGGCAATCTCGACGTCCCCAATGAGGATGCGCGCGCAGTCGACCTGGAAGACAGCAACCTCTTCGCGCTCAACCGCTTCCCCGGCTACGACCGTTATGAGGACGGAACGCGCATCACCTATGGCCTCGAATGGGCGCTTGAGCGCCCGGGGCTCAGCATCAGCACCATCGTCGGCCAAAGCTATCGCCTGACCGCCAAGCCCAGCCTGTTCCCCGACGGGACGGGGCTGACCAACCGGACCTCGGACATTGTCGGACGCACGACCGTGAAGTTCGAGCGATTTGTCAGCTTCACCCACCGTTTCCGCCTCGACAAGGACAGCCTGGCGGTGCGCCGCAACGAGATCGACGCGACGGTCGGCAGCGACAAGACCTATGCGATGATCGGCTATCTGCGGCTCAACCGCGACGTCGACGACACGCTGGAAGATCTGCGCGACCGCGAGGAAATCCGCCTCGGCGGCCGCGTGGCGTTCGCACGCTATTGGTCGGTTTTCGGGTCGGCGACGATCGACCTGACGAACAAGCAGGAGGATCCGCTGTCGCTGGCCGATGGCTATGAACCCGTGCGCCACCGGCTCGGGCTGGCCTATGAGGACGAATGCCTCGAGCTTGGCGTGACCTGGCGGCGTGACTATGAGTCGACGGGTGACGTGCGACGAGGGAACACCTATCTGTTCCGGGTAGCTTTCAAGCAACTGGGCCTGTAAGCCTTCGTTCAGTCGCGGCGTAGCATATACGGCGCAAGATCAGATATTGGAGTGAGCCACAGGATGATGGCACGAATTTCCGGCAAAAAGATGCGTGCCGGCCTGTTTCTGGCGGGGGCGTTGATCGCCGGCGCCGCCGTAGCGCAGCAGACCGTGGGGGATGCTGCGGACGCTCCTGCAACCAAGCTGAACCTGCCTCAAAATATGACGGTTTTCGGCAAGAGCGATCCCAACGTCTACAAGGCGACCGCGATCGTCAACGGCGAGATCATCACCTCAACCGATGTTGATCATCGCCTGGCGCTCGTCCTGCTGGCCAATCAGGGTCGCGTCAGCGACGAGGAACGCCAGCGGCTGCGGCTGCAGGTGCTGCGCAACCTGATCGACGAAACGCTCCAGATCCAGGAAGCCAAGGCGGCCGAGGTCGAGGTGAAGCCCGAAGAGGTCAACCAGCGCTATGCCGCGGTGGCGCAAAACTTCAAGCGCACCCCGCAGCAGATGGACGCCTATCTGCGCGATCAGGGCTCGTCGGCGCGCTCGATCAAGCGCCAGATCGAAGGTGAACTTGCCTGGCAGCGCGTGCTCGGCCGCAAGATCACGCCATTCGTCAATGTCGGCCAGGAAGAGGTGCAGTCGATCATAGACCGGCTCAACGCATCCAAGGGCGCGAAGGAATTTCGCCTGGGTGAGATCTTCCTGTCGGGCACGCCCGAGACGATGCAGGAAACGATGCAGAACGGGCAGCGCATCCTGCAGCAGCTCCAGCAGGGCGGTTCCTTCCAGGCCTATGCGCGCCAGTTCTCCGAGGCTTCGACCGCCGCAGTCGGCGGCGATCTGGGCTGGATCCGTGCGGGTCAGTTGCCCGATGCCCTTGCCGAGGTCGCGCCGACGATGCGCGTCGGCCAGGTCGCCGGCCCGATCCCGGTTCCCGGCGGCGTTTCGATCCTGTTGCTGATCGACGAGCGCCAGGTGCTCACCGCCGATCCGCGTGACGCAGTGCTCAGCCTGAAGCAGCTCGCGATCAGCTTCCCCAAGGGCATGACCCAGACGCAGGCGGGGCCGCAGGTCGCGAAGTTTGCCGAGGAAACCAGGAAGATCACGGGATGCGGCACCGCCAAGCCGATCGCCGATTCGCTGAGCGCCGAGATTGTCGACAATGACCAGGTCCGCGTGCGTGACCTGCCCCCGCAGCTTCAGGACATCCTGCTCAACCTGCAGGTCGGCCAGACGACGCAGCCATTCGGATCGCTCGAAGAGGGCGTGCGCGTGCTCGTCCTGTGCGGCCGCGACGATCCCGAATCGGCCAACGGCCCGTCGTTCGACCGGATCATGGCGCAACTCGAGGACGAGCGGATCAACCGGCGCGCCCAGCGCTATCTGCGCGACCTGCGACGCGATGCGGTGGTCGATTATCAATAACAGGGAGGGCCGCGCGTGAACCCCATTGCCGTATCGCTGGGGGATCCGGCGGGTATCGGTCCGGAGATCACTGCAAAAGCCTGGGAACGGCGCGTCGAGGACGGACTTGCGCCGTTCTTCGCGGTCGGTGACGGGCGTTCCATCTCGGCGGTGTGGGACGGGCCGGTCACACGCATTTCCGACCCGGCCGAAGCACCCGACGCGTTTGCTGGCGGCCTGCCGCTGATTCAGCTCGAGGATGGCGGCCCGATCATTCCGGGCAAGCCCGACGCCGAGGGCGCGCGCTGTTCGCTCGATTCGCTCGAAATGGCGGCAGGGCTCGCGCGTTCAGGCGCGGCCGGTGCGCTGGTGACCGGCCCGGTCTCCAAATCGCAGCTCTACGACGTTGGTTTTCGTCACCCCGGCCAGACCGAATTCGTGGCGGAACGCTGCGGAATAGCGCGCGAAAACGCGATCATGCTGCTTGCGGGGCCAAGCCTGAAGGTCGTCCCGCTGACCACGCACATGCCGCTGAAAGACGTATCGGACGCGCTTTCGATCGAGATGATCGTGGCCAAGAGCCTCGTCACCGCCAAGGGCATCACGCGCAATTTCGGCATCAAGTCGCCGCGGCTGGCCTTTGCCGGGTTCAACCCGCATGCCGGCGAAAACGGCGCGCTGGGCAGCGAGGAGATCGACTTTATCATTCCCGCGATCGAGATCTTGCGCGAGCGCGGCGTCGACGCCGTTGGCCCGCTCGCCGCCGACACGATGTTCCACCCGCGCGCGCGCGCCAGTTACGATGTCGCAATGTGCATGTATCACGATCAGGCGCTGATCCCGCTCAAGACGCTGCATTTTGACGAGGGGGTCAACATGACGCTTGGACTCCCCTTCGTCCGTACTTCCCCCGATCATGGAACCGCGTTCGGCATTGCGGGCACCGGGGTTGCAGAACCGGGCGCGATGGTGGCCGCGATCCGCATGGCCGCCGCCGCCGCCGCGCACCGCGCCGCCTGCACCTTGTGAGCGCGCTTCCACCGTTGCGTGACGTGATCGCGCGCCACGGCCTTGCCGCCAGCAAGGCGCTTGGCCAGAATTTCCTGCTCGACGAACAGTTGCTCGACCGGATTGCGCGGATTCCCGGCGATCTGACGGGCGAGACAGCCTATGAGGTCGGTCCCGGTCCCGGCGGGCTGACGCGCGCACTGCTGCGCGCGGGAGCTAACGTCGTCGCGGTCGAGCGTGACCGACGCTGCATCCCGGCGCTGGCCGAGCTCGACGCATGGCAACCCGGACAATTGAGAGTGATAGAGGACGATGCTCTCAAGATAGATGAGGCGCGCGAAGTACCCGGCGCGCACGTCGTCGCCAACCTGCCCTACAATGTCGGCACCGCTCTTCTCGTGCGCTGGCTGGCGACGACGGACTGGCGGCCTTGGTGGAAATCGCTGACGCTGATGTTCCAGAAAGAGGTGGCCGAGCGCGTCGTGGCGCGGCCCGATACCTCGGCCTATGGCAGGCTCGCGGTGCTGAGCCAGTGGCGATCGTCCGCACGGCTCGCGATGAACGTCCATCGTTCGGCCTTCACCCCGCCCCCCAAGGTAATGTCGGCGGTAGTCCATATCGAACCCGGCGAGGCGCCCGCGGGCGTAGCGATCGGCACGATCGAACGACTGACCGCAGCCGCATTCGGCCAGCGGCGCAAGATGCTGCGCCAGAGCCTGAAAGCTGTTCCGGGCGCGCCGGCAGCGATGGAAGCGGTAGGGATAGATCCGACCCGTCGCGCCGAAACGCTGACGATAGAGGATTTCGTTAGTCTCGCGCGCGCGATGGACGCTGTATAGAGCACCGTGCGATAAACCCGCATCAGTGCTCCTGCGAAAGCAGGAGCCCATATCGGCCGACGCTCCGCCGCTTTGGACATGGGCTCCGGGTCAAGCCCGGAGCGCTAATATGGTACAGATCTGGCGCCGGCTTGCGGCCGGAACCCCGTCAATGTTGGAGAATTAAAGCTCGCCTTCGAGCCAGCCCTTGAGCTGCCCCTTGGGTGCCGCGCCGATCTTGGTGGCCGCAGGAGCACCGTTCTTGAACAGGATCATCGTCGGAATGCTGCGCACGCCATATTTCGCAGGCGCGTCGGGATTTTCCTCGATGTTGAGCTTGGCGATAGTCACCTTGTCGCCAAGTTCCTCGGCGATCTCCTCGAGCGACGGGCCGATCATCTTGCACGGGCCGCACCATTCGGCCCAGAAGTCGACGAGAACGGGCCCCTCGGCCGCGATCACGTCCTGATGAAAGCTCGCGTCACTGATCTGCTTGGTGGCCATGGCCAAATCTCCTTCGTGTTGGCTCGATATCTAGGCAGGCCGGGCGTCTCTCTCAACCGCTTTCGCCCAAGCATTACTCTTTGGCATTCAAGCCGGGCTTGTGACGCGCGAGCAACGCATCGGACAGATCGATCAGCGTGGGTCCCGAGGTGTAGAGCAACTGCGCCTCGACGCGACGGTCAGGAAAGATGACCTTGAGCGCCTCCGCATAGGCCGACATCTGGCGCAAATGGTGCTCGGGAACGCGCTCGGCCGAGGCGGGCACTCGCCGGCCGGTCTTGAAGTCGACGACGCGGACCACGCGCTCGCCGACAAGCAGCCGGTCAACCGTGCCCGCTACAACGTCGCCATCCACAACCGCCGCGATCGGCGCTTCCGCCAGTGCGTCGGGGCCGAACAGCGCCGCATGTTCGGGATCGTCGATGATAGCGAGCGCGGCGTCCGTGATCGCCGAGCGCTCGGCGGGATCCGTTATACCGGCACCCTGTTCGAGCCAGCGCTGCGCTGAGTCGCGCCGTTCTGCGGCGCGAACATCGGGCAGCCGTTCGAACAGCGCGTGCAGCCGCCGCCCACGCTCGGCCGCCCGGCGCATTTCGGGGCCCGGCGGCGGATCAGCGACGTCATCGGGGCCGAGCGAGGACGGTGCGAGCGGGCGCGGAGGACGCGCTTCGGCGGGAGCCGTGGCATGAATCCAATCCGGCAAGGCCACCAGGTCGCCTGGTCGCGTGTGCTCCTGCGCCCTGTCCTCGATCGACGCCGTCGGCGCCCGCCCGCGAAAATGCCACGCGCCGCCCCAGTCGGGATCACCCTCGCCGTCTATCTCGAGATGCTGAAAGGCCGTCCGCATCGCGGCGTGCCAGCTTTTGTCGGGCGCCTGCCCCTTGGCCTGAGGACCAAGCGCGCCGCCCACCACCAGCCATTCCTCGGCACGGGTCAGCGCGACATAGAGCAGGCGCCAATGCTCCTCCATGTCGCGCTTCTTGGAAAACTCTGCGGCTTGCTTGAGGCTTCCCACGGTCTCTGCCGCGCGCGGCCGGAATACCGGAACGAGTTCGCCCTCTTCGCCGATCGGCCAGTCGAGCTTGCTGTATCCGCCGCCGGCGCGTTCGGGATCAACGGTTGCGTCGGCAAGGATCACCAGCGGCGCCTGGAGCCCCTTGGCGCCATGCGCGGTCATCACACGGACCGCGTCCATCGGTGCAGAGGGATCGCGTTTGATGTCCTCCGTTTCGCGTTCGAAGCGGTCGAGAAAGGCCTGCAGCGTTGGCGTCTTGTCGCCCTCGAACTGGAGCGCGGCGTTGAGCAATTCCTCGATGGGATCGCGCGCTTCTTCGCCCAGTCGGCGCAGCAGCTTGCGCCGCCCATCAAGGGGACCGGAAAGTAGCTCCTCGAGAAAACGATAGGGCGAGGACAGGTCCGCCCTGCCCAGCATAGCGTGAAGTGGCGACAGCCGCTCGACATCCTGCGTTGCGCGCAGATGGCGCCAGAGACCGCCCTTTCGACCAAATGCGGCCGCGTAGAGTTCGGTCTGACTCCAGCCGAGCAGCGGCGAGACGAGCAGCGCCGCGAGGTTCAGATCATCCTCGGGCTGGAGCACGAAGCGGATCGCGGCGAGAAGATCGCGCACCGCCAGCGGCGCATTGAGCCGCAGCCGGTCTACACCCGCCACGGGCACCTTCTCGGCATGGAGGCGCGCTACGATCAGCGAAGCGAGTTCGCTGCGGCGACGCACAAGGATCAATATATCCTGCGGTTCGAGCCGTTTCGGTCTGCCGCGATTGTTGATCCATGTCGGCGCGTCGAGCCAGCGCCTGATCTGTTTTGCCAGCCGCGTCGCGAAACGCCGCGTCGAATCGCCGAGCCAGCTTTCCTCGCCCTCGATTTCGTCGCCGTCATCGCCCTCCGCGGAAACCGGGCTCCACAGCGTGACGACGCCGGGACCAGCGACAGCACTGCGATGGGGTTCGGGGTCGATCATCTGGCTGAGCGCACCGTCACCCAGCCCGGCCACCACCGTATCGACGAATTCGAGGATCGGCGCGGTCGAGCGGAAGGATTCGGTCAACGAAAGATCGTGAACACGGCGTTCCGCCGCCGCCGCCTGACGCTCGAAATGGAGCTGCGCCGCGCGGAAATTGATCGGGTCGGTGCCCTGAAAACCAAAGATCGCCTGCTTGAAATCGCCGACCGAGAAGATCGTGCGCACGGGTGTGCGCGCACGCTCGCGGTCATCCAACAGCAGTTCCTCGGCGAAGAAATCCTCGGCGAGCGTCTTGATGATCGCCCATTGGCTGGCGTTGGTATCCTGCGCTTCGTCGACCAGGATGTGATCGGTCGCCTGATCGAGCTTGAAGCGGATCCATTCGGCCATGTGCGACTGGCCGAGCAAGGTGACGGCGCTGCGGATGAGATCGTCGAAATCGACAACGCCTGCGAGCCGCTTGGCCTCGGCATAGGCGCGCGCATAGGTGCGGCCTGCCTCCAGTCCCTGCGCGAACAACGCCGCAAGCGCCGCGCGGCTGCGCAGGCCGACCAGCGCCTGAACGCAATCGGCCACCCTTTGCGCATAGCCTGCATAACCGGGTTCGGCATCGAGCAGTTTCGGTGAGACCGCCTTAAGTTCGCCCTTCTGCGTGACCACGACCGAAAGCAGATCGGGCAGCATTTCGGCGCGCACGACGGCACCAGCGGCGCGCCACGCGGCGATGATGTCCGCGCGATCCAGCCCGGTCTTGCTGCCCCACGTGGCATTGGCGGCCGCAATCAGCCTCAGGCTCTCGATATCGAAAACATCGTCGCAGCACGCATCCACAACCGCGGATTCGACATCGCCTTCGGGCACATCGAGCGCGCGGCGGACAATTGCCGCAATGTCATCGCCCAGTGCCTCCATCGCCTGCGGCGCGCGCGCGCAATTGGTGAGGAAGGCCTCCGCCCCGCCCTCGCCCAGCCTCAAGCTCAACGCCTGAAGCGCAGCGACGAGCCTGTCGTCGGTATTGGCTTCGGCCGCCACAAGCATGTCGGCCATCACCTGCCGCTGGAGCGTCGATTCCTCGCGTCCTTCAAGCGCGCGGAAGCCCGGTACCAGCCCGGCCTCGAGCGGAAATCCGGCGAGCAATGTTTGACAGAAGCTGTGGATGGTCTGGATCCGCAACCCCGCGCCGCTCGCGTCGAGCACGCGTGCGAAAAGCTGGCGCGCGGCGTCGATGCTTTCGGGCGTCGCGGACTCGCCCAGCGCGCGCAGTTCGAGCGCGAGCTCAGGCCCCTTCATCCGCACCCAGGAAGCGAGCTTGGCGTGGATGCGATCGGCCATTTCGGCGGCACCCGCCTTGGTGAAGGTCAGACAGAGGATAGCCGCGGGATCGGCGCCGTTGAGCAACAGGCGCAGCACGCGCGCGGTCAGCACCTGCGTCTTGCCCGTACCTGCGGAGGCGGAGAGCCAAACGCTTTCGCGCGGTTCGGACGCGGCTTTCTGGTTGCCCTGAAGCTGGATCGGGCGATGCTGGCTAGTCATGGCCCGCGTCCCCGCGCCCATACCATTCGTCGAGCCGCATCAACTGGTCGTAATCGGCATAGGGTGCATATTCGGGATGGAGCTTGGCCGTGAAGGGCGCGCTTCCGGTCAGCCACAATTCGGCCGCCGCGCGAAACATGGCCTCGGCGTGTGCGGTAAAGCTATGCGCTTCGATCTTGCCACCCTTTCCATCGGCGTGAACGGGGGAGCGGCGGCTGCCGAACTGGCCGCCATTCTTTGCAAGCGACCAGTATTCGAATGCCTCTGCGGTGCCCCCAACGCCGTCGAACCCGCCGCGCTCGGCGATCAGCCCGAGCAGCCCAAGCTGCATGGCGAAGCCTTCGCGCACCGCGATGTCGGAAGGCGCCTTGCCCGTCTTGTAGTCGACGATCGCGATGCCGCCGCCTTCGAACCGGTCGATCCGGTCGACGCGGCCATCGAGTTCGACTCCCGCGATCTGTGCGCTGCCCGAGACCTCCGCCTTCCAGGGCGTGCGATCTGCCGCCCTGTCCTTCTCGATCTGCTCGGCGATCCACCTGAGCGCCTCCTCGACACGCGGTTGCCAGAAGGCGCGCTGAAGCGGATGCACTTCGGGCCGCGTGAAGAATTCGCGCGCGAGCGGCAGCAGCCGATCGGCGCGCCAGCCCTCACCGGCCCAGCGTTCAAGCACATCGTGAATTGCGGTGCCGCGCCATGCCGCGCTCGCCTCGGCGTCAATCGGGTCGAGTGCGCGAAGGCGGAGCATCTTCAAGGCGTAGAACGCGTAAGGATCGGCCTTCAGTCGGTCGACCTGCGTGACGCTGAGCGCCTTGGGACGATCGGCGACGGGCGGCGTCGGCGCGGGCTGTTCGGCGGGGGCGAAATCGTTGGGGCGGTCGATCATCCCCGCCCATGCGCCGAAGGCTGGCACGTTGCGCTCGGCCCGGAAGCCGGGATCCATCGCCTCCATGCGCAGCCAGAAGCGCGACGCGATCGCGGGCGCGCGCGCATCGCGGCGCGCGCGCGTGACCACGACCTGCGGCGCGCCAAGCGCGCTTGCGAAGTCATGTGCCGACAGACCGATGCGGCGTTCGAGGCTCGCCAGACCGAGTTCGGCGCGGATGCGCGGCGCAAGCCATGGATCCTGTGCGGGAAGCGCCGGCCAGCTCCCCTCGTTGAGCCCCGCCAGAACCACCAGATCGGCCTGTTGCAGCCGCGCCTCTAGCAATCCCCAGATCGAGATGCGCGGGTGCCCGCCCTGCGGCGGACGCACCGCCACTTCGTCCATCAGCCCCTTCAGCAGCGGCGACAGAGTCTCAGGCCGCGCGTCGGCGGGGCCGTCGGCGGCATGAACTTCAAGCTCTGCGATCAGTTCTGCGGCAGCGCGCCCCGCGGCGCCCGACCATAGCGCGTCGCCCGAAAGCGCGGTGGCAGCATCGCGAAGCGCCGCCAGCAGCGCGGCAAATGAACGCGCATTGGCCACAGCGGCTGCATAGGGATCGAGCAGCGTCCGCATCGTCCGCCAGCCTTCCTCCGCGCGGCTGCGCGCCCTGCGCTCGCGTTCATTGCCTCCCGCCAGAAACCGGGTGATGCCTTCGAGCCCGGCGGGTGGGCGCGGCCCCCTCAGCGCAAGATCGAGCACGCGAACCTTGTCGAGCCAGTCAAGCCGCCCTTCACCGGCCTGGACGAGCGGATGCTTGAGCAGCGCGAGAAGCGCGATCGGCGCGAAATCCTCCGCCGCGGCCTCGGCCAGCGCGAGCAGCAGGGTGCCCGCCGGTTCTCCCGAGAGCGGTCGCCCCGCGGAGTCATCGGCCTCGATGCCCCAACGCTTCAGGTGCGCCGACACGCGCGTCGCGAGCGCGCGGTCGGGGGTTATGAGCGCCGCAGTGCGCGCAGGCGTTTCGAGCGCCTCGCGCAGGGCGATCGCGATCGCCTGCGCTTCCTCGGCGGGCGTCGCGACTTCCAGCGCCCTGACGCCCGTCAGCCGCGTCTCCAGATCGGGGTCGCTCCAACGTCCCGTAAAAACCGCGGGCTTCATAGCATTGGAGATCGCGCGGCTGCGCGCAGCACTGGCGTCATGCCCGCCGCCCCAGCGCCAGCGCCGCACCTCGCCCCGACCCACGTCCATCCGGTCGAGCAGCAGTTTCAGGTGAAACTGGGGGTGCGATTCTATCGAAACCTTGCGGAAACCCGTCACCGGGTCACGGTCGAAGGGGCCGAGTGCATCCCATTCGTCCTGCGGCATCTCGTCGTCGAGCGCGGGGAGTACGACCATGCCCCGTTCCATCCGCGACACCGTCCGCAGCACGCGCGCGACCATGGGCGCGCTGGTGGTGACGCCCGCCGCCACGACGAAACCTGGGGGGGGCGCCTCGCGCCAGCGCCGCGCGACGCGTTCGAGCAGCCGGTTGCGGCGCTCGGCCATGTCGATCCGGTCGATCCGCGCGAGCTCGTCGGGCCAGCGATCGAGGATGATCGACATCAGTCTCAGCGATTTTTGCCAGTGTTCGGAAAGCTCGGCAGCGACCTCAAGCGTCCTGAGCCGGCGCGGCTCGACGCATTCGACGAGAAGCTGATCGAGCGTGCGTGCAAGTTCTGCCGCCAGCCGCACCGCTTCGGCGGCATCGACGGGCTCGCCCGACCGGGCGCGTTCTTCCTGCACCAACCGCGCAAGCATCATGCGGCGTCGGATCGGGTCGATCGCGGGCGCGATTGGATCGCCGCTGCCGATCGGATCGAGCGCACTGCCCAGCCGCTCGTCGAGCTCGGGATCGCCGATCGGGATCAGCCTCGGCAACAGCAGTCCGCCTTCGGCCCGTCGCACAAATGCGTTGGTGATCGCGCCCGCTGCGCGGTTGTTCGGCACGAGCACGATCCCGCGCGCGAGCGCCATCGGATCCTTGCCCCATGTGGCAATCAGTCCTTCGGCGAGCGCATCGGCAAAGGCCCGGTGGGGGGGAATTGTGTGGACGGAGGGCGCGCCCCGCTCACCCATAAGCGAGCAGCGCCTCGGTCTTCTTCACCGCCTGCGGCGTGCCGACGTCGAACCAGAGACCGTGATGGACGAGACCGAAGCAGCGTCCTTCCTCGATCGCGCGGTTCCAAAGGATGTTTGTCGAGAAGGGCCCCGAAGGCGCGTCGCGCAGCAGACGGTGCGACAGCAACTGGACGCCGGTATAGACGAAGGGTGCCACGCGGCCCGGCTTGCGACGGCTGACCCGGCCCACGGCGTCGAGGTGAAAATCGCCGGCGCCACTATGGCAATTGGCACGCGCCTGCGGGACGAGCAGCAGCAGTGCATCCATCTGCGCGCCGTCCCAGCGCGCGGCAAGCATCCGGATCGCGTCGCTGGGGCCATCGATCCAGAGATTGTCGCTGTTGACGCAGAGAAAGGGGTCGTCGGGGATCAGCGCCTGCGCCTTGACCAGCCCGCCGCCAGTTTCGAGCAGCAGGTCGCGCTCATCAGAGACAATAATTTCAAGATCTTTGACCTTGTTGTTCAAATGCGCTTCGAGCGCGTCGGCAAGATAATGAACATTGACCACCGCGCGCTCGATACCGGCGGCGCGCAGCCGATCGAGCGTGTGATCGAGCAGCGCCTTGCCCGCGACCTCGACAAGTGGCTTGGGCCGCGTCGCGGTCAGCGGGCGCATGCGCTTGCCGAGGCCCGCCGCCATGACCATCGCGGTCTTGAGCGGCGGCCCGCCCGGATCAGGCCGAATGGAGAGCTGCTTGCGGGGGCTGGTCATGCGTCGGCCATCGTCTTCCAGGCAGGCGCGCGCTTGTCGGCGGGGATATTGGCGTCGAACCAGCGCGCAACCGGCGCGAGCGCGGGATGCGCGAGGTCGCGCTCCAGATAGTCCCAGACGCGCGGCAGGAAGGAGAGATAGCGCGCCTTGCCGTCGCGCTTCCACAAGCGCGTGAAGATGCCGATGATCTTGGCGTTTCGCTGCGCACCGAGCAGTGCATAGGCGGCATCGAACTGGCCGTTATTCCCGGTTTCGGCATGATAATGCGCGATCATCTCCGCCTCGAGCTCGGGCGAAACGTCACGACGCGCGTCCTGGAGCAACGAGACGAGGTCATAGGCGGGATGCCCCGCCAGCGCATCCTGGAAATCGAGCAGGCCGAGCCCGTCGACGCCATCGCGGCCATCGATCAGCATGATGTTTTCGGCGTGATAGTCGCGCAGCACCGTCACGCTGCGCACATCGGGATCGTAAAGCTCGGCCATGGCCTCGTCCCACGCCGCCTCATAGCCCGCCGCATCAACGTCAAGGCCCACGGCGGGGCAATACCATTCGACGAGCAGATTGGCCTCGCGCAAATATTGCGCGCGGTCATAGGGGGCGATGTTGGCGGCGTCATGACGATGAAGCAGCGCCAGCAGCGTGACCGCGTCGGCATAGATGCGCTGCTCGCTCTCCGGCGCGGCGTCGACGACCTCGCGCATGCGCGCATCGCCGAAATCCTCGAGAAGCACGAGGCCATTATCAAGGTCGGTCGCCAGAATTCGCGGCGCAGCAAAGCCAAGCTCGATCAAATGCTCGGCGATATGGATGAAGGGACGCGGATCCTCGTGCGGCGGCGGCGCATCCATCAGCACAGCCTGTCGGCCGGGCTCGATCACGCGGAAATAACGGCGGAAGGATGCGTCACCCGCGAGCGGCAGGATCTCTGCGCCGTCCCAGCCGTGCGCGGCGAGGAATGCGGGGGCAGCGGCGGGCGGAATCATGTCGGTGGCCATCGCCCTTCCCATGACGACGGCACCGTCGCTGTCAAGACGCGTGCGCCGTCCGCGGTCCGCTCAAAGGCGAGTCGCAGCGCGTCGGGCCAGAGCGCATCGCCCAGCCGTTCGGGCCATTCGATCAGCAGCACGCTGTCGCCGCGCATGTCGTCGAGTCCGAGTTCGAGCGCATCCTCGGGATCGTCGAGCCGATAGAGGTCGACATGCGCCACCGGTATGCTGACTTCGGGCGGTTCATAGGGCTGGACGATCGCGAAGCTGGGGCTTGGCGCTTCTTCGTCAAGGCCAAGTGCGGCGAGCAGGCCACGCGCCAGCGTCGTCTTGCCGGTGCCGAGGTCGCCCGAAAGCGCGATGACGTCACCCGCACGCACGCGCTTTGCCATCGCGGCGCCCAGCGCCAGCGTTGCAGCCTCGTCGTCGAGGCGGATCATCGCGGCAGCTCAAGTGTCAGCACCGTCCCCTCGCCCGGCTCGGAATAGAGCATGAGCGTTCCGCCATGCGCCTGGGCATATTGGCGTGCGAGCGGGAGGCCGAGGCCAAAGGCATCGTCGCCATCGGGACTCCGCTCGGCGGCGCGGCTGAAGCGATCGAAGACGCGCGCCTGCTCCTTTTCGGCGATGCCCTGGCCGTTATCGGAAACGATGATCCGCGCGGCCTTTTCATCGCCGCTGCCATGGAGCAGGACGCGGCCGCCCTCAGGTGTCAGCGCGATCGCGTTCTTGAGCATATGGCCCATCGCCTGCCCCAGCCGCTTCGCATCGCCCGATATCTGGCCAAGCGAAGGATCGATCTCGACCGCGAAATCGAGCGCCCCGGCCGTCATTGCTCCGAGATGGTCGTCCGCGACAGCTTCGGCGAGCGCGCGCAGATCGACGGGGGCCAGGTCCATCGGAAAACCGCCCGCGTCGCTCTGCGTCAGATCGAGAACGCCGTCGATCAGCACGCCGAGCCGCGCCACCGAGTCGAGGATAGCGCCGACATAGTCCCTGGCCTGATCGCCCAGCTCGCCAGCATAGCCTTCCTTCATCATCTCGGCGAAACCGCCGATCGAAGTAAGCGGGGTGCGCAACTCGTAGCTCATGTTGGCGACAAAAGCGGTCTTGACGCGGTCGGCTTCCTCGAGCGCTTCGTTGCGATCGCGAAGCGCCTGCTCGATGCGGCGGCTGTCGGAAATGTCGAGCATGGTGAAGAGCGCATTGCCGTCGGGCAATGGCACTGCGGCGAACTCGAAATGCCGCCCATCCTTCAGCGCGACGCGACCATTGCGCTGACGCCGGTCGACCGTCGCGACACGGACCAGCTCGCGGATCAGCTTGGCGCGCGCAGGATTTGCGAGCTGCTCAGCCGCCGCGCTCGTCAGCAGGTCGACGCGCGGATGCGTTGAGAGGAACGCCTCCTCGAAGCCCCAGATCTCACGGAAACGATCGTTCCACATGTTGAGGCGGCCGTCGGCCGCGAACACGCCGATCGCTTCGAACAGGTTGTTGAAGGTGGCCGTGCGCACGCGCAGCAGCGTATCGCGCGCGCTTTCGAGCTGAACCTGTTCGGTCCGGTCCTCGAAGATCAGCAACAGTCCGCCATCGGGCAAGGGCTGCGCCACGACGCGCAGATGCGTTCCGCCGGGTAGCAGCCAGCTTTCCTCGACCGCGCCCTCGATCGATGTGAACCAGCCGCGGCGCTCCGCTTTCCAGCCCGGAAAATCACGGCTTTCGGGGATACGATCGGCTTCACGCATGCGTTCGAGCACGCGATCGAATTCGGGCCGGTCGGCGAGCCATTCGGGCTTCATCGCGAAGATGCGCTGGAACGGCTGATTGCTGAAGGCGAGCGCGCGGTCGGGCCCGAACTGCGCAACGCCCGCCGACAGACGGTCGAGCATGTTGCGCTGTGCGGCTGCGAAGCGCCGAAAGGCGCTGCGGACCTGTTCGGTTTCCTCGATATCGATCGCGAAGCCCGCGACGCCCGCGTCACCGATGGGGACGTCGACGACGCGCATCATCCGGCGCTCACCACCGATGGTGGCGGGGACAGTGCGCGTCATCACCTGATTGGCCTCGCGCGCGGCCGCGGCCATCGCGAAGGGCGAGCGCCCGCCGCTCGATTCGACCAGCTCAAGCCCGCGTTCTATGACATCGGTGGCGCCCGCCCCCTCGACAGCCTTCACATAGGCACTGTTGACGAGCGTCAGCCGCAGATCCGACCCGCGATGCCACATTGGAAAGGGCGATGCCTCGATAAGCCCGGCCAGCGCCTCGAAGGCGCGCGCGAGCCGGGTCACCTCGGTGCCGAGCCGGCCGATTTCGGTCTGGCTCTCGGTCGCGTCGAAAACCCAGAGGATGACGCTTCCCGGTTCAGCGAGCCGCGGCCCCGCGACCGCGCCCCGGATCAGCAGCGTGCGCGCGGAGCCCTTTGCGCGCGCGGCGCGCGTGAAGCTCTTGCCTGATTTCTGCGCCGCAGCGACGTCGCGCACCAGCGCCGCCGAATCCTCTTCGGACAGCCCCACATCCTCGGCGGTCAGATCGGCGAGGAAATTGGGAACCCGCGCCAGCCCCAGCCAGTCGCCCAGCCGCTCCGAAGCCTCAATCCGTCCGTCGGGACGCACGATCATCGGCAAGGCCGGCGCGGATTCGAGCAGTTCGGCGAGACGGCCGGCCTCTCGCTCTGCACGCGCTGCGCGGCCACGCATCCTGAGCCCCGTGTAGAGCGCCCAGGCGGAGAGTCCCAGCCACAGCGCAAGCGCGACGCCGATCGCGATCGAAACGAACGGCGAATCGTTGATCAATTGCGGCGGTCCCGGTCAGGCGTAAACATCATCGATGTCATTAGAGCCTGATCGGTTGAGGTGGAAGCACTTCGTGCTTCCGCAGATACCGTAAATCAGGCTCTATTCTAACGGTTAAGACCGTGATTCACGCTTCAGGTTGATTCAACCTGAAGCGATCAAGGTCTGGAATTTGTTTCGCCGATTTGGAAACACCAAGTGCCCCGGCCTTCGCCGGGGCACTTGGGAAATCACTCCCAATAATAGGGCTTGCGCCGGAAAGTGCCTGTCACCTCCTCATTCAGCGTTGCCGCATCATAGAGACGCCCGCCGAGCATGACCTTCGCCACCTTGTCCGAATTGCGGATGTCCCGCGTCGGATCTGCGTCGAGTACCACCAGATCAGCGAGCTTGCCCGGCTCCAGCGACCCGATATCGCGGTCATAGCCGAGCGACTGCGCGGAGACGATCGTGCCCGCGCGCAAAGCATCGACCGGGCTCATCCCGCCGCGCACGAAAGACCAGAGCTCCCAATGTGCTGCGATGCCCGGTTCCTGCCCATGCGCGCCGATCGAGACGGGAACGCCGCGGTCGGCGAGCTTCTTGGCCTCGCGCGCATTGTCGTCGTCGACATAATCCTCCTCGGGCGCCTTGGTACGGCGCGCATTGGCGGCAGCGAGCGCTTCGGGCGGCTCATGGCGCTGAAGCAGCGGATGCTTCCAGACGTCGGTCGCCTGCCGCCAATAGGGATCGCCCGCGGGACCGCCATAGGTGACGACCAGCGTGGGGGTGTAGCCAACCTTCGTGCCCGCGAAGAAATCGATCACGTCCTTGTAGAGCACATTTTGCGGAATATTGTGTTCGAGCGTGGTGTTGCCGTCGGCGATGATCGACATGTCCATGCCGAACAGCGATCCGCCCTCGGCCACCGAGCGCATGTTCTCCTCGCGCGCCGCGGCCACGACCTGCTGACGCTGCTCGCGGCGCGGCTGGTTGTAGTTCTTGACGCTGTGCGCGCCCTGCGCCTTCAGCCGGCGGATGTGCGCGCGCGCGTCCTCGAGGCTGTTGATCTGCGCATAGACGTCGGCCGCCTTGGCGCCATAGACGATCTCGCCCGTCGAGAAGGTGCGCGGTGCGAGCAACTTGCCTGCGCGTTGCATTTCCGAAGCGGGGAACACCGTCGCCGCGCTGCTCGACGGGTCGTGCGTCGTGGTGACACCGAGCGCGAGATTGACCGTCGTCGCCCAATTTTGCTCAGGCGTGAATTCGTCGAGGCCATAGGGACCATGCGCGTGTGCGTCGACCAGCCCCGGAATGATCGTCTTGCCGGTGACATCGACCGTCTTCGCGCCCGCAGGGATGCGGACTTCGGCACGCGGGCCGACTGCGACGATCCGGTCACCTTCGATCACGACCACACCATCGTCGATGATCCCGCCGGCCGCGTCGCGCATCGTGACAATGCGCGCGCCTGTCAGGGCAACACTGCCCCTGGGCTTGTCGGCGGCGACCGTCATCGACAATGAAACGCCGGTCTTTGGCGGCTCGAATTTGGGCGATTTCGCTTCACCCGCAGGCGGAGCAATCGCGAACATCGCGTCGCTCCGCGCCGTATAGAGCGTTGGACCGAGGCTCCAGTGGAGCTGCGCGCCATTGTTGCTCCAGTGAATAAAATCGGCGCCTTCAGCGCTCACGCGGGCTACCGGCAGCGCGCCTCCCTTGGCATCGGTGCCTACTTCCTGCTTGCCGGGAAGCAGCGGCGTGACGAAGGCCTCGTAATTTTCGCGGAAGGCGAAATATTGACCGTCGGGTGAGACGTCATAGCCGGTCACGAGTTCGCCTGACGCGTGGACGCGCTTCGCCTCGCCGTTGAGATCGCTGCTGACGAGCATGCGCTTGTTGTCGCCGCTCTCGGTCATGAACAGGCGGTCATTCCCGGCGCCGAACTGCGGCCCCGAAAGCCCCTTGGCGACGCGCACCGGCGCCCCGCCCGCCGCCGCGACGCGGTACACGCCCGCGTCGAGCGCATAGAGCGGGGAAACCAGTCCGCCGCCATCGCGAACCTCGAAGGCGATCGTCCTGCCATCAGGCGAGAAGCGTGGCCGGGCATAATGGCCGGGGCGCGTCGTCACCGTGCGCGCGCTGCCCCCCGAAGGCGTTGTCGTGCGGATCTGACCCAGCCCCGTATCGGTCCAGCCGACAAAGGCGATCGTCCTGCCGTCACGCGACCAGGAGGGATAGACCTCGCGCTCGGCCTCGTTCTTCGTCAGGCGGCGCGGCGTTCCTCCCGCCATGTCCTTGATCCAGAGCTTGCCGAGCGTTTCGAACACCACCTGCCGGCCATCGGGCGAGACCGCGGCATGGCGCGGCATCTTCGTCTGGAAGCTGTCGGGCGCGATCTCGACGGGTGGACGCGGCGGATCGATCACGCCACGGCTGTCCGCGACGTGGAACGGGATTTCGCGCGTCTGGCCCGATGCCAGATCGATGCGATTGATCTTGCCGCCCGCCCAGAAGACGAGCGTCCTGGAATCGGGCGTCCACGCCATATTGGGATAGACGCCGTGCACCGCCCAGGTTTCCTGTACGTCCTGATCGAGCGCGTCATGAATCTTGCGCTCCTCGCCGGTCACGAGATCCTTCACATAGAGCTTGGATTTGGCGCGCTCGCGGCGGACGAAGGCGAGCAGCTTGCCGTCGGGTGACGGCGCGGGGCGGACTGCACCACCGGGTCCGGCGGCGATCGTCTCGATCTCACCCGTCTCCATATCATAGCGCTCGATCGCGAAAAGCTGGGTGTTGGAGTCCTGCGCATATTCGAAGATCGCGCCGGGCGTCGTATTGCGAACATAGTAGATATGCTTGCCGTCTGGCGCGTAGATCGGCTCGCCCAGTTCCTTTTGGTGTTGTTCATTGGGCTTCTTGACCAGCGCCACGCCATTCCCGCCCGAGACGTGATAGACCCAGACCTCGCCCGTCCCGAGCGAGCGCCCCGTGGTGAAATGCTTCTTGGCCACGATGAAGCGGCCGTCAGGGCTCCAGCTCGGCTGGTTGAGGAGGCGAAAATCTTCCTTGGTGAGCTGGCGCTTGTCCGATCCATCAGCGTTCATCACCCAGATATTGTCGCCGCCGCCGCGGTCCGAGGTGAAGGCGATGCGCCTGCCATCGGGCGAGAAGCGCGGGTGCACCTCATAGGCCAGTCCCTCGGCGATCCGCGTCGGCGTCCCGCCCGCGATCGGCATGGTGTAGATGTCGCCGAGCAGATCGAACGCGATCGTCCGGCCATCAGGGCTGATGTCGAGGTTCATCCACGTACTCTCGGTCACGTCGATCGGCACCTGGCGGATGGTGGCGCCCGGCGGCGCGTTGACATCCCATTTGGGCGCCTTGTCCTCGGTCTTTCCGGCCTCCGGTACATTGGCCATCGCGATGCTGGCATGCCCCATGCCCGTCACAGAAAGAAGCATCGTCAGCGTTATGATGGCATTGTTCTTCACGGTTTTTTTCTCCTCCCGTCGCGTCACCGCTCCCAGCGACGCGTGCGCGAAGCTTCTATGACGACAGTCGCCGAAGGCAAAGCGTCGTTGGTCGAAAACTGTCGCTGGCCGGTGCGTACCTTACTGTGACCCCGTTGCAACAATTACTGAACAAAACATGGTATTTACACGATACTGTGAAGCTACAGAAGTTGATTGAAGTCATCATTCACACAAGGGTCGTTCATCCAAAGTTCAGTTGATGGGATGCGATCATGCGCAAGGCACATTTTCTAGGCGCCACTTCTATTCGTTCTGCCGCAATTCTCGGCGCCGTTCTTTCACTCACACAGATGTCGCATGCCCAAGATGCGCCGCTGGCGCCCGAAGCGGAGGCAGAGGCGGAAAGCGCGGCGGACGACGCCATCGTCGTCACCGGCTCGCGCATCCGCAGGCCCGATCTGGAAGAAGCCGTGCCCGTGACCACGGTCAGCGGCGAGGAGTTCTTCCAGACCGGCCAAACCTCGATCGGCGACGTACTCAACGAGCTTCCCCAGTTGCGCTCCACTATCAGCCAGTCGAACTCGACGCGAAATCTTGGCACCGCAGGCCTCAACCTGCTCGACCTTCGCGGTCTCGGTACGCAGCGCACTCTGGTGCTGCAGAATGGCCGTCGCCACGTTTCCGCGGACATCCTGAACAACGCCTCATCGGTCGATACCAACCAGATCCCGACCGACCTGATCGAGCGCGTCGATATCGTCACGGGCGGCAGCTCTGCGGTCTACGGTTCGGACGCGATCGCGGGCGTGGTCAACTTCGTGCTCAAGCGCGACTTCGAGGGAGTCCAACTGCGCGGCCAGGGCGGAATCAGCAAATATGGCGATGCCGGGGCTTCATTTCTAAGCGCAGTTGCCGGCACCAATTTTGCCGACGGCCGCGGTAACATCGCGGTCAATTTCGAATATTCGCACAATGACGACTGGTATGCGCCGGGCCGTCCCAATCTGCGGAACGTGGATGGGTTCGTCGTCGTCGACACCGATCCCGCCAGGGCAGTGAATGGCAGCGATGGAAATCCCGACCGCATCTTTGTTCGCGACATTCGAAATGCGGTCTATTCGAACGGCGGTACGATCGAGAATTTTTACACCCCACGCTATCCGACTCCTTATCTCTTCATGCCCAACGGCACGCTGGTGGCCCAGACTGGGCAGCGGATCGGCACCGGCAATGGTTCGTTCGTTGGCGGCAATGGCGACAACTTCCGCAGCGGCAAGGAAGTGGGGCTCTATCCGCGTCTTGATCGCTACAGCGTCAATCTGCTCGGACACTTCACGGTCAGCGACGCGTTCGAGCCATTCATTGAGGCCAAATATGTCCGCACCGATTCGCTTGGCAGCGCCAGCGGCCCGGCATTTCTGGCACGCGGCGGCACATACGGCTCACCCCGCGAGATCTTCTACACCGACAATCCCTTTCTGACCGATCAGGCGCGCGGTGTGATTCGGAATGCGTATGGCGATTTCTTCGGCGCTTTCCTCCCTGGCGATGACGGGGTTCTCGGCACCGACGATGACGAAGCTACCGGGGACGGTATCAACGACGCCGATCAATCCGGCTTCTACCTGAACAAGAACATGGTCGATCTCGGCGTCCGCCAGGAAGAGGCCAGGCGAGAGACCTATCGCATCGTCGCGGGTGCTCGCGGCACTTTCAACGACGACTGGTCGTACGAAGCCGCAATCAATTACGGCGAATTCAACGAAGACACCAAGGTTCTGGGCAATCTGAACCTCCAGCGTTTCCTGCTCGCAATCGATGCGGTGCGCGATCCGGCCTCGGGGAACATCGTTTGCCGCGCCAGAATCGATCCGGCAGCAAGGATCGCGTTTGAGCAAGCCGCCGACCCGGCCTACGCCCGGAACGCGCTGGCCAATGACGTAGCGCAGTGCGTGCCGCTTAACCTGTTCGGTAGCGGCAACGTCACCGATGCCGCCCGCAACTATGTGGTTCAGGACACCGTCTCGAAGGGCAAGATCACCCAATTCGTCGCGGGCGGTTCGATCGCGGGCGATCTCAGCCAGCTCTTCGAGCTTCCGGGCGGGCCAGTAGGCTTTGCGGCCGGCCTGGAGTATCGTCGTGAAACGAACTACCAAGCGGTCGATCCGCTGGTTGCGGCGGGGCTGACCTTCTACAACGCGCTTCCAATCTTCGACCCACCCGCCTTCGAGGTGAAGGAAGCCTATGGCGAACTCAGAATTCCGGTTCTGAAGGACGTTCCCTTCTTCCACGAGCTGACCTTCAACGCAGCGGGTCGCATTGCAGACTACAAGGGCTCCACGGGGACAGTCTACGCCTACAATGGCGGCGTCGAATGGGCCCCGATCCCCGACATCCGCTTCCGCGCCAACTATGCCCGATCGGTGCGCGCACCGAACCTGACCGAACTCTATGCGCCTCTGGGGCAAAATTTCGGGGCTTTCGCGGACCCCTGTGCGCTCGACCAGATCGGCACCGGCTCTTCCACCCGCGCGGCGAACTGCCGAGCGGCCGGCGTCCCCGCGAACTTCAACTATCAATATGCCGCGACGCTCGAGTTCGTTTCCGGCGGCAACGAAAATCTGAAGGAAGAGACATCCGATTCGATCGTAGTCGGTGGCGTGTTCCAGCCGCGCTTCCTGCCGGGCTTCGCCATCTCAGCCGACTATTACGATATCAAGGTGAAGGACGTGATCACCGCGCCGACCGCGCAGCAGATCGTCAACGCCTGTTATGATGCTGCTGATCTCAACAACCAGTTCTGCGACCTGTTCCAGCGCGCAGGCGCCGGCGGCGGACCGCGTGGCGAAATTCCGGGCCGCATCCTCGAAGGAAGCCTGCAGCAGGTGCTGCTGAACTACGCCAGCCTCAAGGTGCGCGGCATCGACGTGCAGGCGAGCTATCAGCACAATATCGAGGGTATCGGCGATCTCAACACGCGCGTCATCTACACGCGCGCCTTGCAGAACGACCAGTTCCTGTTCCCCACCGATCCCGGTCGCGCCAACCAGTTGCTGCTCGAACTTGGCGATCCCAAGGATGCGTTCAACTGGAACGTCAACCTGAAGACGGGGCCGTGGTCGATCGGCTACCAGATGCGCTACCTCGGAAAGATGATCCTCAACACCGCGCAATATGAGGACTTCTTCCCCAAGCAGGGCCGTCCGCCGCAGAATGCCGACTGGGCGGACCGCAAGTTCTATCCGACGGTGGTCTATCACGACATTCGCGTCGCGCTGGATGCCACCGACAAGTTCAACTTTTACTTCGGCATCGACAACGTCACCAATCGCCTGCCCCCGCTCGGCCAGACGGGGATCGGCGCCGGCAGTGGGATTTACAGCAATATCGGCCGCTTTTTCTACGCTGGCGCCACCGCCAAGTTCTGACGCGGAACACCAACGCATTTTGGGGTCGGAGCATTGCTCCGGCCCCCTTTTTTTTGTTGGGCTGGCGCCTACAACCCGCGACCGGGGCGACAAAAAAGGGCCCCCGGATACCGGGAGCCCTTTTCAGCTTCGCGGTGAACGCGATCAGTAACGGTAATGATCGGGCTTGAACGGACCTTCGACCGGCACGCCGATATAGTCGGCCTGCTTCTTCGTCAGCGTGGTCAGCTTCACGCCCAGCTTTTCGAGGTGGAGCATCGCGACCTTTTCGTCGAGATGCTTGGGCAGGACGTAGACATCGTTCTGATAGGCTGCCGAATTGCCCCACAGCTCGATCTGCGCGAGCACCTGGTTGGTGAAGCTCGACGACATCACGAAGCTCGGGTGGCCCGTCGCGTTGCCGAGGTTCACGAGGCGGCCCTTGGACAGGATGATGATCTGCTTGCCGTCGGGAAACTCGACGAGGTCGACCTGCGGCTTCACTTCGGTCCACTTGTAGTTCGAGAGCGCGGAAATCTGGATCTCGCTGTCGAAATGGCCAATGTTGCAGACGATCGCCATGTTCTTCATCGCCTTCATGTGATCGGCGGTGATGACATCGGCATTGCCCGTGGCGGTGCAGAAGATGTCGGCGCGCGTGACGGCCTCTTCCATCGTCACGACTTCAAAGCCCTCCATCGCGGCCTGAAGCGCGCAGATCGGATCAACCTCGGTGACGAGCACGCGCGCACCGCCATTGCGCAGCGACTGCGCCGAGCCCTTGCCGACATCGCCGAAGCCAGCGACGCAGGCGACCTTGCCCGCGAGCATGACGTCGGTGCCGCGACGGATCGCGTCGACCAGCGATTCCTTGCAGCCATAGAGATTGTCGAACTTCGACTTGGTCACGCTGTCATTCACGTTGATCGCGGGGAAAGGCAGCTCGCCCTTCTTGGCGATCGCGTAAAGGCGGTGAACGCCGGTCGTGGTTTCTTCCGAAACGCCCTTGATGTTCTTGACGGTCTCGGTGAGGTAGCCGGGCTTGCGGGCGATGAACGCCTTCAGCGCGCGCTGCATCTCGACTTCTTCGTCGTTCTCGGGCTCGGGCATCGTCTGGCCGGCTTCGAGCTTGGCGCCCCAGAGCGCAAACATCGTCGCGTCGCCGCCATCGTCGAGGATCATGTTGCAGGTTTCATCGCCCCAATCGAAGATCGAGCCGACATAATCCCAATATTCGGCGAGGCTCTCGCCCTTGACCGCGAACACGGGAACGCCCGACGCCGCGATCGCGGCCGCGGCGTGATCCTGCGTCGAGAAAATGTTGCACGTCGCCCAGCGGACGTCCGCGCCAAGCGCTGTCAGCGTCTCGATCAGCACCGCGGTCTGAATCGTCATGTGGAGCGAACCGGTGATGCGCGCACCCTTGAGCGGCTGCGCCGCACCATATTCGCTGCGCAGCGCCATCAGGCCGGGCATTTCGGTTTCAGCGATGTCGATTTCCTTGCGGCCGAAATCGGCGAGCGTGATGTCGCGAATGACGTAGTCATTGGTGTCGGCAACGGGTGCGGTGGCCACAAAATGTCTCCTGGCGGCTGATTCAATGGCGGCCGCACGACATGAAAGGAGGCGGCCGATTGCTGGGCAAATACCCTCAGCCGCCCCCGAAAGCAAATATAAAGATCTCTTTATATGTTCAGGGCGCCCGCGCGATAACGAGGTTGCAGCGCCCACCGGGCAGCGCAGGATTGGACTGGGCGCGCTCGGCCAGCGCTTCAAGGGTCGCAATGGAATGCCCCGCAGCCTGCGCAGCCCCAAGGATCGATTCCATGTCGGTACAGTCGAGGCCTTCGACGCCTGCGCCATAGCTGTTGGCGATTGCGGTCACATAACGGTCATAGGCGTTGAGCGCCCCTGACTGACCCACCGCCCCCGCGAAATGCCCCCGCAGCCGATCATTCACATCGATCAGCGCGGGCCGGCTGCCGCGAACGAACGCGTTATATTGCGGCAGGAAATCCTGCCCTTTCAGACGACAGCGCAGCGCGGAGACCATCAGCATGGTTTCCAGATCACGGACCTTGGCCGCAGCGATCGAACTCTCGCTCCAGCACCCCGCCGCCTGCGCATGCAGGGGTGCCGCAAAGACAATCATCGTTAATCCGAAACAAAGTGATCGTAGGGTTTTCCGAACCATGCCGTCCCCCATGCGTCGTGCGACCCGGCGCATTGTCGCGGCATTGCGAGCGCGGGCAGGATTACAAGCCTGTCACGGCTCGCCTGCAATGAGGTAAATCAACGTGGTAAATGAAAGGTAAACTTGGTCAGGCCTGGCCCGCCGTCGGTGCTAGCAGGCTGCTGTCTACCCCTGCATCGGCATAGGCCTGTTCCCAGCGGCGCGTGGGGGGAATGTCGAAAAGCAGCCGCGTCGTGCCCGGCGTCACGAACCAGCCGTGCCGCGTCAGTTCTTCCTCTAGCTGGCCCGGCGCCCAGCCTGCATAGCCCAGCGCCGCGATCCACTGCGACGGCCCCTTGCCCTCCGCAATCGCACGCAGGACATCGATGGTGCCCGAAAGCCCCCAGCGATCGGCGACCTGTATGCTGTCCTGCCCGCCCCAGTCGAGGCTGTGAAGCACGAAGCCGCGCTGCGGCTCGACCGGGCCACCCAGATGGATCGGGCAATCGGGCGCGACACCGGGATCGATGTCGAACTGGCGGAGCAGTTCGTGAAATCCGATACCGTCGGCGATTGCGCCGACGCCGATGCCCAGCGCTCCTGCATCGTCATGCGCGCACATCGCGATCACCGCATGCTCGAAGCGCGGATCCCCGATCCCGGGGAATGCCAGAAGAAGCTGGCCGGTCAGATAAGCGGGCATGTCCATGCCCTCCAATATAGGCGCGTCGTGCGCGCGATAAAACAGCGCTTAGAGGCATTGTAGCGCTGGCAGGCGGCGGTCTGTCCGCCTATATGCGGCGCGTTCGGCGCTTCGTGGCGCAACCGATCTATCCCAAGGAGAATGATGCATGACGATCAAGCAGGGCGACACGCTTCCCGAGGCGACCTTCACCGTTCCTGGCCCTGACGGACTTGAATCGGCGGATACCGCGAGTTTCTTCAAGGGCCGCAAGATCGCGCTCTTCTCGGTGCCGGGTGCTTTCACACCGACCTGCTCGGCCAAGCACCTGCCGAGCTATGTCGACAAGGCCGAGGAACTGAAGACCAAGGGTGTGGACGCGATCGCGTGCACCGCGGTCAACGACGCCTTTGTGATGGGCGCCTGGAGCAAGGCCAATGGCGCGGACGGCAAGGTGACGATGCTTGCCGACGGCAATGGCAGCTTCGCCAAGGCGGTCGGACTCGAAATGGACGGCTCGAAATTCGGGCTGGGCACGCGCGGCCAGCGTTTTTCGATGATCGTCAACGACGGGGTCGTCGAGGAACTCAACGTCGAGGCGCCCGGCGAATACAAGGTCAGCTCGGCCGAGCACATGCTGGGCCAGCTCTGACGGTTCTGGCGGGGCGGCGTACGCACAGGCCACCCCGCCGCACCTTGCCGGAACGAATAGTGCGCTGTCCCGTTGGGCAATCGAAGCCTTGGAACGGGAGACGGATGATGGTTATCAGCACACCCGAACATGTGGTCAGCTTCGAGCAGGACGCGCAATCGCGCCCGACGCTCGAACAGGCGCGCGAGAAGGGCCGCGCCTATCTCGACAACGCCATTCATGCCGCGCAGGAGCATCCCTGGGCTGCCGCAGCGATCGGCGCCGGCGTTGTCGCCACCGTGGCCGCGACCGCCTATGGCGCAACGCGTCTCGCCGCGCGTCGTGGCAATGGCGAAGTCGAGTCGGACGCGATGATCGACCCCGATGTTCTGCCGGAGGCGCTTCCGCTCGAATGAGCGGCGCTTTGACGTCGGATCGGCGAATGGGCTTGCCAGCGTAACAAACCGTCGGATAGTTGCTTTGGATGACCAAGGCAGAATCCATCGTCGCCGAACTCGACGCGCTCTATAACGCGTCGGTCGAACGCCTTCGCACCGCGCTTACCGCATTTATCCGCTCGGGAGAGCGGCCGCACCCGGGAACGCGCAGCCACGGCGCATTCGCCTATCCCGAAATTCGGCTGCGCTATCGCGGCGCGGCCGGCCGTCCGGTGCCGTCGCGCTCGTTCGGGCGACTGGTGACGCCAGGCGAATACAAGATCAGCGTGACGCGTCCCGCTTTTTTCGCGGACTATCTGGTCGAGCAGCTCGAACTGCTGATCGAGGATTATGACGTCGAAGTCGAAGCGGTTCCGGGCCGTCAGGAAATCCCCTTCCCCTATGTGCTCGAGGCGGGACATGGCCTGTCGCTCGACGATATCAGCGCGATCGACCTCGGACGCTGGTTCCCGGCAACCGAGCTTGCCCATATCGGCGACGAGATTGCAGATGGCGTATGGAACGGGGTGCCCGACGAGGCGCGCCCGCTCGCGCTGTTTGACGCGCTCAGGACCGACTTCTCGCTCGCCCGGCTGCGCCACTACACGGGCACGCCCGCAGAGCACGTTCAGCGCTTCATTCTGTTCACCAACTATCACCGATATGTCGATGAATTCGTACAATGGGCGTGCACGCAACTCGGCCCGGACACACCCTATACCGCGCTGTCGGGCGCGGGCGGCGTGATGGTCACGCCCGAGACCGCCGATCCCGAGCGCGTCGTCGCGGACAGCGCATGGCGCAAGCACCAGATGCCCGCCTATCACCTGATGGCGCCGGGCCGGATGGGGATCAGCGTTGTGAACATCGGCGTCGGCCCCTCCAACGCCAAGACGATCACCGATCATCTCGCGGTGGTTCGACCCGAAGCATGGCTGATGATCGGCCATTGCGGCGGGATTCGCCCGAGCCAGCGGATCGGCGACTATGTGCTCGCGCACGCCTATCTGCGCGACGATCATGTGCTCGACGACATGCTGCCCCCGGAAATTCCGATCCCGCCCATCGCCGAGGTCCAGCAGGCTCTGGCGCGCGCGGCCGAAACGATCTCGGGCGAGGACGCCGACACGCTCAAGCGCAGGCTGCGCACGGGCACGATCGTGACCACCGACGACCGCAACTGGGAGCTACGCTATTCGAAATCCGCGCTGCGCTTCTCACAGTCCAGAGCGGTGGGCATCGACATGGAGTCGGCGACGATCGCGGGTCAGGGTTACCGGTTCCGCGTCCCCTATGGCACGTTACTGTGCGTGTCCGACAAACCCCTGCACGGCGAACTGAAACTGCCGGGACAGGCCAACCGCTTTTACGAGCGCGCCATCAGCGAGCATATGCGGATCGGTATCGAGGCATGCAACGAACTGCGCCGCGAAGGCGCCAAGCTTCACAGCCGCAAGCTCAGGGCATTTAACGAGCCGCCGTTCCGCTGACCCGAGGTTTGGGCGGCGGCGCGACGACTAACCGATCGCGCCCCGCCAGCTTTGCCTCCAGCAGTGCGAGATCGGCGCGGTGGAGCATATCGCCGAAGCAGACATCGTCCGGATCGAACGCGGCCATGCCGAAGCTCGCACTCATGCTAAAACCTGGCATGCCGGCGACCTCCATTTGCGCGAGTTCCCGCCGCGTGCGCTCGATCGCCTCGGCCGCATCCTCGGGCGCCGCGTCGATCAGCAGCAGACAGAATTCGTCGCCACCGATCCGCCCGAACAGATCTTCCTCTCGGACCGAAGCGTGGACATGGTCGGCAAAGGCGATGAGCGCCTGATCTCCCGCAGCGTGGCCGTAGCGATCGTTGATCGTCTTGAACCGGTCGATATCGCCGATCACCGTGACGAGCGGTCGGCCATGGCGGCGCGCATTCGCGATCGCGCCAATCGCAGCCTGCTCGATCCCGCGACGATTGAGATTGCCCGTCAACGGATCGCGTGTCACCAGCGCGCGAACACTGTCCGCAAGATCGCCCGCGAGCAGGAAAAGGGCGGCGATCCCCAGGCCGATATTGACCGGGGGCAGGCCGATTCCGACGATCTCGCGATAGCGCGCAATTGCGGCAACATCGCCTTCCGGGCCGACCGCAAGCCCCGCACCAGCCACGATCAACTGGAAGACGCCAAAGATCGTGAGCATAACGATGAAGGCGATCTCGGGTGCCTGCGCCTTGCGCCTCCGCGGACGAACCGCGGCGATCGCTATCGGCATCATCGCGGCTGCATATAAGGCGGTGAACGCGCCTCGCATTCCGGCAAAGGGAATATGCGTGTACCAGATGGCGATCGCGATCGTCGCCAAGGCGCCCACGGCAATGAAGCGCAGAACATGAACGGGAAGCCCCGCGCGCTGGCGGCATCCAATCGCCACGAGCGAGCTCGTTGCGACCACAAGCATGCTGGCGATGACGAACGGCCACAGATGGTCCGGAAACAACATCAGGCCGGCGGCGTTGACGGTCCATTGCAGCACGCCGCCGCCATAGGCGAGCGCCCAGCTCAACGCATGTCGCTGCCGTCCGAAATGGATCCATGCCAGCGTCATCGCGATGCACAGAACCATGCTCGAAAAAATCAGCACCGAGAAGATGATCAGCAACGGGTTCATTGGCCCCTGCCCTCGATTGCCAACATTCTTCCCGGCGCGCTATTCCGATGATTGCCCCCCGGCGCCTTCATCGGAAGCGATTTACCAGCCGCATTGCTTGCCCTTGTTCTGTTCCTTAAGCCAGCCCATCAGCGGCTGGAAATAGGCCAGCATCGCGGAGCCGTCGATCTCGCGGCTGCCCGTGAACGCTTGCAGCGCATCGGGCCAGGGCTTGGATGCTCCCATCTCAAGCATCGCGTTCAGCTTCGCGCCGACTTCCTTGTTGCCATAGAAGGAACAGCGGTGCAGCGGCCCCGTCCAGCCGGACTGCTCGCACGCAGCCTTGTAAAACTGGAACTGCAGGATGCGCGCGAGAAAATAGCGCGTGTAAGGCGTGTTGCCGGGAATATGGTATTTCGCGCCCGGATCGAAATTGGCCTCGCTGCGCTCTGCGGGAGGCGTGATCCCCTGATACTGAAGCCGCAGGTCGCTCCACGCCTTGTTGTAATATTTGGCGGGGATCGTGCCGTTGAACACGCCCCAGCGCCATTTGTCGACGAGCAGGCTGAACGGCAGGAACGCCACCTTGTCCATCGCCTGGCGCAACAACAGGCCGAGATCCTTGTCGGCCGAAGGCACCTTCGCCGGATCGAGCAGACCGATATTCACCAGATAATCGGGCGTGATCGAGAGCGCGACGAAATCACCGATCGCCTCATGGAACCCGTCATTGGCGCCGTTGAGGTACAGGAAGGACTGCTTGTTGTACGCGCGCTGGTAGTAATTGTGTCCGAGCTCGTGATGGATCGTCACGAAGTCGTCCGAGTTCACCTTGGTGCACATCTTGATGCGCAGATCGTCCTTGTTGTCGACGTCCCACGCCGAAGCGTGGCAGACCACCTCGCGGTCAGCGGGCTTTACGATCTGCGAGCGTTTCCAGAAGGTGTCGGGCAGCGGCGAGAAGCCGAGCGAGCTGTAGAATCCCTCCCCGACCTTGACCATCTTGACGGGATCGTCGCCGCGCGCCTTCAGCAATTCACCAATGTCGTAGCCGACGTCGCCCACGCCCTTGGGTGCGACGATATCGTAGATATTGCCCCATTCCTGCGCCCACATATTGCCGAGCAGATCGGCGCGGATCGGTCCGGTCTCGGACTGGACCGCGTCACCATATTTCTCGTTGAGCTTGGTGCGCGTATAGCAATGAAGCTCGTCGTAAAGCGGCTTCACCTGGCCCCAGAGCCTGTCGGTCAGCTTGGCGAAATCGTCGGCGGGCATGTCGTAGGCCGAACGCCACATCGCACCCACATCCTTGTAGCCGAGCTCGGCCGCGCCCTTGTTGGCGATCGTGACCATGCGGGCATAGTCCTGGCGCATGGGCGCGCCGACATTGTCGTGCCAGCTTACCCACATCTCCTTGAGCTTGGCCGGGTCGCGTACGTCGCCCATGGCCGCTTCAATATCGGACCCGTTGATTTCCTTGCCGTCGAGCGTGCCGCGACCCTTGCCATAGGTCGAGTTGAGGCGCGTTGCGATCTGGCTGAGTTCGGCCGCGGCTCCCGGCGTCGTCGGCGCGGGCAGTACGATCCCGCTGCGCAGGATGTCGAGCTTACGCTTCGTGTCGGGCGAAAGGCCCGCAACCTTCTCGAACCTTGCGGCCTCGAGCGCCAGGCGCACCGCCTTCTCGGTCCCCTCCGCGCCGCTCTGGGCGGCCAGCGCATCGGTATCCTCGGTGATATAGGTGCTGTTGATCCACTGGATGCGGCTCGCCTCGACCGTATAGTCGAACAGCTCCATTTCGGCCGCCTTTACGAACGCCTCGGCATCGGCCGCGGTCAATTCCCTGGCGGGCTTGCTATCCTTCTTCTGCGCAAGCGCAGGCGTCGCACTGGCGAGCATGGCGGCCAGCGCGAGCGCTGAAATCATCGATTTCATCGTTGTGGTGATCCCTTTGGACTTTCGTACTTCCCTGTGGCGCAAACTGAACCGGGGATTTCGGATGGTCAAGGCTTCAGGAAATCCAGAATCGCCTGCCCCAATTCGGGTCGGGTTACCGCGCTCATATGGTTTCCAGGTATCGAGCGGAAGGTGGCGCCGGGGATTGCTTCAGCCAGCGCCTCACCCGATCCATTGTCGTCATCCTCGGCGCCCGTCACCACGTGCACCGGCCGATCGACCGCCGCGAGTTCCGCGCGGGTCGTGTCGACAAAGGTGTCGAGGATCTGGAGCAGCGCTTGCGGATCGCCTTTGGTCGTCTTGAGAAACGCCTCGGTCATCCATTCGGAGGATCCGCGCTCAAAGCTGCCCAGATTGGTCAGCACGCGCTTGAAATAGTGCCCGCGCCCCTGCGTATCGAGTATGCCGTCAAGCCCCATGCCACAGAGCACCGCGCGTCGCGGCGTCGCGCCCTGAACAAGCATGCGAAGACTCGTGCGCCCGCCGAGCGAATAGCCCGCCAGGTCATAGTCACTGAGCCCGAGATGCGCGATCAGCGCAAAGCCGTCGCGTGCAAGAGCGTCCGGGGGATAGGCCGAGGCATCGTGGGGCTTGGCACTTTCGCCGTGCCCGCGCAGGTCAGGCATGATCACGCGAAAGCCAGCCGCAGCAATCAACGCGGCATGGCCATAGCGCACCCAGTTGGTCATCGCGTTGGAGAAATAGCCGTGAATCATAACGATCGGCCGCCCTTGCCCCATTTCGTGCCAAGCAAGTTGGGTGCCGTCGAAACTGTTGAAATGCAGGGTTTTCAGTTCAGTCACGGGCGCGCACCTGCCGACCGCGATCGCCGCCAACTTCGCTTAACTTCGCAAACTTCTCACAAAACGCCATCTTGATTCGGATCCCTGATTTTCGCGCGCGAGTCGCGTTCGCGGCGACAATGGCAGGCGCGCGCACTGTAGGACAGCCTATGGACGCGCGCCGATCGCGGTCACTGGCATCAAGGGGCCGAACTCACGAAGGTGCGGCGGGTTTCGCCCCATTTTCGGCCCTCAGTTGCCAAATCCAGTTGCCTCAAAGCCGCCGTCCGTACATCTAAAGATGCGACTGCGGTGGTACTTCGGGAAACAACGCGATGAACGATAATGCGAATATCTGGTCGGACGATGACGAAAACAATCGATACGAAAAGCTCGATCCAGAGGAAGTATGGGACCACGAATTGGCAAGCGATCTTATCGGCTGCACGCTGTATGTCGGCCTGACCTTCGTTGACAATGAGGGAAATTTCCGAAAGCGAGAACAGGTATTCGGCACTGTGGAAAGCGTTTCTGCTTCCGCTGGTATAAAACTCATTCAAACTAACGGCGAGATATACAGCATGGCTCCCGTTCTGGATGCCATCGAATCTAGCGGTCCGGAAAGTTATCAACTTACCGATGATGACGAACTGGTGGAGAATCCAAATTTCGTCGCTTGGATAACGGCCATAGACCCGCCGTTGAACTGACTTAAAGCCCAACGGCCGGTTTACCAGCTACACCGCCGTAAAGCGGACAGTCGCCTAGCCACGACAAAGCGGACATAGCCGCTTGCGAGTCCGCGGCTCAGGCTCAGGCTCAGGCTCACACTCACACCCGCTCCCTCAATCCCGCCGTCTTCATCCGCCACAGGGCGAGTTCGATGCGATCTTGTCCGAAAAAGGGCTCTCCGTTGAAGACAAGCGCGGGAACGCCCCAATGCCCCGCGCGCTCCAGCGCGTCCTGATTGGCGCCGATCTCGGCGTCGAGCGCATCGGGCTCGGCCAGCGCCTCGCCCTCGAGTTCGTCGAGGTCGAGCCCCGCCCATTCGGCAGCGGTGGCGAGGTGATCGCCCTCGTGCCAATTCTTCGTACCGCCCCAGATCAGCCGCGAGACGGCGTCGGCAAAGGCGAGCCCCTTGTGCCGCCGCGCCGCCGCCTGCCCCAGCCGCGTCAGCCGGTAGATATAGGGCTGCTCCTGCGCGATGCGACGCGTCGCAATGTCCTGCACGATCGGATCGGGATCGGGCGGCGCGATCGGGATGCCCAGATGTTCCGCGAGGCGGCGTACATCGGTCAGCGTATAGCGCAGCCAGTTGGGATGGTTGCGCTCGAAGAAATCGGGCTGGCGGATCGCGAGTGGATAGACCGGGCGAAAGCGGACGGTCAGATCGAAACGCCGGACCAGCGCGACATAGCGCTGCGTCGCCAGATAGCTGTAGGGGCTGCGGAACGACCAGAACAGATCGGCCTCAAGCATGGCGCCTCCTTTCGCTGAACCGCGTCAGCAATGCGGCGAGGATAGCGCCCAGAAAGGCGAGCGCCATGTCCTTCTGCGCATCCCACATATCGCCCTGCTGGCCGTTATAATCGTCCGCAATCGCGGGGTCTGCCATCGGCGTCAGCATGCCTTCGAGGACCTCGCAAAGCGCACCGGTGCTCAACATGCGCCAGTCGAGACAGCATCTTGCACGAAATGCACGCACATCGTGGCGATTATCAAGGCAATCGTGTTGCATATTATAAGCATCGTTATTATGTGCGCGACATGACCGACTCTATGGGATTTCTGATCGCCGATGCGTCGCGGCTCATGCGGCGCAATTTCGATGTCCGTGCGCGCTCGATCGGCGTGACCGGCCCGCAATGGCGCGTGCTCACTGCGCTTGCGCGCAATGCGGGTATCAATCAGGGCGGTCTCGCCGATTTTCTCGAGGTCGAGCCGATCACGCTCTGCCGCATGGTGGACCGGCTGCAGGAAGCGGGCCTTGTCGAGCGGCGCGCCGACCCCAATGACCGCCGCGCATGGCAGCTCTTCCTGACCGACAAGGCGCATCCGCTGCTCGTGCAGTTGAAGGAGCGCGCGGCGGGACTGATCGACGAGGCGCTCGAAGGATTCGAGGAAGGCGAAAAGACGCAGTTCATCGCGATGCTCGAACGCATCCGCAGCAACCTTTCGCGCAAGAATAACGAGAATGACGGAGACCGGGCCAATGGCTGATTCCGGCGAACCTATTGTGATCGAGAACGCAGCCGCCGTCGCCGCGCCTGAGGACGGCAGGCCGCGGCGGCGTTGGCTGCGCCCGGTTCTCATGCTGTCCGTGCCGCTGCTGATCGCCGCGGGCGCAGGCTATATGTGGATCACCGGCGGCCGCTACGTCTCGACCGACAACGCCTATGTCCAGCAGGACATGGTGTCGGTCAGCCCCGACGTGTCGGGTCGCATCGTCGAAGTGCTCGTCCGCGAGAACCAGAGCGTCAAGGCAGGCGACGTGCTGTTTCGCATCGACCCCGAGCCCTATCGCATCGCGCTCCAGCAGGCGGAGGCGGCGCTGGCGACGGCCCGCGTGCAGGTGAGCACAATGTCGACCGACATGGGGGGCGCGGCCGCGGATATCGCAAGCGCGCGCGCCGACATCCAGCTCGCCCAGGCCAGCTATGACCGCCAGGCCGCATTGATGCAGCGCGGCTTCACGACGCGTGCGAGCTTCGACGCTGCGCAGCAGCAGGTTGCCGCGGCGAAGGCCAAACTCGGCACTGCGCAGGCCGACGCTGCCCGCGCGCGCGCCCAGATCGGCAGCGGATCGGCGCTTTCGGGCACGCCCGCTGGGATCCAGGCTGCGCTGGCGCAGCGCGCCAAGGCTGCACTCGATCTCGACCGCACGGTGGTGCGCGCGCCCGCCGACGGCATCGTCAGCCAGACGAACCGGCTGCAGGTGGGCACGATCTCGCCCAGCGGCGTTCCCGCACTGAGCCTCGTCATCAGCCATCAGGCGTGGGTCGAGGCGAATTACAAGGAAACCGACCTTGACCACATGGCGGTCGGCCAGCCCGCCGAGATCGAGCTCGACGCCTATCCCGAGGTGAAGATCAGGGGCCATGTCGCCAGCATCGGCGCGGGCACGGGCTCCGAATTCTCGGTGCTCCCGGCGCAGAACGCCAATGGCAACTGGGTGAAGGTGACGCAGCGCGTACCCGTGCGCATCGCGATCGACGGCGCGCCGTCCCGTCCCATGATCGCCGGGCTGAGCGCCGACGTTGCCGTCGACACCCGGGCAGGCCGTGACTGAACCCAGGGCCGGGCAGGCACTGCTGCCCGTCAAGCATCGCGGGCTGCTGACCGTTGGCGTGATGGGCGCAATGGTGATCCAGATCCTGGACACAACCATCGCCAATGTCGCGCTGCCGCACATGCAGACGAGCCTTGGTGCGACGATCGACAGCGTCACCTGGGTGCTGACGAGCTATATCGTCGCCTCGGCGATCGCTATCCCGATGACGGGCTGGCTTTCCGACCGGTTCGGATCGCGCAACCTGTTCCTGTTCGCCGTGGGCGGTTTCATCGTCGCGTCGATGCTCTGCGGCACCGCGGTAAACCTGGAAGAGATGGTGATCTTCCGCGTGCTCCAGGGCATCGCTGCAGCCTTTATAAACCCGCTCTCGCAGACCGCGATGCTCGACATCAACCCGCCCGAACGGCAGGCCAAGGCGATGTCGATCTGGGGCATGGGGGTGGTAATCGGCCCGATCATGGGCCCGGTGATCGGCGGATGGCTGACCGAAAGCTACAACTGGCGCTGGGTGTTCTACGTCAATCTGCCCGTCGGCGCGTTGACCTTCGCTATCCTGTGGTTCCTCCTACCCTCACGCCCCAGGCAGGCGCGCGCATTCGACGTGACGGGCTTTGCGCTGATCGCGATCGCCGTTGCAAGCTTTCAGCTCATGCTCGACCGCGGCCAGCAGGAAGACTGGTTTTATAGCTGGGAGATCATCCTCGAGGGGTGCATCTCGCTCGCCGCGCTGTGGATGGCGATCGTGCATCACGCGACGGCCAAAAAGCCGCTGTTCGACCGGCATCTGTTCCGCGACCGCAATCTCGTCACGGGGATGGGCTTCATGATGGTCGTCGGCGTGGCCACCATGGCGCCGATGGCGCTGTTACCGCCCCTGCTCCAGCAACTCTTCGGCTATCCCGTGATCGACACCGGGCTGATGATGGCGCCGCGCGGCATTGGCGTGTTCTGCACCATGGTGATCGCCGGACAACTGACCGGAAGGATCGACACGCGCATCCTCATCATGGCGGGTTTCGCGATCTTCAGCTTCTCCCTGTGGCGGATGTCGCACTGGTCGCTGGAGATGGACTTCTGGCCGGTGATCACCAGCGGATTCATCCAGGGACTGGGTATGGGGCTGGTCTTCATGCCGCTCAACGCGCTGGCATTTGCGACGCTGAGCCATCAGTATCGCACCGACGGCGCGAGCCTGTTCAATCTCACGCGCAGCATCGGCCAGTCTGCGGGCATATCGATGGTGACGACGCTGCTCGCGCGCAACACGCAGATCGCCCATGCGGACATTGCGCAGCACGTCACTGACACAACCATTCCCTCGCTAAACCTCGGCGCGGCGGGGCAGTTCGGTTCGTTCGGCGACACGGTGATGGCGATGGCAAATTCGGAAGTCACGCGGCAGGCGATGATGATCGCCTATCTCGACGACTTCTATCTGATGGCGATCATCACGATGGCCATCATGCCCTTCGTGTTGTTGCTGCGGAAGCCCAAGGGCAAGCTCGAGGTCGTGCATTCCGAATAGAAAAATCCTCCCAGGCACGGGGAGAGCGCTGGGTTGGATTGCCCCCAGCAATCCAAGATCATGCCGGGGGACGATCGACCCGGCACTCAGCCCGAAGGGCTGATGGAGGGGCTGCTCTGAAGTCCGAGCCAACCCCTCCACCATGCTTCGCATGGTCCCCCTCCCCGTACCGGGGAGCAACTATATCAGGCCGCTTTCTTTAGATGGCGCCGGCCGAGCAATTCGGCGATCTGGACCGCGTTGAGCGCTGCGCCCTTGCGGAGGTTGTCCGAAACACACCAGAGCGACAGGCCGTTATCGACCGTCGAGTCCTCGCGGACGCGGCTGATGAAGGTCGCATAGTCACCAACGCACTCGACCGGGGTGACGTATCCGCCGTCCTCGCGCTTGTCGACGAGCATCACGCCCGGCGCCTCGCGCAGGATCGACTGCGCCTGCTTCGCCGAAATCTCGTTCTCGAACTCGATATTGATCGCTTCGGAATGGCCGACGAACACGGGCACGCGCACGCAGGTTGCGGTGACCTTGATCTTGGGATCGAGGATCTTCTTGGTCTCGACCACCATCTTCCATTCTTCCTTGGTCGAACCATCGTCGAGGAAGCTGTCGATGTGCGGGATCACGTTGAACGCGATCTGCTTGGTGAATTTCTTGGCTTCGGCGGAATCGCCGACGAAGATGTTGCGGCTCTGTTCGAACAGCTCGTCCATCCCCGCCTTGCCCGCGCCCGAGACCGACTGATAGGTCGCGACGACGACGCGCTTGATCTTCGCGGCGTCATGCAGGGGCTTGAGCGCCACGACCATCTGCGCCGTTGAGCAGTTGGGGTTCGCGATGATGTTCTTGGCACGATAGCCGTCGATCGCCTCGGGGTTAACCTCGGGCACGATCAGCGGCACGTCGGGATCCATGCGGTAGAGCGACGAATTGTCGATCACCGTGCAGCCGGCGGCGGCAAAGCGCGGCGCATGGACCTTGGTCGCGTCCGAACCAATGGCGAAGATCGCCATGTCCCAGCCCTTGGGATCGAAGTTGTCGATGTTCTGGACCTTGAGTTTTCGTCCGGTCTCGCCAAAATCGATCTCGTCGCCCTGGCTCCGCGCGGAGGCCAGAACCGCGATATCGTCCAGCGGGAACTGCCGTTCCGCCAGAATATTCAGCACTTCACGTCCGACATTGCCGGTCGCACCGGCAACCACAACCCGGTAGCCCATCGTACACACTCCAATTCGGTGAGGTTGGCGGAAATAGCGCGCCGGCAGCATTTGTCCACCCCTGCATAGGGAGTACGCAAGGAAAGAACATCAACGCGCGCCAAAAGCTATGCTATGTTGCCGGCACAAGACTCAAAATCAGGGAAGATTTCGAAGCACAACCAAGGAGATGGAACATGGTCGCCACGCCCGCGGTAACACAGCCAGTAGCAACGCCACGCGAAATTCCCATCCGCAAGATCGGGACGGACGACCTTCGGGCCTCGCTCCGCGAGGGCTATACCGATTTCATGGCGAAGCGCGGTGACCTCTTCTTTGCGGGACTCATCTATCCATTGGTAGGAATCGTGGCCGCGGTCGGAGCACTGGGCAACGACATGCTTCCGCTGCTCTTTCCGATCGCGGCCGGGCTTTCATTGCTGGGGCCGCTCACCTGCACTGGCTTCTACGAGCTGGCGCGGCGGCGCGAGGCTGGACTGGAATCGCGTTGGCGGCATTTCTTCGACGTCCGCAAGAGCGAGGCGCTCGACGGTATCATGGGCGTGGCCGTGATCCTGATCGGCATCTTCATCGCCTGGGTGTTCACCGCAGCGCTGATCTATGGCGTGTTCTTCGGAACCGAGGCCTCGACGTCGATCACGACTTTCCTCACCCAGCTCTTAACTACGCCCAAGGGGTGGGCGATGATGATCATCGGCAACCTGATCGGCCTCGGCTTCGCGCTGATCGCAATGGCAGTCAGCGTGATCGCGCTGCCGCTGCTTGTCGACAAGGATGTCGACGCCGGCGAAGCGATGCGCGCTTCGATCCGTGCGGTGCGCGAGAATTTCGGCGTGATGATGCGTTGGGGCCTGATGGTGGCGGCGCTGCTGGTGATCGGCGCGATCCCCCTGTTCGTCGGGCTCGCCGCCGTCCTGCCGATCCTCGGCTATGCGACGTGGCATCTCTACACGCGCGTCGTGGACCGCAGCGGGTTGCCCAATCAGCCGATTCATTAGAGCATTATAGGTGACATCAATCCGCTCATCCTGAGGAGGGACTGAGCCAGGCGAAGGCCCGTCTCGAAGGACCGGCTGTGTGCGTCCTTCGAGACGCCGTTTCGACAGGCTCAACGGCTCCTCAGGATGAGCGGATTGTGATGCAGCTTCACGCTAAAAGCCTGGAGCACCTCTTCCCTTTCCGGCAGACGCGGGGCAGTTTGCCGGTGAAGGGAGATTGCGCGGATGACCAGGATCGTCGGGATTTCGGGAAGCCTGAGAAAGGCATCGTACAATGCCGGGCTGCTGCGCGCCGCCGAGGCGCTGATGCCCGAGGGCGCGACGCTGGAGATTGCCTCGATCGCCGATGTTCCGCTCTACGATGCTGATGTCGAGGCCGACGGTATTCCTCAGGCGGTAACGGCGCTCAAGCAGGCGATGATCGGCGCCGACGGGCTGTTGCTGGCGACGCCCGAATACAACAACGGCATTCCGGGCGTGTTCAAGAACGCGATAGACTGGGCGTCACGCCCCGCCGCTGACATCGGCAAGGTGTTCGGCGGCAGGCCGGTGGCCGTGCTCGGCGCTTCGCCCGGCGGGTTCGGGACGATCCTGGCGCAGAATGACTGGCTGCCCGTCCTGCGCACATTGGGCACACGGCCTTGGTACGGCGGGCGCCTGCTCGTCTCGCGCGCGGGCCAGGCGTTCGATGCCGAGGGCAATCTGATCGACGAGGCGATGCGCGAGCGGTTGCGCGAGTTCGTTGCCGGGTTTGTGCAGTTTGTGCGGATGGAGGACTGAATGTCATCCCCGCGAAAGCGGGGATGCAGACGATGCTTCAGCCGCACCCGCGCTTGCCGGGCACTGCATGGATTCCCGCTTTCGCGGGAATGACATGGAAATAGTTCAGTCTTTCTGCCCCAGCACTTCGCGGTCGAGGAAGTTTTGGATCGTGCGCCAGAGATGGACGCTGACGCCGTCCCCAGCGACGCGGTGCGTCTGTCCCGGATAGACCATCGTCTCGAACGGCTTGCCCGCCTGCTGGAGCGTCGCCATCAGCGCGGTCGAGTTCTCGAAGACGACATTGTCGTCGGCCATGCCGTGGATGAGGAGCAGCGGATCGGCGATCTTCGTCGCGTCGCCCAGCACGCCTGATTTTGCGTAGGGCGCGAGCTCGGTTGCGGGATTGCCCATATAGCGCTCGGTATAATGGGTGTCATAAAGCTCCCAGCGCGTCACCGGTGCCCCCGAAATGCCGGCAGCATAGGCTCCCGGTGCGGCCTCAAGCAGCTTTAGCGTCATATAGCCGCCATAGGACCAGCCATAGATCGCGATCTTCGTCGGATCGACGAACGCCTGCTGCTTCAGCCATGCGACACCCGCCAACTGATCCTGCACCTCGACAGTGCCCATCGCCTTGTGGATCTGATCCTCGAACGCCTTGCCACGATCGGGCGTGCCGCGCCCGTCGACCGAGAACACTACCCAGTCCCGGTCGACAAGATATTGATGCAGCCCGCCTCCCCAGCCAGCCGTCACCTGACGCCCGCCGCCCGGACCGCCATAGACCTGCACGAAGACGGGATAGCGCTTGCCCGGCTCGATCTTCGGGGTGAGCAGCTTGTAGTGGAGCGTGCTGCCATCGGCGGCTTTCATCGCGCCGAAGGTCGGCGCAACGTGGCTCTCGGCGAAGGGCGCATAGGGATGTTGACCCTTGAGCGCATTTTCCTCGATCCAGGCGCGACGCTTACCGCTGGCGTCGGCGAGATAGACCTGTTCGGGCTGGCTCGGGTTCGATCGCGTGATGATCGCACGCGTCGCGCCGGCGTCCATCACCGCGGTATTCCACCATCCCGCTTCGGTCAGCCGCGTGATCGCGCCGGGCTTCGCTATGTCCACCGAATAGAGATGTTGCTCGACGGGGGTTTCGCGATTGCCGAGGAAATAGACGCGCCCCTTGGCCTGATCGACCCCCGCCACTTCCCTGACCGCCCAGTCGCCGCTGGTGAGCTGCGTCCACTGGCCGTTTTTCCAGTGATAGATATGCGAAAAGCCGCTCCGCTCCGAGGTCCAGATCAGGCTGCCGTCTCGGAGGGCGCGCAGATCGTTGGATAGGTTGATCCAGGTCTTGCTCGTTTCGGTGTGGAGCGGCGTTGCCTTGCCCGTCGCCGGATCGACCTTGAGCAACTCGAGCTCGGTCTGCGCTCGGTTCTCGCGCTGGACGATGAGCGCGCTGCCATCGGGCAGCCAGTCGACCCGCGCGAGATAATAATCGGGGTCATTGCCCAGATCGACCTTCACCGCCTCGGCCCCGTCGGCCCGCATGACGTAGAGGTCGACCTTCGCATTGGGCGTGCCCGCGCGCGGGTAACGCTGGTCATAGACTTTGGTGCCTTCGGCGCCGATCGCCGCGCGGCTGACGATCATTACGCCGCTTTCCTCGACGCGCGCGACCGCGATGCGCGCATCGTCGGGCGACCACCACGAGCCTTTGGTGCGGTCCATTTCCTCCTGCGCGACGAATTCGGACACGCCCCAGCTCAGCGTGCCGCCGCCGTCGCGGGTAAGCTGCTTTTCCTGACCGCTCTTAAGATCGAGCGCGAACAGGTTCTGGTCGCGCACGAACGAGACAAAGCCACCCTTGGGGCTGATCGTCGCGTTAAGTTCGCCCGCCTTTGTCTCGGTCAGGCGGCGGACCTTGCCGTCACGCGTCGCAAGGAACAGATCGCCATCGAGCGGCACGAGCAGGCTCTTGCTGTCGGGCGCCCAGTCATAGGCGACGATCCCGCGCGTGCCGCCGATGCGCGCGCGCTCGCGCTGCATCTTCTCTTCCTCGGAAAGCTCGGCGCCGCTGCCGATTTTCGCCGAATCGACAAGCATCGAAGCGCGCGCGGTCTTCGTGTCGATCGCCCAGAGATCGTAGCGGTCGCGATCCTCGGCGCGGTTCTTCAGAAGCGTCACCAGCGTACCGTCGGGCGAGAGCTTCAATGCGCGCGGCCGAGGGCCGTTGAGGTCAGGGCTGCCGAAGATGCGCTCTAGCGTCAGTTCCTGCTGGGTGGTTTCAGCCATGGCGGGAGAGACCTGAACCGAAATCAACGCAACGCCCGCCAGCAGCCATTTTCCCAGCATCCTTGAATCCTTACCATTTTACCCCCCGTTCCGTTCATCCTGAGTAGAGACCGAGCTTGGCGAGGGCTCGTATCGAAGGACGTGCCCAGCCAATCCTTCGATACGGTGAACAAGCCCGCCAAGCCCCCGGCTTGGCTGAGGATTGCCGGGGGCAAGCCTCACTTGTTCACTTCGACAAGCTCAACGGCTACTCAGGACGAACGGATTGGAGGAACCTACCCGCGAAATGCCCGCAAAACGAAACGGGCGCCGGCAGCCATATCGCTACCGACGCCCGTTCGAAAGTGCTTACGCCGCGGCTCAAGCCGAAGCGGTGTCGCGAACCTCGCGGCGTTCCGCGATACGCGCGCGCTTGCCGGTGCGGCCGCGCAGATAATAGAGCTTCGCGCGACGGACGGCGCCCTTGCGAACGACGTCAATCGACTCGATGTTGGGCGAATAGAGCGGGAAAACGCGCTCGACGCCTTCACCGAACGAAATCTTGCGGACGGTGAACGACGAGCCCATGCCCTTGTTCGAGCGCGCGATGCAGACGCCCTCATAGTTCTGGACGCGGGTGCGTTCGCCTTCGACGACCTTCACGCCGACCTTCAGCGTGTCGCCGGGACGGAATTCGGGGATTTTCTTCGCCTCGTTGAACTTGGCGATCTGTTCAGCTTCGATCTGCTGGATGAGGTTCATCTCATCTGTCCTTCTTCTTCTCGCGCTGCGCACCAGAGGGCGACTGGTCCCGAGCGCCACTGTGGCGCTCCCAAAGGTCCGGCCGCCTTAGCCGTGTATCTTCCTCCGCCCTTTGTTTCCGCCAGGCGGCGATCTTCGCATGATCCCCCGATCGCAGCACTTCGGGGATCGTGCGCCCTTCCCATTCGACGGGCCGGGTATAATGCGGATATTCGAGGAGGCCGCTTTCGAAGCTTTCCTCGTCTCCGCTCGAAGCCGCGCCCATTACGCCGGGAAGCAGCCGAATGCAAGCATCTAACAGTACGATCGCAGCGGTCTCGCCGCCCGACAGCACATAATCGCCGATCGAGACGGGCTCGACCGGCCGCGCCTCGAACAAACGCTCATCAAATCCCTCGAAACGGCCGCAGAGAATGGTGACACCGGGTCCCGCGGCGAGTGCGCGGACGCGTTCCTGCGTCAGCGGCCGACCGCGCGGCGTCATGGCAAGGATCGGTGCATCGGGCTGGCGCGCCAGTGCATGGTCGACCGCGGCTGCCACGACGTCGGGCTTGAGCACCATTCCCGCGCCGCCCCCTGCAGGCGTGTCGTCGACGGAGCGATGCTTGTCGGTCGCGAAATCGCGGATCTGGACCGTGTCGCACGACCAGCGCCCCTCGGAAAGCGCGCGGCCGGCCAGCGACTGGCCGAGGGGGCCGGGGAACATCTCGGGGTAGAGTGTGAGGATCTGGGCAGCGAAGGTCATAAGCTTCCGCCTGCCCGCAACGTCCGCCACAATGCTGCGACACCTCGCATTAACGCCAAGAAGAATAGCGATGATACAAAAGCGCAAAGCGTTGATATCGACAGTATCAAAATCCAGTTCGACAAATAGTTTTCTCCGGAATTGTTTTGATGGCCCATCACTGTAATCGGAAAAATTGACCAAGAGAGGGCTATTAACAGTGAACGACGAAAGCACGACGCGAAGCTTGACGAAAATGCTCCGACCAAAGCGCCCGCAATCATCGGAGGCAGGCCCAAAAGCGCTATGACGAAAAGACCACCAGCATCCATCACGCCGACCAATTCTCGATATTCAGACCGGGCACATCGGCAAAGTCGGCTTCGTTATTGGTGACGAGCGTCAATTCCAGTGAAAGCGCATGCGCCGCAATCAGCCGGTCGAAACTTTTGCGTCGGACGCCGACGGCACGGCCCAATCGTCCATAGGCCTCACCCGCAGTTTCATCGAATGGAACTACGGAAACGATCTCGGCCAGCTTTTCCAGCTTCCGCCAATCACACTCGGGATCGCTGGAATCACGGCTCCCGACAGCCAGTTCGCCGTAGGTGATCGCCGACATGACCAATCCATGGGACAAGGCGGCGCGCATGCGTTGGCGCAGGGCTTCACTGCGTCCGCGCGCGAAATCGATGCAGACATTCGTATCAAGGAGATACAAGGTCAGGCGTCTCCGCCCCGGCTCCGACCTTCGCTCCAGTTACGCTCCGCCTGTTCGATGTCGCCACGGCCCTTTGCCATGAAATCCTTCGAGAAAGCACCATAGAGCGCGTCGAGCGAGGCCGATGGATCGTCATCAGCGCGTCGGATGCTGAACGTGCCATCCTCATTATCGGTAATGATAACCTCTTCGCCGACCTTGAACCCCAGCGCCTTGGGCAAGCGAAGCGCCATTGAATTGCCCGATTTGAACGTACGCGCTATCAACTGATGCGCGGCTTTGACGCTACGATGATGGTTCATGGCGAACTCCGTATATACGGAATGTATATACTATTCGACGAATGCAGCGTCAATCACGACACGTTCGCCCCATTCGGGGACGGCGAACATCGGCACCATGAAGCGCTTGCCTGTGGGGCGTTCGATCTCGATCACGTCGCCCGCACCGAAATTCTCGACTGCGACCACGCTGCCGAGCGCCTCACCCTCGGTGGAGACAGCAGGGAGACCGATCAGGTCTGCGTGATAATATTCGCCCTCGGCCAGCGGCGGGAGCGCATCGCGCGGGACCGTAAGCTCGGTGCCGCGCACCCTCTCGGCGGCGGTGCGATCGGCGATCTCTGCGAAGCGGGCGATGGCGCCATTGGGGCCATCGCGCACGCTCTTCAGCGTCAGCGCTCCATCGTTGAAGCGCTTGTGCGCCTTCAGGCTGTCCACGCCATCGGTGAACAGCTTCAGGCGCACCTCGCCCGTCACGCCGTGCGCGCCGATGATGACGGCAAGCGTGACGGAACGATCAGACAAGGATCAGCCCTCGGCCTTTTCCTCGCCAGCCTCTTCGGCGGGCGCTTCTTCAGCAGCCGGAGTTTCCTCGGCGGCAGGCACTTCCTCAGCAGCCGCTTCGACGACTGCTTCGGCTTCGGGGGTCGGCTCTTCGGTCGCGGCCTCGACGGCCTCGGCGACTACCTCGACGGTTTCTGCTTCAGCAGCAGCTTCCTCGACGGCGGGCTCTTCGACCGGCGCAGGCGCAGCGGCGGCTTCGGCAGCAGCGGCTTCAGCGGCAGCGAGCTTCTCGGCCTTCTCCTCAAGACGCTCCTTGGCCTTCTCGCCGGGCTCGGCCTTCTTGGGGTTGTTGCGCGCAGCGCGCTCCCTGAGGCCGGCGACGTCGAGGAAGCGGGCAACGCGATCGGTGGGCTGCGCGCCAACCGAAAGCCAGTGCTTCGCACGCTCGCCGTTGAGCGTCACGCGGTTGGCGTCGTCCTTGGCGAGAAGCGGGTTATAGGTGCCGATCTTCTCGATGAAGCTGCCATCGCGCGGGCTGCGCGCGTCGGCAACGACGATGCGGTAATAGGGGCGCTTCTTGGAACCGCCGCGCGAAAGGCGAATGGAAACTGCCATTGTATTTCTTCCTTCTTTCTAAATCTTAACGATCACTTCTTCAAAAACTTGTCGAACCCGGGCGGGAGCTGGGGCATGCCGCCCTGACCCGGCATTCCGGGCAAGCCGGCGGGCGGTTGACCACCACCTCCGCCGAGCATTCCGCCAAGACCACCCATCCCGCCTTTCGCGAACATGGCGCCGAGCCCCTTGAGGCCGCCCATCTTCTTGATCTTCTTCATGGCGGTGGACATTTCCTGATGCATCTTGAGAAGGCGGTTGACCTCCTGCACCGTCGTCCCGCTGCCGTTGGCGACGCGGATCTTGCGCTTGGCGTTCATCAATTCAGGCTTCGTGCGTTCCCTGGGCGTCATCGAACCGATGATCGCGTCGAGGCGGACGAGGATCTTGTCGTCGACCTGGCCATTGGCCATCGCATTCTGCACCTTCTTGATGCCCGGAAGCATCGAGGCGAGAGCGCCGAGGCCGCCCATGCGCTTCATCTGCTCAAGCTGCGAACGCAGGTCGTTGAGGTCGAACTGGCCCTTGGCCATCTTGGCCGCGAGCTTCTCAGCCTCGTCGGCCTGGATCGTCTCGGCGGCGCGCTCGACGAGGCTGACGACGTCGCCCATGCCAAGGATGCGGCCCGCGACGCGGCTCGGGTGGAAGGCCTCGAGCGCGTCGAGCTTTTCGCCAACACCCGCGAACTTGATCGGCTTGCCGGTCACCGCGCGCATCGAGAGCGCCGCACCGCCGCGCGCATCGCCGTCCATGCGGGTGAGCACGACGCCCGTCAGCGGCACCTGCTCCGAGAAGCTCTTGGCGACGTTGACCGCGTCCTGACCGGTGAGCGAGTCGACGACGAGCAGGATCTCCTGCGGCTGCGCGACATCCGCCACCGCCTTCATCTCGTCCATCAGCGCCTGATCGACGTGGAGACGACCCGCGGTGTCGAGCATCAGCACATCGAAGCCCTGAAGCTTCGCGGCTTGCAGCGCACGGCGTGCGATGTCGACGGGCTGCTGGCCCGCGACGATCGGCAGCGTCGCAACGCTGGTCTGCGTGCCGAGTGTCGCCAACTGCTCCTGCGCGGCCGGACGGTTGACGTCGAGCGACGCCATCAGGACCTTTTTGCGGTCCTTCTCGGTCAACCGCTTGGCGAGCTTGGCGGTGGTCGTGGTCTTACCCGAACCCTGCAGACCGACCATCATCACGATCGCGGGCGGGGTGACCGCCAGTTCGAGCTCGGACGCTTCGGCGCCGAGCATTTCGACAAGCGCGTCGTTGACGATCTTGACGACCTGCTGGCCGGGAGTGACCGATTTCAGCACCTGCTGGCCAACGGCCTGCTCGGTGACCTTCTCGACGAAATCACGGACGACGGGGAGCGCGACGTCGGCTTCGAGCAGCGCAATGCGCACCTCGCGCATGGCCGCGCGCACGTCGGCCTCGCCAAGCGCGCCGCGCCCGCGAAGCTTGTCGAATACGCCGCCGAGCCTTTCGCTCAAGGATTCAAACATCGTCCGGTTTCCTTTCCCGCGCCGATCACGGACAAAACGCAAAACACGCCGGCGGACGAAACCTCGTCGGTCGGCGGGCACCCTTGGGCGCGTGCGGTTCGTCCATGGTCGGAACGATTTGGGCGGGCAAATAGTGGAAACCCCGCACAAGCGCAAGGCCCGTTAACGCTTAACCTGATCTACACGCTTTTTGACCAAAAGCTCAATCATCTGGGGAAATGGGGACTGGACCAATGGCCGAAGCGCACGAGACCGGCGCAGTGAGAAGGCGCGGTTCCGCGGTAGTCAGCGCGCGGCGCGATCTCATCACCGGCAGCGTCACCGTCGCCGCAATCGTGCTGTTTGCCGGGACCGGGGGCAGCGTCATCGGCGACACCGTGAAGGCCATTTCGGGCGTAGGCGGCGGCGCCGATCGCACGCTCGTCATCGCGTTGCTGCTCAATATCGCGCTCATCCTGTTCGGCTGGCGGCGCTATTCCGATCTGTCGCGGGAGGTGAAGGAACGCAGCGCCGCCGAAGAGCGTGCGCGCGAACTCGCGTCCAAGGACCCCCTCACGGGTTTCCTCAACCGCCGCTCGCTTGCCGAAATGGGCGCAGCGATGCTCGCGCGCGCAAACCGCCGTCAAAAATGCGTGGCGATGCTGATGCTCGACCTCGACAATTTCAAGAACGTCAACGACATGCACGGGCATGCCGCGGGCGACGCGCTGCTCAAGGCGGTGGCAACGGAGATCGAAAAAGCGATGCCGCCGGTCGCGCTCGCGGCGCGGCTGGGTGGCGACGAGTTCGCCTGCGCATTCCTGTTCGATCCGTCCAGCCCCGAAGCCGTCAACCGGGTCGCCCAAAAGATCGTGTCGCGGCTGTCGCAGCCGTTCGACGCGGGTGGAATCCACACCCATATCAGCGTGTCGGTCGGCATCGCGCGATCCGAGACCGATTGCGACACGATCGAGGCGCTGATGCGGCGCGCAGACATCGCGATGTACGCCGCCAAGAATTCGGGGCGCAACCGCCATTGCTGGTTCGATTCGTCGATGGAGCGCGCGCTCCAGATCCGCAACGCAATCGAGGCAGGGCTCAGGAGCGGCATCCCCAAGGGCGAATTCGTTCCTTATTACGAGCAGCAGATCGACCTCACGACCGGCCGCCTCCACGGCTTCGAAGTCCTTGCCCGGTGGGATAGCCCGACCCAGGGCCTCGTCTCGCCCGACCAGTTCGTCCCCGTCGCCGAGGAAACCGGAATGATCGGCGATCTTTCGATGTCGGTGATCCGCCAGGCAATGGAACATGGCCGCGACTGGGATCCGTCGCTCACGCTGTCGGTCAACATCTCGCCAGGGCAGCTCAAGGATCCCTGGCTCGCGCAGAAACTCGTCAAGCTGCTCGTCGAGACGGGCTATCCAGCGCAACGGCTCGAGGTCGAGATCACCGAAAGCTCGCTGTTCGAGAACCTCGTCCTCGCGCAGTCGATCGTCGGCAGCCTCAAGAACCAGGGCATCAAGCTGGCGCTGGACGATTTCGGCACGGGTTACAGCTCGCTCGCGCATCTGCGCGCGCTACCCTTCGATCGCATCAAGATCGACCGCAGCTTCGTCTCGTCGATCAACGACAACCCCGAAAGCGCAGCGATCGTCAACGCGATCACGCGGCTGGGCGACAGCCTCGGCTTGCCCGTAACCGCGGAAGGAATCGAGGACGCCGAGATCGAGCAGCGGCTGCGCGTCCTCGGCGTCCACAAGGGCCAGGGCTGGCATTTTGGCAAGCCGATGCCGGTCAGCCAGGTGCGGAAGCTGCTCGCCGACAAGAATTTGCTCCCCGCCGCGCGGCAGCGGAGCGAGACGAGCAAAAGCGCCAGCGTCAGAACATTTCGCCAGGCCGGCTGAGCAATTCGATTTCCTGAGGCGTGCTTTCCCGGCCGAGCGCTGCATTGCGCTGCGGGAAGCGGCCGAAGCGCGCGATCTGATCGGCATGACGCCGGGCGTAATCGAGCGCTTCGGGTTCATCCAGCGCGGCGAACAGCCGGACGCACAGCGCCTGATCGGCATCATCCTCGGAATGCATGAAGGGCAGATAGAGAAACTGCCGTTCTTCGGGCGTCATTGTCGCATCCCACCCGCGCGACAACGCCAGCCGGGCCAGATCGCGCGCCAGCGCATCGGTCGCAAAGGCTTCGGCCTGTCCCCGGAACATGTTGCGCGAGAACTGATCGAACAGGATGACCGCGGCGAGGAGCGCCTTGGGGTCGTCGCGCCAGCCAGCCGCATCTTCCTCCTTCACGCGCGCGCGCAAGGCTCCAAAGCGCGCCGCGATCTCGCGATCAAGCGCGTCGTCCTTCGCAAAATGCCCCTCCGGAGGCGTTTCGACCAACCAGAAATCGAGGATTTCGTGGGTCCATCTGTGGACTTCGGTGCTGCTCATGCCTAGATCGCGGGCCATGGGCGTACGCTTTCACAAGATGCACGGGCTTGGCAACGACTTCGTCGTCATCGACGCGCGCGTCGCGCCCGTCGCGCTCTCGGAGCCGCAGGTTCGCGCGATCGCTGACCGGCGGACGGGTGTGGGTTGCGACCAGCTCATCCTTGTCGAGACGTCCACGGTGGCTGACGCGCGGATGCGCATCTTCAACGCCGATGGCGGTGAGGTTGGGGCATGTGGCAACGCCACACGCTGCGTCGCGCGGTTGCTCGGCGAGGATGTCAGGATCGAAACGCTCGCAGGCATATTGCACGGCAAGACCAATGGCACCGGCGCGACGATCGACATGGGCCAGCCGCGTTTCAACTGGGAGACCATCCCCCTCGCCTATGCGATGGACACGCGCGACATGCCCGTGGGCTGGGAGGGGCTGGAACGCCCGACTGCCGCCAATGTCGGGAATCCGCACGTCATTTTCTTCGTGCCCGACACATATGCGGTGGCGCTGGATGCAATCGGCCCGGTGATCGAAACCGACCCGCTCTTTCCCGAACGCGTCAACGTCAACATCGCGACCGTCCGTACCCGCAACGCCATTGACCTGCGCGTCTGGGAACGCGGCGTCGGGTTGACCCAGGCATGCGGCACAGGCGCGTGCGCGACCGCGGTCGCAGCGATCCGCCTCGGGCTTGCGGGGGGACCGGTGACGGTGACGCTGCCCGGCGGCGACCTCATCATCGACTGGAAGCCAGGCGAGACGATCCGCATGACGGGTCCCGCCACGCACGTCTATTCAGGTGAGATCGACACGGGCTGGCTGGGATGAGCGGCCCCGAACTGATCACGCTGGGCTGCCGGCTCAACATCGCCGAGAGCGAGGCGATCCGCGCGCTTGTGCCCGACATCGACGATCTGGTGATCGTCAACAGTTGCGCGGTTACCGCCGAGGCGGTGCGCCAGACGCGCCAGGCGATCCGCCGCGCCAAGCGCGCGCGGCCGCAGGCTCAGGTGATCGTGACCGGCTGCGCTGCGCAGATCGAACCGGAAACCTTCGCGGCCATGCCCGAAGTGGCGCGCGTGATCGGCAATGTCGAAAAGATGCGGGCGGAGAGCTATCTTCGACCCTCGCCCCCTTTAGGGGGAGAGGGTGGTGAGGCGAAGCCGAACCGGGAGAGGGGGGAGTCCGAGGCAGCCTCGACGTGGGAGTCCCTTCCTGCCCTGTCTTCCCCCTCTCCCCGGCCCTCTCCCCCTAAAGGGGGCGAGGGAGCTGATATCCGCGTTTCGGACATCATGGCAGTGCGCCAGACCGCGCCGCAGCTCGCCTCGGGCTTTGCCGAGCATGCGCGCGCCTTTGTCGAGGTGCAAAATGGCTGCGACCATCGCTGCACCTTCTGCGTCATCCCCTATGGCCGCGGCAACAGCCGCTCGGTTCCCGCGGGCGCGGTGGTGGAACGGATCAAGGCGCTGGTCGATGAAGGCTATCGCGAGGTGGTGCTGACCGGCGTCGATCTCACCAGCTACGGCCCCGACCTGCCGGGCAGCCCCACTCTGGGCCAGCTTGTCGAGCGCATCCTTCGTCACGTCCCTGCCCTGCCCCGGCTGCGGCTTTCCTCGCTCGATTCGGTCGAGATCGACGAACGGCTGTTCGATCTTCTAGCGCACGAGCCGCGGATCATGCCGCACATCCACCTGTCGCTGCAGGCGGGCGACGACATGATCCTGAAGCGCATGAAACGCCGCCACAGCCGCGCGCAATCGGTCGAGATCGTGCAAAGGCTGAAGAAAGCGCGCGGCGACCTCGCGATCGGCGCGGACATCATCGCGGGTTTCCCGACCGAAACCGAGGCGATGTTCGAAAACACGATGGCACTGCTCGACGATTGCGACATCGTCTATGGCCACATCTTCCCCTATTCGCCACGCCGTGGCACGCCCGCCGCGCGGATGCCGCAGCTCGACCGCGCGGTGATCAAGGATCGCGCGCGACGGTTGCGCGACGCGGCTGCGCTAAGGCAAAGGCGCTGGCTCGAATCGCTGATGGGAAGCAGGCAGCGCGTACTGATCGAACTCGACGGCCAATCGGGCCATGCCGGGAATTTCGCGCGCGTGCGGCTGGCGCCCCAATTTCGTCGGAATGACACGGGAATGATAATGCAGATCGAGATTACCGGCGTTGACGGCACGGCGCTGACCGGCGTGCCCGCATGAGCGAAACGCCCTGGCACAAGAAGCTGTTCAGCGGCTTCAAGCGCACGTCCGACCGTCTGGGCGAGAACCTGACCGGGATCTTCACCAAATCCGCGCTCGACGACGCGACGCTCGACCAGATCGAGGAGGCGCTGATCATTTCCGACCTTGGCCCCGGCATGGCGGCGCGCGTCCGCGAAAGGCTCGCCGATGGTCGCTACGATAAGGGCATCGACGAGGCGGGCGTGAAGGCGCTCGTCGCCGAAGAGATCGAGAAGGTGCTCGCGCCCGTCGCCAGGCCGCTCGAGGTCGAGGCGTTTCCGCGGCCGCAGGTGATCCTCGTCATTGGCGTCAACGGGTCGGGCAAGACCACGACGATCGCTAAACTGGCACACCTGTTCCTCGAGCAGGATTACGGCGTGATGCTGGCCGCGGGCGATACCTTCCGCGCCGCTGCGATCGGGCAATTGAAGGTCTGGGCCGAACGCATCGGCGTACCCATTGTCAGCGGCCCCGAGGGCGGCGACGCTGCGGGCATCGTTTATGAGGCGGTCAAGCAGGCGACCGAGACGGGCATCGACGTGCTCATCGTCGATACCGCGGGGCGCCTGCAGAACAAGCGCGAGCTGATGGACGAACTCGCCAAGATCCGCCGTGTGCTCGGCCGGCTCAATCCCGCGTCGCCGCATGACGTCGTTCTCGTGCTCGACGCGACGACGGGGCAGAATGCGTTGTCGCAGATCGAAGTGTTCAAGGAAGTGGCGGGCGTCACCGGGCTGGTGATGACCAAGCTCGACGGCACCGCCCGCGGCGGCGTCCTCGTCGCAGCGGCAGAGAAATATGGCCTGCCGATCCACGCGATCGGCGTCGGCGAAACCATTGACGACCTGCGACCGTTCGAAGCGGCGGAGCTGGCGCACGCGATTGCAGGAAGCGGAGAATGACGACCGAAATCAAAAAACAGCAGCATGACGGGCTCGGGCTGGCGCTCGATTTCGGCCCGCTGCTTGTCTTCTTCCTGACCTTCAAGTTCATCGGGCTGATCGCGGGCACGATGGCGTTCATGGCCGCGATCGTCGTTGCGGTGCTGGTTTCCAAATGGAAGCTCGGCAAGGTTTCACCGATGCTATGGCTCTCGGCCGCGCTTGTCGTGGGCTTTGGCGGGCTGACGATCTATTTCAACGATCCGAAGTTCATCCAGATCAAGCCGACGATCATCTACACAATGTTCTCCGTCCTGCTCTTTGGCGGGCTGTTGATGGGCAAGCCGCTGTTGAAATCCCTGATGCAGGCCGCGATGGAAGGGCTGAGCGACGAGGGCTGGATGAAGCTTTCGCGCAACTGGGCGATCTTCTTCGCAGGCATGGCGCTGCTCAACGAAGGGATGCGCCTGACGATTGATTTCGATCTCTGGCTCACGCTCAAGGTGTGGGGCGTTACGGTGTTGTCGATGCTGTTCATGATCGCCAACGTGCCGATGATGATGCGTCACGGGCTTGCCGTCAGCGCCGAGGAAGCCGCCGAAAGCGCACCGCCGCAGGGCTGACTTGAGTTCCTCCCCGAGCTTGCTCGGGGAGGGGGACCGCTGACCGAAGGTCAGTGGTGGAGGGGGATAGCGTTGAGCCATACCCCTCCACCATGCTTCGCATGGTCCCCCTCCCCAAGCAGAGCTTGGGGAGGATCTTACCTACTGCGTTTGATCGGCGCGGCTGGCGCCCTTGCCGTCGAGATTCTGTTCGACGAACTGCCAGTTGATCAGGTTCTTGAGCACCGCCTCGAGATAATCGGGGCGCGCATTGCGATAATCGACATAATAGGCGTGCTCCCACACATCGAGCGTGAGTAGCGGCTTGATGTCGCCATAGACGACCGGCGTATCGGCATCATGGAGCGAAGTGACCGCCAGCTTGCCGTCCTTGAGCACCAGCCATCCCCAGCCCGAGCCGAAATGGCCGATCGATTCTTCCTTGAGCTTCTTGAGAAGGTCGTCGGTCGAACCGAAGGCGTCGTCGATCTGCTTCTGCAGCGCAGCCGAGGGCTTGCCGCCATCGGGGCTCAGGCACTCCCAGAAGAAGCTGTGGTTCCAGATCTGCGCGGCATTGTTGAACAGGCCCTTGTCGCCGTCCTTCTTCGCCTTTTCGATGACCGCGATCAGGCTAAGCCCCTCGAGCTTCTTTTCCCCGATCCAGCCATTGACCTTGTCGACATAGGCCTTGTGATGCTTGCCGTGGTGATAGTCGAAAGTCTCGGCCGACATATGCGGCTCAAGCGCGTTCTTGGGATAGGGAAGATCCGGCAATTTGAAGGGCATGATTCACCTCTTGGGGGGTTGAAAGCACGCCCTCCTAACGCATCGGCCGCAAAATGGTCCCTCCAGTTTATGTGGACCTCAAAACAAAATTTTTGCGCGCGTCACGTGCCGCTTTTGGGCACCACCGAATAGCGCGTAAGCTCACGCGTCGGGTCTTTCCATTTGGGCGCAATCTGTTCCGCCATTCTGAGATCGTTATAGGCCTGGCGGAGATTGCCCGCCATTTCATGCGCGAGGCCGCGCGCGAAATAGGCGATTTCCGGCCGGCGCGTCTTCTTTTCGATCGCGAGATCGAACAGTGGCAGCGACTCCCGCCAGCGGTCTTCGGTGCGGAACAAAGTCAGCGCCTTGTTGAGATACGCCTCCGGTTCATCGGGATCGAGCTGCGTGGCCTGATCGAAATCGCGCATTGCCACATCGTGATCGCCGATCTGCAGATAGAGTATGCCGCGGTTGACATAGGTGGCCACGGTGTGGTCGGCGGTCAGCGCCTCGGTTTCAAGCGCCTCGGTGCAGCCTGCTATCGCGAAACTGGTTGCGCGTTCATGTTCGGCGTCGAGATAGCATTGTCGCGCCATGCCGCCGCCGATCACCACTTTGGAAGCAAATGCCGGGGCGCCCAGGCAGGCGATCATGACGATCGCCGGGATGGCCGACTTCAATGCGATACGCATGACGTCCTCCTCTCCTGTTATGACTCAAATCTAGCATGTTTCGCCTGATCGGCGAAGTCAGAGCAGATCGTGCCGCTTCAATGCATGGCGCAACTGGTCGTAGCTCAGATTGAGCGCCTTGGCGGTCGCGCGCTGATTGAAGCGGTGGCGGGCGAGCGCGGCTTCGAGAATCGACCGCTCATGCGCCTCGACCGCCAGTTTGAGGTCGTTCACTCCCTGCATCTCGGCGCGCAACGCCGGGGACGCTCCAGCAGCTTGTGCGGACGCAGCCTGTTCGCTCCTTTGGCGAGGCACCGGCCTGGGGCGCCAGGGTGAAGCGAAGGGATCGAAGGTGATGACGTCGATCGGCCGCTCGGGATCATCCCAGCGATAGACTGCGCGCTCGACGACATTGCGCAGCTCGCGGACATTGCCGGGCCAGTCGTGCGCCAGCAGCATCGCCGCCGCAGCATCTGAAAAGCCGGGCCAGTGCCGCCAGTCCAGTTCGGAGGCCATGCGCCGGCCGAAATGATCGGCAAGCACGGGCACATCGCCTTCGCGCGCGCGGAGCGGAGGCAAGGTCAGAACTTCGAAGCTCAACCGGTCGAGCAGGTCGGCGCGGAACTTTCCCTCTTCCACGAGCCCCGGCAGATGCTCGTTGGTGGCCGCAACGATGCGGACATCGACGCGCACCGGATGGCTCGAGCCGATCCGGGTCACCTCGCCATATTCGATCGCGCGCAGCAACCGTTCCTGTGCGGCGGAAGAGAGCGTGCCGAGTTCGTCAAGGAACAGCGTGCCGCCATCGGCTTCTTCGAAGCGACCGGGTCGCGCGCGCATCGCGCCGGTGAAGGCGCCCTGTTCATGGCCGAACAATTCGGCCTCGATCAGCGTCTCGGGGAGCGCGGCGCAGTTCATGATGATGAGCGGGCCGTCCCAACGCGGGCTCAGCCGGTGAAGGCGCTCGGCGACAAGCTCCTTTCCCGTGCCGCGTTCGCCGATGACGAGCACGGGGCGGTTGAGCGCAGCGGCGCGGCTTGCGCGTTCGACCGAGTCCAGAAAGGCCATCGACTGGCCGATGAATGTGCTGTCGCGCTCCATGCCCGATGCTTAGTGAAATTTCCCAACTCTTGGCAATGTAAATTTCCTGCCGATGAACGCAGCATGAAGAAAATTGGCAGAATTTCTTCATTTTTCAGAATTGGCACGCCTCCTGCAAAGCAAGGGACAACAGCATGACAACAACTCAGGCCAAGTGTCAGGGAGACATGAAATGACCAACAGCAAGCTCGGCAACACCATGACCGCCATCGTCTGCACCATCCTGTTCAGCGCCACCTGCGTGCTGAGCGCGGTTGGCCCGGCACAGGCGGCGGACACCACCGCCGAAGCCCCCACCCCCGTCGTCCGGATGCTTGCCTGACGACACAACCTGCCGGGGCGGGAACCCCTTGCCCCGCCCCGGCCCCCCTTCGGATCCGCCAAGAATTTCATCTCAGGAGTTTCAACAAAATGGGCATCTTCTCACGAACCCGCGACATCATCGCCGCCAACGTCACCGACCTGCTCGACAGGGCGGAAGACCCGGCGAAGATGGTCCGGATGATCATCCTGGAGATGGAAGAGACGCTGGTCGAGGTTCGCGCCTCCGCCGCGCGCACGATCGCCGACCAGAAGGAAATGCGCCGCCACATCGTGAAGCTCGACAAGCTTCAGGAAAGCTGGACCGAAAAGGCCGAGCTGGCGCTGTCCAAGGACCGCGAGGACCTGGCCAAGGCCGCGCTGGTCGAAAAGCAGAAGGCCGGCGACATGGCCGGGCAGCTCAATGCCGAGATCGCGGTGCTCGACGACGCGCTCCGCGCCGCTGAAGAGGACATCTCGAAGCTGCAGGCGAAGCTGCGCGAAGCGCGTGCACGGCAGAACTCGATCGTCGCCCGCCTCGAAAGCGCGCACAACCGCGCCAAGGTCCGCGAAGCCTATGCTGGCCAGAAGGTGGAGGAGGCGTTCTCTCGCTTCGACCTGCTCGAACGCCGCGTCGACATGGCCGAGGGTCGCGCCGATGCGCTCCAGCTTGGCGCGCCGCAGAAGACGCTCGAGGAAGAGATCGCCGAGCTCCGTTCGTCCGAAAAGGTCGAGGCCGAGCTTGCCGCGCTGAAGGCCAAGGCCGCCGGACAGGAGGGCTGATCCGATGGAAGACGTCCTGGTCCCCATCGTGGTCGTGGGCATGCTTTTCATCGGTATGCCCTGGATCATCCTTCACTACGTCACCCAGTGGAAGAAGGGCGCAAACATCACGCGCGAGGACGAGAATCTGCTCGACGAGCTCCACGACACCGCAAGGCGGCTCGAGGAGCGGCTGAACACCGTCGAGCGCATCATCACCGCCGACAACCCCAACTGGAAATCGGGCGACATCGAAGGCCCGACCACCATCACCCGGCTGGAACAGCGCCGCTGACCGGCGGCCCACCATCAAACGCATCGCACAGGGAGAGACCGAAAATGTCCGCGAGCCGCACCAAATTCTACCTCGACAAGCAGAACGCCAAGTGGCTGGGCGTATGTTCGGGGATCGCCGATTACACCGGCGTCGACGTCACCTGGGTCCGCATCGGCACGGTGCTTCTGACGCTGGCGGGCGGCTTCCCATGGACGCTGATCGCCTATTGGGTCGCGGCCTGGGTCGCCAACCCCAAGCCGATGGGCCTCTATGAAAGCCCCGAGGACGCCAAATTCTGGCAGGGCGTGCGCCAGTCGCCCGCCCGCACCACCCGCGACGTCCGCGCCAAGTTCCGCGACATCGATCGCCGCCTGGCGGATGTGGAGCTCTATTATACGAGCCGCAACACCCGCCTGGCCGATGAGATCGACAGCCTGCGTTAAGCAAGTCGCTGTCAACAGGGAGGAAAATGATGTTTCAGGGTACGGGTTTCATCATCGCGATCGTCGCGATCTGCATGGGGGGCTGGCTGCTCTCGACATGGATCCGCGCGAAACACGGCTATCCGATAGAAAACGAATGGGGTGGCACCGTTGATCGAAAGGACCCCGACGCTGATCGAAAAATCGAGCTTCTGTCGCATGAAAACGCACAGTTAAAGGGACAGATCACGCGGCTTGAGGAACGCATCGCGGTGCTCGAGCGGATCGCCACCGATCCCGCCGACCGCACCGCCCGCGAAATCGACGCACTGCGCTGACCAAGACATCAGGACTGGGACAAGAAAATGAACGAGAAAATGGCTTTTGTTCAGGGTATCATGCCACTGATCGCAATCGTCGGCGTGGCCGGGGTCCTTGGATGGGTGGTCACCACCTGGCTGCGCATCCGTCATGGCTACCCGCTCGACGGCGCCTGGGGTCAGGCGGTCTATCCGAAGCATAGCGACGAGGCGGTCGAGCGCGTGAAGCTTCTGACGCAGGAGAATGCGCAGCTTCGCGCCGAGATCGGATCGATCAAGGACCGGCTCGCCAATGTCGAGCGGATCGTGACCGACGAGGCCCACATGCTGACGCGCGAGATCGAAACGCTGCGCAGCAAGAGCAACTGAGATTTGACGGTTCAGGGAGACCATAGATGTTTGACAATCCGTTCTCGATGGTCGTGGCGATCGTCTTCATCGTCACCATCGGCGGCATCCTCCGTGCACGGTACAGCGCGGGCAAGGACTGGAAGGGCAACAACGTCGCCCTTCACGATCCCGACACCCAGCGGCTGCGCGACGAGGTGAAGGCTTTGAAAGAAAGGGTTGCGGTGCTCGAACGGCTCGCGACCGACAACACAAGCGCACTCGACCGGGAGATCGAGAAGCTGCGCGAACGGGACCGGGCCTGAGGCCCGCCCGCCAAGGATGGGGAAGCAACATGACAGACCCGACTTTCTATCTGACCATCGCGCTCTCCGCGCTCGCGGCGATCGCCATGATGACCGGGGCGGCGCTGCGCGGCTGGCGCGGATGGCTCGACCTCAAGCGCGCCGAGCTTCAGCATGCGCGACTTGACGCGCAGCCCAGCACGGCGGGATCGCGGATCGAGATCGCTGACCTCAAGGAACGGATCCGCAAACTCGAAGCCATCGCCGCCGGCGTCGAGCTTTGAGCGCCGAATGCAATAGTCCGTCATTCCCGCGAAAGCGGGAATCCAGGAACACCGAATTTTCCGGACGATTTCGAGTTCATGGATTCCCGCTTTCGCGGGAATGACGATGAGGGTGTGCCGGCAGACAAAAGCGCTAGACCACCCCTTGCGGGCCCTGCTAGCGCGCACGACATGACTGTCGTGAACGCAATTACCGAGATCCAGGAAGAGTACGAGTTCCTCGACGCCGACGATCGCTATCGCCTGCTGATCGATCTGGGCCGCGCGCTCGACGACATGCCCGACGCGCTCAAGACCGATGCGACGCTGGTGCGCGGCTGTTCGGCGGCGGTGTGGGTCTATCCCACCCGCACCGGGGACGGGCGGCTCCATTTCCTTGCCGACAGCAACGCCGCGATCACCAAGGGCATCATCGCGCTCATCCTGCAGATCGTTCAGGACCGGACACCCGCGGAACTGGTGACGCTGGCCATCGAGGATGTGCTCGAGCCCTTCGACCTGAAGAACCAGCTCAGCTCCAACCGGACACAGGGCATCCCCAACATGATCGCACTAATCCGCCAGACCGCCGAACGCTACGCGGTTTAGAGGACAGCAACCTCCGCTTGAGGTCGAACCGGCCATCACGCGAATTTTCCTCAGTAAAGTCGGCTATGCGCTATGGGGCGGACGTTTGTCGCTGCGGCGCCCGTTCCAGTGCCGCTTTTCCCCCTGCGCGCTAGGGTTAAACCCCGATACCGTCCCTGTGGTCCCAATGTTACGCCATCTGCGTATTTGTGGAGGACTTCATGGCCCACGTCGCGCGCAAACTTCTGGCAACAGCCCTGGTCATGGTGCCCGGCGCCAGCCTCGCCCAGGAATCCGTGGACAAATCGCAAGATCTGGCCAAGCAGCTATCGAACCCGGTTGCCTCGCTCATCAGCGTGCCCTTGCAGCAGAATATCGACTTTGGCGGCGGCCCTGACGGCGGCGGCGTCAAGTCGACGCTCAATATCCAGCCGGTCGTGCCCGTCAGCCTCGGACCGAAATGGAATGTGATCGTCAGGACCATCCTGCCCGTCGTCTATCAGTCCGATATTTCGGCGCCGGGGGCCAACGAGTTCGGACTGGGCGACACCACGCAGAGCTTCTTCTTCTCGCCCAAGCAAACGGGATCGGGCGGGATCGTCTGGGGCGTGGGGCCTGCGATACTTTATCCGACCGCAACCGACCGCGTGCTCGGCAGCGACAAATGGGGGCTCGGGCCCACCGTCGTCCTGCTCAAGCAATCTGGCAAGGACACCTATGGCCTGCTCGCCAATCATATCTGGTCGGTAGCCGGCAGCGACACGCGCAACGACATCAGTTCGACCTTCTTTCAGCCCTTTTACAGCCATACCACAGCAACGGCGACGACCTATGGCGTCAATCTCGAGACCAGCTATGACTGGAAGGGCGAAAATTGGGTTGTACCCGTCAATCTCTCCATGTCGCAGCTCACAAAAATGGGGAAGCAGCCGATCCAGATCGGTGTCGGCGCGCGCTATTATATCGAAAAGCCGACGGGCGGGCCCGATTGGGGCGTGCGGCTGGTGCTGACGCTGCTGTTTCCGAAGAAGTGAGAGCGCGTTACGCTGGTTGATCGCGCGCCGCATCATCGGCAACGGACGCGGATTCGTGCCGCAACTCCATCCTTCGGGCCTGTTGAGCTAGGGCGATCCAGCGTTTTGCGGCTGTCACAAGACGATTCCTGACATTGGGAAGCGCCGATGCCTCCGCTTCGGCAAGCGCCTTGCGCGCGTGATCGGCATAGATCTGGCTCTGGGTGCACGGAACGGCCTGGGCAACGCCGTCGCGATAGTGATCCGACATGGCACCTCGCTCCTCTGGCGGGCGGGCTATCCCCGGGTCGCTAAGGGACAGCCCGCCTGCGCGTGATGCTGCTCGGGTCCAAAGCAGCACCCGCGAAACTTGCACACTGCGCATTGTCTGCGACTAACCTCGATCAAGGTGACGAAATTTATTCTGGTCTAGTTACGACTTCAGCTTGTCGGACGGCGCGATCGGCGGCACCATCGGCGCCCGAGTAGACGGCTGGACATGCCAGAAAGGGGGCGCCCTTGGTCAAAATTACCGCGCTGTTCCTGCAACGCCGCCGCCGCGACCGGTTGTCCGAGCAGGAGAAGCAGGCGCTGGAAGCCGCCGTCGCCGAGGTGCGGGTGTTGCCCGCGCGGCACGTCATGGTCCGGCAAGGCGAAACCGTCACGCGCAGCACGCTGCTCGTCGAGGGGCTGATGTGCCGGTACATGGATGGTCGCGATGGGCAGCGGCAGCTTGTCGCCCTGCATGTCCCCGGCGACTTTGTCGACCTGCACGCCTTCCCGCTCGAACAACTCGACCATGATGTCGCGACGATAAGCCGGGCAAAGGTCGCGACCTTTCCCCGCGAGACGCTGCTCGCGCTGACGCGCGATCATCCGCATCTCGTTCGGATGCTGTGGTTCAGCACGCTGCTGGACGCCGCGATGCACCGCGAATGGATATTCCGGCTCGGCCGGTTGGGCGCGACGGGACGGGTTGCGCACTTCTTCTGCGAAATGAACGTGCGCCTCGCGATGGTCGGCCTGTCGAGCGGCAACCGCTTCCACCTTCCCGTCACCCAGTCCGATATCGCAGAGGCGTGCGGCCTGACGTCCGTCCACGTCAACCGCGTGCTGCGCCAGTTGCGCGACAGCGGGCAGCTCGAATTCCAGCGCGGCGAGGCACGCGTGCTGGACTGGGAGGCGCTCAAGGCGACGGGCGAGTTCGACGACGCCTATCTCTATGTCGACGGCACGCCCGATTGAGCTGCCCCGCGCGCACTGATCGAGATTAATGCGCACCGCCGTCCCAACCGATAGAAAGGAGGGCGCGACCCGGAGGCCCACCGTGACCAGACCCGACGACCATGATTACTTCACCCGCCGCGAGCGCGAGGAACGCCGGCTGGCGGCCGCTTCGCGCGATGGCTGCGTGAAACGGATCCACAAGCGCTTCGCCGACGAATATGCGCGCCGCGCGGAACGCAGCGCTGAGCCGCGACCTGCCTGAAACGATCAGGTCTAAAGTATGTCCTGTTCAGATCGAAGCAGTGTCGTCACCCTGAACTTGTTTCAGGGTCCATGCCCGGGCCTCCGCGGGGCCAGCGGCATCAATGGATGCTGAAACAAGTTCAGCATGACGATTCAATCCTTTCAGGACAAACTCTAAGCCGCGATCAGCCGTCGGGCAGTTCGAGTTCGCCCGCAATTTGCGCGATATCCGCCCCCGGCTTTACCAGCAGCCATTCGCGCGGGTGACGCGTGTCTATCATCGTCACCGCATGACGGGGGCAGACGCCAAGGCATTTGACCTCGACCACGCCAACGCTGGCCTTCCTGCCCTTCCCGCCACCGATTTCCTTTTTCAGCGCCTTGGCAAGCGATGTCCTGCCCCTGGGGCCGAAGCCGCCATGCTGTCGCTTCGAGCATTTCCTGCAGACGAGCAGCGCGGTTTCCCAATTGGATCGGACGTGACGCGTCAACGCGGGCGGCGCTCCTCGGCCTTGCGCAATACCTCGAACGCGGCCTGAATCGCCTGAAATCGCACCGCGGCGGCGGCGTCTCCCGGCTTCACATCGGGGTGATTTTCCTTGGCGAGCTTGCGCCACGCTTTTTTGACGGCTTCGAAATCGGCGTCATCGTCAAGTTCCAGCGCCTTGAGCGCGTGGAGTTCGTCGCGCGATCGGCTGCCATCGCCCGGGCCGCCCCAACCATAATGCTGCGCCTCCTTGAAGCCCGAGAAATCGGCGCGTTCGCGCGCCTCGCGCGCGGCGGCCTCCTCGGCAGTCAGGCCAGCGAAATAGTCCCAGTTGCGATTATATTCGCCCGCATGCTCCTCGCAGAAATACCAGCGTTCGGGGCTGTTCGGCGCCTTGGGCGCAGGACGGTCGCCGGGCTTGTCGCAGCCGTGCCGATCGCACAGGCGCACCTTCGCCGCCTCGCGCGTCGCTTCGTAACCACGCCAGCGGGGAAAACCCCAGTCATAGGATCGGGAGGAACGGGCCATAGATTTGCCCCATGTAGCGGTGCGGGCGTGATTTTGCCATGCGCGCCGCCGAAATAATGCCAGAGGGTCTGTAAGCCGGGTTCAGTCCACCCGCTTGCGCGGGCTGTGCGGCCATTCCTCTAGGACGCGGATTGCTCCGCGCCTCAAGCAACCAACCCGGGCGACGGGCCGGAAAAAGGCCCATGTGCCGCCCCTATTCGGTCTTGCTCCCGGTGGGGTTTACCATGCCGGTTCCGTTGCCGGTCCCGCGGTGCGCTCTTACCGCACCCTTTCACCCTTGCCGCGCCGAAGCGTGGCGGTCTGCTCTCTGTGGCACTGTCCCTGAAGCGCTTGCGCACCCCGCCGGGCGTTACCCGGCACCGTTTTTCCGTGGAGCCCGGACTTTCCTCGCCCCCTGCATAGCAGGAGCCGCGGCCGCCCGACCCTCTGGCTGGAGCGAGATAGGCGCGTTTGCGCGCGTTGCCAAGTCGCTCGGTTGCCGCATTGCTGGTGCGAAAAGCCGGGTACCAGCTTTTCGCGCAATGCTTCAGCCTTTTTCGAAGCCGTGCATGCGCCGCGCCCACTGGAAGCCGATCACCAGGCCCTTCATCGGCTGGATCAGCAACAGCGCGGCGATACCGCACAAGAGCGGCCAGAAGATCATTTGGAACAGCATCGGGGGATCGAGCAGCAGGTTGGCCTCGATCACGATCGGCACCAACAGATGGCCGAGCAGCAGGATCACCAGATAGGCGGGAAAATCATCTGCCTGATGGTGCTGCCAGTCCTGCCCGCACGACGGACAGATTTCGACGGGCTTCAGGAAGCGCGCGAAGAGCCGCGCCTCGCCGCATGACGGGCACCGTCCCTTGAGGCCACGTAGCGCGGCGTCACGGAGATTGCGATCGGACATGGCGGCGCTCCTATCAGGAACCGGTTTGAGCGCCAACCATCAATCGTCCCGCGCCTAATCGTCTCCCTGCGGTTTCGGCAGCAGCAACGCGAGCAGGATCGAGCGCGTTTCTCCATCGATCTCGCCGTCGATCAGTTCGGGACGGAAGCGGCGCTGGAAGGCGACGACCGCGGCCAGCGGATCGGTCACCTCATAGCCGAAGCGCTCGAGCGCGAGCAGAAAGCCCGCGTCCGACCAGTTGGGGTCCATCAGGTTTTTTGTCGGCCTGGGCAGCGCGAGCCGGTGCCGCGCGAGCCGCGCCCAAGGGAAAAGCTCGCCCGGATCGCGCTTGCGCGCAGGCGCGATGTCCGAATGGCCGACAACATTGCCGCGCGAGATGTGGTAGGTCGCCATGACGTCGGCGACGAGCGGGATCAGTGCATCGATCTGCTCGTCAGGGAACGGGCGATAGCCGAATTCATGCCCCGGATTGACGATCTCGATGCCGATCGAAGCACTGTTGATATCCGTAACCCCGCGCCAGTGCGAGCGCCCCGCATGCCAGGCGCGCTTGTTCTCCGCCACCATGCGGATGATCTGGCCGTCTTCCGCCACGACATAATGCGCCGAGACCTTGGCCTCGGGATTGGCGAGCTGCGCGATCGCGGACCTCGCATCCTGCATCCCTGTATAGTGGAGCACGATCATCGAAATCGGTAGCGCGCGCTCGTCGAAATTGGGAGAGGGCGTCTCGATATACGCGTTCAACCCTGATGCTCCTTCGCGCGCGCGGTGCGGATCGTGACGATCGCGACACCAACCAGTGCTATCGAACCGCCTGCGATCATAATCGGCGTGAGCGGTGTGGCAAAGAAAAGCGACGCGGCGATGACCGATATCACGGGCGACGCGAGCATGAGCGGCACGACGCTGGTGATCGGGTGGCGCTGGAGCAGCCACGACATCGCGCCGTGCCCGCAAATCGTCGAGCCGATCGCGGAGAATGCGATCCAGCCGAAATCGCGCAAGGGCAACGTCGGCAAGGCCTTCAGCACGTCGCCTTCCTGCCAGATGGTCAGCGGCAGCAGCACGATGGTGCCGATCAGCCCCATCCACGCATAGATGGTGAGCACGGGCACCCCCGCCATTCGCCGCTGGATGAGCGAAGCCAGCGCCCAGATGAAGCTGCCCGCTGCGGTCAGCGCGATACCCGTAACCTCGCTGCCCGCCGATGGGTCGAAGACGAGCAATACGACGCCCAGAAAGGACAGCGCGATCCCGCCAATCCGGACGATATGGATACGCTCACCCAGAAAGATGACCGCCAGGATCAGCGAAAATGGCACGCTGAGTTGCCCCGCGATCGCGAGCGCGCTGACATTGTCGCTGACCGCGAGCGACCAGTTGACGAAGACGTAGAAGACGCCGCCCGACAGGAACCCCAGCCCGATCAGCTCGCGCATCTTGCCCGGCACGATCCTGAGCGCCGAGGCGCAGACGATGAAGACGATCGCCTGACGCAGCATCGCCGCGGTGAACGGGCCTGTCGCCTCCACCGCCAGCTTCACAGCGACGATGTTCAAGCCCCACAGGATGTTCATCATGGCTGCGACCAGGATGTCGCGCGGCCCGAATCCAGTGGGTTGGCTGTGTGTCACGCGTGCGGCCATAGCCGAGGCGCGCGGAAAGGACAGCCTGATTGTGGTTGCCGCGTGACCGACGAGAAGGCGGCGCGCCGATCAGTCGCCAAACGTCTTGGGTGCGGGCGAGACGACCGTGAACCGGCCCGCATCGACCTGCTGCACCTCGAGCGCGCGCTGCGCGATGCCGTCCTTGTCGAAGCGGAAAGCGCCGTCGATGCCCGCAAAGCCGCCAGCATCGCCCAGCACGCGCCCCGGGAACGCGGTTCCGACCTTCCAGTCGCGCGCGACACGGGTGACCAGCAGCACCGCGTCATAGCCGAGGCTCGAAAGCCGATAGGGCGCCTTGCCGTACCGCGCGCGGTACTTGGTCGAAAGCTGGGTGTAGAGCCCGTCGGAAACGCTCGCGAACCAGGCGCCGCGCAGGACGGGGCTATTCGCGATCGCGCCTTCGGTGTTCCACAATTCGGTGCCGAGCAGATGCGCGTTGGCACCCCCGCCCTTGCGCACCATCGGCGCGAGCTGGACCGCGACACCGCCGCTGTCGGCGATCAGCAGCGCATCATAGGAACTCGTCTGCGCCAGCCGCGTCACCGCCGCCTGCATCGACTTTTGCGACCGGTCGTAATTCTGCATGCCGACCATGCGGCCGCCCGCGGCCTCGACCGCGCGGATCATCGCACTCGAGGCGCGCTGGCCATAAACGCCGTTGGGCGCCAGCCCCGCAAAGCTCGCCGCGCCCTTGGTGCGCGCGAAGCCGACCACACGCTCGATCGACTGGGCCGGGCTGTAGCCGAGCAGCCAGGTGCCGCCTCCCGACACGCTCGCATCGTTCGAAAAGCTGATGATCGGCACGTTCGCCTTGCGCGCGATCGGCGCCACCGCGCGGACATCTTCCGCCAGCAGCGGTCCCAGGATCACCTTGTTGCCGTCGGCGATCGCCTTTTGCGCCGCCGCCGCCGCGCCGAGCGCGGTGTCATAGGTGGTCATGCGGATCTGTTTGCCGCCGGTGTCGAGCACCGCGAGGTTGGCGGCGTTCGCGATCGATTCACCGACGCCGGCATTGCTTCCGGTCATCGGCACGAGCAGCGCGACGCGGTGACGCAACTGATCCTCGGGAAGCCCCGGCCCCACCGGCCCGTCGGGTTGCTCGGTGACGGGTTTGGGCGCGGGCTTGCCCTTGGGGATCATCGTCTGGCAGCCCGCGAGCGCCAGCCCCGCGACCAGCACCCCGAACGTCCCGAACAACCGCGATTTTCTTGTAACCGCCGGTTGCAGCCTGAGCACCGCTTCTGCCATGACCATCCTCTCATGAACGCAAAACTTGAACCCGGTCTCTATATCGTCGCGACCCCGATCGGCAATCTTTCCGATCTGTCGCCCCGCGGAGCGACGATTTTGTCGCAGGCCGATATGATCGCGTGCGAAGACAGTCGCGTGACAGCGAAGCTGCTCCAGCACATTGGCGTCAAGCGGCCGATGATGCCCTATCACGATCACAATGCCGATCGTGTTCGGCCGGGACTGATCGACAGAATGGGCAATGAATCCATTGCCTTGGTGAGTGACGCTGGCACGCCGCTGATCTCCGATCCGGGCTATAAGCTGGTGCGCGATGCACGCGCCGCCGGGGTGCCCGTAGTCACCATTCCCGGCCCCTGCGCGGCGATCGCGGCGCTGACGCTGGCCGGACTGCCCAGCGACCGCTTTCTCTTTCTCGGCTTTCTGCCCCCCAAGCAAAAGGCGCGCGCCGATGCGATCGCCGAGGTCGCGGCGGTCCGGGCGACGCTGATACTCTACGAATCGGGGCCGCGGCTGGCCGTCACGCTGACGGCGCTTGCCGAGGGGCTGGGCGACCGCGAGGCGGCGGTCGCGCGCGAGATCAGCAAGCGCTTCGAGGAATGCGTGACCGAGAGCCTTTCGGCGCTCGCCGCGCGTTATGCCGACAATCCGCCCAAGGGAGAGATCGTCGTCATCGTCGCCCCGCCAGGTGAAGCGCCCCCCGCGAGCGAGGACGACGCCGACGCTGCGCTGGCGGAGGCGCTGACCCGCCTCCCTCCCGCCAAGGCCGCGGGCGAGGTCGCAAAAAGGCTCGGGCTAGACCGCAAGGCGCTTTACGCACGCGCGATGGAGATGCGAGGGGCGTGAACAGCGGCAATCGGCTTTCACCCTGTCCCCCTCCGTTCGGGCTGAGCCTGTCGAAGTCCTGTCCTTCCCTTTGCGATGTAGAAGAAGGGCAGGACTTCGACAGGCTCAGCCCGAACGGAGGGGGAAGGCGGCGCAGAACCTCAAAAATCTTCTCGGGAGGGACTAAATGAAGGGGCGCCAGCGCGCCGAGCGCCGCGGACGTTCGGGCGAAACTGCCGCCGCATGGTGGCTTCGGCTCCAAGGCTGGCGGATCGTCGCACGGCGCGTCAAGACACCGATGGGCGAGGTCGATCTGGTCGCGAAACGTGGCCGGACCGTCGCGTTCGTCGAGGTCAAGACGCGCGGGACTTCGGCCGAGCTGGATCTTGCAATAGACCGCCACCGGCTCAAGCGCGTCGCCGCAGCCGCCAATGCATTGGCCCCGCGCTTCGCCCGGCACGGCGAGGACATTCGCATCGACGTGCTGTTGCTGTGCCCCTGGCGCCTGCCCCGCCACATCGCCAACGCCTGGCACGGGTGACAGGACCGATCGGCCGAAGCACGAAGTGCTTCCACCTCAACCGATCAGGCTCTAAAGCGCGACGCGCGTTTGTTCGGAGAAAGCTATGAGCCTCAAGGTCGCCGTCCAGATGGACCCGATGGAAAGCATCAAGATCGGGGGAGATTCCACCTTTGCGATCATGCTCTCCGCGCAACAGCGCGGGCACAGGCTCTATCATTATGGCGCGCATGACCTGAGCTATGCCGATGGCCGTGTGTGGACGAGGGCGCACCCCGTGACCGTCCAGCGCGTCAACGGCGATCACTACAGCTTCGGCGAGCCCGTGAAGCTCGATCTTGGTCTGGAGGTCGATGTTGTGCTGATGCGGCAGGATCCGCCCTTCGACCTCGGCTACATCACCGCGACGCACCTGCTCGAGCGCATCAGGCACCAGACTTTGGTGGTCAACGACCCCGCATCGGTCCGCAACGCGCCCGAAAAGCTGTTCGTCCTCGATTTCGGCCATTTCATGCCGCCGACGCTGATCACGCGTTCGCTCGAGGAAGTGCGCATCTTTCAGGAGCAGCATGGCGAGATCGTCGTCAAACCGCTCCACGGCAATGCCGGCTCGGCGGTGTTCCGCATCGGCGCAGACGGCGCCAACCTCGCCTCGCTCGTCGAGCTGTTCGGCGAAGTATGGCGCGAGCCGTTCATGGTGCAGGCTTTCCTGAAAGAGGTGTCGGGCGGCGACAAGCGCATCGTGCTCGTCGACGGCGAGGTCGCGGGCGCGATCAACCGCATCCCCGGCAAGGGCGAGATCCGCTCCAACCTTGCGGCGGGCGGCCGCGCCGAGGCAACCACGCTCACCGCGCGCGAACAGGAAATCTGCGAGGCGCTGGGACCGGAGCTCAAAAAGCGCGGTCTCCTCTTCGTCGGCATCGACGTGATCGGCGGCTGGCTCACCGAGATCAACGTCACCTCTCCGACGGGCATCGTCGCGATCGACCATTTCAACGGCACCGACACCGCCGCGATGATCTGGGATGCGATCGACAAGCGGCTCGCACGCTAAGGACCCCAATTTGTCAGACTGGATCATCAGGCTCATCGAGCAATCGGGCTATCTCGGCGTCGCCTTTCTCATGTTTCTCGAAACGGTGTTCCCGCCGATCCCGTCCGAGGTGATCATGTCGATCGCGGGCGTGAAGGCGGCGCAGGGGCACATGACTCTCGCCGGCGTGATCGGCAGCGGCACCGCGGGCGCGATGCTCGGCAACTATTTCTGGTATCTCGCCGCGCGCGTCGTCGGGATCGAGCGCTTCAAGCCCTTTATCGACAAATATGGCCGCTGGCTGACGCTCGACTGGCACGAGATCCAGCGCGCCGAAAAGCTGTTCGGCCAGTTCGGCTACGCCTTCGTCTTTTTCGGGCGGATGCTGCCGACCTTGCGGTCGCTGATCTCGATCCCTGCAGGGCTGCTGCACATGCGGCTGTCGACCTTCGTCATCTGGTCGACGATCGGCACCGCGGGCTGGACGAGCGTGCTGGCGCTGGTCGGTTGGACGCTGGGCAACAATGTCGAGAAGATCGACGATTTCATCGGGCCCGTATCCACCGCTGTGATCGTCCTGATCGTGGGCAGCTATCTCTGGCGCGTGATTTTCTGGCGGCCCAAAGCCTGATCAGTTGATCAGGCGCGAGGGTGGGCATTGCGATAGACGTCGAGCAGGTGCGCTGCATCGACCGCGGTGTAGATCTGCGTCGAGCTAAGGCTCGCATGCCCCAGAAGCTCCTGCAGCGCGCGCAGATCGGCGCCTCGACCGAGCAGGTGCGTCGCGAAGCTGTGGCGCAGCGCATGTGGCGTCGTCCGGTCCGATAGTCCCAGCCTCCCCCGCGCGCCCTGCACCGCGCGTCGGATCAGCGCCGCCGAAAGCGGGCCTCCACGAGCGCCACGGAACAGTGGAGCGTCCCTGGACTGGGCATAGGGGCATTGCGAGACATAGGCTTCGATCGCGTCGCGCACCTGCGGCAGCATCGGCACGATCCGCGTCTTGCCGCGCTTGCCCGTCACGCTCATCGTTTCACCCAGTGGAAGGACGTTGCCGGTAAGCGCCATTGCCTCGCCGATACGCAGTCCCGCGCCGTAGAGCAGCAGCAGCACCGCCCAGTTGCGTGCTCCGATCCACGGTTCGCGCGCGTGCTCCGAGGCATCTTCGGCAAGTGCGATCACCTCATCGGGAGAAATCGGGCGCGGCACGCCCTTCTTGACGCGCGGCCCCTTGAGCCGAGGCGGCGACGCGCCCTCCATCACATGAAAGGCAAGAAACCCCCGCACCGCTGACAATTCGCGCGCGGCCGATGTGTTGCTGAGGCCCTCGCCACGACGAAAGGCAAGGAAGGCGCGGAGGTCTGCGGGTGTCAGCGTCGCGAGCAGCGCGGGATCGACCGCCTCGCCGCGATGCTCCTGCACAAAGGCGAGCAACCGCTCGGCGGTCGCGACATAGGCGCGCACCGTATGCTCGGAACGACGCCGCTGGGTACGGAGATGGTCGCGCCACGCGGCGATAAGGGAGGGTGCCCCGGTCATCGAGGCACCATGCCCCGTTTCCCCTGTCTTCGTCACCCTGAACTTGTTTCAGGGTCCATGAACACGGTCGGCGCAGGATTTGTGCGGTCCGTGTTCATGGATCCCGGATCAGGTCCGGGATGACGGCAGGGATATTACCCGATCTTCTGGCCGGTCTTTTCCCAGTCGGCGAGGAAGCCCTGGATACCCTTGTCGGTCAGCGGGTGGTTGAACAGCGCCTTGATGACCGCGGGCGGCGCAGTCATCACGTCGGCGCCGATCTTGGCCGACTGAAGCACATGGATCGGGTGACGGACACTGGCGACGAGGATTTCGGTCGGGAAATCATAATTGTCATAGATCTGGCGGATGTCGGCGATCAGTTCCATGCCGTCGAAACCGACATCGTCGTGGCGGCCGACGAAGGGCGAAATGAAGGTCGCGCCCGCCTTGCCCGCGAGCAGCGCCTGATTGGCCGAGAAGCAGAGCGTCACGTTGACCATCGTGCCGTCCGAAGTCAGCTTCTTGCAGGTCTTGAGACCGTCGATGGTCAACGGCACCTTGACCGCGACATTGTCGGCGATCTTCCGCAGGATTTCGGCCTCGCGCATCATGCCATCATGGTCGAGCGCGACGACCTCGGCCGAAACCGGACCGGCGACGATGCCGCAGATTTCCTTGACGACGTCGAGGAACTCGCGGCCCGATTTGTGGATCAGCGAAGGATTGGTGGTAACGCCGTCGAGCAGGCCGGTGGCGGCCAGGTCGGCGATTTCCTTGGTGTCGGCGGTGTCGACGAAGAACTTCATGGGATGCGCTCGCTTGGAAAGGTGATTCGTTGGGGCGCTCTATAGTGCCAGCGCGCCCATTCGCGAAGCCGCGGTGCGATCAGCCGCCTCCGGTCTCCTTTGCGGGTATCGGGAACAGCGTCACGAAGCGCTCGGCAAGCGCCCGGTTACCCTCGATCGACACCGCGCCCGCCGCCTCGAGGTCGGCGAGCGGCTGGCCCCCGTAAACGATTGCCGCGATCATCTGCGCGGTGCCCGTGAAGATAAGGTCGACATCCTCGATCGCCGCGCGCGCGATCGCGATCTGCCCGTTCGAGAGCCTCGCGACGAAGGTTTCATGCCCCAGCCGGAAGCCGATCCGCGCATCGAGGCCTTGGGCGCGCGCGTGATCGAGCATCGTCCGGAACGACAGGAACAATGAGGTCGAGCCAAAGGGCAGGCTCGGATCATGATGCGGCGAGTGCACTGCCCAGCGCCCCAGCGCCTGAAAGACCGGCTCGGTCTGATAACCCCAATCGGTCAGTTCATAGACATGCGTCGCATGCGGCGGGGGCAGTTTGCGGCGTACGAGGATGCCCGCCGCGGCGAGCCCCTCGAGCCGCTGTGTCAGCACATTGGCACTGATTCCAGGCAGATCGGCGCGGAGATCGCTGAACCGTTTGGGCCCGAACATCAGCTCGCGGATCACCAGAAGCGCCCAACGTTCGCCAAGTAAATCAAGCGCATGCGCCGTCGCACAGGCATCCTCGTAGCGCCGTCCGCCGGTCTTTGCACCCGACTCAGTTATTTTTTGTGACTTCATAGTTGTTTTTTATAACTTTCATTGGCATCATCGTCAAACAGCGATTCGAGAGGAGAGTTCAATGCCCAGAATGGTGTTCATCAACCTGCCCGTCAGCGACCTGGACCGGTCCATCGCCTTCTACAAGGCGGTAGGCGCCGAACAGAACGCACAGTTCACCGACGAGACCGCGTCGATGATGAGCTTTTCGGATACGATAGCCGTGATGTTGCTGACGCATGAGAAGTTCAACCACTTCACATCCAAGGCCATCGCCGACGCGCACAGCACGAGCGAGGTGCTGCTCGCCCTGTCCGCCAACAGCCGCGAGGATGTGGACGCGATGGTCGGCAAGGCCGAAGCGGCCGGCGCCGTCCTCGATCCGACGCCGAAGCAGGATTATGGTTTCATGTATGGCCGCAGCTTCGAGGATCCCGACGGCCATATCTGGGAAGTGATGTGGATGGATGTCGAAGCCGCGCTTGCCGCCGGTTCGCCCACGGAGCCTGTGGCTGCCTGAGGCCAGTCACGCTTGGCAGAGAGGAGTTATGCAATGGCCTATATCGACGGATTCGTGGTGCCCGTACCCACGGCGAACAAGGAAGCCTATCGGAAAATGGCGGCCAAGGCGGCCCCGATCTTCCAGGAATACGGGGCGCTTCAGGTGGTTGAGGCCTGGGGTGACGATGTGAAAAAGGGCGAGGTCACCGACTTCTACATGGCGGTGAAGGCCGAAGAGGGCGAGAACGTTGTCTTCTCGTGGATCACCTGGCCGTCGCGCGAGGTGCGCGACGCCGCCTGGGAAAAGATCATGGCCGACGAACGGATGAAGCCCGACGGCGACATGCCCTTTGTCGGCAAGCGCATGTTCTTCGGCGGTTTCGAGCCGATCGTCGAAGCCGGCTGAACCCGCCACGCAAGGAGATTGACGATGTCCAGCTCCCAAAGCGATTTCGTTTGGTACGAACTCCTGACCACCGAACCCGAAAAGGCCGAGAGCTTCTATAGCGACGTCTTCGGCTGGAACGCCCGTGACGCGGGCATGCCGGACATGCGCTACACGCTGCTCTCGGCGAGCGACGCCGATATCGGCGGCGTCATGGAGCTGCCGGCCGAGCTGTGTGATGCCGGCGGCAAGCCCGGCTGGGTCGGCTATGTCGGCGTCGAGGATGTCGACGCCGCAGCGGCGAAGGTGGCGCAGGACGGCGGCACGATTCACCGCGATCCCGACGACATTCCCGGCGTCGGCCGCTTCGCCGTGGCAGCCGATCCGCAGGGCGCGGCCTTTTGTCTCTTCAGCACCGCAAGCGAGGGGACGAACGCCGCGCGCTCGATGAAGACCGGGCATATCGGCTGGAACGAGCTGCATTCAACCGACTGGAAATCGGGCTTCGATTTCTACGAGAAGCAGTTCGGCTGGCGCAAATCGGAGGCGCTGGATATGGGGCCGATGGGCACATATCAGATCTTCAACGCCGGCAAGGACGATCTTGGCGGGATGCTGGACGATAAGGAGTTCCCGCACCCGGCATGGCTCTATTATGTCAGCGTCGACGATATCGACGCGACGCTCAAGCGCGTCACCGACAAGGGCGGCAAGCTGCTCTACGGCCCGAGCGAGGTGCCCGGCGGCATGTGGATCATCAACGCGCTCGACCCGCAAGGCGCGATGTTCGCCGCGGTCGGGCCACGCCCCAACAAGGGAGACTGATCATGTCCAAGATCATCCCAAGCCTGTGGTTCGCGGACAAGGCCGAGGAAGCCGCGAAATTCTATGTTTCGCTGCTCCCCGATTCGCGGATCGATAGCGTCATGACGATGCCCGCGGAAAGCCCGGCCGGTCCCGAAGGCTCGGTCGTAATCGTCGATTTCACGCTCGCGGGACAGCAGTTCCAGGCGATAAAAGCAGGCCCGCTCGATCCCTTCAACCACGCGATCTCGTTCACGATCGACTGCGAGGACCAGGCCGAGGTCGACCGGCTGTGGGACGCGCTGCTCGATGGCGGCACGCCCGAACAATGCGGCTGGATCAGGGACCGCTACGGCGTGGCGTGGCAGATTGTGCCCAACACGCTCATCGAAATGATGAAGGATCCCGATCGTGATCGGGGACGCCGCGTCGCGCAGGCCATGCTCAAGATGGTCAAGCTCGACGTCGCCGGGCTCAAGGCTGCCTATGACGCCGAGCCTGTCGGGTAAGACGACAGCCTCAAGCGTCCACGCTCAATTCGAAATGCTGTGCCGATGCGCTGCCGCGCTTCGACGAGCGTCGTGACGCCCGAATTGCCGATCATCGCAATTATGGAAACGATGCGTAGCAAAATGCCCATCTAATGAAACCCTGCGATCTGCCGTAAACAGATTGTGCCCCTCCCAGAGGCCCGGCCGGCCTTCCCTCCCAACCGGCCGGGCCCATCAGGAAGCAGGATCAGGATCATGGCCTATCTCGACCTCGCCAATTCGATCACCGTCCCGACGATCCCCGCAACGCGCATGCGCGCCGTGACGGCTGCCACTGCGACGTTCAGCGCATGCGAGTGGACCATAGTCGAACTCGCGCGTCACGATAGCCCGGCAAGCCTTTACGAGCCCGGCCGCGGCCGGCGCCTCGTCGAGACTATATTCGGCATCCGTCGCGCCAATCCCCTCGCCGACCCGCGGCTCGAGGCGCTGCGCCGCATGGCGGTGCTGCTCCGGCGCGGCCTTGCGCGCCTGTCGCCCGACGAGATCGCGCGCTTTCTTGGTTTCGGCTTCTCACAGGGTCACCTGGCCGTGCTCGAGCAGCATGTCGCAAAGGCTGCTCGCTGATGTCCCGCATCCTCTCTGCGGCGGCGATCGTCGCAGCCGTTCTCACGCTATCCGTACCGCTGATGCTGCTCGCGCGCGCCATCGGCGATCCGTTGATCGGCCTGCTGCTGGCGCTGATCGTCTTCATAACAGCCACGCCATTTCTTGCGCGGAGCGGCGCGGCGCATCACGCCGGCTGAGCCGCTGACACGCCGTCCGTGCGTCAGCGGGTCTTTCCAAGCGCCGGACTTCGCTGGATGATTCCCTTTCGGCCAAACACTCCCTAACTAGGGCGGCATGACTCGCGCCCGCGTCCTCGTCCTCAACAGTGCGCTCGGCCCGCTCGACTATCGTGTGCCGCGTGGCATGGAGGTCGAGCCGGGCTCGATCGTCGTCGCGCCGCTTGGGCCGCGCCAGCTCGTGGGCGTCGTGTGGGAGCCCGAGCGCATGCCCTCCGACGCCGAGGTCGGCGACAACCGGCTGCGCAACCTGATCGCGGTCTATGACCTGCCGCCCTTGCGCGATCCCCTGCGTCGTCTGATCGAGTGGACCGCGAATTATTATCTGGCGCCGCCCGCCGCGGTGGTCCGCATGGCGCTTCCGTCTTCCTCCGCGCTCGAGGGCGCGAAGATGATCACCGAATACCGCCTCACCGCTTTCCGTCCCGAGCGCCTGACGCCGCAGCGCGCGCAGGCACTCGACCGGATCGGCGAACGGCAGGGGCTGATCCGCGAACTCGCGCTTATCGCCGATGTCTCGGACAGCGTCATACGCGGGCTCGTCAAGGCGGGCGCGATCGAGCCGGTCGAGGTGAGCACTGACACTCCCTATGACACGCCCGATCCCGATCATGCGCCGCCCGATCTTTCGGCGATCCAGACGGCAGCGGCCGACGCGCTGGTTGACGCGGTGACGGCGCGCGCCTTCGAGCCCTTTCTGCTCGACGGCGTCACCGGGTCGGGCAAGACCGAGGTCTATTTCGAGGCGATCGCCGAAGTCGTGCGTCAGGGGCGGCAGGCGCTCGTCCTCCTCCCCGAAATCGCGCTGACCGAACCGTTTCTCAAGCGCTTCGCCGCGCGCTTTGGGCACGCCCCCGTCGCCTGGCATTCGGACCTGCGCCAGTCGCAGCGCCGCCGCGCGTGGCGCGCGATCGCAAGCGGCGAGGCGAAGGTGGTGGTGGGCGCGCGCTCGGCGCTGTTTCTTCCCTATGCCGATCTCGGCCTGATCGTCGTCGACGAGGCGCATGAGACGAGTTTCAAGCAGGAAGAAGGCGTCCATTATCACGCGCGCGACGTCGCGGTGATGCGGGGCCATTTCGAAAGCTGCCCCGTCGTCCTCGCCTCCGCCACACCCGCGATCGAGACGCGCCAGCAGGTCGAGATCGGGCGCTACCGCGAACTCAAGCTTGCCGCACGTTTCGGCGCCGCGACGATGCCCGAGATCGAGCCGATCGACCTCATCCAGGACCCGCCCGAACGCGGCCGCTGGCTGGCACCGAAGCTCGTCGCGAGCGTCACCGAAACGCTGGAGCGCGGCGAACAGGCGCTGCTCTTCCTCAATCGCCGCGGCTATGCACCGCTGACGCTCTGCCGAACCTGTGGCCACCGTTTCCAGTGCCCCAACTGCACCGCGTGGATGGTGGAGCACAGGCTCGTCCGCCGGCTCGCCTGCCACCATTGCGGGCACGTCATGCAGCCGCCCGCGAACTGCCCCGAATGCCAGGACGAGGATAGCCTCGTCGCCTGCGGCCCCGGCGTCGAACGCATCGCCGATGAGGTGAAGGCGCTCTTCCCCGACGCCCGCACCGCGATCGTCACCTCCGACACGATGTGGTCACCCGCCAAGGCCGCCGAGTTCGTCGGCCGGATGGAAGCGGGTGAGATTGACATCGTCGTCGGCACGCAGCTCGTGACCAAGGGTTATCACTTCCCCAATCTGACGCTCGTCGGCGTGGTCGACGCCGATCTCGGGCTGGAGGGCGGCGACCTGCGCGCCGCCGAGCGCACCTTCCAGCAGATCATGCAGGTCGCGGGCCGCGCGGGCCGCGGCGAGAAGCCGGGCCATGTCTTCATCCAGACGCACAACCCCTCGGCGCCGGTGATGGAGGCGCTCGTCTCGGGCGACGCCGTCAGCTTCTACGAGGCGGAAACCGAGGCGCGGCGTCACGCCGGCGCCCCGCCCTTCGGCCGCTATGCGGGGATCATCATCTCGGCGGAGGACCAGAAGCTCGCGCTGGAGACCGCCAATCTGATCGGCCGCACCGCTCCGCGCGTCGAGGGCATGCATGTTTACGGCCCCGCCCCCGCCCCGCTCGCCATGCTGCGCGGCCGCCACCGCTTCCGACTGCTCGTCCACGCCCGCCGCGCGCTTGACGTGCAGGACGTCATCCGCGACTGGCTGGGCAAGCTCGAATGGTCGGCCAAAGTGCGCGTCGCGGTGGACGTGGATCCGTACAGCTTTCTGTAGGCTGTCGGTTTATTGAGCATCGAGCGTAAAATCAGAACCGCTCATCCTGAGGAGGGGCTGAGCTTGGCGAAGACCCGTCTCGAAGGACCTGCTCAATGCGTCCTTCGAGACGGTGAGCAGGCCTGCCATGCCCTCGGCATGGCTGCGTATCCGGGGGACGTTCGAACCTGCTCACTTCGCCAAGCTCAACGGCTCCTCAGGATGAGCGGCATAATGATGCACATTTTACGCTCAATGCACTGGGTCGCAGAACATCCCGCCATCAAGGACCGATCACCGCCAATCACGCCGCCTCGGTCACCCCCGGCAGCTTGTGATCCTTATACTCCGTCCGAAGCGCGGTCTTGAGCAGCTTGCCTGTCGCGGTGTGCGGGAGGCTCTCGACGAACAGGATTTCATCGGGCAGCCACCATTTCGCAACCTTGTCAGACAGATAGGCAGTGATCTCGGCGGCCGAAACCTCGGCGCCCGCCTTCTTGATCACGAGGAGCAGTGGACGTTCATCCCATTTGGGATGGTATATGCCGATCGCCGCGGCCTCGGCCACGGCCGGATGGCCCACCGCCGCATTTTCAAGCTCGACCGAGCTGATCCATTCGCCGCCCGATTTGATCACGTCCTTCGAACGGTCGGTGATCTGCATCGTCCCGCAGGGGTGCATCACCGCGACATCGCCCGTGTCGAACCAGCTCTCGGCATCGACGCAATCGCCCGAGGCGTCCTGAAAATAGCGTTTGATCACCCATGGGCCGCGGATCTGGAGCCGGCCCGAGCTCACGCCGTCGCGCGGCTGCTCCCGGCCGTCTTCGCCGACAACGCGCAGTTCCACGCCAAATGGCACCCGGCCCTGCTTGGCGACCTGATCGACCTGCTCCTCGAAGCTCATCTCGTCCCAGTTCCAGGTCGGCGCGCCCATCGTGCCGATCGGCGAGGTTTCGGTCATGCCCCATGCATGGCCGACGCGGATTCCCATCTTCATCAGCCGCTCGATCATCGCACGCGGCGCGGCCGAGCCGCCGATGGTGACAAGTTTCAGATGCTCGGGCGTCTCGCCCGTCGCGTCCATGTGCTGGAACATGGCGAGCCAGACGGTGGGCACGCCCGCCGAATGCGTCACCTTCTCCTGATTGAAGAGGCGGCACAGCACCGCGCCGTCATTGACCGCGGAATAGACGAACTTCACGCCCGCGAGCGCGCCCGCAAAGGGCAGTCCCCAGGCAGCCGCATGGAACATCGGCACGATCGGCAGCACCACCGACTGGTTCGACAGGTCGAACACATTGGGCGCGACCTCCGCCATTGAATGGATCACCGAGGAGCGGTGCTCGTAGAGAACGCCCTTGGGGTTGCCCGTCGTCCCGCTGGTGTAGCAGAGCATGCAGGGCTCGCGCTCGGAGCCCTCGACCCAGCGATAGTCTCCGTCCTCGGCGGCGATCAACGCCTCGAAACCTGTCCCGAGCGAAGTCGAGGGGCCGTCGGAACTATCCGAATCGAAGCACACAAAATGCTCGATCGAGGTCCATTCGGGCTTCAGCCGGTCGATGATCGGCTGGAACGCCTTGTCGTAGAACAGGACCTTATCCTCGGCATGGTTGGCGATATAGACAAGCTGCTCGTCGAACAGCCGTGGGTTCACCGTGTGGATGACCCCGCCCATGCCGATGGCGCCGTACCAGGCGACAAGATGGCGGCTGTGATTCATCGCCAGCGTCGCCACACGATCGCCGCGCTTCACGCCCATTTTTTCAAGCGCTTGCGCCAGCTTCCGTGCATCGCGCGCAATGCCCACCCAGTTGGTCCGCGTGGTCGTGCCATCGGCCCAGTAGCTGACGATTTCGCGCTGGCCATGCTCGCGCTCGGCATGGTCGATCAGACGCGGCACGCGCAGCTCGAAATCCTGCATTCCGCCAAGCATTCTTCACTCTCCCGTATTCTTGTTTACGGGAATGTTAGCTGGTCAGGAGACGAGCGCAAGCCGGGGTTGATCGGCGGATCTGAGCGATACCGCGAGGACACCGGGAAGCGCCTCGATCCGCGCGGAGAGTTCGGCATCGAGCAGATAGTCGCGCCCGAGCAGCACGCGTGCGCTCGCGCCATCGGCGAGTTGCGCGTTGAGCACGAGTTCGCCGCGGCTGCCCCGCGCGCCTGCGACGAGACCTGCGATCAGCACGACGACCGACGGATCGTCGACCGTGACGTCGAGTATCAGCCGGACATTGCCGACGAGCTGCTCGAAACGCTGGATGCGTTTGACCGTCACGCGCGGCGTTTCCTCACCCGGGCGGCGATCGAGCTCCACGGTCAGCAAGCCGCACCCGTTTTCGCGCGCGGCGTCCTCGAGGTCCTTCGCGACGTCGTCGTCGAAGCATGTGGCGATGAACTGGCCCGAGGCGTCCGAACAGGTCGCCATCAGATAGCGCCGCCCGCGCGCCGAGGTGCGCCAACGCGCATCCTCGATCAGCCCCGCCATCATGCCAGGGGTGCGGCTGGCATCCGCGGGCGCAGGCTGGGCGCAAAGTGCGGCGTAGCTCCGCGCCCCATGCGCATCGGCAAGATGGCGGAAACGGTCGATCGGATGCGCCGAGAAATAGAAGCCGAAGGCATCCTTTTCCTGTGCCATGCGGTCGGCGAGCGTCCAGTGCGCGCTCTGGGGTATCTGGATTGCGGCAGCCTTCGCCTCGTTGCCGCCGAACAGGCCGCCCTGCCCGCTGGTGCGCTGTTCCTCGGCGTGCGAGGCGACCGCGAGGATCGTCTCGGCCACCGCAAACACGCCCGCGCGGTCCGAATTGATCGTGTCGAACGCACCGCCCGCGGCAAGGCTTTCCATCTGGCGCCGGTTGAGCGCGCGGGGATCGACGCGGTCGGCAAAGTCGTCGAGCGAGGCGTAAGCGCCTTTCGCGACACGTTCGGCGACGAGCGATTCCATCGCCTTTTCGCCGACGCCCTTGAGCGCCGCGAGCGCATAGCGCACCGAAAGCCCGTCGGGCCCGTCCTCGACCGAGAATTCGGCCTCGCTCCCATTGATGCACGGCGGCAGGCACGGGACCGAGAGTCGCCCCATATCCTCGACGAAGATGCCGAGCTTGTCGGTCAGCGCCATATCGAAGCACATCGACGCGGCAAAGAATTCGGGCGCGTGATGCGCCTTGAGCCAGGCGGTCTGGTAGGCGAGAAGGGCATAGGCGGCCGCGTGGCTCTTGTTGAAGCCGTACCCTGCGAACTTGTCGATCAAATCGAACAGCTCATTGGCCTTTTCCGCGGAAATCTGGTTCGCGGCGCAGCCGTCGACAAAGCGCGCGCGCTGCGCGTCCATCTCAGCCTTGATCTTCTTGCCCATCGCGCGGCGCAGCAGGTCGGCGTCGCCCAGGCTGTAGCCCGCAAGGATCTGCGCGGCCTGCATCACCTGTTCCTGATAGACGAAGATCCCGTAGGTTTCCGACAATATGCCCTCGAGCATCGGATGCGGATACTCGATGGATTCGCGGCCGTTCTTGCGCGCGCCGAACATCGGGATGTTGTCCATCGGGCCCGGACGGTAGAGCGAGACGAGCGCGATGATGTCGCCGAAGTTCGACGGGCGCACCGCAGCGAGCGTGCGGCGCATGCCTTCGGATTCCAACTGGAACACGCCGACGGTGTCGCCGCGCTGGAGCAGTTCGTAGACCTTGGGATCATCCCATTCGAGCGCCGCCAGATCGACCGTCGTCCCTCGCTTTTCAAGCAGTTGCACCGCCTTTTGCAGCACCGACAGCGTCTTGAGGCCAAGAAAGTCGAACTTCACCAGCCCCGCACCCTCGACATATTTCATGTCGAACTGGGTGACGGGCATATCCGAGCGCGGATCGCGGTAGAGCGGAACGAGCTGGTCGAGCGGGCGGTCGCCAATCACCACGCCCGCGGCGTGGGTGGAGCTGTGGCGCGGCAGCCCCTCGAGCTTCATCGCGAGATCGACGAGTCTCCGCACATCCTTGTCGGTTTCGTACTCGTGCCGGAATTCGGGCACGCCGCCCTTCTCCAGCGTGCGTTCCAGCGTCCACGGGTCGGTCGGGTGGTTGGGGACAAGCTTGGCGAGCCGGTCGACCTGGCCATAGCTCATCTGGAGCACGCGGCCCGTATCCTTGAGCACCGCGCGCGCCTTTAATCGCCCGAAGGTGATGATCTGCGCTACGTGATCGCGACCGTATTTCTGCTGGACGTAGCGGATCACCTCTTCGCGCCGTGTTTCGCAGAAGTCGATGTCGAAGTCGGGCATCGAGACGCGCTCGGGGTTGAGGAAGCGTTCGAAGAGCAGACCCAGCTTGATCGGATCGAGATCGGTGATGGTGAGCGCCCATGCGACCACAGAGCCCGCGCCCGATCCGCGGCCCGGTCCAACCGGAATGTCGTTGTCCTTCGCCCATTTGATGAAGTCGGCGACGATCAGGAAATAGCCGGGAAAGCCCATCTGGATGATGATGCCGACCTCGAAATCGAGCCGGTCGAAATAGGTCTTGCGCGCCTCGTCGTCGGCGATTCCCGCTTTCTCCAGCCGCGCCTCCAGCCCGGCATGCGCATCCTCGCGCAGTTTCCTTGCCTCTCCCTCGCGGTCGCCCGCAAGGCTGGGCAGGATCGGCGCGCGCTTGGGCGCCATCACCGCGCAGCGCTGGGCCACGACGAGCGTGTTCGCCAGCGCCTCGGGAAGGTCGTCGAACAGCAGCTTCATGTCCTTGGCGGGCTTCAGCCAGGCATCGGGCGAACTCTTCTTGCGGTCGTCGCTTTCGACATAGGAGGAGCCCGCGATGCACAGCATCGCGTCATGCGCGGCGTGGAACCCCGCATCGGAGAAACAGCAGGGGTTGGTCGCGACCAGCGGAATATCGCGCGCATAGGCGAGGTCGAGCAGATGCGGCTCGGCCTTGCCTTCGACCTCGTCGAGCCTGCGGACGATCTCGATATAGAGGCGGTTGGGAAACAGCGCCTGAAGCCGGTCCGCATAGCCTTCCGCGCGCGCCATCTGTTCTTCGGCGAAGAGCCTGGTCAGACCGCCCTCGGCCCCCGCGGTGAGTGCGATCAGACCGTCGGTCCGGCCCTCAAGCGCCTCGAAGCGAACATGCGCCTGCTGCTCGACGGGGCGGTCAAGATGCGCTGCGGACACGAGCGCGCAGAGATTGTCATAGCCCTGCTCGTCCTGCGCGTAGAGCGCCAGCCAGTCGAAGATCGGCTCGACACCGTCGGGCATGTCGGGCCGCGCGACGCACAGCATCCCGCCGATGATCGGCTGGACGCCCGCGCCCTTGCACGCATCCGAAAACGCCATCGCGCCATAAAGCCCGTTGCGGTCGGTGATCGCCGCCGCCGGAAAGCCAAGCTCGCGCGCACGCACCGCGATCTTCTTGGGTTCGATCGCGCCATCGAGCATGGTGAAGGACGAGAAGATACGAAGCGGAACGAAGGGCGCGTGGGGCATGGGGCACCCTAGTCATTTTTGAAGTGATTCGGTCACATATAAGTTGAACTATATGTGTCATCCCCGCGAAAGCGGGGATCCAGACGGTGCCCGAGCGCACCGGCTCCTTCTGGATTCCCGCTTTCGCGGGAATGACAGATGCTCAAAGCAGCTTTTCAATGTCCTTCTCGAGCGATTCAGGCGTGTCATTGGGCGCATAGCGCTTCACCGGATTGCCCTCGCGATCGACGAGGAACTTGGTGAAGTTCCACTTGATCGCCTTGGTCCCCATCAAACCAGGCTTCGCGGCCTTGAGATAGTCGTAGAGCGGATCGGCGCCCTCGCCATTGACCTCGATTTTCCCGAAAAGCGGGAAGGTCACGTCATAAGTCAGCGAGCAGAAATTCGCGATTTCCTCGGCATTGCCCGGTTCCTGGGCGCCGAACTGATTGCACGGGAAAGCGAGGATCTCGAAGCCACGATCCTTGTATTTGCGGTACAGCGCCTCGAGCCCGGTATATTGCGGCGTGAACCCGCATTTGGACGCGACGTTGACGACCAGCAGCACCTTGCCCGCATAGTCGGCGAGCTTCTTTTCCGCCCCGTCGGGCAGTTTCACCGCGAAATCCGTCACCGCCGTCATCGTCATCTCCCTATTCGAGCACCCCTTCGTGCAACCTTACCACGCGGTCCATCTTTGCCGCCAACCGCTCGTTATGCGTCGCGACAAGCGCAGCCGAGCCTTCCTCGCGCACCAGCCGCAGGAATTCGGCGAGCACGATGTCAGCCGTGTGCTCGTCGAGATTGCCCGTGGGTTCGTCGGCGAGCACCAGTGCGGGGCGATTGGCGAGCGCGCGCGCGACCGCGACGCGCTGCTGCTCGCCGCCCGAAAGCTGGCTCGGCCGGTGACTGAGCCGGTGCCCGAGCCCGAGCGACGTCAGCAGCGCCTGCGCACGGGCGTGTGCCGCGGGGTTGTCCGCACCGTGGATGAGTTGCGGCAGCACCACATTTTCCTCGGCATTGAAGTCGGGGAGCAGGTGGTGGAACTGATAGACGAAACCGAGCGCGTCGCGGCGCAGCGTCGTGCGCCCGTCATTGTCCAGCCGCGCGGCTTCCTGCCCGTTGATCCGGATCGATCCCTCAAAGCCGCCTTCGAGCAGCCCCACCGCCTGAAGCAGCGTCGACTTGCCCGATCCCGAAGGCCCGAGCAGCGCGACGATCTCGCCGGGCCCGACATGCAGGTCGATTCCACGCAGGACCTCGATCGTCTCACCGCCCTGGATGAAGCTGCGCTTCAGGCCTGTCGTGGCGAGGATATCACTCATACCCACGACTCCCTCCGTCATGCTGAACTTGTTTCAGCATCCATTCCAACGCTTCCGCTGCGGTGGGACGGACACATGGACCCTGAAACGAGTTCAGGGTGACGGTAAGGAAGGCGTCACTCATAGCGCAGCACCTGCACGGGATCGGTGCTCGCCGCCTTGAAGGCAGGGTAGAGCGTGGCGAGGAAGCTGAAGATCAGCGCCATCGCGCAGATTCCGATCACTTCGAAGGGATCGGTCTTCGCGGGCAGCTCGGTCAGGAAGCGGATCGAAGGATCCCAGAGATTCTGCCCCGTGACGAGCTGGATGAAGTTCACCACCGACTGGCGGAAGAACAGGAACACCGCGCCGAGCGCGAGCCCCGCGACGATGCCGAGCGTCCCGATCGTGACGCCCACCGTCATGAAGATCTTGATCAAACCGCCACGCGTCGCGCCCATCGTCCGCAGGATCGCGATGTCGCGGCTCTTTGCGCGCACCAGCATGATCAGCGAGGACAGGATGTTGAACACCGCGACGAGAATGATGATCGAGAGGACGACGAACATCGCGACGCGTTCGACCGCCAGCGCCTCGAAAAGCTGCGCATTCATCGAACGCCAGTCCGACACGACGGCCTTGCCCGCCACCGCCTCCGCAAGCGGGGCGAGGATCGGACCGACATTGTCGGGGTCGACGGTCTCGACCTCGACCATGCCCACCGCATCGCCCATCAGCAGCAGCAACTGGGCATTTTGCATCGGCATCACCACGAACGCCTTGTCATAGTCATAGACGCCGACCTCGAAGATTGCGGCCACGCGGTAACTGACGATGCGCGGTACGCTGCCAAAGGGCGTGGTCTGTCCTTGCGGACTGATGAGACTGATCGTGCTGCCGACCCGAACGCCCAGCGCCTCCGCAAGGCGCGCGCCGATCGCGATATTGTCGTTGCCCGGCTGAAGCGCGGAAAGGCTGCCCTGCTTCACATTGTCCGCAATCTGCGGGTTGTTCCGGATGTCCTCGACCGTCATGCCGCGGACCAGCACGCCCTCGACGCGGCCGTCGGCGCTTGCCATCAGCGGCTGTTCGATCAGCGGAGTCGCGGACACGACTCCCTGCGTCTTCTTCGCCTCGATCAGCACCTGCTGCCAGTCATCGAGCCGCCCGCCATAGCCCTGGACGACCGCATGACCGTTGAGGCCCGTGATCTTGTCGAACAGCTCGGCGCGAAAGCCGTTCATCACGCTCATCACGATGATGAGCGCGGCGACTCCGAGCATCACGGCGAACAGGCTGATCCCGGCGACAAGGAAGATGAACCCTTCCCCCTTTCCCGGCAGCAGATAACGTTTGGCGATCATCCGCTCGTAGCGGGAAAGGATCATCGGTTGAGCCTTGGGAAAGCGGGCATGTTGCAACGCGGTCTAGGGAGGACTTGGTACACTGGCAACACCCTGAGCCTGTGGCCAAATGAACACAGGGTTAAGCCAATCGTCGTGCGGACTCGATTCGTGCGATGACAAGCCGAAATGCTTTGCGTAGCGTCCGCATGCTGAAACGCAGGCCAAAGGCCGTGGTTCGGGGAAAGCTTCGCCCACCGGGACGTATAAGGGAACGGACTGGAAGCGCGCTGAAGTCAATCCAAGGGGGCTGACGAGCATTCGTCACGCGGGTGCCCGGATCGGAAACGATCCGGGCACTTGTCATTTGGCTCCGGGATGAGATGCGCCGACACGGCAAACTACGCTATCCGAGCGCATTCGAGCATTGTGCATTAAGCTATCATCATCTCTCCGCTCATCCTGAGGAGCCGTTGAGCTTGGCGAAACGGCGTCTCGAAGGACGCACTGAGCTGGTACTTCGAGACGGGACTTCGCCAAGCTCAGCCCCTCCTCAGGATGAGCGGTTCTGGTTTTTACACACAATGCTCCAAGCGCGAGCCCTCCAAAGAAAAAGGGCAGCCGGTCCATCAAGCTCCGGCTGCCCCAGGCACCCTGTGCGTGATTGCCGCCGATAAGTGTGTCGTCCGGGCCCGGGTCGCAAAGGCCCAGCCGACCAAGCCTATTCGGCCGTTTCGGCAATCTCCGCCAACAGGGCGCTGTCCATGATGCGTATCCGTCCGCCTTCGAGCGCGATGATTCCCGAGTCGGACCATGCTCCCAACTGACGGTTAATCTGCTCGCGTGACATTCCCGCGAACATGCCGAGTTCGCCCTGACTGAGGTCGAGGCGCAACCGCCCATCGGTTCCGCCGCTGAGTGTCAGCCGCTGCAGAAAGCGCGCGAGCCGCGGCCCGGTAGCATAGGCGCGGTCGCTCTCGATCGTCGCATTGGCCTGACGCAGCCGGCGCGCGAGTTCGCGCAGGATGCGCAGCGCCATGCCGTGATATTGCGCGACGATGCCTTCAAAGCTCTCACGCGAAAGCCTGAGGCCGGTCACCTCTTCGAGCGTGGTCACTGATGCGGTGCGTTCGCCGCCGTCGAGCAGCGCGATTTCGCCGATGACGCTGCCCGGCTCGGCATAGTCGAGGATGATCTCGCGGCCGTTGCTGGCCACCATCGAAATCCGCGCGGTTCCGGTGAGCATGATGAAGAGCGATGTGCCCTCATCGCCCTGCGCAACGATGTCCCTGCCCTTTTTATAGGTCTGATAGACCCCGTGCAGGATGATCGCGGCAAGCTCTTCCTCGCTGCAAGACGCAAAGATCGAATGTTCTGGCAGCAGCGCGGAGAGTTGCTCGGCCTTCATTCTTCCCCTTTTTCGTATCGCGCACGACAGGAATGATGCGGGAAGAATGTTGCAAAGCGCCGCTAAGTCAATCGTTACGCGCCTCCGAAGTGGCTTAAACTCGACAGTGTCGCCAAAAAGACACGCGTCAGACGAGGCGGCTTTGCTTCAGTGCCGCCTCGATGAAGCTCGCGAAAAGCGGGTGCGGATCGAACGGCTTCGACTTGAGCTCGGGATGGAACTGCACCCCCACGAACCATGGATGATCGGGCCGCTCGACGATTTCGGGCAGCGTGCCGTCGGGCGACATGCCGGAGAATACCAGACCGCCCTTTTCCAGCGGATCGCGGTAATGGACGTTGACTTCATAGCGGTGCCGGTGACGTTCGCTGATGTCGGTCGCGCCATAGATGCTCGCGACATGGCTGTTGCCCGTGAGCTTCGCCGGATAGGCGCCAAGCCGCATCGTGCCGCCCAGATCGCCGCCTTCTTCGCGCTTCTGCAGGCCTTCGGCGGTCATCCATTCGGTGATGAGGCCGACCACGGGTTCCTCGGTCGGGCCGAATTCGGTGGTCGAAGCATCGGCGATGCCCGCGGTGTTCCGCGCACCTTCGATGCACGCCATCTGCATGCCGAGGCAGATGCCGAAAAAGGGCACGCCCCGTTCGCGCGCGAACTTCACGCTGGCGATCTTGCCCTCTGATCCGCGCTCGCCGAAACCGCCGGGAACGAGGATCGCGTGCATCGGCTCGAGCTGCGCGGCGATGTCGGCCTCGCCCTTTTCGAACAGTTCGGCATCGATCCAGCGGACATTGACCTTCACGCGGTTGGCGATGCCGCCATGCACCAGCGCTTCGTTCAAGGACTTGTACGCGTCGGCCAGGCCAACATATTTGCCGACGACGCCGATCGTGACTTCGCCCTCGGGATTGCCGAGGCGGTCCATGATATCGTCCCAGCGCCCCAGTTCGGGGGCGGCGCCCGCGTCCATACCGAACGCCGAAAGCACCGCATTGTCGAGGCCTTCGGCGTGGTATTGCAGCGGCACGCCGTAGATGCTCGACGCGTCGAGCGCGGGGATGACCGCTTCCTTGGGCACGTTGCAGAACAGCGCGATCTTGGCGCGCTCGCTCTCGGGCAGCGGCCGCTCGCAACGGCAGACCAGCACATCGGGCTGGATGCCAAGCGAGGTCAGGTCGCGCACGCTGTGCTGGGTCGGCTTGGTCTTCAGCTCACCCGCGGCCGCGATATAGGGCACCAGCGTCACATGGACGAACACGCTGTTGTTGCGGCCGAGATCGTTCCTGAGCTGACGGATCGCCTCCATGAAGGGCAGCGATTCGATGTCGCCCACCGTGCCGCCGATCTCGCACAGCACGAAGTCGACATCGTCGGTCTCGTTGCGCGCGAATTCCTTGATCGCGTCGGTCACGTGCGGAATCACCTGGACGGTCGCGCCCAGATAGTCGCCGCGACGCTCCTTCTGGATGATCGTCTGGTAGATCCGTCCCGAGGTGACGTTATCCGACTGGCGGCCGGGAACGCCCGTAAAGCGTTCATAATGCCCCAGATCGAGGTCGGTCTCCGCGCCGTCGTCGGTCACATAGACCTCGCCGTGCTGATAGGGAGACATCGTCCCCGGATCGACGTTCAGATAGGGATCGAACTTGCGAATGCGCACGCGATATCCACGCGCCTGGAGCAGGGCGGCAAGGCTTGCCGCCATGAGACCTTTTCCAAGCGAGGAGACCACGCCGCCGGTGATGAATATGAACCGCGCCATGGGAGTAAAGGCTTAGACCTGTAGATATGGTTACGGCAAGCGCCCGAATCTGGCGCCTGCCAGTAAAATTGCGTCAAGACCCTAAAATCGGGCCGGTTTCAAAGCCTGATCGTTTGCCATCGAAGCGCAAAGCGCTTCGATAGAAATCGTGAATCAGGCGTTATTACGGATTGGGCGTCGCCGAATTATTGGCCGGCGTCGCCTCGTTGCGCGCAGGCGTGCTCGGTTCAGCGATCGTGCGCACCACGGTCGGCGGCGCAACCCGCGCAGGCGCGGTGCTTGTCACCGGATCGGGATTGCCCGGCGCGGAGCGACGTTCGTTGCGCGGTGCAGGCGTACCCGGCTGCGGCGTAGCGGCGGGAACGGCCGGCGCAACACCCGCGAGCGGATCGGTCGTGGGCGCGGGCGCCGGCAGCACGGGCGCGACGCCGCCCAGCGGCGCCTCGACGGGCGGGGTCGCGGGCTGGCGCGCCAGCGAGGTGTCGAGTTCGGTGCCCGAGGTGCGGAACGAGGCCAGCGTCGCAAGCACGATGCACATCACGACGAACAGCGTCGCGAGCACGGTCGTCGCCCGCGTCAGGAAGTCGGCGGCGCCGCGCGCGGACATCAGGCCCGACGGGCTGCCCCCCATGCCAAGGCCGCCGCCTTCCGAACGCTGCATGAGAATCACCGCAACGAGCGCTGCGGCGATGATGGCGTGAACGACGAGCAGGAATTGAAACATGGGTGCTTGTGCCGACATTCTGGAGAGATGAAGCGCTGCCCCATAGCGGGTTCACACGATCGGTTCAACCGACTGACATGCGCGACAGCGTGGTGCGGAGATTGGAGGGGTTAAGGCGCCATTCAAGCCCCTTGCCCGATTCTCGATACGCGAAACGGATCAACTGAGGTATCCGATGAAAATCATGATGCTGACTGTCGCAGGCGCGTTGCTTTCAACCGGCCTTGTGGTCGCAGAGCCCGCCGGCGCGCGCGAATGGAAACAGGAATACAAGCGCGGTGATCGTGAAGTGAAGCGCGAACTCACCAGCAGCGGCGACTATAAGGAGGAATACAAGGATCGCTGGCGCGAACGGAAGTTCGAGGAAAAGGCCGATGGCTCGTGGAAGGAAGAATATAAGGATGGTGACTGCGAGGTGAAGCGCGAACGGACCAGCAGCGGCGAATACAAGCAGGAGCGCAAGTGCAAGTAGCGCAGGGCCGCGCAAAATCCGATAGCTATCAGTGCTCCGGGCTTGACCCGGAGCCCATGTCCGAAGCGGCGGAGTGCCTGCCGACATGGGCTCCTGCCTGCGCAGGAGCACTGATACGAATGTCTCGCGCAGGTTGTCTCGATTAGTTCGAGCCGTTCGTCGCAAGCGCCTGGCGAGCAGCCGCGATAATCGGAACGAAATCGGCGGCCTTCAGGCTCGCGCCGCCGACCAGCGCGCCGTCGACATCCTTCACTCCCAGCAATTCAGCGGCGTTGGAAGGCTTGACCGAACCGCCATAGAGGATGCGCACCTTTTCGCCCTCGCCGCCGAGCAGCGACACCAGCCGCGCGCGGATCGCGGCGTGCATCTCGGCGACATCGGCGACCGAAGGCGTGCGCCCGGTACCGATCGCCCAGACGGGTTCATAGGCGACAACCAGCGTTTCTCCGGTTCCCGCGGGCGGGATTGAACCCTCGAGCTGGCCTTCGACCACGAGCAGCGCATGGCCCGCGTCGCGTTCGGCCTCGGTTTCGCCCACGCAGACGATCGCGGTCAGCCCTGCGCCGATCGCGGCCTCGGCCTTGGCGCGGATTTCGGCATCGGTTTCATGATTGTCGGTGCGGCGTTCGCTATGCCCGACGATCGCGAGCCGCGCCCCGGCCTCGGCGACCATTGCCGCGGATACGCATCCGGTGTGCGCTCCGCTGGGCGCGGCATGGCAATCCTGCGCACCGATCGCAAGTCCCGGCTGCCGCTCGGCCGCGGGCGCTATCAGCGTGAAGGGCGGACAGATGGCGACATCGACGTGCATGTGGTCGACGGCCGCCGCGGCGATCGCATCCAGTTCGCTGAGTTGGGCGCGACTGCCATTCATCTTCCAGTTTCCGGCGACCAGTTTGCGCAATGCCATCTATCGGGCTCCCTTGATGATTCCCGGTGCCCCTTATCGCCGATGCCTTGTCGAAAAAAGGTCTGCCCCCTAAAGCAGCGCTTCACTTCCGCAATTCGAGCGACGAGCCGCAGCATGATCACCTTTCTCCGCAGCCTCTTCAATTCCAAGATCGGGCTGATCGTCAGCTTCCTGTTCATCGTGCTCGTCGCGATCTCGTTCGCGGGCGCGGACATCACGGGATCGATGGGATCAGGCACGGGCCTTGGCGGCAGCACGGTCGCGGAGGTCGGCAAGCACGACATCTCGACCGAAGAGCTGTCGATGCGCGTGAACAACCAGCTCGACGTCCAGCGGCGCCAGTCGCCCGGGCTCGATATGACGAACTTCATCAGCGCGGGCGGCTTCGAGGACACGCTTGAGCAGATGATCAACGTCCGCGCGCTTGAGGAATTTGCCAGGTCGATCGGCCTTGGCGTGAGCAAGCGGCTCGTCGACGGCGACATCGCCAGCATTCCCGCGTTCAACGGCCCCAATGGCCAGTTCGACCGCACGACATTCCTTTCAGTGCTTTCGCAGCGCAAGGTGACCGAAAAGCAGCTCCGTGACGACATCGCGGCGGACCTTTACACGCGGCAGATGCTGGTTCCCGTGGCTGGCGCCACGCGGATCCCCGCGTCGATCGCGCGCCCCTATGCCGCGCTCGCGCTCGAATCGCGCAGCGGCCTTGTCGGCTTTGTCCCCTCGACCGCGATGGCAAAGGGCACCCCGCCGACGCAGGCTGAGCTCGACGCCTATTACAAACAGAACGTCGCGCGCTACACGGTCCCCGAGCGCCGGGTGATCCGCTATGCCACCTTCGGCAAGGCAATGCTCGCGGACAAGGCCAAGCCGACCGAGGCGGAGATCGCCGCCGCCTACAAGGCCGATGCCGCCAAATATGGCGCGCGTGAGACGCGCAGCCTGACCCAGGTGATCCTGCAGGACCAGAACGCCGCGCGCGCCTTCGAGGCCAAGGTGAAAGGCGGGACGAGCTTTGCCGCCGCCGCGCAGCAGGCGGGTCTCGAACCCGCGGCGCTCGCCGAACAGGATCGCGCCAAGCTCACCGAGCTCGCCTCCAAGGCGGTCGCCGACGCCGCCTTCGCCGCAGCGCAGGGCGCGATCACTGCGCCGCAGCGTTCGGGCCTCGGCTGGCACGTCGTGCGCGTCGATTCGGTGAAGGCGGTCCCGGCCCGGACGCTCGAATCGGTCCGCGGCGAAATCACCGAGACGCTGGGCAAGCAGAAGCTCGACGCGGCGCTTGCCGATCTGGCGGCGAAGATTGAGGATTCGATTGCCGACGGCGCGACCTTTGACGAGGTGGTGAAGGCCAACGGGCTGACCGCGATCTCCACTCCCGCGATTACCGCCGCAGGCATCGACCCCGACAATCAGGCCTTCCGCCCCGACCCCGCCTTTGCGCGCTTCATCGAACCCGCCTTCGAAGCGACGGTCGATGACGACCCGATCGTCGAGACGATCGTCCAGGGCGAGCAATACGCGCTGTCCGACGTCGAGCGAATCGTGCCCGCGACTCCGCGCCCCCTCGCGCAGATCCGCGATCAGGTGGCCCAGGCGTTCGAGCTGGAGCGCGCCTCGCGCCAGGCCAGGGCGATCGCGGACGCAATCATCGCCAAGGCGTCCAAGGGCGTGCCGCTGGCGCAGGCGATCAACGAAGCGGGCGTAAAGCTCCCCGCGCCCGAGACGATCGGCGGCAGGCGCATGGAACTCACCGCCGGCGGCCAGCGCGTTCCGCCGCCGCTCGCACTGCTTTTCTCGATGGCCGAAAAGGGCGCCAAGCGCCTTGAGGCCCCGGGCAAGCAGGGCTGGTTCATCGTCTATCTCGACAAGATCACGCCGGGCGACATCGCCAGCCAGCCCCAGCTCGTCGCCGGCCTCCAGGCCGAAATGGGCCGCGTGATGGGTCAGGAATATGTGTCGCAGTTCGCCAATGCGGCAAAGGCCGAGCTCGGCGTGAAGCGCAACGCCAAGGCCGCCGCCACGCTGAAGCGCCAGCTCACCGGCACCGATTCCGTGCAGTGAGCGCCGCTGCCGTTGAAGCGCTGAAGGCGGGCCGGCCCGCGCTCGTCTGGCGCCGCCAGATCGCCGATACCGACACCCCGGTGTCGGCGGCGCTCAAGCTGATGGAACCCGATCGCGGCGATTTCCTGCTCGAATCGGTCGAGGGTGGCGAAACGCGCGGGCGCCACAGCCTGATCGGGATTGCGCCCGATCTGGTCTTCCGCGCGGAGGGCAATGACGCCGCTATCAACGCGCGGTGGCTGACCGATCGCGAAGCGTTCCAGCCTGTGGAAGCCGACGCGCTTTCCGCGCTTCGCACACTGGTCGCCCAATGCCGGATGGACGTGCCGTCCGAACTGCCGCGCGCGCTCGCCTGCCTCGTCGGCTATTTCGGCTACGAGACCGTGGGACTGGTCGAGAAGCTCCCGCGCCCGACAGCCAATCCGCTCGCACTGCCCGACATGCTGTTCGTGCGGCCGACGGTCATCCTGATCTTCGACCGGCTGGCCGACGAGCTGTTCCTCGTCTCCCCCGTCTGGCCCGACGCGCCGGGCACGCCCGAGGCCAAGGTCGCCGAAGCTGAGGATCGAATTGGGGCGGCAGCCGCCAGATTGGCTCAACCCATTCCCAGCTTTCCATGTCATCCCCGCGAAAGCGGGGATCCAGCTTCTTCTTCGAGCACCGCTCTGGATTCCCGCTTTCGCGGGAATGACACTGAAATCGCACCTCAACCAGTCCTCGCGCCCGGCCGCTATGGCGAGATGGTCGCCGCGGCCAAGGACTACATCGCCGCAGGCGACATATTTCAGGTCGTGCTGGCGCAGCGCTTCACCACGCCCTTCCCGCTCGCGCCCTTCGACCTCTACCGGTCCTTGAGGCGCATCAACCCCTCGCCCTTCCTCTACTATCTCGACATGCCCGGCTTCGCGATCATCGGCTCGAGCCCCGAGATCCTCGTCCGCGCGCGCGATGCCGAGGTCACGATCCGTCCGATCGCGGGCACGCGCCCCCGGGGCAAGACCGCTGCCGAAGACGCCGAGAACAAGGCCAGCCTGCTCGCCGATCCCAAGGAACGCGCGGAGCATCTGATGCTGCTCGATCTCGGCCGCAACGATGTCGGCCGCGTCGCGGAAGCCGGCACGGTGCAGGTCACCGACAGCTACACCGTCGAGTTCTACAGCCACGTCATGCACATCGTCTCGAACGTGGTCGGGCGCCTCGATCCGAAGAAGGACGCGCTCGACGCGCTCTTCGCGGGCTTCCCCGCGGGCACCGTCTCGGGCGCGCCCAAAGTGCGCGCCTGCGAGATCATCGCCGAGCTGGAGCCCGAGACGCGCGGCGCCTATGCCGGAGGCGTCGGCTATTTCTCGCCCGACGGCTCGATGGATAGCTGCATAGTGCTCAGGACCGCGGTGGTGAAGGACGGCGTCATGCACGTTCAGGCGGGCGCCGGCATCGTCGCCGATTCGGACCCTGCCTATGAACAGCGCGAATGCGAAGCCAAGTCGGGTGCGCTCTTCGCCGCCGCGAAGGAGGCGGTCAGGATCGCGGGGGAAGCGGGTTTCGGGCAGTAGCCCCGAGCTTCCACATCCCCCTCTCCGTTCGGGCTGAGCTTGTCGAAGCCCTGTCCTTCTTTTCGGGGCAAGGGAAAAGGCAGGGCTTCGACAAGCTCAGCCCGAACGGAATATGGCGCCATTGCAGCGCTCCCGAACCGCCGCTAGCCTCCCACCCATGCACATGATCTCCCGAGCAATTTCCGCCCTCCTCCTCGCAGCGGCCCTCCCGGCTACCGCTCAGACGCTTCCTACCAAAGAAGCCGACGCGGTCCTCAAAAACTTCACCTTCCGCTCGGGTGAAAAGCTCGGCGAACTCCGCATCCACTACACCACGCTCGGCACGCCGCATCGGGGTGCCAAGGGCGAGATCGACAATGCGGTGATGGTGCTCCACGGCACCGGCGGCAGCGGCAAGCAATTCCTGTCGCCCCAATTCGCGGGCGAGCTCTACGGCCCCGGCCAGCCGCTCGACATCACGCGCTATTACGTCATCCTGCCCGACAATATCGGCCATGGTGCCTCGTCAAAGCCCAGCGACGGCATGAAGATGGCATTCCCCAAATATGACTATGACGACATGGTCGAGGCGCAGCGCCGCATGCTCGGCGAAGGGCTCAAGGTCACCAAACTCAAGCTCATCCTCGGCACCTCGATGGGCTGCATGCACGCCTTTGTCTGGGGTCAGGCGCATCCCGGTTTCGCCGAACGCCTCGCCCCCTTCGCCTGCCTCCCCGTGGAGATCGCGGGCATGAACCGCATGTGGCGCAAGATGGCGATCGACGGGATCAAGGCCGATCCGACATGGAACGGCGGCAACTATACGGCGCAGCCGCCGATGGGCCTGCGCACCGCCGCCGATCTGCTCATCCTCGCCGGCGCCAACCCGCTCGCGCTCCAGCAGCAATTTCCGACACGAGCCCAGGCCGAGGCCAATCTCGAAGCCAGTTTCGACCGCACGATCAAGGCCCGCGACGCCAACGACCTGATCTACCAGCTCGACGCCTCGCGCACCTACAATCCCTGGCCCGGGCTCGAAAAGATCACCGCGCCCATGCTCTGGATCAACTCCGCCGACGATTTCATCAACCCGCCCGGCTACGGCATCACCGAGGCCGCGACAAAGCGCCTGAAGAGCGTCCGCTTCATCCTGATTCCCGCCACGGCGGAAACCAAGGGCCACGGCACCCACACCTGGGCGAAGTTCTGGAAGGACGATCTTGCGAAGCTGATGGCGGAGTAATCGGACGCCCAGTTCCTCCCCGGTACGGGGAGGGGGACCACGCGAAGCGTGGTGGAGGGGCTGGCGCGCAACCTGACTTCAGCGCAGCCCCTCCGTCAGCCCTTCGGGCTGCCACCTCCCCGTACCGGGGAGGAACTAGGTGGCGACGGGTCGATAGCAGAGACCCGCTCCTACCGCCCCACCTCATAAGCCGACACATGGTTGAGCGCGATCACCCAGCGGCCGTTCACCTTGCGGAACAATCGCGTGTTGATCCCCTCCATCGGCTTTTCAGGGCGATCCAGCCGGTAATGCCCGATGAGTTGCGCGGCATCGGGTGCCAGCAGCTCGATCTTCATGTCGTAAAAGGTCAGCGTGCCCCGCGTCGCGTCCGACGCGCCATAGTTGCGGATATAATCGTCGAGTGCGCCCTGCCACCCGTCCTTGATCCGCCCGCCCGAGACGAAGATCACATCGGGGTTCTTGAACCCCGCCATGTAGCCGCGAAAATCGCCGCGGTTCCACGCGGCCTGCATCTCGGCAACCGTCTTCAATATCTCGACGCGCGCCTGCTCGGTCTCGGCCTGTGACGGCGGGTGCGCGCTCGCGGGCGGGGCGAAGAGCAATATCGGCGCCAGCATCGCCAAAACATATCGGAACCACGGCTTTCGGCGATCGCTGACCGCCCCCCGCCCCGTTCGGGCTGAGCCTGTCGAAGCCTTTTCCTTCCTTCTTGCCTTTGCTCGCTTTGCCTCTCCGCACGAAACTGGTGTCGCGCGCAGACCCGCCGAGAAAAGAAGTGAAGGCTTCGACAGGCTCAGCCCGAACGGTTTGACGTTATCTGCCTTTACCCGGACCATCGCATTCCTCCGTCACGCCCCGCAGCATCCGGCCTGTCCTACACGCCCCGTTCCTGTCACGTTCCGGCGGAGCCGATTCGGCCCCGGAAAACGCAAGGAGCGAATCAACATGCGCGTTTGTGAGAAAAATGCGAAGCTAAGTGAAGTTAGGCGTCCACAGCCGCGCTTGGGATGCGCATAGAAGCTAATGCTTTCCCCCCGCTCCCTCAGCCGATAGAGCCCCGCGCATGATACTGGTCATCGACAATTACGACAGCTTCACCTGGAACCTCGTCCATTATCTGATGGAGCTGGGCGCCGAGGTGAACGTCGTGCGCAACGACGCGATCTCGGCGGGCCAGGCGCTGTCCTCGGGCGCGGAGGCCTTCCTGATCTCGCCCGGCCCGTGCACCCCCAATGAAGCCGGAATTTCCCTCGATCTCGTCGCTGCCTGCGAACGCGCGGGCAAGCCGCTGCTCGGCGTGTGCCTTGGTCATCAGTCGATCGGCCAGCATTTCGGCGGGAAGGTGATCCGCGCGGGCGAGCTGATGCACGGCAAGACCTCGCCCGTCACGCATGACGGCACGGGGTTGTTCGCGGGCCTCCCCTCGCCCTTCACCGCGACGCGCTATCACTCGCTGATCGTGCCTGAGGAAGGGATGCCCGAGACCCTGATCGTCAATGCGCGCGCCCCTGACGGCACGGTCATGGGCTTTCGGCATGAAAGCCTTCCGATCCACGGCGTCCAGTTCCACCCTGAAAGCATCGCGACCGAGCATGGTCATGCGATGCTCGCCAATTTCATGCGGCTCGCCGGCCTGAAGGTGAAAGAGCTGGCATGACGACGCTCGCGCGACTTCCCGACGCCTCGCGCCCGCTCGAACATGAGACCGCGCATGCGGCGTTCGAGGACATGCTCGACGGCAGGGCGAGCGATGAGGACGTCCGGCATTTTTTGACCGTCATGGCGGAACGCGACGAGACCAGCGTCGAGATCGCCGCCGCCGCACGCGCGATGCGAGCGCGGATGATCGTGGTGGAAGCGCCCGAAGGCGCGATCGACGTCTGCGGCACGGGCGGCGATGGCAGCCACAGCGTCAACGTTTCGACCGCGGTCGCGATCGTCGTCGCGGCATGCGGCGTGCCCGTCGCCAAGCACGGCAACCGCGCCGCTTCGAGCAAGGCGGGTTCATCCGACACACTCGAGGCATTGGGGCTCGATCTCGACCGCGCCTCCGCGACTGCGGAGCGCAGCCTTGCCGATATCGGCATCGGTTTTCTGTTCGCGCAGAAGCACCATCCCGCGCTTGGCCGGCTCGCGCCGATCCGCAAGAGCATCGGGCGGCGGACGGTGTTCAACCTGACCGGCCCGATGTGCAATCCCGCGCGCGTGACGCGCCAGCTCATGGGCGTAGCGCGTCCCGATTTCCTTCCCGTCGTTGCGGGTGCGATCGACCTTCTCGGGACCGAGTCGACGATGCTCGTCTCGGGCGACGAACCGCTCGACGAACTCTCGATCGGCGGGCCGAGCACGATCATTCGCGTCGGCGCGTCCGGTGCGGGCACGATGCGGATCACGCCCGAGGATGTCGGCCTTGAACGTCATCCACTCGAAGCACTTCAGGGTGGCGACGCGACCTTCAACGCCGCCGCTCTGCGCGCGATGCTGAAAGGTGCGCCAGGCGCGTATCGCGACGCGGTCCTGCTCAACGCCGCTGCCGCGCTGATGGTCGCGGGTCGCGTCGAAAGTTGGGAAGAAGGCGTGGAAGAAGCGCGCGAGGTGCTCGACAACGGCCTCGCAAACACGCTGCTTGATTGCTGGATTGCGTACAGATGAAGCCCGATACCCTTTCCGACGTCATCCCAGCGAAAGCTGGGATCCAGACGATATTTGCGAAGCTCGGTGCCGTGTCAGTCATCGCATGGATCCCAGCTTTCGCTGGGATGACGAAGGTGGTTCATGGATAAGCTGCAAGAAATCTGCGCCACCAAGCGCGAGGAGGTCGCCCGTCGCAAGGGCGTCACCACGCTCGCCGAGCTGGAGGCGCGCGCGCGCGAACAGTCCGCGCCACGTGGCTTCCGTGCCGCACTCGACGCCAAGGCAAAGACCGGCCACGCGCTCATCGCCGAGGTCAAGAAGGCGAGCCCCTCCAAGGGCCTGATCCGTCCCGATTTCGATCCGCCCGCGCATGCCGCCGCCTATGAGCGCGCGGGTGCGGCGTGCCTGTCGGTGCTCACCGACACCCCCTATTTCCAGGGACATGACGATTATCTGGTGGCCGCGCGCGCAGCGGTGTCGATCCCCGTGCTGCGCAAGGACTTCATGGTCGATCACTGGCAGGTTGCCGAAGCGCGCGCACTGGGCGCCGACGCGATCCTGATCATCGCGGCCGCGTTGGACGATGCGCAAATGGCCGAGATCGAAGCCGAGGCGATCCGCTTCGGGATGGACGCGCTGGTCGAGGTGCACGACGCCGACGAACTCGATCGCGCGCTGAAGCTCAACTCGCGGCTGATTGGCGTGAACAATCGCGATCTCAGGGACTTCACGGTCGATTTTGCTCGAACCTATGAACTTGTCGGGCGCGCACCCAAGGGTTGCACCTTCGTCGCCGAAAGTGGCCTCCGCAACAGCGCCGACCTCGACGCGATGGCAGAGCACGGCGTCAAATGCTTCCTCGTCGGCGAGGCGCTGATGCGCCAGAGCGATGTCGAACAGGCGACGCGCGAGCTATTGGGCGTCGCATGAGCAGGCTGACACATCTCGACGAGGCGGGCGCCGCCCGGATGGTCGATGTGTCGGGCAAGGCCGTGACCGCGCGCGAGGCGGTCGCGACTGGGCGGATCACCATGTCCGCTGAGGCCGCCGCCGCGATCCGAGACGGGCTCGTCAAGAAGGGCGATGTCCTCGCGGTCGCGCGGATCGCGGGGATCATGGCCGCCAAGAAGACGAGCGAGCTGATCCCGCTTTGCCACCCCCTACCCCTGTCATCTGTCGAGATCGAACTTGTTCCCGATGATAGCGGCGTCACCGCGACCGCGACCGCGCGGACGACGGGGCAAACCGGCGTCGAGATGGAGGCGCTCACCGCCACATCGGTCGCGCTGCTGACGGTCTACGACATGGCCAAGGCGCTCGATCGCGGCATGGAGATTGGCGGCGTCCGACTGCTCGCCAAATCGGGCGGCAAATCGGGCGACTGGCGCGCATGAGCCTGCTGCCCGTCGCTGAGGCACAGGCGCGGCTGCTGGCGCTGGCCGATCCCGTTTCGATCGAAACGGTTACGCTTGCCGACGCCGCCGGACGCTGGGCCGCGCAGGATGTGCCGGCGCTCAGGGATCAGCCTTTCGCCGATCTTTCGGCGATGGACGGCTACGCGATCCGTTTCGCCGATCTGCCCGGGCCATGGCTCGTCGTGGGCGAAAGCGCTGCGGGGAGCGGGTTCGAGGGCGTTGCGGGTGCGCATGAGGCCGTCCGCATCTTCACCGGCGCCCCGCTGCCGGCGGGCACCGACACGATCGTCATCCAGGAAGAGGTCGAGCGCGACGGCGCCACATTGACGCTGACCGGCGACGGCCCTGCGGCCATTGGCCAGCATGTCCGGCGGGCGGGCAGCGATTTCGCGCGCGGTGACCGGCTGATCGCTGCGGGCGACCGGCTGACACCTGCCCGGATCGGGCTTGCCGCGATCGGGGGCCATGGCGCACTGACGGTTCGGCGACGCGTGAAGGTGGCGTTGATATCGACAGGCGACGAACTCGTTCCGCCCGGTGCGCCGGTACTAGGCGCGCAACTCCCATCTTCCAACGCCGTAACGCTGCGGGCGCTGCTCGCAGACCTGCCTGTCGAGGTCATCGACGGCGGAATCATTCCCGATCGGATCGATGCTCTCGCCGCCGCATTCGACGCCGTGCGCGATGCCGACGTGATCGTCACGACAGGCGGCGCATCTGTGGGTGACCACGATCTCGTCCGCCCAGCGCTTGAGGCAGCGGGCGCCGTGCTCGATTTCTGGAAGATCGCGATGAAGCCCGGCAAGCCGCTGATGGCGGGCAGGCTTGGCTCGGCGGTTACGCTCGGGCTGCCCGGCAACCCGGTTTCGGCATTCGCTACCGCCATATTGTTTCTGAAGCCGCTGGTCGCGCATCTTTGCGGCGCGACCGCCCCGCTACCCGTGACGCATCGTGCTACGCTGGCTAGCGACCTCCCCAAAACCGCAGGCCGTGCCGAATATGTCCGTGGAATCTGGGACGCCGGCGTCGTCCGCCCCGCCGCAAGCCAGGACAGCGCCGCGATGGTAGCGCTGGCTTCTGCCAATGCCCTGATCCAGCGCCCGCCCAACGCCGCGGCCGCGCACGCAGGCGAAATCGTCGAGATACTGCCAATCACTTGACGTGGACTCTTTTGTTTCCTACACGTTCTCCGTTCGTTCCTTTGGGAGTGCGGTGATGCTGACGCGCAAGCAACATGAGCTTATCTGTTTCATCAGCGACCGGCTGGCCGAGACCGGCGTTTCCCCGTCTTTCGAGGAAATGAAGGAAGCGCTTGATCTCAAATCGAAGTCGGGCGTGCACCGGCTGATCAGCGCGCTCGAAGAGCGCGGTTTCATCCGCCGCTTGCCCAATCGTGCGCGCGCACTCGAGATACTCAAGCTGCCCGAACGCGCCGATGCAAAGCCTGCCGTCAAGGCGCCCCCCGCCACGCCCTCAATTCCGGCACAGATCCCGATCGCGGCGAACGATGTTCTCGAGATCCCGTTGCATGGCCGCATTGCGGCGGGCATGCCGATCGAGGCGCTGGAGGGCCAGAACATGCTCTCGGTTCCCGCCGCGCTGCTCGGCTCGGGCGAGCACTATGCGCTGGAGGTGTCGGGCGATTCGATGGTCGAGGCGGGGATTCTCGACGGCGATTACGCGCTCATTCGGCGCACCGACGTCGCGCGCGATGGCGAAATCGTCGTCGCGCTCGTCGAGGAAAGCGAGGCCACGCTCAAATATTTCCGCCGCGAGGGCGCGATGGTCCGGCTCGATCCGGCCAATCGCGCCTATGACCCGCAGCGCTACAGCCCCGACCAGATCCGCATTCAGGGCCGCCTTGCGGGATTGCTGCGCCGTTACTGACGCCGGTCGCCGCGATATGACTGTCGCGGCGGCGCCTCGGGCCGGGGTGGATTGAGCCACGGATGATCGCCGGGCGATCGCACGCTCTGGACGTGCTGCGCCCCAAGATGGATCGCGAGTCCGCCGGTTTCGGCCAGAAGCATGCGATCGGCCTTTAGCCAACGCGGCTGGCAGCCATCGGGAAGGCGTCTCTCACTGACGACGATATCGGCGTTCGCGCACGCGTCGCGCAGCGTTTCCCACGGGACCATATAATTGCTCCGCGTCGCAAGCAGCCGCCAGCGCCGCGCGCCGCGGATAATCTCGGCGGTGCAGGCATCACGGGTGCAGCGCGCGCCAGACAGGCCGTCGAGTTCGGTGAGTTCGCCGTCGAAACCCGCACTTTCCGCGAGCGCATCGCGAATATACTCACCCGCGCGCGGCCGCAGCAGCGCGTAACCGCCCCGGCCGTCGGCCAGCGCCAGATGCCTGCCGTCATTGCTCACCAACAGATCAGGCGGCGGGACCGAGAGCGCCCAGACCATACCGGCAAGAACGGGGATGATGCCCAACCGTCTGATGCGCGTTCGCCAAAGACACAGCCACAGACCACCCGCGACCATGAGCGCAAAGGCGCCTGCGGGCATCACCGGAAGCGCCGCGACCGCGCCGGGCGCATTCGCGACGGCGTGGGCGAGGCCGAGGAGCAGCGCCAGCGCCTTGCCCGTCAGCCACCAGAAGGGTGCGCCGAGCCCCGCCAGATCGAAGACGAGCGCCAACGCCTCCAGCGGCATGATGACGAAGGTCGTGAGCGGTATGGCGACGATGTTCGCCAGCGCGCCATAGGCGCCCGCCTTGTGGAAATGGAAAAGCGCGATCGGCGAAAGCGCGATCTCGACCGCGAGGCCCGTCAGCAGCAGCCCGAGCAACAACCGGCCGAGCCGCATCACTGGTCCCTCGTCGCGGCGCGAGAGCAGGGCGCGGACGCGCGGATGTTCATGCAGCGCGACGAGCGCTGTGACGGCGGCGAAGCTCATCTGGAAGCTCGGTCCTGCGATCGATTCGGGCCAGAGCAGCAATACGAACAGCGCACCCGCCGCGATCAATCGCAGCGTGATCGCCTCGCGCCCCAGCGCGATGCCACCGAGCACGAGCAGCGCGGCGATGCACGAGCGAATCGTGGGCACTTCGGCGCCCGTCAGCAGCGTATAGCCGATCCCGGCCAGCGCCCCGGCGCCTGCGGATATCAGTGGCAGCGGCCAACGCAGCGCAAGCGTGGGGCTGAGCGCCAGCAAGCGCAGCACGATCAGCATCGCCGCGGCGACCACCGCGGTCACGTGCAGTCCACTGATCGAAAGCAGGTGCGCGAGGCCACTGCGCCGCATCGCCTCGGCATCCTCCTCGGCGATCGCACCACGATCCCCCGTCGCAAGCGTTGCCGCAAGTGCGCCTTCTGCGCCGCCGACCGACTCGCGAACATGCCGGGTCAGCCGCTGACGGAAGTCAGCGCCCAAGGCCGGCGGCGCGGGTGTGACGACTACGGGAGCGCCGAGCGCCTTGCCCGTCCCGCCAATTCCCTGAAACCAGGCAAGCCGCGCGAAATCATATGCCCCGGGCACCGCAGCCTCGGGAGGCGGCATGATCCGGGCGCGCAGGTCAATCACGGCGCTGCGCGTGAGGCGGGGCGATGCGTTCGCCTCGTCAATATTCACGCGCACCTTTGGTGGCAGCGTCGGCGTGTCGATCGGAGCGAGCAACAGGCGCACCGCGCCGCGCGCGGGAAGCGGGTCCGCGGCCAGCACTTGCGCGCGAAACTGCGCCATCAGCGGCCGTTCGAGTACGGGGGCGGCAAGGCTTTCCGCGCGCCACCATGTCAGCGCACAGCCCGCCGCGGCCATGACGCCAAACCACAGCAATGCTTTGCCCGCTCGCCGCGACCACCCAATGGCAGCCCCAGCCATTGCGCAGCTCGCCGCCAGCAGTAGCAGGACGATCCAGCCCGTTCGGAGTGGGATCCAGAACCACATCGCGATGCCCATGCCGAGGGCCACCGGAACCCAGAGCGCCAGTTGATCGCGCTCGACCTCCAGCCAGTTTTCCACGCGCGCCGCAACGTCACCCCGCGTGCGCGACCGGGCATTTTGCAGCATCGGAAAACCCGTGCTAGGGGCGTGCCCGGTCGCTCTGGCCATCCTGCATATACTGGAGATCTCGCGCGTGGGCGCAAGCGTCGAAACTCAGCCTGTCGTAACCCGGTTCGCACCGTCGCCGACCGGATTCCTCCATATCGGAGGCGCGCGCACAGCGCTGTTCAACTGGCTTTTCGCACGGCACCATGGCGGCAAGTTCCTTCTTCGCATCGAGGATACCGATCGCGCGCGTTCGACCGACGACGCTATCGAAGCGATTCTCGATGGCATGAAATGGCTGGCGCTCGACTGGGATGATGAGACCGTCTACCAGTTCGCGCGCGCTGCGCGCCACGCGGAGGTGGCCAATGCGCTGCTCGATGCGGGACATGCCTATCGCTGCTATGCCACGCCCGAGGAACTGACCGCGCTGCGCGAACAGCAGCGGGCCGCCAAGCAGCCGATGCGCTACGACGGTCGCTGGCGCGACCGCGATTCTTCGGAAGCGCCCGAGGGCGCGCCCTTCGTCATCCGTCTGAAGGCGCCGCGTGACGGCGAGACGGTGATCGAGGACCGCGTCCAGGGCCGCGTCGTCGTGCAGAACAGCGAACTCGACGACATGATCCTGCTCCGCTCCGACGGAACGCCCACCTATATGCTCGCGGTCGTGGTCGACGATCACGATATGGGCGTGACGCACGTCATCCGCGGCGATGACCATCTGAACAATGCCTTTCGTCAGCTCGGCATCATCCACGCGATGGGCTGGGCCGAACCCGTCTACGCACATATCCCGCTGATCCACGGCGCCGATGGCGCAAAGCTGTCCAAACGCCATGGTGCACTGGGCGTCGATGCGTATCGCGACGAGATGGGCTTGCTGCCCGAAGCGGTGTCCAACTATCTGCTGCGTCTGGGCTGGGGACATGGTGATGACGAGATCATCAGCCGCGAGCAGGCAGTGGAGTGGTTCGATCTGGCCGGTGTCGGTCGCTCGCCTTCGCGTTTCGATCTGAAAAAGCTCGAGAATCTCAACGGCCATTATATCCGCGAAGCCGATGACGCGCGCCTTGCAGACCTGGTTGCGCCGCGCGTCGAGACACGGCTAGGCCGCACGCTCGACACCGAAGCGCGCGCGCTGCTCGCCGCTGCCATGGCTTCGCTCAAGCCGCGCGCGAAGAATCTCGACGAGATCGCGGAGGGTGCGCTTTTCCTTTTCGAAACGCGCCCGCTCACGCTCGACGAAAAGGCCGCAACTCTGCTAGAGGGCGGCGCAGCGACCCTGCTGGCACAAGCGGGCGCGATCTTGGAGACGGTGGCCGACTGGTCCGTACCCGCGCTCGAAGCGGCGTTACGGCAGGTGGCCGAGGATGCGGGAACTGGCTTGGGCAAGGTTGCCCAACCCTTGCGGGCCGCGCTCACCGGGCGCTCGACCTCGCCGGGAATATTCGACGTGCTGGTGCTTCTCGGCAAAGAGGAGTCGCTGGCGCGCATCGCAGAACGGGCGGCGTGAGCCGACCGGGACGGAGCTTGAACAGGAAGGAAGTGAATATGGCCGAAGCACAAGCGAAACTGGCGCTGGGCGACAAGAATGTGGAAATGCCCGTGCTCAAGGGCACGGTTGGTCCCGACGTCATCGATATTCGCAAGCTTTACGGCCAGACCGGCGCCTTTACCTATGATCCCGGCTTCACCTCGACCGCGAGCTGCGAATCGGGACTGACCTATATCGACGGCGATCAGGGCGTTCTGCTTCACCGCGGCTATCCCATCGACCAGCTTGCCGAACAGTCGAGCTTCATGGAGGTGGCCTATCTCCTCCTGAACGGCGAGCTGCCGACCAAGGCCGAACTGGAAAAGTTCGACAGCACGATCACGCGCCACACCATGCTGCACGAGCAGCTCGCCACCTTCTATCGCGGCTTCCGTCGCGATGCGCACCCGATGGCGATCATGTGCGGCGTCGTCGGCGCACTTTCAGCCTTCTATCACGATTCGACCGACATCACCGATCCGCGCCAGCGCATGATCGCGAGCCATAGGCTGATCGCGAAGATGCCAACGATCGCGGCGATGGCTTATAAATATTCGGTCGGCCAGCCCTTCCTCTATCCCGACAATTCGCTGAGCTACACCGGCAACTTCCTGCGCATGACCTTCGGCGTTCCGGCCGAGAATTATGTCGTCGACCCCGTTGTCGAAGACGCGATGGACAAGATCTTCATCCTCCATGCAGATCACGAGCAGAACGCCTCGACCTCGACCGTGCGTCTTGCAGGCTCGTCGGGCGCAAATCCATTCGCGTGCATCGCGGCGGGTATCGCTTGCCTTTGGGGCCCCGCGCATGGAGGTGCGAACGAGGCCGCGCTCAACATGCTGCGCGAAATCGGCACCGTGGATCGCATCCCTGAATATATCGCACGTGCGAAAAACAAGGACGATCCGTTCCGCCTGATGGGCTTCGGTCACCGCGTCTACAAGAACTACGACCCGCGCGCGAAGGTCATGCAGAAGACCGCGAACGAGGTGCTCGACAAGCTTGGCGTTACCGATCCGATCTTCGACGTCGCGCGTGAGCTTGAGCAGATCGCGCTCAAGGACGACTATTTCGTCTCGAAGAAGCTCTATCCGAATGTCGACTTCTATTCGGGCGTGATCCTCTCGGCGATCGGTTTCCCGACCACGATGTTCACCGTGCTCTTCGCGCTTGCCCGCACCACGGGCTGGGTCGCGCAGTGGAACGAGATGATCTCGGATCCCGAGCAGAAGATCGGTCGTCCGCGCCAGCTCTACACGGGTCCGGCACAGCGCGACTATGTCGCGGTCGACAGGCGTTGATCGGCCGGGCGCTGATCAGGCTGAAAGCAGAATGAGCGTGAACCGCGCGCCCTGACCGGGCGCGCTGTCCACGACGACATCGCCGCCCATCGCGCGCGCCAGCCTGCGCGCGATGTAGAGGCCAAGTCCGCTGCCGCCGGGCTCATCCTGATCGATGCGCTCGAATTTCTCGAAAATCCGCTCGTGCTCGTCGGGGTCGATGCCCTTGCCCTGATCGGCGACGACGATTCTGACGCGTCCGTCCTCGTCCTCGCCACGGATCCACACCATCGATCCCTCGGGCGAGTAGCGCACGGCATTGCCCACCAGATTGACCAGAATCTGGAGCACGCGGCGGAATTCACCGCGCGCGATCAGCCGTTCATCCGAAGCTGGCTTGTCGATCCTCACGCCGCGATCGGCGGCGCGCACCGCGAGCAGCCCCGCAGCGCGGCGCGCGATATCGGCAATGTCGATTTCGTCCATTGCAAGCTGGAAATCGGGGCGCTCGATCGCCTGAAGATCGACCAGGTCATCGACGAGCGCGAGCAGGTGCCGTCCGGCAGTGGCAATATCGGTCGCGTAATCGGAATAGTCGCGACGCAGCGGCCCGTCGCTCTGCGCGCGGATGCTTTCGGCATTGGCAATGATCCTCGCAAGCGGCTCCCGCAGCGCCTTGTCGAGTCGCTCGCCGAATGCATCGGGCACCCCAATGGCATCGTCGTCATGCGCCAGTCGCGCAGGCACGTTGAGCCAGCTCGCGCTGCCGCGAAAGCCACGGAAACGGCCGACGCCGTCGAGCAGCGGCACCGCGGCAAGCCTGACGCGCCCCGAAATGCCGCGCATCTCTGCGACCTGATCCTCGAAACGCGTCTTGGCGGCGAGCGCCTCCAGCAATGGCAAGGTGCCCTGGTCGGTTTCGACCAGCTTGAGCAGCTTGGTGAGCGGCTGACCGATGACGGTGCTTGCCGCGCCGCCGATCGCGGCCTCGGCAGACGCGGACAACGCCACGATCCGCAAATTCTCGTCGGCTTCCCAGAGCCAGTCCGCGCTTGCACGCAGAAAATCGGTCTCCCGATCAATCTCGCTTGTCTCGTCGGGCGCATGAGCCAGACGGCGACTCCAGCCGCCGACAGTAAGGCGGACCTCATTGCCTTCGGGTTGCGCCCGCACCCACAGATCTACATCGCTCTCGCCATCGGCAGCGATGATCGCGCGCGAGATCAGGATGCCCAGCCGCTGCGCAAGCCGTGCGAGCGTCGCGATCTGGGGCACCGCGAGGACCCCGCCCTCCTCGCCACCGGCGCGCAAATGCAGGTCGCGGAGCGCCGGATCGGCTTCGACGAGCCTGCCCTGTCGGTCCACGCGGCCATGCGCGGTGAGCGCGGTCATGGCACCCATCCGCTGCCCCGCTCGGCGAGCCGCGTTGCAAGCGCAGCGATGGCGTTGCGATAGCCGCAGTCGATCTGCCAGGGGCGGATCGCTTCCATCGCCTGGGCCGGCGCAAGGGTGTCATAGGCATTCATCGCGTCGGAGAATCCCGCATCCCCCGGGCCCATCGCAAGCAAAATCGCAGCCGCGGTCTCGCGTTCGACGTCGAGCGCCTTCATTAACAGGATCAGGCGATCGCCATGGGGGGGCAGGATCATGTCGCGCGCTGCCTCGAAATCGAGTCCCGCACGCGATGCGAGGATCGCAATCAGCAGCGCCAGTCGCCCCTCGACGCACGCGGCCCTGAGCACCTGATCGTCGAGCCAGCCCCGTTCGCCGAGCAAGCGGGCAAGATGCATCGCCGCGGATTCGAGCGTTTCGCCTTCGTCATGGCTGGACAGGATCGTCGACGCGACGTCCATCAGCGCGGTGTCGACATGTGCCGGATCCGCACCGTGCAGCCGGGTCATATAGTCGCGCAGAGCGGCTGCGACCCACCAGACCAGCCGATAGTGAAGATCTGCGGGCAAATCCGAGCGCGGCAGAATTTCATCCTCGAAAACATAATAACGGCGGCTCTCGGCGATGAGCAGCGACATCGCCGCCGCGGACAGCGCGGGATCCGCATCGGCAAGCAGCGCCTCGATCAGTGTGCTCACCTCGCCATTGGCGGCGGCATTGCGACGCAGATCGTCGGCAACACGCTGTTCCTCGACGCGTGCGAGCAGCAGCGAAACAAGTTCGACGTCATGGAGTGCCCGCGCGCGTTCCAGCACGGGCATGGCGATCGCCACGCGCGCGCTGCCGAGCGCTGCGAGCAGTTCAGGCGCAAAGCGCGCCGCATGTTCGGATACAAGCCGCTGGCGGACATCGCCTTCGACCGCGGCCACCAGGCGCGCGATGAAGCGACGCACGGTGACGCGCTGATAGTCGCTGAGGCGCATGGTATCGGGCAGGAAGAGATCGACAAGCGACGCCAGCCGCCGGCGATTGCCGTGCGCCGCCCGCGCTGCTTCGGCCAGCAGCCGTTCGGCGCCGATCGGCTCGCGCGCCATTCTGTCACCGTCCTCTGCGAACATGGCATCGGCGATACGCGACTATAGTTAAATTGCTCTTAGCGCCGTTTCGCCCGGTTTCGCGCGCCCCTCGCCGTTCGTCCGCACGTCGAACTCAAATGACAGTTCGTCGAAACGCGCGTCCGGGTGGCGGCTTACTGTATTATACAACTGACACGCCTCGTCGAAGACGGGGTGAGTACCGAGCGTAGCCCGGTGAGCCAACGATACTCGAAAGGGAATCACTGATGAAGAATTCCACCGCATTCATTCGCGCCGCCGTCATCGGGGCATCGATCGCCGCCTCATCGGTCCCGGCCTTTGCCGCTGACACCAAGGATTCGGAAAAGGCGCAGCTCACGCTCGATAAGAAGACCGGCAAATATTGCTACAAGGCCTCACTTACCGGATCGCGCATGCAGAAGAGCATTTGCCGCACACGCGAGCAATGGGTCGAGGAAGGCGTCAAGCTGCCCGAAGCTTCCGGCAGCGAACTCGCGAAGAAATAGGCCTCAGGCCTTTTCGGCCGCGGGGAAACTCCCATCACGGAGACGACGGGCGAGCAGGCGTTGACCGAAGAGAAGCGCACCAAATGCGGTGAGCGCGGTCGCAGCGAGCCCGCCCGTCGGATAGCCGAAAAAAGCGAAGGGTAGATACAGGCCGGCAAGCGCGGGCGCGTTCATGTAAGCGCGGCCGATCAGCCGGTCCTGCCCCGATACCGCGCCCATCAATGCGATGGTGGTCAGCGCCAGTGCCCACACACCCCAGCCCGCACCGTCCTTTGCCAACCGCCACGCAAGCACGCCTGCGGCAATCGCGAAAACGACATCGCGGCCCAACCGCCATAGCCGGTTCCACTTGGCGGCACGCAGCGCCACTCCGTCCATTCGGCGCGGGATTGCCGCGATCGGGCCGGACAGAGCCAAGGCCAACGTGCCGGAGGCGATCCATCCATTGGCAAAGGCGGGCAGTGCCAGCGCCGCCATCGCGATCGAGCCGGTGCGGAGCCATAAGGGTTTGATGTTGCGGCCCAGGAGGAATGCGGTGATCGCCTCGGAGAGCGATCCAGGCAGGAAATCATTGCCCTTGCCGCTCAGCAGCAGCGTCTCGGCCTGACGGCCCTCATCGGCGCGATCGACGAGCCACACCGATCCCGCCCCCGCCTCGACGCGTTTCGCCTCGGCCTGGACGACACGGCGGAGCAGCGTCGACTGAAGATCCCAGTCGCCCAGCATCGCGGCGGTGCGGCGCAGCGTGGCACCATCAACCATCGCAATCCCCGCCCAGCGCGCACCCGCGTCGATGCGCTCGAAACGCAGCGTCTCGCTGGCATCGGGGACCGTGAAGATGCTGGGCGCATTCGCCTTGCCCGCCTTGTCGATCACCTCTTGCCGGGCAATGATGCCGTCGCCGATGAGCAGCAACCTTTCCTCGGGATGGATGCGATCGGCGGCGTCGGAAACGCTGCGCGCAAGTTCGACTGCGATGCCGTCGCGGCGCAGGCGATCGACGGCGCCGACCAGCGCCGAGGGCACGCGCTCGACGAGCACGACGACATGCCGCGCACCCGCAGCGGCGGCCTGCCGCACCTGATATTCGATCAGCGTCTGGCCGAGAAAGGGCAACGCAGCGCGCAGGCCGCGATTGTCATCCTCGCGGTCCGAACAGCCGACTATCAGACTGGCGAGCGCCACGTACGTCCCTCAACCCCCAAAAATCCTTGAAGGTCGATAGGCTTTCCGCGCCCCTGTGCAAAGGGGGGTTCAGCAGTCGAAAGAGGCCAGCGCAGCGTCAATGCGACGGAATACGGCGGGATCGCCGGGCACCGAGCAGGATGCCTGCTCGGCGGCGTCCATGAGGCGGACCGCACCAAAGCTTGCCGCGATCCCCTTCAGGCGCCACGCCGCCGCGCGCCAGTTGGCGTCGCAGCGCGCGCGCGACAAAAGGTCTCGCTGCCGCTCCGCGCTCTCCAGAAATGCGCGCCGCAACTCCGCGATGAGCGACGGATCGTTACCAACCGCGGCAGCAAGCGCCGTATCCAATGCTCCAGGATCATATGCCATTCCGTGCGATATATCCGATGAGCCTTAAAGAGCGGTTTCCACGAAGTGTTCCTTGGCCGCGAATTCATGATAAACATACACCATGACAGGGGGATCACGGATCATCGACATCCGGCGCAGAGCGACGGGAACCGGGGCTGAAGCTGGCAGCGACGAGCTGTCACCGGAGGCTGAAGCACAGGTCGCTGAGGCCGTGTGGTATCCCGAGGAGGTCGAAGAGTTTTCACCGGGACGCGATCGCGCCGTCGCCGCATTCTGCCTCGTGCTGGCGCTTGGCTGGACCAGCTTCGCGCTGTGGATGTTCTGGCAAACGCTCGGCGGGCGCCTCCCCGCGCCTGCCGATATTGCCGCGCTCGTCGCGAGTCTCAGCGCCCCGCTCGCGCTGATCGGGGTCGTCTATCTCCTGCTCATGCGCACGAGCCAGCGCGAGGCGCGGCGCTTCGCCGCCACCGCCGCCACGCTCAGGTCGGAATCGCAGTGGGTCGAATCAGTGCTTCGCTCGGTCACCCAGCGGATCGACGAGAACCGGGAGTTGCTCGCCCAGCAGTCGCAGCAGCTCATGGGCATCGGCGAGGAAGCCGCGGCGCGCATGAAGGTCGTCAGCGACGCGATGCATGGCGAGGTCGAATCGCTCGGTCGCCAGGCCAATGCTCTCAAGACCGCGGCGACCGCGGCGCGCGCTGACATGACCGTATTGCTCGCCGACCTTCCCAAGGCGCAGGTCCAGACGCGGCGCATGGCCGAGGATCTTCGCGAGGCTGGCCTCAAGGCGCACGAGAATGCCGGCGCTCTCGAAGCGCAGCTTTCGTCGCTCACGCTACGCGGGCGTGAGGCCGACGAGGTCGCGGGTGGCGCGGCGCAGCGGCTTGCGGCGCACCTCGCGCGGATGGAGAGCACCAGCGATGCAGCGGGCGCGCGGCTCGAATTAGCAGCAGGACAGATGACCGATTCGGTCGACGCCGCACTGTCGCGCGCGGCCGACGCGGTCGACGAGGCACGCAAGGGCATGGAAGCGCAGAGCGCCGCGATGCTCGCGATGGTCGAGCAATCGCACGCCGCGCTCGGGCAGACGGGCGAGGAAGCCGCACGCGCGCTGACCACACGCGTCACCGACATCAACACGAAGATCGAGCAGCTCGGACAGTTGCTCGCAACGCACGAGGCGGTGTCGCGCGAGATGGTGACGACGCTGCAGACCGCATTTGCCGAGGCCGAGCAGCGTCTCGTCAGCCTCGACGAGACTGGAAGCGAGCGTACGGGCAGGCTGTCGGATGCGATCAGTCATCTTCAGGGTCATGCCGAACGGATGACCGAGGTATTGCGGCGCGGCGGATCGGTCGCCGACACGCTGATCCAGAAATCCGAGTCGCTGCTGACCGCGCTCGACGCCAACGCGCGCGAGCTCGACGAGACGCTGCCCGGCGCGCTCGATCGGCTCGATACCAAGGTCAGCGCCAGCAAGACGCTGCTCATCTCGGTCGTCCCCGAGGCCGAGAAGCTCGAGATGACAACGCTGAGCGCGTACAATCGTCTGACCGAAGCGGAAACGGTGCTCGTCAAGCAACGCAAGGCGATCGACAAGCTGGTCGCCGACATGGACCGCCAGATCGCGGACAAGCAGAAATCGGTCGAGGAGCTCGGCAAGGCGATCGGGTTCGCGGGTGACGAGGCTACCCGTTTCGCCGAATCGGCTGGCCCTCAGCTCGTCGAGTCGCTCGTTCGCGTGCGCGAGACCGCGGTTCAGGCGTCCGAACGCGCACGCGAGACGCTTGCGTCGATCGTGCCTGAAACGAGCGCCGCGCTCGGCCGCGCGAGCGAGGAAGCGATGCGCGAGACGATCACCGCGAAGGTTGAGGCGCAGATGGCCGAGATCGCCGCGGCCGCCGCGCGCGCGATGGAGGCCGCGAACAAGGCGTCCGAGCGTTTGATGAGCCAGATGCTCACGATCGCCGACACCACATCCAATGTGGAAGCGCGGATCGAACAGGCACGGACAGAAGCCGAAGAGGCCAATCGCGACACCTTGTCGAGAAAGGTCGCGCTGCTGATCGAATCGCTGAACTCGACCGCGATCGATGTCGCCAAGATCCTCTCCAACGACGTCACCGACACCGCTTGGGCGGCCTATCTCAAGGGCGATCGCGGCGTGTTCACCCGGCGTGCGGTCAGGCTGCTCGACGCGGGCGAGGTCCGCGAGATCGCGCGTCACTATGACGAAGACGTCGAATTCCGCGAGCAGGTAAACCGCTACATCCACGATTTCGAGGCGATGCTGCGCAACATATTGGCCACGCGCGACGGATCACCGCTGGGCGTTACGATCCTGTCCTCCGACATGGGCAAGCTCTACGTCGCGCTGGCCCAGGCAATCGAGCGACTGCGAAGCTAAAGTCCCGTACGTTAAACTAGCATCAGTGCTCCTGCGAAGGCAGGAGCCCATGTCGGCAGGCACACCGTCGCTTCGACGATAGGCTCCGGGTCAAAGCCCGGAGCACGGATATGATCAAATTTAGCCCGCGGCGCCGCTAGTTATACTGCTCGGGCAAGCGGTTATCGTCGATATAATCGCCGAAGCGCGTGATCTTGGCGTCGAAGCGCATCTTGATCGAACCCGTGGCGCCGTGGCGCTGCTTGGCGATGATGAGCTGGGCAAGACCGCTGATCTTGAAATCCTCCTGAAGCCAGGCGTTCCAGGCGTCATGTTCCTGGGCGGTCGAGTTGGCATTGGGCTCGGACGGCTTCTTGAACGAGTGGTAATAATCCTCGCGGTAGACGAACCACACCATGTCCGCGTCCTGCTCGATCGAGCCCGATTCACGAAGGTCGGAAAGCTGCGGGCGCTTGTCCTCGCGCGATTCAACCGCACGGCTGAGCTGCGAGAGCGCGATCACGGGAACGTTGAGTTCCTTCGCCAATGTCTTGAGGCCCCGGCTGATCTCCGAGATTTCCTGTACGCGGTTGCCGTCGCTCGACTTGCCCGAACCCTGGAGGAGCTGGAGATAGTCGATGACGATGAAGCCGATATCGTGGCGGCGCTTCAACCGGCGCGCACGCGTGCGCAGCGCGGCGATGGTGAGGCCCGGCGTGTCATCGATATAGAGCGGCAGATTCTCAAGCTCGCCTGATGCGCGGGCGAGATTACGGAAATCCTGCTGGCTGATCTTGCCCATGCGGAGGCTTTCGCCGCTGATTCCCGACTGTTCCGACAGGATACGCGTCGCGAGCTGGTCGGCCGCCATTTCGAGGCTGAAAAAGGCGACCTTCGCGCCGACGCTCTTCTTGGGATCGATGCCGTCTTCCATGTCGCGCTGCCAGCGGCTCGCTGCATTGAAGGCGATATTGGTCGCGAGCGAAGTCTTGCCCATGCCGGGACGTCCGGCGAGGATGATCAAATCGGAGTGGTGAAGGCCACCGATGCGTGAGTTGAGCGTGGTCAGCCCGGTCGTGACGCCGGACAGCCCGCCCCCGGCATTGAGCGCCTTTTCCGCCATTTCAACTGCGACGCGGCTGGCCTGCAGGAAGCTCTTGACCGAGCCCGTCTCGCCGCCCTCTTCGGCGACGCGGTAGAGCGCAACCTCGGCGTCCTCGATCTGCTTCTTCGGATTGACCTCGTCCGAAGTGTCCATCGCCTTGGTGACGAGCTCGCGCCCCACCCCGATCAGCGCGCGGAGCATCGCAAGCTCGTAGATCTGCTCGGCAAAGTCGCGCGCGGCGATGAGCGCGGCGCCGCTGCCTGTCAGGCGGGCGAGATAGGCGGGCCCGCCCAGATCCTTCATCGCTTCGTCGCCCTCGAACATGGGCCGTAGCGTGACGGGGCTCGCGATCATGTTCTTGGTCACCAGCTTCAGGATCGCGTCGTAGATGCGACCGTGAACGGGCTCGTAGAAATGCTCGGAGCGCAGCTTCTGCATGACGTCTTCGGCGACGCGATTGTCGAGCATCATCGCGCCAAGAAGCGCCGCCTCCGCCTCGATATTCTGGGGGAGTTCGGGCTGCTCGCCATCACTGGCGGTAATGAGTCGGATCGGATCGGCCATGGCTCTGCTTCTCGCGCACACGGGGACCGGGCTCAACCCGGAGCAACTTGTGTATGTTTAGCCCCGACGCCTGTGGAAAAACTGTGGATAACCAATAGCACAGGATTGCGGCCGTGGCGAAGCAGTTGAGGCGCGCACGCTTCCCGGATACAGGCCGTAGCAATGGCGGACCCGCGCATCATCGATATCGAGCTGGACCAGGCGACGATCATCTGGCGCAGCGCCGATGTGGAGCAGGAACGCCGGATCGCCATCTTTGACATATTGGAGGGCAACCACTTCGCGCCGCAGCGCGAGCACGCGGACGGCTACGCGGGGCCTTATGCGATCAGGCTGCGCGTCGAGGAGGGCAGGCTCGCCATCGACATCGGCCGCGCAGACAAGGCGCCGCTGGAATCGATCATCCTTGGGCTCGGACGCTTCCGGCGGCCGATAAAGGACTATTTCGCGATCTGTGACAGCTATTTTCAGGCAATCCGCCAGTCAACGCCGCAGCAGATCGAGACGGTGGACATGGCCCGGCGCGCCATTCACAATGACGCCGCGTCGCTGCTGGTCGAGCGGCTCGAGGGGAAGATCGACCTGGATTTCGACACCGCGCGGCGGCTCTTCACGCTGATCTGCGTATTGCACATCAAGGGGTAAGACGGGGGACATGGGGCGAAGGACGGTGAAGAGGCAGCTCGCGCTGCTGAGCGCGACTGTGCTTGCGCTGTGCGGGCTGGCCGGGGCGGCCTGGGGCTATGCGCGCGGCTGGCATCCGGAAACTGAGCAATTTCCTATCCAGGGAGTCAGTGTCTCGGCGGCGCAGGGAGCCATCCATTGGCCGACGCTCAAGGCCGAGGGTGCCGACATCGCCTATGTTCAGGCGACCGCTGGCGCGCAGCGCGACCCCATGTTCGAAACGAACTGGGCGGAGAGCCGTTCTGCAGAGCTCCGTCGGGGAGCCTGGCACGGCTACAATCTGTGCCGCGACGCCGCCGAGCAGGCCACCGCGTTCATCGCGACGGTGCCACGCGAAGCTAAGGCGCTTCCGCCTGCCATTGTGCTGCAATTCGAGGAAAACTGCGCGATGCGTCCGTCGCAGGCGCATGTGCAGAAACAGGTCGCCACGCTGGTCGGCATGATCGAGGCGCATAGCGGCAAGCACGCCATTCTGCGCGTCGAGGACGACTTCGAAGACGCATATGCGATTGGAGCCGTGATCCAGCGGACGCAATGGCGCGCGCGCAATTTCATCGCTCCTGATCAGGAAGATTCGCCGTGGGTGATGTGGCGCGCATCCGATTTCCGTCGTATCGACGGCGTCGAAGGGCCCGTCGAATGGAATGTGGTGCGCGAATGACCAATAGGGAAAAACTTATCGACGCCGCGCGCGCCGCTGCATCATTCGCGCACGCGCCCTATTCGAAATTCGGTGTCGGCGCGGCCCTCTTGCTCGATGACGGCACATTGGTGACTGGCGCCAATTTCGAAAATGCAAGCTATGGCCTGTCGCTGTGCGCCGAGACCGTGGCGCTTGCCAAGGCAAACAGCGAAGGCAAGCTGAGACACGTGACCGAGATCGGCGTTATCGGCGGCATGCTCGGCGCGAACGGCGCCATCACCGGCGGCGACGCGGTTCGCCCCTGCGGCCGTTGCCGCCAGATCCTCAACGAGGCGGTGCAACTTGGCGGACGCGACATTCTCGTCCATTGTTCGTCGGCCGACGGTCATGCCCTGGAAACGCACCGGCTTTCGGACCTCCTCCCCCACGCCTTCGGCCCCGCCGATCTCGGCGTCGACTAACCCCACTGACGGAGCAAAAATGTCCATCCTTTCCGACAAGTGGATCCGCGAACAGGCGCAGGCGACGGGCATGATCGAGCCCTTTGTCGAAAGCCAGCGCCGTGACGGCTGCATCAGCTATGGCCTCAGTTCCTATGGCTATGACGCGCGTGTTGCTGACGAATTCAAGATCTTCACCAATGTCGATTCAGCGGTTGTCGATCCCAAGGATTTCGCGGCGAACAGCTTTGTCGATCGCAAGACCGACGTCTGCATCATCCCGCCCAACTCGTTCGCGCTCGCGCGCACCGTCGAATACTTCCGCGTGCCGCGCGACGTGCTCGTCATCTGCCTTGGCAAATCAACCTATGCGCGCTGCGGAATCATCGTGAACGTCACGCCGCTGGAGCCCGGCTGGGAAGGGCATGTGACGCTCGAATTCTCAAACACCACGCCGCTGCCCGCGAAGATCTACGCCAATGAGGGCGCGTGCCAGTTCCTGTTCCTCAAGGGCAATGAGCCCTGCGAGACCAGCTATGCCGACCGCGCGGGGAAATATATGGGCCAGCGCGGCGTGACGTTGCCCCGGCTGTAATTGCGTTCAGCGCGTCTGCCGGTATCACCCACGTGCAGCGCGCCAAAACACGATCATAAAGACGGGATGTCGGGCGTACCCCGGTGGCTACGGCCCGGAGCTAACAGACCGGAACCCGGGGTACCGCCCTCCCCTCCCTGAATACGCTATTAGCGTGCGGCGTATCCATTGGGCCGGTCCATCGCTTTTAGCGCGATGGCATGGCTCGACGCGGGTCGGCCGTCGCCCAGCGCCATCAGCACATCGGGCTGGGCCAGTACCTCATTATACAGCGTCACGGCTTCGGTTGCACGTCCGGTTTTCTTATAGACATAGGCGAGATTGAGCAGCACCGAGGGCTCATTGGGCTCCTTGGCGCGCTGCGCATCAAGCCGCGTTTCCGCTGCCTTCAGATCCTTTGCTGCGATCTGATCGAAGCCATAGCGATTGGGCTCGCCAGCGGCATTCGCCGCGCCCGAAAGCGCCAGAAGAACGACCACGGAGAAGCCGGCTGCGACATTCTTCATCATCTCTCCAAACTCCCGTCTGTGTCGCTTCAGTGACGACTGTGTTTCAGTTTTATGACAATTGAATGTCATGTTCGTGAAACAGCCGCAAATGAAAAGAATGCAACGTGAATCCCGTCAAATGAGCGAGGATGGCACCATGGCGCACGTCGCGCGTTCCTGAATTGGGCGAAGCCGCCAGGAGAGGATCGACATGAGCATAATCAGTAGCTTGTTCGCGCTGATAGGTCGGATATTGCTTTCTGCCATCTTCATCATCAGCGGCATCGGCAAGATGACCGACATTTCCGGCACGGCTGCGTATATGGCAACAGCCGGGCTGCCAACGAACCTCGCTTGGCCGGTTGCCATTTTCGAGCTCGTGGCCGGCCTCGCGATTCTGCTGGGCATATTCGCGCGCCTGGCGGCGCTGTTGCTTGCGATTTTCTGCCTGCTCGCGGCGTTGATGTTTCATAATGATTTCGCCGATCCGATGCAGGCGGCGCATTTCTGGAAGAATGTGGGTCTGGCGGGAGGCTTCTTCAGCTTGTTTGCCTATGGCACGCTCGCCCATAGCTTCGACGCATGGCGGGCGCGCCGCAGAACGGTGGTAGTTGAGCGTGAGCCCGGTACGACGCCTGTGGAACCGGATCGCCGGCCGTGGTCGTGGCGGTGGCGAAACCGCCGCGTGTAACGCCACATTCGTTGACGCCGCGCGCGGATAGGCGCAACCTCTCCATACCTCGTTAGAAGGGAGAGGAATCATGACTACGATCAATGGGCTAACCACGCTGATCGGACGCATCCTCCTGTCGGCGATCTTCATCTTCAGTGGATGGGGCAAGATCGTCGATATCGCGGAAACGAGCGCCACGATCGGCCGATCGGGCTTGCCCGAGGCGCTTGCCTGGCCGGTGGCCTTTTTCGAGCTGATCGGTGGACTGTTCATTCTGGCGGGCGTGTTCACGCGCGCGACCGCGATACTGTTCGCCGGATTCTGCCTGATCACGGCGCTGATGTTCCACACGAACTTCGCCGAGCCGGTGCAGCTCGTGATGTTCCTGAAGAATGTGGCGATTGCAGGCGGCTTCCTGGTGCTCGCATCGGACCCGGCCAATCCGTACAGCATGGATCATTTCTGGGCGGGCAAGGCGCAGACCGAACTCGACGTTCCCCCCGGGACGGCCTCCACCAGCGAAGGCTGACCCGTCCGACTGCGGCGCGAAGCCGCTCCGGGCGCGCTCCCGCATCGACGCGGGAGACGCGCACGGCGCGATATCGATGCAAACAGATCGCCGCGCTTTTCGACAGCAGAGAACGACTTATGGGCCAGCGACCGGCCTGGATCAGTGCCAGCTCTCGCGCGCCACCCAACCTGCGAGCTTGCGCCTCAGGCTGGCGATCACGAGCAGAATGTGGAGCACGTAGATGGCGAGGAACCCGGCGATCCATGCAATCACGGGGGTCGCGGGGAAAAAGGCCAGATACACTGTCGCCAGCAACACCGCGTAGAAGATCAGGATTACGCGCATGTTGAGCGTGAAGCGCAGCCCCCGATAACCCGGCGGAAGCAGCACGACATTCCCACCTTCACTGTCCAGCGGCTGCGCCTCCGCGTGAAGCCGCTCGACCCTGCCGCGATCGACATAGTTGAAGGCATCGCGCCGCCCAAAGCGCGTATAGCCCTCGCCGCGCGAAAAGCCGAAGGCGTCGGGCGAACGCCAGTCGAGCTGATAATGCGCAGCAAAGCCGCGCGCGATCCGCTCGAACCGATCGCCATCGGCGGCAGGCCAGGGCATTTCATAGGCAAGCGTACCGTCGACCAGCCGCCGCCAGTCAATATCGATCCCTCCGCGCATCTCGCTCATGTCAGCGGCTCGCGATCGCTGCGGCGACTGCGATGAGCCGCTCGGCCTCCGCCAGATGGAGCCGTTCCGCCATCCCGCCTTCCACCCGGATCGCGCCCTTGCCCGCATTGGCCGGGTCGGCAAAGGCTGCAACCACGGCGCGGGCGTGCGCGAGCGCCTCTGGCGAGGGGGAGAAGGCCGCATTGCATGCCTCGATCTGCGCGGGGTGGATCAGCGTCTTCCCATCGAAGCCGAATTCGACGCCCTGCGCGCAGGCGGCACCCACAACCTGCGGATCCTCGATCGCGTTGCAGACCCCATCGAGCACCGCAATCCCGGCGCTGCGGGCAGCGGCGACGGTCATTGCCAGCGCCGGGTGAAAAGCGGTGCGTTCAGGCGTCAGCGGTGCGCGCATTTCCTTGGCGAGATCGTTGGTGCCCATGACGAGGCACTCAGGACCCGCTGCCGCAATCTGATCAAGTCGGAAAAGTGACGCGCATGTCTCGATCATCACCCACAGCGGAACCTGGGAAAGGCGGCTGCGATAGGCCGCGACATCATCGGCGCTGCTGACCTTGGGCGCCAGAACGGCATCCGCGCCTGCGTTCGCGACCGCGGCGAGATCGTCGGATCCCCACGGCGTATCAATCGCGTTCACCCGGATGACGAGTTCACGGTCGCCAAATCCGCCTTCGCGGGCTGCGGTCACCGCCTGCGCGCGTGCCTGCGCTTTCATCTCAGGCGCTACCGCATCCTCAAGGTCGAGGATGACGACATCCGCATCCAGCGTGCGCGCCTTTTCGATGGCACGAGCGTTGGAAGCGGGAAGATAGAGCGCGCTACGGCGCGGACGGGCGATTGTCATGCGCGCCAAAAGCCAAAATCTGAGCGCCGGCACAACCCGAAAATGCAGCGCCTGGCCGATAAGGACGGGCGGCGGCGGAGCAGCGACGGAACAACGAGGCGACGCTCAGGCAGCGCGACGCCGGGCAGGCCGCTCCGCGCCCGTCCGAAAGCGCCCGGCCTGATCGGCGAGCGTCGCCACCTCATCGGTCAGCCCGCGCGCAGCGGCGGAGGTCTGCTCAACCATCGCCGCGTTCTGCTGCGTTGACCGGTCCATCGCGCCGATTGCCGTCGCAATCTCGGAAATCGCGTCGGATTGCGCAGCGTTGTCCTCGGACATCCGGCCAAGCAGCCCATGAACCTTGGTCACCTCGGCGGCGATTTCCTCGAGCGCACGATCCACACGCGTCACCGCTTCCACGGCGGTGCCGATCTCGGTTTGAGTCGCAATCAGACCATCACGCGCTCGCTGCGCCTCTTCCTCGGCGCGCATGGCCAGCGAGCTTACAAGATCGGCGACCACGGCGAATCCGCGCCCCGCTTCACCGGCCCTGCCCGCCTCGACTGCAGCGTTCATCGCGAGAACACGGGTCTGAAAAGCGATCCAATGCCGCTGCGCCCGGCGCGCGCCGAGCCGCGTACTCACCGGCATTATAGGAGGCAGCCCGCATCCGTCGGGGCGCCTAACCGCCCTTTTTTGTGGCCTTTCGTGGTTTCGCAGACATCAAGCCGTCAGGGCGCGACGACCGGCGCGGGCGCTTCCCGGGCGGTGGTCGCCTTGATGCGCTCGGATGCGCGTCGGGGATTGGAAAAGACCATCGCGTCGTCCTCAAGCTTTCCGAAGCGAAATGCCAGGAGGTCGAGCGCATAGTTCTGGTGCACGCGCCACGGCCGGTGCGCGCCCTGCTTTGGCATCTTGTCGACGGCGCGTTGCACATAGCCCGAGGTGAAATCGAGGAACGGTTCCTCAGGCACCTGGTCATCGGCGGCAATCGGTGTGCACTGCCGCATGCCGATCTTGTCCATATGCTCGAGCAGTCGACAGACATAGCCGCAGGTCAAATCGGCCTTCAGTGTCCAGGACGCATTGGTATAGCCGAAGGACGAGGCCATATTGGGAATGCCGCTATACATCATCCCCTTGTAGGCGAGCGAACGCGCGGGATTGACGGGCACTCCGTCGACGACGACTTCGAGCCCGCCCAACAGTTTGATGTTCAGCCCCGTCGCGGTCACGATCAGATCGGCGTTCAGTTCGGTGCCCGACGAAAGCCGAATTCCTCGCGGCGTGAAGCTGTCGATCGTGTCGGTGACGATCGAGGCGCTGCCTTCGCGCAGCGACTCGAAGAGATCGCCATCGGGGACAAGGCACAGCCGCTGATCCCAGGGATTGTAGCGCGGCGAAAAATGGGTCTCGACGTCATAATCGGGGCCTAGCTCTGCCGTAACCGCTTCGAGAATCTTGCCCTTCACGCGCTCGGGTCGTTTGCGCGCCAGATTGAAGAAGAACATGCCGAGCAGCACATTCTTCCACCGCGTGATGCCATAAGCGAGCTTGGCGGGCAGGACCGAACGAAGCCGGTTGGCCAGCCGGTCCTCCGACGGCCGCGAAACAATATAGGTCGGCGAACGCTGCAGCATCGTCACATGCGCCGCGTCCTTGGCCATTTCGGGAACCAGTGTCACCGCGGTGGCGCCGCTGCCGATCACGACGACGCGTTTGCCCTTGTAATCGACGTCCCCGGTCCATTTCTGGGGATGGACGATCTGTCCCGCGAACTGCTCGATACTCTTGAATTCGGGCGTGTAGCCCGCGTCATAATCATAATAGCCGCTGCACATGAAGAGGAAGCCGCAGGTAAAGCGCCGCGTCTCGCCCGCATGTTCAGCCTCGACCGTCCAGCGCGCGTCCTCGCTCGACCAACTCGCGCGCCTGACCTTGTGGCCATAGCGGATCTTGCCATCGACGCCGTGCTCGCGCGCCGTTTCGTGCAGATAGTCGAGAATCGAGGGACCGTCGGCGATGGCCTTGGCATTGGTCCATGGCTTGAAGGCATAGCCCAATGTGTACATGTCCGAATCGGATCGGATACCGGGATACCGAAACAGATCCCAGGTTCCGCCCATTGCGTCGCGCCCCTCAAGGATCGCGTAGTGCTTGCCCGGGCAATGTTTTTGAAGGTGATACCCTGCGCCAATGCCGGAAATGCCGGCCCCGACGACAAGCACGTCGAAATGCTCCACAGCCATTCTTCCTCTCGCGCGCGGTTCGTACCGCATCTTCTATTAACACCTATGTCAGCATAGCATAACCCGCTATGGCCGCGAGGGTCCACAACAAATCGACGCTGCACCGGTTGGGACGAGCGACTTCACGGCGCTCCCGGCAACGCCGCCCGATAATGACTTCAATGGGCCAGAAGCAGCGGGATCGGGGACTCGCCTAACAGCTTGCGGGTAACGCCGCCGAGCATCATCTCGCGCAGCCGCGAATGGCCATAAGCGCCCATGACCACATAGCTCGCGCCCAGTTCCGCTGCCTGGTGGAGCAGCGCTGCGCCAGCGTCGCGCCCGGCCCGTGGTATTTCCTGCATCTCCGCTGCAATACCGTGTCGCGAGAGATAGTCGGTGGCCGCGGTCGACGGAAACTCCCGCGCATCGTCGCTGATCTCGACAAGATGGACCGATTCCGCAAGGCGGAGGAGCGGCAGCGCGAAACGCAGCGCGTGCGCGGCCTCGTAGGATCCGTTCCATGCGATCATGGCCTTGCCCGCCACGTTCAGCGCCTGAGCTTTGACCGGCACGGAAAGGATCGGCGCGCGCGCGTGGATCGCAACATCGGGCACCACGGGTATCGGTTCGGTCAACGGATCGCCGTTGCGCATGGGCTGGCTGAGCACCACGACGTCCGCAAGACGCGCATAGCTGACCAGCGTCTGGACGACATTGCCGTCGAACTGCCGCCAATCCCAGGACACGCCCTCGGTTTCGAGACGCGCCTCAAGGCGCGCGCGCTCCAGGGTTTCCTGGGTACGCAGCTTGGCGAGCACCTCCTTGACCGCATACATGCCGCCAAAGGGATCGGTACCCACGAAATATTCGAGGGGCGTGATCTGAGCGCACGAGATATGACCTTCGGTCGCGCGTGCGATGTCTAGCGAAGCCTGCAGTCGTGCCTCCTGGCCGGCATCGTCGTGCACATGGAGCAGGATGGTCTTCATCGGCGATAACTCCCTTGCCAGTGGATCGGGGCGCATGAAGATAGGATCGTTCAGATCTAACGTAACTACGTGATCCTACGAAGCAAGGTGCGCCGGAGTCTTTGTCGACGATACGCCGGGTTACGCCGGACTACCCCAAGAGTATTCCGGCGTAACCGGGGGATATTAGGCGGCGTGGACGAATTGGTTGACGTGGACGGTGTGGGTTGATTCAAGGCTGCCTTTTGGAGGCAGGTTTGAGCCGGGGCGATCTGAGCGAAGCAGAATGGCGCGTTCTGAAGGGTCTGCTGCCGATCGAGCCAGAGAACCGAGGGCGCGGCCGCAGGCCTGAGCAGAATCTCTCGATAGTCAACGGCATACTCTGGCGGCTGCGCTGTGGGACTGCTTGGCGCGATGTCCCGCCAAAATACGGCAATTGGAACACGATCTACCGGCGGTTCCGTCGTTGGAGCGAGGCCGGGGTCTGGGAGGCCGTGTCGGTGACGCTTGCCGAGATCATGGCCGACACCGGACACTACAGCATCGACAGCACCACCCTTCGCGCCCAGGTCTCGGCAGCGGGCGGAAAAGGGGGACTTGTCGACGCGCTCTTGGCCGCTCGCGGGGCGGGTTCACCAGTAAGCTTCACTGTCTGGCTGATGCCCGAGGACGCCCCGTCGCCTTCCACCTGACTGGTGGTGAAGCCGCCGACTGCACGGCCTATGACACGCTGATCCGCCTGCCGGACCGCGCTCCGGCGGCTCTGCTGGCCGACAAAGGCTACGACACCAACGCCATTCGCGCCGATCTCGCGAGCCGCAGCATACAGGCTGTCATCCCGGCGCGCTCCAATCGCCGAGAAAGGATCGAGCACGATCGGCAGCTCTACAGGCAGCGAAACGGCATTGAGCGAATGTTCGGCAAGCTGAAAATCAATCGTGCCGTCGCCACCCGCTACGATCAAACGCCCTCAAGTTTCCTCGGCATGGTCCATCTCGCTGCCATCCGGCTTTGGATCAAATTCGTCCACGCCGCCTAGGGCACGTCAGCGCGGTTCGACGCGGTCGAGTCTGGGCGAGAGTAGATGCACCGCCAGCAACGCGAGGAAATATGCGCTGCCCGCCACCGCAAACAGCGGCGTATAGGTGCCGAAGCTGTCGAGGATGAAACCCGCATATTTCGCCATCAGCATGCCGCCGATCGCGCCGACGGTGCCTCCGATGCCCACCACCGAGCCCACTGCGCCGCGCGGGAACACATCCGAAGGCAGCGTATAGAGATTGGCGGAAAACGCCTGATGCGCGGCCGTTGCAATGCCGATCACGAGAACCGCCAGCCAGAGATTGTCGATCGACTGCGCGAAAAAGATCGGCAAAACCGCAATCGCGCAAACCAGCATCGTGATCTTGCGCGCCGCGTTGACCGTCCTGCCCGCCTTGATCAGGCGCGATGACATCCAGCCCCCGGCGATGCTGCCAACGTCGGACAAAAGATAGATGGCGATGAGCGGTGGTCCGAAGGTCATCAGGTCCAGCCCATAGCGCGTGCCAAGATAACCCGGCAGCCAGAACAGAAAGAACCACCAGATCGGATCAATGAAGAACTTGCCGAGCGCATAGGCCCAGGTTTCCTTGATGCCGATAAGCTTGCGCCAGGCGATCGGGATCACGGGATCGGCGGGATCCTGCTCTATCCAGGCAAGCTCGCTCGCCGAAACTTTGGCATGCTGGCGCGGGTGACGGTACATGATCCACCAGGCGATCAGCCAGACAAACGCCGCAACGCCCGTGATGACGAAGGCGGCGCGCCAGCCGACGGCGGGGACGAGGGTCATGCCCAGAATGGGTGTGATGATCGCGCCGACATTGGCGCCGGCATTGAATACGCCGATGGCGAAGGCCCGCTCCTTGCCGGGGAACCATTCGGTGACCGCCTTGATGCCCGCCGGGAAATTGCCCGCTTCGCCAATGCCAAGCCCGAAGCGCGCCATCGCGAACTGCGTGACCGAATAGGCGCCGCCGTGCGCGATATGCGCCAGTTGCCAGATAACAAAGGCCACCGCATAGCCGAGCCGCGCGCCGACCACGTCGACCAGACGCCCGAAGCCGATATAGCCGATGGCGTAGGCCGCCTGAAACCAGAAGATGACATTCGCATAGTCGGTCTCGGTCCAACCGAGATCGCCGAGAATCGTCGGCTTGAGCACGCCGATCATCTGCCGATCGACATAGTTGATGGCGGTGGCGACGAAGAGCAGTCCGACGATCACCCAGCGGTAGCGGCCAGCGCGTGCAGCGGCCGTAGCGACACCTTCTGCCTCGATCGAGGTCATCCTGTTACTCCCGTTTATCGAGCGGTCGCCGCCTCTATCGTGCAACGCACCGCATAGTCCGCACCGAAGCGCGCCTCAACCGACGCGCCCGGCGCCACGCGATGGACGCCGGTGATCGCACCGGACGATATCCACTGCCCCTTTTGGAGCGCGATCCCCCGCCGGGCCATCAGCTCGAACAGAAAACGAGCCGCGCCGACCGGTCCGTCGGGCATGCTGTCGCCGCGACCTGTGCCGATTTCCGCGCCGTCGATGGCGAGAGTCACCGGCCACGTCGCGAATCCCGAATTCTGCCAATCCGGAATGGCGGCGCCGATAACGAGGCCGTTATTATTGCCGAAATCCGAAGCGGTTACCGCCGGCCCGAGATCGTTGATCGCGCCAAGCGGCGAGCTCGCAATCTCCAATCCGACATGAACCGCATCGATCGCGTCAGCGGCTTCCTCGAGCGAATAGTATCGCTTGGCAGGATCGAGTTGCGTGCCGATCCGCAGCAGAAACTCGGCTTCGACCGCGCCGAATCCGTCCTGAAAGACCGCCATGGAAACCGGTTTCCCATCCCCCTCAAAAAAAACACCCGCGACGAAGATTGGACCGGCAAGGCGATCGGCGCCGAACTGCGCGTCGAGCGGCGGCATGATGCGACCGACCTTCCATCCCGCGACCGAATCGCCCTGGAGGCGGATCGCTACATCCTGCACAGAATAGGCAGATTTCAGAGATTCCGGAATGTTTCCGGGATAGTCGGAAAGGCCGCGAGCAGCGCGACGCGCCGATACAAAGGCTTCTGCGATCCGGTCCTGCTCCAGTCCGGCCTGCGACTCTTCCACCCTCGGCTACTCCCCTGACTGCTTGTCGATTGCTTTCAACTGACGTATTGGAAACCGGTGTCATTGGCAAGAAGGCAATGCGATGAAGCCTGTTTCGTGGCTGTCCGGCATGGCGGCATTGGGCACTCTCCTCCTCTCCGCATGCGCGGGCACGTCGCCACCGGCCGCACCGCGGGATGGATTGTGGCTGCAGCGTGAAGGCCGGCGCGTGGCGCAACTCGTGCCGCTTGCAGCGCCCGATCCGAAGCTGACGGCTGCCGGAGCGACGCCGCCCGCCGCCTTCGTGCATCCGCTGCTCAGCGCGAGGGGAACGGTTCTGACCGAACTCTATCCCGAGGATCACATCCATCATCGCGGATTTTTCTGGGCATGGCATCAGATTGTGCTCGACGGCGCGCAAAGCGCTGACGGCTGGCTTTTGACGGGGATGACCTTCAAACCCGTTTCGAGCAAGGTGACGGATCACGGCGCACGCGGCACGATGACGACCGATTGGATCGTGGCCGGCCGCGCAGTGCTGCGCGAAAGCGCCGATATCCGCATAAGCGAAAACGGACTGAGCCTTCGCCTGACGCTGGTTCCGCTCGTCGACGGCCTGGCGCTTGGCGGCAGTGCGGACGACAAGGGTTATGGCGGGATCTCGCTCAGGCTGCGCGATGCCGAACGACTCCGCTTCGAAAGCCTTGGCAAACCGGTCGAAGCACGGCGGCAGGCGGTGCCGGCGGGTCAGGAGATGCGGTTTAGCTGGGATTCCGCTCCCGCCTCTCTCCCCCGCGCCGTCGTCATGCGGTGCGCGGTGAACGGCAAGCCCATCACCGCCTGGATCCTGCGTCGCGAAAAAAGCATGCAGAATTGCGTCTGGCCGGGAGCGACGCCGGTCAACCTTCCACGGGGCAAGCCCGTCGTGCTCACCGCCGACATCGACATTGAAGAGTGACTAGACAGCGGTGCTCGGAAGAGCTCCGCTCACAAGGTTACTCCCCGCTTCCACAGGGCTATCTCGCGCTCGTCATTGCGTTCGGCTGCGGTCGGCGTTCCCGACGCTGTCGCCAGCACTACATCCAAAAGCGCGTCCGTCGCAGCGTTGAAACCATGGGTGAGCGCGCTTCCCGCATCAAAGTCTATCCAGCCGGGCTTGCGCGCCGCAAGTTCGCTATTGGATGCGATCTTGATCGTCGGCACAGGAAAACCGAGCGGTGTTCCCCGGCCGGTGGTGAACAGGATCAATGTTGCACCCGCCGCCGCGAGCGCGGTCGAAGAGACCGCATCGTTGCCCGGCGCCTCAAGCAGAGTGAGTCCGGGGTGCCGCACGCGCTCGCCATATAATCGCACATCGGTGACGCGTGCATGGCCGGCCTTTTGCACCGCCCCCAGCGATTTTTCCTCAAGCGTCGTGATTCCGCCCGCGATATTCCCCGGCGACGGATTTTCCGAAACAGGCTCGCCGTGCCCGATGAAATAGCGCTTGAAACTGTTCACAAGCGCCACCGTGGCGTCGAACACATGCTCATCGGCGGCACGGCGCATGAGCAGTTCCTCCGCCCCGAATATTTCGGGTATTTCGGTCAGAATCGCGGTGCCCCCGGCATCGGTCACGGCGTCGCTGATTCGTCCCACCAGCGGATTGGCGGTCAGCCCGCTATAGCCGTCGGACCCGCCGCATTTCACACCTATGACGAGCTTGTCGAGTGCGATCGTCGTCCGCCTTGCAAAAGAGGCACTGGCGACAAGCGCGTCGACCAACGCCACACCATCGGCCACCTCGTCGCCTGCCTGCTGCGCGCCCAGCACGCGGATATTGCGCCGGATTTCGGGCGCGATCGTCTCCAGAAGCGCTGACGTCTGATTGGATTCGCACCCCAGCCCCACGATCAGGACACCGGCGGCGTTCGGATTGCTGGCTAGCCCGGCCAGCACCGTGCGCGTCGCCCCGAGATCATCGCCAAGCTGCGAGCAGCCAAAAGGATGCTTGAAGGCATAGACGCCGTCGACCGTACCGCGATGGCGCGCATGTGCGCTCGCCGCGATCTTCTCGGCCGTGCGGGCCACGCATCCGACGGTCGGCAACACCCAGATCTCGTTGCGCGTCGCCGCGCGGCCATCGGCGCGCAAATAGCCCTCGAAATTTCGCTGTGGCTGATCGCGCTTCGTCAACGGAAACGGATCGGGCATGTAGCGATAGCCTTGCGTGCCCGCGAGCGCTGTCGCCAGATTGTGGCTGTGCACATGCGCGCCCGCCGAAATCGCCGAAGACGCGGTGCCGATCGGAAAGCCGAACTTGATCACCGGATCACCCGATCGAATCGACCGCAGCGCGATCTTGTGTCCCGCGGGCACGGCCTCTGCAGCGATCAGCGTTGCATCCCCGACGCTCAGCGTTTCGCCGACCGCAACGGCCCGCAAGGTCGTCCCGACGCTGTCCTCCGGGGTGATCCTGATGATCGCAGATTCGGTCACGACTTGATCCTTTCCTTGCTTCTTTGGTAACCGGTGTCAGTGCACGACGCAATTCCCGTCAGGGGCGATTGGCGCGAACGGGACGAACAGCTATGCAATTGCCCATGAAAAAAAGCGCTCAACCGACGATCAACGATGTCGCCCGGCTTGCCGGGGTTTCCAAAAAGACCGTCAGCCGAGTCATCAACCACTCGCCGTTGCTCAACGACGATACGCGCAAACGCGTGCTCGGTGTGATCGACGATCTCGGCTACATCCCCAATCCGCAAGCACGCGCGCTGGCGCTGAGGCGCAATTTCCTGATCGGCCTGGTCCACGACAACCCGACCGCGCAGACCGTGCTCAGCGTGCAACAGGGCATTTTGGAGACGCTGCGCGAAACAGAGTTCGAACTCGTCATTCACCCCGTCAATCGCGGCTCACCGACGATGCTCGACGACATACGCCGCTTCCTCGAGCGCCAGCGGCTGTTCGGGGTGATGCTGATGCCGCCGATCTCGGAGAACGACGAGCTCGCAGCATTGTGCGATGAAATCGGCTGCCACTACGTGCGCATGGGTTCGGCCGAACTTGACGCGTCCGAGCATATGGTCGCGTCCAACGACCGCGAGGCGGTGCGTGCGGCGACCCAATATCTGATCGAGACGGGGCACCGGCGCATCGGGCTGGTGCTTGGCCCGCACGGTTTCCGCTCTGCGCGGGAACGACGCCAGGGTTTCGAGGACGCCATTGCCGCCGCCGGGATCGCGCTTCCGGCCAGCCTGACCGCTGACGGCAACTACACCTTTGAATCGGGGCTTGCCGCGGGCGACCGGCTGCTCGACCACCTCCCCCGCCCCACCGCGATCTTTGCATCGAACGATGAGATGGCGGCGGGCGTGATCCATGCCGCACGCCAGCGAGGGCTCGAGGTTCCACGCGATCTGTCTGTGATCGGCTTCGACGACAATCCGATCGCGGCGCATATCTGGCCACCGCTCACCACCGTCCGCTGGCCGATTGCTGCGATGGCGCGGTCGGCGGCGCTGAAGCTCGTCGGCGATGCGACCGGCCAGGGCAACGCAGCCGCGGAGCCCGCGATTTTCCTTTCGTCGCTGATCCGGCGCGCGTCGGTGGCGCCTCCGCCCAAAGTCGATTGAACGCCGGGCAATAGCCGGGCTTTCCGCCTTGAACAATTTTCTGACACCGGTTACCAATAACCCATCAAGTCCGCACCAAGGGACTCGGGAGAGCGATGACAAGGCCGCTGAAATTGAATGAGGATCGCCTGTTTCCGGCAGATGCACGCACGCGGGACATTGCGCGCGCGCTTTACCGCGAGGTGGCGGCCCTCCCCATCATCAGCCCGCACGGCCATACCGATCCCGCCTGGTTCGCGAGCGACGCGCCCTGGACCAATGCGACCGAATTGCTGCTCGCGCCCGACCACTATCTTTACCGCATGCTCTACAGTCAGGGTGTCACACTGGACGCGCTCGGGGTTCCCGACCGCAACGGGGTGCCTGCGACCGATCCTCGCGAGGCATGGCGGCTGTTTTCTGCGCACTACCACCTCTTTCGCGGCACGCCTTCGCGCATCTGGCTCGATCATGTTTTCGCAGAGGTCTTCGGTTTCGACACGGCGCTGTCCGCCGACACCGCCGACGCGTATTTCGATGCGATCGGAGCGGCGCTGGCGACTCCAGCCTTTCGCCCCCGTGCGCTCTTCGACCGTTTCGGGATCGAGTTGCTCGCAACGACCGAGGGCGCGCACGAGCCCCTCGACCATCACGCCGCAATCCGCGCCTCGGGCTGGCGGGGCCGGATCGTCACCACCTACCGCCCCGATGCAGTGGTCGATCCCGAGCATCACGACTTCGCGGTCGCGATGGCGCGCTTTGCCGAATTGAGCGGCGAAGACGTCTATGACTGGCGCGGCTATCTGGCGGCGCATCGCAAGCGCCGCGCCGATTTCCGCGCGGCGGGTGCCACGGCGACCGACCATGGCCACCCCACCGCCGCCACCGCCAATCTTTCGGCCGGCGAGGCAGAGCGGCTATTCCGTCAGATCGCAACCGGCAACTGGACGCCCGCCGACGCCGAACTGTTCCGCGCGCAGATGCTGACAGAATTCGCCGCGATGAGCGTCGAGGACGGCATGGTGATGCAGATCCATGCGGGATCATGCCGCAATCACAATCGCGTGCTGTTCGAAAGCCATGGACGAGACAAGGGCGCCGACATTCCGACGCGCACTGACTATGTCCATGCGCTGAAGCCCCTGCTCGACCGTTTTGGCACCGAAACGCGGCTTTCGATCATATTGTTCACGCTCGATGAATCGACCTATGCGCGTGAACTCGCACCGCTTGCCGGGCATTATCCTTGCCTGAAACTCGGCCCTTCCTGGTGGTTCCATGACAGCCCCGAAGGGATGCGCCGCTTCCGCGAGATGACCACCGAGACCGCCGGCTTCTACAACACCGTCGGTTTCAACGACGACACGCGCGCCTTCCTCTCGATCCCCGCGCGCCACGACGTCGCGCGCCGCGTCGATTGCGCCTTCCTCGCCCGCCTCGTCGCCGAGCACCGGCTGGCCGAATGGGAGGCCGCGGAACTGGCGCAGGAATTGGCCTATGGGCTGGTGAAGAAGGCCTATAAGCTCGACGATCCCGAATTCCCCCCGGTTGCCGCGGCAGCCTGAATAAATTGCTTAACGGAGTAGACGATGTTCGATCGCACCTATTATGCCACGCACCCCGACATGATGGAGTGCGTCTCCAACGAAGAACTTCGCGATCGGTATCTGATCTCGAACCTTTTTCGCGCGGGCGAGTGCGTGCTGAACTACACCCATGCCGATCGCTTCGTGATCGGCGGTGTCCACGTTACCAGCGCCGCCGTGAAGCTGCCCGACCAGACCGAGCCGCCCTCGGCAGCCGGCCACCCCTTCCTTGAGCGCCGCGAGCTTGCGGTGGTCAACGTCGGCTCGGTCGAGGGTACGGTCACCGTCGACGGCGAAACCTTCGTGCTTGGCAACAAGGACTGCCTGTATGTGACGATGGGCGCGAAGGAGGTGCTGTTTTCGGGCGAAGGCGCACGCTTCTATCTCGCCTCCTGCCCCGCGCATAAAGCCTTCACCACGCGCAAACTCTCGATCGCCGACGCCAATGCGCTCGAGCGCGGCAGCCTCGAAGAATCGAATGAGCGCACGATCTTCCAGCTCGTCATCCCGGGTGTGTGCGACAGCGCGCAGCTCGTCATGGGACTGACCGTACTCAAGCCCGGCAGCGTCTGGAACACCATGCCCCCGCACATTCACGAGCGGCGCAGCGAGATCTATTTCTACTTCGAACTCGAAGGCCCCAATGACCGCGTCTTCCACTATATGGGCGAGGGCGAGGCGATGCGGCATATCGTGATGGGCAACGAGGAGGCAGTCATCTCGCCGCCCTGGTCGATCCATATGGGTTCGGGCACCAAAGCGTACGCGTTTATCTGGGCGATGGCGGGCGAGAATCAGGACTATACCGACATGAATGTCCTCGACATCTGCCAGTTGCAGTAATCGAACCATCATAACCCGTTCGTGTCGAGCGAAGTCGAGACACGTCAGCGCGATTACAAAGTCCCTCGACTTCGCTCGGGACGAACGGAATGAAGAATGAACCCATGAACAGTCTCTTCGATCTTTCGGGCAAGGTGGCGGTCGTCACGGGCGCCAATACGGGTATCGGCCAGGGCATTGCGCTGGCGCTCGCCGCGGCGGGCGCGGACATTGCGGCGGTGGGGCGCTCCGCCGCCGAAGAGACCGTCACCAAGGCACGTTCGATGGGGCGGTGCGCCGAGATCATCAGCGCCGATCTGTCGACGATCGAGCCCGCCGATCGCATCGTGAAAGAGACGGTCGACAAGCTCGGCCGCCTCGACATTCTCGTTAACAATGCGGGGATCATCCGCCGCGCCGACAGCATCGACTTCACCGAAGAAGACTGGGATGCGGTGATCGACACCAACCTCAAATCGGTGTTCTTTCTGGCCCAAGCGGCCGCGCGGCACATGATCCCGAACGGCGGCGGCAAGATCATCAACATCGCCTCGATGCTGACCTTTCAGGGCGGGATACGCGTGCCTAGCTACACCGCGTCGAAAAGCGGGATCGGCGGGCTCACCAAGCTGCTCGCCAATGAATGGGCGGCAGAGGGCATCAACGTCAACGCGATCGCGCCGGGCTATATTGCCACGAACAATACGGCAGCGCTGCAGGACGACGAGACGCGCAACCGCCAGATCATGGAGCGTATCCCGGCGGGCCGTTGGGGCCGGCCCAAGGATCTGGGGGGCGCGGCCGTATTCCTTGCATCCTCCGCCGCGGACTATGTTCAAGGCCATATCCTGGCTGTAGACGGCGGCTGGCTCGCACGCTGATAAAGGGGGATCGCTTGGCTGGTCGCATCGTCTTCTTCGGAGAGCTGCTCTTGCGGCTGACCGCGCCGGGGCGCGAGCTGCTGCTCCAGTCGGGCAGGCTCGACGTACATGTCGGCGGCGCGGAAGCGAATGTCGCGGTGGGGCTCGCGCGGCTCGGTCACGACACGAAGATGGTGAGCGCGGCGCCCGACAATCCGCTTGGCCAGGCGGCGATCGATGCGCTGCGCGGGCACGGCGTCGATTGCAGCGCGGTGCAGCGACGCGATGGGCGGATGGGACTGTATTTCCTGACGCCCGGCGCGGGCTTGCGCGCCTCGGAGGTCGTCTATGACCGCGCGCATTCAAGCTTCGCCGAAGCGCCCGCGGGCGTCTTCGACTGGCCCGCGCTGCTGAACGGCGCAAGCCGGTTGCATCTCTCGGGCATCACGCCCGCGCTCGGCCCCGCGACGGCAGCCGCCGCGATTGCAGCCGCCGAAACGGCTTCGGCGCTTGGCGTGCCTGTGTCCTTCGACGGCAACTATCGTGCGCGTCTGTGGGAAAGCTGGGACAGCGATCCGAAGGCGGTCCTGACCAAACTTGTCGACCATGCCGACGTGCTGTTCGGCAACCACCGCGACGTATCGCTGCTGCTTGGCGACACCTTCCACGGTGACGGCCCGGAACGGCGGCGAGAAGCTGCCGAAGCCGCCTTTGCGGCCTTCCCAAGGCTCAAACTGATCGCGTCCACGGCGCGTCATGTCGATGACGCCGACCGGCACCGCATCGCCGCGCGGATCGACACGCGCGAGGGCGCGCATCAGACCGACGAGGTCGTCGTCGCCGGAATCGTCGACCGGATCGGCGCGGGCGACGCCTTCGCCGCAGGTGTGCTCCACGGTCTGCATATCGGCGCAGACGCGGACTGGACGGTGCGCTCGGGACTCGCACTTACCTGCCTGAAGCACTCGCTGCCCGGCGACGCCAGCCTGTTCGGCCGCGCTGATATCGAAGCCTTCCTGTCGGGCGAACTGGATGTTCGCCGCTAGGCTGACACGCCGCGCGGCGCTCGCGGGCGGGCTCGCGTTCGGCGTCGCGCCTGCCATATTGTCCGCAAAACCCTCGGCCGATGTGCGCGCTGCTGGCGGCCGGTATGCCGGGCTCAGCGAGCACGGCGTAAAGGTCTTTCGCGGGATTCGTTATGGCGAGGACACGCGCCAGCACCGCTTCCGCGCAGCCGCCGCGCCCAAGGCCACGCACTCCATCCAACAGGCCGTCGAATTCGCTGCATCGTGCCCGCAAAAGGGCGATCGCTATGCGAGGACGAGCGAGGACTGCCTGTTCCTCAATATCTGGACGCCCGAGACCGATCCGCGCGCCAGACGTCCGGTGATGGTCTATATCCATGGCGGCGCCTATTCGACGGGTAGCGTGATCGACCCGCTCAACTACGGGCATCACCTGGCGGCGCGCGGCGACGCGGTGGTGGTCACGATCAATCACCGGTTGAACGCGCTCGGCTACCTGTATCTCTCGCGGCTGGACCCCCGTTTTGCCGATAGCGGCAATGTCGGCCAGCTCGATCTCATCCTCGCGCTGCAATGGGTGCGCGACAATATCGCGGCATTCGGCGGCGATCCGGGGCGCGTGATGGTGTTCGGCCAGTCGGGCGGCGGCGCCAAGATCGCGACGATGATGGGAATGCCCGCCGCCAAGGGGCTGTTCCACAGTGCGGCCACGATGAGCGGACAGCAGGTGACCGCATCGGGACCGCTCAACGCCACCGCGCGCACCCGCGCTTATCTGGCCGCACTCGGCGTGGCCGAGACGAACCTCGACGCGCTGCTCGAACTGCCCACCGAGCGGCTTGTAGAGGCGCTCGAAGCAACCGATCCGGTGCTTGGCGGTGGTGTCTATATGGGCCCGGTGCTCGACATGAAATGGCTGACGCGCCATCCCTTCTGGCCTGATCCCAATCCGCAGTCCAACGCGATCCCGATGATCCTCGGCAACACGCACGACGAGACGCGCGGCTTTTTCGGGCCCGATCATCCGAGGATCGTCGGGATCGACTGGGATAATCTGGCGGACCGGATCGCACCCGAACTGAAGATCGACATACTTCCCGAATGGGTCGTCGCCGAATTCCGCGAGCGCTATCCGCGCTATTCGCCCGCCGACATCTTCTATGCAGCGACGACGGCCGGGCGAAGCTGGCGCGGCCAGGTTGAGGAGGCCGATGCCCGCGCGCGCGCAGGAGCCCGCGCGACCTGGGTCTATCAACTCGACTTCCCATCGCCCGTCCGCCCGGAGCGTGGCGCGCCGCACACGCACGACATTCCGCTGGTGTTCGGCACGCTCGACGCCGAAGGATCGCTGACGGGAACGGGTGCCGATGCGCAGCGGGTGAGCGAACAGATGATGCGCGCCTTCGCCGCACTCGCACGCGCCGGAAGCCCCGCTCATGCCGATCTGCCCGACTGGCCCGGCTACACACTGCCCCAACGCACGACGATGGTTTTCGACAGGCAGACGCGCGCCATGAACGACCCGCGCCAATGGGAACGCGAGCTGTTCGCGCGCGTGCCGTATATCCAGCCCGGGAGTTGATGCCGCTGTTGGAAATACGGGCATGTTTGTGCCGTAAAATGAAGACAGGCTGTTGCGACCGGCGCGTCCTTGCCACGGGATGAGCCAATATGGCCTGCCCCCCAGACAGGCCATATTGGCTCATCGGGCTGGACGACTTTGGCATTGGCATTCAGTCGAAAGCGTCCAGGCTTTCAGGAGGTCGCCGTTCGAACCCGTTCCGAGCAGGTGGCCTCAGACCGTGAACCCTTGGCCCGAAGGACAAGGCCGTCTACCGGAAAGCCGCGGTGCGGGGCCACGCTGACCGGTCAGGCTCATACGACCCGCTGCCGCATGATCCCGGTCCCGTCTTGCCCGTTGGGCGACGCTCCGGCGGAAAATCGGGCCGGCGATCGATAACGCGAAGCTTCGTCTTTGATACCGGATGACTTCGCGCCGGTCGTTCTCGAGTGACACCGCCACAAGAGAAAGCCTGTTCGCCGCAAGCTGATCAGGGATGCAGCGAACGGCTCCTCATATAACCAATATGGTTCGCAATGTCAAGAACAAATGCGGAACATTGTGATTTGCAAGTGTGTCGTCTTTCGACCAAAAGGAGACCTTCTCCCTCAAGGGAGAAGGATACGGAGCCTTGATGCGCGTGAGCGCAGCTAGGCGGAGTTGGATGAGGGGCCGGAAGCTCGGGAGTCGTGCGTTGCCGTTGACTTACGCCCCCTCACCCAGCTCCGACTAGGCGGCACAGCCGCCAAGTCTGCGCAACCCTCTCCCTTGAGGGAGAGGGAGTTCGAGACGTCCGCTAACCACGACAAAGCTGACATTGATATCGCTCACTGTGATCCGGATCACCCCGTCGCGTCCGAGGCCGTGCTAGCCGCGTCTCCGGTTCACGGAACTTTAGCTATCGCGACCCGCCGAGGTGCCGTGGGCCATGCCCTTCGACCTCAGTTGCGCATGGCGCGGTCGCGGCTCGACATGGTCTCCTGGATGGGGCCCTTCTGGCCGGGATAGCGGCCTGATTTCGGCTCCATGGTGTCGAGGTTCCATTCCGTCTCGACAAAGGGCGCGCGCGTTTCCTTGAACACCGGATAGCCGCCGACCTGCTTCTCGTCGTCGATGATCTCACCGCGCCCTTCGGCGACGAAGAAGAGGACGCGGATGTCGTGCTCGTCACGGTCCCAGGGTCGCGCACCGGCATTGGCGAGCACGTGCGTTTCGACATCGCGCGCTGCCAACACGTCGAGCTCTGCGGGCCAGATCACCGGCTTGTCCGTCTCGATCAGCTTCGCGCGCGTTTCGCCATAGCGGCCGAACATCGGCAGCGGCTTGCCATTCTTGTCGACCGCCAGATTGTCGCGGCCGTGATAGCGCAGATCGCCATCGCCGCCGAGCATGAGGAAGGGAAGCCCTTCATCGGTCGAAGGCCCGCCGCGCATGACATTGCCGACCGCCGAAAGCTCGCCCGTCTGATAGGGATGCCCCGCCCATTCGAGCGCCATCAGGTTGTAATGCACCGCGCGCTTGCCCGGATCATAGATGAGGTTGTTGACCACGGCGGCCTGGACGCCGCCCTTCAAGAGCGGACTGCGCTCGACATTGTGCGCGTAAATGTTGCGATAAATGAGGATGCCCGTCGCATTGTCGTGGATCAGCGAGCCCTTCGAATGCTCGCCCTTGGGATGGCTGGCGTTGGCAAGCCCCTCGGCGAGCAGGTTGTACGAGAAGGTGATGTTGTGCGACGTCCCCTTGCGCCATTCTGCGGGCGTGCTGCCGGTGAAGCGTGGCCCCGAAGCCGAGAGATTCTCGTCGAGCCCCCAGGTCATCGTGCAGTGATCGACGATGACATTGTACGCGCCGACGGTGGAAAAGGCGTCGACCTCCCAGCCGCTACGTTTGGGCTGTCCATCGACGCCGGGGCGCACGCGAATGTGGCGCACGATCACGTCATGCGTTTTCAGATCGATCCCGCCGCGGATGATCGTGATCCCCGGTGATGGGGCCGTCTGCCCGGCGATCGTCAAATAAGGTTCGGTGATCGTAAGCGTGGAGCGACCGAGATCGATCACGCCGCCGACCTCGAACACCACCGTCCTCGGCCCCCTGGCCTCGAGCGCGGCCTTCAGGCTGCCGGGGCCTTCGGGATTGAGCGTGGTCACGCGAATGATGCGGCCGCCGCGGCCGCCCTGCGTCTCGGCCGCCCACCCTGCCGCCCCCGGAAAGGCGGGCTTTTGCGCGGCGGCAGGAGCCGCGCCCGCCAGCATGAGGCACAGAAACAACATCAAACGCATAACGCCATCCTCTCTCTCATTGCCTTCTTGACATAGAAGGGGGTTCGCCTCAATGTCCTTATGACACCGGTTACTTCGACGCAAATGACCGGAAAATCGACCGCATGAATGCGGCGCAACGGGAGAGGACGGGGCCCTCGCATCGCGAAAATGCCCAAACTCCCCCAATTTTGCGTTGCGGAAACGCGTGTGAATGCGTTGCTGCGACTCGGATGGATACCGGTGTCATAACCGGTGAGGAAACACTGGACCGCTGCGATAGCCGGCGGCAGAAGGGGAGAAGAGGAATGCGGGTGATCAATCGCCATAATGGATCGAAAGCCGCGCTGCGGCTGCTGTGCAGTGCGTCATTCGCGGTATTGGCGACGGGCAGCGCATTTGCGCAGGAGGCCCAGCCGGGCGCAGGGGACGCAGCGGACGCGCAGGCCTCGGCCGAAGCCGAGGAGATCATCGTCACCGGTTTCCGCGCCTCGCTCGACGCCGCGCTCAATGTAAAACGCGATTCGGTGAGCGCGGTCGACGCGATCGTGGCCGAGGACATCGCGAAGTTCCCCGACCAGAACCTCGCTGAATCGCTGCAGCGCATCCCCGGCATCTCGATCCAGCGTGATGGCGGCGAAGGCCGTGCGATCAGTGTGCGCGGCCTTGGCGCGCAGTTCACGCGCGTGCGCGTCAACGGGCTCGAGACGGTCGCCACCTCGACCGATGGCGCGAGCGCCAATCGCGACCGCGCATTCGATTTCAACGTGTTCGCATCCGAGCTGTTCAACTCGATCGTCGTCCACAAGACCGCAGAGGCCTCACTCGACGAAGGCTCGCTGGGCGCGGTGGTCGATCTCAACACAGGCAATCCGCTCGGGGGCAAGGACGGCCTGACGCTCGTCGCCTCGGCGCAGGCCCAATACAACACGCTGAGCGAGGATCTGGGGCCGCGGCTTGCGGGCCTGATCGGCTGGAAATCGCCCGACGGCACTTTCGGCGTCTCGGTGTCCGCCGCCTATCAGCAGGGCGAGACGCTCGAGATGGGCAACAACACGGTCCGCTGGGCGCAGGCGCGGTTTGACTCGGTGAACGGAACGCCGTGCTGGTTTGCCAGCGCCACCAGCACCACGCCACGTCCCAACAGCGGCGGTGTCTATACGCCCGGACGCAATGCCGCATGCGACGCGGTCTCGCTTGCCTTCCACCCGCGCATTCCGCGCTATGGCGAGATTCGCCACGATCGTGACCGGCTCGGCATGACCGCGAGCATCCAGTGGGAGCCGAGCGAGCGCACCAAGCTCTCGATCGACGGCCTCTATTCGAGCTTCAAGGAAACGCGCGAAGAGAAATGGGGCGAAGTGCTGTTCCGCAGCAACGAGCGCTCGATCGACGTGACCGATTATACGATCGACGCCGACAACAATCTCATCAGCGGTACCTTCAACGATGCCTGGGTGCGCACCGAGCATTATCTGCGCAAATCGAAGACCGAATTCTATCAGGCCGGCGCCACCTGGGATCAGGAGCTGTCGGACAGTTTCCGCTTCACGCTGCTCGGCGGATTCTCCAAGTCGGATGCAAGCATCCCCGTCGAGACGACGCTGGTCTTCGATGACCGCGATGCGCAGGGCTATCGCTACGACTACACCAATTCGCGCAATCCGGTCCTGAGCTTCGGCACCAGCATCACCGAGCCGGCCAACTTCCAGCTCGCGGAAATCCGTGACCGGCCTTCGGATACGGTCAACAAGTTCCGGACGCTTCAGCTTCGGACCGAATGGGACGTGACCGACGGCTTCCAGGTCAAGGCGGGCGGCGTCTATCGCCGGTTCAGCTTCGACACCGCAGGCTTCCTGCGCGACACCGTGGTGTGCCCCAATGCCGGCGGGCGCGATCTGGTGCTGGGCACGATCACCTGTACGCCCAACACGAACGTCGGGCCGACCGCCATCTACGGTTTCCAGGCAACGCCCGAGCTTTCCGAGCTGTTCACGCTGCGCAGGGCCGGAGCGCCGGCGGGCACCACGACCCAGTGGCTGATCCCCAATCTGGAAACGGGCACGGCCTTTACGAAGCTTTATGAGCGGACGCCTCAGGTCGACGCGGGCAATACGCGCAGCGTCATCGAGAAGGTTACCGGCGGCTATCTCGAGTTCAATGCCAAGGGCGACATTTTCGGGCTCGAATATGCGGCCAATGCGGGCATGCGCTATGTGAAGACCGATCAGTCCTCGACGGGGCTGAGCAGCGGCACGTCGGTTACCGTCGAACGCAGCTATGATGACTGGCTGCCCTCGGCCAACCTGGCGCTGTTTCCGCACGAGGACATCGTGATCCGTGCGGCGATTGCCGATGTCGTGACGCGCCCGACGCTGGGCAACCTGACACCTGGCGGCACCGTCGATGGCTTCAACTATCGCGTAAACTTCGGCAACCCATTCCTCGATCCGTTCCGCGCCACCGCCTATGACCTGGCGTTCGAGTGGTATTTCGCACCGCAATCAATCTTCTCGGTCGCGCTGTTCAAAAAGGATATCGCGAGCTTCCCGATTGCGCAGACGCGCAGCGGCACCTTCGCCTCGACAGGGCTACCGACCTCGATCATCCCGCCCAGCTCGCCCGCCGGACAGAATCCCGAGGGCCAGATCTGGACGATCAACTCGATCACCAACGGCGAGGGTGCGAGCCTCAAGGGCGTGGAAATCGCGTTGCAGGCGCCCTTCACCTTCCTGCCGGGCTTCTGGTCGCATTTCGGCGGCATCGTCAACGCGACCTTCGTCAAGTCCAAGGCGGACTATGACGTCGCCGGCCCCGCGGTCGTGCCGGGCGGCCCGCTGATCGGCGAGACCCGCAACTCGACGCTCTTTCAGGTTTCCAAGCGCGCCTTTAACGGCACGCTCTATTATGAGGACGACAAGTTCAGCGCGCGTGCCTCGGTCAGCTATCGCAGCGGCTTCAACGATCAGAACAGCGGCACCGGCAATATCTTCGAGGGTTACAATTCGACGATCAACGTCGACGCCTCGGTCCGCTACAAGATCACCGAGCAGATCGAGCTCTCGCTCGAAGGCGTCAACCTGACCGACGAGTATCGCGACCGCTGGACCGACGAAGACGCCAACCGGAACTACGAATACAACCATTTCGGCCGCACCATCCTGTTCGGTGCGCGTTTCAAGATGTGATCATCATGCGCTTCCCCGCATGAAACGATGACTGGCCAGCCCCCCTGTGGAGGCTGGCCATTTTTTTCGGAGAGTGACGTGTTCGATCGTAGAGACAGCCTCAGGGCGCTGGCGGCTACCGGGCTGCTGCCGCTTATCCCCGGCGTGCGTGCACAGGGTTCGGCGGCGTCGAGTTCGCTGGACCCGCATGCGGGAATGCGCTGGGCCCAGGGTTTCGAGGGACAGCGCAGGGCCGATCTCGGCAATGGCACCTTCCTCAATCCCGTCTTTGCGGGCGATCGCCCCGATCCGACGATCCTGAAAGACGGCAAGGATTATTACCTGACCTTTTCCAGCTTCGACGCCTATCCCGGCATCGTCATCTGGCATTCGCGCGATCTGGTGAACTGGCGGCCCGTCACCGCCGCGCTGAAAACGCCGATAGGTTCGGTCTGGGCGCCCGAGTTGGTGAAGCATGGCGGGCGCTTCTATTGCTATATCCCCGCGCGCTTTCCCGACCGGAAATCGACCTATGTCATCCATGCCGAGCGGATCGAGGGCCCGTGGTCCGAGCCGATCGACCTCGACCTGCCCGATCATATCGACCCCGGCCATGCCGTGGCTGCGGATGGCTCGCGCTGGCTGTTCCTGTCGGGCGGTGACCGCGTGAAGCTCGCGCCCGACGGGCTTTCGACGGTGGGGAGGGTCGAGCATGTCTATGACCCCTGGCGCTATCCCGAGGACTGGGTGGTGGAGACCTTCGCGCCCGAGGGGCCCAAGATCCTCAAGCGCGGCGACTGGTATTACATGATCCTCGCGGTCGGCGGCACCGCGGGCCCGCCCACGGGGCACATGGTCATCATGGCGCGATCGCGCTCGCTCGACGGGCCGTGGGAGAATGATCCGGGCAATCCCGTCATCAAGACGAAGTCGGCCGCCGAGAAATGGTGGTCGCGCGGCCATGCCACGATCTTCGAAGGGCCGAGCGGCAAATGGTGGATGATCTATCACGGCTATGAAAACGGCTATTGGACGCTGGGGCGCCAGACGCTGCTCGAGCCGATCGAATGGACCGCTGAGGGCTGGGTGAAGCCGCTCGGCGGCGATCTGTCCCGTCCCCTCGCCAAACCCGTCGACCTTGGACCCCAGCCCCACGGCCTGGCGCTCAGCGACGATTTCTCGACCGACAAGTTCGGCATTCAATGGAGCTTCTACGACCCTGCTCCGGGCGAGATGGCGCGCGTTCGGCGGGCGGGTGGCGTGCTGCATGTGAAGGCCAAGGGGCGTTCGCCTAGCGACTGCTCGCCGATCAGTTGCCTTGCGGGCGATCAGGCCTACCGCTTCGAGGCGGATATCGAGGTCGATCCCGGCGCCGAGGCGGGAATGTTGCTGTTCTACAACCGCCGCCTCTATGCCGGGCTCGGGCTTGGCGACAAGGGGCTGGTGATGCACCGCTATGGACTGCAGCGCCCGCGCGGCGCGGTACCGGGGCAGCGCGACAACGCAACCGGCCCGGTCCGCGCGCTACGGCTGCGCCTGACCAACGACCACAATATCCTGACCATCCACACCAGCACCGACAAGGGCGCGAGCTGGCAGAAGTTCGACGTTCAGATGGAGGTTTCGGGTTATCACCACAATGTCGCCTATGATTTCCTCAGTCTGCGGCCTGCGCTCTACGCCGCGGGCAGCGGTGAGGCGCGCTTCGCCAACTTCACCTATCGGGCGCTGGTATGACGATCGACCGGCGGAGCGCGCTTCTGGGCGGCATGGCCGCGGCGGGCCTTGCCGTTCGTGCAGCAGCGCAGACGCCACCGCCGTCGACCAGTGCGCTGCCCCCTGCCCGGCCTCAACCGACCGAGACGATCGACCTCTGGCCAAAGGGTGCGCCGGGAATGCCCGCGACGCCGCCTGTGGAAACCGTCAACGAACGCAGCACCGATCCGCTAATCAACGACCGCGCGGTTTTCGGCATCACGCGTCCGCGCATGGTCGTGTTCCGCCCGGCCAAGCCAAACGGAGCCGCTGTGCTGATTACGCCCGGCGGCGGCTATAGCTGGGTGGTCGTCGACAAGGAGGGATATGAGCTTGGCGCTTGGCTCGCCGATCGCGGTATCACCGCCTTCGTGCTCTTCTATCGCCTGCCGCATGAAGGCTGGGCAGCAGGGCCCGATACGCCGCTGTCCGACGCGCAGCGTGCGATGCGGCTGATCCGTCACCGCGCGCCGTATTACGGGATCGACCCGGACCGCGTCTCGGCGATCGGCTTTTCTGCAGGCGGCCATCTGTGCGCCGATCTGGCCGCGCGGTTCGCCGCCCCGACCTACGCCCCCGTCGACGCCGTGGACCGGCTGTCAGCGCGCCCGGTCGTTGCGGCGCCGATCTATCCGGTCATCTCGATGGCGCTGCCGACCGCGCACGAAAGGTCTCGCGCCAACCTGATCGGCACGGATGCGACCCTGACGCTCGAGCGTGCGCACTCACCGCATCTGAACATCGCGGCGGACACGCCGCCCTGCTTCCTCGTCCATGCAGAGGACGACAATTCTGTGGTGGTGCGGAACAGTTTGCTGTTGCGCGATGCGCTCAAGGCACGCTCGATCCCCGTCGAATCCCACATTTTCACGGAGGGCGGCCACGGCTTCGGGCTCAGCCGCGCGAAAGGCAAGCCCGCCGCGATCTGGCCCGAACTCTTTTTGAACTGGGCGCGATATCGCGGGGCGATTATCTAGGCGGCGTGGACGAATTGGTTGACGTGGACGGTGTGGGTTGATTCAAGGCTGCCTTTTGGAGGCAGGTTTGAGCCGGGGCGATCTGAGCGAAGCAGAATGGCGCGTTCTGAAGGGTCTGCTGCCGATCGAGCCAGAGAACCGAGGGCGCGGCCGCAGGCCTGAGCAGAATCTCTCGATAGTCAACGGCATACTCTGGCGGCTGCGCTGTGGGACTGCTTGGCGCGATGTCCCGCCAAAATACGGCAATTGGAACACGATCTACCGGCGGTTCCGTCGTTGGAGCGAGGCCGGGGTCTGGGAGGCCGTGTCGGTGACGCTTGCCGAGATCATGGCCGACACCGGACACTACAGCATCGACAGCACCACCCTTCGCGCCCAGGTCTCGGCAGCGGGCGGAAAAGGGGGACTTGTCGACGCGCTCTTGGCCGCTCGCGGGGCGGGTTCACCAGTAAGCTTCACTGTCTGGCTGATGCCCGAGGACGCCCCGTCGCCTTCCACCTGACTGGTGGTGAAGCCGCCGACTGCACGGCCTATGACACGCTGATCCGCCTGCCGGACCGCGCTCCGGCGGCTCTGCTGGCCGACAAAGGCTACGACACCAACGCCATTCGCGCCGATCTCGCGAGCCGCAGCATACAGGCTGTCATCCCGGCGCGCTCCAATCGCCGAGAAAGGATCGAGCACGATCGGCAGCTCTACAGGCAGCGAAACGGCATTGAGCGAATGTTCGGCAAGCTGAAAATCAATCGTGCCGTCGCCACCCGCTACGATCAAACGCCCTCAAGTTTCCTCGGCATGGTCCATCTCGCTGCCATCCGGCTTTGGATCAAATTCGTCCACGCCGCCTAGGGCATCGTGCGCCGCTTAATCAGACCCGCTCATCCTGAGGAGGGGCTGAGCTTGTCGAAGCCCCGTCTCGAAGGACCGGCTCGGTGCGTCCTTCGAGATGCCGTTTCGACTTCGCCAAAGGCGAAGTTTATCCTGAGCGACGCCGCAGGCGGCGTCGAAGGGCTCAACGGCTCCTCAGGATGAGCGGATTAGTGATGCCAATTTAACGCACGATGCTCATAGCCTGCGGATGAGTGCGCGCGCCTCCACGCCATAACCCTTGGCGGGATCGAGCAACCCGTCGCCTAGCGGAACGAAGCCCTGCCGTGCCCAGAAGCCGTGCGCGTCGCCCACTGCGATCAGCGCGATCCTGTCAAAACCGCCGCGACGCGCCTCCTCGATCACCATGTCGACGGCTTGCCCCGCAAAGCCTCGCCCGCGCGTTTCAGCGCCGAGCGCGAGGTCGTGGAGGAAATAGCAGTCCTGCGGCTCGGGCAGCTCCTTTAATGGCACATCGAGAACGGGGGGCGTATCAAGTCGCCCGGGGTGCGAAACCAGATAGCCCGCCACCCTGCCGTCATCGCCCTCCAATATATGGCAGCCCGCAGGATAGAGCGCGAAACATGCCGCGAACACCGCGGGATTCTCGGGATAGTCGAGATGAATCACGGTCGCGACGTCGGCGACCGCGGATACGTCATCGGCCTTCATCGCGCGCCAGCGCATCGGAGCCGGGCGTGCTCTCATTCCCGGCAACGCAATGCTTCGACCGGCAACGCGAAGGCGGGCGAGTTCTGGCGGCGGCTCGGGTAATAGAGGTGATAGCCCGCGGCCACCGTCTGGAACGCGTTGAGGTCGACAAGCTCTTCGCGTCGCATTGATGAACTCCAGATATAATTCCATGCCGTGCTTAGCGCCTAATCGCAGGACGAGGGATGCTTATTGCTCAGCGGGACCACAATCGCCGAGGCGCCGGGCGGACGCGCTGAGGCTTTCATGAATTGCAGATATAGTGACTAATCGTCCCCCGGCACATAAGTTATTGTGAATTCGCGAAGCCGCCTGTTGAGCCAAGGCGCAATGCAGCAGCGGCTCCGCATCCATAGCGATAGCCTGTGCGTTCACCGCAGCGCCGCCGAACGAGCGAAAAATGAGAAAGGATCGAAGCACGCCATGCCAGCCCCAGGCGATATAGAGATGTCCCGGCGCGGGGTCCTCGTCGGCAGCGCGGCTTCGGTGGCGGCGACGGCCGCCGCTCCGGTCCGCGCCCAAAACCCAAAACCTGCGGAGAAGCCCGCCATGGTCAAGGTTTCCTTCAAGGTTAACGGACAGGCCCGCGCACTCGAGCTTGATACGCGGACCACATTGCTTGACGCGCTGCGCGAGCATTTGCGCCTGACGGGCACGAAAAAGGGATGCGACCACGGCCAGTGCGGGGCGTGCACGGTGATCGTCGAGGGACGGCGGATCAATTCGTGCCTGAGCCTTGCGGTGATGCACGAGGGCGACAGCATCACCACGATCGAGGGGCTGGGCACGCCCGAGAAAATGCATCCGATGCAAGCCGCTTTCGTTACGCATGACGGCTATCAATGCGGCTATTGCACGCCCGGCCAGATCTGCTCGGCAGTGGCCGTGCTCAACGAAATCAAGGCGGGCGTGCCAAGCCATGTCAGTGCAGACCTGACCGCCCGCCCGCACGTCAGCGTCGATGAGATCCGCGAGCGCATGAGCGGCAATATCTGCCGTTGCGGCGCCTATTCCAACATTGTCGACGCGATCACCGAAGTCGCGGGGAGGAAGGCATGAAATCCTTCACCTATGAGCGCGCGGATGCGCCCGCCGAGGCGGCCGCTGCCGCTATGCGCACGCCAGGCTCCAGGTTCATCGCGGGCGGCACCAACCTGCTCGACCTGATGAAGCTCGAGATCGAGACACCCGCGCACCTGATCGACGTCAATCGCCTCGCTCTCGACAAGATCGAGCCCATGAGCGACGGCGGACTGCGCATCGGCGCGTTGGTGCGCAATACCGATCTCGCTGCGGACGCGCGGGTACGGCGCGACTACGCCCTGCTCTCTCGCGCGCTGCTCGCCGGAGCCTCGGGCCAGTTGCGCAACCGCGCGACGACCGCAGGCAATCTGCTCCAGCGCACACGGTGCCCCTATTTCTACGACACCAACCAGCCCTGCAACAAGCGCACGCCGGGCAGCGGCTGCGCCGCGATCGGCGGATTCAACCGCACGCTCGCGGTCATTGGCGCAAGCGAAGCATGCATCGCGACGCACCCAAGCGACATGGCGGTCGCCATGCGCGCGCTCGACGCAACCATCGAGACGGTGCGCCCCGACGGGAAAACGCGCACTGTTGCGATCGTCGATTTCTATCGCGCGCCCGGCAGCACGCCGCATCTGGAGACCGCCCTCGAACCCGGCGAGCTGATCACCGCGGTCACGCTTCCCAAGCCCGTCGGCGGAACGCACATCTATCACAAGGTACGCGACCGCGCGTCCTACGCGTTCGCACTGATCTCGGTCGGCGCGATCATTCAGCGTGACGGCAGCGGCCGCGTGGCGCTGGGCGGCGTCGCCTACAAACCGTGGCGCGTAGAGGCCGCCGAGGCCGAAATGCCGCGCGGCGCCAGGGCGGTGACGACAGCGCTGCTTGCGGGCGCCAAACCGACGCATGAAAACGCATTCAAGCTGCTGCTGGTCGAGCGCACGCTCAGCGCGGCGCTGGCACAAGCGAGGGCCTGAGCCATGAAATTCGACACCCCGGCCACGACCAACCCGATCGACCAGCTCAAGATAATCGGCAAGCCGACCGACCGGATCGACGGCCCGCTCAAGACCACGGGCAAGGCCCCCTATGCCTATGAACGGCACGAGGTCGTGCCCAACCAAGCCTATGGCTACGTCATCGGCGCGGCGATCGCCAAGGGACGGATCATCGCCATCGACCTGGCCGACGCCAAGGCTTCGCCCGGCGTTCTCGCCATCGTCACTGCCGAAAATGCGGGCACGCTCAACAAGGGCAGGTTCAACACCGCAAAGCTGCTCGGCGGCCCTGAGATCGAGCACTACCACCAGGCGATCGCCGTAGTGGTGGCAGAGACCTTCGAGCAGGCGCGCGCCGCCGCCGCGCTGGTCAAGGTTGACTATGCCCGCGGCAAGGGCCGCTTCGATCTCGCGGCCGCCAAGGACACGGCCTCCCCGCCCCCCGAAAACGAGTTCAGCGGCAAGCCCGACACCGCGGTCGGCGACTTCGCAGCCGCCTTTACCGCCGCGCCGGTCAGGCTCGACGCGACCTACACCACGCCCGACCAGTCGCATGCGATGATGGAACCGCATGCGTCCATCGCCGCCTGGCAAGGCGACAAGCTGACCTTGTGGACGTCCAACCAGATGATCAACTGGGGCAAGGGCGATGTCGCCAGGACGCTCGGCATTCCCAAGGAGAATGTGCGGCTGGACTCACCCTATCTCGGCGGCGGGTTCGGCGGAAAGCTGTTCGTGCGCGCCGATGCGATCCTGGCTGCGTTGGGCGCGAAGGCGGCGAAGCGCCCGGTCAAGGTCGCCCTTGCGCGGCCGCTGATGGCCAACAACACCACCCACCGCCCGGCGACGATCCAGCGCATCCGGATCGGCGCGACGCGCGACGGCAAGATCACGGCGATTGGCCATGAGGGCTGGTCGGGCGATCTGCCCGGCGGAGGGCCGGAGACAGCGGTCAACCAGACGCGGATGCTCTATGCGGCCCCCAACCGCATGACAGCGACGCGGCTCGCGGTGCTCGACCTGCCCGAGGGCAATGCGATGCGCGCGCCGGGCGAGGCGCCCGGACTGATGGCGCTCGAGGTCGCGATGGACGAGATGGCGGAAAAGCTGGGCATGGACCCGGTCGAGTTCCGCATCCTCAACGATACGCAAGTCGATCCCGAGCAGCCGGGGCGCCGTTTCTCGCAGCGCCGGCTGGTCGAATGCCTGAAGACCGGCGCTGAACGCTTTGGCTGGGACAAGCGCGCCAAGCCAGGCAGCCGGCGCGAAGGACGCTGGCTGGTCGGCATGGGCGTCGCCGCCGCATTTCGCAACAACCTGCTGACCAAGTCGGCCGCGCGTGTGCGGCTCGATGACAAAGGCGTGGTCACCGTCGAGACCGACATGACCGACATCGGCACCGGCACCTACACCATCATCGCCCAGACAGCGGCGGAGACCATGGGCCTGCCGCTCGACAAGGTGATGGTGCGGCTCGGCGACTCGGACTTCCCGGTGTCGTGCGGCTCGGGCGGCCAATGGGGCGCGAACAATTCGACTGCCGGAGTCTATGCCGCCTGCATGAAGCTGCGCGAGGCGGTGGCGCAGAAGCTCGGATTCAATACCGCCGAGGCGGTGTTTACGGACGGCCAGGTCCGCGCGGGCAACCGCAGCGTGGCGCTTCGCGAGGCCGCCCGCGGCGGCGAGGTCGTCGCCGAAGACTTCATCGAATATGGCGACCTCGACAAGAAGTACCAGCAATCGACCTTCGCCTCGCATTTCGTCGAGGCAGCGGTCGATGCCTTTACGGGCGAGATCCGCATCCGGCGCATGCTCGCCATATGCGCGGCGGGCCGCATCCTCAATCCCAAGGCGGCGCGCAGCCAGGTGATCGGGGCGATGACCATGGGTGCGGGCGCAGCGCTGATGGAAGAACTCGCGGTCGACAAGCGCTTCGGCTTCTTCGTCAATCATGATCTTGCCGGTTATGAGGTGCCCGTCCATGCGGACATCCCGCACCAGGAGGTGATCTTCCTCGACGAGACCGATCCGATGTCATCGCCGATGAAAGCCAAGGGCGTCGGCGAGCTCGGCATATGCGGGGTCGGCGCCGCGGTTGCCAACGCGATCTACAACGCAACCGGCGTGCGCGTGCGCAACTATCCGATCACGCTCGACAAGCTGCTCGACAAGCTTCCCGACGTGGCATGATCGCGCGAAATCAGCGATGCTGCGCGCCTAGCGCTGCCGCAGCAGATCCTCCGGCAGGTCGATGTCCGCCAGTTCACCCTCGCCAGCCGCCGCACGCGTGGCGGCGGCAAGCAATGCCCTGCCGCCCTGATCGCCCTGTCCCTGCTGGAGCCGGTCAAACACGGATCGCGCGAACAGCGCCGGCGGCATCGCGGTTCCGTCCCGGTCGGACGCCACCACCGGCGTGTTTTCCGGATCGAACTGCGCCAATAGCGCGCGCAGATGACCGATGCTGACAAACGGCATGTCCGCGAGGCAGACAAGCGCCGCCTCCGCCCCGCCCTCGGCCGCAAGCTTGATGCCCTTCGCAAGCGAATGCGAAAGTCCGCGCTCGGGATATGGATTCGATACGATCTCGAAGCCGGCGGCACCCAGCTCGTGCGCCAGCGGACCTTCGGCGCTGCTACACACCGCAATCAGGCGGCCCGCCGCCAGTTCGACCATACGCCGCGCCACATGGAGTCCGAGGGGCTCTCCATCGAGTTCGGCGAGCAGCTTGTCGTCTGCGCCGAACCGTCGCGATTGCCCCGCGGCGAGCAGTATGGCAGCGATGTTGCCGGCGTCGATCATGATGACATCTATCCTGTCCAGTCCGCCTTGCGTGCCCGCAAGCGATCGGGACACAATCAGCTCGGGGTGGTAATGATTGCAAGTGCTCCGGCCGATATACTGCGTTATATCCTCTCATGTGCGGATGACGGGCTCGACGCCGTTCTTGTGACACTCACCGGCATCGAAGGATCATCGTCGCGTGCGCTCGGCGCACAAATGGCGGTGGCGGAAGACGGCCGCTATCTGGGTTCCTTTTCCGGCGGTTGCATCGAGGCGGCGGTCGTCGCCGAAGCGCTGGGGGCGCTCGCCAGCGGCAGCGCGAAGCTCGTGCGGTTCGGCGTGAATTCGCCCTATCTCGACATCCGCCTCCCATGCGGAGGCGGCATCGATCTTCTCTTCAACCCCCGGCCCGATCATCAGGCCATCGCCGACGCGGTGTCCCGAATCGACGCGCGCAGCGCGGCGGCTTTGCGTCTTTCGCATCTCGGTGTGCAGTCCGTAGAACCGGTGGCGGGCGGATCGCGCGCCGGCTGGAATAGCGACCACTTCGATATCGGCTACGCACCTGCGCTTCGCCTCGTCGCGATCGGCCAGGGCGACGATCTGGCGGCGCTTGCGCGCCTCGCGCATGGATTCGACGCTGACGTCACAGCGCTTACGCCAGACGCGCGCGCATTGGGCGAACTGGCGGATCAGGGGATTGAGGCGGTCGAACTGCGCACGCGCACCGCCTTGCCGAAGGTTCGCACCGATCCGTGGACGGCGATCGTCTTTCTCTTCCATGATCGGGATTGGGAGGAAGGCTTGCTGCCACAAGCGCTCAACCTGCCCGCCTTCTATTTTGGCGCAGTCGGAAGTCCGCGGACGCACGCCGCCCGGTTGGATCTGCTGCGCGCCGTGGGCGTTCCGGAGCATGTGTGCAACGCCGTGCGCGGTCCGATCGGCCTCATCCCGGCCACCCGCGATCCGGCGACGCTTGCGCTCTCGATCCTGTCGGAGATCGTGCAGGAATATGCCCGCATGCTTGAACTGCCTTCGCAGCGCGATGCGGCAAGAGCGCCAGCGAACAACATGGCCATGACTGGCAGCGGCTGAAGCCGGGTCCGCGATCGATCTGGACGAAAAGCCGAATCGGGAAATCTGAAATAACCGGAAATGGTGCCCCTGGCCGGACTCGAACCAGCATGCCTTGCGGCGCTCGATTTTGAGTCGAGTGCGTCTACCAATTTCGCCACAGGGGCAGCGAAGGGCGGCCCTAGCCGAGACCGGGGCCGCCCGCAACAGCTTGCTTTACGCTCCGCTCAGGCGGCGGCTTCCTCGGCCTTGGGATCGGGGCCGAAGCGATTGGCCCCGCGCGTGCCCTCAAGGCACATGAACACGATCACGATCAGCGCGCCGACGAACGGGATGAAGTTCAGCAGCACAAACCAGCCCGACTTGTCCTGATCGTGGAAGCGCCGCACCTGCACCGCAAGCGCGGGGATGAAGACGATCAGCGCGTAAAGCAGCACCGCCATCGAAAGACCACCTGCCCCGCTGGCCGCGGCCATCGGGTCGGTCATCATCGCGAAACCGCCGGTCGCGCCCATCAGGACGACATAGATGATCAGGTTCAACAGAAAGAACATCCAATATTCCTTGCGCCGCGAGCGGCCCGCGAAATCGGCATAGCGCTTGAAAGGCAGGATCATCCATTCCATGACATTTCCCCCTATATTTGGCCGCTTCTTGGCGGCACGGCGACGGAGACTATGCCAATCGCCGTTTCTGGCAAGAAAATTCAGTTGCGCGGCGCCTGCCGCCGATAGCTGAGCGCCTCGGCGACATGGATGCGGCCGACGCTCTCGCTTTCCGCCAGATCTGCGATCGTGCGCGCGACGCGCAGGATCCGGGTGTAGCCGCGCGCCGAAAGCCGCATTGCCTCGGCCGCCTGCGCAAGCAGCTTGCGGCCGGATTCGTCGGGCGTGGCCACGGCCTCGAGCGCCTCGCCATCGACCTCGGCATTGGTGCGGATACCCTGGCTTTCATAGCGCGCTGTCTGAATCGCACGCGCGGAGGCCACGCGCGCCGCGACTTCGGCCGAGCCTTCGGCGGGCGCGGGGAGAACAAGATCGGCGGCGGTGACCGCCTGCACCTCGACATGAAGATCTATTCTATCCAGCAGCGGCCCCGAGACCTTGGCCTGATAGTCGACGGCGCAGCGCGGCGCACGCGAACAGGCGAGCGCGGGGTCGCCGAGATGCCCGCAACGGCAAGGGTTCATCGCGGCGATCATCTGGACTCGCGCGGGGAAAGTGACGTGCGCATTGGCGCGCGCAACGCTGACGGTGCCGGTTTCGAGCGGCTGGCGCAGCGAATCGAGCACGGCACGTTGAAATTCGGGCAGTTCGTCGAGAAAGAGCACGCCCAGATGCGCGAGACTCACCTCGCCCGGCCGAACCTTGAGCCCGCCGCCGACGAGCGCCGCCATCGACGCCGAATGATGCGGGCTTCTGAAAGGCCGCGCGCGGATCAGCCGACCATCGGTCAGTTCGCCCGCGACCGAGGCGACCATCGACACCTCAAGCGCCTCGGCGGGACCAAGCTCGGGCAATATGCCCGCGAGGCACGAGGCGAGCAGCGACTTGCCCGCCCCCGGGGGCCCGACCATCAGCATGTTATGACCGCCGGCGGCCGCGATCTCGAGCGCGCGCTTGGCCGTCTCCTGCCCCTTCACCTGGCGAAGATCGGGGCCGTGGCCGTTGAGCGCGACTTCGCCGGGCACCGGCGGGCGCAGCAGTGCGCTGCCCTTGAAATGGTTGAGCAGGCTCAAGAGGTCGGGCGCCGCGATCACCTCGACGCTGCCCGCCCACGCCGCCTCGGGGCCCTGCGCCGCGGGGCAGACAAGCCCCTTCCCAGCCGCCGACGCGTGCAGCGCAGCGAGCAGCACGCCGGGCGACGACGCGACGCGCCCGTCCAGCCCCAGCTCGCCCACCACGACATAGGATGCGAGCGTCTCGGCATCGATCACGCCCATCGCTCCCAGCAGCCCAAGCGCGATGGGCAGGTCGTAATGCGATCCTTCCTTGGGAAGATCGGCGGGTGAAAGATTGACCGTGATCCGCTTGGGCGGCAGCGAAAGCCCGATAGCGGCGATCGCGGCGCGGACGCGTTCACGGCTCTCGGCGACCGCCTTGTCAGGCAATCCGACGACGACAAAGCCCGGCACGCCCGCCGCGACCTGCACCTGCGTCTCGACCCCGCGTGCCTCCAGCCCCAGATAAGCCACTGTCGAAACAATGGATACCATGTTCCGCCCCCGTTTTGTTCCGGCGCACTGTGACGACAGATGGCCCGGGAGTCGAGATGTGTTCATTCTGCGCTACGCCGCCGCGGCTTGCGCGCCGAAGATCGCGTTCCCACATCGTCGCCATGAGGCTGAGGGAACGAATTTCCACGCTGGGACATGATGAGCGCGTGCGCTTCGGGCTCGTCGTCACGGGCTTCGTGCTGATCGCGCTCGCACCGGTCGTCGGCGTGCTTCCGGGACCCGGGGGAATCGTCGTCTTCGCAATCGGCGCGAGCCTGGCGCTCAAGAATTCGCGCTGGGTCAAGAAGCGCTATGCCGAATTCAAGAAGCGGCATCCGCGCTATGGCGATTGGGCCGACTGGGGCCTCCGGCGGCAAAGCGCAAAGCGACGCGCCGAAATCGCGCGGCAAGACGTGGCCGAATCCGATTGACTTCCACAGCCGTTTTCAATATCCGCCCCCCAACAGCGGCCGCCCGCCTGAGGCGGCCATTTTCTATTTTGACGTTTGAGGAAATGAGCGATGAAGCGCACCTTCCAGCCGAGCAACCTTGTGCGCGCCCGCCGTCACGGCTTCCGCGCCCGCATGGCGACCCCGGGCGGCCGCAATGTGATCCGCGCCCGTCGGGCCCGCGGCCGCAAGGTTCTGTCGGCCTGATCGGCCTTAGCCGCCGCGCCGACTATCTGGCGGCGAACGGTGGCAAACGCGTGGCGACACCAGGATTCGTCCTGCTCGTCCGCGCGCGCGACGATGATGAATCGCTCGTCCGCTACGGAATCACGGTCACCAAGAAGATCGGCGGCGCTGTCGTCCGCAACCGGATGAAGCGCCGTTTTCGCGCACTCATCCGCGAGCTGTTGCCCGAGCACGGCATCGCGGGCGCCGATCATGTCTTGATCGGACGCGCGGGCGGGGTTGAGCGCGACTTCGGCGAATTGCGCCGCGAACTCTCCAGGGCACTCTCAAAGGCCGCGCGATGATGGCCCTTTTTCGTCATGCTGAACTTGTTTCAGCATCCATTTGGACCCTGAAACAAGTTCAGGGTGACGGCATTTGCGCGTGTCGGAAGGGCAAGGGCGCATGATCGCGAAGCTGCTCATCGGCATTGCACGCCTGTGGCAGATCGGCCCATCGGCAATCCTGCCACCAAGTTGCCGCTATCAGCCGAGTTGTTCGGCCTATGCAATCACCGCACTCAGCCGCTATGGCGCACTCAAAGGCTGCTGGCTCTCTGTCAGGCGCATCGCCCGCTGCCACCCCTGGGGTGGCTCGGGTTACGACCCTGTTCCATGATTTGGACCGTTCCATGATTTGGGGGAATGACGTTGGAAAATAATCGCAACATGATCCTGGCGATCGTGCTGTCTGCGCTTGTGCTGTTCGGGTGGAGTTTCCTTTCCGAGCGCTTTTTCCCCACGGCCAATCCGCCAGCGACCCAGATTGTCGACGGCAAGCAGGTGCCCGTCCCGAGCGCCGCCGGCAGCCCGGTATCCAACACGCCCGCGGCGCTGCGTGACCGCGCACTGGTGCTTGGTGAAACCCCACGCGTGAAAATCGATACGCCCGCGCTCAGCGGCTCGATCAACCTCAAGGGCGCGCGGATCGATGACCTGACGCTCACGCGCTACCGCGAGACGATCAAGAAGGATTCGCCGCCGATCCGCCTGCTTTCGCCGGCGGGCTCCAAGGAAAGCTATCTGGCGGGCTTCGGCTGGACCGGACAGGGCCTTGCAGCCCCCACCGCCGACACCATCTGGACCGCGAGCGCCCCGGCCCTCACCCCCGCAACACCCGTCACGCTGAGCTGGGACAACGGCCAGGGCCAGCGCTTCGACATCAACCTGGCGGTCGACAAGGATTACATGTTCACGGTCAAGCAGACCGTGACCAACACCGGCACGGGCGCGGTCGCGGCGCAGCCCTTCGGCTTTGTCAGCCGTCACGGCGTCTTCAAGGATCCCGATAGCTGGACGATCCATATCGGACCGATGGGCGTGTTCAACGGCAGCGCCAATTACGACATCAATTTCGAGGACGTCGATGAAGCCGGCAATGCCGGCGTCCAGAACTCATCCAAGGGCGGCTGGCTCGGCTTTACCGACAAATATTGGCTGACCGCGCTCGTCCCCGACCAGGGCACGAGCATGAACGGCACCTTCCGCGTCGGTTCGGACAAGGCCTATCAGGCCGACTTCACGACCGAGGCGCAGATCGTGCAGCCGGGCAAGGCGCTCAGCACCACCTCGCGCTTCTTTGCAGGGGCGAAGGAAGTCGGCGTGCTCGACGCCTATGAGGACGACCTCGGCATCAAGCAGTTCGACCGCGGGATCGACTGGGGCTGGTTCTACTGGTTCGAAAAGCCGATCTTCTATCTGCTCGACTGGCTGTTCCGCGTCTTCGGCAATTTCGGCGTCGCGATCATCGGCCTGACGCTCATCATCCGCCTGCTGATGTTCCCGATCGCGCAGAAGCAGTTCAAGTCGATGGCGGGGATGCGCGCGGTGCAGCCCAAGATGAAGGCGCTGCAGGAACGCCACAAGGACGACAAGCCGCGCCTCCAGCAGGAGATGCTCAAGCTCTATCAGCAGGAAAAGATCAATCCGCTGGCGGGCTGCCTTCCGATCCTGCTCCAGATCCCGATCTTCTATGCGCTCTACAAGGTGCTCTTGCTCACGATCGAAATGCGTCACCAGCCCTTCGCGCTGTGGATCAAAGATCTGTCGGCGCCCGATCCGCTGACGCCGGTCAACCTGTTCGGCCTGCTCAATTTCACGCCGCCGTCGATGATCGCGCTGGGCGTCCTTCCGATCCTGCTCGGCATCTCGATGTGGCTGCAGTTCAAGCTCAACCCCGCGCCCGCCGATCCGGTGCAGCAACAGGTGTTCGGCATCATGCCCTGGGTCTTCATGTTCATCATGGCGCCCTTCGCAGCGGGCCTGCAGCTCTACTGGCTCACCAACAACATCCTTTCGATCGCGCAGCAGAAGTGGCTCTACAGCCGCCACCCGGCGCTCAGCCAGGCGGAGGCCAAGTGAGCGAGACCGAAAGGACCGAGGAAGCGATCGAGGCCGCGCGGAAGATTTTCGCGGGGCCCATCGCGTTCCTCAAGTCCGCGCCCGCACTCAAGTTCCTGCCCGATATGAGCGTGCCCGAAATCGCATTTGCGGGACGCTCCAACGTCGGCAAGTCGTCGCTGCTCAACGGCCTAACCAACCGCAACGGCCTCGCGCGGACGTCGAACACGCCGGGGCGGACGCAGGAGCTCAACTTCTTCGACGTCGGCGATCCGCTGATCCTGCGGCTCGTCGACATGCCGGGCTATGGCTTCGCCAAGGCGCCCAAGGATGTCGTCAAGCAATGGCGCTTCCTGATCAACGACTTCCTGCGGGGCCGCTCGGTGCTCAAGCGCACGCTTGTCCTCATCGACGCGCGTCACGGCATCAAGGATGTCGACCGCGACGTGATGAAGATGCTCGACGAGGCCGCGGTCAGCTATCGCCTCGTCCTCACCAAGGCCGACAAGATCAAGCCGACCGAGCTTGCCGAGGTTATGGAACGCACCGCCACCGAGGCGCGCACGCGCCCCGCGGCGCATCCCGAGATCATCGCCACCTCGAGCGAAACCGGGCAAGGCATGGCCGAATTGCGCGCGGCCGTGATTGAGTCGCTGACCTAAGCTTTACGTCAAGATCGCGGGACTTGCCCTTTGATGTCATTCCCGCGAAAGCGGGAATCCAGAGGATATTCATGAAGCGCGACGCAGAATCAGGCATTGCTTGGATTCCCGCTTTCGCGGGAATAACACTGTAAGGGAAACGATGCTCAAGCTCTTCATCGGCAACAAGGCATATTCGAGCTGGTCGCTGCGCGGCTGGCTCGCAGTCCGGCAATCCGGGCTCCCCTTCGAGGAAAACGTCGTTCCGCTCTACGATCAGGACTGGGACAAGCGTCGCGAAGGCGACGAGTTCGCGCCATCGTCGGGCAAGGTCCCGATCCTGTGGGACGGCGATGTCGTGGTGTGGGACAGCCTCGCCATCATCGAATATCTGGCCGAAAAGACCGATCGCAAGCTCTTCTGGCCCGAGGATGAAGCGGCCCGCGCCATGGCGCGATCGATGTCGGCCGAGATGCATTCGAGCTTCGCAGCGCTGCGCCGCGAGCACAGCATGAACATCCGCCAGATCTATCAGCCGCAACCGCCCTCGCCCGAGGTGACGCACGACATCACCCGCATCATGCAGCTCTGGGCGGAGGCTCGCGCGCGCTTCGGGGGCGATGGCCAATTCCTGTTCGGCGACTTCGGCGCCGCCGACATGATGTTCGCGCCCGTGATCACGCGCTTCATCACCTATCAGCTTCCCATCGCGCGCTTCGCCGAACCCTATATGCAGGCGGTGATCAACCATCCCTTCATGCAGGACTGGATCGCGGGCGCGCAGGAAGAAGACTGGGTGATCGAGAAGTTCGAGCGCACGCCGCAAGGCGCGTAATCGCCCTCGATCCCCAAGCCGTGCTATGATGGGCGCAGCCTCAATCTCGCATGGAGATCGTCATGGCAATCAAGGCGGTTGCGCTGAAGGATGGCCCCTATCAGGTCGAAGGCGCGCTCGACGAACTCGAGCTGACCGATGCGGACGGGAATCGATACGAACTCGCGAGCAAACGCAGGATCTTCCTTTGCCGGTGCGGTGCGTCCGAGACCAAGCCCTTTTGCGACGGGCACCATTCGAAGATCGGGTTCCAGGCCGCTGAAGCCGCAGTAAAGGCTGAGCATCAGGGCTGAGGAGGCTCAAGGCCCAGCCGCTCAATGCGCGAGGCGCAGATCAGCAGCGAGGCGGTTGTGGTCTCTCAGGCGGCAATCGATGATTGCGCCACAAAGGGTGTAACCACGCCCAGCGCGCGCGTCACATATTCTTCCTTCTCCCCCACCGGCGCGACATAGTGCATTGCCGCCTCGGCGTCGGCACGCGATCCGGCGCGCAGCAATATCCACGTTGCCAGATACTGCGACGCGAGGCAGCCGCCCGCGGTCGCGATATTGTCCTGCGCATGGAAGGGCGCGTCGATGACGTTGACGCCCGCCTCGATCACCCAGGGTTTGGTGGTCAGATCCGTGCAGGCGGGCATCGTGCCGATCAGGCCCAGCTTTGCGAGCAACAGCGTCCCCGAGCATTGCGCGCCTATGAGCTGGCGCTCGGGGTCGAGCCGGATACGGCTCAGAAGTTCCGGATCCCCCGCGATTTCGCGCGTCCGGATGCCGCTGCCGATGATGACCGCGTCGGCCTCTGCCGCGAACTCGAGCGGCTCTTCGCGAAAAATGGTGACGCCGTTCATCGAGGTCACCTGCTCGGTGGGCGCGGTGATGCTCGCTTTCCATCCGCTTGCCCGCATCCGGTTCAGGATCGCCGCCGCAACGAATGAATCCAGCTCATTGAAGCCGTCGAATGTCAGAACTGCGATGCGCAACAGGCGTCTCCCTTCGTCCGCGTCTGTGCCAGCGCCGCAACGCCGGTTCAAGCCGCCGCCGAAGCGCTTTCCTTGGTATGTGCCCGCAGGCGATAGCCGATGCCATGCACCGTGAGCAGGAAACGCGGGGCCTTTGGCGTGGCCTCCATCTTCTCGCGGAGCTTGTGGATCAGGACGCGCAGATTGCCCTGGTGCAGCGGATCGGCGCTACCCCATATTTCGGTGACGATTTCATCCACCGTCACCGCGCGGTCCATCCGTGCCGCGAGGATGGTGAGCAGTTTGTGCTCATGCGTCGTCAGATAGACGACCTCACCGCCCACCGTGATAAGCGGCTGCACGGGGTCGATGGACAGCGTGCCGTTGTCGGCCGTGGGAGCCGTGCCGGCGGGCACCTCAGAGCGCCGGAGCGCCGCGCGGATGCGCGCAAGCAATTCGCCGGGAAGGAAGGGCTTGGGCACGAAATCATCGGCGCCGAGGTCGAGCGCGGCGATACGGTCGCTTTCGGTGTCATGGCCCGAAACGACGATGATCGGCAGATTCGATCGCTGGCGCAGTTGCTGCAACAACTCGCCGCCGCTCATATCCGGAAGCCCCATGTCGAGCAGCACGGCATCGATTCCACCCGAGTCGAACAACTCCGCCGCCGCACGGCCGGTCCGTGCAACGACGCTCTCGAAGCCTCCATATTCCAGAGTAGCCTCCAGAACATGGAGCAAGGTTGGCTCATCTTCGACGATGAGAACTCGATTACCCATTACGCACGCGGCCCTTCATTGCCGTTTTGTTATAGCACAATTGGCGCCATTGGCAGCACCGAAGTAACATTAGCGTCAGAATTCGCTTCCATCCTTGCGACGAAAGCCGCCGGCCGCGCTGTCGAGGTGCATGTCGATATCGGGATAGTGGCAATCGGTGGCCGAAGGACGCCCGATCGCCACGAACACGCAATCGGCCTCGCTCTCGTTGATGAGAACATGCCCGTTGCGGTCGTTCTTGGGAAAGGTCGCAACATCGCCGGGCCGCATCGGGTGGCGACCACTCTCGTCGACCAGCACCGCCTCGCCCGTAATCATCACCACCAGTTCATCTTCGCCTTCGTGCCAATGGCGCTGCGAGGACCAGGCGCCGGGCTTCAGCGTCACATGGCTGGCGCCGAAATCGACGATCCCGGTTGCGGGCGCCAGGCGGCGATACCAGCGGCCCTGAACCTTGTCGGCATAGACGGGCGGATAACCCGTCAGATTGATCTGCGGGATCGTCTCGAGCTCGAGCTTGGGCATGGTATCCTTCCGCTAGGCAAACGCATTCCGGCAAGCTAGTCGCAGCGCATGACCGCGTCCATCGACCCTATCGACCTCGCCAGCCGGCTGATCGCCGCCCCGAGTATCACGCCAGCCACAGGCGCGGTCTTCGATGTTCTGGAAGACGCGCTGGGCGCGATCGGCTTTACGGTCCACCGGTTCATCGCGGGTGAAGCGCCGGATGGCCCGGTCGAGAATCTCTTCGCCGCCCGCGGCTCGGGCGGTCCGCATTTCGCCTATGCCGGCCATCTTGACGTCGTGCCCCCGGGCGTTGGCTGGACGAGCGATCCCTTTATCCCCGAGATCCGCGGCGAGCTGCTCTACGGCCGCGGCGCGGTCGACATGAAGGGCTCGATCGCCGCCTTTGTCGCAGCCGCCGCGCGCTCAGCCGATCATCCGGGTACGCTGAGCCTGATCATCACGGGCGATGAGGAAGGCCCGGCTGTCCACGGAACGGTCGAGCTGATCGACTGGATGCGCGTAAATGGCCATCAGCCCGATCTGTGCCTTGTGGGCGAGCCGACGTCGGTCCACCGACTGGGCGACATGATCAAGATCGGCCGTCGCGGCTCGGTCAATATGTGGATCGAGGTCGCGGGCACGCAGGGCCATGTCGCCTATCCGCACATGGCCGACAATCCCATCCCCGCACTCGTCCGCATCCTGTCGCGCATCGACGTGATCGAACTCGATCAGGGCAATGACTGGTTTCAGGCGTCCAATATCGAAGTCACCGATATCGAGGTGGGCAATCCCGCGACCAACGTCATCCCCGCGCTCGCCAAGGCGCGGCTCAGCATCCGCTTCAACGATCTCCACTCGGGAGAGGCGCTGGTCGAACGCATCCGCGCCATCTGTACCGAGGAATCGCCAAACGCTTCGCTCGTCGCGCGCATATCGGGAGAGGCATTCCTGACCGAACCCGGCCGTCTGTCCGACATCGTCTCGGGTGCGATCCGCAGGGTCACCGGCTTGGTGCCCGAACTTTCGACGACCGGCGGCACGTCTGACGCGCGCTTCCTCTCGAAGCTGTGCCCTGTGGTCGAGTTCGGACTGTCGAACGCGACGATGCACAAGCTCGACGAGGCGGCCGCCATCGCGGACATCCACGCACTGACCGAGATCTTCGAGCTGGTGATCCGCGAGGCGCTTGCGAGTTAACCTGCGAGCGCGGAGCGCTCCGCGCGCGCCCAGTCGACGAATTCGTGCTCGTCCATCGGCGTCGCGATCACATAACCCTGCACCGCGTCGCAGCCGATTACCTTGAGCACGTCGAGCTGCTCGCGCGTCTCCACCCCTTCGGCGACAACCTTGTGGCCGAGGCCGTGGATCAGTTCGATCACCGCATGGATGATCGCGCGCGCCTGATCCGAAACCGCGATGTCGGCGATCATCGAACGATCGAGCTTCACGCGATCGATCGGCATGTCGCGCAGCCGCGAGAAGTTCGAATAGCCGGTTCCGAAATCGTCGATGGAGATCATCGCGCCGTCGCGGCGGAACGCAGCCATTTCGTGGAAAACAGCGTCGCCACAGGTCATGGCGAGCCCTTCGGTGATTTCGAGCTCCAGCAACCGAGCGGGGGCGCCGTGATGCTCCATGCGCTCTCGCAGCCGCGTGAAGAAGTCGTGCTGCTCGATCTGGCGCGGGCTGATGTTGATCGCCAGACGCTGTTCGATGCCGAAACGGTCCCAGCGCGCGATGGTCGCGGCCACCGCGTCGATCACCCAGTCGCCGATCTCGACGATCAGCGCGCTTTCCTCGGCAATCTCGATGAACTCGCCGGGCATGCGCGTGCCGTCTTCGGGGTGCTCCCAGCGCAACAGCGCCTCGGCAGTGGTGATCTCGCCGGTCATCAGCGAAATCTGCGGCTGGAACGCCAGTCGGAAATGCTCGTGCGTCAGCGCCTTGCGAAGATCCTGTTCGACCCGCAGACGCTCGCTCAGCGCATCGGCGAGCGCATCGGTATAGAACTGCGCCTGCGCGCGCCCGTTCGCCTTGGCGTGATACATCGCCACGTCGGCCGCTTTCATGAGCGTCGTCAGCGACCGCCCATGCTCCGGATAGATCGCGACGCCGATCGAGGCGCCCACGCGTATCGTGTGCCCCGAAAGCTCGATATCTTCGTTGAGCGCGTAGAGGATGCGCTGCGCGACGCGCCTGGCATCCTCGATCCCGGCGATATCGGGCAGGAACATCGTGAACTCGTCCCCGGCCAGCCGTCCGATCATGCCGGGAAAGCGGCCTTCACGACCAGCGTGCCGCTCGGCGGCAAGCACTGCGCGGAGGCGATTGGCGACCTTCGCGAGCAGATGGTCACCCTGGGCATGGCCGAGCGTGTCGTTGACGGCCTTGAAATTGTCGAGGTCGACGAAGAGCAGCGCGGAAGTGCTGGTCGCGGGCAGCTCGCCGATCGCGCGTTCAACGTCGCGACGAAAATTGGTCCGATTGGCAAGCGAGGTGACCGGATCGAACATCGCCAGATTGTGAATGCTGTCGAAGGTCGAACGTGTCTCGAGGAAAAGCGCGTCCATGCTGTCGGCTAGTTCGGGGAGGCATTGGCGCACTTCCTCGGGCGTGGGCGTCTCGAAGTCGCCATGCGCGGCTGCCGCGAGTCGCTTGATCGCGCTGTCAACCGCGTCGGCGACCGCGGAGAGCGCCTGATCGGCCGAAGCCCAGCTCATCACCGCACAGATGATCGCAACGATCAGCGCATTGGCCGCGGTGTCGGTATGGCTGGCCGTGCCTGCGCCCGCCAGCACCGAAAGGATGAACGCCCCGGCGCCCACGCATATGGCAAAAGCAATAGCGCGGCTCTTTAGCGATACGCCTTCCATGATGCTCCCACGCTCGTTCCCAGAACCGGAGCACCACCCCATTGGCCACCCCGATTAAGCTTTCCTGCCAGAATCTCGTTAAATTTGGCTTTACGCGGCGCAACGATCTCGTTTCAGGATGATGTACAGCGCGCCGGTGCCGCCATGGCGCGGATGCGCATTGCGGACCGTCGCGATATGCGCGGCGTGACGCGACGCTGACAGCCAGTCGCCAACGGCGGCGCGGATCACGCCACGCATCGGCCGCTCGCCGCGCAAATCGGCCCGCGGCGGTTTTCCGGTGATGAGCAGAATCACGCGCGCGCCACTGCGGACGGCGCGGTCAAGACTTGAATCGAGAAGCCGGTACGCTGAATCGAGCGTGTGGCCGTGAAGGTCGACGGCCATATCGGGAATGATCGCACCGCGCGTAAGCCTGCGGTCCCAGCTTCCGTCGAGCGTCTCGCCGATAGCGGGGCGCGGTTGGGGCGACGGCGGCGGGGACGGCGCGACAATGTTGCGGCCGCGCCTGGGCGCGATTGCAGGTTGTTCCGTAGCGGGCACCACCGGATCGTCCTTGGTGCGGACAGGCACAAGTGGCGTAACGCTTGCTATGACACGCGCCCAGAGCGCGCGCTCGTCAGCGTCGAGGCGTCGTCCCGCCATCGTCCCCCGCCCCCGCGATCCGCGCCAGCGTACCGCGCGGCAGAAAGATCAGTGCATCGCCGCGCGCGGACATTCCCCCCGCGATCGTGCGTGCATCCGCCCCGGCACCCCAGAATGTGTCGAAGCGATTGGCCCCCTTGATGGCGCCGCCAGTGTCCTGCGCCACCCATATGCCGGCGGTTTCGGCGCGATCGAGCGCAAGAAAGACCGGCGCGCCAAGCGGCACGAAAGCAGGGTCGGTCGCAACCGTTGCGCGCGGGGTCACGGGCAGGCCGAGCGCGCCCAGCGGCCCGGCTCCCGTCAGCTCGCGGAAAAAGACGACGCTCTTGTTCTCGCGCATCACCGCGCGGCCTTTTTCGGGATTGGCGCGCAGCCAGTCCATGATGCCCTGCATCCCGGCCTTGCCGCGCTGCAACTCGCCGCGGTCGAGCAGCAGCTTGCCGATGCCCGTATAGTCGCGGCCATTCTGCCCATCATAGCCGATGCGCATCACGCCGCCATCGGGCAGCTTGAGGCGGCCCGACCCTTGGATCTGCAGGAAGAAGAACTCGACCGGATCGGCCGCCCACGCGATTTCGAGACCGCGCCCGGCAAGCGCACCGTCCTCGATTGCGCCGCGGTCATGATAGGGCACAAGCGCGCCCTTCTCGACGCGGCCGCGGATCCGCTTGCCCTTGAGGCGGTCGCCGAACAGCGAGAGGTCGGCCTCAACCAGATCGTCGGGCTTCTTGTAGACAGGAACCGCAAAACCCGGTGCCGGTGTGCGCGCGCCCAGTATCTCGGGTTCGAAATAACCCGTGGCGAAGCCCTTGCCGTCACCTACGCGCACGCTCTCGAAATGCGCGCGAAAAAAGCCGGCAGCGTCGGCGTTCGACCAGCCCGGCGCAGCATCGCAGACGGCCTTCCAGTCATCTCCGCGCGTGAGTCCGCTCGCATCGGTGCGACGGATGAGCGAGGGGCAACTGATCCTGAAAGCGGCCAGCGCGCGCAGCGCCTGTTCGGGCGTGATCGCGAGCGTGGCGATCGCCGGGCCCGCCGACACGCCAAGCGCGTTCGCGTTGGCGGGCGGCTTGATTTGAGTCGGTTCAGCCGATGACGAGATTGGCGGTGATGACGGCGCAGCCGCTGGCGGCGGCACCGTCGCGCACGCGCCGAGCGCCAGCATCGCCAGCACCATCCCCGCCCGCTGGCGAAGCATCGTCAGGCGGCCTCGTCGGTTTCGACCAGCAGCCAGTTGGGATCGTCGGAACGGATATGACGACTGAATGTCCAGACGTCATGCGTAGGCACCGCATCGCTCAGCGAGCCCGCGATCACATTGCCATCACCGTCGCGCGTGACCGCTGCGATATCGGCGTCGAAGCGCACCGTGATGCGTGCCATCTGGCCGTCGAGTTCGGCATCCGAAATCATCGCGCGCTCGACCGCGACAAGCCGGTTGTCGAGCACATGCCCGGCGGCCTTGCGGTCGGCGATCGCCTGGAAAAAGGCGGCGCGGACATCGTCACCCGCCAGTTCGGCAAGCTGTGCCTCGTCGCCCGACCAATAGGCCTCGAGCACCATGCGATATGCGTATTTGGCGCCTTCGAGAAAGCGCGCCGGATCGAACGCGGAATCGGCCGCCATGATCGCCTTCAAGCCGCGCTGTGCAGCCGGGCCGATCGACGGGTCGCCGAGTACGCGGGCCTCGGGGCTGATATCGGTGACGGTGCCCGCGGCGGGTGGCGGGCCAAGGCGCTCCTCGGCCGGGCGCGGCAGCGGCTGCTGCTCATGCCCCGTGCGCTTGCCGAGCACGGCATAGAGCCGCAAGGCAAGGAAAACCGATACAAGCGCCAGGATGACAACCGTAACCACGCTACCTCCGTCCAGACCCGAACGCCCGATATAGGCGCTGGGAACCAGTGTTTCAAATCGCCGCCATACGCGCTGCCGATGGCAAAAGCGAGAGCGCACGGCATTGCCCCATTTGCGCGCCAGAGCGCGCAGCATTGCCCTAGCACGCGGCGGCTGCTAGTCGCCCGGCACGCTCCGCGCCGCGGTGCGGCACCATTTTTCAATTCGATCAAGGCAGGACATGATGGCCGAAGAACAAGGCACGGCGGAAACCGAAGCAACGCAGGCGAACGGCGCGGACAATCTTCCACAGGTTTCCATTATTTCGCAGTATGTTAAGGATCTTTCCTTCGAAAATCCCAACGCGCCTGCGGTCTATCAATGGCAGGGCCAGCCCCAGATTGACGTCCAGTTCAACATCGGCCCGCAAAAGATCGCCGACGACGTGTTTGAAGTGATGCTCAAGATCGACGTTCGCGCCGAAGCCGCGGACAAGGTCGCCTTCCAGGTTGAGCTCGCCTATGCCGGCCTCTTCGGCCTTCGCAACGTTCCCGAAGAGCAGCTCCAGCCCTTCCTGCTCGCCGAGGCGCCGCGCATCCTCTTCCCCTTCGCGCGCCGCATCCTTGCCGACGCCGTGCGCGATGGCGGCTTCCCGCCGCTGATGCTCGAGCCGATCGATTTCGGCGCGCTCTATATGAGCCAGCTTCAGGCGCAGGGCGATCAGCTCGCGGAGATCGAAACGGCGGGCCAGGCCTGACCCTTTCGCCTTCATAGGGGGATGCGCGCGTGAACCTCGTCAAATCGATGGGCACGATCGGCGGGCTGACCATGGTCAGCCGCGTGTTCGGCTTCGCGCGCGAGATGCTCATGTCGCGCATCATGGGGGCGAGCGGGGAGGCAGATGCCTTCCTCGTCGCCTTCCGCCTCCCCAACACCTTTCGCCGCCTGTTCGGTGAAGGCGCCTTCTCCGCCGGGTTCGTGCCGCTGTTCAGCCAGCGCTTTCACGGCCCCGGCGGAATGGAAGAGGCGAAAAAATTCTCCGAAGAGGTGCTCGCCTTCTTCATCCCGACACTGCTGGCCTTCACGCTGATCTTCGAGATCGCGATGCCCGCCTTTGTCTGGGCGATCGCCTCGGGCTACGCCGATGAGCCGCAGAAATTCGAGCTGACCGTCTTCCTCAGCCGGATCACCTTTCCCTATCTGCTGCTGATCAGCCTCGTCTCCTTCTTCTCGGGCATTCTCAATTCGTTGACCAAATTCGCCGCGGCGGCCTTCGCGCCCGCGCTGCTGAACGTCGCGATGCTCATTGCGCTGCTCGTCGTGCCGACCGGTGGGGCTGCGAGCGCAACCGCGCTTGCAATTGGCGTCACCGCGGGCGGCTTCCTTCAGCTCGCACTGCTCTGGAACAGCGCGCGCCGGGCGGGCGTGTCGCTGGCGCTGCGCAAGCCGAGAATGACTCCGGGGGTGAAGCAGTTCTTCGTTGTCGTCATCCCCGCGACGCTGGGCGCGGGCGTCTACCAGATCAGCCAGCTCATCGACACGTTCTTCGCGACGCGGCTGCCCGAAGGCTCGATGTCGTATCTCAACTATTCGGATCGCCTCAACCAGCTCCCGCTCTCGGTGATCGGCACCGCGCTCGGCACCGCGATCCTGCCGCATATCAGCCGCTTCATCGCCAAGGGCGAGCCCGAAGAGGCCGCCAAGGTGCAAGGCAATGCGGTCGACCTGTCTATGCTGCTCTGCCTCCCCGCCGCGCTCGCGCTGGCGGTGGTCGCGGGTCCGCTCGTGGCCGCGCTGTTCCAGGGCGGCAAGTTCACGGCGAACGACGCCTATATCACCGGCAACGTGCTGGCCATCATCGCCTCGGGCCTGCCCGCCTATGTGCTGGTCAAGGTCATCACGCCGGGCTTCTATGCGCGCGAGGACACCAAAACACCCGTGAAGACCGCGGGCGTGGTGCTGCTCGCCAATATCGCGCTCAACTTCGCGCTGATCCCGTCCTTTGGCATCTATGGGCTTGCCGCGGCGATTTCGCTCTGCTCGTGGCTCAACTGCGTGATGCTCTATGTGATCCTGAGCAAGCGCGGGCATTTCCGCATCCAGCCCTGGCTATGGGGCCGGATAGCCCGCCAGTTCGCCGCGGGTCTCGCGATGGTCGCGGCGCTCGCGGGCGTGCGCATGCTGCTGGGCGACTGGTTCGCTGGCTCGGTCGCCGAACGGCTTGCGGGCGTCCTCGCGCTCGTCGGCACCGGCGGCGCCGTCTATTTCCTCGTCGCGTTCCTCATCGGCGGCATGGACCGCGATGCGATCCTCGTCCTCATGCGTAAGAAAAAGGCAGTCTGATGCGCGTTCTTTCCGGAATCCAGACCACGGGGAATCTCCACCTCGGCAACTATCTGGGCGCGATCAAGAACTGGGTGAAGATGCAGGACGAGGGTGAGTGCCTCTATTTCCTCGCCGATCTCCACGCGATCACCGTCCATAATGATCCTGCAGCACTCCGGCAGAACACGCGCGAAATGGCGGCGGCGCTGATCGCCGCGGGCATCGATCCCGACAGGTCGATCCTGTTCAACCAGGCGCAGGTGCCCGCGCATGCCGAGCTTGCCTGGCTGCTGAACTGCACCGCGCGCATCGGCTGGCTCAACCGCATGACGCAGTTCAAGGAGAAATCGGGCAAGAACCGCGAGGGCGCGAGCGTCGGCCTCTATGTCTATCCCGTCCTCCAGGCCGCGGACATCCTGATCTATCAGACGACCCACGTTCCCGTCGGCGAGGACCAGCGCCAGCATCTCGAGTTGACGCGCGACATCGCGATCAAGTTCAACACCGATTTCGAACGCGAGATCTTCACGATCCCCGAGCCCTATATCGGCGCGACCGCGGCGCGGATCATGTCGCTGCGCGACGGCACATCGAAGATGTCCAAGTCCGATCCATCGGACATGAGCCGCATCAACCTGACCGACGACGCCGACATGATTGCGCAGAAGATCCGCAAGGCGAAGACCGATCCCGAGCCGCTGCCCGAAAGCCTCGACGGCCTGGAAGGCCGGCCCGAAGCGAAGAACCTCGTCAACATCTTTGCCGCGCTCGCCGAAAAGACGCCCGCCGAGGTGCTGGCTGAATATGCCGGCCAGGGCTTCGGCCAGTTCAAGCCAGCGCTCGCCGATCTTCTTGTCGAAACGCTCGCCCCCATCACCGCGCGCTTCAACGCGCTGCGTTCGGATTCGACCGCACTCGACGACCACCTCGCCAAGGGCGCTGAAAAGGCGCGCACGCTCGCGCAGCCGACGCTCGACGCCGCCTATGAGGCGCTGGGACTGGTCCACAGGACGAGGCGTGCAACCTGATCGACGGACCGTGCGTTCAATTCTTGTTCAGCCAATTTGACTTATGCGTGTAGGCAACTGAGTTTACACGCGCATAGGCAATCAAGGGCCCCGACAATGTCGATCCAACGCAAGATCATGTTCGCAATCGCTCCGGTGGCGCTGCTTGCGCTGGGCGGCTGCGCGACCAACTTCAAGGCGGACGTCAGCCGCTTCCAGGCGATGCCGGTGCCGCAGGGACAGACCTTTACCGTGGCTGCGCTCGATCCGGAGATGCAAGGCGGCCTCGAATTCTCGCAATATGCCGGGCTCGTCAGCGCCCGTCTGGCGCAGCTTGGCTATCAACCGGCCAGCGGCGGTGACGCGACACTGGTGGTCAAGCTCGACTACGGCATCGACAAGGGGCGAGAAAAGATCCGCAGCTATCCCACGGGCTATGGCGCAGGCTTTTACAATGATCCCTTCTACTGGGGTCCGTACCGTCGCTGGGGCCGCTACGGCTATGTCCGCGGCTTCTATGATCCCTTCATGTTCGGCGGCTTTGGCTATAACGATATCCAGAGCTACACCGTCTATACCAGCGACCTGAACATGGTGATCGAACGCAGGGCCGATGGCCAGCGCGTCTTCGAAGGCAAGGCACAGGCAGTGTCGTCGAGCAACAAGCTCACCTACCTCGTGCCCAATCTGATCGAGGCGATGTTCACGGGCTTCCCGGGCAATTCGGGCGAGACCGTCAAGATCACCGTCCCGCCCCCGCCCAAGAGCGAGGCGAGAGGCTACTGACGAAAAAAGCCCCGGCGATGCCGGGGCTTTTTTTTACCACCGCGCAGTGCAGTGGAGATGACCTTCCCTCACATGGCGGGCTTGCCCTGCAATGTCATGACGCCGTCCTCGATGACGATGCGCTCGAGCCTGGACAGGAAATTCTGCCCCAGCAGCGATACGTCCAGCGCCCCCTGATCGACATCTGCCTCGATATTGCTGACGAGTATTTCGCCCGCTTCGAGGCGATTGATGACAATCTCGGCAACCGCGGCATGGCCGTCGATCCCCTCGACATCGCCTGTGAAATCGGAGGCACGCAACGCAATGCCCGCCTTCTGCGCGTCAACAAGGCGCAGCACGGTGATCGTAGCCCCGGTATCGACAAGGAAACGGATCGGCACGCCATTGACCTTGGCGGTCAGGTAATAGGTCTGATCGTCCGCCAGGTTGACGCGCACGGCTGCGACACGCTCATCAACGGGTGCCGCAGCGGGCTTCGCGCCACCCTCGGCGTTGGCGAAATGGTTGATACCCAGCACGACCGCTATAGCCGCGAAGCCAAGCCCTATGCCGGTTCCTATGAGATGCTTGCCGTTCACTCCCGCCCCCCAACTCAGTGAATGGGATCAAGTACGTGAAGATTCGGGTGGGCAAAAGTGGCTGCATCAACCGACGCCGGCGCACCCGCTGGCGCGCTCTATCGATTGTGGGGCGCGCTCAGCCCTCGAGCGTGCGGATCAGCGTGCGGATGTCGTTGTCCATCTCGGCGTCGCTCGCGCGAAGCTTCTCGATCTGGCGAACGGCGTGGATCACGGTGGTATGGTCGCGCCCGCCGAATTTGCGCCCGATCTCGGGCAGCGAACGCGGCGTCATGCGCTTGGCGAGGTACATAGCGATCTGGCGCGGGCGGGCGATCGCGCGCGCGCGGCGGGCCGAAACCATGTCGTTCTGGCGGATGTCGAAATGCTGGCAGACGCGGCGCTGGATCTCGTCGATCGTCACGCGGCGCTGGCTCGCCTGGAGAACGTCGGCGAGCACTTCCTGCACGAAATCGAGGTCGATCGGCCGCGCATTGAGCAGCGAATAAGCAACCACGCGGTTGAGTGCGCCCTCGAGCTCGCGAATGTTGCTCGCGATGCGCTGCGCGAGGAACAGCACGACCTCTTCGGGGATGCCGGGGTGGCCCGCGGCCTTGCGGCGCAGAATTTCCAGGCGAAGCGCGTAGTCTGCAGGCCGGATATCGGCCACCAGCCCCATTGCGAGACGCGACAATATGCGCCCCTCGACGCCTTCAAGCGCCTGCGGGCTGCGGTCCGCGCCGATCACGAGCTTGCGGCCCGTGGCCATGATCTCGTTGACGGTGTGAAGGAACTCTTCCTGCGTCGAACCCTTGCCCGCGATGAACTGGACGTCGTCGATCATCAGCAGGTCAGCCGAACGCAGCCGCGCCTTGAAGCCCAGCGTATCGCGCGCGCGCATTGCGGAAACGAACTCCACCATGAACTTCTCGGCGGACATGTAGAGCACCGTGGAGCCAGGATTGCGCGCGGCAAAACCATGGCCGATCGCGTGCAGCAGGTGCGTCTTGCCCTGCCCCGTCGCGCCGTGGATGAACAGCGGGTTGAATGCCACGCCGCCCTCGGCAAGCACGCGCGCCGCATTGCAGGCTAGCGCGTTGGCCTCGCCCGTCACAAAGGTGTCGAAGGTGAAGCGCGGATCGAGCGTGCTTGTCTCCGACGACAGCACCTCCTCGACGGGAAGCGGCGCGTCCTTGGCTTCGATCTCCGCCGAATAGACCGCGGCACCGTCGATATTGTCGTTGGCGATGATCTCGACCGCACGGATTTCAGGGGCATGCGTGCGCCAGGCGAGCGCGAGCCGCTCGGCAAAGTGCGATTCGACCCAGCGTGCCATGAATGGCGACGGCAGCACCATCTCGACCGTGCGGTCCTCGACGCGGTATTTACCGAGCCGGATCGGCTTCAGCCAGTGATCGAAGGTCCTTGCGCCGCAATCGCGGCGCAGGCCGGCGCGAACGGCAGTCCAGGCGTCGATCAGCGTTCCCTGATTCGCCTCAACCGCACTGCCCAGCCTTTCGGAATCCGCCATCAGGTACACGCCTCGCCCCTTGCCCCACACGCCCCTGTTGGAGCGCCCCTTTTTGCACGCAACACTATATCCTGGCCGCAACTCATTGTTCCGACACGAAAAGCTACTGAAATCTGCTGCTTCGGCAAGCGATTCGACTCACCGGGAAGAGGAGTTTTACGGACGGAATCGGAGCGCGATCAAGGCCGCTCATGTCAAAATATTGAAATAAACCAGCTTGACTCAGGAATCCCGTGCGATTGCCCAAATCCCCTGAAATTATGAGGATTTTCTACTGGTTACAGACAGGCGCGCAATTAGTCGAAAGCGCGAATCGTGGACTAAGCTTGGGTTGTGACACGTAAGCGTAACAAAAATGAAATGCCCGCCAGACGCTTTGCGTCGGCGGGCATTGCAGCTCGTTCCCGAAATGGGTCAATCAGCCGAGGGCTGCGACCCGCTTCGTGAGGCGCGAGAACTTGCGCGAGGCGGTATTCTTGTGAAGGACGCCCTTGGAGACACCGCGAGCCAGTTCGGGCTGAACGCCGGCGAGAGCGGCCTTGGCTTCGTCCTTGTTGCCCGCGAGCAGCGCAGCTTCGACCTTCTTCACGAAGGTGCGGATGCGGCCGATACGGTTGCCGTTGATCTCGGCGCGACGGGTGTTCCGCCGAATGCGCTTTTTTGCCTGCGGCGTATTCGCCATCGTCAATGCCTCGTTTGCGAAAATGAACAAGGCGCGGAGTCGTCCGCGCCCGGAAAGCGGCCCCAATAACGTTGGTTCGTCCGATCGTCAACCAGCGGACCTCGATCGTTTCAGGCTAAAATGAGCCTGAAACGTGAATCGAGGTCCCAACTATTGAATAGAGCCTGATTCACGTTCTCGATTGAAGCGCCATGCGCTTCAATCTCCACCGACCAGGCTCTACCGTTGGCATTTTCCGCAGTAAAAGGTCGATCGGCCGCTGTCGACGCGGCGCTGTACCGAAGCACCGCACCCCGGGCAACCCTGCCCTTCTCGCCCATAAACGCGCCATTGCTTGAAGAAATAGCCGAGTTCGCCGTCGGGTCGCGCATAGTCCCTGAGTGTCGATCCCCCCGCCTCGATCGCGGCGGCAAGCACGTCCTTGATCGCGATCACCAACGAATCGAGCCGCTTGCGTGCGACCTGTCCCGCCGCACGCGTCGGCGCGATTCCCGCCATGTGGAGCGCCTCGCACACATAGATATTACCAAGCCCCGCCACGGTCCGCTGGTCGAGCAGCAGCGCCTTTATTGGCGCAACGCGGCCCTTGAAGACGCGCACCAGATGCGCCCCGTCGAAATCCGCGCCCAAAGGCTCGGGGCCCAGTGCGGCGAAGGGCGCGAAATCTTCGAGCGCCGCCGACTCGACAAGGTCGAGCGATCCGAATCGTCGCGGGTCGTTGAGCGCAATGCGCCGCCCCGCTCCGGTCTCGATCACCAGATGGTCATGGACGCCGATATCCTCGGGATCGACGCGCCAGCGCCCCGACATGCCAAGATGAAAGACAAGCGTGTCGCCCCGATCGGTATCGATCAGCCCGTATTTGGCGCGGCGCGAAAGCCCGGTGACCCGCGCGCCCGTGAGCCGCTGACGCAGATCGACGGGAATGGCGCGACGCAGATCGGCGCGGCGTGGCTCCACCGATGAAAGCAGTTGATCCTGCAGGACGGTTGCGAGGCCGCGGACGGTGGTTTCGACTTCTGGCAATTCTGGCATAAGAAACAGCTAGAGCGATTTCGAGCGGGTTGGAACCACCCGGCGGCTTGGAAATCGCGCAAGAGGGGTCTGGACTGGTTTTCATACGAAAATCAGTCCAGTCAGCGTTTGCCCCCGCAACAAGCCTTGGCTACAGGAAGCGCCCATGAGCGAGACCGTTTCCTTCGGCTATGAGAATGTCGACGCCAGCGAAAAGGCCAGCCGCGTCCGCGCGGTCTTTTCCAATGTCGCCAAAAGCTACGACCTGATGAACGACGCGATGTCGGGGGGCATGCACCGTCTGTGGAAGGACCGGTTTGTCCGCCGGGTGAAGCCGCGTGCCGGGGAGGCAATCCTCGACATGGCGGGCGGGACCGGGGACATCGCCTTTCGCATGCACCCCTCGGGCGCGCAGATCACGGTCTCCGACATCAATCCCGAAATGCTCACGGTCGGGATGGAGCGCGCGCAGAAGCGCAAGCTTGAAGGACTCATCTGGTCCGAACAAAATGCGGAAACGCTGACCTTTCCGAGCTCGAGCTTCGACGCCTACACGATCGCCTTCGGCATCCGGAACGTGACGCATATACAACAGGCGCTGGGCGAGGCGCACCGCGTGCTCAAGCGCGGCGGTCGCTTCTTCTGCCTCGAATTCTCGACCACGCTCTGGCCGGGCTTCGCCGAGGTCTACGACAGCTATTCGCACAAGCTTGTACCAAAGCTCGGCAAGGTGCTGGCGAAGGACGAGGACAGCTATCGTTACCTGATCGAATCGATCCGCCGTTTTCCGGATATGCCAGGCTTTGAACGCATGATCGGCCAGGCCGGTTTCGTCCAGACACGCGTCGAGCCGCTGCTCGGCGGCCTTGTCGCCATCCATAGCGGCTGGAAGATATGATGCGCCTTGGCGCTTCATATCCCAGCGAAGGCCGGGATCCAGCGCGACGGGAAACTCTGGACCAGCATCGGGTTGAACATGCCCCGCATGTTCAAGGATCGCCCGGGGGACGATCCGACCCGATACTCCTTCGCCGGGGTACATCTGCATGACCCACCCCGTCGTCCACACCTGGCGCCTGCTCAAATGGGGACGGACGCTCGCACGTCACGGCGCGCTGCGCGGGATCGAGCGCGATCCACTGACCCCGCCGCGCGTGCGCCGGCTGATGCGGCTCGCGCGTTTCGGCGCGCGCGTCCCCAAACAGCCCAATTATTCCGAGGCCTTTCAGGCAATCGGCCCTGCCGCGATCAAGCTCGGCCAGTCGCTCGCGACGCGCCCCGATCTGGTCGGCGAGCACGCGGCGATGGACCTGCTGCGTCTGCAGGACGCACTGCCCCCGGCCCCCTTCGAACTGATCCGGCAGAGCATCGAGGAATCGCTGGGGAAGCCGATCGAGGCGCTGTTCCAGAGCATCGATCCCGATCCCGTTGGCGCAGCCTCGATCGCGCAGGTCCACAAGGCGGTCACGACCGACGGACATACGGTAGCGGTGAAGGTGCTGCGCCCGGGAATTGAGGAAGAATTCGCCGAGGCGCTTGAGACCTATGAATGGGCGGCTGCGCAGGCCGAGGCGATCGGCGGCGAGCTCGCACGGCTGCGCCCGCGCCTCGTCATCGCGACCTTCCGGCAGTGGACGCTGCGCGAGCTCGATCTGCGCCGCGAGGCTGCATCGGCCTCCGAACTCGCCGAGGCGATGGAGGCCGAGCCGGGCTATCATGTCCCCGCGATCGACTGGCAGCGCACCGCACGGCGCGTGATGACGCTCGAATGGCTCGACGGCATCAAGCTTTCGAAGCGCGAAGACCTGATCGCTGCGGGTCACGACCCCAAGGCGATAGCGGGGCGTCTTGTCCGCGCTTTTCTGCGCCAGGCGATCTCGGAAGGGTTCTTCCATGCCGATCTCCACCAGGGCAATCTGTTCGTTCTCTCCAACGGCGATATCGGCGCGATCGATTTCGGCATCATGGGCCGGATCAACCGTCAGGCGCGCGTCTGGCTTGCCGAAATCCTCTATGGCCTGCTGACCGCGAATTACCGCCGCGTCGCCGAGATCCATTTCGAGGCGGGCTATGTCCCGCCGCACCACAATGTCGACGAGTTCACCACCGCGCTGCGCGCAGTCGGCGAGCCGATCCGCGGGCTTCCCGTGAAAGACGTCTCTATCGGCCAGATGCTCGACGGGCTCTTCGCGATCACGCGCGATTTCGACATGCAGACCCAGCCGCACCTGCTCCTCCTCCAGAAGACGATGGTGATGGTGGAGGGTGTCGCGCACTCGCTCGATCCCGACATCAACATGTGGGAAACCTCCGGGCCCTTCGTTCAGGAATGGATGCGCACCGAGCTTGGGCCCGAGGCCGCGATCGCCGACCGGCTGATCCTCGATTTCCGGACGCTGCGCCGGCTTCCCGACCTGATCCGCCGCATCGAGGCCGAATTCCCGCCGCTGGGCGCCGCGCCTCCCTCCCCGCCGCTCAAGGAGATCGAGGTGATCCGCATCGGCGGCGGCTGGCGTTACGCGGTGGTGGCCGTGCTGGCGGCCGCGGCCGGCGCGGCCGCGGCGATGGCGCTTTCGGGTTGGGCTTGACCCAAACGCCTATGCGCATATCTTATGCGCATAACTGACGAGGACACCATGGCCCGCACGAATGCCGCACAGAAGCGCGCAACCAATGTGTCGCTCAGCGCTGAACTGATCGAGGAAGCAAAACGACTCAACGTCAACATTTCCCAAGCCTGCGAGCGCGGGCTGGAGGAACAGGTGGCGAAGACTCGGGCAGATCAATGGCTGGAAGAGAACCGCGAGGCGATCGAGTATTGGAACGGCTATGTTGAAGAGCACGGCCTGCCGCTCGCGCGTTATCGTCGGTTCTGATGGCGCGGTTCGATGTCTACACAGCGCCGGACGGCTCTGGCTATCTGCTGGATTGTCAGGCTGATCTCCTCGGCGATTTTGACACGCGCTTCACGGTGCCGCTGCTGCCCGCCTCGGGCGCCAAGGCGGCAACGCGCCTTCACCCGATATTCGATGTAAATGGCGAGAAAGTCGTTATGGTAACGCAACTTGCCTTGGCGGTCCCCGTGAAAATTCTGGACAGGCCGGTTACCTCGCTGGCTGATCGACATGGTGAAATCATGAACGCGCTGGACATGCTGTTGACGGGTTATTGAGCTATGCAAGGCAAACGGATCCTCCTCATCGTCGGCGGCGGCATAGCTGCCTACAAGTCGTGCGAACTCATCCGTCTGATCCGCAAGGCGGGCATGTCGGTGCGCTGCGTGCTCACCGATGGCGGCGCACAGTTCATCACGCCGATGACGCTTGCGGCGCTTTCCGAACAACCCGTCCACACCAGCCTGTGGGATCTCAAGAACGAGGCCGAGATGGGGCATATCCGCCTTAGCCGCGAGGCCGATCTCGTTATCGTCTGCCCCGCCACCGCCGATCTGCTGGCGAAGATGGCCAATGGCATTTCGGACAGCCTTGCCGCGACGCTGTTGCTCGCGACCGACAAGCGCGTGATGGCCGTTCCCGCGATGAACGTGCGCATGTGGGGGCATGCCGCCACGCAGCGCAATGTGAAGCGACTGCGCGATGACGGCGTGATCGTGCTCCATCCCGACGAAGGTCCGATGGCGTGCGGCGAATTCGGCCCCGGCCGCCTTCCCGAGCCCGAGGCGATCATGGAAGCGATCCGCGCGCATTTCGGCGGCTTCACCGCGCCAGCGAAGCCCAAAGCATCGCTGCCGCTCGCCGGGCGCCATATCCTCGTCACCGCCGGCCCGACGCATGAGCCGATCGACCCCGTGCGCTATATCGCCAACCGCTCGTCGGGAAAGCAGGGCTTTGCGATTGCGGGCGCGCTTGCGATGCTTGGCGGGCGCGTGACGCTCGTCTCCGGCCCCGTCGATCTCATCACCCCGGCGGGCGTAGACCGGATCGATATTGAGACGGCGCGCGAGATGGCGACCGCCGTCGACAACGCACTTCCTGCCGATGCCGCGGTGATGGTCGCCGCGGTCGCCGACTGGCGCACCGAGGCAGCGGCAGAAACCAAGATCAAGAAGGCTGAGGATCAAACCGCCCCGACGCTGACGCTCACCGAAAATCCCGACATCCTTGCCACGCTCGCGCGCTCCGACAAGCGCCCCCGTCTGCTCGTCGGCTTTGCCGCAGAGACCAATGACGTGCTCGCGCATGCCGAGACGAAGCGTGCGCGCAAGGGCGCCGACTGGATCATCGCCAACGATGTCTCGGGTGACGTGATGGGAGGCGACCGAAACCGCGTCCATATCGTGACCGGAAACGGCGTCGAGAGCTGGGACGACCAGCCCAAGGACGTCGTCGCTATGAGGATTGCCGAACGCATCGCCGCTGCGCTCAAGGAGGATTGACGGGCGCGACAAAGGGGGAAGACCGATGAACCGTGACCTGCTGCTGCTCACTCCGCTTGCCCGTTTCACCGATCTCGCGCTCCTTGCGCTCCGCTGGCTCACCGGCAGCTTCCTGATCTACGGCGTCTGGGACAATATCGCCAGCGCCGGGCGCATGGCCGAGTTCGTCGGCTTCCTGAAGGTCAACAATTTCGCCGCGCCCGAATTCATGGCGCCGCTTTCGGTCTGGGCGCAGTTCCTGATCGGCATCGCGCTGATCCTCGGGATGTTCACGCGCTGGGCCGGGCTGCTGCTCGCCTTCAACTTCATCGTCGCCGTCGTCATGGTCCACTGGAACCAAAGCTTTCGCGAATGGTGGCCCGCAATCGTCCTCGTCGGGCTTGGCTTGCTCTTTGCGACTCAGGGCGCGGGCCGCTATGCCCTCGATACGATTCTCGAAAGGCGAAAATGACCATCTCGATCGCGCTCAAGCGCCTGCCTCATGGCGAGGGCCTGCCCCTCCCCCACTATGCCACCGAACATGCCGCGGGCATGGATATCGTCTCGGCCGAGGACGTGACGCTCGCCCCCGGCGGCCGTCATGCTGTGGCTACCGGCTTCGCGATCGCTATCCCTGAGGGCTATGAGGTGCAGGTGCGCCCGCGCTCGGGGCTAGCGCTCAAGCACGGGATCAGCATGCCCAATACGCCCGGCACGATCGACGCGGATTATCGCGGCGAGATGAAGGTGATCATGATCAACCACGGCAGCGAGTCCTTCGAGGTCCGCCGCGGCGAACGCATCGCGCAGCTCGTCCCCGCAAAGGTCCAGCGCGCTGTCTTCGCCGAGGTCGAGGAACTTGACGACACCGCGCGCGGCGCGGGCGGCTTCGGCTCGACGGGCGTCCACGCGCTCCAGGGGTAAGGCACACCGTTCATCCCGAGCGTAGCCGAGGGACGTCAGCACAAGCGTCAGACGTGTCTCGACTTCGCTCGACACGAACGGGTATGAACCGGATCGCGTGATGAACCTCTCCGACACCCAGCTTGACCGTTATGCCCGCCACATCATCCTCAAGGAGATTGGCGGACAGGGTCAGGCGAAACTGCTGTCCGCCCATATCGCGCTGATCGGCGCGGGCGGGATCGGATCGCCCGCGATCCAGTATCTCGCCGCCGCGGGCGTAGGCCGGTTGACGCTGATCGATGACGACACAGTCTCGCTCTCCAACCTTCAGCGCCAGACCCTGTTCGCCACCGCCGATATCGACCGCCCCAAGGTCGAGGCTGCAGCCGACGCCGTCGCGCGCCTGACCCCCGATGTCGCGCTGACGCTCCGGCAAGAGCGCATCACCACCGACAATGCCGAAATGCTGCTCGCCGGCGTCGATGTCGTCCTCGACGGCTGCGACAATTTCACGACGCGCCTCGCCGTCGCCGACGCCGCGCTCAAGCTGCGCATCCCGCTCGTCTCAGCCGCGGTCGGCCAGTTCGAGGGGCAGCTCGCCACCTATCGCGGTTGGGAGATCGACAAGCCCTGCTATCGCTGCTTTGTGGGCCATGATCCCGACCGACCCGATGTGAGCTGCGCCGATCAGGGCGTGCTCGGCGCGCTGACCGGCGTCATGGGCAGCCTCGCCGCGTTGGAGGCGATCCGCGCGATTACGGGCTTTGGCGAGGACAGCGCGGGCAAGCTGCTGCTCGTCGACGCGCTATCGTTCCGGTTCCGCACGCTCAATTTGCCAAAGGATCCCGGATGCCCGGCATGCGCGGCCTGACCATCATCGTCACCAGCGCAGATCCGTCGTGCTTTCACGCGGCGCTCTCGATCGCAGCCGCCAATGCCGCGACCGATGCACCCACGCGCGTCTATCTCCACGCCGATGCGGTCGCGCTGGCCGCTCCACCGCATGTATGCCCCGATGATGCGCGCTATGCTGCGGCTGGCCTTCCCACGCTCGCGCAGCTTGTCGAGGAATGCGGCGCAATGGGCGTCCGCCTGATCGCCTGCCAGACGGGCCTAGCGCTCGCATCTCTCGACGCCGAAGCACTCGGCCCGGACATCGAGGCGGGCGGGCTCGTCGGCCTGCTCTCATCGCTCGGCGACGACAGGCTGGTGACGATTTAAGCGCCCCAGCCCGCCGTCCCGGTCACTCCGCCTTCTTCTTCGCAGCCGCCTTTTTCGGCGCGGCCTTCTTGGCCGGTACCTTCTTCGCAGGCGCCTTCTTCGCCGCGGGCTTCTTCTTGCCCTTGGTAGGCCCCTTCGCCGCGCGATCGTCGATCAGTTGCGCCGCCTCTTCCAGCGTCAACTGGTCGGGCGCGAGCGTCTTGGGGAGCGTCGCGTTGGTGGTGCCGTCGGTCACATAGGGGCCGAAGCGCCCTTCCATCAGCTTGATCTCAAGCTCGGTGCGCGGATGCGCGCCCAGCACCTTCAGCGGTTCGCGCGAGCCCTGACGGCGTCCGCCGCCGCTGGCCGCCTCGGCGAGCTTGACGACGGCCGCGTTCATGCCCGTCTCGAACACCTCGGTGGTCGATTGCAGCCGCGCATATTTGCCGTCATGTGCCAGATAGGGGCCGTAGCGACCGATGCTCGCGGTGATCGGCTTTCCGCTTTCGGGATGGTCGCCGATCGTGCGCGGCAGCGACAGCAGCTTGAGCGCCCATTCGATCCCGAAATCCTCGCCCGGCACGTCCTTGGGGATCGAGGCGCGCTTGGCGTCCTTGCCCTCGCCGAGCTGGATATAGGGCCCGAAGCGCCCCGAGCGCTGCGTCACCTTTTCGCCCGTCACCGGATCTTCGCCCAGTTCGGCCGGACCGGCGTCGCCATTCTCCCCTTCGCCGCCGCCCTGCGCGAAACGGCGCGTATATTTGCACTCCGGATAGTTGGAGCACGCCACGAACGCGCCGAAGCGCCCGCCGCGCAGCCCCAGCCGGCCCTCGCCGCAATTGGGGCAGAGCCGGGGATCGCTGCCGTCGCCCTTGTCGGGGAACAGGAAGGGCTCAAGAAATGTGTCGAGCGCTGCGGTGATGTCCGACGGCTTCTGCTCCATCACCTGCGCGGTCTTGGGCTTGAAATCCTTCCAGAACGCCTCAAGCACCGCCTGCCACTGCGCGCGGCCGCCCGAAATTTCGTCGAGTTCCTCCTCGAGACCCGCGGTGTAATCATAGCTCACATAGCGTTCGAAGAAGCGTTCGAGGAACGCCGTCACCAGCCGCCCGCTCTCCTCGGCGAAGAAGCGGTTCTTCTCGATGCGGACGTAATTGCGGTCCTTCAATGTCTGCAGTGTCGACGCATAGGTCGACGGACGCCCGATCCCCAGTTCCTCCATCTTCTTGACGAGGCTCGCCTCGGAGAAGCGTGGCGGGGGCTGGGTGAAATGCTGTTCCGAATGCACCGCCTTCTTCGCGGGCGCGTCGCCCTCGGCCATGCGCGGCAGGCGGCGGCTGTCCTCGTCTTCCTGATCGTCGCGGCCCTCTTCGTAGAGCGCGAGGAAGCCGGGGAAGAGCACGACCTGCCCCGTTGCGCGCAGCGCGGTCTGACCCGTCCCGTCGGTCATCTCGACCGTGGTGCGTTCGAGCCGCGCGGAGGCCATCTGGCTTGCCAGAGCGCGCTTCCAGATCAGGTCGTAAAGCCGCGCATGATCGCCCGAGCCGGCCTTGTCCTTCGAGAAATCGGTGGGCCGGATCGCCTCGTGCGCTTCCTGCGCGTTCTTGGCCTTTGTCGTGTACTGACGCGGCTTGTCGGGCACATAACTGCCGTCATAACGATCGGCGACCGCCTTGCGCGCCGCGGAGATCGCGCTGCCGTCCATCTGGACGCCATCGGTACGCATATAGGTGATCGCGCCGTCCTCGTAGAGCGCCTGCGCCACGCGCATCGTGTGGCTCGCCGAGAAGCCGAGCTTGCGCGCGGCCTCCTGCTGCAGGGTCGAGGTGGTGAAGGGCGGCGGCGGATTGCGCGTGAGCGGCTTGGTCTCGACCGAAGCGACGCTGAAGCGCCCCGCCTCTACGGCCTGTTTGGCTTTCTCAGCATCGCCCGCATTGCCGATCGTCAGCCGGTCGATCTTCTCGCCCTGAAAGCGTACGAGCCGCGCAATGAAGCCCTGCCCGTCCTGCTCCATATCGGCGAAGACCGACCAATATTCCTGGGGTCTGAACAGTTCGATCTCGCGCTCGCGGTCCACCACCAGCCTGAGCGCGACCGACTGCACGCGCCCCGCCGATTTCGCGCCGGGCAGCTTGCGCCACAGCACGGGCGAAAGCGTAAAGCCGACCAGATAGTCGAGCGCACGGCGCGCCCGGTATGCGTCGATCAGATCCTCGTCGAGCGCGCGCGGCGCCTTCATCGCATCGGTCACCGCCGCCTTTGTGATCGCGTTGAAGGTAACGCGGTCAACCTTTTGTGGCAGCGCCTTTTTCGCGCGCAGCACTTCCTGCACGTGCCACGAAATCGCTTCGCCCTCGCGATCAGGGTCGGTCGCGAGGATCAGGCGGTCGGCCTTCTTCGCCTCGTCAGCGATGGCCTTGAGCTGCTTGCCCTTGTCGGCGTAATTCTCCCACTGCATCGCGAACCCCTCATCGGGGTCTACCGAGCCGTCCTTGGGAGGCAGGTCGCGGATATGGCCATAGGAGGCGAGCACGCGGAAATCGCCGCCCAGATATTTCTCGATGGTCTTCGCCTTGGCGGGCGATTCGACGATGACAAGCTGCATGGAAGTGGTTCTGATCCCTGTTACGCGTATACGCGTGAGGCTGGTGAGGTAGTGGGGCAGGCGTCAAGAGGCAATCAGACGATGATGCTCACACGGCCTCCTGCGTGACGGTCGAGCCGCCCGGCCAGCTCGAGTTCGAGCAGCACGGTCTGGACGATGGCGGGGGGCATGTCAGCCTGCCGAATGATCTCATCTATGCTCACCGGTACGGGGCCGAGCAGACTCGTCACGATCCGCCGCTCACTCTCACTCGCGTCGTGATCGGTCGGGGGGCCATCATAACCCAGTGCGCCCTGCGCCACGATCCGCCCGTCGAGGGGCCGGATCGCCTCGATTACGTCGGCCGCGGACTGGACGAGCGTCGCCCCCTCGCGGATCAGGAGGTTGCAGCCCTGGGCGCGCGGATCGAGCGGCGATCCGGGTACCGCCATCACCTCGCGTCCCGCCTCATTGGCAAGTCGCGCCGTGATGAGCGAGCCCGAGCGGGGCGCCGCCTCGACCACCACCCTCCCCTGCGCCATGCCTGCGATGATCCGGTTGCGCGACGGGAAATGCCGTGCCAGCGGCTCGCGTCCCGGCGGCTGTTCAGCGATCAGCAGTCCATCGCGCGCGATCTGCTCCTGAAGCTCGGCATTTTCGGGCGGAAAGGCGATATCGATCCCGCTTGCGATCACGCCCGCGGTTCCAAAGCCCAGCGATCCGACATGCGCTGCGGTGTCGATGCCGCGCGCGAGGCCGGAGACGACCAGCATCCCCTCCCCGGCAAGTTCGTGCGCGAGTTGCCGCGCGAAGCGGCACGCCGCAGCCGAAGCGTTGCGCGCGCCGACGATCGCGATCGCGGGCCTGTCGAGAAGCGTGAGCTTGCCGCGCACGATCAGCGCCGGCGGTGCATCTTCAAGTTCACCCAGCAATCGTGGGTACAGGCCCTGACCGCGAAACAGATAGCGCGCGCCGAGGCGCTCGACCGCGCGAATTTCGTCTGCGACACCCGCCGCATCGGCAATGCGCGGCACCCGTCCGCCACCACGCGCAGCAAGCCGGGGGATCGCATCGAGCGCGGCTGCGGGCGTGCCGAAGCGCGCCAGCAACTGCGCATAGCCAATGGGACCGATATTGGCGGAGCGGATCAGGCGGAGCCGGTCGAGCCGGTCGTCCTCCGCTCGCAGCGCCGGCTCGGTGTCAGCCACCCTCGCCCGGATCCTTGCTCTCGCCAATGCGCGGCTCGGTTCCCGCCAGCAGTCGCATGATGTTTTCGCGGTGTTTCCACAAAACCATCAACGTGAAGATCAGGAACAGCACGACCAGATCGAAGCGCCCGATCACGGCTGCAACCACGGGCAGCGCGATCGCCGCGCTCATGCCGCCAAGCGAGGAGGTCCGGGTGATCACCAGCGCTCCTATCCAGATCACGGCGTAGATCAGTCCGCAAATCCAGTTGGCAGCTATCGCGATGCCGAACAAGGTGGCAACCCCCTTGCCGCCCCGGAAATTGAGCCAGACCGGATATAAATGTCCGAAAAACACGCCGACCGCGGCGAGCGCACCCCCGCCGGTGACCAGCGCTGCGCCGATCAGGACGGCGATAGCGCCCTTGGCGGCGTCGAGCAGCAGCGTTGCCGCGGCAAGCCCCTTGCGCCCTGTCCTGAGCACGTTGGTCGCGCCGATATTGCCCGATCCGATCGCGCGAAGATCGCCCGCGCCGAAGTAGCGCGTCAGGATCAGCCCGAACGGGATCGAGCCGAGCAGATAGCCCATGATGAGTGCCGTCGCCGGCGCGATCCAGGGTGCCCCAATCACAATCGCGTCCACCGCCCTTTCTTCAGAGCCGGACCATAGCCAATTATCGCGCTCTCGCAACAATCTGGATCAGTACGGCGCAATTGCACGCGCGCGGGACGCTGCTCGAGCCTTTCCCGGCAAGGCGGAATCGCCTTGCCGGATAAGAAAGGCTCTCGTCTCAATATCTGGAGCACTTCCTGACCGAAAAACCGGTTCCCACTTTTTCGGGAAGTGCTCTAGGGAAGCGGCGATGACCGACACCCGCCCGATCCTGTTCTTCGATTCCGGCGTCGGCGGGCTTTCGGTGCTGGCGCCAACCCGCGCGCTGCTGCCGCATGCGCCGTTCGTCTATGCTGCGGACAATGCGGGCTTTCCCTACGGCACCAAGAGCGAGGCGGAGATCGCGGCGCGCGTTCCCGCGCTGCTGGGCCGACTTGCGGAACGCTACCATCCGCGCATCATCGTCATCGCGTGCAACACCGCGTCGACGATCGCGCTCGCGCACGTCCGATCGGCGCTCGAGCTTCCGATCGTCGGCACCGTCCCCGCGATCAAGCCCGCGGCGCTTGCGTCCAAAAGCCGCGTGATCGGCGTGCTCGGCACCGACGCCACCGTTCGCCAACCCTATGTCGACAACCTCGCCGCCGGGTTCGCGGCGGATTGCCTTGTCCTGCGCCATGGCTCCGCCGAACTGGTCGAGGCCGCGGAAGCGAAACTGCGCGGCGAAACGCCCGACCCGGCGATCTTCGCGCGCGCCATGACGGGTATGACCGGCCAGCCCGGCGGCGATCGCCTCGATATCGTCGTCCTCGCGTGCACGCATTTTCCTTTGGTCGAGGCCGAACTTGCCGCCGCCTCGCCCCACGCTCTCGCTTTCGTCCACGGGGCTGAAGGCATAGCGCGCCGGATCGCCTCTCTCACGCAAGGCCAGCAATGGCCCGGCGCCCCTGGTCCGGGGACGATAGTCTTCACAGCCGCCAATCCCGATCTCGAAGCCATGCGGCCCGCGCTTCGCAGCTATGGGCTTACGCTCGACGAAACACTTTAGGCCATTCAAGCCGCTAACGCCGGCGTGCCGAAGGTTTAGCGTGCTCGCCCGAACTGTGATAAGTCTGCGAAACGACCAGACGACATGGAGGGGATCATGGCCAGAGGGCTATACCTGCTGTTTGGTGTGGTGGCGTATCTCGTCTTCTTTTCGACCTTTCTTTACCTGATCGCGTTTGTCGGGAATTTCCCCGCAGTCCCGCGGACGGTAGACCGGGGGCCCGCTTCCGAACTGGCTCCAGCGCTCGTCGTGAACGCCCTGCTCATCATGCTGTTTGGCCTGCAGCACTCGATCATGGCGCGACAGGGCTTCAAACGCGCCTGGACGCGGATCGTACCCAAACCGATCGAACGCAGCACCTATGTGCTGGTGGCAAGTCTGGTGCTCATCCTGCTCTTTGCACTATGGCGACCGATCACGACCAACGTCTGGACCGTCGACAATCCGGTGGGCGCAGCGGTGTTGTGGGGACTGTTTGGCCTGGGCTGGCTCATCGTGCTTCTGAGCACCTTCCTGATCAGTCATTTCGAGTTGTTCGGGCTGAAGCAGGTCTGGCTGCATCTGCGCGACGCGGCGCCCGCCGAACCGAGGTTCCGCCAGCCCTTCTTCTACAAGATGGTGCGGCATCCGCTCTATAGCGGCTTCTTCATCGCCTTTTGGGCAACCCCGGTGATGAGCGCGGGCCACCTCCTGCTCGCGGTGGGGATGTCGATCTACATGCTCATCGCCATCCAGTATGAGGAGCGTGACCTCGTGCGGCTGTTTGGGGAGGACTACGAGCGTTACCGGCGCGATGTCGGCATGCTCGCACCGGCCCTCAAGAGGCGAGCTGGTTAGCATGTCCGCATCCGTTCCGGGTTGCGCGGGTCGAGGGGTTCGCGCCTGATCGATCCGCCCATCCACTCTGATCGCAATAATCGCGTCTTGTTGCGAACCGTTCGCGCTGGCATTCGGGGGGCACGAAGCGTAAAGGCTGGCCAAAAGGGCCAGAGGCAGACAAGAGTCTGAAGGGCAGAGCATTGGATTATCAGCGCGTATTTAGCCAGGCGATCGATCGGCTCCATGCCGAGGGCCGCTACCGCGTCTTCATCGACATCCTGCGCAACAAGGGTGCCTACCCGAATGCGCGCTGTTTCGCGGGGCATAATGGTCCCAAGCCGATCACCGTCTGGTGCTCCAACGACTATCTCGCGATGGGTCAGCACCCCAAGGTGATCGCCGCGATGGAAGAGGCGCTGCATGACGTCGGGGCCGGCTCGGGCGGCACGCGCAACATCGGCGGCAACACCCACTACCATATCGACCTCGAGAACGAGCTTGCCGACTTGCACGGCAAGGAGGGCGCGCTGCTCTTCACCTCGGGCTATGTCTCGAACGAGGCGACGCTCGCAACGCTCGGCAAGATCCTGCCCGGCTGCATCATCTTTTCCGACGCGCTCAACCACGCCTCGATGATCGCGGGCATCCGCAATTCGGGCTGCGAGAAGCGCGTCTTCCGCCACAACGACCTCGAACATCTCGAGGAGCTGCTCGCGGCCGAGGATCCCGAGACGCCCAAGCTTATCGCGTTCGAAAGCGTCTATTCGATGGACGCCGATATCGCGCCGATCGCCGCGATCTGCGATCTCGCCGACAAGTATAACGCGCTCACCTATCTCGACGAGGTCCACGCGGTCGGCATGTACGGCCCGCGCGGCGGCGGCATTTCGGAGCGTGACGAGGTCGCGCACCGCGTCACGATCATCGAAGGCACGCTGGGCAAGGCGTTCGGCGTCATGGGCGGCTATATCGCCGCCGACCGGATGATCATCGACGTCATCCGTTCGTACGCCCCGGGTTTCATCTTCACGACCTCGCTCTCGCCCGTACTCGTCGCGGGCGTGCTTGCGGCGGTCCGCCATTTGAAGAGTTCGAGCGTCGAGCGCGACGGCCAGCAGGCCGCGGCGCAGATGCTGAAGGATTTGTTCGCCGGAGCCGGTCTTCCCGTCCTGCCCTCGACCACGCACATCGTTCCGCTGATGGTCGGCGATCCGGTCAAGGCCAAGAAGATCAGCGACATCCTGCTTGCCGAGTATGGCGTCTACGTGCAGCCGATCAACTATCCCACGGTACCACGCGGCACCGAGCGCCTGCGCTTCACGCCGGGTCCCGCGCACAATGAAGCGATGATGCGCGAACTCACCCAGGCGCTTGTCGAGATCTGGGAACGGCTGGAGATGCGCAAGGCGGCGTAAGCCACAACGGCTTGTACCGAAGCCGGTTATGCTGTTCACCAACACGGAAGCCACGCCATCAGAGGTGTCCGTGCCGCCAACCCGCTACAGCTATGCCGCCATCACGCTCCACTGGCTGATCGCACTCGCGCTCGCCTTCCAGATTTCGCTGGGCTGGGCGCTCGAGGGGCCCAACAGCCCCGAACTCTTCGAGCGCTACCAACTCCACAAGTCGGTGGGCGTCACCATCCTGGTGCTCACGCTGATCCGGCTCGCCATCCGCTTCACCGTACCGCGACCGGTGCCCTCCGAAGGCCCGGCATGGGCACGCACCCTCGCCAATATCGTCCACTGGCTTTTCTATGCGGTCATGATCATCGGTCCATTGGCCGGCTGGGTGATCGTCTCCACCTCGAAGATCCAGGTGCCGACGCTGCTCTACGGCGTCATCCCCCTGCCGCATCTTCCCGTTAGCCGCGCGCTTCACGACCCCGCCGAAGTGATCCACGAAAGCATGGCATGGCTCGCGGTCGGGTTGTTCGTGCTCCACATCGCAGGTGCGCTGCGCCATCAATGGCTGCTCGGCAAGCCCGAGCTCCAGCGGATGATCCCCTTCGCACGCGGCCGTGCGATCCCCGCCGCGATCGGCGCGTTATTGCTCATTCTGGCGGGGCTCACAGCCGGCAAGATGGCCTTTCCCGATCGCGCGCGGACTGCTGCTCCCGCGGCGGTGCCGGTGACACCAGCGCCCGTCGCACCGCCCACCCCGGCCGAAATTGTTCAGGCCCCTGCCGAAAATGTACAGGAAGCGGTGCCCGTAGCGGAGGCACAACCGCTCGCCGACTGGACAATAGCCCAAGGCGGCCGGCTCGGCTTCACCGCGCGCTGGAACGGCGAGGCGATCAACGGCACCTTCGGGCGCTGGCGCGCCTCGATCAGGTTCAGCCCCGATATGCTCGACAAGTCGAACATCCGCGTCACCGTCGACCTCGCGTCGGCGGGCACGGGCGATGGCCAGCGCGACGATGCACTCAAGGGCAGCGACTTCTTCAACACCGAGGCGCATCCCGGCGCGGTGTTCACGTCGCGCGATATTCGCCACCGTGACGGCGATCGCTATGAAGCGCGTGGCACGCTCGATCTGCGCGGCATCAGCAAGCCGGCGACGCTGCGCTTCACGCTGCGCATAGACGGAGACAAGGCCAGCGTCTCGGGCACCAGCCGGATCGACCGCACCGCCTTTGGCGTGGGCCAGGGCGAATGGGCAGACACCGAGGCGATCGCCGCCGGGGTCGACATCGCCTTTTCCTTCACCGCGACGCGAAACGCCGAATAAGCCGCGCGGAACCGCGTCAGGCAGGGCGGCGTTCCTGCGGCAGGAGGTATGCCATGCTGACAATCCTGCCGTCGCCCGATCATCTGGGCGCCTATGCCATTTCGGGCACGCTCACCAAGGAGGATTTCGACCGTCTGATCGCGGACGTCGACGCCAAGCTGAAGGCGCATGATCGCATCGCCGTGATGCTCGATCTGACGGGCTTTGAGGACATCACCTTCAAGGCGGCGCTCGAGGATCTGCGCTATGGCTTTGGCCATATCCGCGACTGGACCCGCTTCAAGCGCGAGGCGGTGGTGACCGACAAGCAATGGATCAGGACGATGATCCACGGCGCCGGCATGTTGCTGCCCTTCATCGAGCTGAAGACGTTCGAACCCGGCGAACAACAGGCCGCGATCGACTGGGCGGCCGATATCAAACAGCCCGCCTCGGCTTCCTGAGCACGGCTTCCCACGCATAGCCGCGCCAGAGCGGCGTGAATTCGAGGACCATGCCGCGCGCGTCGGCGACATCGGCGAGCACCTTCGGCAAATCTGCTCGCGGCTTAACGTCGAAGCGCGAGAGCCATGCCCTGAGCAGTATGCGAAAGGTGCGCGGCAGCCGTTCCTGCTGGCCGAAATCGACGATGTGAAGCGTGCCGCTCTCGGTAAGCGCATCGCACGCCGCCCCGATGGCGCGCTGCCAGCCCGGGATCATCGAGAGCGTGTAGGAGAGGAACACCCGGTCGAACGCCGCGCGGCCGAACAGTGCCGTTGGGACGAATGCGGTGGCGTCACCCTGCGCAAGCGCGAGCCGCCCGGCAAATCCGGCGCGCGCGACGGTAGCCGTCGCGGTTTCCAGCATCGCGGGCGAAATGTCGAGGCCGAAGCATTGCGCGTGCGGCCATGCGCGCGCGACCGCGATCAGGTTGCGCCCCGTCCCGCAGCCGATTTCGAGCACCGATCCGCCCACCGGCACGTTCAGGCGCGCGATCAGCCGGTCGCGCCCGAGCAGATAATATTTGCGCGTCAGGTCGTAGATATGCCGCTGATAGCGGTAGATGCCGTCCATGTGCCGGGCGGCATCGACACTTGCCACCGCGCTCACGGCTTCAGCACGTAGAGATGGACCCCGCCATAGATCGAGGAGCGGTCGCGCCGTGTATAGTCGGCCGACTTCTCGGCCTCATAATGCCAGCGATGGAACAGGGCGCTAGGCACGCGCCCAGGCAGCAGGCTTGGCTCAGCCGCAGTCCGGAAGACGACACGCGCGCCAGGTTTCGCGGTGCGCGTGATTTCCGCCCAGAGATGCGTGAGCTGTGCGTCGCTCATCCAGTCCTGCGCGTCGAGCAGCACATAGCGATCAAGGCTCGCACCCGTCTTCTGTGCCAGATACTCGACGAAATTGGCGTGGCGTATCTCGACGCGGCCGATCCGTTCCACCACGGCCTCATAGTTGCCGCGCTCGAGATAGGGCGGCACGGGTGCGCCCGGGCCCTTGCCATAGCCGCGGCCAAAGGCCTGCCAGGCGAAATAGTTCTGGCGAATGTCAAAGTCGCAGGCCAGCTTCTCCAGCCGCTGGCGCAGCACCGCGGCCATGCCTTGGGGGTCGTCGCCCGCGAGCGCTTCATATTGCGCAGGCGGAATGCCCAGTCCGAAGAGCGAAGCGGGCTGGTCGGTCAGCCAGCGCACGAACTTCTTGTCGAACACCGGCGCGAACTTCGCGTCGAAGATCGCGCGCTGTTCCTCGAGGCTTTCGGCTGCCAGCAGTTCGCTCGGATCGAGGCGGTAGAGTTTCGCGAGCAGATGCGCGGTGCCGATGAAATTGCCGAGCAGGCCGCGCTTGTAGATGCCCTTGGCGAAGCCCGTGATGCGGCGCCGCCCCGTCAGGTCGCGCGCTTCCCAGTAGAGCCGCGACGTATCGTCAAGATGCGGGCGGACATGATCGTGATAGGCCGCGATATTCTCGACACGGTCGGCCTCGCCGAAAAAGCGGTAGAAGGCATCGTGTCCGGGCAGGTGCCCTGCCGCGGCCAGCTTCAGCCGGTTGAGCGCGATGTGCGCGGTGTTGAGGTCGACCGCGGTGATCGCAGCGGGGTTGGCGGTCAGATACGACAGCACGTTGCAGCCGCCGCTCGCGATGGTGACGACATGGCAGTCGGGCGTGATCGCCAGCGCCTCAAGGTCGACCACGGGATCTTCCCAGATCTGCGCATAGACGAGTCGGCGAAAGGCGAGCGCGAAGGCGCGGTCAAGAAGCCCCTGCTTGCTCAGCTTCATGTCGCGCAGAACCGCCTGGCGGACGCGATCCTGCCTTGAATTTTCCGAACCTGCGCTGATTGCGGCTGCGCCCATGTGGCCCTCCCGAACCGCGAGCGCCCCATGCGCCGCCGGCTGAGCAGCGCCCTATGGGCCGGCGATGACCGGGGTATGACAGATCGACGTAGCTTCGAAGACGGTTGGGCCCGCCGACCGGGATTGCGGCGGGCCCCGACCTTGATCGTTTCAGGCTGAATCAGCCTGAAACGATCAAGGTCGCAACCATATCAACAGAGCCTGAGTCACGCTTTCGGCGGAAGCGCGTAGCGCTGCCTCCTCGAACGATCAGTCTCTGGGTCCATGCGCCGACCGTGACTGGAGGGCCTGGCGAGCGCGGACCTTCGGCGTTGGTCAGGGCATCACGACGGTGTCGATGACGTGGATTACGCCGTTGCTCTGCATCACATTGGCGATCGTGATCTTCGCCTTGCCGCCCTTGGCGTCGGTCAGATACCAGGCGCCACCCTGTTTCCACGCGGTCAAATTTTCGCCCTGGACCGTCTTCAGCTCCGCCTTGCCGCCGTTGCTGCTGGCGGCGCCCTCGATATCGGCCGCGGTCATGCGGCCGGGGACGACGTGATAGGTCAGCACCGAGGTGAGCATGGCCTTGTTCTCGGGTTTGAGCAGGGTATCGACTGTGCCTGCAGGTAGCTTGTCGAACGCGGCGTTGGTGGGCGCAAAGACGGTGAACGGCCCCGCCCCTTTCAGCGTGTCGACCAGCCCCGCCGCCTTGACCGCGGCGACGAGAGTCGTGTGATCCTTCGAATTGACCGCATTGTCGACGATGTCCTTGGTCGGATACATCGCAGCGCCGCCGACCATCGGATTGCCGGCATAAAGCGCAGTCGCAGCGCCGCTGGCCAGCGCGATCGAGACCAATGCGACCGAAATCATCTTGAGCGGGGATTTCTGCATCTTGTCGTTCCTCTTCCTGTCGGTGGCCCCTTGGGCAGGGACGCGCCGCAGCTACGCAGCGAAGAGGATCGCGGATGCACGGAAGTTTTAGAGCATTGTGCGTTGAATCGGCATCGCCTCACCGCTCATCCTGAGGAGGGGCTGAGCGAAGGCGAAGCATGTCCTGAGCGACGCAGCAGGCGGCGTCGAAGGGACCCGTCTCGAAGGATCTGGCTCCATGCGTCCTTCGAGACGGTGAGGCAGGTCGCCGTGTCCCCCGGACACGGCTGTGAACGTCCGGGGGACGTTCACACCTGCTCACTTCGACGAGCTCAACGGCTCCTCAGGATGAGCGGGTCTGATTTAACTCACGATGCTCTAAATCGTCGACATTTTTCCAGATGCTATGACAGGCCCCGTCGGTTTGCCCGTCGGCGAACCGCCCTTGGGTTCGATCGTGATCGCGAGCGTGGCGCCACCCGTCACGAGCGGCATCATCTCGGCGCGGATGACGATATCAGTCTGCCCCGTGGACCTGATGACGCCCAGCGAGCGCGGACGGCCATCGGCGGGGATCAACCACAATTCAGGCGAATGATCCTCGGGCATCGCCATCGTCGCGGGCGTGACGCGGAACATGCGCTTGTCCTGATGCCATGCCGCCAGCAGCACCGCGCCCGCGTCCTCAGGCGAAAGCTGCGCGATCATCGCTGGACCCTGCGGCGCCGGCGCGGGCGCCCTTACGGGACCCAGCACCAGGAAGGCGGCGAGCGAAGCCGCGATGGCGCTCGACGTGATTGCAAGCATGCGCCACCGTTGCATCTGAACGACGACGTCGCCGCCGCGCGCCGCCCGGCCGATAGCGGCATCGATTCGCGGCCACAGCGTTTCGGGAGGCGCCTCGGCCGGCACCGCAAACGCCATCGGCGCCAGCCTTTCACCCCACGCCTCTACCGCGCGCGCGAATTCGGGATCGGCGAGCATCCGACGCTCGGCCTCGACACGCTCGGTGCCTTCGAGCACGCCCAGCGCCAACTCGGCGGCGAGTTCGTCGGGCGTGGAAGGGATCTCGGGCTCAGCCATTGTCGAGACAGTCCTTCAACCGCATCAGACCACGGCGGATCCAGCTCTTCATCGTACCCAGCGGCACATCCATGCGCTCGGCAAGCTCGGCATAAGTCAGCCCGTCGAAAAAGGCGCGGCGGATCGCCTGTTCATGCCGCGTCTCGAGCATTTCGAGGCAATCGGCGAGACGCCGCCGCTCCTCCTCGGCGATCAGCAGTTCGGGCGCGAGCGGGCGATCGTCGGCAAGCTGCAGCGCGGTCTCCACGGGCTCGGCCTGCCGTCGCCCCTGCGCACGCTTCCAATCGATCGCGCGATTGCGCGCGATTGTCGCCAGCCATGTGATCGGGCTCGCGCGCTTCGGATCGAAGCTGCCCGCCCGTTTCCATACGCTGACATAGACCTCTTGCAATATATCCTCCGCCCCTTGCCGATCCTGCGAGATACGAAGGCAGATGCCAAAGAGTTTCGCCGAGGTGCGGTCGTACACGTCGCGTAGCGCGGCGCGGTCTTCCGCCGCCACGCGCGCGAGCGCGGCGGTCAGTTGCGCACGGGCCTCATCGGCGCCGTCTTTGCGCGTCGCATGGTCCAAACGCGGCTCCCTTGCAGCACCGCTCTTGTAGCGGCACGCGCTTCAGGCGGCGAGTTCTTTCAGCGGTACGCTCGCGTCGGCAAGTTTCGCCTTGTCGGGCGACAGGCGTTCGGTGACGAGCTTGCGCCCCTGGACATAGTCCTTGGTCGCGTTGACGCAGTCGAGCGCGATCACGCGGCCTTTTTTGAGGTAGATCACCGAGAAGGACCGCGCCGCGGGATCGCCGCGCAGCACGACATCATCATGCCCCGTCGAGAGCCCGACGGTCTGGAGGCGCAGGTCGTACTGGTTGGACCAGAACCACGGCACCGCGTGATAGGGCTGCGGATCGCCGAGGATCGCCTTGGCGACGGTGTTCGCCTGATCATTTGCGTTCTGCACCGATTCCAGCCGGATGCGCTCGCCGTCACAGAAATCGTTCACATGCGCGGCGCAATCTCCGATCGCATAGATGTCGGGGAGCGACGTCTGGCAAAAGGGATCGACGTCGACGCCATTACCCCCCGCGGCCCCCGCGGCGAGCAGCGGACCGACGGCGGGAATGATGCCGATGCCGACGATCACCATCTGCGCGGGGATCACCTCGCCATCCTCCATCCGCACGCCGGACACTTCACCGCCTTCGCCCTCGAAGCCCGCCATGCTCGCGTCGAGGCGCACTTCGACGCCATGCGCGCGGTGCTCGGCCTCGTAGAAGCGCGACAACGGCTCGCCCGCGACGCGCGCCAGCACGCGCGGTAGCGCTTCGAGCACGGTCACTCTCTTGCCCAACTTGGCGAGCACCGCCGCGGCCTCGAGCCCGATATAGCCGCCGCCGACGACCACGACGTCGGTCGTGCTGTCGAGCGCAGCAATCATGGCATCGGCATCGGCCTTGGTGCGGACGACGTGGATCCCTTTGAGATCGGTGCCCTCGCACGCGAGCATCCGCGGGCTGCCGCCGGTCGCCCAGACAAGTTTGCCATAGCCGATCGATTCGCCGCCCGCGAGCGTCACGGTCCTGGCTGCGGGATCAACCTCGGCAACGCGCTTGCCCGTCAGCATGTCAACCTTGCGCTCGCTCCAGAATGTCGCAGGGCGGATCAGGATGCGCTCGAAAGCCTTCTCGCCCGCGAGATAGTCTTTGGAGAGCGGCGGGCGCTCATAGGGGATTTCAGGCTCGTCGCCGACGATCGCGACCGTGCCCTCGAAGCCGTGCTGACGCAGCGCCACCGCCACCTGCGCCCCGCCGTGACCGGCACCAACGATGAGCACGTCATAGGAAGTCATCAAGCCTGTATCCTCTGGTAATTTTCAGCGCGTGTAGCGACTGGTCGCGTGAAAATCGAACGCCAAAGCGCCCGGTCGCGCAAGATGCGACTATAGAGATCGCCGCCGCGTTGGCGCACCCGCCATTCGGCAGGGGGCATCCCTCCTGATTGCGCGATCAGTCGCGGCAGAAACCCTCGGAGGGCTGGATCATCAGGCAATCCTTCTTGCCCGCCAGATATTTAAGCCCGGTCTCGTCGCCGGTCGCGCGGCGAAGCGTCGCCTCCTTGCCGTCACGCGTAAAGCGGATCACTTCGCCCGCCCCGGCACCCGTATAGGTGCTCGTGCCGTCAAGCAGTGTCACCTTCAGGGTATAGCTTCCCGGCGCATCCGCCTTGGCGACATCGAGCGCGAGCCCCTCCACACCGACCCATTTGCCGACCCAGCCATCGGTGACGCTGGTATCCGCGGCGCCCATGTCGACGGCGTTGGCGTCGACGGGCTCCTCGTTCGCGGGCACTTCCTCGATATTGCCGAGCGCCTCGTTGGTGCCGGCGGCGTTGTCGGCCGTCTTTTCTCCGCAGGCGGCGAGCAGCCCCGCGGCAGCGATCAGAAAAAGGCTATGGCGCATGGGATCATCCTCAACTTGGCGGTGCGAGGCCGCGATATAGCCCTATTGGACCCGCCCCTGTCCATGCCCATATTGGGTGGCGTTTCGTGCGCGGCTCGCCTAGAGAGCGCGCATTCGATTCATCCTCAGCATTCAGGAGCGCAGCCATGCGCATCGCCATCGCTTCCGATCACGCCGCTGTCGACCTGAAGGCGACGCTTGCAGACTGGGCGCGCGAACAGGGCCATGAGGTGACCGACCTCGGCCCCGACGGCATCGAGAGCGTCGATTATCCCGACTATGGCTACAAGCTCGCGCACGCGATCGCCGAGAGCGAGGCCGATCGCGGCATCGTGCTCTGCGGATCGGGCATCGGCATTTCGATCGCGGTCAACCGCCACCCCGCCGCGCGATGCGCGCTCGTCTCGGATCATCTTTCCGCGCGGCTCGCACGCGAGCATAATGACGCGAACGTGATCGCGATGGGTGCACGGCTGATCGGAGTCGACATCGCCAAGGATTGCCTTGCGGTGTTTCTCACCACCGAGTTTGGCGGCGATCGCCATGCCCGCCGCGTCGATAAGCTCTCCCATCCCCGCTTCGAGAAGGAGTCCGCATGAGCACCAATCCCGCCAATCTGAGCGACGTCCAGCCCACCGGCTTCTTCACCCGCGGCCTCGCCGATGCCGACCCCGCGGTGTTCGCGGGCGTAGCGCACGAACTCGACCGCGAGCAGCACCAGATCGAACTGATCGCCTCCGAGAACATCGTCTCGCGCGCGGTGCTCGAGGCGCAGGGCTCGGTCTTCACCAACAAATATGCCGAGGGCTATCCGGGCAAGCGCTACTATCAGGGCTGCGCACCTTCGGACGAGGTCGAAACGCTCGCGATCGACCGCGCGAAGAAGCTTTTCAACTGCGATTTCGCCAACGTTCAGCCGCACTCGGGCGCGCAGGCGAACGGCGCGGTGATGCTGGCGCTGACCAAGCCCGGCGACACGATCATGGGCCTCAGCCTCGACGCGGGCGGTCACCTGACGCACGGCGCGCGCCCCGCGCTGTCGGGCAAATGGTACAACGCGGTGCAGTACGGCGTACGCCAGGAAGATCATCTGATCGACTTCGATCAGGTCGAAAAGCTCGCCAGGGAACACAAGCCCACGCTGATCATCGCGGGCGGCTCGGCCTATCCGCGTCATATCGATTTCGCACGCTTCCGCGCGATCGCTGATGAAGTCGGCGCGATCTTCATGGTAGACATGGCGCACTTTGCGGGGCTCGTCGCGGGCGGCGTCCACCCCACCCCCTTCGATCACGCGCATGTCGTCACCACTACGACGCACAAGACGCTGCGTGGACCGCGCGGCGGCATGATCATGACCAATGACGAAGCGATCGCGAAGAAGATCAACTCGGCGGTCTTCCCCGGCCTCCAGGGCGGCCCGCTGATGCATGTGATCGCCGCAAAGGCGGTCGCGTTCGGCGAAGCGCTCCAGCCCGAGTTCAAGAGCTACGCCAAGGCAGTGGTCGAGAACGCCAAGACGCTCGCCGCGACGCTCAAGGAGCGTGGTGCGGATCTCGTCTCGGGCGGCACCGACACGCACCTCGCGCTCGTCGACCTTCGCCCGCTGGGCGTGACGGGCAAGGACGCCGACGAGGCGCTCGAGCGTTCGGCGATCACCTGCAACAAGAACGGCATCCCCTTCGATCCGCTGCCACCGACCAAGACCAGCGGCATCCGCGTCGGCAGCCCCGCGGGCACGACGCGCGGCTTCGGCGTCGCCGAGTTCCGCGAAATCGGCAACATGATCGCCGACGTGCTCGACGGGCTGAAGGCCAAGGGCGAGCAGGGCGACGCAGCGGTCGAGGCCGATGTGAAGGCCCGCGTCCGCGCGCTGTGCAATCGCTTCCCGATCTATCCGGGGGCCTGATCCTTGAAGTGCCCGTTCTGCGGTCATGACGACAGCCAGGTAAAGGATAGCCGCCCCACCGAAGACGGGGCGGCGATCCGCCGGCGGCGCCAGTGCGAGGGTTGCGGCGCGCGTTTCACCACCTTCGAGCGCATCCAGCTCCGCGAACTGACCGTCGTGAAGAGCGAAGGCGGCCGCGAGCCATTCGAACGCGAAAAGCTCGAACGCTCGATCGCGATCGCGTGCCGCAAGCGCGCTATCGATCAGGCGCGCATCGACAAGCTCGTCTCCGCTATCCAGCGCCAGGTCGAAACGAGCGGCGAGAGCGAAGTGACCGCCGCCCAGCTTGGTGGCATGGTGATGGACGGCCTGAAGGCGCTCGACAGCGTCGCCTATATCCGCTTCGCTTCGGTCTACAAGGATTTCACCGAAGCCAGGGATTTCGAGGAGTTCGCAGGGTCGGTGAAGGAAATGGGGGACAAGTGATCCGGCGCTGCCGCCTCGCCCCGCCCGCTCATCCTGAGGAGGGACTGAGCATGGCGAAGGCCCGTCTCGAAGGACCGCAGCCAGAGGGCATGCGGTGAGCTTCTTCACCTATATGCTCCGCTGCGCCGATGGCAGTTATTATATCGGCCACACCGATGATCTGGACGCACGCGTTGCCCAGCATCAACACGGCGAGATTCCCGGTTACACGCACACCCGCCGCCCCCTCGAACTGGTGTGGGCCGAGAATTTTCCTGATCGCGATCAAGCCTTTGCCGTAGAGCAGCAGTTAAAGGGCTGGTCGCGCGCCAAGAAGGAAGCACTTATTCGGGGCGATTGGGATGCGGTTCGTGCACTTTCCCGCCGCGGAACAATCCTTCGAGACGAGGCTTCGCCAAGCTCAGCCTCTCCTCAGGATGAGCGGATGCAAAAGGATACCGTCATGTCCGCTCATCCTGAGGAGGCACTGAGCGAAGCCGAAGTGCCGTCTCGAAGGGCCCCCGCCATCGTGCTCGTCCGTCCACAGCTCGGCGAAAACATCGGCAAGGCCGCGCGCGCGATGCTCAATTTCGGGCTGACCGAGATGCGGCTCGTCGCCCCGCGTGATGGCTGGCCCAACCCTTCGGCGGGCCCCGCCGCTTCGGGCGCCGATATCGTGCTCGAACGCGCACAGGTCTTCGATAGCGTCGCCGAAGCTGTCGCCGACTGCCAGCACATCTACGCGACCACCGTCCGCAAGCGCGGTGTCACCAAGCCCGTGGTCACGCCCGAAGAGGCGGCGCAGGAAATGCGCGCCGCACCCGGCAAATCGGCGATCCTCTTCGGCCCCGAACGCTCCGGCCTCGAAACCGACGATGTCGCGGTCGCACGCAAGATCCTGACCGTCCCGATCAATCCCGAATTCGGTTCGCTCAACCTCGCCCAGGCGGTGATCCTCGTCGCCTATGAATGGTCAAAGCATGCCCCGAGCGAAGCCGAGGGGGGGGTAGCCCTAGCCTCGCCACCCTCGGTCGAGATTGATCCGCCCGCGCCGCAGGAGGAGCTTGACGGCATGATCGGACAGCTCGACACGATGCTGGATAAGGCCGGCTATTTCTTCCCGCCCGATCGCGCGCCTTCCACGCGGCGCACGCTGCGCACGCTGCTCACCAAGCCGGGCTGGAACAGCATGGAGGTGCGGACGTTGCGCGGCGTGCTCTCCAGCCTCGCCAATCCGCGTCAGCGCTGATCGAAGACGTCGAGCTCATAGGCGATCGACGCCTCGACGAGCACTTCCCAGAGATCACCCGCAACCTCGGCTGGAAAACCGTTGATCGCTGCATTTGCGCGCGCATTGGCGATCACCTCCGCCTTGCGCGCCTCGTCACGCACCATGTTCCGCTCGGGCTTGATCCGCGCCGCCGCCTCCATGAAGCGGAAGCGCTCCCCCAGGAGCCTGGACAGTTCACGGTCGATGGAATCGACGCCGGCGCGAACCTCCATCATCGTCTCGCACGCTTCGGCTGCTTTGCGTTTTTCGATCATGGCGGCGATCTAGCGGCGCAAAACTGCCACGTCGAGCACGCAATATCACCATATACATTTGTGAGGAATTATGTTCTCCAGCGGCATCTTGAGTTCGTATGAAAGGGCAATTGCCATGCGTTTGTTCGTTGCTTGTGTTGCGTCCGCCCTGGTCCTGACGCCGGCCTTCGCGTCGTCCGACGAAGCCAAGGAGCCGAAGGCTGAAAAGATCTGCCGCGCCAACAAGCAGGCGACAGGTACGCGCCTCGCCAAGAAGAAAATCTGCAAGACGGCTGAGGAATGGGCGACGGAAGACCAGCGCAATGCGAACGACCTTCGCAACGTTCAGCGCATGACCCAGTAAGGCCGCAGCGGCGTGCTCTGACAGGGCCACGAGACTTGACTTTCACGTCAGCGCGCGTATTAGCGCGCCCTTCGCAATTGGCCCCGCACCCCGGTGAAGCGGCGGCCCTGCCTCGATCATCGATCACCAGCAGAGCGGTACCGGGACTAACCCCGTCCCTTGCGGACGGATCACGTTGTAGCAATTGAAGGAACTGACATGTCGAAGCGCAACAGCGCCAAGTACAAGCTCGATCGCCGCATGGGCGAGAACATCTGGGGTCGCCCCAAGAGCCCCGTCAACCGCCGCGAATACGGCCCCGGCCAGCACGGCCAGCGCCGCAAGGGCAAGATGTCGGACTTCGGCATCCAGCTCCGCGCGAAGCAGAAGCTCAAGGGCTATTACGGCGAAGTCACCGAGAAGCAGTTCAAAAAGGCCTATTTCGAGGCCGCCCGCATGAAGGGCGACACCGGCCAGAACCTGATCGGCCTGCTCGAGCGTCGCCTCGACGCGCTCGTTTACCGCGCCAAGTTCGCGCCGACGATCTTCTCGGCGCGCCAGCTCGTTTCGCACGGCCACATCTATGTGAACGGCGTGAAGTGCAACATCGCGTCGCGTCTGGTGAAGCCGGGCGACGAGATCACGCTGGGCAAGAAGGCGCAGGAAATGGCGCTGGTCATGGAAGCGCAGAGCCTCGCCGAGCGTGACATCCCCGACTATGTCGCGGTCGATGGCGCTGCCAAGGTCACCTTCACCCGCGTGCCTTCGCTCGACGAAGTGCCCTATCCGGTGAAGATGGAACCCAATCTGGTCGTCGAGTTCTACTCGCGCTGATCGGTTTTCGATTGGGCAGGTAATGGGGGCGGCCGGAAACGGCCACCCCTTTTTCGTTCACTTGATGCCGAGAGACGTCCGCAGGAACGCGTCGCTCTTGCTGAGCATTTCCGTTCGTACCTTCGAATCCACCAGCGAGTGCTCGAGCTTGGGATAGACGACCAGTTCGTGCTTCTTGCCCGCCGCTGTCAGCTTCTCGGCCATCAACCGGGACTCTGCGACATCGACATTGGCGTCGAGATCGCCGTGGAACATCAGCACGGGCGCCTTGATCTTGTCGGCATTCTGCGCGGGCGAACCTTCGCGCACATGAGGCCCGGCCCCGATAAAGGCGTCGACCAGGCGGAAGTTCGTGTAGTTGCGCGATTCCTGGCGCAGCCTTTCCAGATCGGTGACAGGCGCGATCGCGATGATCGCCTTGAACAGGTCTGGATCGAGCACCGCCGACTGGAGCGCGGCATAGCCACCATAGGACCAGCCGACGATCGCCAGCTTCGACGGATCGGCGATCCCTTCCGCGACCAGCCAGCGCCCGCCATCGTTCACGTCGCCGATCGCGGTCCGCCACGATTGAAAACCGTTCTTCTGGAACCACTGGTCGCCATAGCCGGCTGATCCCCTGAAATTGGGCTGGAGGACGGCGTAGCCGCGATTGGCGTAATATTGCGCGAGCCAGTCAAAGCCCCATTCGTCGCGCGATCCGGGGCCGCCATGCGGCATCACGATGGTCGGGAGGTTCTTGCCGTTGCTTGCTGCGGGCAACGTCAGATAGCCCGGAATCATCGTGCCGTCCGCCGCCTTGAAGCTCACTGGCTTCACGGGCGCCAGCTTCACATTCTCGAGTTGCGGCCGCGACAGCAGTACCTCGTTCAGGCTCTTGGCCTTCTTGTCGAACACATAATAACGCCCCGGGTCGGTGTCGCTCCCTGCCCGAAGCAGCAGCCGGCTTTCGTCGAGGCTCGAATCGATGAAGGTCACCAAAGGCAGCCCCGGCAGCGCCTTGGAAAGCGCCGCGCCGAGCGATTTCAGCGCGGGATCGAAGAAGACGGTCTGCCGCTTGTCGGTCGCGAAGGTTGCCCCGACGACGCGATGCTGGCGTCCGATGCGTACCAGTCCGTCGACGTCCACCTCGGGATGCGCATAGACCAGCTCCTCCTTCATCGTGCCGTCGAGCGCGATGCGGTACAGCGCCTGACGACCGTCCTTGCCGCGAAAGCCATAGACCGCGTCGAGATCGCGATCGACCGCCATCGGATTGAAGCCCGCGTTGGTCACCAGATCGAGCTTGCCGAACTCGCGCCAGCCATCGCCGTCCTTGGGGCGATAGAAATATTTGAGCGTCTGTTGCGAATAGCCCGTCATGTCGCTCTTCGGAAGACTGCCCATCATGCGGATCCGGCCATAGCCATCGGAGATATATTCGACCGCGTCGGTCTTCGGCGATTCGATGCGCTTGCTCGACAGACTCAGCGTGTCGACGCGCTCCACGCCCAAACCGTTTTCCTTCTGCGCAAGGCGCGTATCGGTCGAAAATTCGGGCACAAAGTCGCGCGTACGCAGGATCGCGCCGTCTTCGCCCGGCAACCAGTCGAGCACGTCCCCGCCATACTGGTTCATGCGCAGCGCACGCGATCCCGTCCGTGCGCTCACCAGCTTCATATTCTTGCCGTCGGCATCCACACCGATCAGCCGTGAAAAGCCGATCTTCACTCCACCCTGATCGGTCATCCCTCTCACCTGACACACGAGCCGCGTGTTCGACACCCAGCCGCAGTCGCGCAGACGTTCGGGATCGCCGTCCGAATAGGCTGCCTGGACCGAAGCAGCGCCAGCCGCGACCTCGGCGGTGTAGAGCGTTGATCCACGCCCAGGGGCGGGCACGATGAATGCAATGCGACGGCCGTCGGGTGACAGGCTGACATCTTCGACATATTCGCGAGCCCCAAACAGGGCGGCTGCGTCGCCTTCCTGCGCCTGCGCGACAGGCACGAGCATGGTGGCCGCAAACAACGCGGCAACAAAACGATGCATTCTATTCCCCCCAGAATTCAGTACATTGACGATGCTGCCGCGAACATTGGTCGCGCGCAATAGCGAATTGGTCGGCGCGGCGTTGCATGCGCTTCGCGGCGCTGCCATGAAGTCCGCAACCAAAGCATTTTCCGAGGACATCGCCGATGCGTTCAATTCTGTTGCTTGCGGCCGCCCCGCTCGCCCTTGCCGCCGCCAGCGCCCACGCGCAGCCGGGAGCGATCTCGCTCGAGACTCTCAAGTCCGTCACCGAGACGCTCTCATCGGACGCCTTCGAGGGCCGCGCGCCGACCACGCCCGCCGAGGAAAAGACCGTCGCGCTGATCGCCGAACGCTTTCAGAAGGCCGGCCTCAAGCCCGGCAACAAGGGAAGCTGGTTCCAGGATGTCCCGCTGGTCGAGATCACCAACAGCAACGTCACGCCGCTGACGATTTCGGGCGGCAAGACCCCGCTCGCCTTCGCGCTCCACAAGGACATGGTGATCGGCACCTACCGCGTCTTGCCCAATATCGCGGTCAAGGACAGCGAGGTCGTCTTCGTCGGCTATGGCGTCAACGCGCCCGAGCGCGGCTGGAACGACTATACCGGCGTCGACGTGAAGGGGAAGACCGTCGTCATCCTCATCAACGATCCCGACTGGCAGAAGCCCGATGTCGGCGGCACCTTCAACGGCCGCGCGATGACCTATTATGGCCGCTGGACCTACAAGTACGAGGAAGCCGCGCGTCAGGGCGCCGCGGCCGCGATCATCGTGCACGACACCGAGCCGGCGGCTTACGGGTGGAAGACCGTGGATTCGAGCTGGACCGGCCCGCAACTCGGCGCGGACGACGTGAACAACCATATGGACCAGAGCCAGGCGGTCGGCTGGATCCAGAAGCCCGCGGCCGAAGCGCTCTTCGCCTCGGCGGGCAAGGACTTTGCGGCGCTCGCAGCCGCGGCGAAACAGCCCGGCTTCAAGGCTGTTCCGCTGGGCGTGAAAGCCTCGGTCAGCTTCGACAACGCCATCAAGCGCAGCAAGTCGAAGAACGTGATCGGTATCCTTCCGGGCACGAAGCGTCCCGACGAGACCTTCCTCTACACCGCGCATTGGGATCATCTCGGCCGCTGCATGCCCGACGAGACCGGCGACGACATCTGCAACGGCGCGCTCGACAATGCCACGGGCACCGCGGGGCTGATCGCGATGGCCGAGGCGCACGTCAAGGCGGGTGCCGCCGACCGCTCGCTCGTCTTCCTCGCGGTCACCGCCGAGGAATCGGGGCTGCTCGGTTCCAAATACTACGCCGAGAACCCGATCTATCCGCTCGCCAACACGGTCAGCGGCGTCAATATGGACGGACTCAACATCCTCGGCCCCACCAGGGACGTGACCTCGGTGGGCATCGGCAAATCGCAGCTCGACCCGATCCTCGAAAAGGCGGTGAAGGCGCAGGGGCGCTACATCTCGCCCGAATCCACGCCCGAAAAGGGCTTTTACTACCGCTCGGACCATTTCAGCATGGCGAAGCTCGGCGTGCCGATGTTCAACGCGGGCAGCGGCGACGATCAGGTCGACGGTGGCGTCGCGCGCGGCAAGAAGATCGCTGCCGAATACACCGACAAGCATTATCATCAGGCGTCGGACGAATATGATCCCAACTGGAACTGGGACGGCGCGGTGCAGGACCTCCAGCTCTACTACGCGCTCGGCCGTGAACTCGCGAATTCGAGCGCCTGGCCCAACTGGAACGAGGGCGACGAATTCCGCGCGACCCGCGACAAGAGCCGCGCGGGGAAGTAGCCCTCTGCGCGTCTTCGCGTGACACATTCACTGGCTCACGCGAAGGCGCGAAGGCGCGAAGTTGATTTGGCTCCAAGACCGTCAGCCATTCCCAATCCCGCTCATCCTGAGTAGGGATCGAGCGCAGCCGAGAGCCCGTATCGAAGGACGCACTGTGCCGGTTCTTCGATACCCCGTCTCGGCAAGCTCAACGGCTACTCAGGACGAGCGGTAAATTCTGATGACTCTAACGATGCTTCCCGAATGGGCGCCGCACGAGCGCGTCTGGATCGGCTTTCCCAGCCATGAGCCCGAATGGCCCGGCGTTCTCGACCTCGCGCGCCGCGAGGTCGCGGCCTTCGCCAACGCCGTCCATGCCGATGGCGCGGGCGAAGCGGTCCACCTGATCGCGGCCGACGTGCAGTCCGCCGAAGCCGCGCGCGCACTCGCAGCGCCCGGCGTGATCGTCGAACAGCATGTGTTCGGCGATATCTGGCTGCGCGACACCGGCCCGATCATCGTCGCCACCGGCGCGGACCGGCAGGCGCGTCATTTCGATAACAATGGCTGGGGCGGCAAATACGACCTGCCCGGCGATCGCGAGATCGGCGGCATCCTCGCGGACACCATCTCCCTCCCCGTCACGCGCTGCGACTGGATCTTCGAGGGCGGCGCGATCGACGCCGGTGGCACGGGGCTTGTCGTCACCACCGAACAGTGCGTGCTCAATCCCAACCGCAATCCCGATCTGACGCGCGACGAGATCGAGGCGCGTCTCAAGGGCGATCTCGGCTTCGATCGCGTGCTCTGGCTCGGCGACGGCCTGCTCAACGATCATACCGACGGCCATGTCGACAATCTCGCGCGCTTCGTCGGTCCCAATCGCCTCGCGCTCCCCGTCGCGGAGGGCGAGGACGATCCCAATGCCGCCATCTATGCCGATGCGAAGGCACGCGCCGAAGCGATGGGTGTCGAGGTCGTCCCCATCCCCTCCCCCGGCCGCGTCATCCGTAACGGCGAGGTGATCCCGGCGAGCTACATGAACTTCTACATCGGCAATGCCGTGGTCGTCGTACCCGTTTATGGCACCGCCAACGACGATGCAGCAGTTGCCGCGATCCAGGCGTTCTTCCCCGATCGCAAAGCCGTTGGGCTACGCGCCGACCATATCCTGTTCGGCGGCGGCAGCTTCCACTGCATCAGCCAGCAGGTTCCGCGCTGAAAGCCAACCGGGTTCCGCGCGAAGCCATCATGCCTCAGTGCTCCTGCGAAAGCAGGAGTCCATGTCGTCGGGGGTAGCGCCGCTTCAGGCATGGGCTCCGGGTCAAGCCCGGAGCACTGACTGACAGCGAACCCCCTCGATCGCGAGCGCCGCCACGCCTCAAGGTTGGGCTCAGCCCCGGAGCCCACCGAAAATCCCGCTGTCCTACAGCCGCCCCGATCGGCGATAAGCTGGTGGATGCCGACCAGTCCGACCGCAATTGATGAGGATGACGGCCTCGCCGATCTCCTCGCCTTCGATCCCGTGCCGATGGAGCGTCGCCGGCGAAGCGGCTGGAATGCCGATCGCCAGCGCGCCTTCATCGTCGCGCTCGCGCATTATGGCGTGGTCGCCGATGCCGCGCGCGCCGTGGGGATGAGCGCGCGCAGCGCCTATCAGCTTCGACTCAAACTCGGCGCCGACAGCTTCGACGATGCCTGGGCACGCGCGCAGGAGGAAGCAGTGCGCGATCGTAAGGCCGAGCTGCTCGACCGGTCGCTCAATGGCGATCTGGTCGGCGTCATCCGTGGCGGCCAGCTCGTCGGCGTCCGCCGCGAACTCGCGCTTGGCAAGCAGTTGCGCGTCTTCACCGCGCTGGGGCGCGAACGCGACACGCGCGCCACCCGCGCTATGGCCGCCTATGACCGCCAATGGCGCCGCAACTGCACCGCCAGCCGTCAGGCGATCGAGCGTGCTGACCGCGATGCGGCAGCAGAGGCCGATGCGCGGCGACGGACGACCGAGCGATGGCTGGCCGAAGCCGAGGAAAAGCTGCAAGCCGCCCGCAGACCGCGGGTGCGGGGGCTTTGAGCGGGTGCAGGGGCGAACGGCGGCTTTGCGCGGGCGGGTTCAACCGGTCATTCAAGACTGGTCCAGGGCTCACCGAAAGCCGACTCGAAGGCGGCGCCAGACGAATGCTTCGGATGGGGTGAGAAACGGATTCTCAATCTTGCCTGCATGAGCGCTCGTTCGTGCGGCGCAGTTTGCATCGGTCCGCCGCACGATTCGGTCGAATTACCCGCACAACCACCTCAGTCACCGGGCGCGTTCATCTGCGCGAAAGGTTTGTCCGAACAGGCGGGAAATCCATGGTGCTCAGGTGCGGCTACATGCCGCACATCTCAATGAAGCTAGATGGAGGGGGGGCTGACAAGGAGTAACGTAATGAATGTCGTTTCCAAAAGCCCAAGAGTATTTTTGTTGCTTGCCATGCTTGCCGGGACAGCATCGGCCAGCCTGGCTGCGCAAGAGCAGGCCCAGCCCGAGGCCGGTCTCTCGGGAACTGTATCTGACACGTCTTCGCCTGAAGCGGCTGAGATGACCGAAGGGCCAGAGATCGAAGGCATCATCTCTGCGCGCAGCGGCGACAGAATGCAGGTCACGTCCGCCGATGGCACCAAGACGATCATCGCCATCAACGACAGCACCCGGATCAAGGCCAGCGGGGGGTTTTTGGGCCTCAATCGCAGCAGGCTTGCCGCGACATCGCTGCTCAACGGCCTGCCCGTCACCGTCGATACATTGCAGGGCGGCGGCGACCTGATGGCGAGCCAGATCGTTCTCAAGAACAAGGACCTCAAGACCGCGTCGATGATCCATAACGGCACCGACCAGCGCTTTGCCGAACAGACTGAGGCAACGGAGGCGCTGCGCGGCCGCATGGGTGATATCGACCAGTACAATGTCAAAGGCACGACGAACGTGAACTTCGACACCGGCAAGGCGGTGCTGTCCGAACAGGCGCAAGCCGATCTTTGCGCCGCGGCAAGCCAGGCCGAGGGGATGGATAACGCTCTGCTGCTCGTCGTTGGCTACACCGATTCCACGGGAAGCCAGGAATTCAACCAGGAGCTGAGCGACAAGCGCGCCGGTCGCGTCGTCAATTATCTTCAGCAGGCCTGCGGCTGGAAACCCTATCGCATGCTGACCCCCACAGGGATGTCCGAAGCGGATCCGGTGGCAAGCAATGACACCGTCGACGGCAAGGCACAGAACCGCCGCGTTGCGGTGAATATCCTGGTCAGCAAGGGCCTTGACGGTCTGTAAGACGCGCGGGGTGGGCTTTGCCCACCCCGAACTTCTCGGCTTGGAAACGGGCTGAAACGCTCTGAGCGGCATTTCAAGGCATGTCCGCAGAAGAAACCTAACCGCAGCTTTCCTTAAAACAAGCCATCCGATAGCACTTCCACCCGCACCCCTGTCCTACACATCCCGCTCTTGATACGCTTCCTCCGGTCACATTTTGACCCGCCCCTTGAGGAAGCCGAATCAACATGCGCGCTTGTGGGAAAAATGCGAAGTTAAGTGAAGTTAAGGCCACCGCCCCGGCCCGGCCGGGTACGCATTTCCGCGCCGCCCCCTTGGCCGCGCGGGCGCGGGCCTCTATGTCGCGCGCACCGTTTCCGAAGAGGTTTTCCCGATGACCGAGATCACCGTCGCCGCATTGCAGCTCGCGCTCACCGACGACATCGACGCCAATATCGCCGCGGTCTCGGATCTCGTCCGCGACGCCGCAGCGCGTGGCGCGAAGATCATCCTCCCCCCCGAACTCTTCGAAGGTCCCTATTTCTGCCAGGTCGAGGACGAAGCGCTGTTCGCGCGCGCACGCCCGACCGCCGAGCATCCCGCGGTGCTGGCGATGGGGAAGCTCGCCGCCGAGTTGAAGGTCTATATCCCGACCAGCTTCTTCGAGCGCGACGGGCCGCATCATTATAACAGCCTGGCGATGATCGACGACGAAGGCCAGGTGATGGGCGTCTATCGCAAGAGCCACATCCCTGACGGGCCCGGCTATGAAGAGAAATTCTACTTCCGCCCCGGCAATACGGGATTCAAGGTGTGGGAGACGCGCTATGGAACGATCGGCGTCGGCATCTGCTGGGATCAGTGGTATCCCGAGTGCGCGCGCGCGATGATGTTGATGGGGGCCGAACTGCTCTTCTACCCCACCGCGATCGGCTCCGAACCCTATGATCCCGAACTCGACACCAGCCGCATGTGGCAACGCGCGATGGTGGGGCACAGCGTGTCGAACGTCGTTCCGATTGTCGCCGCCAACCGCATCGGCAACGAAAATGGCCAGATTTTCTACGGTCACAGCTTCATCGCCGACGAGTGGGGCGACTATCAGCAGAGCCTTGGCCGGGAAGACACCGGCGCGATAGTCGCGACGCTTGACCTCGCGCGTGCGTCCAAGCACCGTGCAGGCATGGGCTTCTTCCGCGACCGCCGCCCCGATCTCTATGGCCGATTGGCCGAGGATATCTGACCTCGCAGACAAGGGAGAGTAACATGACCGTTGCGCGCCATTATGTAATGCACGCCGCCGAGGGCAAGGATGCAGTTCTGGAAACGGCTCTGCGGCAGCTCGCCGACGCCGTGCGGGGCATCCCCGGCAGCGAGGGGGTGGAGTTGCTCCGCGATGTGGGCAATGAACGCCGTTTCGTCTTCATTGAACGATGGGAAACGGTCGACGCGCACAAGGCCGCGGGCGAACATCTGCCCAAGGATGCGCTCGCGCCCGTCATGGGCGCGCTCGACGGCCCTCCCGAGGGCGCCTATCTCGACTATCTCAAGACGGTTTGAGTTCGAGCGCGCGCGCGAACACCGCCTGGAACATCGTGGGCGTCAGCCGCCCCGTGTTGGTGTTGTAGCGCGAGCAATGATAGCTATCGAGCACCACCTCACCGCCGGGCATTGGGTGTTCGGCAAGATGCGCGAACGGGGCCTTGGGCAGCCTCCCGCCGAGCACCTTCACCGTCGACTGGTGCGCGATCTGCCCGAGCGCAATGAACACCCGCGCGCTCGGCAACATTTCCCGCGAGCGTTTGAGGAAGGGGCGGCAGGTCCGGATCTCCTCGGGCGTCGGCTTGTTTTCGGGCGGCAGGCATTTGACCGCATTGATAATGATCGCACCCTTCAGCCGGACGCCGTCGTCGGCGCGCGCATCATAGCGCCCCTCGAGCAGCCCGAACTTGTCGAGCGTCGCGAACAGCAGATCTCCGGCATAATCGCCCGTGAACGGTCGGCTTGTGCGGTTGGCGCCGTGCTTGCCCGGCGCAAGCCCGACGATCGCGAGCCATGCCTGCGGATCCCCGAATGCGGGAATCGGCGCGTTCCACCAGTCGGGGTGCTCGACGCGCAGCGCCTGGCGCAGCGCGACCAGCCTTGGGCAGAGTGGACAGTCGTGTGGCGGCTCGCTTTGGGGGATAGGGCTTTCAATGAACATGCGATCGGGATAGGCGCCAGATCATGTCGGTTTCAACCTATGCCATCGCGCTCGGTTCCAACAAGCGCCATGGCCGCTATGGCGCGCCACGGGCGGTCATCGCCGCTGCGCTCGCCGAGATCGAGGCCGAGGGGGTAGCGATCCGTGCACTGTCCGCGACTTTTGAGACCGCCCCGATCGGCCCGTCGCGCAGGCGCTATGCCAATGCCGCCGCGATCGTGGAGTGCGGCGACACGCCCCCTGCCCTGCTCGCCCGGCTGAAACGCATCGAACGCGCCTTTGGCCGCCGTCCAGCGCAACGCTGGGCCGCGCGCGTGCTCGATCTCGATATCGTGCTGTGGTCGGGCGGCATCTGGGCTTCACCCGGCCTGGGCATCCCCCATCGCCATTTCCGCGACCGAGGCTTCGTGCTCAGGCCGCTCGCCGAAATCGCTCCCGACTGGCGCGATCCGCTGGCAGGCCTCAGCGTCCGCCACCATCTTTATAGGCTCGAGCGCAGAACCCCGTTGACCGCGCGCTGCTCCCCTCCTAGGGAAACCGCCTTGGTGAGGGCCGTTAGCTCAGTCGGTAGAGCAACTGACTTTTAATCAGTAGGTCGCTGGTTCGAATCCAGCACGGCTCACCAAAAAACCCCTCGGAACTCAGCGACTGACGCTATCGGCTGCAGACAGATATAGGCGCAATCGATTTCATGTCACCAAAGCGAGCGGTGCCGCCGTTGCGGATGTGACCAGCGGCGCCTTCCCCCAGCCCATATTCAACTGGGAGAGACCGAGCCCGGCCTATGTTCCCAAGCGCCAGTGGCGCAACGTTGGGCCGCTGTCGCCATACCCATTTCCTGTTCTTTGAGACCGCGATGTTCCGCCCTTTCCTGAGCGTGCTCCGCGCTTCATACAATCCGACTCCTTTCAGCCGGACTTGCTCAAAATCCGTCATGTTTTAGCGAAGCGCACCAGACTCTTTCCTAATTATTCCGCATCTTTTCCCGACACGAACTGGCTGTAATCCGTTCGCGTCACAAAACTCCATATATGCTTGGTAGGCGCCATCATATCGTTCATTCGGGGCGACGTCGTCCACTATGATGACCCCGCCTTCAACAAGCGCCGAAAATATGGCGGCAAGAGCATTGCGTGTTGGTAAGTATAAATCGACATCCAAAAAGGCCAATTTTATAGGCTTTATGTCTTTGTATTTAAATTTTGAACAGTCAGCCTTAACGGGTATAACGAAATCGTAGTTTTTAAAATTATTTACCCATGTTTTGAAGTCATTATAGCGAAATCCATTAAAGTCATTATGACATTTTTTTCGTATATTCACCTCATGGTCGATGTCTTCGGATGTAAATGAACTAAATGTATCTATTGCGTAGTAGGTTTCATTTAATCCTTCGCGCATTATATGTTCACACAAAAATTTTGTTGTCATTCCTCGCGCTACGCCAACTTCAATTATACATCCATCGGCATCCTTGAGGCGCTCTATTTCGTTAATAAGTGTAGAAAGCTCAATGGGGTCGACGCAATAATTATATGATGGAGCGCCAAGATTCGTATACCTAAAAGCTATATATTTAAGTATTTCTCCGATCGAGTTTTGCAGCATATATCCTCCTGACATACGATGTCTTTGATCAAATTTTTAAATGCATGGTAATATTTATTAAATGGCATTCTATTTTCTTTAATCTATTTGAATATTTTATTTAAGCGTGTCATAACATTATGAATAAATTACTTAATCATTTGTAGTATGGAAATTTGATCTACTGTGTTTCAATTTGAAAAGCTGTTCATCATGATGGCCAAAGCGTATCGTTACCGAGACTCTCAGGCAAGCGCTCCCGGCACTATCGTCAATTGGGGATTCTCCGGACGGAAGCCGTAATGCGAGCTTCTGGCCGATTTTGCGGGAAGATCTTCCTGAGGTCTTCACCGCCCGGCGCGGCCGCGGGTGGAGGTGCTTGGGGGCCGCATTCTGCGCTTTGTCGCTCTGAGCCGTCGCCGCGGCATGAAATCGGCTTACGGGCTGAACAGGCGTGCAAATCGACGCCCGCGATGGTCGAGGGCGGCTCAATCCTCGGTCCGATTGTCTCGTTTTCATTGACGAGACTTGGCCGTAGGCGCGCCTGGGGTGGCGGCATTGCCGGGCGCAGCTATTGCGAGCAACCCCTGATCGAGCGAGCACGATAGTCGTCGGAGAAGGGGGGGGCGGTCGGCCTCTCAGTTACGATGGCTCCCCATATTGTCGAATGCGCCAACCATCTGGGCAGTCATGGCGCCGCCGTTCAGCAGTGCTCGTCGCCGAACTGTCGCTTGGTGACACCGTCAATCATGGGTACTCTGTCGAAGCGCGATGGCTCGAAATTCGTAGGGGAATAGAGGCGGCCTGCGCATTACTGCATTGCCTGCCGCCCTATCGTATTTACTTTAAACCGCGTAAGCGGGGCGCTTCAAGTCGATAGTCAAGTTTTCTAAACTTGTCGAGAATACTCAAAAACTCCTCCAATGCCGTCATCAAATACGATTTTTTTAGTAAATCCAGAATCCAGTAGATTTTTATCTTTGATTGGTAGCGATTCAATCACGAAGCGATGCACGTTCATCAGATTATTTTCTCTAATGACAGGCATAAATGCCTGCTCGGCTCCCTCGCAATCGATTTTAATAGTGCTGATCTGGCCAAGAGTTGAGGCCGTTGTTTCAATTAATTCATTAATCCCAACCGCCGGTACTACTTGGCGCATCCCTGTTTCCAGGCAATCGACGCCCGAATAGCGGCCGGTTGGCTCTACGCCAATTTCCAGAACGCCAGTCGCATCTGAAACCGCGGAATGCATAAACTGAATTCTTCCCTCAAAACTCGCAAGCTGCGCAATTGCCCGGTCAATATTTCCTTGAAGAGGTTCAATGAGTACGCCGCGCGTGTTAACGCAACGTGTAAGGAAGTATAAGGAAGAGAGACCAATATTGCCTCCAATGTCAACGAATACACTTTCTTTTTTTGAATTTTTATATACTTCCCAAATGAAAATTTCATTAAATGTAAAGAGATCTTCAAAGATATTTATCTTAATAGAATGATCTCCGGTTGGAGTTCTAAAGTGAAGATCCCAAGGGTATTTTCCTAGGTCAAGCACGTATCGCAAAAGATATTGTGCAGGGTTTTTGCAAATCTTAAACGTTTTAAAAATCGTATACCAATGCAACGGCTGAAATGCTGCTCGCAATACTCTTCCAAGAGATCTTCCCACTTATGCACTCCTTGTTGCGTGGTTGCGCGATCTGAAAGTAATAGATTTATATATAAAATCAGTATTATGAATTCGTAAGTTATCGGTGGTTAAAATGGACGTTTTAGGAAAACGCCAATCGCAAAAATGTGACGATCTTTGCTTCCAGATGCGGTTGCGCATCGGCGCTATCGATGACGGTTGCTCCTAGGTCTCGGTGGCACTTGGTATGAGGGGGCAACGGAGGGATCATGACGAGCATCTTTTCGAATGACCTGAGGCGCGTGCATCGGGGCAGGCTGCTTGTTAGCCTGAAGCTTTGGGCCAGGAAAGAGGCGTCGCTTGCGCCGAGGTGCAATCCTTGATGTGCTCCGAAGTGCGATCAATGGATCGTGTGATGTTGTTTATACAAATGTGTGCGTGCACTGCCATGACAATTGGTAACGGTGTGGCCGGTTGGCACCTCGCGTGTAGATATAGGCAATACTCACCCCAAAGGTCACCGCAACCTGCCGGGCGGATTGCCCGCCATCGACCGCCGCAATCACCCGATCCCGCAAATCCTGCGAATAACTCTGACCCGATCGCCAACCCATCGCCGCCTCCTTCGTAACGGCGTCCTATGAATCACACGATCAACTCAATGGGAATCCCCAACGATTCCGCCCATCATGAAAATGCTCTAGGGCGAATGCACGCAACGCTTCGATGTCTTCGGGCAGGTCCGCTTCCATGAGCATGGCACGAGTGAATCAACACAAGGAAGCCCCGTCAACCGGCAATCTGCGGGGCAATCGGGCGACGGCCGCCATGCACCCGGCGCCAGTCCAGACCCTCCAGCAACGCACCAAGTTGCGCCGCCGTCAGACGCATTACGCCATCCTGGATGCCCGGCCACTTGACGCCACCGGACTCGAGCTTCTTGACCATCAGGCACAGGCCGGTTCCGTCCCACCAGATCAGCTTGATCCGTTGGCCCGAAACACGTAGATCACGCCCGAATAGGGATCGCCGCCGTACTCGGCGCCAACCAGCGCGACCCGCGCGTCAGGCCCCTTGCGGAAATCGACCGGGCGCGTCGCCACCGTCACGCGCGCCCCAGCACCAGGTCCGATCATTGCTTGGACCGAAGGGCTTGCACTACGGCAGCGGCGAGATCAGCCTTGGCCGTTCGCGAAATCCGGACCACGGCGCCGTCGATCTCAACTTCGATCGCGACATCGCCTCGCCGCGCACCATCGGCGGCGACCGGTACGAACATCGGCTCCGCCTCCGTCGAGCCATGCTTTGCTTCCAATGCGTAACGAAGCTCACGGCGCCAGGTAGAGTTGGGAGGTCCGGATATCGTACAGCCGAGCAAGCGCCGTAAAGTTTATCACAATGCTGCGCCTCCGCGACGATCGCTAGCTTCTGCTCCAAGCTCCAGGATCGCCGCCGACCGGCCATCGTGCTGAGCACCTCGAGACGCCGGACCGGCTCCAGACCAACTCCAGTGCGAGCGTCCAGTGCGGTCGTAAGCGCGTCGTCGTCCATACCCCGTGTCTGCCTCAATCACGCAGGCAAACAAGGTGAGGAGCGAACGTCGCTTACGGCGCGATTCAGGCGCCGAGAGCATCATGATCTGGCCCACCGATCCGCCAAGCGCGCTCAAGACCAGCCATTCTCTGGCCGGGGAAAGAGGCCGTAGGATGGAAGCGCTATAGCCGATCAGACTCGCAGCCAACGAGGTCAGGCAAAATGGACTCTGCCGCTCCGGATCCAGCCACAAGCCCAGACGCCGTAGCGGCGCAACCTGCCGTCAACGTCAACACCGCACTCGCTCGCCGCTATTCTGGTTACTCTGGTGTTGGTTTACGATGCTTGCAATCGGTCGCTGCAAACATTCAACTGTTCGGAGTTTGTCCCCCGGACTTCTCGTACACCTGCCACGAATGGCGCAAGATTTGCTTCCCAATTGTGGTTCTGCTCAACATAGGCCCGACCGTTTCGGCCCAGAGCTTCATACAATAGTGGATCTTCGGCCAAACGCCTTACCATATTTGCAAATTCCGCTGGCTCAGATGCGACAAGCAGATCGCTTCCCTCTCGAGCCGCAAGGCCCTCATAGCCCACGCGCGAAGTTACCACCGGCAATCCCAGTGCCATATATTCAAGGACTTTGTTCTGGATGCCAGCCCCCAACCTCACGGAACAAATTCCAAACTTTGCATCGGCGACAACTTCTGGAATAGACGGCACCTCGCCTGTAACTGTCACACGTTCATAGCCACAGAGCTTGGCTCGCCCGCTGTCGCTAATACGCCCCACAACCCTAAATTCAGCCAAATCGTCCTCTCGTAAATTTGGCATGATATCTTCAATAAAATGAATACAAGCGTCCATGTTCTGAACCGTATTCATATTGCCAATGAAAACTCCGACATTTTTACAATTCACTCTGTTCACAAAATTCAAATCTATTGTATTTACGCCGTTTGGCGTAACTTTCACATGACTTGGAATTTCGTTCCCGCACAAAAATCTTGCGTCTTCTGCAGAGGTAAAATTCACCAGCGAAAATTGTGAAATTGCATCAGTTTCGTATTTATGCAATCGATCAAACTCATAACGATATATAAGCGCCTTTAAGCTCAATGACCTCACAGAACGAACGCGTTTATAATTGAGTGAAATCGCGTCGGTCATTTCCAGAATCGTCGGAATATGCTTCATCTCCTTGATATAGTGCCCCGCACGAATAAGATGCGCCACACAAATATCATGCTCCTCAGCAAGCACCCTCGCCCGCTTCGCGAATACTGATGATTGATAATATGCGATCTGCAATGGAATACGGGTAGGAATACTAAGCATTACGTTCAAATATGAACGATATCTCGGAAGCATCACACATTCAATTTTGTCAAACAACGCGTCCGTGACCAACCCACCATTCATCTCTTCCTCTGTTTCGCAAAGCGAGAGAAGCGTCAGAGAATATTCATCGGCAAGAGATTTGCAGATCTCGTGTATTCTGAGTCTATCCCCACCAACAACTGGATAAGGAAATCTTGGCGTAAGCACCAACGCGCGTGGCCGGTTTCGCGACAGAGACATTAACGGCGTCCTTCCACAATAATATTGGCGTTTTTCGGCCGCCGCTCATTTGCGCCCTTCCCCTTGGGCGCAAATCTTTTTGCGAAAGCATCCAGCACGTAAATGAAGATGACCACCGGTGAGGATTTTATCAGTGGAACAACCAGCTGCCACAACTCGGCGCGCCAAATATAGAAAGCAAATGGCATCACACAGACGCCCACGAGAAAGGCCAGCGGCACCTTGGACTCCACGAGGCGTTGCGCAAGAGCGCAGATTGCGACCGCCAAGAGTGGATATGCCAGACTTATCAATACAGGTCCAAAGATCAGGCGGCTTTCCAACAACGCCGATGAAGACAGCCCAAAACCAAGATCGTATGCGCGCGAAATGTACACAGACGAAATCAATTTCGACACAGTATCGATGCTATTTAAGTCGGACGGCACAATCAAAGGTTTCAACTGCGTGAAGACCAACATTCGCCCACTAGGCGGCGTGGACGAATTTGATCCAAAGCCGGATGGCAGCGAGATGGACCATGCCGAGGAAACTTGAGGGCGTTTGATCGTAGCGGGTGGCGACGGCACGATTGATTTTCAGCTTGCCGAACATTCGCTCAATGCCGTTTCGCTGCCTGTAGAGCTGCCGATCGTGCTCGATCCTTTCTCGGCGATTGGAGCGCGCCGGGATGACAGCCTGTATGCTGCGGCTCGCGAGATCGGCGCGAATGGCGTTGGTGTCGTAGCCTTTGTCGGCCAGCAGAGCCGCCGGAGCGCGGTCCGGCAGGCGGATCAGCGTGTCATAGGCCGTGCAGTCGGCGGCTTCACCACCAGTCAGGTGGAAGGCGACGGGGCGTCCTCGGGCATCAGCCAGACAGTGAAGCTTACTGGTGAACCCGCCCCGCGAGCGGCCAAGAGCGCGTCGACAAGTCCCCCTTTTCCGCCCGCTGCCGAGACATGGGCGCGAAGGGTGGTGCTGTCGATGCTGTAGTGTCCGGTGTCGGCCATGATCTCGGCAAGCGTCACCGACACGGCCTCCCAGACCCCGGCCTCGCTCCAACGACGGAACCGCCGGTAGATCGTGTTCCAATTGCCGTATTTTGGCGGGACATCGCGCCAAGCAGTCCCACAGCGCAGCCGCCAGAGTATGCCGTTGACTATCGAGAGATTCTGCTCAGGCCTGCGGCCGCGCCCTCGGTTCTCTGGCTCGATCGGCAGCAGACCCTTCAGAACGCGCCATTCTGCTTCGCTCAGATCGCCCCGGCTCAAACCTGCCTCCAAAAGGCAGCCTTGAATCAACCCACACCGTCCACGTCAACCAATTCGTCCACGCCGCCTAGTCTGATCCGATCCCAGAACTGCAGCATCAAATGAACTGAAAAGTGAAGAGGACGTCACAATCAGGTAATCAATAGCTGACACATCCCAAGACTCGCGCGCGTAGCCGATGAACGCGACGAACGCAGCAGCCAAAGGCACACCCACCATCACCATAATTCTCTGCCGGACGCCCAGCTTCATGGAATGCTGGATAAGCACAAACGCACAAGCAATGAGAAAAACCGGGCGAGATCTGATTCCAATGATAACCTCGAGGGCGATGGCGAAAAGCCCCAACCCCCGGGCCCAATATGGCACTCCCTTTTGCGTTATCGCCAACAGACCAACCAACGGAGCCGCGGCCGCCAATAGCCTCACTATTGCAGGACTTGCGTCCCTTATAGTATCTCCCTCCGTATAAATTGAGAGATAGCCACCGAGAGACCCGACCGCTTCATAATAATAGTAGTACTTTACCAAGGCGGCCACGGAGCAAATAGCCACAGCTGGCAGCAGCGCACTGCGACTAATTTCATACTGCGGCGCTATCTCCCTGGATCGTATAGCACACATGCCCAACGCGTATTGAGCGATCAGTGCAGGCCCAGCGAGCTCGCCGTAAGGCAAATATGCGGGCACGTCTGTCCAGCCCATACCGACACTCAAACCAGCCACGCCAATAAAAATAGCATGAAAAATATAAGCAATGACAAACAACCAGCCGGTCGAAAAAACAACACGGATCACGAATAGAAACTGGATCAAAACAGCATATGAAAAGGCAGTCAGAATCGCGTTAGCTGCTGACATATACCCAATAGCCACGAAAGTGGAAAAAACCGATGCGCCAATGAATACTGCAAATATCTCGACAGGATTCTGACGTTTTTTATGAAAAATTTTTTCCATTTGTGTGCATTTCTATAATTTCGAAAAAGTGCAATTCTAGTTCAGAAGTTTAAAGAGGCCAGACCTCGCCTCTCTCTTCAATCTATCGATCTTCGAGTACGGAACAGAAACGCCGCCGAGTTTAATAGCCGCAGCCATATTCTCACAGAATTCATCGACGTCGTCGTTGGCGTACGAGTACGTCCAATCATCCTTAAGTGCGCCGAATACAGGCAATCGACTCATCACCACCGGTCGGCCAGCCAATCTGCCTTCAACCACAACCCGACCAAAACCCTCTGCCCGTGAATGGACCCAAGTCACCTTGCTTGCCTGAAAAAGGCGCACCAACTGCTCTTGAGGCAAGAGGCCATGTACCCGGATTTCAGGCAATTTCATGCCCGCTTGCCCAAAGTCCGCGATTAGCTTCATGGCACGCTCCGAAGCGTCACCAAAGCCGACAACGTCAATCTCAACCTTATCCAGTCGGCTATCCTTTGCCAGCGCGCTCATCATTCGGAGCGCCGAATTGAAGTCCTTATTTGGCCCCACGCCAGAGACAAGCAGAACCCGAAGATCTGAAGCATCGTCGTTCAAAACCAAGGAGCGAGAAAATTCTGCTTCTATGCTGGTGAAGCAATTTGGGATGTACACGATCCGACTTCGCGAAAATTTAGGCACAGATTGCAGCACGCGCATCATATAAGGAGAAACAACCCCAAACGTTCTCCCAAGGCGGGCATGCCATGCCGATGTACATGCCACGTAGCAAAAGGAAAATTTAGATTTTCTATGCGTCGATTTATAGGGAATGAGATCGTGAACTATACAAACCACTCGCCTCGATAGTGAAAGAACAAATGAGCACGAATTATATGGAAATATGGTTACGCTTGGACGGAGTAATAAGAAATACATGGGAACTACAAATTGTTCATGAATAACCATAAGTATATTCTGCGCCCAATCAGGAAGCCTTCCTACCCATAGTGGCGCCCTCAGGGTTCGAACAACACAAAGCTCCCTGCCAATAATGTCAACATCCCTCACGTAAGCGGGGATGCCTCTTTTCTTTATTGAGCCGAAAAAATCCGCTATTAAAATCAGTTCTTTGTTTAACATAACCAATAATCCGCTATTTTCTCTTCTCAACAACAACAGTGACTTCGGGATCGAGCGGCACCTTGGCGCCATAATAAGCAAAGCCCAACGCCAACTCCACACATCGCCGAACTGCTATAGCCAAAGGCTTCATCATAAACTTCAATATCCCCAAATCATGCCAGTTTGTAAGCGCGTTTGAGATAGAAACGAGCTCCAGTTGAGCAACGTTTGCCAATTGAAGGTAACCTTTCGGCGAAAGTGTTGTGCAATGTGTCACGTCACCATATTGATTGATCACGCCGAATGGACTTGCCATATTTGGAAATCGAGCTATCAACAGGCCGCCATATTTCATTTTTCTTTGCGTCATCTTGAGAACATCGAGCAGTTCAGCCATTTCCATGTGCTCAAACACGTCAAATGCTACGACCAAATCAAATTGCCCATCGCCGAACTGACTGATTGATCCAGCGCGCGCATCAATGCCGCTCGCACACAATTCCGGGCATAAACTATCGTCGAGTTCGACGCCGGAGCAGCGAAAGCCACGAGCAGCAGCCCGTCTTAAGAAGGCGCCATCACCATAGCCTATTTCAAGCAGCTCGGAAGGAGCCTGTCCACCCGCACGGCGCACCTCGCGCAACGCGATTTCGGCATCGCGGGCAGCAGTTCCGACATCCCACCCCTTCCAGCTATGATATTTCTCATACACCTCACGGCGCCAATCATCACTGGTCAGCGTCGAAGGAGAGGTCTCAATTTTGTCGAGCATCGCGAAGCCTTAACAGTAGCCATATTTGGCACAATAAATTTGACGCTTCCACAGCGAGAACTGTGCCCGCGACGCCCACGGCGCCAAAGGCAGAACCAAGTTGCCATCCCACAAGGGGAATGGTGATGGATGTGCATATCGCTATCCTGAACAGCCAGCCATCCCTCCAGACGGACAGCAGAAGCACGGTGGTTACGGTCAACATGGCCCGGACCCCCGCAATCGTTGCCAATATCCACTGAAGGCCATCCGCCGGTGCGTAAGCCGGATTGAACCAGACAACGAGTTGAGCAATGGCGAAAGGTATCCAGGCTGTCGCAACGGCGAACAGGGCGCCGAAGTACCAATACCCCTTCGCCCTGATTGAAGGGATCTTACCCACCAATGGTAGTGCGACACCACCAATAAGCATCGGAACAAAATCCACCCACCGCGCAAGGTACATGTACTTTCCTGCGACGTCGGGACTCATGAGCTTTGAAACAAGCAATGCGTCTGTGCGCGTATTCGCATAAGCAAGAAGTGCGAGCCCTAGCACTGGTAGCGCTTGGGGGAAAAATACTTTGTACGCGACCCGCAAATCATTAATGCGAAATATAAGACGTACACGAAAAAAAATTGCCGCACAGATTAGCTCTGCAACTGCAATGTACGGAAGACACCATTTACCTGTAGGAAACCCAAAGTGAGATAGTACGGCCATTGCCATCGCAGTAACGTAAACTGCACCAATAATTCCTACGATTTCATGCGCTTTATTGTCAACTTGACGAACATTGAGAGTAAGCTGCAGCAACGATTGCGGAAAAAATTGCAATCCAATAAACAGCATGAGTAAATTTACGCCATGCAAAGAATTTAATATGATGATCACGCCGACCGCCGTCATCAAACCATGCATTAATTTCAAAAGCATAGCGCGGCGGGCCACTCGGACGCGTTCGTCCGGTTCCAGCGCTTCCGCCCTTCTTAAATAGACAGTATCAACGCCACCATCGGCCAAGCAACGTGCAAATTCTGCAACAATGAATGCCAATGCGTAAGACGCAAACTGCGCAGCCGGAACGATGCTAGCGAGCGTCAAAAGTCCAAAATAACGCGCCCCAACGCCCAAAAATCGTACAGCCACCAAACTAACCGTACTCAAAAAAACGGGGCGCTTCCAGATCAAGATGAACAGCCTTAGCTAAAATTACTAAGATCAGTATTTCGCAATCAGATTATTTGCGAACGTTTTGAGGCTTTATACTGAGATCTCGCGCCAAAAGAGACAATCCCAACTGATCACTTCCGCCGGCGACTTCCAGACTAATCCGCTGATAAGTGCACCCTGGCCGAACAATGAACGTGAACCGCGTCGTCCTTGGCTCTCTTGCGAGCGATCCGTCGACCTTAGCGAGTGCGAGATCGGAACCCCGCATCGCGCAATCGACTTTCCACACCCGGGTCGCGTCTGGCCCGGCTTCGACCGGTTCTTCTCGAACTGCAAACTCATAGGTGGCCGGCGGCAGTGCCACGTATCGTCGCATAATGACTGCCCGCTCACCCGATCCAGCAAATGCCCTAAGCGCTTTGCCGCCTTCCTCAAACTCGGCCCCTACAGCTGAGCCGGTCAACGGATCCCAAGTAAAGGGACGAAAGCGGGCGTCAGTGGAAGCCTCATTGAATCCCATCGATGACGCCGCCCTGGCATGACTGCGAGGGAGTATCGCCAGAAATTCCCTCGCAACTTCAAATTGCCTCTGATCGACCAGCACCTCCAACATCGCTGACGATAACAATTCAAAACCTGGTTCCGGTGGAGTTGTGCCGGCCAGCACAAACGTGCGGGCCAAGTTTGCCATGTGCTGGCGATTTGTCAGTACGTGCTCAACGAACAACGCAAGCCAAGGCGGGTTGCGGCGCAAGCGCACTGCCAGGTGCGCCCTTATCTGATCATCGTCCAATGCCCGTGCGAGGATCGGAAATAGAATTGCATGGCTCGCGGGACCGGTTCTCAACGCGGTATCATAATGGCGCAATGCACCGTCGAGATCGTTTGATTGCGTCGCGCGCTCCATCAACCAAAGTTGGGTTGTCAACTCTCGGCGGGATAGCCTTTCGGCAAGACGCATTCGGGCTAGCGCCAATCGATCATTGCGCGCCTCCTCGACCAATCCCAACAATCTGACGGCCACGGGGTTGATTGGCTCGGCGTTGATCGAGGCTCTTGCAAGCTGGGCCATCCGCCCTGAGTTCGTTCGGGATCCCGCCACCAAGAGCTCCCGGCTCGCCGCGAAGCCGACCGAAAAGCCGTCCCATGTCGGTCCTGTAAGCGCAAGTTCCGGCTTAGTTCGCCTAGTAACGTGTCCCAACGCGTCGATGGCAGCGCAGCCGGCGACGACAACGCACAAAACCGCACCAACCGCACGAATCCCGGACAAGCTGGAAAGCGAATACCTGCTCATTACGAGCTACCGGTTCGCTCTAAGTTGCTCCCATAGCCATAGCCATAGCCGTAGCCATAGCCGTAGCCGGCCTCCCGCTTTTTCAACTTGGTCAGGACGGCGCCGAATATATGCGCCTGCACCGACTTAAGTCGATCCAGCGAGGCCTTGATTCCACGAACGGCTACGCCGTCAGCCTCGATCACAAAGATGCAGCCCTCGACAGCGCGCGAAAGCAACGGCGCGTCCGCGAGGCCCAAAATGGGCGGCGCATCGATAACCACGTGATCGAAGTGCTCGAGCAACTGGCCAATCAGCACAGTCATTCTGTCGCTGCTCAGCAGTTCAGCTGCGCTAGGCGGCGTTGGGCCAGCCGCCATCAGACTCAGTCCCTTTGCAACGTCCGACGCGACGAGCTGGCGCCAATCGTCGTCGCCAGCAAGAAAATTGCTAAGGCCCTGTTTGTTGTCCATCGCAACAAATGTGTGGAGCGAAGGCGAACGCATATCCGCATCCACGATGAGTACCTTTTTGCCTGTACGTCCAAATACCGTTGCGAGCGCCAGGCTTGTCGTACTCTTTCCCTCCGCGGGCCTGGTGCTTGTAACCATGATTGCCCGCGGCACGCCGTGATCGGTCGAGAAGGCCAAATTAGAACGGATGCTCAAATACGATTCGGAAAGATTTGACTTGGCATCGTTGAGCGCGACCAATGCATCCTCATCCTCTACATCAGGGACGCTTCCAAGTAGCGGTATCTGAAGAAGGCGAGTTACTTGCCCCGGATCACGCAGCCCTTCGTCAATCTGTTCCAACCCAAATGCCGCTACACCGGCCAAGCCGAGCCCGAGAACCAGGGCCAAAGCCAAGTTCACAGAAAGCCTTGGGGCCGAAGGCTTGTCCGGCACCTTGGCAATATCGACGATGGCGATATTATTGGCTCCTACCCCCGCGACACCGATTTCCTTGTAGCGCTGCAGCAGTCCATCATACAGTTCCCTGTTCGTATCTGCTTCTCGCTGATAGATGTTATATTGAATGCTATCGCGCTGCTGCGCGTCCATGCGACCTTTCAACATATCCACTTGGCGTCGCAAGCTGGCCTCGCGCAAGACCGCCTCGCGGTATTCCACATCGCGGCTTGTCTGAACGCGCAGCTCTTCGCGCGCGATACTTCCATCCAGCGCCCGAATTTGTTCAGCCAGCGCCTTAGCGGCAGGGTAGTTGGGCTCGAACTGAACCATCAACCGTGCATATTCTGATCCCACCTCTGCGCGCCTCTCGCGCAACGACGAAATTGCAGCATTGCCCAACGCCTCAGAATTCGCGCCCGTTGCCGACCTCTGACGAATCCGGCTCTCGGCGGCGAACCTGTCGGCCGTCGCCTTGGCGAGGGCATCATTCAAAGCCTCCAAATCGCTGGAGACCAGCGTTCGTTCTACTTCCGTCCTGCCGTCGAGGCTCTTCGATTTACCAAGAGCGACAATTCCTTTTCGCGACGCATAGTTGACGAGGTCGCGCTCCGATGTCTCCAGGCGCCTTCGCAGGTCGTCCAATCGCTCTTCAAGGAACCTGCGCGCATCGGCAGTAGACGCAAAACGTCGATCCATGCTCGATTCAATAAACTGCTGCGTCCATGCGTTTGCGACCTGTGACGACAACCCGGGCGAAGAACTGGTATAGCTGATATCAATCAGCGCCGAGTTTCGGATCGGTGCAATTGAGATATTTTTCAGCAACACCTCAACCGCAAGCTTCTCTCGCTTAGCTCGCTCGATCGCCGTAAGCGGCCGGCCGCCACGATCAAAAAACAATGAAGCATCTTCTGTCGTGACACTATGGGCTTCAAAAAAAGCATCGTTGGAAGCCAATCTCAGAGAACGAGACACTCGTTCCGCAAGTGATCTAGCCGAAAGCAGAGAATATTGGGTCTGATAAAATTCCAAATCTCGACCAGAATCAACAGATTCCAGCCCTTCGACATTTGTCACCTTCTTCTGCTCGCGACTGATTTCGATCCTGGACGTCGCCGTATATTTCGGAGCCATCAAAAGAGTCACGACCAGACCAAGCGCTAGCGCCGACAATACGATGCCGGCCATGACCCACTTCCACCGCAATACGACTTGCCAATACTGCAAGAGAAGGGGTGGCGTCAGATTATGCTGCGGACCATCGGATGCCCCATCCGAAAAATTGGTCGGCCGTGGATACTCAATGGCCGATGAAATAGATTGAAGCATAACGATCTCTCTAAAAGTCGTCCCGAGAATGGTCTCAGTTGTTGTTGTTTTGAAGCGCCACTACCAGCGGCGTAGTAAGAAGCGGAACAATCTGCATCACGTCCTTAAAGAGGCGACGGGCTTGCGAGTCACCGACAACAACCACGTCGTTCGCGAACACCTCGGGATCATCGTACACGCCGCGACGTATGGCCTTTAGGTTGTACAGGGCAGCCATTTTCTGGCCTTGTACCGTCCGAAAGACAACGACGTCGTCCATCTTCGCAAATTCGGCAGTGCCCTTGGCCGTGGCCACTGCTCGCATCAGCGTCATTCGTCCGATTACTGGATATAGGCCGGGCTCCCTCACCTGACCATCCACGGTTATCACCTGGCTAACGGTTTCCTTGAGATTGACGGTAACTTGCGGGTCACGCACGTACCTTCCGCGCAGCCGCTCCTCGAGAACGTCTTCCAGTTCCGCCGGCGTTTTTCCGGCGGCCTCCACCACTCCGGCCAAGGGGAAGGAAATCCGGCCACCAGCGTCCGTCTGCACTTCCTTTTCGCTCAACTCTTCAATGCCAAAAACATCGATTATGAGCTTGTCGAATGGGCCAATCAGATATGGGCGATCCTGCTCAAACAAATCAGTCTTCCCTGGCGGGGGCAACTCTCCGGCCTGCGCAACCACGATCTGGGAGGTTGCCGCCCCTGTCACCGACTTAGGACCCAGTTCCTCAGAACCAGCACATCCGCCCAAAGCCACCAACAGCGAAGCGATCAAAATACCATTTTTCATCTACGACCTCAGAACTGACATGCGGCCCTAACTCAGCGCCGAAACTACTTCCATCATTTTTGCGGGCCGTCGGCGGAACCGCGATTCTGGGTGCGTATTCCGCAAAGCCAAATTGCGCAGAGTGCGCCGAGCGCAGAAAGAGACGGAATACGGAGCGGGTAATCCCCAAGGCTAGAGAGAGCCAGAATAAAGAGAATTACAGATGCCAGACGTGCATATTTTCCGTCGCGCCCCTCCTGAAGGCCAGCCGTGCGCCATGCACTTAGCGACCAAATTGCAAATCCGCAAACGACAACAAGCAGCACTAACAGGGCCGGTACGCCCCCGGTCATCGCCAATTCGAGCCAATCGTTGTGTGCGTGATTCACGTAAGTTGGCGAAAGCAGGGAGAATGGTTCATCCACCTGATAAACTTCAGAGAAAGTCCCAATTCCGGACCCGACGGGAAAGTATTTCCACATCATCTCGACAATTGGCCCCCAAATCTTAAAGCGAAGGTCTTCTACCTGATCGGGAGCGAGCAGCCTCTCCAGCGCTTTTGCGCGCGAAAATAGCGCAAAGAGCAGCGCCAGGCCGACGACCACAAAGCCCCCCAAGACATAAGCCAGATTCACCCGCCTAATTTTGCGCTTGGCCGGTCGGTCGAAAGTGGGCTTCCTATATAGGAACGCGGCGGCAGCAATCCCGACAATCGCAACCACCATGCCCGCCCGCGACCCGGTAACAAGTATCAAGGGCAACAGGACCACGCCAATGACCATGGCGACCCAGGCCCGGAAGCGCGCTTGCTCAATTGTCTTGGCGCCCGATGATGCGTACACGGCAAGCATCGGAAAAGTGACCGCAAGCAGCACCGCCGCATGGTTGCGATTTGAGAAAAGTCCGACTGCCGAGTCACGGTTCGTTATGCGATAGAAATAAAGAGGCCCTTCCGAACCGCCTGCGACTTGCAACAACCCCACGACGCCTGACACGGCGCCCAGGCCAATCACGATTGGAAGGATCTGAAACCGCTCCTCGCGGCGGAGCTGCGCTGCAAGCAATACAACCGCCGACGGTATAAAGAGTGCATAAAGGGCGTTCCAGGTTGCAGACGGCACCATGCTGATGGGCCGCCACAGTTCCCCCGCCCCGGTGAGCCGATCAACCTCGACTACAATTTCGCGACCAGGTAGCGCACTCCAAAGAGCAAACGGCAGCGGCACCAATTCGACAACAAGCAGCATAAAGACCACCGCCAGTACCGCAAACACTCCGCGATAGTTCGCAACGTGCTCCGATCGCAGCGTCAATAGCGCAAATCCGCACGCCAAAACGGCAACTGGTCGCAGTACAATCAGCGACATTATGTCATCTCTCGATCCACCGCCGATTAGAAAGATCAAGACGAGAAAACACGCCAAGACCCAAAAATGGATCGAATTCTGATTCCTGCTGCGTACGAAACGAAACAAATTTCCACCTCAGCGATTGTCATCGACCCGGGGCCGAACAATTACAAATACGGCTGCTGCATAACCTCCGGCTGCCAGCGGTCAATAGCCGCAACAGCTCGCTCGAAGCTATATGGTTCCATCTGCCGTTTAACGAACGGCTGCACCACCGTTCCTAGGCCAACAATTTAGATTGATCCAACACCTGATCCCTGAGAAATTCCGCGAACCATGCATGGTCAACGGAATCGCGACCATCAGGACCGATAAACGGATTCCCCAAGTGACTGGAATATGTATCAGGCTTCGCGATCGCCGGAATATTGAGCGCGTTCTGACCGGGGACTACCAATTTCGAGCAGCTTCTGCCGCTGTCGCTGAGCCAAGATACGCAGCGAAGCTCCGGTGGTCGCGGATGGGTCTGCGGGACAAAAAACTGAATATGGCGCAGAGCGGCCTCGGGCCAGAACGTTGCAACGAGACATTCGAGATCGGACTGCGAGATGGAGTCGCTGAGGCTGCCCACGCGCCTGTCGATAATGCGTCGAACACAAAAGCTTGTTAGGCATCGTGGACAAAGCTTGACGCGGTGACTCGGGGTTAATTCAAGGCTGCCTATTGGAGGCGGCATTGGGTGAGCGGATTGGGGTATCGGACGAGGAATGGGCGCTTATCGGGCCACTTTTGCCGGCGGAGCGCGGGCGTGGCTGTCGCCCGGCTGGCGACAGCCGGCCCTATTTTGAAGGCATGATGTCGATCGCGCGGACGGGGTCGCAGTGGCGGCATCTTCCCGATGAATATGGCAAGTGGAACAGCGTGTTCCGACGCTACCGGCGCTGGGTCGAGACAGGCGTGTTCGACGCGATGCTCGAAACCTTGGCCGAAATGGCCGGGCGGGATCGCTCAGCCGACATGCTCGACAGCACCATCGTCCGGGCGCACCATTAGCGCGGGCGGCATAAAAAGGGGACTCAAGCGACCGAGGCGCTTGGCCGATCGCGTGGTGGCTTCACAACCAAGCTCCACGCGCGATGCGATGCTCAAGGAAGACCGCTCGGCTTCGTCCTGACGCCGGGGCATGCGCATGACATCCAGGGCTTTGGTCCTCTGTTCCGGATGATCGCCGGTTGCGTCCAGGCGCTCCTCGCTGACCGTGGCTATGATGCCGACGCGATCCGCGCCGCGATCGCCATCGCTGGCGTCCAGGCGGTGATCCCGGCCAAGCAGCGGCGGCGCACCCCAGCGCTGCATGACCGCCGAAAATACCGGCTGCGTAACCAGATCGAGCGCCTCTTCAACAAGCTCAAGAACTGGCGGCGCGTCGCCACGCGCTACGACAAAACCAAAAGCTCCTATGTCGGCTTCGTCAGCCTCGCCTCAATCAAACTCTGGCTGCTCGTTGTCCACGATTCCTAGTTCTTCGCAGGTCCGGACTAGGAGGAGCCGATATGTGCTGCTAGAGCCGCGCGACATTGTTGTGTGGAGGTTTTTGAATGTCGACCAACCCGACGCGGATTGCTAAGAAATGGGCGCGATCGGCTGCGAAAGGCTTGAAACCTGTGATGCAGTCGCTGGTCCCGCGTCCGAATCCGATATCTGCAACACTTGGCAATCTGGCGCTTGCTCAGTTGAGTATCAAAAATCTGGGCTACGAACTCGCGCGCTCATTGACACAATCCAGTCTCGCTGCATCCCACGAAATTTTGCCCGCACCAATACATGCAGGGCTGTCGTCGAAGGCCACGACGCAAGCGGACATCGAGAACCCCTGGCTCTGGTACTGGTGCCAGCAACTTCATGCCAAGGTTATTTATCACCGCAAAATCTGGGAACTCGCATATGTTCTGCAAGTTTTGTGGGAGAATGGCATGCTGGAGCCAGGACGGCGCGCCATTGGTTTTGGCTGCGGCGAGGAACCGATAGCAAGTCTTCTCACCGCAATGGGTATCGACGTCACCATTACCGATCAGGGTATCGACGCTGCCGAAAAAAGTGGATGGTTGGCGACATCCGAGCATACAAGTTCGCTCGACCTTGCTCATCATCCGGAGATCGTCGACCGCCAGACTTTCGATCGGCACGCCTCTCTCCGCTCCGTCGATATGAACGCGATCGATCCCGATTTGGCAGATTACGACTTCTGCTGGTCAATCTGTGCTTATGAGCATCTCGGTTCAATTCGGAATGGTCAAGATTTTGTTGTCAACTCGATGAAAGTGTTGAAGCCGGGTGGAATCGCCGTCCACACGACCGAGTTCAATCTCGATGATACACGGCCCACACACGAAGGCGTCACTACTGTCCTGTTTCAACGCAAGCATTTCGAACAGATTGCTGAGCGGCTACGCTCAGCGGGAGATTTTCCTGCGGCTCTCGACTTCGATACGGGAGATGGTCCGATAGACACGTTTGTTGACCTGCCGCCGTACAGCTTCGAGGCGCACGAATATCTGCGCGCGCTGGAACTGGGGAAAAGTGAACGAGTCGCGCATCTCAAGCTTGCGGTAAGTGGCTATCCTAGCACATGTTTCGGACTATGGGCGCGCCGGGGTGGTTAAGCGAGAGCCCATTCCGGAAAATATTGGCGAACATAGATAGCGGTATGGCGAAAGGTCCTTCCCTCAATCATCGCGCTTGTCCAAAATCGGCCCTATGAGCAAACTTAGGGAGGAGCGCTTGGCGTTGCAGTTGGATCATTTCCTGCCATACCGCCTGTCGGTTGCGTCAAATGTAGTGAGCAATCTCATTGCTCGTACCTACCGCCAGCGATTCAATCTCAAAATTACCGAATGGCGACTGATAGCGATTCTTGCAGAGAGCAATCGCATGACACCGCAGGCACTTACCAAAGCGACACGGATGGACAAGATCAACGTCAGCCGTGCGGCAAAATCATTGATCGTGCGGCAGTTGATCACATCAGCTCCCAATGGTCAGGATGGGCGCTCGCACTTTCTTTCGTTGACTGACGAGGGGCTCGCGCTTTACTCGGAAATCGCACCCCAAGCTTTGGCGATGGAAGAAAAGCTTCTCCGAGCATTCTCGGCGACGGAGCGTAGCGCGCTTGAAGAACTCTTGAAACGACTTGAGTCTGCCGCTGAAAACGAGGCGGGGGGATCAACCTTCCATCGACCGCCTTGACCGGTGTGCAAAGAAGATGATCACCCAATATGCAACGAAGGTGCAAAGTATGATCAGCAGCGTAAGGTGAGGTACGCATACGGCCAGCGCGGCTGGCAAAAGACCGAGCAATTGGTAAATCACTAATCCTCTGCGCCAGCCGAATCTATCCAGAAGATGATGATGGAGATGGTCCCGATCGGGTGTGAACGGTGACTTCCCTGCTCGCGCACGAGAAATCATGAGGCGTATCATATCCCCCACTGGAACCATAAACATGAGGCCTACTTGATCCGCAGAGCGCAAGATAGGCGAATGTTGATACACATAAACGGCCAAAAGTCCTATGCCTGAGGCTAGGCCGTAACTTCCACCATCGCCAAGAAAGAGCCTGTCACCCAGATTAAACGCGAGCAATACAAAAACAATAACCAATAGAATCGCGATTGGCGCAATCATATTCGCGGGAGCCGCAATTCCGAGCAATATTAGCCAGCCCAAACTGAGCCCAAGAACGAGGCCGTTCTTTCCGTCAGCCATGTTGACTGCGTTAATGAGTGCCAACAGTGAAAGTGTTGTCGCGATCCAGCCAAAAGGCCCCAAGGGAAGGCCATGCGACTGGCCGTTCCAATTAATGATCGTAATGTTGAACTGCGGCACTGCGTAGCATGTGATACCAAAAAGGCCCGCTGAAATTAACAGCCGCTTTCCCGGCCCCAGTAGAAATCGATCATCCATCAGCCCCAGCGTCGCGATCGCCGCGGTGCAACCCGCGAGGGCCCACGCGCTAGGCCTTACGGTGTCAGCGGCAAACCCGGCAATCCACAGCAGTGATGGCATGAAAATGAGAATGAGCGCCAGGCCACCGAGCAGCGGCGTGGGGCGGCTATGCAGTTTTCTGCCCCCTGGCTGGTCTACCAGTCCAAGATAGGGCGCGTAGCGGGGCCCGAACATGCAAAGAACAGTAGTCAACGCCGTAACCAGTACTAGCAGGTAGGCGTCGAGATAAAAAAACCGCATTTGCATTGTCCTATTCGATAACGGCGCCGCAATCCCAAACCAATCGCCCGATGCCCTTCTCAAGCCCAACCGGTGAGGCAGGGCCTAGCAGAGTCGATATCGCCCGCGCATCCTGATTCTGATCGCACCACAATTCGCTAGACTGGTTGCAGATCATAGCTCTCGGAACATCGCATGCACCAAGGGGACGGGGCTCAACCAGCAAGCCGAGCGCGTTATAAGGTGATTTTTTCGCCAAGGCCAACGTGGAATGATCCATTTGATGCGCGCGTGATGGACTTGAACCGGTCACCGGCGAACAAAGCGCGCCCATGTTTTCCGACAATTTTCATTCAAGCACCAGGAGCAAGTCCTAAATCAGATCCCACGTATCCATCTTTCGGCGCCTTGGCGGTACGGGCACCCGAAAAAAGAGCGATCAAACGATCTTACCCGATGTGTCTTGCCAATGCTTGCCGTCAGCGTTCCACATTAAAGTGCGTTCGACGTCAGTGTCATACCACAAAAAGCCGTCTCGGACATTAGCAGGCCTTTCGGACGTCGCTCCGGCGGGCCAACCTTGCTCCGTGCTCCACGGAAATCCAATATTATCGCGAACAATATTGCGGCCGCGCGTTGCGGTGCCACGAACAATTGCAACGGCATCTTCACGCATACCGCTCGCGCTGTTGCCCGTCACAATCCACCCGTCAGCATCAGACGCAGGTGTGGAGATCGCCATTTCAGTTGCTCCGCCTCTGGACCCACCCCAAAGGCCCCTATTAAAGAAGCTGTTGGATGTCACTTTAATAGAGGTACTTTTATTGGCAGTAATACCATTACCATTTAATTGATTGGCAAACGTATTTCCTGAAATTATTATCTCAGACGATCCAACTAACTGGATGGCGGATTTGCCACACCATTCAAAATGATTTCCAATAATTTCCACGCCGTGACTATTCGAACACGCTAAACCTGGACGGCCACCCTTCCTTCCGGCGCTGATAAAGTTTCCAATAAGGCGACAATTGGTGCCGCCTCCATCAATTTGTATTCCAGCACCATCGATTGAGTCCAAGGTGCATCCGATAATTACTGGCCCCATGAGAAACGGTTCGTCCGTCGTTCCCAGGGCCCGGTGGCGCCTTGAACTTATTCCACAAGAGCCCGCAAAAATTTTGCAATTGGAAAAAGTAGTTTCAACAGTGTCCTCGAAATAAAATGGATGTCCCGATGAAAAACATGCCTCGAATAAAGGAGACGAATTTATAAAATGTCCGCCAGATGGTTGAAATGAACACTGAGATAACAAGGCAGAGCCATGTATACCTCCAAAGAATCGAACATTATTAAAAACAATATTGTGATGATTGTCGATAGATGTCCTTAAGTGATAAAGATTCACGTTTTCTATGAGTACATGTTCAACCTTCCGGAGATCCAATCCCGGCTCACGGACAGATTTTATTGCGTCTTGCATTGCAATCGTAAGATTCCTGATTGAAATGCCGGTCAGCCACTTATCCCAGCCATCTCCTTCGGCCAGAATTTTGCCGTTAGGGCCCAATATCAATCGCGATTGCCAGACGCCGGTTCCCAAGAGGCAACTTTGATTGGGCAATCTAACGACGCTGTTGATGAACATCTCGCCCTCAAAAAACGCAGCACCGGTCGTCTCGAGGGCTCGTGTAAGCGGTATGCTGTCATCGGTACCACCATCAAGCTTGGCGCCGGTTTCTCTGACGTTTTTGGCATGCATGAACAATCCCGAGGGTGGGAATTTGCCGATATCGGGAACGGCGCGAGCTCTACTTTCGTCAATCAGCGACATGAATGAACTCGCCCCAATCGCGCGAGCCACTGATGAAAACGCTGCTCTCCGAGTTTGACCGTTGTCCAATGAAGCTCCTCCTTTGCCGCAGGGAGCGGCTCGTTGGCGATGGTAGTGGTCGAGATCCGTCTATTCGGGTGTAGCATCCGTTGCGTTCGGCAGCCTAGTCCACTGGTTCGTAGCCGGCGTAAACGCACTTGCGCCAATACCTTGCGATTGCGAGACAGGGCGCGGCGAGGAACTGCTGGCGGGTTGAGCGTATCGGCCTGATACTGATCGGCTGATTTTCAGAGGACCTAGTGCGTATCCGATGCAGTGCTTCGCTGATCAAGCTTAATCGTGCGCCCGTCGATGCAACGCCAGTCGCCATCGATACGACCAAGCATTTGGCGATCCGTCTGCGACAAACCTCTTGCGTCTGACCTCTGAGTGAGATCCCAATCATAACTCCGGAAAAAGCACATGGCAGGTCATTCGCGATTTGACGCAACTCAGCATTGACATGCACAAAATTTAATTTAGTTTCAAATGAAACTTTCATTACATTCGGAGTCGCTCCATGACCGCGTCCGCCCCCGCCGCCACGCAAAACGTCCACGACAACCCGCTCGGCCTCGACGGCTTCGAGTTCGTGGAATTCACGGCCCCCGATCCGGAGGCGCTGGCCGGTCTGCTGGCCGCAATGGGCTTCACGCATGTGGCCACGCACAAGACCAAAAAAGTTCGCCGCTATGCGCAAGGTGACATCAATTTCCTGCTCAACATGGATCCCATCGGCCAGGTCGCCGAGTTCCGCGAGCAGCATGGTCCCTCGGCCAATGCGATGGCGTTCCGCGTGAAGGACGCCGACAAGGCACTCACGCTCGCGATCGAGCGCGGCGCGGTTGCGGTGACGGGCGAGCGGGGTCCGGGCGAGCTTGACATCCCCGCGATCGAAGGGATCGGCGGCGCCAATCTCTATCTGGTCGACAAATATGGTGCCGAGACGATCTACGACACCGATTTCGAACCCGTTCCCGGCGCGACGCCCAACGACAATTCGGTCGGCCTCCACACGCTCGACCACCTGACGCATAATCTGAAGCGCGGGCGGATGAACTATTGGGCCGATTATTACGAGCGCATCTTCAACTTCCGCGAGATCCGCTATTTCGACATCGAGGGCAAGCAGACCGCGCTTGTCTCTAAGGCGATGACCGCGCCCGACGACAAGATTCGCATTCCCCTGAATGAGAGCCAGGACGAGCATTCGCAGATCGAGGAATTCATCAAGGATTATAAGGGCGAGGGCATCCAGCATCTCGCGCTGGCAACCGACAATATCTTCGAGACCGTGGACCGCCTACACGCCAACGGCATTCGCTTCCAGGACACGATTGACACCTATTTCGACCTGATCGACAAGCGCCTGCCGGGCCACGGGCATGACGTTGCCGAGATGCGCAAACGCAAGATCTTGATCGACGGCTCGCCCGAGACCGGCGAAGGCCTTCTGCTCCAGATCTTCACCGAGAACATGGTCGGCCCGATCTTCTTCGAGATCATCCAGCGAAAGGGCAATCAGGGTTTTGGCGAGGGCAATTTCAAGGCGTTGTTCGAGAGCATCGAACTTGACCAGATCCGCCGCGGCGTGCTTCCCGCGAACGAAGAAGTCTGATCCGGTTTGGAGAGGGGAGCGCTAGAATGCTGCAACAGGTTCAGCGCGACACAGTGAACGCCGAGGCCGGATATATGTCCGGCTTCGGCAATCACTTCGCAACCGAGGCGGTGGCAGGTGCCCTTCCGCAAGGCCAGAATTCGCCTCAAAAGACGCCGTTCGGCCTTTACGCCGAACAGCTTTCGGGCACGGCCTTCACCGCACCGCGCAGCGAGAACCGGCGGAGCTGGCTCTATCGTTTACGCCCTTCGGCCAATCACCCTCCATACAGGCCATATGGCGAGCCACGCGAAACCGAACATTTCGCACGACGGGCCAGCCCGAACCGGCTGCGCTGGGATCCGCAGCCCTGGCCGGCGGCCGCCACTGACTTTGTCGACGGTATGGTCCGCTGGGCGGGGAACGGCTCGCCACTCGATCAGATCGGCACGAGCATCCACCTCTATGGCGCGACCGCGTCAATGAAGCATCGCTGCTTCTACAGCGCCGATGGCGAGATGCTCATCGTGCCGCAGGAGGGCGGGCTCACGCTCATCACCGAGATGGGGGTGATCGATGCAAAACCCGGCGAGATCGCCGTGATCCCGCGTGGCGTCCGATTCCGCGTCGAACTGCCCGGCGGCAAGGCGCGCGGCTATATCTGCGAAAACCACGGCGCTAGCTTCCGCCTGCCCGATCTCGGCCCTATCGGATCGAACGGCCTCGCCAATGCCCGCGATTTCCAGACGCCCGTTGCGGCGTTCGAGGATCTGGACGAACCGACCGAGGTCATCCAGCGGTACGGCGGCACGCTGTGGACAACGACCTTCAACCATTCACCGCTCGACGTTGTGGCGTGGCACGGCAATCTCGCGCCTTTCAAATATGATCTGGCGCGCTTCAACACGATGAACACGGTCAGCTACGATCATCCGGATCCGTCGATCTTCACGGTGCTGACCTCTCCCAGCGACACGCCCGGCACCGCCAATTGCGATTTCGTGATCTTCCCGCCGCGCTGGATGGTCGCCGAACACACATTCCGCCCGCCCTGGTTCCACCGCAACGTGATGAGCGAGTTCATGGGGCTGATCCACGGCGCCTATGACGCCAAGGCCGGCGGCTTTGCGCCCGGCGGCGCCAGCTTGCACAACTGCATGTCAGGCCACGGTCCCGATCAGGCAAGCTATGAGGGCGCGGTGAAGGCCGAGCTCAAACCGCACAAGATCGACAACACCATGGCATTCATGTTCGAAACGCGACTGCCGATCCTGCCGACAGCGGCGGCGATGCAGTCGCCAAGTTGCCAGCTCGACTATGACGATTGCTGGACGGGTTTCGAGAAGCCGCAGCTGCCCTGAAGAGCCAGGGAATGGCGTTTGATATCGGCGCCGGATGGAAAGCGGACCATCCAGTCAATTCGTTCGAAACTGCGGAAGGCTTGACTGATCTCCTCAACCGCGCGGAGAAAAGCAGCACGATCGCAGTGTCGACGAACGCCCTGGACCAAACACCTAGAGTTTGTTTCATTTAGATTGAAGCGTATCCAGAGTTCCTGAGGTAGTTTGCGCATTCCTGTGGAGAGAAGGCGTCGAGCAATGAGCCGATGCGCTTCCACGTGGTTTCGACTGAGCGCTCGGCAGCCTTACGCAACAGCAGTTTGAGTTTGGCGAACAGCTGTTCGATGGAGTTCAGATCCGGGCTGTAGGGTGGAAGGAACAGAAGTTTTGCGTCTGCTGCCCGGATCGCTTTGCGGATGGCAATGCCTTTGTGACTGCCCAGATTATCCATGATGACAATGTCGCCCGGCTTGAGGGTCGGGACGAGGAGTTGTTCGACATAAGCCTTGAAGCTTTGGCCATTGATCGGACCATCGAGCACGCAGGGCGCGTCGATCCGGTCACAGCGCAGCGCTGCTAGAAAGGTGAGCGTCTTCCACTTCCCGAACGGCGCCTTGGCTATCAGTTTGGTTCCGCGTGGCGCCCAGCCGCGGATGGGTGTCATGCTGGTCTTGGCCCAGGTCTCGTCGATGAAGACGAGCCGCCGCGGATCAAGACGACCCTGATACTTCTTCCACTGTGCCCTTCTTCTGGCGATCGTGGACCTGTCCTGCTCGGTGGCGAACAGACTTTTTTTGAAGCTCATGCCTTCGGCACGAACCAGGCGCCACACCGATACCGGGCAGGTTTCGATGCCGTGGGCGGCTAGCTCAGCCCCCATCTCGCGCACCGTAATCTCAGGTGTCGCGACCAAGCGCTCCAGAACCAGCGCCCGATGTGGAGCAAGCAATCGCTTGCGGTGCCCCCCATCGGCTTTGCGGCTGCCGTCCCTGTCGTACGCAATCGCTGGGACCATTTAACAGCGCTCGCCACACTGACATCGAACAGGGCCGCAACTTCCCGGCAGCTCCGACCTCCAGCTACTGCTGCAGCAACCCGCTCTCGAAGGTCATCGGAATAAGGTTTTGCCATACCTGCTGGCCTCCAACCCAGCCTCAAGGTTGAATCAGAAACCGGTCGCCATGAGATCCCCGTTCGATTCAATCAAACAGAAACAGACTCTAGCTGAACAGGAAGTCGGCGCTTGAAAAATTTGCGGCGCTCAGGATGCCAAGGGGATCACTGATTTGCACGTAGAGGTGGCGCCCGTCTGCAGTCGTTGCATGCAAAATCATTCCACCATCGGCCACGTCTTGAACAAAGACTGTCCCATTTGCACCGTCTGAGGCATATCGGGTTATGCCCAGATTCTCCAGAACGATCCGGTCGGTTCCGTCCTCAAAGTCCTGAATCCGATCCGTGCCTTCTGCGGCTGCGACGTTATTGAAGACGAACCGGTCAATCCCGGCCCCTCCCCATAGCTCGTCCCACCCGGCATCGCCGATGAGTTTGTCATCGCCATCGCCGCCATGGAGCGCGTTCTTGCCCGCCCCCCCTATGATCGTGTCGTCGCCGCCAAAGCCGATCAGCACGTCGTTGCCGCCGCCGCCGTTGAGGACGTTGGCGCCGGCATTGCCATAGAGCGCGTTGTCGAACGCATTGCCCGTCAGGTTGATCGCGTCGGTCGCCGCCCAGGCGATGGTCGAGAGCACCTCGACCTCGGAGCCCGCTTCGAGTGCAAGGCTGGCGCTCGTATAGACGGTGTCGCGACCATCGCCGGCCATCTCGATGACGCGGTCGCTTGCGCTGTCGGCATAATAGATGTCGTCGCCGCCAAAGCCGATGAGCACATCATTGCCGCCGCCGCCGTTGAGGATATTGGCGCCGGCATTGCCATAAAGCGTGTTGCTGAACTCATTGCCCGTCAGATTAATCGAAGTGGCCGCCGCCCAAGCGATGGTGGACACTGCTTCAATCTCGAACCCCGCTTCGAGTGCAAGGCTGGCGCTCGTGTAGACAGTGTCGCGACCATCGCCAGCCGCCTCGATGACGTGGTCGCCCTGGTTGTCCACATAATAGATGTCGTCGCCGCCAAAGCCGATCAACACGTCGTTGCCGCCGCCGCCGTTGAGGACATTGGCGCCGGCATTGCCATAAAGCGCATTGCTGAACTCATTGCCCGTCAGATTGATCGAAGTGGTCGCCGCCCAGGCGATCGTCGAGAGCACCTCAACCTCGGAGCCGGCCCCAAGCGCATGGCCCGCGCTCGCATAGATCGTATCGAAACCGCCATCGGCATGTTCGATGACCCGGTCGCTCCCGCCATTGATAGAGAAATCGACATAATAGATATCGTCGCCGCCAAAGCCGATCAACACGTCGTTGCCGCCGCCGCCGTTGAGGATATTGGCACCGGCATTGCCATAGAGCGCGTTTGCGAACTCGTTGCCCGTCAGGTTGAGCGCGTCGGTCGCCGCCCAGGCGATGGTCGAGAGCACCTCAACCTCGGAGCCTGCCTCGAGTGCAAGGCTGGCGCTCGTGTAAACGGTGTCGCGACCCTGGCCCGCACCCTCGACGATGCGATCGCCCGCGCTGTCCGCATAATAGATGTCGTCACCGCCAAAGCCGATCAACACGTCGTTGCTGCCGCCGCCGTTGAGGACATTGACGCCGGCATTGCCATAAAGCGCGTTGCTGAACTCATTGCCCGTCAGGTTGAGCGCGTCGGTCGCCGTCCAGGCGATGGTGGACACCGCTTCAATCTCGGATCCCGCTTCGAGTGCAAAGCCGGCGCCCGCATAGACAGTATCGCGACCATCGCCAGCCGCCTCGACGACACGGTCGCCCGCGCTGTCCACATAATAGATGTCGTCGCCCCCGCCCCCGATCAGCTCGTCATTGCCTGCGCCGCCGTTCAGCGTGTCGTTTCCGGCCCCGCCCTCAATTATGTCATCGGCGCCCGTACCCGAAAACAAGATAACAGGAGCATGTCCGCTGAAATTGTCGGCGGTAAACGCTCTGGCGTCGGCGTTCCGAAACGTGATGAGGGTGGTAAGGCCCCACCCCTTTACATTGGCCTGAAAGGCCACATCTGCACCAACCTGAACGAGCAGCAGTCGCCCGTCAGCGAAGAGGTCGGATGAGCCATCCCAGCCCAGGAACTGCGTCCGCAATGCATCGCGATTGCCGAGATCGATTACGTCGCCGCCCGGGCCGGTTGCAAAGTCGAGGATCTCGACAGATCCCTTCCAGCTATTGTTCAGCCAGTTGTCAAATATTACGGTGTCGGTCCCGGTCCCCAGATGCAAGCTCGCCGAGCCCGCAAGTCCTTCGATGACGATCGTGTCATCACCTTCGCCGCCAAAAACGTCGATCTGGCTCGTGTTGCTGTAACCGAGATTGAAACTGATGCGATCATTGCCGCTGCCGCCATCGGCGATGCTGCTGCCGGTCGGCTCAAAACCGTACGCTCTGCGGACGATTTCCAGCACATCGTTGCCGCCCTCGCCGAAAAGCGAGTCATTCAGTCCGGAGCCCTCGCTGAAGAACTCGCCACCCTCGCTGATGAAATCGTCACCATCGCCGCCGAACAATTGATCGTCATCTTCTCCACCGGTCAGCCGATCGTCGCCGGCGCCGCCTTTCAGCACATCCGCGCCCCAGTCACCGGCCAGCACGTCGTTGCCGCCCCCGGCGTCAAGCAGATCGGCTCCCCGGCCGCCATCGAGCCGGTCGTCGCCGTCGCCCGTCAAAAGCGTGTCGTCACCACCGAAGCCGTAGACCGTACCTCCCTGGGTTCCGAGCCGACCGTCGTAGAAATCGGAGCCGATAAAGAGCCGGACGTCGCTGAGAATGGTGCCATCGTTCCGAATGGTCAGACTGTAACTTGCATCCGTCCCCCCGTAAGATGGATACTCCCGCGCAATCGCGTAAATGCGCGCCGAAGATTCAATTACGATCTCTGCCTGTTTGGCATAATTGCCATAAATTAATGTTGCGTCCGGCGCGTCGGTCTCGGCGAGACTGAACCGGCTGCCGTTCGGGGCGGAGTAACGAATGAAAGAGAGGGCGTCGGCGTTGGTGACGCGGACGTCTCCCACCACCGGTGCCGCCGGTCCGCTGATCTTGAGGCTTTCAAAGTTGATGAAGTTTGTGAGATCCAGCGTGCGGCCGTCAATGGCGAACATCACCATCTCATCGTGGCCGCCCCCCCCATCCACTGTCGCCAGCGCCTTGCTGGGCTCTTCGTACTCCGGCCCGTTGGCGGTCCACCACACCCTGCCGATGGCCTGGTAGATGTCGTCGCCATCGCCCAGGTTCACCGCGCCTTCAAACGCCGACTGATAGCTGAGGTAGAATCCGGGATACACGCCGGCAGCGTCCACAAAATCGTTGCCGCCGCCCATGTCGACGATGCCGCTGATAACTCCTTCCAGTTCCAGGCGCTCGGCGGCGTCGCTGCCGATGATCTGGCCGGTCCGGTGTGCGCCGGCGACTTCAAGATTGCCGCCGTTGAGCCGGACCGTGGAAACCAGATCCAGGACGTTGACGGGAGAGATGTCGCTGACCGCCAGCGTAACTCCTGCCGCCAGCACGATTTCGCCGATGCCGGCGGTATTGTAAAAGGTTATTCGGGAAGGGGTGGTGGCTGCTGCGAATTCGACTCGCTCAAATCCGTAGACGTCATCGAAATAACTATTCAGGCCCGAAATTCCCGAGATCTTCAACAGATCGTTGCCCGCACCGCCATTCACCTTAAGGCGTTCAAAAAGCGCCACGGCCGAGAAATCGAACGTCGCCAGGTCGTCGCCCGCAAGCAGCTCGATATAGGTTGAATTCCATTTAGCGTTTTCGGCGGTCGCCGTGAAAGCATAGCGGTCATTGCCGCCGCCCATGATTGCAATGCCTCGAAAGGCGCCGGTTTGGATCAGGACGTCGTCGCCCTCATCGAGTCGTATGTCACCGATGATGGTGCCGCCGTTCACGATCGTGTCCGCATAGATCGAGCCGTCGATAGCGGCATGAAAATGCGGCACCGGATCGATGATCGCGCCGACCTCGTTGATGATCGTGGTGCCAGTTCCATCAATCTGGATAGCCGACCAATTGCCGGGCCCCGGATCATCTGAAAGAATGCTTGCGCCGGTGCGGTTTATGAAGGTGACGTTGGCACCGCTGACATGGACTGCCGGAGCTGTCGATATCAGACCATAATTTTCAACGGTTACACCGTCTTCCGTGATTTCCACGCCGCACCCCCTCCAGAAATCTCTTCACATCCAGTGCCGCGCTCGATCCTGTCGTCGCCCGTAGTCATCAATATGCCTACCGAGCGTCGCCGCGATCGTCGCTAATGATAGCCCCTTGATGATGGACCATCGATCGCCGGACTCTATTTTCCTGTCAATCAAATAACGTGAATCATGCCGTTCGGCGTAGACGCACCTAAGGCTCTCAGTTTGCAATAGCTTCTTTGAGAAGTGGTACGGCAGGTCTGCGGCTCCGGGGATGGTGAACTGGTTCTGTTATCGCTCGCACTCGTGTCGCATGTTAGGTTAAAGCTTCAATCAGGCGCCGTAGAAAATTCGAGACAGTGGCGGCTTTCCACCTTACCGAGCGGGATTTCGCATTGGTGTGATCGGTCGCGGATGCCCTGACTTGGCCTTTGCGGCAGTAGCGCAAGATCGCCAGATTCTGGAAAAGGCCTGGACGCCAACCCCCTCTTTCGCGCCGGCAACTAATCCTCGCTTCGCATTTGACGCTCACCCCCTATTTCGGGGTGGCCCCTTCGCGCGCTTGCACATAGCGCAAGGGCATTGAATTCTGCGTGACGATGACAGGTGAAAACGCGTGACTTCCAGAACATTGACCCATCTTGAGCGGCTTGAGGCGGAGAGCATTCACATCTTGCGGGAGGTTGTGGCGGAGGCCGAGCGACCGGTGATGCTGTATTCGGTGGGCAAGGATTCGGCGGTGATGCTGCATCTGGCGAGGAAGGCGTTCTATCCCTCGCCGCCGCCCTTCCCGCTGCTGCATGTCGACACGACGTGGAAGTTCAGGGAGATGTACGCGCTTCGCGACCGGATGGCGGTGGAGAGCGGGATGGAGCTGCTCGTCTATCAGAACCCCGAGGCGATCGAGCGCGGGATCAACCCGTTCGATCATGGCCCCTTGCACACCGACATGTGGAAGACCGAGGGGCTGAAGCAGGCGCTCGACAAATATGGCTTTGACGCGGCCTTTGGCGGCGCGCGCCGCGACGAGGAGAAGAGCCGCGCCAAGGAGCGCATCTTCTCGTTCCGCACCGCAAGCCACGGCTGGGATCCCAAGAACCAGCGGCCCGAGCTGTGGAACCTCTACAATGCCAGGAAGGCCAAAGGCGAGAGCATCCGCATCTTCCCGATCTCCAACTGGACCGAGCTCGACATCTGGCAATATATCCACCTCAACGCCATTCCGATCGTCCCGCTCTATTTCTCGGCGCCGCGCCCGACGGTGACGCGCGACGGGCTGCTGCTGATGGTTGATGACGAGCGCTTTCCGCTGAAACCCGGCGAGGCGGTGGTCGAGCGTTCGATCCGTTTCCGCACGCTCGGCTGCTATCCCTTGACCGGCGCGGTCGAGAGCACCGCCGCGACGCTGCCCGAGGTGATCCAGGAGATGCTGCTGACCACCACCTCCGAGCGTCAGGGCCGCGTGATCGACAAGGATGGCGGCGACGCCAGCATGGAGAAGAAGAAGCAGGAGGGATATTTCTGATGCCTATCTCCTCTTTCCTTCTCCGCGTCTCTGCGTCTCCGCGCGGGAAAAACATGGGCGCGCGGAGACGCGGAGGCGCGGAGGACATGCGCCCCGCCCGATCGCTTGCGCCGCTTGCCAAAGACACCATCATGCCGGCATTCGCCGGCCAGACGAGGCTGTGATGACCGAGCCCATTTACAAGACCGACGCCCTCATTGCCGAGGACATCGACGCCTATCTCGTCCAGCACCAGAACAAGTCGCTGTTGCGCTTCATCACCTGCGGCTCGGTCGACGACGGCAAGTCGACGCTGATCGGGCGGCTGCTCTACGATTCGAAGATGATCTTCGAGGATCAGCTCGCAGCGCTCGAGGCGGACTCGAAGCGCGTGGGCACGCAGGGTCAGGAGATCGACTTCGCGCTGCTCGTCGACGGGCTCGCCGCGGAGCGCGAGCAGGGCATCACGATCGACGTCGCCTACCGCTTCTTCGCGACCGAAAAGCGCAAGTTCATCGTCGCCGACACGCCGGGGCATGAACAGTATACGCGCAACATGGTCACCGGCGCCTCGACCGCCGACCTTGCGGTCATCCTGATCGATGCGCGCAAGGGCGTGCTGACGCAGACGCGGCGCCATTCCTACCTCGCGCACCTCATCGGCATCCGCAACATCGTGCTCGCGGTCAACAAGATGGATCTGGTCGATTATGATCTCGCGATCTTCGACGCGATCGTGAAGGATTACCGCGAGTTCGCCGACAGCATCGGCATCGAGAGCTTCACCGCGATCCCGATCTCGGGCTTCAAGGGCGACAACATCACCACCACGCCCTCGCCCAACACCCCCTGGTACAAGGGCCCCGCGCTGATCGCGCATCTCGAGAGCGTCGAGATCGACAATGTCTCCGATCAGGCAAAGCCCTTCCGCATGCCCGTCCAGTGGGTCAACCGGCCCAATCTCGACTTTCGCGGTTTTTCGGGTCTGATCGCGAGCGGCAGCGTCAAGCCCGGCGACGCGATCCGCGTGCTGCCCTCGGGCAAGACCTCGACGATCAGCAAGGTCGTGACGATGCCAGGAAAAGCCGGCCCGGCAAGCGGGACCGGTGGCGATGGCGATCTCGACGAGGCGGTCGCGGGCCAGTCGGTCACGCTCACGCTTGCCGATGAGGTCGATTGCTCGCGCGGCGATGTCATCGCCGTCGCGGACAATCCGCCCGAGGCGTCGAGCCAGTTCGAGGCGACGATCGTCTGGATGGACGATGCGGCGCTGCATGTCGGGCGCTCCTATTGGCTCAAGCTCGGCACCCAGATGGTGTCGGCGACGGTCCATGCGCCCAAATACACCGTCAACGTCAACACGATGGAGCATCTCGCCGCCAAGACGCTCGAATTGAACGCGATCGGCGTCGCCGAGATCGCCACCGACCGCGCGATCGTCTTCGAGCCCTATGCCGACAACCGCACGCTGGGCGGCTTCATCCTGATCGACAAGATCAGCAACCGCACCGTGGGTGCGGGCATGCTCAACTTCTCGCTCCGCCGCGCGCAGAATGTCCACTGGCAGCCGACCGACATCACGCGCCAGGAACATGCGCGGCTCAAGAACCAGACGCCGCGCGTGCTGTGGTTCACCGGGCTTTCGGGCTCGGGCAAGTCGACCATCGCCAATGAGGTCGAAAAGAGCCTCAACCTGATGAACCGCCACACCTTCCTGCTCGACGGCGACAATGTCCGCCACGGGCTCAACAAGGATCTCGGCTTCACCGAGGCCGACCGCATCGAGAATATCCGCCGCGTCGGCGAGGTCGCCAGATTGATGGCCGATGCCGGGCTGATCGTGCTCACCGCCTTCATCTCGCCTTTCCGCGCCGAACGCGAGCTGGTCCGTGCGATGCTCCCCGAGGGCGAGTTCATCGAGATCTTCGTCGACACCCCGCTCAACGTCGCCGAGGCGCGCGACGTCAAGGGCCTCTACAAAAAGGCGCGCTCGGGCCAGCTCAAGAACTTCACAGGGATCGACAGCCCCTATGAGCCCCCCGAGCACCCCGAAATCCGCGTCAACACCGTCGAGATGACCCCCGCCGAAGCCGCCGAACACATCATCCGTCAAATCATGCCTCTCAAATGAGCGCGATGATGAACGACGCGGCGCTGGCCCACACGCTCGCCGAGGAAGCGGGCGCGATGCTGCTCCAGCTCCGCGCCGCGCGTCCGTCGGGCGGCAAGGCGCTGGGCGCGGAAGGCGACCGTGTCGCCAACCGCTTCATTCTCGACAGGCTGCTGGCCGAACGCCCCGACGACGCGATCCTTTCCGAAGAAGAGAAGGACAATGTCGCTCGCTGTTCGATCTCGCGCGTCTGGGTGATCGACCCGCTCGACGGCACACGCGAATATGGCGAGGGGCGCAACGACTGGGCGGTGCATGTCGCGCTCGCGGTCGAAGGCCGCCCGGTCGTGGGCGCGGTCGCGCTGCCCGGTCTCGGTCTCACGCTTGCTTCGGACAAGCCTCCCGCGCTCCAGCCCGAGGCACGCCCTTTGCGGATGCTCGTCAGCCGCACGCGGCCCGCTGCGGAAGCCGTCGCGGTGGCCGAGGCACTCGGCGCAGAACTGGTGCCGATGGGCTCTGCGGGCGCAAAGGCAATGGCGATCGTGCGCGGAGAGGCCGACATATACCTCCACACCGGCGGACAATATGAGTGGGACAACTGCGCACCCGCAGCGGTTGCGCTGGCCGCGGGCCTCCATGTTTCGCGCATCGACGGCAGCCCGCTCGTCTATAATTGCGAGAATCCCTACCTGCCCGATCTGCTGATCTGCCACCGTGAACGGGCGCCAGAGATACTGAAGATGATTGCAAAATATGCAACTGCTTGAGCGGCGTTGGCAGTCACAGGCCCTTGAGAAAGGAAGACTAAGGGCGCATTAGCGTCGGGCGAGGGCTCAGGGCGCCCTTCGATCCCTGGCGCTGCCGGGGACCGTCCTCAAAGGGGATGGCCAAGATGTTCGACAATGCCGACGCACTTCTGCTCGCACGCATCCAGTTCGCCTTCACCGTCAGCTTCCATTTCATCTTTCCCGCCTTTTCGATCGGGCTGGCCAGCTATCTCGCGGTGCTTGAAGGCCTGTGGCTCAGGACGGGCAAGGCGCTCTATCTCGACCTCTTCAAATACTGGCTGAAGATCTTCGCGATCGCCTTTGCTATGGGCGTCGTCTCGGGCATCGTCATGTCCTACCAGTTCGGCACCAACTGGTCGGTCTTCTCGGACAAGGCGGGGCCGGTGATCGGGCCGCTCATGGCCTATGAAGTGCTCACCGCCTTCTTTCTTGAGGCCGGTTTTCTTGGCGTCATGCTGTTCGGAATGAAAAAGGTCGGAAAGGGCCTGCATTTCACCGCGACGCTGATGGTTGCGATCGGAACCTTCATTTCGGCCTTCTGGATCCTTTCGGTCAATAGCTGGATGCAGACGCCCGTGGGCCACATCGTCGGCGAGAATGGCCAGTTCCTGCCGGGCGAAAGCTGGTGGACGATCATCTTCAACCCCAGCTTCCCCTATCGCCTCGTCCACACCGTGATCGCCGCCTATCTCACCACCGCGCTCGTCGTGGGCGGGGTCGGCGCATGGCATCTGCTCAAGGACAAGACCAACGCCCACGCGCGCAAGATGTTCTCGATGGCGATGTGGATGGCGGCGCTCGTCGCCCCCGTGCAGGTGTTCGTGGGCGATCTGCACGGGCTCAACACGCTCGAGCACCAACCCGTCAAGATCATGGCGATGGAGGGCCACTACCAGAGCCACCCTGACGGGGCACCGTTGATCCTGTTCGGCATCCCCAATTCGGACGAGGCGCGCGTCGACTGGTCGATCGAAATCCCCAAGCTTTCTTCACTGATCCTGAAGCACGATCTGAATGCCCCGCTCGCCGGTCTCGACACCGTTCCGCTCGAGGAGCAGCCCCCCGTCGGCATCGTCTTCTGGTCGTTCCGCATCATGGTCGGCCTCGGCACGCTGATGTTCGCGCTCGGGCTGTGGAGCCTGGTCGCGCGCGCGCGCAAATCGCTCTACGACTGGCGGCCGCTCCACAAATTCGCGCTGCTGATGGCGCCTTCGGGGTTCGTCGCAGTCATTGCGGGCTGGGTCACCACCGAGGTCGGCCGCCAGCCCTATACCATCTATGGCCTGCTCAGGACCGCAGACTCCGCGTCTCCCCTCGCCGCGCCCGCGGTAGCCGCCTCGCTCATCGCCTTCGTGATCGTCTATTTCGCGGTCTTCGGTATCGGCACCTGGTACATATTGAAGCTGATGCATCACCCGCCGCACACCGACGAACCCGGCATCGAGGAAACCGAGCACGGGCCCGTCCGCACCGCGGGGATCACCCCCGGACCGCATCAGGGCGACGCGCCCGCCTTCGAACCCGCCGAATAGGGAGGGCAGAACCATGGACCTCACCATCATCTGGGCGTTCATTATCGCCTTCGGTGTATTTGCCTATGTCGTGATGGATGGCTTCGACCTGGGCATCGGCATCCTTTTTCCCGTGTTCGGCGTGGGCGAGGAACGCGACACCGCGATGAATTCGGTCGCGCCCGTCTGGGACGGCAACGAGACCTGGCTCGTGCTCGGCGGCGGCGGGCTCTTCGCGGCCTTCCCGCTCGCCTATGCGATCGTCATGCCCGCGCTCTACCCGCCCATTATCGCGATGCTGCTCGCGCTCGTCTTTCGCGGCGTCGCCTTCGAGTTTCGCTGGCGCGATCCCGGCCACCGCGCCTTCTGGGATGTCGCCTTCACCGGCGGATCCTTCCTGGCAGCCTTCGCGCAAGGGATCACGCTGGGTGCATTGCTTCAGGGCGTCACCGTGATCGACCGCGCCTATGCCGGCGGCTGGCTCGACTGGCTGACGCCGTTCAGCCTGCTGACCGGCGTCAGCGTCGTCATCGGTTATGCGCTGCTGGGCGCAACCTGGCTGATCATGAAGACCGAGGGGGCGCCACAGGCCCATGCGTGGCGGCTCGCATGGTATCTCGGGCCTGCCACACTACTTGCCATCGTCGCTGTCAGCTTTGCCACGCTGTTTCTCGGGGCAAGCTATGAGCAGCGCTGGCTCGACATGCCCAATGTCCTGTTCACGGCGCAGGTGCCGCTCCTGGTCGCGATCGCCTCGGTGGTCTTCTTCATCGCGATGCGCCGCAAATGGGAGCGCGCGCCCTTTCTGATCGCGCTCTTCATTTTCCTGCTCTGCTTCATCGGGCTCGGGATCAGCATGTTCCCATATGTCGTGCCGAGCACGGTGACGATCTGGGACGCCGCCGCCCCCGAAAAAAGTCAGATATTCATGCTCGTCGGCGCAGGGCTGATGGTGCCGCTGATCCTCGCCTACACCGCGTGGTCCTACTGGGTCTTCCGCGGCAAGGTCGGGCATGAGGGCTATCATTGATGCAAAGTGACGCACCCGCCCCGCTGTGGAAACGCCTCGGCTGGATGGCGCTGATCTGGGCGGGAAGCGTCGCGGCGCTCGGCCTTGTCGCGACGGTCATCCGCTGGTGGCTGAAGGGTTGACCACCTGCCTATTGCTCGCGGCCTGCGAGCCATAATGGCTGCGTAAGCGGTTCGAGCAAATAGGCGAGCGCCGAGCGTTTTCTCAACGGAATGAGGATTTCTGCTGGCAATCCCGGACGGAATGCGTTGCCGCCCGGCCGCAGCGCATTGATACGCTGCAATTCGGCCACCGGGACCCTGATCTCGACCTTGAAGAACTCCGCGCCGGTCCTGTCGTCCGAGAAGCTGTCCGCCGAAACCTTCGCGACCTTGCCGTACAATATTGGCAGGTTTCGTTCCTGAATCGCCGGGAAGCGGAGCTGCGTTTCCAGCCCAATCTGGATATCATCCGCATCGTTGGGCGACGCCTTTGCCTCGATGACGAGTTCGCGATCGTGGGGCACGACTTCCATAAGCACCTGCCCGGCAGCGACCACTCCACCCACGGTAAAGACCTTCAGCCCGACAATTTTGCCCGTCGCCGGCGCGCGTACTTCCGATCGCGCGAGTTGCTCGCGTAGCGCGGTCAGTTTGGGCTGTAGTTCGTCCAGACGTAACGAGACGTCGCGAAGCTCGCCCGACACCTTCTCGAGCGCGTCGCGATCGAGCGACAGTGACTGCATCGAGAACTCGCCCATCGATTCGCGCGACCGTGCGATCTGTGCACCGAGCGCGCCATATGTACCGTCGAGCTCGGCCGCCTGCCGTTCAAGGGCCCGGATCCGGTTGGTCGCCGCGAAGCCCTTGCGTTCGAGTTCCTTCATGCCTGCGATTTCATCGGCGAAAAGTCGTCGTTGCTCCCGATTGGCCACGCGCTGGCGCTCATATCCCGATATTTGCTCGACCGTCTGTCGCGAGCGCTGACCCAGCACGCCTTTTTGCGCAGACATAGCGCCACGTCGTGCCGCCAGCAGCCTCTGTTGTGCCGCCAGTGCGTCCTGCGCAAGGACGCGATCCCCTTCGGGAATGCCCGCATATTCGGGGGGTGTCAGCATTGTCGGCTGGCCATCGCGTTCCGCCTTCAACCGTTCGCGCTGGGCAAGCAACGTGTAAACTTCAGCGGCAACTCCACGTTCCTGGGCCAGAATTTCAGAGGCGGAGATCTTCAACAATATCTCCCCCTGCCTGACCGACTGCCCCTCACGCACATTCAACGCCGAAACGATACCGCCGTCACGGTGCTGAACCGCCTGGCGGTTGCCGGCCACGACGACAGTGCCCGGCGCGATCGCGCCGGCATCGAGCGGCGTGAAGGCCGCCCAACCCAGGAAGAGCACAAAGAAGGCGCCGGCCACAAGCGCGGCGGCTCGCCGCTCCAGGCGCGGAGAATCGTCGGGAAGTTCGGCCACTTGGACATACGCCTGCTGCATCAGTGCTGCCCGCTCGTCATGGTGACCACGTTGGAACGCTCAGACCGCGCTGCCAATGCAGCAAGCACGTCGGAGCGCGGCCCGTAGCGCTCGACCGTCCCCCTGGCGAGCACAAGCAACCAGTCGGCCACACTCAATATTCCTGCGCGATGCGCGACGATGACGACGGTCGCGCCGCGGTTTCGCAGCGTCTGGATCGCGCGCGCCAGTGCCGCCTCTCCTTCGGCGTCAAGCGCTGCGTTGGGTTCGTCCAGAATGACGATCGAAGGATCCCCATAAAGCGCACGAGCCAGCGCGATGCGTTGCCTCTGGCCGGCCGAGAGCCCTTCGCCATCAAATCCGACATAAGCGTCATAGCCACCGGGAAGCGCAAGGATCATGTCGTGCGCACCCGCCATCTTGGCCGCTGCAATCACTTCGTTCGAGACCGTTTTGGCGCTTGCGCCAGACGCGGCTGCAAAACGCGATATGTTTTCGGCAACGGTACCCGCAAACAGCAAATAATCCTGCGGCAGATAACCGATGTGCGCGGCCAGAACTTCAGGATCCCAATCCTGCATGCTCGCGCCATCGAACCGCACGTTTCCTCCGTCCGGTCGGACCGCGCCCGCCAATACGCGCGCCAACGTGGTCTTGCCCGCGCCCGACGGACCGATAACGCCAATGACCTGGCCTGGCGCACTGACAAAGCTGACGTCCTTCAATAATAACGCGTCGCCCTGCGGAGCGCTGACAAAAAGGCGCTGGACATCAATCCTGCCTGCCGGGCGCGGCAACATTGTGCGTGCCGTGTCTGAGGTCTGCGACCGCGCGAAGAGCTGACCCAGCGTGACGACCGCCTGGCGCGCCTGTGCGATCGAAGGCCATGCTGCAACGAGTTGCTCCACAGGTTGAAGCGCACGGCTCAACAGAACCGACCCCGCGATGATCGCGCCGACCGAAATCTCGCGCTCGACGGCAAGCCATGCTGCCATACCCAGCGCAAGCGATTGTAGCAGCAGCCTGAGGAACTTGGCCGCGGCCGTATAGCGCCCGCCATCAAACTGTGCGGCAACCGACATCGAAAGACCCCGGCTACGCAATCCCAATTGCCGCTTCACCAGTGCCCGACGCATGCCGAGAGCGCGAACTGTCTCCGATCGCGCGGAAATCCGGTCCTGCGCCGCATGAAACTGTGCGGTCGCCAACAGGCCTTCACGCAGACGCTCGCGCGTCGCACGCTCGTTGAACCACGTGATCCCGGCCAGCAATGCGCCGCCGACCAGGATCAGCGCACCCAACAGGGGGTGCAGGAGGAAGGCCACCAGAACGAAGATCGGCAGCCAGGGAATGTCGAAGATGACGGCGAGACCGGCACCGCCAATGAACTGGCGCAGCGCGTCGAACTCGCGCATCGCCTGCATGTTCGCCTGCCGGTCTTCCGTCGAGGGCTGCGCCGCTAGCTGGCAATCCAGAATATGCTCTGCAAGCGCACGCTCGACACGCAGCGACGCGCGGATGAGAATGCGCGAGCGAATGTTGTCGAGCACTGCCAGTGTCACCAGCGCAAATGCGACGACCAGGGTAATCCAGAACAGGGTCAACGTGCCCGAGGTTGGAACGACGCGATCGTAGACCTGCATCATGTACAGCGTGGGAGCGAGATAGAGGAGATTGATAAGCGCGCTCAGGCCGGCGGCCAGCAATAGATGCTCTCGACAGGCATCAAGCGCCTCCCGCAACGCTCGGGGCAGGTTCCGTCCCAAAATCAAACGCATTCAAAGCTTTCCGAATATCAGTCAATTGCATGTACGTCACGAGTTTGATCGCCAAAGGCCCTGTCCAAGGCGGTCAACAGCAACGTCATATGCTGGGGAAATATGCTGTACTGGTCCGGGATTGAAGTTGCGCGGCCTGCAAAGTAGCGCTGTGCGCCACCAGCTACCGACACGCTTAGTCCACTCGTAATAGCGAGCGTTATCAACGACTCGCATGGTTTCCATCAGCCTACTGAAAACAAATAATTTTTACAAAATCGTCTTTTGGTTAGTTAAGCCGGTCACTAAAAATTGACAATACGAGATGGGATATTCTGCACTCAAAGGATGCCGGTTGGAACGCGTTTGTACATCGCCAGCCCCGGCTTCGTCGATCGCGCGCTGCGCTTGGCGACGTCAGACCCGATCGTTAGCGGTTGAGGATGGTTGACGGCGAGTGCGCCGAATGGCTGAGCCGCGACCGGTATAACTTCGCCTCCATCTTGGATCCTTCCTGCACTCCGTGTTTTGGCCGCAGCGCGGACCGCAAAGACACAGAATTGCGGGCGGCAGCCCACCACGCGAGACCACGTCGTACGCAATTGGCGAGGGTCGCCACCAAATTTGCTCGGTACATCAAGGTAGTGCTCTACCGCTGAACTACACCCGCATTCAAGTGTGCGCCTATCCGACGCGTCCGTAGTTGTCCTCGAAGCGGACGATGTCATCCTCGCCAAGGTAGGGACCGCATTGGACCTCGATCAGGTGGAGCGGGATGTGGCCGGGATTTTCGAGACGATGCGTTGCGCCGGCAGGCACATAGGTTGACTGGTTCTCCTGGAGCAGGAACACTTCATCGTTGATCACCACGCGCGCTGTACCAGACACGACAATCCAGTGTTCCGCGCGATGATGATGCATTTGAAGCGAAAGTTTCTGCCCGGGCTTCACCACAATCCGCTTGGTCTGGAATCGATCACCACGATCGGTCGTTTCATAGGTGCCCCAGGGTCGGTGCACGATCGCGTGCAAGGCGTCGGCGCTACCTGATGCACCAATGACATCCACGATCTGACGAACGTCCTGCGCACGATCGCGGGGCAGAATCAGCACTACATCGCGCGCGGACACAACCACGAGATCGGACACCCCAAGCGCTGCGATAGCCGGACCATTTTCAGATCGGAACAGGCTGTTATGGCTGTCGATCGCAACGACATCGCCCTTGGTAATATTACCGTTCTGATCCTTGCCTCCAATGTCCCACACAGAGTCCCAGGAACCGAGGTCGGACCAGCCCATCGCAACGGGAACGACCGCAGCCTTGTTCGTCCGTTCCATCACGGCGTGGTCGATCGAAATGTTGATGCTGGCGATGAAATTGTCACGGTTCGGCCGAACAAAGCACCCGTCCGTGACGGCGCTGGTCATTGCGGCGCGACAACTCTCCGCGACTGCCGGCGCATGCCGCTCCAGTTCCTGGAGATAAGCGCGCGCCATTAAGAGGAAGATGCCGCTGTTCCAGTAATGTTGTCCGCCCGCAACATAGGCTTGAGCCGTTTTAGCATCGGGCTTCTCCGTGAAGCACTCGACCGCGTGCACGCCTGGATGCTCGCCAAGCGCATGCGCCGCTTCGATATAGCCATAGCCCGTTTCCGGCCGGTCGGGCGAGATGCCGAACGTTACGATCAGGCCAGCCTTTGCCGCAGGAAGTCCTTTGCGGATAGCATCGTGAAATGCCCCCTCGTCGAGAATGACATGATCGGACGGCATGACAAGCATCACTGCATCGGAATCGGTTGCCAGGAGCGATTCCGCCGCGAACGCGATCGCCGCGGCCGTATTGCGACGTTCAGGTTCCAGAAGAATGGCCGCCGGGCTCACACCGATTGCCTTCAACTGGTCGACGATATGAAAGCGATGCTCTTCGCCCGTCACGATGATGGGTGAAAAATGATCGGCTGCTGATCGCGCAACAGTGGCCTGAAGCATAGTCGCTTCCGATGCCAGTGAAAGCAACTGCTTGGGATAATGGGGGCGCGAAAGCGGCCACAATCGTGTACCGGAGCCTCCCGAAAGAACTATCGGGTAGAGTGACATAAGAACAGCGATCGCAGAAATTCAGATTTCAAGGAATATGCTTAACCCGAATGCACCCTCAATGCGCAAGCGAGAAATTTCAAAAAGCTAACCAGTCGTGCAATTGCTAAAATCAATTGCCCAAATATTCAATTATGCGACTTTTAGCTTAATTTCCCACTACGTTAACGTCTATAGACGCGTCACGCGGGAAAATGGTGGGCGTGGCAAGGATTGAACTTGCGACCCCTGCGATGTCAACACAGTGCTCTACCACTGAGCTACACGCCCACTCGAGGGGCGGGCTTTAGCGAGGCATTCTGACTCGCGCAACCCGTCTCTTGCAAAAAATCGGCTCGTTAGGTCGCGCGTCACGCAGCAACCACTGCCTCTTGGCTCGCTGTTTTCGCTGCCACCTGCACTGGCTGGTTTCGCAAGGCAGTGCCGAGCGTCAGCGCGATCGTCAACGCAACCATCGCGGCAGGATAGAGGAAGAAGAAGATGCCGTCCAAGCACGCCGCAAGGATGAGCGCGGTCAGCACGAGATATGCGGGCAAGAGCTGGTCTTCGGCACACCGCGTAAGTTTCATGATGTGACACCAGGCCCAGATGAGAAGCCCGACCGCGCAAAGGCCGCCCACGGCGCCGCATTGAATAAGGAACTGAAGACCGAAATTGTGCGGATGATGGTATACTGACATAGCTTCGGGGACCACGTGAATGAACTGTCCTTCACCAAAACCGAAGATCGGTTTTTGCGCGAACGCCCTTATGGCTCCACCCCATAATTCCAGGCGCCCGCTGGAAATCGTGTTCGCGTCGCCTGAGGCGACCGAAAAGATCATCCGGTACAGACCATATGCCGGATGCTGTGGAACATGGATCAACGAGATCAGTGCACCGCCAACGACGCTGGATCCCCAGGCGATTGCAGTTTTCATTCTGCGCATGGCGGGCATGGTCGCGGCCCCGATCAAGCAGGCCGTCGATACTGCGAGGACGGGATTTCTGGATCCGGACCAAAACATCAGTCCCATGAACAATGTGGCAGCCAACACCCAGCGCCAATAGACTCGTGGTTGCGCCAGGCACGCGAGCGCCAGTGATGCGGCGGCCCCGATGCCGGCGAAAAATCCAACGAACCGAACGTTCGACACGCCAAGACCCAGATGCCCCCAGTCGAAGACATCGGGATCCTCGATCATGGCCACATAGCTAAGCAGCATGAGCAGATAGACGAGCAGCCCGCCGACGATCAGGGGCCAGATCTCGCGATCGAAGCGCGGGGAGGTCTTGCCAACCAGCCCTGCTACGGACAGCCCAAAACAGATGTGGATCAGCGTCGTGTTCGTTCGGAGCGCCGCGCTGGCAGGATCGCCTGCCACCCATAGGGTTGTTCCCAGGCCGATCGTCACGATCATGGCCAAGCCAGCCTGTGCCGGTACCGGCAAGTGTCGCAATACGCGTAAGGGCCTGACGCCCGTTGCCAGGGCAATTCCGACCACCACCGCTTCGACAAGCAGGACGGGCAACGAGAAGAACCGCAGCCAGACCTGAATCGCGTAATGGTAGTGTTCGGGCCCCCACGTCACCGCCGCCATGATCACCGGCAGCAGGGCGATCAATATCCAGTGGAGCTGGAAGACCGACCGGTCACGTGCCGCGACATTTTCACTGCCTCGCCCATCGCCGGCCGCATCCCACATATTGTCGCGCATTCCTGCTTCCGCCCCCGTGGCCCCGCGCCACGCGGCAGACTATCGCACTTCATGGTTTCGAAAGCGTTTACCGTAATGCCAACGCCAGACACGACGCGCCGTCATTTTATGCGATCGGCGGCCATAACATCATCCAGAATGCGAGGTTCTCGGGTCAGCTCAGCCCCGTAGCGCTCCCGACCTCGAACATCCGGTCGACCTCCATCACCAGATCGCGCAAGTGAAAGGGCTTGGAGAGCACCTTGGCCTGCGGCACCGCCTTGCCCGCCTTGAGTGTGACCGCGGCGAATCCGGTGATGAACATGACGCGCATATCGGGCGCGATGACCCCCGCCTTCTGGGCGAGTTCGATGCCGTCCATCTCAGGCATGACGATGTCGGTGAGGAGGAGGTCGAAATGTTCCGATTCCAGCAGCGGAATGGCCGCGGTGCCGCGGTCGACCGCGCTGACGAGATAGCCGGCCTTTTCGAGCGCACGCGCGAGATATTCGCGCATCGCATCATCGTCTTCGGCAAGCAGAATGCGAACCATGAACCACCCCAGGGACAAAAAAACGCCCGCGAACCCCGTCTCGCGAGCGGCGTAGTGCGGCATTATGCGCCGGACCCTTAATTTTTTCCAGCTTTTCCGGCGCGGCTGTGTGATTGCAAGCCGGCCTGGGGTTCTTTAGCGTCGAAATCCATGGCCGCCCCTATTTCACCGCCCTTCCAGCTTTTGGGGCCAGAGACTCCGCGATTTCCCGTGATTCTGTCTGTCCCGCATGCCGGACGCGACTATCCCAAGGAACTGATGGCCGCGAGCCGATTGCCGCACGAACGACTGGAGCAGCTCGAGGATCGCCACGCCGACATGCTGGTGGGCCATGCGATCGACTGCGGTTTTACCGCGATCGTAGCACGGCGCGCACGCGCCTGGATCGACCTCAACCGCCACGAGCGTGAGGTTGACCCCGACATGATCATGCCTGCAATGCGCCGCGAGACGCTGATTCGGTCGGCGAAGGTCACGGGCGGGCTCGGTCTGTTGCCACGGCGACTGCGCGATGGAGGGGATATCCTGCGCGGCCGCGTAGCGCACGGCGATCTGGAACGCCGCATCGAAGCGGATCATCGTCCCTATCACGCCCGGATCTCAGACCTGCTGGCGCATGCACGCGATCGTTTCGGGGTCGCGATCCTGCTCGACGTTCACTCCATGCCGCCGCTCAACCCGGATGCTGCGCAGATCGTGCTTGGGGATCGCTTCGGCCAGAGCGCGGCTGCGCGCTACACTGCGCTGCTCGACCAGATCGCGCGCGATGCAGGTTATCGGACCGCGAGCAACGTGCCCTATGCCGGCGGTCATATCCTTGCCGCTCATGCAAGACCCGCGCGCGGCGTCCATGCGCTGCAGCTTGAAATCGATCGGTCGCTCTATCTGGCCGAGGATCTGCGAACGCCGCGTACCGGCCTCGGCGCGATCGATTCGCTCGTCTCCGCAATGGCGCAGGCCCTCAGCGCCGAGGCGCTGGGCACCGCCCAAGCGATCGCCGCCGAATAAAAAACCACCTCGCGCTTATGGGCACGAGGTGGCCAAGGTTCAGGGAGGAACACGCCGAAGCGTGTTAATGTGGGACCGCGAAAGGGGGAGCACGGTCACCGCATCAACAGCAAGATAGGACGCTCCAAACCGGCTTTCAAGATGGTTGCGATTACGCAATTCGCATCGCGGGCGACGTCTGATTTCGGTGCTACAAAACGAAAACCGCCGCCCTGCGCTCGCGGGGCAGCGGTTCCTCGTCCGGTCGCCGGGACCTGTAGCCCCGGCGAAAAAAGCGATGCGTCAGGCCACGGGCTGCACGGGAACCTTGCCTGCCGCCATCTGCTTCTGGAACAGCTCGCTCATCAGCGAGAGCGAGAAAATGTGAGCGTAGAGCAGCGGAAGCACGCCGTTGCCCAGCAGCTTGCGCGCCTGGTCGCCGCGCATCTCGCGCAGCTTTTCTTCTGCGACCATCTGGAACCCGCGATAGATGAACGGCTTGTCGGCGCCGGGGGGCTGGATCGCGACTTCGCCGTCGATCAGCAGCTTGGCCTCCTTCACCTCCTGCATGAACGCCTGGGTGCGCTGCCAGCTCTGTTCCCACTGCTCGCAGAAACCGAGGACGCTTTTCACCGGCTCGCCCATTTCGCCATTCTCAAAGAGCGGCGCACCTTCGTCGAACTCGCCGATGACCCCCGCCGTCGGATCGAAGCAGAGCGACAGATCGTCGGTGTCGGGACGCAGACGCGCGAGCATGAAGGGATAGCGACGGATGTAGGCGGGAACATAGGGCCGATCGATGAGCTTGCCCTCATCGTCGACGAACATGTTGACGCCCTCGTTGAGCCCCATCAACGCCAGCGGCACCGGCTCCTCGCCCGTCGAAAAGACGATAGGGTAGAAACGCTGTGCATGGACGAACTCGTCGATGGCGATCGGCACGGCATGCTGCCCTACGATCCACGGCGCGTTTTCGACGTTGCGCGCCTTCCAGTCCTTGTGCTCATTGGTCGAGAGCGGGACGAGTTCCTTGAACAAAAGCGGCAGATTGTTCGCCTGCGGCGCGCTGGCCATTTACCATTCTCCTGAAATTACGTGCTCTGGGATGCCCCGTCGGGCAGAACTTTGATTGCGCCGTTTATGGCGCTGCTTCGTCCGTTGCAAGCGGGACTAATTTCCCAGGGTTGAGCAAATGCTTGGGATCGATCGCCGCCTTGATCGCTGAGAGCGCCATCAGCCGCGCCGGATCGGCGAGCCGCACATTCTCCGCCAGCTTCATCTGCCCGATTCCGTGCTCCGCGGAAATCGACCCGCCCGCCGCCACGACAAGGTCGTGGACGTGCGGACTGATCGTCGGTCCTGCGCTTGTCTGCCACTCTGTGGGTGCATCATCGGGCGCGCGAACGTGAAAATGGACATTGCCATCGCCCAGGTGCCCATAGGCACTGACGCTGACGCCGGGATAGGTGCGCCGGATCTCGTCGGCGGCGGACAGCATGAAATCGGGCATTCCCGACACTGGCACCGAGATGTCGTGCTGCAGCGCCGGACCGTTCGCGCGCTCGGCCTCGGAGATCGAATCGCGCAGCTTCCAGAACGCCTCGGCCTGCGCCTCGCTGACAGCGATCGTCGCGTCGCGGCACAGCCCTTCGGCCAATGCGGCGGCGAGCAGTGCCTCGAGCTGGGACGCGGGAGCCTCCGCGGCGGGATCGCTGCGGTCGAGTTCGACAAGAACATGCCACGGGTGCTCGCCAGCAAGCGGCGCGCGTGTTCCGGGGATATGCCGCAGCACCAGTGAAAGCGAATCGGCGGGCACGATTTCGAACCCTTCGATCGCGTCCCCCGCCCGCCCCTCTATCAGCCGCAACAATTTGAGCGCCTGATGCGGGCTGTCGACACCGATCCAGCCAACCGCGCGGTCGAGGATCGCGGGCACGAGCCTGAGGCTCGCCGCGGTAATGATGCCAAGCGTGCCTTCGGCGCCCACCAGCAGATGGCGGATGTCATAGCCGCGGTTGTCCTTTTTGAGCGGATTGAGCCCATCGAAGCGCGAACCGTCGGGGAGGATCGCCTCTATTCCCAGCGTCAGCGCGCGCATCGTGCCGAAGCGCAACACTTGCGTGCCCCCGGCATTGGTGGACACGAGCCCTCCGACCGTGGCGGATCCCTTGCCGCCCAGCGTGAGCGGAAAGCGCATGCCGCGCTGCGCCACTGCATCGTGCAGATTGGCGAGAATCACGCCGGCTTCTGCGACGACAACACCGTCGTCGGAGGAAATCGAGCGGATCCGGTTCATCCGCCTGAGTGAAAGGATCAGCGCCGATCCGTCGGCTGGCGGGGTGGCGCCGCCTACCATCGAACTGTTTCCGCCCTGCGGCACCAACGGCGCATTATATTCGCCCGCAAGCCGCACCACCGCCGCGACCTCTTCGGAGTCAGCCGGTGAGAGCAGTGCGACGCTGTCGCCATGGAAGCGGCCGCGCCAGTCGGTCAGCCATGGCGCGATCACCTCGCGGTCGGTCGTATAGCCCTTGGGGCCGAGCAATCGGGCGAGTCGATCGAGCAACTGGGGGTCTGGTGCAGTCATGACGCTTGCATTTAGACAATAGTCGGGATGAAGGGAATTAATCGCGCGTTCAACCGGGAAGGGCCATTGGGGTTGGCTGACATGGGACTTGATACGTGACTGGCCTTCGCCTCGCCGTTTTGTTGATGGCGGGAAGCAGCGCGACATCCGCGATCGCGGCGGAGGGAGGCGCGCGCGCGTCGAACGCCATGCGCCTGGCGCAGGTAACGGTGCGCGAGCAGGTCATCATCCGCGTCCAGACCCAGCCGCAGCGCCGCTCGCCGCAAACGCTCGCCGCCACGAACAAGGTCATGCCTCCGGCGTCGGCGATCAAATGGAAAGAGAAGAAGGCGCCGCGCTGCATCCCCCTCAAATCGCTCGCAGGTGCGTCGGTTACGAAGCGCGACAGCGTCGACATCGTGTTGCGCGGCGGCACGCGGATGCGCGCCAAGCTCGGAAATGATTGCCCCGCGCTCGATTTCTACGACGGCTTTTACATCAAGCCGACGCAGGACGGCCAAATGTGCGCCGAACGCGACACGATCCATTCGCGTTCTGGCGGCCAGTGCGAGATATCGCGCTTTCGTACACTGGTGCCCGACCGCTGAAATCTTGACATTCACAGGCTTTTCCGCCACGCGCACGCTCATTCGGCGGCGAATGTGGCCCGCCCAGCTTCCGGACACAATATGAGCTTTGCCGATCTCGGCCTTTCTGACGAACTTCTGCGCGCGGTGGCCGAGTCGGGCTATGACGAACCCACGCCGATCCAGCGCCAGGCGATTCCGCCCGTCCTCATGATGAAGGACCTGATCGGCATCGCGCAGACGGGTACGGGCAAGACCGCCTCCTTCGTCCTCCCCATGATCGACATTCTTGCGCATGGCCGCAGCCGTGCGCGCATGCCGCGCTCGCTGATCCTCGAGCCCACGCGCGAACTCGCCGCGCAGGTGGCAGAGAATTTCGAGAAGTACGGAAAATATCACAAGCTCTCGATGGCGCTGCTTATTGGCGGCGTGTCGATGGGCGATCAGATCAAGGCGCTCGAAAAGGGCGTCGACGTGCTGATCGCCACGCCCGGACGGCTGATGGACTTGTTCGGCCGCGGCAACATCCTGCTCACCGGCTGCGGCCTGCTCGTGATCGACGAGGCTGACCGGATGCTCGACATGGGGTTCATTCCCGATATCGAGGAAATCTGCACCAAGCTGCCCAAGAACCGGCAGACGCTGCTGTTCTCCGCAACCATGCCGCCGCCGATCAAGAAGCTGGCCGACAAGTTCCTGACCAACCCCAAGTCGATCGAGGTATCGCGTCCGGCGAGCGCCAACCTGCAGATCACGCAGCGGCTGGTCGAGGTAGACGCGCGCAAGAAGCGCGAGGTGCTCCGTTCGGTGATCGACGCCGAAGACGTCAACACCGCGATCATCTTCTGCAACCGCAAGACCACGGTGCGCGAACTCGCCAAAAGCCTGAAGCGCCACGGCTACAAGGCCGGAGAGATTCATGGCGACATGGATCAGCCCGCGCGCCTCGCCGAGCTTGAGCTGTTCAAGAAGGGCGAGATCAACCTGCTCGTCGCCTCCGACGTCGCCGCGCGCGGCCTCGACGTGAAGGGCGTGAGCCACGTATTCAATTTCGACGCACCCTGGCATCCCGACGACTATGTCCACCGCATCGGCCGCACCGGCCGCGCGGGCGCGACAGGCAAGGCCTTCACCTTCATCACGAAGGACGATGTCGAGGCGATCGAGAATATCGAGAAGCTGATCGGCCAGAAGATCGAGCGCGTCGCCGGCAAGGCGAAAGCCGCCGAGACCGAAGCGAAGGAAGTGCGTGCCAAGGCGAGACCTGAAAAGGTCAGGTCTGAGAAGGCAAAGCCCGAAAAGGTGGAGCCTGCCGCACGTCCCGCAGACGAAAAGAAGAAGCCCAGGCCCGAAGCCCGGGCCCCGCGCGAGCGGCACCGCGAAAGCGCGGATAACGAACCCGATGACGGCTGGAACGGTCCGATGCCGAGCTTCCTCAGCGTCAAATTGTGTAGCTGAGACACCGTCGGTCGGAGCAGGCTCCGACCGGTGATTCGGTCAGAGCGCGGGCACCCCAGCGCCGGCCAGCCACCGCGCACAATCCGGCCCGAGCTTTTCGTTGGCCAGCGCCGTGTAACGCGCATTGTCCTCGGCGCTAAGCGCGTCGCGCCAGCGGCCGTTGGTGCCCTTGTGGATGAAGGTCTGCGCCCCTCCCCGCCAGAAGATGCCGCCCAGTGGCGCAGCATTGGCTGCATGTTTCTTCATATAGTCGAACGAGCAATGCTCGACGATCATGTCAAAGCGCTCCTCATCGACGTCGATCTCGAGAAAGTCCGCGATCAGGCGGATCTGCCCGGGAAGGTCGGCGCGCAGATCGGCAAAATGGAGCAGCATGACATTGGGCAGATCGCGGACGTCCCACCAGCTCCGGATATTTTCCCAGAACGGCCATAACGGATAGCCGTCACCGTCCAGCCATTCGCGGAAATACTGCACGACATCCTCGGGCGGACGTGGCACCGGCGGCCCGACGCGGCCGGGCGTGTCGTTGAGGGCAGCGTAGAAATCGTCATTCGCATTGCTGAAATGGTTGAACAGGCTCCACACCACATCGCGCCCGTCGCGTCCGATGTAGAGATATTTTGCGCTGGGGCTGAAAACGAGCGCGTCGACGGGCAAATGTGTCTTGACGAAGCGGCGCTGCACCTGTGCCTCGACCAGCGCCAGCTTTTCCGCCTTGGGTGGAATGCGCAGATCGAGCCAGGGCGAAAGCTCGGCGACGGGCACGTCCTCAATGCCCGCATTGAGCAGTTGCCCCACGATCTGCTGCGTCCACGTCGTACCCGATTTCGCGTAAGTGGCGATCACGATGTCGTTGTCGCGAAACCGGAAATCATTCCAGATCGTGGAATCCATGTGATGATTGCACATTTCGCGCGTCTTGCGCGGCCATGCGTGCTGCGTGTGCATTGATGTCTCCGGTCACGACGGGAATGCCCCCACGGCCTTCCCGTATCGGCTGTCGCCAACAGGTCGCGGCGCCCCATTCCACATCTTGCCGCAAACCTGCTGTGACAATTGTCACACCAGCGCATCGAATTGAAGCGGCTCAGCGTTTATGAAGCCGGGCACCACTGCGATCGGGAGTTCAAGATGATCCATACCGGCATCCTCGCACATAGCCCCGACGGGTCCGCGCTGTGCTACCTGACCTTCTGCCACCTGGGCTATGAGCGCTTCGGCGCACACGATCATGCTGATCTGACGCTCGACTATGTCCCCATGGGCCGCAGCATCGCAGCCTGGGATACAGGCGATCACGCCGCGATCCGCCAAACCTTCGCGGTGAGCATCGCGCGGCTGAAAGCCGCAGGAGCACAATTCTTTATCTGCCCCGACAACACTGCGCATATCGCGCTCGAGACGCCCGGCCCGGATTTCGCGTTGCCCGGGCTCAATATTGCCGAGGTCGTGGCCGATCGGGCGGCGGAGGAAGGATATAGCCGGGTTGGCATTCTCGGCACCGCCTACACAATGGAAGGCCCAGTCTACCCGCGTGCCCTTGGCGCGCGCGGGATTGATCACGTCGTCCCCGAGCCCGCCGAGCGCGAAGTGATCAACCGCGTCATTTTCGAGGAACTCTGCGTCGGTATCGTCACCGATTCCTCGCGCGCCGTCTATCTCAATATTATCGAGCGGCTGAAGGCGCAGGGCTGCGATGCCGTGGCGCTGGTCTGCACCGAAATCCCGCTGCTCATCACGCCTGAGATATCCCCTCTGCCCACGCTCAATTCCACGCACCTGCTCGCCACCGCGGGCTTCGCGGTTTCGCTTGGCGAGCGAGCCATGCCAACATGGCGCGGCGGGCCGGTTACGGAAGGTTGAAGGCGCCGATCCGCGTCTCGGTCGAGGCAATGCCTTCAAGGCTCTTGTCGAGCGCAACATATTCCGCGCCGAAAAGCCGCTTGAACATCTCGAACGCGGTCTCCGACTCCCAGCGGTCGATCGTGAGATAGCGCCCGGGACGCTCGGCGCAGCACAGCAATTCGGTACCAAGATAGCCGTCCGCGCGCGCAAAGAGCGCCGCCCAGGGGCCGCCCGAACCATAGGCTTGCTCAAACTCCGCAACACGCATCGCTGGCACTTCGAATTCCCAGACGATCACATAGGCTGTCATTTCGGTGCCACACGGCGCGCGGCCACGATCTTCACGGGATCGGCGAGCATCTGCCCCTTCATCACGCCCTCGCCTGCGGTCGGTGAGATTGGGGCCTCGAGGATTTTGCGCACCACGTCCATTCCCTCGACAACACGCCCGAACGCTGCGAAGCCCTGATTGTCACCTGGCGCCGCTGGATTGGCATCGAGCGATGGCATGCCGCCAACGGTGATGAAGAAGTCGCCCGTTGCAGTCCCCGGCGCGTAGCGCGCCATCGAGATCGTGCCTTCGACATGCTGCAGCCTGGTCACCGTGGTCGGCTCGTGCGCGATCGGCGGCAGCGCGTTCTTCGCGCCACCCTGGATCAATCCGGCCGATCCGGCCTTCATCGCACGGTAAAAGGTCGCGCCGTCGAACTTCTTCTGATCGACATAGCGCAGGAAGTTGGCGGTGGTGATGGGAGCCCGTTCCTTTTCGAGCTCGAGCACGATCGCTCCCGCCCCCGTCTCCAGGCTGACGCGCACGGTTACGGCCTTGGGAATCGGCGTCACCGCCGACTGCGCGGGCGCGGCTGGCGGCGCCTCCTGCGCAGCGACCGGCGCAGCGAACCCAAGAAACAATATGAGCGGGGCGAATCGTTTGACCATGGCCCAGTGTAATCCGTCCGCCCCGGATGTCCGCAATGACGTTTTCCTGCTCCGCGTCCACGCATCTCGACGCTTGACAGATGGCCTATTGCCAACGATGGTAGCGCTATCACAAGAAGGAATAGTTTTGGGAGAGCGGGATTTGGCGTGGTGCGAGTTCGAGGCGGCGGAAATGCTGCCCGAAGATTGGCGATCGGCCACCTTGATCGGCCGAATCGAAACTGCAGCCGGCCCCAGCCCGGTGCTGGTGCGCGGCGGTGTCGTCCATGACATGGCGACAGTAGCGCCCACCGTTTCCGGCCTGCTTGATCGACGCGACTTGGACAACGTTGTCGGATCGCCCCTCGGCACACTTGAAGAGCTCGACATTTCCGCTTCAATCGACGGTGCGCCCGGCCTGCTCCCGCCACTTGATCTGCAATGCATCAAGGCTGCGGGAGTCACCTTCGCGGTTTCGGCGATCGAACGCGTGATCGAGGAACGCGCGCGAGGCGACGCCAGCGCTGCGAGTGCGGTTCGCGGCAAGCTTGAGGCACGAGTCGGCGGAAGCATTCGCGCCGTGATCCCCGGCTCGCCCGAGGCCGCCGAGCTCAAGGCAGCGCTGATCGACGAAGCACTGTGGTCGCAATATCTGGAAGTCGCGATCGGCCCCGATGCAGAGATTTTCACCAAGGCGCCCGTGCTCGCCAGCGTGGGCTGGGGCGCAGACATAGGCGTTCGTTCGGACTCGACCTGGAACAACCCGGAACCCGAGATCGTGCTCGTCGTCAATTCGGCCGGGCGCGCGGTCGGCGCCACGCTCGGCAACGACGTCAACCTGCGTGATTTCGAAGGGCGCAGCGCACTGCTGCTGGGCAAGGCCAAGGACAACAATGCGTCGTGCGCGATCGGCCCCTTCATCCGCCTGTTCGACGACAAATTCACAATGGACGATGTGCGCGGCGCAAAGGTCGATCTGCTCATCGAGGGCGAGGATGGATATCGGCTGGAGGGAACATCTTCGATGCGCGAGATCAGCCGCGATCCTGACGCACTGATCGCGCAAGCGCTCAGCGAACATCAGTATCCCGACGGCTTCGCGCTCTTCCTCGGCACGCTGTTCGCGCCGGTGCAGGATCGCGACGAACCAGGCCGCGGATTCACGCACAAGCCCGGCGACGTGGTGCGCATTTCGACGCAGCGGCTCGGCACGCTCGTCAACCGCGTCACCACATCCAAGGCCGCCGCGCCGTGGACCCTTGGAATCGGCGCTCTGATGACCAATCTTGCGGGGCGCGGTCTGCTGGCTGCAGCCGACCAACAACCGAAAGAAGGCTCATGAAACTCACCCATTTCATTGGCGGCGAGGCGGTCAGCGCAGATGCGCCGAACGCCAGCATCAACCCCTCGAATACCGACGAGGTCGTCGCGCATTTCCCCGATGGCGGCGCGGCCGAGGTCGACCAAGCGGTCCAGGCCGCACGCAAGGCCTTTCCGGGGTGGGCCTCGGCATCGCCCGAAGTGCGCTCGGACCTGCTCGACAAGGTCGGCGCAACGGTGATGGCACGCGCCAAGGAATTGGGCGAGTTGCTGGCGCGTGAGGAGGGCAAGACCCTTGCCGAGGCGACCGGCGAGGTGATGCGTGCCGCGCGCATCTTCAAATATTTTGCGGGCGAGGCGCTGCGTCGCCACGGTCAGACCCTCGAATCGACGCGACCGGGACTCGATGTCTCAACCTATCGGGAGGCGGTCGGCGTGTACGGGCTGATCACGCCGTGGAACTTCCCGATCGCGATCCCCGCATGGAAGTCCGCCCCCGCGCTCGCCTTCGGCAATACGGTCGTGCTCAAGCCCGCCAACCCCACGCCCGCAATCGCGCATGCGCTGGCGACGATCATTCACGAGTCGGGAGCGCCCGCGGGCGTGTTCAACATGGTTCTGGGCACCGGCGGCGTCGGCTCGGCGATCGTCGACCACCCCGATATCGACGGCGTCTCCTTCACCGGATCGCAAGGCGTAGGCGCGAAGGTCGGCATGGGAGCGATCGCGCGTCAGGCGCGCGTTCAGCTCGAAATGGGCGGTAAGAACCCGCTCGTCATCCTCGACGATGCCGATCTCGACCGTGCGGTCGCGATCGCGCTCGATGGCGCCTTCTTCCAGACCGGCCAGCGCTGCACCGCGTCGAGCCGGATCATCGTCCAGGACGGCATCCACGACCGTTTCGTCGCCGCGCTCGCGGAACGCGCGGCTTCGCTCAAGGTGGGCAATGCGCTCGATCCCTCGACCCAGCTCGGTCCCGCCTCAAGCGAGAGCCAGTTCGAGCAGAATTTGCGCTATGTCCAGATCGCCACCGAGGAGGGCGGGCGGTTAGTGACGGGCGGCGAAGCGCTGAGCCTTGCGACGCCGGGCTATTTCATGAGCCCCGCGGTGATCGCCGATACCGATCCCAGGATGCGGATCAACAATGAAGAGGTGTTCGGCCCCGTCGCCAGCACCATCCGCGTCAAAAGCTACGGGGAAGCGCTCGACATCGCCAATCAGGGCGAATTCGGGCTGTCGGCGGGCATCGTCACCACCTCGCTGAAACATGCGCGCGACTTCCGTCGCAATGTCCGCGCGGGGATGGTGATGGTCAACCTGCCCACCGCCGGCGTCGACTATCATGTCCCCTTCGGCGGTACGCGCAAATCAAGCTACGGCGCGCGCGAGCAGGGCTTTGCCGCGATCGAATTCTACACTCAGACCAAGACCGTCTATGTCGGAGACTGAATCCTTGCTGCGAACGACAACGCTGGCCGCGACGAGCGCCATCTATCCAAGCCTTGCGGGCAAGCGAATACTGGTGACGGGCGGCGGCACGGGAATAGGTGAAGGCCTTGTCGAGGCGTTCGTCCGCCAGGGCGCGCGCGTCGCTTTTATCGACATCGCGGATGCGCCCTCGCGGGCGCTTGCGGCACGGCTGGCGATCGACTCCGTCGATGCGCCATGCTTCGAACATTGCGACCTGACCGACGTCGCGGCGCTGCGTGCGACCATCGCCAGGATCGAAGAAAATCTAGGCGGCATTGATGTGCTGATAAACAACGCCGCCAACGATGACCGCCATGCCATCGCCGATGTGACCCCTGAATATTGGGACGAACGGATTGCTGTGAATCTGCGGCACCTGTTCTTCGCGGCGCAGGCGGTGATCCCTTCGATGAAGCGGGCTGGCGGTGGCGTCATCCTCAACTTCGGTTCGATAAGCTGGCACCTCGCGCTCGCCGATCTGGTGCTTTACCAGACCGCCAAGGCGGGAATTGAGGGGCTGACGCGCTCGCTTGCTCGTGATCTGGGACGCGACAATATCCGCGTCAACACGATCGTTCCCGGCAATGTGAAGACCCCGCGCCAGATGAAATGGTACACGCCCGAGGGCGAGGCCGAGATTGTGGCGGCGCAATGCCTTGAAGCGCGCATCGAGCCCGCCGACGTGGCGGCGCTCGTGCTTTTCCTCGCTTCGGACGATGCGCGGATGTGTACCGGGCACGAATATTTCGTCGACGCCGGCTGGCGTTGACGATGATGCGCGGCGCACCTGCAGTGGTTTGCAGTGTGGGCGCCATGCTCGGCGAGGGCCCATGCTGGTCGGTTGCCGACCGTATGCTCTGGTTCGTCGATATCAAGCGCGCGCAGGTTCATCGGTTCAACCCGGCGACGGATGCGCTTGAGAGCTGGGCCGCGCCAGCGCAACCCGGCTGGATCCTGCCCGTAGACGACGGCACGCTGATGACGGGCCTGGATACGGGCCTGCACCGCTTCGACCCGCTGGGCGGCACGTTCGACTTGATAATCGAGGTCGAGCCCGATGTGCCGGACAACCGCCTCAATGACGCGACCGTCGATCAAGCCGGGCGCCTGTGGTTCGGCAGTATGGACGACAAGGAAGCTGCGCCCACGGGACAGGTCTACCGCCTCGATCGCGGAGCTCTTGCGCGCGCCGACATTGCGCCGGTCACCATCACCAATGGCCCGGCTTTCTCGCCTGACGGCGCGACCCTTTATCATGTCGATACGCTCGCGCGTACGATCCACGCATTCGATGTCGCCCCTGACGGAAGCTTGAAGGGCCATCGAATATTTGCCCGCATCGCACCGGACGACGGCTATCCCGACGGGCCGACAGTGGATAGCGAGGGATGTCTCTGGATCGCTCTGTTCGGAGGCTGGGGCGTACGGCGCTATTCGCCCGCAGGCGAATTGCTCGAATTTATCCGCTTTCCCGTCGCCAATGTGACCAAAGTCGCCTTTGGCGGCGATGATCTTCGCACGGCCTACACAACCACTGCGCGCAAGGGTCTTTCGCCCGCAGCACTGATCGAGCAACCCCATGCCGGGGACCTTTTTTCGTTCGGAGTTGACGTGCCGGGCCTGGCTATGACAGCGATATCAATCGGACACTGAAAAGCAATCAAAGCGCCCAGACAAAAAACCATGGCGCGCACAACGGGAGGGAGCCGACAAGGATGGATAGAAATACAACGGGTCAGGTGAACATCGCGTTCATCGCGGCCATTGTCGCGGTCGCCACCATCGGCGGATTCATGTTCGGCTACGACAGCGGCGTCATCAACGGCACGCAGGACGGGCTGGAAAAGGCGTTCGATCTCAGCAAGCTCGGTACGGGCTTCAATGTCGGTGCGATCCTCATCGGCTGCGCCTTTGGTGCCTTCGTGGCGGGGCGACTTGCCGATATGATCGGTCGGCGCAGCGTGATGATGATCGCCGCCGTCCTCTTCCTGCTCAGCGCGCTCGGTGCCGGCGCGGCGGGCTCTTCGGCGATCTTCATCATCGCGCGCTTCATCGGCGGGCTTGGCGTGGGTGCGGCGAGCGTGCTCTCCCCCGTTTATATCAGCGAGGTGACGCCCGCGAACATCCGCGGCCGCCTGTCGAGCATTCAGCAGATCATGATCATTACCGGTCTTACCGGCGCGTTCGTGGCCAATTATGCGCTCGCAGCCTCGGCAGGCGGATCGCAGGCGATTCTGTGGCTCGACTATCCCGCCTGGCGCTGGATGTTCTGGATGCAGGCGATCCCCGCCGCGGTCTATTTCATCGCGCTGCTCTTCATCCCCGAAAGCCCCCGCTACCTGGTCGCAAAAGGGCAGAAGGAGCGTGCGGCGCTTGTTCTGACGCGTCTGTTCGGCGCAGACGAGGCCGCGCGTAAGGTGAAAGAGATCGAAGGCTCGCTCGCCGCCGACCACCACCGCCCCCAGCTCTCGGACCTTGTCGACAAGTCGACGGGCAAGGTGCGCAAGATCGTCTGGGCAGGCATCGGGCTTGCCGTTTTCCAGCAGCTCGTGGGCATCAACATCGTGTTCTACTATGGTGCGGTGCTGTGGCAGTCGGTGGGCTTCAGCGAGAATGACGCGCTGCTGATCAACATCCTTTCGGGCTCGCTCTCGATTCTCGCCTGCCTGTTCACCGTGCTCGTGATCGACAAGATCGGGCGCAAGCCGCTGCTGCTGATCGGATCGGCGGGGATGGCGGTAACGCTGGGTGTGATGGCGATCTGCTTCTCTACCGGCGCGCTGGTCGACGGGGGCCTCAAGCTTTCGGACCAGACGGGCACGGTCGCGCTGATCGCCGCCAATCTCTACGTCATCTTCTTCAACCTGAGCTGGGGCCCGGTGATGTGGGTGATGCTTGGCGAGATGTTCCCCAACCAGATCCGCGGCTCGGGCCTCGCGGTCGCGGGCTTCGCGCAGTGGATCGCGAATTTCGGGATCAGCGTGAGCTTCCCCGCGCTCGCCGCATCGATCGGACTGGTCGTAACCTACGGCTTCTATGCGCTCTCGGCGCTCGTCTCCTTCTTCTTCGTGCGCGCAATGGTTCACGAGACCCGCGGGCTCGAACTGGAGGAAATGGCTGGATGAGGCTGGCGATACTCGCCGTCGCGGTGGCGTTTCCGATCGCATCCACGGCGGCGGCGAGCCCGCCCAGACTGCTCGCCGATCCCTTCCAGGATCGCGCCGTTCTCCAACGCGACAAACCGGTCGCGCTGTGGGGCCAGGCTGCACCGGGCGAGCGATTGTCGATCGCGCTTGGCGAAAGTCGAACCACAGCGCGTGCAGGCGCCGACGGAAAATGGCGCGCGAGCCTTCCCGCCATGAAGGCGGGTGGTCCCTACCGCCTCACGGTCCGCACCGCCGGGGGCGCCGAACAAAAGCTGGACGACATTCTGATCGGCGATGTCTGGCTCTGCTCGGGCCAGTCCAACATGGTGTTGCAGGTCCACCGCGCGCTCGATTCACGCGTCGAAATCGCTGGCGCGTCCGATTCCGATATCCGCATGATGACCGTGCCCAACGACACAAGCCTCGTTCCGATCGACGGGTTCAAGCGGCCGGTATCATGGCAGCTCACCTCGCCCGCAACCGTTCCCGAATTCTCCGCCGCCTGTTACTTCTTCGCGAGCGAGTTGCGGAAGACCGTCAAGGTCCCGATGGGACTGGTCAACGCGTCCTGGGGCGGTTCGGCGATTTCGAGCTGGATGGACGAGGCCGCGCTTCGCCGCATCGAGGGGCTTGAGGAGCCGCTCTCGGTACTCGCTGACTACCGGGCCGATCCAGAGCGCGGCAACGCCCGCTGGGGCGCGCTGTGGCAAAAATGGTGGCGCGCGCGCAGTGGCGACGCACCAGGCGCCGAGCCCTGGAGCACGCCGGTCGACGGCATGTGGAAACCCGTTCCCGCCTTCACCCCGTGGGAAAACTGGCCGGACGCCGGTCTCGGCAGCTTCAACGGAATGCTCTGGTATCGCACGAGCGTGATGCTGACCGCCGCCCAGGCTGCGGGTGGCGCGACGCTGAGGTTGGGCAGTATCGAGGATGTCGACCAGAGCTTCGTCAACGGGCAGCCGATCGGCAACACGTCCGCTCCCGGCGCCGACCGCGAGTACGCGCTGCCCGCCGGCCTCCTCCGCCCGGGCGAGAACAGCATCACGGTGAACGTGCTGGACACCTATGGCACGGGCGGCATGACAGGTCCCGCCGGCAAGCGTGCGCTGCACCTCGCCGACGGTACGGCCCTCCCCCTCGACACCGGCTGGTTTTATCGCGCCGTGCCGACCGCGACTGGCTATCCGCCGCGGACGCCATGGGAGGCGACCGGCGGACTTTCGACGATCGGCAATGCGATGATCGCACCGCTCGGCCAATATGCGTTCAAGGGCGCGCTCTGGTATCAGGGCGAAAGCGATGTGGAGCGCGCGGACAGCTATGCCGTTCGCCTGGCTGGCCTGATGCGCGACTGGCGCCAGCGCTTCGGTGCGGACCTTCCCTTCCTGATCGTTCAGATCGCCGGCTATGGCGCCGCGACGGCAGCGCCCGCCGATAGCAGTTCGGCCCGGCTGCGCGAGGCGCAACGCCGGGCGGTCGAGGCGGACGGCAATGCCGCGCTTGCGGTTACGATCGATATCGGCGAGCGCACCGATATTCACCCTGCCAACAAGCAGGAACTCGCGCGCCGCCTCGCGCGCGCCGCGCGCCATCTGATCTACGGTGAAGCCGCTTTGTCGCCATCGGGGCCAAGGCCACTCTCTGCGACGCGCGCTGCTGAAGGCGTGATCGTGCGCTTTGGCGAAGTCGAACGAGCGCTCGTCAGCTACAGCGCGGCGCGGCCCATTGGTTTCGAGTTGTGCGACGCCGCGGCGCGCACCTGCCGTTTCGTCGATGCCGGTGCGGTGGGCGACAGCGTGACTCTTGACGCGCGCGGCGGGCCGGCCGAACGCGTACGCTTCTGCTGGGCCGACAGTCCGGTCTGCAATCTGTACGACGGCTCGGGGCTGCCAGTCGGACCATTTGAGCTTCCCATCGCCCAATGAGGGTAATCACGACAGTGTCAGCGGGTCCATGGGCGATTGCGTTGAAGCCGGAACTGGGTGGCGCTGTGACCGGATTGCACTACCGCGGGCATAGCGTTCTGCGCGCCTGCGATGCGGCTATCGACAATGTGCTCGACAGCGCATGCTTTCCGCTTCTGCCCTACGCCAATCGCATTGCGCGGGGACGATTCGTGCTGGAAGGACGAGAGGTGCGCGTCCCGCTCAACTTCGGATCCCATCCGCACGCGCTTCACGGCGTCGGATGGCAGGCGCAGTGGGATGTCGTCGATCAGGACCCCGTCAGCGTCTTGATGCGGCACGAGCATGACGGCGGCCCGGCATGGCCCTGGCGCTACCGGGCGGAACAGCGGATCACATTGGGCGACGACGGCGTCGACTTCACCCTGTCGCTTGAAAATCTCGACGACACGGCGATGCCCGCCGGCCTTGGTTTTCATCCCGCATTCCCACTCAGCGATCACACGCGGCTGCGCGCAGCGCTTGGCGCTGTCTGGTTGGCGGATGACGATTGCCTGCCGACGCACCGAGCAGCGCCCGACCATTTCGCCGATTGGCGATCGCGCCCGCGCGTCCGCCGTGAGACGCTGGTCGATCATTGCCATGAAGCGTGGGAGCGTAGCCTGGACATCACCGACGCGGGCATGACCATCAGGATGACCGCCTCCGCCGGGCTCGACTGGCTTCATGTCTTTATCCCGCCGAACTGCGACTATTTCTGCGTCGAACCCGTCAACCACATGCCCGATGCGCTCAACCGTCCGGAAGAGGAGATGCCGATGCTGCGACCGGGTGAGTGTGGCACAGTGTCGATGCGGATCGCCGTCGAACGCCTGTAGAGGCAGCGAAAAGCCAGCGCATCAATGGTTGTGCCGCGGCGTCCGCTCGGATGTCGCCCGATATTTGAGCGCCATTTCGAGCACCGCGCCGTCGGCGAGTTGTCCCGTCTTCTCGCGGTAGATCTCTTCCCACGGCGTCTGGCTCGCTGGCACGGGCGGTGGCGGCTCGGCGCGACGGCGCGCGATCTCGTCCTCCGCCACCAGCGCATCACAGCGACCGGTGTTAAGGTCGATGCGGATGATGTCATCCGTAGCCAGCCAGGCCAGCCCGCCGCCCGCCGCGCTTTCGGGCGATGCGTTGAGGATCGAGGGACTGTCCGACGTGCCCGACTGGCGTCCGTCGCCGAGGGTCGGCAGGCTCATGATGCCCCGGCGGATCAGCGTATCGGGCGGTTGCATGTTGACGACCTCGGCGGAGCCCGGCCAGCCCAGCGGCCCTGATCCGCGGATGACCAATATACAATTCTCGTCGATGTCGAGCGCGGGATCATTGATCCGGTGGTGATAATCGTCCGACCCGTCGAAGACGATCGCCCGGCCCTCGAAGACCCCTTCGCGCCCGGCCACCGAAAGATAGCGCGTGCGAAACTCTTCCGAGATCACGCTGGTCTTCATAATCGCACAATCGAACAAGTTGCCCTTGAGGACGAGGAAGCCGGCGCGCTCGCGCAGTGGTGCATCATAGGGGAGGATCACCTCGCGGTCGCACGCCTCGCGCTCCGCGACATTTTCAGAGATGCTCCGGCCGGTGACGGTCAGGCAGCCGCCGTCGATCCTGGCCTTCTCAAGCAGCTCCCACATCACAGCGGGCACGCCGCCTGCGCGATGGAATCGTTCGCCGAGATACTTGCCTGCGGGTTGCATGTTGACCAGCAGCGGCAGGTCATAGGCCCCCATCCAGTCCTCGGGCCTGATCTCCAGTCCCGCGTGGCGCGCCATCGCGACGATATGCGGCTGGGCGTTGCTCGAGCCGCCAATAGCGGTCGTGACCGCAATCGCATTGAGAAATGCCTGCCGCGTCAGGATCTTCGAGGGCCGCAGGTCTTCATAAGCCATCTCGACGATGCGGCGGCCCGTCTCATAGGCGATCTGGCCGCGCTCGCGATAGGGCGCAGGGATCGCCGCGCAGCCGGGGAGCGACAATCCCAGCGCCTCAGCAATCGCGTTCATCGTCGAAGCCGTGCCCATGGTATTGCAATGCCCGGCGGACGGGGCCGACGCACAGGCGGCATCGAGGAATTCTTCCTCGGTGATCTCCCCCGCAGCCAACTTGCGCCGGCTGCGCCAGATGACGGTGCCTGAGCCCACGAGATCGCCTTCGTGCCAGCCGTCGAGCATCGGTCCGCCCGAAAGCACGATCGCGGGGATATCGACGGTGGTGGCCGCCATGATGCCCGCGGGCGTCGTCTTGTCGCAGCCGGTGGTCAGCACAACGGCGTCGATGGGATAGCCGTGCATGATCTCGACCTGCCCCAGATAGGAAAGGTTCCGGTCGAGCGCCGCGGTCGGCCGACGGCAATTCTCGAAGATCGGGTGGACCGGATATTCCATCGCGATGCCGCCGGCATCGCGGATTCCGTCGCGCACGCGTCGCGCAAGTTCCAGATGGATGCGGTTGCAGGGAGACAGGTCGCTTCCCGTCTGCGCAATACCGATGATAGGTCGCCCTGAACGAAGCTCCACGGGCGTGATGCCATAGTTCATGAAGCGCTCCAGATAGAGCGCGGTCATGTCGCTGCGGGCCGGATCGGCGAACCAGTCACGCGACCGGAAGGAACGCGCGGGGCTGCGGGCTTCCATGCAATCCTCCACACTCCGGCGGCGCGCCGGACGCTTTTTATGGTAACGCTACCATGGCGCTTCAGCGCGCCTTGTCAAGCCTCGCGCGCGATGTGGGCGGACGGCGCCGCGGCGCCGCGTCCGACTGACGCCGCACCAACGTGAAGTCGAGAAGCGTGTGCGGATGGCGCTCCTTTTGCTTGGTCCGCCTGCGGCGAATCTCCTCGATCAGCATGTCGACGGCGGCGCGCGACATGTCGGTGATCGGTTGGTGGATCGTGGTGAGTTCGGGCCAGATCGTCGTGGCGAGCGCGGTATCGTCGAAACCGCAAACCGTGATGTCCCCGGGGACATCGAGCCCGTGACGATGCGCGACGGCCACGCTGGCCGCAGCCATGTCGTCATTGCTCGCGAATATGGCGGATGGCGGATCGGTCAGCCGCAGCAATTGTTCTGCGGCGTCGAGCCCCGAGCGATAGGTGAAAAAGCCCTGCGTAATCAGCTCTTCCGTCTCGGCAATGCCCGCCTGGGCGAGCGCGGTGCGATAACCATCGAGCCGCCGCGCGCTCGCGGTCTGGTTCGGGTGACCGATAATGAAGCCGATGCGCTGATGGCCGAGCGCGATCAGGTGCTGCGTCATTTGCATCGCGGCCTTGCGATCGTCGATGCTCACCGCTGAAACGGTATCCGCCGGTTTCCCGGTCGCGACCGCCACCGCAGGAGTGTGCGCGCGCGCCAAAATCTCGATGACCGCGGTCGCGTCGCACAAGGGGGGAGGCAAGATGATTCCGTCGATACCACTTGCGATCAGCCTCTCGGCCACCACTTCCTCGTCGGTTCCGGGTTCGCATTTCGCGACGACGAGCTGGACATTGTTGCGGCTGCACTGATCGAGCCCGCCGACGAGAAACTCGCTCAGATAGGCGGCGCTCGGATTGCTGTAGAGCAGGCCGATACGGATCAGGTCGGCGCTGGCAAGGCTGCGCGCTGCAGGGTTGGGCGCATAGTTGAGTTCGCGGATCGCGGTCTCGACCAGCTCGCGGGTCGACGGCTTGACGTTCTTTTCGCCGTTGATGACGCGTGAAACGGTCATCGGAGATACCCCCGCCCGGCGCGCGACGTCATGGATCGTCGAAGCGCCTCGCTGGCGTCTGTTGGGCTTTAGCTCCACGCGGATCTCCGAACTGTTATCGGGCCACTACTACAATATTGTGTGCTTGCAAAAAGTAGGAGCGGAACCATCCCGAAGCATGGTCCGCTCCCATGATTTCAGCCAGAGAAATATGGCCTTCAGAACCGGCCGCGGAGGCCGACCATGAACTGCGTGCCCGGCTTGTACCGGGTGAATGTGGCATTGGGGAACTGGAAGTAGGTGCGCTGGTCGGCATCAAAGATGTTGACCACATCGAAGGTCAGTTCAGGCGCCCATTCGCTGTCCAGTATCTCCGAAAGATCGAAGCTCGACGAGAAATCCCACTGTTCATAGTCGTCCGAGAACAGCGCGGCGCTGGGGATGCCGTTCTGGTTGAGACCCGACACCTGCGAACCATCGGCATGGGTCATCGAGATCCGCGCGCTGATGCCGTGGTTCTCGTAATAGGCCGTGGCATTCCACGTGTATGGCGCCACGCCGAGCGCCACCGCGGGTGCGGCCCCCTTACCCTTCTGATCGATGATCGTCAGGTTCGCGGTGAAGCCGAAGCCGTCCATGCCGTACTCGCTCAACAGGAAGTCGAGCGGCTGGACCCAGCCAAACTCCAGGCCATTGACGGTAAGCGAGCCGCTGGCGTTGACCTGCTGCTGGAGCACCACCGTCGCCACATTAGGCCCGCCACGCGCGTTGATCGCGGTCTGCTGCGCGGGTGTCAGCGTGTCGAAGGTCACGCCATATTGCGCAAGATCGGTGAACGGCACCGTCGCCGTTCCGGGAACCGTGAAGCCCGTAACGCTCTTGCGGAATGCGGCCACGCTCACATAGCCGGGGCCACCGGTATAATATTCGAAGCCGAAGTCGATATTCTTCGAAATGAAGGGCTTCAGCGCCGAGTTGCCGACTGTGCCGACGTCCGCCGACGGAGTGCTGAAATTCAGGCCTGGCAGCATCGCGTTGGGATCGGGGCGAGTCATCGTCTTCGAAAGCGCAAAGCGGACCAGCGCGTTCTCCGACACATTGTACGACACCGTCGCCGATGGCAGCCAGTTGTCATATGTGTTGTTGGTCGTGGCAAAGTTCACGATGTTCGGGAAGCAGGAACCGTCCCGCGGATTGGGCGGCGTAAGGTTGCCGCCACCCGGGCAGGCCGCTGGCAGCGGCCCCGCGCCGTCGGGATCGCGCGAGTTGCGCGGATCGGGGATCGATACGTTTCCGCCGATCGTCTGATCGGTATGAACGTAGCGCAGGCCGATATTCCAGCGCAGTGCATTCCCGCCAAGGTCGGTATTCCCGTTGACCTCCATATAGGCACCGGTCGTCTTTTCGCGGACAAATCCGCCGCTCGCGCCGGTGTTAGCCGCGCCCACTTCGGGAGCCCCGTCATGGAACGCATCGTAATTGGTGTCGGCCTTGAAACGGTCCCAGTCGACCGTGACGAAACCGCTCGGCCCCGCCCGCAAATAAGACGGCAGCGCTGCGGTCGGGATCAACGAGCCCTGGTAGACGAGCGGCCCCATACCCGCGCTGAAGCCGCTGCCCAGCAATGGATAGGTCGGATCACCCGCCGCGGCTCCGCCCGGCGCATTGAGTCCGCGGCATTGCGGTTGAGTGTTGGGATTGGGCAAGAAGACGTTGGGGTTGTTGCCGCACACTGCGTTCTGCCAGGCTTGGCTGTTGTCGAACGCGCGAATCCTGCGTGAGATGTCGTCATAGGCACCGCCAACGCGAAGGTTCAGTTCTTCATCCCCATAAGTGAGGTTGCCGCGCACGCCCTTGGTTTCCGTCTTGCGCCTTTCGTCCTGAATATTGACGCGGCTGCCAGCGTTCCAGCCAAAATTGGCGGGATTGTTGAGGTCGATGTTGGTTGAGATCGTCGGGACCGAACCGCTGTTGAGATAGTCGACGGTGACTCCGGAGCCCAGCACGGTGGAGACGAGCACCGACGGCGATTCACGATGGAATTTGCTTTCGGTCCAGTTACCCGAAATATCGAGCTTGAACTTGTCCGAAATATCCCATTCAAACCCCGGGTTCACGCCCCAGAATTCGACATCTTCGATGAAGGGGCGGTATTCCAGAAACCATTGCGCGTTCGCGAAGGTGCCCTCGGTGACGACGCAGCCCGCGGCGCAATCGGTGCGATCGACCTTCATGTTGAGCGGGATCGACGCACCGTTGCGGCCGACCCAGTTCATATCGATGCGTTCGAGATCATTCTCCTTACGTCCGTACATCGAGTCCACATAGAAGCGCAGCGAATCAGCGGGCCGGTATTCGAGGCTGACAATGGCGCTCAGCCGCTCCTTGGACCCGAACTCGTCGGACGGGCGCCCGAGGCGCGGGATGATCGCATTGTCGATCTGCTGGATCGTCAGGCCCGGATTGTTGGCAAGCAGGAACGCCCGGTCGATTGTCGCCCCGGTCGTCAGACCGTTGCCGGCATTGGCGGGTACGGTTCCGGGAATGGTCCAGTTGCCGCCGCCCGTCGAGTTGCAGCCGCTGGTGGCGCCGCATTGGGCGGCGCTGAGATTGGGATTGGTCCACCCGATCGTCTCGAAGCCAGTGACGCGCACCTTGTTCTTCACGTAAGCGGCGCCCGCGAGGATGCCGAAATCGCCGAAGGTGGCGCTCCCGATCAGCGAACCGCGATAGCCCCAGCTATCGGCATTGCTGTTCTTGGTGCCCTGCAGCGAATAGGTCAGATGCTTGCCCGGATTGTCGAACGGCCGTGCGCTGCGCATGTTGACGGTGCCTGCGGCGCCGCCCTCGAGCATGCTCGCCATCGAGGTCTTGATAACGGTGAGCGAACTGAACAGCTCGGTCGGGAACAGGTCGAGATCGACCTCGCGATTGGTGCTCTGCGCGTCGGTGCGGCCGGTCGAGGAAACCGCGACGGGCGCGCCGTTGAGCAGCACCTTGGTAAAGTTGGTGCCAAGGCCGCGGATCGCAACCTGGACACCCTCGCCCGTGATCTCGCGCGTGATGGTGATGCCGGGAATGCGGTTGAACGATTCAGCGATATTGGTGTCGGGGAATTTGCCGATGTCCTCTGCCGAGATAGCGTCGATGAATCCAACCGAGTCACGCTTCAGATCCGCCGATTCCTGAAGGCTCTTGCGAAAGCCCGTGACGATGATTTCGTCTTCCGCGGGCGCGGCCTGCGGCACGTCCTGGCCCGGTGCTTCGGTCTGCGCAAATGCTGCTGAAGCCATGCTCGTTGCGAGCATCGTGGCGGCGAGCAATCCCCAGCGGCCGGCGCGCGGGCGCAATTGTCCCTTGGTCATCGTTCCTTCCCCTCCTGTTCGACTGCTGAACAGTCGTTGTTATTGGGTATCCGCTTATGTTAGCGGTCACATTACAAGGGCTATCGAGCTTGCATGGCAATGTCAATATCGTTATTTATGGCTGATACGCGCGTTTGTTTGCGCTAACTTAATGCCCCGGAGCAAAGGGAAAGTTAAGCGCTCGATACCATGACAGCGGATGCTCCGGCGGCGCCTCGCCGGCGGGCAAGGGGCGTTTCGAGATGGTCTGGAAATAGGCGATGCTTGCATCGCGCCACCATTTGGCCTCGTGGCGCTGGATAGCGAGAAAGGTCGCAACCTCGCGATGACGTTCGGCATCGACGAACGGCGCCAAACGCGTCCAGTCGCGCTGCATCGACTCGACGCCCCGCACGCCGCGTCCATAACGCGCGACCAGTTCGTCCCATAGCGTGCGCCCGGAGGCCATGCGGCGATCCCAGCCGACATGGTGGAACCAGAGCAGGTCGCGCTCGGGCACCGTATCGATGTCGCCGAACATCCGCGCGACGGGCGGCGCATATTGCGAGACCGCATCGCTGCCCGCCTTCGTCCGGTCGAAACCGATGCCCGCGGCGTCGGCGCGGTGATAATAGACCGGGTTCCAGTCGGCACGCTCGAGATCATCGACCCAGGGGCCAGGTCCATAATGGTGTCCCGATGCCATCAGGTGATGCAGCCCCAGCGGCGTCATGTAATCGACGACGATCTCACGCGAGCCCATCATCATGTCCACCGCAGGCGACACGAAGCCCTGCTGATTGGAGAAGGTCATGCGCGCCCACTCCTCGGCGATGGGGCGGGCCTTCATGTCCGGGTTCCAGGCCATACGGCCAAAGGCGTACCAGTTGGCCTGATCGAAATGCGATCCCGACCAGTTGCGGTCGCTCCCGATATTGGCGACCCCCGCCATGCCAGTCAGCCTGTAGCCGTGCAGGCTGCCGTCGATCACCTTCGCCACGGTCGAGCCTTCGCCCTTGGCGCGGGTATCGGCGGCAAGCGTTTCCTCGAACAACGTCCCCAGATAGGCAAGGTGCGTCGCGAAGCCCAGATACTCCTTGGTGATCTGGAACTCCATCATCAGCGGCGTCTTCGGCATGGCGCCGAACAGCGGATGAAAAGGTTCGCGCGGCTGGAAGTCGATCGCGCCGTTCTTGACCTGCACGATCACATTGTCGGCGAACCGCCCATCAAAGGGCTTGAATTCGTTATAGGCCTGCTTGGCGCGATCATCGGGCGTTTCGTGGCTGTAGACAAAGGCGCGCCACATCACGACGCCGCCGTGCGGCGCGACCGCTTCGGCGAGCATGTTGGCGCCGTCTGCATGGGTGCGTTTGTAATCCTGCGGGCCCGGCTGGCCTTCGGAGTTTGCCTTGACGAGGAAGCCGCCGAAGTCGGGGATTGCCCGATAGATCTCGTCGGCCTTCGCTTTCCACCATGCGCGAACCTGCGGATCGAGCGGGTCAGCGGTCTTGAGTCCGCCAATCTCGATCGGTGCAGAGAAACGCGCCGAAAGATAGACGCGGATGCCGTACGGACGGAATATGTCGGCCAGCGCCGCCGCCTTGCCGATCCACGGCGCGGTCAGGCTGTCCGCCTTGGCGTTCACATTGTTGAGGACGGTGCCATTGATCCCGATCGAGGCGTTGGCGCGGGCATAGTCGGTGTAGCGCGGGTCCTTGAAGTCCGGCAGCTTCCACCAGTCCCAGATCGACTGGCCCGCATAGCCGCGCTCGACGCTGCGATCGAGATTGTCCCAGTGATTGAGCAGTCGGAGTTGCACCTTGGGGGTCGAGCGAATGTCCAGCGCCTCGATCGGCTGGCGGGTCTGGATGAGGCGGAGGAAATGGAATGCGCCGTACAATGCGCCTACATCGTCGTTGGCTGCGATCACCGTCATCGGCTTGCCACCGATGCGGATGCTTCGGATCAGATAGCCTTCACGTCCCATGCTCTCCAACGGCAAGCCGAGCGCGTCGATCATCGGGGATTCCTCGGGCGTGCCGACAAGGATCGCGCCCGCGCCTGCTGGCTGGTCCTCAGCCACTGCGCCGCCCAGCAAACCGTCCAGTCCCCGCTTCAGTTCGGCCGAGGCGATTCGCATCGTCGGCGAATCGCCCGCGACGACGATCGATGCGGCGACGGGGCGATAGCGCGCCTGCCATTCCGCCTCGATCGGGCGATAGCGCAGCCAGAGATCGTAGCCGTCCTCAGCGCGCGCAGCGCCGGCCAGACCGAGCAGCGCAAGCGCCAGCAATCCATGAAACAGCGTGCGAAACATATCGTCCCTCTCCAACGACGCCACCGGTTGCCGGCGTGCACCTCCCGTCTCGACGGGCATTGACAAGCCCATGAAGAGCATATCATGTTAGCGCTATCAATAGAGAACATCGCAAAGATGTTTTGAAACGGGCGCTCGCCGCCCGGGAGAGGGAGGCTTCATGCGTTTGACCGCGCTCGTTCGTTATCCGGGAATCGCCGCCGCCGCGCTGGCCATCGCATCATTGCCTCTCGGCATAGCACCCGCGGCTGCCCAATCGGGTTCGGCAGCGCCCCTCTACAAGAATGCGCGCGCGCCGGTGGAAGCGCGCGTCGACGACCTGCTCAAACGCATGACGCTCGAAGAGAAGGTCGCGCAACTCCTGGCGGTCTGGCAGGGCAAGCCCGAGGTGCTCGACGCCAATCTCCAGTTCGATCCCGCAAAGATGTCCGCGCGCTATCCGCATGGGCTCGGCCAGTTCACGCGGCCGTCGGATGTGAAGGGCGCCTTCAGCCCGCGGGTTGTCCCGCGGCATACGGCCGAACAATCGGTGAAGATCGCCAATGCGCTCCAGCACTGGGCGATCGAGAAGACGCGGCTTGGGATACCGCTGCTGTTCCATGAGGAGGGGCTACACGGATTTGCCGCGAAAGGCGCCACGAGCTTTCCGCAGGCGATCGGTCTCGCCTCCACCTGGGATCCCGAGCTGATGCGCGAGATCAATGCCGTCATCGCGCGTGAAATTCGCGCGCGCGGCGTGCATCTGGTCCTGTCGCCGGTGGTCGACGTTGCGCGCGATCCACGCTGGGGCCGGATCGAGGAAACCTTTGGCGAAGATCCCTATCTGGCGGGCGAAATGGGCGTGGCCGCGGTCGAGGGATTGCAAGGCAACAGCGACAATCTGGCCCCCGGCAAGGTGTTCGCCACGTTGAAGCACCTGACCGGGCACGGACAGCCCGAAAGCGGCACCAATGTCGGCCCCGCGCAGATTTCCGAGCGCACGCTGCGCGAGAATTTCTTCCCGCCCTTCGAGGAGGTGGTGCGCCGGACGAAGATCAGCGCGGTAATGCCCTCGTACAACGAGATCGACGGCGTTCCCTCCCACGCGAACAAATGGCTGCTGACCGATGTGCTGCGCGGCGAATGGGGCTTCAAGGGCGCGATCATCTCCGACTATTCGGCGATCGACGACCTCATGAACCTGCACAAGGTCGCGGCCAATCTTGAGGATGCGGCGGTGATGTCGCTCAACGCGGGCGTCGATTCCGACATGCCCGACGGGCTCTCCTTCGCGTCACTGGCCAAGGCTGTGCGCGAGGGCCGCGTATCCGAGGCGCGCATCGACGACGCGACGCGCAAGATGCTGACGCTGAAGTTCCGCGCGAGTCTGTTCGAAAACCCCTTTGCCGACATTGATGAGGCCAAGGCGGTCACCAACAACACGGAAGCGCGCGCGCTGGCGCTCAAGGCCGCGCAGCGGGCGATCATCCTCTTGAAGAATGACGGCACGCTGCCGCTCGCCAAGCCGAAGGCGGGGAGCGCGAAGCCAAGGATCGCAGTGATCGGGCCAAGTGCAGCGGTCGCGCGCCTTGGCGGCTATTATGGCGAGCCCCCCGTCAAGATATCAATCCTTGAGGGGATTAAGGCGAAGGTCGGCAAGAATGCCGACATCGTCTTCGCGCAGGGCGTGAAGATCACCGAGAATGACGACTGGTGGGCCGATGAGGTCAAGCTCAGCGACCCCGCGGAAAACCGCCGGCTGATCGCCGAAGCGGTGGAAGCCGCCAAGGGCGTCGACCAGATCATTCTCACCCTGGGCGATACCGAGCAGACAAGCCGCGAAGGCTGGGCCAAGTCGCATCTCGGCGACCGCCCCAGCCTGGATCTTGTCGGCGAGCAACAGGAGCTGTTCGACGCGCTGAAGGCGCTGGGCAAGCCGATCACGGTGATCCTGATCAACGGCCGTCCCGCCTCGACAGTCAAGATCGCCGAACAGGCCAATGCACTGATCGAGGGATGGTATCTCGGCGAACAGGGCGGGAATGCGGTGGCCGACATTTTGTTCGGCGACGTCAATCCGGGCGGCAAGCTGACGCTCACCATCCCGCGCTCGGTCGGCCAGCTTCCCATGTTCTACAATGCCAAGCCGAGCGCGCGCCGCGGCTATCTCTTCGACACGACCGATCCGCTGTTCGCCTTTGGCCACGGCCTCAGCTACACGACCTTCGATATCGGCGCGCCGCAACTGTCGCAGGAGCGGATCGCGCCCAAGGGCACGGTCAACGTCTCGGTTGCGGTCCGCAACACCGGCCAGCGTGTCGGCGATGAGATCGTCCAGCTCTACATCCGCGACAAGGTGAGTTCGGTCACGCGCCCGCTCAAGGAGCTCAAGGGCTTCCAGCGCGTGACGCTGAAACCGGGTGAAAGCCGCACGCTCACCTTCACGCTCGACGAGCGGGCTTTCCGCATGTGGAACGACAAGATGGAACGCGTCGTCGAACCCGGCGAGTTCGATATCATGGTCGGTCCCAATTCGGTCGATCTGAAGACCGTCACGCTGACCGTTGCAGGTTGAGGCGGTGGTGGCGTCTGCTTCCCGTCGCGATGTCCTGAGAACGCTGGGGCTCGTCACCGCGCTGGCCACGGGTACGGTGGCGTTCGGGCCTTTTGCATTCGCGCAGGGCCGTCCGCTTTACAAGGATGCCAAGGCTCCGGTCGCGGCGCGCGTCGAGGATCTGCTCGACCGCATGACGCTCGACGAAAAGGTCGCGCAGATCATCACGTTATGGGCAACCAAGCGCGATATCATGGACGAGCTTGCCTTCAATCCCGCCAAGGCCAGGGCCGCCTATCCCCATGGCTTCGGTCAGGTGGGCCGCCCGTCGGACCGCCGCGGCGCGACGCCGGCCGGGATCGGCCCCGCCGGCGGCACGGGCGCGCGCTGGCGCAGCCCCAAGGACACCGTCGACTTCGTCAATGCGGTCCAGCGCCACGCGGTTACCGAGACTCGTCTCGGCATCCCCGTGCTGTTCCATGAGGAGGCGCTGCACGGCTATATGGCGACCGACGCCACCATGTTCCCGCAGGCGATCGCGCTGGCGAGCAGCTTCGACACCGGCCTGATGCGCGACGTCAGCAGCGTGATCGCGCGCGAGGTGCGTTCGCGCGGCGTGCATCTGGCGCTTTCTCCCGTCGTGGACATCGTGCGCGATCCGCGCTGGGGCCGGATCGAGGAGACCTTCGGCGAGGATCCCTATCTGGTCGCCGAAATGGGCGTGGCGGCGGTCGAAGGGCTGCAAGGCAAGGGGGAGACGCTGGCGCCCGACAAGGTCTTCGCGACGCTGAAGCACATGACCGGACACGGCCAGCCCGAGAGCGGGGTCAATGTCGCCCCCGCGCAACTTTCCGAACGCGATCTGCGCGAAAACTTCTTCCCGCCGTTCGAGCAGATCGTCCGCCGGACGAGCGTCGCGGCGGTCATGCCCTCCTATAACGAGATCGACGGTGTGCCCTCTCACGCCAACAAATGGCTGATCACCGACGTGCTGCGCGGCGAATGGGGCTTTAAGGGCGCGGTGGTCAGCGACTATTTCGCGATCGACGAGCTTTCGACGCTCCACCATGTCGAGCCCGACATCCCCGCCGCTGCGATCCGCGCGCTGCAGGCGGGGGTGGACTCGGACCTCCCCGACGGCGTCGCCTTTCGCACGCTCGCCGACTCGGTGCGTGCGGGCAAGGTCAGCGAGGCCATGATCGACGCGGCGGTGCGCCGCATGCTGACGCTCAAATTCCGCGCGGGCCTGTTCGAACGGCCCTATGCCGATTTCGCGCGTTCGGACGCGATCACGGGCAATGCCGAGGCGCGCGCGCTCGCGCTGAAGGCCGCGCATCGCTCGATGGTGCTACTCAAGAATGACGGGGTGCTTCCACTCGCAGCGGGCGCACACAAGCGCGTCGCCGTGATCGGTCCCAATGCCGCGATCACGCGGCTGGGCGGCTATTCGAGCTTTCCGCGCCAGTCGGTCACCCTGCTCGACGCGATCAAGGCCAAGCTCGCGGGCAAGGCGGAGGTTCTCCACGCGCAGGGCGTCTTCATCACGCAGAGCGAGGACCGTTCGGCCGACGAAGTGCTGCTCGCCGATCCCATCAAAAATCGCCAGCTCATCGCCGAAGCCGTCGCGGTCGCGAAAACCGCCGAGATCGTCATTCTCGCGATTGGCGACACCGAGCAAACGAGCCGCGAGGCGTTCGCCAGGAACCATCTCGGCGATCGCACCAGCCTCGATCTGGTCGGTGAACAGAATGAACTTGCAAGCGCGCTGTTCGCGCTGGGTAAGCCCGTTGTCGTGGTCGCGGTCAACGGGCGCCCGCCTTCCTGGCCCATCGTCGCCGAGCGCGCCAATGCGCTGCTGGAGGCGTGGTATCCCGGCCAGGAAGGCGGGACCGCTATGGCCGATATCCTGTTCGGCCATGTCAATCCCGGCGGCAAGCTGCCCGTCTCGGTGCCGCGCCACGCGGGGCAGATCCCGATCTTCTATAATGCAAAGCCCAGCGCGCGCCGCGGCTATCTGTTCGACACGACCGACCCGCTCTTTCCGTTCGGCCACGGGCTCAGCTACACGCGCTTCGAGTTAAGCGCGCCCCGCCTTTCCGCCACGCGGATGGGCAGGGACGACAGCGTCACTGTGTCGGTCGAGGTCCGCAATGCCGGCGACCGCGCGGGTGACGAGGTCGTCCAGCTCTATGTGCGCGACCGCATCGCCTCGATCACCCGTCCGCTCAAGGAGCTGAAGGGCTTTGAGCGCGTCACGTTGAAGCCGGGAGAGCGGCGAACCGTTCGCTTCACGCTCGGCCCCGACGCCTTCCACATGTGGGACAGCAGTATGAAACGCGTCGTCGAACCCGGCGATTTCGACATCATGGCCGGTCCCAATTCGGTCGATCTCAAGACCACGACGCTCACCATCACCGCTTAACCGGATACCGCAATATGCCAAGGATTACGTCAGCCAAAGTCATCGTCACCTGCCCCGGCCGCAACTTCGTCACCTTGAAGATCGAGACCGACGACGACGTCTACGGTCTTGGCGACGCCACGCTCAACGGGCGCGAGCTTTCGGTCGCAAGCTACCTCACCGATCATGTCATCCCCTGCCTGATCGGCCGCGATGCGCACCGGATCGAGGATATCTGGCAGTATCTCTACAAGGGCGCCTATTGGCGGCGCGGCCCCGTGACGATGTCGGCGATTGCCGCGGTCGACACCGCGCTCTGGGACATCAAGGGCAAGATCGCCGGGCTGCCCGTCTACCAGCTCCTCGGCGGCGCGTGCCGTGACGGGGTGATGGTCTATGGCCATGCCAATGGCAAGACGATCGAGGAAACGGTAGAGAACGCGCTTCACTATCAGCAGCAGGGTTACAAGGCGATCCGGCTTCAGTCGGGCGTGCCCGGTCTCGCATCCACCTATGGCGTTTCGAAGGACCGCTATTTCTACGAACCTGCCGATGCCGACCTGCCCACCGAAAATCTCTGGTCGAGCGAGAAGTATCTCCGCTCGGTGCCGCCACTCTTTGAAAAGGCGCGTGAGGCGTTGGGCTGGGATGTCCATCTGCTCCACGACATCCACCACCGGCTGACCCCGATCGAGGCTGGCCGGCTGGGCAAGGATCTGGAGCCTTACCGCCCCTTCTGGCTGGAGGACGCGACGCCCGCCGAGAACCAGGCCAATTTCCGCCTGATCCGCCAGCACACCACCAGCCCGCTCGCGGTCGGCGAGATCTTCAACTCGATCTGGGACTGCAAGCAGCTCATCGAGGAACAGTTGATCGACTATATCCGCGCGACCGTGGTCCATGCGGGCGGGATCACGCATCTGAGGCGCATCGCGGGCTTCGCCGACCTCTACAATGTCCGCACCGGCTGTCATGGCGCGACCGACCTGTCGCCCATATGCATGGCGGCCGCGCTCCATTTCGATCTCTCGGTCTCCAATTTCGGGGTCCAGGAATATATGCGGCACACGGCCGAAACCGACGCGGTTTTCCCACATGCCTACAGCTTCGCCGACGGTATGATGCATCCCGGCGATGCGCCGGGACTCGGCGTCGAGATCGACGAGGATCTCGCCGCAAAATACGAATACAAGCGCGCCTATCTGCCGGTAAACCGTCTCGAAGACGGCTCGATGTGGCACTGGTGAGCGGAGAGAGCGACATGGCGGCGGCCGCCCGGGAAGCCGGGACGCAGCCGGCGGGCGGCCGCTTTCGCTGGGCGATCTGCGCGCTGCTCTTCTTCGTCATCACGATCAACTATGTCGACCGGCAGGTCATCGGCGTCCTGAAGCCGATCATCGAGGATGACCTGGGTTGGAGCGAGGTCGATTACGGCAACATCGTGACGGCCTTCCAGGCGAGCTACGCGATTGGACTGCTCGTCGTCGGGCGGCTGCTCGACCGCGTGGGGACGCGCCTTGGCCTTGCAATCACGATTTGCCTGTGGAGCCTCGCGGCAGCGCTGCATGGTGCGGCGCACACCGTTCTCCATTTCGTCCTGGCTCGCATTGGCCTCGGTTTTGCCGAGGCGGGCGCCTATCCCGGCGCGGTCAAATCGGTCGCCGAGTGGTTCCCGCGCAAGGAACGCGCATTGGGTGTCGGCATTCTCAATGCGGGCGCCAATGTCGGCGTCCTGATGACGCCCATCGTCGGTCTTTGGGTTGCTGCCATTTATGGCTGGCGCGCGGCCTTCGTGGCGACCGGCGCGCTCGGCTTCGTCCTCCTCTTTGCCTGGCTGAAGCTCTATCGGCCGCCCGAGGAGCATCCGCGCCTGTCGGCCGCCGAGCGCGCCTATATCGAGCAGGATGGCGAGGACGCGGCGGGGCCGAAGCTGACCTGGCGGGAGGCCCTGCGCCATCGTCAGACCTGGGCGTTCGCGGCCGGCAAGTTCTTCACCGATCCCGTCTGGTATCTCTTCCTGTTCTGGCTGCCGGACTTCCTCGCCAAGACGCAGGGCATGGAGCTGTTCCCCAAGGGAGACAGCGGCATTCTCGCCACGATCGGGCCGGCACTGATCGGGGTCTATCTGCTTGCCGATGTCGGCTCGATCGCGGGCGGATGGCTTTCGAGCCATCTCATCAAGCGCGGCTGGGCGGTGAATCCCGCGCGCAAGGTCACGCTGCTGATTGCCGCCTGTTGCGCCTTGCCGCTGCTGTTCGTCGTGGACGCGCCCAATCCCGGCGTTGCCGTGCTGATTATCGGCCTTGCCACCGCGGGGCACCAGGCCTTCTCGTCCAATATTTTCACGCTGATCTCCGACATGTACCCGCGCCGCGCAGTGGCAACGGTCGCGGGCATCGGCGGTGCGGCGGGGTCGATAGGCGGCATCCTGATGGCGCAGGCGACGGGCTGGACGCTGGAGCTCGCGGGCAGCTATGTGCCAATCGTCACCTACGCCGCGTTCGGATATTTGATCGCGCTGACCATCATCCAGGTGCTGGTGCCACGTCTCGAGCGGGCGCCCATGCGCGAAAATGGAGCTCCTACGCCGGCATGACCAGGCTCTATCTGCATCCTGATCGGCTTTTCCCCGCTGACACCGGTACCCGCGACATCGCGCGGCGGCTTTACAATGGCATCAAGGATCTGCCGATCGTCAGCCCGCACGGTCATACCGATCCGGCCTGGTTCGCTTACAACCAGCCCTTCGCCAACCCATCCGAGCTGCTGATCGTCCCCGATCATTATGTCTTCCGCATGCTCTACAGCCAGGGCGTGCCGCTCGAGGCGCTCGGCATCCCGACGATCGATGGCGGCGAAACCGAGCAGGATCCGCGCAAGATCTGGCGGTGTTTCGCGGGGCATTATCATCTGTTCCGCGGAACACCGTCGCGGCTTTGGCTCGACTGGGTGTTCGCCGAGGTATTCGGATTGAAGGTACGCCTCTCATCCGAAACCGCCGATCTATATTACGACACGATCGACGCCGCGCTCGCGACCGACGCTTTTCGCCCGCGCGCGCTGTTCGAGCGCTTCGGCATCGAGGTGATTGCCACGACCGAAAGCCCGCTCGACCCACTCGATCACCACCGCGCAATCCGGGAAAGCGGCTGGAGCGGCCGCGTCGTCACAGCTTACCGCCCCGATCCGGTGATGGACCCCGAGCACGCGGGCTTCCTCGACAATCTCCACCGCTTCTGCGAGGTGGCGCGCGAGGACATATCGACCTTTGCGGGCTATCTTCGCGCGCACGAGAATCGCCGCGCATATTTCCGCGAGGCTGGCGCGACCTCGACCGATCACGGCCATCCCTCGGCCTTCACCGCCGATCTGCCGCGCGCCGAGATCGAGGCGCTCTACGCCAGCGTGCTGGGCGGCCTTGCCTCGCCCTCCGAGGCCGAGCTGTTCCGTGGACACATGCTGATCGAGATGGCGCGGATGAGCCTTGAGGACGGCATGGTCATGCAGATCCATCCCGGCGTTCACCGCAGCCACAATCCCTCGGTGCTGGCGCGCTTCGGGCGCGACAAGGGCGCTGATATTCCGATCCTCACCGGCTATGTCGAGGCCCTGAAACCGCTGCTCGACCGTTTCGGCAACGAGCGAGACCTGACGATCATCCTCTTCACACTGGACGAGACGAGCTACAGCCGCGAACTTGCGCCGCTTGCCGGCCATTATCCCGCGCTCCGTCTCGGCCCGCCCTGGTGGTTTCACGACAGCCCCGAAGGCATGCGCCGATTCCGCGAACAGGCAACCGAGACCGCGGGGTTCTATAACACCGTCGGTTTCAACGACGACACGCGCGCCTTTCTGTCGATCCCTGCGCGTCATGACGTCGCGCGCCGCATGGATTGCGGCTTCCTCGCTAAGCTCGTCGCCGAGCACAGGCTCGAAGAGGACGAGGCGCACGAAGTCGCACACGCCCTGAGCTATTCGCTGGCAAAGCAGGCGTACAAGCTGTGAGCCGCCTCGCGAACAGCACGCTCGATGCGCTTCCCGCCGATGTCGAGCGTCCCGGCTATGACCGCGCATTACTCAAATATGGCGTGGTGCATTTCGGCATCGGCGCTTTTCACCGCGCGCACCAGGCCGTCTATTTCGATGATGCGGCGCGACGGGGCGATATGCGCTGGGGCGTGCGCGGTGTTTCGCTTCGGTCGCCCGACGTGGCCGAGCAGATGAACCCGCAAGACGGACTCTACAGCCTTGTCGTGCGCGACGGCGCGAGCCAGTCGGTTCGCGTGATCGGCGCGGTAGGCGACGTGCTTGTGGCGCCGAACGATCCTGTCGCGGTCATCGAAGCGCTCGCCAGCCCCGACACGCATATCGTCACGCTCACCATCACGGAAAAGGGCTATAAGCTCGATCCCGCAACGGGCGGGCTGATCGAGAGCGACGCCGATCTTGCGGCTGACCTCGCGTCGCTCGCGGTGCCACGCACCGCGCCCGGTTTTCTTGTTGCAGGGCTGGCGCTGAGGCGCGAACGCGGGCTGGACCCGCTCACGATCATTTCGTGCGACAACCTGCCGCATAATGGCCAGCGGTTGCGGGCGGCGGTGCTCGGCGTCACCCGGCGGCATGATCCTGACCTCGCGCGATGGATCGAGACAGCGATCGCCTTTCCGCAGACGATGATCGATCGGATCGTGCCCGCTACCACCGAGGATGAGCGCGTTGCGCTCGCTCAGCGGCTCGGAGACGAGGATCGTGCAATGGTCAAGGCCGAGCCTTTCACGCAATGGGTCATCGAGGACTGGTTCAGTGGTCCCCGCCCCGATTTCGAAGCGCTCGGCGTCCAGCTCACTGCGACAGTCGCGCCCTGGGAGGAAGCGAAGCTGCGGCTGCTCAACGGCGCGCATTCGGGTATCGCCTATCTCGGCGGCCTCGCGGGGATCGCGTTCGTCGATCAGTTCGTCGCCCGCCCTGAAGGTCGCGCCTTTGTCGAGGCGCTGTGGAACGAGGCCGAAACGACGCTTTCGCCACCGCCGGAGCTCGACATTGCCGCATATCGCGAGGCGCTGATGGCGCGCTTCGCCAACCCCGCGCTTCAGCATCGGACGCACCAGATCGCGATGGATGGTTCGCAGAAGCTGCCGCAGCGGCTTCTGGCCCCAATCGCGGCGCGGCTCGAGCGCGGCCAATCGATCGATCGCCTCGCGCTCGCGGTGGCGGCATGGATGCGCTGGCAGGTCGGGCGTGACGATGCGGGCACAGACTTCGCCGTCGACGATCCGCTCGCCGAGGTGACCGCCGGCCGATTGGTTGGCCTCTCCACACCTCGCGATCAGGTCGACGCGCTGCTCTCGATCGAAGCGATCTTTCCGCCCTCGCTGGCCGCCGACGGCCGTCTGCGCGACATTCTATCCATGCATCTGAACAGGCTGTTCGAACGCGGCGCGCTCGCCGCGCTTGTTTTGTAGCGAGACCTCAGCAGCACCCAGGACGAAACCGCGCAATTTCAAGCAATAGATAAGTTGACTCTTCATTGGCAACGTTGTCAAAGATGACGCGTTCGATGATAGCGCCGTCAGCGGCGCGCATCTGCTGGAGAGGAAAAGAACTTTGGCATTCCGAGCCGCGCCCCTCGCCTCTGTCTTCGCCGTGACAGCCGTCCTTGCCGTCGCAACAGTCGCATCGGCAAACGGGCAGACCGGGCCAGCGCCCATAGTTCATCCCGAAATCTGGCCGCGGCCGCATTGGCCCTATCAGCCGGATCCCGCGCTCGAGGCGCGCATTGCGGCGCTACTCGCAATGATGACGCTCGAGGAAAAGGTCGGTCAGGTCGTGCAGGCCGATATTGCCAGCGTCACCCCCGACGACGTTCGGCGTTACCATCTCGGCTCGATCCTTAACGGCGGCAATTCCGCGCCCGGCGGCGACGAGTTCGCGCCCGCCGAAAAATGGCTCGCACTGGCCGACGCGTTCTACGATGCCTCGGTCGACAAGACGGGCGGACGAGCCGCGATACCCATTATCTGGGGCACCGATGCGGTGCATGGACACAGCAACATCGTCGGCGCCACCATATTTCCGCACAATATCGGGCTGGGCGCGGCACGCGATCCCGATCTTCTGGAACGGATCGCGGCCGCAACCGCCGTGGAACTGCGCACAACGGGTATGGAATGGACCTTTGCGCCCACCGTCACCGTCCCGCAGGACGTCCGCTGGGGACGGACCTATGAGGGTTATTCCGAAGACCCAAAGCTCGTGACCAGCTATGTCGGCCGCTTCATAAAGGGGCTGCAGGGAGCACCCGGAAAGGCCCCGATTCTTGGGGGGCCGCATGTGCTTGCCAGCACCAAGCATTTCCTCGCGGACGGCGGCACCTTCGAAGGGCGTGACCAGGGCGATGCCCGGATCAGCGAGGAGGCGCTGCGCGACATCCATGGCGCACCCTATGTCGCCGCCATCGACGCGGGGGTGCAGACCGTGATGGCGAGCTTTTCCAGTTGGAACGGGGAGAAGCTGACCGGGCACAAGGGCCTGCTGACCGACGTCTTGCGAAAGCGCATGGGATTTGGCGGCTTCATCATCAGCGACTGGAATGCGCATGGGCAGGTCGCCGGCTGCACCAATGCCAGTTGCCCTCAGGCGATCAACGCGGGGCTGGACATGTATATGGCCCCCGACAGTTGGAAACCACTATGGAACAGCCTTGTTGCGCAGGTGAAAGACGGCACCGTTTCGACCACGCGCCTTGACAACGCTGTCTCCAATATCCTCCGCGTCAAGATCCGCGCCGGCCTGTTCGAGGCGGGTCGTCCCTCGCAGCGGGCACTGTCAGGGCGCTTCGATCTCCTCGGCAGCGCCGAGCACCGCGCGCTCGCACGCGAAGCGGTGCGCAAATCGCTTGTGCTGCTCAAGAACGAACGCGCGCTGCTACCGCTTGCCCGCAACAAGAAAATTCTCGTCGTCGGAGACGGAGCCGACGATATCGGGCGGCAATCGGGCGGGTGGACGCTGACCTGGCAAGGCACAGGGGTGACCAATGCCCGCTTTCCCAAGGCCACGTCGATCTGGAAGGGTATCAGCGACGCGGTGTCAGCGGGGGGCGGCACCGCAACCCTGTCCGTCGACGGCGGCTATCGCGAAAAGCCCGATGCGGCGATCGTCGTCTTCGGGGAAACGCCCTATGCGGAATTTCAGGGAGACATAAAATCGCTTCGCCTGAAAGGCGACGACCGTGCACTGGGCGCAATGCGCCGCCTGCGCGCCGACGGCATTCCCGTGGTCGCGGTCTTCATATCTGGGCGCCCGCTCTGGATGAACCGCGAGCTCAACGCCTCCAATGCCTTTGTCGCTGCGTGGCTGCCGGGTTCCGAAGGCGGCGGCATCGCCGATATGCTGTTCCGAAAGACGGACGGCGACCCGGCCTATGAGTTTCAGGGCCGGCTCGGCTATACGTGGCCGCGTACAGCCGCTGCGGACGGCACAAGCCTGTTCCCGCTCGGCTATGGACTCAAGACGACCGACAGCGGAACCCTCGTCGCGCTCTCCGAAGATCCCGGTGTGTCCGCCGATCAAGCCGCGACGGGTCTCTATTTCGACAATGGCCTGCCGATCGCCTCCTGGTCCCTCCAGGTGACCGACGGAAAGGCCGACACCACACGGATCACGACCACCCCGGTCACAGCCGCCGGCGGACGCGTGCGCGTGACTGCCGTCAATCATCTGACGCAGGAGGGTGCGCGCCGCTTTGTCTGGAGCGGAGACGGCGCCGCCACGGTCGAACTCGTCACACATGCGCCCGTGGACGTCACGCGCGAAACCAATGGCGATGTGATGCTGCTCATCACCATGCGCATCGACGGCATGCCCACGAAGGACGTCATGCTGGGCGCACGGTGCGGCAACGATTGCGGAGGCACCGCGTCCTTGCGCTTCGCGGACACGATCAAGCCCGGACAATGGCGCACCGCGGGCATTCCCCTCAAATGCTTCGCGCGCGGGGGCGCTGACATGGCGCGGCTGGACGCACCGTTTCGCCTGACGACGGCTGGCCGGATGGATTTGAGCATTTCGCGGGTCGCGCTCGGCACGGTCGCCGATGACGTCTTGCCCTGTGGCACCGCAGCGCCAGCACCTTGAGGCGATCAGCGCCCGCGACCGCGCTTCAGGCGGATCCGCGCGAGCATGTCGCTTGATGTCAGGAATAGCGAGCGACCGTCCTCGCCAAAGGCGCAATTTGCGATCGGCTTGCCGGTCATGACGATACCGAGCAATTGCCCCTCGCGCGAACAGACATGCAGCCCCCCGGGACCCGTAGCAAAGACATTGCCCGCAGGATCGCATTTGATGCCGTCGGGAAGGCCTGGCCATCCCATTTTCAGCTCGGACCGCATGTCGCGGAACCGGCGCATGCCCGTAGGAAAGCCGCGCGCGTCGAGCGAATAGGCAAGCACCTCCGGGCGTTTTTCTTCGGACAACGCGAGATACAGCGTGCGCTCATCGGGTGACAGCGCGACGCCATTGGGCCGCCGATGACTGCCGTCGAGAAGCGCGAGCGATCCGTCGGGTGCGAGGCGATAGAGGCCGTTGAAGGACAATTCGCGCAAAGGTGACTCGTCTCCATTGTCGAGCCCATAGGGCGGATCGGTGAAATAGATCGCGTCCGAACGCGCGATGGCGAGATCGTTGGGGCTGTTGAAACGCTTACCCTCATAGCGATCGACAAGAATCATCTTCCGGCGCGTCGCGAGATCAATCGTGGCGATCGCGCGCGTGCCGCTATCGGCCAGGACCAGCCGACCGGCGCCGTCGATGGCAAGGCCGTTGGACCCGGCTTCGCGAACGCCGGGCGGGATCGCGCCCGCCAAACCCGAGGGCGTCAGGAAAGGCTGGACGCCTCGCCCCGACGACCAGCGATAAGCGACATTGGCGGGCACGTCAGAGAACAGCAGATAACCGCCGCGCTCGACCCAAACCGGGCCTTCCGCCCAGCGATAGCCTTCCGACAGAATCTCGATGGGCTGAGACGGGTCAATAATGGCGTCGAGTCGCGCGTCCATGCGCTTGATGCCGCCGACATGCTGCGGCTTTTTGGCGAGAGCGGGGCCGGCCAGCGCGCATGCTGCAAGGCCGCCGAGCAACTGACGACGCGACCGTATCAACGGGCTCATGCGACAATGGTCCTTGTGCTGAGCGAGGCGGAAGGCGCGCGGCTCTTTCCCGGCGCGCTTCAGGCCATCGCTGCCGGGCAATAGCGGTTGAGGAAATCCTGGTGGCTCGGCATGCCCGCCACGGCCTTGCCAATGTTGGTCTTGAGATCGAGCAATGCCTGGCGCAGTTGCTCGGGACGCATCAGCCGGCCGAGCTGGTGATGTCCTGCAGGTCGAAGACGCTGTCCCAGCATGACCTGTACCCAGGAATCGATTCGAAACAGTTCCTCGGTGATCTGATAGGCATGCGCATTCTCCCCGAACAGCGCGAGGCGCTGCGCAAGCGTATCGGGAATTTCCATGGTGCGGACCTGGCGCCAGAAGGGGCTGTCGTCGCGTTCGGTGAGATGATAGTGCAAGATAATGAAATCGCGGATTTTTTCGATCTCATTCTGCGAAAGGTCGTTGTACCGGCGCTGAAGCGCATCGTCGCACCCGTTGAACGGGAACAACTGGATAAGCCGCGTCACCGCGATCATGATCATGTGAATGCTGGTCGATTCCAGCGGCTCGACGAAGCCACTCGCCAAGCCGAGCGCGATGCAGTTCTTCTCCCAGACCTTGAGGCGACGCCCGGCCTTGAAGCGTATGGACCATGGCTCGATCAGAATCTCACCTTCGATCATCTGATGGAGCCTCGCGAGCGCCTCATCGTCGGAGAGATAGTCGCTGCAATAGACCAGCCCCGTGCCTACCCTGTGCTGGAGCGGAATCCGCCACAGCCAGCCGGCGTCGTGCGCGATCGCGCTGGTATAGGGCATTGCGGGCCCGACGGAGCGCGTCTGGACCGGAAGCGCGCTGTTGTTGGGCAGCCAGTGAGACCAGTCCTCGAAGCCCGCCTTCAGCGTCTGCTCGATCAGCAGCCCGCGAAAACCCGTGCAGTCGATGAACAGGTCCCCCTCGATCCGCTCGCCGGACTCAAGGAGGAGCGACTGGATGAACCCCGTCTGGGGATGCTGCTCGACCGAGGCGATCTTGCCCTCGACGCGGCGGACGCCCGCGGCCTCGCTGAGCCGCCTCAGATACCGCGCATAATAGCCCGCATCCAGATGATAGGCGTAGTTGACCTTGAACTGATCAGACGTGGCGAACTTCCCCTGTTCGGCCGCCTGCAACTCAAGACAATAGTCCTCCAACTCGCCCGCAAGCCCCTCCCCGCGCGCGTGGAGCCAGAGGTGATGAAAGTCTGCCATCCATGTCGATTTGCCGAGCGTGCCAAAGGAATGGATGTAACGGTCGCCGATCTCGCCCCAATTCTCGAAGTTGATGCCCAGCTTGAAGCTTGAGCCGGTCTCGCGCATGAACTCCTGCTCGTCGATTCCGATCAGGTGATGGAAGGTGTGCGCGGTCGGAACCGTGGACTCGCCGACCCCCACGGTCCTGATCTGGTCGGACTCGACAAGCGTGATGTCCAGCAACGTCCCGAGTTGCTTCGACAGCGCCACTGCCGCGATCCAGCCTGCCGTCCCTCCTCCTGCAATGACGACGCGCCTTACGATCTGTTCTGCCACGCACCCCTCCCCTGTCATTATCTGTTGAGCCGGTTGAGCAGATAGGCGCGCAACCGCCTCGCCTTGAGTTCGTCCAGCGGCGCAAGATTTCCGCGCGCATGTTCAGGAAGATGTTCGGCGGCGCGCCCGGCAGGTCCAAAGACATAATAATCGAACAGGGCCTGCCAGGCGCGCTTTTCGGGCTCTGGACGATCGCGCAGGCTCAAAAGCCCGTGCAGCAGCGTGGTCATCGGTGTGTCCATGAACGCCGGTGACGTGTTCCACCAATAGTTGATCATGACGTTGAAGGCGTCGAGCGCCTCCACCTGATGCCACCACATCGCGGGATAGAAGAGCGCATCACCGGGTTCGAGCTCCGCGACCTCGGCAGCCGCAAGCGCTTCTCGGAAGCGCGGATAGCGGTCGAGATCGGGGGCGCCAAAATCAACCATGCTGACCACCTGACCGCCCGGTGTCGGCTCCAGCGGGCCGGGATAGAGGTTGGCGATCTGCTCCGGCGGGAACAGCGTGAAACGCCGACGGCCTACCATGCAGCAGGCCAGGTTGTTCGACATGTCATGATGCGCCGACGCAATCGTGCGGTTGCCGATCCAGATGCTGACTATCGGGGGATTGGCGGCGAACATCGGATCATCGAGCACGAGCTCATTCTCGTTGCGGAGCCCGGGCAAATGGCCGTCCACATCGGTGGAGCCGATATAGAAAGAGGGCGGATCTGCCTGGTGAAGATGCTCCCGGATGCGTCCCAGATATTCGTCGAGCGGCACGCGCTCACCCTCGAAATTGAGGCCGCTCACGTCGTCATTATAGAAATAGCGCCCCTTGATCTCCGGTCGCCCGGTATAGCCCGCGATCGGGCGACCATTGTAGAACGGCAGGAGATAATCCATCGCGGCCTCGGGGCCTTCGTATCCCGTTTGGACGAGTGGCCATTGGCGCACCACTCCCTTCAGGATCACCGGCTCCTGCGCCTCCAGCAGTTCGCCGTAAGGAATGGCATCGGGCGCCAGGCCTTTTATTTCGCGAGTAGTGCGCATCAGGCCCGCCATGGGTGACGCATCATCCTCATGCTGCGACAGGCGGCGCCGAAATGCCCCGCTTTCGATTCTTGATGTCGATCAGCCGGCTGACATTGCGGAGCGACGAGACGACCGAGAACGCAGAGCGCAGGAATCCCCCCCGGTGCAACCGATCAAGCCATGCCGCATCGAGTGCGGCCAGCCTGTCCTCGCCGATGGTGTAATAGTTGGACACATTATACTGTTCGGCGTCGCTGAGCTTGATTTCCAGCAGGACCGGCTCGATCAACCCGGCCTCCTCAAAAGCCGCGAACATGGGTTTGCTGACTTCAAGCCCCGAATAGATCGTCCGGAGCGCCGCCGCGACGCGCTCGAGCTGCGGCGCGTTTCCGCCATGGGGCAGAAAGAGCGGTTCGCCGCTCTTATCGCTAATCCGCGGATCATCCAGATCGACATGGATCATCGGTTCCGCGCGGCCGGCGTCGTCACCAGCGGGAAGCGCGATCGAGAAGGGACCGCGTTGCTGCACCGCCGGAACATAACGCCCCTCCCAACCATGCTCGCCGAGAAACAGATTCTCATCGCGTTCCAGACCCAGCAGAGCGACCGACTGGAACTCTCCGTTCGCATCCTTGCGAAACAGGATCGGATATTCCCGCTGAACCTCGTCATATTCGGTGGGAAAGATCAGCATCTGGTTGACGCTGTCCCCGAACTGCGCGGCGTGCCGCGTGACGACGCGAAGACCGTGATGATCCACATTGTTCAGCAACACGATATTGGTCATGCGGAGCACCCGGGCCTTGATCGTCCTACGTTGCCGCCAGTCCACGATTGCGGCCGAATATCGGACGCAATGGGGAGCCGGCAGTCGCGATGATGAACCAATATAACGCTTCACTCAATTCCGGCAGGACAAAGGCCGCTGCGCACAGCGGCCTTTGCCCCCCTTTGCGACCTTGGCCTCAGAACCTGTACCGGGCCCCCAGGTAGAAACGCGGGCTCAGCTCTTGCGCGAACCACAACTCGTCCCTGTCGCGGGCATAGGTCCGGATCGGCTCGCTGAGCAGGTTCACCCCTTCGAACGACACCTGGATATTTTCGGTGACATCGTAGGTGACGCTCACGTCCAGCGTGCCGAATGGCGCAACAAACACCGGGTTCCGGCTCCCCTGACGGTTGAGCCGGCTCAGATATTTGTCGCGCCAGTTGTAGGCGACACGCGCCGAGACGCCATATTTCTCGAAGATGCCGGTGATATTGTAGCTGTTGGCAAGGCCAGTCAGCGCGAACTGGTCCGTGTTCGGATCGGCCCCGATATCGAAGCCCACATCGCCGTTCACATTGGTGTACGAGCCGGCGATGCCGAAGCCGCTGTCTCCGAAGAAATACTGACCCTGAAGCTCGAAGCCGTGAATGTTGCCGGTCTCGGTGTTGACGGGCGTGTCCACCGAGAAGTTGAACAAGGGATCAGAGGAGTTCGCAATAACATCCGTCCGTCCCAGCACCTGGTCAACAAAGGTCTGGTTAAGCGAGCCGCCGGTCAGGTTGGCCTGAAATACGGCCGAAGCATTGGCGACCGTGGTGGGATCGATGCCGCCACCCTGCTCGACAATAAGCGCCGTCATCGTGAACAGGTTCACGTCGCTGGTATCGAGACCGAGCCTCTGAAGCTCGGCCAATGCCGCGCCCGACCGGGTTCCGGCCGCGCCGGAGCTCGGGTCACGCAGACCGAACAGCTCTTGCTCCACCTGGCCGGCGCCGGGGAAGTTCTTCACCTTCTTGTAGAAGAATGCGGCCGAAATATAGCTGGACTTGTCGAAATACCATTCAAGCGACACGTCGAAATTGTCCGAGACGAGCGGCTTGAGGCTGGGATTGCCCGCGTTGGCCGTCGCGACGCCACCAGCCGCTGTCGGCCGGTTGGGGTTGTTGTTATCGACCGACACGGACGCAAACAGGTTTCCATAGTCGGGCCGGGCCAGCGTCCGGCTGTAGGACACGCGCGCAAGGAGATTGTCCATCGGCTCGATCTGGAAGTCGATTGCCGGCAGAAGGTTGTTATATTCACCTTCAGCCTGAATCGGCACGACATCGTCGGAAAGCACTGTCGTGAAATCATTGTCGGCAACCCACGCGATCCTGGCTGGCTGCCTGATCAAGGAATTGGAGGTTACCTTAGTGTTCTCATAGCGGACACCAGCGACCACGCCTGCCGGCCGCCCCATGAACTCACCCTTCCAGGTGAACTGGACATAGCCGGCCCAGATCTTCTCCTTGACCTCGTCATCCAAGCCGGCCGTAGCATCGATGGGACGCCCTTGTTGCCCCGGCGTATTCGGATCAGCGTCATCAAGGTCGGGGTCCCGTGGATCGGCATCGGTCAGGTACGCCGCCGAAAGCACCTCATAAAGGTCGACCGCGTTGCCGCGGAAGGCGATCGCCGCATTGCCGGGCTTGTAGTGATCGAACTTGCACGCCATGCAGAACTGCTCGATCAGGTCGCCGGCAAGCGCCGAAACGTCGCCGACATTATTGATGCCCCAGTCGCCGAGCGTCTGTTGCGTCTGGCTGCGCTGGCTCTCCATCTTGGAGTCGATATAGTTCACGCCGAGGTCGAAACGGCCGCCGCCATCGAACTCCCAGCCCAGGTCGGCGGCGAACTGGTTGATGCGATGCTCCTGACGGGCGGTGACAGTGCGCGCCACCTGCGTTCCCAAATCGCCGATGTCGAGGACGCCATTGTTGTTGCCGCGAAGCGCGTCGTTGAGCGTCCATTCCTGAACCGGGATGGCCCCGCTGTAATCGACCGAGTGCGCCGAAACGACCGGAGCGCCAATTCCGACCAGCGTTGAGCTCGCGCCATTGGGTGAATCGGGCCGGTCCTTTGCCTTGGACGTGTTGGCATCGAGGGTCAGCGTGAAACCGTCGCTGATCTCCCAATTCGCATTGAAACCGAAGGAGTAAAGATCGGACTTGGTCGCGCGATATTGCTGCTCAAAGCCGATGTCCTTCACCCCGGTCAGCGTTTCCTGAAGGAAAACCGTCGTCGCCACGGTGGGATTGTCGTCAAACCGCACCTGGTTGAAGGGGCGGTTGAACCAGTTCCCCTGGTCAGAGCGCTCCTCCTTGACCTTGTTCTGCGCGTAAAGCGCATCGGCTGTCAGCGTCAGCGTTTCCATCGGCTTGAACTGCAGCGTCAGCAGCCCATTGATGCGTTCGCGCTGCGATTCCGAATAGTGATAGCGGCTGTCATTGGGCACCGCCACGAGCGTGCTGAGATCGGTCGGCGCATTCTCGATCTGCGTCGTACCGTCCCGGCGGACAAAACCGTTGTCCGGATTGAGAAAGTCCCCGAACGTCCGGATATTCCAGTCGTTCGACGTTGCGCTGGGAGCCGCGCTCTTGCGATCCTGATAAGAGCCGAACAGCGACACGCCGAAGGTTTCTGAATCGTTGGACCAGCCGACAATGCCGGAGAATTCGGGAGTGACCTCGAAGCCATCCACGCTTGTATCGTAAACAGCCTTGGCGCCGACGCTGCCGCGCAGACCCGTTTCGCCAGTTTCCAGCGGACGCTGCGTTCTGATGTTGATGGTGGCGCCGATGCCGCCGGACGGCAGTGCGGTGCGGGCGGTCTTGTAGACTTCAAGCGTGCGAACGCCTTCGGGCGCAAGGTTCGAGAAGTCGAACGAGCGGCTGGTGGGCTGCTGGTTTTCAACATCCTGGTCGCCGCCCACGACGCCAACGCTGGATGTCGCAAGCTGGCGGCCGTTGAGAGTGATGAGGTTGAACTGGGGGCCGAAGCCGCGCACCGTCACCTTCGAGCCTTCGCCGTTCACGCGGTCGATCGACACGCCCGGAATGCGCTGCAGCGACTCGGCGATGTTGGTGTCGGGGAATTTGCCGATATCTTCCGCCGAGATCGCGTCGACCACCCCCGTCGACTCGCGCTTGATATCCATTGCCGCCTCAAGGCTGGCGCGGATGCCCGTGACGATGATCTCCTCTTCGTCGGCAACGGGTGTCGCCTCGGCCTGCGCGAAGCATGGCGCAGCGAGGCAGGTCGAAATAGCTATCACGGAAGCCGAACGGCAAATTGCGAAGGTCGACATCAGGGTCTTCATAACTCCCCCTCTCCCAATAACGCGATTCTCAAGATCGCTGACAGCGCTGTCAAATTGCGGCGCACTTTTTTAACAGCGGTATCGCTACCATAACCAGTGATTCAGTCAAGCCCACATGTGAGCCGACGGAGTATATTGCCAGATATTTGCTTTATATCATTGCGTTTATTATATTAAAATTTCGGCGCAAATGCTCCCATCGCGCGTGTCTCGCCTGCGGTGAAGCAAGATTTCAAAAAGGTTTGAATGACAACGATAGCAGTTTCGTCATGGTATCGATGTGCAGAATCTTTGATATGGCCCGCGATACAGGCGTGGCCGAACCTCTCCGCTGGCGAGCAAGCTCGGATGGCGGGTCATTGTGCTGCGGCGCAGAACGTCATCTTGATTACGCATCGCGGGCCCTCACGCTGCGGCGGGCGGCCCGTTCCCCCTGTCGCTTCGCATCCTGCCGGGGCGATAGAGCAGCATCATGACAAGACACACGGCGGCGCCGGCCACAAGCGCGGGAATCACGGACCCGCCGCCCTTCGCAGCATCGTCGCTGCGCGTAACCGCCAGACTAAGCGCAATAAGCTGAGGCGCCAGGGCCTGGCCAAGCTTTCGGGTGGTGGTCGATAATGCGTATGCCCGCGCGGCGCATGGCTCCGAGCCCGGATCGGCCTCCAGATCCTGGATTGCCGCTGGCACCAGCGCCCAGAACATCACCGACATGCCGCAGCTCGCGGTAATCGCGATTGCCAGCAACAGCGTCACCGACCCCATGTCACGCGCGGGCATGACCGCAATTAACAACAGAGCCGCGCAGTGGATCGCAGCGGCAATCGCGAGTGAGCGCGCTCGCCCCAGGCGCCTTGAGAGTGCTACCCAGACCGGCGCCGTCGTCAGCAGCGCGATGGAGGGAAGAAGCGCCGCCCAATACCCCCATGCTCCCTGTTGCATATCGCGATCGAACAGGAAGAGGATCGACTTGAAGGTCACCGTGGTGCTCAGCCCTGCGGCAAGGATCGTCGCGAGCACGCGACGAAGCTCCGCGCTTCGGCTGACCATCGTGAGGTAGGTCCGGAACTCGCCCGCGATCGATAGCGGCGACTGCGGACGTCCCGTCACAATCTGTTCGCGCACGCCCGCCCATGTCATGTAGAAACAGGGCTGCGCGAGCATTCCCAGCACGAGCGCTCCCATGAAGAACTGGTGCGTCCCACTCTCGCTCCACGCGGATTCGAGCGCATAGACCAGCGCCGCCAGAAGACCGCCAATCGCCGCTCCCTGCATCCGGACGCCGGTCAGTCTGGCGTGCGCAAATGGATCATCGGTCATCCGTGCGGTCAGCGCGGCATAGGGAATGTTCCCGCAACTATAGGCAAAGCGCAGAAGGACATGTGTGGCGGCGGCGTAGATGGCGAGCGGGCCGGGAGCGAGCGGCGGAACCGAAAAGGCCAAAGCCAGCGCCACCCCCGCAAAAGGTCCGCTCAGCAGCACCCACACGCGCAGCGGATAGCGTCCCGCGAACCTGTCGGCCAATGTCCCTATGACTGGATCCGCGAGCCAGTCGACCATGGCGCCGAGCAGGAATATGCCGGCCGCTACCGCCAATGGCAGGCCCGCTGTCTCGATGTAGAAGAACAGCAGATAGAGTTCGATCGACTGCCAGATGAGATTGAAACCGACATCGCCGGCTGCATAGCTCAGTTCCTGGCGCCGCGTGATCATCCGGAGCTTCCGGGCGCGGCCGCCGATTGCCTGACCACAAGCTCATAGGGATGCTCGAGCTTGTTCTCATATGGCTTGTTTTCCAGCATCGCGACCAGCATGTCCGTGGCTGAGCGCGCCATTTCATAAACGGGCTGATGCACCGTCGTGATGCGAGGCCAGGTCACTTTGGCGATCTGGCTGTCATCGAACCCGACGATCGAAACATCGCGTGGCACATCGAGGTCCAGTTCATGCGCCGCCATGATCGCGCCCCCCGCCATGTCGTCGTTCTGCGCGAAGATGGCCGTGGGCCGATCGCTGCGGTCCAGCAAACGCCGCGCTGCCTCGATCCCCGATTCATAGGTGAACATGCCCTGCTCGATGAGGTCGAGCCGTGGAGCGATTCCGGCCTCCGCCAGCGCTTTGGAGAAGCCGAACAGCCGCGCCTCGGTCGCCGAGTGCGTCGGATCGCCCTTGATGAGCCCGATGTCGCGATGCCCCAGCTCGATCAGATAGCGGGTCATGTCACACGCCGCCGCGACGTCGTCGGTCATGGTACTCGGGCCGATATCCGGGTAGCGCGTGGGGGCAACCCGCACGAATGGAAACCCGCTTTCGCTCAGCTCGTCGAGGATCTGGCGATGGTCCGACGCCGGGGGAGTCAGGACGACCCCGTCCAGCGCCGCGGACCGCAGCAACCCCAACATTTTGCCCGCAACATTTGCCACGGATTCGACCGGCAGCACGACCAGCCGGTATCGCTCGCCATGAAGCCGGTCGAGCGCTCCGTGCTGAAGCTCGACGACATAGTTGGGGCTTGGATTTTCGTAGACGAGCCCGATCAGATAGGACCGTCGGCCCACCAATCCCTGGGCAACGACATTGGGCTGATAGTTCAACGCCTTTGCAGCACGAAGCACCTTGTCCTTCAGCGCCTTGCGGACATGGGGCTCGTTGTTGAAGACGCGGGAGACGGTCTTCATCGACACGCCGGCGGCTTCAGCAACATCGACGATCGTTGCACGCTTTTTGCCCGACATTCCCGCCTGCCTCACCTGTGAAAGCCCCCTGTTGAGATACTAGAGCAAACGCAAAGCGCTACCGGCATTCGCGAATACAGCGATGCGTCACCGTTGCAGGTCGTCAGCGCCAAGTGTAATGATTATTGACAACGTTAGACAAGCGGCCGTGAGATTCGCTGCGATGGGGAGGCCGGGCATGCATAGCTCCGTGCATCAGATGGAAGAAACGCTGGTTGCGACGCTGATCCAACTGATCGTGATCATTCTGGCAGCAAGAATTGCAGGAAACGCCGCCGCCGCGGTCCGGCAGCCGCGCGTTGTCGGCGAGATCATCGCCGGATTGCTGTTGGGGCCATCCTTCCTGACAGCGGCTTTCCCCGAGGCTTCAGCGACGATCTTCAACGCCTCGGCGGCTCCTTCGGTCCAGATTCTCAGCCAGATCGGGCTGGTGCTTCTGATGTTCCAGATCGGGAGCGACTTCGAGTTCGGCCATCTGCGCACGCAGCAGAACCGCAAGGCCGCGGTGTTCGTGTCGGTTGCGAGCGTCTTCGCACCGCTATGCGTCGGCTTTGCGCTCGGACGACTGACCGCGCCCGTTCTCGCGCCTGGCATAGATCCGCTGATCTATAGCCTCTTCGTGGCGATCGCGCTCGCCATCACCGCGGTTCCGGTGCTCGGCCGCATCCTCAGGGAATATTCGCTGACGCGCTCCGACACCGGCGTGATCGCTATTTCCGCCGCTGCGGCCAATGACGTGGTCGGCTGGATCTTGCTCGCCGGAATCACGGCCTTTGCATCGGCGCAGCTTTCGATGGCGAATTCGGCGCTGCAACTCGTCGGCTTGCTGATTCTCGCGGCAGGGTTTTGGTATGGTGGTCGCCCACTCGTCGATTGGCTGTTGCGGCGAATGCCGATCAGCGAGGGACAAATCCCCGCCCAACTCGTGGCAATCGTCCTAGCCGCCGTTTTCGCTGCGGGCATCGTCACGCAGAAGCTGGGAATATTCACGATCTTCGGCGGGTTTATGCTCGGGCTGCTGTTCCACAGGCATCGCGAATTCGTCGAAACGTGGCAGCGCCAGGTCGGCAAGTTCATTCTGGTGTTCTTCCTCCCCATTTTCTTCACCTGCACGGGCCTCAGAACCAACATCTTCGGCCTTGACTCGCTGTCGGACTGGTCATGGTGCGCGGCAATCTTTCTCGCAGCAGTCGCAAGCAAGGTCATGCCGGTCTATCTGGCTTCGCGGCTCGCGGGGCTTTCGCCGGAAAAGTCGGCGACCATCGGCGTGTCGATGAACACGCGGGGGCTGATGGAACTCATCGTCCTCAACATCGGCCTCGACCTCGGCTTCATCCCGCAGGATGTGTTCACCATGTTGGTCATCATGGCGGTGGGGACCACGATCATGACGGGGCCACTGCTCAAACGTCTCTTGCGCAGGTCAGGGCACCCGCTGCCGACGCTTGTCGAGGCGTAACCTCTACCTCGCAAGGGACAACGGGTCAGGCGACGCGTCGCGACGGGACGCGCATGTGTGCCGTTCGGATCAATCCCTAGAAGGGACGCGACGACATCATCTTGAGCGCGCGCGCAAGGCTCATAAAGGGCTTGGCGCAAGCGGCATGATAAGCCCCGCTCAGTTCCGCAAGCTTGTGGTCCGAAAAATTGTCGAACCGCAAATTCTCGACCGGCTCATTATTTGCAATCGGCTGACGGCAGCTTTTGCACTGCGGCAACCAAGGTTCACCCCAGGGCTTCCCCTGCGGCATCGAATCAAATGGCATTGTCCCACTCCCGCTCGTGTCACAATTCTGACACGTCGCGGAGGCTAAGGGAATCGCGTCTTGAGGCCCTTCGCTAAGCGCCTGTATTTCTTGCCGTGTAGCGTGCCCTGAAACCGTTCGCGAATGCCTTGAGCCGTCCTTCGGCGATTGCGGCGCGCAATTCCTGCATGAGTCGCTGGTAGAACCAGAGGTTGTGCTCGGTCATCAGCATCGCGCCCAGGATCTCGCCCGATTTGACCAGATGATGAAGATAGGCGCGCGACCAGCCGGCGGTCGGCGACTCCGGATCGATCGGGTTGAGGTCCTCCGCGTGTTTCGCGTTGCGGATGTTGATCGGTCCGTCCCAGGTGAAGGCCTGCCCCGTCCGTCCGCTGCGCGTCGGCAGCACGCAATCGAACATGTCGATCCCGCGCTCGACCGCGCCGACGATGTCGTCGGGCTTCCCCACACCCATCAGGTAGCGCGGCTTGTCGAATGGCAACTGGTCGGGTGCGAAGTCGAGACACCCGAACATCGCTGCCTGCCCCTCACCCACGGCGAGCCCGCCCACGGCATAGCCGTCGAAGCCGACATCGATCAGCGCATCAGCCGAAGCCTTGCGCAAGCCTTGATCGAGCGCCCCTTGCTGGATGCCGAACAGCGCCGCGCGGCCAGCATGTTCGCCGCCCGCGTCAAAGCCCTCGCGCGAACGCCTTGCCCAGCGCATTGATCGTTCCATCGCCGCGGCCTGCTTGTCCCTGGTCGCGGTCGTCGGCACAAGCTGGTCGAAGGCCATGACGATATCTGAACCCAGCAGCCGCTGGATCTCCATCGAGCGCTCGGGGCTGAGCATGTGTTTCGAACCGTCGAGATGGCTGCGAAAGGCAACGCCTTCCTCGGTGACCTTGGTCAGGTCGGACAGGCTCATCACCTGATATCCGCCGCTGTCGGTCAGGATCGGGCGTTCCCAGCCCATGAAGCCGTGCAGTCCACCCAGCTTCGCCATGCGTTCGGCGCCGGGGCGCAGCATCAGGTGATAGGTGTTGCCGAGGATGATGTCCGCGCCCGCGGCACGCACATCGGCAGGTTTCACCGCCTTGACGGTGGCGGCGGTGCCCACGGGCATGAAAGCAGGCGTGCGAATCTCGCCGCGCTGCATCCGGACCGTGCCGGTGCGCGCCTTGCCGTCGATGGCGGAGATCGTGAACTGGAAACGGGGGGCTTCGGTCATCCGCGCGCCTATAGCGGCGTCATCCGCCCAACGCCATCTCCCAGGTTTCGCCTTGTTCGGGCTCTCCAAAGGCGTCGTGCATGTCGACCGAGACGATCTCGAAGCCCACCGCAGCATAGATGCGCCGTGCGCTCAACAGCACGCTGTGTGTCCACAGCCAGATCTTTGCGTAACCCGAAGCGCGGGCGAATTCGACGCATTCGTGCACCAGCGCCTCTCCGATCCCCAGTCCGCGCGCATCGGGTTCGACATAGAGCAGACGCAACTGCGCGGCATTGTCACCGGAATCGCAGCAGAAGATCGAGCCCAGCATCCGACCCGCCCGCTCGGCGACCCAGCATTGCTCGCGACCCTGCCTGAAATCGCGCAGGAAACTGGTCGTGACTTCGCCCTGGAGAATTTCCATCGGACGTCCCCAGCCATGATGTTCGGCATAGAGCGCGGATTGCCGCCCCGCGATCATGCCCATGTCGCCAGCGCGGAAGCTACGCAGCGTCCAGTGGCGCGCATTGACGTCGCCGAGCAACGCGCGTGCGGTGTCGAGCGCCGAAACCAGCGTCGCGCGTCCGGCGGCACCCAGCGGCTCGAGCTGAAGCTCGATTTCGGCGCGCGTACGGTCGTCGAGTGCGCCGAACATCAGCTTGCCGGCATCAGTCGGAGAGATTGGCCGTTGCCGTGCATCGGCGCCGCGGCCGCGCACGATCCAGCCCTGTGCTTCAAAGCGGCGGAGGATGCGGCTGGCATAGCCAGCGTCGAGCCCCAGCGCCTCCTGCAATTCCGACGCCAGCGGCGCCTCGCGGTTGAGGATTTCGTAGAACAGCCGTGCCTCGATCAGCGTCAGGTCGCTGCCCATATAATGCGGGTCGAGCGCGCCGACGAGTTGGGTGTGGAAGCGGTTGAAAGCGCGATAGGCCGTCACGGCGTCGCGCATCGCAGGATCGGTCATGCGACCGTCCCTGCCTCCATTACTTGACCATGTCAACTATTGTTCCGGCCGAGCTTCGCTGTCCTACCTTACCTGGCCTTCTTTCCCTCATTGGGCTTTTGCGGCGGCTTTTCGGGCTGGCGCGGCTGGAAACGCGGGCTGCTCAGGGTGATCAGCTCGGCACGGACCAACACGCCGTCCTTGTCCTTGTCCATCTCTGCAAAGCGACGGTTGAACTCGACGCGATACTCGTCGCGCGACACGCGGTCGTCGCCGTCGCGGTCGAAATCATATTGCCCCGGCAACGCCCCCGAATGACCCAGCCAGCTTTGTGCCCAGCCACTGAGCTCGATCAGCGAAATCTGTGCGTCGGCGTTGGTGTCGCCATGCTTGAACGAGCGATCGAGCCCCGCATCGAATTCAGCGCGGGTCACGCGGGTATCCTGGTCGCGGTCGAACCCGGCGATCATGACAGCCGCCGGGGTCGCCGAAATCGTCGGCGCGCTTAGCAGCGCTGGATCGATCGGCGGCGGCTTGCGCGCCTCACTAACCCCAGTGGACAGCAGAAGCGTCACGATTGTCATCGTTAATGCATGCTTCATAAGAGCTCCGCGTAAGTGACGGCTATGCCGGCGGCCTTGAGGGCGTCCAATGTCTCGGCAAGATCCCGCTGCGCGCGCACGTGTTCCTTGGCTCGCTTCTCTTTCGCCAGTCGCTCTTCCTCCGCTTGCTCGTCGAGGCTCGGCCGCGCAGCGAGTTCGGGAACGGGCAGGGTGACGCCCCGTGTCGGTGCAAATTTGGCGATGTTCGTCATGTCAAACGGGTATTTGACCAGGACCTTGAGCGCGGGGGCACGGAGGGTCCCCGCGGCAATCGCGATTAACTTGCCGATTTCCTGCCGATCCAGCGACGCTCCCTTTGACAGGAACAGATCGAGGAACTCGGGACTATCGAACAGCGACTGCGCCATTTGCATGCAACCGTGAAGCTTCGCGGAGTCGCTGCATTCGGATCGCCAGGCCCCATTAGTCAGAATCGCGCGACGCGTTTCGACCGAGGCATTTTTCCAATCCGATCCCGACGGCGCATAGGCAGCATGGGTGATAAACGCCGGTTGGCGGCCTAGGATGGAATGGAGCGTCGATTGCGCAAATGCGGTACCGATATTCTGGTCTGCGCTGAGCACGGCCCTCATGCTCCCCGGCATCATGGGGTCGACCGGCACGCGCGCCAGGAGCCAGTTCGCTAACTCGCGATGACCGAAGCGAACCGCCAACTCGAATATCGGCCAAGGCGCACTTTGCCCCGGAGGCGGGAAGAGCCTTGCACCGCCGTCGGTGAGGATACGGATCATATCGAGGCGCCCTTTGGCCGCAGCGAGCTGCACGGCCGTCAGTCTCAACATGGGGTCGACCCTGTCCAGAGACTGGGTCCCTGCGCGAAGCCGCGCGGCAAGCGAGGCGCGATCCCCAAGCCTGATGGCCCCGAAGACGCTGCCGTCATCAAGCGAAGAGCCTTTTGGCAAATCGCCGATGATCGCGGTGGCAGCCAAGTTCTCGCCCCGGCGGCAGAGGTCGGGAAAAGCGAAACGTCGATCGCCAAAGGCGAGGAGGTTGTATGAACGACCGTAGCTGGCCAGTGCCTGCCCTTGGGCTTGGACATCGGCGCGCGTGACAGGGCGTAAGGAAATCGCCGGATTATTCCCAAGAAAGGCGCTGACCGGACGTAGCGACAAGGGGCCGATGCAGGTCAGCCCCGGCGTGTAGCCCCAGCCGTCGGTCAGCGGTCGCAACGCATGCTCTGCCTCCAGCGCGTCCGCGTCTGGCTCAGGCAGCCTGACCCGAACCTGCGAAACCAGCTCGAACTGAAACGTGCTGCGCGCCTTCGGCACATTTTTCACAGCCGGGGCAACATCCGGGTGCGCCAGCACGCGCTCGCATGCCTCGTCATCATAACGCGCAATATTGGTTCGCTTTACCAGCCTGCAGGCGGAGATCGATCGCTTCTCGTCAAGTGTCAGCTCAACGACGGTTGAAGTGTCTGCCATCCAGGAATTTGGCGGCGCTGCCTCAGGCGCCACTTGCAGGCTGAGCAGCAGCAACTGGATCATGGCTCCTCCGGCAGCAGCAAACTGGCATCGCCATAGGAATAGAAGCGATAGCCGCTCGCGATCGCATGGGCATAGGCCGCCTGCATCCGCTCGCGCCCCATCAGCGCGGACACGAGCATGAACAGCGTCGAACGCGGCAGATGGAAATTGGTCATGAGCCCGTCGATCGCCTTGAACCGATAACCGGGAGTGATGAAGATCGCAGTGTCTCCGTCGAAGGGCCGTACAAGGCCGTCTTCGCCGGCGGCGCTTTCGATCAGGCGAAGCGACGTCGTCCCGACCGCTATCAGCCGGCCACCGCCGGCACGCACCGCGTTGAGCCGTTCTGCGGTCACGGCGTCGATCCGCCCCCATTCGGCATGCATCCGATGCGCCTCGGTATCCTCGACCTTGACGGGCAAGAAGGTGCCCGCACCGACATGCAGCGTCAGCGTCGCGGTCTCGACGCCCGCGGCCTCGAGCGCGGCGATCAGCCCCGGCGTGAAGTGCAGCGCCGCGGTAGGCGCGGCAACCGCCCCCGCTTCGCGCGCGAACATCGTCTGATAGTCCTCGCGGTCCTGGGCGTCGGTGGCGCGCTTGCCCGCGATATAGGGCGGCAACGGCATCGTGCCCGCGCGCTCGAGCAGCACTTCAACGGGTTCATCGCCGCCAAAGTCCAGCGCGAAGCTGCCATCCTCGTCGCGATCGGTGGCGGTTGCGAACACGCCGGCGCCGAAATCGATCTCGTCGCCCTCGCGCAGCCGCTTCGCATTGCGAATGAAGGCGCGCCAGCGTCTCAGTCCCTCGCGCTTGTGAAGTGTCGCACCGATCCGCGCCTGGCCGCGGATGCCCTCAAGCTGCGCGGGGATCACGCGGGTGTCGTTGAAGACGAGCATGTCACCTGCGCGCAACTGCTGCGGCAAGTCGCTGACGTGGCAGTCGGCCGTGCTTCCACCGTCGAGGACGAGCATCCGCGCACTGTCGCGCGGGCTCACGGGCCGAAGGGCGATACGCTCCGGCGGTAACTCGAAATCGAACAGGTCAACGCGCATCTTATTGCGGCGGGGTAGCCGGCTCCTCGGGCGTCGTCGGCTCGGCGGGCAGCGGCGCAGCCTCGGCCGCGGGCGGCGTGGCCACGGGCGCTGCCGGTGCGGGGGCCGGCGCTACGGGTGCGGGTGCGGTGGGCACACCGGCGCAACCGCCAGCCAGCGTCGCCTTCAATATCTTGCTCGGATTCGCGGGCGGTTCTCCCTTCTCGATCGCATCGACATACTGCATGCCCGAAATCACCCGGCCGTAAACAGTGTAGCGCCGGTCAAGCGTCGTGCGCGGCATCAGCATGATGAAGAACTGGCTGTTCGCTGTATCGGGGTCGTTGGTACGTGCAGCCGACACCGTGCCGCGCAGATGCGGCAACAGATTGAACTCGGCCTTGAGGTCGGGAAGATCGGAACCACCCTCGCCCGTCCCAGTCGGATCGCCCGCCTGCGCCATGAAGCCGTCGATCACGCGGTGGAAGATGATGCCGTCATAGAAGCCGCGGCAGATGAGCGCCTTCATGCGCGCAACATGGTTGGGCGCGACATCGGGACGGAGCTGGAGCACGACCCGGCCGCCCGATGAGAGGTCAAGATTGACGAGATTCTGCTGATCGGTGGCAGGGTCAGGCGCGGCCGCAGGCATCGGCAATTGCGCGGGCGAGGGTCGCTGATCCTGCGCTACTGCCGCCTGGCTCGCGAAAAGTCCGGCCAGCGCCGTCACCAAAAATGTCGATTTCATGCTGTTCTTTCCAATCCCCAGAACCAAATTCCGTGACGCCGACTAAGCGCCATCGGCTGAAAGCTGCCTGAACGCTTAAAGCCTGATCGGTTGAGGCGGAAGCTCAACCTGAAACGATCAAGGTCTAGTCGCCCTTGAGCCCGATTTCTGCGACACGTGCCCTCACTTCGGTCTCGACAGGCGCCGGGACGAAGCGCGAGATATTGCCCCCGAACAACGCGATCTCCTTCACCAGGCGCGAAGCGATGGGCTGCAGCGAGACGTCCGCCATGAGGAAGACCGTTTCGATCCTGTCGTTGAGCTGCTGGTTCATCCCAGCCATCTGATACTCATATTCGAAGTCGGCCACGGCGCGCAGGCCGCGCACGATCATCGATGCACCCTCGCGCTCGGCAAAGTCCATCAGCAGTGAATTGAACGACACCACATGAATCTCGCCCCCGATCGCCGCAACCTCGCGCTGCACCATGTGCATCCGCTCTTCCAGCGAGAACATCGGCGCCTTGGAGGGATTGGTGGTCACCCCGACCACCAGCCGGTCGACCAGCTTCGCGCCGCGGCGAATGATATCCATGTGTCCGAGCGTGATCGGATCGAATGTCCCCGGATAAACGCCAATACGCTCGCTCATCAGCGATCCCTTTCGACGACGTAGCGCGCCACCGCGCGCAGCAGATCTGCTTCATGGCCGAAGCCGCGCAGGTGCCGGACAGCCTGATCGACGAGCAGCCCTGCCTGCTCTCGCGCGCGGTCGAGCCCCAGCAGCGAAAGGAAGGTCGCCTTGCCCGCCGCCATGTCCTTGTTGAGCGCCTTGCCGGCGACGTCGGCATCACCCTCGACGTCGAGGATGTCGTCCGCGATCTGGAAGGCCAGCCCGATATCGCGGGCATAGCCGCGCAGACCCATGCGCCCTTCGGGCGGGATACGGCCAAGGATTGCCCCCGATTCGACCGAAACGCCGATGAGCGCGCCGGTCTTGAGCTGCTGGAGCCGCGTCACCGCGGACAGGTCGAAACTGTCATGTGCGGCCGCCAGGTCCATCATCTGGCCACCCGCCATCCCGCTGGGGCCGCTCGCACGCGCCAGTTCGAAGACGAGTTCGGATCGCACGAAGGGATCGGGGCTCGTTTCCTCGTCAGCGAGTATCTCGAAGGCCAGCGCGTGGAGCGCATCGCCCGCCAATACCGCGGTCGCCTCGTCAAACGCCTTGTGGACCGTCGGCTTGCCGCGGCGCAGGTCGTCATCGTCCATCGCGGGCAGGTCGTCATGGATCAGCGAATAGACGTGGATGCATTCAACCGCGGTCGCCACGCGCAGCGCGCGTTGCCGGTCGACATTGAACATTTCGGCGGTTGCAACGGTCAGCAAGGGACGCATGCGCTTGCCGCCGCCGATCGCCGCATGACGCATCGCCTGAAAAAGCGTGCGACGCGAATCGTCGGGCACGCGGAGCAACAGGTCGAACTGCCGATCCATCTCGCTGGCGATCTGGTCCAGCGCGGGCGTCAGATCGATCGACGCTCGAGTCATTGTGCCGTCAGCCGGCATCGAAAGGTTGGGTTCCGGCGGGGCGACCATCCTGACCGAGCCCGATCTTCTCGATTCTCGCCTGCGCTTCGGCCAATCGCGCCTCGCAGCGCGCGCGCAGCTTGTCGCCCTCGGCATAGAGCCCGATCGACTCGTCAAGCGATGCTTCCCCGCTCTCCAGCCGCGAGACGATGGTCTCGAGCCGCTTCAGCGCGTCCTCGAACGAAAGCTCGGCAAAGGCATCCTGTTCCTGTCCCATGGTTTTCGCTTGTGACGGCGGCTCAGCAAAGGGTCAAGCGTTCGACGCCACAACTTTTAGGCGCCGGTGAAAGCTCAGCGCGGCGCAAGTTCCCGCCGATTACGCGCTCGCGGCCCTCTGTTTCTCCTCCGCCACCAGCTCCTTGCGGCTCAGCTTGCCGATCAGCGTCTTGGGGAGGTTGAGGCGCACCTCGACCGCCAGTACGCGCTCATGCTTGCCGAGCTGCGGATTGAGCCATGCCTTCAACGCCTCGCCATCCATCGCTGCGCCTTCGGATAATGTGACGAACGCCTTCGGCATCTCGCCATGATAGGCGTCGGGCACGCCGATCACGAGCGCTTCCTTCACCGCGGGATTGCGATAGAGAATCGCTTCGATCTGGCTCGGGAACACCTTGAAGCCGCCGACAGCTATCATATCCTTCAGCCGGTCGACGATGCGGATATAGCCATCCGCGTCGATCTCGCCGACGTCGCCCGTGCGCAGGAAACCGTCGACGAACACGTCGGCATCGGCGTCGGGCCGGTTCCAATACCCCTTCATCACCTGCGGTCCCGCGAAAACGAGTTCGCCGGGCTGCCCCTGCGGCGGCGGCCTGGTAGGGTCTTCCTTGTCGACAAGCTTGACCAACGTGCCGGGAATGGGCTGGCCGATCGTGCCCGGCTTGTTGAGCCCCTCATACGGATTGGTCGAGACGACGCCGGAGCTTTCGGTCAGACCATAGCCTTCGACCACTTTGGCGCCGGTATGTTCCTCGAACCTGGCCTTCACTTCCGCCGGCAGCGGTGCGCCACCCGATATGCACACGCGCAAGCTGGAAAAGTCGGTGCGGTCGACCCGCGGATGATCGAGCAGCGCCTGATACATCGTCGGCACGCCGGGCAGCGCAGTCGCCTTGACGCGTTGGACCAGCGCCAGCGTCTGTGCGGCGTCGAAGCGCGGCAGCATCGCAATCATGCCGCCCCGGTGGACCGTGCGATTAAGCACGCAGGTATTTGCGAAGACATGGAAAAAGGGCAGCACGCCAACTATTCTGTCGGGTGCCGAAGGATCGGGATCGAGCAGATCGACCTGCCGTGCGTTGCCGGTCAGATTCTGGTGCGTGAGCATCGCGCCCTTGGGTGTGCCCGTGGTGCCGCCGGTATATTGGATCAGCGCGACGTCGTTCACCGGGTCGATGGGCGCACATGAACATGCGCCGTCATTGTCGACAAGCGCGGAAAACCTGGTCACACGCGGGTCGCCATGCGGCATCTCGGCGACCTCGTCGCGCTTGAAGAGGCGGTAGAGGATCGATTTGCCCATTGGCAGGACACCCGCGACAGAGCCGACGATCACCCGCTCGAGCGCGCTATGCGCCATGACCTTGAGCGCGGTCGGCAACAGCGCCTTGGCGGACAGCGTGAACAGCACACGGGTTCCCGAATCCGAGACCTGATGCGCGAGTTCGTCGACAGTATAGAGCGGCGAGAAGTTCACCACGGTCGCGCCGATCTTGAGCGCGCCATAATATGCGGCCAGATAATGCGGCACATTCGGCAGGAAGAGCCCGACCCGGTCGCCCTTGGCAATGCCCATTGCCTGGAGCCCGCAAGCGACACGGTTGGCCGCGTCGAGCGTTTCGGCATAGCTGTAGCGCCGCCCCATGAAGTCCATCAGGTCGGCGGCCCCATGCGCGGCAGCACTCGCCTCCAGCATTGCCGGAAGAGAAAGCGGGGCGAAGCTCTGATCCCATTCGCTGGGATGGTTATAATGGGTTTTCCAGATCGGTAAGGGCGCGCTCATTGACAGAAGTGTAGGCTGGCGCAGGGGTTGGTCAAGTCGCTCTATACCACGCGATTCCGTCACGAACCTCGCGCACGGAACGTCCCGAAACCTCGAGATATCTGAGGTGAGAGAGCGCCTCGCCGGTTGCCATGGCCAGCACATCGTCCTTGATCTCGCGGCTGAACAGGCAACCGAAGCAATCAATCGCGCGGCGCGGCTCGACAAGGAACTCGCAAAGCTCGTCAAGCCTCGCCAGATGTTCGCCGCGCAACGCCTTCAATCGAGCATGAAGGCCGCGAAAAGGCTCGCCATGCGCGGGCAGCACCAGCAGATCGTCAGACAGCCCCAACAGCTTCTCGATCGAGGCCAGCCAGTCGCCCAGCGGATTGCCTTCAGGCTCGGTAATGCCCAGTGACACGTTGGAACTGATCCGCGGCAGCACCTGATCGCCCGCAATCAGCACGCCCGCCCGTTCGTTGAGCAAGCACGCATGTTCCGGGCTGTGCCCGCACCCTGTGACGACGCGCCATGTCTCTCCGCCAAAGCTGAGCGTCTCGCCATCCTGTATCCTGCGATAGCTCATCGGAAGGCGGTGCACGATCGACCGCATCCGTCCCCACCCCTCGGCGGCGGCGGCTTCGATCTGTGCCGCGCTCCACCCTGCGGCGTGGCGCATTGCGTTGACATCATCGGGAACCGTATCGCGTGCGTCGGCGCGCAGCATCTGGGCGGTCAGCCACTCGCCGCGCGTCATCCAGATTCGCGCATCGAACCTTTTTGCGAGCCAGCCGGCAAGTCCGATATGATCGGGATGCAGATGCGTGCAGACAATGCGCGTTATCTCGACGCCCGCCAGCTCGCCGGCAAGGATCGCCTCCCAGTTCGCGCGACAATCCGGCAGATTGAGCCCGGTATCGACGATTGCGGCGCCGCCATCATCGTCGAGCACCCAGCAATTGATGTGCCCCAGCGAGCCGGGCAGCTCGATCCGCGCCCAGCGCACGCCGCCATCCAGCCGATGCAACGTGCCCGGCTCGGGCGCGAACCGTCCCAGCGGGTGCGTCAGTCCCTTATGGCTCGTCGCGACGAAGCTCTCGTCCTGCGTCAGCGACGCGTCAGGCGAGGCGCCGCTCACTTCTTGAAAAGGCTGTCCGCGGTATGCTCGGTGGGCTGCGGGCCATGCTCTTCCGCGTGGAGCGCGGCATCGGCGTCACGCGCTGCGGCATCGCGTTCGGCGCGCAGCTCCTCGATCAGCGCGGCGCGGTCGCCCTCCATCCGGCTGTCGGTCGGCGCTTCAAGCCCGGCCTTTTTGGCGGCCTTGGCGACCAGCGCATCAAGCTCGCGCTGCGAGCAGAGCCCAAGCGTCACGGGATCCTTGGGAATGATGTTGGCGATGTTCCAGTGGCTGCGCTCGCGGATCGCCTGAATCGTCGTGCGCGTCGTGCCGATGATCTTGCCGATCGCGCCATCCGAAATCTCGGGATGGTTGCGGATGATCCACGCAATGCCGTCGGGCTTGTCCTGGCGCTTGGAAACGGGCGTGTAGCGCGGTCCCTTGGTGCGTCGGATCTGATCGGGGCCCTTTGACATGACGAGCCGGTAGTTCGGATCCTTCTGACCCTTTTCGATCTCGTCCATCGTCAGCTCGTGCGCGCGAACCGGATCGCGGCCAGTAAGCTTGGTGGCGGCAGTGTCGTCGGCGATCGCCTGAACTTCGAGAATGTGGAGCCCGCAAAATTCGGCAATCTGCTCAAAGCTGAGCGCGGTGTTGTCGACCAGCCACGAAGCGGTCGCATGGGGCATGAGCGGCTGGGCCACGGTGAATTCTCCAGACAAAATAAGGGCCGCCCCTCACGGAGCGGCCGGAATATTGCACCCGATCTAAACATCCGGGCGCGCAAGAGCAAGTTTCTCTTGTCTCCGCCCTCAGGCGGCCGCGCGCAAATCCTCGTCCAGCGGCGCAAGCGCGTCAAGGAATTGCCGCGCGCTTTCGGTCCAGGTGAAACTGCGGCCATGCAACACGCAATCGTCGCGGCCCAATTGCAGCGCGCCCCGGATCGCGCGCGCCAGATCGTGGTCCATGCACCCCGTCTCGCGCGTCAGAACATCGACGGGGCCGGTTACGGGATAAGCCGCAACAGGCGTGCCGCAGGCCAAGGCCTCGATCATTACGAGTCCGAAAGTATCGGTTCGACTGGGAAAGACAAGCACGTCGGCTGCCGCATAGGCGCCTGCGAGCATGGTGCCCGTCAAGGGGCCGGCGAACACGGCGTCGGGGAAGCGCTCCTTGAGTTCCGCGGACGCAGGGCCGTCGCCGACGACCACCTTGGTGCCGGGTTCGTCGGTCCGGAGAAAGGCTTCGATATTCTTCTCCACCGCAACGCGGCCGACATAGAGCTGGATCGGTCTTGCAAGCCCCGCATAGATGTCGGGCGGCGATGCGTCAGGGTTGAAGCATGCGAGATCGACGCCACGCCCCCAATGGCGCACCTGCATTATGCCATGGTCGACGAGCGTCGCGCGGATGCTGGCCGTGGAGGCGAGCACCGCTCGCGCGGGCTCATGGAACCACTGGATGTATCGCCACACCCACTCGGCCGGCATGCCCGTGCGCTTCTCCACATAATCGGGAAACTGCGTGTGATAGGCGGTGGTGAAAGGGAAATCGCGCTTCAGGCACCAGCGCCGCGCGGCCACGCAGAGGGGCCCCTCGGTTGCCAGATGGATCGCGTCAGGCGCGAAATCCTCGATGATCGAACCCACGGTCGCGGTGCGCGTCATCGCCAGACGGATCTCGGGATAGGTCGGGCATGGCAGCGACAGAAACAGGTCGGGAGAAACTACGCGCACGACGTGCCCCGCCGCTTCCAGTTCGGCGCGCACCGCCGTCAGCGTACGGACGACGCCATTGACCTGCGGATCCCAGGCGTCGGTGACGATGCAGATCTTCACGCGGCAATCCGCGCGATATCGGCGGCGTTGCGCGCAGCGACCTCATCGGCCCAGTGGAGCACCTCCATCCGGCCGTCAAAATGCTCGACCAACGCGGTGCATCCCTCCACCCAGTCGCCGTCATTATAATATTCGACCCCCGCGATATCGCGGATTTCGGCGGTGTGGATATGACCGCAGACCACGCCGTCGACTCCGCGTGCACCCGCCTCGTGAGCCACCACCTCCTCGAACTTGGAGATAAACTCTACCGCGTTCTTCACCTTGTGCTTGGCGTGCTTGGACAGCGACCAGTAAGGCAGGTTCAGCCGGGCGCGAACCTTGTTCACGGCATAGTTGAGCCGCATGAGCGTTTCGTAGGCAAAGTCGCCAACATGCGCGAGCCATCGGTGCGCGAGCATGATGGTGTCGAACTCGTCGCCGTGAAGAACGAGGAGGCGCCTGCCGTCGGCCGTTTTGTGGATCGCGGTCCGCTTGATCTCCACCCCGCCGAACTGCAGTCCCGTGAACTGGCGGAACATCTCGTCATGGTTGCCCGGGATATACACGATCCGCGTGCCGCGCTTGGCGCGCTTGAGAATCCGCCAGACGATGTCGTTATGCGCGGCGGGCCAGTAGAAACGCTTCTTCAGCCGCCAGCCGTCGATGATGTCGCCGACGAGGTACATCGTCTCGCTGTCGGTGCTGTCGAGAAAATCGATGAGCATGCTGGCGTTGCAGCCGCGTGTGCCCAGATGGATGTCGGAAATCCAGATCGTGCGGAAGCATCGCCTTTTGGTGTGGCAGCGCTCGGCGAAATGCGGCTCGGCCCCAACGAAATCGAGGATGTCGGCATCCATCGCAATGCGGTTGATGGTATCCATGCAAAGTCCCCCGGACATTGGCCTTGCCCGGGAGCTTTCGCGGATTCGTGTTACAGTTCGAATCCCCGGGGGATGACGCTTTGGTGACACCAGATACCGTGCAAGCCCGGACGGGCGACGGGTTGCGTTCGCAATTTGGCCTACCTATATTGGCCATATGGCAACTGCATTTTCGCTTGAACGCTTCGTGAAGGCGCCGCCGCTCAGACAGGCGGAGGCCGTGGCGCGCGGGTTGCCGGTCAAGGTCGTCCGCGATCTGGTCGCCGATCCCGCGATCAGCATCGCCGATGTGGCGCGTATCGTAGGCCCCCGCCGTACGTTGGACCGGAGGCTCAAACAGGACGAACGGCTGACGCCCGAGGAGAGCGATCGGTTTGCGCGATTCGTGACCGTGCTGCAAACCGCCGCGCAGATCTTCGGCAATCGCGCGCGCGCGATGGCATGGCTCGACGCGCCCAAACAGCGTTTCGACGGCGCTCGGCCGATCGACCTGTTGAAGAGCGACGCAGGGACGCGGCTGGTCGAGGAAGTGTTGATGCAGGCGCGCCACGGCTTTTCGGCCTGAATCTGCAGCACCGCGATGATCGTCTGGCGCATTTCCGAGCATGCCGATCTCGACGGGGTTGGCGGCACGATCGTCGGCGGCCGCTGGCACAGCAAAGGGCGCCCGATCGTTTACGCCGCCGATTCAAGCGCGCTCGCGATGCTGGAAGTGCTCGTCCATCTTGAGGTCGAGACCATGCCCGCGCCGTTTCAGCTCATGCGCATCGCGTTCGACGACGGCCTGGCCGCAACCGAATGGCCCGAAAACCGCCTGCCGCGCGACATCGCCGAGAGCAGAGCCTGGGGCGACACCTGGTTGAAGACCGCGGAAACGCCTGTCGCCCGCGTTCCCTCGGTGATCGCCCCCGACGGCACCAACTGGCTGCTCAACCCTCTGCATCCCGCGGCGAGGAGCGCGCGCATCCTCGCGAAAAGCCGCTGGCCATGGGACAAACGGCTGTTCAGGCGTTAGGCTACGGTCGGTTAAATCGGCTTGTGCTCCTGCGAAAGCAGGAGCCCATTTTGTCCGGCCGGCTTGTCACTTCCGACATGGGCTCCGGGTCAAGCCCGGAGCACCGGCATGGGTCAGATTCTACGGACGACCACCTATCACACGCCCATGGTCAGAACGATCTTCCCCACATGCTCCCCCGCCTCCATCCGCGCATGCGCCTTGGCCGCCTCGGCAAGCGGAAAGACGGCGTCAATGACGGGCTTCAAACTGCCTTCCTCGACAAATGGCCATACCGAGCGCACGAGTTCGTCGGCGACCAGACCCTTGAACTCGACCGAGCGCGCGCGCAGCGTCGAGCCTGTCAGAACCAGCCGCTTCATCATCACCGCGGCGATATTGACCTCCGCGGTCGCGCCGCGCTGCACCGCGATCGAGACATGCCGCCCCTCCGGCGCAAGGCACTGGAGGTTGCGCGGCACATAATCGCCCCCGACCATGTCGAGCACTGCTGTGCACCCGGTGCCGCCGGTGAACTCGTTGACCGCGGCCACGAAGTCCTGCGTCTGGTAATTGATAGCCAGATCGGCGCCCAATTCACGGGCGGCTGCACATTTTTCGTCCGATCCGCACGTGACGATCACTCTCAATCCGAAGAGCTTGCCGAGCGTGATCGCCATTGTCCCGATGCCGCTGGTACCGCCATGAACGAGCACGACGTCGCCCTCCACGGCATAAGCGCGCTCGAACAAATTGGTCCACACGGTAAACAGCGTTTCGGGCAGCGCCGCCGCCTCGATCATCGTGAGCGCGTGAGGCACGGGCAGGCATTGGGCCGCGGGAGCGACTGCATATTCTGCATAACCTCCGCCGGCGATCAGTGCGCAAACGGCCTGGCCAGGCTGTATCTCGTGCACGCCTTCGCCGAGCGCGACGACCTCGCCCGCGATCTCAAGCCCAGGTATCGTCGGCGCGCCGGGCGGTGGCGGATAAAGGCCGCGCCGCTGGAGAATATCGGGGCGATTGACGCCTGCTGCCGCGACCCGAACCAGCACTTCCCCCGCCCCCGGTTGCGGCACTGCACGTTCGACCGGCCGCAGCACCTCGGGCCCACCCGGTTCAGACGGGTCGATCGCGATCATCTTCTCAGGCAACGCTGACATATAATCCCCCACTGCGGCCAACAGCCGCCGCGCGGTTTATTGACAGCGGAACCGTTTCGGTCAACGTTTCTCCGATGGATCTGGACGAACTTTTTGCGAAGCGGCCGGGCGAACCACTTGCGATGCTCGTCAAGGAGGATCTCGATCCGCTGTCGATCGAGGAGCTGACGCTGAGGATCGAAGCGCTGAAGCTCGAAATCGCGCGCGCGGAGGCGCGGATTGCAGCCGCCACCAGCCACCGCACCAGCGCAGAGGCACTGTTCAAGCGATGACCGCAGCCGCACCGGGGCGCGCAAACTGCGCGATATTTTCCGGTGCGATGCGGCTGTCCTTGATCAACCCTTCAGCACTTCCGACATATAAGGAACCGGGGACGGGCGTATCCGTTGCCCCGCATGGAGTAGACTGAAATGCCGTCATTCGCCAACGCGCTCGAAAAAACGCTCCACAAGGCGCTCGAAGCCGCGTCCAATCGCCGCCACGAATATGCGACGCTCGAGCATCTCCTGCTCGCGTTGATCGACGACGAGCATGCGAGCCAGGTCATGGCGGCATGCGGCGTCGAGATGGGCGAATTGCGCGATGCCGTGACGACCTATCTTGACGGCGAGCTCGACGCGCTGAAGGTCGAGGGAGAGACCGATCCCTCGCCCACCAGCGGTTTTCAGCGCGTCGTCCAGCGCGCAATCCTGCACGTCCAGTCGTCGGGCCGCGATGAGGTCACCGGCGCGAACGTCCTGGTCGCGCTGTTTTCCGAACGCGAGAGCTATGCCGTGTATTTTCTGCAGCAGCAGGACATGAGCCGCCTCGATGCCGTCAGCTATATCAGCCACGGCGTCGGCAAGGGCAGCGCAATTCCGGAGCAGCGTGAAGTGAAGGGCGCCGAAGAGGAAAAGAACCAGAAGGCCGACACCAAGCAGAAGAATGAAAGCGCGCTTAAGCAGTTCACCGTCGATCTCAACGAGAAGGCGAAGGCGGGCAAGGTCGATCCGCTGATCGGGCGTTCGGCCGAAGTGGATCGCACCGTCCAGATCCTGTGCCGTCGTTCGAAGAACAACCCGCTTTATGTGGGCGATCCCGGCGTCGGCAAGACCGCGATCGCCGAAGGGCTGGCGCGCAAGATCGTCGAGGGCGATGTGCCCGACGTGCTCAAGCCCGCCGTGATCTACTCGCTCGATATGGGCGCACTGCTTGCGGGCACGCGTTACCGGGGCGATTTCGAGGAGCGGCTTAAGGCGGTTGTCACCGAGCTTGAGAAGCTCCCCGACGCGATCCTTTTCATTGATGAGATTCACACCGTGATCGGCGCTGGCGCCACATCGGGCGGCGCCATGGACGCATCAAACCTGCTCAAGCCCGCGCTGTCGGGCGGCGCGATCCGCTGCATCGGCTCGACGACCTACAAGGAATTCCGCAATCACTTCGAGAAGGACCGCGCATTGCTGCGGCGCTTCCAGAAAATCGACGTCAACGAGCCGACGATCGAGGACACGATCAAGATCCTCGCAGGGCTCCGTACAGCGTTCGAGGAGCATCACAACGTCAAGTACACGCCCGACGCCATCAAGGCGGCGGTCGACCTCTCCGCGCGCTACATCAACGACCGCAAGCTGCCCGACAAGGCGATCGACGTGATCGACGAAGTCGGCGCGATGCAGATGCTCGTGCCGCCTTCCAAGCGGAAAAAGACGATCACGCCCAAGGAAATTGAGGCGGTCGTGGCGACGATGGCGCGCATCCCGCCCAAATCGGTTTCGACCGACGACAAGGCGACGCTCGCCAATCTCGATACCGATCTGAAGCGCGTCGTGTTCGGCCAGAACAAGGCGATCGAGACCCTGTCCTCCGCGATCAAGCTCAGCCGCGCGGGACTTCGCGATCCCGACAAGCCGATCGGCAACTATCTCTTCTCCGGCCCCACGGGCGTTGGCAAGACCGAGGTTGCACGTCAGCTTGCATCAATCATGGGAATCCCGCTCCAGCGCTTCGACATGTCCGAATATATGGAACGCCACTCGGTCTCGCGGCTGATCGGCGCACCTCCGGGCTATGTCGGCTATGATCAGGGCGGCCTCCTGACCGACGCGGTCGACCAGCAGCCGCATTCGGTACTGTTGCTCGACGAGATCGAGAAGGCGCATCCCGACCTGTTCAACATCCTGCTGCAGGTGATGGACCATGGCAGGCTGACCGACCATCACGGCAAGACCGTAGATTTCCGCAATGTCGTCCTCATCATGACGACCAACGCGGGCGCGTCGGACATGGCGAGCGAGGGCATCGGCTTCGGCAACATCTCGAAGGAAGACGCGAGCGAGGAGGCGGTGAAGAAGATGTTCACCCCCGAATTCCGCAACCGCCTCGATGCGATCGTCCCGTTCGGCTATCTGCCGCCCGAGGTCGTCTCGCGCGTGGTCGAGAAATTCATCCTCCAGCTCGAACTTCAATTGGCGGATCGCAATGTTCACATCACGTTGAACGACGATGCCAAGGCGTGGCTGACCGCCAAGGGCTACGACAAGCTGTACGGCGCCCGCCCGATGGGTCGCCTGATCCAGGAAAAGATCAAACAGCCGCTCGCCGAGGAGCTCTTGTTCGGCAAGCTGGTCCATGGCGGCGAGGTCCGTGTCCATATGAAGGACGATGCGCTCGCCTTCGAGGTGACCCCCGCCGCGCCGAAAAAGCCCAAAAAGGGCGGCAAGAAGGCCGAGCCCGCCAAGGCGAAATAAGGCTGTTGCAACGAAATAAGGGCGGGCCCGCCCTTCGCGCGCACGGGGCTGGGCACCTTCAGCATCAGATCTTTTGGTTAACCCGTTTTTACCGATTTGATGTTACGTCGGTTGCCATGGATTCGCGTTTCGGATCATCGTTAGGCCGCGGCCTTGCGGCAATGTTGGTGTTGTTGGCCGCGCTCCTGTCGAGCCCTGTCGCGGCAATGCCCGATCATGCGCGTATCCATCCAACACCCTGCCTGCGCGCGGATACGGGCGGCCAGACCGAAGCCGATATCCTCAGCGGATCGGTGCCGCTCGATTGCGGCGCCCGCCAGACGAGGCATGGCCGCGGCGACTTCTGGGTGTTGCTCAGCGGATTTTCGGTCACCGGAAGCGCCGAGGAACCCTTCGTGCTCAGGACGGCCAGCGTTTGGCAGGACGCGGTCAGGCTGCACATTCTCTATGCCGACGGCTTCACCGCGCAGGTCTTGTCAACCTCTGCCAGCACATCACCGCGTATCCGGCCGGGCGCTTTCATCCAATATGATCTTCCCGTACGCAGCGCGCCGATCACCGCGATCGTTGCGCATGTCCAGGGATCAGCGAATGTCCGCGGCGTGCTGTTTTCGCCGGAGATACTGCCGAAAAGCGAAGCCGCGCGGCGCGATCTAGCGCTGACCGCGCTCTATGCCGGTTTTCTGGGGCTTTGCCTCGCGCTACTTTGCTACAATCTGATGATGTGGGCGGTGATGCGGCGCCGGTTCCAGATCGCCTATTGCGCAATGCTGGTTGCGATGATGGCCTATGCCTTCTCGTCATCAGGCGCACTTGCCTGGGTCTGGCCCGCGATCGACAACAATGACCGGCTGCGCATCAACTATGGGTTGCTGACGCTCGTCGTCGCCGCCGCGATCGCATTTGTCCGCCATTTCTTCGAGGCGCGGATCATACCGCGCTGGGTGCTCCGCCTCACGCGCGTGGCGACCGTCACCTCCCTGGCCGCGACGGCTGCAATGGTGGCGCTCGCCCCTTGGCGGATCGCGCTGCTCGACACCGCAAACTCTCTCGCGCTGGGTGCATTGCTGTTCTGCGCAATACCCATGATCGCCTTTGCACGCATCCGCCGCAGCCGCTTCCTGACCGTTTTCCTGATCGCCTGGGCAGCGCCGTTCCTTTTCGCGGTCATCCGGGTCATCGCCAATCTCGGCCTCCTCCCGCCGTCCTTCTGGATCGACAACAGCACGGTCATGGCGATGAGCGCAGAGGCGCTGCTGAGCGCGGTTGCGATCGCCTATCGCATAAGGCTGCTCAGCGACGAGCGCGACAGCGCGCGAGCAAGCGAGACGCTGGCACGGCTGATTGCCGAAACCGACCCTGTCACCGGAATCGCCAATCGCCGCGCCTTTCTGGCCGCTGCCATCGGCGCGCGCGTACCCCAGCGGCTATTGCTGCTGCATATCGACGGCTTCAAGGAGATCAACGACCGGATCGGTCATGACGGCGGCGACGAGGTGCTACGCATTGTCGCGGAGACGGCTCAGCACTTCGCGCCCCGCGACGCGCCCGTCGCGCGCCTGGGCGGTATCGAGTTCGCCATCCTTCTGCCCGCGCAATCCGCCGAATCATTCTCTCCGGCTCTGCTGCTGGAACGGGTGCGGACTGCGCCCATGCCCTCGGGTATCAAGGTGACGGTCAGCATCGGCATCGCCGAAGGCCCAGTCGCGACGGAGGACGATTGGACATCGCTGTACCGCGACGCCGATCGCGCGCGATATCGGGCCAGTCGAGATGGCGGCGGCCGCTTCCGGATCAATCTCGCCCAGCTCGCATAGGGCGAACCTCGAACGACGCTATTTCTCGATGACGATCAGCTCGATGCGGCGGTTGCGCGCGCGTCCCTCCACATTGGCGTTGTCTGCGATTGGCTGCGACATGCCCCTGCCTTCCGTCTCGATCCGGTCCTCGGAAATACCCGCCTCGACGAGCATCTGTTTGGCGGTGATCGCGCGGTCTTCGGAAATCTTCTGGTTCGCCTTGGCATCGCCCGCGCCGTCGCTGTGGCCGACGAGACGGAGCCGGACATCGGGATAGGATTTCAGCAATTCGACGAGTTCGGGGACCATCGCGCGCGTCGCAGGCGTCGCGGTCGCCGACCAGTCGTCGAACTGCTTGCCCCCGATCTCGAAACTGCGCGGCGCCGGATCGCGTGAGGCGAGGTAATTCGCCAGTTGCTCGCCTACCGATCCCGGCTCGACCGCGATTGTGGCGCCATTGGGCAGCCCGATAAAGTGGCTGCGCACCTGATTGGTGGGCACCTCGACGCTCGCCGCATTCTCTTGTGCATCGCGCAGGCCGCAAGCGCCAAGCGCCAGCAGACCGATGACAACGCAGCAGGTTCGACGATTGAGCAGCATCCAGCGGTCTCCGGGCAAATCTCGGCACCAACTCCGCGGACTATCCCGCAGCGCACGACAACTGACAAGCGCCTTGCGATTTGCGGCCATCGCCGCAACGACGCCCCCTCACCCCGTGCCCATGCCGAAATCGGAACTTGCCAGTCGGCGAAGCGTTTCCGGCGCAGACTGCTCTCCTCCCTGCAGCCCGCACATCGAGGGGCCCGCCATGAAGATTCTCATCGTCCTCACATCGCACGACCGGCTCGGCGATACGGGTGAGAAAACAGGCTTCTGGCTCGAAGAGTTCGCCGCTCCCTATTATGTGCTGAAAGAGGCTGGCGCCGAGATCACTCTCGCCTCGCCGGCGGGAGGGCAACCGCCCCTCGACCCCAAAAGCGACGCGCCCGAGAACCAGACCAACGCCACGCACCGTTTCAACGACGATGCGGCGGCGAAGGCGCAACTCGCCAACACGCTGAAGCTCGCAGACGTCGAGGCGCAGGATTTCGATACGATCTTCTTCCCCGGCGGCCATGGCCCGATGTGGGATCTCCCCGACAATGCCGCATCGATCGCGCTCATCGAAGCTTTCTGGAAGGCTGGCAAACCCGTGGCGGCCGTTTGTCATGCGCCCGCCGCGCTGGTTAACGTCCGCGACGAGAAGGGCGAATGGCTGGTGAGCGGCCGGCGCGTCACCGGGTTCAGCAACAGCGAGGAAACGGCGGTTGGGCTCGAAAAGGTCGTCCCCTTCCTGCTCGAGGACAAGCTGAAGGATCGCGGCGGCCTTTACGGAAGCGCGGCGGACTTCGCCCCACATATCGAGATAGACGGACTGCTCGTGACCGGGCAAAATCCCGCCTCGTCGGAAGAGTGCGCGAAGGAGCTGCTGAAGCTGGTGCGTACGGCCGAGCTGATCTGACGCATCGTCTGCGCGGTGCGCTGTCACGGGGAGAAAGCATGATCGACAATGCCGTCCGCGCCAAGGCAATCGCGCTCTACGATCGCTACACGCACGAAACGCTCGACCGTCGGTCTTTCATGGCCGAACTGACCAGGCTCGCCGGAAGCGCGGCCGCGGCCAATGCGCTGCTGCTGTCGATCGCGGCCGATCCCGCGGTTGCCGCGATAGTTCCGCCCGATGACAAGCGCCTCGTGCTGCGCAAGGGGCCCTATGAAATCGATGGTGGCTCCATGACCGGATATTTCGCAAAGCCGGCGAACGTCGCACGCAAGCTGGGCGCGATCATGGTCATCCACGAGAATCGGGGGCTCAACGCGCATACCGAAGATGTCGCGCGGCGGCTGGCGCTGGCGGGCTTCTTTGTCGTCGCGCCCGATTTCCTCTCGGCTTCGGGCGGCACCCCGGCGGATGAGGACAAGGCGCGCGAGATGATCGGCAAGCTCGATTACAAGCAGGTCATCGCACAGGGCGTGGCCACGATCCAGCGATTGAAGACGCTGGAGAACACCAACGGCAAGGCGGGTACGGTCGGCTTTTGCTGGGGTGGCGCAATGGTCAATCAGGTCGCGCTCGCAGCAGGCAAGCAACTCGACGCTGGCGTATCCTATTACGGCCCGGCGCCCGCCCCCGCGGAAGCCGTGCGGATCCAGTCGCCCCTGCTGTTGCAATATGCGGGCAATGACGGCCGGGTGAACGCCACCGGCGCACCCTGGACCGAAGCGCTTAAAAAGGCGGGCAAGCGCGTCGAGAGCTTCACCTATCCGGGGGTCGAGCACGCCTTCAACAACGACACCTCGAGCGCGCGCTACAACAAGGCTGCAGCAGACCTCGCCTGGGATCGCACGCTCGCCTTCTTCACGCGCTACCTTGCATGACAGGGATAATTGTTCCTGTTATGTTCCAATGGTGATTCGAAGGAGTGATGCCATGTCGAAGGAACTCGTTTTCTACACCAACCCCATGTCGCGCGGCCGCATTGCGCGCTGGATGCTTGAGGAAGTCGGCGCACCCTATCGCACCGAGGTGCTCGATTATGGCACCACGATGAAGGCGCCCGAATATCTGGCGGTCAACCCGATGGGCAAGGTGCCCGCGATCCGGCACGGCGACACGGTCGTCACCGAATGTGCGGCAATCTGCGCCTATCTCGCCGATGCTTTTCCCGACGCCGGACTTGCCCCCGCGCCGGCTGATCGTGGCGATTACTATCGCTGGATGTTCTTCACCGCTGGGCCGCTCGAGGCGGCCATCCTCGACAAGACGCTTGGCGTCGAGTTGCCCGACGACAAGAAGATGATGGCGGGCTATGGCTGCTATGACGATACGGTCGACGCGCTCGAGCGCGCCGTCACCGGCAAGCAGTTCGTTGCGGGTGACCGCTTTTCGGCCGCCGACGTCTATGTCGGCTCGCACATCATGTGGGGCACGCAGTTCGGCACGCTGCCCACGCGCCCCGCGTTCGAGGCGTATATCGCAGCCCTTGCCGCGCGTCCCGCGCATGTCCGCGCGAGCGAACTCGACGATGCAGCCATGCCCGCGCAACCGGCGCAGCCCGAACCCGCCTGAACGGCAAAAATCCAACCGTGTACCCCGGCGCAAGCCGGGGTCCAGAGTGGCAGAGTGCTGTGCCTGTGTCTCCTGGCCCCCGGCCTGCGCCGGGGTACTTGGTGCCAGATGCCCATTCCGCCACGAACAAAAAAGACCCGGCAGCTTGCGCTGCCGGGCCACGCCTCGGCTCGGAAGTTCCTGAAGAACTATTCGCGGTTGCCCATGAAGCTGAGCAGGAACTGGAACATGTTGATGAAGTCGAGATAGAGCGACAGCGCGCCCATGATCACGGTCTTGCCCATCATGTCCGTGCCCGCGACATACGCGTACATCGACTTGATGCGCTGCGTGTCATAGGCGGTCAGGCCAGCAAACAGCAGCACGCCAACGAAGCTGATCACCAGCGCCATCGTCCCCGACTGGAGGAAGATGTTGATGACCGATGCCACGATCAGGCCAACCAGACCCATGACCAGGAAGGTGCCGAAACCCGACAGATCCTTCTTGGTCGTGTAGCCCCACAGGCTAAGCCCTGCGAAGGCCGCGGCGGTCGCGAAGAAGGTCTGCGCGATCGAGGTGCCCGTGTAGACGAGGAAGATCGTCGACATCGACAGGCCCATCACCGTCGCGAAGGCCCAGAAGCAGGCCTGGAGCGCGCCGGTCGAAAGCCGGTTCAGGCCAAAGCTCATCACCATCACGAACGCCAGCGGCGACAGGATGATCAGCCATTTCAGAATTCCCGGTCCGAACATAATGCTCTGCGCAAGGCCCGAGCTGGCGAAGAGCAGCGCGACGACGCCCGTCAGCAACACGCCCGACGCCATATAGTTGTAGACCGAAAGCATGTAGGACCGCAGCCCCGCATCGAATGCGGCATCGCGAACGCCGGCTTGCGCCGGGAACCGCGCGGCTGTCGTCCGGGGGTCAGACCAGTTTGCCATTTGAATTCGTCTCCTTTGCCCGGCCAAGGGGCCGGATGAGCGTAATATCGGTGGAATGCACGATAGATTCAAGGAAAACCGGACGGGATTAACCGCTGATCTTCTGTTACAAATTATTTCCATGCATCGACTCTTCGCCGCCATCCGGCCGCCGGCCGCGATACGTCAGCATCTTCTTGGTCTTATGGGCGGCGTTCCGCGCGCGCGCTGGCAGGACGACGACCAGCTTCATCTGACGCTGCGTTTCATCGGTGAGGTCGACCGTCACACCGCCGCCGACGTCGCTGCAGCGCTCGGTCAGGTCCGCCAACAGCCGTTCGAGATCATGCTCAGCGGTATCGGAACTTTCGATCGCAAGGGGCGCACCGACACGCTCTGGGCCGGTGTCGCGCCGCATGATCAGTTGACGCTGCTCCACAACAAGATCGACCAGTCGCTCGCCCGGATCGGCTTGGCCCCGGAAACGCGCGCCTATTTGCCGCATCTTACGCTGGCGCGCCTGGGGCGCGACACGGGGCGCCTCGACGGCTTCGCCGAAAGCCATGGCGGACTTTCCAGCGACCCCTTCACGGTCACGCATTTCATGCTTTTCGAATCAACACTGGGAAATCAGGGTGCGCGCTACGACGTCGTCGAGCGCTATGCGCTCACCCCTTGAGCCTGATCGGTTGAGACCTTGATTCACGTTTCAGGTTGATTCAACCTGAAACGATCAAGGTCTGAGCCGCTGCGCAAGCCCCTTTGCACCCGCCACGACATCGGCCCAGGTCGTATCGAAGCCTGAGTCGTCGCCATAATAGGGATCGGCAACCGCATCGCCCTCGCGGCCGGCCACATGATCGAGCAACAGACTGATCGCGGCGGTCGCCCCTTCAGGCTTCATCGCACGCAGATTGGCGAGATTGCTTTCGTCAAGCGCGATAATGTGATCATAGCGCGTGAAATCCGCAGGCTCTACCTGCCGCGCGCGATATGCGGAAATGTCGATGCCGTTGCGACGCGCGACCGCCTGCGCGCGCGTGTCGGGCGCATGGCCCAGATGCCAGTCGCCGGTGCCCGCCGAATCGACCTCCACTTCCAGTCCCTGCCGTTCGGCCTCGGCGCGGAACGCCGCCTCCGCCAGCGGCGAACGACAGATATTCCCGAGACATACGAACAGCACCGACACCATATTGAAACTCCTTTGCCAATCCGGCGAACCCTGTAAGCTCGCCGCAACAAAACATAAAGGAGAGCGGGCGGATGGGTGGCGGACTGTACCGATATTATGTGCTTGGCCTGCTCATGGTCATCTACGCGTTCAATTTTCTCGACCGTCAGGTCATCACCATCCTCGCTCCGTCGCTGAAAGCCGATCTCGGATTACAGGATGCCCAGCTCGGGCTTCTGTTCGGCACCGCCTTCGCGCTGTTCTACGCGCTCTTCGGCATCCCGCTCGCCAAGCTCGCGGATGGCTGGCACCGCGTGAAGACGATCTCGCTGGGTCTGACCTTCTGGTCGGGGATGACCGCGCTCAGCGGCTTCGCGACCAATTTCGCGCAGCTCGGCGCGGCGCGGGTCGGCGTCGGCATTGGCGAGGCGAGCGCGTCGCCCGCCGCATATTCGCTGCTCCAGGACTATTTTCCCAAGGAGAAGCGCGCCACTGCGCTCGCCTTCTATTCGAGCGGAATCTATGTCGGCGTCGGCGCTTCACTGATCTTCGGGGGCGCGGTCATCGCCTATTGGGACACGCATTTTACGCCAGATACCCAGCCTTTCGGTCTGGCGGGCTGGCAGGCGACCTTCCTCGCCTTTGGCATCCCCGGCATGCTGCTCGCGCTGCTCATGCGCCTTACCGTCCGCGAGCCCGTGCGCGGCGCGATGGACGGGCACGCCGCCCCGGTCAATCCGCACCCCTTCCGGTCGGTGGCGCAGGAATTCGCGGCAATGTTCCCGCCCTTTTCGCTGATTGCACTGGCGCGCAGCGCCGCGACGCGTCCGCAACTCGTCCGCAATCTCGCCATGCTGGCGGCTTCGGTTATCGGCGCCATGCTCGTTATTGCCTGGACCGACGGACTTTTACCCGCCGAGAAGCGCCCCGCGATCGCCACGCTCGGCGGGATCGCGATCACCACCAACGTCGTGCAATGGACCGCGATCGCGATCGGCGCCTATTGCAGCTTCAGTTGGATCCAGTCGATCCGCCTGCGCGACCGGCCCACCGCACGGCTGATCGGCAACGGCACCTTCGCAATGTTGTCGGTGGGGGGCGGACTGATGTCCTTCGCCAGCTATGGCCTCTCCCCTTTCCTCTATCTCTACGCGGTCAAGACCTTCGGCGTCGGGCCCGAGGCGGGCTATACGCTCGGGTGGATCCTCGCGATTGCGGGCGGGTTCGGCACCGTGGCCGGCGGCATGATCTCCGACCGCGCACGCAGGCTGCATCCCTCCGGACGGCTCTATGTCGTCATCGCCGCGGCGACCGCCGCCGGCATCCTGCTCTGGGTCCAAATGCACACCGCCAGTCTGACAGTGTTTTACGTTCTGCTCGGCCTCGTGAACTTCCTTCAGATCATGTGGCTGGGCCCCGTCGCCGCAACCTCGCAGGACCTCGTCCTGCCACGCATGCGCGGGGCGGCGACCGCTGTGTTCTTTCTCGGCACCAACATCATCGGCCTGGGACTGGGCCCCTATGTCGTCGGGCTCGTCAGTGACGCCACCGGCGATCTCCGCTTCGCGATGCTCTCGGTGCTGTTCATCCTGCCAGTGACGCTGACGCTGTTCATGCTCGCGAGCCGCAGGCTGCCGGCGCTCGAGGCGAGCGTTGTCGAACGCGCGCGCGAGGCCGGCGAGCCTGTCTAGAGCGACGCGCGTTAAGTCTGATCCCTACTCGTGCTCCGGGCTCGACCCGGAGCCCATGTTCGCTGCGGCTGTGCGGTCGGACAAGTGGGCTCCTGCTTTCGCAGGAGCACTGAACCCGATTTAACGCATCGTGCTCTAGCGATCAGCCGGCGACAAATGCACCGCAGGCGATGCGTCCACCGCTGTTGCCGGTCGGATCGGTTTTGAGATCGTCGGGATTGGTGTGGACGACCAGAGCCGCGCCATCCTCGTCGAGTAGACCGCCCGGCCCGGACATTTTCGCGCCGTGCAGGTCGATAGTGAAAGAGCCCTGCCCGTCAGTGCCGATCAGCAGATTGGGAAGGTCGCCTGCATGCGCGCCCTGCGGATTATCCTTACCATGCTGCGCGCCTGTCGGGTTCCAGTGCGAGCCCGCGCTGGCGAAATCGGGGGCGTCGCAGCGACCCACCATGTGAATATGCGTGCCATGCGCCCCCTGCGGCAGGCCGGTGCCCGTCACCGTGAGTTTCAGCCCGTGGCCGGTGTCCTCGATCAGCGCGCTGCCCAGCGCATTGCCCGTGGGTCCCTGCAGCGTCGCGCGGGCGGATGCCGGTCCCGCCGGAGCAGGGGTTTCCGCAGCGGTGTCATTGGCTGCGCAACCCGAAAGCCCCAGCGCCAGGAGCGCCGCAGCCAAACCCAATTGCCTCACATCACGTCTCAGCATTACGCGCTCCTTCGTTGCATTGCTCGGGCCGTTCGGTCACAAACCTCGTGATCGATCAGTTTACCCTCCCTAACACCCGAAACGCCTTGATGAAAATCGGGTATGGGCCGCGGAGGGAGGGAGAATGTGCGAATGACGACGCTCGTGACCGGCGCCGCGGGTTTCATCGGCTACCATGTCTGCCGGGCGCTGCTCGCGCGAGGCGGCTCAGTGATCGGCATAGACAGCGTCAACGACTATTACGATCCGACGCTCAAGCACGACCGCATCGCCGAACTCGAACGGCTCAACAGCGGCCGTTTCAACTTCAAACGCGTCGATTTTTCGGATCATGAAGCGCTGGAAGCGGCGCTTGCCACCGAGGATTTCGACCGGATCGTCCATCTCGGCGCGCAGCCAGGCGTCCGTTATTCGCTGCAGAACCCGCGCGCCTATATCCAATCCAACCTCGTCGGGCATCTCAACCTGATGGAACTGGCGCGAGGCCGTGGATCGAGCCATCTCGTCTACGCCTCGTCCTCCTCGGTCTATGGCAACAACGAAGCGCTGCCCTTTCGTGTCGAGGACCGTGTCGATCATCCCGTCTCGCTCTACGCCGCCACCAAGAAGTCCGACGAGCTGATGAGCGAGACCTACGCGCATCTCTATCGGATCCCGATGACGGGCCTGCGCTTCTTCACCGTTTACGGCCCTTGGGGCCGACCCGACATGGCGCCGTGGATCTTCACGCGCAAGATCCTTGCGGGCGAGCCCATCCAGGTCTTCAACCATGGCGATATGCGCCGCGACTTTACCTATATCGACGACATCGTGGCGGGGGTGATCGCCTGCCACGACAATCCGCCGCCCGACGATGGCGGCGAAAAAGCAGGCGGCAGCCGCGCGCCGCACAGGCTCTACAATATCGGCAACCACAGGTCGGAGGAGCTGCTGCGCTTCATCTCCGTGGTCGAGGAAGCCTGCGGCAAAAAGGCGATCACCGAGATGATGCCGATGCAGCCGGGCGATGTCCGCGACACATATGCCGATATCAGCGCGATCGAGCGCGACCTCGGTTACGCCCCCACGACGCCCATCGACATCGGCATTCCGCGCTTCGTCGAATGGTTCAGGGAATATCACGCGCGTTAGAGGGTTCTTAAAGCTGCGCCGTTACGTGACGGCGCATGAGCAAGAAGGTCATCGTCGTATTCGGGACACGTCCCGAAGCGATCAAGCTGTTTCCCGTGATCGATGCGCTGCGTTCCGAATCCGACGTCGATGTTCGCGTCTGCGTCACCGCCCAGCACCGCGGCCTGCTCGATCAGGTGCTGGAGATCAGCGGCATTGTACCCGACATCGACCTCGACCTGATGCAACCCGGCCAATCGCTGGACGCGCTGAGCGCACGCCTGCTGACGGGTCTTGGCGAGGTTTATGACCGCGAGCGCCCCGCGCGTGTCGTCGTCCAGGGCGACACCGCGACCGCGATGATCGGCGCGCTCGCCGCCTATTATCGCCAGATCCCCGTCAGCCATGTCGAGGCGGGCTTGCGCAGCCATGATATCTACCAGCCCTGGCCCGAGGAGGTGAACCGCAAGATCGTCGGCTCGATCGCCGATCAGCATTTCGCGCCGACCCAAACTGCCGCGGAGGCGCTGCTGAAGGAAAATGTGGCGCCCGGCACCGTCCATGTCACGGGCAACACCGTGATCGATGCGCTACACACGACGCTCACGCGGATCGAAGGCGAGCCTCGCTTCGCGCAGGGCCTGGACGACGTTGCGGAGCGTTTCGCGGGCAAGCGCGTCATCCTTGTCACCAGTCACCGGCGCGAGAATTTCGGCGGCGCTATGGAAAATATCGCGCGCGCTATCCGCAGCATCGCCGCGCGCGACGACGTCGCGATCATCTTTCCCGTCCATCCCAACCCCAATGTTCGCAGCGTCATGGACGATATCCTCAGCGTCCGCCCCAATGTCGCACTGATCGATCCGCTGGATTATCCGCATTTCGTGCGGCTGCTCGGGCTTTGCCATATCGTGCTGACCGACAGCGGTGGTGTGCAGGAGGAGGCGCCCGCGCTGGGCAAGCCCGTCCTGGTCATGCGCGAAACGACCGAGCGGCCGGAAGGGGTCGCGGCCGGCACAGCGAAACTTATCGGCACCGACAAAGATCGCATTGTTTCCGAAATATTTACGCTGTTGGACGATGATGCCGCCTGGTCAGCCATGGCGCGCGCCCATAATCCATTTGGGGACGGGAAAAGCAGCCGGCGCATTGCTAGGATCGTCGCCGATGCTCTCGGAGCACACCCCTGAAGTTGTTGTCCTTGGTCTCGGCTATATCGGCCTGCCCACCGCCGCGGTAATCGCGCGTTCGGGTTGCCCGGTTCTCGGTGTGGACGTCAACGCAGACGTTGTGGAAACGGTCGGCTCCGGAAGGGTCCACATCGAAGAAGTCGATCTGGACGGTCTTGTGCAGGGTGTCGTCGGGCGGGGCCTGTTGCGCGCATCGACCCAGATCGAACCCGCCGATGTGTTCGTGATTGCGGTGCCCACACCATTCGAGGCGGATCACGCGCCGAACATCGCCTATGTCCTCAACGCAGCTACAGCCATCGCGACCGTGCTGAAGCCGGGCGACACCGTCATCCTCGAATCGACTTCGCCTGTGGGCACGACCGAAAAGGTTCGCGACCTCCTGGCCCAGCTTCGCCCCGATCTGCGCGTTCCCGGCCGCACGGGCGAGGCGGCGGACATCGCGATCGCCTATTGCCCCGAGCGCGTCCTGCCCGGCCGCATCCTTGTCGAACTGATCGACAATGATCGCTGCATCGGCGGCATCACGCCGCGTTGCGCGCGCAAGGCGCTGACCTTCTATCGCCGCTTTGTGCGCGGCCAGTGCGTGACGACCAGCGCGCGCACCGCCGAGATGGTGAAGCTCACCGAAAACGCGTATCGCGACGTCAACATCGCCTTCGCCAACGAGCTTTCAAAGGTTGCTGACACGATCGACCTCGATGTGTGGGAGGTCATACGGCTCGCCAACCGCCATCCCCGCGTGAGTATCCTTCAGCCCGGACCTGGCGTCGGCGGTCACTGCATCGCGGTTGACCCATGGTTCATTGTCCATGGCGACCCCGAGAACACCCCGCTGATCCGCACCGCGCGCGAGGTCAATGACGGCAAGCCCGATCACGTCATCGCGCGCGCGATCGCAATGATCGACGAAGCGCCCGAGGCCCCGATCGCCTGCCTCGGACTCGCCTTCAAGGCCAATATCGATGATTTTCGGGAAAGTCCCGCCGTCAAGGTCGCCGCTGCGCTTGCACAGCGCTACGCAGACAGGGTCCGGATAGTTGAGCCCTATGCCAGCGCGCTGCCAGCCGAGTTTGACGGGACCGGCGCGGCGCTTGTCGATATCGACACTGCCATTGAAAGCTGTCCGATCTTCGTCGTGCTCGTCGATCATGATGTCTTCAGGTCGGTGCCCGTCGACGAACGCGCCGACAAGCGCGTCTACGATACACGTGGTATCTGGCCCGATCAGCCGCGGCGCGACCCGGCGACGGCATCCCCGCTACGCCTAGAGCCTTATCCGGCAAGGCGAAATCGCCTTGCCGGATAAGAAAGGCTCCTGACTCAGTATCTTGAGCACTTCCCGATCGAAAAACCGGTTCCCACTTTTTCGGAAAGTGCTCTCGGCTGTGGTGACGATTTAATCATTTGATCCAGAGCATGATGCTGGCGAGCTTGACGAAGCCGAGGAAGTTTGCGGCGAGTTTGTCGTAGCGTGTTGCGATGCGGCGCCATTGCTTGAGCTTGGCGAAGAAGCCTTCGATGCCCCAGCGCTGCTTGTAGGCGATGCGATCATAGCGGTGCTGGAATTTGCGATGGCGGCGGGGTGGGATGACCGGCTCGCCGGCTTGCTCGTAGATGAGGTCGTGCAAGCTGTCGGCGTCGTAGGCACGATCGGCCAGAACCTTGCCAGCCGGGATTCCGCGGATCAAATCGCAGGCGGGCGCCATGTCGTTTTGCTGGCCGGGACCCAGGATGAAGCGGATCGGCAAGCCAAGGGCATCGACTACGGCATGGATTTTGGTGCCGAACCCGCCTCGGGGTCGCCCGAGAGCCTGGGCTTGAGCGCCCCCCTTTTTACCCGTGCCCCGGCGGCCTGAGCCTGAGCGCGGATCACGGTCGCATCGATCGCCAGCCACTCGATGTCGGGATCATTCGAGACAGCCTCGAAGATCCGGTCGATCACCCCTTGCTCGACCCAGCGATAATAGCGTCGCTTGGCGGTCTGATAGGGCCCGAACTTCTCCGGCAGATCACGCCAGCGCCCGCCCGAACGCGCCAACCATAGCAACGCATCCAGAAAACGGCGGCCGTCGCTACGGGGGCCCCGCCGCCCCTTGCGACCGCCCGGCACAAAATCCCGCAGCCGCTCCCACTGATCGTCCCTGAGAACCTCGCCTTCCACGCCAGCCTCCAAAAGCCAGCGTTGAATCACAAATCCCCGTCGCCGTGAATCCCTAAAATGTCACCACGGCCTAGCGAGTTGAATACACGAACGCGATCAGTCGGTGCTCAAACACCAGCACTGATCGCCTTCGAGCCCGACCGCGCTCAGCCGCCCGCTGGCGAACGCACCCGTATCAACGCCAATCCGGTTGGGCCGGCGTTCGACATCCTCGCTGATGCTGTGTCCGTGCACCACGACACGCGCATGCATCCCCTGATGGTTGAGGAACTCCTCACGGATCCAGCGCAGATCAGCGGTCTTCTGCTTTTCCAGCTCTACGCCGGGCCTGATTCCGGCATGGACAAATGCGTAGTCGCCGACCTCGATCAAATCCTCGAACGCCTCCAGAAATGCGATGTGCTCGGCAGGTACGCGCCGTGCCAGAAGCGCGGCCAGATCCTCATATTCAAGCGTGTTATATTCCTCGTCGGTGATGCCGTAGCTCGCCAGCGTGGCGCGCCCTCCGATACGGATCAGGAACTTGACCGCCCTGGCGTCACCGCGCACGGCGCGCAGAAACACTTCCTCATGATTGCCCTGCAGATAGCGCACGCGCACGCCGGCACCGCCAAGCCGGATCGCACGTTCGACGACGCCCGCCGAATCGGGTCCGCGATCGACCAGATCACCAAGCAGGATGATGAGCGTCTGGGCGTCACCCCGCGCGGCATCATCGGCGTCGATCTTCTCGATCAATGCTTCGAACAGATCCAGCCGGCCATGGATATCGCCGATGGCATAGACGCGCTGATGATCGGGAATGCGGGGATCGGGCGCCTTGCGGGTGCGTGCCCAACGCGCCAGTTTGGAATATACCATTTCTTCTGTCTGTGCCGGTTTCATCAATCGTAACGCGCATATAGGCGCACGGACCCTATTGTGCATCCCCTTGCGTGGAATTGCTGGCAGCTTAACTTCGAGAAAGTTGAAATGGATGCGTAAAATCAGAAATCGCGCATGCGCTGCAATGCAATCGCTAAAGCAAGATCGGTGCTGGAGGACGGTGGTCGCAGCCGAGCACTTCGATTCGATCGGAACGCTGTCGATACGACGTCATTTTTTGTTAGGATTTAAATGCGAAAGCCAACGCGGCAGCGCCTCATTCGATCGCGTTTTAGGGTTGTCATGGTTGCATTGGTATGGCATCGGACGTCCTGAGTGTTGGAAGAGCCTGTAACGTTGTAAGGAGCTAACTATGCGTCTCGGAAAAATTTCGATGGCGGCTGTCGTGGCGCTCGCTGTGTCGAGCACCCCGGTTCTCGCCCAGGCTGCTAGCCCTGCGTCGAAGCTGTCGGTTGCGACTGCTTCGAAGTCGGTCCGCACCGGTGCGACCGTCGATCGCAAGAGCGAAGCCGCCGGTGGCGGCGTCATCCTCGCGGTTCTCGCAGCCGCTGCGGTGATCGCTGGCATCGTCATCCTCGCCGACGGCGACGATGAACCCGCCAGCCCCTGAGCTGACGGCGTAAAGCCAAAAGAAAATGGCGGCCTCCGGGCCGCCATTTTTTTGTCCGCTGCAGATCGTTCGGCACTGCCGCCCGTTAACGCCTATTCATCTCCCACTGACCTTGCTGCGGGCCATGTTCCATGATGTTCGGGATCCGCCCCCCACGCCCGATGGCTTTAAACGGGTGTAGTCGCGTAGCCCGCCCATGATGCGGGAGCCGACGGCGCCGCCCCAATTCATCCGGCATCCTGCCGGCTCGGCCGTCGATGCAGTTGGGAAGCGCACGCCCTGACCACAGCGACTTCATCATCGAATGACGTCACCAAGCATTGGCCCGAAGAAAGACAATAAAAAAGGAGGCCGGCCAAATGGCCGACCTCCTCGATTTGGTCGTGAAACGCGGCCCGAAGACCACGCCCACTTACATGCCCGAGCCGGGTCCGTAAGTGATTTCCACGCGACGGTTCTGCAGTTCGCGGACACCATCGGCAGTCTCGACGCGCGGGCGGCTTTCGCCGAACGCTTCGGTCGAAATGACACCCGAGGGGATGCCCTTCGATTCGAGATATGCACGAGTCGAGTCGTTACGACGCTGCGAGAGACCGACGTTGTACTGGGCAGAGCCCGACTTGTCGGCGTGACCCGCCAGCATGACCTGCGCATTGCCGCAATCCTGGTACGCGGTGACCGCGTTGTCGAGGATCGAAGCGGCCTCCGGCGTGATGTTCGACTTATCCCAGTCGAAGAACACGATGTACGGCCCGGGCGTGCACACTGCCGGCGGCGGCGGAGGCGGCGGCGGCGGTGGGGGCGGCGGGGGCGGAGGAGGCGGCGGCGGAGGAGCTTCGGGCTCGCCGAAGTTGAAGATCAGGCTGCCGAGAAGGCTGTGCGAACGGAAGCGCGTGCTGACATCATTGCCGAAGTTGTCGACCATGTCGACACCGCTGGCATTGAAGAAGCGATACTTCAGGCCGACATCGATATTGTCGGTGAGCGGCGCACGGACGCCCGCAAGCGCCTGCCATGCGAAGCCTGTGTCCGAATCGTCAATGAAGTCGCCGGGAGCGTCGATCGACCAGTCACCCTTGACGCGCGCGATACCCGCACCGCCACCGATGAAGCCTTGCAGGCCGTCATCGTCGCCGAAATCGAGCAGAGCGTTGACCATGAAGCTGAGCGCGGTGGTCTTTCCACCAGGTGTGATGTCGCCAAACGCGGGGGTCTGGATCGATTCGATCGAGGCACCCTTGTAGCCGATCTCGGCTTCAGCGCGGAAACCACCGAAGTCATAACCGATGATACCATCGAAATCATAACCCCAGTCATGGTTGACGTCTGCGGCATCGTCGATTGCGCCGATGTCGAGCGACATGTCCTCGACCAGCATCGCGCCACCCTCGACGCCGACGTACCACGCATTGTCTCGCGCCAGAGCGGGCGAGGCAATGGCCGTGGAGGCGAGTGCCATTGCTATGGCAAGCTTCCGCATAGTATTCCCCTTTCTCAGTTGTCACTTAGGACAGCGGTTTATTCACTACCCAATGCCAAGTCTTCGCGCAAGTCGCCAAATAGCCTGATATGTGGCCAAAATGTCGCACTTCTTTGCCATTGAGCACGCCGCAGACAACCCAGTGCAACGCATATTGTTCCGCGAATTCTGTTGTCAGACCGAAATTAATCCATGCGCGCGAAGCGCGATCAGGATCGCCGTTACCGTCCCGCGCGCCTGATCGTCGACGACGCTGCCACCAGTGGGCTCGGCGATCATGGGCTGACGCGTACCGAGTACGCGCATCCCCGCCACCTGGACTTCGGAGACACGCGCAACTCCTTGAGCCCATGCGGATTCGCCGCGAACCGCCCAGAGCTCTGCGCCTCGCAGCCAGACATGCATTCCCTCGAAAGGCGCGACATAGCGCCAACCACCCACCGTCCAGCACGCAATCTGGTCGACGCGGTCGATCCATGCCCCCGTCGGCGCGCCGCCCACGATCCAGGCCTGTCCCGCCAAAGGCGCCTCGGGCGGCGTATCGCGGGCAAGTTCTTCGGCCACCGGGTTGATCAGGAAATCCGCGAGCAGCAGGGCTTCGTTGTGCATCACTTCCTTTTGCGCCTGCCCCGCCGATAAAAGGGGAAACCCGTGGCGCGCGGTCGCGGAGATGGTCATTCATTCCTCCTCAGTCAGTTGGAATCACGATTGCCGCGGGACAGGACGGCGCGAAGGCTCCGACCTGCGCCACAAGGATCGTCACCGCACTCTCGCCCGCGCTGTCTGCAGCAATCGCAGCAGCAGGATAGTCAAATTCAGAAACTTCGCTCTCCGTGACGCGAACCACTGCGCCGCCACGCAGAACCGTGATCCGGTACAGTTCTTTCTCCTCGCCGAGCGGCGCATCGATCGAGTCCACCCAGCGCCACCCGAGGCGACTGCGCCGGATCCATGTCAGGCGATAGCCGCCATCGCTATCGGGTATCGCGTCGAGAGCCACCGGCGACGGCGGACGAACCGACGACCCGATGATCGGCACCGCGCGTTGCACGGCGACATCGTCGCCGACGCCGCTGGCCATGGTGAGCATCTCACCGCCGATCATCGATGCAGGGATATCGATCATCGCCAGCGTTTGCGGCTCGATCAGAATGAACCGTTCGCCCGGGGAATGGTCCGCCACGGCGAACTCGGTTCCACGCCGTCCGCGCAGCAGCCGTCGAAGACGATAGCGACCCACGCCGATCGGTTCGGCGCTGCCGAACTGGATCAGCTCGTTCCCCAGCAACGCAAGGTTGGCGCCCGCGGTCAGCCGCGCATCGTCGGCATCCGCCAATTGCATCCCGGAATTGAGCAACGCGATCTCGACCGCGCCGATATCGTCGAAGCAAAGCGTGTCGCCGGGGGCCAGTGCGGTCACCGCCGCGCCCATCGTCGCCGGTGCAGCGGTCGAACCGCGATCTTCCCAACTGAATCCTGCATCGTGACTCACCGCCAATGCTGCGCCGCGCCACCCCGCCGAGGAGCCCGCTGCCGCAGTCATGATGCGCGGCGCGCTAGCCAGCGCCTCACCAAGCTCCGGCAGCTCGAATGCTTGGATCACCGTGGGTCCATGGATCAGGTCGGGCTGCGGCGCGGGCCGCCCCGGCTCGGCAGGTGGCATCAGGGTGATGCTGCCGCCGCGATGTCGAACCAGCGTGAGCGCAACCGCCATGCGCTCGACCTCCGCCTCGGCGACGCGCCACAGCCCCGGAACGCCATCGATAGCAACGATCTGCGAAGGCGCTATGCCGAGATGCCGCCAGGAAAGCCGGGCCGTTCGCTGTACGCGTCCGGTCAAGCCGCGCGCCAGATTCGCTTCGGCCATGGCCTTCGCCTCGCCCGCGTCGAGCGCGGCCGGCAGTTCGATCCGTTCAACCCTTCGCCCGTTTCCCGGACGGCGCGCGCGGTGCAGTCCCGCCTGATAGTCGCGTGCGGGCTCGTAGTAGCTCAGGGCGATCTCGCCCGGCGCCACCAGCGTTGAAGTCGACCGTTCGTCGCGCGCTGCCGCGCCGGCACCGCCTGCGGCGGCTCCGAGTTCGCTCGCCGCGATGGTCAGCACCGGCGCATCTTCGGCAACCAGTTCCAGCCGATCGCCCGCATCGCTGAGCGACAGCGGCGCCGCGCGCGCCAGCGTCTCGATTGCGCCGCGCACGCTGTCGCCCGACGCGGCATAACCGCCCAGCCTGCGCGAAAGCGTTCCGCCGACCGCGCCGTCGCTCAGCACATCCGCGATCGTCGAGATCGGCACCGGCGCCGGGTCGGCTTCGACCTCGAAGGTCAGCGACGGGATGCGGTTGCCATAGTCGGCGAGCTGAAAATCCTCGAACACCGCATAGGCCATCCCGCGATAGGCGGGCGTACCGCCAATGCCTTCAGCCGCCGCGATCAGCGGATCCGCCGCCTGCCCCTCGCCGCCCGCGTGGACGCGAAATCCGGTCGCCGTCTTGAAGTCCCCACCCGCACCGCGCAGCAGCTTGCCATCGGCCCAGATACGGCGAACGCCAATGATGGCGCGCGCCGACAACGCGACCGCGAAGCTCGCAGAATAGCTGTAGTTCGTCGCCTTCGGCCTGCCTTTTCCGCCGCCGCTGCGCGTGCGCTCCTCGCGAAGGTCGGTCGCCCAGATCACCGTGCCGGCGACGCGCATCGTGCCGAACAGAACGGGAATCGGGCTGCCATAGGACGATGTCTGCACCGCCAGATCGCCCAGCCGCGGTCCCTGACGGTTCTTGGGCTTGAAGAGCACATTCTGATCGATCTGCTGGCCGATCATCGCGCCGATCGCAGCGCCCATCGGGCCGCCGAAGATCGTGCCCACCGCGGTCAGCACCAGTGTCGCCATCTCACGCCTCTCCCATCCGCCAATAGCCGATGACCGGCCACGGCACGCCGCCCGGCCGTTCCACCACGCGCCGCAACGCTGCGTCGGCGTGAACGAAGCCGGTGTGCGTCATCACGATCAGGTGAAATTGCGAGGCCCCCGCCTCGACCAGTGCGACATCGCCCGGCATCGCGTCGTCGACGCGCGCCAGTCCTGCGGCGCCCAGCATCGCAGCAAAGTCCTCCGCCCGCCCGCCGCGCAGCGCATAGCCGCTCGGCGCAGCCTTGGGCCGCCCGCAGGCGCATGCGACGACGCCGACGCAATCGAGCCCCGTCGCGCGCTCGCGCCCATGCAAGCGAAAACGCGCCCCGACCAGCGTACGCGCCGCCGCCGCGATCGCCTCACCCACCGGGATAGCGCGTGAGCAGATCATTGCCCGGCAAATGCGGCTCGCCGCGAAAATTGAGCCTGTTGGCGAAGCGCTCGCCGCACGTGGCGAAGCGCTTGTCGCACCCCTGGATCAGCTCGGCGCGATCACCCGCCGCCACCGCAAAGGCGGGGTCTTCGCGCAATGTGACGCCGGCGCCCGACGAAGCGAGAATCGCGGCCGACAGTCCCGAATTCGCCCCGCTGATCCAGCGCAGCACGCCATAACCATAGGCATTGGCCACAGGCTCGATCCGATCGAAAACGAGTTCGGCATCGTCCGCTGAAACCACCACCGCCACGTCGCGCCGCGCGGCGAGATCGACGCGACACCGCCGATCGCCCAGTTCGGCGCGACATTCGGGCGAGGTCTGTTCCACCACCGGCCGCTCGAGCACAGCGGTCGGTCCGCGCAGTTCCGCGGTAAAGCGCTCATCGACCAGCTCGACCGAGCCGAGCTCGCCGCGCGCCAGCGGCAGCCGGTTGTCGGGGGCCTCCCAGTCAACCGCGAACAGTGCGACGCGCGCGCCATCCCAGCGCCCCGCCGCCAGATCCTGCGCGCTGATCGCCGCGTCGCTCAGCGCGCCCGTCATGTCCATGCTGTCGACCTCGAAACCGTCGCTCCGAGCGATCGCCGATGGCAGCATCCCCGGCGCAGCGCGATAGGTGAGCCCGTCGATCACAAGGTCGCGATCATGGCTGATGAAGCCCAACGTTATCCCGTCGCGCCGCTCGAGCCGCCAGCAAAAGGCAAGCGTCGTCAACGCGCCATCAAGCCACATCGCTCAGTCCTCCCGGATCTCGATCAACGGCACCGACGCCGCCTCACCGGCAAGAAAGGTCGCGCGATTGACCTCGATCCGGTCCTCGGCGAAGCGGACGGGCACGTCGAACAGATAGCCCGCGGAAATCGCTGCACCCGCAGCAGGTGGCGTATCGAACGCCACCACGCCACCGTCGAGCGTCCAGCCCGTCACGATCGCCCCGTCCACTGCGACCGCGACGCTGCCAGCCACGGGTCGCGTGATCGGGCGCAACTGCGCGTCCGCGCCCGCCCCATAACGCTTCACGAGCGAAAAGCGCGTCGTCGCGCCATCGCCCGTGCCGATCGCCTGGTCGGTTGCGGCAGGCGCTCCGGTCATGCCGGCGGAACTGTGATCGAATGGATCGCGAAACCGGAACCCCCGCGCAGCCCCACGTCGTGCACGGAAAAAGCCAATCAGCGTTGCGATATCAGCCTCGGAACGGAGACCGGGCCCAGCATCGAAGCGCAGCCGCGCGTCGGACCAGTCGGCGTTGCGCTGCTCGTGCCCCGACGCCATCGTCACGATCGCGGTCGAGAATGCGGGCGCGACACTCGCCTCGCGCCCGAGCGCCAGCGGAAACAGCACATCGTCGAACGCCTGCACGCTCGCCTCCTTCTCGTCAAAATGGACAAAACCGTCGCGGATCGCCTGCGGCAGCGCCCAGACGAACACTTCCGCCGCACCGCGTGCGCATGCCGCCTGCGCCGCGGCATCGATCTCGGCCCATTGCCCGACGTCCGCGCTGTTCAGCACAAAGCCCGAAAAATAATGCTGTTCATCAGATGGATAGCCCAGCCGCGCCGTGGCCTCAGCCACGCCTCGCGCGGTCGCGGCGCGATTGCCCCCGGTAACCCAGTCATAGTCCTCGAGCTGAAGCACGTCGAAAGCCGGCCTGGCCCAGCCCAGCGGGACGTTCGCCCGGCTGACCTCGGGCGCTTGGGCATCCAGCACGCTCGGCAGATAGACCAGCAACAGCGTCTCCGCACCCGGCGCCTCGGCCTTCGCGGCCGCGCACAACGCCGCGGTGGAAGCCGCAAGCAATGCCCCCGCCTGATCGAGCAGCGCCTTTTGCGGTGCGCTCATCGGCGCCTTCACATTGGCGATCGAAACCGGGCTGCCGCCAAAAGCCGCGCGCGCCGCGTCGTCATACAGACAGATGCGCCCGTCGGGCATCACCCACCACCACGGTTCACCCACCTGAAAGCGCACCGCAAGCCCGGCATCGCGCGCGATTGCGACGAATGCGCGCGCCACCGCCTGCAAATATCCCATCGCCCCCGAATGCGCGGGCGAGAGCAGCGTGGACGGCGGCGTCCAGCCCGTGAGCGCAGGATCGCCATTCTCGGCGCGCTGCTTCCAGTCGTTCCAGCAATGCGCGTTGAACAGCTCGTACGACAGCGAGAGGATAAGACCGAAGCCCAGCGCCTTCGCGCGCGCCGCGAAATCCCGGTGCCACGCCTTGCAAGGCTCGCTGAGCGCCCCGCCCGCAAGGCTCACATTATATCCGCCGTACAGCGCCTCGAGCCGGAAATAATGGCTCATCCCGACATAGTGGTTGATGGCCCCGCGATAGCCGAGCTGCAGCGCGTTCCGCAGCAGTCGCGCGGGCGTCAGGTGATAGCTGTCGTCATAGCCGCTCGCGATTCGTATGCCGTGTTCGGGGATCATCACATCGCCGATCGCGAGCACCGATCCCGGTCCGTCGCAGGTTATCCCGGTCAGTTCGACCCATGCTTCCTGCGCCGCCGGCAACGGCGCCTCGCTCGTTGCATAGCCCGGTGGGACCAGCGAGAGAAACAGCCGATCGATATCGCCCGCCCATACGGGATCCGCCTCGTCGGGCAGCACGAACCCGCCGGCGAGCGCATCGAAATCGAGCACAATCTCAGCATCTTCCGGCGTGCCCTCGGCATAGTTCCACAGCCGAACATACCAGGCGCGTGGCACGCCCGCCGCGTCGCGTCCCTCGATCGTCAGCGTCGGCCCATGAACCGCATCCAGCGGCATGATCCCCGACGATTTCCATTGGAAACGCAGCCGGCACCCGCGAAAATCGCGCGCGGTTTCATAGGCGAGCAGCGGATGATCATGCCGGTCCTCCGCCTCCCAGATCAGCCCTGCCAGATCATTGGTGCGATAGAACACCCCATCCACGCGAAGACCCTGTCCTGAGCCTGTCGAAGGGGCATCCGCGGCGGTGGTCACGACCGACGCCATCATCGGCCGCGGGAAATTGACCGTCCAGAACCGCGGATCGAACCGCTTGATCCAGCCGCTCTCCTGAACGGTGCACTTTTTCGCGAGCCAATAAGGCATGTTTCGCTTTCCCCGCTGCAGTCAGTGCCGCTCTAACGAGTACCCCGGCGCAAGCCGGGGTCCAGGAGTCACCCACACCGAGATCTGCCGCCCCCTGGACCCCGGCCTTCGCCGGGGTACGAGCGCGCGCTACTCCGCCAGCGCTACGCGCACCGCGCGCGCCACCTGCCGCGCAGACCGCGTCAGCATCTGCGGCGCGTCGCTCCCCGCGGGCGCGTTGAAGTTGATCGTCACGCGGACATCGCGCGCACCCGTCGCGGGCGCCGCAACGCTGCCGCTGGAGGTCGGCACGAACAATTCGGGCCCGCGCTCGCCCACCAGATAGGCGCGCCCCGGCGAAACCGGCCCGCCCGTCGCGCGCCCTGGCACGCCCAGCAATGTCGACAATATATTCGCACCCGCCGAAGCCAGACCACCGCCGCCGAGCATCGCACCGATACCATTCCCGATCGCATTCGACGCGATCTCCGCCATCACCGACAGCGCCACGCGCTTCAGGTCCTCGAACCCGAGCTTGCCCGTGCGCACCGCGCGCATCAGCGCATTCTCGATCATCTGGCCCGCACGCTCCGCGCCCGCGCCAAGCGGTCCGTCGAGCTGTGCCCGCATGTCGGCCACATCACGCGCAAAACCCTGCGTATCGGCGCGTACGCTCACCACCAGCCGTTCAATTTCCTCATCCATCGGGAAACATCTCCATCAGCGCGGCGCGCTCGATCGCTCCGGGCGGCGCAGCCTCGCTTTCGTCCCCAAGCGCGCCCAGCACGGTCGCCAGCTCCACGGGCGTCGCCGCCCAGAACTCCTCGGGCCGCCAGCCGAGCAGAGCGCCCGCGATGCCGGCCAGTTTGAGAGCATTCTCCGCAAACCCCTCTCCTTTGGGGAGAGGATACGAAGCCTTGGCAGCTTGCTGCCTAGGCACAGTTGGTGAGGGGCTACGATGTTGACTGTCAGCCATCCAACCCCCTCACCCGCTGCGAGTAGGCGGCAAAGCCACCAACTCTCGCTGGCCTCTCCCCAGGGGAGAGGCTGTGTTACCGTCCCTGCAATATCTGCTGCAGCAGCGTCCTGAGCGCTGGCGTGACATTGGCCAGTCCAGCCTCGGCCAGCCCCTCGCCCAGCGCCTCGCGCGTCAGCCCGTCGGGCCGCTCCGCCAGGCAGTGCCAGAACAATGCCGCCATCTCGTTCAGTGACAATGCCCCTCCGGCCGCGCGTTCGACGAGTGCGAACAAGGGTCCCAACTCGGCCTCGGCCGCCACCAGCGCTGAAAAGCTCGGCCGAAGCACGAGCACCTGCCCGCGGACCCGGATCGCCGCCTCACCGCGCGCGGGGTTTGGTATGGTCATGGGCCGTCTCCATCGAGTACCCCGGCGAAGGCCGGGGTCCAGCCTCGGAACAAGCGACTCTGGACCCCGGCCTTCGCCGGGGTACGCCTCAAAGCGAAACCACCGCGCCCGAGCTTTCCAGGCTCAGCGTGTAGCTCCGCTCGCCATTGAAATCGCCGGCATAGTCGAGCCGCGTGAGCAGGAACCGTCCCCGCATCCGCTCGCCGCTCTCGAAGCTGAGCTCATAGTCGTCGATCGCGCCGGTCAGTGCATTGGATTTGAGCCGTTGTTCGGCGACCGATCCGGTGAAAACGCCGGCGCCCGACACCGACACCGATCGCACCCCCGCACCCGACAGCAGCTCGCGCCATCCACCCGAGTCCTTCGAGGTGATGACCACGGCTTCGCCGTTGATCGAAAGCTGTGTCGTGCGCAGCCCCGCGACGGTCGCGTAGACCGGCGGACTTGCGCCATTTCCGACCTTCAGAAGAAAGGCACTTCCCTTTTCCGCGGCCATGTATCACCCTCCTTGCAGTCAAGTTCTGGGATTGGAATTCACCATGATTTCAATAGTGCTTGTCACAATGCTCTTGGCCGCTGCGAACCCGAGCGATCCGCCGCGCAAGGCCTATCTCCAGTGCCTCGATCAGTTCCTGCGCAAGAGCCTCGAAGAGAAGATGAAGCCCGACGATTTCGAGAAAGCGCTCGCCCCTGCCTGTGCGGACAAGGAGGGCACGCTCAAGAAGGTCGCGATCGACTATGACGTGAAGGACGGCGTGCCCCGCAAGGATGCCGAACAGTATATTTCCGAGGAAATCGGCGACTTTCAGTCGAATATCCGCATCATGTACCGCGAATATTTCGACACCAACAGCAAGCCGAGCTGATCCGGTCGTCAGGGGCCGGGGGGCGTCTCGATCGCACGTACGCGATATTCGATCATCCCTGACCATTCGCGCGCCGCATCGCGCATGACGCGGCTGCGGAGGAAGGCGATGCTCGCCAGCCTCCAGCCATCCGCGTCGCGCGCCATGCCTTCGATCGCCTCCTCGGCCATCGCCATCAACCGGTGCAGCCGCACCGCGCTCTCGCCCTGGTCGACGAGCGTCACCGCCACGCGGATCTCGCGCCCACGCGCATCCTTGGTTCCCCAATCGGCGGCGATGCTCTCGCCCAGCCGCACATAGGGCGGCGTCGCGCGTCCCGTGCCCGCAAGCAGCACGCCGTTCGTCGCCCCGGTAAGCGCAGCATGCCCCTTGAGCGCGGCCATCAGCGCGGCCTCAACCGCCCCCTGCGCGCTCATTTCAGCAACGCCCCGATCCAGCGCAGCCGGACATCGACGAACAGCCGACGAAGCAGCCCACGGGCCTCCAGCACCACGCGGTCAGGCTCGGGCGAAATCCTCATGTCGGGAAATTCCTGAGCCAGCCGTTCCGCCATGCGCCGTGCCACCTGTTGCTTTGCGCGCACCGCCATCGCATCCAGCCTCGTCTCGAGCCGCTCAAGCATCGTGCGTTCCTTCGCTCATTCGCATCCGCCGCCACGGTCGCCACAGCGCGGTCACCGCCGCGGGCGGCCCTGCGTCGTCCTTGCCGTCACGGTGCGTGAAAAGGTGCGCAACCAGCCGTACGATGCCCTGGCGCAACGCCTCGGGCACGCCGTTCCAGTCCGCTGCCAACCCCGCCTCATAGCTGACGCGCACGCACCCTGCTGCGCCCGGTCGCATCACCCTCACCCAGCCGTCGCCATTTGCATCGATGTCGACCGCATAGGCGTCGACCGGCAGCGCAAAGCTTGCGCCGTCCGCGGGAAGTCCGATCAGGCTCGTGATCGCGCGCGCAGGCGTCATCCCCAGCCGCCGCCATTCGCGCACCGCGGGGACAACTTCCTCCACCGACCGCGCGATGAGCGCCAAACCCGTGAAGCGTTCGCACATCTCGGTCGCGCTGCGTATCAGCCCCGCGATCAGCGCATCCTCGTCGCCGTTCTCGATCCGCAGGAACGCCTTGACCTCGGCGATCGACACGGGCGCTTCCCCCCCGGCCGCCATCAGCGATGTTCCGCGCGCAGCACGATCGACCGCTCGTCGATCCGCCCGTCAGAGAGCGTCACGCGATTGGCGATGCGGTAGACCTGGCCAGCCACACCCCCGGCCAGCACCGCGATCGTCTTGACGCCAAGCATCGACGCGGTATCGACCTCGACCCCACCGGGTTCCTCGGGGCTGACGCTCCACGCACTCTCGGCGATCGACGCCCCGGCCAGAAAACCCGGATTCCAGTCGATCGCATAATCGATCCGCGCCTGCGGATCCTTCAGGTAAATGGACATGCAACCTCCTCCCCTCCCGGCGAGGGAGGGGGTTACGAAGCCTTGACCCGGCAGCGCCGGGCTAGGCGAAGTTGGGGGTGGGTCGATGGGCGCCGAACGAAGGGGAATGACGTTCGACGCCCCCGTAGCGCCTTAACTCGCCGCGAACTTCATCACCTTGATCGCCTCGCTGTTCGTCACTGCCCCGCCCACACGCTTGGTCGCGTAGAAGTGGACGAACGGCTTGTTCGAATAGGGATCCCGCAAAATCTGCGTCTCGCTCCGTTCGGCGATCAGATACCCTGCCTTGAAGTTGCCGAACGCTACGGACAAGCTGTTCGCCGCGACATCGGGCATGTCTTCAGTCTCGACCACGGGATAGCCCAGCAGCGTGTCGGGTCGCCCCTCGACCAGTCCGGGCGCCCACAGGAACGCCCCATCCGCGGTCTTGAACTTGCGGATCACCGAAAGCGTCGCCGAATTCATCACGAACACCGCGCCCTGCCGATAGGGCGATCGCAGCGCCTGGATCAGGTCGATCAGCCTGTCCTGCGGATTGGACGCCGCGAACGCGCCCGCGGCTCCGCTCGCGACATATTGCAGCGTCCCGAAGGCACGCACGCCATCGGCCTCGTTGGTGATCGTCCCCGAAAGGAAGCCCCGCGGCTTGCTCGTCCCGTTGCCGGAGATGAAGGCCACGCCCTCGGCCCGGGCAAACTCCGTCGCAACCTCACCCGCCAGCCAGCTCTCGACGTCGAACGCCGCGTCGTCGAGCATCGCCTGGCTCGCCGCGGGATTGGCGTAAAGCTCGCCCATCGGCGGCGCGATCTCGGCGAAGTCGGGGGTATCGGTCTCGGGCCGCGCCGCGGTCTCCGAAACCCAGCCCGACGGCGTGCCGCCGCGCGTCACCAGCTTGCGATAGCCCGCACTCCCAACCTTCACGACATTGGCGATCGAACGGATCGGCGAGATGCTCTTGAGCGTCGCGTCGATCACCGCGTCGATCTCGTGCGGCACCGCATAGCCGCCATCGGCGCCCGTAGTGCCGACAAAGCTCTTCAGCTCGACGCCGCCCTCGATCCCCTTTCTCAGATAGCCGTCAACGAACGCGCGCCGCGCGGGCTCGCGCTCGGCCTTGGCGCCTTCCAGCGCAGGCCGCGCCGCGGCGATCACGGCGCCATCGACCTTGGCGCCCAGTGCGCCCACCTCCTCGCGGAGTTCCTCGATCGCTGCCTGCGCCATCACCGCGTCGAAGCTCGCCTCAAGCGCGTCCGTCTTCACCTCGTAATCCATGCCCGTCTCCTCGCTCATCACCCAACCCCGTGCACCCGCGCCAGCGGTTGCATCGGAAATGTCACCAGGCTGATTTCGACGAGATCGAGCGCGCTCAGTTCGCGCCCCTGCCCCCGCCGTTTGCCGTTCACCACCCGGTATCCAAAGGAAAGTCCGCTCAATGCGCCCTGCTTCAGCAGCGCCGCCGCCTCGCGCCCGCGCTGCGTCTCGCTGGTCAGCCGCCCGATCACGCGCAGCCCGTGTGCGTCCTCGCCAATCCGCTCGATCACGCCGATCGGTTCGTTCGGGCTATGCTGCCAGAGCAGCGGCACGCCGATCCGCGCGTTCCGAAAGGCTCCGCGCCGCACCACGTCCCCGCCCCGGTCGACCCGGTCGAAAATCGCGGCATAGCCTGCAAACCTCACGCCCTGACCAGCGCCACCAGCCCCAATTTCGCCGCCAGTCCCAGCAGCACCAGCGCCAGCACGATCCTGACCACCCATCCGATCACCTCGTTTCTTGCCGTCCGCTTCGCATCGCGCCATGCCGAGAGCAGTTGCCTCAGCTCGCCGATGTCTATGCGCGCCTTTTCGTCCTCGAGCCCGAGCCGCCTGAGCGCGCGCTCCGCGCCCAGCGCGCTTGCCTCCTCGGCGATCGCGCGCAGCGTCACGAGGTCGCCCCCGCGCGCCTCCGCCTGCGCAATCAATTGCGCCAGCACCGCCTCACTCATGATCAAAGTCCCAATATTGCCCGCTTCTCGTCGGGCGTCAGAAAATCGGCGGCGCTCACCTGCCGCCATAGCCGTTCGCGATCTTCGGCCAGCGCGGTGACCCGGTCGACATCCACCCCGATCGACGCGCCTGGCCACCAGCGCGCGCATCCTTGTGCGATCGCGCCCAATATCTTCTCGGCGAGCGGCAACACCGAAAGCCGCCACAGCGCGCGGTTGGCCTCGCGGTAATTGGCATAGGTGGCGTCGCCCGGCAGCCCGAGCAGCATCGGCGGAACGCCGAACGCCAGCGCAATCTCGCGCGCGGCCGCGGCCTTCAGCCCGACGAAGTCCATGTCGGCGGGCGTCAGGCTCATCGCCTGCCATTTAAGCCCGCCTTCAAGCAGCATTGGCCGCCCGGCATTGGTCGCGCCCTGAAACCCCGCTTCCATCTCGGCCTTGAGCCTGTCGAACTGCGCGGCAGACAGCGCCGCACCGTCGCCCGGATCATAGACCAGCGCCCCCGAGGGCCTCGCCGCATTGTCGAGCAGCGCCTTGTTCCACCGCGTCGCCGCATTGTGGATCGCCACCGCCCCAGACGCTGCACCCAGGCATCCCAGACCATAATGATCGTCGGCGGGGTGAAAGCCCTTCACATGGATCACGCTTCCCGCATCGATCCGCGTCACCCGCTCGCCCACGCGGTAGAGAAAGGCCTCGGGCCAGCCCTGTGCGTCGGCTTCGATCGAAACGCGCTCGGGTCGCAGCGCAAACAGTTCACGCGGTCGGCCCGCCGCGTCGGTCAATATCTGCACATAGGCGTTGCCGTGAAGCAGCACATGCGCCGCCACCGCCTCGAGCAGCCCCTGCCCCGCCGATCGCGCAGAAACCAACGCCAGCACCGCGTCCTCGCTCGCCGACAACGGCGCTCCGCCGACAGCTTCCGCGACCAGCCGCACCGCGCGCTGCGCCACCGGATTCCCCAGATACGCCTCGCGCACCTGCGCCTCATAGGATCGCGGCCACTCACCCACCGAAATCGCGCCCGACAATGAACGCGCCAGGGCCGGCCGAGCGCCATCGCGCCCGGCAGCCTTCCTGCCGAACCATTTCATGCAAGAACTCCCCATCTTCTCCTCTCCAGTGGGAGAGGATAGGAAGGCTTGGCGGCTACGCCGCCTAGCCGAACTTGGTGAGGGGCCACGAACGATGACGCAAAAGCGCCTGACGCCCGCCGCCCGAAATTTGCGCCGATCCGCAACGGAGGCCGAAGCCCGCCTCTGGCACCACCTGCGCAACCGCCAGCTCGAAGGCTTCAAGTTCCGCCGCCAGTATCCGATCGGCGCGCACATCGCCGACTTCGCTTGCGAACAGGCGCGGCTCGTCATCGAACTCGATGGTGGCCATCACGCCGACCAAATCGACGCCGACACGCTGCGCACCCGATCGCTCGAAGCGGCCGGCTACCACGTGCTGCGTTTCTGGAACACCGACGTGCTCAACAACACCAGCGGCGTGCTCGAAGCGATCCGAGAGGAGCTCTTCACCGCAACATCCTAGGCGGCGTGGACGAATTGGTTGACGTGGACGGTGTGGGTTGATTCAAGGCTGCCTTTTGGAGGCAGGTTTGAGCCGGGGCGATCTGAGCGAAGCAGAATGGCGCGTTCTGAAGGGTCTGCTGCCGATCGAGCCAGAGAACCGAGGGCGCGGCCGCAGGCCTGAGCAGAATCTCTCGATAGTCAACGGCATACTCTGGCGGCTGCGCTGTGGGACTGCTTGGCGCGATGTCCCGCCAAAATACGGCAATTGGAACACGATCTACCGGCGGTTCCGTCGTTGGAGCGAGGCCGGGGTCTGGGAGGCCGTGTCGGTGACGCTTGCCGAGATCATGGCCGACACCGGACACTACAGCATCGACAGCACCACCCTTCGCGCCCATGTCTCGGCAGCGGGCGGAAAAGGGGGACTTGTCGACGCGCTCTTGGCCGCTCGCGGGGCGGGTTCACCAGTAAGCTTCACTGTCTGGCTGATGCCCGAGGACGCCCCGTCGCCTTCCACCTGACTGGTGGTGAAGCCGCCGACTGCACGGCCTATGACACGCTGATCCGCCTGCCGGACCGCGCTCCGGCGGCTCTGCTGGCCGACAAAGGCTACGACACCAACGCCATTCGCGCCGATCTCGCGAGCCGCAGCATACAGGCTGTCATCCCGGCGCGCTCCAATCGCCGAGAAAGGATCGAGCACGATCGGCAGCTCTACAGGCAGCGAAACGGCATTGAGCGAATGTTCGGCAAGCTGAAAATCAATCGTGCCGTCGCCACCCGCTACGATCAAACGCCCTCAAGTTTCCTCGGCATGGTCCATCTCGCTGCCATCCGGCTTTGGATCAAATTCGTCCACGCCGCCTAGCCTCTTAGCCTCCCTCTCCCAGAGGGAGAGGATACAGAAGCTTGGCGGCCGTGCCGCCTAGCTGGAGTTGGTGAGGGGTTGGGATGTATCAACGCCATACACCGAAACCCCACACCCGCTGCGACTAGGTTCGCTCACGCTCACTAAGTCTCGCTGCCCTCTCCCACAGGAGAGGGTTCACAACCCACGCACCCGCGCCGTTCTGCGTTTCCCCAGCATCAGCTCTGTCAGCGCCCAGACCAGCGCGTCGGCGCGGTCGGGCGAGCGGCCCGGCCCATCATAACCGCCGCCCGCCACCAGTCCGCACATCTCGTCCTCCAGCGCGGGAAAGGCGCCCGCATGGAACACGCGCCCTGCCTCATAGAGCGCCGCCACCGGCTCGGCGCGCGCGCTCTTGCCGCGGCTCGCATGAACAAGCTTCACGGGCAGCGCCACGTCCGCCGCCAGCAGCACCGACTTCACCATAGCCCCGCCATTATTCGCCTCGGCAACCACGCGATCCGCCCCATGCCGCGCCGCGCACGTCGCGACCGCGCGCGCCCAGCACTCGGGCGTCGCGCGCTCGACACTCGCATCCTCGATGACATGGCCATAGCCGTCGCCATCCAGCGCCACAGCCACGATGCCACAGGCGTCGCCCGTCGCGCTTGCCGGTGGATCGACCCCGATCACCACCCGACAGAAGCTCCGTTCGTCCCGAGCGAAGTCGAGGGACGCGGCCCGGCACGCCTCGATCATCGCACGCGTCCACAGCGCACCCTCGACATCCTCGATCAGCTCGCCATCCAGCTCCTGCCGCCCCAGCCGCGTACCGCCGTGGAGCGCCTCCATCCCCTCGACAAAGGCGCGTGGCAGGTTGGCGCGATTGTCGCGTGTGCGTCCGCCCGTGCGCACCACGCCCGGTTCGTCGATCAGCCTGCGCACAAGCGGCACCGGTCTCGGCGTCGTCGTCGCGACGACACGCGGTCGAATGCCCTTGCGCAAGGTCATCATCAGATTGCTCCATGTCGCCTCGCCATGCGCCCATTTGGCGATCTCGTCGGCCCAGGCGAAGTCGTGTTCGGGCCCGCGCAGCCCCTCCGGCTCGGCCGCTGAAAACAACCGCGCCTGTGCGCCATTCCGCCAGACCAGCCGGTTGAGCGAGGGCGCCCAGAGGAGATGTTCATGCGGTGGCGTGATCGACAGCAGCCCGCTTGTGCCCTCCACCATCACCGCGCGCGCGTCGGCGATCGTAGCCCCAACCAGCGCGATGCGACTGCCGGGATGTGCCTGCGCCATCGCCCGCACCCATTCGGCGCCAGCCCGCGTCTTGCCGAATCCTCGTCCCGCCATGACAAGCCAGACGCGCCAGTCGCCTTGCGGTGACATCTGCGCCGGTCGCGCCCAGAAATCCCAGCAGTGTCGCAGCATGCCACCGTCGAGCCCGCATCGTGCCAGCATTGCCTCCGCCACGTCCGGGTCGAGCCGCATCAGTTCCTGGGCGAACGACATGTCCGCCGTCATCCATCGTCTCCGCAGCCCTCGCGCTCGCGCATTTCCGCCAGCATGGCACGCAACTGCGCAAGCCCTTCTGCCGTGCTGCGCTCTTCGGCATTTTGCGGCGTCAGGCCCGAGGCGAGCGCCCGCTGCAAGTTCGCCGATACGCGGTGCTGAGCCAGAAGGCGCAGCGCATAGCCGTCGGCATAGCTGTGAATCACCAGCTTCTGCGTGCGCTCGGGGCCTTCGAAAATCGTCTTCTCCGCTCCGAAGCGCGCACGCCGCAACATCTCCAGCTCCAACTGGGCATAACCCTCAGCCAGCGCTTCGGCCCAAGCGCGCCGAAAGCCCTCGTCACGATCGCGCAGTCGATAGACCCCAGGCAGCGCCATGCCCGCGGCCTTTACGGAACGCGTGACGTTCGAGCTCATCGCCAGCGTCTCGAGGAAGATCGTGCGCTTCTCGGGTGTCCAATCGGTATCCCGCGGCGGCGAACGTTGAAACCGGCCATAGCGATCACGCCGAATACGCGGCGTTGTCGCTCCCGATCCGTCAGTTTCCACCATGTCACCTCCGCCAAATGAAACGGGCCGAAAGAGCGTCCCGTTGTCATGGGAAGCTCCCGGCCCGTCTCCAGCCCCGATCTCCGGGGCCCGACTCGCAATTATTCAGCGTGTTACATATGTGCCATATCAGCGTGACGATGTCAAGTATAATTTGCCGATTTGGTTACTTTTTACGTCAGACCGCGCTGACTGGATCGCGCTCAACCAAGCCGTTATACAAGATCTCGCACCACCGGCGGCTCAACAAGCCCGCCTCCCCTCGCTGGCTGGCACGCATCGAGCGCGGCCTGCAGCGCAGGAATTTGCGCCTCGGCCTGATCGATCGCCGCATTGGTTTCCGAAATCTGGTCGACGATCGCCGCCTTTTGCTGCGGCGTCGCGCGATGCAACTGTTGCTGCAGCAGCGACACGCGCTTACGCAGCCCTGCAATCTCGTCCATCTTCGCCTTCAACGCAGCGCGCGGGCCCGCGCAACGGTCAACCGGCGTCGTCGTAACCGGCCCCAGTGAAAGCCCGCCGGACAGGACGAAGCGATCGGACGATCCGCTCGTAATCTCCGGAAAATCGAAATACTGGAACCGGATCTCCGCATCCGTCGCCGGGTCCGAGACCGGATACTGGAAGACCTTGTAGGCAAAGCCGATCGTGTCGTCCTGGTTCCTGAAGAAGTCCCAGATCGACTGGTTGCTCCCGATCGCGGCTTCGGCCTTGGATTTGACCGCATCCCGGATCGCGTTGATCTCGGCGTCTGTGATCGGCCCGAAATCCTGCATCTGGATGCGGCGGTGCGCCAGGGCGTTGAGCTGCACCTCGATTTCCTTGGAATAGGCGATACGGCCGAGCACGATCGAGCTTTGAGGCGTTTCATCCTCTTCCATCAGAACCGCGATGCAGCCGATCATCTTGGGCCTTGGCTGCGAATCCAGATCCATGTCGAAGCTTGCAGTGGCGATGAACGAAGGGACGTTGGCCGCCTGCCCGGCCTTCATGCCATCGGGAAATTCAGTGCGGAACGCGTCATAAGCCGGGGTGTGCACCGCCATATTGCCTGTTTGAAACGGCAACGGCTCGGCACCGAATGCGAAATAGGTCGCCCAGATATAGGGTTCGGAGCCAGTGCTGCCCTCGGATTGGGCTACGCAGCGGAGTTCCGTCAATCGCAAGGTGATACGCTGCAACGCCATGTTTGCCTCCTTTGGTTTCGAACGCCAGTTTGCTCGTGCGGGCGCTCGCTGCTCGGGAGGATCGTCCGACCTCAAGGTTCGCTAAGCGCAGCGCAGTTCGCGGCAGCAGGCGCTAGGGACCTTGATATGCCCAGGGGCAATTGAGGCCCCTTTGCCCAGCCATCCACTTGCCGACGATCAAGGATCGCCGGCATCGCGGCGCGGAGATAGGATGAAAGCGACTATGCGGAAAATTCCGTCTAGGCAGCCTGGACGAAGGCGCGTTCCTTCTCGATCCAGCCGGCAAAGCTCGGGCGCGCGAGGATCGCCTCGACATAGGCAACCGTCTTCGGCCAGCGCGCCTTGTCGATCACGACGTCGATATACGCCAGATTGGCAAAGGGGCTCGCGACCGAGATGTCCGCCAGCGTCAGCCGGTCGTCGATCAGAAATCCCGATTCCGGGATCACGCTCTCAAGATAATCGAGAATCGGCGGCAGCTCGTCGCGTTCGGCCGCATCCGCCACCGCCATGTCACCTTCGCGGCCCAACACCTTGGGGGCGACGAACCGGTTGAAGAACATCTTGGCGCCGCACCCCATCAATATGGTGTCGGCGAACTCCTCGAACCAGATCGTCCGCGCCCGCGATTTCGGCTCTGCGGGAATCATGGACGGCTCAGGATATTTGGCTTCCAGATAGGTGATGATCGCGGTCGAATCGCAGATCGAGAAATCGCCGTCGCTAAACGCGGGCATCTTGCGAAACGGGCTCGCCGCCTCGAACTCCGGGCCCCCGCGCCCCAATCCCGCCATCTCGAGTTCGAGCGCCAGCCCCTTCTCGGCGGCGTAGGCAAGCACCTTGCGGACATAGGGCGACATGGAGGAACCATAGAGCTTCATCGATCGTCTCCTTCGACTCGGTATAAGTTTCTAATTGATACTTATTGTGACGGGCGCGTCCTCGCCAGCGAAAACGCACCTGCGCGCAAGCCGATGCGTTGCGTGCAGGCGCCCTTCCCTTCTATTGACGCGCCATGACCCGCGCGCCCCGCATATGCATCCTCGCTCCCGATCCCGCAGACCCTCATTTCGGGACCACATGGCGTCCGCAGGCGGACCTGCTCGAAGCGCCACTCGTCAATGCAGGATTGACGGTGGATTTTCGGCCGTGGACCGCGCCCGGTGATCTTTCCGGCCACGACCTCGTTCTGCCCCTGCTTGTCTGGGGCTATCATGCGCGCGCGGCCGAATGGAGCGCATTTCTCGATGGCGCGGCGGCACTGCAGCTCGCCAATCCGCCAGAGGTGCTGCGCCGCAACACTGACAAGCGCTATCTGCTCGATCTCGCGGCGCGTGGTGCGCCGGTCGTGCCCACGCTCGCTTTCGATGCGTTTTCTCGCGCCGACATCGCTCAGGCCGAGACGCATTTCGGCACAGCACGGCTGATAGCAAAGCCGCCCGTTTCCGCGGGGGCGCACGGCACCTATCGTCTTGATGCCGTATCCGATCCGGCACTGGCCTGGGATCGCGCGATGCTCGTCCAGCCAATGATGCCCGCCATCGCCCAGGAGGGCGAATGGTCGCTTTTCTACTTCGATGGCCGCTACAGCCACGCGATTCTCAAGACCGTCGCGGATGGCGATTTCCGCGTTCAGGTTCAGCATGGTGGCAGCGCGCGCGCCGCCACGCCGCCCGAAGCCGCGATCGCCGCGGCTGATGCGGTTCTCGGGATGATCGAGGAGCCTCTGCTCTATGCGCGCGTCGACCTGATCGCCGATGGCCAGGGCAACTATTTGCTGATGGAGCTCGAACTGATCGAGCCCCAGCTCTTTCTCGAACACGCCCCCGATGACGGACGCATCTTCGCCGAAGCCGTCGCCGCCGCAATCTGAAGGTTCGCCGCGACATGTCGTCGAAAGCATGCAACATTGTCGCGATCAGGGGCAATGAGCGGAAATCGGGCACATGCTAGTTCTTGCGGTTGCGGCCGTGGTCTTCGCGGTGCTCCTTTCGCGCGCATTCGATCGGATCAGGGTGCTCGAACGCGCGCTCGCCGAACTCGAAAGCCGCGGATATATTGCGTCGTCGGCACCCGATATCGAACAGCCGGACGTCCAGCCCCAACCCGCGGCGGCCTTCGAGGCGCCAAGACCGGTTGCCCGCATCGTTGCCGCTCCGCCCCCGCCTGAAGCCGGGCCGGCGCCCGCGACCGAACGGCCGGCCAGCCCCGAGCCCCAACCCGCCAACTACGCGCCCGAACCGCAATCCGCGCGCGCCACACCACTCAACCTCGCCGCCACCTTCGAAAACCTCGTAGGGGGCAAGCTGCCGATCTGGATCGGTGGCGCAGCTCTGATCCTGTCCGCCTTCTTCCTCGTCCGCTATTCGATCGAAAGCGGGTTGCTCGGTCCGGGCGTGCGATCGATCCTTGGCGCGATCTTCGGTGTCGCGCTGCTCAGCGCCAGCGAAGCAAGCCGCCGCCACCGCGCCACCCGCGACGATCCCAGGATCGGTCAGGCGCTTGCGGGCGCAGGCATCGCCACACTCTATGGCACGCTCTACATGGCGGCGGAGCTTTACGGCCTTGTCGGCACCATTGCCGCGCTCGTGCTGATGGTCGCGATCACTGTTTCAGCACTCGCGCTGTCGCTGCGGCACGGGCCGCCGACCGCGATCATGGGCCTTGTCGGCGGCTTCGCGGCACCCCTCGTCACCGGTCTCGATGCCGCGAATGTAGCACCCCTGCTCGTCTATCTCGCGCTGTTCACCACCGGTCTGTTCGCGCTCGCGATCCATCGCGGCTGGCTCTGGCTCGCGCTGGCGGCGACGGGCGGCGGCTTTGTCTGGCCACTGATCCTGATGGCGCTGGCTGACCGGGGCGAACTGGCCTGGGTGGGATTGTTCGTCCTGACGCTCGCCTTCACCGCGACGCTCGCCTTGCCAAGGGCCGGCACATCAAATCGGCTGCTGCGCCTGGCGCCGCTGGTCACCGGTCTCGTCCAGCTCATGCTGCTAGCGCCTCAGCTTGAATTCTCGCCCCTCGCCTGGGGGCTCTACGCATTGCTCGCCGCCGCCGCGCTCTGGCTCGGCTGGCGCGACCATCGCCTCAGTCCGGGCGCGGGCGCAGCGCTCGCCCTCGTGCTCGTCCTGCTCGCAATCGCGCTGATCGGCGGTGACGCGGTCAACGCGCCCCTCGCCGCTCTGCTGTTCACGTTGATGTTCGGCGGGGTCGGCCATTGGCTGCTCCGCCGCGCACCTGATGCGCGGATATGGACCGGCATCGCGCTCGGTGCGGGAGCTATGCCGCTGCTGCTGACCAACACGCTTCAGGGCGACCTTCTGCGGCCGATCGGCTGGGCGGCGCTCGCGACGATCGCGGCGCTTTCCTGCGGCTGGGTCAGTTGGCGCTGGCGCGATCGCACCGCGCCCGACAGCCGCTTCGATCTCGGTCTGACGGGCGGTGCGGCCGTCGCCGCGCTGCTGCTGGCCATCGGACTCGCACAACCGATCGCGCCGCTCTGGATCGCTTCGCTTCTGCTCGCGATCGCCGTGGCGCTGGCCTTCTGGGCGCGCCGCGTTGGTGACGGCTCGCTGGCCAATCTCAGCCTTGCGCCGCTGCCCTTCGCGGTGGGTTACTGGACCAATGCCACCGACGCGCTCATCGCCTATGGCGAAAGCGTCTTCGCGGCCGGCGCGATTCCGCCCGCAAATGCGATCGCCGCCCTAGCCTTGGTCCCGGCAGCGCTGCTGGCGCTTCACACCTGGCTGATCGGCGCGCATGCGGCGCGACCCATATTGCATTGGGCCGCGTGGATATTGATGCTGTCGATCCCGCTCGCGCTCGTTCCCGCGCCCTGGCACGCGCCACTGCTGGCGGCGGTCACGGCAGCAGCCATGCTGAATCCATCGCGCCGCCTGCTACCGATCCATGGCGAAGCCGCTCCACTCGCAGCGAGCTTCCTCGCGATGCTGCCCCAGCTCCTTCCGATGGCCCTGCTGCTCGCCGCATCGCTCAGCGGCGACACCACGCCCTTCACCCGTTTGCCCTCGTTGGTAGCGCTGCTCCGCGAGGTCGGCCTGCCGGCTGCGATCCTTGCGGCTTTCGCCGGGATGCGCTTCGAGACAATCGCCGCCAAACTGCGCCTGGCGCTGGCAGCGCTCGTCGTGACCGGTCTTGCGGCGACGCTCTACGCGCTCCTCAAACAGCCCCTCGCCATCGCCAGCGAGCCGCGTTTCGTGATGCTCGGCTTCCTCGAACGCGCGGTGCTGACCCATATCCTGTTCGCGCTCGGGCTCGCCGCGCTCTGGCGCCTTCCCCGGTTGCGTGCAGCGGGCCTCGGTCTCATCGGCCTAGCCGCATTCCGCATCCTCTGGTTCGACCTTTTCATCCTCAATCCCGTCGCGGTCACCCAGTCGGTCGGTACGATCCCGCTTCTCAACCTGGCGACGCTCCACCCCGCGCTCGCAGCCTTCTGGTTCTGGCTCGCCACCCGCCTCGGCGCACCGCAGCGCCCGTTCCGCGGAGCTGCGATGGCGCTGGCGATCGTCGCGGTGCTGGGCGCGATCCGGCAGGGCATTCACGGCGCGATCCTCACTGCCGATGCGATCACGACAACCGAAAACTATCTCTATTCGGCGGGCCTGCTCGGACTGTCGCTGGTCTGGCTGTGGCGGGGCATCGCGAAGGGTGTGAACGACCTGCGCATCGTGGGGCTCGCGCTGCTCACGCTCGTCACGCTCAAGGTCTTCCTCGTCGATGCCTCCGCGCTGGAGGGTGTGCTGCGCATCCTGTCCTTCATGGGGCTCGGCCTCGCGCTTATCGCGATCGGCTGGGCCTATGGCCGCTTCCTGCGCGGGACAAGCGCGGCGGCCGCGGGCGCCTAACCCAGCCCGTAGTGATCCGCGAGCCGGTCAAGCGCGAGCGCCAGCACCAGCTTGCCCGCGCGCGCCGGCCAGCCCAGCGCCTTTTCAGCATGCGCCAGCCCCTCGCACGCGCACGCCACGCGCCAGAGCACATCGCTCAGGCCCGGCCCGACCGCCGCGATCGCGACGTCGAAGCGCCGCTTGGCCGCGATCTGCGCCAGTGTCGGGTCGATTCCCTGCGGAGCCCCGCGTCGCGTTTTGCCTGGCGCCGACGCGTCCCAGCGCATCGTGACGCTCGGGGACAGCGCCGCGGTCTCATAGTCAGTGCGCAACCGCTCGCCCGCCTCCAGTTGCCGCGCACTGATCATCCCGCGCGCGCCGAGCCAGCAGAGCGGCGATTCGGCAAGGTTCACCGTCACGCTGCGCGCGCCGCGCACTGCACCACGGCGCGAAGGCGCGCCCGTTTCGTCCACCATGCGTTCGACCAGCACCCGCCTTGCTCCGTCCATCCTGCGCTCCCTTGATCCGAGTCGCAGCTCTCTTGCCATGAAGGCAATTATGTAGGACAGAAAGAAACCGTATCGGTTATCTCAATCCTAGGAACGCAAGCATGATCACCGCCATTCGCGAGGTGCGCCGCGCCAGGAAGCTGACGCTCGAGGATGTCGCACGCCGTTGCAATCCGCCCACGACCGCGCAGACGATCGGCCGTCTCGAAACCGGCACGCGCACCGTTTCGGTGGGCTGGCTCAACCGAATCGCTGATGCATTGGGCGTCACCGCGGCCGATCTGGTGAGATTGCCCGACCGCGCCGACCTGCCCGTCGCCGCGATCCTCGACGCCGACGGCGTCCATGCGCCGCGCCACGCGACGATCGTCACGCCGCCCCAGCCAGCGCCCGATCTCGTCGCGGTGATCGTTCAGTCGGGCATCGGCGATTATCGCGCGGGCGACCAGATCTGGTGCGCGCGGCTCGCGCCCGATCGCTTCGGCGAGGCGCTCAACCGCGATGTATTGCTGCCCCGCCCCGCGGGCCGCTTCGTCTTCGGCCGGCTGATCGGGCGCGAAGGAGACAAGCTCCATATCCTGCCGTTCGGCGCGGGGGTGCGCCAGCAGGTGATCAGCGATCCACCCTGGATGGCGACGGCGGTCCGCCTCGTGCGAACGCTCTGAAACTGGTTGAAGCCCGATCCGGCCGCCGGGCGAGCCTTCTCCTCGGCTACGCCCCGCGTCGCCTGCGGGGAAGGCTGGTGGGCGCTGACGGGCTCGAACCGCCGACCCTCTCGGTGTAAACGAGATGCTCTACCAACTGAGCTAAGCGCCCCCTGTGCGTATGCCGCACTCCGGGAAGCGGCCCATGCCACTTCGCGCGCCTCACGGCAACCCCGGAGCCTGATCGTTTGAGGTGGAAGCGCTGTGCGCTTCCGCCGAGAACGTGAATCAGGGTCTGTTCAAGGTCTACAGCATGGTGCGTTAAATCAGACCCGCTCATCCTGAGGAGCCGTTGAGCTTGGCGAAACGGCGTCTCGAAGGACGCACGGTGCCGGATCCTTCGAGACGGGTCTTCGCCTTCGCTCAGCCCCTCCTCAGGATGAGCGGTGAGACAATGCCGATTTAACGCACGATGCTCTAGATCGCGATTGCACCGGTTTGCGCCAGCGCCGAAAAATATCCGTTCATCCCCGCCGCGGCGCTATCCGAGAGCGCGATGAATACCCGCCGCCCGTCGGCAGGATCGGCGCGCCGGACGAGCAGACCATCGTCGGTCAACGTCCGGATCCACCTCAGTGCAGTGGTCGGCGGCACCGCCGCCGCGATGCACAGGCTCGACACCGCGACCTCGCCCCGCTCGATCCGGGCCGCCATCAGGTCGAGCAGCATGTCCCAGGCGGGATCGGCGAAAAGCTCGGCATGGAAGAAGCGGTCGCGCAGCCGCCGCGCACGAATGACGGCGCGGATCACTGGCGCGGCCAGCGGCGGCGCGGGCTCGGCGCGATAGGCCGGCGCACGATCGCCCAGCATCGCATCGCGGCCGCGCGCGTCCAGCGCCTCCTGCGACAGCGACGCCAGCGTCCGTGCGATCCGCCCCACCTCCTCGCTGAGTTGCTGCAGCCGCCGCGTCTCGGCCTCGCTGCCGACATCATTGAGCCACGTCCGGCGCGTGGCGAGCGCGCCGCCGATCGCTGCCGCGCGCTCGATGGCATCGGGTTCGCACAGCAAATGGATATCGGCATGGTCGATTCGCGCGGAAACGACATCGATCAACGCCGTCGGCATCGCGATCACGGTCACGCAGCGCCCGTCGCGCGCCAGCGCCTCAACCCGGTCGAGCAGCGCATCCAGCGCTGCACCGGCATCTTCGGTAAGCTCGATCATCAACGCGTCGATCGCAACCTGCGCATCCAGCCGCGCCAACGCCTCACCCAGCGGAACCGCCGCCGCCACGCGCCCGCCCGCCGCGATCACCGCCGCTTTGGCCGTCGCCTGCGCCTGCGCATTGTCGGCGAGAACAAGCACCGCCGGTTCCTTGCCATAATCGGCGTGCGCCACCCCGTCCCGCTGCTGCATCCCGCCCTCCATGTTCGACGTCTGTTCCGCACTTCGCAGCCAAAGCGGACCAGTCAAAGGCCCGATCGCTCCGAAACGGGGGAGCTTAGAGCATCGTGCCTTAATATGCCGCTCATCCTGAGGAGCCGGTGAGCTTGGCGAAACGGCGTCTCGAAGGACGCACGCTGCCGGATCCTTCGAGACGGGTCTTCGCCTTCGCTCAGCCCCTCCTCAGGATGAGCGGTGACGTGATGCCAATTAAACCCACGCTGCAGTAGTGTGGGCACCCACGCCCTTCTCATACTTCACCATGCCCCGCCTTGCCCCCGCGACGCCATTTCCTCCATTTCGGAGTGTTCTCGCGCCAGACGTCCTGACGCAAGGCCAAACGCAAACGCCCCGGCCGGCATATCCTGCCGACCGGGGCGTCCGAACCGCACAATAGCGGGATCGTTACAGAGACTTCACGATATCCTCGACCATCTTCTTGGCGTCGGCGAGGAGCATCATGGTGTTGTCCATGTAGAAGACCTCGTTGTCGACGCCGGCATAACCGACGCCGCCCATAGAGCGCTTCACGAACAGCACGGTCTTGGCCTTTTCGACGTCGAGCACGGGCATGCCGTAGATCGGCGAGGTCTTGTCGGTCTTGGCGGCCGGATTGGTCACGTCATTCGCGCCGATCACGAAGGCGACATCGGCCTGCGCGAATTCGGAGTTGATGTCCTCCAGCTCGAACACCTCGTCATAAGGCACGCTCGCCTCGGCCAGCAGCACGTTCATGTGCCCGGGCATGCGGCCGGCGACGGGGTGGATGGCGTATTTCACCTTCACGCCCTCTTCCTTGAGCAGGTCGCCCATTTCGCGCAGCGCATGCTGCGCCTGCGCCACCGCCATGCCGTATCCGGGAATGATGATGACGCTTTCGGCCTGCTTCATCAGGAACGCCGCGTCCTCGGCCGAACCGCGCTTCCACGGCCGGTCGGTCGCGGCGCCACCTCCGGTGATCGCTGCCTCGGCGCCGAAGCCGCCCGCGATCACGCTGATAAAGCTGCGGTTCATCGCGCGGCACATGATGTAGGACAGGATCGCACCCGACGAGCCCACCAGCGCGCCCGTGATGATCATCGCGGTGTTGGAGAGCGTGAAGCCCATCGCCGCGGCAGCCCAGCCCGAATAGGAGTTGAGCATCGAGACGACCACCGGCATGTCCGCGCCGCCGATCGGGATGATGAGCAGGAAGCCGATCAGGAACGAAAGCGCGGTGACGGTCCAGAACACCCAGGGGCTCTGGTCAGTCACGAAATAGCCGATCAGGCCAAGGATCGCGGCGAGCGTCCCCAGATTGATGAAGTGGCGTGCGGGCAGCATGATGGGCTTTCCGCTCATATTACCGTTGAGTTTCAGGAACGCGATCACCGAACCCGAGAAGGTGATCGCACCAATCGCGATACCCAAGCCCATTTCGACGCGGCTGACCGCGAAGATCTGTCCCGCGGCATCGACGATGTGGAACGCCTCCGGATTCTGATAGGCGGCCGCCGCCACAAGCACCGCGGCCATACCGACCAGCGAGTGGAACGCCGCCACAAGCTGCGGCATCGCGGTCATCGCGATCTTGCGCGCAATGACAAAGCCGATGACGCCGCCGATCGCGATGGCGCCGCCGATCTCCGGCAAGCTGGCGATCTCGTGCGTGATGAGCGTGGTGCCCACCGCGAGCCCCATGCCGATCATGCCGAAGCGGTTGCCACGGCGGCTGCTCTCGGGGCTCGAAAGCCCGCGCAGCGCAAGGATGAAACAGACGCCCGCGATCAGATAGGCGAGCGCAACCCAGGGGTTGACGGGAGTGGCTTCATGCATTTCCGGTGATCCCCCAATTCAAAACCCCCGTCATTCCAGCGAAAGCTGGAATCTCATTGGCCTTGGCCGCGATGTCAGGGGAAAAAGAGATTCCAGCTTTCGCTGGAATGACGAAGAAGGGTGAAGGCATCACTTCTTTTCCTTCTTCTTGTACATCGCGAGCATCCGCGCGGTGACCGCGAAGCCCCCGAAGATGTTGACGCTCGCCAGCGCCACGCCAACCAGCCCGAGCCATTTGGCGCTGGGCGAGCCCGCGGCGGCGGACGCGATCAGCGCACCCACGATGATCACCGACGAAATCGCGTTGGTCACCGCCATCAACGGCGTGTGCAACGCGGGCGTCACCGACCAGACCACATAATAGCCGACGAAACACGCCAGCACGAAAATCGACAGGATGGATATGAAGTCCATGATTAGCCCCTGTTATCGCACCGCTTGAAGCGGCGAACCGACGCCGCCCGATTGCGCGCGCCGAATGATTGAACGCAACGCCTATTGCTGCATCGCCATGTCCCCTCGTCCGGCGGTTTTGCAGTCCTGCGCCGGTGCCAGCGCGTTGAAAGGGATCCGGATCGTCGCGCGAAAGCCGCGGTCGAGCCTTTGGGTTTCAAGCGTGCCACGATCACCGAACAGCATCTGCAGCCGTGCCCGGGTGTTGTTGAGGCCAATACCATGACCCGGGGAAACGCCGGTCAATGCCTGTGTCGCCAGTGTCTGCTGCGACTCGTTTTCGACCGTCAGCACAAGCTCGCGCGCGTCGCGCCGCGCTTTGACGCAAAGCGAAACCGGGCCGGGTACGGGCTCCACACCATATTTGAGCGCATTTTCAACCAACGGCTGAAGAATGAAATTGGGAACGGCCGCGTCCATCACCTCGTCGGCTGCATCGATTGCGACGTGAAGCCGGCTGCCAAAGCGCGTGGCTTCGACGTGGATATAGGAATCGATCGTTTTCAGCTCGTCGCTCAGTCGTATTTCATCGCCGTCGATATCCATCACGCCTCGCAGGAAATCGGCGAGCCGTTCGACCATGCGATTTGCCTCTGCGTGCTGGCTGTCGAGGATCAGGCTCGATACGGTATTGAGCGAATTGCACATGAAATGGGGATTGAGCTGCATGCGCAGCAGGCTGAGCTGTGCTTGCAGCGTTGCCACCTGCGATCGCGCGAGTTCGGTCTCTTTCACCCGGATCCGGCGGGATGCCGCCGAAATCCAAAGCAAACCCATGTTGCAGGCGCTCAACGCCCAATAGATGACGGTCGTTACCATCATCGCCTGCGGCGTGCTTTCGGGCATCCGATGGTCGGCGAACGACAGGTGGAGCAGATACTGGCCGCCATAGTCGCCCAGCATCTGCAGCACGGCCGTCGTCGTCAGACCGGCAAATATCACGGGTACGGCAAGCCATAATGGCCGCGACGACACCAGATGCACGACACCGTAGAGGATCGGCGCGAAACACAGCGCCGTGACGAAGCCGGTGAACAGCGACAGTGCTTCCGGCAGGCTTTGGACCTGGCCTGTCAGCAGCGCTGCCAGGGAGACGACCGAAAGAACCGCGATCCACAGCACGACCGTGAGCAGCGCCGCCTCGCGTCGCGTAGGCGGCGCCAGGTTCAGTCTGTGATCAAGCATCGGTGTTCATCGCTGCACCATTTCCTTTGGTTCCGGGCGATGCCGGACGGTCAGGACGCCATATCCAGAAGCCGGGCGTTCACGACCTTCCCGCCTTGGGTCAGCCGGATCGCCTGCGTGATCTCGTCATCATCGGGCAGCACCGGACGGCCCGCATCCTTGTCCCAGAAGGCGCTGAGGAAGTTGAACAGGTTGCGCGAGAACAGCGCCGACGTATCGGCCGCAAGCCGGCTCGGCACATTCTTGTGCCCCACGATCTTCACGCCATGCTTCTCGACGATCTGTCCCGCGACCGCGCCCTCGACATTGCCGCCCTGCTCGACCGCGAGGTCGACGATCACCGATCCGGGCTTCATTGTCTTAAGTTGCGCGTCGCTGATCAGCCGCGGTGCCGTGCGCCCCGGGATCAGCGCGGTGGTGATCACGATGTCCTGTTTGGCGATGTGCGACGACACCAGCTCGGCCTGCGCCGCCTTGTATTCGTCAGACATCTCGGTGGCATAGCCGCCCGTGCCTTCGCCCTCGATGCCCTTGACGCTCTCGACGAAGATCGCCTTGGCGCCAAGGCTCTCGATCTGCTCCCTGGTCGCCGCGCGGACGTCGGTCGCCGACACCTGCGCACCAAGGCGTCGTGCGGTCGCGATCGCCTGAAGGCCCGCCACGCCCACGCCCATGATGAACACGCGCGCGGCCGAAACCGTGCCCGCCGCGGTCATCATCATCGGGAAGGCCCTGCCATATTCGGCCGCGGCATCGAGCACCGCCTTGTAACCTGCAAGGTTGGACTGCGACGACAATATGTCCATCGACTGCGCGCGCGTGATGCGCGGCATGAACTCCATCGCCAGCGCCTCGACGCCCAGCTTGGCATATTCGTCGACACGTGCGCGCTCGCCGAACGGATTGAGCCCCGCGACGATCCACGCGCCGGGCTTCACGCCTTTGATGCTCGCGGGGTCAGGTCCCTGCACGCCGAGGACGATGTCGGCATCCTTGAGCACTGCAGCGCGCGTGCCCAACGTCGCGCCGGCTTCCTCATATGCGCTATCCGCGATCGTGGCGCCTGTTCCCGCGCCTTTCTCGACCGCCAGCTCGGCGCCAAGGCCGATGAATTTCTTGACCGTTTCGGGCGTTGCCGAAACGCGGCGCTCACCTTCGGCGCCCTCCCCCAGCACCGCAATCTTCATGCGGGCGATCAGTTCGCGATCACGAAGATGACGATGGCGGCGAGAATGATGCTCGCGGCGGTGCCAACCTTCAACAGCGTCAGAAACCCGTGATAGGTCTGATCGTGCATCTGCATGTCGCCCTTGTCGGCCATTATATTCCCCTGAAGCTGTCCAGTCGTCGCCTTTGCGAACGCCGCCATGCCTTAGACAGCAATTTCCCTGTCCTCAACCCCGCATATGGCGGGGGCGCAGCGCAGTTTTCCTTGGGGCCGCCTTAAGCCTGTATTTACCCAGAACGGTCTAGATCGTCCCCTAACGGGACAGGACGCTACGGTAATGACACCCCAAGGCACCAGATTGCTTATGCTTATCGACGACGAGCCCGCGCAGCGTCGGCTGGTATCGGCGATCGCGGGACGCGCGGGCTGGCGCACCGTCTTCGCGGGCGATTCGGAAACCGCCATAGCGATGCTTGGCACGCAGGACGGGATGATGCTCGACGCGATCGTCCTCGATCACTGGGCGCCCGGCGCCGATCAGGGCACGCTCATCGCCGAGATTCGCAAACGTCGGCCCGCGCTTCCCATATTGATGCTCACCTCCGTCACGTCGGTCTCGACCGCGGTCGACGCGATGCGCGCGGGCGCAACCGATTTCCTCGTCAAGCCGATCGCGCCCGACCGGCTGCTCGCCGCGCTCGACGCTGCGGTCAGCACGCGCAGCGGGACGGGCGAACTCCGTCCCCTGACCGAAAAGATCAACCAGGTGCTCGGCTTTGGTGAGATCGTCGGCTCCGCCCCCGATTTCCGCGCAGCGCTCGCCATCGCCGCCAAGGCGGCACGCGCGCGCGTGCCCGTACTGGTCGAGGGTGAAAGCGGCGTCGGCAAGGAACTCGTTGCGGAAGCGATACATGCCGCATCTCCGCGCGCAAAACGCCGGATGGTCGCAGTCAACTGCGGCGCGATTCCTACAAATCTGGTCGAATCCGAACTCTTCGGTCACGAAAAAGGCTCATTTACTGGTGCGTTCGATCGCCATATCGGCAAGTTTCAGGACGCCGATGGCGGCACCCTTTTCCTCGACGAAGTCGGTGAGCTTCCGCTCGACGCGCAGGTCAAGCTGTTGCGCGTCCTGCAATCAGGAGAGGTCCAGCCGATCGGCAGCCGTTCGGTACGCGAGGTCGACGTCCGCGTCATTGCCGCAACCAACAAGCGCCTGATCGACGAGGTCAATGCCGGCCGATTCCGCGAGGATCTCTATTACCGCCTCAACGTCGTCCAGGTGACGATCCCGCCTCTGCGCGAACGACCCGGCGACATCCCCGCGCTCGCGCGCCACATGCTCGCACGCATCGCTCAGCAGCCCGGACTTCACAGCCTGGGTATCACCGACGAAGCGCTGTCGCTGCTCATCGGCTATGACTGGCCGGGTAACGTCCGCCAGCTCCAGAACGCGCTCTTCCGCGCCGCTGTGCTGTGCGAGGGCGATGCGCTCACCCGTTCCGATTTTCCGCAGATCGCCGAATATGCCGCCAACCCACAGCCACGAACGCAGCAAACCCACGGGCACAGCGCCGTCACCGACGGCCCGGGCGTCACGCTCTACCGCGCCGACGGCAATCTTCGCCCGCTCGAGGAGATCGAGGCCGACGTCATCCGCCTAGCCATCGGCCATTATCGCGGCCGCATGACCGAGGTCGCCCGTCGCCTCGGCATCGGCCGCTCGACGCTCTACCGCAAGCTCGGCGAACTCGGTATCGGCGACGCCGCCTGATCAACGGTCCTTGTCCGCACGGACGAAATCGATCCGCGTCGTTTCAGGGACACCCTTCGCTACATAGGTTTCGGTCCACGTCATCGAATCCGGATGGCCGAACTCTATGACGACGCCGTGCTGATGCGCATCTGCCGGGTCGCGCAAGTTGGTCGCGTCGCGAAAATCGAACGCGAACCGGGTGGGCTCGCTAATCGGGGTCAATGCCATGCGCGGTTGATTGCCGAGCGGACAATAATGTGTCGCGATCAGCGCATCGCCATCCATGTGAAAGACGGTCATGGACTGTCGCCCGGAGGCCGTGGTCCAATCCTCGACCAGTACGCTGCCGGCCGCGATCAGCCTGAACGTGACGTCGGGGCCGCGTCCATTTGACGCTTGCCCCTTCCAATTGCCCACCAATGCCTTCAGGCGATCAAAGGCAGCTTGCCCAGAAGCCGCGTCCGCATATGCAGGCCCTGGCGCCAGCGTCAAAATCAGTGCCATTCCAAGCCCCGAACGCAACCGCATCCTCTTACTCCTTGCCCCATCGATGGCCATCATGGCACATCGTTGCGCATGGGCAACAGCGTTCGGTTCGACACCGATCATGGCGGATGCGATGGATCTCGAACCAGTGCCGCCGTCACGCTGGCCTCGCTTTCATCGGCGGCATCGGCGCAAGCTTCGCCGCGCCCATGATGCACGTCGGCGCCTAGAGTATCCCGCGCGGCATCATCGCCGCATCGCGCAGGCCGCGCCACACGCGGATCGCCTGCACCGTCTCGGCAACATCGTGGACGCGCAGGATCTGCGCGCCCAGCTCCGCCCCGCGCACCGCCAGCATCACCGATCCCGCCAGTCGCTTGTCCGCCGGTGCCTCGCCCGACAACGCGCCGATCATCCGCTTGCGGCTGACGCCAAGCATGATCGGGCAACCAAGCCCATGGAGCAGCGCCAGCCCGTTCACGAGCTGCAGATTCTCCTGAAGCGATTTGCCGAAACCGATACCGGGATCGACGATGATCTTCTCGCGCGCGACGCCGCCTGCGACAACCGCCGCGATCCGCGCTTCGAGCCAGTCATAGACGTCGAGCAGCACGTCGCCATAGCGATGCTCGCCATGCCCGCCGCTTTTGGGATCGGGCGAATGCATCAGCACGACGGGGCAGCCCGCCTTTGCCACCACCTCGAGCGCGCGCTCGTCATAGAGCAACGCGGCGACATCGTTGACGATATGCGCGCCGGCGGCCAGCGCGGCCTCCATCACCGCTGCCTTGCGCGTATCGATCGAGATTGCGGTTCCGCTCGCGGCCATGCGCTCGATCACGGGCACCACGCGCGCCACCTCGTCGCCTTCCCAGACCGGTTGCGAGCCCGGCCGCGTCGATTCTCCGCCAAGGTCGATCAGCGCCGCTCCCTCGGCGGCCATCGCCACACCCGCGGCTGCCGCGCTCGCCGGATCATCGTGATAAGCGCCGCCGTCCGAAAAGCTGTCGGGGGTGACGTTGAGGATGCCCGCAACGTGTGGCTGATCAAAGCGCAACACACGCTCGCCGAGCTGGAGTGGCGCGCGTGCGCCTTCGATTCGCTGGCGGAGCGCGCCAATCGCGCCGGCCTGTCCATCGGGCAAGGCGGCGATCGCCTCGTCTAGCCGCTCGACCGCGATCACATCCGCGAAGACGCGGCGTCCGTCCGCAATCGCGATCAGTTCATAGCCCGCGAACCAGTTGAGCCCGCCGGCGAGCCGCGCCACGCGCCCGTCCAGCCCCACCGGGCTGTCGACTGGCATGACCGGGCGCAGGTATAGCTTCGCGTCGCGGCCGATCGCGGCGAAGCTCACGGCTCGGTGGCCAGAATGTAATTCTGCCTGAGTGCGTCGATCGGCTTGAGTCCGTCCGCATCCTCAAAGTGCCAGAAGGTCCAGCCGTTGCAAGAAGGCGCGCCCTGAAGCGTCGCACCAAGCTTGTGGATCGAACCGGTCGCGCCTTCGGCCTCCAGCGAACCATCGGCCCGAACCGTCGCGCGCCAGCGGCGCTTGCTGTCCATCAACAGCGCGCCCGGCTTCAGCATCCCCGTCTCGATCAGCGCGCCGAAGGGCACCTTGGGCTGCGCCTTGGGCGACTGCATCGTGACGACCGCGGATTCGTCGAGCGGCAAGGCCGCCTCGATCCGCTCCTGCGCCGCTTCGATGTAATTCGCCTCACGTTCGATACCGATCCAGTGGCGCTTGAGCCGCCGCGCGACCGCCCCGGTCGTGCCCGTGCCGAAGAACGGGTCGAGCACGACATCGCCCGGCTTGGTGCAGGCGAGCATGATCCGGTAGAGCAGCGCTTCGGGCTTCTGTGTCGGATGCACCTTCACGCCGCCGCGCTTCAGCCGCTCCTGGCCGCCGCAGATCGGGAACAGCCAGTCGGACCGCATCTGGAGCTCGTCATTGAGCGTCTTCATCGCGCGATAGTTGAAGGTGTAGCGCGCCTTCTCGCTCTTCGACGCCCAGATCAGGGTCTCGTGGGCGTTGGTGAAGCGCGTGCCCTTGAAATTGGGCATGGGGTTGGACTTGCGCCAGACTATGTCGTTGAGGATCCAGTAGCCCTCGTCCTGGATCGCGGCGCCGACGCGGAAGATGTTGTGGTAGCTGCCGATCACCCAGATCGTGCCGTTGTCCTTGAGGATACGGCGCGCTTCCTTCAGCCATGCTTTGGTAAACTTGTCATAGGCCGCGAAGCTGTCGAACTTGTCCCAGTCGTCATCGACGGCGTCGACCTGACTGCCATCGGGACGCAGGAGATCGCCGCCAAGCTGCAGATTGTACGGCGGATCGGCAAAGATCATGTCGATCGACTTGTCAGGGAGCGAGGCCATCGCCGCGACGCAGTCGTCCATGAGGATCCGATCGAGCGGCAGCCGCACGCCGCTATCGGCTACAGCCTTTTTCCGCGTCGAAACCCGTTCCATCACACCCATTTGCATGCCCCTGTTGCTTGAGCGCGGAGCCTTGAGTCCTGACGCCGGGGGCGTCAAGCGAACTATAGTTAACAAAATTTCTCAAGAACGCGTTAACCATGGGAGAACGAAAAGAGTCCCCACGACATATTGAGTCTTGTGTGAAAAGCATGACTCAACCGCTTGTGGTGTGGCCAAAAAGACTCAAGCGCGGTGCAAAGCGAAAAAAGTTCAGACGAGGCGCGCCTGAGCCACAGGCGCGAAGGATCTGCGGTGCAGTGGTGATGGCCCGAGCCGATTCAGCGCATCGAGGTGCGCCGCCGAGCCATAGCCCTTGTTGGACGACCAGCCATAGCCGGGATGCGCGGCGTCGGCTTCGATCATCATCCGGTCGCGAACCACCTTGGCCACGATCGAGGCTGCAGAGATACAGGGTTCGAGCGCATCGCCACCAACGATCGCGCGCGAGCGATAGCGCCAGCGCGGACAGCGATTGCCGTCGACCAGGATTTCTGCGGGCTCGCCGCCCAGCGCCTCCACCGCGCGGGTCATCGCGAGCATCGTTGCCCACAAAATATTGAGCTCGTCGATTTCCTCGACGCTGGCGATGCCGACGCCGACCGTGCAGCGCTCGGTGATTGTGGCGTACAGCGTCTCGCGCCGGGGCGCCGTCAGCTTCTTGCTGTCGTCGACCCCCGCAATGCCGCCTGGGCACAGCACCACCGCCGCTGCAACCACCGGTCCCGCGAGCGGACCGCGCCCTGCCTCGTCAACGCCGGCGATCATGCTGCGCGCCATGGCGGATAACGCCGCATCTCACCCGCGCGATAAAGGCAGATTACGTTGCCGAACGGATCGCGCAGCCGCGCCTCACGCCACATCCACGGCTGGTCGGTCGGGCCGTGATCGAAGCGAATACCGAGGCGGTTAAGCCGCGCGGCCTCGGCGTCGACATCATTGCATTCGAAATAGACCGTCGCCCCGCCCGGCACCTGGCCGGCATCGCGGTGGATCGAGAAGGTGACGCCGCCGGGCGCTTCGAACCGCGCATAATCCGATGGACTGTCGACGATCAGCCTGAGCCCGAGTGCCCGGTAGAATTCGACCGACGCCGCATAATCCTCAAACCCGACCGTAATCTGGTTGAGCCGCATCTCGCCGCCAACGTCCAGCCTGACATCCCCCTGCCCCATGGGGCCGTGGCCCGCGCCGATGCCCGGCGCATCGCGCATCGCGATCCGGACGAAGCGCCGCGCGCGATTCACCGCATCGGGGAGCGGACGGCCCTGCGCCAAAAACAGCGCGATCGCGCTGGCGAGCGTGCAGCCGGTACCGTGATTGTCACGCGACTCGATCCGGTCGTCCTGCCAGCTCGTCATATTGTCTTCTTCGATCAGCGCATCGACGATCGCCTGGCCCTCGTCATGCCCGCCCTTGATCAGCACCGCACAGCCATGCGCGGAAACGAGGCTGAGCGCGGCGGCGACCGGATCGTCACCCTGCGCCAGCGTGGCCAGCTCGGGCAGATTGGGCGTCACCACCGTCGCGATATCCATCAGCCTGCCAAAGGCGGCGATGGTTTCGGCATCGGCAAGCGCCGCACCGCTGGTCGCGACCATCACGGGATCGAACACGATCGGCACCTCGCGGCTCGCGGGCAGGAAGTCGGCCACGGCATTGGCCGTCGCTGCCGATCCGATCATGCCGATCTTCACGGCGTCGACGCCGATATCGTCCACCACCGCCTTCATTTGCGCCAGCACCATCTCGGTTGGCACGGGATGGACGCCCGTGACCCCCAGCGTGTTCTGCGCGGTGATCGCGGTGATCGCGGTCATCGCATGGCCGCCGAGCATGGTCACCGTCTTGATGTCGGCCTGAATCCCGGCGCCGCCACCCGAATCCGAACCTGCGATGATCAGGACGCGCGCGATGTCGCTCACGGCTTGAACTTGCGAATGGTCGATGCCGGATATTTTTCGAGTAGGTGTTCTGCCCGGGTCGGGCGCGGCAGCAGTTCGCCTCCGCAATTGGGGCAGTTCCCGGCAAGCGGATCACGCGCGCAATCCGTGCAGAACGTGCACTCAAACGAACAAATCGTCGCGTTGACCGCCAAAGGCGGCAAGTCGGCGCCGCAGCGCTCGCAATCAGGACGCATCTCAAGCACTACGCCGCCTCCGCCACTGCCTCGCAAATCCGATCGACCACGGTTTCCACCTGCTGCGCGTTATCGCCTTCGGCCATCACGCGGATCAGCGGCTCGGTGCCCGAGGGCCGGATCACAAGTCGCCCGCTGCCCTTCAGCTCGGCCTCGGCTTCGGCGATCACCGCCTTGACGCGCGCATCGTCGAGCGGTCGGCCGCCCGAAAAGCGGACATTCTTCAAAAGCTGTGGCACGGGGTCGAACAGGTGAAGCAGCTCGCTGGCGGGCCTGCCAGTCTCGACCATCGCGGCAAGGATCTGGAGCGCCGCCACGAGCCCGTCGCCCGTCGTCGCATAGTCGCCGAGGATGATGTGCCCCGATTGCTCGCCGCCCAGGTTGAAGCCCTTGGCGCGCATCGCCTCGAGCACATAGCGGTCGCCGACCTTGGTGCGCTCGAGCGACAGCCCCTGTCCGACGAGATAGCGCTCGAGCCCCAGATTGGACATCACCGTCGCGACGACGCCATCGCCGCGCAAAAGTCCCTTCTTCGCCAGCATCGTGCCGATCAGCGCCATCAACTGGTCGCCGTCGACGATCGCACCCTGCTCGTCGACCACGATCAGCCGGTCCGCGTCGCCATCCAGCGCAATACCGATATGCGCGCCCGACGCGACCACGGTTTCCTGCAGCGCCTGAGGCGCGGTCGATCCGCATGCGTCGTTGATGTTGATGCCGTTGGGCTCGACGCCGATCGCAATCGTCTCGGCACCCAGTTCCCAAAGTGCCGACGGGGCGACATTATATGCTGCGCCATTGGCGCAATCGACGACCACCTTGAGCCCGTCGAGCCGGAGATGATCGGGAAAGGTCGATTTGGCGAAGTGGATATAGCGCCCGCGCGCATCCTCCACGCGCCGCGCGCGGCCGATCTCCGCGCCCTGCGCCAGCCTGGGGCTGACCTCGATCATCGCCTCGATCGCGGCCTCGTCGGCATCGGACAGCTTGTAGCCGTCGGGCCCGAACAGCTTGATGCCGTTGTCAGCATAGGGATTATGGCTGGCCGAGATCATCACGCCCAGATCCGCGCGCATCGACTGTGTCAGCATCGCCACCGCGGGGGTTGGCATCGGTCCCACCATCACCACGTCCATGCCGACGCTCGTGAAGCCCGCCACCAGCGCCGATTCGACCATATAGCCCGAAACGCGCGTGTCCTTTCCGATCACGACGCGGTGCTTGTGATCGCCGCGCATGAAGTGGGCTCCCGCAGCCATACCCACTTTCATCGCGATTTCGGCGGTCATCGGCTCCTGGTTCGTCCGTCCCCTGATGCCATCCGTCCCGAAATATCTGCGCGTCATGCTGGCCTTGCCCCGAAATTTGCGTCATGCCCCTGACCGACAGGGTGCTAGCGCTGATAGCGCGATGCCAGCGCGGGGGCGAGGGTTTTGGATTCGCTTTTGAAGGAGACGGCCCCATGAAATACCGCAAACTCGGCGACGGCCTCGAAGTTTCGGCACTCGGCCTTGGCTGCATGCCGATGGCAGGGGTCGGCAACAACATGTACGGCGTCGCGACCGAGGCCGAATCCGTCGCGACCATCCACCGCGCGATTGATCTGGGAGTCACGTTTTTCGACACCGCCGAAGTCTACGGCCCGCATCTTAACGAAGCGTTGGTCGGCAAGGCGATCGAGGGGCGGCGCGATGGCCTGGTGATCGCAACGAAATTCGGCTTCCGCCTTAACGAAGACGGCATTCGTGGCCTCGATTCGTCGCCCGGCAATGTTCGCCGCGCCTGTGAAGGTTCGCTCAGGCGGCTGGGGATCGAGACGATCGATCTCTACTACCAGCACCGTGTCGACCCCGACGTTCCGATAGAAGACACCGTCGGCGCGATGGCCGAACTCGTGAAGGAGGGTAAGGTCCGCCATCTCGGCCTGTCGGAAGCGGGCGTCGAAACCATCCGCCGCGCCGCCACGGTCCATCCCATCGCAGCGCTGCAATCCGAATATTCACTATGGGAACGCGACGTCGAAGAGGAGATTCTCCCGCTTTGCCGCACGCTTGGGATGGGCTTCGTGCCTTATTCGCCGCTCGGCCGTGGTTTTCTGACGGGGCAGATCAAGGCGCGTACCGATCTTCCCGAAGGCGATTACCGCCTCAACGATCCGCGATATTCGGAGGAGAATTTTGACCAGAACCTGAAGATGGTCGACGCCGTGAAGGTGATTGCGGGGCGGCATAGCGTCAGCCCCGCACAGGTCGCGCTCGCCTGGCTGCTCGCGCAAGGGGATGATGTCGTGCCGATTCCGGGCTCCAAGCGCCGCGCAACGCTGGAAGACAGCATGGCCGCGATCGACGTCACGCTCGATCATGAGGACCTCGCCGCGCTCGACGCCGCCGCTCCGCGCGGGGGCACGAGCGGCCCACGTTATGGCGAGCGCATGATGGCGATGGTCAGGATCTAGCTAGCGCCAGATTCCGACGGCGGGCGCGCCCAATTGCGGGTGCGCCCATGTGGCGATCAGCCAGAGCGCGATACCGCCCGCGAATACGCCCCATCCCGGCCACATCGCGCGGGCCGAAGCGGGACCGGCAAAGGGGACGAAGGCGGTGCGCGAAACCCAGGCCTGCCAGCGCTCGCCCATGAGCTGCGCCTTTTTTGCGTCCTGCCCCGCCGATCCGCCCAGCGCGAGCACGATCATGGTCAAGGCGATGAGGATCGTCGAGGGCTGCGGCCATACCGCGATATGAACGACGCCCCAGATTGCGAACCCCCACATCATCGGGTGACGGGTGACCGCGAAAACGCCGCGAGGTTCGCGTGCCTTATCCAGTCGGGCTTCGGGCAGCGCAGGATTGCCGATGAGAGATCCGACGAACAGGATCGACGCCAACAGCATCAGGGCGCTACCGACCGACCACACCCATTGCGGCGCCATCCACAGCGGCGCCTCTACCGGCACCGCGCGCGCCGCCAGAATTATCCAGCCGAAAGTCGCGAGCGCAACGACAGAATAGAGTGCCAGAAATGGCTGCGCGCCGAGCCTTCGAACAAGGCCGGCGCGCAGCGGATGCGACAGCAGAAAATGGCTTCCCACGAACGCGACGCACGCCGCGATCAGCGAAGCCATCGCGCTCACCTTTCGTACGCCTTTGGCAACGCGCCGTCCGTGGCGGTGCGGTAGCGATCGCGCAGCTTGGTCTGGCGGTTCTCGAGCGGCTGCTCGACCCCGTCGATCCAGACGCGCGTCGGCGTGCTTGCAAGCTCCAGCGGATCGCCGTCCCAGATCACGACATCGGCGCGGCGCCCGGCACGCAACGATCCGATCTCGCCGCCCAAGCCAACGGCCTCGGCGGGACCCGAGGTGATCGCGGCGAAGGCCTGACCCCAGTCGAGCCCGGCAGCGCCCGGCACCTTCTGCAGCGCAACCAGATTGCCTGCATATTGGGTCGCACGCTTGGCCATGCGCGCCTCATCGTCATTGATCGTTCCGATCGACACCTTGACGCCCGCTGCCTTCATCCGGCCGATATTGGACTGCGTCGCTGCCAAAGTTTCGAAACTGTCGGGCAGGTCGTTGAGCGCGGACGCGATCACCGGAACGCCCGAGCTCGCGATCTGCCCGGCGACCGTCCAGCCCTCGCTGGCGCCGACGAGGACCAGCTTCAGCGCGGGAAACTCGCGCCGCAGATCAATCACGTTCAATATGTCGACGCCGCGCTCTACATGAACGAGCAACGGCACGCGCCCCTCGACCACGGGCACCAGTGCTTCGGCGTCGGCCGTCGGAAGGAACGCGTCCTTGCTGTCGCCGTCATATCCCGCCGGATTGCGCGCATAGCGCTGCGCGCTCTTGAGCGCGTTGCGGAACTGCAGGAAGGCGGCAGGCCGGCTTCCGCCCGCTCCAGCCGCCCCGGTTTCCCCGAACTCGACGAACTGGAAGGCGCGCGCCCTGGTCACCGCGTCCATGTCGGCACCAAGGTCGATGAGCGCGCCCTGCCCCGCAAACATCGTTGCCGCCGATCCGGGCGACACGATTGCACGCGTTACGCCAGCCGCGCGGTTGATAGCGATGGGCGTAGCGCGGGGGTTGATGGCGGGTGCGATGTCGATCGCAGCCGACCAGGGCGTATTTCTTGCCGACGCATCGTTGGTGGGCGCCACGCCATCGACTTCGACGATGCCGAGGCGCGAAAAGCCCGCCACAATGCCGGGGGTGACCCATTTTCCGGTAGCGTCGACGACTTGCGCGCCGGCAGGCACTGCAACGCCGGAGCCCGCGCCAACGACGCGTCCATCGCGAACCACCACGGTGCCGCCCTCGATCGGCGCGGACCCATCGCCAAGCGCGACGGTGCCACCGGTGATCGCGACCGTTTGGGCGGCGGCGGGGGTCGTAAAGAGAGCGGCCAGCAACAATGCCGTTCGTGTCGAGCGAAGTCGAGACACGCCCGCGCTATGCCAAACCTCCCTCGACTTCGCTCGGGACGAACGGATTTGAGCATCCGGAGAACGCTTCATTTCGGATCTCCTTCGCCCGGCTGGCCCAGTTCGAAGTCGCTCACCGGCCTTCGCTTTGGATCATTGGCATCATAAAGCAGCGCACCGTCGATCCACACCTTTTCGGGGCGCGTGTAGACGCTGAAGGGATTGCCGTTCCACAGCACGACATCCGCCATCTTGCCGGGCTTGAGGCTGCCCGTGCGGTCGGCGATGCCCATCGCCCTGGCCGGATTGTAGCTCAGCCAGGTCCATGCAATCTCATCACTGACATTGATGCCGATCCGCCGGCCATCGGCGAGCGCCTTGGCGGCTTCCTGATTCAGACGCTGGATGCCGTTGGCGTCGTCCGAATGCACGATCGCGCAGGCGCCGGCATTGTGGACGAGCGGGATGTTCTCGTTGACCGCGTCATAAGATTCCATCTTGAACCCGTACCAATCGGCCCACATCGCAGCGCAAATGTCGTTTTCGCGCAGAAGGTCCGCGATCTTGTAGCCCTCCACGGCGTGCTGGAAGCTCGCGACCTTGTAGCCGAACTCCTTGGCCATATCGATGACGATCGCCATTTCGTCGGCGCGGTAGCAATGGTTGTGGACGTTGATCTTGCCCTCGAGCACGTCGGCGAGCGTATCCATCGCCATGTCGCGCGCCTGTTCCTTGCCCGCGGCACGCTTGTTCTTGTATTCGGTCGCCTTGGCCCAGGTCTGGCGGTTGACCGCGATATTGCCCATGCGCGTGGAGGGCTGCTGGTTGCGGCCGCCATAGACGCGCTTGGGGTTTTCGCCGCACGCCATCTTCAGGCCGTAAGGCGCGTCGGGGAACTTCATCCCCTGCATCGTGCGCGCAGGCACGTTCTTGAGCGTGACTGTCCGGCCGCCGAACAGGTTGGCGGAGCCGGGCAAGATCTGCAGCGTGGTGATGCCGCCATTGGCCAGCGCGCGGCTGAAACCCGGATCCTGTGGCCAGACGCTATGCTCGGCCCAGACCTGTGCGGTGACGGGGCTCGTCGCCTCGTTGCCGTCCGAATGCGCCTGTACGCCCGGCGACGCATAGTCGCCGAGATGGCTGTGGATGTCGATGATGCCGGGCGTCACCCATTTGCCGGTGCCGTCGATCACGGTCGCGCCTTCGGGGATAGCGGTGTCGGCTCCGCCGATCGCGGTCACCTTGCCCTCCGAGAAGAAAACGACGCCATTCTCGATGCGCGCGCCCTCTCCGTCGAACACGGTCGCGCCGCGGATCACCGTTGGCGCGCCCGGATAGGGCCTATAGGTCGAGGGGTAGGGATTTTCCTTGGGCGGCGGTGCCTTTTCGGCCGAAGCCGATTTGGGCGCTGCCCCCCCCTTCGCGCAGGCGGCGAGCGAAAGCCCCACCGCCAACGCAATCACGTTACGCTTACACAACGCCATGCATCCACCTTTTGAGAAGCGGGGAAATCACGAAAAGGAAAATGCCGATCCCGATCGCCCACAGGCCGATGGTCTGGAACACGTCGATATAGGTGTCGAGCGCCAGCTTGGGATTGGTCACCTCGCCGCCCACGGTCTCGACGCTGGCGAACTGGGTGATCATGCCGCCGACATAATTGGCCATCGAGGTCGCGAGGAACCAGACGCCCATCATCATGCCCACGATCCGCGCGATCGACAGCTTGGTGATCATCGAGAGGCCGACGGGAGAGAGACAGAGCTCGCCGATCGAGTGGACGAGATAGAGCAGCATCAACCAGATGATGCCAACACGGAACTGGCTGTCCGCAAAGCTCGCGCCGAACACGACGATCAGGAAGCCGAGCCCCACAAGGACGAGCGCGATCGCGAACTTAACCGGGATCGAGGGCTCGACATTACGCCTGGCGAGCCGGACCCAGAGCCCCGCGAAGAAGGGCGCCATCATCACGATGAAGATCGGGTTGAACGCCTGCACCGAGCCCGCGGGCATGATGATGCCGAAGCCCAAATTGCGATCGGTCGAGCGTTCGGCAAACAGCGTCAGCGCCGAACCTGCAAGCTCGAACAGCGTCCAGAAGACGACCGACATCACGACCAGCACGATCGCCACGACCATCTTCTCGAATTCCTCCCGCGTACCCACGCGAGCCGCCCAGATCGGAATGCCGATCACCGCGACGACAAACAGCCCAAACAGGATCTTGCCGAGCAGCGGCAGCGCCGCGAGATAGCCGAGAATGCCGGTACCTTCGCTTGCGGCGGCGTGCGCTGCCTGTGCCGAGAGCATCGCGTTGTTCAGCAGGAACCAGGCGACAGGGATTGCGAGCAGGACGCCCAGATAGACATAGAACCGCGACTTTTCGCCGACATCGGCCGGCGGCTCGCCATAGCCCTTCAGACGTCCGCCATCGAACTGGAACAGGCTCCACGCAACCGCCATGCCGATCGCCACGAGGCCGAAGCCCGCCCACCAGCCAAACCATTGCGCGAAGATCGGCGCCAGAATCTGACTACCGATCGAGCCCAGGTTGATACCCATGTAGAAAATAGTGAAGCCAGCATCGCGCCTACGGTCGCCCGGCGCGTAGAGCGTGCCGACGATCGTCGAGATATTGGGCTTGAAGAAACCGTTGCCCACCACGACGAGCGACAGCGAGAACAGCATCACCGAGATCCAGAAAGGATCACGTTCGGCATCAGCCTTGAATTCACCCTTGGCGATCGTCTGCGGCAGCACGCTGCCATCCGAACCCTGCAGCGTGACGCTGCCGTCCTCATTGCCCTTGATCGCATAGGCGCCCGCGGTCGTGACGACCGACTGGACCGATCTGCCGGTCTCATCCTTTGAAACCTGCACCTCGTAACTTTGCCCGGCATGGTTGAAGACGGGCTTGGCCTGTTCACCGCCGAAGCACAGCCCCAGATAGCCGAGGCACATGATGATCGCGCCGAGCTTGACCGAGCGCTTCGCGCCAAGCAGCCGGTCGGCGATCAGGCCGCCGAACAGCGGGGTCAGGTAGACGAGGCTGGTAAAGGCGCCATAGAGGCCGCCCGTCGTCGAGTCATCGAACAGGAACCATTGGGCGAGGTACAGCGCGAGCAGTGCGCGCATGCCGTAATAACCGAAACGCTCCCACATCTCGGTCGTGAACAGCCGCGCAAGCTGCGGCGGATGGCCGAACCAGGTTTTTTCGCCTGCCTCGGTGATTGGATTGCTAGCCATTGAGCGTGTTGCTCCCCGTGGAATTGATCTTGGCCGGTTCGCCCCGGCGCGATTGCGGGGCAGACTAGCGGCGAAATTGCTCGTGTGAAGAATATTGTTGCGCGGCTGTGACACTGATAGTGCGCACCCATGTACAACAACGGCAGCACGCCGCTCTCGCTCCTCGCCACCCGCCGTTCGGGCAAGCCGCGCGACATGGTCGCACCCGGGCCGGATGCGGCGCAATTGAATCAGGCGCTTACGATTGCTGCGCGCACGCCCGATCACGGCAAGCTTTCGCCATGGCGCTTCGTCATTGTCGACCCGGAGCAGCGCGACGCGCTTTCGGACATGATCGTTGCCGCCTATCGCGCCGAGCGCCCCGAAGCTGGCCGCCTGGAGATCAAAGCGATGGAGCAGTTCGCGCATCAGGCCCCGACGCTCGTGGTCGTGCTGTCGAGCCCCAGGGAGTCGAGCAAGATTCCCCTGTGGGAACAGCAGCTTTCGGCAGGCGCGGTGTGCATGAACCTGCTGCACGTCGTTCACGCCATGGGTTTTGTCGGCGGCTGGCTGACGGGCTGGCCCGCCTATAGCGATGCGGTGCGCGACGCCTTTGGCGCTGCGCCCGAACGAATCGCGGGCTTCGTCTTCATCGGATCGCCGTCGCGCGATCTTGATGAACGCCCCCGCCCCGATATGGACGCGATCGTCAGCACCTGGCGCAACAGTTGATGACAATCGTGCATTGGCATTTTTTCCGCCAATGTGTATTATGCCCCTATGACAGTGATAGGCGGTGAAGAAAGCCCGGTATATCTGAGGCTTCGCGGCATGATCTCGGCGATGATTCTTGACGGAACCTATGCCGAGGGTGATCAGCTTCCTTCGGTGCGCGTCTTTGCGAGCGAGCATGGCGCCAATCCGCTGACCGTCGCCAAGGCGTATCAGAGCCTGCAGGACAAGGGCTATGTCGCGGTCAAGCGCGGTATCGGCATGTTCGTCGCCAGCGGCGCGGTCGAACAGCTCCGCATCGACGAACGTGCGCAGTTCCTGACGCAGAGCTGGCCCAGGATTCGCGAGCACATCGCACGGCTCGGGATCGAGCCCGCCGAGCTGCTCGACCCTATCGACGCGTAGAAGCTTCTGCCCGGACCGAGGCGCTCAGGCTGAGCTTGTCGAAGCCTTGTCCCCGGGGACAAACTCGAAGCCCTGTCCTGACGCACCCTTCGACAAGCTCCCTTCGACGCCGCCTGCGGCGGCGCTCAGGACAGGCAGCGGGACCGTGGTGGGTCCAGTCGGGACTCAGGCCGCAAACGCCGCCTCATCCACTGCATAAAGCAGATCAGCACCCGCCATCGCCGAAGCGAAAAGGCCCTGCGCCTCGGGCACAAGCTGATCGACATAGAAGCGCACTGCCGCCTGCTTCATCGCGAGGAAAGCGGGATCGCCCTCGGCGCCGCTCGCCGCACGGCCCTGACGCTCCATCAACCAGCCCGCCACCGCGACCGAGAGCATGGTGAGGAAGGGATAGCTGGCCGCAAGGCGATCGTCCGCGCTCGCCGACGCCAGGTGCCCCGCCACCGCTTCGACCGAATCGATCAGCGCGCGCAGTCCGGCGTCATGCGCCTCAGCGCGCATGTCGGCGATCAGCGCCGCGAGTGTCGCGCCGCCATCGAGCCCCAGCTTGCGCCCCACGAGATCGGCGGCCTGGATGCCGTTGGTGCCCTCATAGATCGGCGCGATGCGGATATCGCGGTAATATTGCGCCGCACCGGTCTCTTCGATGAAGCCCATACCGCCGTGCACCTGCACGCCGAGCGACGCGACTTCGCAGCCAATATCGGTGCCGTAAGCCTTGGCGAGCGGGGTGAGCAGATCGAGGCGGTTCTTCGCGGCCTCGTCGCCCAGATGCGCACGGTCGACCTGCCCTGCCGCATAGTAGATCAGTGCGCGAGCGCCCTGCGTCAGCGCCTTCATGCGCAGCAACATGCGGCGGACATCGGGATGCTCGATGATCGCGACAGGGTCACGCGAAGGTCCACCCGCGCGCGCCGACTGAATGCGTTCGCGCGCGTAGGATACGGCCTGTTGCGTCGCGCGCTCGCCGATCTGGACGCCCTGCAGGCCGACATTGAGCCGGGCATTGTTCATCATCACGAACATCGCGGCGATGCCGCCGAACTCGGGGCCGATCAGATGGCCGATGCAATCGTCATTGTCGCCAAAACTCAGCACGCAGGTCGGCGAGGCATGGATGCCGAGCTTATGCTCGATCGACACGCAGCGCACATCATTGGTCCCGGCCGGACGGCCCTCGGCATCGAGCCGGAACTTGGGGACGAGGAACAGCGAGATGCCGCGCGTGCCCGCGGGCGCGCCGGGCGTGCGCGCGAGGACAAGGTGGACGATGTTGTCGGCAAGATCATGCTCGCCAAAGGTGATGAAGATCTTGGTGCCCTTGATCTTGAAGCCGCCATCGCCCAGCGGTGTCGCGGTTGTCCGGAGTGCTCCGACATCCGAACCCGCCTGCGATTCAGTCAGGTTCATCGTCCCCGTCCATTCGCCGGTGATGAGCCTGGGCAGCCACGCCGCCTTCTGTTCATCGGTGCCATAGGCGATCAGCGCTTCGATCGCGCCGGGGGTCAGCATGTTGCAGAGCGAAAAGCCCATATTGGCCGAGCCCAGATCTTCCATGATCACCGTCGCCAGCGCATAGGGAAGGCCTTGCCCGCCAAATTCCTCGGGGCCGTTGATGCTGCCCCAGCCCCCTTCGACGAACGCCTGATAGGCCGCGCGAAATCCCTCAGGCATCGTGACCACGCCGTCCTTCCACCGCGCGCCGATCTCGTCGCCGGCACGATTGAGCGGCGCATATTCCCCCTCGGCGAACTGCCCCGCGCCCTCGAGGATGGCGTCAACCATGTCGGACGACGCCGCGGCATATTTCTCGGTCGCCGCCAGCTCCCCGATCTTCACGACATGCTCGAGCACGAAGCGCTGTTCGGAAACGGGGGCGACATAGGTCATCTGGACAACATCCTTGCGTGTAATTTGCGCGCGCTATAGCGCCACAGCATGACCGGCTCAAATGCCTCTTATCAGACAGTGATCCGCCCTTACGGCAAGGCGGCGATCGACGAGGCCGCGGCGCTGATCCGCGAGGCTATTCCGGTCGCGATTCCGACCGAAACGGTTTACGGACTCGCCGCCGACGCGACGAATCCGCAGGCGGTCGCGCGAATCTATGCCGCCAAGGGCCGGCCCAGCTTCAATCCGCTGATCGTCCATATCCCCGACATCGCGGCCGCCGAAACGATCGCGATTTTCGACGACACTGCGCGGACGCTGGCGACGGCTTTCTGGCCGGGACCGCTGACACTCGTCCTGCCGCTCAGGCCCGATTCCCCAATCGCTTCGCTTGCGACTGCGGGTCTGGGCACGATTGCACTTCGCTGTCCCGCGCATGAAGCGATGCAGGCCTTGCTTCGGGTGAGCGGCAAACCGCTCGCCGCGCCCTCGGCCAATGCCAGTGGCCGGATCAGCCCGACGCGCGCCGAACATGTGCGCGCCAGCCTTGATGGACGCATCCCGCTGATCCTCGACGCGGGCGCGACCGCGCAGGGGATCGAATCAACGATCGTCGCGCCGCGTGGCTCTGTGATCCGGCTGCTCCGCCCCGGTCCCGTGACCGCCGAACGGATAGAGTCACTGGTTGGCTTGCCGGTGCGGGAGGCGGACGGCGACGCCATCGAGGCTCCCGGCCAGCTCGCCAGCCATTATGCGCCTGCAAAGCCCGTCCGGCTCGGCGCGACACAGGCGCGGGCCTACGAATGGTTCATCGGCTTCGGCGCAATCGCGGGCGACGTCAATCTTTCGTCGCAAGGCGATCTCGCCGAAGCGGCGGCTCGGCTCTTCGACCTGCTCCATCAGGCCGACGCCAGCGACCGCACCGCTATCGCCATCGCGCCTGTTCCCAATCAAGGTCTCGGCGTCGCGATCAACGACAGACTGGCGCGAGCGGCCGCCTGAACCGCTGAACTGCAGGGATTCCAGACGCTTCTTTACGCTTTCACAACTTTCAGTCACACTTCCCTACCCGCCCCGACAATGCGGGGCGCCTAAAAGGGGAGCGAGACATGACGATCGTTCAACGTGGCATCGCGGAATTTCTCGGTACATTCTGGCTTGTCTTCGGCGGGTGCGGCAGCGCCGTGCTGGCGGCTGCCTTTCCTGAACTTGGCATCGGCTTTGCGGGCGTCGCGCTCGCGTTCGGCCTGACCGTCCTCACCATGGCCTATGCGGTAGGCCATATCTCGGGCGGACATTTCAACCCCGCCGTCACCATAGGATTATGGGCGGGCGGACGTTTCGCCACGGCCGACATTCCGGCTTATGTGATCGCGCAGGTGCTCGGCGCGATTGCTGCGGCGTTCGCGCTCTATTCCATCGCGAGCGGCACCGCGACCTATGACCTCGCGGTCAACGGGCTCGCTGCCAACGGCTTTGGCGAGCATTCTCCGGGGCAATACGCAATGGCCTCGGGTTTCCTGATCGAGGTGCTGCTGACCTTCTTCTTCCTCCTCATCATCATGGGCGCGACCGATGGCCGAGCGCCCGCGGGTTTCGCGCCGATCGCGATCGGTCTGGCGCTGACGCTGATCCACCTCATCAGCATCCCGGTCACCAACACCTCGGTCAATCCGGCGCGCAGCACAGGGCCAGCGCTCGTCGTTGGCGGCTGGGCAATCCAGCAGCTCTGGCTGTTCTGGGTGGCGCCGCTTATCGGCGGCGCGCTCGGCGGCTTCGTCTACAAGCTGTTTGCGAGCCCTAAGCAGGGCTGACCTTTTCAGCACAACAGCGAGATGCCCGGGCGCAAGCCCGGGCATTTTTTCATTGAGGCTCGGAAGAATATTCGGACGGATAGGGCTCGCCGCGTTCGGCGGCCTTGCGCGCCTCCTTTTCACGCTTGCGGGCTTCCTTGCCCTCGCGCTCTTCCTGTTTGCGCATTTCGCGGCCGCGCTTTTCGTCAGCTTCGGACTGGCTAGTCGTCACCGCATCTACCCCGGCGCTCGCCGCTTTGACGGGTAGCGTCACGATATCGACCGCGGTCTTGGCGATGCACCCGCCGAGCGCGAGCGGCAGGGCGAGCAGAATTGCAAATCTCATTACCAATACTCCGATACGTACGCGCATCCTATCGCGCACGGCCATGACTCCACCTGAACGAGCGCAGCTCTCGCCCTATTTCCCGAACAGTTCGGCCCCGAACGCGCGCACCGAAGCGCCTATGTCCTCGCGCTCCGCCGCCAATGCCATATTGGCATGGATATAGCCCGCCTTGTCCCCGCAATCGAACCGGCGCCCGGCAAAGGTCAGGCCATGAAAGGGCTGGCCGCCGATCATACCCGCCATCGCATCGGTCAACTGTATCTCACCGCCAGCGCCCTTTTCCTGGCGTTCGAGCACGCGCATCACTTCGGGCTGAAGGATATAGCGGCCGATGACGCACAGGTTGGACGGGGCCGTGCCCGGCCTGGGCTTTTCGACGAGCCCCTTTACTTCGGTCAGCGCGCCGTCGCGCGCGCCCGGCGTGATGATGCCGTAGAGATGCGTCTGATCCTCGGGCACTTCCTGCGCGCAGATGATGTTGCCGCCCGTCCGTTCATAGGCGCCCATCATCTGCTTGAGGCAGCCGGGCTTACCCACCATGAAGTCGTCGGCGAGCAGCACCGCGAAGGGTTCGTCACCCACGATGTCGCGCGCGCACCAGACCGCGTGACCGAGCCCCATTGGCTCCTGCTGGCGAACATAGGCCACCGAACCGGGCGCGAGCCGCGTCTCTTCGAGAATCTCGAGCGACTTGCCGCGCGATGCCATTGTCGATTCAAGCTCATAGGCGATGTCGAAATGGTCTTCGATCGCCGATTTTCCGCGACCGGTGACGAAGATGATCTGCTCGATTCCCGCCTCGCGCGCCTCGTCGACCGCATATTGGATCAGCGGCCGATCGACGATCGGCAGCATTTCCTTCGGCATCGCCTTGGTGGCGGGAAGAAATCGTGTTCCCAGTCCACCCACCGGGAACACTGCTTTACGCACGCGCTTCATCATGATCCCCCTGTTTACGAATTTGGCCGGGCGACTTGCTGATACGCCCTTTTCAAGTCAATCGCGTATATCAGGCGTCCGCCGCCGCGGCTTTCAACCGCGCTGCATAGCTCTTGCGGAACTTCTGCAGCTTGGGCGCCACCACCGCCATGCAATACGGGTTCTTCGAGCCCTCGCGCGCGAAATATTCCTGGTGATAATCCTCGGCGGGGTACCAGCGCGCCAGCGGCTCAATCGTCGTTACGATCGGTTTGGCCCAGTCATCCGCAGCGCGCGCGATCGCCGCGCGTGCCGACGCCTCCTGTTCGGCCGAATGCGGAAAGATCGCCGAGCGATACTGCGTCCCGATGTCATTTCCCTGACGGTTGAGTTGCGTCGGATCATGGATGTGGAAAAAGATGTCGAGCAGGTCATCATAGCTGACGATCGAAGGGTCGAAAGTGATCCGAACCGCCTCTGCGTGGCCGGTGTCGCCGCTGCACACCTGCTTGTAGTCGGGGCTGACCGTCTGCCCGCCCGTATAGCCGCTTTCAACCGAAGCGATCCCGATCACATCGTCGAACACGGCCTCGACACACCAGAAGCACCCGCCAGCGAGCGTCGCAATTTCCTCGGCCATCATGAATCCTTTCACAATCTGGCTTCCAAGATAGGGAGCGCGTCGCAAGTCGCAATCATGCGCCGCTGCCTGCCCCCGATTGTCGCAGTGCGGTGATCTCGGCCTCGAGCATCGCTACGCGCTTTTTCCAGCGCAGGTGCGTTGCATCGGAGAAGATCCCATAACCATGCTCGGGGCCGAAGCGCCGCCAGAAATCGGGCGCCGCCTCCATGCGAAAACCGGCATTGGCGAGCAGCTTCAGACTGAACCTGTCGGCTTCTATCTCCGTCTCGCGAATGCGCGCGGCGTTCTTGCCGAATTTCGAGAAGAAGCCACGCGGGATGTTCTGCGCGTCAAGGCGGTCGCGATGACGGAGAATATTGTGTGCGATCTCATGCGCCATGATCGCGGCAAATTCGTCGTCATTGGCAAAATAGCCGATAAAGGCCGAGCTGATCTGGACATAGCGACCGTCCGCCGCGGCATTGAGTTCGGTCGAAGGCTGGACCTGGAAACGCGAGGCGCAGGCCGGCAGCCCCGCGAAATTCAGCGTCCGCCGTTCTCCGTCGCGCACGACGTCGAGCGTCACTGGCCCCGCTGCCAGAGCCCCTTCGAACTGGTCGAGCACCAGCGCCATCCGATCGAAATCGCCCTTGCCCTGCCGGCTGGCGATCGTGGCGGGCGCTTCGCCGTTGATCGCCAGAACCGCATCGCCCGCGCGGACCCCTGCCTCGGCCGCGGGCGAGCCGGGCAGCACCGCCGCAACACCGGGCGCCTCGCCCAGACCGAACACGCGTGCCGCCGCCTCGCGATACTCGCCGCCATATTGCTCGATGCCGTGGAGCAGCATTCCGCTCGCGGGGATTCGCTGATCGCACAGCGCCGCATTGGCCGTGACGATCCGATAGCCGATCTTCGCCGTGGCCACATCCAGCGCAAGCAAGGATTCGAGCGTCTCACGCTTCTGCGGATCAGCAGGCGGCGCGGTTGCGACAAGGAACAACGCCGGAATGATCGCCAGCGTCTTGAGGCACTTGAGAAAAGGCATGGGTGCACCATGGCACAATGGCGCGATTCAGAACAGGCTCGTCAGGCGCCTTCCAGCACCGTTCGCACGGCGCGCGACCAGCCTGCCAGCCGCGCTTCGCGCACCGGACCCGGCATTTGCGGGGTGAATTGCGCCACCGCGCCGCGCATCGCCGACGCTTGCTCCAGCGTCGCGAACAGGCCGGCCCCCAGTCCTGCGAGCATCGCCGCCCCCATCGCGGTCGTTTCGGCAAAGCCAGGGCGTTCGACGGGAATTGCCAGAATGTCCGCCAGATCCTGCGCCATCCAGTCGTTTGCGACCATGCCGCCGTCGATCCTGAGCGTCTGCCAGTCCGCGCCGTCCGCGGCGAATGCCGATTTGAGGTCGCTCGTCTGGTGCGCCATCGCTTCGAGCGCGGCGCGCACGATATGCGCGCGGCCCGTTGCGAAACTGAGCCCCGTGATCGCGCCGCGTGCCGCGGGCTCCCACCAGGGCGCACCGAGCCCCGACAACGCCGGCACCAGATAGACCCCGCCATTGTCGGCAACCGAACGCGCCAGGGGCTCGCTGTCAGCCGATCTTGCGACGAGCCCCAGTTCATCGCGCAGCCACTGGATCAGGCTACCCGCGACGAAAACCGATCCTTCAAGTGCATAGTGCCGCTCGCCCGACAATTGCCAGCAGATCGTCGAAAGCAGGCGGTGGCGCGACTGTGGCAGCCGTCGCCCGGTATTGGTAAGGACGAAGGCGCCCGTGCCGTAGGTGGCCTTGGTCTGGCCGGGTTGGAGGCAGGCCTGACCGATCGTCGCGGCCTGCTGATCGCCCGCCATTCCGGTGATCGGGATTGCCGCGCCGAACAATGCCGCGTCGGTCGTCCCGATTGCGCCTGCGCAGTCGACAATCTCGGGCAGGATCGCGCGCGGTACGCCGAACAGATCGAGCAGACCGTCATCCCACCCGCTCGCGCCAATCGCCATGAGCGCGGTACGCGAGGCGTTGGTGGCATCGCTGAGATGCGCGCCGCCGGTCAGCCGGAAGACGAGATAGCTTTCGACGGTGCCTACCGCGAGGTGCGCACCGGCCTCGCGAAGCTGCGGCCAGTTTTCCAGCGCCCAGCCGATCTTGCTTGCGGAGAAATAGGGATCGAGCAGCAGCCCCGTCCGCGCCTGAACCCCCGGTTCCTCGCCACGCTCCTTGAAACCGGCGCAAAGATCGGCAGTGCGCCGGTCCTGCCAGACGATCGCGGGCGCGAGCGGTTCGCCTGTCCGCCGGTCCCAGAACACGATGGTTTCGCGCTGGTTGGTGATGCCGATACAGGCCACGGCGGCCGCCCCGCCCGCAAGGGCCACCATCTCGCGCGCGCATCGGAGAGTCAGCGCCCAGATTTCGGCGGCGTCATGCTCGACAAGGCCGGGCGCGGGATAGTGCTGGGTAATCGGCGCCTGCGCCTGGCCAAGCAGCACGCCATCGGCGCCGAACAGCATCGCGCGCGTGGACGTGGTGCCCTCGTCGATGACAAGGATCTTGTCGGCAGATGCGGATGGAGCCCCCATATGGCTGTTCAAGCATAACACTTGTGCCGTGGGAAGGCATAAGCCCTTCTCGGCGAGGGACTGCTATGCCTCGCCGCGCGTCTCGATCAGCGCGGCTGCAATCGCCTCGGGCGGCGACTTGCCGCCCCACAGCACGAACTGGAAGACCGGATAAAAGCGTTCGCACTCGTCGATCGCGGTTTCGACGAGAAGCTCGACCTGATCGAGCGACAGATGATAGTCCTCCTGCCCGTCAAGCAGCGCCGCATGCCGGAACAGCACGATGCCGCTCGATGACCAGAGTTCGAAATGGCCGAGCCAAAGCTGCTCGTTGATCAGTCCCAGCGTCTCGTAAATCGCGGCGCGTTTCTCGACCGCAACCTTGATATCGGGCAGTGCCAGGAACTGGAGCACGCGGTCGTCCTCGCGCCATACCGCACGAAGTTCATATTTCGCCCAGCTTCCGTCGGTGGTGGCGACGATCTCGTCATCGCCCACTTTTTCATGGGTCCAGCCATGCGCCGTGAAATAGGCTTCGAGCATTTCGATCGGCGCACCGCTGTCGCGCGCCGCCTCAAACTCGTCCAATGTCATTCCTGCCTGCCTGGCCGTTATTCATGGTGCAACAGGTGCAACCGCTTGCCTGCGAAAACAAGGCAAAACGGTGCATCCCGGCAAATAAACTGTGGAGGATTCGGTTCAGGCCTTTGGCTTGGCGGCTTTTTTGACGGCCGGCTTCGCGGCAGCTCCGGGGGTCGTCTTGCCTTCGAGCCTGTCCAGTCGCGCCCTCAGCGCATCAGCCTCGTCGCGCGCGGCGGCGGCCATCGCCTTGACCGCCTCGAACTCGTCGCGGCTGACAAAATCGAGCCCGCCGATCCACTCCTTTGCGCGCTCGCGCGCCGAGGCCTCGGCCTCGCGCCCTACGCCGGCAAGGGTTCCGGCGGCGCCGTTGATGAACTTGACGAAATCGTCGAAAATCCGGTTCTCAGACTGCATTACTCGCGCTCCAATCGAGGCATGGTTCCCTTGCTAGAGCGCTATCTGGGCCTTCGGGGAGCCACGCACAAGAGTTTCGGCATCGGGATTGAGCCGATCGATCTGCCAATTGAGCAGCGACGCGAAACACAGCCATGCGAGATAAGGCACCATCAGCCACGCAGCGATCGCGCGCACGCGCCCGAATGCAGCCGTCGTCGCAACCGCAAGGACGAGGATCAGCAGGATCAGCCAAAGCGCCAGGGACACCTGATGTGCAGCGAAGAAAAGCGGAGACCACGCCAGATTGGCGACAAACTGCGCGATAAACAGCGCGATCGCCAACGGACGCCCATTCGCTCCGCGCGCATTGAGCACCACCGCCGCCGCAAGCCCCATCAGGACGTAGAGCAGCGTCCAGGCCGCCCCGAAAACCCAGCCCGGCGGCATGATGTCGGGCTTTTGCAGCGCATCGAACCACGGATTCCCATAGCCCGAATTGGAAAGCCGGCCCGACAGGACGCCCAGCAGCACCGTCGCGGGCACTGTCACCAGCGCCCAGCGAAACAGCGATCCCCTCAATTGCGACTGCGATGCGAGTTCGGTCATCCCCTCAGGCCTTCCTCATTCCGCGGGCGCGGGCCGTTCAAGTGCCGCGTCCAGTTCACGCCCGACCGCCTCGGGCGAGCCCGTATAGCGGGCAAGCCGCTGATACAGGATAGGAATGAGGAAAAGCGTAATGAAGGTGGCAATGGCAACCCCGAAAACGATCACGACGCCGATTGCGGTGCGCGACGCGGCGCCCGCTCCGCCGACAAGGACGAGTGGCATCGCTCCCATGACCGTCGCAATCGAGGTCATCAGGATCGGCCGCAGACGCCGCGCCGCGGCCATGCGTATGGATTCCGCGATCGCCTTGCCCTCGTCGCGCAACTGATTGGCGAACTCGACGATCAGGATGCCATTCTTGGCCGCAAGTCCGACGAGCATCACGATGCCCACCTGGCTGTAGAGGTTGATCGTCTGCCCGGTGAGCGCGAGTCCGACGACGCCCCCCGCCACCGCCAGCGGCACGGTGGTGATGATCACCATCGGATGGACGAAGCTTTCGAACTGCGCCGCCAGCACCAGAAACACGATCAGGATCGTCAGACCGAATACGACCCAGATAGAGCCGCCCGTCTCCTTGAACGCCTGGCTCTGGCCGCGATAGCCGATCGCGGTGACTTCGGGCGAGGCATTGGCCTGCTGTTCGAGGAAGGTCAGCGCCTCACCCAGTGTATAGCCCGGCGCAAGCCCGCCCGAGAGCGTGATCGCGCGCATCTTGTTGAACCGGCCAAGATCGCGCGGTCCCGCCGTCTCGCGCGTGGTGACTAGGTTGGAAAGCGGGATCAGTTCGCCCGTGCGGTTGCGCACGTGGATCTGCGCGAGGTTGGCGAGTGACGAACGTCCGGCAGCCTCGGCCTGTACGATGACGCGATATTCCTCGCCGCGGTCGATATAGGTCGACACGCGCCGCGATCCGAGCAGGCTCTGGAGCGCCTGGCTCACATCCTCGACCGACACGCCAAGGTCGCCCGCGCGCTGCGTGTTCACCTCGATGCGAAGCTGGGGCTTGGTTTCCTTGTAGTCGGAATCGAGGTTGATGATGCGCGGATTTTCGGCGGCGGCGGCGAGGATGCGATCGCGCGCTATCGCCAGTTCCTCGTAACTGTTGCCTGCAATGACGAAGTTGATCGGCTGACCGCGCCCGCCGATCGACGAGCGCACCTGCACATTGCCGCGGATGGCGGCCTGCTGGCGCAGCTTCCCGTTGACCTCGGCCGCAACCTCCTGCGTGGTTTTCTGCCGGTCTTCCCAAGGCTTGAGAAAGATGATGAAGGTGCCGCTATTGAAATCGTCGCTGGCGCCGAAACCACCGGGCGTGCGCGTGATGACCGTGCGGGCCGCGCCTTCCTGAAGCAGCGGCAGCATCGTCTCCTGCGCCTGCAGCATATAGCGGTCCATGGTGTCGAAGCCGGTGCCCTCGGGCGCGCTGACCTGCACCTGCACGATGCCGACATCCTCTTCGGGGATGAGCTCGGACTTCATGAAGGTGAACATCACGCCCGCGGCCGCGAGGAACAGGATGGTAAGCGCAACGGGGATCAGCGGCTTGGTGACCGCCTTGTCGAGCCATTTTGCATAGCTGCCCTCGAGCCGCTGGAAATTGTCGTCCACCCATTGGGTGAAGCGTCCGCGCTGTTGATGGCGCAGCAACTTCGAACAGAGCATCGGCGCAAGGCTGAGCGCCAGGAAGCCCGAAAAGGCGATCGCCGCCACCATCGCCACTGCGAGTTCGCGGAACAACAGCCCGGTCTGTCCCGCAAGGAACATGACGGGCACGAACACCGCGCAGACGACGACCGTGGTCGAGATCACCGCGAAGCCGACCTGGCGCGTGCCCTTGAAGGCGGCCACCAGCGGGGGCTCGCCCTGCTCGATCCGGTGATAGACGTTTTCCAGCACCACGATCGCGTCGTCGACCACCAGGCCGATCGCCAGCACCAGCGCGAGCAGCGTCAGCAGGTTGATCGAATAGCCGAAGAACCAGAGCACCGCGAAGGCGCAGAGCAGACAGATCGGCACGGTGACCGCCGGGATCAGCGTCGCGCGCCAGCTTCCAAGAAACAGGAAGATGACGAGCACGACAAGGACCGCCGCCTCGGCCAGCGTGTGCCAGACGCGCTCGATCGCGCGGCTGATGAAGAGCGATTCGTCGGACCCGACGTTGAAAGTCATGCCCTGGGGCAAATCGAGCGACGCCGCCTCGGCCTTTGCGCGCTCGGCGACCTCGAGCGTGTTCGCGCCCGACTGGCGGACGATGCCGAGGCCAACCGCGGGCTGTCCGTTCAGCCGGAACTGCTGGTACATGTTCTCGGCATTCTGCTCGACGCGCGCGACATCGCTGAGGCGCACAAGATATCCGTCGGCGCCGCGGCCGATCACGAGTTGCTGGAACTCCTCGGGCGTGCCGAAAGGACGGTCGACGCGCAACGTGACATTCTGGTCCTTCGATTCGATGCGCCCCGCAGGAAGCTCGACATTCTGCGTCCTCAGCGCGGTCTCGACATCGGCCGGAGTCATCTGGAATGCAGCGAGCCGCTCGGCATTCAGCCAGATGCGCATCGAAGGCCGCGCCTCACCACCCACGAACACGCGCGCCACGCCGTCGATTGCCGAGAAGCGATCGACCAGGTTGCGGTCGACATAGTCGCTGAGCTGAAGGCGGGACCAGTCGGGCTTGGAAAAGACGAGGAACAAGATCGGTTGCGCGTCGGCGTCGGCCTTGCGCACTTCGGGCGCCAACGCCTCTTCGGGCAGATCCTCGATCGCCGCGCTGACACGATCGCGAACATCATTCGCCGCAGAATCGATGTCGCGCCCGGGATTGAACTCTACCGTGATGTCCGACTGTCCATCGCGCGAACGCGAAGTGATCGCGAGGATACCCTCGATGCCCGCCAACTGTTCCTCGAGCACCTGCGTGATCCGCGTCTCGACAACGCTCGCAGCGGCGCCAGTGTAGACGGTTTCGACCGAGACCACGGGCGGATCGGTATCGGGATATTCTCGTACCGAAAGGCTGAAGAAGCCGACCACCCCGACGACGCAGAGCAGCAGCGCTATGACGGTAGCGAAAACCGGGCGGCGAACGGATAGATCGGAGAGCTGCATGCGCCGCCCTTCGCTATTTGCGCGCCGCGGTGGGCTTTACGCTCTTGGAACCGGCGAGGCTCACCTGCATGCCATCGGCGAGCTTGACTACGCCTTCGGTCACCACGCGCGTTCCGGGCTGAAGCCCTTCGACGACCTCGACCATGCCGTTCTGCCGCGCGCCGGTGCGCACGGGCGTACGCTTCACCTTGTCACCGGCGCCGAGCACATAGACAAAGCTGCGGTCGCCCTCGCCCACCAGTGCAAGCTCGGGGATTGCGGGAGACGTGCGCGCCGCGGATTCAACCGCGACGGTCATCAACATGCCGGGCTTGAGCGACAGATCGGCGTTGGGAAGCACCGCGCGGACGGTAACAGCGCGCGTGGCGGGATTAATCACCGGATCGATGCTGCGGACCTGCCCGCTGAAGCTGCGATCGGGCCAGGCGGCGGCCACCGCGTTGATCGTCTGACCCTGCTTTATCGACGCAAGCAGCGTTTCCGGCACCGCGAAGTCGAGCTTGATCTGCGAAATGTCGCTGACAGTCGCGATCGCCGTACCCGACGTCACGACCGCGCCCTGCGAGATGGTGCGCAGCGATACCCATCCCGAGAAGGGCGCGCGAATGACGCGGTCGCCCATCGAGGCGCGCGCTTCCGCGGCCTGCGCGCGCGCCGAGGAGGCAAGCGCCGACTGCGCGTCGACCGCGGCGTTGGTCGCAAAGCCGCGCTGCTTGAGCTGCTGGAGTCGCGCCAACTGCTGCTGGGCTTCGCGCGCACGTCCGCCCGCGTCCGCGAGCTGCGCGCTTTCTTGTCCTTGCGCCAGCGTCGCGATCACCTGGCCCGCGTGGACGAAGCCGCCATCGGTGAAATTGACCCGGACAAGTCTTTCAGTGACGGGCGCCGCCAGCGTCACCTGCTCGTTGGCGAATGCGGTGCCGATCGCATCGATCCGGTCGACGAACGGGTGCGAGGAAACCGCCTCCACCTTTACCAGCGGCGCGGCGCGATTGCCCCCCGCATTGCCGTTGCCGTTGCTGCAGCCGGCCAGCAATGCCACGGGGGCAAGGAAGAGATACAGGGTACGCATGAGCCCAAGCGTCGCTAGTGCGCGGCGGGTCGATTGGCAAGCGGCTCAGTTGTCGCAATTTGTCGCGGACGATCGTCGCGCAGCGATCAGGAATTCGACATTGCCCTCGGGGCCCTTGATCGGGCTTTCGACGATGCCCTCGACATCCCAGTTCTTGGCCGCCACCCATTGGCGCACTTCCTCGCAGACGCGCGCATGGACCGCGGGATCGCGAACGACCCCGCCCTTCCCGACTTCCTCCCGCCCCGCCTCGAACTGGGGCTTGATGAGCGCGATCAGCCGTGCATCGGGCGCAGCAAAAGACAGAGGCACGTCGAGCACCTTGGAAAGGGAAATGAAGCTCGCATCGCAGACGAAAAGGTCGATCGGTTCGGGAACATGCGCAGGCGTCAGGATGCGCGCGCTCGTCTGTTCATGCACGATCACACGCGGGTCCTGCCGCAGCTTCCAGGCAAGCTGGTTGGTCCCGCTGTCTACGGCATAGACGCGCGCCGCGCCGTTGCTCAGCAACACATCGGTGAAGCCCCCCGTCGACGATCCCACGTCCATCGCCACCGCATCCGCCACATCCCAGCCGAAATGTTCGAGCGCATGCGCCAGCTTGATCCCACCCCGCGACACCCAGGGATGATCGCGCCCGCGCACCTCGATCGGCGCATCATCGGGAAGCGCTTGCCCCGCCTTGTCGATCTTGCGCTCGCCCGAAAATACGAGCCCCGCCAGGATCAGCGCCTGAGCGCGCGTCCGGCTCTCGGCTAGGCCGCGGTCTACGAGGATCTGATCGGCGCGGATCTTGGGCATAACCGCGCTCCTAGGGGCTTCGGGCACGAATGTCGAAGGGAACGGCAGCAAACGCCGCTTCGTTTCGCAACAGCAAACAAGAAGGAGAGCCCCATGAACGCCGGCATCTTCAAGAAATACGCTTACGCCTGGATCACGATCGGCTTTTTCCTGGTCTCGTTCGCGCTCCACTGGCTTTTCGGCTGGTACGCGTATCTCGACGAGGCCACGCAGCATGGTCAGTCCCCTGAAACCCGAGCATTCCTGATGGAGATGGGGCGGGAGACCTTCGAAAACTGGCAGTCCGAGTTCCTGCAACTGCTCTGGCAGGTCGTTGGTCTGGCATATTTCCTCTACGTGGGATCGCCCACGTCAAAGGAGAATGACGACAGGATGGAGGCCAAGATCGACCGACTGATCGAGCTTCAGGCCGGAAAGGAGGCTGCCAGGGCGATGATCGAAGACATCGACGATCGATACCTGCGCCACCACGGCCACGCCGCGCCGCATGGGCATACCAGCGAAGGACATGAGTGAGGGGCAAACCTGATCGCTCTTCTCCAGCTAGCGAAAATGGGCGTCGACAAGCTCAGCCTGAGCGCATTTGGGGTTCGAGCCGTCCTGTCCTGCCACGTGCCAGATCGGGCAGTGCTTCGAAATCACCCCGCATCAATGCTTCCTTCTTGGCGCGGGACCAGCCCTTGATCTGACGTTCCAGCTCGAACGCGTTGGTGCAGGTCTGGCAATCCGTCGCCCAAACAAGGGTCAATGGACGGCGCTTTGCGGTGTAGGCGGCCCCAACACCGTTGCTGTGCTGCGCCATTCGCACGTCCAGATCATCCGTATGTCCGGTATAGTAGCTGCCGTCTGAACATCGCAGAATATAGGTATAGAATGGCATTCGGCCCCCACCCGCGCTCTGGCTGAGCTTGTCGAAGCCTATTCGGACAAATACCCTTCGACAAGCTCAGGGTGAGCGCGAGGGCTTTGTCGCCCTTGTGCCCGCCGAGGTCGATGTGCAGGCCATCCGCAAGGCGCACAAGCAGGAAGCGTTCGCACGAACCTATGGCTTCAGCCTCGCATCGATCCGTGACTGGGAACAGGGCCGCCGCCAGCCCGAGCGTGCGGCACGGATATTGCTGGCGATGACGCCAAGGAACCTCAGACCGTGAAGCGGGTGATGGAGGGGGTGGGCTAGGCGGCGTGGACGAATTGGTTGACGTGGACGGTGTGGGTTGATTCAAGGCTGCCTTTTGGAGGCAGGTTTGAGCCGGGGCGATCTGAGCGAAGCAGAATGGCGCGTTCTGAAGGGTCTGCTGCCGATCGAGCCAGAGAACCGAGGGCGCGGCCGCAGGCCTGAGCAGAATCTCTCGATAGTCAACGGCATACTCTGGCGGCTGCGCTGTGGGACTGCTTGGCGCGATGTCCCGCCAAAATACGGCAATTGGAACACGATCTACCGGCGGTTCCGTCGTTGGAGCGAGGCCGGGGTCTGGGAGGCCGTGTCGGTGACGCTTGCCGAGATCATGGCCGACACCGGACACTACAGCATCGACAGCACCACCCTTCGCGCCCATGTCTCGGCAGCGGGCGGAAAAGGGGGACTTGTCGACGCGCTCTTGGCCGCTCGCGGGGCGGGTTCACCAGTAAGCTTCACTGTCTGGCTGATGCCCGAGGACGCCCCGTCGCCTTCCACCTGACTGGTGGTGAAGCCGCCGACTGCACGGCCTATGACACGCTGATCCGCCTGCCGGACCGCGCTCCGGCGGCTCTGCTGGCCGACAAAGGCTACGACACCAACGCCATTCGCGCCGATCTCGCGAGCCGCAGCATACAGGCTGTCATCCCGGCGCGCTCCAATCGCCGAGAAAGGATCGAGCACGATCGGCAGCTCTACAGGCAGCGAAACGGCATTGAGCGAATGTTCGGCAAGCTGAAAATCAATCGTGCCGTCGCCACCCGCTACGATCAAACGCCCTCAAGTTTCCTCGGCATGGTCCATCTCGCTGCCATCCGGCTTTGGATCAAATTCGTCCACGCCGCCTAAGCGGGGTCACCATCCTTATTTAAGGCCGATTGGATCTTGGTGCGGATGATCGTGGCACTGGCCTGCGCATCTCGCATCATGCCCTCTATTTGCGCAAGCTTCTCCCAGTAGGAATTCCATAGATCCACACCTGCAATAGCTGGAAGGTCGATGGCAGTAACAGCACCCCATATCTCAAACCGCTGCAGGCGAAGTTCTCGAGACGCGACATCGACGATCCCGCGTGAGGTCGGCGAATTCCTTGCCTTTCCCCTCATCCAATCGCGCCACGGCTGACCGCTCTTAGACTGATTGCATGGACCGCACGATGGTACAAGATTCCGATAATCGGTAAGAAAACCGCTGGGCCTCTTCCCCGCCACCAATGGGCGAAGATGATCCCAGTCAGTCGCCTTGTCTCCGCAATAGACACATTCGACTGACCTTTCCGTCATTTCCAAAGCATCGAGCAACATTGCCCGCTCTTCAGCCGTTGGCGGCTGGTCCGGCAGAATGGCCTGCACGAAGCCATTGGTAACGGAGGAAACGCGGCTGGTGATTTTAAGCGGCCGCCGGTGCTTCATTCGAGCTAAGCCCGCGCGCCCTCGACAACCCCGCTCGAATTATGCCGAAGCGCCTTGAGCACCGTCTCGACGATGTTGGGCGCGTTGAGCCCCGCGTCGTCATATTGCTTCTCGGGCTTGTCCTGGTCCTGAAAGACATCGGGCAACCGCATCGTCCGCAGCTTCAGACCCGCATCGATCAGCCCGCTGTCGCTGGCATAGGTCAGCACATGCGCGCCGAGCCCGCCAATCGCGCCCTCCTCGATCGTCACCGCGACCTCATGGCTGGTCAGCGTCTTGCGGATCAGCGCCTCGTCGAGCGGCTTGGCGAAGCGAAGGTCGACGACGGTGGTGGAGAGTCCCATGGCGTCGAGCTGGTCGGCGGCCTTCAAGGCCTCTTCCAGTCGCGTGCCAAGCGACAGGATCGCGACCTTCTTGCCCTGACGAACGACGCGTCCCTTGCCGATTTCGAGCCGTTCGGGGGTCGCCGGAAGCGCAACGCCCGTGCCGTTGCCGCGCGGATAGCGCACCGCGATCGGGCCCGTGTCGTGGACTGCACAGGTATGGACCATGTGGACGAGCTCAGCCTCGTCGGCCGCGGCCATCACCACGAAGTTGGGAAGCGTCGCCAGATAGGTGACGTCGAAGCTCCCTGCGTGCGTGGATCCGTCAGCGCCGACAAGCCCGGCGCGGTCGATCGCGAAACGCACGGGCAGGTTCTGGATCGCGACGTCGTGGACCACCTGGTCATAGGCGCGCTGGAGGAAGGTCGAGTAGATCGCGCAGAACGGCCGCATGCCCTGTGCTGCGAGCCCTGCGGCGAAGGTTACCGCGTGTTGCTCTGCAATGCCCACATCGAACGTGCGACCCGGGAACATTTGCTGGAACTTGTCGAGGCCGGTGCCCGAGGGCATCGCCGCCGTGATCGCGCAGATCGTCGCGTCGCGCTCTGCCTCGGCGATCAGCGCCTTGGCGAAAACGCCGGTGTAGCTGGGCGGTCCCGGTGGCGCCTTGGCCTGCGCGCCCGTGATGACGTCGAACTTCTGGACCCCGTGATATTTGTCGGCAGCGGCTTCGGCGGGCGCATAGCCCTTGCCCTTTTGCGTCACGACATGGACGAGGATCGGCCCCTCCTCGGTATCACGGACATTCTCGAGTACCGGGATGAGCTGATCGAGATTGTGGCCGTCGATCGGGCCGACATAATAGAAACCCAGCTCTTCGAAGAGCGTGCCGCCCATCGCCATGCCGCGCGCGAACTCGTCGGTCTTGCGCGCGGCTGCGTGGAGCGGCCGCGGCAGCCTGCGCGCGACGCGGCGCGCAAGATCGCGTAGCCCCAGGAACTCGCGGCTCGAGACGATGCGCGACAGATAGGCTGAAAGCCCGCCCACTGGCGGCGCGATCGACATGTCATTGTCGTTGAGGATGACGACCAGCCGGTTGCCCGCCTGCTCGGCATTGTTCATCGCCTCGTACGCCATGCCCGCCGACATCGCGCCGTCGCCGATCACCGCAATCGCCTTGCCCGGCCGGTCAGCCAGCTTGTTGGCGACCGCAAAGCCCAGCGCTGCGGAAATCGAGGTCGAGCTGTGCGCAGCGCCAAAGGGGTCGAATTCGCTCTCCGAGCGCTTGGTGAAACCCGAAAGACCGCCACCCATACGCAGGGTGCGGATGCGGTCGCGCCGCCCGGTCAGGATCTTGTGCGGATAGCATTGGTGGCCGACGTCCCAGATCAGCCGGTCGTCGGGTGTGTTGAAGACATAGTGAATCGCGGTCGTCAGCTCGACGACGCCAAGGCCGGATCCCAGGTGCCCGCCCGTCGTGCCCACCGCCGAAATGGTTTCCGCGCGCAGTTCGTCCGCAAGCTGGCGAAGCTGGGCAGGCTTGAGCGTGCGAAGATCGGCAGGCGTGGCGACGGTATCAAGCAACGGCGTCGCGGGTGAATCGGACATATATTCCCTCTTTCAAGCCGCAGCTTTAGCGTCCGCGCGCGCGACTGTCGAACGGAACCGTGGTCAGGTTACGGTGCAGAAACGGTGCAGCCGCGGCTGATTACTCGCAATCGGAACACCGGCCATGGACCTCGATCACGGGGCGTTCGGGCGAAAAGCCCGCCTTGCGCGCGGCGGTGCGCACGCCCGCCGACAGGCTGTCATCGTCGATATGCGTCGCCTGTCCGCAATTGTCGCAGACCAGGAAGATGCAATCGTGCAGACAATCGGGATGCGCGTTGGCCACATAGGCGTTCACGCTCTCAACGCGCCGGGCGAGGTTGGCGGTCACGAACAGGTCGAGGATCCTGTAGACGCTGTTGGCGGCAACCCGCCGCCCCTGCGCGTTTGATACGGCCTCCGCAATGTCATAAGCCGACGCCGGCTTGACGAAGCCCGAAAGCGCATCGAACACGCTGGCGCGCATATCGGTCCATTGCTCGCCCGATTTCTCGAACGCGGTCTTCGCGGCATCGGCAAGTGCGATGCCTTCATGCTCGTGGTGATGATGCTGTGCCATGAGGCGAATTTAGGCGCTTGGTCCGCGCACGGCAAGCCGCGGTTAAAGCGTCGCGCGACGGTTCAGATCATGTCCGAGCGCGAGGATACCGACGCCGAGGATGGTATAAATCACCTCGCCGGCGTTGTGCGACAGCGTAAGCGCCCCTGCCATCACGCCCAGTCCAAGCGCGCCGACCGCGGACGGCATCATGAAACCGTGCCGCCAGATTCCGGTGCCCAGCGCGATAATGCCGAGCCCGATCGCGATGATCAGCCCCGTCTCGTGGATCCGGTGATCGACCAGCAGCCCGCCCGCCGATGCAACCAGCGCCACCAGAACCGCGCTCGCGATGCAGTGGACGACGCACAGACCCGACAGGCCAATGGCCAGCCGATCGAGCAATCCAGCACGCGATACGAGGTTATCCACTTACGACTCCAGTTCGAACGCACCGCCTTTGGCACGGACCGTTGTAAGTTACAACATAACATTTGGCAAAACCATGCTGCTGTCATCAACGGGCAGAGACATCGCTATGATGCTGCGAGATCAAGTGATTCGGGAGAGATGCAATGCTTGAAGGTGGCTGTCATTGCGGAGCGGTTCGCTATCAGGTGTCGGGCACGCCCGCACATAATGCCTTGTGCCATTGCACCGACTGCAGGCGATCGGCGGGCGCGCCACTCGTCGGCTGGGCGCTGTTCGCCGCGGATGCGGTAAACGTGACGCGCGGAGAGCCCCGGATTTACGCTTCGTCCGAAGATGGCCGGCGTCATTTCTGCACGGCGTGCGGAACGGGGCTGTTTTATACCAACGACGCGATCTTCCCGGGCATGATCGACATCCAGTCGGCGACGCTCGACGATCCCGACGCGCTTGGACCGCCATCGGCCCAGATCCAGGTCGCCGAACGCATTGGCTGGATGGCGGATATGCATAGTCTCCCCATTTTCGAGCGTTACCCGCCCATCGATGCATAACCGGGGCGCTCGCCTTCATTGGGTAGCCATGCCTTTGAACTATGCTATGTTCGAGGCGAGATCTGCGATGCTACTTGGGAGGGGGGCATGACCACGATCGTCGTGCAAAATTACACTGAATTGAAAGGTGCGCTCGTACCCGCCAATCAGGGCGCGACGATCAAGGTCAAGGCCGGCGACTATAATGTTACCGAGCCCTTGGTCGTGCCCGACGGCGCCACCCTCGAGGGTGAGGGCAGGATGCAAGCCATTTATGCTGCCTCCAATTGGTGGCCAGGCTCGCCGCAATCCAAATTGCAGGCGTCGCCGGGCTGGGAAGGTGACATCCTCAGGCTCGGCAATGGCTCGCGGATTACGGGTCTTACCATCAGCGATGTCGCCGGGCGCAAAGGGAATCTCGTCGCTGTGATCTCGACCGCCACGAACGACAGAATCTCGGCGACCATCGACCGTTGCGAACTGATCAATCCCAATTCGTCTGGCGCCCTTATTACCGGCCCGGCCGCTGGCCCCACCGGGCGCGGTCTGGTTGTCCTTACTCTCAATCCGCTCGATGCGAGCCCGCCAGCGCCGCATGAAGGGGCGGTCGTGTCCGTCCAAATGACGCGGTCAGTGATTCGCTCGCCGGGCAACGGCTCGGGCGTCTTTGCGATCAATTTCGCCCCGCGGGCCCGCGTGATTGTTCGATTGTCCCGCAATATGATCGGGGGCGGTCTGGATGCGAACGGCGGGGTCAGCCGGCCGTACCCGGTTGTCGGTTCGGAAACAGTCATCTTTTCGGACCGCAACATGTACCAATCGGACGGCACAGCGGCGGCGGCGCCAACCGGCTGGCTGCTTCATGGCGGCTCGAACGCGCCATTTGCCAGCTTCGTGGCGCCGTTCACAAACGGCAACACGCTGACCCTTAAATCATATCGAGATTCCATCAGCGGCTTTGCCGTCGGCATTCGGGCGGCCGGTGGGTGGCGGCCATCCGATCCCCCCGGCATGGGGACGGTGAATTTTAATTGCGCCGACCTCGAGCTCACATATCTGGGCATCACAAGCCTGGCCGCCGACCTGGTTTTGGTCGGCGCAGTATCGGGTTCCCCCGCTGCGCCGGGGGCGCCTCGATTTACACCGGGCGACGACAATCACCTTCGCGTGACGTTCAACATGAGTGGCGGCAGCAGCGAATATGGCAGCACCACCATCTATGCCAACCGGTATCAGGATTCCGCATGGATCGATGGAGGAACGCTGCCACAGCCCGGCAGCGGAAACAGCCTGGAGGTCTTTGGCGACGACCAAGAAACTTCGCTTCTGTCCGTCAAGCCACAACCACCGGCCGATTTCTCCCGCGGCCCTGCCTTCTCGACCGATGGGCCCTGAACTCTTTCCGGCCACCGCCTGGCTTCGCCGAACTCGCGCGGCCGCCTGATAACCCGACCCCGTCCCGCAACGCCGGCGTCACAGCCGGCCAGATTGGCGCGCTGGCTCGCCTGTGTCACCGTGCTCATGATCGTCGTTGTCGGCGGGATCACGCGCCTCACCGAACGGAGGCTGCCATCAACTCACGGTGAATCTCAACGGCCTTTAGTCCATCCCGAAGGACCAGGCGTGGCCGAATTGAATATAGAATGTCGCGCCTCCCGGGCCGTAGGCGACATCGATCCCCGCATCGAGCCCGAGCTTTCGCGCGATGCGGTAGCGGAACCCGGCCCCACCGCCGAAAATCGTGCCCGAGTCAGCATAGATCCGTGAGCTGCCCGCATCCGTCGCGCCCATGCCGCCAAAGGCAAGAAGCGACCAGCGGGGGCTCAGTTGCCACGTCACTTCGACTTCCGTGTTCAGGACGTTCATGCCCTGATACTCCATCGCCTGCACGCCGCGTATGTCGATCGCCGGCGCATAAAAAATCGGGAAGTCGCCGCGAATGGCATCGAGTTCGAGCTTCAGGCCGATGCGCAATTTGGGCGAGATCTTGTCGAAGGTATAGGCTTCGACGTCATAGACCTCATAGTTGCGGTCGCTGCCGAACGCCGTGCGGTTGAACTTGCCTTCGATATAGGCGTTCGAGCCCTTGGTCGGGGTGAGCGGATTGTCGCGGTCGTCGAAGTGAAACCCCAGGCCCAGTGCGCCGGTGTGCAGCGTGTTGTTGAAATGATCGGCGAAATCGTCGGGCAGCCCAGCAATGTCGAGCTTGGTGCTGAGCTTGCGGAAATCGATGAGCGGTCCGATGGAAAAGCGCTCGTCGCCCAAATGCCACAGCGCCGATCCCAGAATGCCGTAATCATATTTGCTGCTATATTCGATGCCTTGCGGCGCGAAGGCCGGGAAGGTGTCGAGCGTCACCTTGCCCCGGCCCACGCCGAACTTGTAGCTCATCCGCCCGTCGAATGCGGTTCCGGACTGGAAATAGCCATAGCCATAGGAACCGTTGCCGGTCTTCATCGCCCCCACGACACGACGCGTCATCCGCTTGGGATGGTCGCGCGGTACGGTGATGAATGTTGCAGCCAGACCGAAGCCACCATCAACGGCGGGTTCGGTAATGATGATCGGAACTGGCAGGAAGCCGCCCTTGGCGAGGATGTTGGAGAAATCGAACTTTCCATCCTCCTCGTCGAAGAAGCGATCGAAGAATTTCTTCTTGTGAGGTTGGGTGGGCGCTTCAGCGCCGGCAGGCGGCCCCTGGACCTGAGAGGCCGGCGTCGCGGCCGGCATGGCCTGTGTATCGGGGCCAGGTGTCGGCGCCGAGGCCTGCCCTGCGGCCACGGACGTCGGTGGAAAGTCCTGCTTGTCGGGGGGAGGCGTTTCCTGAGCGAACGCCGATGAAACGGCGCCCGTCAGCGCCCATGCGAAGCAGGTGGTGAAAACCGCCGATGGACACGATCGCTTGCGGGATGCCGTTCTCACACTGTCGCCCTCTTGCCGTGAAACGGCCGCAGCCGTCATCGCCAGCCTAGCGAGCCCCAAAAGCCTCATCCATCGGGGGAATCCCCGTCTTCCACCCCCAAATACCCTTAAGTCGTGTTGAAAGGGGCATCCCCAAATCGCGCAGGTGCTGATTACAGTGCCAGTTTTACCAAATGCACATTGTGGCGGCGGCGTATCCAACCCCAAATCGGCGTCCGCAAAGCGCTGCGCCACCCTTGTGCCACCGCGCGCGCCACGGCATAGGCGCGGGCCATGTCGTTCGCCCGTCCCGCAACGCCGGCGCCGCAGCCGGCCAAATTGGCGCGCTGGCTCGCCTGTGTCGCCGCGCTCGTGTTCATGATCGTCGTTGTCGGCGGCGTCACGCGCCTCACCGAATCGGGATTGTCGATCACCGAGTGGAAGCCGATCAGCGGAACGATCCCGCCGCTCACCCATGAGGCGTGGCAAGCCGAGTTCGACGCGTACAAGCGCATCCCCGAATATCAGGAAATCAATCGGGGGATGAGCCTGAGCGAATTCAAGCAGATCTTCTTCTGGGAGTATATCCATCGCCTGCTCGGCCGGATCATCGGGCTCGCCTTTGCCCTGCCGATGCTGTGGTTCTGGTGGAAGCGCGCCATTCCGAAAGGCTATGGTCCGCGCCTCACCGCGCTGCTCGCTCTGGGCGGGTTTCAGGGCGCGATAGGCTGGTGGATGGTGTCCTCCGGCCTCGTCGAGCGTACCGATGTCAGTCATATCCGGCTTGCGGTCCATCTGTTGACCGCATTCACCATATTGGGCGGCCTCACCTGGACCGGGCTCGACCTCGCTGCACTCGCGCGAAATCCGCAGGCACGACCCGCACGTCTTACCGGCTTTGCCGCCTTTGCCCTGACCGTGCTCTTCCTCCAGCTCCTGCTGGGCGCCTTCACCGCCGGACTCAACGCCGGCTTCGCCTTTTCGAGCTGGCCGAAAATGGGCGAGGAATGGTTTCCCGCCGCCACGCCGATGCTCGATCCCTGGCTGCGCAATCTCGTCGACAACCCCATCGTCGTCCAGTTCGTACACCGCTGGTTCGCCTGGATCACAGGCGCCGTGCTCATCGTGCTCGGTCTGCGCTGCCGCAAGGCTGGAATGTCGGCTGCGATGGCCAACCTCACGATGCTCGTCGTCGTGCAGATCGCGCTCGGCATCGCCACGCTGCTGACCGGGGTCAACATCATGGTCGCCACTGCGCATCAGGCGGTTGGCGCGCTGCTCGTGATCTCCGCCACCGCCGCCGCCTTCACATTGGGACGTCGGACCGGGTGAGCGCGATCGTCACCGTCTATGCGGTCTTCGGATCGCAGGAAGAGGCCGAACGGATCGGCGCGACGGTGATCGGGGAACGACTGGCCGCCTGCGTCAACATCCTCGCGCCCTGCCGGTCGATCTATCGCTGGCAAGGCGCGATCGAAAGCGCCGAAGAAATTCCCGCGCTCTTCAAGACCTCGGCTGCGGGCGCAGAAGCGCTCGTTGCGCGCATCGCCGATCTCCACAGCTACGACACGCCTGCGATAACCGTCTGGCCAATCGCGCATGCGCTGGATAGCTATTCGGACTGGGTGGAAGCAGCGACGGGGGAATAGCGATGATGAAGCGCAGGACTGTCGCACTGGCGCTCGCCCTGCTTCCCTGCCCCGTTATCGCTCAGCCCGTCGCCGCCAGCTTCCAACCGCCGCTCGATCGCGAGATTCGCTACGAGGTCGTCGAAACGCGGCAACGGCAGGGGCTCGCGCTCGTCTTCACGCTCGATCAGCGCGTACGCTTCACGCGGGACGCAGGCGGCTACCGCATGAAAGTCATCATGCAGTCCGCCACGGCAAAGGCGCCCGCTCCAATCGCCCAGCGGTTCGATGCAGCCTTCCGACCCTTTGTCGGGCTCGAGATCGCGCTCCTGCTGTCAACAGATGGCAAGCCGCTCGGGCTGCTCGACGAGGCCGGAACGTGGAGCCGGCTGCTCGCGGCGATCGAAGCGCTTAAGGCAGACAGCACGCTCGACCCTGCCGTCGCCCGCGACATAGAGCGCGTGCTCGCCGGAATTGCGGCATTGCCCGCCGAGGCGCGCGCCGCCAAGCTGATGGAAAGCCCGCTGCGGCTCGTCGGCTATGCGCTGCCGCCCGTTGCGCCGGGCGGCGCCATCGAAAGCGGCGACGCCCGCCAGTCAGCGTCCGCCATGCTCAGGGCGGTCGACACCGGCGCGCTCACCTACGCCATTCGCACGCGAAAACAGATTGCGGACTCGGCGTTCCTGACCAGCGAAGGCGAACTCCGCGTCGACCGCGCCACGGGTCTGCTGCTCGATTCGAGCATGCGCGAATGGGTAGGCGCCGTCGATCGCGCAGCCAGCGCCGAACCCGACGCCAGGATCGACGTAAAGCTCGCGCGATAATCTTCATGGTATCATAATACCCGTTTGCAATCCCGCGGTTTCGCTTGACTTCACGCGCCTCCCGCGTCATTAGGCCGCAGTTCGCACCGCCCCGTCACACGGGCGGTTCGTTTGTTTTCATAGCATGAGGTCAAGCACCATGAAGGCGCTGATGAAGACCACCAAGTCGATCAAGCCGGCTGAGGTGGAAAAGAAATGGCATCTGATCGATGCCGACGGCCTGGTGGTCGGTCGCCTCGCGTCGATCATCGCCAATGTTCTCCGCGGCAAGACCAAGACGAGCTTCACCCCGCACGTCGATTGCGGTGACAATGTCATCGTGATCAACGCGGACAAGGTGCGCTTCACCGGCAAGAAGCTGCAGGACAAGGTCTATTACAAGCATACCGGCTATGCGGGCGGCATCAAGTCGATCACCGCAGGCAAGGTGCTCGAGGGTCGTTTCCCCGAGCGCGTGCTTGAAAAGGCTGTCGAGCGCATGATCCCGCGCGGCCCGCTGGGCCGCCAGCAGATGCGCAACCTGCGCATCTATTCGGGCGCCGAGCATCCGCATGAGGGTCTGAACCCGACCGTGCTCGACGTCGCTGCCATGAACCGCAAGAACAAGGTGGGCGCATAATGTCCGATACCCGTCAATCGCTTTCCGACCTGAAGGAAATCGCCGAGGGCACCGTGGCCGAAGCCGCGATCGCCGCTGAAGGCTTTGTCGCCGCGCCCGTCCAGCCCTCCGCGCCGCTGCGCGAGAAGGAAGTCGACGCGCAGGGCCGCGCTTACGCCACCGGCCGCCGCAAGGATGCCGTCGCCCGCGTCTGGCTGAAGCCCGGCACCGGCAAGATCACGGTCAATGGCCGCGATCAGGAAGTCTATTTCGCGCGTCCCACGCTGCGTCTCGTCATCAACCAGCCCTTCGGCGTCTCCGACCGTGAAGGTCAGTATGACGTCGTCTGCACCGTCAAGGGCGGCGGGCTTTCGGGTCAGGCCGGCGCGGTCAAGCACGGCATCGCACAGGCGCTCTCGAAGTTCGAGCCCGCGCTGCGCGGCGCGGTCAAGACGGCTGGCTTCCTGACCCGCGACAGCCGTACCGTCGAGCGCAAGAAATACGGCAAGGCGAAGGCCCGCCGGAGCTTCCAGTTCTCGAAGCGTTAATTCGCTCGGACATACGGAACAGTCAAAGGGCGGTGCCGCTGGCGCCGCCCTTTTTCTTAGCGCTCGTGCCTGAGCGAGCGCCAACGCCCCCACTACCACGCACACACGCCATGATTCGGGGCAAAGTCCGGACAAGTCTCTGCAGCCGGCTTCATCCCGCCCCGCCACGTTAACCATTCGCCGTTGATCAACGTCGCCTTGATTGACTCGCTGCGGCCGGACTCCCATTCCCCTGCTCGACGATATTAGGCAAGCGCAAGGTTGCGGGTCAGAGACGGACCGCGCGCTAGTCGGGGGGCAATCAACGGCGCTCATGTTCGCGCGCCCACGAAGCCGACCGCACAGATTTGAGACCCGATGTTCAACGCGTTTCGCGTCGGCGGCTGTGCCGCGGCGTTCCTGTTCCTTTCGACCCTGCTCGCCGTTCCTGCTGCAGCGTCGGTAACGCCGGTTGCACCGCCACCGGTAGCGTTCACGCAAGCCGCGCCGGCCATATCGCCCTCGCCCGCGCCAGTACCCGCCGCGCGCCCGGCCGCGGCCACTTCCGCCCGGAGCCTTTCGCTGCGCGATCTGGTGATCGCCTTCGTGAACTACGGCAACCAGGATGCCGAACAGGAATGCCTCGCGGGCGCCGTCTATTTCGAGGCGCGCAGCGAGCCGCTCGAGGGGCAGTTGGCGGTCGCGCAGGTCGTACTCAATCGTGCAGCCTCGGGGCGCTATCCGCCGAAGATCTGCGACGTCGTAACCCAGCCCGCGCAATTCTCCTTCATCCGGGGCGGCAAATTCCCGCCGATCGACAAGAGCAGCGACGCCTGGCACAAGGCGCTCGCGATTGCGGACATTGCGCGCAAGAATCTGGTCCAGAAGATCGCATCCAACGTGCTCTGGTATCATGCCAATTATGTCGCGCCGTCCTGGGGTCGTCGCCTGACGCGCGCCGTGCAACTGGGCACCCATATCTTCTACAATTGAGCCGGCGCAGCCTCGGCCGGCCAATCCTGCACCACGCGCCAATAAGGCCGCCATGCCTGCTGCACGACGACCTTACCGGCGACCCACTTTGGCCCTGTTCATTTCTATAACGGAATGAAAATGCTTCGCCATACGCCAGACGGAGTATTCGGCCAGGCTATCTGGCGATCCCCAGGCTAGCTGGCGATCCGATGCAACACCGCTTGCCTCGCGCGCAGCTCATCACTATCAACCGGACATCCCGGCGATGTTCCGATGATCGGACTATCCGCGTGCCACGGGATCGACGCAGGTAAGAACAGCTTTTCAGGCGTTTGCGGGTGTAGCTCAATGGCAGAGCAGAAGCTTCCCATGCTTACGACGAGGGTTCGATTCCCTTCACCCGCTCCACCCTTGCCGTAAAATCCTTTAGACTGCTTCCGATTTACATCGGACCACGAGCTGTCGCCCCAGCGTAGGCTGGGGCCCAAGCGATGTCGATGAAGGGTGTCGAAACCCTGTGCGCGATTCCCCGATATCGTCTGGGCCCCAGCTTTCGCTGGGGCGACACTCTATGACTCGATCCGAACCGGAATAAACCTGGCGCGCTCAGCCTGTCGCCTCGCCGCTCAGGCGTTGCGCATCGGAAAGCAGCAGCCGCAGATTTTCGTCGGCGCTGCGACGCCCCTTGCATTCGCCTTCCACCGCGATGCGCAGCTTCGTCGTCATCGCGGCGATCGAGGGCGCGGGGGTCGCCAGCATGTCGTCGACGGCGTCGTTGACCACACCCACGAGCTGATCGTGCCTGAGCTTGACGGGCTCGAAGATTGCGCGCGCCTTCTCGATCTGCATCTGCGCCAGCGATCCCTTGCGCATTTCGGAATCGCCCGGCCATTTGTCCCGCACCGCCGTGAAGGCTCGGCGCGCGGGCTCCAGAAACTCGTGCTCGAAACCATGAAGCTCCGCGATCGCCTGTTCAAAGGTGGCGCTCACGCTTTTCCAACGGCTCAAACTCACCGGCGCGGTCTGAAACGCCAGACGCGTCGTGTTGTAGACTTTCATCATCCCACGCTCTCTCGGTTTCCCGGATAGTAGAATAACGACGCGCGTCCGCTGACAATGTTCCCGAGCGCTGCACGCGACGGACGGAGCCGATCGGACGACCAACACGCTTTCGCGCCGACACGCTTTCGCATTTGCCTTTGGCTGCGCTTGCGATATGCCGGCCGCGACGCGTCGGTGCCCGTCATGGGCATAATAGGGAATGCGGTGTAAATCCGCGGCTGTCCCTGCAACTGTAAGCGGCGAGCGCGATGGACATGTCCGAAGGGTTTTCCCGACGGGCAGCCACTGGGGTCGACATTCCCGGGAAGGCGTCCTTCACGCAGCGACCCGCGAGCCAGGAGACCTGCCGGTGCGTGTCGCTCTTGCTTTGGCCCAGGGACTGGCCGGGGCACGGAATTCCGTCTGGGCGACGGGAGCCTTTCCCGGCGAGGCGGAACCGCCCCGCAGGACAAGAAAGGCTCTCTGTTAAATAGCTTGAGCACTTCCCGGCCGAAAAACCGGTTCCTGATTTTTTCCGGGAAGTGCTCCAGAGCACAGGGAGTGACCGACTATGAGCGATGCAGAGGCGGAAATCCGCCACAAGGAAAAGATGAAGAAGGTGCAGGCCGCGCACCGCAAGATCGTCGCCAGCAAGACCGGCGAAAAGGGTCTCGTCATCGTCCACACCGGCCCCGGCAAGGGCAAGACCACCGCCGCGCTCGGTCTCGCCGTCCGCGCGATGGGGCACGGGATGAAGGTGGGCGTCGTCCAGTTCATCAAGGGTGCGATGAAGACGGGCGAGAAGGCGGTGTTCGACGCCTTTCCGGAGCAGATCGAGTTCAAGCCGATGGGCGAAGGCTTTACCTGGGACACGCAGGACCGCGCCCGCGACACCAAGGTTGCGCGCACCGCCTGGGACGAAGTGAAGCGGATGCTGAACGATCCGGCCTATGGCCTCGTCATCGCCGACGAACTCAACATAGTGCTGCGCTACGACTATCTGCCGACCGAAGAGGTGCTCGAGGCGATCGCCGCCAAGCTCGAGATGACGCATTTCGTGATCACGGGCCGCAACGCGCCCGATGCGTTGATCGAGGCGGCCGATCTCGTCACCGAAATGGCGCAGGTCAAGCACCCCTTCCGCGCCGGGATCAAGGCGCAGGCGGGGATCGAGTTCTAGTGGTGGTGAAATACGAGTCTCCCGGCTCTCACCCGTTCGTGTCGAGCGAAGTCGAGACACGCGCGTGCGGGCCATTACGTCCCTCGACTTCGCTCGGGACGAACGGAGAAAAGTATCCGAGGCTAGCCGGCGCGCCGAACGCCCAGTTGTTCGCGAAGCCGCCGCACCGCCTCCGGATAGGAAGGGCCACCGCACACCGTCAGCGCCTGGGGCAGGCTGATGCGCGGGATATCGGCGATGGCGGCATGATGCAGCATTTCGGTGCCCTGATCCGCGACGGTCTCGGTCGCGCTCTCGACGATCAGATAGTCGGGACGAGCTGCCACCATCTCCTCGAGCGAGAGGCGGGCGAGCGACGGCTTGTCGAGCGTCGCCGCAAGATTGGTGAGGCCCGTGCGCTGCATCATCTCGTCGACCAGCGTGCCCGTGCCCGTCATATAGCCACGGCGCTGGTAATAGGCAGCGACCGGGCGGTGCGCCGGGCTGATCGCGGGCGCCACCATCTCGGATTCCATGCGGCGGATCAGCGCCTGGCCGCGTTCGGGATGCCCCAGCGCCTTTGCGACCTGCCGAACCTGTTCGACGATCTGCGGCCAGCTTTCGGCGGGCGGCAGATCGAGAAACGCGACGTTGCGCCCCTTGAGCAGCGCGAGCGTGTCGTGCCGTTGATAGGGGCTGGCGATGATCAGGTCAGGCTCAAGCGCGAGCACCTCCTCGGCGCTGCCGCGGCTGATCGGAAAACGCTGCGCCAGCCGCGCCTGATACGACATCTCGGGGTCGCGCGCATTGTGCGTCAGCGCTGTGATCTGTCCGGGATCGGCGAGCGCCATAATGTACTGATCGGCGCACAGGTTGAGCGACACAACGCGGCGCGGCGTGGTCTCAACGGCGGGCGCGGTCGCAAGGCCGAGCGTCGCGAGGACCGAGGCGAAGAAGCTGGCGATCGTTTCGAACATGGCGCCCTCGTGACGCGAAATGGGCGCAGTTTCAAGTTCCTCCCCAAGCTTGCTTGGGGAGGGGGACCGCCGGAACGGCGGTGGAGGGGCAAGCACGGAGCTATACCCCTCCACCATGCTTCGCATGGTCCCCCTCCCCGAGCCGAGCTCGGGGAGGAATTGGGGGCGTGCACATGAACCGCGCCCTGCTTCTCAGCACCCTGGCGCTTCTGGCGCTGGTTGCGGGCTTGATCTCGCTCGCGATCGGGCCCGCCGGTCTGCCGCTGTCGCGCATGATCGCTGCCGCCACGGGCAGCGGCGATCGCATCGCCACGACAATTCTGTTCGAGCTGCGCCTGCCGCGCATGCTGCTCGCGCTGATCGTCGGCGCGATGCTGGGCGGCGCGGGCGCGGCGCTGCAGGGCTATTTGCGCAATCCGCTCGCCGAACCCTCGGTGATCGGTGCATCGACCAGCGCATCGCTGGGCGCGGTGATCGCGCTCTATTTCGGCTTCGCCCAGCTTCACGCCGCGATCCTGCCCTTGTTCGCGATCCTCGGCGCGCTTGCCTCGCTGGTCGCGCTCTTCGCTTTTTCGGGACGTTCGGAAAGCCCGCTGACGCTGATCCTTGCGGGCATTGCGATCAGCACGCTGGCGACCTCGGGGGTCAGCCTTGCGCTCAATATGTCGCCCAATCCCTTCGCCGCGATGGAGATCACCAACTGGCTCCTTGGCGCGCTTGAGGACCGGTCGTTCCAGCATGTCTGGATCGCGCTGCCTTGCGTGATCGTTGGCCTTGCGCTGCTGCTCTGGAACTGCCGCGCGCTCGACGCGCTGACCCTCGGCGAAGACGGCGCGCGCGCGCTTGGCGTGTCGCTCAAACGGACACGACTGCGGTTGCTCGTCGGCGTCGCCATCGGAGTCGGCGGCGCGGTCGCGGTGTCGGGTTCGATCGGCTTCATCGGCCTGATCGTGCCCCACCTCGTCCGGCCGCTGACCGATCGCAGTCCCAGTGCAGTGCTGTTACCCGCGGCGCTCGGCGGCGCGGCGCTGCTCGCGATGGCGGACATCCTTGTGCGCATCATCCCCACGACCAACGAGCTCAAGCTCGGCGTCGTGACCGCCTTTCTGGGCGTCCCCGTCTTCCTCTTCCATCTCGCAAGGGAGCGCCGGCTATGGTGACCCTCTCCATCTCCGATCTGCGCGTTGCTCTGGGCAAGCGCGCGGTGCTCCACGGCATCGACGCCGAACTCAAGGGCGGGCAACTCATCGGCATCATCGGCCCCAACGGCGCGGGCAAATCCACGCTGGCGCGCGCGATCCTCCATCTCGTCGAGCCGACGGGAGGCAGCATTGCGCTCGACGGCACCGATGTGACGACGATGTCGCGAGACGCGATCGCGCGGCGCATCGCCTATCTCCCGCAGGGCCAGACACTGCATTGGCCGCTCACCGTCGAGCGGCTGGTCGGGCTCGGCCGCCTCCCTCACCTCGCGCCCTTCTCGCGGCTGACGCCCGCAGACACGCAAGCGATCGAACGCGCGATGGAATGCGCCGACGTCACGATGCTCGCCCATCGCAATGCGCTCGAACTCTCGGGTGGTGAACGCGCCCGCGTTCTGCTCGCGCGCGCACTCGCGGTCGAGGCCGATGTTCTCATCGCCGACGAACCGCTCGCCGCGCTCGATCCCGGCCACCAGCTCCAGGTGATGGAGCTGCTCGCAGCGCAGGCCCATGCCGGCGCGCTGGTCATCGCGGTTCTCCACGATCTCACCATGGCCGCGCGCTACTGCGACCGCTTGCTGCTGATCGACCAGGGACAGCTCGCCGCCGATGGTGACGCAGACAGCGTGCTGACCGGAGCGCTGCTCGAACGCGTCTACGGCGTGCGTGCCTGGACGGGTTCGGTCAACGGGCACCGGCTGATCGTGCCGATGGATCTAACGGTTTAGGTCAGTTTTCGACCCAACCTGATCATTGCCTGTGGAGGATGCCTCGCCCCGTCGCGTGCGGGTGCCGTCTCATCGTTTGTGCAGCGGAGTTCACTGACGGTTCAGGCTACGCAGGCAAGCGGTTCAAGAACATCGATGGCACGGCAAAAAAATTCTCTACACGGAATGACGAAGGCGGCGGTTCTGCTGACCATGACGTTTGCGCTGCACGCGCAGGCGCCCGCGCAATCGACCGGATCGATCAACGACTTCCAGCTTGCACCCGGCAATGACACTCAACCTCCCCCTCCCGTAGCCGGGCCGGTCGACGAACTGCCGGTGCCGGTTGCGGGCACCCCGACGCCAACGCCGCAACCCGATCCTGCACCGTCCCCGGCTCCACGCCAGGTTGCGCCCCGGGTTGCGCCCCCCGCGATTGTCATTCCCGGATCGCCCGGCAGGCCGGCGGATACCCCCTCGCCCACCCCAACGGCAGCGAGCGAGCGCACACCGGCCATGCAAGCCGCTCCGGGCGGCCTGCCGCCGCCGGCTCCGTCCGACCAAAACCTGGAAACGGTCGCCCCCGAACCGCCTCCAGTCCCTTCCGCTGCGCCGACGCAGGTCCGCCCAACCACAGAGCCGGTTTCAACACGCACGCCATCCTGGATCTGGTGGATCCTGGGCGGAACGCTTCTGGGGTTGCTACTGGCGGGCATCGGATTCAGCCTGCGTCGAAGGCGGAACCCGGGCGACAGCGAAGACATAGGGCAAGCCGAAGACGCGCCGCTGCTCGCAGAGACAATACCGGAGCCGATATTTCAGGCGGACGCCTCGCAGCCACCGACCATGTCCGGCCAGATCGATCTCGTGTTCGAACCCAAGAGCTTGAGCATGGCGCTGGTCAACGCGAGGCTGTCCTATCGGTTGTCGCTTACGAACGTCACCGATGCGCCCGTTGGGCCGGTCAGCATCGCGTGCGACATCATCTCGGCCCATGCCTCGCTCAGCCCCGGCGAACAGCTCCTGTTCGGCGGCGAAATGGTCGAGCCGCAGCATCACTTCGATTCGCTTGTCCCTGGCGACACCGTATCGCTGACGAGCGAGCTGCTAATCCCGATCGCCGCCATCCTGCCCGTTCGCAGTGGCGATGCCCGCCTTTTCGTGCCGCTCGCGCGCTTTCACATTACCGTGCGGGACGCAGAGCGGGCCCCGCTGATCAGTACCAGGGTCTTCGTCGTCGGCGAGAAGCCGGACCAGCTCTGGGAACGGCTGAAGCCCATCCGGATCGACCTGGGACCGCGCACATTTTCGCGCATCGGCCAGCGCGAAATAACAGCTTCAGCCTGATCGCTGCTTGAATTCGCAAACCCACCGCCCGTTTGCGACAACAAAAATGCCTGCCCTACACGCACCCGGTCGTTGCTGCTTGCGAACAAATATGAGATAGTCACGCCGAGTTCTTGACCAACGCAACTCCGGATGAAGAGGGGATGTTTGGGATGAAAGGACAGTCTCTCAAATCTCGCTTGCAAGTTGGCATACTGCTGACTGCCGTACTTTGCGCAGGCTGCGACGAGAAAAAGACCGCAAAGGTAGAAGACCCACCGCTGATGGGTCTCGCCGACTACCACCTCCACCAGTTCGGCTTCATGGGCTTCGGCGGCACCGCATTCAATCACACGAACGACCCAACCGCGCCCTGCCTGCCACCCTTGCCGTTCGGCAATTCACTGGCGGTCCAGGACCTCGTGCGTCTGGCCATGTTCAAGGACGCGAGCGAGCAGTTCCAGCGAGGGCATTGCAACCCCACGGGTACGAGTCAGGCCAGCCAGCGGGTCGACACCGACAATCTCAAGCGCGCGTGGCAATATGGCCTGCGCCTCGTCGTCATGTTCGCGGTGAGCTCGGAGTTTCTGTGCGAAGCGGGCGGATTGACCGAGAATTGTCCGTCGGACCGCCGCGCGATCGAGGCCCAGATCCAGGCGGCGAAAGCCCTTCAAGACGCGATCGACACCGAAGCTGGCGGAGCCGGCCTCGGATGGTACCGCATCGTCACGACTCCGAAGGAGGCACGCGATGCCATCACGAAGGGGAAGCTCGCGGTAGTGCTGGGGATTGAGGCGGCGAACGCATTCGGCTGCAGGATCGAGTCCTCATCGCAGGTGCCGAGTGTTCGGATGGTGCCCAGCGACACCGGCACGGAGAAGGCCTATCGCAACAATTGCGACTCTGGCTATCTGACCCAGGAGCAATTCTCGGGGCACGCCGCTGCTGACGAGGATTTGAGCAAATTCGGGAAGCAATCCACGCACAAGGCGCTCGCGCTGTTTGAGCGCTATTGGCAACTGGGCGCCCGCCACTTTTATCTCACGCACAATATCGACGGCATCGCCGGCGGCACCGCGCTCGGGATCGACCTCCTCCACTCTGAAGGAAATCCGAGCGGAGCCTATCCCGGCGCTACTGTTGCAGACAAGCTACCGGAGGTGAACCGGGTCATCGCCGGAATCCGACCTCCCAACACGCGTCAGCCCTGCCCAACTCTTTTTCGCTATGACGGCGGCAAGTGTAACGCGCGCGGCCTCAGTCCAGAGGGCCAGGAACTTACGAAGGTCATGGCCGCGCATGGCGCCGTGATCGATGCGGATCACGTCTCGTACAAGGCGAGGCGGGAAATGCTCGGGACTGCGGACAACAGCCTCCTCGCCGGCGCTTACCCGCTTGTTTCCAGCCATTCCGGCGCCACGCGCCTGTTCACCTGCGGCGACCGGACGGAGTGTAATGAAAATAACGAGGGGCAGCTCCGCGAAGAGGATATCGATGCGATGATCCGAACCGGCGGAGCCTTCGCCCCGCGGCTGCCGCCGGCCACCCGTACCGTGAGCGAGATCACCTGGCCGGAGGGCGCCACCGTGGCACCCCACAAATGCGGCGGAACCACCGAAACCTTCATTCAGACCTATAGGTTTCTCGTCGAGAAGCTGCGGGGAGGACGCTTGATCAATGGCAAGCCGGCTTTCGCAGGCATCGGCATCGGCACCGATTTCGGCGCGCCCGTTCCCGTCTTTGCCCGGGGACGCTTCCTTCGCACCAATCAAACGGTGACCGGCGGCGATTTCAGCTATCTGCTCATCGAGACGCCGCCTGTCTATGGGAGCTGCTACGCGGAATCTTCCAGCGAGCCGAGGTTGAGCTATCCCTTCACCTCCACTTCGCCCCTTTCCCTCGGAGTCCCGTTCGACAAAGCGACTACCCCCTGGGACGGCCGCCCCAACCAGCCAGGCTATGACGTGGGCGTCGACGGCGTGGTCCACATCGGCATGATTCCGGATTTCGTCGAGGAAATGCGAGTCCTTGGCTTGACCAAAGAAGAGATGGACCCGCTCTGGTATGGCGCCGAAGCCTATATTCGAGCGTGGGAGGCAGCCGAGGCTTGGATGCCGGGATTCGACGCCGAAGGAAAGGCGGGGATTCGAGAAAAATGCGAGGCCGATCGAGCCAGATATCTCGAGGCCATGGACCCGGGCCAGGTCGCTAACGCCGTTACAGCCTTGCGGGCCCTGTTGGCGAGCGCCTGCAGGGGGACGCCGCAGCCCAGCGCCTGACAGCCCCGGCTCGAGATCCGCGGCCCGAACCTTCACGGACATTTCAGCGGGACACAAAAAGCTGTCCTACACGCACCCGATCGACGATGCTCTTCGGCGCACTACGCGTAACGGTGGCTTGTCGCCGGGAGCGCTGGTGCAAGGATCTTAGACACTGTCAATCCAGCTTCACTACCCATGGGCTTCGCGTAACATTGCTTCACTATCACGCATTTTTATTTCATAATTCAAGGGAAAAGTGGGAACACAAGCGCCAACCCAATATACTTGACCCCCGTCACGCCCCCGCCTATGCGCCGCTCCGCGACAGGTTCCCCGGCAACGGGGATGAAAAGGGAACGGGGTTCGAAACCCCGGCTGCCCCTGCAACTGTAAGCGGCGAGCCATCGCGTCACATGCCATTGGGGCCAGCCCCCGAGAAGGCGACGCGAAACGGCGCTGACCCGCGAGCCAGGAGACCTGCCTGACGCAGTCGTCCTTCGTCCGGCCAGGGTGCGCCGTACGGGCGGGTCAAGAACCCGAGTGACGACATCGTGGCCGTGCCTTGCACGGGTGCGATCGGGCGTCTGGATCAGAGCATCGATCGCTCCCTTGGGAGGCACGGCGGACCGTGTCAAAAAGGGGTTCCTGACCGATGTTGAAGACCGTGTTTCTCTCTACCACCGCCCTGCTCGCCGCGACGCCCGCGCTTGCGGCACCCGCGCCCGACGCGACCACGCTTCCCGGCGACGCGATTGTCGTTACGGCGACGCGGACGCCGACCGAGGCCGACAAGATCGCATCGTCGATCACGGTGCTGACCAAGGAGGCGATCGACCAGTCGCAGGATATCGGCGTGACGGAGTTGCTGATCCGCACACCCGGCATCAGCTTTTCGCGCAACGGCGGCTATGGCACCACGACCTCGCTGCGCATTCGCGGCGCCGAGACCGATCACACCGTCGTCGTCATCGACGGCGTCAAGCTCAACGATCCCTCCTCCACCGGCGGCGGCTATAATTTCGCCAATCTGCTCGTCGGCGATATCGACCGGATCGAAATCCTGCGCGGGCCGCAGTCGATCCTGTGGGGCAGCCAGGCGATCGGCGGCGTGGTCAACATCGTCACTGCGACACCCGACGCGCCGCTGGAAGCCAGCGCCGACATCGAGGCGGGATCGCGCGAGACGGTGAACGCGCGCGCCGGCGTTGGCGGCATCACCGGCCCGGTCGCGTGGCGCGTGGGCGGCCACACCTTCACCACCGACGGCATCTCGGCCTATGCGCCCGGCACCGAAGCCGACGGCTATCGCAATGTCGGGCTGAACGGCCGCGCGACGGTGACGATTACGGACGATGTCAGCCTCGACCTTCGCGGCTACTGGACGCGCGGACGCAACGAGTTCGACGGCTTCAACACCGACAGTCCCGAATATGGCGTCACCAAGGAGTTCGTCGGCTATGCGGGCCTCAACGTCGCGCTGTTCGACGGCCGTTTCCGCAACCGCATCGCCTATGGCTATACCGACACCAAGCGCGACAATTACAATCCCGGCGGATTCACGGATCACACGTTCGACGCCGAGGGCCGCAACGAGCGCATCGAATATCAGGGTACCGTCGACATCGCGCAGGGCTGGACCGCGATCTTCGGCGCTGAAAATGAACGCTCGCGTTTCTCCAGCGAATCCCCGCCCTTCTCCCCCGTGACGCAAGGGAAGGCCGAGATCACGAGCTTCTACGGCCAGCTTTCGGTCGAGCCCATCTCGGGCCTGACGCTGACCGGCGGCGTGCGTCATGACGACCACAAGACCTATGGCGGCGAAACGCTGTTCCAGGCGGGCGCGGTCTGGGCGCTGGAGACCGGGACCATCCTGCGCGCGAACTATGGCGAGGCCTTCAAGGCACCCTCGCTCTACCAGCTCTTCTCCGAATACGGGAACACAACACTCAACCCCGAAGAAGCCGAGGGCTGGGAAGTGGGTGTCGAGCAACATCTGTTCGACGACGCGCTGACGCTCGGTGCGACCTGGTTCGACCGCGACACGACCAACCAGATCGACTTCTTCTCGTGCTTCGGCACGACGGGCGACCCGCTCTGCGTCAATCCCGCCACCGGGCTCTCGCGCTTCGGCTACTACGCCAATACAGCGCGCACCCACGCGCAGGGGGTCGAACTGGCCGCAGCAGCGCGCATCGGCACGCGCTTCACGCTTTCGGGCAACTATAGCTGGATCGAGGCCGAGAACCGCGTCGCCGGCCCCAATTTCGGCAACTGGTTGCCGCGCCGTCCGCGCGAAACCGCGAACCTCACCGCCGACTATGACTGGGCGTTCGGGCTGTCGACGGGGGTAGCAGTGCGCTGGTCGGGCAAGTCCTATGACAATGCATCGAACACCTTCGTGCTCGACGCCTATACGCTCGTCGATCTGCGCGCCGAATATGAGCTGAGCGAAAATGTCAGCCTGTTCGGCCGCGTCGAGAACCTGTTCGACGAGGAATATGAGACCGTGCGCAACTATGGCACGCTCGGTCGCAGCGTCTATGCGGGCCTCCGCACACGCTTTTAGGAGAATGCGCTGGTGCTGAAGCCCGTACCCCAAGGCCCCGCGATCGTGGTGTGCAACACCTGCCGTCACTCCGCGGAATCCTGGGAGGACGCGGAGGGACGCACCGGTGGTGAAGCGATGGCGGCGGCGCTGAGAAGCGTCGCCGCGTCGAATCCGCGCTATGCGGGAATCGCGATCGAGGACATGCCGTGCCTCTTTGCGTGCAGCCAGTTCTGTACGCTGCATATCCGGGCGCCCGACAAGATCGGCTATGTGCTCGGCCGCTTCACACCCGATGAAGCAGCGGCGCGCGCCGTGCTCGACTATGCGCTCCTCCATGCCGCGAGCGCCGAAGGCGAGGTCGCCTATGCGCTCTGGCCCGAAGGCGTGAAGGGCCATTTCATCGTTCGCGTGCCTCCTGCAGGATTTGTTGCCGCATGACGTTTTTCCCGACCATCCAGTCCTTCGACGACGCGCTCGCATCGCTCCCCTCGGCCGACATGCGCGCCACCGCGGCAGCGACCTGGCGCCAGGCGCAATTGACCAAACCAGAGGGATCGCTCGGAAGGCTGGAAGAGATCGCGATCTTCTTCGCGGGCTGGCAGGCGCGGGAACGTCCGGCGATCGAGCGTGGCCGCGTCGCAATCTTCGCGGGCAACCACGGCATCACGGACCACGGCGTCAGCGCCTTCCCGCCCGAGGTGACGATCGAGATGGTGCGCAATTTCGAGCGCGGCGGCGCCGCGATCAACGCCCTCTCGACCGCGGCGGGGCTCGAACTCACCGTCGTTCCGCTCGCACTCGATCGGCCCACCGCCGATTTCACCACAGGCCCCGCGATGAGTGAGACCGAATGCCTGGAAGCGCTGTCGGCGGGTGCGGCGGCGGTCGAGGACGGGCTGGATCTGCTCGTCGTCGGCGAGATGGGGATCGGCAACACCACCCCCGCCGCGGCGCTCACGGCGCGCAGCTTCGGCGGCACGGGACGCTACTGGGTCGGCACCGGCACGGGCATCGATTTCGAAGGGCTGGCACGAAAAGTGCGCGTGGTCGATGCCGGTCTGGCGCGGCACGCGGGCGCGCCTAACACCGCGTTCGAGACGCTGCGCCGTCTCGGTGGACGCGAGATTGCCGCGATTGCGGGCGCAGTGCTCGCCGCTCGGCTCAAGCGCGTTCCCGTCATTCTCGACGGGTTTATCACCTGCGCGGCCGTGGCACCGCTGGCGGCGGCCAATGCCGCCATCACCGAGCATTGTCTCGCCGGCCATTGCTCGATGGAACAGGGGCATCACGCGTTGCTTGACCGGCTGCGGCTGGAACCACTGCTGCGCCTGTCGATGCGGCTGGGCGAAGGCAGCGGCGCCGCGGTGGCGGCGCAGATCGTCCGGTCCGCGCTGGCCGCGCACGCGGGGATGGCGACTTTTGCCGAGGCTGGTGTATCCGGGGGGCAATGACCGGCTTTACGCTCCACCTCCTGCGACATGGCGCGCCCGCGCTTACCGGCAGGATGCTGGGGCGGACCGATTGTGCCGAGACGGCCGAAGGCGTTGCGGCCTGCCTCGACCAGACTGAAGAGCTCGATTTCGCGCGGCTGGTGAGCTCGCCGCTCCGGCGTGCCGCGGCCGCAGCCGATGCGATCGCGCGGCGCGGCGGGATGACCGTGACGCTGGATCCGCGCTGGCGCGAAATCGACTTCGGAGACTGGGACGGGCTGTCGAGCGCGGACGTCGACGGCGATGCGCTCGGACGTTTCTGGAACGATCCCGACATGCACGCGCCACCCGGTGGCGAACGTTGGTCCACGCTCACGACGCGCATTGCCGCGGCGATCGACGATATCCATGAAGACACGCTCGTCGTCACGCATGGCGGCGCGATGCGCGCGACATTGGCAGTGCTGTTCGGATTCGGGCAGGCACAGCTCTGGGCGTTCGATCTGCCCTATGCGTCCGTGCTGTCGCTGCGGATATGGCCGGGCACGCTACGTCAGGCGCAGATCATCGGACTGTGGCCATGACGGGGTTCTTCATTGCCATCGGATTCCTGACCCGGTTGCCCGTGCCGCAAATGGGCGCGTTCAGCATCGAACGCCTGGCGCAGTCGATGCGCTGGTTTCCGCTGGTCGGGGTCCTCATCGGCGTGATCGTGGCGGGCGCAGCGTGGCTGGGCGCTCGCGTGGATCCCTGGACGGGGGCACTGGCCGGTTTGATCGTCTGGGTGGGCATCACGGGCGCGCTGCACATCGACGGGCTTGCCGATTTGACCGATGCACTCGGTGCCGCGCACCGCGACCGCGCCCGACTGCTCACGGTCATGTCCGATCCGCACATCGGCAGTTTCGGCGTTGTCGCGATCGGGCTTCAGCTCATCGCCAAGCTCGTTCTGCTCCACGCCGTGATCGAGAAGGGCGCGTGGATCGCGCTCGCGCTGATCCCTTTTGCGGCGCGGATTGGGCCGCTCGCCTGGGCACACTGGCTGACCCCGCTCCAGGAGGGGCTGGGCGCGCATTTTACCAAAGCGATCCGTGCGCGCGACCTGATCGGATGGGGCGCGGTCCTTGCGGGCGCCACGGTGTTCTGTCCCGCACTGATCGCGGCGCCGCTGCTGATGGCGCATTTCGGATTCTGGCTGCAGTTGCGGCTGGGTGGCATCAGCGGTGATTGCCACGGCGCGGGAATCGAGCTTGTCGAAACGGGGCTGCTGCTCGCGCTTATCCTGACACTGCTATGAGCGCATCGATATCGAGATGCATCTCAAGCATGGCGGCGATCTCGTCGAGCGCGCTGTCGACCGATGCCGCGTAATCCGCGCCCGACGCTTCGACACCGATCCGCCCAAGCCAGGCGCGGCGCTGTTCGGGCTGCGACAGCAGGCCGTGAACATAGGTGCCGGCGACGCGCCCGTTCGCGCTGATCGCGCCGTCGCTGCGACCATCGGCAAAGCGAACGAGCGGGCGCGCGCAATCCGCGCCGCTACTCTCACCCATATGCATTTCATAGCCGTCAAACGGCGCACCCAGCGCCTCGCCCGCAACGTGGCGAAGTGCCTTGACAGGGGTAAGCTCGGTTTCAATATCGAGCAGCCCGAGCCCCGCGACCGTGCCACACGCGCCCTCGATGCCGTGAGGATCAGCGATCTGCCTGCCCAGCATCTGGTAGCCGCCACACATGCCGAGCACGTGCCCGCCGCGCCGAACATGCGCAAGAAGATCGATATCCCAACCCTGTTCACGCATCGCGGCGAGATCGGCGATCGTCGCCTTGGACCCCGGAAGAACCACCAGCCGCGCTTCCGCAGGGATAGGCTGGCCCGGCGGGACCATTACCAGTTCGACGCCCGGCTCGAGCTTCAAAGGATCGAGATCATCGAAGTTGGAGATGCGCGGCAGGATCGGACAGGCGATGACGACGCGCCCCTCACCTATGGCCAATCGTTTTTCGAGGATGACCGCATCTTCGCTTGGGAGTCGCGCGGCGGGCGTGAGCCAGGGCACGACGCCGAAGCCCCGCCACCCCGAAAGCTGTTCGATCGAGCGATAGCCGTCCTCGAACAGCGCGGGGTCGCCGCGGAACTTGTTGATGATGAAGCCGCGGATCATTGCGGCGTCCTCGGGATCGATCACCGCGCGCGTGCCCGCAATCGCAGCGATCACGCCGCCGCGGTCGATGTCGCCGATCAGCACCACGGGCACGTCCGCCGCGCGCGCGAAGCCCATATTGGCGATGTCTCCGGCGCGCAGGTTGATCTCGGCGGGTGAGCCCGCGCCCTCCACAACGACGATGTCGCACTGGCCCCGCAGACGTTCGTAGCTTTCGAGCACCTCGCCCAGCAGGCTGCGCCGTGCCTCTCGAAAATTGGATGAGCCGAGCGTGCCGCGGACCTTGCCGTGCACGATAAGCTGCGACGTGCGATCGGCCTGCGGCTTCAGGAGGACGGGGTTTATGTCGATGGTAGCGGGGACCTTGCACGCGAGCGCCTGCGTCGCCTGCGCTCGCCCGATCTCGCCGCCATCGGCGGTGACCGCCGCGTTGTTCGACATGTTCTGCGGCTTGAAAGGACGCACCGACAGCCCGCGATTGACGAGTGCGCGACAGAGCCCCGCGACGAGCACCGACTTGCCGACGTCCGAACCCGTCCCCTGCAGCATCAAAGTGCCCATGCATATGCTCCCGCAATCACCCAAAGCAGCAGGCAGGCGTGGCGATAGACCGACAATGCCTCGGTTATGTCCTCCGCGCTCACCTCGCCGCGGCCGTTACCCAGCCAGGGCTTGTCGTGCGCCACGCCGTCATAGGAGACGGGCCCGCCGAGCCTGACATCAAGCACGCCAGCCATCGCCGCCTCGGGCCAGCCCGCGTTGGGCGAGGCGTGGAGGCGCGCGTCGCGGCGCATGGTGTTCCAGCCACCGCGTCCCGCGAGACAGATCAGCACGCCCGCGAGTCGAGCCGGGATCCAGTTGGCAATGTCGTCGAGCCGCGCGGCCGCCCAGCCATAGGCGCGCCAGCGCTCCTCCTTGTGCCCGATCAGGCTGTCGGCGGTGTTGATCGCCTTGTAGGCATAGAGTCCGGGCAGGCCGAGCAGCATCAGCCAGAAAGCCGGCGCAACGACGCCATCGCAGAAGCTCTCGGCCAGGCTTTCGATCCCGGCGCGCGCGATGCCGCTTTCATCGAGCTGGGCGGTATCGCGGCCGACGATCATGGCGACCTTGTGGCGCGCAGCATCGAGATCGCCCGCGGCCAGCGCCTGGGCGACCGCCGCGACATGCTGGTGCAGGCTGCGCTGCGCGAGGCCGGGGACCGCAGCGATCGCGACACCGATCCAACCCCATTGGCCGAGCCAGCTCCAGAGTATCTGTTCGAGGACCAACGCGCCAGTGAAGGCGCCTATTACGAGAAGCATCGTCGCAGCAATGCCGAGCCGGCGGCGCTGGCGCTCAGGACGATCGGGTTGGTTCCAGCGCGTCTCCAACGCATTGATTATGCGTGCAAACAAGCCGACCGGATGCCCGATGCCGCGATAAAGCGGGTCGGGATAGCCCGTCGCAGATTCTATCGCTAGCGCGGCGATCGCGACGGGTTCAACCATGCCGCAATACGGTCTCTACGCGCGCCCAGGCATCAGCGTCGCCAGGAAGGCCAAGACGCAACCAATCGGATGCATGTTCGAAGGGGCGGGTCAGGATGCCATTGCGTATGAGCCTTGCGAACAGCGCGCGGGCATCAGCCGTTTCGGCGAGCCGGAACAGCGGACAGCCGCCGCGGACGGAAAGACCGTGCGCGACGAGCAGCGCGTCGAGCCTTGCACCGTCCTCGCGAAGGCGCGTGCGCGTGGCGGCGATCCACGCAGCGTCGCGGTAGGCCGCACTGCCGATCGCGATCGCAGCGGAGGATACCGGCCAGCTCCCCAGCCGGTCGCGCAATGCGGCAAGCCGCGCAGGCGCGGCGCAGACGAAGCCGAGACGAAGCCCGGCGAGGCCGAAAAACTTGCCGAATGAACGGAGAACGATGACCTGGGCACGCAGATCTTCGGGCAACACAGGCAACAGGCCGATCGCGGGATCGACATCGGCGAAGGCCTCGTCGACAATCAGCAACCCGCCCAGTGCCGCCAGCCGCGACGCGGCGTCGAACAACGTCTCAACGCGCCAGATCCGGCCATCGGGATTGTTGGGGTTGGCGAGGACTATGGTGCCGCCGCGATCGGCTTCACCCGCCAGCGCCTCGGCCATAATTGCGCCATCGCGCGCCAGGAAGGCGTGCGTGCCGTAGCCCGGCGCGACATGACGTACTGGCCCGGGCAAACCAAGCGTCGCCAGCTCCCTCAACCCGAGTTCGGTGCCCGGCACCGCACAAACATGATCAGGGGGCGCACCAAAATGCGCGGCGGCGGCGGTTTCGAGCGCTTGCAGCGCGGCATCTTCGGGCAAGCTGCGCCAGTCGATCGGGCCTGCCCTTGCAGCATCCCACCCATGCGGGTTAATCCCTGTCGACAGATCGATCCAAGGCCGGGGCGCTTCGGGAAATGCCGCAGCGGCTTCGGCCAGCCGGCCGCCATGCACGCACCATGCGGCGATATCGTTGTCCTGAATGGTGCTTTGCGCCATAGCGCCCCTGTTCGCGATCACCACGCGACAGGCAAGCCCTAAAGGAGTTCGGTCCGCGATATGGCAGCGCCTCACCCCTCCCGCACGCTGCTCGTGCTCGGCGGTGCCCGATCGGGCAAGAGCCGCCATGCGCAGGCGCGCGCCGAAGCGCTCGACCTCAAGCTCGTCTATATCGCGACGTGCGAAGCGCAGGATGAGGAGATGGCCGACCGTATCGCGCGTCACCGCGCCGATCGCGGCGCGCGCTGGACGACGATCGAGGTGCCGCTGCAGCTTGCGGAGGCCGTTCGTGCGCATGCGGCGTCCGACACGGTCCTCCTCGTCGACTGCCTCACGCTCTGGGCATCAAATCTGATGTTCGCCGAGCGCGATGCGGAGCAGGAAACCGGGCGACTTGTCGATGCACTGACGGCGGCGGCAGGTCCGGTAATTCTGGTGTCCAACGAGGTCGGGCTCGGCATCGTCCCCGACAATGCGCTCGCACGGCGCTTTCGCGACGTGGCGGGGCGGATCAATCAGCGCATCGCCGAGGTGGTGGACGAGGCGGTGTTCCTGGCAGCGGGGCTGCCGCTCAAACTCAAGGGCCAGAGCCTGATCGGTTGAGGTGGAAGCACTTCGTGCTTCCGCCGATGCCGTGAATCAGGCTCTATTCAAACGGTTGAGACCTTGATTCACGTTTCAGGTCGATTCAACCTGAAACGATCAAGGTCTAAGTTCGGCGACCGCCGAAGCGACCTCTTCGTCGATCAGTCTGTCCATCTGCGCATGGAAGCCGGGGGCGGCGGCGCGGGCGCGCGCCGCAAGCGCGTCGTCGGCATAAAGACGCCTGAGGCTTTCGGCGAAGGGTTCGGCGCGGATCGCGAGCAGCGGCACCTGCCCACCCAGCCCGAGCTTCACCACGCAATCGGCATAGCCGCGCTTTTCGAGATCATAATGCGTCACCACCTGCGGTAACCCGCAAAGCAGCGCCGCGCTGACAAAACCGTGCCCCCCATGCGAGACGAGTATGCGGCTGTCGCGCGCAATCCGGTCGAAAGGGAGCGGTTCGGGCTCGAACGCAAAACCAAGCGCGGTCAGCCTTTCGCTGAGCGCAGGCGTGGCGCGCGGGACGTGAACACGAACGGGCAGGCCCGATTTTGCAAGCCCGTCCCACAAAGCTGCGTCGGCCATCATCGCCTCGAAGCCGTAGACGAAGACCTCTTCGCCCTTGCCATCGGACAAGGCCGGCGCGCCCGATCCGATCGACGGCGCAACCGGACTTTCGGTTCGGGCATCGGCGTAGACGTCGATCTCGCGAAACGACGCCACCAGCGAGCGATCCGCGCGGAAGAGCTGCGGCAGCGCCGCGATCGGTGCGCGACCCGTGGCGCGAAGCGCGTGGTTGGTTGCGTCGAGAAGCGCGCTCTCGTCAAATACCGGCCGCTCCCCCGTCAGGCTGGGGAAAGCGGCGAGACTGCCGGGCACGCGTTCGAAGCTTGTGCCAACCGCGATAGCCGGGACGCGGCCCGCCGCCGCGCAGAGCAAGGCGGGCGCGAAGTCGGCGATGACGATATCGGGATCGATCGCGCGCAAAAGCGAGTCCCAGGCATGGATCAGGCCCGCCAGACTCTCTGAACGATCAAGCCCGAGCCGCGCCAATATGTCGGCCATCGTCGCGACGGGCGGGCCCGTCAGCCGCGAGACGTTGACGAGCAGCCTTGGCCAGACCGGTCCCTGCCACAGCACGACGCCGTCAGGCAGTATGTCGACTGCGCCATCGACATTCTGGAGTGCGGCATGGACGCTATGCCCGTCCGCCATCAGCCGCGCGGCGATCTCCGCGAGGCGCACGACATGGCCGCGATTTGCGCCCAGTTCCCAGCCAAGCAGGATGCACGCCAAGCGGTGTCAGATCCCGCCGGGAACGGGATCGCGTCCGACAAGCGCTAGCGTCGCCGCCAGATCGGCTGCGCAGGCCGCGAGCGCTGCGGCATCGGTCGAGCGGATCACGAAATTGGCGCCCGCGCGACCATCGCGGAAAAAGGGATAGCTGCCGATCTGGCAACCATCGTGACGCTTCTCGGTCGTCGCCAGAAGTTCGGCGACCTCGCTTTCGGGTACCCAGCAGCCAACCGTTTCCGACAGCAGCGGCTTGCCGCCCTCAAGCGTGCCCGACAGCGCATCGAGCATCATCGCGGTGATGTGCGGCACGCCCGCCATGATGAAGACGTTGCCGATGCGAATGCCCGGGGCGCCCGACATCCGGTTCTCGATCAGATCGGCGCCCGCGGGCACGCGTGCCATGCGCAGCCTGCCCTCGTTGAGGCCACCGCGCGTCGCATAATAGCCTTCGAGGACCGCGCGCGCCTTGGGATGGATCTCTACCCCGATGCCCAGCGCCTCGGCGATCGCGTCGACGGTGATGTCGTCATGCGTCGGGCCGATCCCGCCCGTGGTGAACAGATAGTCGTTGCGCGCGCGGAGCGTGTTGACCGCCTCCACGATCTCCTCGGTCCGATCCGCCACGATGCGGACCTCAGTGAGGCGGATTCCCTGAAGATTGAGCCAAAGCGCGATCTGGCTGACATTTTTGTCCTGCGTCCGGCCCGACAGGATCTCGTCGCCGATGATGACGAGGCCGGCGGTCCAGATGCGTTCTGCAATCATGCATCCTCCCCTATCATCACGCTTCGGGGATATGAAGCGGGCAGAAGACTTTGCAGCCGTGATGTTGTAAGCTGCTGCAATGGCTGGCGGACTCGCGATCGTGTTGAGTGGCGGTGGCGCCAAGGGGGCGTTCCAGGTGGGCGTGCTCGACGAACTCGTGACCAAGCGCCGGGTTCGTTTCGACATATTCGCGGGGGTTTCGACGGGCGCGATCCAGGCATTGGGCGGCGCGCAGGATGACGTCCCGGGCCTGCTTGCAGCATGGCTGGCGCTGCGCGGCAATGACGACGTCTACAAGGAGAGGCCACTGGGCGTGGTCGGCGGCTTGCTGGGAGCCGATTCGATCTATGACGCGACGCCCATCCGTGCGCGCATCCGCATGTTCGCCGATGAGGCCAAGCTGTCCGCCGCTGGCCGCAAGCTGCTGCTCGGTGTGGTCAACCTCGGCACCGGGCAGTTCCGCAGCATCAACGAGAGCGTGCCCGGGATCGCCAACTGGGTCTATGCGAGCGCGGCGATGCCCTTGTTCTTCCAGCCGCTGAAGACGCGCGACGCGCAGGGCCGCGACGAACAATGGGTCGATGGCGGCGTCCGCAACGTCACGCCGCTCGATGCGGCGATGGAACTCAATCCGCGCGCGGTGCTGGTCGTACGCGCCTCGCCCACACCCGTCCCCGGCCGGCCGCGCACTTTCGGCAACCTGATCGAAATCGGGCTGCGCGCGGTCGACATCCTCCAGTCCGAGGTTTCGGTTAACGATACCGGCAATGCAATGCTGATCAATGACCTGATCGCTGCGCGCGAGGCGCAGGTGCGCGCGCTCGCCCGCGAAGGTTTGACCGGCGCCGCGGCCGCGCGCGTGCTGGCGCCGATCGACCTCCAGCTTTCGCGTTACCGCTTTTCGCCGATACGCATCATCGAGCCGCCGCGCGAGGTTTCCGACACGCTCGAGTTCAAGCCCGCAAAGATCCGCGCCGCGATCGAGGCGGGACGCAGGGCGGTATCGGACCAGTGGAGCACGCTGGAACCGTTTTTGCGGTAGCCAACCCCACCACCTCTCCCCCGTCATGCCAGCGAATGCTGGCACCTGCCAACCGGATCGCGCCTCATTCTGAAGGAGATGCCAGCCTGCGCTGGCATGACGGAGTTGGATTGGGGTTCCTCAGGCTCGCAAAATCGTGGCGACCGGACTATATCGACAACCATGACCGAATATGTTCTCGCCAGCGAAGCCAGCGCGCGCACGCGCTCCCACGCCATCAAGCTCCACGACGCCGAGGGTTTCGAGGGGATGCGCAAGGCAGGACGGCTGGCGGCCGAGGTGCTCGACGCGTTAGTGCCGCATGTCGTGCCTGGCGTCACCACGGGCGAACTCGACGATATCGTACGCGAGCATATGCTGCGCGGCGGCGGCATTCCCGCGACGCTCGGCTATCGCGGCTTCACGCATAGCTGCTGCATCTCGCTCAACCATGTCGTCTGCCACGGCATCCCGGGCGACCGCGCGCTCAAGGACGGCGACATCGCCAATATCGACGTGACCGTCATCGTCGATGGCTGGCACGGGGATACCAGCCGCATGTTCCTGGTCGGCGATGTCGGGATCAAGGCGAAGCGGCTCGTCGACGTCACCTATGAATGCATGATGCTGGGCATCGAGCAGGCAAGGCCCGGCAACACGATGGGCGACGTTGCGCACGCGATCCAGAGCTTTGCCGAAAAGCACCGCTATGGCGTGGTGCGTGATTTCTGCGGACACGGGCTGGGCCAGCTCTTTCATGATGCGCCCGAAGTCGTCCACGCCGGACGCCCGGGCACCGGCCCCGAGCTCAAGCCCGGCATGTTCTTCACGATCGAGCCGATGATCAACATCGGCAAGCCCGGCGTGAAGATGCTCGACGATGGCTGGACCGCAGTGACGCGCGACCGGACGCTTTCGGCACAGTTCGAGCATTCGATCGGCATCACCGAGACCGGCTGCGAGATCTTCACCAAGAGCCCCAAGGGCCTGGATCGCCCGCCTTATTGATCCCGCTTGCCACCTTTCTGTCATCCCCGCGAAAGCGGGGATCCAGCTTCTTCTTGTAACCTCCTCTGGATCCCCGCTTTCGCGGGGATGACACTGAGTTGTTTTTCCCGCAGACTGCTCCCTCAGAATCCGCAAAGCATCGGATCGGGGAGGAAAAACATGCGACTTTGGCTCGGCTTGGTTGCGGCGTGCGCTCTGGCGGCGTGTTCGAAATCCCCGCAGAACAATCAGACCGAGGCGAGCCCGATCGGCGCCGCCAAGATCGACGCGGCCTATCTGACCAGCGGGGGCGACGGCAGCGACTGGCCGGCCGTGGGCTATAATTACAACGAGCAACGCTACAGCCCGCTGACCCGGATCAACGATAGCAATGTCGAACAGCTTGGCATCGCCTGGTTTGCTGATCTGCCCGACGCGCGCGGGCAGGAAGCGACGCCCGTCGTGGTCGACGGCACGATGTACCTGACCGGCCCATGGTCCAAGGTCTTCGCCTATGACGCTGCAACGGGAAAGAAGCTCTGGGAATATGATCCCAAAGTCCCAAGGGAAAAGGGTGTCGAGGCATGCTGCGACGTCGTCAATCGCGGCGTGGCCGTGTGGAAGGGCAAGCTGTTCGTCGGGACGATCGACGGGCGGCTGATCGCGCTCGATGCGATCACTGGTGCGCAACTGTGGAGCACGCAGACCACCGACCCGGCAAAGCCTTACACCATCACGGGCGCGCCGCGCGTCGTGAAGAACATGGTGCTCATCGGAAATGGCGGCGCCGAATTCGGCGTGCGGGGCTATGTCACCGCCTATGACGTCAACAATGGCGCGAAGAAGTGGCGTTTCTATACGGTGCCCAATGCGCAAGGGCAGCCCGATGGCGAGCCATCGGATGCAGTGCTGAAGACCGCCACCAAAACCTGGTCTGCCGATGGCCAGTGGAAGCAATCGGGCGGCGGCGGGACCGTGTGGGACGCGATCGTCTATGACGCCGAGCTCGATCAGCTTTATCTGGGCGTGGGCAACGGCAATCCGTGGAACCACGGCGTCAGGTCGCAGGGGATAGGCGACAATCTGTTCCTGTCCTCGATCGTCGCGCTGAAGCCCGAGACGGGCGAATATCTCTGGCATTATCAGGAAACGCCCGGCGAAAGCTGGGACTATACCGCGACGCAGCCGATCATCCTTGCCGACCTCAAGATCGGCGACAGGGTGGTAAAGGCGCTGATGCAGGCGCCGAAGAACGGCTTCTTCTTCGTGATCGATCGGGTGAGCGGCAAGCTGATCGGCGCCAATCCGTTCGTGAAGAACATCAACTGGGCGACGGGCTATGACATGGCGACGGGGCGGCCGAAGGAAAATCCGGCAGCGCGCTTCTACCAGACTGGCAAGCCGTTCCTCGCTTCCCCCGCCCCGATCGGCGCGCATAGCTGGCAGCCGATGAGCTACAGCCCGAAGACGGGGCTGGTCTATATCCCGGCGCAGGACATCGGCTTTGCCTATCTGCCGCCGCTGACCCCCGAGGACGCAGCGCCCTATCCGATCGGATTCAACACGGGCGCCAACATGTCCGAGGGCGGGATGCCGCGCGACGCCGCCTTCATCAAGGGCGCGATCGCCGCGACGAAGGGCGCGCTCGTCGCCTTCGATCCGGTGACGGGCAAGGAGAAATGGCGCGCCGATTATACGACGCCCTGGAACGGCGGCACGATGGCGACCGCGGGCAATCTGGTGTTTCAGGGCACCGCGCTCGGCGAGTTCCGCGCCTATGCCGCCGACACGGGCAAGCAGCTCTGGAGTCTGCCCGTCCAGTCGGGGGTGATGGCGGGCGCATCGACCTTCCTCGTCAAGGGCGAGCAATATGTCGCCTTCACCACCGGGCGCGGCGGCGCATGGCCGCTGACCGCTGGCTATGCGGGCGGCGCGTATAACCGCGTGCCCAATGTATCACGGCTGATCGTCCTCAAGCTCGGCGGCAAGGGCGTGCTTCCGGCGCTTCCCGCACAGGGCGAACGCACGCTCACGCCCCCGCCCTCCACCGGCAACCCCGCGCAGATAGCGCAGGGCAAGGCGCTCTATGGGCGCTTCTGCCAGGTCTGCCACGGCGACAGCGTGGTTTCGGGGGGCGTGACGCCCGACCTGCGGCATTCGGGCGTGCTCGCCGATACCGAAACGTGGAAGGGCGTGGTGATCGACGGGATGCTGAAGGACAACGGCATGGCGAGCTTTGCCAAGGTGCTCGACGCACCCAGGGCCGATCTGATCCGGCTCTATGTCATCGACCAGGCCAACTGGGCGGCGAAGAACACTGCTGCCATCGAGGCGACGCGTCCCGCTCTCGCCGCCCCCGCAACGCCGCAAATAACGCGCCGCTAACCCAATCAGGTTATGCCGCCACGAAGGCATATCATGTACGAAATCCCGGATTGCATTCCTGCATGGGAGGGCGGGCGCCATCGCTGATCCATCCCGACCTCTACGCGATGATCGCAATCGCGCGGCGGGCCGGCATCGCCGTCCATATCACAACGCGCTTCAGCTATAATTTCACGCGCGCACGAATCGACCGCCTCGTGGATTCGGGCCTGAGCCATCTGACCGTGGCGGTCGATGGCGCCACGCAGGAAAGCTATGGCGCAACACGCATCCGCGGCAATCTCGCGCATGTCCTGTCCAATCTTGCCATGGTCGAAGCGAGCAAGCGCGAACGCGGGCTCGAACATCCTTTCGTCGAGATTCAGCATCTGCGCTTCGCACACCACCCGCCGGGCGAGCTCGAAAAGGTGCGGCAGATCGCCGCTGAGCCGGGCGCCGACAAGTTCATGACCTATCGCGGGGTGCACCGGAATGCACGGGGCGAACTCTATAATGTGGTCGACGATGACCCCGAAGCGACCGGTACGGGGTCGCCGCTCGGCGCGCAACTGCTGCCACGTTGCCATTGGCCCTATAGCAGTACCGTCATCCGCTATGATGGCGAGGTCCTGCCGTGCTGCCTCCGGCGCGCAGGCAGGCAGTATGCGCCCGGCGCAGATTCGCGTTCGCTCGGCAACGTCTTCGACCGGCCGCTCGCCGAGATCTGGAACGGACCCGCCTATCGCGGTTTGCGCAGAACGGTTTCCGATCCAGTCAGCAAGGGGACCACGGGTTCGTTCTGCGACGGCTGCCCAAAGATATGCGCGTCACCGGAGGCGGCGCTGTGCGTTCATAGTTGATTGGGCCCGCTGCCCGGCGTTGCGAGGTCCAATCGACCTAACCTGCCTCGCTCTCGTCGCCTGGCTTCATGCCCGCAGGACACTCGCCCATCCACCGCCCCTTGCTTTGCGACAGGTCGCCATGGCGCTTGCCGTTCACGATCGAATAGAGGCCCAGCTTCATGTCGAAATCGATCGCGCTTCCCGAAAGCGTGACCTCGGCCTCGGTCTCGGTTCCGCCGGGCTGACGGCAAAGCCCCTTTACGGTGAGCCCCTGCGGCCCGCTGCTGCGCGTCTTGACGCATTCCGGCGTCGAAGCGGTGCCGAACATCGTGCGCAGATCCTCCTCGACCTCCTGGCCGATACAACGAAGCCGCTTGGCGGTCGTGCCGTCGGATTCATAGTCCGTGACCTCCCAAAGACCGGTGCGGAACTGGGGCACGCCGGTTGCATCCATGGGTGGCTGGCTGGCGGCGGCGTCCGCGCTGGTGCCCTCGCCGGCACTGGAGGCGTTGCCCGAGGGCGATTGGCTGCAGGCCGCAAGCGCTGCGACGACGGGAAGCATGAGCAAACGCACAGAGTATCCTTAGAATAAAGTCGGGAAGCTGCGCCTTCTAGCGTGCGGATTCGGCGAGCGATGCCGGTTTAACGACACAGGGCCGTGCAAATACGCGCATCATGATTTTCCGAAGCGGCTACCCCCGCCCAATCATGCACAGAATTTAGGCAAAATGAATTGCGCTGCCGCTTATTTCGGCAATTTTTGTGCATCTGCGAAATAGTTTTCGGCAGCTTCTTGCGACTCGCCGACTGGCACGCTTATTGAAAGACGCGCGGCAAGCGTTCAGCACGGGGAGGTCCAAGAGCGCCGATGAAGAAGATCGAAGCCATCATCAAGCCGTTCAAGCTTGATGAAGTGAAAGAGGCGCTCCACGAGGTTGGCGTATCCGGCATCACCGTGACCGAGGCCAAGGGCTTCGGGCGGCAGAAGGGGCATACCGAACTGTATCGCGGCGCCGAATATGTCGTCGACTTTCTTCCCAAGGTGAAGCTCGAGGTAGTCGTCGAGGACGGGCTCGCCGATCGTGTTGTGGAGGCGATCGCCGCCGCTGCGCAGACCGGGCGCATCGGCGACGGCAAGATCTTCGTTATCCCCGTCGAGACCGCGCTGCGCATCCGCACCGGCGAAAGGGATGCCGACGCAATTTAGTTTCGTGCCCCGGCGAAAGCCAGGGTCCAGCCATTGAGTTAAACTGTGCTCCGGCCTTCGCCGGAGCGCTCTGATAGAGAAGGCGAATATAATGGCGAATTCTGCCGCTGACGTTCTGAAGAAAATCAAGGACGAGGAGATCGAGTGGGTCGATCTTCGCTTCACCGATCCCAAGGGCAAGTGGCAGCACCTGACCATGTGCGCGGGCGTGATCGGCGAGGATGAGCTGACCGAGGGCCTGATGTTCGACGGTTCGTCGATTGAGGGCTGGAAGGCGATCAACGAGTCGGACATGATCCTGAAGCCCGACCTGAACGCGGTTTACACCGATCCCTTCTCGGCAACCCCGATGCTGATCGTGTTCTGCGACATCGTCGAGCCCGGCACTGGCGAGCTCTATGCGCGCGACCCGCGCTCGACCTCGAAGCGCGCCGAGGCCTATCTGAAGGCCACCGGTATCGGCGACACCATCTATGTCGGCCCCGAAGCCGAGTTCTTCATGTTCGACGACGTCCGTTTCGAGAACAGCTACAACACCAGCTATTACCGGATCGACGACATCGAGCTGCCCACCAACACCGGCACCAAGTACGAGACGGGCAATCTGGGCCACCGTCCGCGCGCCAAGGGCGGCTATTTCCCCGTGGCACCCGTGGACAGCGCAGTCGACATCCGCGCCGAGATGGTCAGCACCATGATCGAAATGGGCCTGCCCTGCGACAAGCACCACCATGAGGTTGCGGCCAGCCAGCACGAGCTCGGCGTCACCTTCGGCACGCTCGTCGAGACCGCCGACCGCATGCAGATCTACAAGTATGTCGTGCACCAGGTCGCGCAGGCTTATGGCAAGACCGCTACCTTCATGCCCAAGCCGATCAAGGAAGATAATGGTTCGGGCATGCACACGCACATGTCGATCTGGGAAAAGGGCAAGCCCCTCTTCGCGGGCGACGGCTATGCCGGTCTTTCGGACATGTGCCTCTATTTCATCGGCGGCGTCATCAAGCACGCCAAGGCATTGAACGCCTTCACCAACCCGACCACCAACAGCTACAAGCGTCTGGTGCCGGGCTATGAAGCACCTGTGCTGCTCGCCTATTCGAGCCGCAACCGCTCGGCATCGTGCCGAATTCCGTACGGCACGGGCAGCAAGGCGAAGCGCGTCGAATTCCGCTTCCCTGACGCTCTCGCCAACCCGTACCTTTGCTACGCGGCACTGCTGATGGCGGGCCTCGACGGCATCCAGAACAAGATCCATCCCGGCGAGGCGATGGACAAGAACCTGTACGACCTGCCGCCCGCGGAACTGGCCGAGGTTCCGACCGTCTGCGGTTCGCTCCGTGAGGCGCTCGACTCGCTGACCGCCGACATGGACTTCCTCCTCAAGGGCGACGTGTTCACCCGCGATCAGATCGAAGCCTATATCGACATCAAGTGGGGCGAAGTCGCGCGCTGGGAAATGACCCCCAGCCCGGTCGAATACGACATGTACTATTCCGCCTGATCGCACGATCGAAACGGACAGTAGGGGCCCGGCGGGAAATCGCCGGGCCCTTTTGCTATCCGCCTTTCTGTTCACCCCAGGAAACAGTCGAATTTCGAATTCGGGCTTGATTTCCGGCCAGCAGGTCTCAGATTGAAACGCATTCATACCAGATCGGAGAGGCCATCATGGACAGCTACCTCAAGCACTATATCGACGGAAAATGGGTCGAGAGTATCGGGGGCAAGCGCCATGAGGTGATCAGCCCCTCGACCGAGGAATCCTGTACCGAGATCACGCTGGGCACCACGGCGGATGTCGACGCCGCGGTCAAGGCTGCGCGCAAGGCGTTCGAGACGTTCAGCCAGACAACGCGCGAAGAGCGCCTGGCGCTGCTCGGACGCATCGTCGAGGAATACAAGAAGCGCGTTCCCGATCTGGCGCAATCGATGGCGAACGAAATGGGCGCCCCCGTCAGCTTCGCGTCAAGCGCGCAGGTTGGCGCCGGAATCGGCGGTTTCATGGGCACGATCGCGGCGCTCAAGGATTTCCAGTTCAGCGAGCAGCACGGCGCGAACACCGTGGTCTATGAGCCCGTCGGCGTCGTCGGCATGATCACGCCGTGGAACTGGCCGCTTAACCAGATCGCGCTCAAGGTCGCCCCGGCACTCGCCGCGGGCAACACGATGGTGCTCAAGCCCTCCGAGGAATGCCCAGGCAACGCCGCGATCTTCGCCGAGATCCTTGACGCGGCGGGCGTTCCGCCGGGCGTCTTCAACCTCGTTCAGGGCGACGGCCCGGGTGTGGGCGCAGCGATCTCCGCGCACCCCGGCATCGAGATGGTGAGCTTCACCGGCTCGACACGCGCGGGCATCCTCGTCGCCAAGGCGGCGGCGGATACCGTCAAGCGCGTGCACCAGGAACTCGGCGGCAAATCGCCCAACATCGTCCTGCCTGGCTCCGATCTTCCCGCCACGCTGCCGGGAACCGCGATGGGCGTGCTCGTCAACACCGGGCAAAGCTGCATCGCGCCCACGCGTATCCTCGTCCAGAAGGATCAGGTGCCGGAGGCGACGGGCCTCATCAAGGCGATGTTCGACAATACGCAGGTGGGCGATCCGCTCGCCGAGGGTGGCCATATCGGACCGGTGGTGAACAAGGCGCAGTTCGAGAAGATCCAGGGGCTGATCCAGTCGGCGATCGACGAGGGGGCGACGCTTGAGACAGGGGGCACCGGCCTGCCCAGCAACGTCAATCGCGGCTATTACATCAAGCCGACCGTGTTCTCCGGGGTCACTCCTGACATGCGGATCGCGCAGGAAGAGATCTTCGGACCGGTCGCCACGGTGATGAGCTATTCCGATCTCGACGAGGCGGTCGCGATCGCGAACGACACCGATTACGGCCTGTCCGCAGTCATCACCGGCGATCCGGCAAAGGCCGCGGCGGTCGCGCCAAAGCTGCGCGCGGGCATGGTCGCGGTGAATAGCTGGGGGCCCGCGCCGGGCGCTCCGTTCGGCGGCTACAAGCAATCGGGCAATGGCCGCGAAGGCGGGCTGTTCGGGCTCAAGGACTTCATGGAAGTGAAGGCGATCAGCGGCATCCCCGCCTGATCGTCCGAACCGAAGAAAATATAAGGCGGCGGACCCGATGGACCGCCGCCTTTTTTATCAGTCGAATATTTCTTCGAGCCAGGATTTACGCTTCTTATAGTGACGCTTGTCCTGATAGCCGCCATGGAAGCGGTCGTCCGAATAGCGGTCGTGCCCGCCCCACGGCGCTTGCTGCGAGGGAGGGGGCGATTGTTGCGGCGCGGCCTGGCGCTGTGGCGCGGGCGCCGCATCCCCCGCGCTACGCTCGATGATCTTGTCGAGTTCGCCACGATCGAGCCAGATGCCGCGGCATTGGGGGCAGTAATCAATCTCGATGCCCTGCCGGTCGCTCATGGCCAGGCCAACCTTGCACACGGGACACAACATCGCCGAGACGGCTTCAGGGGTACGCATACTCGCTCCTTGCTTTCTGTCTTGGGCGCTTCCTGATCGGAAAACCGGTTCCCACTTCTCCGGAAAGTGCCCTGGCTTAGTAATCCTTCGAGATGCGAACGTTCACGCTCTCGCGTCCTATTGTGGAGATTGCGCCAAGGATCGACAACCAGCGCGTGATCTGGAATTCGACGCGCGTCGCCGAATAACCCTGCCCGTCGGTGATCACCTCGACATAGGTGCGACGCGTCAGATATTTGCCCGCAGCGACCGAAGTCCCCTGCCCCGTCGTCGTATCCGCCGGAAGGATGCGCAGCCGGTCGAGCCCCGCCGCCTGACGAACCGCGTTGATCGGGTTGAGCCCGTCACCCCCGCCTTGCAGCGCCGCCACCGCGGCTGCGAGCTGGAGCGCCTCAGGCGCGGACAGGTTGGTGATCGACGTGCCGAACAATAGCCGCGACAGCAGCTCGTCCTCGGGCATCGCCGGAATGCTCCTGAAAGCGATCTCGGGGCGTTGGCCGGTGCCGGTGACGCGGATGGTCGCGCTGAGCCCCTGGACGTTGGCCTCCGCGAGGATATCAAGCGTCGGATCGACGGGTGTGTTGCCACTGAAGCGTATCGTGCCGCGTGACAGGTCGAAACGACGTCCCGCAAATTCATAGCCGCCGCGAACCAGGTCGGCGCGGCCAACGATTGCGGGGGCCTCGACGGTACCGCCGATATCCAGATCGGCGCGCCACTCGCTGTCGAGACCAAGCCCCGTCACCACCAGCCGGTTGCGCGCATTGGCCTTGATATCGAGCCGCCAGGGCACTGCCGCCTGCGGGCGTTCTATCTCCTCGCCCGCACGGTTGAGCTCGACCACCTTGAGGCGTGGAATCGCTTGCGCCGCCGAAGCACGGCCGAGGACGAAACGGCTTTTGACGACATCGACATCGCCCGAAATCACGCCACCCCGGCCGTCGGAGCGGATCGTGATCGGCCCCGTGACCGTCGCGCCAATATCGTCGCGATTGAGCAGCACCGCATCCTTGGCAGTGAGCGCAAGATCAATACCGAACCCCTCGGCAGCGGCGAGGTTGAAGCGTCCGCGCCCGGTGATCGACCCGCCTTGTCCCGCGGTCGCGCTCATCTGATCGACAACCAGTTGCGAACCGTTGAAGCGGCCACTGGCTTTCAGATTGGTCAGCAACGTGCCCGTGACCGCACTTTCGAGCCGCGCATTCTCGGTCCGCACCGATCCGCGGATCACGGGGTCGGCGAGGCGGCCGGTGACATCGCCGCCGATCGCGACGGGGCCGGACAGGTCGAAAATCTCGACCCCGGTCAGGCGCCAGAGCGTGTCCGCCGGGCCGTTATAGCGCACCTGCGCGAAGAGCGGGGCGTTCTGGAGCCGCGTCATCAGATCGCCCCCGCCCGCAAGCGGCGCGATCCGCGCCTGCGCGCGGCCGATTGTCTTGCCATCGCTGGCGACAACCGCACGCGCCGCGAGCTTGGTGCCGTCGAGAACCGCGGTGACGCCCATGTCGATGGGCTTGGAAGAGAGGACGAGCCCGGAGCGACTGAGCCCGCGCAGCCGCAGGTCGGCGCGACCCGACGGTTGGCTGGAATCGCCTTCCTGACGGTAGTTGAGCTTGCCCGTCGCGACGCCACTCAGACCAAGGTCGGGCCAAATCATGTCGAGCACCGAAAGCGGCATACGCTCAAGCGCGGCATCGACCTCGTTGGTCCCGCCGCCGAACCGCCCTGCGACCTTGACCGCGCCGCCGCTGAAGCTGACGCCGGTGGGCGCAAGCCGCCAGCCATCGCCCTCGCGCGTGAGCACCGCAGGACCCGAGAGTTTGACGGGCCGCTGGTCGATCGTGCCCTCACCGGTGAGGCGGTATTGATCGGCTGAAATATCGGCAACCAACTGCAAGTCGAAGGCGCGGCCGCGCGCGCCACGGACCAGTGCGCGAACCTGCCCCACGCCGGCCTTGAGCTTTGCGGTGCCCTGAAGTCGTGACAAGTGGATCGTGCCGCGGCGGAAGCCTCTCAGGTCGAAATCGGCGTCGATCGCGGTGCCGGCAGGATCGAGCAGCATCGTCGCCTGTACACGGCCACGACGGATCGCGATCTCCGGCGGCCCTTCGAAGCGTGCGCCGCTGGCGGTCAGATCCGCGACGATTTGCTGGACATCGCCGACAGGCGCAAAGGCGAGGCTGCCGGAAAGCCCGCCCCCCGCAATGTCGAGCCGCCCGTCAAACCCGCCCGGAAGGCTTCTGAGCTGCCCCTTGGCGGTAGTGCCCGAGACCTTGAGGTCTGCGATCGCGATCGTTGCGGGCTGACCCTGGGGTAACAGGATGGCGCCATTGCTGGTGAAAGGCCCGAGCGTCGAGCCGCCTGCCGCCTGATAGGCAAAGCCCTCCCTGGTTGGATCGAGCGTGAGGTGGACGTCGCTGAGGCCAAGCGCATCCATCGGCCGCGCGAGCACGATATCGAGCTTTGGCCGGTCGATCTGTCCATCGAGCTTCAGCTTGAACGCGCCATATTGCCGCTGTCGGCCGCTTCCCTCGAAATGGAAGGTGCCGTCACGGCGGCGCACGCCACTGCCCGTCAGGCTGATTGCGGGTGCGGTCAGCTTCAGTCCGCGGAAGTACAGGATGCCGTCGGGCCCGCGCTCGAGCGCGGTGGTGATGACCGGCAAGCCGCCCGCCAACCCGCGCAGGAACGCGTTGTCGAAGCGGCGAACCCAGGCCTGCCCCTTGCCGACGATGCGCGTGCCCTTGCCCCCTGGCCCGGGAACGACCTTGAAATCGGCCTTGACGTCGACGATGCCCAGCCCCGGGATCAGGTAGCGGTTGAGCTGACCCGTCAGGCTGACATCATAGCGTCCCGTGACAAGATCGAGGAAGACCGAGATCTTGCTCCGGAGCTTGTCCGAACGGAGCTGGAGCGCGTCGCCGGTCACGGTCTGCGCCGTCACCTTCAATATGCCGTCGACCGAAAGATTGGCGAGAATGCCGCCAGCCACATCGCCCACGCCCGTCACGCGGCGCGCGGTGAGCCTGACCGGAAGCGTGATGGGCGATTTGGACAACCTGCCCTTGCCCGCGGCGCGGACCTGCTCGAACCCGGTCTGGTCAAAAGCGACGTGCGGCGCGGTCAGCAGATATTCAAAGCGGGCGGTGGCGAACGGGCCATCGAACAGCGTCTGAAGTTTGATGCCGCGTCCCGTCATGTTGGGGAACAGCGCCCTGGGCTGGAGCAGATCGGCGGTCACGCGCATGTCGTCGAGCGACGAGCGGCCGAGATCGACCACGCCGTCAGCCTTCACCAGCAGAGCGCGCGCGCGCAGCGCCAGCTCCATATCGAGGCGACGCTCCGCGAGCGTGCCGCGCCCGGCAACCGCGATCCGCGGTGCGGTCAGCCGCGCAAGCTTGCCCTGATTGACCGCCGCGGGAACGAGCGTGCCGGCGAGCGTGTAAACGCCGTCGTCCACGCCCAGGTCAAGATCGACGATGCGCTTGGCCGACATGTCGACGCGCGCGGTGCCCTTCCAGCTCTTCCACCGACCGTCACCCTTGATCGCGGCCCGAATGGGTCGGTCGGTACCGAGCAATTTGGCAAACACGCCGCGTGCGGGGGTGTTGAGATCGAAGTCCACGTCGAAGCGGTCGCGATCGGGTTCGGCGTCGAGAACCAGCTTCAGGCTGTCCCCGCCTCCTTCGACGAGCGCGTCGAGATTGACCTTGGCGCGCCCCGAACGGATGTCCGCCGATCCCGCCAATCGCCCGATCCGACGCTGGCCTGCGATCGCGGGCTCGATCCTCAGCCGGTCGATGCGCAGTTCGCCAACACGGATATCGAAGCCCGGCAAAATCGGACCCGGCTTCTCCGGCGGCCTGAACTTTGGCGCCTTGTGCAGCGTCGCGAGCGGCGCGGTGGCGCTGGTGATGTCGAGCGTGTTCCTGAGCCAGGCGATCGGAGTCCAGTGAAGCCGGATATCGGGAGAGTCGAAAAGCAACCCTTCTGAATCATAGACGCGCACGTCGCGCAGGCGCGCGCGGTTGTAGATCGATCCGTCGATCCGCCCGATCCTGATCTTGAGCCCCGATTGCGGCGCCAGCCGTTCGATGCGGTCGATGATGAAGCGGTGGCCGGGGCTCGTGTCGATCGCCCAAAGCGCGACCAGCACGAGCAGCCCCAGCGTGAAGACGCCCCCCAGCAGCCATGCCAGCGCGCGTCCCATGGGATTGCGCCGCGCAACGGGGGGTGCCTCCTCCGCCATCAAAAGGCCTGCCCCAGCGACACATAGACAGCGATTTTGGCGTCCCCCGGCTGCGGGTTGAGCGGTGTGCCCACGTCAATGCGAATGGGACCGAAACTGGTGTAATAGCGCGCGCCGATCCCCGCGCCGACGCGCAATTTGCCAATATCGGGAAGCGTACCTGTGCTGATGTTACCCGCATCGACGAAGGGCACGACCCCGAAATTGCCGAAGCGCACACGCGCCTCGAGCGAGAATTCTATGAGGCTTTTGCCGCCGATCGGATCATTGTTGCCGTCGCGTGGACCGATCGACTGATATCCATAGCCGCGCACGGACCCGCCGCCGCCTGCATAGAAGCGCCGCGACGGTGCGATCCGATCGCTTTCGACGCCGTAGATCGTGCCAAGCCGCGTCCTGCCGGCAAGCACGATCCTGTCGCTGACCGGATGATAGATACTCCCGTCGATCTGCGTCTTCACATAGCCGAATGTGCCATCCTGGAATGACAGTTCCGGGGAGACGCGGCCGCTGAGACGAAAGCCCTTGGTCGGGTCCAGCAGATTGTCGGTGCTGTCATAGCCCAATGTTCCGGGCAAGGCGCCGATGAAGAAGGTCCGGCGGCGGGGTGTCGCATCGGGACCGACGGTATCGCGTTCGTCGGAAGCGAGCATCTCGGCGCCGATCGACCAGGTCCATTTCTTTTGAAAGACGAGGTTGCTCTGCCGCTCGATATTGCCCGAGATCGTGAAGGTTCGCGCCTCATATGCGTCGCGCTCCTCATGCTGTGCGGCGACCTGGGCGTTGAGCACGCGGTCACGCTTCATGAAGTTGTTGCGGCGGAACTGGACGCTGATCAGTTGTTCCTGCGTTCCCACGACGCCGCGCACCGTCACCGCGCCCTCGGGCTTGAGGAAATTGCGGTGCTGCCAGCTCGCCTCGAGGCGCGCACCCTCGCCCGTGCCATAGCCAAGCTCGCCCGCGATCGTCCGGGGCGGCGCGGGCTCGATCGCGACGGCGACGTCGACGGTGTCGGGAGTCGCGCCGGGAACCGGCTGAACCTTGGCCGAGGAGACGAGCCCCGTCGCGATCAACGCGCGACGCAGATCGTCAATGTCGGCGGAGTCGTATGGATCGCCGGGTTTGAATCGGCCGATCCGCTGGATGTGGCGCGCACTGAACACGTCGTCATTGGCGACGGTGACCTTGCCGAACTTGCGCGGCGCGCCGGGCTCGACATTGAGGACGAGCGTCGCGGTGCGGTCCTCATGGTCGACCACAACTTCCGGTTCGCTGACCTTGGCAAAAGGAAAGCCCTCGCGGCCGATCTTCTGGCGCAGCGCCGCTTCGCCCGCCAGCACCTTGTCCGCATCAACGGGATCGTTCTCGGTGACCTTGAACGCGTCGCGCAGCGCCTCCGCCTTGTCGCCCGCCTGATCGATGCCGCGGACGTCGACATCCGTAAAGCGATAGACCTCTCCAGGTTCGACGGTAAGGACGACGAGAACATGCCCATTGGCCTCGACCTCGACCTTGGTGTCTACGCGCGCATCGTAATAGCCAGAGGAACGCATCAACGTTTCGAGCAGTTCTTCATCCTCGCGCGCACGCCTGTCGATCTGCGCGGCGTTGGCGGGCTTGCCCTTTCCCTGTTCGAGCGTCGAGAGTTCCTTGAAGCGGGCATGCATCAGATGGGATTCAATCTTGTCGAGCCCGTCGACGCGCACGCCGTAACGCCGCTCGCCGGCAATATCGACGGCGGCGGGCACTTCAGATGTTCCGGGCGCTCCGGGTGTTTCGAGCGCTTCATCCTCGGAAAGCTCGGGCATTTTTTCGAGATCGGGCCATTCGACGCCGAAATCGGGCATGTCCGCCATCGGCGCCTCGGGATCGAACATCGGCTCCTGCGTCTGCACCTCTTGCTGCGCATGGAGGGGCTGCATCTCGCCGCACATGATAAGCGCAACCAGCGCAGAAGCTTGGGCGCAAGGCTGCAGAAAGTTGAGACGCATGCGCCTTAGTTAGCGGGACTTTCCGGGTCCCGCCAGCGCCGTTGGCATATGGCGAATGCGATCAGGCCACAAAAACCACGATTGATCACGATTTCAGTGAACGACGGCGGGAGCGTCCTCTCGCGACAGATGCACGATCAATCGTTCAATCTGTCGCCAACGGCAAAAATTGCGCACATTGCCGCGATCGCGGCTCACGTCCGCGCGCGCAGCGGCCTCGAACCCCGCATCGTCGCCGAAGCGCGCCATCAGGCCGACCGCCTCGTCATAACATGCCCGATCCGCGACATATGGCGCCATTCCCAGTGTCCCCCGCTCAACTACCCGTGGGAACTCTCCATCAAGAGCCGTGCCATTTGGCCGCGTCCAATCGAACCGCGCCATGTGATGGTCAACGATGCATTATCCCAATGCCGTTTCGGGACATCCGCCCCGCATCGGGACGGCTGGTGTGCCGCGCCGGGACGTGGCAAGGGGCGTCGACATGACGCAGAAACCCTCTTCCACGCCGCTTGCGGGCGGCGCAGCCATCGCGCTTTGCGCGATTCTCGGCGTCGTCATCGGCGCGGTCGCCGGCCAGCCTTCGATGGGATTTCTCGGCGGCGTCGGCCTCGGCGTCGCGATCGCGGTCGCGACATGGCTTTGGGACAAGCGCCGCCGCTAGACCTTGATCGTTTGAGAGCCTGATTAGGTGATTTTGCGCCCCGCCCAGACGACCCGTCCGATCACCGCCACATTGTCAGGGTTGCAATCAACCCAATCGGGATAGGCGGGATTGTCGCTGCGGATCGTGAACCGCCGTCCCGACGGATTGACCGCCAGCCGCTTGACGATCAGCGCGTCTTCGATGCGCAGCACATAGATGCCATCACGCAGACGTTCGACCGCATCGCTGCGATCGACCAGAATCTCGTCACCATCGGCAAGCGTGGGCGCCATCGAATCGCCCTCGACCGCGATCATCGAAAGCCCCGTGGGATTGCCGCCGATCAGCGCACGCAGCCACCCCGACTGAAATGCCAGGTTGACCCGCACCCGGTCGTCCGCGCCGAGCGCGCCCGGCCCCGCCGAAGCGCCGACGTCGAGCCGGGGGACGAGGATCAGATCGGGGGCATCGCGCAGCGTCGATTTCGATGGCGAGGCACGCCCCCGCGCCGGACCACCCAATATCGCCTCATCAATCCCGAAATATTCCGCGAGAAGGCGCCGGTCATCCTCGTCGAGCTTCTTGGGAACGCCGCGCTTGATGAATTGCTGGATATAGGCCGGATTGCGGCCGATCATACGCGACAAAGAGGCAAAATCCTCTCCTCGGTCGCGGATAACCCCTTCGAGATTAGCTCGGATTTCTGCCGGATCCATATTTACATTCTAACGATAGGAAAATTCCTAGACAAGTAGGAAATGACGGAACAAAAAGAGAACATCACAGACTGATTCTCTTATGGAGGCAAGGCATGCACCTGCTCAGGCGGATCGAGAGGCATTTGCGGCGACACGACATCCCTGCCACGCGCTTCGGGCGCGAGGCGGTCCGGGACCCGCGGCTCGTTCACGATCTGCGCAATGGCCGCGAACCGGGCGCGCGGCTGACCGCGCGCGTTGTGCGCTACATGGACGCCACCGATACGGGAACAGGCGCATGAGGGACGCGCATGACATACTCTCGCGTCGGCTGCGCGCCTATTTCGACGCCCATGGGCTCGCCCTGCTGCTATGCTCAAGTCGTAGCGAGCGCTGGGCGAGCGCCACATTTTCCGGGGCGCGGCACCAGTTTGGTTTCGCGATCGAGGATGCCACCGACGATATGCGAGACCGGCTCAGTCGGGCGGGCGCTGCGCTTGGAGAAGCCGACATGCCATTGCCCGGGCATATTCTGGCAGATATCGGCTTCGTGCCTTCGGGTGGTACGCCCGGATGTTTCGAGATCGAGGCGTTAACGGTGGAGGCGGCCTGAGCCGCGTCAGCGGCTGTTTGCGCTCATCCGCCGCAGTGTGCCCAGCGCATCGCGCAGTGCCTCGTCCATATCGCTGATCGAGCCGGCTCGGACAGCCGGGCGCGGCTCGGATACGGGAACTGCGGCGACCGTGCGACGCTTGCGTTCCAACCCCGTTTCCAGTCGGTGGAGCAGTTCGGTCAGACTGAGCGAGTTGCGATCTTCGGCCTCAGGCGTCGGCGCACCAAATACGGAAACGGGTTCGGACAACGGCGCATCGGCGGGCTCATCCTCGAGAGGCGCGAATTCTGCGAACTCTCCCTGGTCCGCTTCGTCCAATGCTGGCGCGTCCTCGATCTCGATCGCGATATTGGGCAGCCGCGGCGGCACCTGCCACATAGCGCGTGCGATAGGAGACAGATCGAGAAGATCGGCCTGTTCCTCGACGACGGGCTCGACAAGCTCATAGGGTTCTTCGGACGCTTCGATGAGCGCCGCGGAGGCCGGGACGTCGAAGGATCCGCCAAGATCGCTCTCGGCGAAGATCGGACGGCGCGGCTCCGTCTCCTCGACGTTCGCAAGGACGCGGCGGCGTGGCGCAAATTCCTCGACCACCAGCGGTTCGGGCCGTGCGCGGCGTGGCAATGCGCGCGCTACGCGGTCAACGATAGTCAGCCCACCCGCGGTCAGCATCATCGCGACAGCGGCCCCGCCAATGGCGCACAGGGCGCGCGCAGTGACGCCCAGCGGCGCTGCGGCGGCAGGAACCAGCTTGGGCAGGCCAGACGCGACCACGATCGTCTCTAACAGAGTGATGGGCAGGAACAGGATGGCCGTGGCCACCGCCGACCCCGCGAACACCGCCATAAGGAATGGAACAGGCAGGGCCTTGCCCAATTTGAACGCGACGGATGCCATGGCCTTATCCTTCAGAGCGCGAGCCCGGTGAGCTTCTGGTAAACGGGAAGATAACGCGAAATGTTTGACGACCAGTTACGATCGCGCTCAACGAACGCGCGCGCCGTCTCGCGGCGGAATTCCCAGCCCGCACGATCGGCGAACATGTCCGCGAGCGCCGCCGCCATCGCGGCGGGGTCGCCGGGCGGAAACAGCGTTCCGGTGACGCCGTGCTCGATCAGTTCGCGGTGCCCGCCGACATCCGATGCTGCGACCAGACGGCGCTGCGCCATTGCCTCGAGCGGCTTCAGCGGCGTCACCAGTTCAGTCAGCCGCATCGCCTTTCGCGGATAGGCGAGGATATCGGTCAGGCTGTAATAGCGCTCGACCTCGTGATGCGGGACGCGGCCGACGAAATGGATGCGATCGGCCACGCTCGACACCGCCCGCTGTGCGCGCAATGCATCCTCCATCGGCCCGCCGCCGACGAGCAGCAGGTGCGCCGCGGGGCGCTCGGTGACGAGCAGCGGCATCGCCGCGATCAGATCATCGAGCCCTTCATAGTCGTAGAAGCTGCCGATGAACCCGACGACCTCCGCACCATCAAGCCCGAGCGAACGCTTGAGCTCGAGGTCGGGCGGCGGCGGATCGCCGAACAGATCGAGATCGACGCCGTTGGGTGACACGATGATCTTGTCAGGCGCGACCCCGCGCTCGATCAGATCGTGCCGCAACCCCTCGCAAATCACCGCGACGGCATCTGCGGCGGTCGCCGCGCGGGTCTCGAGCTGGCGCGTCAGCCAATAGCGCGGCGAACCCTCGCTGCTCGTACCGTTGCCCACCGCCGCGTCCTCCCAGAAGGCGCGGATCTCATAGACCAGAGGAAGGCCGTGCCGCCGCGCGACGCGTTGCGCGGCAAGCGCATTCAGCACGGGGGAATGTACGTGAAGCTGATCCGGCTGCCATTCGCCCACGACCTTCTCTAGCCGCGCCGCGAGCGCCTGGATTTCGCGCCATTCGCGCAAGGGGCTCGGCCCCCGGGGCGGGTTTGGCGTGCGGAAGAATAGCAGTCCGTCAACCTCTTCCGGGTCATCTTCCACAGGCGCGGAATGCCTGGCGCCGGTAAGCCCCGCCACCTCCCAGCCGCACGCAAGCTGCGCCTTCAGGATGGCGCGCGTACGAAAGGTATAGCCGCTGTGGAGCGGCAGGCTGTGATCGAGGATGTGCAGGATGCGCACCGCGTTCGGGTCCCCCAATTTGATCCGGTCGCTTCGACAATGCCATGAAGAGGCTTAACGCGACGTCAACTCGGCGCAGCTAATCCTGCGCACGTGATCGACAATTTCTCTCTCGCGCTGACGCACGGACTACTGCTGCTCGCAGCCTGGCGGCTGATATTCCGCGCCGATCTCGATCGCGAGGATGAGGCTGACGGCGATACGCCCCGACCCCGTGGAGGCCCGGGTGCGTGATCTCGTCTTCGTCGCCTTCCTCATGGCGCTGTTCGCGACCGGTTTCCGGCGGCCCTTCTTGTTCGTTCTCGCCTATGCCTATGTCGATATCGTCGCGCCGCAACGGCTGACCTATTGGCTGCTCAATTCGGTGCCCGTGTCGATGATCGCGGCGGCGCTCGCGATGCTGTCCTGGGCGCTTGTCGACGACAAGCGCAACGCGCGCATCGCGCCGCGGCAGGGGCTGCTGCTGCTGCTGCTTCTCTATTGCTGGATGACGACGATCGGCGCCGACTTCCCCGTCGAGGCGGCATTCAAATGGGAATGGGTGTGGAAGGCGCTGGCCTTCGCGATCTTCCTGCCATTGACGCTGACGACGCGGCTCAGAATCGAGGCGCTGGCGCTCTACATGGTGCTGTGCGCGGCCTCGATCATCATCGTCGGCGGGATCAAGACGCTCGGTTCCGGCGGCGGCTATGGCGTCCTGAACCTGATGGTCAGCAACAATGCCGGGCTATACGAAAGCAGCACCATTTCGGCGATCGCGATCGCGATTATCCCGCTGATCCTTCACCTGATGAAGTTCGGGACGGTGTTTCCGCCCGACTGGCGCGTGCGGCTGTTCGGCTTTGCGCTTATCTTCGCGTGCCTGCTGATCCCGATCGGCACCGAGGCGCGCACCGGGCTGGTTTGCATCGGCGTGCTCGCGGTGCTGCTGCTGCGCGACGCGAAGCGGCGGCTGCTCTATCTGGGGCTGATGGGTGGCGCGGCCATGCTCGCGCTCCCCTTCCTCCCGCAAAGCTTCACGCAGCGCATGGGCACGATCGGCGAATATCAGGCCGACAGCTCCGCCTCGTCGCGCGTCGCCGTATGGAAATGGACGTGGGACTACGCCAAGGATCATCCGATGGGTGGCGGCTTCGATGCCTTTCGCGGCAACAACCTGCGGGTCGAGAAGGTAGAGATGCAGACCGTCGGCGCGGTGAAGGATGTCACCAGAACGATCGAATATGATCAGGCGCGCGCGTATCACAGCGCCTATTTCGAGATGCTGGGCGAACAGGGATATCCGGGTCTGTTGATCTGGCTGACCATCCAGCTCGGCGGGCTTTGGCGGATGGAGGTGCTGCGCCGCCGCTATCGCAACGCCGATCCCGACCAACGCTGGATCGCGTCGATGGCGACCGCGCTGCAGAACGGGCAGGCCATTTACATGGTCGGCGCGCTGTTCATCGCGATCGCGATCCAGCCTTTCGCGCTGATGATGATCGCGCTCCAGATCGGACTGGACACATATGCGGGCCGCCGAGCGAAGGACCAGGCGTTCCGGCCAATGGGGGGCCAGCGCCGCACGCCGGCGCCGGCAGCGGCATGAACACCCGCCCCACCGCGCTCGATAGTCTTACCGGCATCCGCGGGCTCGCGGCGTGGTTCGTCGTCTTTTATCATGTCCGTTCGGGTATGGGCGGCTATGCGCCCGAGGCGGTGATGGCGGTTCTCGCCAAAGGTTATCTGGCGGTCGACCTGTTCTTCATGCTCTCGGGCTTCGTGCTGTGGCTCAACTATGCAGACGCGATGCGCGACCGCGCGCTGAGCGCCGCGCCACGCTTCTACTGGCGCAGGATCGCGCGCGTCTGGCCGCTCCACATCGTCATCCTCGCGGGTCTGGTCGCCTTCGCGCTGGCGCTGATCGCGACGCACCGCGCGGACGACACGGCCTATCCGCTTGCCGAGCTGCCGCTGCATATCGCGATGCTGCAAAATTGGGGCCTGACGGACACGCTGAGCTGGAACCACCCCGCATGGTCGATCAGTTGCGAATTCGCGGCCTATCTGCTCTTCCCTGTGCTGGCGTGGAGTGTGGACTGGCGCAAGGCAGGGTCGATAACGCTCATTGCCGCGATCGTCGCGTTGGCTGGACTGGCCTGGCGCGTCATCGACACACCGGGGCTCGGCGACGACATTCCCCGCCTAGGCCTTTGGCGCTGCCTGATCGAATTCACCATGGGCACGATGCTGTGCGCGCTCTGGCAGCGCTGGCGCGGCGATCGGCGCGCGGCTCCGATCGCGGCCGGCGCACTGGCGATCGCGATTGCGGGCTGGACCGCAGGGCTGGCTGAAACCTTCATCGTACCGCTGATGCTCGCGGCGCTGCTCGCGCTGCTTGCTTTTGGCGACGACGCGCGCCGCAATCCGCTTCGGGCGCGTCCGTTCGTCTGGCTGGGCGAAATAAGCTATGCCACCTATCTCGCGCATTTCCCGCTCTTTATCCTGTTCAAGCTCGCGTTCGTCGAAGATCCCGCGCGGATCGCGCCGGCTCTGCTCGCGCTCTATCTCTCGCTCGTGTTGCTCGCTTCCGCGCTGCTGTATCGCTGGGTCGAAAAACCCGCCCAGCGCGCGCTCAATCACCTTGCTTCGGGCACTCGAAGCGCCGCCCACGCCTGACCATTTCGGAACGAACCCCGTCCGCTGCGGGTTCAGATCGCATTGGGATTGAAGGATTTGGCGTGCCGAAACTCTGTTATGTCGATGACAGCCTGCCCGGTATCACGCGCCGTCGACGCGGACGTGCCTGGGCCTATTTCGATCCCAAGGGCGACCGGATTACCGACCGCTACGAGATCGACCGGCTCAATGCGATCGCACTGCCCCCCGCCTATAATGATGCCTGGTACTGCCCGTCCGCCGACGGCCATATTCAGGCGATCGGCTATGACCAGAAAGGGCGAAAGCAATATCGCTATCACCCTGATTTCCGCGCGCAGCAGGAAAGCGCGAAATATGATCGCTGCGCGGATTTCGGGCGCGCGCTGCCGCTGATCCGCGCGCGCGTCGAATCCGATCTGCGCCGCGGAGGGCTTGTCAGGGAACGCGCGATCGCCGCCGTCGTGCGGCTGCTCGATCTCGGCCGCGTCAGGGTCGGCAACGAAGCCTATGTAAAGGCCAATCGCAGCTTCGGCGCGACGACCCTTCGGACGCGCCATGCCGAGGTGCGCGGCCAGACGCTGCATCTCAGCTATCGTGCCAAATCGGGCAAGAACCGCGTGCTCAGGGTGACCGATGGGTCGCTTGCACGCTTCGTCAAACGCTGCCAAGATCTGCCGGGACAGCATCTGTTCCAGTATCTCGACGATACCGGAACTCCCCAACCCGTCAGCTCCACCGACGTCAACGCCTATATCCGCGAGGCGATGGGCGACGACTTCTCCGCCAAGCATTTCCGTACCTGGGGAGCGAGCGTGCTTGCCTTCGAGGCGTTGCATGCCACCGCTGCGCCCATCAGCGTGACAGAATTGCTCGAGCCAGTCGCCGCGGCGCTCGGCAACACGCCTGCTATCGCGCGAAAATCCTATGTTCATCCCGCGCTGATGGACCTCGCCGGCAAGACGAGCCCTCTCCCCTTGCATCTCCCCCGCGCCACCCGGTATCTCAGCCGCGCCGAACGCGGGCTGATCGACTGGCTCGACAGTCCTCACGCGAAATCGGCGAAATCCGCGATTGCGGCCTGACAAGGAATGCTGATGACTTCGACCGCCAACGGTGCCGAGCCGATCCTTGCCGACGTGGAATCAAGCCGGACACTGGTGCAGTTCTGGGACGACAGCATCGCGTGGATCTCCAATCACAGCGTCGAAGTGCTCATCGCTTCGGGCATTGCGGTCGGCATCGTCTTCGGATTGCTGTTCATCCGGCGTGTGGGCGTGAGACTGTGTCGCAAGGAGGATCACACGGGCTGGCGTACGATCGTCGGCCGCGCGGTTTCGAAGACGAGCACCTTCTTCATGGTAATGGTCGCCGCCCGGCTGGTGGCGGGCTATGCCGAGGCGCCGCCGCTGGTGTTCCGCACGATCGCATTCCTGTTCACCATCTCGGCTGTGCTCCAGTTCGCGGTATGGGCGCGCGAAATCGTGCTTGGCATGATCGAGCGCCGCGCGGGCAGCGACGATTATCATGGCGAGGCGATCGGCAACGCCATGGGAATCATCCGGCTGCTCGTGAGCTTCGCGGTTTTCGCGATCGCGGGCGTCGTCGTGCTCGACAATCTGGGCGTCAATATTACCGGCCTTGTCGCGGGGCTGGGCATTGGCGGCATAGCGATCGGCATGGCCGCCAAAGGCGTGTTCGAGGATCTGTTCGCCGCGCTATCGATCCTGTTCGACAAGCCTTTTCGCCGCGGCGACGCGATCAAGTGGGATTCGACCGGGGGCGGGACAGTGGAATCGATCGGGCTCAAGACCACACGGATCCGCGCCGTCAGCGGCGAGGAGATCGTGGTCTCAAACGCCAACCTGCTCAACAAGGAGTTGCACAACATGACGCGGCTCCATCGCCGCCGCTACACGCTGACCTTCGGCGTGGTCTACTCCACACCCGCCGATGACTGCTCGCGAATCCCCGACATTGCGCGCGAGGAGATCGAGGGGTTGAAGAAATGTCATTTCCTTCGCTGCGGGATGACGGGTTTCGGCGTCAACGGCCTCGAATTCGAGGCGCAGTTCGACGTCCTCTCCGGCGATTTCGAGACCGCCTTCGCCACGCGCAACGCCGCGTGCATGGCGCTTCTCAGCCGCTTCGACAAGGAGAAGATCGTCTTTGCAAACCCGGCGACCATCGCCCCGCCGCCCAAGCCCACCGAAGAACTCTGGGCGGCCGCCAAGCAGGGTTGAGCAGCCGGTTTTAGCTGTGGGGCGAACAGCGTTGCGGGATACGAACCTATCGTCTCCCCTGCTCTCAAATTCCCATATCGTCGAGCGACAGCAGCGTCGCATTGCCGCCCGCCGAGGTCGTGTCGGTCGAGGTGACGCGCTCCGCCGTGAAACGATGAAGATAGTGCGGACCGCCGGCTTTCGGGCCGGTGCCCGAAAGCCCTTCGCCGCCAAAGGGCTGGCTGCCCACAATCGCGCCGATCATCGACCGGTTGACGTAGAGATTGCCCACGCGCGACAGCGCCTCGACGGTCTCGGCGGCGCGCGCAATGCGGCTGTGCAGCCCCATCGTCAGACCGAAACCCTTGGCATTGACGCGCGCAACCGTCTCCTCCAGCTCGCCCGCCTTCCAGGTGGCGACATGGAGCAGCGGGCCGAACCATTCCTGGTTGAGTTCTGACAGATCATTGAGGCGGATGACCGTCGGAGGCACGAAGAAGCCTTCCGTCGGCGCATCGACAGTCTTCACCCAATGCGCGCGCATCGTCTGGCGATAGTCCATCAACCGGGTGAAGGCCGACCCATCGATGACAGGTCCGACATCGGTACGCGGATCGGCCGGATCACCGACGATGAGCGAGTCCATCGCGCCCGAGAGCATTTCCAGCGTCCGTTCGGCGATCTCCTCCTGTAAGAGCAGCACGCGGAGCGCCGAGCAGCGCTGGCCCGCCGAGCGGAAGGCGGAGGTTACGACGTCCTGCACGACCTGTTCGGGCAGCGCGGTCGAATCGACGATCATCGCGTTGATCCCGCCCGTCTCGGCGATCAGCGGCACCAGCGGTCGCGCATCGTCATCGAGCAGGCTGCGCGCGATTTTCTTCGCGGTCGCGGTCGATCCGGTGAAGGCGATGCCCGCAACGCGCGGATCGGCGACGATGGCGGCGCCGACTTCGGGGCCGCCCGGAAGCAGAATCAGCGCATCGTCGGGGATTCCCGCTTCCTGCGCGAGCCCAACCGCCCAGCCAGCGATCGCGGGCGTCTGCGGCGCGGGCTTGGCAATCACGGTGTTTCCCGCGACGAGCGCGGCAACGGTCTGGCCAAGGAAGATCGCGAGCGGAAAATTCCACGGCGCGATCGTCGCCCAGACGCCCTTGCCCTCCATGCGGAGCACATTGCGCTCACCCGTGGGTCCGGGGAGTTCGATGGGCATCAGCCCATCGCGCGCACGGGCCGCATAATAGCGACAGAAATCGACGGCCTCGCGCACCTCGCCAAGCGCGTCGGGGATCGTCTTCTTCGCTTCCTGCACCGCGATCGCCATCAGTTCGCCGCGCTGTGCCTCGAGCAGATCGGCGAGACGCTCAAGGCACGCCGCGCGTTCGTCGACCGGGGTCGCAGCCCAGGCTGGAAAGGCGGCCTGCGCACGTTCGACCGCAGCGCCAACATCGGGTGCGACAGCCTTGCCGGGGGTGAACGGCAACTTCGAGACGGTCTTCACCACCTCTTCAAGCAGCGGCGGATCCTGAAGGTCGATGCCAGTGCTGTTCCGGCGGTCCGCGCCGAACAGGTCGATGGGCAGCGGGATCGAGGGGTGGCGCGTGCCCCCAACCTTCGCGATCTTCTCGGCAGGATCGGCAAGCAGTTCGGCGTCGCTCAGATGCTCGTCGGCGAGCTGATGGACGAAGCTTGAATTCGCGCCGTTCTCGAGCAGACGGCGCACGAGATAGGCGAGCAGGTCCCGATGGCCGCCGACGGGCGCATATATGCGGCAGTGATAGCCCTGTTCGCGCACCAGCCGCTCGTAAAGCCCTTCGCCCATGCCGTGGAGCCGCTGGAACTCGAAATCGCGGCTGTCGCCCGCCCATTCGAGGATCGTCGCCACAGTCAGCGCATTGTGGCTGGCAAAGGCGGGGTGGATGTTCTTCGCCGCCAGCATGTCCTTCGCGCAGGCGAGATAGGACACGTCGGTCGCAGCCTTGCGCGTGAACAATGGGTAATCGGAAAGTCCCGCCTCCTGCGTGCGCTTGATCTCGCTGTCCCAATAGGCGCCCTTGACGAGGCGGACATTCACCAGCCGCCCGAGCTCGTTGGCCCAGGCGATCACGGGACGCGCGCGCTTCGAATAGGCTTGCACCGCCATGCCGAAGCCGTCCCAGCCCTTGAGCGCGGGGAGCGCCGCGACCGCACCGATGATGTCGAGGCTCATCTCGAGCCGCTCGGATTCCTCGGCGTCGACCGTGAGCGCAATGCCCTTGTTCGCGGCAGAAACCGCCAGCGCCTCGAGCATTTCGGTCAGCGCAGAAACCGACCGTTCCCATTGCGCGACCTCGTAACGCGGGTGCAGCGCCGAAAGCTTGACCGAAATCGAATGGCCTGCCCCGGGGTCCTTGCCCACCGCGATGATCGCCTGTTCATAGGCGGTAAAATAGTTGTCGGCATCGGGGAAGGTGCGCGCGGCTTCACCGAGCATGTCGAAGCTCGCGGTGAAGCCCTTGTTCTCGGGCTTGGCCATGCGCTTCGTCGCTTCCTCGATCGTGCGGCCCATGACGAAGATCTCGCCCATCATGCGCATCGCTGCGCCCACCGCCTGACGGACAAAGGGCTCGCCCGCACGCGCGATCAGGCGCTTGAGAACGCCCGACTTCTCGCTCTCGCTCACCAGCGCGCGTCCCACGACGAGACCCCAGGTCGCCGAATTGACGAGCTTCGAATTGGATTTGCCCGCGTGCGCGCGCCAGTCGGCATCGCCGAGCTTGTCGGCGATCAGCGCATCCGCGGTCTCCGGATCGGGCACGCGCAGAAACGCCTCCGCGAGCGACAGCAGCGCAACGCCTTCGGAGGTGTTCAAGCGATACTCCTGGAGAAACTGGTTCACCCAGCCGTCATTCTGCGCGGCGCGCAGGTCTGCAAGCAGCCCGCCGGCGCGAACGAGGACGCCGGCGCGCGTGGCCGAGTCGAGCGTCGCGTCCTTCAGCAGCGCCGCCAGAACCTCGGGCTCGGGGGCGCGGTGCAGCGCGCGCATGGCAGGAATGAAAGGTGACGTTGCGGAATCCATCGCTTTTGACTCTCCGGCTTTTAGCGCCGTATTTTCCGGGTCAGGGCGATTACGGCGCGCAATAAAGTTACGCGCGCCTATGCTCCCGATGCGAATGAAAGGGAAGAGGATGAAGCACGTTCCCGTTGCGGAATTGATGGCGAAAAAGGGGGAGGTCATCGGCGCCTCCGAATGGGTGACGGTCGACCAGGCGATGATCGACAAGTTCGCCGACGCGACGGGCGATCATCAATTCATCCATATCGATCCCGACAAGGCGAAGCTGACGCCCTTTGGCGGCACGATCGCGCATGGCTTCCTGACGCTTTCGCTTTTCCCGCTGCTGTTCGAAAAATCCGACGCACCGCGCGCGGAGGGCGTAAAGATGGGCGTCAACTATGGGGGGAACAAAGTTCGTTTCCTTGCGCCCGTCCGCTCGGGCAAGCGCGTGCGCGGTCATTTCAAGCTGCTCGATATTGAAGAGAAGCGACCCGGCCAGTTCCAGCAAACCGTCGAGTTCACCGTCGAGATCGAGGGCGAAGACAAGCCCGCACTGATCGCCGAGTGGATCAGCCAGTTTTTCGTGTGACCATCTAAGCCCTCTCCCACTTTCGCGGGAGAGGGTTGGGTGAGGGTCTTCTTCTTACTATCTTCCCAACAATGCCCCTCACCGCTGCGACTAGGCCCGGAAAACCGGGCCAAGTCTCGCTCCTCTCCCGCGGGTGCGGGAGAGGGTAACCATATAGGAGCCCCCAATGCGTGACGCAGTCATCGTTTCCACCGCCCGCACCCCGATCGGCCGCGCCTATCGCGGCGCGTTCAACAACCTGCCCTCGCCCACGCTGGCGAGCCATTCGATCAAGGCCGCGGTCGAGCGCGCAGGGATAGCCCCCGCCGAGGTCGACGACGTGATCTTCGGCTCCGCGCTCCAGCAGGGGCATCAGGCGGGCAATATCGCTCGCACTTCGCTGCTGCGCGCCGGGCTCCCCGTTTCCGTCGCGGGCATGTCGGTCGACCGCCAGTGCGCCTCGGGCCTGATGGCGATCGCTACCGCGGCCAAGCAGGTGATCACCGACAACATGGATATCGTCATCGGCGGCGGCGTCGAATCGATCTCGCTCGTCCAGACCCCCCAGATGCGCGTGGCCCCCGACCCGGAGCTGGTGGCGATGCACAAGGACATCTACATGCCGATGCTCCAGACCGCCGAGGTGGTGGCCAAGCGCTATGGCATCAGCCGCGACGCGCAGGACGAATATGCGCTGCAGTCGCAGCAGCGCACTGCAGCCGCGCAGGCCGCGGGCAAGTTCGATGACGAGATCGTGCCGGTGACGGCGAACATGGCAGTCGTCAACAAGGAGACCAAGGAAGTCTCCTACAAGGAAGTCACGCTCGCCAAGGACGAGGGAAACCGAGCCGATACGACGATCGAGGGTCTGAAGTCGCTACAGCCCGTGCTCGGGCCCGACATGAACATCACGGCGGGCAATGCCAGCCAGCTTTCGGACGGCTCGTCGGCAAGCGTGGTGATGGAGGCGAAGCTCGCCGAGAAGAAGGGGCTGACCCCGCTCGGCCGTTATGTCGGCATGGCGGTTGCGGGCACCGAGCCCGACGAGATGGGCATCGGTCCCGTCTTCGCGATCCCCAGGCTGCTTGAGCGCTTCAACCTCAAGATGGACGATATCGGACTGTGGGAGCTGAACGAGGCGTTCGCGGTGCAGGTGCTCTATTGCCGCGACAAGCTGGGCATCCCCAACGAGCTGCTGAACGTCAATGGCGGCGCAATCTCGATCGGCCACCCTTATGGCATGTCGGGCGCGCGCATGACCGGCCATGCGCTGATCGAAGGCAAGCGTCGCGGCGCCAAGCACGTCGTCGTCACCATGTGCATCGGCGGCGGCATGGGCGCGGCGGGCCTTTTCGAAGTGCTATGATCCGTACCGGCGACAAGGCCGGTTACTGTGCGATACGACTACGGGCCGGGGTGCGGAAGCGTCCCGGCCTTCGCACATTCAGCGTCGTCGCGGGATCAGGCGCTGGAGGCGTCGGCTAATCTGCCTTGGAGCAGCGTGTGGCTTCTTCGCGAACCAGGCGTTCGGCGTGGACTCGCTCGGCCTGGTCGGCGAGCCGCTGCCAGACCTGCATGGATCGCAGACATTGCTGCCGGACATTGTCCAGCGAGGCCGCTTCGGCGTCAGCTTGCGCCTGATCGGCCTGTTCGCGACAAAATTGAGCGCGCAGCATCATCGACATAAGTTATTCCCGCAATCGTCGAGGGCGCGGGGTAGGACGAAGGCATGCGCGCAGGGGTCGCGCCCGACACGCATGCCTTCTTCCCCCAAAGGGGGTTCCCTCAGGCCGATGCGAGCTTTGTCGCGGACATCTTGCCGCGCTTGTCTGCTTCCAGTTCATACGACACGCGCTGGTCCTTATCGAGCGTGCGCATGCCGGCAGCTTCCACCGCCGTGATATGGACGAAAGCGTCGGTGCCGCCATCCTCGGGCGCTATGAAGCCATAGCCCTTGTCGGTGTTGAAGAATTTGACTGTGCCGATGGGCATGATGCTATTTCCTTGGGTATCGCCGTTGTGCCGCCGCGAAGACGGGTTCAACGGATTGCTGGAACCGGAATCTCGATCGCCCCTCATACCGTCCGGTCCCAGCCGGTATGGGGGGAAGCTGGTTCAGGCTGCGGCGAGGCCGCGGCTTCCCGCACGACGAAACCGCGCGATGCGGTCGCCATAAGCGCGCGCGAGTCTTTCCTGCGCGCGGCGATTGTAAGGATCGTCCGCAGAACGCGCGTGCATCAGCGCGACCTGTTGGCGATAATATAAGAAATTGAGGTCTTCCACTGTCGCTCTCCGGGCGGAACAAGCGGGAGCGCGCAGCGTCTCTCAGCCGCGCGAAGGCTTGCAGGCAATGCTCGCGCGATAGCTAAGGCCTAGCATGATACCGCTGACCTGTCGCATAAATTCGCTCAAACTTTGCTGATTACTTCACAAAAATGGCGCAATTTCGAGCTTTGGCCCTATTTTGCTGCAAACTGCCCGGCCTCAGCACCGAAGTTCTCGCGCGCATAGGCCCTGGCTGCCGCCGCGCTCTTGAACATTTCGTCGTGCCGCGTCGCGGTCACGATCGGATAGCCTTGCGAGTTGTAGCGCGTATCGCGCACGGTCAACCGAAAATGGCCATCCTCGTCTTTGTTTATCAGGAAGGGGCGGATCGGCGGGGTCGACATGGGCGATATCCTTGGCAGCGATAATAATGAGCCAGGCAACTGAAGTGTTGCCTGGCGCGTGTGTCAGCCGAGCAAGTCGGCGACGATTTTCTTCAGTTCCCTTCCCGACAACGGGGAGGGAAGCATTCGCCCGTTCGGCGGCGGTGCCGCGTGGACGGAGGCGAAGGCAGGTGAGAGCCGCGGTCGGCTCGAAACGATCATTTGGGTATTCATAAATCCTCTGGCAGGCGTGTTCGCCTGCAATACGTGACACGCTCACGCAGCACGGCGCCGCGCACCAAGGCGCGCACCAACAAGGGAGCCAACGGAAGGAAGCGCTAGCTTCGCGCCACAAACTTCCCTTCCATGCAGTGACCGCAACCGCGGAAAACCAGGCAAAAAGGGAAGAACAAGACTCGCCGTGAACGGCGTAAGCAAAAGCAATATAAGGTTTCTGAAATAATATTCAACGGCAGCGAGATATTCTCAAAATTTCCTCGGAAAATCTCGATATATGAGGCGCTATTATATCGTACTCAATTTGAGCGATATCGGCTGAAAATAAGCCATTTTATTGGAAAAATCTGATCAGCCGCGACGCCAACGGAATGTCGACCTTTGAGGATCGATCCCTGAGATCTGGCCACGGCGCGTCATTTTTCTTCTGGGCACGGCTCGATGAATCACGCCATTCGATCGCGTTGGTGCGCCTTGATGGCAGTTGCGAACCGAAGTCCGCGCATCACATCAATCGAACTTCGCGATCCACGCCTCTACAACCGGCGCAATCCTGGTGCGCCACTTGCTGCCGTTGAAGATGCCGTAATGGCCGACTTCCGCTGCGAGATGGTATTTCTTGAATTTGGCTGGCAGCTTTTCGGCAAGCGTAAGCGCCGCTTTTGTCTGCCCCACGCCCGAAATGTCGTCGCGCTCGCCTTCTATCGCCAGGATGGCAATGTCCTTGATCGCGCCGGGATCGATGCGCTTGCCACGATGGTGGAACTGGCCGCGCGGCAACAGATGTCGCTGAAATACCGCATCGACGGTCTGGAGGTAGAATTCGGCGGTCATGTCGCAGACCGCGCGATATTCGTCGTAGAACCGCTTGGTTGCATCGGCGCTGTCGTCATCGCCCACGACGAGATGCTTGAACATCTCCCAATGGCTCGTCATGTGATCGCCGAGATTCATCGACATGAAGCCCGCGAGCTGCAGGAAGCCTGGATAGACGGCGCGTCCGGCACCGGGATAGTGCATCGGCACGGTTGCGATGACATTCTGTTCGAACCAGCTATGCGGCCGTTCGGTCGACAGCTTGTTGACTGCGGTCGGCGCTTCTCGCGTGTCGATCGGGCCGCCCATCATCGTCAGCGTCTTCGGCCGGCAGGGATGTTCGTCCTTCGCCATCAGCGCGGCCGCCGCATAGCAAGGCACTGAGGGCTGGCACACCGCGAGCATGTGAGCGCCCGGACCGATATGTTCGAGAAAGGAGACGATATAATCGATATAATCGTCGAGATCGAAGCGTCCCTCACGCAGGGGAACCAGCTTCGCGTCGCGCCAATCGGTGATGTAGACGTCGTGCCCCGGCAACATACGCTCCACCGTGCCGCGCAACAGCGTGGCATAGTGCCCCGACATCGGTGCGACGATGAGCAGCTTCGGGCCGCCCTCCACTCCGTCGCGCACGAAGCGCTTCAACTGGCCAAAGGGCTTTTGAAGGACGATCTCCTCGGTCACCACCACCTTGCGGCCGTCGATTTCAGTCTGGACAAGTCCAAATGCGGGTTTGCCACGCGGAGCCGCTGCATGCGCAAACACGTCAAGCGCTGAAGCCACGATAGGCCCGCCGCCGAAATAGGCGAAGGGATTGACGGGATTCTGAAGGAATTCCGCGCCAAGATTGGCAAAGGCGCTGGCGCCCGCGAGCAGCGAGCGCTGCATTTCATAAGCGTTGTAGAGCATGTGTTCCCGCTGCTTCCCGTGTCTGTGCCGGGCATCCTCTTTGTCACAAAACCGTCTAAATCATTTTCGCTGCAATGCGAAACACCAAAGCATGCGATTGAGCGTTTTGCACGCAACTGCTAGGCGCGGCCGCATGGCGAGCGAGACGCAGCAAGCAAGCACTACCGGGCGCAAGCTCGGCAGCCTTTCCATGGTCTGGGCGATCGCGCTCCGCTATCCGTGGCGGATCGTCGCGGCCGCGCTCGCGATGCTCATCGCAGCATCCGCTACCTTAGCGATTCCCGGCAGCTTCCGGCTGATCATCGACCGCGGTTTCACGATCGGCGGCGGCGATATCGGGCGCTGGTTCCAGTATCTGCTGCTGATCGTCGCGGTGCTGGCCATGGCGACCGCGCTGCGTTTCTATTTCGTGTCATGGCTTGGAGAACGCGTGGTCGCAGACCTGCGCCGCGACGTGCAGCGGAACCTCTTGCGTCTCTCGCCCAGCTTCTTCGAAGAGAATCGCCCCTCCGAGATCGCATCGCGCCTGACCGCGGACACCACGATCATCGAGCAGCTCGTCGGAACTACCATTTCGGTTGCGCTCCGCAATCTGGTCATGGCGGTTGGCGGCATCATCTATCTGTTCACGCTGTCCGCGAAACTGACGGGCATGATGCTGATCGGCATCCCCGTGGTGATCCTGCCCATCGTCGTGCTGGGTCGCCGCGTCCGGACGATATCGCGCAGCAGCCAGGATCGCGTCGCCGACGTCGGCGCGATGGTCAGTGAGGTACTGGGCGCGATGAAGATCGTCCAGGCGTTTGGACAACAGCAGCGCGAGAGCACGCGATTCAGCACCGCCGTGGAGCGCGTATTCGACACCGCGCGCCGTCGCATTCTCGTCCGCGCGATCATGACGGCAGCGGTGATCGGCCTGATCTTCAGCGCGATCACCCTGGTCATGTGGCAGGGCGCGCTCGACGTCGCAGCCGGGCGGATGAGCGGCGGCACGATCGCTGCCTTTGTGCTCACCGGCGGGATTGTGGCGGGCGCCTTCGGCTCGTTGACCGAGGTTTATGGGGATCTGCTGCGCGGCGCGGGCGCCGCGGGTCGCCTGTCCGAGCTGCTTGCCGAGAAGCCCGCGATCGCCGCCCCCGCGCAGCCCCGCGCGCTTCCGCTACCGCCGCGGGGCGAACTCGCCTTTGAACATGTCACATTCCACTATCCCACGCGGCGCGAAACGAGTGCGCTCGAGGACTTCTCGCTGGCTGTTTCGCCGGGTGAGACGGTCGCGGTGGTCGGTCCGTCGGGCGCGGGCAAGTCGACGTTATTTCAGCTCATCCAGCGCTTCTATGACCCCGACCGGGGTGTTGTGCGCCTCGACGGCGTAGCGCTCCCCGACGCCGATCCTGCCGAAATCCGCGAGCGGATCGCGATGGTGCCTCAGGAAACCGTGATCTTCGCGGCCTCGGCGCGCGACAACCTGCGCTACGGCAACTGGGACGCGAGCGACGATGATCTCTGGGCCGCGGCCGAGGCCGCCAATGCCGCGGAGTTCCTGCACAGACTGCCGCAAGGTCTGGATACCTTCATGGGCGAAGGCGGCGCGCGGCTGTCAGGCGGTCAGCGTCAGAGGCTCGCGATCGCGCGCGCCATCCTCCGCGATGCGCCCGTCCTGCTGCTCGACGAGGCGACCTCCGCGCTCGATGCCGAGTCAGAAAGGCTCGTGCAGCAGGCGCTGGATGCGCTGATGCGCGGCCGCACCACGCTCGTCATTGCGCACCGACTCGCGACCGTTCGCGCCGCCGATCGCATCGTCGTGATGGAACATGGCCGCATCGTCGAGCAAGGCAATCACGACACGCTGAGCGCCGACGGTGGACTCTATGCCCGGCTCGCGCGGCTCCAGTTCGAGGGGCTCGCCGCCTGACGTCGTGACGCGGCTCAAGTCAGTCGGAAGCCCCAATGCGACGAGTTGCGCCAAATTGCTAACGAGTCGTTAACCATTTCACTGTCTATTGGAGGCCGCCTCGCATCGGTCCGAGGCACGCGTTGCCGTACCCTTTTCGGTGGCTCGCGTCCGGGAATTGGCGCACGGTTCCCGGAGCTTCAGACCGATCCGTAATGCGTAACAGTGAAGAAAGAGTTTTTATGAAGAGTTCGGACTATCTGCAGGCCGACCTCGTCGCGCTCGCCGTCATCCTCGCGGGACTGATGGTCTACGGCATATGGATCCTGGCCTACACGCTGCTGGGAGGATGAGCCGGGCCATAAGGCTGGCGACGCCTGCGCTGGCGAGCTTGCGCGCCCGCCCCTAATCCGAGCATGCACCCAAAGAAAAAGGGCGGACCCAACGGGCCCGCCCTTAAATTCTTCATTCAACCAGCAAAAATTTACCAGGTACGGTACTGCTCGTTGCCGACGAAACCCATCTTGGTCACTTCGGATTTCTTGATGATCGCCAGAACCTGATCGACCACGTCATAACGGGCCTGCGCATCGGGCTGGAAGTGCAGCTCGGGCTCGGGTTCCATGACCTTGGTGCGATCCAGATACTGACGCAGCGTGACCTTGTCGATCGGGCTGCCGTTCCACATGATGACCCCTGCCGGATCGATCGAGATCTTGTTCTTGTCCGGCTGGATCGGCGGCGGATTCTGCCGCGCATTTGGATCGTCAACCGGAAGATCGACCTTCACCGCATGGGTCTGGATGGGGATGGTGATGATGAACATGATGAGGAGAACGAGCATGACGTCGATCAACGGCGTCGTGTTCATTTCCATCATCGGCTCGCCATCGTCCTTGCCGCCGCTCATTGCCATTTCAGCTAACTCCTCAAACTCTTCTGATTACAGACGCTGGGCAACGAAGCTGCCCGCCGGCGGCTCGGAAATAAATCCAACGCGCGAAAAACCGGCCATCTGCATCGTGAAGATCGTACCGCCAATGCAGCGGTAGGGCGTGTTCACGTCGCCGCGGATATGCGCCTCGGGCATGTCCTCTGCGGTGAAGTTTTCCAGACCGCCCTTCTTGTCGATCTCCGCTTTCAGCTTCGCAACTGCACGATCGAGCAATTCCTGCGAGCTGACCGGGGTGAGATTCCAGTAAACCTCGCATTCGCCCGCCGGTCCGGCCTTGACGGAGAGCGAGACGTTCTCCGGCTTGGTGGTCGTCGGGTCGTGGCGAACCTCGGGAAGCTTGAGGTCAACCGTCTGGATCACGACCGGAACCGCGATCAGGAAGATGATGAGGAGCACCAGCATGACATCCACGAGCGGCGTCGTGTTGATGTCCGACATAGGGGTGTCACTATCGCCCCCACTGGGTCCAGCACTGATTGCCATGTATTCGGATCCTATCCTGCTATGCTTCCGGCATGGCGCCATGCGCCGCCGAAAAAGTCATCGGAAGACGGAACGGCGACCCGACAGGCCGCCGCTCCATATCCGTAATCAGGCCTTGGTGGCAGCGCCAGCCGTGGCGGTCGCGGGCTTCGCGGCCGGGGCGGGGCGGCCAACGACGGCCGGCTTCACCGCACCGTTCGAGACCATGTAGCCGTGTACGTCGTTCGAGAAGGCAGCGAGGTCTTCGGCGATCGACTTGTTGCGGCGCTGCAGCCAGTTATAGGCAAGCACCGCGGGAACGGCGACGGCCAGACCGAGCGCGGTCATGATCAGCGCTTCACCGACCGGACCGGCGACGACGTCGATCGACGCCTGACCCGACGCACCGATCTTGATGAGCGCGCGGTAGATGCCGATAACCGTACCGAACAGACCGATGAACGGTGCGGTCGCGCCGACCGTCGCGAGGAACGCGAGGCCCGTGCCGAGCTTCGAGTTGATCGCGTTCTGGCTGCGCTGCAGCGAGCCGTGGAGCCAGTCATGCGCTTCGACAGGGTCGGTCAGCTTGTTGTGCTGGTCCATCGCGATGAGGCCGTCGTCGACGATCTGCTTGTAGGCCGAGTTCTTCTCGAGCTTGGCAGCGCCTTCCTTCAGGCTGGGGTTGTTCCAGAAGCTCGAACGAACGCGCTTCGACTGGTTGATGATCTTCTGCTGTTCGAACAGCTTGGTGAACATGATGTAGAACGAGAAGACCGACATCGCGCAGAGGATCAGGAACACGGCCCATGCAATGGTACCGCCCTGCTCGAGCGCGGCCATCAGGCCGTAAGGGTTTTCACCGGCGTGGGCGGCGGGGGCGGCTCCGGCCGCGGCTGCTGCGAATTGAATAAACATTGGGGTTACTTTCCTCTCAAATTAAGACTGCAAAAACGCGGATGGCACAATTGTCCGGGATCAATCCTTGGGCAGGCGCCAGGTGACGCGCTGGGTCTTGGTCTCGGCAATCTTGGCACCACCTGCATCTTCAGCAGGACGGTAACGGAAGCGACGCAGGATGAGCTTGCAGGTTTCGGCGTCCAGAATGGATGAGCCACTCGACCCTGTCACATCGCAAGCACTGACACGCCCGTCTGCACCCACCGTGAAACGCACGGTCGTCGTTCCGGCGTCACCCGCACGCACCGCTGCGGGCGGATAGTCGGCGTCCGAAATCGAACCGCCACGTTGCTCGGCCTTCTTGGCGACGCGCGGCGGAGCCGGCGGCGGTGGTGGCGGAGCAGCGACGGGTGCCGGGGTGAACACCGGCGGGGCGACTGCCTGGGTCTGGATGATCGGGGGCGGAGCCACATTGGTCTGCACGATCGGCGGAGGTGACACGACCGGCGGTGGTTCAATGGGCTTGTCCGGCGGCGGTGGCGGCGGCTCTTCCTCGGGTGGAGGCGGTTCATCCTCGACGTCGAAGACGTTCAGATCCTCAGCCGCCTTCTTGACCACGTTATAGGCCAGTCCGGTGACGAAGGCGTATCCGAGTACCGCGTGCAGAAGCGCGACGATAACGATCGCGATCGTGCGGCTCGAACCTTGCGATCTATCAGCATAAGCCATTCAGAAACGATACTCCCTCTATTCACATAACGGAGCGGAGCGCGCCTCCGACCTCCTGCGTCGGAATCGCCTGTGACCCGCTCTGCCACGATTTATTGTATCTTAAGGCAGAACTGTGTCTCTATCGCCACACTTGTGCCGACGCAATTGCTTTGTTTCCCCGCCGGCCCCAGTGCCCCGACAGGCGCTCCATCTTGGGTTAAGACACACGTCGCCAAAGCCTCTAGAGACGGGTTATGGAGCCTTTATGACAATATGGAAACTTGTCGCGGCGTTGGCCGCTACCGCCGCGGTTTTTCCCGCAAATTCAACCGCTCAACCGGTTGCTGCATCGCCACAATACAGCTATGCCGATCTGGCGGACCTGGCCGATGCGGCGCCCGTGGTGCTCGATGCCCGCATCCGTGATGCGATTCGTCTCGAAGGCGCGCAAGCTACCAACCTGCCCGCCAGCAAAGCGCGTTTCTATGTCGAGGCCGATGTGCTGGCGCTGATTCGCGGCGCCGGAGGCAGTCCGGCAAAAATCAGCTATGTGGCCGACGTTCCGCTCGATGCCCGCGGGCGGGCGCCAAAGCTGAAGAAATCAAGGGTCTTGCTGCTTGCGCGCCCCGTGTCCGGACAAGCCGGAAGCCTTCAGCTCGTCGCACCCGACGCGCAGTTGGCGTGGAGCGAATCGACGGATGCGCAGCTCCGCGCGATTCTCACCGAGCTTACTGCACCCGATTCGCCGCCCAGAATTACGGGAGTCGGCGGCGCGTTCCACACCGCAGGCACGCTTCCGGGCGAAGGCGAGACGCAGATCTTCCTCAGCACGCAAACGGGGGATCCGATTTCAGTCATCGTGCTGCGCCGGCCGGGTCAGGCGCCACGCTGGGCGGTTGCGCTCGGCGAGATCGTTGATGAGGCGGCGCGCCCGCCCCAGCCCGGTACGCTGCTCTGGTACCGCCTGGCCTGTTCGCTGCCCGCCCGGTTGCCCGCGCAGAATCTCGAGTCGCTCGACGCAACACAGGCCGAAATCGCTCAAGCCGATTATCGCCTCGTCCGCGAAGGCCTTGGCCGCTGCGTTCGCACGCGCGCGGCTCAGCCTTCCTCTGCGCCCAGATAGATGAAGTCGCGTTCGAACGCGGCGAGATTGGCGCCGCCGTCGACATAGATCACCTGCCCCGTGGTCGCGCGCGCGCGCGCCAGATAGAGCACGGCGTCGGCAATATCGTCCGGGTCGGGCAGTAGCCCGAGCGGCATCTCGGCCCGGATCGCCGTCATTTGCGCGGGCAGATAATCGTCGGTGGGCAAGGTCAGTCCTGGCGCGACACCGCAAACCCGGGCGTGGGGCGCGAGCGCGCGTGCAAGCATCTCGGTCGCGCCCGCAAGCGCCAGCTTGGATATCGTGTAGCTCGCCTGATCGCCGCCGGGATGACGGATCCGCTGGTCGAGGATGTTGATGATGACCGCCGGTTCGCCCTCGGCGGCGCGCGCCGCGACCTCGCGTGCGAGCAACGCGGGTGCAGCGGTATTGACGGTGAAATGCGCGGTTAGCGTGTCGAGCGTCATGGTGGCGACATCGTCGTCGCCAAAAATCGAGGCATTGTTGACGAGCAACGTCGGCGCCGCACCAAAGTGATCGATCACTTGTCCGACGAGCGCGGCGAGCTGGTTTTGATCCGCCAGATCTGCGGCGAAGCCATGCCACGCGCTGCCCGATCGCTCCAGCCGCGCCAGCAGCGGCGCATCGGGCTCGGCCGCGTGACGGCCGTGCAGTGCGATGGCCCAGCCCGCCTCGGCCAGCCGCGCCGAGATGGCGGCACCGACCCGGTGGCAACCGCCGGTGACCAGCGCGAGCTTCACTTGCGGTGCCTCGTCAGCGAAATGCCGATCGATTCATTGCCCTCGGCGATCGCGATCTTGACGATGTCCACGCGCACGCGCCGCACGCGCGCATCCTGAATGAACAGCGTGTCGCAAATATGCTCGGCGACCGCTTCGACCAGCGTGAAGTGCACGCCCTGGGGCAGCGCCGTCATCGCGGCATGCTTCAGATCCATATAGTTCTTGGACGCAGTCAGCGGCGTGTCGGGATCGAAGCGCGCGGGACAATCGAGGTCCACACGCACCGAGATACGCAGCGGCTGCGGCAGATGCGTTTCCTCCGAATAGATGCCCGTGAGGACGGGCACTTCGAGATCGAGCACCTGCAATTGAAGCGTGTCTTCCATCAACTCTCTTCCGCGTCGCGCGCTCGGCCATCCGATTCGCGCTTTTCATCAGCGGCGAAACCGCTAAAGCGCCTCGCGCCCAAGGTCCATCACGCACTCGGAAAGGAACAGCCTGTGGCAGAGATCGTGCCACTGCAGCGCATTCCTGATGTGGCGGTGGAAAAATTGCTCGACGACGCCTTTGGAGCCGACCGGTTCGGGCGCACCGCCTATCGGTTGCGCGCGGGGACGCACGTGATCGAGGAACTGAGTTTCGCGGTTGTGGGTGATGATGGCGGCCTGCTCGGCTCGATTCAGTGCTGGCCCGTGATGATCGCGCGCGAAGACGGCACCGTAGATCCGCTGGTGATGCTGGGCCCCGTCGCGGTCGAGCCCGAGGTTCAGCAGGGCGGGATCGGCAAGGCGTTGATGCGCGCGACGCTCGCCGCTTGGGAGACGGGGGATTTCCCCGCGCTGATGATGATTGGCGACCCCGAATATTATGGCCGTTTCTTCGGCTTCTCCGCCGAAGAAACGCGCGAATGGGTGATCGACGGCCCCGTAGAGCGCCATCGGCTGCTCGCGCTCGCCCGGAACGGCAGCGCCGTACCGCGTACCGGACGGATCGTGCCACGACCCGCATGATGCGCTTTGCGCTCGGGCGCAGCTTCGCCTAATCGAAGCCGACCATGCCGATGCTCCCGCCCCCCGACGACCTCACCCGCCTGTCGCTCGCCGAGGTCGCGAAGCTGGCTGACGAACGTCGGTTACCGCCGGTCGCGAGCTGGAACCCGACGCATTGCGGCGACAGCGAGATGCGGATCGCGCGCGACGGCACCTGGTTTCATCAAGGCTCACCGATCGGCCGTCCGGCGATGGTGCGATTGTTTTCGAGCATTTTGCGGCGCGAGCCCGATGGCGGCTATGTGCTCGTCACCCCCGTTGAAAAGCTCGACATCGAAGTCGAGGATGCCCCGTTTGTCGCAGTCGAGGTGAAAATCGATGGCGCAGGCCGCGACGCAATGCTGGGCTTTCGGCTGAACACCGGCGATATCGTCCTGGCCGGCCGCGATCATCCGGTCCGCTTCGCGGCAACGGCCGATGGCCCGCACCCCTATCTGAGCGTGCGCGGTGGACTCGAGGCGCTGCTCGCTCGGTCCGTCTGGTACGAACTCGCCAATCTTGCGCTGACCAATGGCTCCGAACCGCCGGGTCTGTGGAGCAACGGCGCCTTCTTCCCACTGGAGCCCGCGCCATGATCCTTGCCGAAAAGCTGCGCCATGCGCTGGCGCGCGGCCACACCGATTCGCCGATCCTTTTGATGGGGGACGATCGCGACGCGCTGATCGGTACGAACGAGGTGCTGGTGCCCGCAGCCGTGCTGATCGCGGTCACCGATCGTGCCGATCCCGGCGTGATCCTGACGCAGCGGCCCGAGACGATGCGCAGCCATGCCGGTCAGATCGCCTTTCCGGGCGGCCGGATAGATCCCGGCGACAATGGCGCGATAGATGCGGCGCTGCGCGAGGCGGAGGAGGAAATCGCCCTGCCTCCCGATGTGGTGACGGTGATCGGCACAATCGACCGTTATCGGACGATCACCGGCTATCAGGTCACGCCCGTCATCGGCGTCGTGCCGCCCGACCTTCCGCTCGTGGCCAATTCGGCGGAGGTAACTGAATGGTTCGAAGTTCCGCTTTCCTTCCTGCTCGAACCCGCCAACCATATGGAACAGGCGGTCGAATGGCAGGGGCGCGAGCGGCATTATTACGAGATCAACTATGAGGGCCGGCGCATCTGGGGCGCGACTGCCGCAATGATCGTCAACCTGGCGCGGAGGATCATTTGGGCGGACTGATTCTTCCCGACGCGCAATGGCAACACCGTGAAGGTATGGTCCCACTGCTCGACGCGCTCGATGCGGACGATGGCCAAGCGCGTTTCGTCGGTGGCGCAGTGCGCGACACGCTGCTCGGGCACGAAGTGCAGGACGTCGACATTGCGACGCGCATGCGCCCCGATCAGGCGATGCAGCGGATGCGCGCCGCCCGGATCAAGGTGGTGCCAACGGGGATAGACCACGGCACGGTGACCGCGATTCTGCCCGGCGGCCCGATCGAGGTGACGACGCTGCGCCGCGACGTTTCGACCGATGGTCGCCGCGCCACCGTCGCCTTTTCGGATGACTGGCGCGAGGACGCCGCACGGCGCGACTTCACGATCAACGCGCTCTATGCCGACCCGGCGAGCGGCGAGATCTTCGACTATTTCGGCGGCGCCGAAGACCTTGCCGCGGGGCGCATCCGCTTTATCGGCGACGCGCTGACACGGATCGCCGAGGATCATCTGCGCATCCTGCGTTTCTTCCGCTTCCATGCACGCTTTGGCACGGGCGCGCCCGACACGTCGGCGCTTGCCGCCTGCCGCGCGCGCGCGCGCGATCTGATGGCGCTTTCGCGCGAGCGCATTGCTGACGAATTGTTGAAACTGCTTGGACTTCCCGATCCCGCGCCGACGATCGCGCTGATGATCGAGGCCGACATATTCAGCGCGATCATTCCCGAGATCGGACCGGACTCGCTTGTCCGCCTAAAAAGCCTGATCAGCAACGAGCGCGAGGCGGCCATTGCGTCCGATGCGCTGCGTCGACTGATTGCGCTGGTTCCCGCAAATGCGGACAAGGCCGATGCGATCGCCGCGCGATTGAAGCTCTCGAACGCGCAGCGCAAACGGATCGGAATTGCGCTCGGCGCGGATGAATGCAGGCCGCGCGAACTCCTTTATCGCTGGGGGGCGGTTTCAGCGACGGACCGGCTGCTGCTTTCGCAACTTCCCGCCGACGAGATCGTCGCCCAGGTGAAGCTGGTCAACACGGCGGAACGGCCCCGGATGCCGATCGGCGGCGGCACGCTTGTGGCGCGTGGGCTGGTGGCGGGTCCCGTTGTCGCGAAAGCGTTGCAGGAGGTAGAGCGTCGCTGGATAGACGAGGACTTCCCCGACGCAGCGCGCATATCGGCGATCGCCGATGATGTCGTGGCTCAGGCGTTGCGTTCGCGCAAATAGGTGTAGGCCGCATCGCCATCGAGCGGTCCCGAATAGTGAAAGCCCTGCCCCATCGCGCACCCCAGCGCGGCAAGCGTGCGCGACAGTTCGATCGATTCGACGCCTTCGGCGGTCGTCTTGAGCCCGAGCGCATCGGCCAGCGAAAGGATGGCGCGGACAATCGCGACCTTGTTCTTGTCCTCGAGCATACCCGTGATGAAGCTTCGGTCGATCTTGAGAATGTCGAGCGGCAGGCGCTGCAGATAGGCAAGACTGGAATAGCCCGTGCCGAAATCGTCGACCGCGATCGACGTGTCGAGTTCCTTGAGCGCATCGAGCACGCGCACCGCGCGCTCGGGATCGGCGATGACCGCGCTTTCGGTGAGCTCGAGCGTGAAGCGCGAACCTTCAATACCAGCGCTCCCGAGCGCGGAGGCTACTGCCGACGCGACATCGTCGCGCGCTAGCTGGATAGCGGAAAGGTTGACGCTGACCTTGACCGGCAGCGGCCCACCTGCGCGCAGATCCCAGCCGGCAAGCGTTCGTGCCGCTGCATCGAGCGCCCAGCGTCCGAGCGGCACGATAAGCCCCGATTCCTCCGCGACAGGGATGAAATCGGTCGGCGAAATCTCGCCATGTTCCTCGTCCTGCCAGCGCGCGAGCGCTTCGAAACCGGCGACGCGGTCATTTGAAAGATCGATCAGTGGCTGAAAGGCGAGATGCAGCCGATTGCCCTCCACCGCGCGACGCAACTCCGTTTCCAGGCTGAAACGCCTGCGCGCCATGTTGAACGCGGTGGGCTGATATATTTCGGTCTTTCCCGTCTCCTTGGCGCGCTTGAGCGCGAACTGGGCGTGGCGGACGAGCTTTTCAACGTCACCCACGCTTTCGTTCATCAGCGCGCAGCCGATCGAACATTCGACGCGGATTTCAAGGTCGGTGAGGCGAAAAGGCGCCGACAGCACGTCCTGGACGCGTCGCGCGATATGCAGCGCATCGCCCGGGCCGTCGACGATCCGGATGAGGATACCAAATTCGTCGCCACCGATCCGCGCCAGCCTGTCGCCTGCGCGCAGCGCCTGCACCAGCCGTCGCGCCACGGTGATGATGAGTTCGTCACCCGCCATCGGCCCGACACACTCGTTGATCCGGCTGAAGCGAACGAGGTCGACAATCAGCACCGCAAAATGCTGTTCAGGGTCCGCTGACGCCTGTTCGAGCAGTTCGGTGAAGCCCGCACGGTTGGGCAGGCCGGTCAGGCTGTCGGACAGCATTTCGCGCCGCAGGTTTTGTTCAGTCTGCAGTTCGGCGGTACGGTCGAGCAAGCTCAGCATGCAGCGCGCGCCCGAGACATCGGTTTCGGCGAGTCGCGCCAGCCGAACCGCGAAATGACGGCCAGCGATCATGTCGCCATCCTGCCAGTCGAAGTCGCTATGCGCGTCGCCACTGATCAGAAACTCGAAGACCCGATCGCCCAGCGCATTGCGATCGAGCAGCGTCTCGCCCGAGCGTGCCTTGCCCGTCACCGGCCTGCTCAATTGCTGGAAGGCTGCGTTGCTGCATTCGACGAAGCGACCGCGCGGCCCGACGCCCACGACTGCAGCCGCAATCGGCAAGGCATCGAGGTAGTGCTGGCGCGCCTCGACAAAGGCGGGAAGATGCTCGGAAACCGACAGGCGTAGCGTCGTGAGAGGCGGTTTCCCGCTCTCCCTTCCGGAAGGCTTGAGCCTGTTTCGATCGATCGCGACGCCCATGCGCCGACCGGGTTACGCCGCGGAAGGTAAATTTACTGTAAAATCGAGGTCGAAAACGCCGTCAGTCGAACCGATTGTCGCGAGGGAATCCGGTCGGCGGCATCCGCCCGGCGGCGCCGCGCGCCACCCTCCAGGGTGTCAAATCCGCCTCGGTCCGCGTCCGTCCGGTTTCACCGCCCATCGCCCAGCTCAGGCCGTCCTCGAATCGGAAGGCAACTGCGTCGGATAATCCGCCATCACGGTAGCGCTGAAGCGCCACGCCCTGTCCCCGGCCCATCTCGGGAAGCTCTCCCAGCGGAAAGACCACGAGCTTGCGATTCTCGCCGATCGCCGCGACATAATCCGCATTCGCCGGAATTGGCCGGACAATTTTCAGCTTCGCGCCTGGCCTGACGTTGACGAGCTGCTTGCCCTTGCGTGTTTCCGCGACCGCATCGGCGACCGCCGCCACGAAGCCGCGGCCATCCGAGGACGCCACCAACAGCTTGCCGCCCGGCGTTCCTGGCAGCACGACGATGATGCCGGTTTCATTCTCCATGTCGATCATCAGCCGTACTGGTTCGCCAAAGCCGCGTCCGCCCGGAAGCTTGTCGGCGGCAAGCGTGTAGAATCGGCCATTGTCGGCGGCGAGCAGGATCTTGTCGGTGGTCTGCGCATGAAAGGCGTGTGCTGGGCCATCGCCTTCCTTGAACTTGAGCGCGTCGGCGGAGGAAAGGTCGATATGCCCCTTCATCGCACGGATCCAGCCGCGCTGCGACATGATGACGGTGATCGGTTCGCGCTCGACCATCGCCTCGAGCGGGATTTCGCGCGCGGGCGCGGCTTCTTCGATCAGCGTCCGACGACGGCCGAGCGCGGTTTCGGGGCCATAGCGCTCGCGCAGCTTGCCAAGATCGCGCTTAAGATGCGTGCGCTGGCGCGCGGGGCTTTCGATCAGCGCGGCGAGCGTCTTGCGCTCGGCGTCCAGTGCCTCGCGCTCCTTCTTGATCTCCATTTCCTCGAGCCTGCGCAAAGAACGCAGCCGCATGTTGAGGATCGCCTCGGCCTGGCGGTCATTCAGACCGAATTCGGCCATCATCACGGGCTTGGGCTCGTCTTCGGTGCGGATGATCTCGATGACGCGATCGAGGTTGAGATAGGCGATCAGATAGCCGTCGAGCAATTCGACGCGGTCGTCGATCTTCGCCAAACGATGCTGCGAACGGCGGACGAGGACATCGATCTGGTGCTCGAGCCAGTGGGTGAGCACGTCCTTCAGGCTCATCACACGCGGCGTGCGGCTGGCATCGAGCACGTTGAGGTTGAGGGAAATGCGGGTTTCGAGCTCGGTCAGCCGGAACAGGCTTTCCATCAGCATCTCAGGCTCCACCGTGCGGCTGCGCGGTTCGAGGACGATGCGGATCTCCTCGTCCGATTCGTCGCGAATGTCGGCGAGAATCGGAAGCTTCTTGTCGTTGATAAGCTGCGCGATCTGCTCGATCAGCTTGGATTTCTGAACCTGATACGGAATCTCGGTGACGACCGCGACCCAGGTGCCCCTGCCCTCGTCCTGCTTTTCCCAACGTGAGCGCACGCGAAAGCCGCCGCGGCCCGTCGCATAGGCATCAGCAATGGCCGACGCACTGTCGACCACGATGCCGCCCGTGGGAAAATCGGGGCCCTTCACATATTCGAGCAGTTGCGCATTTTCGGCCGCGGGCTGGTCGATCAGCAGCATCGCCGCGTCGATGAGTTCGGCAGCGTTGTGCGGAGGGATGTTGGTCGCCATGCCCACCGCGATCCCGCTCGCGCCATTGGCGAGCAGATTGGGGAAGAGCCCGGGCATCACCTCAGGCTCTTCATCCTCGCCATTATAGGTCGGGCGGTAGTCGACCGTGCCCTCGTCGAGCCCCGCCATCAGGTCGATGGCAACCGGCGTCAACCGCGCCTCGGTGTAGCGATAAGCGGCGGCGTTATCGCCGTCGATATTGCCGAAATTGCCTTGTCCGTCGACGAGCGGGTAGCGCAGCGAGAAGGTCTGCGCGAGACGGACCATCGCGTCATAGACCGACTGGTCGCCATGCGGGTGGTATTTGCCGATCACGTCGCCGACGACGCGCGCGCATTTCTTGTAGCCCGAAGCGGGATCGAGCCGCAGCAGCCGCATCGCCCAGAGCAGGCGGCGGTGGACGGGCTTCAAGCCGTCGCGGACATCGGGAAGAGACCGCGCGGTGATCGTCGAGAGAGCGTAGACGAGATAGCGTTCGGAGAGCGCGCTATCGAAAGGATGGTCAACAGTCTGGTCGAACGGGTCGGTGAATTCAGTGGCCATATGCGCTGGGATAGCAGGCTGGAGTCACCGCGCAATCCACTCGTGCGCAGAAACGCCGTCATCAGGCGCGGCCCGGATGCTCAGATCAGGCGTCGGCGACCAGGTCAGCCGGCGGGGTGAAGATGCCGTGCAGATCATCGGCCGCGTCGACGCGCATCTCCGCCTCGATCCATGCGCGGAAAGCCTTGATCTTGGGCGCGTTGCGCTTGTGCGGTGGATAGACCAGCCAGTACATGCCCCGCCCCCAGGCGAGATCTGGCAGCGGCTGAACGAGACGGCCGCTTCGCAGCTCATTGCGCCAGAGCGCGAAATTGAGGATCGCGACGCCATGCCCTGCGATCGCGGCGTTGCCCTCGAGCAATTGCGAATCCAGCCGTAGCGCGGTGCGCGGTGCTTCAACCGCTGCGCCCGCGCCCGTCTGCTCGGCCCAGCGCCCCCACCAGATATCGTCGGACGACAGCCGTGGCAGCGCCAGGATGTCAGCGGGCGCGCGGACCGGCGGATGGCGGGCGAGGAATTCGGGGCTGGCGAGCGGCGCGATCGGCACGCGCATCAGAAAATGTGAGACCAGACCCGGCCAGGGCGTGGCGCTGTTGCGGATGGCCACATCGACCTCGTCGCGCGCGAAGTCGACGACATGATCGTCGGTATGAAGCCGAACCGCGAGCCCCGGGCGCTGCATCTGGAAAGCGCCGAGTCTCAGCGCGAGCCAGTTCTGCGCGAAGGTGTTGGAACAGCTTATCGTCAACACCGACTCATTGTCGGTGCGTGCGATCGCGAAGGCGTCGTCGATGCCATCGAACGCGCTCGAGATCAGCGGCGCGATGCGCTTGCCCGTTTCGGTCAGCAGCACCTGGCGCTTGACGCGGTGGAACAGCGAAGTTCCGATCCGCTCTTCCAATAATTTCACCTGATAACTGACCGCCGCCTGGGTCATCCCGAGCTCCTCGGCGGCTTTTGTGAAATTTCCATGACGGGCAGCAGCTTCAAACACCCTGACCGCGGCGAGTGGTGGCAGTTTTCGCATGACCTCTATCATAAGGCAAACTTATCAACTTGAGGCAAGCATTTGTTGGCGCCCACCCCCGCGATCGGGCATTCAGGCGGTGCGAGAACGAACCGCACCCCAAAGCAAATTGGAGCATAGCCATGTTGCGCGACGAATTCGAAGGTCGCCTGTGGGCCGACCATCATCACATCCTTTCCGAACAGGCCGCAGCGCTGTTCGCAGACACCGCGCTTGTCTTCCGGCGCCTGACCGCACGGCTCTACGATGCGCCATGGCAGCGCAGCGAGAACAAGCCGCGCCCCAACTGACGCCCCCGCCGGGCGGGCATGCCCCTTACATCGCCCGCCCGGCACCCCCATGGCGTGCGCGCTATAGTTATCGCCGGGTTCACCACACCCTCAAACCTCTTCGTCACTGACATTCGTCAATGCTGATCCGCTCTGAAGCGAACAGACGGACGGAATCATGTTTCGGCGAAACAGGCTGTACCGGGGGGTACGGATCGCGGCGTTGATGGCGTCAGCGGGTGTTCTGGCCGGCGCGTCGCTTCCCAGCCTTGAACAGCGACTACTCTACACGCACAACGCCGAACGCGCGACGGAGGGACTTCCCGCAATGCGCTGGGACGCAGGGCTTGCCGCCGACGCGGCGGCATGGGCACGTCACCTGGCCGCGAGCGGCAGGTTCGATCATTACGAGGAATTCTCCGACGATCCCGATGCCCAGGGCGAAAACCTGTGGATGGGCACGCGCGGCGCCTTTGCGCCCGAAACGATGGTCGGCCATTGGATCGAGGAAAAGCGGAACTTCAAACCCGGGACCTTCCCGAACAACAGCAGGACCGGCGACCTCGCGGACGTCGGCCATTACACGCAGATCATGTGGCGCGACACCGGCAGCGTCGGTTGCGCGATCGCCAAAAACGCCGAGGACGAATATCTGGTCTGCCGTTACGCAGCCACGGGCAACGTAATCGGCGAGCGGCCCTTCTAGGCCGACAGTCCCCCGTTAAACACAGACCAGCCGGTCGCCTCGGCGAGGCGTTCGAGGGCGCGGCTGCCGAGGAGAGAATTGCCGCGTTCGTTGAGGCCGGGCGACCAGACCGCGATCGAGGCCTTGCCCGGCACGATGCCAAGGATGCCGCCGCCGACACCCGATTTGCCCGGAATGCCGACGCGGAAGGCGAACTCGCCCGAGCCGTCATAATGGCCGCAGGTGAGCATGAGTGCGGTGATCCGGCGCGCACGGGCGGCCGAGATAACATGCCGCCCGGTGCCGGGATGCACGCCGTCGGCGGCGAGATAACGCCCCGCCATGGCAAGCTGGCGACAGCTCAGCGCGAGCGCGCACTGGTTGAAATAGACATTGAGCACGTCGTGGACGGCGTTGTTGAGGTTGCCGAACGCCTTCATGTAATTGGCAAGCGCGAGGTTGCGGAAGCCCGTATCGGCCTCGGATCCGGACACTTCGATGTCGATCTCGACCGCTTCGTCTTCGGCGAGGAAGCGCACGAAACGCAGCAGCTCTCCGATCACGCTCAGTGGCTGGCCGCGTTCCAGCACCGCGTCGGCGACCACGATCGCGCCTGCATTGATGAAGGGGTTGCGCGGGATGCCGTGCTCGAATTCGAGCTGGACGATCGAATTGAACGCCGAGCCCGAGGGTTCGCGCCCCACGCGACGCCAAAGCGCATCGCCAAGCTTGCCGAGCGCGAGCGTCAGCATGAACACCTTGGAAATGCTCTGGATCGAAAAGGACGTCTCGGCCTCGCCCGCCATGAAGCGGCGGCCGTCAGCGGTGACGACCGCGATGCCGAAGCTACTCGGCTCGACACGAGCGAGCGCCGGAATATAGTCGGCAGCTTTGCCGCGCTCCTCAACCGCCGCCATCTCGGCGGCGATCGCATCGACGACTTTCTGAAGGTCAGCCACGCCCGCGCAGTTCGGGCGGCAGTTCCAGTCCCTCGCGCTCGTCGTCCCAGATGCAGTGCATGATCCACCAGCGACTGCCATCGTCATAGAGGTGGAGCATGTTGAGCCCACGCTTGATCAGATCGGTGGAGTCGGGCGCGGGGCGCGCCTCATAGGCCGAGAAAACCTGCGCTATGTTGCCGAAGCGGAAGACCTTGCGCGCGATTTCCATCTCGTAGAACGCCATATTGGCAAGCAATGCCGAAGCATTGGCGCGATAGGAGTCGAGATCGAAGGTGAGCGCAATCGGCTTACCATGCTCGTCGAGCCGCGTGCGCACCATGCGCGCATCGGGATGAAACAACGCTTCGGACAAGGACCAGTCCTGACCGCCGGGCGGCCCTGAGACCGACGCGTAAAAGGCATCGAAAATCTGGTCGAGATCGTGCAAGTCTATCGCCGCTGTGGCCATGCCTGTCCTCCCATGTTCAGCCGCCAAGCGATAAGCCCGATGGTGATGAAGGCAAGCGCCGAGCCGCACTTTGCTCAGCCATGCGCAAAAGTTTCGACAGATCGCGCGAGTTGCTTCATGTTATGGACACCGGCGGCTGTCGAGACGAGGCTGAGGCCATGGAGAGTTTGCGCGTAAGGCTCACTGAAAGCCGTTCACCCGGGATGGTGCGCAGAACCGCATATTTCGATCATTCCAGTATCTGGTGGGACATCGAGGGGCCCGAGAACGTCCTTCCCGGTCCGCTGGTGCGTCACGACGTCGCGGCCACCGCACTGATTTTCAAGGCGATGGAGACGGGGCGCAATCTGCACATCGAGGGTCCGGTTTCGCGATCGCTGCTGGCGGCTCTTGAGGAACTCGTGGTTTGCTGGGTGCTCTGGCGTCCCGATCTCTATGCCCCGGTCAGTGTGAGCGCCGACACCGAACTCGATGACGCGCCAAGCGTCAGCCATCCGCAGACCGCGATCTCCGCCTGTTCGGGAGGTGTCGACGGCTCGTTCACGATCTGGCGCCATTTCAAAGCACGCGCGAACCGCAGCAGTCGCAAGCTTGGCGCCGCGCTCTTCGTCCATGGGCTCGACATTCCCCTGGCACGACAGGCTGAGTTCGACGATGCCTTCGCCAGCGCCGCCGACACGCTACGCTCGATCGATCTGCCGCTCGTCAAGATGCGGACCAACTGGCGCGAGCTGGGATCAAGGACGTGGCAGATGGATTTCGGCGCGGGGCTATCGTCGTGCCTGCGCCAATGGCAGGGAACATATGATTCAGCGCTGATCGGATCGGGAGAGGACTATGCCCATCTCGTCTTTCCGTGGGGATCGAATCCGATCACCTTTGCGATGCTCTCATCGCCCGAATTCGAGGTGGTCTGGGACGGCGGCGGCTTCGGGCGAACGGCCAAGCTGGAAGCGATCAGCGATTGGCCCGAAGCGCTGTCCAACCTGCGCGTATGCTGGCAAAACGCATCCGAAAGCGCGAATTGCGGGCGGTGCGAAAAATGCGTGCGGACCAAGCTCAACTTTCGCGCGCTGGGACTGGATTTGCCGCCCTTGCTCGCAGGCGAGCCGACGCTGACGCAGATCGCGACGCTGCGCGCAAGCAACGCCGTCAAGGTGGACCAGCTTCAGGACATCGTCGACCATTGCCGAATGCGCGGAAACGCCCTGCCCGGCTGGGCACGCGCGGTGCAGGTCTCGATCGCGTGGAACGTTGTGCTCAATGCGGGAAAGCGGACCAAGCAGATGCTCTTTCCCCGCGCACGTCGAAAGTCGGGGACCACCAAACCATCCTTGGCCGTTGCGACGGCAGATCAAACGGACCCGGCTGGTGTCGGGTAATATGATCACCCCGCTGACCGGGATCAACCGCTTCCGGCCAGCGCATCGGGAAATACCGTGCATGATCCACAGCCCGTTCCATCGTCATAGAGATGCCGCATGTTGGCGCGATCGTGGTGCAGCGACGATTCGATGCTCTGTCCGCTTGTGAACGTCAGACGAACTTCCTGGTGAACCGCACCTATGGAGAGGATCAACGCCAGACTTGCCGAGGTGCGTTCCCCGCAGCGGGTGCGGCGCATTGCTTCGTTCGACCAGACCGAGATCTGGTGGGAGATTGAGGGGCCGCCGGCGGCGCTGCCGGAACCGCTCGGACGCCACGACCTCGCCGCGACCGCCCTCATCTTCAAGGCCATGGAGGCCGGCCGGGACTTGCACATCGAGGGACCGGTCTCGCGGTCGCTGTTGGCCAGTCTCGAAGAGTTCGTCGTCTGCTGGACGCTGTGGCGGCCCGACCTCTACAAAGCGGTAAGGATAAGTGCCGACGCTGAATGCCCCGACACGCCAAATGGCGTTCGATTTCCTCGTCTCGCGATTGCCGCCTGCTCGGGCGGTGTCGACAGCTCGTTTACGATCTGGCGCCACATTACCGGGCAGGCGTCCAGAAACACTCGCGAGCTGGGCGCGGCGCTGTTCGTCCACGGGCTCGATATTCCGCTGGCGAACGAGCAACAATATGAGGACGCTTTCGCCGCTGCTGCAGATACGATGGCATCGGTCAATGTGCCGCTGGTCAAGATGCGGACCAACTGGCGGGACGTTGCCTCAACGGTCTGGCAGATGGAATTCGGGGCGGGCCTGTCGACCTGCCTCCGCCACTGGCAAGGCTCATTTGGCACCGCCCTGATCGGCTCCGGTGAAGACTATGCCCATCTCGGCCTTCCCTGGGGGTCGAACCCGATCACCTTCGCGATGCTCTCATCCCGAGACTTCGAAATCGTTCTGGATGGCAGCGGATTTGGCAGGACCGCAAAGGTTCAGGGGATCGGGGAATGGCCCGAATCCCTGGCCAACCTGAGGGTCTGCTGGCAGAACGCATCGTCGACCGCAAATTGCGGACGGTGCGAAAAATGCGTGCGGACCAAGCTCAACTTCAAGGCCGTGGGGCTGACACTCCCACCTTCGCTGGCCGGAGAGCCGACAATCCGGCAAATCCTTTCCTTGCGCGCACGCAATGCGATGCAGGTCTTTCAGTTGCAGGACATCTTGAACTTTTCGAAGGCGAAGGGAGGCATCGCCCCCTGGGGCCGGGCCATGCAGTTCGCGATTGCGTGGAACTATCTGCTCAATCTGGTCAAGCGGGTAAAGACGCGCCTTTTCGGCTCACGCTGGTCGAAGCGCCGCCGAGCCGAGATGAAATCGCGCGGCGCGTCATCCCCGGGTTCCGGTGAATAGCTTGCTGAGCCCGGTGCCGACAAGTTGCTGGATCTCGCGCTCTGGACCATCGGGTCTTCCCGCCACCAACCATAGCGCGAATGTGGCCGCGACATAGCTGAGACCGCCGACCAGCACCAGCACCGCGATCTCCGCTACGAGTTGGACCGGGCTTCGATCGTGCACGAAGAAGCGCCCGACCGCCCAAAGCGCGGCGCTCATCACGATCACCGCGACGAAGCAGCGCAGATTGGCAGCGAGCTGCGCCCGGACCGGCAGCGCGATCAGCCGTCTGACCATGCGCATGTTGATCATGGTCGCGATCAAGCCGGTGAGCACGCGCGCATAGATCACGCCTTGAAGCCCCGCGAAATACATGCCGGCCATGATCAATGGTACGCGCACGAAGAACGACTGCGTGTCGCGGACGAACAGCAGCCTGGTCGCACCGAGCGACATGCCGAGCGGCACGACCTGCGACCCGAGTGTCTGCACCGCGATGATTGCGGCCAGAGTCTCTATCACGGGGACGACGGGCAGCCATTTTTCGCCCATGGCCAGCAGCACGAGCGGTTCAGCGATCATCGCCATACCGACGCCCATCGGCAATGCGATCGCGGTCACGACGGCCTGCGCGCGCTGATAGGCGCGGCGCAGGCGCTCCCGATCATGCGCGAATTTGGTGAACGCGGGAAACAGCGTCTGGGTCAGCGGCAGCGTCGCCTCGCGCGTCGGTGTTGTCGAGAGGTTGCTACCGACGGTGTAATATCCGAGCGCCGCGCTCCCCAGAAACTTGCCGACCAGCAACTGATCGAAGCGCCAGTTGATCGTGTTGATCGCTTGACTGAGCGCGAGCCAGGCCGAGAACGACCAGAGTTCTCGCGCATGCTTCAGCGTAGGTCGCGGTAGGAAGGGCAGCACTGTGTAGGAGATGATCACCTGCGCCAACTGGCCCGCGATCGTTCCCGCGACCAGCGCCCAATAGCTTTTGTAGATCACCGCCACCGCGACCCCGACGATCACGCCGATCAGCTTCTGCGAGACGTTGAGCACGAAGTCCTGCCAGAAGATCAGCTCCTTTTGGAGCATGATCCGTCGTGGATTGGCGAGGCCGCTCAGGAAGATGCTGAAGGCGAGCGCGTACATGATGTTGGCAAGCCTTGCATCGCCATAGAACACAGCCGCCGCCGGGCCCGCTGCCGCGAACAAGCCGCCGAGCAGCAGCCCCCGCAGCATGTTGAGCGTCCAGGCGGTGTGGAAGTGGTCGCGGTCGGGTTTGCGGTGATGGACGAGCGCTTGCGCGAGCGAGAGGTTGGTGAACGATTGCAGGATCAGCAGCATCGTCATGCCGAGTGCCACCAGCCCGAAATCGGATGGCAACAGCAGCCGCGCCAGCACGATCGTCGACAGGAAGCCCAGCGCACCGACAAGACCGCGCGACGCGCTGATCCACATACTTCCACGCGCCAGACGCGCCGAGAGGTTCTGCACAGCCGCTTCCCGATCCGCTGACGCCAACGCAGGAACGGCCTAGTTGGTACGCGCCCGGGACGCAACCATCATCGGGCGGGCGCGGCGCGCCTTACCCCTTGCCCTCCTCGCCTCGCCCTTTCAGGAACCGCCCGAACTCAATCGGGAACGGGAAGACGATCGTCGAATTCTTCTCGGCGGCGATCACATTGAGGCTGCTGAGGTAGCGAAGCTGCATCGCCTCGGGGCGCTTCGACAGGATTACGGCCGCCTCGAGCAGCTTGGCGGCGGCCTGCTGTTCCCCTTCCGCATTGATGACCTTGGCGCGGCGTTCGCGTTCGGCTTCGGCTTGCCTTGCGATCGCGCGGACCATCGTCTCGTTGATGTCGACATCCTTGATCTCGACATTGGCGACCTTGATCCCCCAGGGATCGGTGCGCGTATCCAGTATCTCCTGGATATCGCTGTTGAGCCGGTCGCGCTCGGCGAGCATCGTGTCGAGTTCATGCTTGCCGAGCACCGAACGCAGCGTCGTCTGCGCAAGCTGGCTGGTCGCTCCGAGGAAATCCTCGACCTGAATGATCGCGCGCTCGGGATCCATGATGCGGAAATAGATGACCGCATTGACGCGCACGGAGACATTGTCGTGGCTGATCACGTCCTGCGGCGGCACGTCGAACACCACCACGCGCAGATCGGTGCGCACCATCTGCTGGACCATCGGCACGAGCAGGATGAGTCCGGGGCCCTTGACCCCCGTAAAGCGGCCCAGTGTGAAGATCACGCCGCGCTCATATTCGCGCAGCACCTTGATCGCGGAGGCGAGGAACAGCAGCAATAGAACGATCAGCGGCAGGTAGAAGGCGATTTGCGGGATCATCTTGCTATCCTCCGGTCGGCGGTGGATCGGGCTCGACATGGAGCGTCAGCCCGTCGAGAGAGGTGACGCGGACGCCCTGCCCCTTGCCAAGCCGCGCAGTGCCACTCGCCCGCCAGCGCTCACCATGCGCGAACACATGGCCTTCGCCGCCCTTCCAGTCGTCGACGACGCCGCGCACGCCGACCATCTCCTCGCGTCCGCTCACCACTCGCGCGCCGCGCGAAAGCAGCGCGAGCCGCGCGACCAACAGCACGAAGAGCAGGCTCGCGACAGTAATCGCGGCAATGGAAGACCATGAGATCCGGAAGCCCGGAACATCGGTATCGATGAGGATTGTCGCGCCCAGTGCGATCGCAACCACCCCTCCCAGCCCCAGCGTCCCGAACGAGGCGACATACATCTCGGCGATCAGCAGCCCGATGCCGAGCGCGATGAGCGCAAGCCCTGCGAAGTTCACGGGGAGCGCAGCCAAAGCATAAAGCCCGGTCAGCAGGCAGATCGCGCCGATCGTGCCGGGCGCGAAAAAGCCGGGATTCATGAACTCGAAGATCAGCCCGTAAATGCCGACCATCATCAGGATCAGCGCGACATTGGGGTTGGTGATCGCGCTCAACAATTCGGTGCGCCAGTCGGGCCGGACCTCCTCTATGCCAAGGCCGTGCGTGGCGAGCGTGACGGTGTTTCCAGCAGCGCTGACGGTGCGACCGTGGAGCTGCGCGAGAAGATCCTGGACGCTCTTCGCCTCGATATCGATCACGCGTTCCCTGAGCGCGGCACTGGCGGACAGGCTCGCGGCCTCACGCACCGCCTTTTCGGCCCAGTCCGCATTGCGGCCGCGCAGCTCTGCGAGCGAGCGGATATAGGCGGCGGCATCGTTGATAGCCTTGGCATCCATCGCGCTGCGCGAGGTGCTGGCCTTGTCCTTCGCCTTGTCGTCAGCCGCGGGCTTCGGCTGCTCTTCACCGGGCGTCGGCACGCCGCCGATTTGCACTGGGGTCGCCGCGCCAACATTGGTGCCCGGCGCCATTGCCGCGACATGGCTCGCATAGAGCAGGAAAGCGCCCGCGCTCGCCGCGCGCGCGCCGCTCGGGCTGACATAGATCACGACGGGCACAGGCGAGGCGAGAATGTCGCGGATCATCGCGCGCATCGAGGTGTCGAGCCCGCCCGGCGTGTCCATCCGCACGATCACCAGCGGCGCCTTGCGTTCGGCCGCCCTGCCCAGCGCGCGCGCGAGATAGTCCGCGCTCGCCGGACCAATCACGCCATCGAGATGCAGCACGATCGCGGGGCCGCCCCGCGGCTGCCCCGCAGCGGGCACGCAGAAAACCACGGCCAATGCAACCAACAGGATCGCCAACCAATGGCCGTAACGGCGGTGTAAATCGGATCGCGATGCCCTCGGCATCGTTCCTGCTCCTCCTGGGCCCGTCGCCCGAGGCATTCAGAGCGGCTATCCTATCACAAAGTCAGTCGATTGTCCGGTTGGACCTCCGGGTACGACGATCGGCAAGGCGTGATGCTGCAGCCGCTGCCCAGGCCTGAGTCCATCAATTGCCTATGCCCGGTGATTCGGTTATAGGCGCAGCCCTCTTCCCGCCCCGGCATGCGCACCCTATCTTTGCGCTGCCGGGGCATCGACTTTCAGGGGTATGTGTAGATGGCACGCCGCCGCCAGATCTATGAGGGCAAGGCCAAGATCCTCTATGAGGGGCCTGAGCCCGGAACGCTCATCCAGTATTTCAAGGACGACGCCACTGCGTTCAACGCGCAGAAGAAGGGCACGATCAGCGGCAAGGGCGTGCTCAACAACCGGATTTCCGAGCATATCTTCACGCTGCTCGGCAATATCGGCATTCCCACGCACTTCATCCGTCGCCTCAACATGCGCGAGCAGCTCATCCGCCAGGTCGAGATCGTTCCGATCGAGGTGGTGGTGCGTAACGTCGCCGCGGGCTCGCTGACCAAGCGCCTCGGCATCGAGGAAGGCACGCAGCTCCCGCGCACGATCATCGAATATTACTACAAGGACGATGCGCTCGGCGATCCGATGATCGCCGACGAGCACATCGCCTGCTTCGGCTGGGCGAGCCAGGAAGAGATGCACGACATCGCCGACATGGCGATCCGCGTGAACGACTTCATGTCGGGCCTGTTCGCGGGCATCGGTATCCGGCTGGTCGACTTCAAGCTCGAGTTCGGCCGCATCTGGGACAACGACTATGCGCGCGTCATCCTGGCCGACGAGATCAGCCCCGACGGCTGCCGCCTGTGGGACATGACGACCAACGAAAAGCTCGACAAGGACCGCTTCCGCCGCGATCTGGGCGGCGAGGTCGAAGCCTACCAGGAAGTGGCGCGTCGTCTTGGCTTGCTGCCCGAAGAGGCCGATACTTCGGTGCTGGATCTGGAAAAGCACCGCAAGAAGCGGGGCAAGTAACAAAAATTGTCCGCTCATCCTGAGTAGAGACCGAGCCTGGCGAGGGGTGAACAGGTCGGATTGTCCCCCGGACAATCCTGAAACATGCCGGGGGCGTGTTTCACCTGTTCACTATCGAAGGACCTGCATTGTGCGTCCTTCGATACGCCATTTCGACTTCGCTCAATGGCTACTCAGGATGAGCGGGTTTGAGCGTTGTGCAACACCTCCACCGCACGCGCCTGCATGGCATCGGCGAACGCACGCACCGCGGGTGTGCCCGCGCGGCTGGCGCCAAAGACCAGATGCACCGGGATCGGCCCGCGCCAATACTCGGTCAGGACGGGCGCCAGCCGGCCAGCGGCAATCGCCTCATCCACCTGATAGCTGAGCTGATAAGCGATTCCGATCCCCGCCTCTGCCGCCTGGATGGCTGCGTCATTGGTGTTAACGAGCAGGCGCGGACGGATCGCAACACCCACCTCTCCCTTCGCGCCGAAACGCCATTCGGTCGCTGGATTGACCGCGGTGACGCCGATCAGTGCGTGGCGCTTCAATTCCTGCGGGTCGGCGGGTGCGCCGTGTTCGGCGAGATAGCCGGCGCTGGCGACGGCGACGCGCGCCACCTCCCCGATCTTTCGCGCGACGAGGCTTGAATCAGCGAGTGGGCCGATGCGAACCGCGACATCGATCCCCTCCTCCACAATCCGAACATTGCGGTCGATGAGCAGCAGCCGGATCGCGAGCCGCGGATGCGCTGAGAGCAACGCGTTGGTGACGGGGACGACATGGCGCTGGCCGAAGGCGACCGGCGCGGTGACGATCAACATACCCTGCGGCGCGTCCTGCCCGCCCATCGCCGCGAGTTCGGCAGTGCGCAGATCATCAAGCACCCTGCGGCTGCTCGCGAGGAAGGCGGCTCCCTCCTCGGTCAGCGTCACCGCGCGTGTTGAACGGTGGAAGAGCGCGACACCAAGATGCGCCTCGAGTGCCGCAATGATGCGCGTCATGGCCGGCGGCGACATGCGTATCGCGCGTGCCCCTGCTGCAAAGCCCCCATGATCGGCGACCGCTACCAATGCTTCGAGGGCTTGCAAACGATCCATATAGTTCCGTTATTTGGAATAATGAAATGCATCACTAAGCTATTATCCCTACAATCGGAATATCACATACAGCCAGAACAATGGCCGAGAACTTCAAGCGCATCATGTTCACGCCGGGCGCCGTCGCGCTGCAGGAAGCTGCCGGTTCACGCGCGAGCTACACGCGGATGGAGGGCGAAGGCGATGCGCCCGACGCGCTCGACGAGGTCGCCCGCGACTTCATCGCGCGGCGCGATAGCTTCTACATGGCGAGCGTCACCGAAACGGGCTGGCCCTATGTCCAGCATCGCGGCGGGCCGCCGGGCTTCCTTCGCGTGCTCGACGAGCATCGGATCGGCTTCGCCGACTATCGCGGCAACCGCCAATATGTGAGCACCGCCAATCTGATCAGCGACGACCGCGTTTCGCTGTTCCTGATGGACTATCCCAACCGGCGCCGACTGAAACTGATCGGCCGTGCACGCATCGTCGACGATCCCATCGAGACCGCAGCGCTGATGACGCCCGGCTACAAGGCGGTGCCCGAGCGCGGTTTCATCGTCGCCGTCGAGGGCATCGAGTGGAACTGCCCCCAGCACATCACGCCTCGCTACACCGAGATCGAGATCCGGCAACTCGTCCACGCGCTCACGACGCGGATCGAGCAGCTTGAAGCCGAGAACCGCACCCTCAGGGAGGAACCATGATCCAGCTCTATGCTTCACCGCTTTCGGGCAACGCCCACAAGATCCGCATGGCCCTCGCATTTCTCGAGCTGCCTCACGAGGAGATCACGGTCGCGGGGCCGGAGCGCAAGACACCTGATTTTTTCAGGCTCAATCCGCTCGGCCAGGTGCCCGTACTGGTCGACGGCGACACGGTGATCCGCGACAGCCAGGCGATCCTTGCCTATCTCGCGGCACTTCACCGGCCCGGCGAATGGGACGGACGCGATGCGGTGGAGCGCGGACGGATCGCGCAGTGGCTGTCGCTGGCGGCGAACGAGATCGCCAACGGCCCCGCGATGCTCAGGCTCGGCAAGCTCTTCGGCGTCGATATATACGAGCCGGGCGCGCGTGCGATGACCGCAAAGGCGTTCCCCGTGCTCGATGCGCACCTCGCGTCGCGCGACTGGCTCGAGGGCGACCGATTGACGATCGCAGATCTCGCTGTCAGCCCCTATGTCGCGCTCGCCCCCGATGGCGGGATCGACCTTGCGGGCTTTCCGAACATCACGCGCTGGCTCGCGCGCATTGCAGCGCTGCCGAACTTTCCTTCGATGCAGGGCTGGCCGGCCGCCTGATTCTCGGCTTTGGCATTGACAGCGCGGCGCGCTTCGGTGCTCCTTCCGCGTCCCATGATGCAGAGCGAGCCCGGTATCGGTGATCCGTAACATCCTGATTCTTCTGGCGAGCGCCGGCGTATTGGTGCTCTCCGCCTGTCAGTCGCCCGCTCCCCTGCCCCGCCCCGAGGTGGTGCGGACCGACCCGGTCGCCAGCGCCTGGGGCTTCGACCGCAGCGATGTGCCGCGCGATCTGGAATGGCGCTATGGCGAACTCGCCAACGGCATGCGCTACGCGATCCGCCGCAATCTGACCCCGCTCGGCTCTGCCTCGATCAGGATGCGCGTCGATGTCGGCTCAACCGCCGAGGCCGAGGACCAGCAGGGCCTCGCGCATTTTCTCGAGCATATGGCGTTCAACGGGTCAACCAATGTGCCCGAGGGGGAGATGGTCAGGATCCTCGAACGCAACGGGCTCGCCTTTGGCGCCGACACCAACGCCAGCACGACCTTTACCGAAACCGTCTACAAGCTGGATCTGCCACGAGCCGGGGACGAAGTCGTCGATACCGGGCTGATGCTGATGCGCGAGACCGCGGGAGAGCTCGCCATCGCGCCCAGGGCGGTCGACCGCGAGCGCGGCATCATCCTTTCCGAGCGGCGCGCGCGCGATCAATACAGTTATCGACGCCTCACGAGTTTCCTCGACTTCGCGTTGCCCGGAACGCTCGTCGCGCGGCGCATGCCGATCGGCGATCCGCAAGTGATCCGCAGCGCGCCCGCAGAACGCATCCGCGATCTCTACGAAAGTTTCTACCGGCCCGACCGCACCGTGCTGATCGTCACGGGCGACATCGACCCCGATGCGATCGAGGCGAAAATCCGCGCGCGCTTTTCGGACTGGCAGCCCAGGCGACCGGCAGAGGCCGAGCCTGTGACCGGAACGGTCGATGCGGACCGGCCCACCAGCACCGCCTATTTTCGCGATCCGGCGGTGCCGACGGCGGTATCGCTGTTCGTAACCCGGCCCGCCGACACCAGTCCCGACAGCACAAGGAAGCGCGAAGGCGCGATCCTGGAGACGCTCGCCAATGCGATGCTCAGCCGCCGCCTCGCCAAGCTGGCGCGGCAGGCCGATCCGCCAATCATCGGCGGATCGGCGAGCTATACGACGCTGTTCGGCGCGGCCGAGCTCGCCTCGATCGAGATCAGCGCCAAGGGTGACGACTGGCAGAGCGCAGTCGGGGTCGCCGATCGCCAGTTGCGCCGTGCGCTCAGCTATGGCTTCACCCAGGCCGAGCTCGACGAGCAGATGGCCAATCTGCGCCACGGCTTCGAGAATGGCGCGCGCCAGGCGGCGACGCGGCGTAGCGAGGCGCTGGCCGATGCGCTCGTCAGTGCGATCGACGACGATCTGGTGGTGACGACACCCGCCTGGCGGCTCGAACAGTTCAACACCTTCGCGCCGCGGATCTCGCTCGATGCGGTCAATACGGCCTTCCGCGCCATATGGACGGGCGCCAATCCCCAGGTGCATGTTGCGGGCAAGAAGGCGATTCCGGACGCGCCAGCCGCCATCCTCGCCGCTTATGACGAAAGCCGTTCGACCGAGGTGCTACCCATCGCCGACGCCCAACGCGCAGCCTTTGCGTATCGCGATTTCGGCAATCCCGGCGCGGTGGCGACCGACAGCCGCATCGCCGATCTCGATATCCGCACCATCCGTTTCGCCAACAATGTCCGGCTCAACATCAAGAAGACCGATTTCGAACGGGATCGCGTCCGCGTCTCGCTCCGGATCGGCAGCGGTGCACTCGAATTCAACAAGGACAAGCCGGGCCTGCGCATGTTCATGAACAGCGCGTTCGCCTCCGGCGGGCTCGTGGCGCACAGTCTCGACGAGTTGCAGACGATCACCGCGGGGCGTTCGGTCACGCTCGGGCTCGCCGCGAGCGACGAATATTTCGGCACGACGACGATCACCACGCCCGAGGATCTCGAGCTCCAGATGCAGATCTTTGCGGCTTATATGCTGGCGCCGGGCTTTCGCGCGGACGGCGACCGGCAATGGCAGAACCGGATTCCGGTGCTCTACGACACCTATGACGCGTCGCCGGGCGCGGTCGCGGCGCGTGACGTGCCCGCGATCATCACCAGCGGCGATCCGCGCTTCGGCACGCCGCCGCTTCGCCTTCTCCAGCAGCGCAACATGGCCGAACTGAAGGCGGCGACCGCGCGCGCCTTTGCCAGCGGAGCCATCGAGATCGGCATCGTCGGCGATATCGACGAGCAGGCCGCGATCGACATTGTCGCGCGCACCTTCGGTGCGCTGTCGCTGCGCGATGCGGCCCCAGCGCGTTTGACAGAGGCACGGCAGATATCCTTCCCGGTCGACCGCGTGCCTGCCGTGTTGTTCCATGAAGGCAAGTCCGATGAGGCGATGGCGATGGCTTATTGGCCAACCACCGACAATGCCGATTTCCGTACCGACGCGACGCTGTCGATGCTCTCGGCGGTGATGGGGCTGATGCTGACTGAGGAATTGCGCGAGACGCTGGGCGCGACCTATTCACCCGTCGCCTATTCGAGCACTTCGTCGGCCTATCCCGGCTTCGGGCAACTGGTTGCGTCGAGCAATGTCGCTGTCGAGGACATCGCCAGAGTGGAGGCCGCGGTCGACGCGATCGCCGAAAAGCTGCGCACCGAGCCCGTCAGTGCCGACCTGATGCTGCGCGCGCGCAAGCCGATCCTCGAGCGCATCGACAAGAGCCGGCGCGAAAATGGCGCATGGATCGCGCTGCTCGACGAGGCGCAGACCGAGCCGCGCTGGATCGAGCGGTTTCGGCAGGCGCGGCCGGTATATGAATCGATCACCGCCGCCGATCTTCAGCAGGCGGCGCAGCGCTGGCTCGCGCAGGCATCCGCGCTCAGAATCCGCATCCTTCCCGATCCGGCCAAAGTGAATCCTTGAACCTGCGCGCAAGCGAGGCCATAGAGCCGCCAAATCCCAACCCAGCGAGACTCGACCCATGAAAACCCGCATTTTCGTTACTCTGAAGGGCGGCGTGCTCGATCCGCAGGGCAAGGCGATCCACCATGCGCTGGAGAGCCTGGGCTTTTCGGGCGTGAACGACGTGCGTGCGGGCAAGCTGATCGAGCTCGACCTGGCCGAGACCGTCACCGACGGCGAGATCGAGGAGATGTGCAAGAAGCTCCTCGCCAACACCGTGATCGAGAATTACCGCATCGAGCGGGGAGCCTGAGCCCATGAAGACCGCCGTCATCGTCTTTCCCGGTTCCAACTGCGACCGCGACCTGGCGGTGGCGCTTGAGCAGGTTACCGGGCGCAAGCCCGACATGATCTGGCACACCGACACCGAGTTGCCCTCGGGCCTCGGCTTCATCGGTATCCCGGGCGGCTTTTCCTATGGCGACTATCTGCGCTCGGGCGCGATCTCCGCACGCAGCCCCGTGATGCGCGCCGTGGTAGCAGAGGCAGAACGCGGCGTGCCCGTGTTCGGCGTGTGCAACGGCTTCCAGATCCTGACCGAAACCGGGCTGCTGCCCGGCGCGCTGATGCGCAATGCGGGGCTCAACTTCGTATGCCGCGACGTCGCGATGACGGTCGAGAACACCCAGTCGATCTTCACCAGCCGTTACAAGGCGAACGAGGAAATCCGCATCCCCGTCGCGCATCATGACGGCAATTTCTTCGCCGACGACGCGACGCTCGACAGACTTGAAGGCGAAGGCCGCGTCGCCTTCCGCTACGCCGAGGAAGTCAACGGTGCCGCGCGCGGCATCGCGGGCATCCTCAATGCGCAGGGCAATGTGCTCGGCATGATGCCGCACCCCGAACGCATGATCGAACCCGCGCATGGCGGGTTGGACGGCCGCCGTCTGTTCGAGGGCGTTCTGGAGGCGGTTGCTTAAGCCACGCCCCTCCCTTATGTTGCAACCGTTGCAACATCGGAGGCGACAATGGGCGTGATGTCGGTGCGCGAATTCAACGCGAACGTCTCCAAGGCGCTGGCACGCGTAGAGGCGGGCGAGACGCTAGACATCACCAAGAACGGCAAGGTGATCGCCGAACTTCGCCCAAAAAAGGCGAGCAAGCTCGACGATCCCGAATTCCGGGCGGCCTATGAGCGCGCGGTCAAAGGGCTGAAGGAAGGCATACCAGGCCTAACGGGACCCGCGACCTACGAAGAACGCACCGGCCGTTGATCTCGGTCGATACCAATATATTGGTCTATGCCGCCGCGCAGGACGGTGATGCGCGCAACGCCGAGGCCGAACAGTTGGTCTCGCAGCTCTTTCTGCTACCCGCGACCGTGCCCGTTCAAGTGCTCGCGGAATTTCTGAATGTCACGGGCCGCAAGAATCCCGCGGCGATCGCACAATCGCTCGAACGCGTCGAAGAATGGCTCGCGCTCTTCGATGTCGCGCCGACCATGCCCGCCGACCTGATCGCCGCCCAGCGGCTGCGCGCGCGTTACAAGATGCAGTTTTTCGATGCGCTGATCTGTGCGGTTGCCTTGCGATCGGGCGCCAGGATCCTTCTGTCCGAGGATCTGCAGAACGGCATGAGCATCGACGGCCTTACCGTGCTGAACCCGTTCGCCATCGCCAATCGCGACGCGATCGGCGCATTGTTTGGAGCGTCCGAATGACCACAACCCTGCCCGTTACCGGCGGCTGCCTCTGCGGCGCCGTCCGCTACACGATCGACGCGGAACCGATCGCGACGCGCATCTGCTGGTGCCGCGATTGCCAGCACCTCGCCGCGGGCAACGCGACGGTGAACGTGATCTTTCCGTCGGACAAAATCGCGATCACCGGCGAGACGCGCGGCTATGAGAGCCATGCCGACAGCGGCAACGTCATGCATCGGCGCTTCTGCCCCGCGTGCGGCACACCGCTGTTCAGCGAGGCCGAGGTGCGTCCGCACCTGATCATCGTGCGCGCGGGTACGCTCGACGACCCCGAAGTCGCACGGCCGAGCGCGACGATCTGGACCGATTCCGCCCCGCACTGGGCGCTGATCGACGAAACGCTGCCAAAAATCGAAGGGCAGCCGGCGCCAGTTACCACCAGGCGCTAGCGCTTCAGCAGTCGGGTGTGGCGCGCGATCAACATGATCGCGGCTGGCCAGAACATCGTGTTCCAGACATCCTTCCAGTTGGCCGACCATTCGGGCGAGCGGCCCTCGCCCAGCGTATCGACGATATCCCAAAGCTCGCCAGCCAGCGCAACGATCAGAACCGCGAGCAGCGGTCGCCAGTCCTTCAGCGACACCCGGAAGATCGCGGCGACCGAAAAGAACACCGCAAGCCCGACATAGATGTGCAGCGCGTCCTTCGCGAGATCGAAATGCATGACGATGAACAGCTTGGCTTGCTGCAGCGGGCTCATTCTTTAAATGCGCGCGCTGAACGGCGTGAAATCGGTGCCCCGGTCGAACACATCAACGCCCTCGCGACGTTTGAGCCAGCCCACCACGGCGTAGGTGACGGGCGTCAGCACCGCTTCCCAGCCCACCTTCATTGCCCAGTTGGTGACCATCACCGCGGCGACCTGCCAGGTCTCCCACACGCCGTAAAAAGCGAGCGGGTAGAAGATCAGGCTGTCGACCCCCTGCCCGACCACCGTCGAGCCGATGGTGCGCGTCCACAGATGTTTGCCCTCGGTCCAGATCTTCATCTTGGCGAGCACGAAGCTGTTGGCGAATTCGCCCGCCCAGAAGGCGAAAAGCGAGGCGAAAACGATCCGCCAGGTGTTGCCGAACACCGCCTCATAGGCCCCCTGGTCGCCCCAGCCCTCGGCTGGCGGAAGTGCGACCACCACCCAGCTCATCACCGCCATGAACAGCATCGCAACGAAGCCCACCCAGACGCAGCGCCGCGCGCGCGCAAAACCATAAACCTCGGTCAGCACGTCGCCGATCACATAACCCAGCGGAAAGAACAGGATGCCCGCGCCAAAGGTGAAGCCCGCCACCGTCGAGAGCTTGGCCGCGCCGATCAGGTTGGAGAGCAGCAGTATGACGACGAACGCCGCCATGACGAAATCGAAATAGCGGAAATGCCCGCCCGTAAGTGCCCCGGCCGAAACAGCTTTCGGCGCGCCCGTTTCCCCTGTGCTCATGGCGCGGCACACTATCGAGGTTTCCTGCTCATGCAATCCACGCTATGCGCGTGCGTCATTGATGCATGGTCCGGGCGCCAAGCCGCGCCCATTTTTGCTGGCCATGCATTGCGCGCCCGTAGCTCAGTTGGATAGAGCACGAGCCTTCTAAGCTTGGGGTCGCAGGTTCGAATCCTGCCGGGCGCGCCATTTCCGTGTCAGGTCGCAAGATCGTTGCTCCGTTTGTGCAACGGCGTGCTCCTCTGAAGCTATCCATTGTATTAGTTCACTCCTCACTCACGAAGTAATTGCATTATAAAAAACAGCTACTTACAACTGATCGCCTCCGCCTTGGCAAAGGATTCGGGCGGGCGGCGGTTTTCCGTTCGGCAGTCGTTGGAACGCACTTCGGCCGGAGCCAATAGCCGCTGACGCTACTGCATGGCGTGCGCTCTCGAACGGTAGTGATCTGGATTGAACAGGTCACCAATGTTGTTGGTGGCTTTCGAAGTGGCCGCCACCGCCGCCAACTAGGACATTCATCGGCGCCATTGAGCTTCCGGAAAGCCGCCATCCGTTTAAGTTATCGCTCGATGGCAGGATGCGACTGTTTTTCGTGTTAGGGTCACTACCTGTGGCCCTGGGGCCCGACTGATTCATCAGGTTCGCAATTCGGGAGAGGTACCGGACAGTGACACGTATGGATAAGGAACGGGACGCGCAGGCACTCGTGCTCAAAGATGCTCGAAGACTCCGCCACGCGGCGCGGGATGACTTCGAATTCGACCGCGAGCAAACGAACGCACGGGTATCGGAAGTTCGTTTGGCCCTGAACGAAGGCGAAGAAAGCGGCGAGCCTGAGCCATTCGACTTTACCGCCTTCAGGCAGCGCAAAGCCGAGCAGTATCGCTGAACATTGGCTCCCATGCAGAGAAGCGCGAGCCGTATGAACTGAACGCAAAAAAATGGCTATTCGGATTTTTGTGTTGAATTCCTGAAAGGATTCACGATCCGCAATATGCCTTCAACCATCAAACCGTCCTGCATATTCTCGGAGTGGAGAATATCGCAACGCGCACGCAGCGCGGCAGCGACGATCAGTGCATCGTAGAAAGAGAACCCGTAACGCTGTGCCAGTGCTAGCGCGCTTTCATGCATTTTCAGATCAACAGGATGGGTGGCCCGGGCCAGCACTCTGATCGCCTTTGAAGCCTCGTCGATCTGGCTCCAGTCGAAGTTGAGCTTGCGACGTGCAATATTGGTGAACTCGTTCAGAACCTGGACGCTCAGATCGGCCCCGGCGGAAAGGAGCGTTTCCGCAACGCTAGACCGAGGATCGTCAGTGAACGCATATATCACGACGTTAGAATCTAAGAATATTTTCGCCATTCAGCGACGCTCGTTCGCGTCGTTTCGATCGAAGCTCCAGTCCGCAGGAAGGGGGCGGCGCAATCTGCGAATGCTATCTAGCGCAGCAACACGGGTCTGGTCGCGGTCTATGGTGAACGCCCGGTCACCGGAGATGCGAACCTCGATATCATCGCCTTCTTTGAGCGCGAGTGCCTCAACGACCGCTGCAGGGAGGCGGATCGCAAGACTGTTACCCCATCGAGTGACCCGCATGTCTTTACTCCTTTGGATATACGTTCTGTATGTATATGGTATGGGGCGACAGGTCAATTCTGGGACGTCGATTCCACAGGCAAATCCGAATAGCCAAAAAGTCGACGCATATCGTTCCAGCTCCTCGCTACAGGCGAGGAGCCGGTTTGCTCAGGTCTCGATACTTTCTGCAGGGGAGATGGCATCTTCGGCGTCCACGCCGAGATATCGCACAACGTCGCCTCCCAAGTGAGCTAGCCGCTGTCGCCGACAAAACGGTCGTTTACGGGATCGAACACGCTTCCCGTAACCCGCCATTCATCGAACCGGTTCACCGAAGCCGGGCTGGGTCCTTCCTCGTCGCCCCCGGGGGTGTGCGTACGGCTCCGGAAACCGATCGTTCCGCGCGCACTCAATCCAACCGTGCCACGGGAACAGCAGGTGATGGGTCTAACTGGCGGTCCGACGAACGCTAATAATGCTCGGCAACGGTGGGGCAGTGTAGGGACGGTCTTCCATTGAAGAAGAACAAGCCATTCATGACCAAGAACTGCCTGATCACCGGGGCCCCGGTCACCGACGAAAACGACTCCCGCGCCCACGTCATTCCGAGCGCTATCGGTGGGCGCCTAAAGCCCAAGGGGCTGCTATGCGGCGACGCCAACGGCATTCTCAATGGTTCCGTCGACCTTGCCCTCGTTCGCGCATTCGAACCGATCATGAGCTTGCTTGATGGCTCGCGCGATCGCGGATCCAATTCCCCCGTAAGAATGACCGACGCAAGTGGCCGTGCTTACGAGGTCGCCTTTGGCAAGCCTCTGACGCTCACGCGCCCCGAGTTCTCGATGGAAGTACTGGCCGATCGCTCGGTCATAGTGCAGGTCTCGGCGCGGACGGTGCCGGAGCTGCGAACGCTGCTGGGCCGAGTCAGGGCACGCTTTCCCGATTTCGACATCGACGCAGTGGTGCGGCAGGCGGCGGTGCAGCACAGTCGCCCCGGGAGGTTGCGCGGTCAGCTCCAACTCGGTCCGGCCTCGACCTTTCCGGCCGCCTACGTTGCCGCCAGCATCTTTGCGGCGCACCGCGGCTTCACGCCCCATCCAGAGCTCGCCACGTATGTCGCCTCGTTGGATCCCCAGCCGGATCCCGTGCCTCTACCGCCCGACACCTTCCTTTGGCACCAGCCGCGCTGGTTCGACGTAGATGGCGAGGTGTCGCATATTCTCGCGCTGATCGGTGACCCAAAGGCGGGGCTGATGCTCGCCTTCGTTGAATATTTCGGCATCGCGAGCGTGGCTGTGATCCTGCCTTATGCTGGCTCGACGCCTATACGGGAGACCTATGCGATCGACATTTTGACCGGCAAAGAGGCAAGTGTCAGGATCGACGAGGCAGTGCTGGCAAAGCTGCCTTGGTCGGCATCGCATCAACTGAGCGACCCCGCATTCCAGACCGACATGGTTGAGCGCATCAATCGCGTTATCGGCATAGCCCAAGAGCGCTCGCGGGGGGCAGCGATAGAGACGATCTTCGACGAAACGGTTGGCCCAACCGATGGGCGCAAGCTGATTATCGAGGAGCAAAAGGCGCTTGAAGAACGGCTGGCTCAATTCCTGCTCGACATCATTTGCGAAGACTGACGAGTGGGCTGGCGTTTACGCTGAAGACTTCCTGAATCCAGTAAAAGGCACCGAGATCGGATCGCGTCCGGCTCTACGTCCTCGAAGAGGAACCCGGCAACCCCGACATGGCCGCCGTTCGGGCCCGAATTCACCGATCCCAATCCCAGACGGTCCACTTTCTCACGACCCCGGCGGTCCAGCGCGACCGCTCCCCGGCCAACTTGAGCTATGGCATGGGTGCCGGGCGAATGGCGGCTTTCGGATCACGCCCACGTCAAACCGAACGCCCGACTTGCTGGCGCCACCGAGCATGTGGCTACCCCGCGCCAATTGGCGCCGCACGCCAAGACCCGCCAGTCCGGATGCGACCAAGGCTCGTCATTCGCCGGGCGGTTATCGAACGGCCACTCCTGGTAAAATCAGTTGCTCACACACCACCGGCCATCCTCTGGACGTTGCCCTTAGTAATGGCAAAGTCCCTGATTAGTTTGGCATGGTCATAGTCATCGCGGTCGACGCCGATATGAATCATGAGATCAAGGAAGGCGACGAGCGTCATATGCGCGACATGCGCGGCATCGACGGCAATGCGGCCGAGCTCGAGACCGATCGGATCTCGCACCCCGTGCAGAAGCTCGGAGCGCACGACGTAAATACGTTTGACCTTCGTGCGGATGTCTTCCGGCGTACCTTCATCCGGCCAGCCGGCTAACATATAGGCAACTCGATCACCGACCGCTTCGGCCAGTTGATCTCGCTCATTGCAACCGGTCAGCGTTTCAAGGACGGTCACGAATTTCGCAATCCGGGAGCCAGCATATACATCGATTGAAGCATCATTGAACCAGCGCAACGCGTTCAGATATTTGAGTTTGAGAAAGGTCTGCTCTTGAGGCCTGCTCACCGCGCAGACGACGCGGTCGAGCGCGCGCAGCCGAATGGCGTTATCCCCTTGGTTGAGATTCTCCCACCACGTCTCTGCGAACGAAGCCTGGCCACCATCTTGATGCCATGTCAGATGTGGCTCCGGGCCAATGAAGTAGAGCTCTGCGCGGTCGAGCAGGTAATTTGGCTGTTCAGCCATGCGAATGCGGCTTTCGCTTCCTCCATCCGACAGAAACAGTTTGATGACTGTTAGCGCCGTCTGGGCGGCCAAAAGTGACATCCGTTTCGCAGCCGCCCGATCAGCAGTCTCGACTGTGACGTCAGCAATCCAGCCAAATGAACGGTAGTGCTCTTCGACGCGAGCGCGAAAACCTTCCTCGACCGGTGATCGCCATGATCCTATCGCGGCTTCGACTTCACTGCCGCACAAGGCGGTCGGCCGGAATCGAACCGTGCCGATGCAAAATTCGCCAGGGTTGGTGCCGAAGCAGATGTGGCAGAGCCAGAGATAGCGATGCGGTTTCACGTCCGCCTGGATCGACTTGTCTAGCGCCGAGACCAGCTTGGCGATCGCACCGATTTCAGCCACTCGTCTGGTTTTGAAGAACCGGAAAGCGATCGCCTCTTCGACGCGGTCGGCGCACTGCGACACGCTAATGAGATGAGTCCAAGCACGGCGCTTGAGATATTCGAAGCACCATTCCTGGATTCGGATTCGAGCTTCCATGCCCACTTCAACATAGGTTTCGCCTGACCGGTCTGAGATAGGCGCGAAATGCGCCATACGATCACGCAGTGGGATGTCATTGGGATCAGTTGAGCGTAGCTCCTTCACCTTGTCGTGGCAGAAGCGCACGATCTCGGCTAGCTTCTGCTCCATGCTTGCACGCTTGTTCATCGCATCGTTTACCTGTCGAACCTGATAATAAACGCAATCTAGGTTGGCGGGTGTCGCGAAGGTCTAAACATCCGCTCACGCCAAAATCACTTTTCGCTTCTATGGCGGCGAACTGAGGGTGGGTCCCAGCTCACGCCGGAAGTGTGGCTGTCGGGCGCGATGGAAGTGTCGGCTTCCAAAAACGTCAAAAATTCATTCAGACGGCACAGTTCGCGCGATGCAGTGGGATCGGTCACGGCAAACTTGCTTGACCCCCTTCGCCGACTTTGCCGATATTCAGTTGCCATTTCGACGTCACCAATTGCTGCCGTAGGTTCATCCGCCCTGTCGGTGACTGCTTGGGCCGCTATTTCGGACGTTCCGGACCGAAATCTCGCTGCCCGAATCTTCCATTCGTTCAGGTGTTGCCCGACGGCTGATGGCCGCTTTCTGTCAGGCCGGTTTCGGAATCCAGCGGTCATAAAGCTGACTTTCACTCACCCGTCTAGATGACCGTGGCTCAAGCCTTTCCTGTCGTGGGCCAAAACACGAGGTTGTAATCCAGATGCTCAGCTGATGTGCGACGCTACCATTGCTTGCCAGAGTCGCGCGGTCGCATAGGATGAATGCATGACGACACATGCTTACCGCCGACGATTCGACGATCGCTTCTCAGATGAGGAGACGGCAAAGGGCTGCCCCAGGTTCGGCAACATCAATCAGCCGGGTTCACCGGATGTCGACGTTCGAGAGGAGGATGCCGCGCTCTGGATCTATGTCACCCTTCATGGCGAGGTGGCGGACCCAGCCGAAATGCTGCGTGCCACTGGATACGAGCAGGTCGCCTGAGGGCGTGCGCGTGCCCGCTCCCGTCCAATACCGGACACTTAGCACACCCAACTCGGCAATTGAGGATGCCTTGGTTAGCCGCCCAAATCCAGTTGATCGTCCAGCCTCCATGTTTCGACGCCGTCCGTGCGTTTCCGGAGCGCGGCTGAGCGACCAGGCTCAGGCATTGGTCGACCATCTGCTAGCTGGCACGGCATAATGGACGCGCTCTCCGACGATGCGTCGGACGCCGTTTCGACGGGCCGCGCAGCCTCGCCGGAAGCGACTGGCGGCGTCGGCACAAGCTATGAGCATGCCTGCATCGCGGCCTATCTTGCGGCGCTTCTGACCCGATCGCATGCGCCGGGCTGCCCGGGCATTGTGACCAGTGTCGCGGTACAGCAAAAGGCGCTTGGACGGCCACTCGACGATGTCGTGCTTGAATGGGAAGACGATGCCGGCCGCTGCGGCACGCTCGACCTCCAGCTGAAGCGAAGCCTCGCCATCTCTAAAGGCGAGGACACAGACTTTGCCCAGATCGTGGCCGAAGCCTGGACGACCATGAAACTGCCGGACTTTGTCGACGGCCGCGACCTTGCCGGCGGGTTGAGCGAGATCCTTGCCGCAGCCAATCACTATGCGTGCCAAAAGCTCAGCGACCAGGCCCGTCTAGAGGCCGATCCGGCGGCCTTCACTGCAGCCGTCGCAGATCAGATGGGGCTGGCGGAACGTAAGGCTCACGAGACGGTGAAGGTGATCCTAACGAGGGAGCTCGGCTCTGCCCCGACGGCGGAGGACATGCATTTCTTCTGGCGCAACTTTGTGCTCGGCCGCCTGGAAGCGACCAGCGATCGTGGAGCCGATCGCCTCCGTGCGATCGACCAGCTTCGCCAGGTCGCACCGTCCGACGGCGCCAATCCGACCCAGATTTTCGCGATCCTCGAGGCCCTCGCCAAACAGCTCAACGTCCGCGCCGTGCGCCTCGATAGTGTGCAGACGGTTTCGCTCCTGCGCGATCGCTTCGGCACCCGCCTAGCGGCGCTGCCGGATCAGGCCGTCGAGGCATTACAGGCCGGGCGTCGTGGCGCCGAGCCGGAACTCGCAGCGTTTCGTGAGCGCGACCAAGCACAGCTGATCGATCCGGTTTTCGGCACACGCGATGCCGCTAAAGCCGATGCACCCGAGAGAATTGTCCAGCTCACTGAGGTCGAAGCCGAGTTGCGCGCGGCCCGCTCCGTCATCCTCGTCGGCGAGCCGGGCGCCGGCAAGACGAGTGCTTTGCAGCAAATCGCGGTCATGCTGCTCGTGCAGCCCGACATTGTCCCGATCGTGCGGAGCCTACCCTATCTGGCACTGCGCGGCGACTCGATCGTGTCGCAGCTGTGCGGTAAGGGAAGCTTTGCCGCGCTGTCAGAAGGCGGCTTTGCCACTCTGGCGAACGCCGCGCAGCTCATTCTCTTGCTGGACGGCTGGAACGAGCTTAACCCTGAACAGCGGCAATGGGCGTGGGCTGAACTCGACGCCCTGCGGCGTGACTATCCCTCGATGCCGCTGGTGATCGCGACTCGGACGGGGACGGCCGCTCCGTTTTCGCCGGCAGCCACTCTCGAGGTGCTCCCCTTCGATCGCGATCGACAGCTCGACGTGGCCGCACGTTTGGTAGGTCCTGCCGGCCATGATCTGATCGGGCGTGCGCGCTCCGTCCCGACGCTACGTCCACTTTTGCGCACGCCTCTCTTTCTCGCTGCGATCCTGCGGCAGGGTGCGAGCGGAACACTGCCGACCGATCGCGAGACCGTTATCGCCCGTCTGGTGGCTGAGGCCGGTGGGACCCCGGCGCGGCGCGAGCAGCTGCGTGTGGCGCTTGACGGTCAACATCGCATCTTTCTGCAGGCGATCGCCGAAGAGCTAATGAATGCCGGGACTACTTTCTGTCCAGAAGAGACCCTGCTTCCCACGATAGCGGCCGTGGCGAGCAACCTCCGCGCACAGCAGTTCCTGACCCAGCCGGCATCACCTCAGACGGTGCTCGACCTGCTTGTCAGCCATCACTTGCTGGTCGGCATAGGGGCTCCCGGCGAACGAACGATCGGACTGCAGCATCAGCTGATTCAGGAGTGGTTCGCCTCGTTTCGCGTGGCGAGGATGATCGAGTCCCAACAGGAAGGCCTGATCAACGAGTCTCTGAGCAAGGTGATCAACGCCCCCTTCTGGGCGGTCGCCGTTCTGTTTGCTGTCGAACGCGTCGCCCGGTCAAAGGCCGCTGCGGTGCCATTGCGGGCGCTCATACTGACGACGCTCGGGATCGAACCGTTTCTCGCGGCAGATATGTTTCGCCTATCGCGAGAATGTGTCGGCCGGAGCCTCGACGAGGCTATCATCGCGTTCGCCGAGCGCTGGAAAGGTGAAGATTCATCGCGCGCGATACCCTTCATGCTCGCAACCGGCCTTGGGCAGTTCGGCGCGACATTATGGGCCGCGCTTGAAAAAAGCGGTGAGCTGGCGTTCGACCTGCATCGCACGGGACGAAGCTTTCCCATCAGCGCGCTTGAGTCGCAGTGGGCGCTGCGCTTCCCCGCACTCAAGGATCAGACACGCCGCGTGCTGCTGATCGATCTCGTTGAGCAAGGCGACAACGCGAGTTTGGCGCTCGCGCTTCGTGCCGCGGCAACCGATCCCAGCGCCAATGTTGTTGCCGGCGTCATCGACTATCTCGATTTCCGGGATGAGCGGACCCGGCTCGAAGGCCTGCTTGAAAGCTTGCCCGACAAAATGTGGGTAGAGCTGGCTCGGGGCCGTGAGCCGGAATGCCTGACTTCGGCGCATCGCGAGCGCTGGCAGAGCTATCGCCGAGACCGGTTCGATCACGCCGAAGGCTTCGAATGGACACATCTTGCACTTGAGTTCGACTGTGCGCCACCAACGCAGATCGTCAATGTGGCACTCGATCTCAAGACCGACAATCACTGGGCTAGCCATCAGCTGGAAGAAAAGCTGTTCGCGCGGTTTCCGGCGCTCTTCCAATCGATACTGCTTGCCCGTCTGCTAAACGGCGATCCCCTTCCTTATCCCGTGGATGCCTATCTAGATGGCGTCGAGCCGGCTGAGCAGGCGCAGCTGCTCGTCATCGCCAAATCAAAGGACGAGAATTACTACCGCCGTCAAATCGCCGCGCAGCTTCTGGGGCGTGATTGCGTCGCTTCGCTGATCGATCACATGATGGGCTGCGCCGGCGACCGGGGGGCGCTACGCCGCCCGGATACCCAGGAAGTGCGCGATGTGCTGCGCAGCGTCCGTCTCGATCTCTTGATTACCGATGTCTTGTCTCGCCCTGCGCAAAGCGCGGCGCAGGCGGCGATCCTGGCATCGATGTTGGCCGATTGGCGCGGACGCGACGAGGAGCGCGCGTTTGCAATTCCTATCGCCCACAAAGATGTTTTGATCGAGCGGGCGCAAGACTGGGTCGCCTTGCTGCTGGGCTCAGGTGACCAACTCCCGCGCTGGGACCTCGCCGAGCTCGCCAGGCTGATCGGGCGGATAGGAAGCGAAGCCTTATTGCTGCCATTGATGTCGTTGTGGGATCGCGATCGAACGCGACAGACTGCTGAACGTGCCGAGTACGCCGTCAACCCGCACGGAACTCGCGCCAGCGAAGCGTTTATGGGCTACGATAATCAATATCGCGGCGCGATGCTTGGGATCGGTGGCGACGCCGTGATCGACGCAATGACAACACGCATCGATGACCCGACATTCGAACATGATGCGGCGATCGTGCTTGGACAGCTGCTCGAGATCGATCCGGCGCCACGCGGCCCGATGGGCCCCAAATTGGACGATCTTGGCACACGGCGGGCCCGATTGATCGAACGGCGCGCCAGTCCACCTCATCCCATCGCCGCGAAGATCATCGACCGGATCGAGGCGCTGGTCGCGGAGGGAACCGCTGATGCGATTACGCGCGCGTTTCAGTTAGCGGGTCCGGTGACGCTGATGAACTATGGCGATCGCGGCCCGGCCCTCGTGGCGCTGATCGAAGCCGGCAAGGATAACGGCTTGCTGCGCGATTTCTGCAAGGCCTTTTCCGAGCGCGGGGAAGCGCTGCCGGCGCATATCGTTCGTCACGGGATTGCTGCTGCCGCTGTGGCGCTCGCGGCAATGAAATGGGTTCATGACAATGACTATTGGCGAATAGAGGATTGGTTTCGCCTCATCGCCTTCTCCGACGATGTGCGAGCCGTGCTCCCCGTATTCGACGAGCTCCCGGTCGAGATGCGGCGGCAATACCGTCTGCGGAACCTGGTTTTTGCCATCGGCCACTCGATTTCCCCAACCGCAGTCGGAGCGCTGATCGAGCTCATACAGCGATCGCCAGAACTTATCCGCGATGGCTGGCCGGAGGCGATGACGCGGATAGGCAGCGCTGAAGCTGCCAACGCCCTATTCGATGCCGTGATCGGCGCACCCGAAGATCCGAAGACCTGGCGCGACTCCTTTGCTTTGCGCACTGCGCTGGCGACCGCCTTGGCGCGTTCAACGGAGGCGCGGACGCGGGCTATTAGCCTGCTCGGGAATATCGAGCATCCGGGCAAGCGTGCGGCGATTGCCGACGCGATTGCGCAAACGATGGACGAGGGCGAAGCCATGGTGCTCTTGTCGTATGCGGCCGCTCCCTCGGGCGACGTGATCGCTCGGGTACTGGTCGATCGACTCGAACACGCCGCGGTGTCGCGCCTGGCCGTCGAAGGGATTACCGACGCCTTTGAATTGGAAGGGGCGCCGCTGCCGAAATTCAGGCAAGCTGCATTTCATCAACTACTTGCAAATCCAGAAGCTGCGCATATTCGATCGTGCCTCCAGGCGGTCGATCATCTGCGCGACCGCTACGGTAAACCGATGACCGAGCCCAACCATCCGGATATCGATTGCGCCAGCGCGTGGCCGACCGCTGCACAGCCGGCCTGGCTTGCACTCGGGCACCAACCGGGCAAGGTCGCTTAATCCCGTGGACCCGCGAACGACCAAGGCGCTCGCCGAGATCACCGATGAAGGCCGGTTCGAGCAACTTGCGCTCGCCGTTTTGCACCATGCTGAGCCATTCTGTGCCGCGCTCTCCCAACAGGGGGTGAACGCAGCGGGAAAAACGCGCGCTTCGCCGGTCGACAATATCGGCTTTGTCCGGGATGCGGAGCCACCTCACATGGTTATCGCCCACCACACTACCGCTGCTGAGCGCGACCTAAGGGCGAAATGGCTCACTCAATCCAATGGCGAGAAGAAGGCACGCCTAGGCGACATCGCTAAGACCGCAGAGATCGTTGCACACGAACGGCGCCGCACACCCAGTCTTGCGACGACGCTGTTTCTCACCACCAACCGGGAGCCCGATGAGCAGTTGGTGCGGGATGCAGTGGCGCTGGGCGCGGCCTTCGGCATCACGGTCGAAATCTGGTCGCGGGTTCGTCTGGCTCGCGTGCTCGACACTGATCCCACCGGTCAGTGGATTCGTCGAACATTGCTTGGGATCGAGCAGGAGCTCCTGTCTCCCGACCTTCTCGCTGACCTGTCGCGCGCCAGCTTTGCGACTCTCGTGCCGTCCGGTTCATCGCGCACGTGGATTGGGCGCGAGCTTGATCGTCAGCTCGTCCAATCCCGACAACCGATCAGCTTTGTGCTGGGCGAGTCGGGATCGGGGAAGACGGTCGCCTGTCTCCGCGCGATGAACCATTGGATCGCAGGCGGCGGATTCGCGTTGATAATCGCGGAAGATGTGGTCGAAGAGGCCGCGTCGTTGAGCGGCGCCGTGATGACCAGCCTGCGGCGACTGCACCCCTCTCTCGCGGAATCGTCGAGCGCCATGTCGTTGGCGTCAGCAGCCAGGCCAGTGCTGCTACTGATCGAAGACATCAACCATGCAGTCAACCCGTCCCGCGCGATTGAGAAAGTGGCACGATGGGCTGGCGAGGCGACCGGAGAGGAAAATCGGGGCTCGCCGACCTGGCGGATCCTTTGTCCGGTCTGGCCTCGGGTGATGAACGGCCTTTCCGAGCAAGCGCGCCGCCTTGTCGAGCCGATGCTTGTCCAGCCGAAGCCGTTCACACCCGAGGACGGCATCGCGGCGCTCGAGGCGAAAGCCAAGGCGGTTGATCATCCTATCAGCACCGCAGCAAGCTATGCGCTCTCCACGGCCTTAGGGCACGATCCGCTGCTGATCGGGCTACATGCGTTTGGCGCCACATCGACGCCCGATGCGGTGATCTCGGACTTCGTCGAACGCTCGCTGCGGCGCTGCGAGAGCCGCACGGGAATCCCGGCGGGCGAGCTTCACGTCGCGCTCCTCCAAATGACCCAGCAAATGTTGCAGCGGCGCAGGCTGGCGCCATCGTGGAACGACGTCACGGGATGGTCGACCATCAGTCCCAGCTTGCACGCGCTACGCCAGTTGGTCGCCCACGGCGAAGTCGTGCGCCTGGAGGGCAGCTCGGCTCGACAGAAAGTGGGATTTCGACATGATCGGGTTCGCGATCATTTGCTGGTCGAGGCGGCCGCCGCGCTTCTCGATGCTGACGCGCTCGGCGACGATATTGTTGGGGATCCGTTCTTCGCAGCGGTGTTCGGCGATCTCGTGCTTTCTCACGTTGGCGCGGACGCCTTCCTCAAGCGGGTCTGTCGGAAAAATCCGCTCGCCATCTTCCATGCGCTGCGTCGGGCCGAGTACGGCTCGCCGGCGCGATCGAAGCTGCTCGCCGTAGCGGAGCAGTGGTTGGCCGCGGAGTCAAACCGAGGATATGATCAGCGTTCGCTCCGCGGCGAGATTGCGGCGGTGTTGATGGAGGCCGAGGGGCCCGACATTGTGGTGCTCGCGAAGGCACTTCCCGAAAGCACCGCGCACAGTCGCATGGCTCGTCTTCGCAACGGCGATCTCGACGCGGGTATCGAGGACTGTTTGAAACCGCAATTTTATCGCGCCCAATGGCGTGAACGTCAGATTGAGCATGCCAAGCTGCGCCACGCCGATACCCTTGTTGTGCAGCTCGCGTCACGCCTGCAAGACAGGGCCATCGAAGGGAGTATCCGCGAGGCTCTGCTCAACTTGGCGGGCAGCGTCGCCGATCCGCGGCTGTCTCCAGCCATCAGCACATCGTGGGCGGCGGACGACGATCGCGGCGAGCGGCTCGATGACTATCTATGGGCCTTCGCTTTCTGCTGCATATCGCAGGATGCCGAAAGCGTGCTCGGCCCGGTTTGCTCTGCTTGGGCAGCATTGCCGCAGACACGTAACGGTTCCAAGCCCTCACCGCGCGACGAACTGGCGGGGAGCGGGATCCGATGGAAATTTGAACGGCGGCCGCCTGGACCGGCGATCGACTATCTTGTTGAGCGCGGCGCTCACGCCGACCTGTCCTGGCAAATCTATTATTTACTCCATGCCGTCGACCATCCGGCCGCAATTCGCTTCTGCATTCGAGCGATGGCGCAGGCCAGGGAGCGATCTGAACAATCGTATTTCTTCAATTTTCGCAATGGGCAGGACCATTGGCAGCGCTATCGCGACGAATATGGCATCCACATGTCGACCGACAGTCGTGCGCTGCTGCGGACCTATTGGCAGAATACCGCTGCCGATCCGCATGAACGGATCGCCGCGTTTGATCTGTGGGCGTCTAGCTGGGGTGAAGACGATCTCGGCCATCTCCGAGAGTGGCAGAGCGATGTCTTGCTCTGCGATCGGATCCTCAGACATCGGCTCGAGCGCGGTGACACGACGGCCATCCCTCAGCTTCTCCCTAAACTTAGCAGTGACCAGCGTCGCTACTGGTGGCAGTTCACGCGTACCACATGGTCCGAAGACCTGACGATCGCGTTGCAGCGGGCATTAGATGAACGCTCCGCCCAGATTGCCGCCGAACCCAATCTGGTCTTTGATATTGACCATAGTCTGTTTAACGCGCTCATTCGGCTACCCCGGGACACTGCGGAGGCCATGCTGCTTCAGCACTGGGAGGCGGTTTCAGACTCCTCGCAATTTGTTCAGGCGGCTTTGTACGTAGCCAGTCCACTGTTGCTCGAGCGGGCAGCCCAAGCGATTGCCGTGGCACCAGAGCCCGCTAAGGTGCTCGAGTTTCTGACAATGCATTTTGGAATTAAGCAGCAGGGGCATCCGGGACTGACGCGACCCGAGCAGATCATGGGTCTCGAGCCTTATTTTGATCTTATCGAGGAGAAGGATCTCGATTGGCTAGCAGAAGGCTGCAATGAGGTCGGATGGTTCGAGCTGCGACGCCGGCTGTTCGACCCCCGGCTTCCGGACTCGCGCAATTGTTGGAACGAGGCCCGCCTGCCCAGACTATTTGACCGTCTGACCGCCGATATGCACTTCGTGTCACACGAGATCGAAGCTGTGCTCGAAGCAGGCGTGGCTTGGGAGACGATCGCCACAGCGTTGCGGGAGTGGGTGACACAGGCTCCAAGCGAGGACGCACTCCGTCTGGCCGGTGAGATTCTCCAGGAGCATAGCCGGCGCGTCGATCTCGACATTATGTCGGCGTGGTGCGGGCAGGAGAACGAGGCAACGCGGGCGGTGATCGCTAACACCGTATTCGCTGTCCGCCATCGGACGGCAGACTGAGAACCGGTCCGGTTCGCTCGAAAGCCGTCAGTCTTCGATGGGGGTATCCGGCGCCTAAATTTCCTGACCGAAAAGTCGGACATAGCGGATCTTCCGGGCGCTGAGTGCGTCACACGTTTGCCGAGGGCGACTATCGCCCTCGGGTCGTCCAAATCCGGACTTTCCGGAACGTCCGACGTAGCGGACCTTCCTGGAGCTGAATGCGCCCATCAACGAAGCAGCTATCACTTCTCGGTCGCTCGGATCTGGACTTTCCGCAATGTTCGACAAAGAATGTAGTGGCCCGGCTGCTCTATCGGACAGATGCGCGCCATCACATCTGATATCGAGATCAGTCCGGACGTGTTATGAGGTCGAATGACCACTGTTACGATGATCGATCCACCAGAAGGGTGGAGATACGGCTTCCCCAAGGCGATGCCAGCCGATGTCACCGATGTGCCGGCCTGGCTCGTTAGCGAAGGCTATCCCGCGGATCTGGCGGCGGAGATTGCCAAGGGCGAACTGCCCTATCGGCGTTGGTCCCGGACTATCGGCGAGACCACGCGGTCGGCCGCGTCAGATGTGCCGGACCGGGAGAAGCAAAAGCAGCTTAGCAGACAGAATGACGACGCGGATCTACAAGCAGGCCGGATCAGTCCAGCTGAGTTGAGTGATCGGAATTTCGCCTTCAAGCACATCGATTTCTCAAAGGTCCGGATCAAACTGAAGGATTCCGATCCCGAACTTTAATCGGAAATGACCAGTTATCCTGCAAATTGCGACTTTTGGAGAGAGCAGGATAACGGGAATTATTTCAATGATGTAGATCGGAATCGATGATCGATTTATGCCATTTCTGCGAAGCCGCTCGGTAACGATGGCAGCAGGCTTTGCCAGCGGCAGCAGGTCCGACCGCTATTAAGCCAGATTTGGATGGAAGAAACGCCTATGCCGGCGAAAGGGAACATTGTTGTACCCTGGCGTCAAAAACATGCCTAATTGCGCGGCCTGCGTCGGACTATATGTCCATGATCGGTGAGATAATCCGGGATTGGCATGACTTTCACACAGCGCTTCGGGCCGTGGGCCCTGGTGACCGGTGCTTCCTCCGGAATAGGAGAGGCTTTCGCATCGCTCCTCGCCGAGAGAGGGCTCAACCTGGTGCTCGTCGCCCGGCGCAAGGACCGGCTGGAGAGTTTGGCTACAAGCCTGCGCGCGCAGCACGGTATCGAAATTGAAGCAGTGGAACTCGATCTTGCGGCTCCCGAGTTCACGGAAAGCCTCCTCCACGCCACGAAGAGCAAGGATGTCGGGCTTGTCATCTCCAATGCCGGCTTCGGCTTCAAGGGGCTGCACCACCTGCAGGACCGTCAACAGCTGAGCGCACTCATCGACGTCAACGTGCGTGCGCCCACGTTGATCGCCAATGCCTTTGCATCGCGGCTCATCGAGCGTGGCAGGGGCGGAATTGTGCTCACCGGCTCGGTGGAAGGCTTCATCAGTTCGCCGTGGTCCGGCGCCTATGCGGCCACCAAGGCTTATGTGCACTCGCTCGGCGAAGCCATCTGGGACGAGCTGAAACCTCATGGCGTGAACGTGCTGGTGCTGGCCCCTGGCGCCACGGACACCGAGAATCTGAGGCGCCAGGGCTTTGATGCGCAACAGATGTCGAACGTGATGACGCCGCGGGCGGTGGCTGAACAAGCACTGGCCAATATCGACAAAGGCCCTGTCTATGTGCCTGGCAGGACCAATCGCGCCATGATCCGGTTCCTTGGCGTCATACCGAAGCGCAAGAGGATCGGGCTTGTCGGCAAGGGCACCAAAATGGCCATCGACAAGGCGAAAGCCGGCTGACGATCGCTCCATAGACGAGAGGATACAATGCCGATGACTCAATCGAAGGTGGTACTTGTCACCGGCGCGAGCCGGGGCCTGGGGCGCGGCATCGCGCGGCAGTTTGGTGCGCTGGGCGCGACAGTCTATCTAACCAGCCGGCACGAAAGCGCTGCCTTGCTGGCGCAAACTGCGGCGCAGGTCGACGCCGGCGGCGGCAGGGGAATCGCCGTTTCGGTCGATCAACGGGACCGGGCCTCGGTTCAGGCGCTCGTCGACAGGATCCGGAACGAGCAGGGCAGGCTCGACATTCTCGTCAACAATGCCGCCGCCGTGGTGGCGAAGGCGCTGACCAGTGCCGAACCCTTCTGGAAGAAGCCGCTTGAAGTCAGTGACATGATCGATGTCGGTCTCCGGACGAACTACATCATGGCCTATCTGGCGGCGCCGTTGATGGTGGAGACGCCAGGCAGCCTGATCGCAAACATCTCCTTCTACGGCGCGGTCAGCTATTTCCACGGGCCGGCCTATGGCGCGGCCAAGGCCGGGACCGATAAGATGAGCTTCGACATGGCTGAAGATCTGCGACCGGACGGCGTCGCGTGCGTGTCCTTCTGGCCCGGCCTCATCTACTCCGACGAAGTCGCAAGCTATGTAGCGTCGGCGCCTGAAGGCGAGGCGCGCGCCGCGCTGGAGCAGCGCTTTGCGACGTTCGAGCACCCGGAATTCAGCGCATGCGTCCTGAACGCGCTGCACGAAGATCCCGCCCTTATGAGCTTGTCAGGATCGACGCTAATCGGCGCCGAGCTTGGCGCACGCTACGGCATCAGCGACATCGACGGAAAACAGCCCTTGTCCTATCGAGACACAATGGGTGGGCCCTCGGCCTTCATCCTGGCTCGGTAATTCGGAATGGGACAATGCGACGCATGCGGGCGGCAGGTCAGCCAGATCGTGAATCGAAACTCGACCGCGCGTCCCTGATTTCGTGACGATACTCCCGTGCCCAATGGGATAGGGCACGGATTGGCTCAATCAATGTTTCGCCGAGCGCGGTCAGTTGATATTCGACCGTCGGCGGAGCGGTATGGAGTACGTCTCGCTTCACCAGCCCATCGCGCTCGAGTAGTCGGAGTGTTAGGGTGAGCATGCGCTGCGAAATCCCGCTCACCGCTCGACGCAGCCGATTGTAACGCATCGGACCCTCGATCAGCGAGCCGATCACATGGACGCTCCATTTGTCGCCAATGCGACTCAATGTCTCCCGGATGTCTTGGCATTCGCGATCTTCGTCGGCGCCGGTTGGACGTGAATGATGCCGTCCGCTCATGAGACGACCTCGCCAAAATCTAGCAGCACAACGATCATCCTTCCCGTCGAGCCAAAGACTATTGGCATGCGTCCTTCTTTCCGTTCGCTATAGTTTGAGCAGTGCGTCCGCCAAAGCCGATGCACACACTCAACAGGCCGACGTCTAAGGCTGTGCCTGGCTGATCTAGAAGCGGAGGTCCAGGCGGTTTCGTCCCCGCCAGAGGAAGCGCGACACCGGCATCAGGACGGCTTCCTGACCGGAATTTCACTGACCGCATCATAGAGCGACCAGACAGAGCGGGTCCGCGTGTATGGCCATCGACCCACCGTAGCCACGCAAGGATGGGAGCAATTGCCTGGTTTGGCAGAGGCGCTGCAGGTAGATGTGAGCGAATTGATACTCCGCGCCCACCCGCCAACCGATGCTAAGGGCGACATTCTTGAATGGTTCGGATCAACAATCGAACGTCGAGACCTGCGCACCAAGGTTCGCCGCTTCTCTCCATCGTCCTTGGCGTCATCAGCGCACCATCGTGCCATTTGGCAGCTGCAACCGCTGTGCTTCTGCCCTGAAAGTTGGGACTATCTCGTCGACACATGCGAGATCTGCCACAAGATTCAGCGATGGTATCATGCAAGCGGCCTGGAGCGCTGCGACCACTGTGCCGGCGATTTGCGGCAAATTCGCGCGGAGCAGGTAGCCCCCGAGATCCGTCCCCAGCTTGAAATTCTCGCTGGCTTCGTGAGTCATTCAGCCGAGGTGCGAGAACGCAGCAAGCTGGCTTGTGGCGAAGAACTGCAGCATCTCTCTCCCGCCGACCTGTTCGAACTCTCCCTGCGCCTTGTTTCAATAATCGATCAAAAATTCACCGCTCGACGGGATAAATGGAGCAGCAAGGATGCTCCGCGTCTCGCACGAGCGCTGGCGAAAACAGTCGAGCTACTTCTAGATTGGCCGTCGAGCGTGGAAAATATCATCAAAGAGCGACTGCATAACCGCAAGGCGAGACATTCGGACGGGAACGGTGGTGCGACAATGCAATTCCTCGCTCTTCGCAAATCTGAGCATGTGTCGGTGGCGTTCGCACAGCTCGTTGAGACACTCTGCAGTAATTTGCTTATCGAGGCCGGGGTTGGCGATGCGCCGGTTGAGGGTGTGTTACGCATCCGCGATGTTGCCAACCGCCTAGGCTTAGCAACCGGCCCTGTGGCTGATCTTCGACGCGCCGGCATTTTCCAGACCCGGGTTGCGTTGGGCACGGCGTTCATTTTTGAAGGCTTTGTCGAAGCCGAAATCGAAGCGATCGCTACCGATATCAAACGGCGATGCGACCTTCGGAGCGCAGCACGGCGATTGGGCATTTCGTGTCATGGCGTCGAGCAATTGATGGCCCTCGGCGTACTCCCGTTGCTCGATCACCAATTCTTTAAGGCGCGATACGGCGCCCCTCAAACGACAACGGAAGCTTTGGAAGCGTTGGAGCGGCGCCTGCTCGAGCAAGCGCACCCTCAACTAAACGGGAAGAGCATCGCCCTTCATCGGGCCGTTCAAGCAATTGGCGGCAGGCAGAAGCCGTGGGGACCAATCCTGCAGGCATTGCTGAATGGCGAGATCCCCTTCGCAATCAACAACCTGACTGGTGCATGGAGTCGACGCATCATCGTCGATAAAAACCATGTCGCGGTGCTGAGAGATCTGGAGTTCGACCCGACTGCATATCGCGATTTTCCTTATGCGCAGGTGATGACGCGCGTCGATGCTGGGGAGGTTTTTAATCTGCCGCCCGGAGAGACAATCCACCTGCTGCGGCAATTTGACTCTACTGCGCACTGCAAGGATCTCCCGGTTTCGTGCGTCCTGGAAATCGCAAAGCAGCAGATCGCGTCAGTCGAAATTTCCATGCGTCTCCGTACAAGCTTAGCCCGAGCGCACAGACATGCAGCTGCACATAACCTACCCAGGCTTCATGACGTGAGTTGGTGTCGGCCGACGGCCGATAGGGTTGTTTTTGGTCATCTGGCAAATGGGGCTGATCTGCATGGCGAGCAGGTGAGGACCTGCTCCGGCGTTTCCCGTCGCGAGGGGAAAATGATCTGAGCACGATTATTTGCCCGGGTCGCGTCCGGTTGGCATTCGAGATGCATCTTGGACTCCGAGTATCACGGGTTCCCACAATGTCTCCAGCCAACGGGCTTCGCTAGACGTCAGTTCATGCGAGATTTCTTTTCGGACGCGCTCCACTCTGCTGAGTCCGTAGGTTCCGATGATGCGAGCGAGGTCGATTGTCGTTGGATCGGCAAGCACGGTGGCAATCACTGTGTCAGGATCGCTGAGGCCAGGATTGGACCACCAGCGATGCTTCTCCAAAATTGGAGGGCGTTGTCCGGCATCGCCATAGAGAAAATCCTGACTGCGCCCGGCGCGAGGGCCTGCGGCCGCCTTCTCGGCGGCGGATGCGCGCATGGCATCGAGCAGAGCTCGGCGGGATTCTTGGTTGGTCATCGGCTTGACGGGCACCAATCGCACGGCGGCTTGGCCGTACCGGGTCAGGATAATCTCGTCGCCCGCTTCGGCTCGTCGGATTAGTTCAGATAATTGCCCTTTGGCGTCGCTTACAGAAATTTCCATATATCGCTCCACCCGATCGCAATCGGCCTAACACACTGATTTTCAAACATCGGATCAGCCAGTTGCAAATTGCCCTGGGGATGAGAGCAATTATGCTGCTGATCCCTAATGCGTCCAACTTGAAAAAGCGGCAGAATTCCGCCGTTGTCGAGGAGCAGCGTTCCTGCAACCTGACATTCCGTTCGAAGTTGTTGTGGGGCCAGTCCTACCTTGCCTTTCTGCCAGCTATGGCGCGCCTGCCATATCTGGAAGTCCTGCTTAGAAAATTTCGGGCTCAGGCCATCCGGTTCAGTCAAAGTCGGAATGCGCTTAATTCACAAACCTGGCGGCGGAAGCGAGTTGCGACGGCCTGGCGTGATCGAATCTACGCAGCCTCGTTGGCAAAAGAGATCTCGTCGTCGCCGTGCAAAGTCATCAGCACCGAGTGTCGGATTGGCGTTTTTCATGCAGCCCCAGCGCCCCCACGCTTCGATTGACAAATGTTTCTAATTGGGATCATCATGTCCTATTTAGAACAATATCACAAAGATACTGGCTGCATTGTGGAGATGCAATCTCGGGTCAGCCATCGAAGGGGAAGGGACCGTTTCCAATGCGTTCGATCAAGCTATTTGCTGCCGCTGCGCTGCTGCTGGCAGGCGGCGTCAGCGCAATGCCACAAGGGGCAAGTCTGACACCCACGCTTGCGCCGCCGTCGGCGGCAAAGCCAATCGCCACAGCATCAGCAAGCACTTCGGTGGCTCCGGGTCCGCGTGTGTTGAACAAGGAGGACGTCGATACCTGGCTCGATGGCTATTTGCCCTACGCCCTTCGTACAGGCGACATAGCCGGGGCCGTTGTCGTGGTCGTCAAGGATGGTCAGATATTGACGCAGCGCGGGTTTGGCTATGCCGATGTCGACAAGCGCACCCCCGTCGATCCCGAGCGAACGCTGTTCCGCCCCGGGTCGGTATCCAAGCTCTTCACCTGGACCGCGGTGATGCAACTCGTCGAACAGGGCAAGATCAACCTCGACGCCGACGTGAACACCTATCTGGATTTCAAAATTCCGCCCAAGGACGGAAAACCCGCGACGATGCGGCAGATTTTGCAGCATACGGCGGGCTTTGAGGATCACGCCAAGGACATCATGTTCAGCGATCCCAGGAACCTGACGTCGTTGGCCGATTACAGCAGGAACGCGCTGCCCAAGCGCATTTACACGCCCGGCACGACGCCATCCTATTCCAACTATGCCACCACGCTCGCGGCCTATGTCGTCGAGCGCGTGTCGAAGCAGCCGTTCGACGACTACGTCGAACAGCATATCTTCAAGCCGATCGGGATGAACCAGTCGACCTTCCGGCAACCGCTCCCCAAGGCGCTCGCGCCGCAAATGGCCACCGGCTATGTCGCCGCGTCGGACAAGCCGTCGAAGTTCGAGATCATCGGGCCAGCCCCTGCGGGCAGCCTTTCCTCGCCCGGCGCGGACATGGCGCGTTTCATGATCGCGCACCTCAATCAGGGCGCGGGCCTCATGAAGCCCGAAACGGCCAAGCTGATGCACGATAGCCCGCTGACGCTTCTGCCGCCGCTCAACCGCATGGAGCTCGGCTTCTTCGAAACCAACCTCAATGGCCGCCAGGTGATCGCGCATCTTGGCGACACCCGGGCCTTTCACACCTCGCTGCATCTCTTCATGAACGAGAATGTCGGCTTCTACATCTCCTTCAACAGCGCGGGCGCCCAAGGCGCGGTGGGTGACCTGCGCGGCGCATTGTTCCAAGACTTCGCCGACCGCTATTTCCCCTCGACTGCGCCCGCAGATGGCAAGGTCGACGCGAAGACGGCGGCCGAGCATGCGAAACTGATGACGGGGCTGTGGCGGAACAGCCGCCGCGAGGAATCCAATTTCCTCGCCATTGCCGGTCTGCTTGGCCAGACCGCGATTTCGGTCAACGACAAGGGTGAACTCGTCATCCCCGCGCTGACGGGACTTAACAACAAGCCCCGCAAATGGGTGGAGATCGCTCCCTTCGTGTGGCGCGACGCCAATGGCCATGATCGCCTTGCCGCAAAAGTCGTCGACGGCAAGGTCGTGCGGTGGAGCATGGACGGCGTGTCGCCATTCATGGTGTTCGATCGTGTCCCGGCCTCGCAATCGTCGTCATGGATCCTGCCGCTGCTCTATCTCAGCCTCGGCGTGTTGCTTCTGACGCTGATCCTGTGGCCCGTCGCCGCGCTGGTCCGCCGCCACTACAAGGCGCCGCTCGCGCTCGAGGGTCGCGAACGCCTCGCCTATCGCGGCGTCCGCCTCGGGTCTGGCCTCGTTCTCGCGGTGCTTGTCGGCTGGGCCGTCGGCTTCAGCAAGATGATGGCCGATTTCAACATGATGACGGCGGCCTCCGACTGGTGGCTGTGGATGCTGCAATTGCTTGGGTTCGTGATCTTCGTCGGCGCCGTTCTGGTTGCGGGCTGGAACCTGTGGCTCGTCTTCAAGGCGAAGCGTCGCTGGCCAAGCAAGCTGTGGGCCGCGCTGCTGCTCGTGGCGACGCTGACGGTGCTCTACGTCGCCTGGACCTTTGGCCTGATCGCAATGACGGTGCACTACTGATGCCAGCGCCCGCTTGCTTTCCCTTCCCCGCTGAAGCTCGACGCGACGCGCCGACCGTGCAGCGGCCCACGCCTTTCGGAGGTCCAATGAAGAAGCTGATACTGGCATTTGCCCTTGCCTCGACCCCGCTGGCCGCGGCGCCGCCGCCGAATTTCGACGCCCGCGTCGAGCAGGTCCGCACCTCGGCTGGCGTTCCCGGCATGGCGATCGCGATCGTCGAGGATGGCAAGACCGTGCTCGCCAAGGGCTATGGTGAGAAGAAGCTAGGATCCAGGGACGCGGTGACCCCCGACACGATCTTTCCGACGGGGTCGACGGGCAAGGCGGTGACGGTCGCCGCGCTCGCCACGCTGGTCGACCAAGGCAAGATCGCGTGGGACGACAAGGTGATCGATCACCTGCCCTGGTTCCAGATGTGGGATTCCTGGGTGACGCGCGAAATGACGATCCGCGACCTGCTCGTCCACCGCAGCGGCCTGGGTCTGGGCGCCGGTGACCTGCTGTTCGTTCCGCGCAGCAATCTTTCGCGCAAGGAGGCGGTCGAACGCCTGCGCTACATCAAGCCGGCAACCAGCTTTCGCAGCGGCTATGCCTATGACAACATCCTCTACATGGTCGCGGGGCAGCTCATCGAGGAGGTCACCGGCCAGACCTGGGAGGACTATGTCGCGCAGCATGTGTTCAAGCCCGCCGGGATGCTCGCGTCGACCAGTGACGATGTGAAGCGTTTTGCGGCCGCGGACCGCGCCATGCCGCATGCCCGGATGAACGGCGGACTGCGCGGCGCTGGCGATCAGGAGCCGCTCAACGAGCGCGATGAGCTTGCGCGCAACGCGGCGCCCGCGGGCGGGCTGGCGGTCAGCGCGTCGGACATGGCCAAATGGCTCGCCCTCCAGCTCGCGCATGGCAAGCTGCCCGACGGAGGTCAGTTGTACAGCGAGAAACAGGCCGCCGAGATGTGGAAGCCGGTTGTCCTGCAACCCAACGCTCCGCGCCCCGAAGCGCTCAAGCTCACCCAGTCGATGTTCGACACCTATGCGCTGGGCTGGACGGTCCAGGACTATCGCGGCGCCAAGATCGTCTGGCATGGCGGCGCGGTGTTCGGGTTCCTGACGGCGGTGGTGCTCCTGCCCCAAAAGAATGTCGGCTTTTCGATCGAGATCAACAGCGAGGACGGCCACGTCATTCGCGGCCTGATGTACGAGCTGCTCGACCATTATCTCGGTTTCCCGAGCGAGGACTGGCCCGCCAAATATGCGGAGGTCCGCAAGCAGTCGGTCGCCAAGGGTCTGGCGCTCTTCAAGGCAACCGCGGCCAGGCCCGCGGGTGTCGGCCCGTCGCTTTCGCTCGATCGCTATGTCGGGACCTTCGCCGATCCCTGGTACGGCAATATCTCGGTCGCGCGCGACAAGGCGGGGCTGACCGTTGACTTCAAGTCGACCCCGCGCATGGGCGGGCGGCTCAAGCATTTTCAGTATGACACCTTCATCACGCGGTTCGACGACAAGACGATCGAGCCGGCCTATGTCACCTTCGGCCTCAACGCCGATGGGAAGGTCGAGCGCGTGACGATGAAGGCGGTCTCCCCACTTGCCGACTTCAGCTACGACTATCATGATCTGCTCTTCACGCCCGTCGCGCCGTCGGCGAAATAGGCATCGTCGCAAAAGCTTTACCCAATCAAGGAAATCAGAGTGGCCGCAACATTCGCGAAGAGTGTCCGAAGTCTTGTCTCCCTGGCGGCGCTGATCGCCGTTGCGCAGCCTGTCTATGCGCAGAACTATGAAGCTCGCGTGGCGGGGGTGCTCAAGGCGACTCCGCTGATCGACGGGCATAATGACTGGCCGGAGGCACTGCGCGAACGGGAGGGGGAAAAGCTCTGGGCGCTGGATCTGCGAAAAGGCCTCGCCGCCAAGCCAGTCCCCTATAATACCGATATAGAGCGATTGCGCCGCGGCATGGTGGGCGGGCAGTTCTGGTCGGTCTATGTGTCCGCCGATCTGCCCGGGCTCGAACAGATCAAGCAGACGCTTGAGCAGATCGACGTCGTGCACGGGCTTGTCGAGCGCTACCCCAACGATTTTGCACTCGCGCGAACAGCGGAGGACGTCCGGCGCATCCATGCATCGGGCAAGATCGCGTCGCTGATCGGCGTCGAGGGGGGCGGCCAGATCGACGGCAGTTTGTCGGTGCTGCGCACCTATCACGATCTCGGGGCGGGCTATCTTACGCTCACCCATTCCCGGACCATCTCATGGGCGGATTCGGCAACCGACAATCCAAAGCATGACGGACTCACGCCTTTCGGTGAAACCGTAGTCCATGAACTCAACCGGCTAGGCATGCTGGTCGATCTGAGCCACGTCAGCGAAGCGACGATGAAGGACGCGCTGCGCGTTTCGCGGGCGCCCGTCATCTATTCGCATTCCAACGCGCGTGCCGTGAACGATCATCCGCGCAACGTGTCCGACGAGGTACTGAAGCTGGTCGCGGCCAATGGCGGCGTGGTGATGGTGAACTACGCCAACAGCTATGTGTCCGAGGCGTATCGGCGCTGGTCTTCCGATGCCGCGGCCGAACGGACGCGGCTTAACGCGCCACCCTTTGGCGGGCTCTATATCGGCCAGCCCGAACGGGCGGCGGCGGCCTTCGCCGAATGGCAGCGCAAGCATCCAGCACCCAAGGTCACGCTTTCGCAGGTGGCCGACCATATCGAACATATCGCCCGCGTGGCGGGTATCGACCATGTCGGCCTGGGATCGGATTTCGACGGCGTTGGCAACGCACTTCCCAGCGGCCTGGAAGACGTGACGACCTACCCTGCCCTATTCGCAGAGCTGATGCGACGCGGATGGAGCGACGCGGATGTCGCGAAACTTGCGGGCGAGAACGTCCTGCGGGTGATGGCGACCGCCGAGAAGGTGGCCGCATCGATGGCGGGCGAACCGCCGCTATCGGGAGAGATGACGGGCGCGGCCGCCCAGCCGTAACGCTGCGCGCGATCCGACGCAGACTTTCCTGAATCAAAATTTGGGGCGGTGCGGACTGTTTCCGCACCGCCCCTTTTTCTAAAGCGTGGGGCACCGCCGGACGGCGGGGCCCTGCGCAACCGTCAGAACTTGAGCCGCGCACCGACCGAGAAATAGGTGCCGATCGCGTCATAGTGGATCGGCCCCGCGGTCGAGAGCGGCGGCGCGACGTCGAACAGGTTGTTGACGTTGGCCGAGAAGGTCAGTCGCTCCTGTACCTTGAACTGCGCGCCGAGGTCGACATAGGTCCGGCTGCTCATCGCGTTGTTGACCAGGGATGGGGCGCGGACGCTGGCTATCCGGGATAGCCAGCACGAATATGTTTATACCGAGGTTCGGTGAGGGCGCGTAATCGAACATCATCTCGCCCGAACATCGATATCGCTGTAATTTGCAGCTTCGGCTATCCTCGACCCTGTCTCGGTCGAGGGCTCACGGCTGAAGAAAGGGTGTCCTCGGATATCCGCTTCATGCGCGCTTCTCTGGCCGTATATGGTGAGGAGGGTGCAGTTCCGCCGTTGCCAGCAGCGCCCGGTCGGGTGAGGGCGTCGCTACGCCGATGAGCGTGTCGGCCGGCTTGCGATCGCCGAAAAGAGCCACGCATCCTTCTTCGATCATCTCGAGATGCTCACAGTAACAGTGAGCGACGAATACGGTGAGCTTATCCCTGTGATGGAGCGGGCCGATCCCGAACTCACGGATGGCACATTTTTGGCCGCATTTGACAACAACCAATGTATATGACTTATATGATAAATAATAATTGGAGGGATGTCTTATGCTGAGGGGAGTGGCCGGATTCGCGCTATTGGTACTGGCTACGGGCGCGATATCATCGGCCATTGCGGCGCCGGCCGGGCAATCGGCTGCGGAAAGTGATTCAGCCTATCTCCTCGCCCACATGACGAAGGAGCGCTACGGCATCCTCTATTATTCGATCAGCCTTGACGGACTTCACTGGACCCAGGTCAATGGCGGGCGGCCTGTATCGGCCGATTATCACGGGCACGCGTCGATCGCGCAAGGTGGTGACGGTCGCTATTATCTTGTCGGCAACAAGAGTGACGACGATCCCGAAATCCGCTTCTGGGTCTCCGACGATCTCGTCAACTGGAAATCCTTCGGTACCTATCGCCCCAATCTCCGGAAGGCGGTCGGCCAGCCACACGCCTTGCAACGGATCGGTGCGCCCAAGCTCTATTATGACAAGCCCTCGAAGCAGTTTCTGCTAACCTGGCACACCCCCAATGTGCCCGGGTCGGACGAGGATCCCGAACGATACTGGGCGAGCCAGCGCACGCTCTATGTGGTGTCGAAGGATCTTGTCCGGTTCGACAAGCAGCCGCGGCGCCTGTTTTCCTGGGACATGGCCACGATCGACACAATCGTTCAGCCCAATCCCGAAGGGGGCTATTGCGCAATCATCAAGGACGAACGCTATCCCTCGTACAACTGGACGACGGGCAAGACGATCCGCATCAGTTGCGCACCGGATATGCTCGGCCCCTATCCCGAACCCGGTCCGCCGCTCAGTCCCAATTTCCGGGAGGCACCGACGATCATCCGCGCGCCCAACGGCGCCGACTGGTATCTCTACTACGAGCAATATGCGGGGACGAGCTATGGCCTCTCGATGGCGCCGCGGCTCGAAGGACCATGGTACCAGGTGTCGGGGAACAGCGGCGTTCCCGAGTGGAACCGCTACGAGATGCCCGCGGGCCTTCGCCATGGCTCGATGATCGCGATCTCGCGCAAGCAATATGACGCAATCCTCGCAGCCTTTCCGAACAGGTGATCACCATGCGACTTCCGCGATCCGCCCTCGCCCTCATCGCCTTCGCCAGCGTCGCGACCACGCTGCCCGTTGCGCACGCGCAGGCCGGGCCGGTGGCCGGCCATTTCCGAAACCCGCTGCTCGATTCCGGACCCGACCCCTGGGTCACGCGCGAAGGCGACCAATATTACTACATGCACACGCTGGGCAACGCGCTCGCGATCTGGAAGACGCGCGACATTGCGGACCTTGCCAATGCTCAGCGCAAGACGGTGTGGACGCCGCCGAAGACGGGGCCCAACGCGATCTCCATTTGGGCACCCGAGCTTCATCGCATCGATGGCAAATGGTATATCTATTACACGGCGGCCGAGAGCGGCCATGACGATGACGCGCATCGCGGCGTCTTCGTGCTGGAGAACGGCGCTGACGATCCGCTCGAGGGTACGTGGATCGACCGCGGCAGGATTAATACGCAGCACACCGGCATCGACGGCACCACCTTCAGCTATCGCGGGCAGCGCTATTTCGTCTATTCGCCCTATGTGGGCCCCGACAGCGTTCTCTCGATTGCACGGATGAGCAATCCCTGGACGCTTGCGGGCAACGAGACGATCATCGCGCGTCCTGATCTGCAATGGGAACGCCAAGGCGGCCGCCAGATCCTCGAAGGCCCCGAATTTCTGCCTGGCCCCAAGGGGGACCTGTTCCTGAGTTATTCGGCAAGTGCCTGCTGGTCGGACGACTATGCACTCGGCCTGCTCCGCGCGCCCGCGGGAAGCGACCCGCTCGATGCGGGGGCTTGGACGAAGTCGCCGAAGCCGGTCTTCGCCAAGGCGCCCGAGAACGGCGTCTATGCGCCCGGGCACAACGGCTTCTTTACCTCGCCAGACGGCAAAGAGACCTGGATCATCTACCACGCCAATCCTGGCCCCGACATGCAGTGCACGCCAAAGCGCTCGCCCCGCATCCAGAAGGTCGAATTCGACGCCGCGGGCGCGCCGGTGTTCGGCAAACCGGTCGGGCCGGACGAACCGCTTTCGCGCCCCTCGGGAAACTAAGCCCGGCCTTCGGTCAGGCCCCAGCGCGCAAGGCGGTCAAGAATGCCAGCGCGTTGGCGCGCACGGTCGCCGCATCGATGCCCGCGCTGTAAAGCGCCGAGCCGAGGCCGAAGCCGGTCGCCCCCGCCGCCGTCCACGTGTGCATCGTTTCCGGCGTGATCCCGCCCACCGCAAGCACGGGCATGGCGGCGGGAACCACCGCGCGCAATGCTTTAAGCACCCGGGGGCTCGCGGCCTCGGCCGGAAAGAGCTTGAGCGCATGCGCGCCCGCATCGATCGCGGCAAAGGCCTCGCTTGCCGTCTGGAAACCGGGGAGCGAAACCAGCCCGTCCTGCACGGTCTTCGCGATCACCTCGACATTGGTGTTGGGCGAGACGATCAGCCCCCCGCCCGCGTTACGCACCGAATCCACCTGGCCCGGCGCCAGCACCGTGCCCGCGCCCACCAGCGCGCGATCGCCGATCCGCTTCGCGAGCGTCTCGATGCTGCGCAACGGATCCGGCGAATTGAGAGGTACCTCGATCAGCGTGAAGCCGCTGTCCACAAGCACATCGCCGATCGCGTCGATCTCGTCGGGCCGCACGCCCCGCAGGATCGCAACTAGTGAACAGGCTTCAAACGCGCGCCTGAAATCAGCAAGGATGGTCATGGCAATTTCCTCCAGATTTCGACGATTCCCGCGACGAAGGCGGCGTGACTGTCAATCAGATGCGGCGCGCCGCCACAGGCGTTGATGGCGGCGCCGTAGAGAGCACCCAGGCCGGGATCGGCGAGCAGATAGATGTCGCCGCCCGCAACGCCCGACCGCGCCGCCACGTCGGCACCGATGAGAAGCCCGCTGACGAAGGCGGCGCCCCGGCCGGCAGCCGCCTGCCCCAGCACCGCCGCGGCGCGCACGCCGAAGAGCGACGCGAGAAGATCGCCACGCCGTGCTTCCTCGACACCCGCAAGGAACTCGGCATTGGCGGCAACGGGACCATCGAGCTGTGCGGCCAGCAGGCTGTGCGCCTTGAGCAGCGCGAACAGTTCGCCCGTCATCGCGGTCGTAAAATTCTCGATCCGTCCACCCTTGATCCACGCCCATTTGCAGTGCGTGCCCGGCTGGCACAGCAATGCGTCGTCGGGCGTCATCGCGGCGGCAACGGCGCCGAGCAGTTGCACCTCCTCGCCACGCATCACATCGGGACGGTCATCGGCAAACGTGCTGACGCCAGGCACAATCGCGACTGTACCGGGCTCGACCCAGACCGCCGCGCGCGCCAGATCGTCGATCGTCGCCGGGCAGCCGACATAGGGCACCTCGTGCCAGCCGCGATTGGAGCCGACCATGCCCGCCATCAGCATCGGTCGCCGGCCATAGCGTGCGCGCAATGCTTCCGCCTCCGCGGCAAAACCACCTGCGCCCACCGCCAATATGCCACGATCGTCGCGCACGGTTTCGACCACCGCGCCCGCCGCATCGATCAGATAGGCGCGCCGGTTGGTCGTGCCCCAGTCGACCGCGATGAATTCGCCTGTCACGATCGATCGCCCATCTTCACCACCAGGTTGCGTAGAGCGCCACGAGGATGGCGATGACGCCGACCGACGCGATGTTGAAGCTCGACGAGGTGACGAAACTCACCCCCTCGGTCGTGATCAGGTTCCGCTCCGCGCGCGCGGGCCTTGCGAGCGATGCGATTACCGCCAGCGCGAGCGCTGCAAGGAAGACGACCCCCATCCGATCGAGAAAAGGCAGATCGGGCCACCATGTCTTCAACAGATAGGAGAGCGCGACGGAAGCCACCGCGGCCGCGATCGCGCCCGCCTCGCTGGCCTTCTTCCAGAACAGACCGAGCAGGAAGATCACGGTAATCCCCGGCGTGAAGAAGCCCGTGAATTCCTGGATGAACTGAAACGCCTGATCGGACTTTCCAAGCAACGGACGCGCGACGATCGTCGCGATGACGATCGAGACCGCGGCTGCGCACCGTCCGACGAAAACTAGTTGCTTCTCGCTCCGGGCGCTTGCTTGATCTTCCGCGCTCGGCTGCCGACGGAACTTGGCGTAGAGATCGAGCGTGAAAATCGTTGCGATCGAATTGATCTTGGACGCGGTCGACGCGATGATGGCGGCGATGAGCGCAGCAAACACCAGGCCAAGGATGCCGCTGGGCAGCAGGCGCATCATCGTCGGATAGGCCTGATCGGGCTTGGCAAGATCGGGCGCGAGCATCAACGCCGCGATGCCCGGCAGTACGATGATCACCGGCATAAGCAGCTTCAGAAACGCAGCGAACACGACGCCCTTCTGCGCCTCGGAGAGGTTTTTCGCGGCCAGCGCACGCTGGATGATATACTGATTAAAGCCCCAATAGCTCAGATTGGCGATCCACATTCCCCCGATCAGCACCGAGAGGCCCGGCAGATCCTTGTAGAACGGATTTTCGGGGGTGAGGATCATGTCGAAATGATCAGGGGCGCGCGCGGTAAGGATCTGAAAGCCGCCAAGGATGCCGGCATCGCCGCCGATCTTGCTGAGCGTGAGCCCCGACACCAGCAGACCGCCGAGCACAAGCAGCGTCACCTGGACAATGTCGGTCAGCGCGACCGCCTTCAAGCCCCCATAGAGCTGATAGAGCAGCGCGAACGCTCCCAGCGCGACCAGCGCGACGTCCTGATCGACCCCTGCGACCTGATTGACAGCGATCGAGCCGAGCCAGATGATCGATGTGAGGTTCACAAACACATAGAGGATAAGCCAGAAGATTGCCATCAATGTACGGATCGACGGACCGTAACGCTGCTCCAGAAACTGGGGCATGGTGTATATTTCGTTGCGCAGGAAGATCGGAAGGAAGAACTTGCCCACGATCAGCAATGTCAGCGCAGCCATCCATTCATAGGACGCGATAGCAAGCCCGATCGCGTAGCCCGAGCCCGACATTCCTACAATCTGTTCGGCCGAGATGTTCGCCGCGATGAGCGAGGCGCCGATTGCCCACCAGGGCAGCGCCTTGGATGCGAGGAAATAGTCGGTGGAATCCTTCTGATGACCCCGCTTGTCCCGCGAAACCCATTGGGCAAGGCCGAAAATCCCGATCGCGTAAACGCACACTACGATCAGGTCGATCGTGGCCAGTTTCATAGTCATCCTCCCTCGGCGTGCAGCCCCGCTCCACCTTTGTTCCGCGAGCAGCCTACATCACACCTCGAACCATTTATATGATTGATCAGACTTGTCCACCTAATCAGTTGCTGTAAGATCAGATTTGAAATGGCCTTGCTTCGTGGCGGCTTCCCTTCAAGGAAACTGTCGGGCAATCGCGGCCAAGGAAATATTGATTACGAATCTTTGCCAAAGGGTGGGAGGACAAGTGGTGGTTGACGGCGATCCGACGGATATGCGCACGCAGCTTGGCCGCAATCTCACCCACGGCCTGCTCGACACGCTGGGGCGCTCAATCGTGATCGGCGCGTATGACGGCAAAGCCTTTCCCACCGAGGCCGAGCTCGCCAAGCAGCACAGCATCAGCCGTTCGGTGACGCGCGAGGCGGTGAAGATGCTCACCGCCAAGGGACTACTCAGCGCGCGACCGCGCCAGGGCACGATCATCCAACCGGTGAGCGCGTGGAACCTGTTCGATACCGACGTGCTGAAATGGCTGCTCGAGCGGAAATTCTCGATCGACCTTCTTCGGCAGTTCAGCGAGCTCAGGATCGCTATCGAACCGCAGGCTGCGGCACTCGCGGCAGCGCGCGCGACCGACAACGAGCTTCAGGCCATTTCTGCAGGTTTGCAGCGCATGGAAGCCGCCGAGGAAGGCCTGGACGATCCTCTTGAGGCCGATATCGCGTTTCACGTCGCCATCCTGCGCGCCTCCGGGAATCCCTTTTACGCGCAGTTCCGCGACGTCGTCAGCACTGCGCTCAGAACATCGATCCGCTTCACCAACCGGATCGCCGGGCGTACCGCCAATATCGTCGAGCATGCCGCAGTGCGCGACGCGATCGTCGCCCGCGACATCATGGGCGCGCGTGCCGCGATGGAACGGCTCATCGGCGATGTGATCGACCTGATCGAGACGTCGGAAACGCCCGGCACCGCGAGCTAGGGCATTTTTCTTGACGAAACCGGATCACGGCGCCTCCCCAGCGAAAGGCGACCACCGACAATATTGAAGCAGTTCGGCCCAATGCGCGGGCTGGCGTCCATAGGACGCAGTTGCACGATCACGCCCGATCGAAGCGCGCCGCGTTCGGCCAAGTCCACATCGTCGCGTCCGAAAAAAATGCGCGGACGGGGAAAACCCATCCGCGCAACAAAGGCGGAATATCTTTCCGCCGGGGGAGAGGATGACCGGAGCTCGCGACGCGCGCCGGCCACCGATATTCAGAACTTCGCGCGCACACTCATTCCGTAAAACGTGTCGTCGACACGGATGTCGTGCGGGAAGCCCTTGGTATCGAAATAGCTGAGATACTTCCCGCCCAGGACGTTCACGCCATCGACGCTGACCGCGATCTGGGGGGTGATGTCGTACGATACCGAGAAATCGAGCCGGCCATTGGCCTTGACCTTGTTAAACCAGGGACCATCGCCGGGGGCCAGCAACCCGTTGCCGCCGAACTGAAACTCGTCATAGCCCGAGCGCCATGTGTAAACGACGCGCGCGGTGAAGCCGTATTTCTCGTACAGACCGCCGATATTGTAGCTGTATTTGGACACGCCGAGCAGCGGCGCGCCCTGAAGTTCGTCGTCGGACGCCGTGACCTCACTGTCGGCCAGCGTGAAATTCGCCATCATGCCCAGACCATCGAAGCCCTCGGGGAGGAAGTCGAAGAAGACCTGCGAACTAAGCTCGATCCCCTTCAGCTTCGCCCGACCGAGATTGCGTGGGCGGCTGATATTGTAGAAGATCCCATCGATCTCTTCCTCAGCAGAGCCGATCACGATGCGATCCTTGATCTTGCGATAGTATAGCGCCGCCGAGATATAGCTGCTGCGGCCGAAATAATATTCGAGCGTTGCGTCAAAGGCGTCCGATTTTTGCGGACGCAGGTCGGGATTGCCGCCGCTGCCGTTGGGCCGGATATTGGCGTTGATCGGCACCTGATAGGTCAGGCCGGGATTGAGATTCCCGAAAAGGGGCTGCGCGATCGTCTTTGCATAGGTGAAGCGAAGCTGCAGCTCGGGCATCAGACGCACGCGCGCACTGGCATTGGGCAGGATATCGCTGTCGCTGCTGCTGCGCGTGACGGGGGTCAACACCGCCGGCGGGTTGGGATTGGCCGGCGTCGGAGCGGGCCTTACGAGGCCTGTGCCCGAAATCGTGCGATCGGTGCGGGTCAGGCGCGCGCCGACAAGGCCGTCGACGGTGATGCCGCCACCGAGCTCGAACTCGTATTTGGCTTGCCCGTAAACCGCATAGGTTTTCTCGCTTGCGTCATAGTTGCGCGCCGGATCGAAGGGCGGATCGCCGGCGGTGCCGCCGTAGAGGACGCGCAGGTCGTCGGTGTTGTTGCGCAGATAGTCCGCGTCGGGCGTGTACCAGCGCGCGCCACCGTTGATGAACGGGATCGACGCGGGTGAAAGGATGAGGAAGTCGGACGGCAGCCCCGCCGAAGCAACGGGCGTGTTGGGCGCGGGCGGCCCGCCGGGCGCATTGGACCGGAAGTGCGCACTGCGATCGCCATAGCGCATGCCGAACTGGAGTTGGCTGACGAAGCTGTCCAGATCATAGGCTCCATCGACCTTGACCGCGAACAGCGAGCTGTCCGATTTGTTGATGTCCTGGAACAGGCTGTTCGCAAGGGGGAAGCCAGCGGGATCGCCAAGCGGATCGCCAGGCATGTCGGTGGTGCCATGGCCATTGTCGTCGACCTGGATGTTTACCGTGTCGATCTGCTTGCGGATGTCGACGATGATGTTGCGGTTGCTGTTCTTCGATTTCACATAGGACAGGTCGAGATCGATATGGACCGCGTCGCTGTTGTAGCGCGTGCCGCCGCCGAACACGAAGGTGTCGGTCTTGCCCGTCTTGGCCTGAGTGCTGGTCAGGCCCGCCACATTGTTGAATGTGGCCGAGCTGCCGAAGCAGAGATTTTCGATCGGATCACCGGGGTCGGTCGGCGTAGGGAGGCGGCCGCGAAAACCCGCGCCATCGACCCGCGCCGAAAAGCATTCATCCGTTCCCTGAGCGTTGGTGATGCTCTGCGCCCCGAAGATGTCGGAGAAGATGAAATATGTGCCAAATTTCGCGCGATATCCGGCGAAGAGGCCGTCAAGATAGAACTCCAGTTCAGGCGTCGGGCGCCACTGAAAGGCTGCATTGACCTGCGGCCGCTGATAGCTGCCGGTATCGGTGAGGCCGCCGACGCAGGTTGGCAGGACGAGGTTTGTAGCGCCCGGAGGCCCGTGGTTTGCCGATCGGGGATCGCAGTTGAACGAGATCGGCCGGTTGAAGTGCTGGTCGGAATAGGACGCGTCCAGCAGCACGCCGAACTCACCGCCCGAACCTTCCCAACGATGCGACACCAGCGCGCCGGCGGTCCAGCTCAGTTTTTCGACTTCGGTTCCATACAGGCCGCGTACGTTAGCAGCGATCGTGGTGCCGTCCTCAAAGTTGAAGGGCTTTTGCAGCTTGAGATTGATGACGCCCGCGACACCGCCCTCGATGAGGTTCGCTGAATTCGACTTGTAGACATCGGCGCCCGCCAGCGCTTCCGCGGGCAGATCCTGAAATGCAAAGCCGCGGCCGACACCGGTGAAAATCTCGCGTCCGTCAAGCGTCGTCAGGATATCGCCGATGCCGCGAATGAGCGGGCTTTCAATCTCGTTGTTGAAGCCGTTGACGACCTGGACGCCGGGCACGCGCTGCAGCGCTGCTGCGACGGTCGTGTCCGGGAATTTGCCGATATCGTCGGCAACGATCGCCTCTATCACCTGGTCCGAATTGCGCTTGAGTTCCTTCGCCGCCTCCAGGCTCGCGCGCTGACCAGTGACGATGATCTCGTCGGCCTGCGGTTCGTCAGCGGTGCCTTCCTGCGCATATGCGCCTTGCGCGCCTGCGAGCAAGGCCAGCAGCGAGCCCGAATACAGAATCCGCTTCTTCAACGACATTTCCCCTCCTCCCACGATTCAGATGCGCTGGAGTTCCAGCTTCCACGCCACAAGAGCACAACGCCCCATATCTGACAAGTATTATTTGTATGATAATTATCGGGAGCAAGATGGCCGCATCGCCACCGCCGTTGCCTCCACGGGGCGATAATATCCTGCCCCCCTCCAGGGAATCGCGACGAAAGCCTCAGCGCTCGGGCACGACTCCCTTGGGCGCCGAGGTCAGTGAACGGATCAGGTCAACTTCCGCCTTGCGATATGGCGTGCCGTCGGTGCGCAGGACCTCATGGAACCAGATGGTCGGCTCGTCATAGGTGTAGGGTTTCTTCCAGCTGTCCCAAGGCATGCGCGTCTGCGATTTGCCATCGACAAAGCCCCAGTTGATCATCGCGACATTGTGGCGTTTGCCGATCGGCATCGAGCCGTCGAAGGTCGAGCCGTTGCCGCGCGCCATATATTCGGTGCACAGGATCGGCCGGCCATAGCCCTGCAACTGCTTCACACGACGCTCGAAGGTCTCCGGCCAGCTATAGTCATGGAACGAGATGACATCGGATTGGCTGATCTGGATCTTCTCGATCGCATCCAGCCTGTCCATCGACGACCAGTCGTCATGCTCCCACACGCCGCTCGTCAGCGGCTGGACGGGATTCTTGTCGCGCGCCCAGGCAAAGACGTCGTCAAGCAGTTCCTCAACCAGCTTCTGCTTGCCGACATGCTGGGGATAGTTGCCGCCGCCGCTGTTGCTCGGTTCGTTCCAGACGTCCCAGGCGAGGATGCGCTGGTCCTTGGCGAAGCTGCCGACCACGTCCTCCACATAGGCGCGCAGCTTGGGATATTGCGATTTGTCCTCGAGCCGCGCGCGGCCCGGCGCCTGGACCCACCCAGAATTATGCACCCCGGGAATGGGCGGATGCTGGGGGCCAAGTTTCGGTTCAGGGTCCCAACAGCTATCGAATAGCACGAACATCGGCTTGATGTTGTGCCGCGCTGCGATCTCGAGGAACTGGTTGATGCGCTGCTTCAGTCCCTTGGCGTCCTGCTCCCACAGCATGTTGTGGAGATAGACGCGCATCGTGTTCATGCCCATCGCCTGCGCCCAGCCAAGTTCCTGATCGATCCGCTTTGGATCGAAGGTGTCGCCCTGCCACATCTCGAGCTGGTTGATGGCGCTCGACGGATTGTAGTTGGCACCGACCAGCCAGGGCTGCTTGTCGTACCAGCCGTTCGCCTGCTCCTTGCTCCAGATCTCGCGCGCATGCGCGGGCGTCATGGCCAACAGGCTCGCGCCTGCGACCAGCGCGTATATGAATGGACGTGCGACGTTCATCGTATCCTCCCTGATGTTTTATGCGTACGGCTTCAGCGCTGCCCGGTGGACAGGCGATAGATGATAGTGTTGCGATAGGTCTGACCCGGATCGAGCCGCGACGACGCGAATGCGGACTGGTTGGGCGCGTCGGGGAAGAGCTGCGGTTCGAAGACGACCGTATCGCCCTGCCGATAGGCCTGCCCCGATTTGCCGACGACCTTGCCGTCGAGGAAATTGCCCGAATAGAATTGCAAGCCCGGCTGGTTCGACCAGATCTCGAAGGCGCGGCCCGACACCGGATCCGAAACCTGCGCCATCAGTTGGGGCTTCGCCACCGGCGCCTTGCTAATCACGAAATTGTGATCATAGCCGCGTCCAAAGACGATCTGCTCGTCGCGCGTATCGCGGACGCGCGCGCCCACCACCATTGGCTTGCGGAAATCGAAGGGCGTTCCCTCCACCGCTTTCAGCTCGCCCGTCGGGATCAGCGTGACATTGACGGGAGTGAAATGGTCCGCGGGGATGGTGAGGACATGCCCCATCGCGCCCGCCGGTGAACCTTCGCCCGCAAGGTTCCAGTATGCGTGGTTGGTGATGTTGACGACGGTGGAGCGGTCGGTCGTTGCGCTGTACTCGATCGTCAGTTGGTTCGCCTCGTCCAGCGAATAGGTCGCGAGGACCGTGAGCTTGCCGGGATAGCCCTGATCGCCGTCGGGACTGACATAGCGCAGCGTAACGCTTGCCGCCTTGCCCCTCGTGACCCTGACGACGTCCCACAGCACCTTATCAAAGCCCGCGATGCCGCCGTGCAGCGCGTTGGCGCCCTCGTTCAGCGTCGTCTGGTATTGCTTGCCGTCGAGCGAGAATTTGCCCCCCGCGATGCGGTTGGCGAAGCGGCCGACGGTGGAGCCGAAATAGTCGCGTTTCTCGACATAGCCGTCGAGCGTCGGATAGCCGAGCAGCACATCGGCCTTGCGCCCTTCGCGGTCGGGCATTTCGAGCGCCTGCAGCGTCGCGCCATAGGCGATCACGCGCGCAGAGACGCCGTTGCCGTTGGTCAGCGTCACCGCCTCTACCGCACGGCCATCGGGCAAGGTGCCAAAGCTCGCGCGCTGATAGTCCGCGGCAATCGCGGGCGCGCCCGTGGCCAGCGCCATGGCGGCCAGTGTCGTCGTGACTGCATTTTTCAACATCGGCGCGGTCCTCTCCTCGTGTCGGCGGCTGTCGATGCAGCCTCTCGCAATATCGGTCAGTTCAACATTCAATGGCTACCCACCGAAGCTGGCGGGTGGGATGCCCGTCACGCCGGGGTCGACCTCGAAAAGCGCGCCCGCCAGCGCCTCGTCCTCGCGCCCTTCGGCTGCGGAGGTGACGAACAGCCGGTCGAGCGCTTCGCCCGCAAAGGCGCAACTCGTGACCTGCGAAGCGGGCAGCGTGATGGCGCGTTCGCGAACACCTTCGGGCGAAAAACGGCTGACGCAGCCCGCGCCCCAATGCGCGATCCACAGCCCGCCCTCGGCATCGACGGTCATCCCGTCGGGCACGCCCCATTCGGGTTCGAACGCGATGAACGGCTCGCGGCCGCCCACGACGCCTGCCTCGTCGATCGCGAACCGGTAAATAACGCGCAGATGCGAGTCCGCATGGTACAGGAAACGTCCGTCGAGGCTGAAGGCGGGGCCGTTGGCGATCGTGTATCCCGTGTCGACGGTGTGGCAGCTGCGGTCCGTATCGAGCCTGTAAAGTGCCCCGCTCGGCCGGTCGGCCGCAACCGGCATGGTGCCCGCCCAGATCCGCCCCCAGCCATCCGCCTTCGCATCGTTCATGCGGTTGCCCGGCAGGCCCGGCTCGGGATCGACGATATGCCGGACGGTGAACGGGTCCAGCTCGAGCTCGGCAAATCCCGTGCGAAGTCCGGCGATGAAGCCCGGCGCGTCGTCCCGTTCGACCACCCAGCCGGTCATCTCCGGCATCGTCCAGCTCTGTACCGCGCCATCGGCAAGCGACAACTGATGCAGGCGACAGCCGAGGATATCGACCCAGAACAATGCGTTGCGCCGTCGCGACCAGAGCGGGCCTTCCCCCAGCCGGTCGCGGCCGGCGCGTTCGATGACGCGCACGTCGGCCATCAGTGGCTGTCGCGGGGAATGCCGCGCGTCTGCGCGATGCGCTGATATTTGACGGCGGGCTCGAGCACCGCGCCAGTATCGAACTGGCCGACAATGCCGCGCTGTATTTCCTGCCAGGGCGTCTGCGATGCGGGATAGCGATAGCCTCCCTCCGCCTCGAACGCCGCGCGACGCTCGGCCAGCTCCTCGTCCGACACGAGCAGATTGGCCTCGCCGCGGCGAAGGTCGATCCGGATACGATCGCCCGTCCTCACCAGCGCCAGACCGCCGCCCGCGGCCGCTTCGGGCGCGGCGTTGAGGATCGAGGGACTGCCCGAGGTGCCCGACTGGCGACCATCGCCGATACACGGCAGCGTATCGATGCCCGCGCGGATCAGTGCGGCGGGCGGGCGCATGTTCACCACCTCGGCGCCGCCCGGATAGCCGATCGGCCCCGTCCCGCGGATGACGAGCATTGTCCGCTCGTCGATTTTGAGCGCGGGGTCGTCGATGCGCGCGTGATAGTCTTCGGGCCCGTCGAAGACGACGACACGCCCCTCGAAAGCTTCGGGATCGTCGGGATCCGACAGGAAGCGCTCGCGAAACGTGTCCGAAATGACGCTGGTCTTCATGACCGCGGCCTCGAACAGGTTGCCGCGCAGCACCGAAAGGCCGGCCGCCGGCTTCAAGGGCGCGTCGAACCGCCGGATCACCTTCTCGTCCTCGATCCCGGCATCGCGGCAATTGTCGCCGATTGTCCTGCCGTTGACCGTCAGCGCGCCCTCATGAATGAGCCCCTGCCCGATCAGCTCGGCAACGACCGCGGGCACACCGCCTGCGCGGTAATAATCCTCGCCCAGATACTCGCCCGCCGGCTGAAGGTTGACGAGCAGCGGAATATCGTGGCCGAAGGCCTGCCAGTCGTCGACCGAAAGCTCGACACCGACGTGGCGCGCAATGGCGTTGAGGTGGATAGGCGCATTGGTCGAGCCGCCGATCGCCGAGTTGACGCGGATCGCGTTGATGAACGCCTCGCGCGTCAGGATGTCGGAGGGTTTGCGGTCCGCCAGCACCATTTCGACGATCTGCTTGCCCGTCAGGTACGCGCATTCCTGGCGGTCGCGATAGGGCGCGGGGATCGCGGCCGAACCGGGCAGCGACATGCCCAGCGCTTCGGTCAGCGAATTCATCGTCGTCGCAGTGCCCATGGTGTTACAATAGCCCGTCGACGGCGCCGACGATGCAACCAGCTTGATGAATCCCTGATAGTCGATCTCGCCCGCCGCGAGCATCTGCCGCGCCTTCCAGACGATCGTGCCCGAACCCGTGCGCTCGCCCTTGTGCCAGCCGTTGAGCATCGGGCCGACCGACAGCGCGATCGCCGGGATGTTCACCGTGGCCGCCGCCATCAGGCAAGCGGGCGTCGTCTTGTCGCAACCGATCGTCAGCACCACGCCGTCGAGCGGATAGCCGTACAATACCTCGACCAGCGAGAGATATGACAGGTTGCGATCGAGCCCTGCGGTCGGGCGCTTGCCCGTTTCCTGGATCGGATGCGTGGTGAACTCGATGGGAATGCCGCCGGCGTCGCGAACGCCCTCGCGCACGCGTTCGGCCAGCACGATATGATGGCGGTTGCAGGGGCTGAGGTCGCTGCCCGTCTGGGCGATGCCGACGATCGGTCGGTCGGACTGCAGTTCCTCGAGCGTCAGGCCGAAGTTCATGTAGCGCTCGATATAGAGCGCGGTCATGTCGGGGTTCGCCATATCATTGAACCAGGCGCGCGAACGAAGGGCGACTTTCCCACGCATTACGCAACAGGCTCCGCGCAAACTGGCGTGATCATGCTCGCTTTCGGAGCGCGTGCCGCGACTTTCATCCTACCCCCTTGGCGACGCGCTGGCCGCCATTGTGATGTTTCAAACCGGCGTGGCAGCTTCAATGCATGTGGCAGCCAAGCGGTTTCCCACTTGATAGCAACCCAATTGGCAAATATAAAGCATATATATCAGATAATAAAATCTTTCCGGATTTCTGGAATAGAATCAATATTATGGAGAGGATACCGGGAGTGTCAGCCGCTATGGAATACATACTGCGCACCGTGATCGCCCGCGCTTCTGCCACCCGGTGCGCGCGGCCGTGAGCCCGACACGTATCGCTCTGATCGGGATCGGCAAGATCGCGCGCGACCAGCATGTGCCGACACTGGCCGCGAGCCTGGATTTCGAACTGGTCGCCGGTGTGACGCAACACACGCCGCCCGAACGTGTTCCCGGCTTCGCCACGATCGGCGAGATGATGGCGGCGATGCCCGAGGTGCAGGCGGTCTCGATCTGCACGCCGCCGCGCGGCCGGCTTGCCATCGTCGCCGAAGCGCTCGCGCACGGGCTCGACGTGATGATCGAAAAGCCGCCGGCCGCGACCCTGTGCGAAGCCGAATCCTTCACGGAGCTCGCGCGCGAGGCCGGCAGGGTCTTCTACGCCACCTGGCATTCGCGCGAGGCCGCCGCGGTCGAGCCCGCCCGCGCATGGCTCAAGGGCCGCACGATCCACCGCGTCGCGGTCAACTGGAAAGAGGACGTGCGTGTCTGGCACCCGGGCCAGGAATGGATCTGGGAACCCGGCATCGGCGTCTTCGATCCCGGCATCAACGCGCTCTCGGTGATCACGCACATCCTGCCCCGCGCCTTCATGCTCGAGCGCGCCGAGCTGCGCTTTCCCGCCAATCGCGCCGCACCGATCGCGGCCGATCTTGCCTTTGTCGATACCTCGGGCGTCCCGATCGACGTCGACTTCGACTTCGATCAGCGCGGTCCCCAGACCTGGGATATCGAGGTCGAGACCGACCAGGGGCATCTCAAGCTGTCGATGGGCGCCTCGCGGATGGCGATCGACGGCGTCGCGGTTGAGGTCGGTGAGGAACCCGAATATACGCGGCTCTACCGACATTTCGCGCGCCTGCTCGCAAACCGTCAGAGCGACGCCGACCTCACGCCCTTCCGCCTCGTCGCCGACGCCTTTCTGCTGGGACGCCGCACCGAGGTGCAACCCTTCGACTGGAACGGCTAAGCCACGAACGCCGCACTGCAAGTTATGATGCCCGAAAGGACCGCCCGATGATCACCCGCATGGCGGTCGCCCTGATCGTCGTACTTGCGGCCGTTGCGGGCCATGCACAATCCCCTGGCCTGCGGCGTCGGTGGCGCTGGCGCCGGGTTCAACGACGCGATACGGAGCCGCCATTCTGCTCGCTCCAGCGTTCGTCGTCGAGACGTGTGCATAGTCGCAGGCTTGCATTTCCCCCTTGGTCGTCGTCATTTCATTCGCCCCGAAACAGGTTCGCATTTCCGCTTAGGAGAGCCTGTCGATCATCGCCGATCCGCGAAATTCTGCACAATTCGAACGGTTGCGACCTAAGGCCAATCCGGCGTTCGGCTTTGTGCACAAAGCGCTGTCCGCACTGCTTCATCCGAAATCACTCAAGGAATGAATCGATCGTCGCGCATTGAACTGCGCGGTGCCTTCTGTTTAGTCTGGGCTCATGCTGCTTACCGCCATGCTGCTTGCCGCAGCTTCCGAACCCGCTGCCATTGTTCGCGTTTCCTTCGATCGGGAAAGCGAGGTCGCCGCACAAGCATCGGGATTCGCCGATATCGCCAGTGGCCGGAAGGTCACCGCCGACGATCCGGTGCGCGTGGCGTCCATTTCGAAACTGGTGACCGCGATCGCGGTGATGCGACTGGTCGAAGAGGGACGGCTCGATCTCGATGCCGATGTCTCCGACCTGCTCGGCTGGCGGCTGCGCAGCCCCGCCTTTCCGGACCAGCTGATCACGTTGAAGCTGCTGCTCTCGCACCGTTCGGGGCTCAACGACGGGGTCGACTATGTGCTTCCGCTCGATGCCCGGCTCCAGGACGTGCTCACCGATACCAAGGCGTGGGACGCCGAGAACGCGCCAGGCACCTTCTTCCGCTATGCCAACATCAATTTCCCCGTGATCGCAGCAGTCATGGAACGAGCAACGGGCGAGCGCTTCGATCTGCTCATGGATCGTCTCGTCCTTGCGCCGCTGAAGCTCGATGCCTGTTACAACTGGACGAACTGCAGGGAAGAAACCGCGGCGCGCGCGGTCGTGCTCTATCGTGCGGGTGCGCCGGTGCGCGACGACAATCACGGCGCCAGGCCCGCATGTGCCGTCCTGCCCGCACGCGACGGGAGCTGCGACCTGGCGCAGTGGCAACCGGGCACGAACGGCGCGATCTTCTCGCCCCAAGGTGGCCTGCGCATTTCGGCGCGGGGGCTCGCGCAGATCGGGCGATTGCTGCTCGGCCAGGGCAGTGTGGACGGTGTCACCCTGCTCAGCCCGCGCTCGGTGGCACTGCTCGAGCAACCGCTTTGGACCTTTGACGGCAGCAACGGCGACACCGGCAGCGATGAGTCAACGGGGATGGGGAATACGGGTTTCTACTGCAGCTACGGCCTGGCGGTGACCTTCCTTGCAACCACGCAAAAGGGTTGTCGCGACGACGTGTTCGGCGACGGGCGCCGGCGTTTCGGCCATGCCGGCGACGCCTATGGCCTGCGCTCGGGGCTGTGGGTCGATCGCGAACGCGGCACGGGCGTGGCTTATTTCGCGACCGACGTTCCCGCAGACGAGGCGAGCAAGCGGTCCGCTTTTACCGCCACCGAGGAGGCGCTCGCGCGCGACACCAAGGCCGCGCAACGATGAAGCTGCGCCATATCGAAATTTTCCATGCGGTTTACACCAACGGCTCGGTCACTGCTGCCGCGCGCGCGCTCAATATCTCGCAACCTTCGGTGTCGAAGACGCTGCGCCACGCGGAATCGCTGCTCGGCTTTCCGCTGTTCGAGCGCACCAATGGTGGGCTGGTGCCGACCGAGGACGCGCACATGCTGTTCGACGAGGTGCGCGAGATCCAGGACCGGGTCTATTCGCTGCGCGAGGCGGGACGCAATCTGCGACGCGGCGCGGGCCGGACGCTCCGGATCTCGGCGCTCCCCTCGCTCGCGCTCGGTGCGCTCCCGATCGCGGTCGCTCGTTTCCTGCGCACGCACGAGGATGTGAAGTTCGACCTTCAGACCGTCCATCACGACGATCTCGTGCGCAAGCTCTATGAACGCGAGACCGACATCGCGATCGCCTATGAAGTGCCGCCGACCGCACCCGTCGGCAGTCGCTGGCTGAGCGAGGGCGAACTCGCGGTACTATACCGCGAGGAGGACATGCCCAATGCCCCGACGCGCCTTGAGCTGTCGGACTTGCGCGGTCACCGGCTGGTCAGCGTCGCGGCGAGTGGGCCGATTGGCCACATTTTCACGCAGGAGCTGGAACGACTCGCAATCGAGCTTGATGAGGTGGTGTCGGCACGCACCTTCTATATCGCGACGGCGCTGGTGCGTGCGGGTGTAGGACTCACCGTGGTCGACAGCTTCACCGCGCAGGCATCGCTTGGGCCGGGGCTCGCGATGCGCCCGCTCAAGCCGTCCCTGACCTTCGACGTCCACGCGCTCTTCCTGATCAACCGACCGCCGACTGCGCTCGCCACGGCATTTCTCAAGACTCTGTCGAAGGTGATCGACGGGGCATAACGCGCGGCTATGACGCCGCGTGCACTCGCTATGCCCGGTTGGCGCACGAGAGCCTTACCGTAATGACGATGATTCCTGCACCCTATCTTCTCTATCTCGGCCGCAGCACGGACTCGGTCGGCATCAAGACCTCGCGAGGTCTCGCAACCTTTCGCCGCCACGATTGCGTGGGCGAATTCCGGCACGACGACTGCCCGCTTACGCTGGGACTGCAACGCCTGACGATGGCCGAGGCGGCGGCGGCTGGCGCGCGCACGCTCGTGCTGGGTATCGCCAATTCGGGCGGCACCATGGAAACCGACCTCGTTGAAGACGCGCTCGCGGCGCTTGAGGCGGGCATGAACGTCGCCTCCGGTCTCCACCAGCGGCTGCGCGACGTGCCCCGCCTGGTCGACGCGGCGCGACGGAATGCGCTGCAGTTGTTCGACGTGCGCGATCCACCCGCAGATCTGGTCGTCGGTAGTGGCCGCCCGCGCGCCGGGCACCGGCTGCTCACGGTCGGGACAGATTGCTCGGTCGGCAAGATGTACACATCGCTCGCGCTCGTCGAGGCGATCCGCGCGCGCGGAAAGCATGCGGATTTCCGCGCGACGGGCCAGACCGGCATATTGATCGCGGGCGCTGGCGTTCCCGTCGATGCCGTCGTGGCCGACTTCATCTCGGGCGCCATCGAGCAGCTCGCACCCGCACGCGACGATGATGGCTGGGATGTGATCGAGGGTCAGGGGTCGCTTTTCCACCCCTCCTTCGCGGGGGTTTCGACCGGGCTTCTCCATGGCGCCCAACCAGAGGCGATCGTGCTGTGCCATGACCCGTCACGCGCGCATATGCGCGGCATTGCCGGCCGGGACCTGCCGGGACTCGGCGAGTGCCTTGAGCTCAACCTGCACATGGCACGGCTCACCAGCGCCGGTGTCCGCGCGGTCGGCATATGCCTCAACACCTCGGCGATGGACGAGGCGTCGGCGCGGCGGCTGTGCGATGAGACCGCGCTGGCTTTCGACCTTCCCTGCACCGATCCGATGCGCTTCGGCCTCGATACGATCATGGATGAACTGCTGTGCAACGACGTCTCGAAGCCCGCCACGACCGCTTCACGCTAAAATCACCCTTTCGCATTTCGCGCGGGGTGAAGACCGAGGCTGACGTCGTCTCGGTTACGATCGCGCACGGCGCGTTCAGCGGGCGCGGCGAAGGCGTTCCCTATGCGCGCTATGGCGAAAGCGTCGAAAGCGCGTTGGCGATGATCGAGAGCGTGCGCGGCGCGGTGGAGGACGGCGCCGATCGTGCCGCATTGCTCACCCTGCTTCCGCCGGGCGCGGCGCGCAACGCGCTCGATTGCGCGCTGTGGGATCTCGAGGCGCGGCTTTCCGGTTCGAGCGTCGCCGCTATGATCGGCGCACCGCCCCCCGGACGACTCCCGACCGCGCTCACCGTCGTCATCGATACACCCGATGCGATGGCGCGCGCGGCGGCCGCGATCGCCGACGCGCCGCTGATCAAGGTGAAGGTCGACGCCAATGATCCCGCGGCGCAGATCCTGGCGGTCCGCGCCGCCGCGCCGGACGCGGCCCTGATCGTCGACCCCAATGAAAGCTGGGACGAGGCACTTACCGAAAAACTGCAGGACGTGCTGTTGCAATGCCGCGTCGCGCTGCTCGAACAACCGGTGCCCGCGGGCGAGGACGCGTGGCTCGAGGGCTTCAGGTCGTCGGTGCCAATCTGCGCCGACGAAGCCATCCACGTGACGGACGATCTCGATGTCGTCGCGCGGCGCTATCAGGCAGTGAACGTCAAGCTCGACAAGTCCGGGGGACTGACCGAGGCGCTGCGCCTTGCCGACGCGGCGCGTGCGCGCGGAATGCAACTGATGACGGGCTGCATGATATGTTCGTCGCTCTCGATCGCGCCAGCGCTGCACGTCGCCCGCCTCTCCGGCTTCGCCGACCTTGACGGGCCGCTCTGGCTCCGGGAGGATCGCGCCGGTGGCGTTGCCGAAGCGCACGGAATGCTCGTGCCGCCGGCGCCAGGTTTCTGGGGGGAAGAATGAAAAAGCCGAGGATTGCGCGTGCGGCGGCGATGCTCACGATCGCGATCTCCACACTCGGCGCGGCTCCCGCCCCCGAACAGGTTGATCTGCTGATCCGCGGCGGCACCGTCTACACGGGTTCAGCCGAGCCCTTTGTCGGCGATGTCGCGGTGACCGGCGATCGCATCCGCTTGGTCACGCATCGTGCCGATGTGCATGCGAAACAAGTGATCGACGCCAGCGGAATGGTGGTAGCGCCGGGCTTCATCGATCCACACACGCATGCGGGCGCAATGCTTGCCTCCGACGACGCGCAAGAACGGCTTATCCTGCCCTTTCTGATGCAAGGTGTGACCACCGCGTTCGTCGGCAATGACGGCGGCGGCGACCTCGACGTCGCAGGCGTGCTGGGCAGGGCGGCCGCGAAGCCGGTCGGGATCAACTATGCGACCTATGTGGGACTTGGGCCCATCAGGAAATCAGTGATCGGCGAGGCCGATCGCAAACCCACCACTGACGAACTTGCGCGCATGAAGGGGCTCGTCGCCAAGGCAATGTGTGAAGGGGCGCTCGGCCTTTCGACCGGGCTGTTCTACGCACCGCAGAGCTTCGCCGGGCGCGAGGAAGTCGTAGCGCTGGCACGCGAGGCGGGATCGCGCGGGGGCACCTATGACAGCCATATCCGCGATGAATCGAGCTATTCGATCGGCCTCAAGGCCGCGATCGAGGAAGCGATCGACGTTGGGCGACAGGCGCAGATGCCCGTCCATATCGCGCACATCAAGGCGCTGGGCGTCGATGTGCAGGGGCAGGCGAACACGATCATCGGCATCGTCGAGGCCGCGCGCGCGCAAGGCCAGATGGTCACGGCCGACCAATATCCGTGGTCGGCGTCGGGAACCAGCCTCGCTGCTTCGCTCGTGCCGCGCTGGGCGCAGGATGGCGGGCGCGTAGCGCTGCTCAGGCGCTTCGACGACGGAGCGCTTGCCGATCGCTTACGCACCGACATGGTCGAAAACCTCCGCAAGCGCGGCGGCGCGGGCGCGCTGCTAGTCACCGCCGGGCGTCACAAGGGCGCGACGCTCGCAAAGATTGCCGAGGCGCATAGCGGGGATGCGATCACCGCCGCGATCGCGGTCATTCGCGAAGATGATCCCGGCGTCGCGTCGTTCAATCAGAGCGAGCAGGACATCGCGGCATTCATGAAGCGGCCCTGGGTGATGACGGGATCCGACGCCTCGACGGGCCATCCGCGCGTCTATGGGTCGTTCGCACGCAAATACGCCAAATATGTCGTGGCGGACAAAGTCCTGACGCTGCGCGATTTCATCGAACGCAGCAGCGCGCTCACCGCCGATACGTTCGGGCTCGACGGACGCGGCCATCTGCGTGCCGGCGCCTTTGCAGATATCGTGGTCTTCGACCCCAGGCGCTATCGCGAACGCGCGACCTATGACGCGCCGACGCTGCTCGCCGATGGAGTGCGCTCGGTCATCGTGAACGGCGTGGTCGTGGTCGATGGCGGCAAGCCCATAGGCCGGGCTGCGGGCCGTGCACTGGCGCACAAGCCGACGGGGCGCTGCGCATGATCCGCGGCTGGTTCGCCATAGCGCTGTGGAAACGCGTGCTCGGCGGGCTGGCGCTCGGGCTGGTCCTCGCCTTTGTCTGGCCGTCGGCTGCGCCATCGGTCGCTTTCATCGGCGACCTCTTCGTGCGCGCGATCCGCATGCTGGTGGCGCCGATCGTGCTCGTCACCATCGCCGCGGGCATCACCTCGCTTGCCGATCCCAGGCGCCTCGGAAGCCTTGGCGGCCGGACGATCGGGTTGTTCGCCCTAACCACGGCGATCGCGGTGTCGGTCGGGATGGCGGTCGCAACGCTCGTCCAGCCCGGCGTCGGCGCGCCGCTCGGCACCGCCGCGCCCCATGCGCTGGGCGAGCCCGTCACGGCCTATCAGCAGCTCGTTGGCATCATCCCGCTCAACATCTTCGAGGCGCTGGCCAAGGGGGACATGCTTGCCCTGATCTTCGTCGCGATCCTGACCGGCGTCGGCACCGTCGTCGCTGGCGAAGCAGGCAAGCCATTCGCCGCGCTTCTGCAATCGGCTTCGGCGGTGCTGCTCAAGATCGTCGGCATCGTGATGGAGGCGACACCGTTCGGCGTCTTCGCGCTGATCGCGAACGCAGTCGCCGCGAACGGCGCGGCGGTGTTCGTTAATGTCGGCTGGCTCGCGCTCGCGGTCGTGATCGGCTCGCTCATACAGATCGTCGTCGTGCACAACCTCATATTGCGGCTGCTCGCACGCCTTCCGGTATTGCCGTTTTTCCGCGGTATCATTGACGCGCTCGTCGTTGCCTTTTCAACAGCGTCGAGTTCGGCGACACTGCCTGTCGCGATGCGCGTTGCCGAGAACAACCTCGGCATCAGCCGGCCAATCTTCTCGACCGTGCTCCCGCTCGGCGCCAGCATCGGCAAGGACGGCACCGCCATGTATGTCGGGCTGCTCAGCATGTTCGCGCTCCAGGCATTCGGCACGCCGCTCTCGCCTGCGGTATATGGCCTCGTCCTGCTGACCGGCGCGCTGGCGGCCTTCGGTACCGCGCCCGTGCCCTCCGCCTCGCTCTTCATGCTCGCCGCCGTGCTCTCGGCGGTCGGCGTGGCGCCGGAGCAGACAGCGCTCGTCGTCGGCTTCGTCCTGCCCTTTGACCGGCTGCTCGACATGACGCGCACCGTGCCCAGCGCCAGCGCCAACCTGACTGTGGCAACCACGGTCGCGCGCTGGGAAGGCGAGCTCGACGAAGCCATCTATCGATCACGTCCGGAGGCCTGAGCGAGCAATGGCGAACGCATATTCCGACGATCTCATGTCGCGCTATCAGCGCGACGGTTATGCGGTGATCAGCGGGTTCTTCAATGCCGAAGAAGTCGCGACGGTCGGCGCCGCGATCGACGCGTTGCATGACGAAGGCGTGCGCCACGGCCGCAGCTTCCGGCACGGGAACCTGTTCTACAACGTCACGCCCGGCCTCAATGGCGAACCGCTGGTGCGGATGGTGCAATGGCCGTCCTATCACAAGGCCGTCCTGAACGCGGTCCGCCTCGCCCCCCGTTTCGCGCGGCTGCTGGAGCCCCTGCTCGGCGCGAACCTGAAGCAGATCATCAACCAGGTTCACTGGAAGGCGCCCGGGGCGCTGGGCGATTTCGCCTGGCATCAGGATTCGCGCTTTCGTCAGCCCCAATGGGCGTATCGGAACCTTGCGACATCCTATGTCCAGACCGGGCTCGCCATCGACCCGCACACGCCCGAAACGGGCTGTATGCGCTTCATCCCGGCAAGCCATCTGAAGGGCGACCTCGGGCTCGATTGCTCGACCGATGTGCTCGGCACCGCGATGAGCGACGCCGCACTCGAGGCGGCATCGCTCTCGCCCGCCGACGCGATCGACGTGATCCTGGAACCCGGCGATCTTGCGCTGTGGAATCCCTATCTGGTGCATGGATCGGGGACCAATCGATCCAGCCATCGCCGCCGGCTTTACATCAACGGCTATGTCCGCGCCGAGGATTGCGATCGTGGCGAATGGGCGTTCCGCGAGGGTGAGCCGGTGCCCCTGGGACAGGAGCCCGCGCTGGTCCATTATGAGGAACTGCGCGAGCGCGGCGAACCGCATTATGTGTGATCAGCGGCCGCCCAAGCGCGGTTAGAGCACTTCCCGAAAAAAGTGGGAACCGGTTTTTCGGTCAGGAAGTGCTCAAGACATTTAGTCAAAACTCACGGCGCGTCCCGAAACCCATGTCCGGCGCACCTGATACAAATCCTCGATCTGCTCGTCGGGCCTGCCTGCCACCAGCACCAGATCAGCGCGCTGGCCGCGGGCGATCCTGCCATGGTTTCGCGCGCCCATGATGCGGGCGCTGGTGGTTGTCGCCGCCGCCAGCGCCTCGCGCGGCGTGAAGCCAAGCGTGGTCAGCAACCGGATCTCGCGCTGTGCTGCAAGGCCGGGATAGACGCCGCCAATGCCAGTATCGGTGCCGATGCCGATCCTGATGCCCGCCGCGTGGAGCAGCCGGACATTGTCCTGCATGATCTGCCAACGTTTCGATTCATAGTCGCGGATGGGCTGAACCGCCTCGGCGCGGCGCTGGGTTTCGCGCTCGAGGTCGCGGGGGCGCAGACGGCTCCATTCCGCGGGAAGCAGCCTGCGATCCTGCTGCGGCTCATAGACCGCCAGCGTCGGCACATAGCTGGTGCGATGCTTCTTCATCAGCCGGATGAGTTCGCGATCGACCAGCGCATCCCCCACCCCGTGCACCAGCGCATCCACGCCCGCGCGCGCCGCGATCTTGGCGCCCGCGAGCGTGACGGTATGCGTCACGACACGGATGCCGTCAGCGTGCGCGGCATCGACGATCGCCTTCAATGTCGGCAGGTCCATGTCGGGCAGGTCGGCATCGCGCGCATAGCGCCAGCCATCCGCGAAAACCTTGATTACACCGGGGCGATAGGGAAGCAGCCGCTCCATTGCTGCGCGTGCTTCGGCGGGCGTGGTTACCTGGGTCGTGATCGAATTGGTGAATTCGGATTCGGTGCCGTGACCGTGCGGCACACCAAGCCGGATCGCGAGGACCATGTGCGGCGCCTCGACCAGCGCAGATGTCTCGATCGCGCGGATCGGCGCGAGCATTGGCCCCGAAACCGAATATTCGTTCACCGATGTGACCCCGCTCGCCAGATAGGGCCGGTGCGTGGCAGCGAGCGTTTCAGCGTTTTCGAACGCAGCGCGCGGGGTATGGATATGCAGATCGTGCAGACCCGGGATCAGCGTCATCCCGCTTGCATCGACAATTTCGGCATCGCGTGCGGAAATGCGCCGCGCCACAGCGACGATCCGGTCCCCGCGCACCAGCACATCACGAAGCTTCGCGGGTGCACCCGTGCCATCGAAAACGCGCGCGCCCCGGATCAGCGTCGCGGGCTCGGCTTGGGCCGTGGCGATCCCAATGAATGCGCAGACCAGCGCGAGCATGTTGCGAAGCCAGATTTTCACTTTGGTTCGCCCTTCAGATTCTCGTCGAAAAAGGCCCTGGTCGCATCCATGCTTCGCAGCCAGCTATCATGACGGAAAAAGCTGTGGCGTTCATTGGGGAACGTCAGTTCCTCAAAAGGAATGCGCCGCGCCGCAAGTTCGCGCGCCAGCAGCAGCGACTGCCAGAAGGCCACATTCTTGTCGTCGTCGCCGTGGATCAGCAGCACCGGCGATTTCCAGCGATCGAGCGCCGCCATGGGAGAACTGTCCCATTGAAGCTGGCGCGCTGCCTCCTGCGCCTTGGGTGAGAGATTGCCCGGCACGGTTCGCAGCAGCGTGTGCACGCCGTGCAGATCGACTCCTGCGGCGAAGAGCGCGCTGTCACGCGCCAGCGCCAGTGCCGTCAGATAGCCGCCCCAGCTTCCGCCCCAGATGCCGATCCGATCGGGATCGACATCGGACTGCCCGGCGAGCCAGCGCCCGGCGGCAAGCACGTCACGATATTCGGACGCACCGCCCCGGCCCGTATCGCGGGCGTCGCGAAACGCCTGCCCATAGCCGGTGCCGCTGCGATAGTTGACCGACAGCACCGTATAGCCTTGCGACGCGAGATACTGGTTCATCGCATAGGTTTTCGAATAATAGCCCGATGGGTGAAAACCCAGCAGCATCTGACGCCGTGGCCCGCCATGAACGAAGACGATCGCGGGTCGCTTGCCGTTCGCACGGCCGCGGAACAACTGGCCGTGCACCTCGACGCCGTCCTCCGCCGTGAACATCACCGCCTCGGGCGCAATGAATCCCTGCGCCTCGACGACCTTGCCGAGCGGCTGCAGCGCGCGCGCGACCAGCGCGGGATGTGCCGGACGCCGCGCATCGCTCGCGATCACCGCAAGCGCATCGCCCGCGATCGTCGGGTTGCTCTCTATCCCGTCGCCATGCGTCAGCGCCTCGGGCACGCCGCCGTCGAGACGCTGGCGCCAGACATGCCGCCGGTCGATGTCGCCCGCATTGCTCGCATAGATCAGATTGCGGCCGGTGGCGTCGAGGAGAAAGCTCTCCACCTCGAACGCGTCCTGGGTCAGCGCACGCGGCGTGCCGCCTTTTGAGGCGTCGATGGCGTAGGCGTGCACCCAGCCGCTGCGCTCCCACGGGAACAGGATCTCACCCCGGCTGCTCCAGAACAGGTTGCGGCTGCGCGTGCCGTAATAGCGCCCGCCCTTACCCGGCGGGGCGGCCCAAAGTTCGCGCGCCGCGCCACTGGCAGCATCAGCGATCCGGATCGACCAATAGGGGCCCGTGTCATCCGACGCGCCCTGGGGCGGGTCGACATAGCGGACGAACGCGACCTGCCGTCCATCGGGCGAGAATATGGGTTCGACCGAATAGCCGAGGCCGGGATCGAGATAGGTAAGCCGCGCCGACGCAATGTCGAGCACCGCCACGAAACTGTGATCGTCGCGATTGTCGACGAACAATAGCCGGCTGCCATCCGGGGACCATTGCAGCCCGGTCACATCGCCCGTCACCGTCGCAAGTTTTCGCGATTCGGCACCGCGGTGCCACATCCACACTTCGCCCTTGCGCGTATAGGCCAACCGTTCGCCACGCGGATCGAATGCGGGCGAGTGCCCCTCACCCACCAGCGAAGGCGCGCCGGCATCCCATGCGACGACGAAGACCTGTTGCGCAGGGACCTCCGCCGCCGGGCCCGTATTGGGCCGATCATCATCGGGAAACTCACCGTCACCGCCCGCGACAAAGGCAAGATGCGCGCCGCTGTTGCTGAATGTCAGGTCATAGAGCTGCTGGCCGTCGTCGGCGCTGTACGCCGAAAGTTTGCGCGCCGGGGCGCCGGGATCGGCGGTCCAGATGTTGCGCACGCCAGCCGCGCTTTCGATCCATGCAAAGCGCGGCACGTCGCGCGCGCCCGCAAGCCCGCTCGCGACGGGGAGCGCCAGCGCGGCGGCAAGCGCGTCGCGGTCGTCGGCAGCGGCCGGTTGGGCCAGCATCAGCCCCGCCGCGCACAGTATGAACCAAAGCCCCCTCAGTAACGCCATGCCCCACTGTTGAAGTGCGGGGCGTGGCGCTGCAAGCGCGAACTCCCCTGTCATGCCAGACGGTTATAGGCGGGCCAACGCTCAGAATGAGCACGCGCAATTGCGCCTCACACGGTTGGGCTTAGGGTCATGGCATGATCCTGTTGCGACCAGCGCTTGCGCTTTTCCTCGCGGCCGCGGCCGTACCGGCCGTGGCCCAGCCCCCGCTCCAGGCACGGATCGAGGCCAGACTGGCCAAGGCAGGCCCTGGAACGCGCTTCGGTCTGGTCGTCACAACCGCGGACGGCAAGGACCTGATCGCGATCTCCCCCGACGACCGCTTCATACCCGCGTCCAACACAAAGATCTTCACGACCGCGGCCGCCTATGCGACGCTCAGTGCGCTCGACCAGCCCGACACCAATGGTGGCGCGGCTGTGCGGCTGGACGATGACGGCCCGGGCGCACCCGATGTGGTCCTGATCGGCAGAGGCGATGCACGGCTTTCGAGCGCCGCCGATTGCGCGGCCAATTGCCTTGCCGCGCTGGCCGATGCGGTTGCGGCACGGACGCGCATCGTCGGCAACATTGTCGGCGATGACACGCTGTTTCCCGATGAGCGCTGGAGCCCGGGAATGAGCTGGAACAACATCTCGTCGCGCTACGGCACCGCCACCTCGGCGCTGACGCTGGACGACAACGAACTGCTGCTGGTCGCGACCCCCGGCACCGCGGGCACGCCGCCGCACGTGGCGCTCGCGCACCCTTATTACACGATCGAGAATCATGCGCTGACCGTGGCTGCGGGCGAGGAGAATCTTTCCATCGACCGCGCGCCCAATGGCAGCGTCGTGCGGCTGACCGGCAGCATCCCGGTCGGGGCCGCGCCCGAGCGGCTGCGGTTCTCGATCGACGATCCGGCGCATTATGCGGCGTGGCGCATGAAGGCGCTGCTCGAGGCGCGCGGCGTGCGCGTAACGGGTGGAGCAGTGGCGCGGCACCGTCCGCACTTGCCCATCGATGATCCGGCCACGCGCAAGGGGACGCCACCGCCGCGACCGCCGCACGCCGCGCCGCTCGCGCAACTTACCCCGCCGCCACTTGGCGAGGATCTGACGCGCATCAACGTCGAAAGCCAGAATCTCCACGCCGAGCTGCTGTTGCGCCGGCTCGGGAACACCGAGGGCACCGGTTCGATCGCTGACGGCATAGCCGTGATCGACGCGATGCTTGCCCGCGCCGGGGTGCCGCGCACCGCCTATGACTTTTCGGACGGTTCGGGCATGTCGACCTATAATCGCGTTTCGCCGCGCGGTGTCGTCACCTTCCTGCACTGGATCGGGGCGCAACCCTGGGGCGCGGCGTGGCGCGACACGCTTCCGGTCGGAGGGCGCAGCGGCACGCTCTCACGCCGGTTCAAGGGGACGGCTCTCGAAGGGCGCGTCTTTGCGAAGACGGGCACGCTCAACGCCACCAACGCGCTTGCCGGGCAGATGATTGCAGGGAGCGGGCGTACGCTGGTCTTCGCGATCTACGCCAATGACGTCCCCGGCGATGCCGGCGCGACTTCGACGATGGATGCGGTGCTGGAAATGATCGCCGCGGAGAACTGAGGCCGGACTCAACCCTGCCAGGCGGCGATTACCGCATCGCCCGTGGCGGGCCGCAGCGCGAAGATGCCGCTGTCGCGGTGCCGCGTCGGGTGGACGCGGTTGGTGAGCAGCGTCCAGGCAAGGCCGCGGTCGAAATCGATCCACAGGCCCGTGCCGGTGAAGCCAGTATGCCCAATCGTCTCGTCCGAACAGGCATCGCCGCCCGACCAGCCCGCAAAACGGCGCTCCCACCCCGCGGTGCGATCGCCGTTCATCCGCGTGCGGATTGCAGCAAGCGTCGCGGGCGATGCGCCGCTGCCGTTGAGCAGCCCTTCGGCAAAGCCCAATACGCCGTCCACCGTGCCGAACAGCCCGGCATGGCCGGACGCGCCGCCCAGCGCATAGGCGTTTTCGTCATGGACCTCGCCCTTGAGGATCCGGCCGCGCCACTGGCAATGCTCGGTGGCGACCGCGGGACCGGGCGGTGGCCCGAAGGTCAGGCCATAGCCAAGCGCCCAATCGGACAGCGGCGCGCCGGTGATGCGCTCTATCGCGATGCCGAGCAGAATATAGTTGATGTCCGAATAGACGGCCGGGCCCTGCCGCCATTCGCGCTGGAGCACGAATGCACGCAGCCGCGCCGGGTCGTCGCCATAGGTGTAGATCGGCTCGACCGCAGGCAGGAACGTTCGGTGCGCCAGGCAATCGCGAAAGGTGATCTTGCGCTCGGCGGCGTTGGCGACGTCATATTGCCGCAGATCGGGAATCGCGCCGATCAACGGCGCGTCGAGCGCGATCCTGCCCCGCTCGGCGAGTTCGAGGATCATCATTGTCGTCGCAATCACCTTGCTGACGGAGGCGAGGTCGAACCAGTGGTCGGCGGTCAGGGGCTGGGGTTCGGGCACCAGCGCTGCCATGCCCGCGGTCCTTGTCCAGCGCCTGCCATCGGCTGCCACGATACCCAGCGTCGCGCCCGGAATACTGCCGTCCGCAACGGCAGCCGCAGCGGGCGCGAAGGCCTGGTCGATCATATCTTCTCCGTCCTTGGCCTGATGCGGGCGATCAACGGCAGGAAGAGGATCGCGCCAAGGCTTACCAGCCCTGAAAGGATGAAGAAGCCGTCATAGCCGATCCGCACCACCATCGCGCCGCCCGCCCCCGACAGCAGTCGCGGCAACAGAAAGGCGAAGCCCGATAGAAAGGCATATTGCGCACCGGGATAACGCGGGTTCACCAGCATCGAGAGATAGACGACGAAGATCGCGCCCGCCATGCCATTTCCGAACTGATCCGCGGCGGTAGCGATGTAAAGCATCATCTCGCTCGGGCTTTGATGCGCCAGCCAGACAAAGCCGAAATTGCCCAGCGCGGCGAAGACCGCACCGATCGAGAGCGTGACACCCCAGCGCCAGCGCGCGGCCATCCAGCCGCCAAGCCCCACGCCGATTATGCTTGCGATAAGCGCCACATAGCTGTCGGCGCGCCCGATCTCGCTCAGCGAATAGCCCAGTTCCTTGATCATCGGCTTGGACAGGTTGAGCGCGAGAACGTCGCCCATCCGATAGACCGAGACGAACGCCATGAGCAGCAGTGCGCCATAGGCATAGCGCCAGAAGAAATCGACATAGGGGCCGATCGCGGCCGATTGCCGAAGCGGATGCGCTGCTGGCAGCGTGCGGATCCTGGGTATCGCCGCCGCCATGATCAGGAACGGCACCATGCAGATCACGAGCACATAGGGCGTGACGTTGGTCTTGTCGCTCATCCCCATATTCGCGGCCGTGCCCAATATCACCCAGCCGACCGCCGCGGCCAGCGCCATGGCGGCGAACAGGATCGCCACGCTCGTGCCGACGCCGATGGCGAGTGCCGGCCAGCGACTGCCGCCGTGCCCGGGATCGGGGCGCATGGCGGCGAGAATCGGGAAAGGCAGAAAGGCTGCCGCGGCTATGGCGAGATAGGCGATGGTCCAGTCGGCATGGTCGGCGATCAGCAACGCGCCACTCCCCGCCGCGACCATCGCGGTGCGGTAGCCCCACAGGTTCGCCGCTGCGATCGGGCCTTGCTCCGCCTGGGTCGGCGCGAGTTCGATGCGCCAGGCGTCCGCCGCCACCTCGAGCGTCGTGGTCCAGAAGGCAAGGAGCACCGCGAACAACGCGGTGACAGCGAGGTTCTCGTCCGACGATGTGAACGCCATCGCGACCATCGCGGTGAAGATGCCGAGCTGCGAGAGCATGATCCAGCCGCGGCGCTTGCCCCAGAAACGCGCGAATCCGGGCACGTCGAAGCGGTCGAGCATTGGTGCCCACAGGAATTTGAAGGTCGGCAGCAATTGCACCCAGGCGAAGAAGCCGATGATGACGACGCCGACGCCATGCGCCTGCAGCCTGAGCATCAGCACCGTCGAGAACATGTAGAAGGGCAGTCCCGCCGAAAAGCCGAGCAAGATGTACAACGCCCGCCGCGCGAGCGGCGATGGCAACGCGCGCACGGTTTCCTCTGTCGGCAGATCGCTTGCCGTCAGGGCTGCGCCCTCACCCATTGCAGGATTTCCATTGCATATGTCGGGCTGGCATTCGGCCTCCTGCGGCCGTGCGTGGCCCCCTGTCCCTTTCGTCACGCCAAGCGTAACTCCAGTCAATGGTCGTGAACGTGGACACACGACGCAGCGGACTCCGGTGTGGCATAAATATGACAGAATGCCGTGTGGTTATGGCCCGGCAAACAGATACTATGCCGCGCGCTTCTTGATCTGATCGTTAATGGCGCGAGCCGCCTGGGGAGGCGGAATCCTAATAAGGGGGTCAATATGCGTGACGTGACGGCGATGCGGCGTTTTCTGGTGACGGGGACGGCGCTTGCCACGCTGTGCTGGGCAGGCACGACGATGGCACATGCGCAGGACGGCGCGCCGGCGGAAACGTCCGCGACCGGCGCCGATGGCAGCGAGATCGTGGTCACCGGAACGCGCGTCGTGCGCGACGGCTTCCAGGCGCCGACCCCGCTACAGGTGCTGACCGAGGCGGACATCGAGAATTCCTCGCCGACCAACAACATCGCGGACTTCGTCAATCAGCTTCCAGCGCTCGCGGCGTCCATCCGTCCGTCGAACTCGCGCCTCAACCTCAGCGATGGTATCGCGGGAATCAACGCGCTCAACCTGCGCAGCCTGGGCACCGTTCGCACGCTCGTGCTGATCGACGGGCGGCGGTCGGTGGGTTCAACCGCCAATGGCGTCGTCGACGTCAATACGATCCCCCAGTCGCTCGTGGAACGCGTCGAAGTGGTGACGGGTGGTGCCTCGGCTCAGTATGGCTCCGACGCGGTTGCCGGCGTGACCAACTTCATCCTCAACAAGAAGTTCGAGGGCCTGAAGCTGTCCGCCGACACCGGCATCACCGAAAGGGGCGACGGCTTCAACTACTCGGCTGATATTGCCGCCGGCTTTAAGTTCGCCGATGGACGCGGCCGCCTGATCCTGGCCGGCGAGCTCGCCCACACGGACGGCATCTTCGAGGTTGATCGTGACTGGAACCACACCGGCTTCGTGCGCATCCAGAACCCTGCCTGGACAGCCAACAGCACAGTGCCGCGGTACCTCTTCCGCACCCAGGTCGGCGCAGCCAACTCAACCCCCGGTGGGCTAATTACCGGTTCGGCCGGTGGCGTCGCCAACCGGCTCTGCGGCACCTATTTCGGTCAGGCCGGCTCTATCAACCAGTACCAGTATGGCAGCCTGACGTTTCCGTCGCCTGCCTGCTCCTCGACCCCCTCCCTGACACAGGGCGGTGACTGGCGGATCAATGATTCGGGCCGCCGCATCGGCCTCAACTCGGAAGAAGACCGCTATGGTCTCTTCGGCAGGCTGAGCTTCGATGTCAGCGACGCGTTCACGCTTTTCGCCGAGGCCTCGTACAATCGGCAGGAAACACTGTTCAACGCTGGTCCGAACCTGATGACCGGCCTGTCGTTAAGTGCGACTGGATGCGGCACTGCGGCGACGGCTGCGGCGGCTCCGCTTACTTGCAACGCTTTCCTCTACAACACGCTCGGACCGGCGCGGCTAACGGGCCTGACCAGCGCCACGCTGGCGACGACCGCCGTCGACCTGCCCGGCCGCGGCTCGAACAACGAGCGCAAGGTGCAGCGCTATCTGATCGGCGCGGAGGGTGGTTTCGACGCCTTCGGAAAGCAGGCGCGCTGGGACGTTTACGGCCAGTACGGTCGCGCCGAGTTGCACGAGCAGCTAACCAATATTCAGCAAACAACGCGGAGAAACAACGCGCTCGCCGCCGTGTTCGCGCCCGCCGGCAACCCAAACAATCTTCCGGTCGGTTCGATCCAGTGCCTGATCAACGTCAACGCCAGCGCGACGGATGACGATCCCGCCTGCCGCCCGCTCAACCTGTTGGGCATCGGCGTGGCCGATCCCGCTGCGGTCGACTATGTTCTGGGCGATCCGTTCCGCGATCAGACGCTCGAACAGACCGTGGTCGGCGCCAACCTGTCGCTCACGCCGTTCGCGACCTGGGCGGGCGACGTCAGTGTCGCGATCGGCGCCGAGTATCGCAAGGAGAAGATTTCCGGCTTCGTGCCCACCGAATTCCAACCCATCTTCAACTCAACTACCGGCGCATCGACCAGCGTTTGGTCGGTCGGCAACTACCGCCCCAGCAAGGGCAGCTACGACGTCAAGGAAGCCTATCTCGAAACGGTCGTGCCACTGGGCTTCGGATTCGAGTTCAACGGGGCGGTGCGCGGCACCGACTATTCGACCTCGGGCTATGTCACGACGTGGAAGCTGGGCGCGACCTGGCAGCCGATCGACGACATTCGACTGCGCGTCACGCGCTCGCGCGACATTCGCGCGCCCAACCTTAACGAGCTGTTCCAGGCAGGCACCGCCAACACCTCCACCGTCACCAACCCGTTCTTTGTGCCCGGGCAGTCCAATCCAGGGCCGGGAACTGGCGTCTATGGAGCAAGCCTCTCCTACCTGGGCACGATCACGGGCAATCTGGATCTGAATCCGGAGAAGGCCGATTCGTGGAACGTCGGCGCGGTGTTCGCGCCCCGCTTCCTTCCGGGTTTCTCAGCGTCGATCGACTATTTTGACGTCAAGGTGAAGGACGCGATCGACAGCCTCAGCGCGGACGACATCGTCAACCGCTGTTTCGAGGGGCTGGCGGACTTCTGCGCGGCGATCACGCCTGACCCCGCCAATCCTGCGCGCGTCCTCATCGCCCGCCAGCCGGTCAATTTCTCCAGCCTCGTCATCCGCGGTGTCGATTTGGAAGCGGCGTATCGGATGCCCCTCGCCGGGGGCAATCTCTCCCTGCGCGGCATGGCGACGCGCTACACCGACAACATCGTCACCACCGGGGTGCCGGGATTTGTGCCGCTCAACTCCGTCGGGACGCTTGGTGTCGGCACCGGCACGCAATCGATCACGCCGAAGTGGATCTACCGTTTCACCGCGACCTACGACATCGAGGATTACTCGCTGACGGCGACGGCGCGCGGGGTAGGCGACGGCAGGTACGACGCCACAGGTATCGAGTGTGGGACCACCTGCCCGATCTCGACCAACCAGTTCCCGACCTACGAGGATAACAGCATCGGGGGCGCGACCTACGTCGATCTCAACGCGACGTTCAAGTTCGACGCGATGGGCCGTGGCGACGCGGAGTTCTTCGTCAACGTCACCAATCTGTTCGATGCCGATCCGATCCTGCTGCCCGAAACCGGTCTCGCCGCGAACAGCACCTATAGCGATCTGCTCGGGCGGGCATACCGCGTCGGCGTCCGCATGAAGCTACGCTGAGGCGAGGTTGATCCTTCGCGCTCGCCGCCGCGGCATTGGAGCCGGCGGCGAGCGCCAGTATTTCGTTCGACCTGAAGGGCGGGATATCGGCCAGCGCTGACGGGCCGGCCGATATCGCCGTTTCGCGGCGGCGCGTGACCCGGGATGATTCGGGGCGCGCCGCCTCGATCCGCAAGGTGGTGGTAAGCGCCGCGGTGATGCGGTCGGTCTACCGATCCAACCATTCGACGCCAGCGCAGTTGGCAGTGGCGGAAATTATGGCTTTCATAGCCCATGGCGAGCACTCGTCTTTCCGCCCGCGCGGGGTCTGCAGTAGCCCCGCGGAGAACGCCGACGGAAAATTGTTGCAGTGCATCAAAAATTATCTTGCGCCGCACAAAAAACGGTGACAGCTTCATGACGTCTGGACGATGGAGCCTGGACAGAAAATAGCCGGACGCGTCCAATGGCGGACGAATCCGAGGCGCATTTCTCTCAATTTGAAATGTGCAGAAGGCAATGACGCCGCCCGAACCGGTCTCCACAGACAGGTTTTCGAGGCGGCTTTTTTCGTGTCTTTTTAAACCGCACCTTGGGAGCGGATCGATAACGGCCGCACGTTTGGTTTCATTGTCGGCATGTTCGACAGCCTGGCGCGCTGGAACCTGCAATCCTGCTCGCTGACCGCGTGGTGGCAATGACCGAAAACAGGATGGCCTGGAGCGATGTCTTTTGAAGGGGAAAAGATAATGTTCAAATATGCCCTCGCGTTGGGTCTGCTTGCCAGCGCTGCGCCTGCGCTAGCCAAGGACGTGGAGTTCAAGCCGCTGATCGATACGCGGCTGCGCTATGAAACCGTCGACCAGGACGGGATCGCGCGCGACGCCGATGCAGTGACCGCGCGGATGCGCGCCGGGTTCGAGCTGAAAAAGGGGGATTTCTCCTTCCTTGCAGAATCCGAGGCTACGCTCGCGATCAACGAGCAATATAACAGCAGCACCAACGGCCTCACCCAATATCCGATGGTCGCCGACCCTGAGAATATCGAGCTCAACCGTCTCCAGATACAGTATCGGGGCCTGCCCAGGACGGTGGTGACGGTCGGACGGCAACGCATCAACCTCGACGATCAGCGTTTCGTGGGCGCGGTCGGCTGGCGGCAGAACGAGCAGACTTTCGATGCGGTGCGCGTCGAAAGCTCGGCACTCGGGCCAGTGACAGTCGATCTCACCTATAGCTGGTCGGATCGTACCATTTTCGGCATCGACAGCCCGATCCAGTCGATCTCGGGCGACAATGTCTTCGGAACCGCGGGCGTCAAGCTCGGCCCTGTGACGGTCAAGAGTCTGGCCTTTCTGATCGATCAGGACGAAGCCGGCCGCCGTCAGTTCTCGAGCCAGACCTATGGCGTCCGCGCGACAGGCGGCTTCAAGCTCGGCGCAAAGGCAAAGCTCAACCTCACCGCCAGCTATGCGCGCCAGTCTGACTGGCACAACAATCCCAACGACTATTCTGCCGACTATTGGCTTGGTGAGGCAGGATTGGAAGTCGCGGGCTTCTCGCTCACCGGCGGCTATGAGGTGTTGGGCGCGGATGACGGCGCCGCCTTCACAAGTTTCCAGACGCCGCTCGCGACGCTCCACAAATTCCAGGGTTGGGCCGACAAGTTCCTCGTGACCCCGCCCAATGGCATCCGCGATTTCTATGCCAGCGGCGGTTACACGATCAAAAAGGCCGGTCCGCTCGGCCCCGTCTCCATGCTTGTCGCCTGGCACCAGTATGACAGCGACCGCCTCTCGATGAATTATGGCACCGAATGGAACGCGCAGATCACGTTGAAGCCGATGAAGACGCTCGGGCTGACGCTCAAATATGCTGACTATGACGCCGACGGCTTCGCGACCGACACGCGCAAGTTGTGGGTCCAGTTAGACTATATCCTGTGAGGGCAGGCCTGGTCGAAGGGCTGCATAGCTGCTTCGGTCAGGCCAGCGCATTCCCGGTGGTATCAGCAACTGTCCCGCTTGCGATGCGTCAGCCCGCGTCTTCACGCGCCCGGCTGAACCACAGCGCGACGATCCAGCCGGCAGCGGCGCAGCCCCCGAGCCAGACAAGGAAAGCCGCGGAATCGCCCCACAGCGCCCACAAGAGACCGGGCAAGCAGGCGGCGGCGGCGAGCAACCGACGAGACCCGGCGCCATGCCCTTCGCCCGGTAGGCTGGCAGCGCGGCGGCGCTTTGGATCGCCGTAGCAGAGCATGACGATGAGGATCGTCGAGAAAACGATCGCTGCGAAAACCAACATCATCATTCAGCCGCCTGCAAAGCGGAAAGGCCGACGCCGCCGCGCCCGCGCCGCGCGCCGAAAACGCTCCAGATCATCCAGAGGCCAGCCAGCGGGAAAGCAAGATCAAGCGCGGCGATGATCGGCTGACCGACCGAAATCGCATCCGCCCAGCCCGGCCCGCCGGTGAGGAGCCGAAGCAGCGGAAGCACCAGCAGGACCACCCCGGTGCCGACCTGCAGCCAGCGATCGACAACCGCGCCGGAGCGCAGGAAGATCCCGCCGAGGATCGCAGCCACAGCGGCGATGAGGAAGGCGGTGGGAGTCCAGAAGACGGCGACTCCAAGTGGCATGGCGACCAGGAATGCGGCTGCTGTGACGACGAGCGCAAAGGGCAGGCCGAAGCCAACAACCGCCACCGCGCGCTCCAGCCAGTCAAGCGATCGCGTACGCTCACGCCGGCGCGCGAGCCACAGACGAAGGCCGGTGAGCGTCACGTAGCACATCGCGAACCCGAGCCCGAACCAGGCCGCCTTCGACAAAATTCCCGCGAAATTGCCGAAATGGAGCGGCGCCATGATCGCCGCCAGAGTGCCACCCGTCGACGGCCGGGCCCCGATCGATGGCTTGGTGTGCGCAAACTCGGCGGTTGCCCCGTTGTAAAGCAGCGTAACAGGTTCAATGTCGCCAGCCTTGGGATCGTGGAAGCTGCTGACCTTGGCGTCGGCGCGACCAAAATTCTCGATCGCGACGAAAGTGGGAGCGGCGCCGGTGCGGCGAATGGAATCGGCGGCGATCCGGTCGAGATTGCCGATCGCGACGGCCCGCGGGTCGGGCTTTCCCGGATTGCCGAACACCGCATCGTTCAGTGCCTGCACATCGCCCCCGAAGGCGGCCATCGCCACGACGGGCACGCCGATCGTCCCGAAAAAGGAAAAGAAACTGCCTGTAAAGGCGAGCATGAAGGCAAAGGGCAGGCTCCAGGTGCCGGCGACGCTATGACGGTCTCGATTGGCGAGCACGGGACTGGCCTTCCGCCGCAGTGTAAAGATGTCCTTGAACAGATGGCGGTGGATCAACAGGCCCGATATGGCAGCAACGAGCATTGCCAGCCCGAGTATGCCCGTCAGCAGCAGCCCCCATGGATCGGGAACGTGCAGCCGGACATGGGTGTCGACGAGAAAACTGCTCAGCGCATCGTCGTTGCGCGGACCGAATACTTCCTCGCCGGTGCCGTGCAGTTCCCTGGCCACGCGGCCATCGCTGTCGAGCTGATAATAGATGCCGCGGCTGACGAGGGTGCCATCGGGATCGGTCTCATGCCGGTGAAAAAAGGCGCCGAGATTATGGTCGCCGATCTCGAACAGGTCGACGCCCTCATGGTATTTGGCTGGCGTGCGCGCGCCGAGTTCTCGTACGGCGCCGTCGATCGGCCGCTCAAATGCCGATCGCGTCTCGACATGACCTGCCGACCAGATGCCGATCTCTTCGGCGAATACAGCGACCGTGCCTGTAATGACAACCGCGTAGAGCAGCAGGCCGAGCAGGATGCCCGACCAGCCGTGGACGGCGACCATGAGCTTGGTCTCTTCCCTGGGCAGATGGATCATTTCGGCACCTCTCCGCTAGGGACGGGACGATCGAGGAATTTGTGGGCGACCAGCCCGCCGTGGATCGCAAACAAGCCGAGCGCCACGATCGCGACACGTCCAAGCCTTGGGTCCAGGCACGCGTGAAAGAAGAGACCCGCCCAGATCAGCGGGACCAGCACGAGCGGCAGGACCAGATTGTCGATCCCTGCCACGCCGCGCGGCAACCACAGCGTCATGCCCGCCATGATCACGATCGCGATGATCACGGCGCCGGGGCCCGCGAAAAGGATCCGACACCATTTTCGTGACGTGGGCGACATCAATCCTCCCTGATGGGCCAGCCAATTCCAGCGCTCTTGCAAGTCGTTATTATTAACGCGACTAATGCGCAAGCCATTAACGCTATTGCGAATGGGTAGCATTAGCGTTAATGGGACCCTTTTTGGAACGTTGCGCGGGGCTAGTTATGAAAAAAGCAATCGTATTGACCGGAACCATGCTGGTGCTGTGGCCGCAAGTTGCGGCTGCAAGCGAAGCCCCCGTCGATGCGCCTGTGGAGGCAGATAGTTCGGATACCATTCTGGTGACGGCCAGCCGGACTGAAGAATTTGCCGGAACGAAGACGGAAACCCCGCTCATCGAAACACCGCAACCGATCACGATCATCACCGAAGACGTGTTCCGGGCGCAGGGGGCCATCAACATCAGTGACACCGTCCGCTATGCCGCGGGCATCACCGCCAATCCCTATGGCCGCGACACGCGCGTCGACGGTTTCGTCATTCGCGGAATCAACGCGCTGCAGTTCCGTGACGGCATGCGCGACATCTTCAGCTATTATGCCAGCATCACCGCGGACCCGTATAATTTTTCGCGCGTGGAGGTCGTGCGCGGCCCGGCTTCAGTCCTGTTCGGCCAGGGATCGATCGGCGGCCTCGTCAACCTCGTGTCCAAGACACCCGTCTTCGAGACCGGCGGCGAAGCCGGCATCACCTATGGCAGCTACGATCGCATCGAAGCCTTCGCCGATGTCAACGCCGCCCTCTCCGACAAGTTCGCGGTGCGGATGGTCGGCCGCGTGCGCAATGCCGACACCTATGTCGATCATGTGCCCGATGATCGCGTCTTCTTCGCACCATCGGTCCGCTGGCAGCCGACCGAGGACACCGACATCACGTTGCTCGGGGTCTATCAGGAGGACGACGGCGGCTCGACCTCGCAATTCCTGCCGATCATCGGCACACTCAGGGACAATCCCGATAATCCCGAGCAGCTCGACCGTTTCCTCTTCGTCGGCAAGCCCGGCTGGGACCGCTATGACGGGCGCCTGCTCCAGGGCGGCGGTTCGATCAGCCACCGGTTCAGCGACGCCGTGCAGCTCAACCTCAAGGCGCGCTACATCGACAGCGATGTCACCTATTTCACGCATTATACAGACAGCTATACCAGTCCAACTAACCCTTATCTCGACCCCACAGGGCGGTTGATCGGCCTCTACAGCGACGGCAGCTACGCCAACCTCAACGTCTTCACCACCGACAACAATCTGCAGCTCAAGTTCAACACCGGCGATCAGATCGAACACCTGCTGCTCGCCGGCGTCGACTATAGCTGGAATGAAGTGAGGAAACGCGGCGGGTTCGATTACGAGGTCGTCGACCTATACGATATCGACCGCGATGCGCTGACCATCCCCACGCTCGACCAATATTCGACACGAGAGTCGCAGAAGCAGCTCGGCTTCTATCTGCAGGATCAGATCCGCCTCTGGGATCGCGTCTCGGTGGTGCTGGGCGTCCGGCGCGACCGGGTGGACACGGCCGGCGGCGAAGTCGACAAGGCGACCACCTTCCGCGCGGGTATCATCGGCGAGATCGGCGCCGGCGTCTCGCCCTTCTTCAGCTACACTGAATCCTTCCAGCCGATCGCGGGGGCCACCAGCGACGGTTCGCCCTTCAAGCCACAGCGCGGCGTTCAATATGAAGCGGGCGTCAAATGGCAGCCTGATCTCAACACGCTGGTGACGGTGACGGGCTTCCATATCAAGGAAAGCAACCGCCCGGTCGCCGACCCCGCCAATCCGCTGGGCCAGATCCAGTCGGGCGAACTCACCACCAAGGGCGTCGAGTTCGAAGCCACACGCACCCTGCCCGACAATTTCGACGTGTCGGTGAGCTATGGCTACAACAAGCTCGTCGCGAAGGACGCGGACTATTTCGATTATCTGCCGCGCCACACCGCATCGATCTGGTCGACCAAGACCTTCGAGATGGGCGATGAGGCGTCGCTGCGGCTTGGCGCCGGCGTGCACTACACCGGCAAGCGCACGTCGATCGGGCCGGCCTGGACCAACGTGACCGGGGACAACACGCTGGTCGATGCGCTGGCGGAGGTCCTTTGGCGCGATTGGCGCTTCTCCATCAACGCGACCAACCTGTTCAACGACAAGTTCTACGCCTCCTGCCTCGCGCGCGGCGATTGCTTCATGGGGGCGCCGCGCAATGTTATGGGCACAGTCGCGTACCGTTTTTGACGCGCGACCTGGGCCGGCTCCTCACATCGTTGCGGGATCGATGTGCAGCCGCAGAACGGGGTCGGCCAGCGCCAGCCGGATGAGATCGGTCTGGCGGCGGACTCCGGTCTTCGCAAACAAGGCGGAGAGGTGAAACTTTGCGGTCGTGATGCTGATCCGCGTTCGCTCGGCATAGGCTGAGAGCCGTTCGCCGGCCACGAGCGCGCTCAGCAGCCGCGCCTCCGCCGCCGTCAAGCCATAGGCTTTCCTCAGCCGATCGTCGGGAATCGTCGCCCCGGTCGGCTTGCCGAGAATGAGCATGGCCATAGGCTCGGTAAAGGAGCCGATCTCGCTCTCCGCCTGCACCGGTGCGGCGATGATGTGGATCGTCTCCGATGGGTCGAGAACCGGGATAGTGACCGATGCCGCGACTCCGCCCGGCCGGATCGCCGCGCCTGCAATGGCCGCATGCAGGTCGCGCGTCGCCGAAGGCGTCGATGCGTGAAGGCGATTTCGGCTCACGCCGAGGCCCCCACCGCGCAGGTGGTCCTCGGCGATGCGGTTTGCATATCGAACATTCGCGTCGCGGCTGACGATGATAAGCCCGATCGCGGCATGATCGAGCGCCTGAACTGAAGAATGTCGCTGGAGAGCGGCGGCTTCCATCCGGCGGTGGATTTGCAGGCTCCGGCTCAGATGCGGCAGCAATCGACCGAGCAGGCGCTTGTCCTCCTGATCGAAATCGTCCTGGCAACGACGGCGATGCGCGCCCAGCGTGATGGTTTCCTCTCCGCACTTCAGCAGCGACGCATAGATTCCGCGATGCGCGTCTATCTCGCCGAGATAATCGCTGTAGAATTCGAGACGTCCGCGTTCGGAGTCCGTCACAAGCTCGCTGTCGCGCAGAATCTCTCCCACGGGCGCAACCCTCATGCGCATCATCGCGCGATCGCCCGACCAGTAATGATCCAGATAGCTGCTGATGTGCCGCTCTTCGGCCGCCGAGGCCGCGGCAATCGCTCCTACGGGCCTTTCTCGTTGAACAACGAGTGCCGTGGGCCCCTTGAGCACCTCCTCCAGCGCAAGGACGACGCCGGCCCATCCTTCCGGATGAAGCGACGCCTCATAGATTGCGTCGATCATGGCGGGAACACCGTCGTCTGAACCTGAAATAGAACGCATTGCCAACCGATCAAAGCTTACCAAGATGCCAAGAATCACCTGATTTACGAATAAAATCAATAATGTCTCGTGGCTTGTTACTTGGCGCGTTCCCGCGAACGTCTCGGCCAAGCGCCATCTTCATCACATAATTCAAATATTTTTCCAATCCGAACAGGGTGCATAAAAAATTTCTACTCCCCTACGTTCGTATGGGGCGCAATCTTCATCACCCCGACTATGGCACGCCCAGAAAAGGGCGCCGCGCGCATAGTCGGAGGAACGAACACGGCAATCTGCACTGGTTCATAATTCGCAGAAAACAGCCTGATCGGGGTCGGTTGATCCGATCCTTCCCGAAGCAGTCGAATGCCCTTCGGTCGCCATTCTCATGACAACTCAATCACAGGGGGCCGGCATTTGCCGGCATGAACATATGATCGCGAAGCGTATGCTTTTTTGTGCCTCTGCCTTGTGCGGAAGCCTTGTTCTTATCAACAGCCAGCCGGCCTACGCCGCCTGTACGACGACCACCGACGCCGACGGCAAGAAGACCGTGACCTGCACGGATATTAGCCCGGCAACCAATATCGGTTCGGGCAATGATGTTTTCGTCAATGACGGCACGATCGATGCGGCCGCGGGCGTGGCTCTCGTGGCGGGCACCGACACCGGCAACATCACGAACAACGGTACGATTGCCGCGCGCGCCAACAACACCCCAGGTCTTCACGCGATCAGCGTCGGGGGGATGCGAGCGGGCAGCAAGATCGTCAATACCGGCACGATCTCGGCCGTGGATAGTGTCGGGGCGCATGGCATCGTCGTTGCCGGTTCGGCAGCCATCGAGAATAGCGGGGCAATCTCCACCACCGGCCAGCATTCGCACACCGTCTCGGTTGGTAACGGCAGCACCATCACGCACGGAGGCTCCAGCGCCTCCATCCGCAACACCGGCGCGCAGGGCTACGGCGTGGTCGTCGGCTCGAACAGCACCGTGACCTCCACGGCCTCCATCCGCGCCGAGTCCGATGGTATCGGCGTTCAGCTTGGCGCGGGTTCGACGCTCGACAACGCAGCGGAGATTTTCGGCTCGCGCAACGCGGTGGTCTTCACCGGAGGCGGCACGCTGACCAACCGCGCGGGCGGTTCGCTGACCAATTCCGGCACCGGCTCGACGGTCCAGATGGTCTTTGGCCAGAACCAGCTTTCCAACAGCGGCGTGATCGACACGCCGAACATCGACGCGAATGGCTCTGTCGTCCAGTTCAACACCGGCGTGGGAACGACCGGCACGATCAGGAACGATGCAACCGGCGTGATCGGCCACACAGGGATGCCAGACGGAGCCCGCGCCATCTCCTCGGGCAATTCGGGCAAGGTTGTCGTGCAGAACAGCGGCCGTATCTATGGCGACATCCGCATGGAGGACGGCGACGGCAAGGCGATCTACAACGGCGTCGAGGGCGAAGGCGCCGCCATCGCGGGCACCAGCCTCATCGACGGCGACATCTGGCTGACCGCCGAGGACGATGTCGTTCGCAATGCGGGCACGATTTCGGGCAATGTGAATCTTGGCGACGGCGACAACCGGGTGGACAATCTTGCCGGGGGAACGATTAACGGAAACCTGACTTTCGGAGCGGGTGGACCGGGATCGCTGGCAAGCCCCGGCAACAGGCTCCACAACGAAAGCGGTGCGACGATCAACGGCAACCTCAGCTTCGGAGCGGGCGTCGACAAGGTCTACAATTTTGGCACGATCAATGGCACGACCAACCTGGGCGACAACAATGATCTCTTCTTTTTCAACGGAGGCGCGATCAATGGTGACGTCCTGTTGGGGGCAGGAGATGATAGGTTCTACATCCACAATCGCCCGGTCCTCGCTGGGAGCGTGCGCATCCAGGCCGAGGGCGGCGACGCCGACGAGCTGATATTCTCCGGCGACAGCGGAACCTGGGACGCATCGCAGTTTGAGGGATTCGAGCGGCTCATCAGGACTCAGGACGGCGCCACCACACTGACGGGCGGCTGGGGTGCGTTTTCGGCCGGAATGGAGGTGGAGCGCGGTACGCTCGTCCTCGCCGAAGGCGCGGACAATGAGCTGTTCGGCGATATGGAGGTCGATGGCCTCGGGACGTATATCCTGAACGGCACGCATAAAGGCAATATAAACATCGCCCAAGGCGGCACGCTGGGCGGCATCGGCCGGGTTAGCGACATCACGCTCGACAATGCGGTGGTGACCAATGCGGGCATCGTCTCGCCCGGCCAGAGCATCGGCACGCTGACCCTGTTGCGCGACTATATTCAGACCGCCACGGGCCGCCTCGATATCGAGCTTGGCGCTCCGGGCACCTCTGACCTGCTTGCCGTCGGCGGCACCGCGACGCTTGCCGGCACGGTCAATTTCATCCCGCTCGATCTGGCGGGGACCGGCGCCTATACCTTCATGACCTACGGCGCGCGCTCCGGAACGTTCGATCAGGTTACCAGCGGCGCGGCGGCGCCGGGTCTCTTCTTCACCTATGCCGTCGACTACCAAGCCGACAAGGCCGTCGTGAACGTGGTGAAGACAGGCTCCACGCCGACGCCGACACCCACACCGACCGCCTGCACCCCTGCCAACCCCACATCGGGCCAGACCGTGATCTGCAAGCCGCCCGTCGACCAGACCTATCTGTTCGCGGCGCAGGACCTGACCATCAGCGTCGAAGGCGTGCTGGATTTCCTCTCGCCCGATCCGGTCATCCGGACGACCGGCAGCAACGCGGTCCTCACCGTGGCGGCCGGCGCGGGTATCGTGAATCAAGCTCAAACGGGCGCGGCGCTTGCGATGGAGGGCGAAACCAACCGGCTGACCAATGCCGGGCTGATCAACGCCCCCAATGCATCGGGCGGCCAGAATGCGACGGTCATTCGCTTCTCCAGCGCCCCCGGCAAAATCGGCACGCTCCGAAACGAGGCCAGCGGCACCATCGGCCAGCAGGGCACCACCAATGTCCGCGCGGTCAGCGCCGCCAACGCAGGCATCATCGAGATCGAGAATGCCGGACGCATCCATGGCGCGCTCGACCTGTCGGGCGCCGAACGCGCTCACGTCACAAACGGTCTGCGTGGGAATGACGGCAGGTTGACGGGTCCGATGCGGATCGATGGTTCGATCCTCGCAGGTCGCGGCGACGACGTCGTCATCAACTGGGGCACGATCGCCGGCAATATCGAGACCGCCGAGGGCTATGACATCATCGAAAACCGCGAAGGCGCGACGATCAGCGGTGATGTGAAATCGGGCGCGGGCGACGACCTCATCACGCTGGACGGCGTACTGACCGGCGCCGTCGACACGGGCACCGGCGACGACCGGGTGGACGTTGTGGGTTCGGTGAACGGAAATGTCATGCTTGGTGACGGCAACGACCAGTTCGGGATTGTCGGCGCTGCGACGATTGCGGCAGGCAGCAACATCGATGGCGGTGCCGGAGGCGCCGACGTCGTGACCTTCTATGGCAATACCGGAAGCTGGGATGCGGCGCGCTTCGTCAATATCGAAGGACTGGTGAAGGACGCCGGTGGAACGACGACAATTACCGGCAATTGGCAGCTTGGCAATTTGGCAAACCCCGCCCTCGTCCGGTCCGGCCTGTTGGAGCTGGCCGCGGGCGGCGCGCTTCACGGCGGCACGACGGTCCGCACCCAGGGCACCTACAGGCTCAATGGCGCGAATATCGGCAATGTTGCGGTGGAGACCACGGGCACATTGATGGGTACCGGCGCCGTCGGCAGCAATGCCCTCTTCGCCGCGGGTACGCGCCATAACCTGACCAATTCTGGCATTGTTGCCCCGGGCAACTCGATCGGGACGCTGACGGTGTTCGGCGATTTCATCCAGAATGCGGGTGGCAGGCTCGATATCGAACTCGGCGCGCCTGGCGTTTCGGATCTCCTCGACATCCAGGGCACCGCGCGCCTCGATGGTGCTGTGCAGTTCATCCCACTCGATGCGGCAATGTTCGGCAAATACACCTTCCTGCGCGCGGCGCAGGGCGTGACCGGGACGTTCGGCACGATCAACCCCGACCAGACGATCGCGCAGGGACTGCTGTTCACCTATGCAGTGGACTATAGTGATCCGAACGCGGTGTCGGTGAATGTAGGCAAGACGGGGGGCAATCCTAACCCCAACCCCAACCCCAACCCTAACCCTAACCCTAATCCCAATCCGAATCCGAATCCGAACCCCAATCCAAACCCGAACCCCAATCCGAATCCGAACCCGAACCCGAACCCGAACCCGAACCCCAATCCACCGATCTTTCCGGTGATCCAAGGGCTGACACCGAACCAGATCGCCGTGCGCAACGCCTTCCTTGCCGACGGCGCGTTCACCTCGGATCTGGCTGCGGTGCGTGCCTCGTTGAACGTCATTGATCCGTCAAAGGCCGCCGCTGCGCTCGACTCCTTCTCGGGCGAGGTGCACGGCGTCACGCCGGCGATCGCGGCGCAGGCCGGCCGTCAGTTCGCCGGCCTGCTGGATGGTCGCATGGCCGCCGAGCGTTCAGGCTATGCCGTGTCCGACGCGGAAGTGCGGTCCGAAGGCGCCGAACATGGCACCGCCTTCTGGATGCAGGGGATCGGCACCTTCGGCGATGTTGACGGCGGCGGTGGCGCATCGGGCTATGACTACGACGTCAAGGGCGTGGCCATCGGCGTCGATCGTGCGATCGGCGAAACCGCCCGCCTCGGCATCGCCGGCGGCTATTCGAGCACCGATCTCAACCAGTCCGGTACCGGCTCGAATGGCGACGTCGACAGCTATCATGTCGGCGCCTATGCGATGGTCGACGCCGACCGCCTCTTCGTCGATGCGCAGATCGGCTATACCCGTCACGAGATTGGCACCACGCGTCGGATAGTCACCGGCAACAGCTCGTCGCGCCAGGCCAGCGGCGAAACCGACGCGGACGAGTTCCGCGCCTCGGTGAAAACCGGCATCACGCTGACGTCCGGCAACATCGCTGTCCGGCCAGGCGTCAGCCTGGGCTATGCGAAGGTGAACCAGAATGGTTTCACCGAAGCAGACGCCGGCGATGCGGCATTAATCGTGGGCAGCGCGGAATATGAGGCGCTGACGGGGGCGGTTGGCATCAACCTGACCGGCGAGATCGCTGTCGGCAATGGCAGCGTGAAGCCCTTTGCCAACCTCGCACTCGGGCATGACATTGTTCAGCATGGCTGGTCGGTTTCGTCACGGATGATCGGCGGCGTCAGCGCGTTTCGGATCGATGGCGCCGAACCCGGTCGCACCGCCGGACTGGTCGACCTCGGGGTGATCGGCAAGATCGCAGGCGCGGAGTTCAAGATCCGCTACGGTCTTGAGGCTCGCGAGAACCTCACTGCTCATTCGGTCTCCGGCGGCATCGCGTTCCGCTGGTGACCGATAGCCCCGGCTCTGCGACTTGCACTTCCACCACACCAGCAAGCCGTCGGAGTCGGGGCACCCTTCAGTCTCAGACCAAGAGCACTCAACTTATCGAGCTAAAAATAAACGACAGAATACAATAGATTGGATGATGAATATGTGTTCCGCCCGCTCCGACACAGCAGTCTCACGATGCGGGTAGTTCATGAGGGTTGCATGACATTGCCCTCAATGATCACTTCGTTAGATAGATGTACCGCGACTGGTGTGCCGGCGGATGCGTCGGGCGTCAGCAGCGGTGTGCCCAGCAGCACAATTGCCGTGCCCACGAAGCCGATTGCCGCACGGCCAATCATTGATTGGGTCACTCTCGACAATTTACTCATTTCGCTCGCTCCACGAAATAAAGTCGTCAGGCCCTCGCCACCGGGTTCGCCGGATCGAATGAGATCGGATGGTCGTTGCGGCGCGTGGGTTATGAGACTCGCTCAAAACATGGGGCTCTTTTGCATCGCCCGGGTCGCTCAATCATAGGATGGAAGCGACTCTTGCGACGAAATGGAGCATTGGCGCACGCGGCCTCGGCGCTGAAATGCGCTTAGCTATCGAAGGTGATGTGCACTTTCGTCTCCGCGTTCGGCGCGCGCAGCCGATCGAAAGTCGCCGGGACCTCGTCGAGCGAGACCACCGAACTGATCATCATCTTGGGGTCGGCATGGCAGCTATCGATGTCGCGCGCGACGCGTTCGAAGTCCGACAGCGCGTAGCCGACCGGGAAGCGCATCGTGACACCCTTGGTGGCGGCAATAGCGGGGATAAGCGTGTCAGGCACGGTGCAGAAGCCCATCGACAGCACCTGACCGAGCGAAGCGACATGCTGCACCGCCTTGCCGAGAAACCCGCTTGTGCCGACGCATTCGACGACGGTGTCGGGCGGGCCGCCCAGCGCCTCGCGGATCTCCGCAGCCTCATTCTCGCCAAAGGCCACGAAGGCGTCTGCTCCCATTGCGAGTGCCATCTCGGCACGGCGCGGCGAGCGCGACGCCGCGACGATCCGTCCGGCGCCAAGTCTGCGCGCCCACCAGATCGCCGCCAGCGCGACCGACCCGCCGCCGAGCACGAGCACGCGGCTGCACGCGTCCATCGGCACCTGGCGCATGCCGTACAAGCCCACCGCCATGGGCTCGATCAGTGCTCCGTCGGCGAGCGACAAGACCGACGGCAGCTTGACCGCAACACTGGCCGGCACCTTCAGATATTCCGCGAAACCGCCCATCACGCCGGGCGCATCGCGGCAGAGCACGAGATTGCCCTGGGCGCATGCGGCGCATTTGCCGCAACCGGTCGACGGAAGCGCGGTCAGCCGATCGCCCTCAGCCCAGCCCGTCACCTCCTTGCCGACCGCCACCACTTCACCGGCATATTCATGGCCGGGCACGGTGCCCGCGGGAAACTCGAACCCTGATCCTTCGGTCATGTGCAGATCGGTCCCGCAAATGCCGCAGCGGTGCACCTTGATGACCAGCTCTCCCGGGCCCGGCACCGGGTCGGGGATGCGCTCGAGCACCAGTGGCGCACCCGCGCCCGGATAGACGATCGCCCTCATGCAGCGGCGCTCTTGCCGGGCGCGAGACCGAAGCGATCGATATAGTCGCCGAAGGGCGCGCGTATCGCTTCCTCGCCCATGCCGAAATCCGCCAGGTCGTAGCGATGGACGCCGTGCGCGAGCTCGGGCCGCTCTTCGGCGCGCCGTACCATGTCGGCGTCCACCTCGGGCGTCAGTTCCAGGCCCGCAAAACTATAGATGCGGCGGATGATGCCCATCGGATCGCGGTGGAAATCGGCATGCACCACGTCGAATATCCGGCCGGGATGTTGATGCCGGACCGCCTCAGCTTTATGCACGGCGTCGGCCCATTTTTCGGTCTCGCGCGTCAGCATCGCCCGTGCGCGCTTGGGCCGCGAACCTTCTTCCATGAGCGGGAAGCGCTGCATCAGCAGCGCGCACAGCGAAGGAAGCGCCTTGGCGCTGTCGCGGTGCGTCTGGATGACGAGCGCGTCGGGGAATGTTTCGAAGACCAGGTCGAGATTGGCGATATGCCCCGGGTTCTTGAGCAGCCAGCGCTTGTCGGGTTCAGCGCTGCCGATGAGCTGCAGGACGCGGGCAAGATGGCGATAGGCGGGTCGTTCGCTCTGCTGCTGCCACCATGCGTCATAGCTGTGCGCCGACCAGCCGCAGGTCCACAGATTGGAGACGAAGCTCTGCCGCAGGACGAGGCAGCATTCGTCGACTTCCTCGGCGACCATAAGGTGCGCCGCGCGCGAGTCCGGCGCCGCGTCGTAGCGCGCGCGTAACTGCTCCGCGACCTTGAGGAATTGCGGGTGCTGGCTCCATTGATCGCGCGGCGGCCGCGGCATCGGTGCGCCGGTGAGCCAGGTCTGCAGCCCCTGGAACTGCGGATCGACCGCCATCAGCTTGTGCAGCGCGGTAGTGCCCGTGCGCGGGACGCCGGTGATGACGATGGGCCGCGAGACGGGATGCCTGTCGAAACCGGGATTGATCTTCATCGCGCGCCAGGCGTGCGCCCGCGCGCCCAGCACGTTGACCAGATCGCCCCAGGCAATGCGACGCCCGCGCTCGGTGAAATGCGGATCGACATCCATCGATTGCAGCAGCATCTCCAGCCCCGGCAGATAATCGCCCGGTCCGAAATCATCGGTGCCGAGCTGCAAGCCGACCAATGCATGCAACTCGTCGGACGCATCGCGGAACTGGTCGGGGGCCGGGAAACGTTCCTCGAAGCCTGCCATGAAACTCTCCTCTTACCAGCGACGCCGGCGCTGGCCGGCGCGCACGCGGCGGCGCAGCTCCTCGGCGCGCTCCTCAGGCGTGACCACGGGCGTGTCGGGCGGAAGGTGATCGCGCAGTTCGGCGAGCTTTACACGTTTGAGCACGGGCAGCGGCGCAGAACTGCAGTCGAACCAACGGCCATAGATCCCGCCTTCGGTATAGCCGGCAGGATCGAGCCAGTTGGGTACGCCGGGATCCTCGAGCGCGATCACCGCGCGAAACCTGCCGTCCGAACTCAGCTTCGCGCTATGACCGTTGAGGCTGGAGAGGCGGTAGACATATTCGAGCGCGTTGAAATAGGGGTCGTTGAGCTGAATGTTCCAATAGGGGCAGCGTTCGGGCAGCTCGGTCTCGATGATCAGCGCCTCACCAGGCTCGAACCGGAAGCATGCCGGCCAATAGACCTGCTTCGCCAGCGCACCCTTCATCTGAACGGGCTCGAAGACGTTGAAGCCGACGCGCTCCTTCACGCCGTTCTGCAGCCGATAGTAGCTGCGCGTCTTGCGCGCCGGGAACCTGGCCATTTCCTGGATGCGCGCGAGGATCTGGTCCGGGGTCAGCCGCGCCTTGGGCGGCACCGGATCGAGACATTCGATCGACAACACCGGATCGATTTCATTCTCCCAGTCATAGCTGCGGAAGCGCGTGAAGATTGCCGTGGCTTCGGGATCGATCTTCGCCCAGTTGCCCGTGTGCCCGTGGGGCCGCTCTGCGCTGAACAGGATCTCGAACTCGCCACTGGCCTCGACCTCGAAGTCACTGTCGTCGATCTCGTTGTGTGCGCCGATCATCGAGATATCGTCGATCATCCCCGACATGTGGCGCTGGCTGGTGAAGCTGAGGATCTTCACGGTCCCGCGATTGCCCGACACGCGGTAGCGGAGGTCGCCCCGGATCGGACTGTAGGTGTAGATGTCGTCCGGGTTGGGCTGAAGCGTGAAGACGGGATTCCACAGCGGCGCCCAGTCGGGATGCTCGGCATCGGCGTGGAAGAAGGCGAAATAGCTGTAAGAAAAACTCGCCATTGTCTGGCGATAGACGTCCGCCCGATAGGCCGGATCGTCGGGGCGCCAGGTATTGGCCAGTTCGGCGACCGCGCCTTCGAGATCGCCGAGATAATCGAGGATATGGGGGCGGATTTCAGTCATTGACTATCCTCAATTGCCCGGCACCGCGTTGAGGAATTCGAGGCCGGCGGGTTCGGGAAAGATATATTCGAGATAATGACCGAGCTCCGGAGCAGCGACGAAGCATGTCCGCATGAACCCTTCATTCTGACGCTGATTGAGCAGCGCCGCGCCGACGCGTTCGGCCTCGCGCGCGAGCGCCGCCCATTGCGCGGCGTCATGGATGAGAAAGCCCAGATGGTGGTGCCGGATGACAAATCCGTCGTCGGGTACCCGATCCATGTAAAGCGCAGAACCCGGGCCGCTCGCCGTCAAAAGCTCGTACATCACCGTGCCGACCCAGGCGAGTTCCACCCGGATGTGACCGCCATCCGGCAACGGCCCTTCGAGGCGCTGAAACTCGGTGATGCCAAAGCGATCGCGGAAGACGGCGCACGCGGCTTCGATGTCGTTGGTCGCATAGGCGATCTGGAACTGTTCCGCGCGGAGCAGTCCTTGCGAAGGTGAAAAGCCCGAACCTGGACGTGTCAACAAACCGCTCACGCCTGTCTTCCTCTCGCCCTTTTTACGAATTCCACCGGATTCGGTTTCGACAATTTAGATAGTATGTACTATCAATAAGATTGGCAAGCGATGGATGGCGATGGATCGTGTGCGTGATAGACAGCGTTCAAATGAAGGATGGAGCGATCGTGAATCCCACCCCGCAAGCTGTTCGAAGAAAACGACGCTCATCCGAGGAGATCACCGATCGGCTGATCCGCGCGGCCGAAGAGGAGTTCAAGCGCTGCGGCTATGCCGGTGCGACGACCGCAGCGATTGCAAGGCGTGCGGACGTCACCGAGGCGCAGCTATTCCGCACCTTCGCCTCCAAGGCGGACCTGTTTCGAGAGGCGGTGTTTCGGCCGCTCAACGCGCATTTCGAGCGGTTCAATGCCGAGCATGTCGCGGACGCACCCGACGGCGGAGCGAGCAGGGATAATGCCAGGCTCTACATCACCGAGCTGCAGCGCTTCATCGAGGAGCATGCGCAACTGTTCCGCGCCTTGATCCTGACCCAGACCTATGGCGCGGACGACACCCATGGCGTCGGCGCGATCGACAGCCTCGCTACCTATTTCGATCGCGGCGCAGCGATCCAGAGCAACCGGGTCGGCGACGATGCGAAAGTCGATCCAAGGCTGATGGTGCGCGTCTCCTTTGCCGCCGTGCTCGCGAACATGATGTTCAAGGACTGGCTGTTTCCGGAAGGGCTGGCGCGAGACGAAGAGATCAGCTCCGCCATCATCGACTTCGTCCTGGACGGTATCAATGCAAATTCCGCTTCGGCGGAAAAGTCCGGCCGGGCGGGCGCGTCCTAATCAAATCCCGGTAGCGCGTCGGACCGTCCGTTCACTCGGGCGCTATCGCGACCCGCGCGCCGCCGTGCGCGGCGGAGGCGTGGATGGCGTCGATCACCTTCATGCAGGCAAGGCCATCGGCAAAGGTGGCTGGGGACGGTCCGTCGAATGGCCTGCCTTCGATCAGGGCAAGCCAAGCTTGGCACAGGCGACGAGCCGGCGGCAGCTCGACGTGGAGGAACTGTTGGCGCGGATCGTCGCTCGGGCTTTCCGGCGGCAGCACAAGCGCGTCAGGGATGGGGAGTTTGCACGTAGAGTCCTTGTCGGCGAGCCAGGCCGCACCGTCGTCCAGCCAGACCGTCCCCTGCGAACCGGCAACGCGAGTCATCGATGCAAAGGGGCCCCACGCGCCACCAGTCTGGGCCAACAGACCTTGTGCGCCGTTTGTCATCTCGAAGCGCACAGTATAGCTGTCCTCGCTGACTCCGGTGCGATCCGCGACCACGAGCGTCGAGGCGCTCAGGGACTCGAACTCGCCGAGCCAGTTGCGGATCATGTCGATCATGTGCGAGCCCGAGGAGCCAAGCCAGCCGCCGCCGGCTTCGCGATCGAACCACCAGTCCGGCCATTTGCGCGTCGTATCCGCGAGCAGGCCGGCATATTGCGTGATCGTCACCAGCCGTGGCGCACCGATCGCGCCATCGGCAATTGCGCGCGTGATCGCAGCGCGTTCGGGCAACATGCGAAACTGGTTGCCCAGCAAGTGCACGACGCCCGCCTCTTCGGCTGCCGCGAACAGTTCGCGCGCTTCCTCGGCGTTCCGGGCGAACGGCTTCTCGCATAGCACATGGCAGTTATGCGCCAGGGCGACGCGGACCAGCGGCCCGTGCGAGGGCGGAGTGGTGGCGACCACGACACAGTCTGCCCGTGTTTGCGTTATGGCTTCGGCAAGGTCGGTAAATGCGTTCGGTATTCCGGCCTTCTCCGCCCGGCGCGCTGTCCGTTCGGGATCGCTGCCCACAAGCGCAACAACGTCGAAACCCGCGCGTCGCAGTGCGGGTACATGGACGCGCAAGCCATGTCCCGTGCCCGCAACGACGACTCTCGGTGCTTCGCCTGGACCTGCAATCGCCATGCTAGCCCTCCGCCTTCGCCATGGCCGCGGCCAGCAGCGGGTAGAGTTTTTCGCGGACCAGCGCCACGTTCGTATGTTCCGCAATCGAGGCGATCTGTCCGTCACGGATTCGGAAAACGAACGCATAGTCGTTTTCATACGCCTCTCCACTGACCAGCGTGCCCGCACCATGGACTTCGGCCACGACGCGATCCTCTTCGGCGGTGAGCGACTTGACGCTGTATTGGAAAGGCTCGGAAAATATCGAAGCCAGCAACCGGATGCCGCCCAGAAAGCGCGCCTTTTCCGAAGTGCCCGAAGATGCGGTCCAACCGGTCATGTCCGGCGTGAACAGGTCGTCCGGTGTTTCGCCGCGCGATATCGCGGAAAAAAAGTCTCGGACAATCTGATGATTGGTCTGCGTCATGCGTCCTCCCGTGTTGATTGGCCGTGCGCTGCGACGACGCCATATCAACTATAGATAGCATGCACTATCTATGCGATTCAACTTTTACCGGACCGGTATCCCTTTCGCGCGGGTCAAATTCGCGGTGCAGATTTCGACGAGCCGTCCCTTGAAGATATATGGCCCTTGCGCCTCGGAATATGGATATCCTGTCCTAGGCACCGCTGATCATTGGCGGTGAGTTGCTGGGACAATGGCTGGGAGGTTTGATTGCCGCGCGCACGGCTAAGAAGCCGTCGCCAGGACTTCGCGCCGGTCGTTGGATCGTTACTTCTCGACCTCAATGTGCATCGTGTAGGCGAAGCGGCTGCCGGGATGATAGCTCGCGGAAATCTCGAGGATGTTACCATTCGCGTCGAGGTAGCAGCGCAGAATCCTGAGGCATGGGCTACGACGTGGGATGCCGAGTTCGGCGGCAACCAGTCCGCTGGCGGGCACGGCCTGGATGTCCTGCGTCACAGTTGCGATCTTGACGGCGGCGAGGCGCTCGAGCTGACGGAAGATCGTGTCCTCGTTAGGCCTGATCTCGCGCGCGGCGGCCGCGAAATCGGGGTGGATGTAAGCGTCAGTCAGCGCGATCGGCTCGGACGGGCTCTCTCGCATTCGCAGCCCACGGAAATGGAACCATCGGCCGCACGCGTTCGCACCAATATGGCCCGCGAGCTTCTTGGGCAGCAGCGTCGTGCCTTGGGTGGTGAACAGATATTTGGTGTCGCGCGCATATTGAAGGATCTCGCCGACGTTGGACAGTGGCTGGTGCAGCGCACCGCCACGCGCCGCAGCGGGCTGGATGACGGTGCCCGAGCCGCGCTTGCGCTGGATCAGGCCATCGGTCTGCAGCGAGCGCAATGCTTCACGGACGGTGAAGCGGCTGACGCCATAGCGCGCACACAACACGTTTTCGGTGGGGAAATGGGCTGGATCCGGATAGTCGCCGCGCATTATTCCCGCGCGCAAATCTTCGGCCAGTTCCTGGTAGCGCGGCCTTCTGCCGCCATTTCCGGTCGTCTTCTGCACTGCAACTGACAAAACTGCGCCCCCCCGCCAAGTCGTTACACGTCGGAATTCTTCCGACCAGCGCAATCAACCATAGTCCAACCGAACGGCTTGCACAGCACCCGCAACGCGCGCTGGAAAATATTGTACGGACAAAAACGCGGTTCCAGTCCCTCGAAATCCAGACTTTCCGCGCCTCACCAATGCGCGGCTCGGCGGTAAACGCCCGTATCGAACGGAAGGATGGGCCGCGTGACCCGCGCCCATAAGCTGGGAGCAATCCCCGCACCCGCACCCGCACCCAGACCCAGACCCAGACTCCCGGGATTTTCAGTAAACCGGCTTATCGCGGCTCGTGACCGCCTGAAATTCTTGGTCACCCGACAGGATCGATCCTCACATCCAGCGGGCGGCGAGCCCGTGTTTTTCCGGCCGCTATCACAATGCGGGAGCACTACGCGCTGGTCCGTCCCAATAGTTTGCGTCGTGCGGCGGCAGTTTTGACCCTGAGGTCGGTTGCCGGACACGTCGTCATTGGTGCTATCGACACCGGATTCTTGAAACTACCGTTGGGGATGTTAGGTTCAAAGCATGGCTGCCAATCAGGATGTCGCATTGAGCGTCGACAAAGATCAGGCTCTTTTCAGATCGATTCACGAAACGCCTATCCCGACAATCATCACCGACCCGCGCCAGCGGGACAATCCCATTGTGGCAGTCAACCAAGCCTTCTGCCAATTGACTGGTTATACGAGCGAGGAAGTGATTGGTCGCAATTGCCGTTTCCTGTCCGGCCCGGAAACGGAGAGTGGCGCGTTGGCGCGACTGCGTGAAGCCATACATGGCGGGTTTCCCATTGTGACCGAACTGATCAACTACCGTGCCGACGGGGAGCCATTTCTCAACGCCGTCATGATCGCGCCGCACATGGATACCAACGGCGCAGTTCGCTACTTTATCGGATCGCAGATGGACGTGACTGCAGGCGATGCACATGCCCGGATTGCACGCCGAAAATGCGCGCAGGAACGGCTGAAGGCGCTTACGCCACGCCAGACGCAGATCCTAGAGTTGATCGCTATGGGGCTGCGCAGCAAGCAAATCGCTAGCCGGCTCAATATTGCGGAAAAAACCGTTAAACTTCATCGATCAAGCCTCCTCTCGCGGCTGAGCGTGCAGACGAGCGCCGACGCTATCCGTATCGCCGTTGAGGCCGAACTTTCCTTGCGCTAGTGATCGCGCAACACCGAAAAGCGGGCAAGATCGCGCAGAAGGTTCGCTCTCTCACCAAATTGGCCAAGGCAATCAATCGCTTGGTTCGCGGTCGACGATGCCAATGCGCGCGCTTCGTCCCTACCCAAGATCGTCACCAGATTATGGCGCCCTGCCGCCTTGTCGCGTCCTAATCGCTTGCCGGTGCGAAGCGGGATTCCCTCGATATCGAGCAGGTCGTCGACGATCTGGAAGGCCAGCCCCAGCGATGTTGCGTAGCGCGTGAGGCTTGCCCGCGCTTCGGCAGGTATGCCGGCAAGCGACGCTCCGGCTTCCGCACACCAGCCGATGAGGGCTGCAGTCTTGAGTTCCTGCATTTTCGCAATTTCGGCCGCATCCACCCCTTGGGTCGCCACCAGATCCATAACCTGCCCTCCGGCCATGCCCGCGGCGCCGACGGCTTCGGCAAGAGAGCGTACAAGTTCTGCACGGACACTGCCGTCATCGTGAACGTCGCGGCGTCCCAGAAGCTCGAAAGCAAACGCCAGTAGCGCATCGCCCGCCAACACTGCTACCGCTTCACCAAATGCGTTATGAACCGACGGTTTTCCGCGTCTCAGATCATCATCATCCATGCACGGCAGATCATCATGGGCAAGCGACTGCGCATGTACGCACTCGGCCGCGGCACCAACCAGCAGCGCCTGACTGCGTGATCCACCAAAGAGTTCGCAAGTGGCAGTGACAAGCAGCGGGCGCAGGCGCTTGCCTCCACCCATTACAGCATATCGCATGGCGTGGAAAAGGACTGCCCGGTCATCGTCGGGAACGACGATCAACCGGTCGAGCAGATCGTCCACCTCAAGACGCACGCGTCCAAATGCAACCGTGAGATCAAGCGTCGTGCTGCTGGAGCAGATCATCAGTTAATCGACAACGGTCTGAAAACGGCGGTTTCATCCGCGTCGAAAAACTCCTCGATCGAGACCTCGAAACGCGCGCGCATAGCATCGACAATCGTCGTGACCGACCACTCCGGCGTGGAAGCGGCGGCCGAAAGGCCAACGGTGCGCGCGCCCATAATGAGCGACCAGTCAATATGCGAGGCATCGGGAATGAGCTGCACCCGCAGACATCCCGCCGCGCGCGCCACCTCGGCAAGCCGCAGGGCGTTTGACGAAAAACGCTCTCCAGCGACAATGACCGAATCTGACCGCAACGCAATGGCCTTGACCGCGGCCTGGCGATTGCTTGTCGCATAGCAGATGTCGCTGCTGTTGGGCCCAATGACATCGGAAAAGCACGCCTTGATAACATCTACTATCGCGCGCGCCTCATCGAGCGAAAAGGTTGTCTGGATGGCGTATGCGATTGGCGTGCGTTGGTGGAGAGCCAATGCAAGCACGTCATCGACCGACTGGACGAGCGACATGGCCCCGTGGGGAAGCTGGCCGAGCGTGCCCACGATTTCGGGGTGATCCCCGTGGCCTATCAGGACGATGTGCCGGCCTGCGCGATGATGTCGTGCCACACCCGAATGAACCTTTTGAACGAGCGGGCAGATCGCATCGAAGCCGCGCAGATCACGGCGCTTCATTTCCGCTGTGACGTCCTGTGGGACTCCATGTGCAGACAGGATGACGACCGCTCCTTCCGGCACCTGGTCGAGCTCCTCGACAAATATGGCGCCCTGCTGCTCGAGCATGCGAACCACCGAGCGGTTGTGAACTATCGGGCGCCTGACATAGACGGGAGGGCCATAGTGGCGCAGAGCATCGACGACGCCCTGGATAGCGCGCGTGACACCAGCGCAAAAGCCGCGCGGGGATGCCATGAGTAGCAAGAGTTTTGCGGGCGACATAGTTGCGGTACTCGCGAGGCGCGCGGACAACAGGCTCGCCACAATGCGTGCATTTGACATCACCGCCGTCCCGATCGCACATCCGTTGCAAAGCCTAGGCACCCGGGATTACTGCGTCCATATGCCCAAAGGCCTATCTGTCGGCGGCCGATTTCCTGGCCCTTGGCACGCATGCCCGGTCGGCCGAGTTCGGACTTGAAAGTGCCAATCTAAATTTGGACCAGCTCGCGACTCTACCAATCGGTGACATCATTTCGACGTCAGTGGTATTGTTTCAATATGCGCGCATCGGCCCATGCTTCGAACGGTGACCGACCGCAGAACGCATCCGTGCTCCTCGAGATGCATTCACACGAGAGATCGACCCAGGTCATTCGCGAGCGTGGTCAGGTCACACAAGCAACCTTCATTTCATCAGCGCGCCGGGGACGGCTGGATTTGGTTCATCTCAATCAACGTCCCGTCGGGATCGAAGAAATTGCAGCCTAAAACATGGATGGGCGGTCCCCCATTTCGGCCTGGATAGATTTGGTTCCTGGGCGCAGAGGTCGTCGTCACACCCCGCACTTTGGCAGCGGCAGCGCATCGTCCTTCGACGTCGTCGGTGTTCATGACGATGACATGACCGCCCGGACCCATGCGCCGCGGATAGGGGCCCGGATCAGCAAGCGGCGGGTCAATCCACTGCATCAGCCCGATCCAGCCAATCCAGGGATCATTTCCGTTGAGCAGGACGAGACGGGCCTTGGCGCCGGGCTCGCCGGCAGGAAGCGCAACACCCGATGTTTCGACGACGGCATCGTAATTCACCTTCAGCCCGACCACATCGCGGTAGAGCTGCAATGAATTTTCCATGTCGCGAACGATCAGGGTCACGCGGCGGACATCGGTAGGCGCCTGCTGCTCATGGGCCTCAATTCCAAGCGCGGATCGTGGTGGAGCGGCGGGCGCGGGACTGGCCATCAGCAACGCCAGAAGGGTCGGGCTCATGTGGTTCGCTTCCTTGATCTTGAGTAACCGGACGTCGCAACGGGATCAGTCGGCAAGCGACGGCGCCTCGATCAGAAGAACCTCGCATTCGGCAATGCCCTCCCGAAGCCTTTTCGCTTCGTGATATTCGGGCGAGTTCCAAAAGGCGAGCGCCGCCGCCTTGCTGGGCCACTCGGATATGACCACCGATATCCCGTCGCTACCACTGCCCTCGAGCCGTTCAGCCCCCGGAGCGCGCAGCAAATATTTGCCCCCAAAGTTTTCGACGAGGCGAGCCGCGCTTGGTGCATAGCCTTCAAGGAAGGCCGAACGGTCCAAAATCCTGGCCGTAATAATGAGATAGGCTTTCATGAGGCCGCGCCCTTAGTTGTATGGACAAGTTTAGCATAGTATCAAAACTGGCGCCCGAAGCTTGCTACGCTTCGACCGGATCCGCTTCAAAAAAACAGCGATCCCCTGTTGCAATTATGAAACAGCCGCTCCCTGCCTTGCGTCTCCTTCATATTTGTCTGGACAACTTTCGTTGTCAATGAGAGCTTCACCGCGTTCAGGATTGGGGAGGATATTTATGCGATTCATGTTTCGAAGCGCCTTGCTGGCCGCGACCATTTTGGCGTCGGCGCCGGGGCTTGCGCAGCAAGGCGCCACCCAGGAGCAAGGCGGGATCGAAGACATTATCGTGACGGCGCGAAAAACCGAGGAGTCGCTGTCCGATGCACCCGTTGCGGTGTCGGCGGTATCCGACAAGATGATCCAGCAACTCGGCCTCAATTCCATTGACGACTTTGCCAAACAGGCAACCGGTATCAGCTTCAGCCAGGCCTTTGGTCGTTCGTCGGATCGGCCCGTCATACGCGGCCAGTCGAACGTGCTGGCGAACGTCCAGTTCGGCGTCGAGACTGGCGCCGCCTATTTCGTCGACGGAATTTATTATCAAGGCGACATACAGGGCTTCGATCCCAATTCGATCCAGCGCGTAGAGATCATCAAGGGGCCCCAGTCTGCGCTGTACGGCCGCAATACCTATTCGGGCGCGATCAACTACGTCACCAAGGACCCCGCGGACAAGCTCACCGTGGCGGGCAAGGCGAGCCTGGCCGAGCATGACACCTATGATCTGAGCGCGTCGGTCTCAACGCCCATCCTCGGCGACGCTTTGGGCGTTTCGGCGGGCGGCCGTTATTACAGCTATGGCGGCGAGTACCGCAATCAGCTCACCGGCAACAAGGTGGGCTCGGAAAAGAGCTATTCGGGTTACGTAACGCTCGTTGCCAAGCCCAATGACGACATCAAGATCCGCCTGCGGGGGCAATATCAGCACGACCGCGACGGGCCGCTTGCCATCTTCCTGCAGGGCGCCGATGCGAACAACTGCATGCCGGGATTCCGCAGCCTGCGCTATCGCCAGCGCAACCTCCCTCCCCCGGTACCGGTTTCGCCGACGACCACTTTCCAGCCTGCCATCGGCATTTCGAATAACGCGAACCAGTATTTCTGCGGAACCATCCAGCCGCAGCCGAACAACGTCCGCGTCAATACGGACCCGGTTGCCACCTTTTTCGGCACGCGCGACGGTACGGCGTTCGATGGCAACCGCAACGACCAGTATCTGGCGTCGGGCATCATGGACTGGGACATTGCAGGTTCGGGCTGGGTTCTCTCGAGCTTGACCGGCTTTCGCGACAACACCAATTTGTTCGGAAGCGATGGCGATCATTCGGAGGGTTTCTTCTTCCTCTTCCCGCCGGTCCCCCCGGCGTCGACCGAACCGGCATTTGCGAACACCAACCGCGACGATACGCAGGACTTCAGCCAGGAAATTCGGTTGGCGAGCCCCGCCGACAAGCCGATCCGGGGGCTTATCGGCGGATATTATTTCAAGCAGACGAACCGCAACCGCGATTTGACCTTTGCCAACCCGACCGAAGGCGAAGCGCTCGGCGCAAACAGTTCTGCCTATGGGTCGATCGAGGACATAGCGGTGTTCGGCCTGGTCAGCGCAGAAATCACGGACGCCATCACGATTACGGGCGAGTTGCGCTACGCCGAAGAGCGCAAGACGATCATGGAGCGCGCGTCGGCAACGACGATCTTTTGCGCGGGCGAGCCGGGTCGTGCTGGCCAGTTCGGCTTCACCGGCACCTGCCTCCCTGTGGGCAAGTTCAAGGACTGGACGCCGCGCATAACCCTCGACTGGAAGCCAAGTGACGATGTGCTGGTCTATGCCGTCTATGCCGAGGGCAACAAGCCGGGCGGTTTCAACGGCACCGGCGGGCTTGCGGCCACCGCGCTGACCGGCACCGACCAGACCGTGTATCTACCTGAGACCGTCCGCGGCGGCGAACTGGGCGTGAAATTCGACACCGCCGATCGTAAGGCGCGCTTTGCTGGCTCGATCTTCTACAACAAGCTCGCCGATGTTCAACTCACGCGCGCCATACCACCCACCGTCGCCGGCCAGACAGCCACCTCGATCGTGACCAATCAGGGCGATGCCGAAACAAAGGGCTTCGAGCTCGAGATGCAGGCAGCTCCTGTGGACGGCTTCAATGTCTCGCTTGGCGTAGCGTATGTTGATGCGAAGTTCACAAAGGGCTGCGATGCCGATCTCTTCACGCTCAACTCGGGCGGGTTCAGGCCCAATTTCGACACCGACGCCCCCCCGGCCGCACTTTTGCCGCTCTGCGACATCACCGGCAAGCGCATGCCTTTGGGATCGCCGTGGATCGTCAACGGCTCGATGAGCTACGAGCACGAGATCGGCGCAACTGGTCTCAGCCTGATCGCGAACACGAGCTTCAGCTATGAGGACGCGAAGTACATCCAGGTCGACAATCTGGCAAAGACCGGTGATGCCTTCCTGCTCAACGCGCGCCTCGGCATCCGCAACGAGAATTGGGGCCTGACGCTGTTCGGCCGCAATCTCACCAATGAGGAGTCGATCCCGCTCGCTACCCGCTGGTTCGATTATCGCTATGGCAATGCACGTCGGGACGTCGGGACGACAGGCACTTTCCAGGGGCAGACATTCTCGGTGGAAACCGGTGCGCCGCGCGCGTTCTTCTCCACGCTGCGCAGAGGCCGCACCTTCGGCATCGAGGGCACGTTCACTTTCTGATAATCGCCTTCAACAGAAACACTGCGCCCGCCAGGATCACCCCGGCGGGCTCTTTTTTTGCCGCGCACCTGGCCGAGCCTGCCTTCAATGTCTCAACGACATGCGGCGCCGTCGCCGATCACGCCCAACAACGTCGCAAGGCGTAAATGCCTTCGCTTGGCTCGATAGTCGCCTGCCGACGCGCGATGCACCCTGATAGTCTGGATCGATCTCGTTCGAGAGCATCCGGAGGAGCACCGGGAACGTTCGGTGGTCAATCACGGTGCGTCTTGAGGCGCGATCATCGAAACAAGCACACCTCGCCAAATGTCGAAATGTCCGGACAAATTGCTTGATTTGTCCGGACAGCTTTGCAACTCTGCGTGGGGATGCGGGGAAAACAGGCACGCATTCCTTGGGGGAGGAATATCAATGAAATATCGTTCGCTGCGGTTTGCCGCGATGCTTTTCGCGGGCTGCGCGGCGCCAGCTTTGGCGCAAGCTGATTCAGCTATCCGAACCGCCGGCGCCAATGAGGCGAGCCCTGTTGATACGGGCGAGATCATTGTGACGGCGCGTAAGCGCGAGGAGCGCCTCCAGGACGTTCCGCTGTCTATTTCGGTAGTCGGGTCGGACACGATAGACCGAGCCAATCTCGAAAACATTTCCGATCTGGCTATGCAGACCCCCGGTTTTTCCTTCAAGCAAGGTTTCGGACGGATCGGCGGCGGGGGCGGGGCCGGTGTCCGTCCTTCGATTCGCGGGATGTCCTCCGTGGTCGGCGCGCCCAACGCCGCGTTTTTCGTCGACGGGGTTTTCGTCTCGGACAATATCAGCAGTTATCACCTCGACAATCTGGAGCGCGTCGAGGTGATCAAAGGGCCCCAATCCGCGCTGTTCGGCCGCCAGACATTCTCCGGCGCGATCAACTATGTCACGCGCCGTCCAACCAACGATTTCAGCGGCAAGGCCAAGCTGACGCTTGCCGAATACGACAATCTCGAAGCGTCGGGCTATCTGTCCGGGCCGATCGTCACCGACGTCCTGCTGTTCGAAATGAATGCCCGCTATTCAACTTTCGGCGGCGACTATGTGAACGGGGACACCGGAAAGCGCGATCTCGGCGCTCAGAAGAGCACCAATGTCGGCGGGCGGCTGCTCTTCACCCCGTCCACAAATTTCGAAGCGATCGCATCGATCGGCTTTAGCCAGGACCGGGACAAAGGCTATGTTTACGGCTTTCAGGGCTCGGCCAAGAACAATTGCTTCGCCCCGCCGATCGTCGGGACCATGCCTTTCCCTCGCACCAATACAAGCCGGCGCGGCTTTTATTGCGGCGAAGTCGAGATCCTGCCGAGCTACGCCTATAACAACGACGCGATCGAGGCGGCCGGCTTTGATGGGTTGAACCGCGAGTTTCTTCGCACCAGCCTCGCCATGACCTACACCACCGATTCGGGTTTTAGCCTGACGTCGATTTCGGCGTACAACACGAATGACAGCATCACCGGCCAGGACAACACGCTGCTGCCCAGCGCAAATCCGGCCTTCACCGTTGACCGTTCCAAGAGCGAGGACTTCAGCCAGGAAATCCGGCTGATGACGCCGCAAGACAAGCCCCTGCGCGGTCTTATCGGCGCCTATTACTACCGCGAAGACGTCGAGCCCGGTTTCACTTACACCAACACGAGTCCGACGCGGCGTCCTTTTGACAGCGAAGACGGCGTGCGCAGCAAGTCGGTCTTCGGCATGATCGAGGGCGCGGTCACCGACCAGGTCACTCTGAGCGCCGAAGCGCGCTACCAGTCCGAAACGATCAAGGGTTCTACCGAAGTTCTGGGCACGGCAGGCAACCCGCCTCCCGCCACGACCGGAATACGCCGGGCCAAGTTCGACGCCTTTCTCCCGCGCTTCACCGCCCGCTACGAGCCTTCGAGCGACGTGAGCTTTTACGTGAGCGCCGCCAAGGGCAACAAGCCTGGAGGCTTCAACAACTTTCCGACGGACGCCATCCCCGCCGATATCGCTGCCTTCACGGCTGCAGGCTTCGACGTTTTCGACGAGGAAACCGCATGGAGCTATGAAATCGGCAGCAAGGGGCGGATCGGCGGCGTCGTGGATGCTGCGGTCGCGGCGTTCTATATCGACTGGACCAAGCAGCAGTTGAGCCGCGGCGAGGCCTATACCCGGCTGAACGGCACGCCCAACAGCGTCGCCTTCATCCAGAATGCCGGAGCGTCCGAGATCAAGGGTTTCGAGGTCGAGCTTTCCGGAAAGCCCGCAGACTGGCTCTATCTGCGCCTTGGCTATACCTATGTGAACGCCGAGTTCACGGATTTCTACGACGACACGACCGAAGAGATATTCGACACCGATGGCAGGCCCGCACGCCTTCCGAACGGGCAGCGCAATCCCGCGGATGTCGATGGGCTTGCCGGGGGTGACGTCAGCGGCAACAAGCTGCCCCAGACGCCCGAACATCAAATCATCGCGACTGCACAGGTGACGGCGCCGCTCTCGGGCGCGCTCGAATTCTTCGGCCGTGGCGATTTCGCCTATGAATCGAAGCGCTATGCGCAGGTCGACAACCTCAACCACACCGGCGACAGCTACAACGTCAATTTGAGCATCGGGATCGAGCGCCCGGAATGGAGCGTGAGCCTGTTCGCGCGCAATCTGCTCAACGATCAGACGCCGCTGGTCGTGACCCGCCTGCTCGACTTCAATCGGCTGCTGACGCGCGTCAATCCGCTGACCGGACGCAATCAGACCACTTTCTTCAGAGATTTTGCGGTGTCCGCGCCGCGCAAGCAGCAGTTCGGCATCAATCTCCAATATCGATTCTGAGGTGCGCGATGGCAATTCGTAACACCGTGAGTTCGTGGGGAACGGCGGCGAAACTTCTGCATTGGGTAATGGCGCTGCTCATCATCGGCACGTCGCTTCTGGTTCTTCACGTCAATGACAGCATGCCATGGTTCAAGTCAGGTCCGCTGATATTCATCACCTATGTCCATTGGCACAAAGCGCTGGGCCTGATCGCGTTCGCCCTGATCTTCGCGCGGCTGGCGTGGAGATGGAGCAACCCTCCGCCAAAGATCGTCGAGCTCTCCCCTATCGAGGAGCGCGCGGCGAAGCTGGCGCACCGTTCGCTCTATATCCTAATGGTCGTCGTGCCGCTCACCGGCTGGATTTCCTCCTCGGCGTTCGGTAGCCCGACGAAATTCTTCGGGCTGTTCGAGATACCGGGGATCATCCCCAAGACCAAAGCATTGGTCGGGCCCGCATATTGGACGCATTTCGGACTTTCCTGGCTATTGCTTGCCGCCGTCTCTTTCCACGTGATCGCAGCTTTCTGGCATCACGACCGCAAAAAGGACGATACGCTCCGGGCAATGTGGTTCGATATGCGGCGATCCGACGGCCGCTAGCAATGCGTCCCGACTTTGCCCTTGCGATGCGCCCCATAGAGTTCAGCGGCCTAGGACGGATCGACATTCAGGATTCCCAAGCGGGATAAGAGCTGCTTCATGGGTTTCCGCGATTGAGCGGAGGCGATGGATGGGCGTGAAGCGGTATGAGTTAAATGAGGCGCAATGGGCGAAGATTGCAATGTTGCTGCCGGGAAAGACGAGTCATCCGGGTCGTAACGGCTCAGATAACCGTTTGTTTGTGAATGGATGTTTGTAGGTTTTGCGATCGGGCGCGCACTGGCGCCACTTTCCGGAGCGCTATGGTAAGTGGCGGACGGTGCACCGCCGTTTCAGCCGCTGGTGCCATGCGGGCGTGTGGGAGCATGTGTTCGATGCGCTGACCGCCGATCGCGACAATAAATCGTCGTCTTCGGCCTCGGCGGCATTGGCCTCAACGTGATCGAGGCATTTATTCATGACGACGATGCCGCATGGACTGCCATTAAACTTCGCCAACCATCCATCCGCGCCTTTCGGACATTATTCTCCATACCGGGAGTGAAGGACGCGGCGCTGCGCTGCATCGAAGCCGCCTCGTCAAGCGAACTCATAAGGCCGCAGCCCATTGCGGCCAGCATTGCAGCTCCGAGCGCGGTCGTCTCGACATTATCGGGTCGCTGTACCGTCACATCGAGCATGTCGGCAATATCCTGCGCGATCCAGTTATTGGCGCTCATCCCGCCGTCGATCCGCAACGATTGCCACACACATCCGTCACCCGCATAAGCCCGCTGCAGGTCGCTCAACTGGTGCGCGATCGACTCAAGCGCAGCGCGCACGATTTCGGCGCGGCCCGATCCATGGCTCAACCCAGCAACGATCGCGCGGGCGTCGGGTCGCCAGTGGGGCGCGCCAAGACCCGACAAGGCGGGAATTATCATCACCCCACCGCTATCGCGAACCGATCGCGCGAGGGTCTCGGTTTCGGCGGCGCTCGCGATGATCCCCAGCCTGTCGCGCAGCCACTGAACCACGCTGCCGGCCACGAAGATCGATCCCTCGAGAGCATAGCTCCGCTCGCCATCGAGCTGAAAGAGCACCGTACCGAGCAGGCGATGACCACTTGCTACAGGCTGCGCGCCGGTGTTGCACAATATGAAGGCGCCCGTCCCCAGCGTCGCTTTCACTTGTCCTGGCGCAAGACATGACTGTCCGATCGCCGCCGCCTGCTGATCGCCAACAAGTCCGCAAATCCGGATCGGCGACCCGAACAGTTCGGGCGACGTAACGCCGAAATTCCCAGCACAATCGACAATTTCGGGAAGCGCCAAACGCGGCACATCGTGGAGCGCCAGCAATTCATCGTCCCATTGCCCCTTCGCAATGTCCATAAGCATCGTCCGGCTGGCATTGCTGGCATCGCTGGCGTGAAGCCCGCCCGTGAGGCTCCATAGGAGCCAGCTTTCGACAGTGCCGACCGCAAGACGATCGCCGAGAGCGCGCGCTTCAGGAACATTGTCGAGGATCCAGGAGATCTTCGTGGCCGAGAAATAGGGGTCGAGAACGAGTCCGCTTCGCCGCGACACAAGCGGCTCGTGACCGGCGTCGCGCAAGGCGTCGCAGCGCGCGGCCGTGCGGCGGTCCTGCCAGACGATCGCGCGGCTGACCGGCTGGCCGGTGCTTCGATCCCACGCGACGATGGTTTCACGCTGGTTGGCGATCCCGATCGCCGCGATCCGGTCAGCGCCGCCTGCCCGCTCGATCATTTGCCGTGCGCATGCGATGGTCCGGTCGCGGATTTCGATTGCGTCATGCTCTACCCAACCCGGCGCGGGGTAATATTGGGTGAGCTCGGCCTGACATTTGCCAACGATCGCGCCGTCGGGCGCAAAGATCATGGCCCGCGTCGAGGTCGTGCCTTCGTCGAGCACGAGGATGAACTGCTCGCGCATGCCCGTTTCCTTCCCAGCCAATTCCATATTTCCCGCGGACGCCGCTGCCCGTCGTTCAACGCGCGCGTTCAAGCATGTCGCCAATGTCGGCGACCGCCATATTCTCCCGCCGGATCAGTGCGTCGAGATCATCGATACGAGCCATTTCCCCGTCATCGCGCATGATCGAGCAGATCACCGCCATGTCGCCCGCATCGGCGAGACGGCACAATTCGATCGCCGCTTCCGCCGCCGCGGGACGATCGACTATGCCTCCCCGAGCGGCAATCAGGGGAAAGACATGTCCGGGCGACACCAGGTCGTCACCGGCTGCCTGGGGTGAGGCCGCGACGCGCACCGTCTCTGCCCGATCGGCAGCGGAAATTCCGGTTGTAACGCCGCGCCGCGCTTCGATCGAACGGCCGAAAGGACGCCCCGACTGGCGCTCCGCCCCCGGGTTCAATAACCCGATCCCAAGCCGAACCGCCCGATCGGGCCCCATCGCAAGACAGATGAGACCGCGGCCATGGCTGGCCATGAAGTTGATCGCCTCCATCGTGACGTGTCGCGCCGCGATCGCGAAATCGATATCGCCGCCGCGCAGCCGATCGCCGGTAATGATGATCACTTTGCCTGCGGCAAGCGCGGCGATGGCATCGTCGAGGCCCGACATCAAGCGACCGTCCTCAGCCCTGCGAAGCTTCGAGCTCCCCTGACCAACTGGTCGGCGACGATCTCGAGCTGCAGGCGCGCCCTGTCTTCGAGGCACTCGCCGTCAGACGAGAAGAGCCCGCGATAGGTCCGGATCGTCGCTCCCATCGGGGTCGGCCAGCCGCGTAGCGCGTGGACAATGCTGCGAAGCGTCTGCATGGTGCTCATCGTCGCCTGATCGCCATAAGCGGTTGCGATCAACCCGACGGCGCGTCCATCCAGATAGGGGCGACCGTCATCGGCAAGATCCTCGAGATAATCGAGCGCATTCTTGACCAGCCCGGAGATCGAACCGTGATAGCCCGGCGCTGCAATCAGCACGCCGTCGGCTGCCCGCACCGCCTCGACCAGATCGGCACCGTTATCGGGACCGTGCAGGTCGCCGCGATAATGCGGCAAGGCGCCGAGATAAGTGCCGCCGAAAACAACAACCTGCGCGCCCTGCGCTTCGGCGCGCGCCGCTGCGAGTCGGAGCGCCTGTTCGGTCGTGCTTGCCGGTGACACTGTTCCGCCAATGGCGACGATATTGATGGTCACGCATGTTCCTTTTCATCGAGATATTCGGACAGGGCCTGCGCTTCGGCTGCCGCAATGTGCAGTCCGAGCTTGCTGCGCCGCCAGAGCAAGTCGTCGGCACTTCGACACCACTCGCGCTCAACGAGATAGCGCACTTCGCGTTCGGTCAGCCCTTGTCCGAAATGACGACCGCAATCTTCGAGGCTCCGCGCTCCGTCGAGGATGGTGTCGGCCAAGGTCCCGTAGCTGCGAACGAGGCGGGTCGCCCACCCCGGCTCAAGGAACGGATAGCGCTGAACAAGCCGCGCTACCTGATCGTAGAAACCGCCAAGAGGAAAGTTGCCACCCGGCAAGGGCGCATCGCCGGTCCAGCGCCGCTTCCCCAGCGCCGGCACGCGCGGCGCGAGAAGATCGATCACTTCCTCGGCGAGACGGCGATAGGTCGTGATCTTCCCGCCAAAAATCGAAAGCAGCGGCGCTCCGGCCGATCGCTCAGACAGGCTCAGATGGTAACCTCGCGTCGCGGCTTCGGGGCGGCCGGAGCCATCGTCGATGAGCGGTCGCACCCCCGAATATGTCCAAACGACATCGGCCGGCGTCACCGATTTCCGGAAAAAGCGGTTCGCGCCTTCGCACAGATACGCGATTTCCTCTTCACTCGCCCGGACGTCAGCGAGGCTAGCTGCATGATCGCGGTCGGTCGTCCCGATCAGCGTAAATTCGCCCTCATAGGGGATCGCGAAGAAGATGCGTCCGTCGGGCAGTTGGAAAAAATAGGAGAAATCATGATCGAAAAGGCGCGGCACGATGATGTGCGAACCACGCACGAGACGCACGCGCCGCGTCGCGGTTTGGCCGGCAAGCCCGGCGACGTCGAGCACCGCGGGTCCGGCGGCATTGACGATGGCGCGCGCGCGGAACCGGCCGCGCGTCGTCCCGATGTCCCAATGGTCCTGCGCGCGCACGAAACTCTCGACCCGGCAGCGCGTGAGGACCAATGCACCCCGGTCGGCCGCGTCGCGCGCATTGAGGATCACCAAGCGGGCATCGTCGACCCAACAGTCGGAATAGGCAAAGCCGTGGCCGAATTCCGGCTTGAGCGGGGCGCCCGCCGGATGGTGCGCGAGAGCGAGCGACTCCGCGGGCGGCAGGCGCTTGCGGCCGCCAATATGGTCGTAGAGAAACAGGCCGAGCCGCAGGAGCCAACGCGGCCGCAAGCCCGCGACATGAGGAAGAACGAAGCGCATCGGCCGCACGATGTGCGGCGCGATCGCCCAAAGGCGCTCGCGTTCCGACAGCGATTCACGGACGAGCGCAAATTCATAATGTTCGAGGTAGCGCAGTCCGCCATGGATCAGCTTGGTCGATGCCGACGAGGTGCCGCTGGCCAGGTCATCCGCTTCCAGGAGAAGCACGCGCGCGCCGCGGCCCGCGGCATCGCGCGCGATGCCGCAGCCATTCACCCCCCCTCCAACGATGGCGATGTCGAACAGGTCAGCCGTCACGCGCTAGCTCCGCCCTCAGCCTTCAAGCGGACCATGCGCGATGTGCGGCAGAACGTGCCGGGCGAAGAGATCGGCTTCCTGCGCATGCGGATAGCCCGAGAGGATGAAGGCCTCGATGCCCTCGTCCTGATAGGCGCGCAGCTTGGCGAGAACCTGGTCCGGCGTTCCAACGATCGCTGCGCCGCAGCCCGACCGCGCGCGCCCGATGCCCGTCCACAGATTGTCCTCCACGAAACCGTCGCCGTCGGCGGCTCCGCGCAGTTCGGCTTGGCGCTGGACCCCGTAATTCTTGGCATCGAGCGATTTTTCGCGGATCGCGGCGCCGGTCGCTTCATCGAGCTTGGACAGCAAGCGGTCGGCATAAAGCCTCGCTTCCTCTTCCGTTTCGCGAACTATGACATGGACGCGATAGCCGAATTTGAGCGTGCGGCCGAAACGCGCGGCGCGTTGCTTCATGTCGGCGATCGTCTCGCGCACCTTGTCCATCGTGTCGGGCCACATCAGATAGACATCGCAGCCTTCGGCCGCGCATTCGCGCGCCTCATGGCTCAGACCGCCAAAATAGAAGGGCGGGCATTTGCCCGACAGCGTCGTGATGCGCGGCGGGTCGAGCTTGAGCTTGTAGAATTCGCCATCATGGTCGAGATGCTCGCCGTTGAGCAGCGTGCGCAATATCTTCATCACCTCGGTGGCGCGGGCGTAGCGCGGCCCGCCCGCGAGTTGTTCGCCCGGCATGTCGGACGAGATGATGTTCACGTTGAGCCGCCCTCCCGTGCCGGCCGTATTCGGCCCAAGGATCCGGTCGAGCGTCGCAATGCGGCGCGCGAGCTGCGGAGGCCAGTCTTCGCCGATCCGCGTGGCCCAGAGCAGCTTGATCCGTCGAACCTGCGTCGCGACGGCCGCCGCGAAGGCGGTCGTATCGAGGCCGAGCTGATAGCCCGAGGGAAGCAGGATATTATCGAAGCCGCCCTCTTCGGCGCGCATCACGATATTCCGGCAATGGTCCCAGCTCGATCGCAGATAGGGATCCGAAACCCCGAGAAACTCATAGTCATCGTCGCACAGCGCCGAGAACCAGGCGATTTCGCATTGTTGTCCGGTCATGAATTTCCTCTCCATTGGCTCCTTCCCGCTCCTTGCGGGAGGCGGGCCGCGCTCGACACGGCAAATCAGCCCGCGCGGCGGGCGGTCCATGATCGGCCGGCTATGGCAGGGCCTCCCCTCGGGCCGCGACCAACACCGCGTACCAGTCGGATCGCGTCCATCGGATGCCGGTCGCCGACGCCGCCTCGACAATACGCTCAGCGCGTTGCGAACCGACAATCGGGATGATCCCCGCCGGATGCGCCATCAGCCAGCTATAGGCCGCGACTTGGCGCGAGACGCCTTGCGCCTCCGCCACCGTGTCGAGCGCCGCCGCGACAGCCTTCTCGCGCGCGTTTCCAGGGACAGCAAGGCGCCCGCCGCCGAGCGGCGACCAGGCGAGCGGAGCCAGGCCGAGCGCCATGGCGCTATCGAGCTCGCCATTCTCGAAGCAGTCGATCCGCAAAGGGCTGATTTCCGGCTGGGTGGCGACAAGCTTGTTGTCGAGAAACCCGTCCAACGCCTCGGTCTGGGCGACCGTGAAATTGGATACTCCAAGGGCACGGATCTTGCCCGCCGAAACGGCATCGTCGAGCGCGCGCGCCACTTCCTGCGGATGCGCGAGAATATCGGGCCGATGCACCTGCCAAAGGTCAACATGGTCGACCTTGAGGCGCCGCAGTGACGCGTCGATCGCTTCGGCGAGATAGGCGGCGCTCTGGTCGTAGGGAAGCGGCGGACGAATCCCGCCCTTGGTCGCAAGGACCATCCGATCGCGCAGCGACGGTTCCGAGGTCAGCACGTCGCCGAGCAACGATTCAGCATCCCCGAAACCGCCCGTTCCGTCGAAACCGTAGATGTCGGCGGTATCAAGGAGCGTTATGCCCGCATCGAGCGCGGCATGGACGAGCGTCGCTGCTTCGGCAGTCGTCCGGCCACCTTCGGCAAAGCGCCACATCCCCCAGGCTATGGGTGAGACGGAAATTCCGCTGTCTTTAAGAGAACGCGATTGGGGTGGTGCAGGCAACAGGCTCATTGATTTTTCCTGGTTGGCGGCGCGACCGATGCGCGCTCGGCGAGGGAATGGGGCAAGCGAAGGTGTGTGATGTCGCCGCCGTCGATCAGGATTTCGGTCGCCGTCCGCGCGAGTTCCAGCATGGGCTGATGGATCGTGGTCAGCGGCGGCCAGACGGTGCGCGACAAGGTCGTGTCGTCGAAACCCGCGACCGACAATTCGCCCGGAATATCGATTCCGCGGTCATGGGCGACGGCGAGCACGCCCGCCGCCATGTCGTCATTCGCGGCAAAAATGGCAGTCGGCGGTTGATCGAGGTCGAGCAGGCAGCGGCCCGCGCGCACCCCGCTGTCGAAATCAAACTCGCCGTCGCACACCATCTTCGGTTCGAATGGGATTCCGGCGCGATCGAGCGCGCGGCGATAGCCGAACAGGCGATCGTCCGACGCCATGTGGCTCGGATGTCCCTTGATGAAGCCGATCCGGCGATGCCCGACATTGATGAGATAGGACGTCATGTCGTCGGCCGCCTGCGCATCGTCCATGAAGACCGAGCTGGCGAGCGAATGATTGGTGCCGGGCGAGATGCGCACAAACGGCACGTCGAGATGTTCCAGCGCGTCCAGCACCGACGCGCAATCGGTGACCGGCGAGGAGAGGATGATCCCGTCCACATGCGTCTCGGTAACGAGTTCGCGGACCTGGTCGCCAACGCGCGGATCGGCGACGTCGACCGGTTGGGAGAGAAGGCGGATCCCACGTTCCTTGCACAATTGCCAGCATCCGCTCTGGATCTGGAACATGTAATAGGGACTGTGATTGTCGTAGATGAGCGCGATCTGGTTCGACTTTGCGCCCGAGAGGATGCGCGCCGCTATACTTGGCCGAAATTCCAGTTCCGCCATCGCCGCCTCGATGCGCGAACGCGTTTCGGCGCTGACATAAGGATGACCATTGAGAACGCGGCTGACCGTCTTCACGGCGACCCCCGCTTTCGATGCGACATCCCGGATACTGGCCCGCTCGCTCATTGCCCCAACACCTCCGCCATGCCGGCGAAGAGCGACGCAAAGACGCTGCATGGCCGGTAGAAGACTGGTGGCGCGCCGATCGGTGCGGGAACGAGATGGACGCCAGGCTCATAATCTTCGCCTGTCCAGCAGTTTCGCCACGCCTCTTCTCCGGGAAGGATTACCGTGCGTGCACTTGCCCCCTGCTCGATGACCGGCGCCACCAAGAGATCGGCACCGTAGAGAAACTGGTCCTGCACCGTAAAGAGGTCTGCTTCGCCGGGATAATGGAGAAACAGCGGACGCTGTGCGGGAAGCCCGCTGGCCCGCGCCTCGTCGCAAAGATGGCGCGCATAAGGAGCGAGATGCGCGTGGACGCGTGACCAGCGCGCGAAGCAGGAAAGCAGATCGGTCGTCGAATCATATTGCAGATTATCATCGGGCCGATTGCCCTCATGGCTGCGCATCACCGGCGCGAAGGCAGCAAGCTCGCACCAGCGCTGAAGCAGTTCCTCGCTGCGGACATGACCGTGCAGCGATGTATAGCCGCCGCAATCGGAGTGACTATAGGCGTTGCCGACTAGTCCGGCCGACAGCGCGGCGGTGATCACCGTGCCGATTCCGTCGTGCCGGGTAAAATCCACGCATTGATCGCCGGCCCAGAGCAGCGGGCAATGCGCCTGAACGCCCGAAAACCCCGCGCGCATGAAAAACAGCGCATCGCCCGTCTTGCCGCGCGACGCCACGGCCTGCGCGTTGACTTCGGCCCATAGCACGGGCCAGCGGTTATGGGCTTCCATCGGGTCCGAACCATCCGAAAGTCGCACGTCGGTGGGCAGATATTCCCCGAAGTCGGCCATCCAGCCGGCAATGCCGATATCGAGCATCTCGCGCCCCAGAATGCGCTCGGCAAACCAGTTTCGCGTCTCAGGCCGCGTAAAATCGACAACCCCGCAATCGAACTCGCCGAAGTCGACGAGATAGACGTCGTCATTGTCCTGCCGCAGACAGAAATGCCCGCCTTCGCGCGCCTCGGCGAAGAGCGCGCCATCTACCGCAAGATAGGGATTGGCATAGCCAAGAAAGCGAATGTCGCGCGCCGCCAATTCCGCAATGCGGTCGCGAAGGCCGGGATAGCGCTCGTCACTACGCGCTCCACACGCCCAATCCCAGAATAGGCGGCGTCCGAAGCTCGTCTCGCGCACCCCGGCCCAGTCCTCGCACCAGATCGCCGAAACGGCGGCGCCAGCCGACAGAAAACGCTCAAGCCGATCGAAGCTCGTCGCGCCCGCCTTGAGGCCGACGATCGCACCGCCAATCGCCCAATCGGGCAGCGCCGGCTGGCGCCCGAAGCGTCGCGACAGGTCGCAGACCAGTCCGGCGGGAGCGTCAGCGGCAAAAATTTCGAAACGCGCAACGCGAGCCCAGGCTTCGACACGGTGCGCCGCCGGATCGGTGAAATCGAGCACGCTATAGCTTGCGCTGTCGAGATGAACCGCGAGCCAGCGCGACGTCAGGAAAGTCGGCTGCGGATAATTGCTGTTCCAATAGTCGCCGCCGGCCATGCCCTCGGCGTCCATGATGCGCGTCAGCTCGGTTGTCTTGTCGCGGCCGACGCCCGGCTCGCTCGTCCAGATCGGAAAGCGGCGGCCCGTCAGCATCAGGTAGCTCATCTGCTCGCCGCCACCCCAGATCGCCTCACCCGGCTCTGCATGAAAAGAGGTGATGATGCGATCATATCCCTCGCAGACGGCCTTGATCTCGAGCGCGGAACCTTCGAACCGCACAATCGCCGCGACCTGTCCGGCATCGCAGAGCTCGATCCGCGAATCGACGAGGCGCCACTCGGTCGGCGAGATCGCGTCCGACGGCTGATCATCGATGCTGAAATTGCCCCGATACATGATGATGGTGGGCTGACCACGCGCAATGACCACCGCAGGACAATCCGCGCGATGACGCAGGACGACGCGGCCTTGAAGCAGGAGGTCAAATCCGTCCTCTGCGTCGAAAATGCGCAGTTCCACCGCTAAAAAATCCTCTCGCCCTTATGCTTGATCACCCGCATGTTGGCTCCGCCACCGGGTAAATGTGACACCGCTTGACATATCGGCCCCTCCTCGGCAATGCAAGCGCGAAACGAGGAGCCATCTTACGCCGATGTGCTCACAAGCATCGGGAAACGGCCAAGATCAGGACGGGGAGGAAATAGCCATGAATGCTTCCAGATATTCTTTCGCACGCACAGCGGCCATGACGGCGAGCGCGATCGCGATGATTGCTTCCAATTCCGCTTATGCGCAGGAGGTCGAGGAGATCACCGTCACCGCGCAGAAGGTCGAGGAAAATGTCCAGTCGGTGCCGATCGCAATTACGGCGGTATCGGCAGACCGGCTCGAAACGACGGGAACGACCAGCCTGGAAGGCATCACCCGCATCGTTCCCTCGGTGACTTTCCGCAAGGGCACTACGAGCGCCAACAGCGCGATCGTGATGCGCGGCGTCGGCACCATCACCTTCTCGGTGGCCGCCGAGCCGAGCGTATCGACCGTGGTCGACGGCATCGTCCTCAGCCGTTCGGGCCAGGCGTTCATGGATCTGGTCGACGCCGAACGCCTCGAAGTGCTCCGCGGACCGCAGGGAACGCTCTTCGGCAAAAACGCATCTGCCGGCCTGGTGAATATCGTATCCAAGGGTGGCTCAGACACACTAGAGGCCGAGGGCAAGGCCGAGTGGTATGAGGGCGACGAATATCGCCTGCGCGCTTCGGTCGCGGGCCCGTTGGGCACGGACTGGAGCGGCCGCCTGACTGGCTTCTACGGCAGCTATGACGGCAACATCACCAACATCAACGGCGGTCGCAATCGCAAGGTCAACGGCTATGAGCATTGGGGCACGCGCGGCATTGTCGACTATCGCGGCGAGGTCGCCCAGCTCCGCTTCATCGCCGATTATTTCAGGGCTGATGACGACTGCTGCGCCGACGTCACCGGCGCGAGCCGTGGCGCGGTCCTCGACGCCGAACTCGGCCTTCCGAGCGGGGTCGCGCTGGGAGAAGACCAGCGCTTCGTAAATCACAACCTCGTCACCCGCACGCGCGACAAGCAATGGAGCCTCACCGCCAGCGGCGATTTCGAGCTCTCGGACAGCCATACGCTGAGCGTCGTCGCGGGTTACCGCAACTGGCAGAACGAGGAAATTCGGGAAGGCGACTTCCTACCGCGCGCCATTGTCGGCACCCCGGAACTCCACGACAATGGGGTGGTCAAGACGCAGCAATTCTCGGTCGAGGCCCGCATCGCCTCTGACCAGGCCCTGCCCTTCTTCTACCAGTTCGGCGGCTTCGTCTGGCATTCGGACAACAAGCAGGACTTCACGCGCCGCGACATCACATGCGCCCGGTCGACGTTGCCCGTCGATCCGCGGACCGGCGGCACGCCCTGCAATGTCAATGACACGGTAAACACCATCTTCCCGACCGCGACTTCGAATAGCGACGTCAACTCGACCAACTATGCGCTATTCGGTCAGGCCACCTACCGCCTCAACGACATGTTCGCGGTGACCGGCGGCCTGCGCTACACATGGGACGAACTCAGCTACACCCATATCCGCGCGCCTGGCGTCAATGCCGCCACCGGCCTGCCCGCAACCGGCCCCGGCATTTCGGGCAGCCCGGCGGGCGGAACGATCGCTTCGGGGGGCACGGGACGCAACATCTCGAGCGGGTCGAGCAGCAACGGCAATCTGTCGGGCAAGGCGGTCCTCCAGTTCACGCCGGCCGAAGATCTCATGCTCTACGGCAGCTATACCCGCGGTTACAAAGGCCCCGCGTTTAACGTCTTCTTCAATCATACCGCGCCGATCAATTCGGTGCCGATCGATGAGGAAACTTCCGACGCGTTTGAAATCGGTCTCAAGTCGCGCTTCCTCGACAACAAGGTCCAGCTCAATCTCGCTGGTTTCAGCGTCGAGTATGACGGATTTCAGGCGAACAACTTCGTGCTGCTTAACGGCGCGGTCGTCACTAACCTGACGAATGCAGGAACGGTCAAGAGCCAGGGGTTCGAGGTCGACCTCACCGCCGTGCCGGTCGAAGGGCTGACATTGCGTGCGAGCGCCGCCTATGCCGATGCCAAGGTCAAGCGTTTCAATCCCAACCCGCTGACCAACGCACCCGACGCCCGCGACGGCACCCGCCTGCCGCTCGCGCCCAAGTTCACTTACACGCTTGGCGCCGATTATGAGCGGTCCTTGGGCGGCGTCATGCTCTATCTCGGCACCGACTATCGCCATGTCTCGAAGCAATTTTCGGATCTGGGAGAGTCGGGCCCGATCGATGCCTATGGACAATGGAACGCGTCGCTTGGTTTTTCCGACCCCGAAGACCAGTACCGGCTGACTTTCCACGTCCGCAACATCAGCGACGAAAGCTATATTCTGCTGAACGTGTCGAACGCTCAGCGCCTGCAGATCCCGCGCGATGCGGACCGTTATTTCGGGGTCAGCTTGCGCGCCAAGATGTGATCAATATTCCGCCGGCGCCCCGGCGCTGGCATTTGCAATTCGGCCCTCCTGCCTATGGCAGGAGGGCTTTTTTTCTGATTTGATGCCCCCACGACAACCATGACGATCACACTCCGGACAATAGGGAATGCGACGGGCTCAGCGCCCAGCGGGCGATGCCTCTGCTTTCGAGCGCAAGGTCGTCGCGCTTGGATCTGGCAGCGGGCGAATACGCGTAGAGCCGTTCCGATTTACATTGAAGCGGCCCGTCATTGCCAGCAAAGCGAAGAGGCGACAGGCCGGGCTCCCACTGGATTGCTTCGTCGGTACGCTCCCTCGCAATGACGATTCATTCAAATCCGGAACGACCCTAGATGTCAGTTGGTCGTAACGGCGGCATGAATGCGCCACCCGAGCTCTTCTCAGTTCAGCCAGACGCTCCCGCCCGTGGGACTCGTTTGACGAACCAGGACGCACCGGTGACGGACGCATCGTCCGTCGCTGCAATCGCCCGGCAGTTACTGATCGGTGTGGGAAAGCTGAAGCCGCGGTAGTATGACGTGAACGAGGCCCAGCGCGCAAAGATAGGCAACGCTGCAGATTGCGAAGAGCGGGCCATAACCGAGGCCGTTACCGAGCGACCAGCCGGCGAACTCGATGATCGCGGTCCCCGAGAGGTTGCCGGCGACGGCGCCGAACGCGATGACCGTCGCGACGCGCAACGGCGGAATGATATCCGCAGTCATGCCAAAAATATTCGTGGAAAATCCCTGGTGGGCGAAGAGACCGACCCCGATAAACATCGCGGCCAGCCAGGGATTGGCGGTCGTAAGGGCCAAGGGCATCGCGAGCACGGCCAGCGCGAATAGCAGCATCGACGATTTTCGTGCCTTGTTGACCGAATAGCCGCGGCTGAGCATGATGGGATATAGCGCGCCCGACGTGATCGCGCCGAGTGCGGCCAGCGTGAAGATGATCGCGATCGGCCATCCCAATTCACCCTGTCCCATGTTGAAGGAACGGCTGAAGAAATCGGGCATCCAAAACAGGACGAACCACCAGACGCAATCGGTGAAAGCCTTCGCGCCGACGACTGCCCAGGTCCGCCGATCGCGCAGCAGCGGTCCCCAATTGACCGGCGCGCGTTCGGGCGTATCGCCGAGCGGCTTGAGGTTGCGCGTCGCCGGGAGCCAGAAGGCCAGCCATATGAAGCCGAGCGCGCCGGTGAGAAGGAACGCGGCCTTCCAGCCGAACGCGATCGCGAGGGGGGGGATGAGAAGCGGCGTTATGATCGCACCGATGTTGGGCGCGGTATTGATCAACCCGATCGCCATATTGCGTTGCTTCAGCGGCAGGTACGTGGCGGCGGTCTTGATTCCGGCAGGCGTGCTGACCGATTCCCCGATCGCCAGCACGACGCGCGCCGCGACGAATTGCTGGACCGACATGGCCAGCGCATGCGCCATGCCCGCTGCGCTCCACACGACGATCGCGATGCCATAGGCCAGGCGGACACCCAGGCGATCGACGAACCAGCCAACGCCCAGAAGCGCAAAAGCGGCAGCAATCTGGAAGGTCGAGCCGAGATGGGCATAGTCGGAGTCGGTCCAGCCAAACTCGATTTCGAGCGTCGGCTTGAGCAAAGCCAGCACCTGGCGATCGACATAGTTGAGCGCGTTACCCAAGAAAAGCAGGGTGACCAGGACAACGAAAATCCTGCTCGTTCTCGCATCTCCAACCGCGGCCGTCGCCATGCCAATTTCTCCCCTGTCCGTCCTTCGGGCGTGTTTCGGCTTGCAACCTAACGTTTCGCGACGATAAGGGAAGCAGAATATGACACCGTAGGACACAAGGCGTCGGGGACGATATGAAACGTGCGGATCAGGCGGAGATGCCTTATAGCGGCGACCTGTTCGGCGAACTGTACCTTGCCGAAAAGATCCAGCACGGCGAAACATCACGTTTGCGGAATTTGCTGCCGGGGCTCGCCATCTGCGCGGTCGGTTCAGGGGCCGCGGCATGGCTTTCCGATCATTATGGCATGCCCGTCATCTTGCTTGGGCTTTTGATCGGGCTTTCGCTCAATTTCGTCACGCGCGACGCGGCAACGCATGCCGGGCTCGATTTTGCATCGCGGAACTTTCTGCGGATCGGCATCATATTGCTCGGCCTGCAGATCAGCTATGGCCAGATCGAAGCGCTCGGCGTGCAGCCGTTTATCGCCCTGCTGCTCATCATGTCGCTGACCTTTGCGGCGGGGCTGGTGGGTGCGCGCATTTCGGGGCAGTCGCGCTACGCCGGCATATTGGCGGGTGGCGCGACCGCGATCTGCGGCGCGAGCGCAGCGCTTGCGCTTTACGGCGTGGTCGGCAAGGACAGGCTCAGCCAGGCGCAATTTGCGCTTACGCTGGTCGGCGTGTCGCTGGCGAGCGCCCTCGCGATGTCACTCTATCCGGCACTTGCCGGCGAGATGGGCCTGAACGACCAGCAGGCCGGCTATTTGATCGGCGCTTCGGTCCATGATGTCGCTCAGGCCATCGGCGGTGCCTATAGCTTCTCGGATGCGGCGGGCAGCCATGCCACGATCGTCAAGTTGGCCCGGGTGACGTTGCTAGCGCCGGTAGTTCTCTTGGTATCGATGTGGCTGGGATCTGGCGGCGAACGCGAGGCGCGCCCGATCTGGCGTCGCATCAGCATCCCGTGGTTCATCATCGCATTCTTGGGCGTGGTCGCGTTCAACAGCGTCGTCGCGATGCCTGGGGATGCAAGGGCCTTGGCGCTGTCGCTGTCCAAGGCGCTGCTGCTCGTTGCCGTCACGGCCACTGCCATGCGATCGCGAATGGACCTCCTCATGGAGCTTGGATGGCGGGCCGTTGTGCCGGTTCTCGCCGCCACATTGATGAGTTTGTGTGCATCGTTGCTGTTCGTCCTGCGCGGCTGACACTGTCAATCAGTAAGAAAGGGCCGCTGTCAGAAGAATTCGGTCGAGGATCCAGCCACCTCTGACAGGACGACGCGTTCGAACTTGCTTGAGCACTCTTCGCCTTTTGCAAATGATGTGACAGATCGTCGCTGCCCATCATGACGCGAGGCGATCGCGGAACATCCGACCGCGACCGCCCGCCAAGTCATATCGCGTCAGTGACCCTGTTTCGGTGCTTCCGGCGCGTTCTTCCGCTTTTCGTCAGCCCATTTCTTGAACACGGTCCAGGTCGTCTCATTGGGACGCGCGTCGTCGGCAGGCGGCGCCTCATTGTAGATCGGATAATTGGCCGCGATCTCGTCCTTCAGCACCTTTGGAAGTTCGTCATAGGCTTTGAGCTTGGTTCCCATTGCGTTGAATACGATCTGGCCCTGACGCCCGCGCATCTTCATCCAGGGCATCCAGTCGGAAATGCGAACCCACGACACCGAAGGATATGCGGTGGAATGCCTGGTTTCGAGCAGTTCGTCGGCGCGCGCGACGAAATCGAAAATCTCCATCGCGTGATATTTGTTGCCCACATAATCCTGATACTCGCCCGCAAGGACATTGTGGTAGAAGAGCGGCACCTCAAGCGGCATTGCGAACCACTGCCCCATTCTCTTGTAGCCGAGCTGATACGGCTTTCCGTCTGCGCCATAAGGGAAGCTGGGACGCGCATTGACCGGGTCATTTGCGATCTGCATCACGTCGACTGTCTCGTCGGTCCAGGGATTCTTCCACGTCCGCAGGATCTCGCCCGTCTTTGGATCGGTGAAGACCATCACTTCGCGGCTGACCTGCCGGTACCCTGTCCCACGCTTCGGATCGTTCACGGAAACGCATTGGCGAACATTCATGCCTTCGCCGTGGAACAGCAGGCGATCCGGCTCGCCGGTCACGCGCGAGTAGATCTTGCCGGACCAGTAATAAACCGCGGGCGCCCCATCCTTTTCACCGCATTGGGTGCGCTTCATGATTTCAAGCGCGTCTTCAGGCTTGGCCGGATCGAGCGTCCTTGCCCCAGCCGGTACCGCAGCCAGGACGCCCAGCGCCGCGCAGCCAAGCAACATCATACGAACCATTGCACTCTCCCTCTTTGACAACTGGCTATGAATCTTCGCGCCCTTCGATCGTGCAGCTTGCCTGAACCCAGCGCAGGTTAAGGCCTATTCGCGCGGCGCCCGGGTCCGCCCAGGCATAGGCAAGCGCGCGATCGGGTTGCTCGATTGAATGGATGTAGAGAACGAGGCTCGGGCGATTGGTGTTGCCTGCAGGCCAGACGACGTTGCGCATCCGCAAGACGATTGCGGGGACGCCTGTGTCGGCGCCTCCCAACGCGCGGCGTCCGCCCTGATCGTGCAGCTTGAGGTTACGCTCGAAATGCCAATCTTCTCCGCCGTCGGGCTTGGGCTTGTCCTTGCGCAGTGCTGCCCAACATGTAGCCCCGCGCGCGCGGCGCAATATGTGGGTCTTGCCTCCGGTTTCGATCGTCACCGCATGCGGCGTATCAGCATTCGGCTTGACGCTTACCGCCGATGCCACCGGCCCACCAAAGGGGTCGATCCGGCGCACGCTTCCGTCCCGTCCGATCTCGACACCAATCCATGGCGGCGGTTCGCGCCCTCCGTCCCGTTCGAAATAGACATATTCTTCGTTGGTGTAGGTGCCGGGTTGCAGGCTTATTGCCGCATTCGTGTCCGCAAGCGCGAGTATTGCCAAGCCAATCACGTCATGCCTCCCCTAAGCAATCAACGCTCTTTAGCGCAGCTATCGGGAATTGAAAATATGTCCGGACAAATTGAATCGACCGGCGAGTCGCTGTAATGATTTCGGAAGACATGGAGGGGACGAAATATGCGCGCGTTTGCAATGATCATGCTCGTGGCCACCCCGGCGGCCGCGGCCGATCCGGTTCAAGAAGGCGGAGCGATTTTGGCGCGTGCGGCCCAGGCCGCAGGCGGCAGCGATTGGATCAACGCCAGAACGCTGGTGCTTGAGGGACGCGCGGTTTTCTATGCCGAGACTGGCGCAGAGCCGAAAAGTCGGGCCGAGGATTATCGGATGTGGCGGGTCTTCGATCCGGCGCGCACTGCAGCGCACGGCGCGGACGGCAAGGTGCGCATCCTGGCCAGGAGCAAGCAACAAACGCTTTTCACGATCGGCTATGACGGCGAGACGACATGGTCGGACCGCGGAGTCATGCCCAAGGCGGAGGCGGACGCCTATTGGGCTGCCAACTTCGGCTTCGGCATCATCCGGCATGCTGCAAAGCCTGGCTTCAAGGCCGAGCGCGTCCCCGATGACACGATCGGTGGTCACCCGCTCCATATGGTTCGGCTGACCGATCCCAGGGGCGCGGTCACGCTGTTCGGAATCGACGCAAAAACGCATGCCATCCGTACGATGGGCTTCATGACCCCGCGCGGCTGGCACCAACGCGTCTATGACGACTTCGTCATGTTGGAAAAGCCCCGCTGGCTCCAGGCGCGCCGCGTGACGCTCTATTATAACGGCGTAATGGCCAACGAGGTATTCTGGGACAAGGTCGAGGTGAATGTGCCCATCGATCCCGCGCTGTTCAGTTGGCGCCCCTGAGCGAAGGCCACGGTGTATTTCAAACGAAACGAGCCGCCATAGCAGCATCAAAAGCGACAGAAATCAGCCAATCCTAGGAAGTCTGCGGATTCCAGGAAGTCGTGGCGGAGAGGGTGGGATTCGAACCCACGGTACCGTTGCCGGCACGCCGCATTTCGAGTGCGGTGCTTTCGACCTCTCAGCCACCTCTCCGCTGATGAACGGCGCTTGGAAAGCGGCCCGTCCGGTCGTTTGAGGGGCGGCCATTAGCGCAGGCTTTCGCGCTCTGCAAGCGGTCCGCTTGCTTGAAAGCAAAACCCGCCTAAATAAGCTATATGAACTATCCCGATATCTCGACCGGTTGCCCGACGATTCCCGCCGCCATGCCCCCCGTTTCGCACGCACGCTTCGCGATCGGCGATGTGGTGAAGCACCGGATGTTCGCGTTTCGCGGGGTAATCTTCGACATCGACCCGGTCTTCGCCAACAGCGAGGAATGGTACGAGGCGATTCCCGAAGACATCCGGCCGCATCGCGACCAGCCCTTTTACCATTTGCTCGCCGAGAATGCGGAGAGCAGCTACGTCGCTTATGTCAGCCAGCAGAATCTGGTCGCCGACGACAGCGACGAGCCCGTCGATCACCCTGCAATTTCGGGGCTGTTCGATGGATTTGCGCCCGGCCGATATCAATTGCGGCGCGAGCATCGACACTAGACCTTGATCGTTCCAGGCTGAATCAGCCTGGAACGATCAAGGTCTCAACTATTGGAATAGAGCCTGATTCACGCTTTCGGCGGAAGCGCTTGGCGCTTCCACCTCAAACGATCAGGCTCTAGGTTTAAGGCAGCTTCGCCAGAAACGCTTCGATTGCGGCGCGCGCGGCGGGCTCTTCCAGCAGGGGTGCGTGGCCGACGTGCGGTACTTCGGCATAGTGCATCGTCGGCGCAGCGCGGCGCATCCGCGCCGCAATTTCGGCCGAAAGCAGATCCGAAAGCTCTCCGCGCAGCAGCAGGGTCGGCCGGCGTCGTGCGAGCCGGCGAAACAACAGCCCGGCGATATACGACTGCCGCGGCGGAGGCTTGCTGGAAAAAGGCCGCGCTATTGCAGGATCATAGTCGAGCCGCGGCACCCCATCGGATCCTTCGACGAAACTGCGGCGTGCAAGCGCATGCCACCGCGCTTCGTCCAGATCGGGGAACGCCGGCCCCATCGTCCGCGTGAGATAAGCGACAGCATCGTCCCAGTTTCTGATGTCGACCGGCTTGCCTGCATAGGCCGCGATCCTATCGAGCCCCTCCTGAGCGACTTCGGGGCCGACATCATTGAGCACTGCGCCCCCGATCGCCCGCAGCCTGAGCCCGGCCACCATCAGCGTGATAAGCCCGCCCATCGAAGTGCCGACAAAGACCGCGCGCGCGATGCCAAGCGAATCCATCATCGCCAGCATGTCACGCGCATAGGTGAGCGGCTTGTAGTTCATCGGGTCGGGATCGGGGTCCGAACGCCCCCTCCCCCGTATGTCGACCGCGAGCACGCGCCGCCCCTGCGCCGCAACCCACGGCGCAACCGCCTCGAAGTCGCGCGCATTGCGCGTCAACCCGTGGATGCAGATCACGGGCAGCCGCGCCTCCCCCGCGGCCGCAGCATAGTCCCGCGCGTGAAGCGAGAGCCCGTCAGCCGAGCGCCAGCGCCGCTCCACGAAATCGGCCATGGTCAAAACCGGTATTCGGCCGAGAAGCGCACCGTCCGCGGGGGCCCGTAAAAGCCGATAACCGACTGCGCGAACTGGTTCGACTGGAAGTTATAGCCCCCGGTGCGATAGCGCACGTCGAACAGGTTGCGGCCATGCGCGCCAAAGCGCCACCGGTCGTCGCCCGAAGTCCAGGTGACGCTGAGGTCGACCAGCGCAAAGCCGTCCTGATCGATCGAAGGAATCGGTATCTCGAACAGATTGACGTCGCTGCGGAAGGAAATCGCGGGCAGCATCGCCAGACGCCCGCCTGCGAAATCCTCCTGCCAGTTGAGCGATGCGCTCGCGGTGAACTCGGGCGTGTTCTGGAATTTGCGCTGGTCGGCGACGTCGACATATTGCCGGGTCGCGAGATCGAAGACGAGGAACTCCTCGAACTTCGCGTTGATGTAGCCGAAGCTCAGATTGGCGCTGACATTGCGGCTCAGCACCGCACTGGCTTCGAGTTCGGCGCCATAGATCCGCGAACTGCCGACATTGTCGACAAAGCTGACCACGCCAGGCGGCGGGGTGATCTTGGGCACCTGCGTCGTCACCTGCTGGCCCTGATAATCGGTGTAGAAAAGCGCGGCGTTGACGCGCAGGCTGTTGTTCAGGAAATCGCCTTTCACACCCACTTCGTAGGAATCGACGATCTCCGGGTCATAGCCGTTCTTGGTGTCAGGCGTGGCGGTGGCGTCACCGCGCATGTCGAAACCGCCCGATTTGAAACCGCGCCCATAGGCCGCGTAGAGATTGACATCATCGCTCGCTTCCCAGGTGAGGCTGACGCGCGGCGTGAACTCCTCGAAGGTACGTTCGTTAGTGTAGTCGGTCAGTATCTGGGGAACGTTGAAGGGCGCTGGCAGCACGGGCACATAGGGCTTTAGCAGCGGGCTGCCGATCGTCCCGAAATAATTGGCCTTGAACACCGTCCCGGTCTTCTTGTCGCGCGTCCAGCGCGCGCCAAGCGAGAGTTTCAGCCGCTCACTCAGGTCGTAGTTGAGGTCGCCGAAGATCGCGAAGCTTTTGGTATCGACCGAACCGCTGGTGAGCTGGGTCAGCGCGGTGAAGGCGCTGGGGCGCGGCACCAGAATCGGCTCGGGCACGAGCCCGCGTCCAAGGATCGTGTCAAACGCGCCTTCGGCATGCGCGTCGAGATAATAGACGCCGACCACGCCCTGGAGCCGATCGGTCTCGATCAGCGCCTGGAATTCCTGGCTGAACTGGTCGTCCTGATACACCTTGCCGCCCGCCGCGATATCCAGATAAGGCTGGGGCGTTCCGTCGAAATCTATGCCCGCGCTCTTTGTATAGCCGTCGCGATACGCGGTGACCGACTTGAGCGTCACTATGTCCGAAACCTGCCATTCGCCGGTGAGCGACACACCCTGCGTCACCACCTTGCTTCGGTCTCCGAGCCCCGCAAGCGTATCATATTTGCCGGGCAGCACGGACGTGTTGCTGTTGGGCTCGCGGACTTCGCGGTGGCCGTGATTGGTGTTGGAGCGATCCTCGGTGCGATCGGCGGCGAGGCGGATGAAGATGGCGTCGGAGGGCGTGAGCTCGACCGACAGCCGGCCCGCGATCACGTCCTTGTCGTTGGTGTCCGCGCCGGTGAAGAAGTTCTTCCCATAGCCGTCGCGATTGTACCAGGCAAAGGCGCCGCCGATCGCGATCCCCTCGGCCAGCGGCAGCGCGAGCGATCCCGTCAGGTTGTATTCGTCATAACTCCCGATCTCGCCGCGCACCTTGCCGCTGAACTCGTCGCCCAGGCGCTTTGTCACATATTTGACCGCGCCGCCGATGGTATTGCGGCCATAGAGCGTGCCTTGCGGCCCGCGCAGAACCTCGATCCGCTCGATGTCGAAAATGTCGAGCACCGCGCCCTGCGGCCGCGCGATGTAGACGTCATCAACATAGAGGCCGACGCCGGGCTCGAAGCCCCAGAGCGGATCCTGCTGACCGATGCCGCGGATGAAGGCGGTCAGCGTCGAATTGGTGCCGCGCGAAACCTGCATTGTCAGGTTGGGGGTCGAACGCTGGAGCGCGGTGATGTCCGGAGCGCCCCGCAGGTCGAGCGTGTCGGCGGTGAAGGCAGTGATCGAGATGGGTACGTCCTGCAGGCTTTCCTCGCGGCGGCGCGCGGTGACGACGATGTCGCCGACCGACACCCCCTCTTCGTCTATCGCGCTATCCTGAGCCCATGCCGAATGTGTGGCCGATCCCCACAGCATGATACCGCCCAGCAACGCACGCCTTAACGCCGATCGATTGCGCGACATAATCCCTCCCTCTCCACAGCACGGCTTATTAGATTCGTTACCGTATGAGTTATTGATATATCCGCATCCCGGCGATCGTCAACATATAGCCTGCAATCCTCCGAAAACACATTCTGTACCGCACTATAAATATGGCCTTGCATTGACCCACGGCGTGGCGGGGATTAGGCAGGCCTCATGACCGCATTGCCGCCCCTTCCGCTTCAGCCGGCGATCGCCGTGGGTGCGCGAGAAAAGGCAAGACGCGGGCCCAAGCCGCGGCTGACCGCCGAACACTGGTTCATAGCGGCGCTCGAGATGCTGGCGGTGGGCGGGATCGATTCGGTGCGGGTCGAGCTCGTCGCCGAGAAGCTCGGCGTCACCAAGGGCATGTTCTACACGCGCTTCGAGACGCGCGACGCCTTTCTGGACGCGATGACCGACTATTGGCGCCAGCGCACCACCACGGGGCTCGTCGCCGAGCTGGCAGCGATGGACGCCACGCCCGAGGCGCGGCTCGAGCGGCTGTTCGGCATCTCTCAGATGGACCGCGCGCGCACAGGTTCGCATATCGAACTCGCGATGCGCACATGGGCGCTCACCGACACGCGCGCCGCGCGCGCGCTCGCCGAGATCGACCGGCATCGGCTTGCCTATTTCGAAGCGGTGGTGGCGGCCAGCGGCGTGCCCGCCGAACAGGCCAGCGCGCGCGCGTTCCTAATCTACAGCTATGTCATCTGCGATACGATCCTGCCGGGCGACCGCGACGCGATGCGCGCCGCCTGTCGCGCTTTCCTGACCACCCCCTGACGCGCACGAAAGTTACGCGACCGCCCGCCAGCGGCGGGTCGGGATGAAAAAGCACGCGCTTTCGCCGCCAAAAAATTGCACGCGCGGTTGACGCTGGGGAAAGCATGGGGAATGACGCCTCCCCTATGGCCTGCGAAACCCTTCTGCTCTTCGGTGCGACCGGCGATCTTGCGCGGCGCATGCTCCTCCCCTCGCTCTATGCGCTTCACGCCGACGGGCTGATCAAGGATTGCCTGCAAATCGTTGGCACGGCGCGCAGCGAGCTCGATGATGCCGGATGGCAGGATTTTGCGAAGAAGGCGCTGGAGGAGTTCCTCCCCGCCGATCGCAAGAATGGTGATCTGCTCGCCACGTTCCTCGAACGGCTCAAATACCAGCCGCTCGACGCCTCGAAGCCCGACGGCTTTCCCGCGCTCGCTGAAAAGATCGGCGATACTTCGGGCGGAATTGCGATCTTCCTGTCGACCGCGCCCTCGCTGTTCGAACCCACGATCGCGGGTCTGCAAAAGGCGGGCCTCGCCGGCGACAATGTCCGTATCGGGCTCGAAAAGCCGCTTGGCACCGATCTCGACTCCTCGCGTGAGATCAATGATGCCGTGGCCGCGGCCTTTCCCGAGGAACGCACCTTCCGCATCGACCATTATCTGGGCAAGGAAACCGTCCAGAACCTGCTCGCGCTGCGCTTCGCCAACATGATGTTCGAGCCGCTGTGGAACGCCAATGGCATCGATCACGTCCAGATCACCGTTTCGGAAACGGTCGGTCTCGAAGGCCGCGTCGGCTTCTATGATGGCGCGGGCGCGCTCCGCGACATGGTGCAGAACCACATGCTCCAGCTTCTGTCGCTCGTAGCGATGGAGCCGCCGGCGGACCTGAATGCGACCGCGGTGCGCGACGAGAAGGTCAAGGTGCTCCGCTCGCTCCGGAAGATAGACTCTGACAGCGCTGCCACACACACAGTGATCGGCCAGTACGGCGCGGGCGCGAGCAAGGGCGAAGCGGTTCCCGGCTATGTCGACGAGCTCGGCAAGCCTTCGGACACCGAAACCTTTGTCGCGATCAAGGCGCATGTCGACAACTGGCGCTGGCAGGGCGTGCCCTTCTACCTCCGCACGGGCAAGCGGCTCCCCAACCGCCAGTCCGAAATCTTCATCCAGTTCAAGAAAGTGCCGCATTCGATCTTCGCGAAGCGCGGCGGCCGGCTGACCGCAAACAAGCTCGTCATCCGCCTCCAGCCCGAAGAATATATTCGACTGCTCGTCATGGCCAAGGAACCCGGACTCGACCGCGAGGGTATTACGCTGCGCGAGGTCCCGCTCGATCTTTCGCTCACCAGCGCTTTTGCTGGCACGCGGCGGCGGATCGCCTATGAGCGGCTGTTGCTCGACCTGATCGAGGGCGATCCGACGCTGTTCGTCCGCCGCGACGAGGTCGAGGCGCAGTGGGAATGGGTCGATGCGATCCGCGCCGGCTGGGCAGCGAACGGGATGACACCCAAGCAATATGGCGCGGGAAGCTGGGGCCCATCGGCCGCAATCGCGCTTACGGAACGTGATGGAGTTAGCTGGCATGATTGAGGCCGAATTCTGGGACTATGAAGACGCCGACGAATGGGCCGAGGCGATCGCCGGCGACATAGCTTTCATCATCGAAAGCGCGCTCGATGCGCGCGGTCAGGCGCTCGTCGCCTTCCCCGGCGGCAAGACACCCCTGCCCGTGTTCGAAAAGCTGGCGCAAAAAAAACTGCGCTGGAAGAGCGTGACGATCATCCCCACCGATGATCGCCTTGTCGCGGTCGACAGCCCGATGAGCAATGTCGCGTCGATCGCGCGCGCCTTCCTGCCGCTCGGCGCACGCGTGCTGCCGATCGGCACCGAGAACCCCGATCACAAGCTTGCGGGCAATGCCGCCGATGCGCGACTGCAGGACCTGCACTGGCCGATCGATCTCGTCTGGCTCGGCATGGGCGCGGACGGCCACACCGCCTCGATCTTCCCCGGCCCCGACCTCGACGAGGCATTGAACGGACCCAAGGCGCGCCGCGCACTCGGCGTCATGCCCGATCCGCTGCCCTCTCAGGCGCCTGTCGCGCGCGTGACGCTCAGCCGCGCCTCGATCCTGTCCGCACGTACAATCCTGATCGCGATCACCGGTAAGGAAAAGCGCAAGCTGCTCGAAAAGGCGATCAACGACGGCCCCAGTTCCAATGTCCCCGTCGGCCGCGTACTCGCCGACGCCGAGCAGGCCATCGACATCCACTGGCTCGACGAATGACACGCACTGCCCCTCTCCCCGTCACCCTGAACTTGTTTCAGGGTCCATGCCAAAACCGCATCCACGGCACGGCGTGCGCATGGATGCTGAAACAAGTTCAGCATGACGATGGTGCGGGGGGGCCGAAATGACCAAGATCCACCCCGAAATCGCGGCGGTCACCGACCGCATCATCAGCCGCTCGAAAAAAGGGCGGACCGCCTATCTCGAGCTGCTCGATCGTGAACGCGAAAAGGGCGTCCACCGTCCCACGCTCTCGTGCGGCAACCTCGCCCACGGATTCGCGGCTGCGGCAGATGACAAGGCTGTCATCCGCAGCGGCAAGGCGATGAACATCGGCATTGTCAGCGCCTATAACGACATGCTCTCGGCGCATCAGCCCTATGGTCGCTATCCCGAGCAGATGAAGGTCTTTGCGCGTGAAAAGGGCGCGACCGCGCAGGTCGCGGGCGGCGTTCCAGCAATGTGCGACGGGGTGACGCAGGGCCAGCTCGGCATGGAGCTTTCACTGTTCAGCCGCGACAATATCGCGATGGGTACGGCAATAGCGCTCAGCCACGGCATGTTCGAAAGCGCGACGCTGCTCGGCATCTGCGACAAGATCGTCCCCGGCCTGCTGATCGGCGCGCTGCGCTTCGGCCATCTGCCGATGATCCTGATCCCCGCGGGCCCGATGCCCTCGGGCCTCGCCAACAAGGAAAAGCAGCGCGTCCGCCAGCTCTATGCCGAAGGCAAGGCGAGCCGCGACGAACTGCTCGAAGCCGAGGCCGCATCCTATCATGGCGCGGGCACCTGCACCTTCTACGGCACCGCCAATTCCAACCAGATGATGATGGAGATGATGGGGCTCCACGTACCCGGCGCCGCCTTCATCAATCCGGGCACGAAACTCCGCCAGGAACTGACGCGCGCTGCGGTCCACCGCGTCACCGAGATCGGCTGGGACGGCAATGACTATCGCCCGCTGGGTCACTGCGTCGATGAAAAGGCGGTCGTGAATGCCGCGATCGGCCTGCTCGCGACGGGCGGATCGACCAACCACGCCATCCACCTCCCCGCTATAGCGCGTGCGGCGGGGATCATCATCGACTGGGAGGACATGGACCGCCTGTCCGCGGTCGTGCCGCTCGTTGCGCGCGTCTATCCCAATGGCGCGGGCGACGTGAACCATTTCCACGCCGCGGGCGGCATGGGCTTCGTGATTCGAGAGCTGCTCGCCGCGGGTCTGCTTCACCGCGACATCATGACCGTCTGGACGGGCGGGCTCGATCCATATGGTCAGGAACCCGCGCTGGAGAATGACGCGCTCACCTGGATCGACGCCCCCGCCGAGACGCGCGACGACACGATGCTGCGCCCACCCGCCAGCGCTTTCCGCCGCGATGGCGGTATGCGGCTGCTGCAGGGCAATCTCGGCCGCGCGGTCATCAAGACGAGCGCGGTCGACGAGGCGCGCTGGACGATCGAAGCGCCAGTCCGTGTCTTCTCCGACCAGGATCAGGTGCTTGCGGCCTTCAAGGCGGGCGAGCTCGAACACGATGTCGTCGTCGTCGTCCGCTTCCAGGGCCCGCAGGCCAATGGCATGCCTGAACTCCACAAACTCACCCCGGCGCTTGGCGTATTGCAGGACAAGGGCTTCAACGTCGCGCTCGTCACCGACGGCCGCATGTCGGGCGCGAGCGGAAAGGTGCCTGCCGCGATCCATCTCACCCCCGAGGGCTGGTGCGATGGTCCGATCGCGTTGCTGCGCGACGGCGATATCGTCCGCGTCAGCGCCAATACCGGCGAGATCGAGGCTCTGGTCGACGACGAGATCTGGCAGGCCCGCAAGCCCGCGCCGCGTCCGCCCGTCGAGATGGGCACCGGACGCGAGCTCTTCGCGCTGATGCGCCACGGCGCCGATGAGGCCGAACGTGGCGGTTCGGCGATGCTCGCGCTCGCCGAATTGTGACCAACGCCGCCAAAACCTTTCCTGTCATTCCCGCGAAAGCGGGAATCCAGACGATGACTGGCGCCCGCACGGACGTCTCTGGATCCCCGCTTTCGCGGGGATGACATCAAAGCAGGAGCCCTGACACCATGAAGCCCATCGAAACCATCATGCGCACCGCGCCTGTCATACCCGTGCTCGTGATCGAGGACATCGCGCATGCGCGGCCGATCGCCGAGGCGTTGGTCGAAGGCGGGCTCAGGGTGCTCGAAGTCACGCTGCGCACCGAATGCGCGATCGATGCGATCAAGGAAATGGCGAAGGTAGAAGGCGCAATCGTCGGCGCGGGCACCGTGCTCAATCCCGACGACCTGAAGGCCGCGATCGACGCGGGTTCGCAGTTCATCGTCTCGCCCGGCCTCACCGAAAATCTCGGCAAGGCCGCTGTCGCGAGCGGCATCCCCTTCCTTCCCGGCACCGCGAACGCCGGCGATGTGATGCGCGGCCTCGATCTCGGGCTGACGCATTTCAAATTCTTCCCCGCCATGGCCAATGGCGGCACCCCCGCGCTCAAGAGCCTGACCGCGGTGTTCGGCAATTGCCGCTTCTGCCCTACCGGCGGCATCACCGAAGCGACCGCGCCCGACTGGCTTTCGATCGATCAGGTGCTCTGCGTCGGCGGAAGCTGGATCGTGCCCCAGGGCGCACCCGACGTCACGAAGATCACCGCCAATGCGAAAACGGCCGCAGCGCTGGCTTGAACGCTTCTGCTCCACATTGGCCGGGCCGCGCCCGGCCCCGAATCCTACGCAATCCATATGCCAGCCGTGTTCCGCACATCTTGAGCCAAAATGCGGACCAGCCCTAACTCCATGCGGCCAATGCCAATTGTGGAGTATCCTATGGCTTCCCACTCAGTTCTCACCCTGACTTCGCGCCGCAAATCGGGGGTGCATGCCGAAATTGCCCGCGCATATGATAGTGCCGGCGTCCATTATCTCACCTATGCCGACGGGCCAGGGCGCGACCTGTTCGATTTCGGCGGGCGCTATTCCTATGGCGACCGCAGGATCTGGACGGCGATCGAAGCGCGGCTCGTCGCGCTTGCCGAGGCGGGCTGCGAAACGCTGCGCGTACTGGACGTAGGATGCGGACCCGGCACCTGGTTGCGCCGCGTCGTCGCGCGCGCCTGGGCGCTCGGCATTCCGCAAATCGAGGCGCGCGGTTTCGACATTTCGGGCGAGCAGATCGCGATTGCGCGGATGCGCGCCAATGATCTGCGAGACTATGCGGGCCTACGCCTGCGCTTCGAAACCGCCGACATGACCGATCCGCTCCCCGAAGCGACGGGATCGGTAGACCTGTGCCTGTGCCTCAACGGCGTGCTCAACCATGTCGAGATGGAACACCAGCCTGCAGTGTCCGCCGAACTCGCGCGCGTCACGCGTGGTGCGCTGCTGGTCAGCGTGCGCACCGTAGGCAGCCAGCCCTCGATTTTCGTCGACCATGTCGAACGTGCCATCACATTCCGTCAGGACCATCGCACCAACCGGCTCGCGATCGACCTGGCCGACGGGCAGCATATCGAGTTCAGCTCGCACCTTTTCGCGGCACACGAACTCGACATGCTGTTCGCACCGCACATTGGCATCACCCGGCTGTGCGGCCTCGACCTGTTCCATAGCCGCTTCGCGCCCGATCCGCGCTGGAATCCCGAGGAGGGCGCAGAGGCCGATCCCTTTCATGCCGATCTCGAAAAACTCGAGCACGCCTACAGCACCGATCCGCACTTCATCGATCATGCGACGCACCTGCTGATGTTGGCCGAGCCACATAGCGCCGCAGAGCGTTGACCGGGCGGCGTGAGCATCACGCTACCCAAATGCCCGTCGCTTCTGCCTACGCGGAGCGGCGGGCCACCCGCGTCATCGTGCCATGATGCTGCGCGCTACCGCCTCGGCCGCCTTGATGCCGTCGATCGCCGCCGAAAGGATACCGCCGGCATAGCCCGCGCCCTCGCCCGCGGGGAACAGTTGCTCGACATTGAGGCTCTGGAAGTCCTCCCCGCGCGTGATCCGCACGGGTGACGAGGTCCGCGTCTCCACCCCCGTCATCACCGCATCAGGATGGTCATAGCGCGCGATCTTACGGCCAAAGACGGGCAAAGCCTCGCGAAACGCCTCGATCACGAAGGGCGGCAGGCATTGCGACAGATCGGTCATCGTCACGCCGGGCTTATAGGAGGGGATCACCTCACCCAGTTCGGTGGACGGACGGCTCGCAAGCAGATCACCCACCTTCTGTCCCGGCGCCCAATAGGAGGAGCCGCCGGCAATGAAGGCCAGATCCTCCCAATGCCGCTGAAGGGTGATGCCCGCCAGTGGTCCATCGGGATAGTCGCGCGCCGGATCGATCGCGACGACCAGCCCCGAATTGGCGTTGAACTCGGCGCGCGAATATTGGCTCATGCCGTTGGTGACGACGCGCCCTTCTTCCGAGGTCGCCGCGACCACGCGCCCGCCGGGGCACATGCAAAAGCTGTAGACCGTCCGCCCGTTTTCACAGTGGTGCGACAGGCTATAGGCCGCCGCGCCCAGATCGGGATGATTGACGCAATTGCCGAAGCGCGCGTGATCGATCCAGCTCTGCGGATGCTCGATCCTGACACCGATCGAAAAGGGCTTGGCCTCCATATGAACACCGCGCCGGTGCAGCATCTCGAATGTCGGCCGCGCGCTGTGGCCGACCGCGAGCACGACATGATCGGCCTCGAGGAAGCTGCCGTCGTGCAGTTGCAAACCCCGTAACCGCTGCTTTCCGTCGGCCAACCGTTCGAGTTCCAGATCGTCGACGCGCGTCTGCCAGCGATATTCGCCGCCCAGTTCCTCGATCGTCCGCCGCATGCTCTCGACCATGGTGACGAGGCGGAAGGTGCCGATATGCGGATGCGCTTCCCAGAGGATGTCGTCGGGCGCGCCCGCCTTGACGAATTCCTCCAGCACCTTGCGGCCGAGGAAGCGCGGATCTTTCACCCGGCAATAGAGCTTTCCGTCCGAAAAGGTGCCCGCGCCACCCTCGCCGAACTGCACGTTGGAATCGGGATTGAGCTCGGCCCGACGCCACAGGCCCCAGGTGTCCCTGGTCCGCTCGCGCACGATCTTGCCGCGGTCGAGGATGATCGGGCGGAAACCCATCTGCGCCAGGATCAGTCCGGCGAAAAGACCGCACGGCCCGGCGCCGATCACCACGGGCCGAAGCCCCGACCACCCCTCGGGCGCATGCGTCACGAAGCGGTACCGCATATCGGGCGTGGAGCGCACATCCTTGTCGCCCGCAAAACGCGCAAGCACCACCGCCTCGTCGGCAAGCTCGATATCGAGCGTATAGATGAGCTGGATCGCATTCTTGCGGCGCGCGTCGTTGCCGCGTTTGAAGACCGTCCAGCCGCGCAGTTCATCACGCGCGATGCCCAGCCGATTGCAGATCGCCTCAGGCATCGCCTCAGTAGCATGATCGAGCGGCAGGGCGAGTCCGGAAAGACGAAGCATGCACGCCCCCCTAAAGGCTGACGGCGCACACGCCAAGGCCGAGCAGGACGCACCCCCTGCCCGCGCTTGTTATACGACTGTATAAAATCCGGGTTCCGCTCTTGCCAAGTATACCCCATTGGCGGCAAGCAGCGGGAAACCTCATTCCATCCGAAAGGACCCGCGCCCATGAAGACCCGCGCCGCCGTCGCGTTCGAGGCGAAGAAGCCGCTCGAAATCGTCGAACTCGATCTGGAAGGCCCCAAGGCCGGCGAGGTGCTGGTCGAGATCATGGCGACGGGCATCTGCCACACCGACGCCTATACGCTCGACGGCTTCGACAGCGAGGGAATCTTCCCATCAGTCCTCGGCCATGAGGGCGCGGGGATCGTGCGAGAGGTGGGCAGCGGCGTCACCTCGGTCAAGCCCGGCGATCACGTCATTCCGCTCTACACCCCCGAATGCCGCCAGTGCAAAAGCTGCCTTTCGGGCAAGACCAACCTGTGCACCGCGATCCGGGCGACGCAGGGCAAGGGCCTGATGCCCGACGGCACGACGCGCTTCAGCTACAAGGGGCAGCCGATCTACCACTATATGGGCTGTTCGACCTTCTCCAACTTCACCGTGTTGCCCGAGATCGCGGTCGCGAAGATCCGCGACGACGCGCCCTTCCAGACGAGCTGCTATATCGGCTGCGGCGTCACCACCGGCGTCGGCGCGGTGGTGAACACCGCGAAGGTGCAGGTGGGTGAAAAGGTCGTCGTTTTCGGGCTGGGCGGCATCGGCCTCAACGTGATCCAGGGCGCCAGGATGGTGGGCGCGGACGTCATCGTCGGCGTCGATATCAACCCCGACCGTGAGGAATGGGGCCGCAAGTTCGGCATGACGCATTTCATCAACGGCAAGGGCAAGAGCCGCGAGGATGTGATCGCCGAGGTTCTGGCGCTCACCGATGGCGGCGCCGATTACAGCTTCGACGCGACGGGCAATACCGAGGTGATGCGCACCGCGCTCGAATGCTGCCATCGCGGCTGGGGCGAGAGCATCATCATCGGCGTCGCCGAAGCGGGCAAAGAGGTCGCGACGCGCCCCTTCCAGCTCGTCACCGGCCGCGTGTGGAAGGGCACCGCCTTCGGTGGTGCCAAGGGCCGCACCGACGTGCCCAGGATCGTCGACTGGTATATGAATGGCAAGATCGAGATCGACCCGATGATCACGCATGTGCTGACGCTCGAAGAGATCAACAAGGGTTTCGATCTGATGCATGCGGGTGAGAGCATCCGCAGCGTCGTGGTTTACTGAACAGCGTCGAGCCTCCCCGGACCGTCACCCTGAACTTGTTTCAGGGTCCATGAACATAGGCGGTGCAGGACATGACGAGACGGTGTTCGTGGATGCTGAATCAAGTTCAGCATGACGATTGAGTGGTAGATGCCGCAGAAGTAGCGGCTGACAAGGGAGAGGATGCCATGTTTTCACATGTGATGGTTGGTTCGAACGACATCGAAAAGTCCAAGGCCTTTTATGACGCCGTCCTCGGCACGCTGGGCGCGAAACCCGGCATGGTCGATGACAAGGGCCGCGTGATCTACATGCACAATGGCGGGCTGTTCATGATCTCGAAGCCGATCAACGGCGAACCCGCGTGCCATGCCAATGGCGGCACTGTCGGTTTCGCGGGAGCCTCCCCCGAACAGGTCGACGCGTGGCACGCGGCAGGCGTTGCCAATGGCGGCACCACTTGCGAGGACGCGCCGGGCATGCGCGAGGGCGGCTTCGGCAAGCTCTATCTCGCTTATCTGCGCGATCCCGCGGGCAACAAGCTCTGCGGGCTGTTCCGTCCGGCGCAGTGAGCATGACGCTCGATACGGTATCGACGAACAAGGCGTTCGGCGGAGTGCAGGGCGTCTACGCCCACGCCTCCGCCGAAACGGGTACGGACATGGTCTTCGCGGTCTATGTCCCGCCGCATGCGGAGGGCGCGAAGCTGCCAGTGCTCTGGTATCTTTCGGGGCTCACCTGCACCCATGCCAATGTCATGGAAAAGGGCGAATATCGGCGGATCTGCGCCGAGATGGGCGTGATCTTCGTCTGCCCCGACACGAGCCCGCGCGGCGAAAACGTTCCCGACGAAGAGGGCTATGACTTCGGCAAAGGCGCCGGTTTCTATGTCGATGCCACCGAGGATCCCTGGTCCGCCAATTTCCGGATGTATTCGTACATCACCAGCGAACTGCCCGGCATCATCGCCGCGAACTTCCCGGCCGACATGGACCGGCAGGGCATCACCGGCCATTCGATGGGCGGACATGGCGCGCTCACCATCGCGCTCAAGAATCCCGATCGCTTCAAGAGCGTTTCCGCCTTCGCGCCGATCTCCTCGCCACTCAACTGTCCCTGGGGCGAAAAGGCGCTAACGGGCTATATCGGCGCCAACCGCGCCGACTGGCGGCAATATGACAGCACCGCGCTCATCGAGGGCGGCGCTCGCGTGCCCGGAATCCTCGTCGATCAAGGCGATGCCGACACCTTCCTCGCCGATCAGCTCAAGCCCGCGCTGCTCAAGGCCGCGTGCGACAAGGCCGGGATTCCGCTCACGCTCCGCATGCAGCCGGGCTATGATCACAGCTACTTCTTCATCTCCAGCTTCATGGAAGACCATGTGCGCTGGCACGCGGAGCGGCTTGGTTGAACGCAGACGAACTCGACCGCATCATTGCCCGTCACGGGAAACGCGAAGGCCCGTTGCTTCCGATCCTTCATGATGTGCAGGATGCATTCGGCTGCGTCGATGAAGATGCGATCCGCGCGATCGCGCAGGCGCTGAACCTCAGCCGCGCCGAAGTCTATGGCGTCACGAGCTTCTACCATGATTTCCGTACCGTGCCCGAGCCACGCCCCGTCCTCAAGCTCTGCCGCGCCGAGGCCTGCCAGGCGCGGGGCAGCGAACGACTCGCCAAGTGGGCCATGGATAAAGCACGTGACCGCGTGGTGATCGAGCCCGTCTATTGCCTTGGCCTCTGTTCGGTCGGCCCCAATGCGATGATCGGAACCGATCTCCACGCGCGGCTCGACGAGCAAAAGCTCGGCGCGCTGATCGAGGCGCTGTGATGCGCATCCTGATCTCCGACGACGCGCTTGCGCTCGCCTGCGGTGCCGATGCGGTGGCCGAAGCCTTCGCCTACGCCGCTCCCAATGCCGAGATCGTCCGCGTATCGAGCTGGGGCATGCACTGGCTCGAACCGTTGGTCGAGATCGACGGCATCGGCTACGGCCCGATGACGCCGACGGACGTTGAGGCAATTATCCAGTGTCATTCCCGCGAAAGCGGGAATCCAGACGACGCTGGTGCGCGCTCAGATGCCCAACTGGATCCCCGTTTTCACGGGGATGACATTGAGAGGCTGTCGATCGGTCGCATAGCCGACCACCCCTTCATCACGGCGCAAACGCGCCTGACCTTCGCGCGCGCGGGCAGGACCCGCCCGCTCGACCTCGCGGACTATGAGGCGACCGGCGGCTGGAAGGGCCTTCGCGCAGCACAGGCGATGACGCCAGTGCAAATCGTCGAGGCAGTCACCGCCTCGGGCCTGCGCGGCCGCGGCGGCGCGGGCTTTCCGGCGGGCATCAAGTGGAAGACCGTTCTCGAAGCCCAGGGAACACGCAAGTATATCGTCTGCAACGCCGATGAAGGCGACAGCGGCACCTTTGCCGACCGGATGCTGATGGAGGGCGACCCCTATGTCCTGATCGAGGGCATGGCGATCGCTGGACTCGCCACTGGTGCGCGGAAGGGTTTCATCTACATCCGCTCCGAATATCCGCACGCGATCACGAAGATACAGGCTGCGATCGAGCGCAGTCGCGCGATCGTCGCACCCTTCGATATCGAGGTCCGCGTCGGCGCGGGCGCCTATGTCTGCGGCGAGGAGACGTCGCTGCTCAATTCGCTCGAGGGCAAACGTGGCGAGGTCCGCGCCAAACCCCCACTTCCGGCGCACAAGGGTCTGTTCGGCTGCCCGACCGTCATCAACAACGTGCTGACGCTCGCCGCCGTCCCCTTCGTGCTCGCCGAAGGGCCCGAGGCTTACGCCAATTACGGCATGGGTCGTTCACGCGGGACGATGCCGATACAGCTCGCGGGCAATATCAAGCACGGCGGACTGTTCGAGACCGCCTTCGGCGTCACACTGGGCGAGCTGGTCGACGAGATCGGGGGCGGCACCGAAAGCGGGCGCCCCGTTCGCGCGGTGCAGGTCGGTGGTCCGCTGGGCGCCTATTTTCCGCGCGCGCTGTTCGATACACCCTTCGACTATGAGGCCTTCGCCGCGCGCGACGGGCTGATCGGCCATGGTGGTGTAGTGGTGTTCGACGAAAGCGTCGACATGGCGCGCCAAGCAAAATTCGCGATGGAATTCTGCGCGATCGAGAGCTGTGGCAAATGCACCCCCTGCCGTCTCGGCTCCACGCGCGGCGCCGAGACGATCGATCGCATCATCGCGGGCGAGCACGTCGCCGCCAATATCGCGCTGGTCGAGGATCTGTGTGAGACGATGAAATCGGGCTCGCTCTGCGCATTGGGCGGCTTCACGCCTTATCCGGTGCTGAGCGCGCTGCATCATTTCCCGGAGGATTTCCGGTGAAGGTGCTGGGCGCGATCATCGCCGGCGGGCAGTCACGCCGCTTTGGCAGTGACAAGGCGCTCGCCAGGATCGGAGGCAAGACGCTGCTCGATCATGTCGCAGAAGCCCTCGCCGCGCAGACCGACGCACTGATCATCTGCGGCCGCGAATGGCCGGGGCTGATCTCAATCCCCGACCGGCCCGCTCCCGATCAGGGGCCCTTGGGTGGCCTTTGCGCCGCGTTGCGTTACGCCGCCGACAATGGCTTTGACGCCGTGCTCACCGCTGGGTGCGACACGCTGCCGGTGCCCACTGATCTGCTTTCCCTGCTCAACCCCTCCCTTCCAAGGGAGGGGCAAGGGGTGGGTGCCGGCGCCACGGCGCCGGCTGGCAAAGCCATTTTTTGTGCCAACGAGGCTCGCTCCGCTCGCCACCCACACCAACCCCTCCCTTGGAAGGGAGGGGCTTGTGTCCTCGAAGGCCAGCATATCTTCGGTCTCTGGCCCGCATCGCTCGCCGATGCGCTTGACCGGCATCTCGCTAGTCAGCCCGATCGTTCGATGCGTGGCTGGTTCGCCGTGAGCGGCGTGCGACAGGTTTCCTGCGACATCATATTCCACAATCTCAACACGCCTGAGGATTTGGCGCTATACTTGGCCCAGCAAGGATTGGCCGCATGACCTACACGCGACAGGCCGATTTCGGCACGCCCGCCTCGAACGCTGAGCAGACCGTCACGCTCAGCATCGACGGCCGCGCGATCACGGTGCCCGCAGGCACCAGCGTGATGCGCGCCGCCGCCGAGAACGGCACCGACATTCCCAAACTCTGCGCCACTGACAGCCTGGAGAGCTTCGGCTCCTGCCGCCTCTGCCTCGTCGAGATCGACGGCGCGCGCGGCACTCCCGCCTCATGCACCACGCCCGTTGCCGAGGGCATGGTCGTCCACACCCACACGCCCCGGCTCCAGCAGCTTCGCAAGGGCGTGATGGAACTCTATCTCTCCGATCACCCGGCCGACTGCCCCGATTGCACGACGGGCGAATGCGAGATCCGTGGACAAGCGCAGGCCGCGGGCGTTGATACCGTGCGCTACGGCCCCGGCGCCGATCATCTCGAGGTGCCGCTCGACTGCACCAACCCCTATTTCGACTTCAATCCCGCCGCGTGCATCGTCTGCTCGCGCTGCGTGCGCGCGTGCGACGAGGTGCAGGGCACTTTCGCGCTAACCATTGAAGGGCGCGGCTTCAAGTCGAAGGTCTCGGCGGGCACTGCCGATGATGATTTCCTGTCTTCCGAGTGCGTCTCGTGCGGTGCCTGCGTGCAGGCCTGCCCTACGGGCGCGCTTCAGGAAAAGGCGGTGGCCGAGATCGGCGCGCCCGATCGTTCGGCCATCACCACCTGCGCCTATTGCGGCGTCGGCTGTACCTTCCGCGCCGAAATGAAGGGCGATCAGCTCGTCCGCATGGTGCCGTGGAAGGAAGGCAAGGCCAATCGCGGGCATAGTTGCGTCAAGGGCCGTTTCGCCTGGGGCTATGCGACGCACCGCGAGCGCATCCTCAATCCCATGATCCGTGAAAGCATCGACCAGCCCTGGCGCGAGGTGTCGTGGGAAGAAGCCTTTGCGTATGCCGCTTCCGAGCTCAAGCGCATACAGACGCAGTACGGCCGCCTCTCGATCGGCGGCATCACCTCGTCGCGCTGCACCAATGAGGAGACCTTCCTCGTCCAGAAGCTCGTCCGGCAGGGCTTCGGCAACAATAATGTCGATACCTGCGCGCGGGTCTGCCACTCGCCCACGGGTTACGGGCTGAAGACCACCTTCGGCACTTCGGCCGGCACGCAGGATTTCGACAGCGTCGAGCATGCGGACGTCATGCTCGTGATCGGCGCAAACCCCACCGACGGCCACCCCGTCTTCGCCAGCCGGATGAAGCAGCGGTTGCGCGCCAAGAACGGTCAAGCGGGCGCGAAGCTGATCGTGATCGACCCGCGCCGCATAGACATGGTGCACAGCCCGCATATCGAGGCCGCGCACCACCTGCCGCTTCGCCCCGGCACCAATGTCGCGGTGCTGACGGCGATGGCACATGTCATCGTCACCGAAGGCCTCGCCGACGAGGCGTTCATCCGCGAACGCTGCGACTGGGACGAGTATCAGGACTGGGCCGATTTCGTCTCCCGGCCGCAGCACAGCCCCGAATTCCTAGCGCCCGTCACGGGCGTCGATCCGGCCGAGCTGCGCGACGCTGCGCGGCTCTATGCGACGGGCGGCAATGCCGCGATCTATTACGGCCTCGGCGTCACCGAGCATTCGCAGGGCTCGTCCACGGTGATGGCGATTGCCAACCTCGCCATGGCGACCGGAAACATCGGCCGCCCCGGAGTTGGCGTGAATCCCCTGCGCGGCCAGAACAACGTCCAGGGCGCGTGTGACATGGGCAGCTTCCCGCACGAGCTTTCGGGCTATCGCCATATCTCAGACGCCGAAACACGACGGCTCTTCGAACAGGATTGGGGCGTTCACCTCGATTCCGAGCCGGGACTTCGCATCCCCAACATGCTCGACGCCGCAGTCGATGGCGTATTCAAGGCGATCTACATCCAGGGCGAGGACATCCTCCAGTCCGATCCCAACACGTCGCACGTCGCCGCCGGCCTGAGCGCGATGGAATGCGTGATCGTCCACGATCTCTTCCTCAACGAGACCGCCAACTACGCGCACATCTTCCTGCCCGGCTCGACCTTCCTCGAAAAGGACGGCACCTTCACCAATGCCGAGCGCCGCATCCAGCCCGTTCGCAAGGTGATGGAGCCCTTGAACGGCCTGGCCGACTGGGAGGTGACGCAGGAGCTCGCGCGCGCGCTAGACCTCGACTGGAATTACGCCCACCCGTCAGAGATCATGGACGAGATCGCGCGCCTCACCCCAACCTTCGCCGGCGTCAGCTTCGCCAGGCTCGACGAACTCGGTTCGATCCAGTGGCCCGCCAATGATGCTGCGCCCAAGGGCACGCCCGTGATGCACATCGACGGTTTCGTGCGTGGGCTCGGTAAGTTCGTCGTCACCGATTATGTGCCGACCGACGAGAAGACGGGTCCGCGCTTCCCGCTGCTGCTCACCACGGGCCGTATCCTCAGCCACTATAATGTCGGCGCGCAGACACGGCGCACCGCCAACACCGCATGGCATCCCGAGGACCGGCTGGAGATTCACCCGCAGGATGCCGAGGATCGGGGCGTGCGCGATGGCGACTGGGTCCGCCTCGCCAGCCGCTCGGGCGAAACAACCTTGCGCGCGCTTATCACCGATCGCGTCGCCCCCGGCGTGGTCTATACGACCTTCCACCATCCCGCGACGCAGGCCAATGTCGTCACGACCGACTATTCGGACTGGGCCACCAACTGTCCCGAATACAAGGTGACCGCGGTGCAGGTGATCCCCTCCAACGGCCCGACCGACTGGCAGGAGGACTATGAGGCGCTCAGCGAACGCTCGCGTCGCATCGCCGGCGCGGAGGCGGCCGAGTGAACAGCCTCGAACGCCTGATCTACATGGCCAACCAGATCGCGCGCAATCTGGCGACCCAAGGCCCCGACGAGGCGGCGCACGCCACCGCCGATCACATCCTCAGATATTGGGACCCGCGCATGAAGGCGATGATCCTCGCCTATGATGGCGACGCGCTCGACGCGATCGCGCGCGCCGCGATCGAGCAGATCCGCCAGCCCGCCTGAACCCGCTTTCGGCCGGGCTTGCCGGCGGTGCAGCTCGCCTCTCCTGCCCCGCCCCGGACACTTGCCCCGATAGCGCGTACTGTCGCATGGCTGACTCGCAAAAAGGGGTTCATCAATGTCACGATTTGCGCTGGCGGCGCTTGTCCTCGCCGCATCCTTCGCACCATCCGCAGAACCCGCGCACGCCGGGGGTCTGGTTACCCGCACACCCGATCCTGCGCCCGACGATCCGCAGCGCGCTGCAAAGCTCGCCGATCGAAAGCGGGTCGCCGAACTCAACGCCGCACAGGCCAGATCGACGGGCGCTCGCGACCGGGCCAAGCTCAACGCCCGTGGCAGCTCGAATGCCAAGGCCCGCGCGCGCTACGAAGCCCAGATGGCCGCCTGGCGACGCAGGGTAGCTGCATGCGAGCGCGGCGACTGGAGCCAGTGCGACCGTTGATCCGGATTGCGCCGGTTGACATCGGAGCGGCCCGAAGTGTCCGGCCGCCTGTCCGATTTGAAAGTGGCCTTCATCGATTCTCGCCCTGATCCATGTCCTCCACGGTTGACAGTCTCCCGCGCGCGTCTTATTGACTAATTGGTCAGTCACTGGAACGATATGCATGTCACGTCGCGCTCGCAAGCAGCTCCGCGAAGATCCCGAAGTCCGGCGGCAGCAGATCCTCGACGCTGCCATCCAGGTAATCGGGCAGCGCGGATACCATGGTTTCACGATCCAGGAGCTCGCTGCGCGCTGCGGCCTCACCAATGGCGGCCTGCTCTATTATTTCGGATCGAAGGAGCGGCTGCTGATCTCGATTCTGGAAGAGCGCGATCGACGAGAGTCGGTGATCGTACATGCGACGGCCGAGCTGACGCAGGAGGAAAGCCAGCAAGGCGTGCTGTCGCTCGCTCGCGTGCGCAAGCTGTTCCGCATCATCGTCGAACGCGAGGTGGGTCAGCCGGAATTGCTCCGTCTCTTCGCGGTGCTGCAGGCCGAAGCGCTGGACCCAGCCCATCCGGCACATGATTTTTTCCTGCGGCGCGAAGCCATGGTGATCGACGAATTCTCCCGGATGGTTGCGCCGCATGTCGAGCATCCTCGTGTTGTGGCGCGCCAGATCCTGGCGCTGCTGGATGGGCTGGCCCAGCAGTGGCTGCGAGTGGATGGCGCTTTCGATCTGGTCTCAGTGTGGGACGACACCGTTGCAGCCCTGTTTCCGGCGCGCACCCAGCCCGGCGGACAGGAACGGGAATCCACAGCATCATAGATCGGCTCGCGCCAGGAAGCATTGTCATGAACAGCCCAATCAGGAAAGATCGCCATGACCTTTGAGCTCGACCGTCGCACACGCAGGGATTCCGAGCGGCGAGCCGTCCAGGCACAGGATTTCTTCGCGAGCCAGTTCGCGCGGCTGGCCGCCGAACATGGGTCAATGACGGCTGCCGGGATGGCGGCGCTCAGCGCTCCTCCGCTCTCCCTCGACGTTGATGGATCGGTCTGGACGATCCTGCGGGACGGCGCGACCGTCTGCGCGCGCCCCGGCACTGTCGAGGACGCCCTTGTCGTGACCCTGTCCCCGGCCGAGTTTTCGGACTGGGCCCAGAACCAGATCACCTTCAACGGCTTGCTTGTCGCCCGGACGCTTCAGTTCCGAGGCGGCACGCTTCGCGATATCTCGATCTGGGATTCGCTGTGGATAACGATGCTCGAGGGTTGGCCGACGGTAGAAGCGGGGCTTGTCTTTCTCGATCGGTCGGGCGCGCCCCTCGATCTCAATGCTTCCTTCACGTCCCGGGACGACCCGGCCGAGATCGCGCATTTCCTCCGCGAGGCAGGATATCTGCATCTGCGGGGCTGGTTCGATCCTGCGGACATGGCTGCCATCGCGGCGGATATGGACCGCGCGCTTCCGCACTATGCCGAGGGCGACGGAAAATCCTGGTGGGCCGGAATGAACGATGGCTCGCGGCGATGCGTCCGGCTCCAGGAATTTATCGAGCACTCCCCGACCACAGCGCGGATCCTGTCGAGCGATGCATGGCAGCGCATGCGGCAGATCGTCGCCGGCCAAAACCGGCTCGCGCACGTGCCCGTGGAGGGTCGCATCATCGAGGCGCTGTTCAAGCCGGTCGGCGTAAAGTCCGGACCGTCCGACGTATCCTTTCACCGCGACTGTCACTTGGGGCGGCATGCCTATGTCTGCGCCCGGATGACGGTCGGGATCGCGCTCACGCCGACAAGCGAGGCGAACGGCCTCCTTCGCGTCGTCGCGGGCTCGCATCGTGTCGCCATGCCAGTGGAGATCGCCAAGACTGAGCCCTATCTGCCAGTCGTGGCGCTGCCGACCGAGCCGGGCGACCTGACGGTGCATTTGTCCTGCACGCTGCACGAATCCCGGCCACCCGTCTTCGCCGAACGAAGAGTGATGTACACCGAGATGCCGCTTGAGCCGCTCGATGCGAACCGCGGCGCGGTCGACACGTCGGTGGGGGAGCTTCGCGAACGCGTGAGCGACATTCTTCGCCGAGTGGACGGGGCTGTTCCGGCGGGATAGCGATTGCCGACGGCAGGCGAGACGCATCGAAAGTGGCCCCGCCTCTCCTCTATGCCACCACCAGATAGCTGTCCGGCCGCGCCAGCGTCAGCAGCACCAGCCCCGCCGCTTCGGCGCGTTCCAGCGCCAGCGAAGTCGGTGCCGAGATCGTCACCAGCGCCGGGCATCCTGCCAGCGCGGCCTTTTCGACAAGTTCATAGGAACAACGCGCGGTCAGCAGCGCGAAACCTCCGTCCCAGCCCAGCCCCGCACGCAGCATCGCCCCGTTGAGCTTGTCGAAGGCGTTGTGCCGGCCGACATCCTCACGCACCAGCCGGATCGTCCCGTCCGCGCCGCAGAGCGCCGCGCCGTGCACCGCACCTGTCGCGTGGCTGAGCGGCTGATGCTCCCCCAGCGCGCCGAGCGCAGCGAACACCGCCTGTGGATCAGGGGTTCTGCCCGCCACCTTCGGCAACGGCCTGAGCGCCTGCTCCAGATTCTCGATCCCGCACAGCCCGCAGCTCGATTCTGAGACGCGGTGGCGCACCCGCTCGACAACAAGCCCGGCGCGCGCCTCGACAAGCTGGACGCGCAGGATCGTGCCGCTACCGGTGTCGTGCATATCCACATCAAGGATATCGACCGCGCCCTCGATCAGCCGTTCGGACAGCGCGAAGCCATAGGCAAAATCCTCGAGATACGCGGGCGTCGCCATCATCACGGCATAGCCAAGGCCGTTGAACTCGATCGCCACGGGCGCCTCGATCGCGACGCCGCGCGACACGTCGCTGGCTCCGCCGCCGGCCAGCGTGGCGGAAAACGCGGTTTGGTTGCTGCCCTCGGTCATCGCGCCCGGTGTCGCGCAAACCTGAGGGAGCCGCAAGCACTTGCCAAACCGCATGGTCACGGTCCACATCCCGCAGACGATCGCGGGGAGGAATGATGCACAGCACGAGCGCCCCACCACCCCGGCTGCTGACGCTCGACGCGATCCGCGGCGTTGCGGTCATGGGCATATTGGTGATGAACGTCATCGCCTTCACCATGCCCGAGCAGGCCTATATCAACCCGCTCGCCTGGGGGGGCACGCGCCCGATCGACCTCGGCGTCTGGGCGGTCAATTTCGTGCTCGTCGACGGCAAGATGCGCGGGCTGTTCTCGCTGCTCTTCGGCGCGAGCATGCTCCTCGTCGTCGACCGTGCCGAGGCCCGGGGCGAGGATGGCGGCAAAGTGCATGCACGGCGCATGCTGTGGCTGCTGCTGTTCGGGCTGGCGCATTATTATCTGGTCTGGTTCGGCGACATTCTCGTGCTCTACGCGGTGGTCGGCTGCATCGCCTGGCTATTCAGCGACCGCGAACCGATGAACCTCATCAAATGGGGGATCATCTTCATCGCGCTCAGCTTCTTTCTGTGGGTCTTCATGCTGGCGATGATGATCTTGATGCAGATGGCGGCCAGCGCGCCAGACGCGACGGCGCAAGCGATCGCCAGCTTTCAGGCAATGCGCGAAGGGCTCGGCGCTCCGGGAAGCGCCGCGATTGCGAAGGAAATCGCGGTATATCGCAGCGATTATGCCGGGATCCTTGGGTACCGCACTGGCGATCGCGTCACGGGCCCGCTGCTGATGATCCTGATGTCGGGGGTGGAGACGCTCGGCCTCATGCTGCTGGGGATGGCGCTGCTCAGGAACGGCTTTCTGACGGGCGGGTGGGCTCCCGAACGCTACCGCGCGACCGCGATGCGATTCTACCTGATCGGGCTGCCGCCGATGATCTTGCTGTGCGCGTGGTGCATGCTCAGCGGCTTCGATGCGCTGACCACATTCGGGGCGGTGTTCGTCTGGGCGGCGCCTTTCCGCATCGTGCTCGTCATCGCACATGCCGCGCTCGGCATCTGGCTTCTCCAGCACTTTGCCGCCAGCCCGATCGTCGCCCGGATCGCAGCGGCGGGGCGCGCGGCCTTCACCAACTATCTGGGCACCAGCATTGTCATGACGACGCTGTTCTATGGCTATGGGCTGGGTCTGTTCGGCACGGTTTCGCGCGCAAATGTGTACCTGTTCGTGGTCGCCGTCTGGGTGTTGATGCTGCTATGGTCCAAGCCCTGGCTCGATCGCTTCGCCTATGGGCCCTTCGAATGGCTATGGCGATCGCTCGCGCGCGGCCGTCTTCAGCCGATGCGCCGCTCAGCGAACTGATATACCCTGGCTCGGTTCGTCGCATCGCGCCGGCTGAAACAACCCGAACGTCATTTCTATATTGCGATCCATTATCATTATCCTTATCTCCGAATCATAATCGGAGGATTCGCCTTGGTCGTCTGCGTCTGCAATGCCATTCGGGAAAAGGATTTGCGCGAAACGGTGCGCAGCGGCGGGGGACGCAATGCGTGCAGCGCCTATGCCGCGCTTGGCCGCCGTACGCGCTGCGGACAATGCATTCCGTTCGCGCAAAGCATTATCAAGTCCGAGCTTGCGACCGCCTGACAATAGCGACTAGTTTCGCCGAATAAACCGCAGAAATCCGCCGCTTTTTTGCTTCACTGAATGCCTGTTCGGGCGTATATTCATGGCTTCCCGACAAAGGAGCATACAGTGAAGGGCGATACCAAGGTCATCGAATATTTGAACGAGGCTCTCAAGAACGAGCTGACCGCGGTAAACCAATATTGGCTCCACTACCGCATGCTCGACAATTGGGGCGTCAGCCGGCTTGCCGATTTCGAACGTCACGAGTCCATCGACGAGATGAAGCATGCGGACAAGCTGTCCGAGCGCATCTTCTTTCTCGACGGGCTACCCAATTTCCAGCTTCTCGGCCGCCTCAAGATCGGCGAGACCGTCGAGGAAATCCTGAAGGCTGACCTTGCGCTGGAGAATGAGGCGATCCCGCTGTTGCGCGACGCGATCGCGCATTGCGAAAGCGTGCGCGACTATGTCAGCCGCGACCTGCTTGCCGAGATCCTCGAGAATGAGGAAGAGCATGTCGACGTGCTGGAAAAGCAGTTCGACATGATCGAGCGCATGGGCCTGCAGAACTACATCCAGCTACAGTCCAAGCCCGAAGACGATTGAGCACGGCACATCCGCACGCAAGAGGCCAGCGCGGCTGATGCCGGCTGGCCCTTTTGTGTGTTGAATGTGCCTAACTCCAGGCGCCCTCTGCAAGCGAACGCGCGTGATCCCGTATGCCCACGGGCCAATCGCCCACCAGCACATTGAATCGCGCCTCGTCGCCCGCGTAGAGCGCGCGGATCGCCTCCTCGAAGCCCGGCTTGTCACCCGCGATCGCCGACAGGAAATGATAGGTCGCATCACGCGCCGTGCGCGGATCGCGACCCTGGTGCTTGCGCGCATCGTCAATCAGCCGCCTCAGCGTCACCGACGCCCCGCCCTGCTGCGTGCGCAGCCACTCCCAATGGCGCGGCAGCAGCGTTACCTCGCGCGCGATCACGCCCAGCCTTGGCCGGCCGCGCGCGCGCGCGGGTTCCTCCATCCGCATGTCGAGATCGATCTGGCGGCCGGTTTCGTCGTCGAACACGAGCAGCGCGCCCGCCGCCCGATCATTGTCGAAACTGCGCATCGTATCGCGAACCTCGTCGGGCGCGCCGCTTGCGATCCAGATATCGCCGACAAAGGCGGTGCACGTGCTGTCCATGGGTCATCCTTTCGGACGCCCATATATTACCCGGATAAAAATCCGTCAATATTATCCGGGTAAATTTATCGACGAACGCCCGGCCTTGGCCTCACCTTCCCTAACCTACTTTCCTACATGTCGCGCAGGATCGTCCAGGTCGCGGCGTGGTCGCTCGCCTTTTCCCGACCGCGGTGCGCCTTGTCGACATTGGCGTCGACAAGGCGATCGGCCGCCTGTGGACTCAGCAGCAGGTGATCGATGCGAAAGCCTGCGTCGCGCTGCCAGCCGCCCGCCTGATAGTCCCAGAAGGTCCAGACCCCGCCATTGGGGTGCCGCGTACGGATCGCGTCGGTCCAGCCCTGAAAGCACAGCGTGCGAAAGGCGGCGCGGCTCTCGGGCTGCATCAGCGCATCGTTCATCATCGCCTGTGGATTGAAGACGTCGTCGTCATTGGGGATGACGTTATAGTCGCCCGCCAGCACCGCGGGCACCTCCTCGGCAAGCACGGCGCGCGCGCGGTCCTGAAGCCGCTTCAGCCAGCGCAGCTTGTAGTCGAACTTTGGTCCCGGTTGGGGATTGCCGTTGGGCAGATAGATCGACGCGACGCGCAGCCCCATCACATCCGCCTCGATATAGCGGCTGTGCTCATCCTCGGGCTCGCCATCCAGCCCGCGCTGCACCTCGACCGGATCGACACCGCGCGCGAGGATTGCGACACCGTTAAAGCCCTTTTGCCCGTGCCACACCGCGCCGTATCCCGCGCCGCGGATGTCGGCTTCGGGAAAGGTCTCATCGGAGCTTTTGAGCTCCTGCAGGCAGGCGATGTCGGGCCTGGTTTCGTCGAGCCATTCGAGCAGCCGCGGCAACCGCGCCTTGATGCCGTTGACGTTATATGTCGCGATTTTCATGGGGCGAAGGATTAGCCGCTAATGCGCGCCCCGTCATGCTGAACTTGTTTCAGCATCCATGAACACAGGCGGCCCAAGTTCTGACAATATCGTGTTCATGGACCCTGAAACAAGTTCAGGGTGACGCTTCGCGTCAGATCGAGAAACTCGATCCGCAGCCGCAGCCGGAAGCCGCATTGGGATTGGTCACCCGGAAGGCCGAGCCGCCAAGCGATTCGACAAAATCGACCGCCGAGCCGCGCACCAGGTCGAGGCTGACCGGATCGACGACAAGCTGGACGCCATCACGCGAAACCGTGATGTCCTCAGTCTCGATGTTGTCGGCAAGGCCGAAGCGATACTGGAAGCCCGAGCATCCGCCGCCTTCCACCGCGAGCCTGAGAATCGCGGGCTTGCCCTGACGCACAGCAATGGCTGCGACGCGCGCTGCGGCAGAGGGGGTGATTTCGATAGGAAGCGGTTCGCTCATGGAACCCAGATAGTGAGCGGTGGGGCCGGCTGCAACATGTTGCGCCGACCCCTTTCCTCTCCGCTTACTCCTTGTCCGGTCCGCCCATCGCGATGCGGGTGGTTCCGGTGTTCTCGCGCTGCTGGAGCGCAACCAGATAATCCGACGACTGGAGGAACGGCATCGGGTTAACCGCGCGGCCGTCCAGACGGACTTCATAATGGAGATGGCTGCCCGTGGAGCGGCCCGTCGAGCCCATACGCCCGATCAACTGGCCGCGCTTCACGCGCGTATTGGGCGCAACGAGGATTGCCGAGAGATGGCCATAACGGGTCTGGATGCCCTGGCCGTGCTCGATCTCGACATAATTGCCATAACCGCCAAGGCGCTGAGCGCGGCCAACGACGCCGTCGGCGGTTGCGTAGATCGCGGTGCCGAGCGGCCCCGGGATGTCGACGCCCGCGTGCATTGCACGGCTGCCGCGGAACGGGTCTGAACGGAAACCGAAATTGCTGGTGAAGGCGAGCTCGGAAACCGGCTTTTGCGACGGGATCGAAACGCTGCCCTGAATCCCGACCTGATCGAGCTTCTTCCACGACAGGAAGAGCGAGCGGTACTGCGGATCGGCTGCGGCCTCGCGCGGCGACGCCTTTTCAAAAACACCCCCGGTTGCGGGGGTGGAAAGGGCGGCAACGGCTGCATTGGCGCTTGCTGCGGTCTCGGCATCGGCGGCCTGCGCAGCAGGCGCGGCGACCAGCGCTGCGGCAATGGCAAGAATTTCTGGGATGCGCGAGGTAATACGGAACCCGCCCATCGAAAATACGTTCTTGAAATACATATTCACGCCCATGCGACCCCCAGAGATCGGCTTGTAAACGCCGATCGCGACCAGCGTGGTTTCGTTTGTTCTTACATCGGGCTTGCCCCGCCCTTTCTGATGCCCAGCCTTTCTGAAAAGCCCGGGCGCTTTCTACAAGTCATAAGTAAAAATCTTGCGTTAGACCGGCAGCCGCCCGCGCTGAGTCGTTGAATGGGGGTTTCAGCACGCCGCGAAAATGGCGGTTTACCAGCGTTTTCCATTTGTTAACCGGGTCCGAATCGTCGCGAACGCACGCCCAGTTGAACCAGCGCGTGCCCGCCGAGACATGCACAATTTCATCGGTCATGATGCGCTGGAGGATGCGTGCGGAGGGCTCGTCGCCGGCACTGCGAAAACGCTCGATCGTCATCGGCGTGATGTCGAGCCCGCGCGCCTCGAGCACCATCGGCACCACCGCCAGACGCGCCATTGCGTCGTGCGCGGTTTCTCCAGCGGCTTCCCACAGACCGTCATGTGCAGGATGCGCACCATATCCGCTGCCGAGCGTTCGCAGGCGCCGGTCGAGCAACGCGAAGTGCATCGCCTCATCTGCGCCGACCTTCATCCAGTCATCGACAAAGCCTCGAGGGAACTCGCTTCCGAAGCGCCCGGCCATGTCGAATGCGAGATCAATCGCGACATATTCGATATGCGCGAGCGCATGAAGCATGGCCACGCGCCCTCGTTCGGAGCCGCCCCTGCCGCGCTTGGGCATGCGATTGGGCGGCAGCAGTTCGGGGCGCTCAGGCCGCGCCGGCCGATCGGGCATGGCCACCGAAAAATCGTGCGCCAATCGGCCCATGCGCCAGTCGCGCGCTACCCGGCGCGCCACCCGAACCTTATCGGCAGGCACGTCAGCGAGCAGCACGCCGCGGATCGCCGCGCTTACGCTCTGCATCGTTCAGCCCAGCGCCTTCACCGCGGCCAGGACTTCCTCGGCGTGCCCCTTCACCTTCACCTTGCGCCAGATCCGCGCGATCCTGCCGTCCTTGTCGATCAGAAAGGTCGCGCGCTCGATCCCCATATAGTTGCGGCCGTACATGCTCTTTTCGACCCAGGTGCCGAACGCCTCGCACACGCTGTCATCCGCGTCAGTAGCGAGCGCGACCTTGAGGTCATATTTGGCGATGAACTTGCCGTGCTTCGCCGGCGTGTCCCTGGAAACGCCGAGTACCGCGGCGCCCGCACCGTCGAAATCGCCGATCAATTCGGTAAAGGCCTGCGCCTCGGCGGTACAACCGGTGGTATCGTCCTTGGGATAGAAATAGAGCACGAGCGACTTGCCGCGCCAGTCGGACAGGCTCTTCGCGCTCCCATCGGGCATTGTGAGCATGACATCGGGCGCGGCATCGCCTGGTTTCAACATCAACTGACCTCCTCGGTTTCGGCAACAACACGCTGCCAGCTTTGCGTAACCGTGGCACGCGCGGCGGCATAGGCGTCGAGCAGCGCATCCCAGTTTTCCTGGCGGCAGGCGCGCGCGACGAGTCGACGCGTTGCCTCTTCGGGCGCGTCGCACGAAGGCGAAACCAGCCTGAGCGTCACCAGCATGCGCGCGAGCAGCTCATAGGCATCCGTCAGCTCCGCAGGCAAATGCCCTGCGGTTGTCAGCGCATCGATCGCGCGCGCCAAACGGGTGTCGAACCCTGTCCGATTGCGAAGCTGCGTTGTGTGGACGCAGAATTCCAGATCGACCAGCCCGCCCTCGATCAGCTTGACGTCGAAAGGCCCGCAGGCAGGTTTGTGCCTGGCCATTTCGGCACGCATCGAGACAGCATCGGCGAGCAGTTTGGCCGCATCTCGCGGCCGATCAAGGATATCGGCGATGCTCGCCGCCAGCGCTGCACGCGCATTTTTCGATCCGAAGACCGGGCGCGCGCGGCACAGCGCCATGTGCTCCCAGGTCCAGGCGCTTTCGCGTTGATAACGCTCGAAACCCGTCAGCGAGACCGCAAGCGGTCCCTGCGCGCCCGAAGGTCTGAGCCGTGTATCCACCTCATAAAGCGGGCCCGATGCGGTGGGCACCGACAGCGCGGCGCTGATCCGCTGCGCAAGCCGGTTGTAATATTGGACCGCACCTAACCGCTTGGGTCCATCCGACTCGGCCTCATGACTTCCCGTGAAGACATAGATCAGGTCGAGGTCGGAGGCATGGGTCAGCGCGCCGCCACCAAGCCGCCCCAGCCCGATGATCGCCATCTCGCTATCGGGAACGCGGCCGTGTGCCGTCTCGAACTCCGCGATCGCTGCATCGGCAAGCACGTTGATTGCGGCTTCCGCGACGCGCGCATAGCCCGCCGCCACCTCGAGCGGATCGCCCGCACCCTCGACGATCTGCACGCCCATCGCAAAGCGGCGTTCGTTGACCTTCTGCCGAACCGAATCGAGCATTTGCTGATAGTCCGCGCCGCGCTCCACGCGCGCGAACTCCGCGGCGAGTTGTTCGACCGAAGGCGCGGCATCGAGCGCGGTGGCATCGATCAGGCCGTCGAGCAGTTCGGGACGTCGCCCGAGCTGTTCAGCGAGCGCCGGCGCATAGCTCAAAATGTCACCAAGAAGGCGAGCGAGCGCCGGACGCGCATCGAGCAGGCGGAACAGATTGATCGCGCTGGGCAGCCGGTGAATGATGTCGTCCAGCCGGTTGAGCGCGCCATTGGGATCTGGCGAATGGCCCAGCGCGGTGATCAGCCCCGGCAACACGCCTTCGAGTGCCGAGCGTGCGGTATCCGTTCTCAGTGCGCGAATCGATCCGTTGCGCCATTTCTGGATGCGCGCCAGCGCCGCCTGCGCGTCGGCGAATCCCGCCTCGGCAAGCTGCCGCTCAAGCAGATCGACGTCGCCGGGAAGTCTGCGCGTCTCGTCACCATCATCGTCGAGGTGATCGTAGATCCGCCCCACCGTCTCGACCGGGCCGGAGAGCAGATCGATCAGCGCGCGGCCGTCATCCAGACCGTGGAGCCGCGCGACATTGTCGAGCGCGGCAGCGTCGCGCGGGAGGCTATGCGTCTGCTGATCATCGACCATCTGCAACCGGTGCTCGATCGTACGGTAGAGGCGATAGGAGGTGGCGAGCACATCCTCCACGTCGCGCTCTATCCGTCCGGCAGCGCCGAGCGCGGCAAGCGCGTCGAGCGTCGCGGGGACACGCAGTTCCGTCTCGCGTCCCCCATATATGAGTTGATGAATCTGCGCGAAGAACTCCACCTCGCGGATACCGCCGCGGCCGCGCTTCAGATCATAGCCGGGCCCGAAAATCTGGCCCCGGGCGTGATGGTCGCGAATTCGGCGGGAAATGCCGCGAATTTCGCTGATCGCGCCATAGTCGAGCCCGCGGCGCCATACAAAGGGCCGGATCGCGTCGAGGAATTGCGTGCCAAGCGCGATATCGCCCGCACAGGCGCGCGCACGGATAAAGGCAGCGCGCTCCCACGGCAGTGCGCTCGATTCATAATAGGAAATCGCGGCATTGAGCGGCAGCGCGATCGGCGTCGCCTCCGGCGACGGACGCAGCCGCAGGTCAACACGAAAGACATAGCCGTCGGCGTCGCGCGCCTGGAGCAGCTCGACGACACGGCGCCCGATGCGGACCGCGGCCTCAACCGGCTCCTCGCGAGCACGCCTCGGCAGCGTTTCGGGATCGAAGATCAGGATCGGATCGATATCCGAGGAATAATTCAGCTCGCGGCTGCCATGCTTGCCGAGCGCGAGAACCGCAAAGCCGCGCGGCTCCTCTCCGGGCGTCCGCTCCGCGATCGCCGCCGTAATTGCGCGGTCGAGCGCGCGATCAGCAAGATCGGAAAGGTGCGTCACCACCTCTTCAAAGCTCAGCAGGCCCGCAAGATCGCCTATCGCCAGCGTCAGCGCCAATCCCTGCCGCTCAATGCGCAGCGCGCGCGCGACATCGGGCTCAGCGGCCGCATTTGTACGCGCCAACGCCAATGCCGCACCGATGCCCTTGTCGCGCATCGCGTTCGCGAGCTCGGAGTGTCGTTCAAGCATAAGCCGCAGGAAAGGCGCGTGTTCTTCGGCACGGGTCAGCGCATCGGCAATCGCATGTGTTGCATCCATGCAACTGCCTTAACGGCACCGTTCTTCAAAAGACAGCCGGCACGCAACCAGCCGCGCTCAGCCGCGTTGTGAGTGCATGCGTGATAGAAGGGACCAGGATTGTAGCGTAAACGGCCACCCGACGCTGGTAGCACGCCCACGACGGACCGACGGCGTCGGTGAGGCGTTGCGCGCCGCATTTCGCGAGCGCATGGATCAGCCCCCCGCCGATATGCGCGCGTTGCTGGACAGGATACGCTAGGACGCTGATCGTTTCAGGCTGAACCAACCAGAAATGTAAATCAGGCTCGAAGCCCCGCGTCAGCGATCGCGGCTGAGTTCGTCCACCTGTTCCATGATCGTCTCAAGCGCCGAACGCCCGGTATCGCCCTCGTGCTCGCTGCGCGGGCTGAGCGTATTGTCCTGCATGATCTGCTCGAGCGCCACACGCCCCCGCGCGACACGACTTTTGATCGTGCCCACCGCGACGCCGCAAATTTCGGCCGCCTCCTCATAGGCGAAGCCGCCCGCTCCGACGAGGATCAGGGCCTCTCGCTGAGGCTGTGGGAGCAGCATAAGCGCGCGGTGCATGTCGGCCAGTTCGACATGCCGATCCTGGCTTGCAGGCGCCGCCAGGATCTTGTCCGCCGTGAGATCATCCCACTCCCCCTTGAAGCGCGCGCGGCGCATCTGCGAGAGATAGAGATTGCGCAGGATGATGAAGGTCCAGGCGCGCATATTGGTGCCCGCCTGAAAGCGCTTGCGCGCCGCCCAGGCCTTCATCAGCGTTTCCTGAACCAGATCGTCGGCAAGATCGGCATTGCCCGAGAGAGATCGGCCAAAGGCACGCAGGTGGGGAATGACAGCGCCAAGTTCGGTTTTGAACTCGTCGTCCCCCAGGGACACGTGCTCCGGAGCCGGCGAGTCCAGGTCCGCGTCGCTGTCGGAATGGTCCGTCAATGTTTGAGTTATGTCCTTGCCCATCATGTCCCCGGCTCGGTCGATTCAGCGAATCGCCGCCTCCGTACGTGCAAAATTAGCACCGCTCCGCCGCAGCGGCCAACGAAATCCCCGAAATACGTGGAGTCAGAGCAGAACAATGATGGCAAAAAGGATTACCACGGCTGCCAGCGAAATGCCGAGAACATAGCGCGTGACGTGCGGCGTCCAGCCGGCCCGTGCGTCCTCGGTATCGATGTGAACCTGCTTGTCATCAGCCATGGAGTCGCGGCCCTGCGTTACGATCCTGAATGAATTCAACGCGGGAACGCCATCGCAGTTCCGTCGCCGTATCGAAGACTATGCAGGGACAGTCGCCTGGTCGAAGAACAGCGCTTGCGCGATCGCTGCCTTCACCGTGGAGCGCTGAAACGGCTTGGTGATGAGAAAGGTCGGCTCTGGCCGCTCGCCCGTCAGCAGGCGTTCGGGAAAGGCCGTGATAAAGATCACCGGCACGCTGAACTCTCGCAATATGTCCTTTACCGCGTCAATGCCGCTGCTGTCGTCGGCGAGTTGAATATCCGCCAGCACCAGCCCGGGCCGGCGTGCCTTCGCCAGCGCCACGGCTTCGTCGCGCGTAACCGCGACGCCCGTCACGTCATGCCCAAGATCGCGCACGATCGTCTCGATATCCATGGCGATGATCGGCTCGTCTTCGATGATGAGCACATCGGCGCGCGTCTGGCGCTCGATTTCGGCCAAAGCCTCGGCGACGAGCGTATCGACCTCCTCCGTGTCGGAGTCGATCAGATAGGCTGCATCCTCGGTGGTGAAACCCTCCATCGAGGTGAGCAGCAGCGCCTGCCGCGACAGCGGAGTAATCTGCGCCAGCCGCGCCTGAGCGATAGTTTCATGCTGCTGACCTTCGGTTACGGGTCCCTCACCATCAAAATTGGTCGACGACCAGATCGCCTGGAAGGTCCGATAGAGACCGAGCCGCGGATCGACGTCGCGCGGAAACTGTTCGGGAGCATCGACGATGGCTTCGAGCGTCGCACGGACATAAGTGTCGCCGTGGCTTTGGCTGCCCGTAAGGGCGCGCGCATAGCGGCGAAGGAAGGGCAGATGCGGCGCCAGTTGCTGACCAAGCGACATTGATGCGATGCTCCTATGATCGAACGGTTGTTGTGCGGCGGGCGGCGACCTATGACAAGGCTTCCCCTTACGCGCAAAGCGGATACAGATGCGTAACAGTCTGGAACCAACCAGCGAGTTTTTTGTTTCATCCACCAATCATCAAATACGCCGCACGCGTCTTGCCATTTGATTGACGAGGGGTTTTCGGCCAGAGAGGTGCCTGTGTTCGGGCTTTGCAAGTAGCTGTGCAGGGGGATTCACCGCCGGTGTCGACAAAAGATAAAGTAAAAAAGTCGGACCCGTCTTCCGCAGGCGCCAGAAAGGAAAAGCGGGCAGGGTCGACCCGTCCGGCCAATAGCCGCGACGTCGGGCAGGCCCTCCGCTCCGTGTACCAGAAAACCGTAGATGAGGCCGTCCCTTCCGAAATGCTCGATCTTCTGGGCAAGCTCGGTTGAAGCGGCGTGAAGCCGCGCGATTCCGGCGCTAACGCAGCCCGCATGGCGCTGCGAGAGCCGCGTCTTGCGAATCTGTCGACGGGCTTCAAGCTCTTCCTGATCCTCAGCCTCGCGCTTCTGCCCCTTGGCCTGATCGCCTTTTTCGCCACCCTGCAGTCGAGTCGCACCGCTGATCTCGAAAACCAGGCGCAAATGCGAATCGCCCTGACTGAAAGCACGCGGAAGCTTGCGGCGACGATCGCCTCCGACATTTCGGCGACACGTGTCGCCATGGAAGCACTCGGCGACCAGTCGGAAGATCCCGCGATCTGCGCGCGACTGTCGGGGATCATGTCCGCGCAGGGCGGCTCGGCCGCGCCCTTCGCGATATTCGGCCCCGCTTCCACCCCCATATGCGCCACGCCTGCCTTTGCGCCCCGCAGGCCGAGCACCTTGTCGCTGCCGGCCACTGGCGTGCCCCGGATCGAGTTGCAGAACGGACGACTCGAGATCGTGGTCGGGAGCAGCACGTCGCATGCTGGCGTCATCGTATATTCGCGTGAAGCGCTGGCTGCTGTTGGCGCGCCCGGGGGCTTCACGGTCGATTACGCGCTGGCGCTTGTCGGACCAGACGAGAGCCTGACGCTGATCGAATATACCGGCGAGCCCGGCCTTGCCGGCTATGAAACGCTGTCTGCGCCGGTTGGCACCACCGGTCTTTCCGCCGAAATGACCGTCGCGCGCGAGCCGTTCAGCGCTGCCGAGATCGTCGCGATCCTCCTGCCGCTCGTGATGTGGGCCGCGGCTGCCGCGATCGGCTGGCTGGTGGTCGACCGGCTGCTCATCCGACCGCTGCGCCGGCTCGAGCGAGAGGTTTCAGCCTACCAGCCGGGCGAGATCCTCGAACCCATCCAGGAACCGACATCGGCGCACGAGTTGCGTCAGCTCGGTTCGACCTTCCACACGATCACCCGCATGATCTCCACGCACGAAGCCGAGCTTGCCGAGGGGCTCGCGCGTCAGACGCGCCTGACCCGCGAGGTGCATCACCGCGTGAAGAACAATCTCCAGGTCATCGCCAGCCTGATCAACCTGCACGCACGCGGCGCCAATGCCCCGGATGTCGCGCGCGCTTATGCCTCGATCCAGCGCCGTGTCGACGCGCTCTCTGTGGTCCACCGCAATCATTATGCCGAACTGGAAGAGAGTCGCGGCGTTGAGCTGCGCAAGCTGGTGGGGGAACTGGCCCAGAATCTGCGTGCATCCGTACCCGAAGGCGAACACGGCCCCATCATCACGCTCGACCTGGCGACCTGCTATGTCACCCAGGATGTCGCGGTGCCGGTAGCCTTTCTGCTGACCGAACTGATCGAACTCGCAATGAGCTGCGATGCGCGTGCCCGCATCGCGATCACGCTGCGCCCAGTCGATGCGGGAAGCGCGCGTTTGTCCGTTTGTTCGTCCGCGTTGATCGAAAGCGCGGCGCTTGATGCACGCCTGGCGGACCGTTTCGGTCGCGTCATTGAGGGTCTTTCCCGACAGCTTCGTTCACCCCTCGCTCGCGACACAAGAATCGGCGAATTTTCGCTTATCCTGGCAACCAGCGACGAGACGCCCCGTCTCTAAATATTGGCCACTAAACGCATTTTTCCTCCGAACGGTTTGCCCAAAAAATTTTGCGCCAACACGGAACCAAAGCCGCCGCCGCCCGTTTTTGATCTTGGATAGTGACCTTTTGCCCCCCCGCTCTCGCTATCCAAGACAAGGGCCCGGACATGCCAACCCCCTCCCCCCCGGTGGCATGTTCGGGCCTCATTTTATTCCCGTCATCCCGCCTCGTCGTTTCGGAACCGATTCGGCTTTTCGCGCATTGTCCCCCTGAAGGCCGCTAGTGACGCGGCTTCATTCGGAGGACGACATGATCCGCAAATATCTGGCGTTGATGATGATCGCGAGCGGCCTGCTCGTATCTGCGTGCAACACCGTTCAAGGCGCTGGCCAGGACATCAAATCGGTTGGCGAAGCCGGCGAAGACGCGATCGACTGATCGATCGGTCGTAAGTGAAAGGGTCGGCCGCACCTTGCGGGCGGCCCTTTCCTACTTCTCGGGGATAGCGCCTTGACGCGCGCGGCGCTTTTCGGTGATCCAGATCGTCACAAGCGTCATTTCATAGAGCAGCACCAACGGGACGGCGAGCATCAGTTGCGAGACGACGTCGGGCGGCGTGAACACCGCTGCTATGACGAAAGCAACGACGATCATGTAACGCCGGGCACCCACGAGTTGCTGGCGCGTCACGATCCCCGCACGTTCGAGCAGCATCAGCAGCACCGGGGTCAGGAAGGCGATCCCGAAGGCCATGATGAATTGCATGATGAAGGAAAGATAGTTGCCGACTGCCGGCAACGCCTCCTGCTCGATGCCGCCCAGATCCCCCTGGAAGCTCAGCAGGAAGCGCAGCGCCACGGGGACAGCGAAGAAATAGGCAAGCGAGGCGCCCGCAATGAACAAGACCGGCGTCGCGATCAGGAAGGGCAGAAGCGCCTTTTTCTCCTGACGATAGAGTCCGGGCGCAACGAACTGCCAGAGCTGGCTCGCGATCACGGGGAAAGCGACCATCATGGCCGCAAACAGCGCAACCTTGATCTGGACGAAGAACGCCTCGAACACCTGGGTGTAGATAATCTTGCCCTGGCCCGCCGCGACAAGCGGCTGGACGAGAAATGAAAAGATCGGCCGCGCAAAATAGAAGCACACGATGAAGGCGAGCCCAAGTGCCGCCACCGACCAGAGCAGCCGCCGTCTTAATTCGATCAGGTGCTCAAGCAGCGGAGCGCGGGTGTCGTCGATGTCGTTCACTGCGGCGTGTCCGCATCGAGCCCGAAATCGAGCTGGCCCGCAGGCTTCGCCGGCTTCTTCTTCGCCTCAGCCTCGCTCGCGTCCTCGGCGGACGCAGGCGGCGGCGTCATTTCGGGCGCATCGACGATTTCGGGCTGCGGCGTCAACTGTGGCGCACCCTCGTCCGCGGATGGCCCTGGCGGATGCTCACGCATGATGCGCTCGTTTTCCTCACGCCATTTCTTTTCCATTTCCTCGAGTTCTGCCTCGCGCACCATCGTGTCGAAGCCCGCGCGAAAATGGCGCGCTACACCGCGCGCACGGCCAACCCAATGACCAACCGTGCGCATTGCCTTGGGCAGATCCTTGGGGCCGATCACCAGTAGTGCGACGATGGCGCACAGCAGCAATTCAGTCGGGGCGATATCGAACATGCGGGCCCGGTAATCCTACAGGCGCGAAAGCGGGAGGCGTCGTCGGCTCAGTTGGCCGGACGATCCTCGCTCACGGGACGGGCTTCATGCTCCACGGTCGGCTCGACGGTCTTCTGCGTCTCGATTCGCGGCGTGGCGACGGGTTTCGGCGCCTCTTCGTCCTCGCTCATGCCCTTCTTGAAGCTCTTGATGCCCTTTGCGACGTCACCCATCATGTCCGAGAAGCGACCCTTGCCGAAAAGCAGCAAGATAACCACGCCGACCACGAGCCAATGCCAAAGGCTCAGACCACCCATTTATTTTCTCCTCGAAGCACGATTCGCCGAAAGCGACGCGGCGCTTTGCGACAGGATCATGCAAAAACGATGACAATCACCGATCCTATCTAGTCGCTATCGTCGGGGCTTTCCAGTTCAAGCTCTGCGATTGCGAGATCGACCGGATCAAGCAGCCCTGCGGCGCGCAAATCGTCGATGCCGGGCAGGTCGCGCCGGCTCTCAAGCCCGAAATGCGAGAGGAAATCGGGCGTGGTCGCATAGATGAGTGGTCGCCCCGGCACCTCGCGTCGCCCTGCGGGACGTACCCAGCCTGCCTCCATCAACACGTCGAGCGTCCCCTTGGAGATCTGGACGCCGCGAATCGCCTCGATCTCCGCGCGGCTGACGGGTTCGTGATAGGCGATGATCGCCAGCGTCTCGATCCCCGCGCGCGTCAGCTTGCGCGGCTCCTCACGCTCGCGGCGCAGGATGTGCGCCAGATCGGCCGCAGTCTGGAAATGCCAGCGCCCGCCACGCTCGACCAGTTCGATGCCGCGCCCCGCATAGTCTTCCTGCAATTGCGCAAGCGCGGCCTTCACATCGGCTGCAGGGCCGACATGCGATTGGATTTCGGCCAGAGTCAGTGGCTGTTCGGCAGCAAAGAGCGCTGCCTCCACCGCACGCAGCCTGTCGTCGGGAGGGTTCACGATGTGCTCCGGATATAGAGTGGCGCGAAAGCCTCCTCCTGCTTTAGCGCGACGCGCCCCTGCTTGGCGAGTTCAAGCGCCGCAACAAAACTCGATGCAAGCGCCGAGCGCCGTAGCTCCGAACTCAAGCCGTCGGGCAGGAACGTGGCGATCTCGGCCCAGTCGATGCGCTCCCCGATCAGCCGCTCCACGCGGTGCAGCGCCGCTTCGAGCGTCATGACGGGGCGGCGCTGGACCTGGTGCCACGCGGGCTGGGTCCTCGCCTTGACCACACCGTAAGCCGCGATCAGTTCGTAGAGATCGGCCTGCCACAGGCTCTTGCGGATCGTCCTGAGTCCCTCGGGCGCGCCGTGCTGAAAGACGTCGCGCCCCAGCCGGTCGCGGCCAACGAGTCGCGCGCCCGCTTCACGCATCGCGCTCAGTCGCTGAAGACGCAACTGAAGCCTGAGCGCAAGCTCCTCGGGAGAGGGATCGGCCTCGACATCGCGCGGCAGCAAGAGGCAGGATTTGAGATAGGCCAGCCACGCCGCCATCACGAGATAGTCTGCCGCGATCTCGAGCTTGAGCGCCTTGGCCTCGTTCAGAAATTCCAGATATTGCTCGACCAGCGCAAGGATCGAGATTTCGCGCAAATCCACCTTCTGGACGCGCGCGAGCGACAGCAGCAGATCGAGCGGCCCCTCCCAGCTATCCAGGTGAAGCGTCAGCCGTTCTCCACCAAGTTCGGGCGCATCCTCCTCGAAGAACAGCTCGTGATTCATGCATAGGCGAGAAGCGCATCACGCTTCTCGACCAGCGCTGCGAAATCGCCTTTGGGCTCCGCCGCGATTGTCGCCATCGCGCGATCGAGCCGCGCGCGCGATTCAGGCCGGATTTCACCCAGCGAACTGGCGATGTCGACCATCTCGTCCATCCGCCCCCAGCAATCGAGCGCGATGTCACAGCCCGCGGCCACAGCAGCTGCGGCCTTTTCGCCCGCTGACCCGACAAGCGCCTTCATGTCGATATCGTCGGTCATCAGCAGCCCGTCGAAGCCGATGCGGCCGCGGATGATTTCCTCGATCACGATCGGCGAGAGCGTCGCCGGACGCTCGGGATCCCAGGCCTTGTAGACGATGTGCGCGCTCATCCCCATCGGCGCGTCCTTCAATGTGCGGAACGGCGCGATGTCGCTTTCCAGTTCCTCGTCGCTCGCATCGACCACGGGCAGCTTCAGATGGCTGTCGACCAGCGCGCGGCCATGCCCCGGCATATGCTTGACCACGCCGACGCACCCGCCGCGCCTGAGGCCATCGAGCACCGCGCGGCCAAGCGCCGCGACGCGCATCGGATCGCTGCCAAAAGACCGGTCGCCAATCACGTCGCTCGCGCCCGGCTGGCGGACGTCGAGCAACGGCAGGCAATCGACGGTGATCCCGACCTCGGAGAGCGTCAGCGCGATCGCCTCGGCATTGGCGCGCGCCGCCTCGATCGCCGAGGCGGGCGCCTTGTCGTAGAGCGCGCCAAACGGCTCACCCGCGGGAAATTTTGGCCAGACCGGTGACTGCATCCGCGCAACGCGGCCGCCTTCCTGGTCGATCAGGATGGCGAGATCATCGCGCGCTGCGATTGATCGCAGATCGTCGGTAAGCCGCCTGACCTGATCGCGATCAACCACGTTGCGCTTGAACAGGATATAGCCGGCGGGATCAGCTTCCTTGAAGAATCTGCGCTCGTCGTCGGTCAGAACCTCGCCCGACAGCCCGAAAATCACCGGCTTCATTGAAACGCCACCACCTTTTCACCAGCCGTCATGCTGAACTTGTTTCAGCATCTATACGAAAACGCCGACGGTCGCGGAAGCGTCGCATGGACCCTGAAACAAGTTCAGGGTGACGGGAGGGTGATCCCGTCAATTGGCCGCGATGAGACAATTCTCCCCCGCCACCTTCAGCTTGCCGCAAAGCTCGGCCGCCTGTCCACTCGATCCTGCGTTGGCGCGCAGGCGGTACAGCGTGTTTTCGCCAATCTTCACCGGAACGATCGACTTGGGCAGCGCCGCCAGAAACTGAAAACGCTTGGTCATCCGCGTCCACGCAGCATTGGCAACGGCTTCATTGGCATAGGCGCCGAGCTGGATCAGCGAACCTCCGGGGCCGACGCCAACGGGGAGCGGCATCGAGGACCTGGCGGGCAAAGGCGCGGGCAGCTTGCCGCCGTCGGCTACCTTGACCGTTGCGACCGGAGCGGCGGCACGCTCGGTGCGCTGCGCGGGTGTCTTGACCACCTGTCCCTGGACGGGGGCCTCGGGCAGCGCGTTTGTATCGATCTTGCCCGTGGCTTCCGCGCCCTCGCTCGTCGAAAAGCTGGTGTCGCCTTGCCCCTCGACCTTCATCCCGCCGGGCGCTTCGGGCTTGACCTTGTAATTGCCCGCGGGCGCCTGGATCAGCGAACCGTCGCCCTCGGTGCCGCTGTCGCGATTGCTGATCCACGATGCGCCGGCGATCACGATTCCCAGCGCCGCAAGCGCCGCGACGACGCCGCCCACAAGCTTCATCGAGGAGACTGCGGGACGGTCGGCGCCAACATCCTCGACCGCCTCGAGCCAGGGCAACCGGTCCTCGTCGCGAAGGTCCAGTCCCCCGCGCTGCGCATCGCTCATCACTGCATCTCCTCGACGGCGGCTACCCCCATGATCGCCAGCCCGTTGCGGACAATCTGCCCGATCGCGTTGGCAAGGAAAAGCCTTGCGCAGGTCGTCGCCGGATCATTCACCACAAGGAAGCGGCGCTCGGGCGCGTCATTGCCCATGTTCCACAGCGCGTGAAAGGCGGCCGCCAGATCGAACAGGTAGAAGGCGATCCGGTGCGGCTCGCGCGCCGCGGCGGCGCTTTCGACAATGCGCGGGAACTGGGCGGCCAGTTTTACCACCTTGAGCTCTTCAGCATCGAGCAGCGACAGATCGGCGCTCTCGCACACAATGCCCGCTTCGGCCGCCTTGCGGTGCACCGAGCGGATCCGCGCATGTGCATATTGGACATAGAAGACGGGATTGTCCTTCGACGCCTCAACCACCTTGGCGAAATCGAAATCCATCTGCGCGTCGGCCTTGCGCGTCAGCATGGTGAAGCGCACGACGTCCTTGCCGACCTCGTTCACGACATCCGCCAGCGTCACGAAATTGCCCGAACGCTTGGACATCTTGACGGGCTCGCCCGCACGCAGCAGCCGCACCATCTGAACGAGCTTGACGTCGAAACGCGTCTTGCCCTCGGTCAGCGCGGCGACCGCGGCCTGGATGCGCTTGACGGTCCCGGCGTGGTCGGCGCCCCATATGTCGATGAGCTGGTCGGCCGACTGCGCCTTCTGGAAATGATAGGCGAGGTCGGCGCCGAAATAGGTCCAGCTTCCGTCGGATTTCTTGATCGGGCGGTCCTGATCGTCGCCGAACTGCGTCGCGCGGAACAGCGGCAGCTCAACGGGCTCCCAATCCTCGGGAGTCTCCCCCTTGGGCGCATCGAGCACGCCGTCATAGACGAAGCCCTTTTCGCGCAACCACTTTTCGGCGGCCTCGGGCTTGCCCGCGGCCTGAAGCTCGGCCTCGGACGAGAACAGATCGTGATGGATGCCGAGCAGCGCGAGATCGGCCCTGATCATCTCGAGCATCGCGGCGACGGCGCGCGTCCGGAACAGCTTGAGCCAGTCGCTCTCGGGTGCGCCGACATATGTGTCGCCGAATTCGGTCGCGAGCGCCTGTCCCACCGGTACCAGATAGTCGCCCGGATAGAGCCCTTCGGGGATCGCGCCGATATCCTCGCCCAGTGCTTCGCGGTAGCGAAGATGCGTCGAGCGCGCGAGCACATCGACCTGCCCGCCCGCGTCGTTGACATAATATTCGCGGATCACCTTGTTCCCGGCATATTCAAGCAGCGAGGCGAGCGCATCGCCCACCACCGCGCCGCGGCAATGCCCCATATGCATCGGGCCGGTAGGATTTGCCGAAACATATTCGACATTGACGATGTGGCCCGTACCGGTCGTCGAGCGGCCGTAATTCGCGCCATCGTCATCAATTGCCGACAGCTCGCGACGCCAGGTGTCGTCGGTCAGGCGCATGTTGATGAAGCCCGGTCCCGCGACCTCGACCGAGGCGACCTCGTCGATCGCCTCCAGGCCCGCCGCGATCTTCTCGGCCAGTGCGCGCGGATTGGTTGCCGCGGGCTTGGCCAGCACCATCGCCGCGTTGGTCGCCAGATCCCCATGTGAGGCGTCGCGTGGCGGCTCGACCGTCACATTCCTGCGATCGAGATCCCCGGGCAGCTCTCCGGCGGCAACAAGACTGTTGAGCACCGCGTCGATATGCGCGGCGAAACGGGCGTAAAGGGTCACGTTAGCTTTCCGATGACAAGCGGGAACGCGGCGCTGTAGCTTAACGGAACCGCGATTTGAAGCGGGCAGAGCGGCGTCCGCCCCGAGATCACGATTTACATTCCTGCAATCACCGCAACGCGCTTTGCGTTTGTCTATTTTATTGCAGTGCAACATCTTTTCAGGAGAAGGCAAAGCCTCGGGGGACCTGAACGGCATTCAGCAAGGGAGAACCACCATGCGAATGCTGCTTACCATTTCCGCAACCGCCGCCGTTCTGACCGGTGTACCTGCCATTGCCGGCGAGCCCGCCACAACGCGCTTCGAGCATGACGGCTATAGCTATGTCTACAAGACCAGGGAAAGCGCGGGACGCAAGATCATCACCGGCCACCGCTTTCCCGGCAATTCGCCTTTCCGCCTCGTCGTGAACGGCGATCGCGTAAGTGGCATTTCCGACGGCAGGCCCGTCTCGTTCAAGCTGAGCGAGGTCGAGCGTTTCGATTCAGGCGAACAGCTCGCCGTTCGCTGATCGCGCCGCGCCTGATCAAAATAAAAGGGGCTCGTCCGCAACGATGCGGGCGGGCCCGCTTCAAGGCCACCCGATGAAAAGCGCGGTGCTGATGGTGGCCGCGATGGTTCGGACGTGGTTCCACAAGGTCCATTCGCGCACATAACGCTGCCACAGGCCGACGCTTTCTCGTGCGACAGGGTCCGCGCGGTCCAGTGCATTGTTGCGCGGGACATTGGCCCACATCGTCACCCCTAACGTCCCTACGACGTAGAAGAACGACGCCGCCACGATACGCGTTGCGTGCGCGTCGCGCGCAATCAGCGCGTACACCGCCAGTGCCGCGCAGAGCAGCGCGGTCCCGAGAAAGACCGACAGAAAGGCCGAGCGCAGGATGATCTGGTTGATCGCCTGCATCGCCGCCATGCCCTCGACAGGCGGACGGCTGGCCAGCGACTGCATCACGAAGGTCGAAAAGGCAAAGAAGGTGCCCGCGATCAGCGCGCATCCGAGCGCCGCCACAAGCTGTGCGATCGAAAGCCAGTTCATGTCGCTCTCTCCTCTTCAAGCGCCGCGGATACCGCGGATCTCAGAAGCCTTCGGGCAGATCGATCGGTCCCACCAGTTCGCGATAGCGCGCAATCGCATAGCGGTCGGTCATCCCCGCGATGAAATCGGCGATATGGCGGCTGCGACCGGGCTCGTCTGCGGGCAGCGCCGCGCGCCAGCCCTCGGGCAACAACGCGGGATCGGCAGCATAGGCGGCAAACACGCCCGCCACGATCCGCCGCGCGAATTCGGCGGCGGCGAGCTGGCTGGGGTGATGATAGAGATTGGCGTACATGAAGCGCTTCAGCCCACGCTCGGCGTCGCGCATCGCGTCCGAAAAACCCACTAGCGCGCGGCCCGCCGCGCGGACATCATCGACGCTTTCGATGCGCGCGCCGGTGATACGTTGCCGCGTCTCGGCGAGCAGATCGTTGACCATCAGTCCGATCTGCGAGCGGATGAGTTCGGAGCGCAGCCGTGCCGCGCTCGTCCCCTCGCAGCGTGCGGTGACCTCGGTCCAGCCCTGTGCGACCAGTGGCACCTCCATCAACTGATCGAGCGTCAGCAGCCCTGCACGCACCCCGTCGTCGATGTCGTGATTGTCATAGGCGATATCGTCCGCAAGCGCCGCCACCTGCGCTTCCAGCGACGACCAGCCCTGCAGCTCCAGCGGGAACTGGGCATCGGCCTCCGCGAGCGCCCAGCCCGGCGCGAAGATCGGCCCGTTATGCTTGGCAAGCCCCTCAAGCATTTCCCATGACAGGTTGAGCCCGTCCCAGCGCGGATATGGCGTCTCGAGCTTCATCAATGTGCGCAGCGTCTGCGCATTGTGATCGAACCCGCCCGCCTTGAGCATCGCGGCCTCCAGCGCGTCTTCGCCCGCATGGCCAAAGGGCGGGTGGCCGATGTCGTGCGCCAGGCAGAGTGCTTCGGTCAGATCCTCGTTGAGCCCGAGAGCACGCGCGATCGTCCGCCCGATCTGCGCGACTTCAAGGCTGTGCGTGAGCCGTACCCGGAAATGGTCGCCATCGGGGGCCATGAAGACCTGCGTCTTATGGCGCAGCCGACGAAAGGCGATCGAATGGATGATCCGGTCGCGATCGCGCTGGAAGGCATCGCGAGGCCCCCGCGCGGCGCCGCCGTCTTCGGCATGAAGCCGCCCGCGGCTTTGGTCGGCATGGCTGGCATAGCGCGCCAGCGTCATTTTAGCGGAAGCTTCTCGACCGCTTCACCGGCGGCGCTGGTCCAGGCAAAACCCGTCACCTTGGCCTTGCCGAGGAAATCCTGCGCCTGTTTCTGACTGTCGAAGGGGCCGACAAGCAGACGACGCGACGCGCGATAGGATGCGGTCCAGGCGGACTTGCCCTTGAATGCGGCAGGTGCCTTCTTCACCATCTTCTGATAATCGCGCCCAAGTGCCGCCTTGTCGCTGCCCGTCGCGATCTGTGCCCAGATGCGCGAGGGCTCGGTCTTTTTGGGGTCGGGCTTCGCCGCCTTTTTCGGATCTGGCTTTTTGGATTCTGGCTTCTTCGTTTCGGGTTTTTTCGGGTCTACAGCCTTGGCGCCGGGCGCGGGCGGCGCTTCGACGGCCACTGCCCTGCGCGGCGCCGGCACGGGCGGAGGCACGATCACCGCTTCTTCGAGTTCCAGCTTGCCGATGATATCCGCCAGCGTCGGACCAGTTGGCCGTGGAGCTTGAACCGCGGGCGATGGCTGGCTGCCAAGGCGCGAGTCGGGACCCACAGGCGTCGGCGCCGTTACGGCCGCGGCGGCATACGCCGGCACAACCGTTTCCGAACTTGTAACCAGGGGGGCGCCAGAAGGCGGCGGCAGTGCGGTCATCCCCGTCACCAGCACAGGCTTTGCACTGGCGGAAGCCAGCGACTGCTCCGTCCTTGGTGGCGGTGGACCTATGCGTGTGTCGAGCCGCTCCCCGATACGTTTCTGCTGCGCGCGAACCGGGGGCACGATCGTGGTTGCGGTCGGGCTGGGCAGCGCCGCCGCGACGCGCGCCGGTTGTGGCGCGGTGTTGGTCGAAACGACGGGCGACGTCTGTGCCGCGGCAATCGAGGCGAGCTGCTGCGGCTCATTCCGGCCCGGGCGCCTGCGCGGCTCCTTGGACGGCCTGGCCGAAGGCTTCACCGCGGCGTCGGAGACAACCGGTCCGAGCGGTGCGCCCGCGGGGATCAAAGCGCCATCGACTGTTCCGGCTTGCCGTTCCGCCACGTCCGCCTGAGCATAGGTCAAGCCATCGGACCTGCCATCGGAGGGCATCTGGCCATAGTGCACCGCCGCCGCCTTTTGTGCGGGCGACAGCCCGCCCAGCCGTGCGAAGAAATAGCCCATCGGACGCGCGAGATTGCCGGGCATGACCTGCCGCGCAATGCCGTTGGCGCCATCGACATCGCCGTTCATCGCCAGGATAAACGCGCGTGCGCGCCACGCCGCCTTGTCCTGCTTGTAGAGCAGCGGATTGAGCGTCTTGATCGCGGCTTCGCGATCGCCCGAAATCCCCAGCGACAATGCCATGCGGCGCGTCACTTCGGGATCGTCGCCGCGTCGCATCGCCAGCGCATAGTCGCGCTGCGCGTGCTTCTGGTCGCCGCGCAGGTCGTAGGCGAGCCCGCGGTCGCGCGCGACCTCGATCTCGGACACGCCCATGCTGGTCGCCTGATCGAACAGCTTGAGCGCCTCGCGCGGCCTTTCGAGCATCAGCAGCGCCCGCGCGAGCCCGGCCTTCACCCGGCCGTTGCGCGGGTCGATCTCATCGGCGCGCCCGTAAAAGCCGATCGCGCCATTGGGATCGTCGAGCGTCAGCGCGGCATCGCCTGCACCGATCAGCGCGCGCACATTGTGGGTGTCCGCAGCCAGCGTGTTGAGCGCCTCGTTGAGCGCGCGTCCGGCAGCATTTCGGTCGTCGGGCCCGCCTACCTGCGCGAGGGCGGGGAGCGGCAATGTCCAAAGCAGCGCGGTCGCCGCGAGCAGGCGCCATCGTGGGAGGGATACGGCAATTGTCATGACAGGTCGATGCACTGCTTGATCGATGAAGCGCGCGTGAATGGCAAGCCGCCACAACGGCGAAACGGTGCCAACCGGAGATGAGCCGGCGGCACCGTCGCAATTTTCCAGATGCTGTTACTGGTTGTTCTGACGGTTCAGAAATCGCGGGATATCGAGCGGATCGGACTTGCCGCTCGCGTCCTCTTCGTCCCGGCGTGCCGCGCCGCGCGCGATGTTCGACATCCGCTCGAACAGCGTGCCACCGCCCGTCGAGACGCGCGGTGCGCGCTGCTCGTCGTCGCTGGCGCCCAGCCATTCGGGTTTCGCCTGCTCCTCGGGCGCCTCGATCTTGAGATCGAGCGGCTCCTCCGCCACCGGCTCGTCAACGATGCGACCTGCGTCGAGCACCAGCTCGTCGGCCTCAGCCACAACCGCATCATCCTCGAAGCTTACAGCCTCGGCCTCGACCTCGACAGGTTCGGGCGCTTCGAGCACAGGCGCGTGCGCTTCCTCGATCACGGGCTTCACTTCCTCGACCTTCTCTGCCGCCGGCTGGCGCGCGGTCGGGAAGGCGAAGACGCGGGCGGGCTCGGGCTGAGCCGACGCTTCGGCTTCGATGCCCGTCGCCACAACCGAGACGCGGATCTTGCCCTCGAGATCGTTGTTGAACGCCGAGCCCCAGATGATGTTGGCGTCGGGATCGACCAGCTCACGAATATGGTTGGCGGCCTCGTCGACCTCCATCAGGCGCATGTCCTCGCCGCCGGTGATCGAGATGATGACGCCCTTGGCGCCCTTCATGCTCACGCCGTCGAGCAGCGGGTTGGCGATCGCCTTCTCCGCAGCTTCGATCGCACGGCCGTCGCCTTCGGCTTCGCCCGTGCCCATCATCGCTTTGCCCATCTCGCCCATCACCGAACGGACGTCGGCGAAGTCGAGGTTGATCAGGCCGGGCATGACCATCAGGTCGGTGATGCCGCGGACGCCCTGCTGGAGCACCTCATCGGCCATCTGGAACGCTTCCTTGAAGGTCGTGTTCGCATTGGCGATCAGGAAGAGGTTCTGGTTGGGAATGACGATAAGCGTGTCGACATGCTTCTGCAGCTCGGCGATGCCCGCGTCGGCGGACTTCATCCGGCGGTTGCCTTCGAAGCTGAACGGCTTGGTGACGACGCCGACGGTCAGGATCCCCCGATCCCTGGCCGCCTTCGCGATCACAGGCGCAGCGCCCGTACCCGTGCCGCCGCCCATGCCGGCCGCGACGAAGCACATGTGCGCGCCGTCAAGCGCGCGCTCGATCTGCTCGGCGGCTTCTTCAGCGGCTGCACGACCGATCTCGGGCCGCGAACCCGCACCCAACCCTTGAGTGATCTTGAGGCCGAGTTGAATGCGACGTTCCGCGGGCGAGGCGTTGAGCGCCTGCGCGTCGGTGTTTGCCACGAGGAAGTCGACCCCCTGGACCTGGCTCGCCATCATGTTCGCGATCGCGTTGCCGCCCGCTCCGCCGACGCCGATGACACTGATCCGCGGCCGAAGTTCGTCGACTTCGGGCGGCATGAATTCGATGCTCATTTTACTGTCTCCCCAAGCTTCGTCATGGGCGAAGCAGTTGCCCCTGAACACTTGTGCACTACTGGAATCACCGAATCACCTAAAAAGTTAACGCGCAAGCAAAAATTCTTAACTTCTGACTTTTTTACGGCCAGTAACCATCAATATCCCGCCTTAAATGCCGCCATCAGCCGCTCGATCAACCCCGAACCCTGGACACGATGGACCATCTGGTGGGCAGGCACGATGGTCCGAAGATCGGCCGGGTTGCTCGCGGCATATTGGACGAGCCCGGCAAGCGTGCAGAAACCCGGACCGCTGTGCGCGTCGGGCAGGCCGTTGAGCCCGCGCGGACGACCGACCCGGACAGCGCGACCGAGCGCGCCCTGCGCGTAATCGGCGATGCCTTTGAGTTCCGCACCGCCACCCGTCAGCACCACCTGCCGGCCGACAGGCCCGGTGAAACCAAGCTCGTTCAGAGCCTTGCCGATCTCGCCGACCAGATGTTCAAGGCGCTGGCGGATGACCGCGATCAGTTGCGCGCGCGTGATCCGCGCGCTCTCGCTGCTGTCGTCATCGGCCGAGATCGGCGCGACCTCGATCATGTCGTGATTGTCACGCGGCGTCGCGGTCGCCGAGCCGTAGAAGCACTTCATCCGCTCGGCATGATTGCGCCGCGTGCCGAAGGCCGAGGCGATGTCGTCGGTGATATCGGCGGCGCCGAAGGGAATCGAGGTCAGTCCGACAAGCATCCCGCCCGCGAACAATGAGACGTTGGTCACGCCCGCGCCCAGCTCGACCAGCGCGACGCCCAGCTCGCGCTCTTCATCGCTGAGGCACGCCATGCCAGTGGCAACGGGCGAGGCGACGATCGACTTCACTTCCAGATGCGCGCTCCGCACGCACAGATCGAGGTTGCGGACAGGCGAGCCGTCGGCGGCGACGACATGGATGTCGACGCCGAGCCGGTCGGCATGAAGGCCCAGCGGCTTCTTCACGCCGCGCAGGCCGTCGAGCGTGTAGAGCGTCGGCTGCGCGTGCAGCACCATCCGGCCATCGGGATCGATCGAGCTGCGCCCTGCGGCGAGCAGTTCGTTGATGTCCTCCTGCTCGATCCGGTGGCCGCCCAGCTCGACCTCGACCGACGCGATGTCGCTCACCAGTCCGCCCGCCGAAAAGCTGACCCAGACATCCTCGATGTTGGTGCCCGCGATCCGTTCGGCCTGCTCGACCGCCTCGCGCACCGCCTTTTCGGTCGACGGCATGTCGGCGATATAGCCGCGCTTGACGCCCTGGCTCTCGCGCTGGCCAGTGGCGAGCACGTTGAGCTCGCCGCCCTCGCTGCGCTCGGCGATCAGCGCGGAAACCTTCCACGAACCGATATCGAGCGCAGTGATCAGTCCGTCACCCCGTGCTTGTGCCATCCCCGTCTTCCTTCCCCTTGTTCCCCGCGGCATCCCCGTTATCCTTGGCCGCCTCGACCACAGGCGTCCCGCCAGCCGCCACCTTCTTCGCCGCACCCTGCGGCGGCACGCGCACCACGAAACGATCGGGCAGCCGCATGTCGAAGCGCACAAAGCCGCGTCCGAGCAAACGTTCGGTGCCGTCCATCCGCGCAAATTTCACCAGCGCGTCGGCTGCCTCCTTTTCGCCCTCGGGCAGCGCCAGCGTCTCTCCGGACTGGAAGCGCAGATCCCAGCGGCGATTGCCCACCCAGCTCGCGCCCGCCATCATCGGCTTGAGCGACGGCGCCGCCTCCATCAGCGCGGCCAGCGCCTGCGCCTGCCTGTTTGCATCCGCCCCGATCAGCAAGGGCAGGTCGGGCATCGCCTCGATCTTGACGGGCTCCAGCACGACGCCGTCGCGGTCGATCAGGCTGAGCGCGCGCGCATTCTGCCAGATCGCCGCAGGCTTGCGCTCGACGATGTCGACTACCAGCGTGTCGGGAAGGCGGCGTGAAACGCGCGCGTCCTTGATCCAGCCATAGCGCAGCAGGTCGCTGCGCACCTTGTCGAGATCGACGAGCGGCATCGCCATCGAATGCTGGTCGAGCGCGACGGCGTAGACGGTCAGCCGGTCCATCCGGTCGATCCCCATCACCTCGACGCGCTTCACCTCGAAGCCCGCGCGGCCGACCATCTCGGCCAGCGCAACGCCCCCCATCTGGGGCAGCCCCATGAAGGTCGCAGCGGTGCCCGCCAGCCCAATGCCCGTCACAACCACGCCATAGCCGATCCAGCGCTGGATCGTCTCGACGCCGACGGGCAGATGTTCGGCCAGCCGCTCGAGCATCCCCTTCTTCTTGGGCGCAACCTTGCGTCGCCCGGCACCCACCTTGGGCCGCGCGCGCGCGGGCTGGCCGCGGCGGATGGTAGCCGTACTCATAAGGCATCCCTCACGATCCGGTCGCACAGTTCGGCATAGGAAATGCCGCAATATTTCGCCTGCTCGGGCACCAGGCTGAGCGGCGTCATGCCGGGCTGCGTGTTGACCTCGAGCAGGTAGAGACCGTCTATTCCGCGCTCGTCATCCCAGCGGAAATCCGACCGCGACGTGCCCTTGCAACCGAGCAGCCGATGCGCCTGCAGCGCCATATCCATCGCCGCGGCCGCAATATCCTCGGGGATCTCGGCGGGACACATATGTGTGGTCAGGCCATCGGTATATTTGGCGTCGTAATCGTAAAAGCCGGTCTTGGGCTTCAATTCGGTCACGGCGAGCGCGCGGTCGCCCATCACCGCCACGGTAAGCTCGCGCCCGCGAATGAAGGGCTCGGCGAGCAGTCGGTCGAAATGCTTCCACGGCCCCTCGGAATCACGGCCGATCGGCTTACCGTAATTGCCGTCCTCCATGACGATCGCGACGCCAACCGACGACCCCTCGTTGACCGGCTTCAGCACATAGGGCCTTGGCAGAGGATCTGCTTCGTAGAGGCGTTCGCTCTCGACGATCGTGCCTTGGGGCATGCGGATGCCGTGCGGCACCAGTGCCTGCTTGGTCAGTTCCTTGTCGATCGCGATCACCGAGGTGACGAGCCCCGAATGCGTATAGGGGATCTGCATCAGATCGAGCATCCCCTGTACCGTGCCGTCCTCGCCGGGCGTGCCGTGGAGCGCGTTGAAAACGACGTCCGGACGAACCCCGGCAAGCACCTGCGCGACGTTACGATCCATGTCGATCCGCGTGACCTGATGCCCCAGGCTTTCAAGCGCCTCGGCAACCCCATTGCCGCTCGTCAGCGAAACCTCGCGCTCGGAAGACCAGCCGCCCATCAAAACCGCAATGTGCAACCGGTCGCTCACGCCTTAACTCCAATCCGCTGGATTTCCCATTCGAGCGTGATGCCCGACTTCGCCTTCACCCGCCGCCGCACTTCCTCGCCCAGTTCCTCGATTTCCGCCGATGAAGCGCTACCGAGATTGAGCAGAAAATTACAGTGCTTCTCCGATACTTGCGCATCACCAATCTGCAAGCCGCGACATCCGGCCTCGTCGACCAGCCGCCAGGCCTTGTCGCCGGGCGGGTTCTTGAAGGTCGATCCGCCCGTGCGTGAGCGCAGCGGCTGCGATGCCTCGCGTTCGGCGGCGATGCGGTCCATCTCCACGCCAATCTCGCTGGGATCACCGGGGACGCCCTCGAACAGCGCCTCGACAACAATCGCCCCCTCGGGCAGTTCGGAATGGCGATAGGTATATCCCAGCGCTTCGAGCGGCCGCACCTCGACCGTACCGTCGCGGAGCACCAGCGTGGTTTCGACGAGTATATCCGACGCTTCGCGGCCATAGGCGCCCGCGTTCATACGGACCGCGCCGCCGACAGTGCCGGGAATACCACGCAGGAATTCAAGTCCGGCAATCCCCGCATCGCGCGCGCCGCTCGCAACGGTGATCCCCATCGCCGCGCCACCCGCGCGCACCCGGTTTCCCGGTTCGATCGTGACCTTGGCGAAGCTCTTGGGCAACCGCACAACCACGCCGGGCACGCCGCCGTCGCGCACGATCAGGTTCGATCCCACGCCCACGGGCAGTACCGGTAGCGAAGCGTCAAGCGCGGCAAGAAAGCGGCTCAGATCCTCCACGTCCTTCGGACGCACCAGCCATTCGGCGGGCCCGCCAGTGCGAAACCAGATGAAATCAGCGAGGCTCCCTCCGGGAGCAATCGTGCCGCCGAGCGGTGGCAGTATGCTCGATGCAGCCGCCATGGTTGCGCTCATGCAGCACCCCCGCCACGTACCCCAGCGAAGGCCGGGGTCCAGAAGTGGCCGGAACGCGTTGCGTGCGACTCCTGGACCCCGGCCTTCGCCGGGGTACATAGTGCGATCATGTGGGCGCTCACCTTATCCCCCACAGGTTCATCCAGCTCTTCCACAATTCGAGATTGGCCTTCGCCGCCTTCGCGGTGGCCTGCTGCGCGTCGACTGCCTTGTCGAACGCGCCAAGCGCCTGTTGCGCAGCCTTCACCTGCGCCTGCTGCGCGTCGATGGTCTGACGAGACAGATCGAACCAGATTGCGAAGGGATCATTCACGCCGCCACCTCCTGCCGCACATCGCGGATCGCATCGGCTAGCCCGGCGGCCCATTTGGTGATGTCGCCCGCGCCGAGGCAGACCACCATATCGCCATCGCGTGACACCTCGGCGAGCGTCTGCGCCAGCGCGTCGGCACCCGCAATCTCGCTCGCCGCACGGTGGCCGCGCACCTTCAACCCCTCGACCAGCGCCGCCGCGTCGATACCCTCGATCGGCTGCTCGCCCGCGGGATAGACGGGGCTGACATAGACGATGTCGGCATCGTTGAAGGCCTGCTGGAAATCATCCATCAGGTCGCGCAGGCGCGTAAAGCGATGCGGCTGCACCACCGCGATCACGCGACCCGCTACGCCTTCGCGCGCCGCAGACAGCGCCGCCCGGATCTCGACAGGATGGTGCCCGTAATCGTCGATGATGGTGACGCCGTCGACTTCGCCCACGCGCGTGAAGCGTCGCTTGACGCCTCCGAACTTGTGGAACCCCTCCGCGATCTTCGCGTCCTCGATCCCCATTTCAAGCGCGACGCCGATCGCAGCGAGCGCGTTCTGGACATTGTGCCGTCCCGGCATGGGCAACTCGACATTCTCGATCCGGCGCAGGTTGCCGTCGAAATCACGGACCACGACATCGAAACGATTGCCGCCGGGCACCGGCGTCACATTCTCGGCGCGCACGTCGGCCTGAGCTGAAAAGCCATAGGTCACGATCCGCCGGTCGCGGATCTTGGGCAGGATCGCCTGCACCTCGGGATGGTCGAGGCAGAGCAATGCCGCGCCATAGAACGGCACATTCTCGACGAACTCGACAAAGGCCTCCTTGACCGCATCGAAGCTGCCATAATGGTCGAGATGCTCGGGATCGATGTTCGTGACGACCGCGATCGTGCCGTCGAGGCGCAGGAAGCTGCCATCGCTCTCGTCGGCCTCGACGACCATCCAGTCGCCAGCGCCAAGCCGCGCGTTGGACCCATAGGCGTTGATGATCCCGCCATTGATCACCGTCGGATCAAAGCCGCCCGCATCGAGCAGGCAAGCGACCATCGAGGTCGTCGTGGTCTTGCCGTGCGTGCCCGCGATGGCGACCGTCGATTTAAGCCGCATCAGCTCGGCCAGCATCTCGGCGCGGCGTACCACGGGGATGCGACGCTCGAGCGCAGCCTCGACCTCGGGATTGCCGCGCTGGATCGCGGTCGAGGTCACGACGACGCGCGCATCGCCAAGATTCTCGGGCGCGTGCCCGATCGTCACCTTGATGCCGCGCTCGCGCAGCGCCTGCACGACTGCACCCTCGGATGCGTCGGAGCCCTGAACCTTATAGCCGAGATTGTTCATCACGCGCGCAATGCCCGACATGCCGATGCCGCCAATGCCGATGAAGTGGACCGTCCCGATATCGGTGGGCACGCCCCTCATGCGACGGCCCCCTGCCTGCCCATAACAGGCGCTTGCGCCGGACGCATGCGGATCGGCTCGCCGCCCACGGGCTGCGGCCCGAGATTCTCGACAAGGTCGGCAAGATCGCGCGCGGCATTGGGGCGTCCGCAATTCCAGGCGCGCTTCGCGGCATTGGCAAGCGCGCCGGGTTCGAGCGCGAGTTTCTGCATCTGTTTGGCAAGCTCCACGGGCGTGAAGGCGGATTGCTGGATGGCGCGCGCGCCTCCCGCATCGACCATCTCGCGTACGTTATAGGTCTGGTGGTTATCGGTCGCCGAAGGCAGCGGCACGAGGATCGCGGGACGGCCCGCGGCGGTCAGTTCGGCGATCGTCGAGGCGCCCGCGCGCGCGATCACCAGATGCGCCCAGCCCAGCCGCTCGGGCAGGTCGGGCAGATAGGTGGCGAGGTCGGCGGGGATGCCCAGATCGGCATAGGTTGCGCGCACGCGGTCGATATCCTCTACGCGGCATTGCTGCGTCACCTGCAGCCGGCGGCGGAAATTCAGCGGAAGCAGTCCCAGCGCCTCGGGGACAACATCGGATAGGATGGTCGCGCCCTGACTCCCGCCCGTGACAAGTAGCCGAAAGATACCGTCTTCGCTGAGCGCGGGGAATGGCTGGTCGCGCAGCGCCAGCACCTCGTCACGCACCGGATTGCCGAGCAGGTGCGTCTTGTGACGCCAGCCATCCTTCAACCGCTGGATGTCGGGATAGGCGGTGACGATCGCGTCGACCCTGCCCGCGAGGAAACGATTGACGCGGCCGAGCACCGCATTCTGCTCATGCACCGCCGTCGGAATTTTCGCGCTGGTCGCAGCCAGCAGCGCGGGCAGCGCGGGATAGCCGCCAAAGCCGATCACTGCGCTCGGCTCGAAAGTCTCATACAGCCGCGCGGCCATCGCGCGTCCGGCGAGGATCGATCGCCCCGCCTTGAACCAGCCCATGGGCCCACCCGCGAGCCTGCCTGCTGGCAGAACATGCGTCTGTGCGCCGTCGAACAGGCCCGGAATGCGCGCGCCGCGCTCATCGGTGATCAGCGCGACATGATGGCCGCGCGACATCAATTCCCCCGCCAGCGCATGGGCTGGGATCATATGACCGCCCGTACCCCCGGCGGCGAGAACGAAATGACGCACGATCCTCATCGACCGCTCCATTTTACAACATAAGGCGAGCGAAGGAGATAGGGGTTTCGACGCGTAAAGGCGAGCAGCAGCCCGAAGCCGAACGACAATGCGAGCATCGACGATCCGCCATAGCTGATGAAGGGCAGCGTCATGCCCTTGGATGGCGCAAGCTGCGTGTTGACCGCCATGTTGATCATTGCCTGCAATCCGAATTGCGTGGCAAGGCCCGCCGAGGCGAGCAACAGGAACAGATCGTCCTCGTCGAGAAGCTTCACGAACACGCGGACGACGATCAGCACATAAAGCGCGGCGATCGCGAAGCACGCGATCAGCCCGAATTCCTCTCCGATCACCGAGAAGATATAGTCGGTATGCGCCTCGGGAAGGCGGAACTTCATGCTCCCGCCGCCGGGCCCGGTGCCGAGCAGCCCGCCCGCCGTCAGTGTCGCGTGGGACATATCGGTCTGGTAGGTGTCGCCCGTCTGGAAGAGGAAGTCGTTGATGCGGCGCGTCGCGACATCATAGAACAGATAGGCGCTGATCACCGCAGCGACGCCCGCCGCGCCCAGCCAGGCGAGGATGCGCACGCTCAACCCCGAAAGCAGAAGCAGCGTGAGCCAGATTGCGCAGAAAATTACGGTCTGTCCGAAATCGGGCTGACGCATCAGGAACAGCGCCACAAGCGCGGTCCCCAACGCCGAGATCGGCACGACGGGCAAGGTCTTGTCGTGCACGCGGAGCGACAACAGCCATGCCATGCCGACGACGAAACACGGCTTGAGGAATTCTGAAGGCTGGAACTGGGCGATCCCCATCCCGATCCAGCGCCGGGCGCCGTTCACCTCCGCGCCAATCACGGGCACCACCGCAAGGCAGACCGCGAAAATGGCCGCGCCGATCAGCGCGAGCCGCCGCGCCATTTCCTTGGGCATGGCGGACACGATCAGCATCACCGGAACGCTCAGCACAACCCAGGCGAGCTGGCGCCAGAAATAGTGCAGCGCATCGAAACGCGTCGCGCCGTCTGAATAGCGCTCGGCAGCCGCCGGCGAGGCGGCGGCGACCGCGATCAGCCCGATCGAGATCAGCAGCGTCACGCACAGCAGCAGCACCCGGTCGATTTCCCAGAACCAGATGCTCATCGGCGAATGGTTGTCGCGGCCGAAGCGCGAAAGCACCTTGGCCTTTTTCGGCTTTTTCGCCTTGGGGCGCGGAACCTGCACATTGCCGGGAATCGAAGCCATCAGGAAAGCGCCTCCACCGCGACGCGAAAGGCCTCGCCCCGCGCCTCATAATCGCTGAACTGGTCGAAGGACGCACAGGCAGGCGACAGCAGCACCGTCTCCCCTGCGCGCGCCACGTCCGCTGCGCGCGCGACCGCGGTCTTCAGGTCACGGCATTGGCTGACGGCCATGTGCGGCGCCAGCAGCCGCGCATACATCTCGCCCGCCTCGCCGATCGTATAGGCCGCGCGAACATGCCCGAAAAAGGCGGTGCACGCGTCAAGCTCGTCGGTCTTGGCGCGCCCGCCGACGATCCAGTGGATCGCGGGGTAAGCCGCGAGCGCGGGCGCGGTCGAGGTCGGATTGGTCGCCTTGCTGTCATTGACGTAGAGCACGCCATGCTTCTCGGCGACGCGCTCCATACGGTGCGGCAGGCCGGGATAGGTTTCGAGCGCGCGGAAGATCCCCGCATCGTCGATGCCCAGCGCGCGCGCTGTGGCGATTGCTGCGGCAGTATTCTGCGCGTTGTGCGGCCCCTGCAGCGAGGGCCAGCGATCCTGCCCCCGCACATCTGTTGACGACACTTCAACCAGTCGCTCAACCCGCTCGGCCTGAGCTTGTCGAAGGCCTTCGCTTCCTTCTGCCGTGCGGAAAGAAGAAATAAGGGCTTCGACAGGCTCAGCCTGAACGGAATTTTTGAGATCAGCGGCAATTGTGCGCGTTGGTTCGTCTTCGACGGCCACGATCGCAATCTTGTCCTCCGACTGCATCTCAAACAACCGCGCCTTCGACGCGACATACGCCTCGAATCCGTCATAGCGATCGAGATGGTCAGGCGTGATGTTGAGCAGCACCGCCACATCGCAGTCGAGGCTGAAGGTCAGGTCGATCTGGTAGCTCGACAGCTCGAGCACATAGACCCCACCCGCGGACAGCGGCTCCTGGCCAAGGATCGGCAGCCCGATATTGCCGCCCATCCTCGTCGGAATGCCAGCGGTCTCGACGATATGGTGGATCAGCGCGGTCGTCGTCGACTTGCCGTTGGTGCCCGTGATCCCGACCACCTTGTGCGGCGGCAGGCTCGCCCGCGCCTGCGCGAACAGTTCAATGTCACCGATCACCGGTACACCCGCCTCGCGCGCCTTTTGCGCGATCGGGTGGCGGTTGAGCGGCACGCCCGGCGAGACGACGACGCCGTGGAAACCGTCGAGATCGATCGTCAGCGGATCGGCAACGCTCAGAGTACCCGGGCGAAGGCCGGGGTCCAGCGCTTGCTCCGAATCTGGACCCCGGCCTTCGCCGGGGTACATTGCAGCGACTGCCGCGCGCGCCTCCGGCTTGTCGTCCCAAGCAACAACCTCCGCGCCGCTCGCAACAAGCGCGCCAACGGTCGCGAGGCCCGAGCGCGCGAGCCCAAGCACCGCAAATCGTTTGCCCGCAAAGGCTGGGGAGACGATCACCGCAGCTTCAGCGTCGACAGGCCGGCCAATGCCAGCACGATGCTGATGATCCAGAAGCGGATGACGACGGTCGGCTCGGACCATCCCATCTGCTCGAAATGGTGGTGGATCGGCGCCATCTTGAACACGCGCTTGCCCGTCCGCTTGTAGAAGAAGACCTGGATGATCACCGACATGGCTTCCACGACGAACAGCCCGCCGATGATGCCGAGCACGATCTCGTGCTGCGAGGCGACCGCGATCGTCCCCAGCGCCCCGCCCAGCGCAAGGCTGCCGGTGTCGCCCATGAACACCGCGGCGGGCGGCGCATTGAACCACAGGAAGGCGAGGCCTGCGCCGATCATGGCGCCGCACAATATGGTGAGGTCACCCGCACCCGGAATGTGCGGGATGCCCAGATATTCGGCGTACTTCACGTTGCCGACCAGATAGACGATCAGCATGAACGCGAGGCTCGCGATGATCACCGGAAAGGTCGCGAGCCCGTCGAGACCGTCGGTCAGATTCACCGCATTGCCGAACGCCACAATCGTGAAGGCCGCGAAGACGATATAGAACCAGCCGAGATCGAGCGGCGGATAGTTGATGAAGGGCACATAGAGATGCGTGCCGACCTGCGAGATGATCATCCAGCTCGCCAGCCCCGCGATCACGAACTCGCCCGCAAGTCGAACCTTGCCCGAAACGCCTTTGTGGCTGGCTTTGCGGACCTTGTCATAATCGTCGAGAAAGCCGATCGCGCCGAAGCCCAGCGTCACGAAAAGGCACGCCCAGACGAACATGTTGCTGAGGTCCATCCACAACAGCAGCGAGAGCGTGACCGACGTCAGGATCATCAGCCCGCCCATCGTCGGCGTGCCGCGCTTGGCGAGATGCGTCTGCGGCCCGTCGGTGCGGATCGGCTGCCCCTTGCCCTGACGCACGCGCAGCCAGCCGATGAACTTCGGCCCGATGATAAGCCCGATCAGCAGCGCCGTCGCCACCGCGCCACCCGCGCGGAAGCTCAGGTAGCGGATCAGGTTGAGGATACCGGGAAAGCCAAGCTGTTCTGCGATTAAATAGAGCATCAGTCCGTCCTGCCCCCCAGCGCGCCGGAAACCAGAGAGTCGACGACGCGGGAAAGCCCGATTGCATTAGACCCCTTTATGAGGACCGCGTCACCCGGTTCGAGAATTTTGGAAAGTCGCTCAAGCGCGCTTGCGGCGTCGGGCCTGTGCACGAACTCGATCCGGCCTTCAAGCGCCTTTGCAAGCGGGCGCATTTCGTCTCCGATGAGCAGTGCAAAATCGACGTTCGCCGCGGCCAGCGGCTCGACCAGCTCGGCGTGATAGCGGTCGGACTCGCGCCCCAGTTCGCGCATAGACCCCAGCAGCACGATGCGCCGCTCCGCCTCTTCCTTGCCGAGTTGACGAATGGTGGCGGCCATTGACGCCGGATTGGCGTTGTAGCTCTCGTCGATGACGAGCGCGGTTCCGTCCTTCACCGGCACACGGTGGCGCGCACCGCGCCCGGCAAGCCCTTCGAGGTCAGCGAGCGCAAGCCCCGCTTGCGCCAGATCGCCGCCCAGCGCCTCGACCGCGGCGAGCACCGCAAGCGCGTTGGACACCCAATGCTCACCGGGAAAGGCGACGGTGAAACACAATTCGGCGTCGGGGAAGTTCGCGGTGACCAGCGATCCGCCATTGGCTGCGCGCACCACATCGCGCGCGCGCACATCGGCGCCCTCGCCATGCCCGAAGGTCAGGATCTTTGCGGCATATGGCTCGGCGGCGGCGATCAGCCGATCGCGATAAGGACTGTCGAAGGGCACGATCGCCGTGCCCCCCGGCTCGAGGCCCTGAAAGATCTCGCCCTTGGCATCGGCGATCTGTTCGATGCTGTCGAAATAGGCTTGATGCGCCGGCGCTATCGCGGTAACGACCGCGACATGCGGGCGCACCAGCCGCGTCAGCGCGGCCAGTTCGCCGGGCGCGCTCATCCCCATCTCGAAGATGCCGAACTGCGTGTCCTCGGGCATGCGTGCAAGGCTGAGCGGCACGCCCGTGTGATTGTTGTAGCTCTTCACCGAACGATGGACATGGCCGGGAGCGAAGCGATCGAGCGCTGCGAACAAGGCTTCCTTCGTCCCGGTCTTGCCCACCGAACCGGTCACGCCCGCAATTTTCGCGGACGTTCTGGCTCTCGAAGCAACCCCGAGGGCGCCCAGCGCCGCGGTCGTGTCTGCGACGAGAATGTGGGGATAGTCGATCGCCTCGCTGACGATCGCACCGGCCGCGCCGCTGGCGAACGCCTGGTCGATGAAACGGTGGCCGTCGGTCGCCTCGCCTTTCATCGCGATGAAGAGGTCACGCGGCCCGATCTCGCGGCTGTCGAACGCGACCCCTTGAACAGAAAAATCCGCCGAAGCGGATCCCCCCGTCGCTTCCGCGATGGCCTCTGATGTCCAGAGGACGCTCATGCAGCGTCACCATCAAAGAAAGCGGCGCAGATATTCAACCCCCGTTCGTCCTGAGCTTGTCGAAGGACTGCCTTTCCTTTTTTCCCCGACGCCAAGGAAGGACAGGGCTTCGACAAGCTCAGCCCGAACGTATTTTGAGATAGATGTGAACTGCTCATGCCGCACACTCGCGCGCGACCTGAACGTCATCGAAAGGCAGCACCATATCGCCCACGATCTGGCCCTGCTCGTGCCCCTTGCCCGCGAGCAACACGAGATCGTCGGGGCCGGCCTCGGCGATTGCGGCCGCGATCGCGTCGCGCCGCCCTCCGATTTCGACCGCGCCCATCGCGCCATCGAGCACCTGGCGGCGAATAGCCGCGGGGTCCTCTGTCCTCGGGTTGTCGTCGGTCACAATCACATGGTCGGCCATTTCGACCGCGATCTTGCCCATGGCGGGACGCTTGCCCTGATCGCGGTCGCCGCCCGCGCCGAAGACGAGGATCAGTCGCCCCTTGCAATGCGGCCTCAGTGCCTCGACCGCCGCGGCGATCGCGTCGGGCGTGTGCGCATAATCGACATAGACGGGCGCGCCCGCCCTGGTGATGACGGCGCGCTCGAGGCGCCCGCGCACCCCCTGAACGCGCTGCAGATTGGAAAGCGTCTGCTCGATATCGCCACCGCAAGCGATCACCAGCGCAGCGGCGGTCAGCGCATTGGCGGCCTGATAGGCTCCGATCAGGGGAAGATTGAGGCGGTGGGACTGGCCCGCCGCCTCAACCGTCAGGACCTGACCTAACTGAGTGGGGGACCGCGAGATCAACCGGAGAAGGTCTCCACGCTCGCCCACACCCAGCACTCGGAGCCCCCGCTCTCGAGCCAGATCGAACACTTTTGGGGATTCAGGGTCATCGGCCCAGATGACCGCGGCCCCGCCGTCGCTGATCACCTCCGAAAACAGGCGAAGCTTGGCAGTGAAATACGCCGCCATGTCGCCGTGATAGTCGAGATGATCGCGGCTGAGATTGGTGAAGGCGCCCGCGGCGACGGGCAGCCCTTCGGTGCGATATTGAGAAAGTCCGTGGCTCGACGCCTCGAAGGCGAGATGCGTAACGCCTTCGCGCTTCAATCCCGCAACGTTGGACAGAAAGGTCACGACGTCGGGCGTGGTCAGCCCCGTCGTGACCTGATCGTCGGCGGTGGTGACGCCCAGCGTTCCTATCGAGGCGGCATTGTTGCCCGTCATCCGCCAGAGCTGGCGAGCGAGTTCGACGGTGGAAGTCTTGCCGTTGGTACCCGTCACCGCCACCACCGTTTCGGGGAACGGCGCAAAGAACCTTGCCGCAAGCTGCGCGAAGGTGGCGCGCGGCTCGTCGGCGACGATGTGGACCGCGCCATCCACACGCGCCGCGCGCCGCGCGACCACCGCTACCGCCCCCGCGGCGACGGCCTGTTCGATGAAATCCTCGCCATTGAAGGCGGCGCCCTGAAAGGCGCCGAAGACCGTGCCAGGCGCAACCTTGCGGTGATCGATCGCGAAACCCGTGACGACCGAATCCTCATTCCCGCCGGTAAGCGCACCAAGCCGCATCATTCCTCCTTGTCGGTTTTGATAAGCGGCGCGAGGTCCGCGAGATCGACATCCTTGTGCGCATCGGGGATGACGCCGAGCATCGGCCCCGTCCGCGCGATCACCTTGGACACCACGGGCGCCGCGGTCCATGCCGCCGAGGTGAAGCCGAACGTGTCGGACGTTCCTTTCGGCGCATCGAGCATCGCGATCACGACGTAGCGCGGGCGGTCCATAGGAAAAGCCGCGGCAAAGGTCGAGACGTTGACGCTGCGCGAATAGCCACCAGCACCGGGTTTCTCGGCGGTGCCGGTCTTGCCGCCCACGCGGAAGCCCGCGGCATCGCCGCGCCGGCCGGTGCCCTCGGTGACGATCAGCCTCAGCAACTGACGCATGCGAATGCTCGTCGCTTCGGTGAACACACGGCGCCCGGCGGGCGCAGATCCCTTTTCAAGCTTCATCACCGTCGCGGGACGCCAGATACCGCCGTTGACCAGCGCGGCATAAGCGCTGGCGAGGTGCAGCGGGGTCACCGCGATACCATGACCATAGGAAGTGGTGAGCGTCGTTGAGCGCCCCCAATTATGCGGCCAGAGGGTGCGCCCCTTTTCCTTCAGGTCGATATGCGGCGGTTCGTTGAAGCCCAGTTTGCGGAACAGATCCTCCATCCGCGCCTGCCCCATCTCGTCGGCGATCCGCGCGGTCACGATGTTGGAGCTGTGGACCAGCGTCTCGGGCACCGTGATCCAGCGACCGAGCGGGTGATCGTCCTTGATCCGGAAACGGCCGATCGCGAGCGGCGCGGTCGCGTCGTAGCGCTTGGCCATCGAGGTCACGATCCCGGTGTCCATGGCCTGCGCGATCGTCAACGGCTTGAATGTCGAGCCGAGTTCATAGACGCTTTGCGTCACGTTGTTGCGCCGCGCCTCGGCGGGTGACTTGCCGAATTTGTTGGGATTGAACACCGGCAGCGACGCCAGCGCAAGAACCTCACCGCTGTCGACATCGAGCACCAGCCCCGTCGCTCCCATAGCGCTGTGCTTGGTCATCGCGGCAAAGAGTTCGCTCTCCATCGCGGCCTGGACGCGGCTGTCGATCGAGAGCGCGACCGCGTCGGCGCGCTTGACCGGGTCAGTCAGGCGCGCATTGAGCGCGCGCTCGACCCCCGTCACCCCGCGACCGTCGAAATCGGTATAACCCAGCACATGCGCGGCCAATGTCGTCTGCGGATAGAGCCGCTCGGGCTCGCGCGCGAATGCCATGGCGGGTTCGCCCAGCGCATTCACCTGCGCAACCAGTTCGGGCATCGCGCGCCGGCGCAGATAGGTGAAGCTGCGCCCGGAGCGCAGGATCGCCAGATATTCGGCCTCGCTGCGTTCGGGCATGAGCGCAGCGAGTTTGGGCGCGAGATCCTCGGGATCCCCGAGCAGACGGCCGGGATGCACGCCCACCGACCAGGCATCCATCGTGCTTGCGAGCGTGACGCCGTTGCGATCGACGATATCGCCGCGCACGGGAATATAGCTTGTGCCGGTATAGGTAGTCGCCGGCGGATCGCCGAAGGCCGCGAGCCATGTAAGGCGCAGCCCGATCAGGCTGCCAACACCCAAAAAGACGAGCATCAGCACCATCAGGCGCAGATGCGCAGTCGCCAGCCACTGATACCGTTGCCCGGCGTCGCGAACGCGATTCGGCCGGGCGACGAGGGTTGTCATTGGCTACGTCTCCCGCCACCCTCGGCGCGCGCCTTTTTCGCGATCTCACCCATCAGCCGGTCGTCGAGCAGCTTGTCTTCAAGCCTCGCCAGCTTCTTTTCCTTCTCGGCCTTTTTGGGGTCGGCCTTGGGCGCAGATGAAGTTTTCCGTTCGGCGTACCCCGGCGAAGGCCGGGGTACGGGAGTCCCTGCACGCTGGACCCCGGCCTTCGCCGGGGTACTCTTTGCTTGCTCGTTCGAAGCGGGCTTCTTCTCGGGCTTGACCGCTTCGGCCGCCATCTCTCGCCGCTCGGCCGCATCGCTTTTGGCAGGTGCAGCCGCGGGCAGCACCTCATCGGGGATCGACACCATCGCGGTCACCATCGTCGTCGGCGCATAGCGCGGACCCGGCGTGATGCCCGAACGATCGAGCGAGGCAAGCTGCACTTCGCCCGAGAGGAACTGGTCGGCATCGGGCGTGGTCAGCGCCAGAACCTCGCCGTTCCAGCGCTCTAGCTGTCGCAGATTGGCGCGCGTCGCGAGCTCGGTCTGAAGCCGGCGGATGTCCTTCTTGGCGGACAGAATCTGGCGATTGACGCGCTCAAGCTCGGTGCGTTCGGCGGCGACCTGCGAGGTGATCAGATACAGCGCCATCGCGGCGACTGCGCCGCCAAGAACGCGCCCGACCGATTTGAATCTGTTGGCGATCATGCCGCCCCTCCCTTCGGCGCGGCCGCCGTGCGGTGCGCCACTCTCAAGGTTGCCGAGCGCGCGCGGGGGTTACGCGCGACCTCACTCTCCCCCGCACGCGCCGGCTTCGCGACCCGGTCGAAGGTCGGCATCTGCCGTTCCTTCGACGCTTCGGGCAAATGGCGCGACCCTTGCGGCGTTGCGCCGCTCCGCTCGCGCAGAAATCGTTTGACCAGCCTGTCCTCGAGGCTGTGAAAGGTGACGACCGCAAGCCGTCCGCCAGGCTTCAGCACGCGCTCGGCGGCCTGAAGGCCGTCCTCGAGTTCGCCGAGCTCGCGGTTCAGATGAATGCGGATCGCCTGGAAGGTCCGCGTGGCGGGATCCTTCTTGTCGTGCGGCTTGTGGCCCAGCGCCTTGCGGACGACATTCGCCAGCTCGCCGGTTCGCGTGATCGGGCGTGCTGCGACGATCGCGCGCGCCACGCGGCGCGAACGCGGTTCCTCGCCGAAATGATAAAGCACGTCGGCGATCGCGGCCTCGTCGGCGCCATTCACAAAGTCCGCCGCGGTTTCTCCCTCCTGCTCCATCCGCATGTCGAGCGGACCGTCAGCCTGGAAGGAAAAACCGCGATCGGCGCGGTCGAGCTGCATCGAGGATACCCCGATGTCGAGCGTGACCCCATCGACCGCGCCGACCCCCCGCTCGGCCAATGCTTCAAACATGCGTGAAAAGCGCTCGGGGACGAGGCTGAGCTGTCCCTTCGCCTCCTCCACGAGCGCCTCCCCTTCCGCGATCGCATCCGGATCGCGGTCGAAAGCGTAAACCCTGGCGCCCTTCGCCAGTATCGCGCGCGTATAGCCGCCCGCACCGAAGGTGCCGTCGACATGCACCTCGCCCGGCTGGATCGCGAGCCCCGCGATCACTTCATCGAGCAGGACAGGAATGTGCGGCGCGGCGCTCATTTCATGCCCTTTTCTTCGAGCAGGAACTGGACGAGCTCGACAAGCATCGGCGGCACGTCATCGGCCTTCAGCAGCACATGCGGGTTCCAGATCTCGATGATGTGGCCCGAGCCGTGGAAGAAGGCGAGGTCTTCCAATTGGCCGAGCTTGCGCATGAAGGGCGGGATGACGAGCCGGCCGCTCGCGTCATAGGGCACGTCCTCGACCACGCCAAAGGCCATGCGGTTGAGGTTCTCGCGGCTGAGCTTGGCGCCGCCTTCCTGCTCCGTCATTTCCTGGGCGAGGACATCGGGCAGCATATCGGCAAAGGGCAGGTCATAGCCGGTAAGGCAAGGCGAGGTCCGGCTGCGCGAGAGGGCGATGACACGTTCGTTGTTGGAATTGACCTCGAGCGTGGCGCGCAGCTTTGCGGGGATGGCGACGCGGCCCTTGCCGTCGATGCCACTCAGCCCGAAACCGCGATATGTCCGCCTCGTGTTCACGTCCCTGTATTCCGCCCCATTTCAGGCGCACGTTTCCCCAGCCCGAAAAACGGCCTTCGCCAATCTTTCGGGATTCGCGATTTGCAGTGGGAAACGCCCGCCTTTGCGCCCTTTTAGGTATCAGGGGAGCCGCGGGGAATAAAGGGGTTTTATGGGGATTTTTGGGGATAGCTTATAGTGCATTGATTTTATTAGATAAATTATGGCGTGAAATTCTACGTACACCCGCCCAACCCCAAGAGTTCATACTATGTTCCAGAGTTGATGGGCAAGTTCCCGGAGTCGCGGTCAAGTCAAACCCGGCGACTCCGAACAAGAAAAACCCTGCCCAAGCCAAATGAAAGGCTAATCAAGCCGGGTATTGCGCCGGCAAACAACGCAACCAGCGGAGTGCCAGGGGTCCAGATCCATGGCACCCATTCCCCGCTCATGTCCCGCGAAATCCCCGAAAGCTCATCGAGCAGCATTCCGAGCAGCGGCGCATTGTCTGCCGAGCGCCTTTCGCGTGAAATGCCATCAGCGCCCTCGCCCGCCCAGAGCGGATCCGCCATCAGGTCCGCATCCGCGATCAGGAGCGCCTTGCCTTTACCGATCGCGCATCGTGCGAACAGCCCCTCCTGCTGCAATGTACACAGTTTTCCGGTCAGCACGAAACGTCCCGGCGCCAGCACCGAAAGTTTCCAGCGATTGCCGGCGGCCGCCACTTCGACCGTCTCGACCTGCCTGTTACGGTGCACGTCGATCAGGTCGAGCCGCAGCCCCCAATGATCAAGCAACGGATCGAGCAGCGAAACCGCGGGCGGCGCGCGCGGATCGGTCGACGAATATTGGCTCGGCCAGCGCAGCGAGGGATCAGCGAGCACCAGTGCCTTGCCCCCGCCCCGCACCCATGCGTCGAGCGCGACCAGTTCTTCGGGTTGCAGCGCGCGCGGCTGGGCGAGCAGGAGCAAACTGTGGCGCTTGAGGGCTTCTTGGTCGATCCGGTCAAGCACCGATATCGCGAAGTTCTGCTCGAGCCAGCGATAGGATTGGGCGGGGCCGCGGCTGCCGCGCAACGTCGCGTTGATGTCCCCTTCGCCCCACACCAGCGGGAGGCCCGTGACCAGCGCCAACGACGGGCGCAGCGCGATCATGTCCTTGTCGACCTTGGGCTTTCCGATCAGCGCGACGGGGCCAAGCGACGCCACCAGCACAACGGCCGCCACCCCGCCGATCAGACCACCCGCCTTGAGCCAGACGAGTTGCCCCACCTGAATGACGAGATCGAGCACCAGCAGTACGAGCAGCGCGCGTCCCGCCTGCCGCAGCACCGCCTCGCCGGACAGCGGCGCGCCGAGCAGCCCGAGAAACAGCGCCTGTCCCGCAATCGCGAGCACGATCCCCAGCACGCCCGCCGCCCAGCGGACAGGCCAGCGCTCGGGCCGCAACCAGAAGACGAGGATGAGCAGCAACCAGGATCGCGCCGCCAGAAAGGCGCCGGGCTCGGCACGGCCATTGGCGAGTGGTCCCATCACCGCGCCCACGAGCAGTTCGACCAGCGCCAGCAGGCCGGCCCATAGCAGAATGCGCGGAAGCGCGTGCCCGATCAGGGGCCTTTGCCCGCCGCGTCGGCGGTGACGCCGCTTTCGTTGGATGCCGTGGAGGGCGCAACGCCCAGTTCAGCGAGCGGCTCCTGCGGCAGCGGCTCCTGCGCCAGATTGTCTCCAACGATGTCGGGAAGCCCCATCGGCGCCTCGACATTGGCTTGTTGCTGGACGGGCGCCTCGTCGCTTGCGGAACTGATGATCGCGCCAGCGCTCAGCACGACAAGGAACACCGCCGCCAGCCCCGTGACGCCGATGCGCACGCGCTGCAGCCGCTCCTGCTTGTCACTCTCTTGCGGACCCGAGTTCACGGAGGACATTATTAACGAAGGTGATGGCGCTTGTCGAACCTTTCGAAAAAGCTAGGAAAGTCGGTACGCCCGGGCCGTTCAACGATAAGCGCGGAGGTCCGGGATGGCGTGGTTTTCTGCCGTTCAGTTCCTCCCCGGTACGGGGAGGGGGACCACGCGAAGCGTGGTGGAGGGGCTGGCGCGAAACCTGACAATTCGGCGCAGCCCCTCCGTCAGCCCTCCGGGCTGCCACCTCCCCGTACCGGGGAGGAACTGGCGTCCGCCATCGGGTCCACACGCGCAACTTTCGCGACTTTCGGCCCGATCCCTATGGCGATCGCGGGACGTGTCAGCGCGCAGGGAGGCTTATCCCGCCCTCAGCGATGCAGGTACCTTCAGGCCCTTCGCATCGAGCCAATCGGCATTGTAGAGCGTCGAAAGATAGCGGAATCCCGTGTCCGCCAGGATCGTCACGATCGTCTTGCCCGGTCCCATCTGCTTCGCCAGCGCAACCGCACCGGCGACATTGATCCCCGAGGAAAGCCCGAGACAAAGTCCCTCTTCCTCAAGCAGCCGGTGCACCCATTCGAGCCCTTCGGCGTCCGAAATTCGGAACTGCGTGTCGATCGGCGCGCCTTCCAGATTGGCGGTGATCCGCCCCTGCCCGATGCCTTCCGCGACCGAAGATCCCTCCGCTTTCAGTTCACCGCACGCATAATAACTGTAGAGCGCGGCGCCATATGGATCGGTGAGCGCGATGACGATGTCCTCGTTCTTGGCCTTGAGCCCCATGCCGACCCCCGCAATCGTGCCGCCCGTGCCCGCAGTGCAGGTGAAGCCGTCGACCCTGCCGCCGGTCTGCGCCCAGATCTCCTCGGCGGTGCCCAGGATATGCGCCTTGCGGTTGGCGATATTGTCGAACTGGTTGGCCCAGAGCGCGTTCTCGGTCTCTTCCGCAATACGCCGGGACGTGTGCACGAAATGGCCGGGGTTCGAATAGGGCGCGGCGGGGACGAGCACGAGCTCGGCGCCCAATGCGCGCAGCGTGTCCATCTTTTCGCGGCTCTGTGTCTCGGGCATGACGATGATCGTCTTGTAGCCCTTGGCATTGGCGACGAGCGCGAGCCCGATGCCCGTATTGCCCGCGGTCCCCTCGACGATCGTACCGCCTGGCCCGATCAGTCCCTTCTCCTCGGCGTCCTGCACTATGTAGAGCGCCGCGCGGTCCTTCACCGACGCACCGGGATTGGCATATTCGCACTTGGCGAGAATCTCGCAGCCCGTATCTGCCGATGGCCCCTTCAGCCGGACCAGAGGGGTGTTGCCGATGAGCGCGAGCGTGTCGGGAATGATCGTCATGGCCCCTAGCTAAGCGCAAAAAAGGCCTCAGCCAAGCAAGGCTTTTTGGGGGTATGGCGTAGTCGCGGTTTTGGCCGCCTCAGAACGCGACGATCATTCGCAGCGCCGATACGATCGCGGCCTGACGACCGCGATCCCCGCCGGGGTCGAGTATCAGTTGCAAATCGGGCTGAAGCGTCAGGAAGTTCGCGATCCGATCGGAATAGGTGACCTCGAATGCGGTTTCCGCATCCGCGGCATCGATACCCTCATCACGCAAATTTCGACGAAAACCGTGCGACAGATAGGCCTGGTTGGCCCCGATTGAAAAAGCGCTGTCAGGGCGGTTTGCAAACAGATGCGCGACGAGCAATCCCGCCTGCCACCCGCCGCGAAACGGCGTTGTCCGCCCATCCGACACGCCCGCACGGACAAACGCGCTCATGGCAAACACGTCATCGGGATTATCGAGAGGATACTCGGCAACGATATAGGCGCCATGTGCTCGGCGACGCACGGGATCGCCCGCCGCATTGATAGCGCGGATATCGTCATAGCGACGGCTGTAGGTCCATGCTCCCGCCGCGATCTTGCCCCGCGCGCTGATCCCCGTTTCGCCGATCAACAGGACGCCATTGTCAAAACTCAGGTCGACGCCGTCGGGATCGCCCAGCGTCCGTGCCGAAGCATTGAGCACCGCAGCGCGCACAAAGCCTTGCTCACCCAGACGCTGATCGACACGCAGTGCAAGAGCGGTTGACGGAAAGATGGACGGGCCATTGGGCCCGGTAGCGGCGATCTCGGATCCGACACCAAAGGCGGGGGCGATCAGCAGCCCCGCGGCATCGTTGGCGTAAAATTCGCTGTTAAGGTCGTAGAGTCCCGTGCGCACCGTTGTCCGCGATCCCAGCGCGTGTTCGATCCATGCCTCCAGCACGCGCAACCTCTGGTGCCCCACCTCGATATTGTCGACGCCCTGGAGCGTCGCTGCGCGATCATTGGGCGTGCCGCCCAGATTGTTGAGCACATGAACGTGCGCGGTACCGCCATTCCAGTCGAGCAACGCATCCAGATCCGCAGTCGCGGTGAGGTCGAGGTTGTCGAGATAGCTCAACCGGGCGCCATCACCGTTGCCCGAGACGCTCATCAGGTCGGCAATATAGGTGACGTCGAACTCAACCGCATCCCCCGCCATCGCCGGTGCCGAACACAGCAGGAGCGACAATGGGGCGGCGCAAGCGGCAAGACGAGACATCTTCATGGCGGACGATCCTGAGCTGTTCTCGTCCAATTATAGGTCGCGCACGCCGGGCCGGGTCGCAGCCGCCTATAATGCTCGTGAGATTGCAGATCGCGCGTTCCCCCGACTCTTTCGCCCGGCCTGTATTTGCCGACGCCAAGGGGTTTCTTCGTTGTCGAGGAAACGAAATGATTACCTCACTGAACCGGGCCGCGCAGGTCGCCGGCATCGCTATGGTTGCGCTCATGCTGCTATGCGGCGGCACGGGCATATGGGCGGCGCGCCAGCACCATGGCCAAGGCGATGGCTGACTTTCGCGATCAGTTGCGCGCCGCCGAGACAGCAAAGGAGGTGCAGGTGGATTTGATCGTCGGCAGCATCGGCGCCGGACTTACTGCGGTCGCTGAGGGCGATTTGACTGCCGAAATCAGGAATGATCTGTCTGGCCCCTAGCCAAGCGTAAACAGGGCCTCAGCCAAGCAAGGCTTTTTTGCAACCCGGTTTAGCCGGAGTTTGCACGCACTGGCTCGTTCGCGCGATCTGCCTGCCTCTCACCCATAGGGCCGCGTGATGACCTCGAGCAGATGGCCGTTCGGATCCGCGAAATAGACGCCGCGCCCACCGTCATGCCGGTTGATCTCGCCGGGCTTCGAGCACGGCGGGTCGGCCCAATAGGGACCCGCGGCGCTGATGCGCTCGAACACCGTGTCGAATTCGTCCTCGCCGATCAGGAAGGCGTAACGCTGCAAGGCGACATCGCCTTCCTTTTCCATGAAATCGAGCGAGACGCCGTTGTCGAGGTCGACGACCTGGAAATGCATGAATTGTCTTGGTGCGGGCAGGCCGAGGATGTCGGCGACGAACGCAGAGGACTGCATCTTGTCGTGGCACCAGACGATCGTGTGGTTAAGCTGAGCCGGCATCATCGTCTCCCGAGTCTTCGCTGGCCAACCTTTCTTTCACGATCCGCGGGAAAATGCGAACCGGGGCGGTCATCGCCAACTTCGCTTGGACGCCGGCCCGCGTTCATTATATGTTCTACAGCCGATGCCCGAATCCGCCCCCGCCTTTCCGCCACGGCCGTTGCGCTGGCTCTATGTCGACCTGAACAGCTATTTCGCGAGCGTCGAGCAGCAGCTCAATCCGGAGCTGCGGGGCAAGCCCGTCATCGTCGCGCCCGTCGCCAGCGACACCACTGTCGCGATCGCGGCATCCTATGAGGCCAAGAAGTACGGGATCTCCACGGGGACGCCCGTCTGGGAGGCCAGGCGCAAGTGCCGCGAGTTGCTGATCGTCGCCCCCGAGCACCAACGCTATGTCGAGTTCCACGACGCGATCGTCGCAGAGGTGTGGAAGCATATACCGGTCACGCATGTCTGTTCGATCGACGAGGTTGCGTGCCGGTTGCTCGACAACGAGAACAGCGCCGAGGCCGCGCGTGCGCTCGCACTCAGGATCAAGGCAGGCATCCGCGACAATATCGGCGAATGCCTCACCTCATCGATCGGAATCGCGCCCAACCGGCTCCTCGCCAAGCTCGCTTCGGACATGCAGAAGCCCGACGGTCTCACGATTCTGCGGGCCGAAGAATTGCCGGAGCGGCTGTTCCCGCTGCCGCTGCGCGCGATATCGGGGATCGGTGCGAAGATGGAGAAGCATCTGGCGCAGCACGGCGTCAACGACATCGCGCAGCTCTGCGCGCGCCGGCCGCGCGATGCGGGGGGAGCATGGGGCGGCGTGAACGGCGACCGGCTCTGGTATTTGCTCCACGGCGTCGACCTTCCCGAAAAACCGACGCAGCACCGCACGATCGGGCACAGCCACGTACTCTCCCCCTCGAAACGCGGGCTCGAGCCAGCGCGATTGACCGCGCGACGGCTGGCGCTCAAGGCCGCGAGCCGGCTGCGCCGCAATGCCTATCGCAGCCGGCTGCTTGTCCTCCATGCGAAGTTCGAGGACGACAAGAGCACGGTCAGGATCAGCCGCAAGCTCGCGCCCACGCAGGACAGCTTCGCGATCCTCGCGGCGCTCGACGCGCTCTGGCCGAAGCTCGCAGCAGAAGGGCGCGCGCGGCCCGGCGGCTTTCGATTGCGCATGATCGGCGTGACGCTCGCCGAGATCGAGCCTGTCCAGGGCGAGCAGGACTCGCTCTTTGCTGCGCTTGATCCGGATGATCCGCTCGCCCGGGAAACGCGGACGCTTTCGCTCAGTCGCGCCATGGACCGGATCAACGAGAAATTCGGACGCCACGCGGTCAGCGTCGGCCCGATGAGTGGCGGCCGCGCCGATCGGGTTGGAACGCGAATCGCCTTTGGCCGCATTCCCGAGGCCAGCGAATTTCACGATTGACCCTCAACACCCGGCTTTCACGTCCGGACAAGTTGTAAGATACGGTTTATTTTCAGTTTGTAACACAACCATGCTTGACGCGGCCCCTCACAAGGGCAAAGCGTCTCGCTTGTTATGAAAATGCACTCAATCCTCCCCGTCGCCGCAGCCTCTGCGCTCCTTGCGCTGGCCGCGTGCAATACCGAGCCCGAAACCGTCACCGGTGGCGGTCCGCAGGACGACATGGCCGCAGAACTCGCCAATGCCGCGCCCGTCGAGCTTCCTCCTTCGATGAAGGAAAGCAAGACCTATCGCTGCAAGGACAACACGCTCGTCTATGTCGACTTCCTGTCGGACGACAAGAGTGCGAACATCCGCCTCGACAAGAGCGCCGCGCCGACGCAGGTCAAGGCTGAGGAAGCCGGCAAGCCGATGATCGCCGAGGGCTATTCGCTTGAAGGCAGCGGCCCCAGCGTTACGATCACGCTCCCCGGCAAGGGCAGCCAGAGCTGCAAGGCCTGATCGCGGCCGGCGACTTCCAACCAGCATTCAAAAAGGGGCCGGCGGAGCAATCCGACCGGCCCTTTTCTATTATCAGGTCAGGCGGGCGCCATCTCGCTCATCCGCCGCGCCATTTCGTCGGGGGGCACGTCCTCGAAATGCGTCGCCAGCGACCAGCGATGGCCGAAGGGGTCGACCAGCGTCCCCATCCGGTCACCCCAGAACTGGTCCTCGGGCGGCCGCTCGGCAGTCGCGCCCGCCGCGATCGCGCGATCGAAGGCCGCGTCGATACCCTCCAGATAGATCATCAGGCTCGCCGTCGTCCCGCCGCGCGCCTTGGGGCTGAGCATGCCCATGTCGGGCCATTCGTCGGACAGCATGACGTGCGAATTGCCGATCTTGATCTCGGCATGCGCGATCTTGTCGCCCATCGGCATCCGGAACACCTCGGTGGCGCCGAACGCTTTCTTGTAGAATTCGATCGCTGCATTGGCGTCGTCGAGCGTCAGATAGGGCGTTACGCTGGAATAGCCTTCGGGAATCGGTGAAACGCTCATGGCTCTCTCCTCATTCGCCCCCCGGCCGAGTCGAACTGGGCGCAGGATCGAACCGGGAGATGACAAGCGCAAGCAGTGCGCGGCGACCGGAGCATTTGCTGCTGACAATTTGCGGTACTGGCGCTAGGGGCTGCGCCATGTCTGGAATCACCCCCGAGATCGTCGCCGAGCACGGCCTGTCCCCCGAGGAATATGAGCGCGTGCTCCACGCGCTGGGCCGAGAGCCCAACCTTACCGAGCTGGGCATCTTTTCGGTGATGTGGTCCGAGCATTGCTCGTACAAGTCCTCGCGCATCCATCTGAAGAAGCTGCCGACCGAAGGTCCGCAGGTCATCTGCGGCCCCGGCGAGAATGCGGGCGTGGTCGACATCGGCGACGGCCAGGCCGCGATCTTCAAGATGGAGAGCCACAACCACCCGTCCTATATCGAGCCCTATCAGGGCGCGGCGACGGGCGTGGGTGGCATCCTCCGCGACGTCTTCACCATGGGCGCACGTCCGATCGCCAACATGAACGCGCTGCGCTTCGGCCGGCCCGACCATCCGAAGATGCGCCACCTGATCTCGGGCGTCGTCCACGGCATCGGCGGCTACGGCAATTGCGTGGGCGTTCCCACCGTCGGCGGTGAGGTTAACTTCCACCCCGCCTATGACGGCAATATCCTCGTCAACGCGATGACCGTTGGCGTCGCGGACACCGACAAGATCTTCTATTCGGCCGCCTCGGGCGTCGGCAATCCGATCGTCTATGTCGGCTCCAAGACCGGCCGCGACGGCATCCACGGCGCAACGATGGCCTCGGCGGACTTCGGCGAGGACACCGAAGAAAAGCGCCCCACCGTCCAGGTCGGCGACCCTTTCACCGAAAAGCTGCTGATCGAGGCGTGCCTCGAACTCATGGCCTCCGACGCGATCGTCGCGATCCAGGACATGGGCGCAGCGGGTCTCACCTCCTCCTCGGTCGAGATGGCCTCGAAGGGCGGCGTCGGCATTCAGCTCGACATGGACAAGGTGCCGCAGCGCGAAACCGGCATGACCGCCTATGAGATGATGCTCTCGGAAAGCCAGGAGCGCATGCTCATGGTGCTCAAGCCCGGCCGCGAGGATTTCGCCGAGGCCATCTTCCGCAAATGGGAGCTCGACTTCGCGGTCATCGGTCATGTCACCGACACCGGCCATATGGTGCTCGTCCACAATGGCGAGACGGTGTGCGACATCCCGCTCGCCCCGCTCGCCGACGACGCACCGCTCTATGACCGCCCCGCAATGCCGCGCGACGCGTACAAAGCCTGGTCGGGCGTCAAGCCGCTGGGCGACGTACCCGAGAGCACCGACATCGTCGCCGATCTTGTCAGGATCATGGGCTCGCCCGACGTGGCGTCGCGGCGCTGGATCTGGGAGCAGTACGACCACATGGTCGGCGCCGACACGCTGCAGCGCCCGGGCGGTGACGCCGCGGTGGTGCGTGTTCACGGCACGCAAAAGGGCATCGCGATCAGCACCGACTGCACGCCGCGCTATTGCTATGCGGATCCCTATGAGGGCGGCAAGCAGGCCATTGCGGAGTGTTATCGCAACATCACCACGGTTGGCGCCACCCCGCTCGCGGTGACCAACTGCCTCAACTTCGCCAACCCGCAGCGTCCGGAGATCATGGCGCAGCTCACCGGCTGCCTCGAAGGCATGGGTGAAGCCTGCCGCGCGCTCGACTTCCCGATCGTCTCGGGCAACGTCTCGCTCTACAACGAGTCCAAGGCCACCGGGGGCGGCAGCGCGATCCTGCCCACCCCCGCGATCGGTGGCATCGGCCTTCTCAAGGACATCGACGTGATGACCACCGTCGCCTTCAAGGCGGAGGATGAAGCGATCGTGCTGATCGGCAAGACTGAAGGCCATCTCGGCCAGTCGATCTGGCTGCGTGAGGTTCACGGCAGCGAAGACGGCGCGCCCCCACCAGTCGATCTGGCGGCCGAAAAGGCCGCAGGCGATTTCGTCCGCGCGCAGGTTCAGGCGGGCACGCTCAGTGCGGTGCACGACATTTCCGACGGCGGCCTGCTCGTCGCGGTCGCCGAGATGGCACTCGCTGGAAACATGGGCGCAGAGATCGGCCTGCCCGAAGGTACTGCGCCGACGGCATGGCTCTTCGGCGAAGATCAGGGCCGCTACCTCGTCACCACCAGCGACGCCCCCGCGCTTTGCGCCGCGGCCAACGCACTGGGCATCCCCGCGCTCCCGATCGGCGAGACGGGCGGCCAGGCGGTGAGCATTCTGAATGGCGACGAAGTCTCGCTCGATACGCTCCGCAAGGCGCATGAGGACTTCTTCCCCAATCTGATGGGCGCTGACGCGGCGCTGGCTTGACGGGCATTCGAGTAACACCCCTAACCCGTTTGTCCCGAGCGAAGTCGAGGGACGATGCCGAATGCGGCGGATACGTCGAGCATTTTCCGGAAGGCGTGTCTCGACTTCGCTCGACACGAACGGAGGGTCTTTTGATCCATTCCGTTGCCCGGCTATTTCTCGCATTGCTGTTGGTCTTCGGCGCATTCCCTGCGCCGGCATCCGCCCAATCGACCGCACGCGTCCGCATCGAGACCAGCATCGGCCCGATCGTCGCCGAGCTCGACCTCAGGCGCGCGCCGATCACCGCGAAGAACTTCCTCGCCTATGCCGAGGAAAAGCGCTTCGACAACACCAGCTTCTACCGCGCCGCGCGCAACAAGAGCGATCCGAAGCGCGGGCTCGTCCAGGGTGGCATCGACAGCAAGGTCCGCAAGGCGCGCTGGCCGATCGACCATGAACCGACCAGCCAGACGGGCATCAAGCATGTCGACGGCACGCTCTCGATGGCGCGCAACGCGCCGGGCAGCGCAATGGGCGATTTCTTCATCACCGTCGGCCCCGCCGCCTATCTCGACGCCGGCCCCGGCAAGCCCGGCTACGCCGCCTTTGGCCGCGTGGTCAGCGGCATGCCAATCGTCCGCCGCATCCTCGCCGCGCCCACCTGGCCCGGCGGCCGCTCGACCAACACCATCGGCCAGCACATCAAGCAGCCGATCAGGATCCTGAGCATCCGCCGCATCGGCTGAAGCCGATCAACACGCATGGCGACGCGATCCGGCCCCTTTCTGCCAAACATCGGTGCGGCGATGAGCACCGGGCGAGGACCGCGAAAGTCCCGGAAAATAGCGAGATATCGCCGTGTCCCGGTAGTCCGACCTGCGCCTTTTACGCTTGGCTGGGGCGGCATCAACCAAAGCACGCTGTTGCCTCCATCGGCACGCGGATCAAAGGAAGGTTGAGCATTTCAGCGCAGTGATTCCACCAAAGGGATACCCGACCCGTGAGCAAGCCCATCTTCGATTGTTCGGACATCGATCAGTATCTCGGCAAGCCGATGCAGCCCGCGCGCATGCGCGAACCGATCCACAACAACGATATCCGCCGCTGGGCGCAGGGCATGCACTATGCGAACCGGCTGCACTATGATGCCGATTATGCGGCGGAGGGTCGCTGGGGAAAGCTGGTCGCGCCGCAAAGCTTCGCGGTGACCATGGACGACGGCCATGGCGCGGGTCCCGCCTGTGTCGGTGCCATTCCCAATTCGCACCTGCTCTTTGGCGGCGACGAATGGTGGTTCTACGGCCCCCGCATCGTAGGCGGCGACGTCGTGCACAATGAGCGCATCCCTTTCGACTATGTCGTCAAGGACACCAAGTTCGCCGGCCCGACCTGCTTCCAGCGCGGCGACAACAACTATTACAACCAGAATGGCGAGCTGATCTCAAAGCAGCGCTCGACCGCGATCCGCTACCTGGCGGAGGCTGGCCGCGAAAAAACCTCCGACGAGACCATGGAGGGGACGGAAGACCCGGAATGGAGCGACACCGAGCTCAAGGAGCTTGAGGAGCGCAAGTTCCAGTGGATCCAGATGATCCACGATCTGGAGCACGGCAAGCGCTACTGGGACGATGTGAATGTCGGCGACGCGCTGCCCGAACGCGTGTTCGGTCCGCACAGCATCGCAAGCTTCACCACCGAATGGCGCGCCTATCTCTTCACCATCTGGGGCGGGACGCACCGCCGCACCGATCTCGACCTCGCCGCGCTCGGCTTCGTCGATGAAATGGCGGGGCATGAGAATGACCCGGTGATGGAGCGGATCAATCCCGAGTTCACCGACGGCGCCTATTTCGGCCCCTCGCGCGGCCACCTGTTCCCGCGCTGGGCACGCTTCATCGGCATGCCGCGTGCTTATGGCTATGGCGCTTCGATGGGTGCGTGGATTCTCGACTATCTCGCCGGCTGGGCGGGCGAATGGGGCATGGTCGTCCACTCGGTCGCATCCTATCGCGGGCCTGCATTCACGGGGGATATCACCGTCATGACCGGCACGATCGTCGACAAGTTCGTCGATGAGGAAGGCCGTGAGGTGGTGCAGATCGACTGCAAGATGGCCAACCAGCTCGGCACCATCCTGGCCACCGCAAAGGCCGAGGTTGCGCTGCCGAAAAAGTGAGCCGCGAGGACGTGAGAGCAATGAGCGCCCTCCCCGCCCCTGCGTGGGGGAGGGCTGCCATTGACTTGATCACCGCGTCGATCGAACCTCCCCGCCAAAATGGGGAGGATATAATGCGGAAACCCGTCATCACTGCCATAGCGGTCGCCGGCACACTCGACCTCGTTGCAGCGTTCATTCTTTCGGGCCTTTCGGGGACCGGCCCCGTCGGCGTCCTTCAGTTCGTCGCCAGCGGGCCGCTCGGCGATGCCGCCCTCGCAAATCCCGCTTATGCGCTCGCCGGCTTTCTCGTCCATTTCGCGATCATGAGTTGCATGGTACTCGCCTATATGACGATCGCGCCGCGCATCCCCGCGCTGCTTCGCAATCCCGTGACGGCGGGGCTTGGCTACGGCCTGCTGCTCTGGCTCATCATGTACTGGATCGTCCGCCCGCTGCGGTGGCCGGCCATGCCGCTGCCGCACGATCCCAGGGCGATCGCGGGCCAGCTCTTCTGTCACCTCATCCTCGTCGGCCTGCCGATCGCGCTGATCGCTGCGCGCGGCATCAGGCCTGTGCGTTGACAATGGCGGGCGCGGGTCATTCGCGAAGGCTCCACGCCCGAAAAGGAGAATGCTGATGGATCGAAGCCCGGTCGCCGTGATCACGGGCGCAAGTCGCGGTGCCGGACGCGGCATCGCAATCGCACTCGGCAGCCATGGCTGCACCGTCTATGTCACCGGCCGTTCGGAAAAGGCGGGCGATCACGTTCTGCCCGGCACGATCTACGAAACCGCGCAGGCCGTGACCGAAGCCGGAGGCAAAGGGATTGCGGTTCGTGTGGACCATGCCGACGACGAACAGGTGCAGGCGCTGTTCGCGCAGGTCGGGCAGGAACAGGGCAAGCTGGATATTCTGGTCAACAATGCCTGTGCGCTGCATGACGCGCTGACTGCGCCGGGCAATTTCTGGGAAAAGCCCGCTGGCATCGTCGACATGCTCGATGTCGGCCTGCGCAGCAGTTACATGGCCAGCTATTATGCAGCGCCCCTGATGGTCGCCCGCCGCCATGGCCTGATGATCTTCACTTCCGCCTCCGGCGCGGTGCACTATTCCTTCGGTCCGGCCTATGGCGCGCACAAGGCGGGCATGGACAAGTTCGCGGCCGACATGGCGGTCGATCTGAAACCCTTTGGTGTGGCAGCCCTGTCGATCTGGATGGGGGCGCTGCTGACCGACCGGCTGCGGATGGTGATCGCCTCCGATCCGGTCAAATACGGGGACCTCGAGGCGGCGTCCGAAACACCCGAATTCACGGGGCACGTGATCTGGGCGCTGTATAACGACCCGGGACTGATGGAGCTGAGCGGGCAGACCGTGATCGGCGCCGAAATGGCTGTTCAATATGGTCTTACCGACGGTCCGGGACGTCAGCCACGGTCCTGCCGCGATACGCACAAGGTCGCGCCGCGCGCCCAGTATCCGGTCGTGCTTCGCTAGCGGCGCACTGGAAGATCAGTCACTTCACGGAGTTTCTCACGATGAATGCGGATGAACTGGAACAGTTGCGCAAGGACGTGGCGTATCTGAAGGATCGGCAGGCGATCGTCGATCTCGTTGCGCGCCATGCCCGCGGCCATGACCGGCACGACGTCGATCTGCTCACGAGCGCCTATCATGAGGATGGCGTGGATGAGCATGGCTATGCGATCAACCCCGGCCCGAAATATGCCGAATGGTCCAACATGGTCCATGCAGCGGGTTCGGACCAGCATCTGCACAACATCACGACGCATCTTTGCGAGATTGACGGCGATGTCGCGCATTGTGAAAGCTATGTGATGGTGTCGTTGCTCGATCGTGGCGGCAAGACCGCGCGCATCATAAACGGTCGATACATTGACCGGGTTGAGCGCAGGGACGGCGAATGGCGGATCGCGCTTCGTCGCTCGACCGTCGATACGCTGATCGCGGGTGATGCTTCGATCCTCCACAATCCAAGGTTCACAGAGCAGGGCTACACAATGGGCACACGCGACAAGAGCGACGTCTCTTATCAGCGTCCGCTGTCGCTGGATAATCTCGTCACACGCTGGTGAGCCGAATTGGAAAGCCGCTCAGCCGCCGCCTTCGAGCCAGCGCCTGAACAATGTGTGTGCGATGGCATAGGGCGGCGGTGGCAGAAAGGGTGCGTCCGGATCCCCGTCCAGCGAAGCCTGCACCTCCTCGCGCGTGACCCATATCGCGTCCTCAAGCTCGGTATAGTCGATGGTGAGCTCGTCGCGATCGGCGTCGGCTATGCACGCCATCATCAATGATGACGGAAACGGCCAGGGCTGGCTGACGACATAGCGCACGTTCGACGCGCGCAGTCCCGCCTCCTCGTGCAGTTCGCGCGCGACCGCCTCCTCCAGCGATTCTCCCGGCTCAAGGAATCCCGCGAGCGCCGAATAGCGCCGCGGGGGATAGGCGGGCTGGCGACCGATAAGGACCTTGCCGTCATGTTCGGCGAGCATGATCACCACCGGGTCGACGCGCGGAAAATGCTCGGCCTTGCACTGGCCGCACTTCCGGCCCCAGCCGCCGCGGAACATTTCAGTTCGCGTACCGCATTGCGCACAGAAGCCGTGGCGCAGATGCCAGTCGATCAGGCTGCGCGCCGCGGCATAGGTTCCCGCCTCGCCCGGCGGCATGATGTCGAGCATCCGAAAGATCGCCGGCGATCGGGAGGCTCCCCTGGGAAGGTCGGGGCGAACCTCGGCAAAGCGCGGCTTGCCGTCGTCAAAGCCGAGAAAGATCAGCTCGCTCGAGGGATCGGCCTCGGCAAGGCTTTTCCAGACCATCAGCCCGTCCTGGTCGAGCACCGGATCGATGCCGTCGAGCACGAGCAACCGTGCAGACAGGCTGCCCGTCAGCGCTGCGAGCTGTTCGGGATTGGTACGCACCAGATCGGCGCGGTCGAGCGTGCTGCCTGTAAAGCCCGGAACCCAGCGGTTCATGCGACCCCTGCGTAAACCGCTTTGGGAAAATCGGTCTGAAAGCTGAACGCGCCAAAGGGCAGAAACTGCGCAAAGCCGCAGGCGCGGATGCCGCGCGCGGGATCGACCCATGCGACCGTGCCCGCAGCACCCTCCCAGCCATAGGCGCCCTCGCCTTTCCCGCCGGCGATTGAACGCGTCGCCACGCGGCCGCCGGCACCGAAGCCGGTGCCCGGCGGAAACCCTGCGCCAAGCGTCACGCCTTGCGGAAGCAGGTTGGACATGCCGAGCCGCGCGGTCTCGGGCTTCATCACGCGCACCGACTTGATCGCACCCCATCCCATCAGCATCAGCAGGAAGCGGTCATAGTCGCGCGCGCTCATCACAAGCCCGGCGCCACCAAAAGGAAAGGCGGGCTGATCGAGATAGATGCTGCTCGCGGCGGGATCGACGGGTGTTAGCCCCTGCGGCGTGGCCCAATAGTTGGTCACGAAGCGCCCGACCTCGCTTTTGGGCACACGCCAATAGCTGCTCGTCATGCCGAGCGGATCGAACATCCGCTCCTGAAGGAAGCCGTCGAACGACTTGCCCGACGCGACCTCGATCACGCGGCCAAGCAGATCGAGGCTTACCGAATAGCTCCATCTGGATCCCGGATCCGTGATCAGCGGCAGCGTCGCCAGCCGATCAGCAAATTCCTTGAGGCTGGGCGCGGGGGGTGCCGAGGTGTCGTCGAGTTGCTTTGTCCGGCTGAGCGCTGCGGGCGTGATCCCGAGCCGGAGATATTCCTTGAGCAGCGGGCCCCTGGTTATGATCGAATAGCCGAGCCCCGCGGTGTGCGTCAGCAGGTGGCGGACCGTGATCGGCGCCGTTGCCGCGCGGCTCGCAAGGCTCGTGTCGGGCTCGGTCAGCACCCGCGGATTGGCGAAGCCCGGTATGAAATCGGCGATGTTCTGGTCGAGGCCGAGCTTGCCGTCCTCGATCAGCATCATCGCGGCCATGCCCGTGATCGGCTTGGTCATCGAATAGACCCGCCACAGCGTGTCGCGGTTCACCGCAACCATGCTGTCACGCGCAAGGCGTCCGCGCGCAAGGAAATCCCCCTTGTCCGTTCCCCGACCGATGACCGCGGCAAGCGCCGGAAGCTTGTCCGGCACCAGGCCGTCGAACAGCGTGGAAACCTCCGCCCAGTCCCGGGTGCGCGCAAGCAGCGGCGCAGGGAGTGCCGCGGCAAAGCCGATCGCGGTCAAAGCGCGGATGAAGTCACGCCGTTCGAGCATCAAGTCAGCCATTCCTGTCCTCCAGAACCTTGCGCGCCGCCTTCGCGAACACCGTGGGCAACCCCGCGGTGTCGAGCCGGTCTATCGGCCACCATTCCCCGACGAGTTTCTCAGCGCAACCCTTTTCAAGCTGCAGCCGCGCTATCGCGAGATCGAGCGCGAAATGCGTGAAAACATGGGAGACTTCAGTGGCGCCAATGCCCCACTCGCCCGTCACGGGCGCCTCGGCGAGTCCGGGCGTCTCGGCCTGCCAGGGGCCGGTGGGCAGCGCACGCATTCCTCCCAGCAGTCCCTTCTTCTCGCGGCGGACGAGCAGCACATGCTCGTCCTGCTCCACCCAGAAGATCGTGCCGAAACGGCGCGGTCTTGCCTTTTTCGCGGCTTTCGCCGGAAAGCGTTCGGGGGTTCCCGCCCTGCGCGCAGCGCACGGTTCGTTCAGCGGGCACAGCGCGCAAGCAGGATTGCGCGGCGAACAGAGCGTCGCGCCCAGATCCATCATCGCCTGCGCAAAATCGCCCGCCCGCGCGCTCGGCGTGATGCTGTCCGCAAACCCATGCAGCAGCGACTTGGCAGCCGGGAGCGGCTCCTCCACCGCGAACAGTCGCGCGACAACGCGCTCGACATTGGCGTCGACCACCACTGCGCGGCGGTCGAACGCAATCGCGGCAATCGCGGCCGCAGTATAGGCGCCGATCCCCGGCAGCGCGCGCAGCCCCGCCTCGTTGTCGGGAAAGCGACCGCCATGATCGCGGGTCACAGTGCGCGCGCAGGCAAGCATGTTGCGCGCACGTGCGTAATAGCCGAGGCCCGCCCAGGCAGCCATCATGTCAGCGTCATCAGCCGCGGCAAGCGCTTCCACAGTCGGCCAGCGCGTGGTGAATGCCTCGAAATACCGCCATGCGGCAGCCACCGTCGTCTGCTGGAGCATCACCTCCGACAGCCAGACCCGATAAGGGGAGGGCGCAGGGACGCCGGGCGGGCTGCGCCAGGGCAAAGCGCGCGCATGCCGATCGTACCAGCGCAGCAGCATAGCCGGGATTTCGACCCGTTCCTCCAATGGCATATCGACTGGCATGGGTCGGCTATGGCATGGAGGGGACAATGAGCGAAAGACATGGGCAGAAAAAGGGGCAAACGGACGCAGGACGTTCGCGGGGAGGACGCGCGCGCACGGTATCCGAGATGCTGCCCGACATTGGCCGTGCCGCCTATCGCCGATTCGGATTCGTCCAGAGCGCGGTTGTCAGCCGCTGGTCTGAAATCGTCGGCGCGCGCTATGCCGACGTCTCCGCTCCTGAATCGATCCGCTTCCCGCAGGGCAGCCGCGCCGACGGTGTGCTGACGCTGTCCGTCACCGGCGCGCATGCGCCGATGATGCAGCATGTCGCGCCCGAGATCATCGAGCGCGTGAACCGTTTCTTCGGCTATCCAGCGGTTGCGCGCCTCGCGATACGCCATGGCGCCGCACCCAAGCCGACGCCCAAACGTCCCACACCGCCATCGCTCAAGCCGATCCCCGTCGAACTCGGCGACAGCCTGCGGACGATCGCTGATCCGGAGCTCAAGACTGTGCTCGAATCGCTGGCGCGCGGTGTGGCTGCAACGCAGGGTGTGCCCGTTATCGATGGGGATAAATCGTGAAGTCCGGAATCATTCTTGCTTTTGGCCTGCTTGGCGCCGGTGTCGCGGCCGTCGCAGCGCAACCCGCAACGCGCAATTGGGTCGCAACCGTCGCGACAACATCCGCGGGCAGCTATGTCATCGGCAGTCCCGCCGCGAAAGCGAAGCTCGTCGAATATCTGAGCTATACCTGCGCCCATTGCGCGCACTTCGTCGGCGAAGCGTCGACCACGCTAAAGCGCGACTACGTCTCCAAGGGGATCACGAGCATCGAAGTGCGCCACGCGGTGCGCGATCCGCTCGACCTGGCAGCGGCATTGCTCGCACGATGCGACGGCGCTGCGCGCTTCCTGGGGCATAGCGAAGCGATCTTCGCCAAGCAGGGCGAATGGATGAGCAAGGGGATTGAGTTCCACAAGGCCAATGCCGAACGGCTTCAGGGGATGCCGCAGCCAAAGGCGCTGGCAGAACTTGCGCGCGGTTCGGGGCTGACCGCTCTGGTTCAGGCACGCGGCATGGCGCCCGCCAAGGCGCAGGCCTGCCTCGCCAGCAAGCCCGCGACCGACCAGCTCGTCGCGATGTCAGGCGAAGCCTGGCAACAGCGCAAGATCCCCGGAACCCCCGCCTTTCTCATCAACGGAACGATCGTCGCCGGGGCCATGGACTGGGCGGCGCTGAAGCCGCAACTCGACGCAGCAATCAAATGAGCAAAGCAGGAGCGTACAGCACAATGAAGCGCATTATTGGCCTCACCGCCCTTCCCCTTACGCTGGCACTCGCTGCGTGCGGCAGCAGCGACGAAGCGAAGACGGCCGACGCCACATCGTCGGCGGCACCCATCGCAGCGCCGGCGGGGCAGAGCTGGGTCGATACAATCACCCAGACCGACGAGGGTGGCTTCGTAATGGGCAACCCCAACGCGCCGATTAAGCTCGTCGAATATGCCTCACTGACATGTTCGCATTGCGCCGAATTCGCTGACAAGGGCGTAGCTGCGCTCAAGGAAAAATATATCTCCAAGGGCACCGTCAGCCTTGAACTCCGCAATTATGTACGCGACCCGATCGACATGACCGCAGCCTTGCTCTCGCGTTGCGGTGGCACCGGCCCCTATTTCCAGCTCACCGAGCAGATGTTCGCGGCGCAGTCCGAATGGCTCAATCGCTTCCAGTCGCTGGGTGAGGAAGGCTTCAAGCGCATCCAGTCGCTGCCGCCCGCGCAGCAGTTCGGCGAACTCGCGAAAGCGGGCCAGCTTGACCAGTTCGTCCAGCAGCGCGGCGTCTCGAGCCAGAAGGCGGCGCAGTGCCTCGCCGACAAGGCGGCGGTCGACAAGCTCGTGGCGATGAATAAGAAGGCAACCGAGGAATATAACCTCACCGGCACGCCGATGTTCATGATCAATGGCCAGGTTGTGCCCGACACGGCCGCCTGGGAAGCGCTGGAGCCCAAGCTCCGCGCCGCGGGCGCATAAGGCGGTCATGATGCGTCGGGGGGCGGCGCATCTATGAGGATACGGCGCCTCAAGCTTTCGGGGTTCAAGAGCTTTGTCGACCCCGCCGAGCTCAGGATCGAGCAGGGGCTGACGGGCATCGTCGGCCCCAATGGCTGCGGAAAATCCAACCTGCTCGAGGCGATCCGCTGGGTGATGGGCGAAAGCTCGGCGCGCTCGATGCGGGGCGCGGGCATGGAAGACGTCATCTTCGCTGGCACTACCACCCGCCCCGCGCGCAGCTTCGCAGAAGTTTCTATCCTGACCGAAACCGAGGCTGGTGCGGCTCTCGGCCCGATCGGCGCGGCCAATGACGGCGATGTCGAAGTTGTCCGCCGGATCGAGCGGGGCGCGGGCTCGGCCTATCGCGTCAACGGTCGCGACGTGCGCGCGAAGGACGTTGCGCTGCTCTTCGCCGACGCCGCCACGGGCGCGCATTCGCCTGCGCTGGTCAGCCAGGGAAAGATCAGCGCGGTCATCGCCGCCAAGCCCGCCGAACGCCGTCAGATGCTCGAGGAAGCCGCGGGCATTGCGGGCCTGCACGTGCGCCGCAAGGACGCCGAGCAGAAGCTGCGCGCGACCGAGGCCAACCTCGCGCGCCTCGACGAACTGCTCGCCGACATGGAGGTCCGCGCGCAAAATCTTCGCCGCCAGGCCAAGCAGGCCGAGCGCTACCGTCGGCTGTCCGCTGAAATAAAGGTCGCCGAGGGACGGCTGATCTACGCGCGCTGGCGCGATGCCGCCGCCGCGGCCGAGGCCGCGAAGAAGGAAGCCGAGGCCGCCGAAGCGCTTGTCGCGCGCGCCGCCGAGGCGCAACGCGCCGCCGCGGCATGGCAGGCCGATACGACCAAGGCGCTCGCCGATCGCCGCGCCGCAGCCCAGATCGCGCGCGAAAGGGCGAGCGAAGCGGGACACCAGCTCACCGCTTTGCGCACCGAACGCGCTGCGCTCGACCGCCGCATCGCCGAACTCGCCGCGCAGCAGGCGCGCATGACGGAAGACCGCGACCGCGAAGGCGCGTTGGCCAAGGACGCTGCCGAAGCACTGGCACGGTTGGGCGAGGAAGCGAAGACGCTCGAACGGCGCGCGGCGGAAGCTGAAAAGGGTCGTCCGGCGCTCGAACGCGCGGTGATCGAAGCCGAAACCGCGGCGCGAGATGCCGAGGTCGAACTTGCGCGCGCACTGGCTGCGCAGGCGAGCGAACAGGCTGAGGCGCGCGTCGCACAGGCCGCGCTCACGACCGCCAGCACTCGGCTCGAACGCGCGGAACGCGAATGCCAGCGGCTCGCCGGTGAAAATGCCGCGCTTGGCGAGGATGCGCCGCTGGTCGCAGCGCGCGAGGCGGCTGCAACAGCGCGGCAATCTGCTGAAACTGCAGCAACAGACGCCACCGCCGCCATCGAGCGGGCGGAGGCGGATCGCGTTGCCGCTGCCGAGCGCCGCGACGCCGCGCAGAGCACGGTTGCTGCCGCACAGGCGGCGCTGTCAGCGCTCGAGGGCGAAGCAAAGGCGCTGCGCCGCGCGGTCGAACAGCAGGGCACTGGCAATCGACTACTCGATCGGATCAAGGCCGCGCCGGGTTATGAGCGTGCGCTCGCCGCCGCTCTCGGCGACGATCTCGACGCCGCTCTGGGCGAAGATGGTCCGCGCTACTGGGCGGGGATCGAAGGCAATAAGGACGATCCGCGCCTGCCCGATGGTATGGAATGTCTTGCCAGTCGTGTCGACGCGCCCATTCAGGTGGCGCGCAGGCTGGCGCAGATCGGCGTCGTCGATATTGATGACGGGATCGCGCTGGCGGTCGGACAGCGACTGGTGACGCGCGGTGGCGTGCTGCGTCGCTGGGACGGCTATGTCGCACGCGAAGGGGGCGCAGCCGCCGCCGAACGGTTGATCCGCCTCAATCGCCTGACCGAAATCGAGGCGCAGCTTCCCGGCGCCCAGGCCACCGTCGCGCGTGCCGCCAGCGACGCCGAAGCCGCGAAGGCCGGTATGGATGTCGCGCGCGCGAGCGCCGACGCCGCACGCACCGCACTCTCGCGCGCCGAACAGGCCGCTCGTGCTGCTGCGCGCGAGGAGGATCAGGCCAATGGCCAGATCGAGCGGCTCGCGTTCCGACGCGCCGAGATGGCCGAACGCACTGCTCGCGCCGACGCCGAGCGCGGCGAGGCCGATACCGAGCGCCAATCGGCCAGCGCATCCGTAGCCGCGCTTCCCGACGGCAGTGCGACCGCAACGCTCGTCGCCTCGCTCCAGTCGGGCAATGAAGCCGCCCGCTCAAAGGTCGCGCAACTGAAGGCCGAAAGCGCCACGCTCGATCGCAGCATTGCCGCCGATCGCGAGCGCCATGCCGCAGCAATCGCCGAGGCCAGGAGCTGGCGCACGCGCGCGGGTGAGGCGGCAAAACGGGTCGAGGATCTGGCGAAGCGCGCCGATGCTGCCGAGAAGGAAGCCCAAGCCCTGGCAGACACCCCCGCCGCGCTCGACCGCCGGATCGGCGCGCTTGAGGTGGAAACCGAGCGGCTCTCGACCGAAGCGCAGGCGCTCGCCGCCGCCGAACGCGAAGCCGAGGCCGAGTTGCGCAAGACCGAGACCGCCGCGGCGCAGGCAGGCGAAGCGCTGGCCGAAGCGCGCGAGCAACGCGCGGGTGCCGTCGCGCGCGCCGAGAACCAGGACGCGCGTCGTATCGAAATGGGCCGCATCTCAGGCGAGCGCTTCGAATGCCCTCCCCCGGTGCTCCCGCAGAAGGTCGGCTTCGCGAGCGCCGAGGTTGGCGCGTCCGAGGAGGAGTCCGCACGGCTCGAAAAGCTCAGCGTCGACCGCGAGCGCATCGGTCCGGTCAATCTCGTCGCCGAGCAGGAACTTGCCGAAATCGAAGCCGAGCACAAAACCTCGGCGGCCGAGCGCGAAGAACTGGGCCTTGCCATCAACCGGTTGCGCGGGTCGATCGGAAACCTCAATCGCGAGGGCCGCCAGCGGCTGCTTGCCGCCTTCGAAGCGGTCAACGGCCATTTCCAGCGGCTCTTCATCACGCTGTTCAACGGCGGTCAGGCGCATCTCGAGCTGGTGGATTCGGATGATCCGCTCGAGGCGGGACTTGAGATCATGGCGCAGCCGCCGGGCAAGAAGCTGACGACGCTGACGCTGCTCTCGGGCGGCGAGCAGGCGCTGACCGCGGTCGCGCTGATCTTTGGCCTGTTCCTCACCAACCCCGCCCCGATCTGCGTGCTCGACGAGGTCGACGCGCCGCTGGACGACGCCAATATCGAGCGCTTCTGCGACCTGCTCGACGCGATGACCAAGGAAACCGAAACGCGCTACCTGATCGTCACGCACAATGCGGTGACGATGAGCCGCATGCACCGCCTGTTCGGCGTGACGATGATCGAACAGGGCGTCAGCCGCCTCGTCTCGGTCGATTTGGGCGGCGCGGAGCAGTTGCTCGCTGCGGAATAGATCAGGCGGCGTGCACCACGCGATATTCGTTCGCGGTCATGCCGAAGCGACGCCGGAATGCCGCCGACAGCCGCGCGACGTCTGGAAATCCTGCTTGGGCAGCGACCGTCTTGAGCGCATGCCCGTCCACGATCAGCGTACGAGCGCGATCGAGCCTGAGCTGGGTGACAAACGCTGCAGGCGATTGACCCGTCGCCTCCACAAAATTGCGATGAAAGCTGCGCAGCGTTTCGCCCGCGTGCTCTGCGAGCGCTTCCACTCCCAGCGGTTTTTCGAGGTTGAGCGCGATCCAGCCGATCAGGTCGCGATAGCGCCCCTCCCTTCCCGCCTGCGCCGCGAGCAGCGGGCTGAACTGCGACTGGGTGCCGGGTCGGCGCACGCTCAGCACCAGCCGCTGGGCGATATGTCGCGCTGCTTCGGCGCCGTGGTCGCGCTCGACGATCGCCAGCATCATGTCGATCCCCGTCGTCACGCCCGCCGAGGTCCATAGCGGCCCGTCCTCGACGAAAATCGCCTCGGCATCGAGATCGAGCGCGGGGTGCGTGCGGCGCAAATAGCGGGTAGCCTGCCAATGGCTCGCAAAGCGGCGGCCATCGACCAGTCCCCATGCGGCAAGCACCACGCTACCCGTGCAGATCGATCCGTAACGCCGTGCAGCGCCTCTCGCTGTCACCGTCCAGTCCCGCGCCTCGGTGTCGGCGATCATAGCTGTCAGACCCTCGCGCTCACCGCCGGGAATGAAGAACATATCGACGCCGTCGGGCGCAATCTCGCCCAGCGCGTTGCAGCCGAGCTCGACTCCGCAATTGCTCCGCACCCGCCCCGCCTTCGGGCCCGTCACCACGATCTCATACGCGCGGCGCCCCAGCAGGTCGTTCGCACCGCCAAGCACCGAGCAGGGTCCGGTCACGTCGAGAATCTGGATGCCGTGATAGGCAAGAAACACCGTTGGCGCAGGCATGGCAGAAAAATGCACTAGCTTGTCATTTATGACAAGCCCCGGCTGCATTAACATTTCGCCGAAATCAACGGAGGGCCAGCCGATGCACGTCGTTTTCCTCATCTACCCTAATGTCACCCAGCTCGATTTCACCGGTCCCGCCCAGGTTCTCTCGCGGCTGCCGAACGCACGCGTCGACTATGCCTGGAAGACACGCGAACCCGTGCTCACCGACTCGGGCTTCTCGGTGCTGCCGACCGCGACGCTGGCTGAGGTCACGCACGCCGACATTCTTTGCGTGCCCGGCGGCATAGGCTGCACCGACGTCATGGAGGATGAGGAAATCGTCGCCTGGCTCGCCGAGACGGGCGCGGCCTCGACATGGGTGACGAGCGTCTGCACCGGATCACTCATTCTGGCGGCCGCGGGCTTGCTCACCGGTTATCGTGCGACCTGTCACTGGGCGTGGCACGACTATCTCGCACTTTTCGGCGCCGAGCCCGTGCGGCAGCGCGTCGTGTTCGATCGCAGCAGGGTCACGGGTGGCGGGGTCACCGCGGGGATCGACTTCGGCTTTGCGCTGATGGCGACAATCGCGGGCGAGGAGCACGCGAGGATGGTCCAGCTCGGGCTTGAATATGATCCAGCCCCGCCTTTCGATTCGGGTGCGCCCGACAAGGCCACGCCCGAGACAGTCGCACGCCTTTCGACGCTGTTCGCGGGTCAGGGGAACGACCGCGACGCCCGCATCCGCGCGGTGGCCGAGAGGTCAAAGGAGACGGCCTGACGGCCTGTCGCTGGCCCGGGCGCTACGCGCTGCCGCCTTCTTCAGATCATCGACGAAGCGCGCATATTCCTCTTCGGCGAGCGCTTCGTCCTGGATCCTGAGCACATAGCTGGGGTGGACCGTGATCCAGGCCTCTCCGCCGCCGGGCAGTTCGAGCACGCGCCCGCGTTCACGTCCTATGGTCATGACGCGGCCGAAGAGCGCGCGCGCGGCAGTGGCGCCCATGGCAACGGTCATCGCCGGGCGAATGAGCCCGACCTCCTGATCAAGCCACCATCGGCAGGCCGTAATTTCTCCGGCATCGGGCTTGGCGTGCAACCGCCATTTCCCGCGCGGCTCGAACTTGAAATGCTTGACCGCGTTCGAAAGATAGGTCCGCGCCCTGTCGATACCCGCATCCGCAAGGGCGCGGTCGAGCACCCTGCCCGCGGGGCCGACAAAGACACCGCCTTGCAGGTCTTCCTGATCGCCGGGCGCCTCGCCGACCAGCATCAGCCTTGCATCGACGGGGCCCTCGCCAAAGACCATCTGCGTGGCGTGCCGGTAGAGGTCGCAGCGCGTGCATGCTTGTGCCTCGGCGCGGACTGCCGCGAGCGCGGACGCATCTTGTTGCTCTGCCATCGCCTGCTCGCCTCCGGGAGGTTGAACGGGCGCGCCGTGCTATCGGTTCATCCCGTCAGGCGCGTGAAGATCAGGAACGCGCCGAGAAACAACCCGCTCCAGACAAAAGGCAACGCGATCGCCGCGCCCCACAGGCGGGCGCGCTCGACGCGGAAGCGTACAGAGAGTTCAGCATCGGTGAGGCCGCGCAGCGCGTCACCGTGCCAGCGCGCCTCGATGCGTGCGAGCGCGGGAATCACCAGCCCCATGAGGATCGCGATGCCCAGATAGCTGACGAGCGAGGACCGGGCATAACCCGCAAGCGCGGTGAAGCAGGTAACGTGCAGCATAGTGAACAGCAGCAGCGCGCCCGCCGCGTTGTTCGAAATCCGTTTCTTCCAAGTGCCGTATTCCGGCATTGGGACCGACGCCATATTGCCCTGTTCTCCCTTGATCGACGACTAAGCCATTGCCCGCGCGCCTCACAAGATAAGGTTAACGCGTTCCGACGAACCGATGCAACTGCGCGACCAATGGCAGCTTGAAGCCCGCTGATAGTGTGATTAGCATCGCGGGAAATGGGGGCGGGCTGTGACGGGGCGCACATAAGCGACTGATCGCAGAGCGTAACTCCTGACAAGAACATGGTCGCGCCGGTTGATGCCGGTCGGTTTCGAAACATGCGATGCAGGAGACAGAATATGGAGCAGCTACCCGTCGGTGGTGTGGACCGCGCCGCGCTGATAGCGCGCGCAAAGAACCTGTTGCTCAAGCCCGCGGATGAATGGTCGAAGATCGACGATGAGCCCGCGACAATAGCCGACCTCTTCAAGGGCTGGGTCCTGCCACTCGCGGCGATACCCGCGCTTGCAACTTTGATCGGTTCACTCCTCTTCGGGCACTCTTTGCTCGGGATCACATATCGCCCATCGATCACCGAGGCGCTGAGCACCGCAGTAGTGCAATATGTCCTGACGCTGGCCTCGATCTTCGTCATAGCGCTGGTCATCGACTTCCTGGCACCGCAGTTCAGCGCCACGGCGAACCGCGTCCAGGCGTTCAAGGTCGCGGCCTATTCGGCAACCGCGGGCTGGGTCGCAGGCATATTCAACCTGTTGCCGGCGCTTGGCATTCTGGCGCTGATCGGAGGGCTCTACAGCCTCTATCTTCTCTATCTCGGGCTCCCCAGGCTGATGAAGGCGCCCGCCGAAAAGGCGCTGCCCTACACCGCGGTCGTGGTCCTCGCCGCCGTGCTCGCCTTCATCGCGATGGGCGCGGTCGTCGCACCCGTGGCAGCGATGTTCGGTGGTGCGCCGACGCTCGCCAGCAACGACGGAGAGGTATCTGGCACGCTATCGGTCCCCGGCGTCGGCTCGGTCGATCTCGGCAAGCTCGAGGCAGCATCCAAACAGATTGAGGCTGCTTCGCAGCAGATGCAGGCGGGTGCCAATGGCGAAGCCGTGGCGGCACTCGACCCGAATGTGCTTCAGGGCATGTTACCGGCCACGATCGGCGGCTTCACGCGTAGCGAGCTTTCGAGCGCGTCCGCCAGCGCAGCAGGCCTTGGCGGATCGAGCGCGGAGGCACGTTACGGCACGGGCGATGCGACGATGACGCTCAAAGTCACGGACCTCGCCGCGGCAGGCGGGCTCGCCGCGCTCGGCACCGCGTTCAACGTCCAGTCGAGCCGCCAGACCGAGACGGGGTACGAAAAGACGGGCACCGTCGACGGCCGCATGACCAGCGAGAAATGGGACAACAACACCAGATCGGGCAGCTTCGGCGTGCTCGTGGCCAATCGCTTCATGGTCGAGGCGGAGGGCAGCAATGTCGGGGGGATCGACGCGCTCAAGTCCGCGGTCGCGAGCGTTGATCTCGCCAAGCTGGAGAGCGCCGCGCGGTGATCGCGCTCAGCCCTCGAGCGTGAAGCCGATCTTGAGCGTCACCTGATAATGACCGACCTTGCCGTCGACGATATGGCCGCGCGTGTTGACGACTTCGAACCAGTCGAGCCGCTTCACCGATTTTGCGGTGCGCGCGATCGCCTTTTCGATCGCGTCCTCGATGCTGGTTGCGGACGATCCGACGACTTCGCTGATCTTGTAGACATGATCGCTCATGGCCGCTCTCCTCGCTTCGGTTCACAAGGGTAACGAAGCAGCCTCGCGATCGTTGCACTGGAAAGCACGGCCAAGCCCCGCTAGCGTCCGCGCACATCTCAAGGGACCGGACTTCATGCGAAAAATGCTTCTTCCCCTGTTGCTCGCGACCACGAGCCCCGCGGTCGCCGCTCCTGCTGACGATTTCAAGACGCTGACCGACGCCTATTGGGCATGGGTGCTGAAGCAGAATCCGGTGTATGCGACGGCGCTGGGAGTGCGTGACTATGACGCGCAGATTCAGGACGTCAGCCTGGCGGCGGCGGACCGACGCGCGGCAGACGCCGCCGCGTTCCTCAAACGGCTCGATGCAATCCCGACCGCGCAGCTTTCGGCGGCCGACCAGACCAACAAGGCGATCCTGCGCCGCACGCTTTCGGAGGCGATCGAAGCCAACAGTTTTGGCCAGCGCATGATGCTGTTCACCACCTATGACGGCTGGCATCAGAGCTTTGCGGGAATGGCGGACAATCTGCCGATGCGCACCAAAGCCGACTATGAAAGCTATCTGGCGCGCATCGCGCAATATCCCAAGCTCAACGACGAGGCGCTGAAAATCACGCAAGCCGCCGTCGACAAGGGCTATGTGCTGCCCTGCGTCGCGATCGAGGGGTCGGAGAAGGGAATCATCGGCGTCGTCGTCGACGATCCGACCAAGTCGCGCTTCTACGCGCCCTTCCTCAAGGCCAGGCCGCTCGACGTCAGCGATGCCGAATGGAGCGCGATGCAGGCGAAGGCGAAGGCGATCATCACCGACGTGCTCAACCCCGCCTATCGCAAACACTATGCCTTCTACACGGATACGTATCTCAAGAAGTGCGCCAAATCGGCGAGCGTGTCGGCGCAGCCTCAGGGCGCCAGATATTATGCCTTCCGCATCCGGCAGGAAACGACCACCGAGCTGACCGCCGACCAGATCCACCAGATCGGGCTCGACGAGGTAAAGCGCATCCGTTCCGAGATGGAGGCGGTCGCGAAGAAGGCTGGCTTCGCCAGCCGCGAGGCCTTTATCCAGGAACTGCGCACCAATCCCAAATATTATGCGAAGACGCCCGAAGAGCTGATGGAGAAGGTGGCGCGCATCAACAAGACCATCGACGGCAAGATGCCGACACTGTTCGGCAAGCTGCCGCGCCTCCCTTATGGCATCCGCGAGATTCCGGCCGAGATCGCCGAGGGGACGACGACCGCCTATTACAATCAGGGTTCGCCACAATCGGGGATCGCGGGCACCTATTACGTCAACACCTCGAAGCTCGACCAGCGTCCGCTCTGGGAGGTTCCCGCGCTCAGCGTGCATGAAGCGGTGCCCGGACATCATCATCAGATCGCGCTCCAGCAGGAGCTCGACATACCCGAATGGCGCCGCCACGCGACCTTCTTCACCGCCTATACCGAGGGGTGGGGCCTTTATTCGGAACGGTTGGGCATCGAGATGGGACTCTACGACACCCCCGAAAAGGACATGGGGCGCCTCAGTTACGAGATGTGGCGCGCGTGCCGCCTCGTCGTCGACACGGGCATCCATGCAAAGGGCTGGACCAAGGAGCAGGCGGTCGCCTTCATGACCGACAACAGCGCGCTCAGCGCCGCCAATATCGACGCCGAGGTCAATCGCTACATCACCTGGCCCGGCCAGGCGCTGGGGTACAAGATCGGCGAGCTCAAGATCCGCGAGTTGCGCACGAAGGCGGAGAAGGCACTCGGCCCCAAATTCGACCTGCGCCATTTCCACGACGCAGTGCTGGTCCAGGGCGCGGTCCCGCTCGATGTGCTCGAGGCGCAGATCGACGCATGGATCGCCAAGGAGACGGCGGCGGGCTGAATGCCCCCGCCTTCGCCCCTCGACGATGCTCGGGACAGGCCCCTCGGCGATGCTCGGGACAGGCCCCTCGGCGATGCTCAGCACAGGCTTAACTTCGCTTAGCTTCGCAAACTTCTCACAAAACGCCATGTTGATTCGCCCTCTCGCTCGCGGGTGAACAGCCCGACCCCGGTGAGAACATGACATGAACATTGCATGTAGGACAGGCCGCCCCGGGCGCGTGCTCGCGCGCCGTGCTACGACCGACTGTTCTTTAGGACGGATCGACATCTCAACACCCGGTCCAGTCAGCCCGAACGGATTGAAAATCCACGTAAGAGCGTCGCAATCTCTGGTTGTCGATCGGTCCTAGGGCGAAGGCGGCCTCACTTCGTCAATCTCATTGGACCGCCTTGTCGCGCGAGCGGGCAGGCGCGGTCATTTGCCCGGCTTCACCTCCACCTCGACGCGCTCGATCTTGCCATTGAACTTGAACGGCATCGGATAGGTGAAATCCACTGCCGATCCGGTGTCCATGCCGATGTCGAGGCCCTCGAATATCGCGAACTGGATCGGGACGGTCCGCTCGAGCCTCCCTTGCGCGATCGTCTTGCCGCCCGCCTTCAGTGTCACGGCGCCGCCCTTGCCCATGCCGCCGCCATCATATTTGAAGTCGACGACCAGCTTCGACTTGCCCTTCGGCAGCGGCGCGTCTGCGGTGAAGGTCGGCCGCTCCATGCCGAGATAGTTGTAAACGAAGACCGGCTTGCCCTCGCGCAAATAGAGGCCATAGCCGCCTTCCGATCCGCCCTGCGTGACGATCATCCCCTCTGCCTTGTCGTCGGGCACATCGATCTCGGCGGTGATCGTCCAGCTCTTGTTGAGCATGGGTAGGCAGGCCGCGCCGGGCAAGGCCACCATGCCTTCATAATAAGTCGCCTTGGTGCGCTTGCCGACCATGCTTGGCCGTCCCATCAACTCTGCATTCATGCGGATCGTCCCGCGCCAGTCGAGCGGCAGGACATTATATTTGGCTGCTTCGACCCACCACAAATCCTGAAGTTCGCGCAGCTTGTCGGGATGCAGGCTGGCGAGATCCCTGGCCTGCGAAAAATCCTCGTCCAGCTTGTAGAGCTCCCACACCTGCTGGTCGGGATCCCAATTCTCGTCGCGATTGGGATTCCATGGAATGAAGGACGGCGCCGAGGCCATCCAGCCTTCGTGGTAAAGCCCGCGATTGACGCCGAGCTCGAAATATTGGGTCTTGCGCTTGCTCTGCACCTTTCCGTCCGTGAAGGTCGCGGCAAAGCTCACCCCCTCGATCGGCTTTTGCTGCACGCCGTTGATCTCGCGCGGCTGGGTGATGCCGCAGACCTCGTAGAGCGTCGGCACGATGTCGATCACATGCAGGAACTGATCGCGCAGGCCGCCCTTGTCCTCGATCTTGTCCGGCCAGGAGATGATCATCGGGTTGCGCGTGCCGCCGAAATGGCTCGCCACCTGCTTGGTCCACTGGAAGGGCGTGTTCATCGCGTGCGCCCAGGCCGAAGGAAAGTGGTTGAAATGCTTCGGCCCGCCCAGATCGTCGATGGCCTTCAGATTATCTTCCCATTTCTCCGGGAAGCCATTGAAGAACAGATTCTCGTTGAGCGAACCTTCCAGCCCACCTTCGGCGCTGGAACCGTTGTCGCCGGCGACATAGATGATGATCGTGTTGTCGGCGTCGGGCAGTTCCTTCACCGCGTCGATCACCCGGCCCATCGCCGCATCGACCTGCGCGCCATAGGCCGCGAACACCTCCATCATCCGGGCATAGAGCCGCTTCTGGTCGGCATTCAGCCCATCCCACGCGGGCAGCCCCTTTGACCGCTCGGTCAGCAGGGTGTCCTTCGGCACCACGCCCAATTTCTTCTGCCGTTCGAGCGTCTGTTCGCGATAGGCGTCCCAGCCCATGTCGAACTTGCCCTTGAACTGGTCGATCCAGCTCTGGGGCGCCTGATGCGGGGCGTGGGTGGCGCCGGGCGCGACATAGAGGAAATAGGGTTTATCGGGCGCGATGCTCTTGACCTGACGGACCCAGCGGATCGCCTTGTCGGCCAGATCCTCGGTCAGATGATAGTCGGGATCATCCGATGCGGGCACGAGATTATGGTTTTCGAACAGCAGCGGGTGCCAGTGGTTCATATCGCCCGAATTGAAGCCATAGAAATAGTCGAAGCCCAGGCCATTGGCCCAGCGATCGAACGGCCCCGCGGCGCTCGTCTCCCAGGTGGGCGTATTGTGGTTCTTGCCGATCCAGGCGGTCATGTAGCCGTTCTGGCGCAGCACTTCCGCCACTGTGCCGCAATTCCTCGGCAGGATGCAGGTATAGCCGTCGAACCCTGTGGCTGCTTCCGTGATGCCGGCGAACGAGGCCGAATGATGGTTGCGCCCGGTGATGATCGCCGCCCGCGTCGGGCTGCACAAGGCCGTCGTGTGGAAATAATTGTAGCGCAGCCCCTCCTTCGCCAGCCGATCCATCGTCGGCGAAGGCACGCCACCGCCGAAGGTGCTGAACTGGCCGAAGCCGACATCGTCGAGCAGAATCAGCACGATGTTGGGCGCGCCCTTGGACGGCTGCACCGGTTGCGGGAAGGTCGCCGGGTCCGAATCCTTGAAGGTGCGCCCGACCTGTCCTGTGAAATGGAAATCGGGACGGGGAAGGATTTCAGGGGTTTCCGCTACCGGCAGTTTCGCAGGCATGAACGTGTCTCCGTTTGCGAATGACGCTGAACGGTGACGCTATGCAAAACTGAGGTGCGCGGGTATCGGGAGAAACCCGGGCGTAGCGCTGAAACTCTCCCCCTTTTTTCCCGCGCTACTGCGGCGCCTTGGCCTCTTCCTCGGCCTTGATCTGGGCCTCGATGCGCTCGGCCTGTTCGTCGATCTGGCCCAGCCGTTCCTGGCGCGCAGCCTCGACGAGCTGGGTCCAGTTCGTCCCGTCGCCGACCGCGAGTTCCTCGCGCGCCTGGCGCATGAGCTGGTTGAAGCAGCCAGAGGCTCCGCCCGACCCCGTGGGCGTGCACGAGCCGATGCCCGAACGGCCGACATATTCGAGCCGCTCGGCGCGGTTCACCCAGCTATCGCGCGCGGGATCGGTGGGATTGCCGCGCAGATTTTCGGGAATGCGAAAGCGTTCGTTCTCGCTCTTGCGCGCGCACACGACGATTTCGTCGCCCGTGCTCGGGGGACAGGGATCGTCGCCATAGACCACGATCTGATTGATCCGTTCACGCTCCTGCGCATGGGCTGCGCCCAATGGAACAAGCGCCAACAGGATCGCGGGGACCAACAAACGCATCATAACTTCCTCCTCAACCCTGCCCGTCCTGCGATCAGCCTATCACGGAACGCGTGCACGCTCACGCGCCGCCTGCCGCCGTTCGGCCTGCGCGATGCGTAGCATTTCCGCATAGCACCCCGTCCAGCCGCCAGGGCCCACGACCGAGCAGCTATTGATGCCCGTTCTTCCTGCATATTCAAGCGCTTCAGCGCGCACCGCCCAGCTTTCATTGCCGTTCTGCGGCGAGATTTCCTTTTCGCGGAAACGCTCGGGGATACGGTAGCGTTCGGATTCGGGATGGCGCGCGCAGACGACGATCTCGTCCTCATCCGCGCCGCGCGGGCATTCGTCGTCGCCATAGATGACGAGCATGCGCTGGTTTTCCTGCGCAGCCACCGGGCTTGCGCCGGCTGCCGCAAGGACCAGCGCCGCGATCATGGTGGGGCTTTTCATTCGGTCATTCCTTTACGCTACCCCGTTGATACGCACGGTGCCCCTTCACTTCAGATCCGCTTGGACAAGGCGATTGCAGCGCGACAGCCCATGCGGATCGCAGCGCTCAGCAGCGGATAGGCGAACGCATTCTCCGCGCCCGCCGCCAGCGCCGCATCGCGGTGCTCAATCTCTTCCGCCTGGAACTCGGCGATCGCCGAGGAAAGCTCGGGATCGCTGTCCCCCAATTGCTCGAGCTGTTCGGCATAGTGCTTGTCGATTTCGGTCTCGATCGCAGCGGTGCAGGCCATCGCCGCCTCGGGGCCGATCGCCGCGGTCACTGCGCCCAGTGCAAAGCCTGCGACGTGCCAGACAGGCTGGAGCAGCGTGGGGCGAACGCCGCGGCGTGCGATCATCGCATCGAAATGCTTGCGGTGGCGGTCTTCCTGCGCCGCCATGCCCGCGATCGTGCGGGCGGCAGGCTGCCGATCGCCCATCACCGCAAGCTGCCCTGCATAAATCCGCGTCGCGCCGAACTCGCCGGCCTGATCGACGCGCAGCATCGATGCAGTGTCGGGACGTCGTTCGCCGGGCCTGATCGGAGTCATGGCTTCCTCGCCTTTGCCATCAGCCCCCATATGGCGATCGCCACGCCGATCGAAAAGATCGCGTTGAACCCCGCGAGCGAGATTCCGGCGAACGTCCATTGCGCCTGATCGCAGCGCACCACAGGGGTCGCCATGATCGAATTCAGGATATCCTCTGCGCTTCCGCCCGAAAGGCCTGTCGAGCAGCTCGTCAGCCCTTCCCACCAGCCATATTCGACACCCGCATGGAACACGCCGATGCCGCCGCTGACGAAGATCGCGAACGCGGCAAGCGCGAGCAGCCAGAGTCCGGCTGCGCTTTTCCGGAGCGCGATCGCCAGCACCGCCAGCGCGAGCGCGGCCCAATGTGGCCAGCGCTGCCAGTAGCACATCTCGCACGGATGGAGCCCGCCGAGATATTGCGAGCCGAGCGCGCCGCCGAGCAGCACGGCGGGCGCGAGCAGCGCGAGCGCGCGCGCTTTGCCAAGTGCGTCCATCATCGTCCCCCCGCGCGCGTTAGCGTTTGCCGGTAGGGCGCGACGCGGCGACCGTAAGCGGCTTGGCGAGCCGTGTAATCGAATCGATCGCATAGGTGAGCTGGAAGTCCTCGACGCCCTTCTTCTTCAGCTCTTCGGCAGTCATCTTGAAGCGCGGATCGTCCTTGGCGTCTTCCTCGAGCACGCTGTTGTCGACCTTGGCCTCGTTGATCAGATGGCGCTTGAGATCGGCCTCACGGAAGCGCGGGCGCGTCTTGTAGTCGGGGTCGGAGAGCTGCGGCACCTGAATGTCGGGCTCGATCCCGCCTTCCTGCACCGAGCGGCCCGAGGGTGTGTAGTAGCGCGCGGTGGTGAGGCGAAGCGCGGTGGTGTCGGTGAGCGGCAGCAATGTCTGCACCGATCCCTTGCCAAAGCTGCGTTCGCCCATCACGACGCCGCGATGGTGATCCTGAATCGCACCCGCGACGATCTCCGCGGCGGAGGCCGACCCCGAATCGACGAGCACGACGATGGGCAGCCCCTTCGCCATGTCGCCAGGACGCGCATAAAAGCGCTCGATATCGCCCTTCTGACGTCCGCGTTGCGAGACGACCTCACCGCGTTCGAGGAAGACGTCGGAGACCTCGACCGCCTGGTCGAGCAACCCGCCGGGGTTGGAGCGCAGGTCGACCACATAGCCGGCGGGCTTGCCGCCCAGCGACTTCTCGATGCCGACGATGGCGGCGCGAACGCTTTCCGCCGTCGTGCGCGAGAAGCTGTTGATGTTGATGATCCCGACGCGGTTCTTCACCTCCCACTTGACGGGCTTCAGCTCGATGATCTCGCGCGTGAGCGTGACGTCGAAAGGCTTGTCGCGGCCGGGGCGGACGATGGTCAGCTTGATCGCGGTTCCTGGCTTGCCACGCATCTGGTCGACCGCCTCATCAAGCGTGCCGCCGTAAATCAGCGTGCCGTCGAGATGCGTGATATAGTCGCCCGCCTTGATCCCCGCCTTGTACGCGGGCGTGTCCTCGGTCGGGGTGATGACCTTGACCGCGCCATCTTCCATCGAGACAGTCAGGCCCAGCCCGCCATAAGCGCCATCGGTCTGGGTGCGCATATTCTCGAAATCGCGCGCGTCGAGATAGGAGCTGTGCGGATCCAAGCTGGAGAGCATGCCGTCGATCGCGCCCTTGATGAGCGCTTCGTCGTCGACCTTCTCGACATAGTCGGCGCGCACGCGCTCGAACACCGCGAGAAACTGGTCCAGCTCGCGCCAGGTCGTCGAATCCACGGCGGCCATGCTGGCTGTGGTCGCGGGCACCAGCGCCACCGCGGACAGTGCTAGGGCGGCGCGAATCATCGGTTTGGGCATTGAATCACTGTTCCTGCAGTAAGGATTCCCAGAAATTGCGGGGCAGCATACAGGCTTTTACGCGCCGGAGAAATGCAAGTTGCCCCCCGAAACATGGGAAGGGGACGATATTCGGCATCCCCTTCCCACAGGGAGCCGGAACAGCTTATCGCTGCCATATGAACCTTAGCTGACGAGCGGAGCAATATCGACGGGTTGGCCGTCGCGGCGCAGCTCTACCGTGATCATCGGCCGGTCCGCCCTGGCGCGACCGAGAGGGCTGCCCTGCTCGACATTATCGCCCACCTTGACGCCAAGCCGCGACATGCCCGTGATCAGCGTCGTCACTCCGCCGCCGTGATCGATGATGACGATCTGGCCATAGCCGCGATAGGATGCGGCGAAGGCGATGCGCCCGCTTGTCGGCGCCACGACCTGCGCGCCCGGCGCGGTTTGCAGCGTGATACCCCTGGCACGCGTTCCCGCCGCCGAAACCTCGCCCAGACCGGTCACGACATCGCCAACGACGGGCAACCGATAGCGCGGATTGCTCGGTTCCGCGCGCTGGCGATCGACGGGCGCGTGCGCAGCACTTCCGGGAACTCGCGGTCGGAGCAGCGGCCCCGGCAAACTCGCCAATGTCTCGCGCGTTACCGCTGCGTCTTCGAGCTCATCCATCAGCTCGGTGATGTCGCGCGCCGCTTCGCCGAGCGCGATCGCGCGATCCGCTTCGAACATCGCGCTGTTGGCAAAACGCTGCGCGCGCACACGATGCTCGGCCTCCATTCTGGCCAGCGCCACCCTTTCGGTCTGAAGCTTCTGACGCCCCTCACGCAGCGATGCCGCCGCCAGATCGGCGGTGCGCCTGAGCGCGCGCCCGCGCGCGACCTCCTCGCGCAGCCCCGCGGTGCGTTCCTCCACCACGGGCATGACGGTCGCGAGCAGCGAACGGACATGGACGACATCGCGCGTCGAGCCCGGGCGAACGAGCGCCAGCACGGGCGGACGTCGCGCCATCGTCTGGAGCGCTGCAACAAGTTTCACGATCGCATCCTGCTTTTCGGCAAGACGCGAACGCTGCTCAGCCTGAAGCCGTGAAACGATGGCTATGCGCGCTTCGGCCGCGGCGATTCCGGCTTCGGCCTCCTGGATGCGTGCAGCGACCGCGGCGGCGAGCCGGCGCGCCCGGATCGCCTCGTCACGCTCGGCGACGGCGTCGTGTTCGAACTGGAGCGACCGTTGATGCGCGATCAGCGCATCCTGCTTTGCCTTGATCAGCGCCCGCTGCTCGTCCTTCAGGGTCGTTGCAGCGGGCGAAAGCGTGGCCACGCCGAGGCCGAGCCCCAGCGCCGCGATCCCTCCCCATATCGCCGCCCGCTTCATGCGCGCTATCCTTCGCGATGATAGGGGTGGTTGGCAAGGATCGAGGTGGCGCGCCACAATTGTTCAGCAAGCATGGCGCGCGCCAGCAGATGCGGCCAGGTCGCCTTGCCAAAGGCGATGAGCAGGTCGGCGTCGGCGCGCTGTGCGTCCTCGAAGCCGTCGGCCGCACCGATGAGGAACCGCACCTCACGCCGCCCCTGATCGCGCCAGGATTCGAGCTTTTTCGCGAATTGCAGCGATCCGAGTTGCTCGCCCTTTTCGTCGAGCATCACGGTCACCGTGCCAGGCTCGAGCGCAGGCATCTTGCCGCCGGCATCCGGCAGCTCGGTCATCCTGAACGGCCAGTTCAGCCGTTTGACATAGCGATCAACGAGCTCCGCCTCGGGCCCGCGGCCGATGCGCCCGCGGGCGACGATATGGAGCAGCATTGACGCGCCTTAGCCCTCGTTGGCGGCGGGCGCGTCTCCGAAGTTCCACATCCGCTCGAGGTTGTAGAAGCTGCGAACCTCGGGACGGAAGAGATGGACGATCACATCGCCCGCGTCGATCAGCACCCAATCGGCATTGGGAAGCCCTTCGATACGCGCGGTCTTGTGGAACTCGGCCTTGATCTTCTCGACGAGCTTCTGTGCCATCGAGGCGACCTGACGCGTGGAACGGCCGCTCGCGATCACCATGTGGTCGGCGATGCTGCTTTTTCCGGCTAGCGGGATGGAAACCGTCTCTACCGCCTGGTCGTCTTCGAGCGAAGAGAGCACGAGTTGATGAAGCGCCTCGACGCCTTCGGCGTCACTAGGCACTTTTGCGGAAGCGGTGGCTGGCAAGGTTGCTCCTTCAGGGTATCGGCGCTCGTGTCAGACCGTCGCGCGGAACGCTGCGGCCAAAGACGTGGTGCCAATGGGGGTCTGCCTGTCGCAGACGGGTTGCGGAGGTTGGGTCGGGGCGAAAGCGCAACAGCACGAGCGCCGGCAAACTCCATTGCGTCCACTGGTTTCTGTGGCATGCGGGGCGGACGAACCCCCTTAGCCAACCCATCGCAGGGCTTGCGCGGGCAGCACCATCATAACCCGGACGCGCGATTACGGCAATCGGGACAGTAGCGGCAATTCTCCGCCAGTCGCGCCAGCGGTGGAACTGACCGAGATTATCGGCCCCCATCAACCAGATGAAGCGAACCTTGGGATAGCGCCGCCTGAGCGCACGGAGCGTGTCGACGGTGTAGCGCGTGCCCAGTTGCGCCTCGATCGCGGTCGCGCGAATCCGGCTGCCGCGCGCCATCTGTTGGGCCGACGCGAGCCGCGCGGAAAGCGGCGCCATGTCGCCCGCACCGTCCTTCAGCGGATTGCCCGGAGACACCAGCCACCACACCTCGTCGAGTCCGAGCGCCTCCATCGCAAACAGGCTTATCTTGCGATGTCCGCGATGCGCAGGGTTGAAGGATCCGCCGAGAAGGCCGACGCGGGTCATCAGGGCCGCGTCTGTCCCGTTCCCCGGACGAGCCATTTGTAGGTCGTCAGCCCCTCGAGCGCGACAGGTCCCCGCGCGTGGAGACGGCCTGTAGAGATGCCGATTTCCGCGCCCATCCCGAATTCGCCCCCGTCGGCGAACTGGGTCGAGGCGTTGTGCGCGACGATCGCGCTGTCGACCCCTGCAAGGAAGCGCTCTGCGGTTGGCTTGTCCTCGGTGACGATCGCGTCGGTATGGTGCGATCCGTGCCGCGCGATATGCGCCATCGCGCCATCGATGCCGTCGACGATCGCGACCGAGGCAATCGCGTCGAGATATTCGGTATCCCAGTCCTCGGTACTCGCCGCGGTAACGCGTACGTCCAGCGCCTGCACCGCGGCATCGCCGCGCACGACACACCCCGTCTCGATCAGCGCGCCGATCAGCGCCTTTGGATCGGGATAGGCACGGTCGATCAGCAGCGTTTCCATCGCGCCGCACACGCCAGTCCGGCGCATCTTCGCGTTGACCGTGATGTCGATCGCCTTGGCGGGATCGGCCGCCGCGTCGATATAGACGTGGTTGATGCCGTCGAGATGCGCGAGCACGGGCACGCGCGCCTCTTCCTGCACACGCGCGACGAGCGACTTGCCGCCGCGCGGCACGATGATGTCGATCAGACCGGCGGCGGTCAGCATCGCGCCCACTGCGGCACGGTCGGTGACGCCGACAAGCTGGATCGACTGTTCGGGCAGCCCTTCCGAAACAATGCCACGCACCAGCGCGGCGTGGATCGCGCGGTTGCTCGCCATGGCCTCGGAGCCGCCGCGCAGGATCGCAGCATTGCCCGATTTGAGGCAGAGCGCACCCGCATCCGCGGTTACATTGGGCCGGCTTTCATAGATGATGCCGATCACGCCTAGCGGTACGCGTACGCGCTGGAGGATCAGTCCATTGGGGCGCAGCGTCTCGTCGATGATCCGTCCGACGGGATCGCGCAGATGCGCCACCGCCTCAACGCCCGCGGCCATCGCCTCGACGCGCGCGAGATCGAGCCTCAGCCGGTCGAGCATCGCGGGAGAAAGGCCATTGGCGCTTGCGCGCGCCATATCCTCGGCATTGGCCGCAAGGATCGCGTCGCGCTCACCCAGAATCGCCGCCGCTGCGGCCTCGAGCGCTGCCGCCTTGCGCGCGCTTGAGGCGCCGGCAAGCACTTGCCCCGCGCTGCGCGCGGCTTCGCCCATGGAACGGATCAGCGATCCGCAGTCGATGCCCTTCTCGATCATGCCTGCCCGCTAGCACGATCGGCGCGGCTTCGAAATAGTCTCCACAGCCCCGCAAGCCGCTGTTATTACCGGGACATGACGGGGGAAATTGAAGCAGCCGGCGACGCGATCACTGGCGGACTGGTCGCAAAGGCGATCGAAGGCAATGCCGGCGAGCATGGCGAGCACGGCGATTTCTGCCTGAATTGCGGCACGAAGCTCGTGGGATCGCATTGCCACGCATGCGGGCAATCGGGGCATATTCACCGATCATTGAGCGCAATCTGGCACGACATTGCGCACGGGGTGCTCCATTTCGAGGGCAAGATCTGGCGCACGCTGCCGCTTCTCGCGCTACGTCCCGGTGAGCTCACGCGCCGCTATATCCACGGCGAACGCGCACGCTTCGTATCGCCGCTCGCGCTCTTCCTGTTCTCCGTATTCCTGATGTTCGCGGTACTGAGCATTTTCGGCAGCCATCTGGAGGCGCCCGCGGACGTCCAGAAGGATGTGACCGGGCGAGGCGCAGTCGAAGTGAAATTGAAGCGCGATGAGATCGCCGCAGAACTTGCGGAAATAGACCGCCGGATCGCCGATGCCAGGGCAGCGGGCCGGGACACCGGGGACCTCGAGCGCGAAAAGGCTACGGTCTCGGGCGTCGTCCGGATCGTCGAAGGCGGTCCGACGGTGCTCGCCGACAAGAGCGGCCAGCTCATCGGCAACGCAAGGACCGGGTGGACGCGACTCGACAAGGGGATCGCCAAGGCGGGCGAGAATCCCAACCTGCTGCTCTACAAGCTCCAGACCAACGCCTATAAATTTTCGTGGATGCTGATCCCGATTTCGGTGCCATTCGTATGGCTGCTCTTCTTCTGGCATCGCAAGCGGCACATGTACGACCATGCGGTCTTCGTGACCTATTCCCTCGCTTTCATGACGCTGTTTTTCACCGCCTTGACGCTGCTCGGCGCGCTCGGCGTGAGCACCAACTGGCTGGCGGTCGCTGCGGTCTTCCTCCCGGCGGCGCACATGTTCGTCCAGCTCAAGGGCGCCTATGAGCAAAGCACGGCAAAGGCGCTGGTCCGAACTTTCCTGCTGCTCAACTTTACCATCTTCACGATCGTCATCTTCCTGTTGTTGCTGCTCGGGCTGGGGCTTGTCGGCTGACGCAGGCGTGAAAAACTTGTTTGCACTGCAACATTTTTTGCGGGTGCGGCTCTGGCCTTGATGCGCGGTTTGCGTCAAAGGCTCGCGCATGGATGCGTCAACCAGCCTTGAACCTGTCGTTGAACAGCGCCCCGGTTTTCGTGAGTTCGTAGCGCTCATCGCGGCGATCATGGCGATGGTGGCGTTGGCGATCGACGCGATGCTGCCCGCGCTCCCCGCGATCGGCGAGGCGTTTGCGGTGGATACGGACAATCACCGCCAATATGTGATCTCCGCCTTCATGGTGGGCTTCGGCGTCGCGCAGGTGTTCGTCGGCACGCTGTCGGACCGTTTCGGGCGCCGACCCGTGCTGCTGACAGCGCTCGCCGCCTATACGCTGTTCAGCATCGCTGCGGCCTTTGCGCCGAGCTACGAGATGCTGTTGATCGCGCGCATGCTGCAGGGCGCCTCGGCCGCGGGCGGACGTACGCTCGTCGTCTCGATCGTGCGCGACCGCTATGTCGGGCGGCAGATGGCACGCGTGATGAGCCTTGCCTTCATCGTCTTCATGGCGGCCCCGATTCTCGCGCCGTCGGTGGGCCAGCTCATTCTGCTGGTCGCGCCGTGGCGCTGGATCTTCGTCGCGCTTGGCCTTGTCGGCGTCGGATTGTGGCTCTGGGTCGCTATGCGACTTCCGGAGACATTGCCTCCTGCTCAGCGCGTTTCGATCAGTCCGACACAGTTGCGGATATCCTATGGCAAGGTGCTTGGGGATCGTCAGTCGACGGGGTACACCGTCGCCCTCGCCTTCCTGACGGGCGCACTGTACGGCTTCATCAATTCGGTCCAGCAGATCTTCGCGGATATTTTCATGGCACCCCATCTGCTTGCGCCCGTATTCGCCTGTGTTGCAGGCACCATGGCGCTGGCGTCGCTGCTCAACTCGCGCATCGTAGTGCGCGTTGGCATGCGCTTCATCGGCCACGCGGCGTTGATCGCCTTCACGCTGATGGGTTTTGTCCATATGCTGATCGCCGCGAGCGGGCATGAGACATTGTGGACCTTCGCGCTGCTCCAGGCGCTGATGATGGGCTGTTTCGGGCTTTCCACCGCCAATTTCGGCGCGCTAGCCATGGAGCATGTGGGTGAAGTCGCGGGCACGGCCAGCTCGCTCCAGGGCGCCTTTTCCACGATCGGCGGCGCGCTGATCGGGATCACGATCGGCCAGCTTTTCGACGGCAGCACCGTGCCGCTCTATGCAGGCTTCTTCCTGTGCGGACTTGGCGCTTTGGGCGCGATCCTGATCTGCGAACGGGGACGGCTGTTCCATCATCCGGCCTAGGTCTTCGACGCAGGTTCCAGCGTGATCCGGATGAAGCGGGCCACGCTCCTCTTGGCCAGCGGGCGCGGGAAGCATAACACAGTACTTACCGCAGCACCGGGAGAAGCAGATGGCGTACTGGCTGATGAAATCCGAACCCGATGCCTATGGCTGGGACGATCTCGTGCGTGACGGCGAAGGCTATTGGGACGGGGTGCGCAACCCGACCGCCGCGCTCCACATGCGCACGATGAAGCAGGGCGACCAGGTGCTCTTCTATCACAGCAATACCGGGCTCGAGGCCGTTGGCATCATGGAGGTTTCGGGCGAGGCCGAACCCGACCGGACCGACGCGACCGGGCGCTGGGTCGCGGTGCGCGTCAAGCCGGTAAAGCCGCTTCCCAAGCCCGTCAGCCTCAAGGCGATCAAGGCCGAGCCGCGGCTTGCCGATTTGCCGATGATCCGCCAGTCGCGACTTTCGGTCGTGCCTGTTTCCCCGGCCGAGTGGAAGGTCATCATGGAGATGGCGGGTGCGTAACGATCGACTCGCGGCGCAGGTCGATTCGGCGTTGTAACGAAATCCCCTAAGGGTTTTTCCTCCCGTTCCATCGCCTCGTCGCAGGACTCGGGCAACTCGTCACGAGTCCAGGCGGGTTCGACTCGGGAGTCGCCGACTCGCTTGCTATGTGACCCCACCAATCGAAACAGAGCGGGTCGCATAGTGCTGAAAATTCGAGCGGGGTTTGCCGGGCTTCAGGCCCGAATGGCCCGGTTTTTCCCTGATCACGAGATCTATGTCCGCTCCGGCGGCGAGATGCGATTCCTCAGGATCACCACCGGATTCCAGATGAAGCTGGCGTCGATGGCTCTGCTGGGCGTTGTTGCATGGCTGATGGTTACCGCTGTCATGGTCGGCCTTCAGATCCAGACCGTCCGCGACCGGCTCGCGATCGGCGCGCAGCAGGAGGCAGTGAGCGAATCGGCAAGCCGGGTCCAGGCCTATCGATCGAGCGTCGACGGCATCGCCGATCGGCTCGAAAAGCGCCAGCAGGTGCTCGACCGGATGGTCGAGGGATATTTCGGCAGCGTGAAGGCTTCGGCCACGCCGCCCCCCGCTCCCGCTGCGGACGCAGCGAAGATCAGTGCGACGATTCCCGAGGCGGCTCCGCTCGCGCGAATAGAGCAGCGCCAGTTGGCCTTTGCCGAAACGCTGACCATGGCCGCCACGATGCGGGCGCAGCAGGCCGAGCAGGCGATCCGCCGCTATGGCCTCAATCCCAAGGCGCTTTCCGGCGCTCGCCCGATTGCGATGGGCGGCCCCTATATCCCGGTAAAGGGCGCGGGTCCGCGTTCGCTCCGGGACCTGCAGCTCGCGCGCCTTGCCACGTCGCTCAGACGGCTCGACCTGATGGAGCGCACGCTTCTTGCCATTCCCAATTCGGCGCCGACCGCGCCGATGGCGCTCACCAGCGGCTTTGGCTACCGCGCCGATCCCTTTACGGGCGGCGGCGCGCTCCATGCCGGGCTCGATTTTTCAGGCCATAACGGCCAGCCTATCGCCGCCGCCGCCGCGGGACGTGTCACCCATGCCGGCCCCGCCGCTGGCTATGGCAATCTCGTCACGATCGATCATGGTCACGGAATCGAAACGCGTTACGGTCACCTTTCGGGTTTTGACGTGAAGGTGGGCGACGTCGTGGCTCGCGGCGAGCAGGTCGCGCGCATGGGCAATACCGGGCGGTCGACGGGCACCCACCTCCATTTCGAAGTCCGCGTGCGCGGACAGGCGATGAATCCGCGACCTTTCCTGGAGGCCAATACCGATGTTCTCAAAGTCCAAGACAGCGTCAAAAAGCGGTTCGCAAAGCCCGTCGCCCGTGGCTAAGGGCAGCGCTGCGCGCAGCGCCGCGACCTTTTCGGTGATCGGTGCGGACGTTGTCGTCACGGGGAACATCAACGCTACGGTGGACTTGCATATCGACGGCAGTGTCGAAGGGGATATCGCCTGCGCCGCAGTCATCCAGGGCGAGGGCAGCCGCATCACCGGCAGCATCGTTGCTGACAGCGCACGGCTTTCGGGAATGGTGGACGGCTCGATCACCGCGCGCGAGCTGATCATCGCGCGCACCGCGCATGTGACGGGCGACATTGCCTATGAAAGCATCTCGATCGAGACGGGCGGCGTCGTCGAGGGCCGTTTTACCGTCAGGGGCGGCGCGGCGCTGCTGACGTCGGAACATGAAAGCCAGCTCAAACTCGTTTCCGCGGCACCAGCCGCTTAAGCGGGCGCGCAGGATCCCCGGCGCTGAATGTCAGGTGCCGTCCCGCGGGATCGGCACGAACAGTGAGCGCTTGCCAACGCCGAGTGCTACGTTGGTGGTAAACCGGCGGACATTGGGGTTGTCGACCATCAGTCGGCTCATCAACGCATCAAAGGCTTCGACATCGGGTGCAGTGACGATGAGGATGAAGTCGGCGCTCCCCGTCACATAGTAAACCTGCTGGATCTGCGCCTCCTCGGCGAGCCATTTTCGCAACCGCGCCACGAGCTCGGGTCGCTCGCGCTCGATCTCGAGCGCCACGATGAAGGAGGTCGGTTTGCCGACCCTGGCGGGATCGACGAGCGCGATACTGGCGACGATGACGCCCTCGGCCCTGAGCCGCTTGAGCCGACGCAGCACCGCCGAGGCCGACAGGCCGACACGCTCGCCGAGCGCCTCGGCGGTCAGATCGGCATCGTGCTGAACGATGGTCAGGAGTTTTCGGTCGAATGAGTCGAGTGCGGCCTTGGGCATGATTTCGGCATCATAGCAGAAATAACTGCCGTTTTCCTGCAGGTACGTGGCTCATCACGCCGAAAAACGGCGCGCTGTGTCGCTATGCTGACCGCATGCACTATCCCCGTCCCGAAGGCGTCATCGCCGCGCTCCGCCATATCGATCCGATATTCCTCGAAACCCCGATGCGTCGTTCGGACGCGCTCGATCAGGCGCTGGACGCCAGCATTGTCTTCAAGGATGAGACCGCCAACCCGATCCGATCCTTCAAAGGTCGTGGTGCCGGCCATTTCATCGCCGGGCTGTCCGCGACGACGCCGCTGGTCTGCGCATCGGCGGGCAATTTCGGGCAGGGCCTGGCCTGGGCGGCACGGCGACGCGAACTGCCGATCACCGTGTTCGCTGCGCACAACGCGGTGCGCTGCAAGCTCGACGCGATGCGCGCGCTGGGCGCCGACGTGCGGTTGCAAGGGGACGACTTCGATGCCGCCAAAAGGGCTGCGCGGGCGCACGCAGAGCGCAAGGGTTATTGTTATGTCGAGGATGGCGCACACGCCGCGATTGCAGAGGGTGCCGGCACGCTCGCACTCGAACTGACCGAGGCGGGCGAACATCCCGACGCGATACTTGTGCCGCTCGGCAACGGAGCGCTCGCCGCCGGCGTCGGTGCCTGGATGAAGCACGCACGACCCGCAACCCGCATCGTGGCCGTCGGCGCTGCGGGTGCCCCAGCGATGGCGCGCGCGGTCGAGACCGGGCGTATAGCCGAGACAGCGCATGTCGACACCATCGCAGACGGCATCGCGGTACGCGTGCCTATCCCCTACGCGGTCGACGCCGTGCGCCGGGTGACCGATCAGGTTCTGCTCGTCGAGGACAGCGCGATCCGCGCCGCGATGGCGCTGCTCGACAAGCATCTCGGCCTCATCGTCGAGCCCGCGGGCGCGGCGGGGCTTGCAGCCATCGTCGCCGATCCCGCGCCGTGGCGCGGGCAGCGAATTGCCGTGCCGCTATGCGGCGGCAACCTCGACAATCCCACAGCATAAGGACATCATCGATGATCGATCATCTCGAAATCCGCACGCGCGACATGGCGGCAAGCGTCCGCTTCTATGCCGATCTGCTCGCCCCGCTCGGTTACCGGCTCGAGGTGGACGGCCCGGCCAAGGGCTTTGGCGATGGCACCACGCTCGACATGTTCCTCGTCGAAGGCGAGCCCTCCTCCAATGTTCACTATGCCTTCGGTGCACCCGACCGCCCGACGGTGGACCGCATATACGAGGTTGGCCGCATCGCGGGCCATGCGCTCGACCGCGCGCCCGCACTCGCCCCGCACATCCACCCCAATTATTATGCCGGCTATCTGCGCGACCCCGATGATCGCCTCATCGAGTTCGTCTGCCATGCCGCGCCCGATTGAGGCGCAGCGGCGATCAATAGGCGAGCGCACACCCGTCGGCGCGCATCTCGCTCGCCGCCGCATAGACGCGGTCCTTGCCGTCGTGGCGCAGCTCGACGCATTCATAGCGGCCAAAGCCACCATCGCTTTCGCCGATCTTCCAGCCAATATCCGCGAGCGCCGAGCGCGTCGCCGCGGGCACGCCGCGCTCGAGGCGCAGCAGTCCCGTCGCCCCCAGCGCCGGATCGTCCTCGCCCATCGACTGCGACGAGCCTTCGTGATGCCAGCGCGGCGAATCCCCCGCCGCCTGGATCTCCAGCCCGTAATCCTGGCGGTTGACGATGATCTGCGTCTGCCCCTGCGGTTGCATGTCCCCGCCCATCACGCCGAACGCCATCCACGGTTGCCCGTCCTTCGTCGCGAAGCCAGGGATGATCGTCTGGAAAGGCCGCTTGCCCGGCGCATAGATATTGGGATGGCGGTCCTTCATCGAGAAGAGCTGGCCGCGATCCTGGAACATGAAACCCAGACCATCGGCGACAAGCCCCGAACCCATGCCGCGGAAGTTGGACTGGATCATCGAGACCATCATGCCGTCCTTATCGGCGGCGCTGAAATAGGTGGTGTCGCCCTTGCTCGGCGCCTGCCCCGGATGGACGGGCGTCAGGATGCGGTCGGGCCGGATCAGTTTCGCGCGCTCGGCTGCGTATTCCTTGGAGATCAGCCACTCGACAGGCACTTTCGAAAAGTGCGGATCGGCGTAGTAGCGTGCGCGATCCTCATAGGCGAGGCGCTTGGCCTCGGCCTGGAGGTGGATCGAAAGCGGCGACTGGAAGCCCGCCGTCCCCATGTCGAAATTCTCGAGGATGTTGAGCATCTGCAGCGTCGCGATGCCCTGCGTGTTCGCGCCGAGCGCATGGACGCCGACGCCGCGATAGCTCGTCATGTGCGGTTCGATCCACTCACCGCGATGCGCCGCCAGATCCTCGTGGCGCAACCAGCCGCCGATGCGCCTGAAATAGGCGTCGATCGTCTTTGCGATCTGCCCCGAATAGAAAGCGTCGCGTCCGCCCTCAGCGATCAGGCGCAGCGTCCGCGCAAGATCGGGATTGCGGAACACGCCGCCCGTTTTCGGCGCTTCGCCGCCGGGCGCCCAGGTCTTGAGCGCATTGTCGAACTCCTCGATCTGACCCGAATTGCGCTTGAAGTTGGCAAGGCTGCGGCGGATCGACCAGGCGATCAGATCGGGCACGGGCGCGCCGTTCTCGGCAAGGTCGATCGCGGGCTGAAGCACCTCGGCCCATTTCAATTTGCCGTAACGCTGATGCAGCATCCACCATGCGTCGACCGTACCCGGCACCGAGACGGTGACCGCGCCATAGGGCGGCAGCACGCCATTTTTCGCGCGCTTCCGAACGGTGTCGAGGCTCAGGCCCCGTGGCGACTTGCCCGATCCCGCCAGACCCATCACCTTGCCGGCCTTGGGGTCCCAAAGCATCACATAGCAGTCGCCGCCGATGCCGTTGGCGGTCGGTTCCAGAAAGCCGAGGCACGCATTGATCGCAATTGCCGCGTCAACCGCCGAGCCGCCGCGCTTCAGGATGTCGATCCCCGCCATCGTCGCGAGCGGATGCGCGGTGCCAGCCGCGCCCGACATGCCATAGGCAGCAGTGCGCGAGCCGAAGCTCGCCCCAACTGGCCGATCGCCGCAGCCGACATCGGGGCGGATGAACCGGTCCTCGCCGGGCTTCCAGCTTGCGGCCAGATCAGGGGCCAGACCGGGTGCAGACTTGCCGCCCGCGGCGCCTTCAGGCTGTTGCGCGAGAAGCGGCGCCCCCAGCGCAACGGCGGGGACGGAAGCGAGAAAGGTCCTGCGGCGCAACTTTTCCTCCAGCATCGAATGATGACGAGGTGTTGCGGGCTTTCACACGCGCGCGCAACCCCATGTTACGCGCGCAATCGTTACGCGACGGGCGTTAGTCCCGGAAGGCCGGATCGATCCGGTCCAGCTTCCTGAGCAGCGCTGGCCAGGCGAGCAGGTCGGCGGCCATTGCCATGGTCGGCCCGCTCGTCTGTTCCCTGACCTTCTCGGGCGTGCCCTGTGGCGGGTTGTTGAGCTTGTCGCGTCCGGCCGAGAGCATGTGGACCTGCGCCTCGCACGCGCGTTCGAGGAAATACATCCGCAGGAACGCCCGGCCGACAGTCTCGCCCACGGTCAGCGTGCCGTGATTGCGGAGCAGCATCGCGCTCTTGGCTCCGAGGTCCTGGACCAGCCGCTCGCGCTCGTCGAGGTCGGTCGCGATCCCCTCATAGTCGTGATAGGCGATGTCGTGCCGCGCGATCATCGCGGTCTGGGTGTGGGGCAGCAGCCCCTCCTCCATCGCCGAGACCGCCTGGCCATATGGGGTGTGGAGATGCATCACCGAATGGGCATCCTCGCGCGCCATGTGCACCGCCGAATGGATCGTGAAGCCCGCGGCGTTGACCATATAAGGCGTCTCCATCACCGGCTGTCCCTCGGTGTCGATCTTGACCAGCGACGATGCGGTGATCTCCTCGAACATCAACTGATAGGGGTTGATCAGGAAGTGATGCTCGGGTCCGGGCACGCGCGCCGAGAGGTGCGTGAAGATCAGATCGTCCCAGCCATAGAGTGCGACCAGCCGATAGGCGGCGGCGAGGTCTACGCGGATCTTCCATTCCTCTTCCGAAACCTGATCGCGGACGCTCGGGCTATGGATCGCTGCGGTGGCCATCGACTCTCTCCTGATATCTTTGGCATTCACATATCAGCCCGCCGAAGCGAAGACTGTCGGATTTTTGACAATTCATGCCATAGGCGCACAATGGCGCGATGGACATGGCAGCGCATCACCAACGGCTCGAGCGCGATCCATGGTTCGCGAGCCTCGAGGCTCCGCTGCGCGCGCGCATCCTTGCGCGCGTCCGTCTCAGATCCTTCGCGCAGGACGGCCGGATCTACCGGATCGGGGACCCGCCCGACGGGCTGCATGCGGTCGTGGAGGGCGACGTGCGGCTGGTCGCCTATCCCGCGCCGGGCCGGCAGATCCTCAACATGATCCTGCGTCCCGGCAACTGGTTCGGCGAGGTGTCAGTACTTGATGGCGGACCACGACCCCATGATGCGATCGCGATACGGCCAACGCTGGTCGCTTCGCTGTCGCCGCCCGACATAGACGCGCTCGCTGCCGAGGCGCCTGGTTTCTATCGCCATGTCGGCACGCTCTCATGCCGCCATCAACGTGCCTCGCTGCGTTTCATCGGCGCGCTGCTTACCGCCTCGCCCGAGGACCGCATCCTCGCGCTTGCCCGCACCGCGGCCAGCCCCGGCGACGACGGCGTGGCGACATTGCGGATGACACAGGAGGACATGGCGGGGCTCGTGGGTCTTTCGCGCCAGCATCTGAATACGCTGCTCGGGCAGATGGAGCGCGGGGGCAGGATCACACGTGGCTATGGAGTGATCCGCGTGCTGGATCGCGGAGCAGCCGATTCAGACTGAGGCTTGCCGGGCCTGCACGGGCTTTAGCGCGACCGCGAGCAGCAAGGCCCAGCCCGCCCCAACCAGCCAGCCCGCCACCACGTCGCTTGGCCAATGCACGCCGAGCCATATGCGCGAAAGCCCGATCACCAAAACGAGCAGGCCCGTGACCGTCCAGATCGCGTGGCGCTGTCGCTTGCGCCACCACAGCACCGTGGCGATCAGCGCCATCGCGCCATAGACCGCCGCACTGTTGGCGGCATGCCCGCTCGGCAAGCTCCATGTCGCGTCGACATCGGTGAGGCGCTCGACAATCTCGGGGCGCGGACGGTGGAAAAGCGCTTTCAGCACCCAGGCGTTGAGCGCCGCGATGCCAAGCGCGGTATAAAGGACGTAGGAAACCGCACGGTAGAGCTTGCGCCAGACCAGATAGCCGATGAACGCGAGCGCGATCAGCGAGCGTGGCCAGCCGTCGCCAAACCAGCTCGCACCACGCATCGTCGCGTCGGTCCAGTCGGGAAATGGCTCGGTGATCGCGCGCAAGCCCAACATCGCCGCGGTATCAAGCGGAGGCATCACCCCCGTCAGCACCAGTGCGATGACGATCGCGGCTGCAACCCACGCCGCAAGCCCGATCTTCAGGAAGCGTGCGTTGACGGCGTCCATCTCAGTCCTTGGCCGTCACGATCTCGCCGCCCTTGATGACGGCATCGACATCTTCGAGCTGGCGGATGTCGGTAAGCGGATCGCCGTCGACCGCGATGATATCGGCGTAACGGCCGACCGCGATTGCGCCGACGTCCTTTTCGCGGCCAAGCGCCTGCGCGGCATTGCGCGTAGCGGCCTGGATCGCGTCCATCGGGCTCATCCCATATTCCACCATGTAGCGGAACTGGCCGGCAGCGGTGCGATGCGGCATCACGCCCGCATCCGACCCGAAGACCATTTTCACGCCCGCGGCATGCGCCTTGCGGAAATTGTCGCGCTGGACCTGCGCGACTTCGCGGTCCTTGCGGAGATTGTCCTCCATCACGCCGTTCTTCTTGCCCTCGGCTTGCGTATATTCGGTGTTGAAGATGTCCATCGAGAGGTAAGCGCCACGCTCCCTGGCGAGCTTGATGCCCTCATCGTCGATCAGCGAGGCGTGCTCGATCGTGTCGATGCCACCGCGGATTGCGGCCTTGATCCCCGCGGCGCCATGCGCGTGCGCGGCGACCTTCAGCCCCCATTGATGCGCCTCGTCGGCGATGGCGCGCAGCTCCTCTTCGGAAAGCTGCTGCTGGCCGGGCTCGGTATTGCGCGAGAACACGCCCCCAGTCGCGCAGACCTTGATCACCTCTGCGCCATATTTGCGCTGCTCGCGCACACGCCTGCGCAGCTCTTGCGGACCATCGCCCACCGCCTCACCCTTTGCCTTGAACGAGGGGGGCAGATAGGTCTCGTCGCAGTGCCCGCCCGTCGCGCCCAGCGCATGCGCCGCGGGCACAATGCGCGGCCCGACCATGACGCCCTCGTCTATCGCCTGCTTGTAGCCGACGTCCGAATAATTGCCCGAACCGACGTTGCGCACGGTGGTGAAGCCCGCATCGAGCATCGACCGCGCATTGCCGACACCCGCGGCGACCCAGAACATGTCAGTGAACTGCAGTGTGTTATAGCCGCCATATCTGGGATCGCTGTCGAGATGGACGTGCATGTCGATCAACCCGGGCAGGATCGTCTTACCCGCAAGGTCGATGCGCTTCGCCTTCTCGGGGAGCGTCACGCTGCCCTGCCGCCCCACCGAGACGATGCGCCCGTCGGTGACGACGATGACGGGCTGGTCGATGGCCTTGCCCGCGAGCACGTCGACCATGCGATCGGCGGTGATAACCACGGTTTCGGCGTGAACAGGTGCCGTGGCTGCGAAGCCAAGCAACGCGGTGACGATCGTTTTCTTCATTGCTCCCCCAAGGATTTCTGCGCGTTACAGGACGCCAAATGCGCTTAACTTCGCAAACTTCTCACAAAACGCCATCTTGATTCGGCATTGGCTGGAATCGGACCGAATCGGCTCGGCGGCGACCATGACCGAAACCGGCGATGTAGGACAGAGGGTGGAAGCGATTGATGTGGGGCGAAGAAACGGAAAGGGCTTCGACAAGCTCAGCCCGAACGGTTCTGAAAGATCGAGGCTCAATACCCAATCCGTTCGGGCTGAGCCTGTCGAAGCCCTATTTTTCTTCAGTCCGATTCCGGGCGAGCACGCTGATCGCGCCCCAGTCGCCGCGAATGAGCGCGAGCTTCTTGGCGCGGGTCCAGCCCTTTATGCGGTGCTCGGCCTCAAGTGCTTCGAGCCTTGTCTGGAAATATTCCGACCAGACCAGCGCTACCGGGCGGCGGCTGTGGGTATAACCGACGAAGATGCCGCTTTCGTGCTCCGCAATGCGGCGTTCGAGATCGTCGGTGTGACCGACATAGAAGCTGCGATCGGCGCAGTGGAGCATGTAGGTCCAGAATGCCATGGGCTGAAGTTAGGTATCTGAATAGAAAAGGAAAGGGCTTCGACAGGCTCAGCCCGAATGGTGTTGGTAGAGGAGCACAGGCTCGGCACCGTTCGGACCCGGTATCGGACACTGTTGGCATCCAGCCCCAACGCGTGTTGGCATTTCACCTTGCTATCTAACACCGTTGGGGCTGAGCCTGTCGAAGCCCAGCCCTTCCTTGACATTCAAATATGCAGCGGCCGGCCGTATGCGCTGAGCACGCTCTCGTGCATCATTTCGCTCAAGGTTGGGTGCGGGAAGGTGGTGCCGATCAATTCGGCTTCGGTCGTCTCGAGTTCGCGGCCGATGACATAGCCCTGGATCAGCTCGGTCACCTCTGCGCCGACCATGTGCGCGCCGAGCAGCTCGCCCGTCGCCTCGTCGAACACCGTCTTCACAAACCCTTCGGTCTCGCCCAGCGCAATTGCCTTGCCATTGCCGATGAAGGGGAATTTCCCGACCTTGATCTTGTAACCGGCTTCCTTGGCTTTTGCCTCGGTGAGCCCGACGGAAGCGACCTGCGGACGCGAATAGGTGCAGCCCGCAATACTGGCCTTGTCGAGCGCATGCGGTTTTTGACCGGCGATAGCTTCCACCGTCACCACCGCCTCATGCATCGCCTTGTGCGCAAGCCACGGGCCGGCGGTGACGTCGCCGATCGCCCAGATGCCGTCCACATTGGTGCGGCCATAGGGGTCGGTCTCGATATGCTTGTTGGGAAGCTGCTTCACGCCGAGCGCCTCGAGCCCGACCCCCTCGATATTGGGGACGATCCCGATCGCGACGATCGCATGGCTGAATTCCTGGGTTTCGGTCCTGCCGTCCTTGAACTTGATTTCGGCCTTGACGCCCTTCGCAGTCGCCTCGAGCTTCTGGACGCCGGTCGAAGCATGGATCTTCATGCCCTGCTTGGTCAGCGCCTTGTGCATGAAGGCGCTGATTTCCTCGTCCTCGACGGGGAGGATGCGGTCGAGCATTTCGACTACGGTCACCTCGGCGCCCATATCCGAATAGAAGCTCGCGAACTCGATCCCGATCGCGCCAGAGCCGATGACGAGCAGCTTCGACGGCATCTCCTCGGGCACCATCGCATGGCGATAGGTCCAGATCTTCTTGCCGTCGGTCTTCGCGAAGGGCAGGTCGCGTGCGCGCGCACCCGTGGCGATGATGATGTTCTTCGCCGCCAGTTCAATCTTCTTGCCGTCCTTCTCGACGACCAGTTTGCCCTTGCCCGTGAGCGTGCCGACACCCTCATGCACGTCGATCTTGTGCTTCTTCATCAATCCCTTGACGCCGCCGTTGAGCTGATCGGCAACCTTGCGGCTACGCTGGACGACCTTCGACAGGTCGAAGCCGGGCTTCTCTGCCGACAGGCCATAGGCTTCGGCATGCGTCATATAATGATAGATTTCGGACGAGCGCAGCAGCGCCTTGGTGGGGATGCAGCCCCAGTTGAGGCAAATGCCCCCCAGCCGCTCGCGCTCGATGATGGCGGTCTTCAACCCGAGCTGAGCCGCGCGGATCGCCGCGACATAGCCGCCCGGGCCTGAACCAAGCACGATGAGGTCATAGCTGTCAGCCAAGAGTCTGCTCCTGAATGGTGCCGGCGATCCGGCAGTAATGTGCGGGCCGCGCCAACCTACGCGGCCGGAAATTTATCGACTTCGCCAGATCTGCAGAAATCCGAAGGTCAGAATCGCCACGATCGCAAACAGGCCGGCGTTGAAGCGGATCCAGGTGTCGCCCACTTCGATGTGCGACGACGTCCGCCACATGAAATCGCCGAACGGTCCGCCCACGCCCTTTGCGAGCGTGGGGACCGCAACCGCCACGATCCCGCCAAAGATGACCGATCGCAGCAGCGCCATCTCAGGCCACCATGCCCAGCGGGCTTTCGACCAGCGCCTTGAACGCCGCCATCAACTGGGCACCGACCGCACCATCTATCGCGCGGTGATCGAAGCTCCCCGTCGCGGTCATCACGGTGGCGATGGCGAGCGCATCGTTGACGACATAGGGCCGCTTTTCGCCGGTGCCGACCGCCAGGATCATCCCCTGGGGCGGGTTCACCACGGCGTCGAATTGCTTGATGCCGAACATGCCGAGATTGGAGATCGAGGCGGTGCCGCCCTGAAACTCGTGCGGCTGGAGCTTGCCGTCGCGCGCGCGCGCAGCCAGATCCTTCGCCTCGACCGCGATCTTGGAAACCGCCTTACCCCCCGCATCGGTGATGATCGGGGTGATCAGCCCGCCGGGGATCGCGACCGCCATCGAGATATCGGCGCGGTGATACTTGATCAGCTCGTTGCCCGCGAAGCTGACATTGGCCTCAGGCACCTGCTCCAACGCAACGCCGAGCGCCTTGATCAGCAGGTCGTTGACCGAAAGCTTGACGCCGCGGCTCTCGAGCCCCGCATTGAGATCCGTGCGCAGCTTGAGCAGCGCGTCGAGATTGCAGTCGAGCGTCAGATAGAAATGCGGGACGGTCGATTTCGATTCGGCCATGCGGCGCGCAATCGTCTTGCGCATCATGGAAAGCTTGATGGTTTCCGAAGGGATGCCCTCGACCGGCTGGACCGCTGCAGGCGCCGCCGCCGAAGCAGGCTTGGCCGCCGGTGCTGGTGCCGATGTCGGCGCAGGCGCAGGTGCAGCGGGTTTCGCAGCGCCGGGGGCAGCAGCCTCGACATCGGCCTTGACGACGCGACCGCCGGGGCCGGTTCCGGCAACGCTGCCCACGTCGACACCGCGCGCCTCGGCGAGGCGGCGCGCAAGCGGGCTCGCCTTCTTGCGATCCCCGTCATCGCTGCTAGCCGCGGCGGGAGCAGGAGTTGCGGGGGCTGCCTTCACCTCGGGTGCAGGGGCTGGCGCGGCAACCTGCTTCGGCGCCTCAGATTCCGCTACTTTCGCCTTGGGAGGGGACGCCGCCTCCGCCTTCGCCTTGGGAGCGGACGCCGCCGACGAATCTTCACCCTCTTCGGCGATCAGCGCGATCACCTCTCCCACTTTCACGCCTTCAGTGCCCGCGGCCACAAGGATTTTTGCCACCACACCCTCGTCGACCGCCTCGAATTCCATCGTCGCCTTGTCGGTCTCGATCTCCGCCAGCAGATCGCCCGAGGCGACGGTGTCGCCCTCCTTCACCAGCCATTTGGCAAGCGTGCCTTCCTCCATCGTCGGGGACAGCGCGGGCATCTTGAGTTCGATGGGCATGTCGACGGCCAAACCTCTTCCTGATTCCGTAGGGTCGCGGCACCTCTCACCCTGTTTGCCACTTCCGGTCAAGGCCACAGGCTTGCGCGGCCGCCAATATTCGCGCACGCTCGTACCCTAATTGGGGAGAGGGATTTCGCCGTGCGCACCTATCTGGTCGTGATCGACGAGACCGAAGAAGCGATCATCGCGCTGCGTTTCGCGGCGCGGCGTGCCGCCAAGACCGGCGGAACCGTCGAAATACTGGCGCTCGTACCGCCGTCCGAGTTCGTCCAATGGGGCGGCGTACAGGCGACGATCGAAGAGGAGGCGCGGTTGCGCGCCGAAGCGCTCGTCGCAGGCGCGGCGGGTACGCTGGTCGAGGAATCGGGCGTCCGCCCGTCAATCACCGTGCTGCAGGGCGAACCAATTCAGGTCGTGCGAAAGATGCTAGCCGAGAACGAACAGATCGCCGCGCTCGTTCTCGGTGCGGCTGCGAGCGGCGCACCCGGGCCGCTGGTCGCCCACTTTGCGGGCGCCGATGCCGGCAAGCTCCCCTGCCCGATCATGGTCATCCCGGGTTCGCTCAGCCGCGAAGCGATCGACCGACTGAGCTGAGCCGCCGCGCGGGCTCTACATGAAACGCAAGGAGGTCCGGAGCCCCCCGACTCCGAACCTCCTGCCCCTCCGCTGGCGGAACCTGGGATCGACGCGTCATTCGGGCTCGACGAACTCCTCAACGACGGTCACGGTCCTGGTGACGACGGGTTCGACCCTGATGACGACGGGCACGTTGTTGGTCCCGACAGGATAAGCCCCAACGACGTTCGTTGGCGCGGCTGACTGAACCGAACCGACCGGGGGCTGATAGGTGCCACGGAAGGTTCCTTCATAGCGGCCATCAACATAGCGGCCGTCCCGGTTGCCCGACCAGCGTCCCGCGGCGCCCGCAAGGCCAGCATCCTGCGGCCCGAAATCATAGTCATAGGCGATGGTTGCGGGCGGCTCGACCGCGTCGCGTGCCTGCGCGCTTCCAGCGGTACCGACAAGCGTCAATGCCACTCCCAGGATCATCGATGCGCGCATTGAACAACATCTCCCGACCGGTCCGATTTGACCGGGAACTGTGCATTTATTAACGCTTTTTTAACACCTTGGCGCGAGCTTGGCCATGGATTTAACCATCAATTCGCGTCCCGTTTCGGGGCAGGTCAGCCCGCAATCCGAGAGGCGAGCAGTGTCACCAGCGCCTCGCACCCCGCCGCGTCCTCGGCGTCGAAGCGGTCCGCTATCGGGCTGTCGAGATCGAGGACGCCGATCAGGCGGCTGTCATGGACGATCGGCACGACCAGTTCGGAAGCACTGGCTGCGTCGCACGCGATATGGCCGGGAAAGGCATGCACATCCGCAACCACCTGCGTCTCGCGCGTTGCCGCGGCGGTGCCGCAGACGCCGCTGCCCAGCGCGATACGGATGCACGCTGCCTTGCCCTGGAAGGGGCCGAGCACCAGCTCATCGCCGACCATGCGATAGAAGCCCGACCAGTTGAGATCGGGTAGATATTCCCAGATCAGCGCAGCGGCATTCGCCATGTTCGCGATCGTGTCGGGCTCGTCAGCGGTCAGCGCGTCGAGCGCACCCAGCATCTCGCGATAAAGCTCGGCCTTGGCGCCGCTGGTCTTGATATCGAACTGGTACATGATCGCTCCTAATCCCACGAAACCCGGCCACGGCCCTTCTTGATCTGGGAACGCGCGGTCTTGGACTCAAGCCGCCGCGCCTTGGCCGCCCGGCTCGGCTTGGTCTTGACGCGTTTGGCCTGGCGCTCATGCGCCTTGGCGACAAGTTCGGCAGCGCGTTCGCGCGCATCCGCGCGGTTGGCCTCCTGCGTGCGGAAACGTCGCGCCGTGATGACGAGTTCGCCCGCGGACGTCAGCCGGCTTCCCGCCAGTTCCTTGAACTGCTGCCACGCCCAGGGCGGCATGCCGAGGCGGAACGCGTCGATGCGGAGCTGCACTGCGGTCGCGACCTTGTTGACATTCTGTCCACCCGGCCCGGTCGCGGCGAGGAATTTCTCCTCAACGATCGCGTCATCGGGAACCGGCGGATATTCAGTCTTCGCCATAGGCAAAGCCGGATTTGGTGAAGCGTTCGGGTAGCGGCGCGATCGCCTCGGCAGGCGGCTTGCCCTCGCGCGGCACCGACAGGCGGTAGCTGTGAAGCAGCATGCCCGCGCCATCGGACGCGCCGTAAACGGGATCACCGACGATCCCCATGCCCAGACCATAGAGCGCGTGCGCGCGGATCTGGTGCGTGCGGCCCGTCTCGGGGGTGAAGGCGATGAGCGCGCGCGCGCCGACGACCTGGACGCGGCGCCAGTGCGTACGCGCCGCCTTGCCCTTTGGATCGACGACCATTCGCCAGCCGCGCTCGCGCGTGCTGGTCTTGCCGAGCGGCAGGTCGATGAGCCCATCTTCAGCCTCGGGAACGCCGTCGACGACCGCGAGATAGCGTTTTTCGACGGTCCCCGCCTCGAACGCCGCGGCGAAGCGCTTGTGCGCCTTGGGATTGCGCGCAAGCAGCAGGCAGCCGCTTGTGTCGCGGTCGAGCCGATGGACGGGCAGCGGCCAGCGCTGGAAGCCGAAGGTCAGCGAGGATAGGTGGTTTTCGAGGCTCAGCGACCCGTCGCGCGGCGCATCGACGGGAAGCCCCGCCGGCTTGTCGAGGATGATCGCCTCGCCATCGATGAAAAGAACGCGGTCGGTAAGCATAGCCGCGCCATGCCACTCCCGCCCACGTCATGCCAGCGAAACTACGAGGACCCCGGCCTTCACCGGGGTCCTCGGTTGAGCGATCAACCGAACAGCTTGGCCGCGGTGTTGGCGACGCGCGCGCCGAGGTAGCGGGCGCCGTCGAGTTCGGTTTCGCTCGGCATGCGGCTGCCATCGCCGCCGGTAATCGTGGTCGCGCCATATGGCGCGCCGCCCTTCACCTCGTCGACGCCCATCTGGCCGGCAAAGCCATAGTCGAGCCCGACGATCGTCATGCCGAAGTGAAGCAGGTTGGTGATGATCGAGAAGAGCGTGGTCTCCTGCCCGCCATGCTGGCTGCCCGAGGCGGTGAATGCTGCACCAACCTTGCCGTTCAATGCGCCTTTCATCCAGAGGCCGCCGGCCTGATCGAGGAACGCCGCCATCTGCGAGCTGATGCGGCCGAAGCGCGTGCCCGTGCCGACGACGATCGCGTCGTAATTCTCGAGATCGGCGATCGTCGCTACGGGCGCGTCCTGATCATATTTGAAATGGTTGGCGCGCGCGATTTCCTCTGGAACCGTCTCGGGAACCCGCTTGACGTCGACCTGGGCGCCTGCCGACCGCGCACCTTCGGCAATCGCATTCGCCATCGTCTCGATGTGACCATAGGTCGAATAATAGAGCACGAGTACTTTGGGCATGGGAATCACTCCTTGAAGAATAGCCGGGGAAGAAAGGTGGCCGCCCGCGCCTTGGGAGGGTGGATGCGCGGGCGACCGGGGGGAACTGTTACTCGGCGTCGACGAGGACGATTTCGCTGTCCTCGATCGCGGTGATGGTGACGGTCTTGCCACCCGGGATCGCGGCACCGTCACGCGCCTTGAACTCGGTGTCGTCGACCGTGATCCTGCCCGTCGCGGGGACGAGATAGGCATGACGGCCCTCGCCGACGCCGTGGATCAGGCTCTCACCCGCCTTGAGCGTCGCGCCGAGGACGCGGGCATCGGCGCGGATCGGCAGCGCGCCGTCATCGCCCTCGAAACCGCTGGCGAGCGTCACGAATTTGCCCGAGCGATCCCCCTTGGGAAAAGGCTTGGCGCCCCAGCTCGGGGCACCGCCGCGGCGCTTGGGTTCGATCCAGATCTGGAAGATCCGCGTCGTATCGGCCTCCAGATTATATTCGGAATGCCGGACACCCGTTCCTGCGCTCATCACCTGGACGTCGCCGGCCTCGGTGCGGCCCTGGTTGCCCATGCTGTCCTGATGCGTGATCGCGCCGTCGCGGACATAGGTGATGATCTCCATGTCGGCGTGCGGGTGCGGCGGGAAGCCGCTGTTGGCGCCAATCTCGTCGTCGTTCCAGACGCGGATCGAACCCCAGCCCATGCGCGCCGGGTCATAATAGTTGGCGAAGGAAAAATGATGCCGGGCGTTCAGCCAGCCGTGATCAGCATGGCCAAGGCTTTCGAAGGACCTTTTCTCGATCATGTCAAAACTCCACTGAAGGCGCCTGTCTCGGCGCCGCTTGCTTGAGGAGAAGATAGAAGCCATGATCAGATCATAAATAGAAACCTTTGAAACAGATCGTTTCGAATCATGCGCCTTCCCGATTTCGAAGCCTGGGCGATTTTCGCGAAAGTCGTCGAATTTCGATCGTTCACCGCCGCGGCGGACTCACTGGGCCTTTCCAAGGCCACGGTCTCGAAAGCGGTGACGCGGCTCGAGGAGCATCTGGGCGCAGCGCTGTTCCATCGCACATCGCGCCGGCTTTCGCTGACCGAGAGCGGCAAGGCGCTGGCGGCGCACGCGCAGCGCATCGTCGCCGAGGCCGAGGCTGCCGAGGAAGCCGCGCGCGGCGAAGCCACCGCGCCGGCGGGCATCGTCCGCGTTGCGGCGCCCATGACCTTCGGACTGATGCATGTCGCGCCCGCGATCGCCGATTTCCTTGCACAGCATCCGGGGATCAAGGTCGACCTGCATTTCAGCGACGAAAAGGTCGACATCATCGAAATGGGCTTCGATATCGCGCTCAGGATCGCGGCGCTGCCCGACAGTTCGCTGCGCGCCCGCCGTCTCGGCGCGATCGACGCACATGTCGTGGCGGCCCCCGCCTATTTCGAGCGCCACGGCCGCCCGACACATCCGGCGCAGCTCGCCGAGCACCGGTGCATCGCCTACACCAATGTCGCCAATCCCGACCTCTGGCGCTTTCGCGGCCCCGACGGCGAGGAGGCATCGGTTCGGCTGGACGGCCCGCTGCGCTGCAACAGCGGCGAGGCGATGCTGCCGGCACTCCGTGCAGGCCTCGGTGTCGCGCGTCTGCCCGACTTCATTGTCGACGCCGACATCGCGGCGGGCACGCTCGAGCCGATACTCCGGAACTGGGCGATGCCCCCCGTCGCGCTCCATCTGCTGAGCCCTCCAAGTGGCCCGCGTCCGACGCGTGTGGAGTTGCTGATCGAATTTCTGAGCACGCGCTTCCGGAAATTATGCGCCACCGAATCACAGTCCGTTCGCCAATAACCCCTCGCGACTCGTTGAGTTAGGCCGCTTAATTTGAAATTAACCTTTTGCGTTCAGATGTCGTTTGGTTAATGAAGGGGTCGGGGAACGCAGCGCCGCGAGGGCGCACGCATCCCGAGCGACAGGGGGTTCCACAATGCGGGTGCTGCTGATCGAAGACGAGCCGACGACGGCGAAGGCCATCGAACTGATGCTCTCCACGGAAGGCTTCAACGTCTACACGACCGATCTGGGCGAAGAGGGCCTCGATCTCGGCAAGCTGTACGACTACGACATCATCCTGCTCGACCTCAACCTGCCCGACATGCATGGCTATGACGTGCTCAAGAAGCTGCGGTCGGCCAAGGTGCAAACGCCCGTGCTCATCCTTTCAGGCGTCGCCGAGATGGATTCCAAGGTGCGCTCGTTCGGCTTCGGCGCCGACGATTACGTCACCAAGCCCTTCCACCGCGAAGAGCTGATCGCGCGCATTCACGCGGTCGTCCGCCGTTCCAAGGGCCACAGCCAGTCGGTGATCCGCACGGGCAAGCTTGCCGTTAACCTCGACGCCAAGACCGTCGAGGTCGACGGCGCGCGCGTGCATCTGACGGGCAAGGAATATGCGATGCTCGAGCTGCTCTCGCTGCGCAAGGGCACGACGCTCACCAAGGAAATGTTCCTCAACCACCTTTACGGCGGCATGGACGAACCCGAGCTCAAGATCATCGACGTCTTCATCTGCAAGCTGCGCAAGAAGCTGAGCCTCGCGTGCAGCGGCGACAATTATATCGAGACCGTCTGGGGCCGCGGCTACGTGCTGCGCGATTCCGAGGACGAGGGCGTGGATCTGGATGTGGAAACCCAGGTCGCCTGACCTGCAACGAAATTTCCCGAGGGTGGAAGGCCGGCGAAGCATGCTTCGCCGGCCTTTCTCGTGCGCGGGCCAGGCGATCGCGCGCGCAAGGCGATGCGCTGTCACGCAAGTGTGCGCAGCGATGGTTCGCGGTCCCAGAAGCGCTTGCCGGCGATGCCGGCGAACCGTTCGATGGGCACCACGCCCTCGTCGGTGACGACGCCAGCCTTGTCCAGAAGCGGCTTGCAAGCGGGCGTATGGCCGATTGCCTTCAGATGGCCGAAGGCGTCCATCACGAACTGAACCGCAGCGGCTTCACCCGTGAGCGCTTGCGTACCATCCTCCGAGAGAACGAGCGCGATCGCATCGACCATGACCGATGGACACCCGGCAAGCTGCGCGTCGGCGGCAATGGCCTTGCCGTCGGACAGCACCGTCGATCCAACCTTGGGCGCAATGATCAGCGCTCTCGCTCCGGCAGCCTCGACTTCCGACTTCAATTTTTTCAGCGCGCCAGCATCGGAGCCGTCGGCGATGAGGATCCCCACCGTCTGTCCCTCCAGCGAGTCGAGCTCCAGTGCTCCGCGGACCAGCCGCAGCGCGGGCGATTGCTTCAAATCCTGCACCGGAGCGGCGGTTGCCGATGGCTCAGGGCATTCCATCCCGAGACCCTGAGCCACGCGCCCGGACAACGCGGTATCCACATTGCCGAGATTGGCGAGCATCCGCGTACGAACATGCTCAAGATCGACCTTCGAAAGCTCGAACACCAAGGCCGAGGCGAGATGCGCTTGTTCGGCGGGATCGAGCGAGCGGTAGAACATGCGCGCCTGGCTGTAGTGATCGGCGAAGCTCTCGGCGCGGATGCGAAGCTTGTCGCCCTGTTCATCGGCCGCGTTCCTTCCGGCAAAGCTCGTAAAACCTGTCGCCGGGCATTCGCGGGGTCCTGCCTCCTCACCGGCCTCGGCGAGGCTGTTGGGTTCGTAGTTGGCGCGACCTTGCGGCTGCATCATCTGCATATGGCCGTCGCGCTGGAAGTTCATGACGGGACATTTGGGCGCATTGATCGGGATCTGGTGAAAATTGGCCGATCCGAGCCGTTTGAGCTGGGTATCGAGATAGCTGAACAGCCGTCCCTGAAGCAGCGGATCGTTGCTGAAATCGATTCCGGGAACGATGTTGGCCGGGCAATAGGCGACCTGTTCGGTTTCCGCGAAGAAATTGTCTGGCCAGCGGTCAAGGACCATCCGGCCGATCGGCTGGACGGGCAGGATCTCTTCGGGGATGATCTTGGTCGCGTCGAGCACATCATAGGGCAGGCCGTCGGCAAATTCCTCGTCAAACGTCTGGATGCCCAGTTCCCATTCGGGGAAATCGCCGCTCTCGATCGCTTCGAACAGATCGCGCCTGTGAAAGTCAGGATCCGCGCCTGCGATTTTCACGGCTTCATCCCAGATCGTCGATCGCAGTCCCAGCTTCGGCTTCCAGTGAAACTTGACGAAGGTGGACTTGCCCCTGGCGTTGACGAAGCGGAAGGTATGGACGCCGAAGCCCTGTATCGTGCGCAGACTGCGCGGGATCGTCCTGTCCGACATGATCCACATGACCATGTGCATCGACTCCGGCATGAGCCCGATAAAGTCCCAGAACGTGTCGTGCGCGGTGGCGGATTGGGGATAGCCCCGATCCGCTTCCATCTTTACCGAGTGGACAAGATCGGGAAACTTGATGGCATCCTGGATGAAGAAGACCGGGATATTGTTTCCGACCAGATCCCAATTGCCTTCCTTGGTGTAGAATTTAACCGCAAACCCTCGCACGTCGCGCGGCGTATCGACCGAGCCAGCGCCCCCTGCGACCGTGGAAAACCGGGTGAACACGGGGGTTTTCTCGCCTGCCCGCTGGAACAGGTCCGCGCGGGTAATGTCGGCAAGCGAGTCATAGAGTTCGAAATATCCGTGCGCCGCACTGCCGCGCGCGTGAACGATACGTTCGGGAATGCGCTCATGGTCGAAGTGGAAGATTTTTTCGCGCAGCACGAAATCTTCCAGCAGCACGGGCCCACGCGCCCCTGCCTTCAACTGATTCTGGTTGTCCGAAATGCGAATTCCCTGGCTGGTCGTCAGATGACCTTCCGGGTCGTGCGACGCGTCTCGCGGAATCTGCTGGTGTGCCTCGCCGCCGTTGCCAGGTTGCGTTTCATAATGAGCTTTCTTGGCCATCGCGTCCTCTCCTGCGCCCCGTCCGTGCTTCAAGCCAACTGGCGACAGATGCGAAAAGGTCCGCGGATCGTCTGATTCCCTGCGCAGCTCCGTTTTGAATGCTCGAGTTGATCACCACAATTATGTCGAGACCGTCTGGGGCCGCGGCTATGAGCTGCGCGATTCCGAGGACGAGGGTGTGGATCTGGATGTGGAAACCCAAGTCGCCTGACTTACAACGAAATTCTTCCTCATCCAGGCGACCGTCAGCGACCAGAGTGGATCGTCGGGGCGATGAGCATTTGTATCCAAAGCGGACTCGTGGCCGATGTGCAGCGACATTGTTATACGCCGGGTCGGCTTTCAGCCGATTGTGAACCGTGAATATGCCGACGGCGTGCCAAAGGAGAGAACATGAACGATACGCCCAACGCGTTTGAAGAGCATGATTTCTTCCGCAGCGACCGGTTCGTCAACGATCCGTACCCCTATTTCGACTATTTGAGAGACCAGTCTCCGGTCGTGCGTGAGCCGCATCAGGGCGTCTTCATGGTAACGGGTTACGACGAAGCCCTTGAGGTCTACAACGATCCCGCGCGCTTTTCTTCCTGCATGTCGACCACGGGACCGTTTGCGGGCTGCCCCATTCCTCTGAAGGGGCACGAAAACGAAGATATTTCCGAGCTGATCGAAGAGTATCGCGACCAGACGCCGTTCAGCGATCAGCTCCCGACCATGGATCCGCCGGAGCACACCGCCCACAGGGCGTTGCTGATGTCGCTGATCACCCCGAAGCGCCTCAAGGAAAATGAGGACTTCATGTGGAAGCTGGCCGACGAACAGATCGACACCTTCCTTTCCCGTGGCGAGTGCGAGTTCATGGACGCCTTCGCCCAGCCCTTCGCCGTACTCGTCGTATCCGACCTGTTGGGCGTGCCGCCCGAGGATCGGGTAGAGTTCCGCAAACACCTCATACGCGTGGAGCAGGAGAGTGGCGGAGCCGTGGTCGGCGGCACGGACGGCGAGGTCACGCACGGGCCGCTGGTCTTTCTCTACGAGAAATTCTCGGCCTATATCGAAGACCGCAGGCGCAATCCCAGGGAGGATGTCCTTACGGGACTCGCCAAAGCCACCTTCCCGGGCGGCGCGGTGCCGGAGCCGATGGATGTCGCCCGGATTGCCGCCAACCTGTTCTCCGCCGGACAGGAAACCACGGTGCGGCTGCTGAGCTATGCGTTCAAGGTGATCGGCGAGCGCCCGGACATTCAGCAACGTCTTCGCGAGGATCGCAGCCTGATCCCCAATTTCGTCGAGGAATGCCTGCGGATCGAGGGCCCGGTGAAGGGCGACTTCCGACTGGCCAAAAAACCGACGAGCCTCGGTGGCATCGATATCCCGGCCGGTAGCTTCCTGTATGTCTCCAACAGCGCCGCCAACCGGGATTCGCGCAAGTTCGAAAACCCCGGAGAGTTCGAGCTGGACCGGAAGAACGCCCGCTTGCATGTGGCATTCGGCGCCGGCCGCCATGCCTGTCCCGGCGCGCCGCTCGCGCGCGCAGAAACGGTCGTCGCCCTCAACCGCATGTTCGATAGGACCAGCGACATTCGCATCTCCGAGAAGGTCCACGGGCCGGCCGACGCGCGACGCTACAGCTATCTGCCGACCTTCATCCTGCGCGGATTGACGCACATCGCCATTGAGCTTGACCCGGTGGAGGCTGGCGCAAAATGAAAGTCCGCGTCGACACGGACCTGTGCGCCGGTTTCGGGATCTGCGTGGGGATCTGCCCCGAGGTGTTCGAACTGCACGACGACGGCTACGCCACCGTGCTGGTCAGCGAGGTGCCGCCGGAACTCGAGGAGCTGGTGCGCCGGGCGGCCGACCAGTGCCCGACGCAAGCGATTTCCCTAAGTGGCGACTCTTCCGACTGACTGAAATCGGCGAGGGCCGGCCGGCATGGAATGTGCGGGCGTGCGGCGGAACTGGAGAGACAGCGAGCTGCTGACAGATTGTCTTCCAGTCGGCACACGGCCCAGTTCGAGCCGAACCGGCAATCATGGACTTATGACCGCTTTCGGGCGGTCAAGCGAAGCACCCGAACTTGCCTTTTGGCTTCGAGCCCCCTCTTGTGCAATGCAGCAAAACTATGCAGTCTGCGTTTCGACCGGCGCTTCATGCGCCCGCCTGAAGGAGGGATATGGCTTCACGCGGCACCTTCGACGAAATCTGGGGCTTTGACGGACGCAGCGCGCCGAGGGATGAATTCACCGAACTGGCGCAGTGGGCAAGGGACACCTCCCCCGCCGATTTCGAGCGTCGGCAGCAGGCCGCCGAGCAATATTTCCGCGACCTTGGCATCACCTTCGCGGTTTACGGCGAGGAGGACGCCGCTGAGCGCATCATACCCTTCGACATCGTGCCGCGGATCTTCACCGCCGCCGAATGGAACCGGCTTTCCGAAGGGCTGGTCCAGCGCGTCGAGACGTTGAACGCCTTTCTCGCCGATATCTACGGACCGCGCAGGATCCTCGCCGATGGCGTGATCCCCGAAGAACTCATCTGGTCCAACCCGCAATTCTGCATCCCGGCCGCGGCGGCGCGGCCACCGCACGGCATCTATGCGCATATCTGCGGGATCGACCTCGTCCGCACGGGTCCCGACGACTTCTTCGTCCTGGAGGACAATGCGCGCACGCCGTCGGGCGTGAGCTATATGATCGAGAACAGGGAGGCGATGCTGCGCCTCTGCCCCGAGCTGTTCGAAACCTATCCGGTCCAGCCGGTCGACAGCTATTGCGAGTCCCTGTTCGAGACGCTCGTCTCGGTCGCCCCTGCGTGCACGCGGCGCGATCCGGTTTGCGTGCTGCTGACGCCAGGGCATTTCAACTCGGCCTTTTACGAGCATAGCTTTCTTGCCGACACGATGGGGATAGCGCTGGTCGAGGGTTCCGACCTCGAGGTCGACGAGGACATCGTCTACATGCGGACGATCTCGGGGCGACTGCGCGTCGACGTGATCTATCGCCGGATCGACGACGATTTCATCGACCCGCTCGTGTTCCGCCCCGATTCCATGCTGGGCGTTCCCGGGCTGATGGCCGCCTGGCAGGCGGGCAACGTCACGCTCGTCAACGCGCCCGGCACGGGCATTGCCGATGACAAGGCGATCTACAGCTACATGCCAGAGATCGTGCGATATTATTCAGGCGGCGAAGCAAAGCTTCCCAATGTCGAGACCTGGCGTTGCCGCGAACCGCAGGCGCTTAAGTATGTGCTCGAACATCTGGGCGAACTGGTGGTGAAACTGGTCGACGGATCGGGGGGCTATGGCATGCTCGTCGGCCCCACCGCGAGCCGGAAAGAGATCGAGGATTTCCGCGCCGCGCTGGTGGCGCAGCCCGAACGCTATATCGCACAGCCCACGCTGGCGCTCTCCACCGTCCCGACCTTTACCGACAAGGGCATCGCGCCGCGGCATGTCGATTTCCGCCCTTTCATCCTGACGGGAACCAGCGGCGTTACCGTCACCCCCGGAGGTCTTACGCGGGTCGCGCTGAAACAGGGTTCGCTCGTCGTGAACTCAAGCCAGGGCGGCGGGACCAAGGACAGCTTCGTGCTGTGTGAGCGGGACGATTGCGGATGAAGCGACTGCGCACCATTGAACCCCTCTCTTCCAAGGGAGGGGGCTGGGGGTGGGTGCCATTGTCATTTGACAATGGCCGACGAAGCCGTTGGCCCGAAATCACGAACGCTCGTTCCGCTCGCACCCACCCCAACCCCTCCCTGGGAAGGGAGGGGCTAAAGCGATGAGCCTGATCATGCTGTCGCGGACCGCGGCCAGTCTTTACTGGATCGGACGCTATGTTGAACGCGCCGAGTTCACCGCCCGGCTGCTCGAGGCGACGATCCGGCTCGATTCGCTTTCGGCGCGGCCGGCGGGCATGGGGGCATGGACGAGCGCGCTTGCGGTCGCCGCCGCAAATCCGGGCTTCGAGCAAACCGGCGACAGCGTCTCACCGCTCCATGTCAGCCGCTATCTCGCGCTCGACGAAGGCAATACGAGCTCGATCCGGTCGTGCATCGCAACCGCACGGCTCAATGCGCGCGCGGCGCGCAATGCGATCACGCGCGAGGCGTGGGAGACGATCAATCGCGCCTGGCTCAACCTCAAGCATCGCGCGAGCCCGGGCGGCCCGCAGGCGACGCTCAGCCTTGTCGATCAGATCAAGGTCGAATCGCGCAGCTTCGAAGGCGCGATCAACCGGATGCTGCGCAGCGAGCCCTATTGGTTTGTTAAGCTGGGGATGGTCATCGAACGCGCCGACGCGACCGCGCGGCTGCTCGACGTGAAATATCATCTGTTGCTGCCCGATGGCGAAAAGGTCGGCGGGATCATCGATCGCGACCAATGGATGACGCTGCTCCAGGTCGTGTCCTCGCGCACCGCGTACCACATTCTCTATGCCGAGGGGCTGCGCCCGTGGCTCGTCGCCGACATGCTCATCCTCAAGCGACCGATGCCGCGCTCGCTGATCGCGACGGTTGACGAGGCGGGGCATATGCTCAGCGCGATCGCGGGCGCCACGGGCAAGCAGGGCGCGGCCGACCGGTTGGCGCGCAAGCGCCAGAGCGCGCTCGAGCGGCTTGATATCGACACGATCTTCCAGAACGGGCTTCACCAGTTCCTTTCGGACTTCATCCGTGACAATGCGGAACTCCACGGCGCCATTGCACAGCAGTTCCGGTTCAACTGACAATGCACCTGACGATCGACTATCGCACCGATTACCGGTTCACGCATCCGCAGCAGCGGATCATCCAGTCGCTTCGCGTGACGCCGACGAGCCATGCCGGACAGACGGTGGTCGACTGGTCGATCGACGTCGAATGCGATGCGCGGCTGAGAAGCCATGTCGACGGCTATGGCAACAAGGTGACGATGATCTACATTCCCGGCCCCGTGGATCATCTGAGTATCGCTGTCTCTGGCGAGGTGTTCACCGAGGATACCGCGGGTGTCGTGCGCGACGCCGCCGAGCCGCTTCCTCCGGAGCTGTTCCTGCGTTCGACGCCGCTCAGCGCACCCAGCCCTGCCATTGTCGCCTTCGCGCGCCGCGCCGCGGAGGTGGACCGCGACAAGCTCGCCTGGCTCCATCTGCTCAACCACGAGATCCACCGGCGGCTCGCCTTCGACCCCGGCAAGACCGAGGTCGACACCGACGCGGCGACCGCCTTCGCCGCAGGGCACGGCGTGTGCCAGGATTTCGCGCATGTTTTCCTTGCCACTGCGCGCGCCGCGGGCACGCCCGCACGTTATGTTTCGGGCCATCTCTTCCGCCGCGACGGCGCCGCGCGCCAACCCGCCGCGCATGCCTGGGTTGAGGCGTGGGTCGATCATCTCGGCTGGGTCGCCTTTGATCCCACCAATGGCATCTGCGCCGATGACGCCTATATTCGGGTCGCGACCGGGCTGGACTATGCGCAGGCGGCTCCGCTATCCGGGGCGCGCACGGGCGGCGGCGAAGAACGCCTTACGGTCGACGTGCATGTGACGATGGCCCAGAGCCAGCAACAGAATTGAACGGGTGTCATGACCTATTGCGTTGGCATGCTTGTCGAGACCGGCCTGGTGATGATCGCCGACACGCGCACCAATGCCGGCGTCGACAACATCTCGACCTACCGCAAGCTCCACATGCTCGGCGAGAGCAAGGGCCGCATCGTCATTGGCGCGACCGCGGGCAATCTTTCGGTCACGCAGTCCGCACTGACGCTGCTCGAGGAGGGCCTGCCCTCGCATGACGACAGCGGCGCGTTGCGCCGACTGTCCGATATGACGAGCATGTTCCGTGCAGCCCAGCTCGTCGGTGAGGCGATCCACAGCGCGCGCAGCGATCTGGAAGGCACGCTCCAGGGCACCGAGATCAACACCGGCGTGTCAATCCTGCTCGGCGGCCGGATCGGCGACGAGCCACTGAAGCTTTACCTGATCTACAGCCAGGGCAATTTCATCGAATGTCAGCCCGACGCGCCCTTCCTGCAGATCGGCGAGACCAAATATGGCAAGCCGATCCTCGACCGCGCGCTCGAATATGAATCGCCGCTCGGCGAGGCGGTAAAGGTAGGATTGATCTCTTTCGACAGCACGATGCGGTCGAACCTCGCGGTAGGCCGGCCGCTCGACCTGGTCGTCGTGCCGGTGGAACGGGACAAGCCCGTCATCACTCGGCGGATCGACTGGGACGATCGCTATTTCAACGACCTGTCGGTGCGTTGGGGCCTGCTGCTCAACGATGCGCGGGAGACGATTCCCGATCCGCCCTTCCTCGCCCCCGACTGAGGTGGGCCGCATTCGCCGATATCTGAGGAGCACGGTCGCGCTCGCCATTTTGTTCGCGCTGCTCCTTGCCTATGCGTGGAATGAGGAGATCGGCATCGGCGCGCGCGAACTGTTTGCGGGCGATGCGGCGGTCTCCGTGCGCGACGGCGACACCTTCCTGATCGGCAAGGACGAATTTCGCCTGTCCGGGATCGACGCGCCCGAATATCACCAGTCGTGCACCGATGCCGCGGGCCGCCCCTGGGATTGCGGCAAGCAGGCGCGGCTGAAGCTCGAAGCGCTGCTCAGGGCACCCGGGCTCGGCTGCACGCCCCGCGCGCGGGACCAGTTCGGCCGCGCGATTTCCACCTGCCGCAACGAGGGGTCCGCGGATATCGGCGAAGCAATGGTGCGCGCGGGGTTCGCGATCAGCCCCGGCGGATTCGGCGACGCGCCCTATGCTGACGCGGAGCGGGAAGCGCGGGCGGCAAGACAAGGTGTCTGGCAAGGAAGCTTCGTCACTCCAGCCGAATGGCGCAAGGCCAATTCGCGGCTGACGGAAGATTGACATAACGCATCCGGCGCAAGCGGGTGCCTATCGTGGCCTACCCGAAAACATGCTCGCGCGTCTGGGCGCGGCGTTCGTCGAAGGGCTTGAGCGCGCGCGGTGCGGGCTCGAATTCCTGCCAGCCCGCGGGCGTCAGCTTCTCGATCGGACGGAAATTGGCCTTGTAGGCCATGCGGTCCGAACCATCGATCCAGTAGCCCAGATAGACATAGGGCAGCCCCGCCTCCGCCGCGCGGCGGATATGGTCGAGAATGATGAAGGTGCCGAGTCCACGCCGACCTGCGGTGTCGGCGTCGAAGAAGCTGTAGATCATCGACAGCCCGTCGCCCTGCTGATCGGTTAGGCAGGCGCCGACGAGCTTGCCGGGGACGCCATCAACCGAAGGCTCGCGATATTCGATCACGAAGGTCTGGACAGGCGTCTGCTCGACCATGTCGGCATAATCGAGCTCGTCCATGTCGGCCATGCCGCCGCCGGGATGCCGCGCGCCGAGATAGCGACGCAGCAGCTCGAACTGCTCGTCGGTGGACCAGGGCCGGCAGGCGGTGATCTCAAGATCGGCGTGCCTGCGGATAAGCTTGCGCTGCGTGGCATTGGGCTCGAAGCGCTGGGCCGCGACGCGCACTGAAACGCAGGCCTGGCAATCAACACAGCTCGGTCGATAGGCGACGCCCTGGCTGCGGCGGAAACCGATCCGGCCGAGCGCGTCATTAAGCTCGGACGCGTGCGGCCCGGAAAGCTCGGTGAACACCTTGCGCTCGCTCTTGCCCGGCAGATACGGACACGGGCTCGGGCTCGTCACGAAAAAACGCGGGAAGCGAAATGGTGCGCTCACCTGGGCCTGTCCTCTGCCAGTTCGATACGGGTCTCAGCCCGTTTCGAAACTATGAAGCCCAAGCGCAATAATGAAAAGAGCGTTTACCACGATCAAGAATCGCCATTGATTCAAAGTGGTTCAAAGCGATTCAAAATGGGACGAATCGCGCCTCAGTCGAGTTCAACCAGCCCGACTTCATAGCCGCCACCGATTCGCAGCGCGTCGACCAGGCGGTCGAGATGCGCGCGGTCGCGAGTCTCGCACTCGATCTCGGTGATGAGCCCCTTGGCAGGAAGCGAAGTAAAGATCCGCTGATGATAGATCTCGATGATGTTGACCTGCTGCTCACCGAAGATGCGCACGACATTGTAAAGCGCGCCCGGCCGGTCCTGAAGGCGGACGCGCACGCGTGCCAACCGGCCCGAGCGCGCCAGATCGCGGAGCAATACGTTAGCGAGCAACCGCGTGTCGATGTTGCCGCCCGAAAGGACGATGCCCACGGTCCTGCCTTTGAATCGCTCGGGATGCGCGAGCAGCGCAGCAAGCCCGGCGGCGCCGCCGCCCTCCACCACGGTCTTCTCGATCTGCAGGAACAGGCTCACCGCCTCTTCGAGCGTACGCTCGTCGACCAGCACGATGTCGTCTACCAGCGCCTGCACGAAGCGCGAGGTCAGGTTGCCCGGTTGCTTGACCGCGATGCCCTCGGCGAGCGTATCGCCTTCGCACGGCAGGTCGGTCTCCTTGATGCGGTTGAACATCGAGGGGTAAAGTTCGGCCTGGACGCCGACCAGCGCGATGTCGGGATTCAGCCCCCGCGCAACAACGCCGATGCCCGAGATCAACCCGCCACCACCGATCGGGATCACCAGCGTGTCGATTTCGGGAACATCCTCGAGCATTTCGAGCCCGACGGTGCCCTGCCCCGCAATGATTGATTCCTGATCGAAGGGATGGACGAAGGTCAGTCCGCGCTCACCCTCGAGCTTGCGCGCATGCGCATAGGCCGCGTCGAAGGTCTCGCCCTCGAGTACGACGGTCGCGCCGTGGCTTTCGGTCTGCATGACCTTCACGGTGGGCGTCGTGCGCGGCATGACAATCGTGACGGGAATGCCCAGCCGCGCGCCGTGATAGGCGAGGCCCTGCGCGTGGTTGCCCGCCGACGCCGCGATCACGCCCTTCTCGCGTGCGTTTTCGGGCAACTGGAGCAGCGTATTGAGCGCGCCGCGCTCTTTATAGGCGGCGGTGAACTGGAGGTTCTCGAACTTCAGATAGACCGTCGCGCCCGTCATCTTCGAGAGCGTCTGGCTGTGCAGCGTCGGCGTTCGCACGATCGACTTGCCAATACGCGCGGCCGCGGCGCGAACATCGGCGAGGGAAACGGGCAATTCTGCCACGACGTCGGTGCTAAGAGGTTCGGTAGCCATGATGCGCTGCCCCTACCCCATCTAGCCGATCGGGGAAACAATGCTTATGCACAGCCGATGGCAAGAATAGCTTTTATCGGCATCGGCACCATGGGTGGCCCCATGGCGCGCCATCTGCGGACGGCAGGGCATGACGTCACCGTCTACAACCGAAGCCCCGCGCGCGCCGAGGCCTGGGTGGCCGCCAATGGCGGCAGCGTCGCGCCCGATCCTGCAAGCGCTGCGAAGGATGCCGACGCCGTCTTCACCTGCGTCGGCAATGACGACGATCTGGCGCAGGCGGTACTGGGGCGCGAAGGCGCCTTCCGCACGATGCGCGAGGGCGCGGTGTTCATCGACCACACCACGGTATCCGCGAAGATCGCAAGGCAGCTCGCGGTCGAGGGCAAGAGCGCGGGAATCCTGACCGTCGACGCACCGGTGACCGGCGGTCAGGCTGGCGCGGAGAACGGGACGCTGGCGATCATGTGCGGGGGCTCGATTAAGGCGATCGAGGCCGCGACACCGCTGATGCAGGCCTATGCCAGACGCATCGTGCATGTCGGCTCCGCGGGCGCGGGGCAGACGACCAAGATGGTCAACCAGATCACCTTTGCCGGCATCATCCAGAGCTTGGCCGAAGGCATCCGCTTCGCGCAGGCCGCCGATCTTGATCTCGACCGCGTCTACGAGGCGATTTCGGGCGGCGCAGCGTCGAGCTGGCAGATGACAAATCGCTGGCAGACAATGGCCGAGGACCAGTTCGATTTCGGCCTCGCCGTCGACTGGATGCGCAAGGACCTTGGCCTTGCCTTTGACGAGGCGCGATCCAACGGCGCAGCGCTTCCCGTCGCGGCGCTTATCGACCAGTTCTTTGCCGACGTGCAGGCGATGGGCGGGCACCGCCAGGACACCAGCGCCCTTATCCGGAGACTCCCTAAGTGATTTCAATTTGGAAAAGGTCCGTTCGTGTCGAGCGAAGTCGAGACACGCGGCGCGGACGTCCCTCGACTTCGCTCGGGACGAACGGCCTGATATTGGCACTGTTGGCGCTCCTCCCCACCCCCGCGCTCGCCGACGGGCTGATCGACAATGTCAACGGCTTGACGATTGACAAGGCGGGCAAGGTCGTCCGCTTCAACGGGCTGTTGATCGACAAGGACGGCAAGGTTTCCAAGCTGCTCGAACGCAAGGACAAACGCCCCGAGCGGCCGGATTTCAAGACCGACGGCAAGGGCCTGACGCTGATGCCGGGCATCATCGACGCGCATGGCCATGTCATGGGCGTGGGCTTTCAGGCGCTGACGCTGGACCTGTCGGCCGCGAAGTCGCTCGAAGAGGCCAAGACGATGATCGCGGCCTATGTGCAGGCGCATCCCGATCGCAAATGGATCCTTGGCACCGGCTGGAATCAGGAAGCCTGGGGACTTGGCCGTTTCCCAACCGCTGCCGACCTCGATGCGGTGGTATCCGACCGTCCCGTCTGGCTGCGACGCGTCGATGGTCACGCGGGCTGGGCCAACAGCGCGGCGATGGCGGCGGCGGGCGTAACCGCCAAAACCGCATCGCCCGCGGGCGGCCGCATCGAAAAGACGGGCGCTGCACCCGGCGGCGTCTTCGTCGATGCCGCGATGGACCTGATCCAGAAATCCGTGCCCGAGCCGCTGGCGCGCGAACGCGATCTTGCCTTCGTCAAAGGGCAGCAGACGCTGTTGTCCTACGGCATCACCGCGATTGCCGATATGGGCACCAGTCTTGACGACTGGATGACCTACAGGCGCGCGGGCGACAATGGCGGCCTGCATATCCGTATCCTCTCCTATGCGGCCGGCGTGCCAGCAATGATCCAGATCGGCGGACCGGGGCCAAGCCCCTGGCTTTACAGCGACAAACTCAGGATGGTCGGGGTCAAGCTCCTTTCTGACGGCGCGCTCGGCTCGCGCGGGGCATGGCTCAAGCGCCCCTATCACGACGCACCCAATGAAACCGGGCTCGGCTTCCTGACCGATGCCCAGCTCCGCAACCTGATGAGCCGCGCCGCCATGGACAATTTCCAGGTCGCGGTCCACGCGATCGGCGACAAAGCCAACGCACAGTTGCTCGACGCGATCGACGAACTCGCGCAAACCTACAAGGGCGACCGCCGCTGGCGCGTCGAACATGCGCAGATCGTCGACCCCGTCGATATCGCGCGCTTCGGTCAGCACGGCACCATCGCCTCGATGCAGCCCGTTCACCAGACCTCGGACCGCCTGATGGCCGAAGCCCGGCTGGGCCCCGACCGGCTGGCGGGCGCCTATGCCTGGGAAACGATGATCAAGGCGGGCAGCCGCCTTGCGTTCGGATCGGATACACCCGTTGAAAGTCCCGATCCCTTTGCCGGGATCGCCGCCGCGTTCACGCGCGAGGACGCGAAGGGCCAGCCCTTTGGCGGCTGGCAGCCGCAGGAGCGCGTGACACGCGAACAGGCGCTCGCCGCCTTCACCACCGGCGGCGCCTATGCAAGCTTCGCCGAGGACCGGCTGGGCAGCCTGACGCCCGGTATGCGCGCCGATTTCATCCTGATCGACACTGACCCGCTGATGGCGACGCCCGCCGAGATCCGCGCCACCAAGGTGCGCGAAACCTGGGTCGGCGGCCGCCCCGTCTATACGCGCAAATGACTGACAGGAACGTTATGCAGATCGAGATATTCTCCGATATCGCCTGCCCCTGGTGCTATATCGGCAAGCGCCGTTTCGAGGAGGCGCTGACGCGCTTTGCGCACCGCGATGCGGTGTCGGTGGTCTGGCGCAGCTATGAGCTATCGCCGGACATGCCGGCCGAAGTGAAGATGAGCAGCGTCGAGTATCTCGTTTCCAAGGGAATTCCCGAGGAACGCGTGCGCGCGATGATCGCGCAGTGCGGCGAGGCCGCCGCCAGCGTCGGGATCGAGATGCGCTCGGAAGGCGTCAAGCGTTTCAACACGCGCAAGGGCCACGAACTGCTGCACTTCGCACGCGCCGCGGGCAGGCAGGACGCGATGGCCGAACGACTGTTCCGCGCGAATTTCACCGAAGGCCAGTGGCTCAGCCGGATCGACGTGCTGGTCGCGCTCGCTGGCGAGGCGGGGCTCGATGTCGACGATGCGCGCGCGGCGCTGGAGCAAGGCCGCTACACCGCCGACGTGATCGCCGACGAACAGCGCGCACAGGCGATCGGCGTCAGCGGCGTGCCATTCTTCGTGCTTGGCGACAAATATGCGATCTCGGGTGGGCAGAGCCCCGAATATTTCCTCCACGCGCTCGAAACACTCTGGCGCGAAGGCGAGCCCGAGCGCCAGGCGCAAGCCTCCCAAGCATGCGCCTCGGACGGCTGCGCGCTTTGATCAAATAGAAGCAGTGCTCCTGCGAAAGCACGAGTCCATTTGTCCGGCTGCGCACAGCGTCCAGCTTGGGCTCCGGGTCAAGCCCGGAGCACAAGATAGGATCCCTCTAGCGCCGCCTGAACCCGCCTGCGCGCATCCCGCCCATGCGGTTCATCGCGGGGCGTTCGCCGCCCATGCGTCCCTGGAAGCCGCCGCGCACGGCGCCGCGGTCGAGCCTGTCGGGTGCAGCCGCGCCGCTGCGGTCGAAACCGCGGTCGCGCGCCATCCGGTCGCGGTCGAGCGAGCTGTCGGGCGGCCCCACCTGGCGCGTGCTGCCTTCGCCACCGACCATCGATTGCCAGCCGCTGTCGGTCTTCTTCCAGACATTGCCGTTGCGGCCGGCATAGATGTCGTCGCCCGCCTTCACCACGCCGCCGCGATTGATGTCGCCGGTGTCGCGGTCGTAGCGAATGTGGCCTGCGCCCGCGATGTCGCCGCCCTCGCCCTTGGATGAGAAAGCGCCCGCCGCGCCCGCACCCTCCGGGCCGCGCCCGGCCGCGCCCGCGGCCTTTGTCTCGCGCCCGGTATTGGTGTTGACGACGTCGCGGCGTCCGGCGGCTGCGGCCTGCCCGGTATAGGGATTGTAGGCGACGGCGCCGCCGCCCGCGACCACGCGGCCCGTCTGGGGATTGTAGCGCACCCCGCGCGCACCCGCGGTCGTGGTGCCCGTATAGATGTTGGTGTTGATCCCGGCCTGCCCCATGCCGCGCCCACCGGTGCGCTGGTTGTAGAAGCTGCCCTCGGCTGCGCGGCCGTAATTGCCCGTCCAGGGATTGGCCCATGCCGCCGCGGTGCCCGAGACCACGGCGTTGCCCCAATTGCCATAGACGTTCCACGCGCCCGCGACGGGATAATAATAGCCCGCGCCCCAGGGGTAGTAATAGCCGGGCCAATAGGGACCGTACCAGGGATCGTACCACGGGTCATACCCCCAGCCGAAGCCGAAGGTCCATCCGACCGCGGCGGCGAAACCGAAATAGGCCCCAACGCCGTAGGTGCTGCCGCAACCGTACCAGACGCTGCCGACCCACGGATCGCAGGGATAGCCCGTGCCATAGACGACGACGTTCTGGCTCACCACGGTGCCATAATAGCCCGGCGTGTAGCCGACATAGACGGTGTCCCCGCTCGTCCCATAGACCTGCACATAGGTGACATAATGAAGCGGCGAGCTTGACGGGATCGTGTAGATCGCGGGCGCCACCTCGGTCGCGACGGCCCACGGGCCCGTCGGCGACGCTGCGGTGAACCACACGCCGTTGCTGACCGCATAATAGTGCGACGCATCGACCTTGATCACCGGCACCGCGCTGTTGTGCGCATAGGTGAGCGAGGTGCCCTTGATCGGCACGAAATCGGGCGCACCGTCATAGCTGGCGGCGAACTTCGCCTGATTGCGGTTGATCGAGGCGGTCTGCGGCACCGAATTGGCGATCAGCGCCTCCTGCGCCTCGGGCGTCCCTGCGATCGACGCAAGCACCGCGCTCTTGGGACTGTCGGGCGGTATCTTCGCGAAATCCGGGGGCAACGCGTTCGACGCTACATAGGTCCAGGGTCCCTTGGTCGACGCGGCGCGGAACCAGCGCCCCGAAATCAGCACGAACCATGTCTTGTTGGCCTGCACGAAGACGTCGGCGGGCGAATTGGCGACATAGCTGAGCTGCGTGCCCGGGATGGGCTCGAACTGGGGATCGCCCGCAACCGGGATCAGCTCGCCGGGCTTTGTGCGGACCATGATCGCGGGGAGCTGGTTCGCGGCAAGGGCCTCGGCGATATTGTCGGCGGGCTTGTCCATCGGATCGGCAAGCTTGCCCTCGATCGCCTCGGCGAGCGCGTGCGAAACGCTGTCGGGCACGCTCGTCGCCAGCGTCCATGGGCCGTCGAGCGCCGTCGCGCGCGCCCATTTGCCGCCCATCCGAAGATAATAGGCGCCGCCTGAATTGAGCAGCAGCGAGCGCGTGTTGATAACCCGCTGGACGCCCGCGGTCTTCATCGGGCGCATTACCGCGGCTCCATCGAGATGGACCATCACCGCGGGCTGGAAGGCGAAGACGATCTCGGGCGGCGCGTTCTGCACGGTGAACGCCCGTTCGTTGGCGCGCGCCTGGCCGAGCGCGATCGATGCCTCTATCTGATCGAGGCTCACCACCTTGCTGATGTTCTGGACCGCAGCCTGGATCGCGGTGCGGTAGCGCGCCTCATTCGCGCTCTGCGTCGGAAAGCTCACGCGCTGCACCTGAAGGCCGGTGAGTGTCGCCTCGCGGCCTTCCTTGTCGATCTCGGCGCGCCCGGTGAGCCAGACCGTCCCATAGGCGAGCTGCGGCTGCGTCTTGCCCTGCGCGTCCTTCGTCTCGCCCGTCTGGACCGCGACCGCCGCGCGCCCCGTTACCAGATTGCCCGAAAGCGATTCATATTGCGGCGGATACTGCCAGAAATGGAGGCCGTTCGCCTCGAATTGCCGCGGAAAGGGCCGCGCGTCGACCGGGGTCGCGATCGATTGCGCCTTGAGCGGGCCCGAGGGGCAGAACAGCGCGAGCCCTGCCACGGCAAGGAACAGCGAACGGCGGTTTGCGGCGTGATCGGACATGGCGATTTTCCCTCATTCCGGGAAAATCTGTTCTCAAACACAAGCGGGGACAATCGGGGGAAACCCCGACTACCCCACAAAAAAATCATGGGCCATCAGGATCAATTTCCCGGTGCGCTCTCAGCTCACGTCGGAATATTTGACCGAACAGCCATAGGGCCGCGATTCCCTGATCGAGACGGCCTTGCCCGCCTTCATCTCGGACAGCGCAGCGGTGACATAGTTGGTTGCGCTCGCGATGTCGGCCACCTTGGCGGTCGCCTTGTCGTCGATGCCGCCCTGATAGACGAGCGTGCCCGTCTTATCGATGATGAACATCTGCGGCGTCGTCTTGGCGCCATAGCCCTTGCCGACCACTCCCTTGGGATCGAGCAGGTAATAAGAGGCGTTGCTCTTCTGCTCCTTGACGAATTTCAGCGCTTCGGGCCCCGTCATATAGCCCTGTTTGCCCGGCGCGCCCGAATTGATCGTCAGCCAGACCACGCCGTCCTTGCGCGCGGCGGCTTGCGTGTTCTGCATGTTGCCGCTGGTGTAGTGCTTCTGGACAAAGGGGCAGCCCGGATTGTTCCATTCGAGCACGACGGTCTTGCCGCGGAACTGCTCCAGCTCGATCACCTTGCCCGTCGCGTCGTTCACGCGGAAATTGCCGGCCTTCGCACCCGTCGCCTGCCCCGCGATCACGGGCATGGCGAGCGCGAATGCAGCCGCCGCGAGCGTTCCACCAATCCACATTTTCATGAACCGTCTCCTTGGCAATCCATCACAGCCTCAAACCGCCAGCGCGGTCAGCCGTTCCGGCGTCAGCACCTGCGGCAGGATTTCAGGAGCTCCGCCGGGCTTGTAGAAAAGGTAGAGCGGGACGCCCGAGCGGCCGTGGCTTTCGATGAAGCGGCCGATCACGGGGTCGCCGTCGGTCCAGTCGCCGACGAGCACCGCTACGCGCCTCGCGGCGAACGCATCGGCCACCTCCTGCCGCTGAATCGCCGCCTTTTCGTTGACCTTGCAGCTCAGGCACCAGTCGGCGGTGAAATAGACGAACACGGGCCGCCCCTCCTGCTGGAGCGCCGCGAGCCGCGCCTCGCTGAACGGTTCGGCGGCGAGGATGCCAGCCGCCGGCGCTCCCGCCGAAGCCTTGGGCGCAGGTGAAACGGTCAGGATCATCGCCATCGCGACCGCCGCGGCGGGCGCAAGCGCGAGCCAGTTCCTGCCGTCGCCATGCGACTGACGCCGCCCGATCCACCACAGCGCAAGCCCCAGCACGAGCGCAGCGGCGAGCCCCATCGCCATGCCGTCGACCCCGGCCTGACGCCCCAGTATCCAGGCGAGACCCAGCGCGGTCACGAACATCGGGATCGAGAGAATGCGCTGAAAACGCTCCATCCAGGCACCCGGCTTCGGCAGGCGCTTGCGCAGCGCGGGAATGAAGCCGAGCGCGAGGAAGGGCAGTGCAAGACCCAATCCGAGACCCGCAAAGATCGTGAGTGCGGCGATCGGCGGCAGCACCAGAGCCGCGCCCAGCGCCACGCCCATGAAGGGGCCGGTGCAGGGGGTCGCGACGAAGGCGGCAAGCGCCCCGGTCCAGAAGGCGCCCGTGGTACCGCCTTGTGCGGCAAGGCGATTGCCGAACCCCAGCGATGCGAAGTCGAACAGCCCCGCCAGATTGAACGCCACCGCGCTCACCAGCAGCAGCAGGAACAGGATGACGCGTGGATCCTGAAGCTGGAACGCCCAGCCCGCCGCGCTCCCGCCCGCGCGCAGGCCCAGCAGCGCTGCACCGAGCCCGACGCAGACCAGCACGATCCCCGCGGTATAAGCCAGCGCCTCGCGCCGCGCGGCGGTCTCATGTCCGCCTGAGCGCGCAAGGCTCAGCGCCTTCAGGCTCAGGATCGGAAAAACGCAGGGCATGATGTTGAGCAGCAGCCCGCCGAGCAGCGCCGCGCCGAAAGATGCGAGCAGCGTGCCCGCGAGTCCGCCCGCGCCCTCCATGCGCCCCGTGTCGGCGGGACCGACGATGGCTCCCGCGGCCGACACCTTTCCCGGCAGCGCCTTGAGCGCGAGGCCCTTGTCCTTGTCGAGCGCGAGCACGCCATCAATCACCTTGAGTTCGCCCGCCGCACCCGCTGCCTTGACCTCGATCGTCAGCATGTCGCCGTCGCGGCGCACGGTCTGCGGGGCAGCATAGTCGATCGCGCCATCGGTCAGCGGAAAGAAATAGACCTCGCCAAGCGTGGCCGAGGCGGGCAACGGCACGCCGAGCCGGAAATTGCCGCCGGCGACCTCGAAACGTCCTTCGCTACCGAGCGGCCTGGGGAGCAGCGCGCGCCAGCGGTCGAACTGGCCCTTGCGCCCGGCGTCGATCGTGCCGTCGCCGACGACGAGCTCGATCGCCATCGTACCGCTTTCGGGGACACAGACCTGATCGGTGCAGGCAAGCCAGTCGGCGGCAAGCTGGATCGGCAGCTTCGTGCCCTTCGCCAGCCCCGCGGGCAGCGTCAGCGTGATGAGGTGCGCATAATCGCCCTCATAGACATAGTTCATCAGCCCCGCGAGCATCAGCCGGTGCGGGACTGGATACTCTGCGTCAGCGGCGGTCACGCCCGCGGGTAGCGTCCAGTTGAACTCGGGCGTAATCCCGGCGTCACCGGGGTTCTTCCAATAGCCGTGCCAGCCCCTGTCGGGCTTCATGGCGAGCGCCAGCGTCACGATCCCGCCCGCCGCCGGCACCACGCTTTCGGCGATCAGCGCCGGCTTGATATGCGTCGGCTGCGCCTGCGCATGGGCCTGGGTGCCCAGCAACAAGCTGAGCAATGTCATTATCGCGAAACGCAGCATCTTCATCCGCACACTTTATCCTTCGGGGTTCCCCCTATACTAGCCCAACTGCACCCGTTGGCGACAAGGAGTTATTCGTGAAGACACATGCGCGCGTTACCGCCCTTCTGACAGCCCTTGCCATCCCCGCAGCGCTCGCGGCGCAGCCCGCGCAGAAGCCCAAACTCCTCGTCGCCATCTCGGTCGACCAGTTTTCGGCCAATGTCTTCGCCGAGTATCGCCCGCTGTTCAAGGATGGCATGAAGCGGCTGCAGGACGGTGTGGTCTTCCCCTCGGGCTATCAGAGCCATGCCGCAACCGAAACCTGCCCCGGTCACTCGACGATCCTCACCGGATCGCATCCCGCACGCACCGGTATCATCGCAAACAACTGGTTCGACCTGAGCCTCGGCCGCGAGGACAAGAAGGTCTATTGCTCCGAGGATACCGACGCGCCCGGCAGCAATTCCGACAAATATGTCGTCTCGACGAAATTGCTGAAGGTTCCGACGCTGGGCGACCGTCTGAAGACCGCCGATCCCGCTGCGCGCGTCGTCGCGGTTGCGGGCAAGGACCGCGCGGCGGTGATGATGGGAGGGCACGAAACCGACCAGATGTGGTTCTGGGGCGGCAAATCCTATGTGACGCTGGCGGATCGCACCGCTGCGCCGCCGGCCACGGTGAACGCGATCAACGCGCGCGTGGCAGCCCTCATCGCGAAGCCCGCTAAGGCGACGCTCCCCGCGCAGTGCCGCTCTCGGTCGGTGGCGGTGCCGGTTAGCACGGCACAACAGGTGGGTGTTCTCGCCGATCGCAAGGCAGAGGATTTCAGGAGCTTTCGCGCCGCGAGCGATTTCGACGCGGCGACCACGGACCTCGCTATCGGGTTGATGAAAGAGTTGAAGCTCGGCCAGGGCGCATCGACCGACGTTCTAACGATCGGGCTTTCAGCCACCGACTATGTCGGCCACGGTTTCGGCACAGAAGGCGCCGAGATGTGCGCGCAGATGGTTGGTCTTGACGCCAATATCGGTCGCATCCTGTCGGCGCTCGACGCAAGCGGCGTGCCCTATGCGGTGGTGCTGACCGCCGATCATGGCGGCCATGACCTGCCCGAACGCAACAAACAACGTGGATTCGCCGATGCCGAGCGCGTAGATGTCGCGCTTCTGCCCGGCAATTTCGGCAAGGCGCTCGCGGGCGAGCTGGGGCTGAACATCGACGGCCCACTATTCTACGGCGATGGCCCCTTTGGCGACTGGTATCTCTCAAAGGCGGTGTCCAACACCCAACGTGACCGCGTGCTCGCGCTCGCCAAGGCGAAGCTGCTTGCGCATCCGCAGGTGGCCGCGGTGCTGACCAAGGAGGAGCTTCGCCGCGTCGCCGATCCCAAGCCTCCCGTCGAGGAATGGGACCTGGCACAGCGCAGCCGTGCCTCGTTCGATCCCGAGCGCTCGGGTGACCTCGTAGTGCTGCTCAAGTCGCACGTCACCCCGATCTCGAAGCCCGGGCCGGGCTATGTCGCGACGCACGGATCGCCATGGATCTATGACCGCCGCGTTCCGATCATCTTCTACCGGCCCGGCACGACGGGATTCGAGCAGCCGCTCGGCGTCGAGACCGTCGACATTCTGCCGACGCTCGCCAGTCTGGTTGAACTCAAGGTTCCGGCCGAGGAAATCGACGGGCGCTGCCTCGATCTCGACGCGGGGACCGGCTCGACCTGCCCCTGATCTTCACTGGCGCTTGAAAGCGGTCAGACCTGAACCCAACCGGTTGGCGGCGAGCACGATGCGCTCGCCGCTCCAGTCGACGACGAAGGTGCTTGCGCGGTCCACGCCGGGCGCGATCGACGCCCGGTTGTCCGCGACGACCAGCCCTTCCGATGGATTGTCGCGTTCTTCCGCGGCAACCGCCACCAGCGCGCTGTAGTTCTCCTTGTCGCGTCCCTGGACGAAGGTGTTTCCGCGGATGAAGCCGACCGCGCCCGAGGGCAGGTCGATCATGTAGTTGGTCTGGTGGCCACGTGTGTCGTCAAAGCTCGATCCCGCAATCTCGACACGCGCCGCTCGGCTTTTGACATAATGTCCGCCGGTCCCGCGTTCGAAGCGCGAATTGACGACGCTGAGCGCGCCATAATGCCCGATATAGATGCTGTGCGCGCATGAGCCGCCGTCCGGGCAATAGCCAAGTCCCGAGAAGGTCGAATCCTCCACGCGGATCGCGCCGGCAGGATCGTTCGCGCTCAATATTCCCTGCTGTGAATCGAGGAACATCGCCTTGAAAACGTCGAGGTCGCCCTTTTCCAGCCTTATGCCCGCGCCATTGTCGTCAGCGACGCGAAGGTTGCGAAAGACGATGCCGTCCACCGTCGCCGCGCGCCCGCGCAGTACGAGCGCGGCCTTGCCCTCGCAGGTCGTCCGCTCGAAGATCACCTGTCCGGGGATCGCGGCGCGATAGGTGATTTCCCCCCTCTCCTGCACCGCGCACTGGCGATAGGTGCCGGGCGCGATGCGGATGGTCGCCCGCGCATCGCCGATCGCGTCCACCGCCTCGAACAGCTTTTGGAACCGCTGCCCCGTCTCGACGATCGTGAAGGGCGCGCCATCTTCCTGCGCGAGCGTCGGACTCGCCAGCAGCGGGATCGCAATCAGGAGCAGCGCTTTACGCATCATCTGCCCCGCGTGACTCGCAACCGCGCGCGAGTCGATGACGAATGTCGGTTAATTCGACGCGCTAACCATTTTTTGCGATCAGTCCAGATTGGGCCTGAGCCAGCGTTCCGCGGTCGCCAGATCGACGCCCCGGCGCACCGCATATTCCTCGAGCTGGTCGCGGTCGATCCGTGCCACGCCGAAATATTCGCTGTCGGGATGCCCGAAATAAAAGCCCGAGACCGCGGCGGTGGGAAGCATTGCGAAGCTGTCGGTGAGCGTGATGCCCGCGGGATCGCCACCCTCGCCACCCTGCAGCATGTCGAACAGCAGCGGCTTCTGGCTGTGATCGGGGCATGCGGGATAGCCCGGGGCGGGGCGGATGCCGCGATACTGCTCCTTGATCAGCGCCTCGTTGGTGAGTTGCTCTCCCTCGGCATAGCCCCAAAGCTCGGTGCGGACATGGTGGTGCATCCGCTCGGCAAAGGCTTCGGCAAGGCGATCGGCCAGCGCTTTGAGCAGAATGTCCGAATAATCGTCATTATCGGCCTTGAAGCGCGCCAGATGCGGCTCGATGCCGTGCCCCGCGGTGACCGCGAAGCCGCCGATCCAGTCGCCTGCGGGATCGATGAAGTCGGCGAGACACATGTTCGGCCGGCCCTCGCGTTTCTGGATCTGCTGGCGGAGAAAGGGCATGCGGACGATGGAAGAGGCGCCGTTTGTGTCGAGCGAAGTCGAGACACGTCCCTCGACTTCGCTCGGGACGAACGGAGAGTTGCTCCCCGTCTCTATCAGCACGTCGTCACCCTCGCGGCGGCATTGCCAGAGCGCGGCGACGCCCTTCGCGGTCAGCCACTTCTCGGCGATGATCTTGTCGAGCATCGCCTGCGCATCGGCGAAAAGGCTGCTCGCGCTCTCCCCGACGATCTTGTCTTCGAGGATCGCAGGATAGTTGCCCGCCAGCTCCCACGAGCGGAAGAAGGGCGTCCAGTCGATATATTGACGCAGATCCTCAAGCGACCAGTCGTCGAAACGGTGCACGCCGGGTTGTTTGGGGGCACCGGGCTTCTGCGCATAATCGGTTGGGAAGGCGTTGGCGCGCGCGGCCACGATCGGCACGAGCGCGTTCTGCCCCTTGCCCTCGCGCGCTTCGCGGACCGCCTGATAGTCCGCCGCGGTCTTCGCGACAAAGGGATCGCGCTGGGTATCGCTAACCAAGGTCGAGGCGACACCGACCGCGCGACTGGCGTCAAGCACATGGACGACGGGTCCCTTGTACGCGGGGTCGATGCGAAGCGCCGTATGCACGCGCGACGTTGTTGCGCCGCCGATCAGTAGCGGGATCGCCATTTCGGCGCGCTGCATCTCCTCTGCCACCGTCACCATCTCGTCGAGCGAGGGCGTGATGAGCCCCGACAGCCCGATCATGTCGGCGTCATTCTCGTTGGCGGCCTTGAGGATGTCGGTCCACGCGACCATCACGCCAAGGTCGATCACCTCGAAGCCGTTGCACTGGAGCACGACGCCGACGATGTTCTTGCCGATATCGTGGACGTCGCCCTTGACCGTCGCCATCACGACGCAGCCCTTGGCCTTGGCGCCGGGTTCCTTCTGCGCCTCGATGAAGGGCAGCAGGTGCGCGACCGCCTTCTTCATCACGCGCGCCGATTTCACCACCTGCGGCAGGAACATCTTGCCCGATCCGAACAGGTCGCCGACGACGTTCATCCCGTCCATCAGCGGCCCCTCGATCACCTCGATCGGGCGAGCGAAGAGCTGGCGCGCTTCCTCGGTATCGTCGACGACATGCGCGTCGATGCCCTTGACCAGCGCGTGCTCCAGCCGCTTGGCGACATCCCATCCGCGCCATTCCTCGGCCGCCTTTTCAGCGACCGCATCGGTGCCCTTGAACTTCTCGGCAAGCGCGATGAGCCGGTCGGTCGCTTCGGGATCGCGGTTGAGGATCACATCCTCGCACGCCTCGCGCAGTTCGGGATCGATCGTGTCATAGACGTCGAGCTGGCCGGCATTGACGATGGCCATGTCCATGCCCGCCGGGATAGCGTGGTACAGGAACACCGAGTGCATCGCGCGGCGCACGGGCTCGTTGCCGCGGAAGCTGAAGCTCAGATTGGAAAGCCCGCCCGAGATATGGACGTGGGGACAATGCTTCTTGATCTCGCGCGTCGCCTCGATGAAATCGACGCCGTAATTATTGTGCTCCTCGATCCCCGTCGCCACCGCGAAGACATTGGGATCGAAGATGATGTCCTCGGGCGGAAAGCCGATGCCCATGAGCAGTTTGTAGGCGCGCTCGCAGATCTCGATCTTGCGATCCTTCGTGTCCGCCTGCCCCGTCTCGTCGAACGCCATGACGACAACCGCGGCGCCATAGGCCATCACCTTGCGCGCGTGCTTGAGGAACTCCTCCTCGCCCTCCTTCATGCTGATCGAATTGACGATCGGCTTGCCCGAGACGCACTTGAGCCCCGCCTCGATCACGCTCCATTTGGAGCTGTCGATCATGATCGGCACACGCGCGATATCGGGTTCAGCCGCGATGAGCTTGAGGAAGGTCGTCATCGCGAACTCGGCGTCGAGCAGGCCCTCGTCCATGTTGACGTCGACGATCTGCGCGCCGTTCTCGACCTGCTGGCGCGCGACTTCGACCGCCTTGGGATAATCGCCGGCCATGATGAGCTTCTTGAACGCCGCGGATCCCGTGACGTTGGTGCGCTCACCGATATTGACGAAAGAGGCGGTGGATTGGGTTGTCACGTCTTTTTATCTTCCAGATACCGTTCGGGCTGAGCCTGTCGAAGCCCTGCCCTTTCTCGTTATTTTCCGTGTCCAGTGAAGGACGGCCCTTCGACAAGCTCAGGGCGAACGGTGTTTTCGTTTCAGGGCTTTCACGCCGCCATGATCATCGGTTCGAGGCCGGCCAGGCGCGTCACCACCGGCGGCGTCGGCATGCGGCGCGGCTCTAGCCCCGCCACCGCCTTAGCCATCGCCGCGATATGCGCGGGGGTCGATCCGCAGCAGCCGCCGAGGATGTTCACCTGCCCCTTGCCCGCCCATTCGCCGACCAGTTTCGCGGTCTGCTCGGGCAGCTCGTCATACTCGCCGAGCTCGTTGGGCAGCCCCGCATTGGGATAGACCATGATCAGCGTGTCGGCGAGGCCCGAGAGCACCTGCACATGCGGGCGGAGCTGTTCGGCCCCGAACGAACAATTGAGCCCGATCGTGACGGGCCTGGCATGGCGCACCGCGTGCCAGAATGCCTCGACCGTGTGCCCGGACAGATTGCGGCCGGAAAGATCGGTGAGCGTCATCGACACCATGATCGGCACGTCGCGGCCCAGCGCCTCACCCGCCTCGAGCGCGGCCATGATGCCCGCCTTGGCGTTGAGCGTGTCGAACACCGTCTCGATCAGGATGAAGTCCACCCCGCCATCGAGCAGCGCGTCGATCTGCTCGCGATAGACCGATTTCAGATAGTCGAAGTCGATCTCGCGAAAGCCGGGGTCGTTGACGTCGGGCGAGAGCGAAAGCGTCTTGTTGGTCGGCCCGATCGCGCCCGCGACGAAGCGGGGGCGGCCATCGCGCGTCTGCATCGCATCGGCCTCGCGCCGTGCGATCTGGGCGGAGGCAATGTTGATCTCCTTCACCAGATGCTCGGCGGCATAGTCGGCCTGGCTGATGACGTTTGCCGAGAAGGTGTTGGTCGAGACGATGTCAGATCCCGCCTCCAGATAAGCGCGCGTGATCGCCTCGACGATCTCAGGCCGCGTCAGCGCGAGGATGTCGTTATTGCCCTTCTGGTCGCGCGCAAGATCGAGATTGCCGCGATAGGCCGCCTCGTCGAGCTTGTAGTTCTGGATCTCGGTGCCAAAGGCGCCGTCGGTGAGCAGGATGCGGCTCGACGCGGCCTCGACCAGGCGTTCACGGGCGTTCATGCGGCTTTCTCCTGCGCATCGGCCTTGGGCCGCAATCCGAGCAGATGGCAGATGGCGTAGCTCAGCTCGGCGCGGTTCAGCGTGTAGAAGTGGAAATGACGGACGCCGCCCGCATAGAGCTTGCGGCAGAGCTCGGCCGAGATCGTCGCGGCGACGAGCTGGCGCGCGGCGGGCATGTCGTCGAGCCCCTCGAACAACCTGTCCATCCAGGGCGGGATCGCCGCGCCGCACATCGCCGCGAACTTGCGCGTCTGCGCGACGTTGGAGACGGGCAGGATGCCGGGCACGATCTCGGCGTCTATCCCCGCCGCCGCCGCACGGTCGCGGAAGCGGAAGAAACAGTCGGGCGAAAAGAAGAACTGACTGATCGCACGATTGGCGCCGGCGTCGAGCTTGCGCTTCAGATTGTCGAGATCCGACTGACCGCTCTGCGCCTCGGGATGCGTTTCGGGATAGGCCGCGACCGAAATCTCGAAGGGCGCGATTTCCCGGAGTCCTGCAACCAGATCGGCCGCACCCGCAAAACCCTCGGGATGCGGCGCGAACTTGCTGCCCATCACGGGCGGGTCACCGCGCAGCGCCACGATATGGCGCACGCCCGCCTCCCAATAGGCTTCGGCGATCTCGCGGATATCCGCCTTGCTCGCCTCGACGCAGGTCAGGTGCGCCGCCGCCGGGATCGGCGTCTCGCTCTGGATCCGCGCCACCGTCGCGTGCGTGCGTTCGCGTGTCGATCCGCCCGCGCCATAGGTGACCGAAACGAAGCGGGGGCCCAGCGGCACCAACGCCTGGATCGCCTCCCAGAGCGTCTGCTCCATCTTCTCGGTCCTGGGCGGGAAGAACTCGAACGACACCTGCGCATCGCCCGCAAGATCGGCGAACAGCGGGGCATCGAGCGCGCGGCGCGCTTCCTCCAACTGGCTCAAGGTGAAGGTCATGCCGCTTTCCTTTGTGTCATTTTCTGTTCCCTACGGCGGCCGAGCCAAAGCTTCACGGTCAGCTCGCCGCCCTTCAATTCCTCGATCGCCTCGATCGAAAGTCCGGCATCGGCGAACCAATGGCGGATCTGGTCGTCGGCGAAACCCAATCGTGCATGCGCATCCTCGCTGCGCAGCTCCTCGCGCTCGTGCGACGCGAAGTCAGCGATCAGCAGGCGGCCATCCGCAGCAAGCAAACGCCCCGCTTCCGTGATCGCGGCTTCGGGCACTTGCGCGAAATGGAGAAGCTGGTGCAACACGACGGTATCGGCCGAGCCATCGACGAGCGGCACCGCGTACATATCGCCCTGCCGCAGTTCCGCGCTATCGAGCCCCGCCTCGGCAAGCTTGGCGCGCGCGAGGCGAAGCATCTGCGGGCTGCGATCAACGCCCGTCGCGCTCTCCGCATTATGGCCGAACAGCGCAAGCATCCGTCCCGTGCCCGTGCCGATATCGACCAGCCGGCCGATCGGCTCGCCGTCGAGCAGCGCACGCATCGCCGCCTCTACTTCGGTTTCAGCGACATAGAGGCTGCGGATCGCATCCCATTGCTCGGCATGCTGGTCAAAATAGCGTTCGGCCGCAGCCGCGCGATCGCCACGAACCGCGGCGAGACGCGCAGCGTCGGCGGCCTGCCAGGGATCAGTCGCACCGATGCTCCACGCGTCGAGCGCCTCGATCAGCGGCGCCACGACATGCGCCTGCCCAAGCGTCAGGAACACCCAGCTCCCCTCGCGGCGGCGCGCGGTGAGCCCCGCATCGGCGAGGATCTTGACATGGCGCGACACGCGTGGCTGGCTTTGCCCAAGCGTCTGTGCCAATTCGCCAACAGACAGCTCCATCTGGCGCAGCAGCGCGAAGATGCGCAGCCGCGTCGGATCGGCAAGCGCACGGAAGATGTCGAGCGAACGGTTCATGAATTCATCATATAAAGATTTCTTTATATGTGGTCAACGAAGCACTTCTATCGCAGACTGATAGCCGCACTACACTGTCCCGCCGCGGAGCAGTTACCGGGGTTCGGCGCGCGGCGTGTTGCGCGGCCGAAATCGAGCGGTTAGACAATGCGGCGCATGGGCAAAGGGTCGACCCTGGCCAAACGGGCCATGCACGAAGATGGCCATAGGGTATCAACAGGAGGGAAAATCCATGAAAAAGACGATCACTGCATCGCTCGTTCTTGCTGCTGCGCTGGGCCTCGCTGCCTGCAGCGAAAAGGCGCAGGACGAAACCGCAGAAGCCGCGAATGCTGTCGCGAGCGACGCCGAGGCGACCGTGGACAACGCCGCCACCGATGTTGCCAATGTCGGTGAGGGCGCGATCGGCGCGGCAGAGAGCGCAGCAGATAACGCCGCTGCGGCAACCGCCAACGCAACCGCGAACACGCTCGACGCGGCCGGCAATGCGCTCAAGGAAGGCGCCGAGGAAGTGAAGCACTGATCGCTTTCCAGTGAAGTAGATCGGGCCGCGCTTCCATCCCCGGGGGCGCGGCCCTTGTCATATGAGAGGAGGCCGTACGATGAAGCGTATCAGCATGCTGGCGCTCTTGGTGGCGACAGCCGGATGCGGTGCGTCGGACAATGATCCGGGTGCAGAAGGCGTGACCACGGGCGAGGTGCAGGCGCTTAACGACGCCGCCGAAATGCTCGACGACGCCAACAACAGTGCTGCAGCGCGTCCCATGGCCAACGGCATGGCCGCGCCGGACAATGGCATGGCCGACTCGAAGATCTGGCCCGATCCCGCACGGCAATAGCCAGAGGCGAAAACGGTGCCTTTCGAGAACCAGCGCGCAGCGTACTTAAAGCAGGTGAGCTCCCGAAACGCAGAAAAGCGCCGTCTGCAGGCCACCAGCACCTGAAGACCGACCCATCAAAAGCCTTGCATAACAAACGAAAAAAGGGCCGGGGGATGCCCCCGGCCCTTCTTTTGCGTACCGAAAAACGGCAGACCTGATCGGCCGGATCGCGGGCGAAAGCGATGCTCCGCCCGCCTTGATCCGGATCAGAAGTCCATGCCGCCCATGCCGCCCATTCCGCCGCCGCCCATGGGCATGGCGGGCTTGTCGTCGGGCAGTTCGGCGATCGACGCTTCGGTCGTGATCAGCAGACCGGCAACCGATGCCGCATCCTGAAGCGCGGTGCGGACGACCTTGGTCGGGTCGATCACGCCTGCCTGAACCAGGTTTTCATAGACGTCGGTCGCGGCGTTGAAGCCCTTGGTTTCGTCATTCTCGCGCAGCAGGTTGCCCGAGATCACAGCGCCGTCATGACCGGCATTCTGCGCGATCTGCTTGACGGGGGCGGTGATCGCCTTGCGGATGATGTCGATGCCGCGGGTCTGGTCGTCGTTCGCACCCTTGAGGCCGTCGAGCGCCTTGGTGGCATAGAGGAGAGCGGTACCGCCACCGGGGACGATGCCTTCCTCAACCGCAGCGCGCGTGGCGTGCAGTGCGTCGTCGACGCGGTCCTTGCGCTCCTTCACCTCGACCTCGGTGGCGCCGCCAACCTTGATCACGGCAACGCCGCCGGCGAGCTTGGCAAGACGCTCCTGGAGCTTTTCCTTGTCGTAGTCGCTGGTGGTGTTCTCGATCTGCTGGCGGATGGCTTCCACGCGGCCCTTGATCGCATCGGCTTCACCGGCGCCATCGACGATGGTGGTGTTGTCCTTGTCGATCGTGACGCGCTTGGCGGTGCCGAGCATGCCGAGCGTGACGGTTTCGAGCTTGATGCCGAGATCCTCGGAGATCACTTCGCCCTTGGTCAGGATCGCGATGTCTTCGAGCATCGCCTTGCGGCGATCGCCGAAGCCGGGAGCCTTGACGGCAGCGACCTTGAGGCCGCCACGCAGCTTGTTGACGACGAGCGTGGCCAGAGCCTCACCCTCGATGTCCTCGGCGATGATGAGCAGCGGACGGCCCGACTGCACCACGGCCTCGAGGATCGGAAGCATCGCCTGGAGGTTGGAGAGCTTCTTCTCGTGAATGAGGATGTAGGGGTCGTTGAGTTCGACCTGCATCTTCTCGGGGTTGGTGATGAAGTAAGGGCTCAGATAGCCACGGTCGAACTGCATGCCCTCGACGACGTCGAGCTCGAAATCGAGACCCTTCGCTTCCTCGACGGTGATCACGCCTTCCTTGCCGACCTTTTCCATGGCCTCGGCGATCTTTTCGCCGACTTCCCGGTCGCCATTGGCCGAGATGATGCCGACCTGTGCGATCTCGCTCGAACCCGAAACGGGCTTGGAGCGCGCCTTGAGATCCTCGACGACCTTGGAGACGGCCAGATCAACGCCGCGCTTCAGATCCATCGGGTTCATGCCGGCGGCAACCGACTTCATGCCTTCGCGGACGATCGCCTGCGCAAGCACGGTGGCGGTGGTGGTGCCGTCACCCGCGATGTCGTTGGTCTTCGAGGCCACTTCGCGCACCATCTGGGCACCCATGTTCTCGAACTTGTCCTTGAGCTCGATTTCCTTGGCGACGGTGACGCCGTCCTTGGTGATGCGGGGCGCACCGAAGCTCTTGTCGATGACGACGTTGCGGCCCTTGGGGCCCAGGGTCACCTTCACCGCGTCGGCGAGGATGTCGACACCCTTCAGGATGCGCTCGCGCGCGTCGCGCGAAAACTTGACTTCTTTCGCTGCCATGATCTTCAACCTCTACTTTCTGATTATTCGAATGAGTGGAAAAGGGCGTGGCGGTTAGCCGACGATCCCGAGGATGTCGCTTTCCTTCATGATCAGCAGGTCTTCACCGTCGATCTTGACCTCGGTGCCCGACCATTTGCCGAACAGAATCTTGTCGCCCGCCTTGACGTCGAGCGGCGTCACCTTGCCGTCTTCGGCCTTCAGGCCGGCGCCGGCGGCGACGACTTCGCCTTCCTGCGGCTTTTCCTTGGCCGTATCGGGGATGATGATCCCGCCAGCGGTCTTTTCCTCGGCCTCGACGCGGCGGACGAGAACGCGATCGTGCAACGGACGGAATTTCATGCGCGTCACCTTCTTTTCTCTAGGGACAGGGGACGCAGCAACCACTGCCCGCACCCCCTTGTCCGACGGTTGTAAATCGGAATTAGCACTCATCTTCGACGAGTGCCAACGGCGGGCATATGTGCCTGCCCCGATACATGGTCAAGGGGACTAGCAGCGATTTTTTGCAATCGCGCGTCAGGAATCGGCAAGCCGCGCCATGGTCCGGATCAGCGGCGATCAACGCCGGCGTTTACAGCGCGCGCGCGCTCCTATAGCCCCAAAAGGGTCAATCCTGATCGGGAGACGAATTCGTGTCGTTCGTGCGCGGTGCCTGGAAATTGCTGGTGGGCGTGAAGGATGCGCTCGTGCTTCTCTTCATGCTGCTCTTCTTCGTGCTGCTCTGGGCGGCGCTCTCGGCGCGTCCCAATCCGGCGGATGTCACAGCGGGAGCGCTGCTCGTCGACCTTTCGGGAACGCTTGTCGAACAGCCCGAAGAGGTGGATCCGCTGAGCCTGCTGGCAGGCGCGACCGATGCGGTCAGGCAGCACCGGCTGCGCGACGTGGTCCGGGCGCTTGAAACCGCAGCGACCGACGACAGGATCAAGGTCGTCGTGCTCGATCTCGACAGCTTCGTGGGCGGCGGCCAGGCGGCGATCCAGCGCGCTGCCGAGGCGGTCGACACGATCCGCAAGGCGAAGAAGCCCGTGCTGGCCTATGCGACAGGCTATAGCGACGATAGCTACCAGCTCGCGGCGCATGCTTCCGAGGTCTGGCTCGATCCCATGGGGCTGACGCTGTTCACTGGGCCCGGCGGCTCGCGTCTCTATTACAAAGGCCTGATCGACCGGCTGGGCGTTACCACCAAGGTATACCGCGTTGGCACCTACAAATCCGCGATCGAGCCCTATACCCGCGCCGACCAGTCGCCCGAAGCGAAACAGGCAGATCAGGCGCTCGCCGGGGCGCTGTGGCAGAACTGGCAGGACGATGTTGCCAAAGCGCGTCCCAAGGCGCAGCTCGCAGCCTTCATCGCGCAGCCCCAGCAGCAGATCGCGGCCGCGGGCGGCGATCTCGCCCAGGCCGCCCTGCGCGCGGGGCTGGTCGACACGCTCGGCGACCGCATCGCCTTTGGCAGGCGCGTGGCCGAAATCGCCGGGGCGGACAGCGGCAAGGGTGAAGGCGCCTTCAAGCATACCAGGCTGACCAACTGGATCGCCGCCAATCCCGTGCCCTCCTCGGGCGACGCGATCGGGGTCATCACCGTGGCGGGCGAAATCGTCGATGGTGAGGCGCTGCCCGGTACCGCAGGCGGCGAAAGCATCGCGAAGCTGATCCTCGATGGCCTTGCCGAAAAGGATTTGAAGGCGCTTGTCGTGCGCGTCGATTCGCCCGGCGGATCGGTGCTCGCATCCGAAAGGATCCGTCAGGCGATCCTTCAGGCCAAGGCCAAGGGCTTGCCCGTCGTGGTGTCGATGGGCTCGGTCGCGGCATCGGGCGGCTATTGGGTTTCGACGCCGGCGGACCGGATTTTCGCCGAGCCTACGACCATTACCGGTTCTATCGGCGTGTTCGGGATCATCCCGACTTTCGAAAATGCGCTCGCCAAGATCGGCGTCACCAGCGACGGCGTTGCAACCACGCCGCTTTCGGGGCAGCCCGATATCATCGGCGGCACCAACGAAACCTTCGACGCGGTGATCCAGTCGAGCATCGAGAATACCTATGCCCGCTTCCTCGGCCTCGTCAGCAAGGCACGCAACCTGCCGGTGGAGAAGGTCGATGGCATCGCGCAGGGTCGCGTCTGGGACGGCGGCACCGCGCGGCAGCTTGGCCTTGTCGACCAGTTCGGGGGGATCGAGGAAGCGATCGCCGAGGCGGCGCGCCGCGCCAAGCTCGACCCGGCCAAGGTTCACGCCGAGTATCTGGAGCGCCAACCCGGCTTCGCGGCGACGCTGTTTCAGGGCTGGACACGCGACGAGGATGACAGCAGGAAGCAGGCGGATCTGCTCGCGCGCCTGGCGCAGGCACGCATGATGACCGTGTTCCGCGCGGTCAAAGATGCGGAACGGCTGGCGCAGGGACCAGTCGTCCGCGCCCAGTGTCTCGAATGTCCGGTTGAAGGGGGAAAAATGCCCGTAGTCGATAGCTCGCTCGTTGCCCGCATGCTCGGATGGTTCGCGCAATGATCCGTATCCGCGCCGCCGAGCCGAAGGATGCCACGCAGATCGCGGCCATCTACATGCCTTACGTCACCACCACCGCGATTTCGTTCGAGACGACCCCGCCCACGCCCGAGGAAATGGCGCAGCGCATGACCTCATGCGACGGCTATTATCCCTGGCTCGTCGCGACGACCGAAGATGACGATGCGGTGATGGGCTATGCCTATGCGGGCAAGTTCCGCGAACGCCCCGCCTATCGCTACACCGTCGAGACCTCGATCTATCTGGGCGGCAATGTCCAGCGTGGTCAGGGTTTCGGGCGGCTGCTCTATTCCGCGCTGATCGAGACGCTGACCAAGCAGGATTTCACCCAGGCGATCGCGGTGCTGTCCCTGCCCAACGAATACAGCATAGGCTTACACGAATCGCTTGGCTTCCGCCGTGCCGGCGTCTGCCGCGAGATGGGTTTCAAGAACGGCCAGTGGTACGATATCGGCATGTGGCAGCGTGAGTTGAACGAAGCCGCCAACCCGCCGCTCGATCCCAAGCCGTTCAAGGATGTGGGCGTCGTCGGGCCGAGCTAGCCGCGATAGGCTGGCAGCGCGAGTTGCTTCCAGATTGCGAGCCCCCTGAGCATGAACCCCGCGACCGCTGCAACGACCGCGGCAACGGGATAGGCTATGCCTGCCACGACCAGTCCGACGAACAACGCCGCGGTCAGCGCGGCGGCGGTGACGTAGAGTTCGGGCCGAAGCAGGATAGACGGCTCATGCGCGAGGATCTCGCGGATGATGCCGCCCACGCAGGCGGTGATAACCCCCATCATGATCGCGGGCAGCGGTGAAATGCCGAAGGACAGCGATTTCGCGGCGCCGAACACCGCATAGGCGGCGAGGCCTACCGCATCGAACCAGTCGAGCGCCTTGGGTCGCCAGATGTGCTTGGGGGTGACCCAGATCAGCAATGCGGTCGCAAGGCAGGCCGCGGGATAGCGCCAGTCATGCACCCAGAATACGGGAGCGCCGATCAGCAGATCGCGCACCGTCCCGCCGCCGACGCCCGTCACCAGTGCGAAAAACGCGAAGGTGACGATCGTCTGCTGCTTGTTCGCCGCCGCAAGTGCGCCCGAGGCGGCGAACACCGCGATGCCGAGCAGGTCGAGCATCGCGAGCAATGTTCCGATTTCAACTTCCTGCAAGACGCCCCCTTTTCGCAGCCTTTCTAAACCGTTCGGGCCGAGCTTGTCGAAGCCCTTTCCTTCTTCCCCTTGTCGGAGAAAAGAAGTGGGCTTCGACAGGCTCAGCCCAAACGGCGCTCAAATATGGCGAGCGTGGGACCGCCGATCACGTATAACGGGCGACGCAGGCTTCCATCACCTGATCCGGCCGTCCGAGTTTCGCAAAGGCGGTCATTGCCTTGCGCTTTTCGGTCTGGGCAGCCTCGGTTGAGCTCTTGCCATGTTTTGCGAGCAGCGGCGCAAGCTTTGAGTCGAGGCTCGTCTCGAGCTTGTTGTAGCCGGCCATCACCTCCTCATAGCGCCCGTCGCTGGCGAGCGCGGCACGCATGAAGCGGCCGAGTGCTTCGCAACCCAGCGCCGCCTGATAAGGATCATCGGGCAGGCGCGGCGTACCTGCCGGCGCGGGATAGGCCGTGGCGCAAGGCCCTATCAGTTCCTTCCAGTCGCTTTCGATCACCGCATCAGCGCGGTCGGACATGCCCTTGATCACCGCCGCCGCGTCGTCCTGCGCGAACTCGGTGCTGCGCGCGCCGATGGCCAACGGATAGCGGAGGATATTGCCCTGCGCCTCCATGCTGAGTGGCGCCCTGATATTGGTCTGGCCCTCACGCGCCTGGGCTGCTGCGACCACGCCGCAGGTAGCAGCGCTTTCAATCGGGTCGGCGGGAAGCGACAAAGCCTTTGATCCACAGGCACTTGCCAAGAGCAGCCCCGGACACAGCAGCAATACGGCCTTGTTCACACAATTCTCCCATGCAGTTTGCATGGAAGAGAGCGCTGGGCCGGGCAATTGGTTCCCCGGGCCTTGATCGTTTCAGGCTCAGTCAGCCTGAAACGATCAAGGCCGCAACCATTTGAACAGAGCCTGATTCACGCTTTCGGCGGAAGCGCGTAGCGCTTCCACCTCCAACGATCAGGCTCTGCCCTGTATGCCTCAGATGTGGATCGGCTTGCCCTGCACCGCCATCGCGGCTTCCTTGAAGGCTTCCGAGTGGGTCGGGTGCGCGTGGCAGGTGTACGCGATATCCTCGGACGTCGCGCCGAACTCCATCGCCTGCGCCGCCTGCGCGATCATCGTGCCCGCAACCGAGCTGACCATCCATACGCCCAGCACGCGGTCGGTCTCCGCATCGGCGATCACCTTCACGAAGCCGTCGGTGTCGCGGATCGTCTTGGCGCGGCTGTTGGCCATCATCGGGAACTTGCCCGTCTTGATCGCGCCCTTTTCCTTGGCCTGCTCTTCGGTCAGGCCCACGCCAGCGATTTCCGGATGGGTATAAACCACGCTCGGGATCACGTCATGGTTCACGATCCCGGTCATGCCGGCGATGAATTCCGCTGCGGCAATGCCCTCATCCTCGGCCTTGTGCGCGAGCATCGGGCCCGGGGTGACGTCGCCGATCGCGTAGACGCCCTTCACCGACGTCTGGAAATCATGGCCAACCTCGATCTGGCCGCGATTATTGGCCTGAAGCCCGATCGCATCGAGACCGAGCCCATCGGTATTGGGCCGACGCCCGATCGAGACGAGCACCGAATCGGCCTCGATCGTCTCGGCCGCACCGCCAGCAGCGGGTTCGACCGTGACGGTGGCCTTCTTGCCCTTCACCGTCACGCCGGTGACCTTGGTCGAGGTCTTGATGTCGAAGCCCTGCTTCTTGAACAGCTTGGCCGATTCCTTGCGGACCTCGCCATCGAAACCGGGCAGGATCTGGTCGAGGAACTCGACAACGGTCACCTTTGCGCCGAGGCGGCGCCAGACCGAACCCAGTTCGAGCCCGATCACGCCGCCGCCGATGACGACCATATGCTCGGGCACCTTGGGCAGCGCGAGCGCGCCCGTCGAATCCACCACGACCTTCTGGTCAATCTCGACGCCGGGCAGCGGCGTCACGCTGGAGCCCGTCGCGATGATGATATTCTTCGCGGTCACGCTCTTGCCGCCGACAGCGACGGTGTTGGGGCCGGTGAACTTGCCATGCCCCTTGAGCCACTCGATCTTGTTCTTCTTGAACAGGAAGGCGATGCCGTCGGTCAGTCCCTTGACCGCCACATCCTTCTCGCCGTGCATGGCGCCAAGGTCGAGGCTGAGCCCCTTGGTCACGACGCCGAACTTGGCCAGCGTGCCGTTATGCGCTTCCTCGAACAGCTCGGAAGCGTGCAGCAGCGCCTTGGAGGGGATGCAGCCAACATTGAGGCAGGTGCCGCCCAGCGTCTCGCGGCTCTCGGCGCACGCTGTCCGGAGGCCAAGCTGTGCCGCACGGATCGCGGCCACATAGCCGCCCGGACCCGAACCGATCACCAGAACGTCGAAATCAAACTCAGCCATACATCACCTCAATCGTGTTCCTGCGAAAGCAGGAACCCATGTCTGTTATCGCGCAATGCCCAAGAACAGATCATCCCAATCGGGATTTCGCTCCCCTATAAGCTGCACCTTCCACGCACGTTTCCACTTCTTCATTCGCAGCTCGCAGGCGCGTGCATCCTGCAAGTCGTCGAACTGGGCAAACCACACGAGACGCGTGCAGCTATACTCCTTGCTAAACCCGTCAATTAGCCGGTTGCGATGCTGATAGACGCGCTGAGCCAGATTGCTCGTCACGCCGAGATACAATGTCCCGTTGCGCTTGCTCGCCATCAGATAGACAAAACCAGCCTTCGTGTCCGTTCTCCAGCATGGGCTCCTGCTTTCGCAGGAGCACGGTCAAGATTGCACAGGATAATATTTACAGGTCGATGAGCAACCGCGTCGGATCCTCGATCGCATTCTTCAAGGCGACAAGGAAGGTCACGGCCTCGCGTCCATCGATCAGACGGTGATCGTAGCTGAGTGCCAGATACATCATGGGACGGATGACGATTTCGCCATTCACCACCACGGGTCGCTCGTCGATGCGGTGAAGCCCGAGCACCGCCGACTGCGGCGGATTGATGATCGGGGTCGAGAGCAGCGAGCCGAACACGCCGCCATTGGAGATGGTGAAAGTGCCGCCCTTCATCTCTTCCATCTTGAGCGTGCCGTCCTTGGCGCGCTTGCCGAAGTCGCCGATCGTCTTTTCGACCGTCGCGACGCTCATGTCCTGCGCATCGCGGATCACGGGGACGACGAGCCCGTTGGGCGCGGAGACCGCAACAGAGATGTCGACATAATCGTGGTAGACGATCTCCTCGCCCTCGATCGAGGCGTTGACCGCGGGCATGTCCTTGAGCGCCATCACCGCGGCCTTCACGAAGAAGCCCATGAAGCCCAGCCGCACGCCGTGCTTTTTCTCGAAGAGATCCTTGTATTTCGCGCGCGCTTCCATGACCGCAGTCATGTCGACATCGTTGAAAGTGGTGAGGATCGCGGCGGTGTCCTGCGCGTCCTTGAGCCGCTTGGCGATCGTCTGACGCAGGCGCGTCATGCGGACGCGCTCTTCCTTGCGGGCGCCGACGGGCGCCAGCACCGTAGCCGCGGCGGGCGCCGCTGCTGGCGTTTCGGCCTTGTGCCCCTCGGCCGCCGCGAGCACGTCTTCCTTCGTAAGCCGGCCGTCGCGACCGGTGCCCTTGATCGCGCTCGGATCAAGGCCATGCTCGAGGACGAGGCGACGGACCGCGGGCGAAAGCGTCATGATGTGGTCGTCGTTCGCGGGCGCAGCGGCAGGCGCCTCCACCTTGGGTGCGGGCGCCGCAGCCTCGGCCCTGGCAGGCTCGGGCGCCGCGGCCTTGGGAGCAGCGGCGGCCGCGCCGCCTTCCTCGATGATCGCGATCAGCGCGCCGACCTGAACGGTGTCGCCCGGCTTCACGACCTGTTCGCCCATCACGCCCGCGACGGGGGATGGCACCTCGACCGCGACCTTGTCGGTCTCGAGACTGGCAATGGGCTCGTCGACGGCGACGGCGTCACCCGGCTTCTTGAGCCATTCGCCAACGGTGGCTTCGGTGATCGATTCGCCCAGGACGGGGACTTTGACTTCGGTTGCCATGATTGTTTTCAACCCTTCTTCTGGCGGCGAACTTCTTCGCGGACATTATGTCCGAGTGCATCGGCGATGAGCGCGCCCTGTTCGATCAGGTGACGCGAGGCAAAGCCCGTGGCGGGTGAGGCCGAGCCCGCACGTCCCGCATAGCGTGCGCGCATCGGCGCACGGCCCGCATCGGCAAGGCATTGCTCGACATAAGGTTCGACGAGGAACCACGCACCGTTGTTCTTCGGCTCTTCCTGACACCACACGACCTCTTCGAGGTTGGTCATGCGCTTCAGGCGAGTGGTGAGCTGCTCGCCGGGGAAAGGATAGAGCTGCTCGATCCGGACGATCTGCGTGTTCCTGTCACCCGCAGCGTCGCGCGCCTCGATCAGGTCATAGGCGACCTTGCCCGAGCACAGCACCAGCCGCTTCGTATCCTTGTCGGCCGCCGGATTGGTATCCGAGACGATGCGGTTGAAGTGGCTGTCGCCGAGGAAATCCTCGGTCTTCGACACCGCCAGCTTGTGCCGCAGCAACGACTTGGGCGTCATGATGATCAGCGGCTTGCGGAAGGTGCGGTGCATCTGCCGGCGCAGCACGTGATAATAATTGGCCGGCGTGGTGATGTTGCACACCTGCATATTGTCGCCCGCACAGAGCTGGAGGTAGCGTTCGAGGCGCGCCGAGCTGTGCTCGGGGCCCTGCCCCTCATAGCCGTGCGGCAGCAGCATCACGAGGCCGTTGGCGCGCAGCCACTTGGCCTCGCCCGCGGCGATAAACTGGTCGATGATCACCTGCGCACCATTGGCGAAGTCGCCGAACTGCCCTTCCCAGAGCACCAGCGACTTGGGATCGGCCATGGCATAGCCATATTCGAAGCCAAGCACGCCGAATTCGGAGAGCGGGCTGTCGAGCACGTCGAACCGGCCGTGCGGAACCTGCGAAAGCGGCACGTAGCGCGCCTCGGTGGTCTGATCGACCCAGACCGCGTGACGCTGGCTGAAGGTACCGCGCCCTGAGTCCTGACCCGAAAGACGGACGCTGAAGCCCTCGGAAAGCAGCGTGCCATAGGCCAGCGCCTCGCCCGTCGCCCAGTCGAAGCCCTCGCCCGAACGAAACATCTCGCGCTTGGCGTCGATCACGCGCGCCAGCGTCTTGTGGATGTTGAGCCCCTCGGGAACCTCGGTCAGCGTACGGCCGATGCTGTCGAACAGCTTCTTCTCGACGCCGGTCTCGATCGCGCGGTTTGTGATGTCACGGTCGGCGGGCAGACTGAGGCCCGACCAGCGACCGGCGAACCAGTCGGCCTTGTTGGGCTTGTAGCCCTTGGCCGCCGAAAACTCGTCCTCGAGCAGGTCGACATAGCCCTTGGTGTTGTCGTCGATCCAAGTCTGGTCGACCATCTTCTCGCCAATCAGCCGGTCGCCATAGATCTTGCTGACACCGGGATGCTGCCTGATCGCGGCGTACATCAGCGGCTGCGTAAAGCTCGGTTCGTCGCCCTCATTGTGACCGAAGCGGCGATAGCACCACATGTCGATCACGATGTCCTTGTCGAACTTCTGGCGGAATTCGATCGCCATCTTGCACGCGAAGGTCACCGCCTCGGGATCGTCGCCGTTGACGTGGAAGATCGGCGCCTGAACGCCCTTGGCGACGTCCGAGGGATAGGGCGAGTTGCGCGCGAATTGCGGGCTCGTCGTGAAACCGATCTGGTTGTTGATGATGAAGTGGATGCAACCGCCCGTCGCATAGCCGCGGATGCCCTGGAAGCCCAAAGTCTCCCAGACAATGCCCTGCCCCGCGAACGCGGCATCGCCGTGGATGAGCACGGGAAGCACCTGATCATGCTCCTCGAGATCGTCATAGAAGGTCTGTTGGGCACGAACCTTGCCGAGCACCACGGGGTCGACCGCCTCGAGGTGCGAGGGGTTGGGCACCAGCGACATATGGACGTTGATGTTGTCGAACTCGCGGTCGGTTGAGGTGCCGAGATGGTATTTCACGTCGCCCGAGCCGCCGACATCGTCGGGATTGGCCGAGCCGCCCGAGAATTCGTGGAAGATGACGCGATAGGGCTTGGCCATCACATTGGCGAGCACGTTCAGGCGCCCGCGGTGCGCCATGCCGTAGCAGATCTCGCGCACGCCCATCTGGCCGCCATATTTGATCACCGCCTCGAGCGCGGGGATCATCGACTCGCCGCCATCAAGGCCGAAGCGCTTGGTGCCGACATATTTCTTGCCGAGGAATTTCTCGTACTGCTCGCCGCGGATCACTGCCGCCAGAATGGCGCGCTTGCCCTCGGGGGTGAACTCGATGACCTTGTCCTTGCCCTCCATGCGGTCCTGCAGGAAGCGGCGCTCCTCGACATCGGCGATGTGCATGTATTCGAGGCCGACATTACCGCAGTAGTTGGCGCGCAGGATGTCGACGATTTCGCGAACGGTCGCCTTTTCGAGGCCAAGCGTGCCGCCCAGATAGACGGGCCGGTCAAGATCGGCGGCTGAGAAGCCGTGATATTCAGGGGTCAGGTCGGCAGGCAGTTCGCGCTGGGTCAGGCCCAGCGGATCGAGATTGGCGGCCAGATGCCCGCGCACGCGATAGGTGCGGATGAGCATCTGCGCGCGGATCGCGTCGGCGGCTGCCGAGGCGACGTCGCCGGCCAGCGCCACCGGTGCGGGTGCAGCAGCCTTCTTCGCGTCGGGCTTCGCCTCGACCTGCATCTGCATCGGGTCGAGCGCAGCCGTCAGCGCGTCGGTGTCGCGCAGGGGCCAGTTGCTCTTCGCCCAGCTCGGCCCTGCGACAGCGTTGTCCAGTCCCTCGAACCAGGCGCGCCACGCGGGCTCGACCTTGTCCGGCTGCGCCTGGTAGACGCGGTAAAGCCCCTCGACAAAGCCCGGGCTCACACCCGCGATGTCGTCGAAATCCTGGCCTTCGTAACCCATTTTCATTCTCCATCCCTCGCCCCTTGAGGGGAGAGGGTTGCGCAGACTTGCCCCAGCAGGCTGGGGCTAGTCGAAGCTGGGTGAGGGGTGAGTGATTGCTCAGCAATCACGCGAGGCTGCGCCTCGCTCAACCCCTCACCAACTTTTGCTAGGCGGCAAGCCGCCAAGCTTCAGTATCCTCTCCCCTTTCCAGGGGCGAGGTATTTGCCTCAGCCCTTCAGAACCTCGACCAGCGTGGTGCCGAGTTCGGAGGGGCTGGGAGAGACGCGGATGCCCGCGGCTTCCATCGCTGCGATCTTGTCCTCGGCGCCGCCCTGGCCGCCCGAGACGATCGCGCCGGCGTGGCCCATGCGACGCCCCGGAGGCGCGGTGCGGCCCGCGATGAAGCCAACCATCGGCTTCTTGCGGCCGCGCTTGGCTTCGTCCTTGAGGAACTGCGCGGCTTCCTCTTCGGCCGAGCCGCCGATCTCGCCGATCATGATGATCGACTCGGTCGCGTCGTCGGCAAGGAACAGTTCGAGCACGTCGATGAAGTTGGTGCCGTTGACCGGATCGCCGCCGATGCCGACCGCGGTGGTCTGGCCAAGGCCTTCGTTGGAGGTCTGGAACACGGCTTCATAGGTAAGCGTGCCCGAGCGCGACACAACACCCACCGAACCCTTCTTGAAGATGCCGCCGGGCATGATGCCGATCTTGCATTCACCCGGGGTCAGCACGCCGGGGCAGTTGGGGCCGATCAGCCGCGACTTGGAGCCCGAAAGCGCGCGCTTGACCTTGACCATGTCGAGCACCGGAATACCCTCGGTGATGCACACGATCAGCGGCACTTCGGCGTCGATCGCCTCGAGGATCGAGTCTGCGGCAAATGCGGGTGGAACATAGACCACCGATGCATCGGCGCCGGTCTTCTTCACCGCTTCTTCGACCGTGTCGAACACGGGCAGGCCGATATGCGTCGTGCCGCCCTTGCCCGGCGTCACACCGCCAACAACCTTGGTGCCGTATGCAATCGCCTGTTCGGAGTGGAAGGTGCCCTGCGCGCCGGTAAAGCCCTGCGTGATCACCTTGGTGTTCGCATTTACGAGGATGCTCATAAACTCGTTTCGCCTTTTGAGTACCCCGGCGAAGGCCGGAGTCCAGTTGTCAGATCAACGACGGATACAGATCGTTCCAATCCGAATTCATCGCCTCGATTTCACGCAGCTTCCAGTTTCGCCGCCATTCTTTCATCTGCAATTCCCGGCCCCGCGCAGCTTCGATCGTTTCGAACACCTGATACCAAACCAGAATCTTGCAGCCGTATTTCTTGGTGAAACCTTCAATCCGGCCGTTTCTGTGCTCCCACACCCGCTTCACCAGATCGCTCGTAACCCCGATGTACAATGTCCCGTTTCGCTTGCTCGCCATGATGTAAACGAAACCGCGTTTGTTCATGGACGTCGGCCTTCCAGTATACCGGCGAAGGCCGGTATCCAGTTCCATGCATCGAACTGGACCCCGGCCTTCGCCGGGGTACTATTTCAGCGATTCGTCAATCCCCTTGCACGCGTCGAGCAGTTCCTTGACCGCGTCGACCGAGACCTGGAGGTTGCCCCTGGCTTCGTCATCCAGCTCGATCTCGACGATCTGCTCGACACCGTCCTTGCCGATGATCACGGGGACGCCAACATAGAGCCCGTCGAGGCCGTACTTGCCGTCGACATAGGCGGCGCAGGGCAGCAGGCGCTTCTGGTCGCGCAGATAGGCCTCAGCCATCGCGATGCCGCTGGTCGCGGGCGCATAATAGGCCGAGCCGGTCTTCAGGAGCGCGACGATCTCGCCGCCGCCCGAACGCGTGCGCTGGACAATCGCGTCGATGCGCTCCTTGGTCGAGCGGCCCTGCTTGATCAGGTCGGGCACGGGGATGCCCGCGACGGTCGAATACTGAACGACGGGGACCATCGTGTCGCCGTGGCCGCCGAGCACGAACGTGTTCACGTCGCGCACCGAAACCTGGAATTCGTCGGCGAGGAAGTGGCTGAAGCGCGCCGAATCCAGCACGCCCGCCATGCCGACGACCTTGTTGTGCGGCAACCCTGAGAACTCGCGGAGCGCCCAGACCATCGCGTCCAAGGGATTGGTGATGCAGATGACGAAGGCGTCGGGGGCGTTGTTCCTGATGCCCTCACCCACGGCCTTCATGACCTTGAGGTTGATGCCGAGCAGGTCGTCGCGGCTCATGCCCGGCTTGCGCGCGACGCCGGCGGTGACGATGATGACGTCCGCGCCCGCGATGTCGGCATAGTCGTTCGAGCCGGTGATCTTCGCGTCGAAACCTTCGATCGGGCCGCACTGGCTGAGATCGAGCGCCTTGCCCTGGGGCACGCCCTCGACGACGTCGAACAGGACGATGTCGCCCAGTTCCTTGATCGCCGCGAGATGCGCGAGCGTTCCGCCGATATTGCCAGCGCCGATCAGCGCGATCTTCTTCCGGGCCATGCAGTCATTCTCCCTTATCAGGGCCAGGCGACCACAGGACTCGGGCCGCAGCCATTCAAGATTGGCGACCGCTTAGGCCCATAAAGTTAATAGAGCAACCGCGGAAAAGCTCGCATCGCCGAAAATCTTTGCGATTGCGAATGAATTGCAATAACACTCAAGGCAGCGCGAAGACCACCATGCGAGTAACCCTTCCAAGCGCACAATACCCATATAGCACGCAATTGTTCCAGCCCCTGCAACACGAGCGCTTCGCCACCGGCGATGTCGGGCGCGTCCATCCCCGTTGGGGCAGAGCCTGTCTAAGCCCATTCCTTCCCGTTTCTTCTTCGCGCCTCCGCGTCTTCGCGCGAACATCTCTTTTCCCGCGCGGAGACGCGGAGACGCGGAGAAATTGGAAGGCTTCGACAGGCTCAGCCCGAACGGTAAGCGGTGGCCCCCTAAAGCTCAGGATGCGCGGATGATGTTGAGCGCGGATCCGTTTTCGCCATGGCCGAGTGCGAGATATTCGTCGGACTGCATTTCCATCAGCCGGCTCACCGTACGTTCGAACTCGAACCTTCCGTCACCCTCCGTATAGAGCTCCGCAGGCTCCGCCGCGGCGCTGGCAAGCAGCTTGACCTTATATTCGTAGAGCGCGTCGATCAGCGTCACGAAGCGCGCCGCCTCGTTGCGGTTCTCCGGGCCCAGCCTGGGTATGCCGACGATGAACACGGTGTGGAAGCGCCGCGCGATCGCCAGATAATCGGCGGCCCCGCGCGCGCCTGTGCAGAGCCGCCGGAACGAGAAGACGGCGACCCCCTTCAGGCTCTTGGGTACGTGCATCGTACGACCGCCGGGCACCGGAATATCCTCGCTCGGCACATGCGCGGCGTCCTCGGGTGGATAATCTGTCAGTCGGAAGAATGCGCTTCTAAGCGCGACCGTGGCCACAGGATCGGCAGGAACATACCAGGTGTCGCATCCCCCCAGCCGCTCGAGCCGGTAATCGACCGGGCCGTTGAGCGTCAGCACGTCGAGCCGCTCTTCGATCAGGTCGATAAAGGGCAGGAAATGCTCGCGGTTGAGCCCGTCCTTGTAGAGATCGCGCGGCGGCCGGTTCGAGGTGGTGACCACCGTGACGCCCTGTTCGAGCAATGCGGTGAACAGTCGAGACAGGATCATGGCGTCTGCGCTGTTGTTGACCACCATCTCGTCGAACGCGAGCAGCCGCGCCTCGCCCGCGATCGCCTCGGCCACGGGCGGGATCGGGTCGCCCGCCTCCTTCTGGCGCTCGACGCGCAGCCGGTCATGGACCTCCATCATGAACTCGTGAAAATGAACGCGGCGCTTGCGCTTGATGTCGAGGCACGAAAAGAACAGGTCCATCAGCATGGACTTGCCGCGCCCGACCCCTCCCCAGATATAAAGGCCGCGCGGAACCTCGGGCTTGGAGCGCGCCAACCGCCACAGTATAGACCCCTTGCGCGGCGCGGCCTGCAGCACCTGCTGGAGATGATCCAGCCGTTCGGCGACCGTGCGCTGCTCGGAATCCTCGCGAAGCTCGCCCGCGCGCAGCAGCGCCTCATATTTCTGAAGGACGGTGATCATCTTCTGACCGACTTGCGGATCGTCCCCGCAAAGCTCGCAATCCGCTCGTCGCCCTGAACAACGAGTCCGCGCAGGAACAGCAGCCGCCCCGTCTCGCGCAGCAGCTCGACCGTGGCATCGAGGGGCTCACCGACGCGCCCGGCACCCATGAACTGGGTGGACAGGTCGAGCGTTACCGCGCTCGCAGCCTCGATCAGCCCGAACATGCGCGAGGCCGCGAACAGCGACACGTCGATGAACGCAAGCGTCACGCCGCCATGGACATTGTTGGCGAGATTGGAATGCGGGCGTTCGGGGAACATGCGCACGCGCGCCTGCCCATCAGGTTCCAGTCGCACGAGGAGCTTGCCGAGCGTTGCGTTGAAGCGGGTCGGATCGCTTAACTGCCAGATCAGCCAGCCCGGATTGTCGGGGTCGGGTTCGTGGATGAAGGCGGGTGCGCTCATGCTACCCCTTTTACGTCATCCCAGCGAAAGCTGGGATCCAAGCAATGCCCGCAACCCTCTCTGACCTTCTCCAACATTGTCTGGATCCCAGCTTTCGCTGGGATGACGGCAAAGGAAGAAATTGGGGCCAACCGGATCAAAGCTGCCGTTCGACCACCATCTTCTTCACCTCGGCGATCGCGCGCGCAGGCGACAGCCCCTTGGGGCAGACATTGGAGCAGTTCATGATCGTGTGGCAGCGATAGAGGCGGAACGGATCTTCCAGCTCGTCGAGTCGCTCGCCCGTCATCTCGTCGCGGCTGTCGGCCAGCCAGCGATAGGCCTGGAGCAGGATCGCGGGGCCGAGGAACTTGTCACTGTTCCACCAATAGCTCGGGCATGAGGTCGAACAGCAGGCGCACAGGATGCATTCGTAGAGACCGTCGAGCTTGGCGCGGTCGTCGGGGCTCTGCAGGCGCTCCTTGCCCGATGGCGGCGGCGTAACCGTCTGCAGCCAAGGCTTGATCGAAGCATATTGCGCGTAGAAATGCGTGAAGTCGGGGACAAGGTCCTTGATCACTTCCATGTGCGGCAAGGGGGTGATCTGGACGTCCTTGTTGCAGTCCTCGATCGCGTGCGTGCAGGCGAGCGTGTTGCGCCCGTCGATGTTCATCGAGCACGACCCGCAAATGCCCTCGCGGCAGGAGCGACGGAAGGTGAGCGAGGGATCCTGCTCGTTCTTCATCTTGATAAGCGCGTCGAGCACCATCGGTCCGCAGGTGTCGAGGTCGACTTCGAAGGTGTCGTAGCGCGGATTCTCGCCCGAGTCGGGATCGTAGCGATAGACCTTGAAGCTCTTGACGTTGGTCGCGCCCGCCGGAGCCTTGTTGGTCTTGCCCTTTGAATTGATCTTGCTGTTCTTGGGCAGCGTGAATTCGGCCATCTCGCTCAGGTCCTTCGCGTCACAATTGCGGACAGCCGATAGTCAATCGGGGCAAAGGATGAAAGACCCTTATGCCTGCCCCAGCCTTTTTGCGAGCAAGCCCTCGGCGATGCGATAGGTGCGCTCATTGTCGACGTCGATCGCGTGGCTGCCATCGGCGAGCACGACGCCGTCGAATTTCAGTCCGAAGCGCCGCGAAACCCGCTTCATTGCGCCTTTCAGCGATATGAGCTTGTACTTCATCAGCAGGATGTTGAAGAGGCCAAAGGCATTGATCAGCCGCTTCGGATTCTTGGCGAACTGGCCGCCCTCGCGGAAGATTTCGGCGGCCTTCATCCCCTTCGCCCCAGCGATCCCGTAAAGATTGCAGTTGGAATAGCCGTCGTCGCTGAACTCGTAGAAGCGTCGCTGTCCTTCCGGATGCGCCGCTAGCACGCCGCCCCTGGTGGCGAGCGCGGCGGTCACATCGGCACCTTCGGCAAAGGCGCGGCGCATCTCGTTCACCGCGAAATGCGTCAGCAGCACATTGTCCGCCGTCGTGATGACATAGGGCCCGTCGACGCCCGCGGCCGCAATCAGCACGCTATCCGCGATGCTTTCGGCCGAGGGAACGAATTCGATCTTCACGCCCGATGGCGCATAGCTCTCAATCAGCGGCGTCAGCGCCGCCACTGCTTCGGGCTCGATCGAGATACGGATCAGCCGCAGATCGTCCATCGTCGTCAGCGTATCGAGCACGTGCGCGATGAGGGGCTTGCCGCAGATCGGCACCAGGCATTTGTGGCTGACGCCGTGCTCGACCGCGAGCGGATTCTCCTGCCCCGTCCGCTGCGCCGCGAGGATCAGGACGGTGAATGCGCCGTAGCTCAAGCGATCGCGTCCCGCTCGATCAGGCCGTGGCGCGCAAGGCTCTCGCACAGGATCGTCTCGATGAGCTGCTCCTGCGTCAGCCCCGCGAGCACCGCCGAACGGCCATAGACCTTCTGCGACCAGAGGTTGCAGTTGAGGTTCACCTCGAGCATCTGCACCTCGCCCTTTTCCTCGTCGAGGCGGAATTCATAGCGGCCATAGTCGAAGGGCCGGAACACCTCGACCATCTTGCGCGTCAGCGCGTCGATCTTGGGCTGCCATTCCTTGTCCTCGAACGCGAACAGCTCGTACTTCTGCGTCCGATCGACCAGATCGCGCTTTTCCCAATAGGTACGCAGATGCGTTGGATCGGCCTGGCGGAACATCATCATCGGCATCACGGCGGGCTCGTCGTTCACGGTGATGACGGGCACCTCGACATCGCTGCCGTTGAGGAAGGGTTCGACGATCGCGTCATGCCCCTGATCGTGGATGCCCGCGACCGCGGCCCTGACCCCCGCCCAGTCGCCGGCATCGCCCACGCCCCAGCTCGCCGAGGAGGCATTGGGCTTGATCACCATGCGCTCGGCCATCGGGCAATCGGCCTCGCGCACGGGCGCGCCGCGCCGGTAGATCGCCCAGGGCGCGGTCGGAATGCCGCGCGCCTTCGCCTCGAGCTTGGTCAGATGCTTGTCGTCGGACAAGCCCCGCAGGATCGGCGATGCACCCAGATAGGGAATGCCCAGCCGCGTGCAGAGCAGCGGCAGCATCATCTCCGAATTGAGAAAGCCGCCGCGGTTGAGCAGCGGGAAAACGAAGTCGACCCCCGGATTCTCGAACAGCGCCTCGTATTTGTTGGCGAGCACGAGGTTGATGCCCAGCCCCTCCAGGATCGTGCGCACCTCATGGTGATAGACGGCGTGGTTGCCGTCCTCGGGGTGCAGCGTGCCGTCGCCCAGCGCGTGCTTGGCGATGAACATGATCTTGAGGCGGTCCTTGGCTTCCTGCGGAATGCGGAGCGGAGAAATCGGCTGAGTCACGTGGGAACCTTCGCAATATGTCGGTCCGGCGCTGGGCTTGCCCTGTCCGGCGCGGCGCATATAGGGAATAAACCGTCGAAGCGCCAACGAGCCTTTTTTTCGCCGCAATGCGGGCGTCAAGATGCGCCCAAATTCCGCGTGACCCCAGGGATTGATCAATTTTATGAAACTGACAGCCACCGCGATGAACGCGCAGGCTTTCGCCGACTCCGCCGCCGAACTCCTCACTCAGGGCGGCGACGCGCGCATCATCCTCGACCCGGAAACGGGCCTCAACCAGTATTTCTCGCAGCCCCGGCCGTCGGACGCGATCGCCTATGCCTCGTCGACCGCGAACGACATCTCGGCGCCTGCCTTCGATCATGGCTGCCGCCGGATCGCGGAGATCGCGCCCGATCTGACGCTTTCGCCCGATGGCTATGCCGAAGCGCTGGAGCGGCTACGCCACCGCATCCGCGCCTCCTACAATCTTGCGGAGGATGTGGAGATCGTCTTCTCACCCTCCGGCACCGATCTAGAATATGTCGGCCTCGCGCTTGCCAAGGAAAAGGCGCCGGGCGGCATCCGCAACATCCTGCTCGGCGCCGACGAGGTGGGCAGCGGCTGCATCTATTCGGCGCGCGGGCAATATTTCGCGAAGCAGACCGCACGTGACATCGCGGTCGCGCCGGGCGAACCCGTGGGCGGCCGCATCCCCGAAAAGATCGAGCTGACCAATGTTCCCGTGCGCGACGATCTGGGCGCCGCATGGCGCCCCGAGTCGGTGGCAGAGGAAGTCGATCGGCAGGTGATCGAGGCGAAGGCCGAAGACCGCCACACCGTCGTCCATGTCGTCCACGGCTCCAAGACCGGGCTTGTCCTGCCCTCGCTCGAGCATATCGACGCGCTCGCCGCAAAACATGGCGGTGCGGTCAGCTTCATCGTCGATGCGTGCCAGGCGCGCATCACGACACAGGCGATCCACGATTATCTCGCGCGCGGCTGCACCGTGCTGCTCACGGGCTCCAAGTTCATGGGCGGCCCGCCCTTCAGCGGCTTCGCGCTCGTCCCGCGCGCCGCGGTCGAGGCGGCAGCGCTGATGCCGATCGCCTTTTGCAAGATCTTCCGCCGCGGCGAATGGCCCGACAACTGGCCCGATGTCGACCTGCTTCCACGCGAGTCCAATCTCGGCCTGCTGCTCCGCCTGGAAGCGTCGGTGTTCGAGCTCGAGCGCTTCCAGGCACTGAGTATCGAGCGCGTCGAACGCGTTGTGCTCGCCTTCCACGCCGCGGTCCGCAAGGCGATGGTCGAGCGGCTGGGCGGCCGCCGCATCGCGCCCTATGCGCCCGGCGAACGCGCCGAGGGCGACGCGCATCCGATCGAGATGCGCACGCTGTCCACGATCGACATATCGCACATGCCCGGCCAGCCCGATTTCGACGAGGCCAAGCGCATCCACCGCGCGCTCGTCGATCACGGCGTGCGGCTGGGACAGCCCGTGAAATGCGTGCGCCTTCCCGATGGCCGCTGGGGCGGCACGCTGCGCGTCGGCCTCTCAATGCCGCAGGTCACAGCCTTCGACGCGCTCGACGACGCCGCGCTCGAGGCGCAGTTCGAACGCGACATGACCACGGTCGCCGACGCGCTGGAGAAGGTGATCAGCGCCTAACGAAACCATCGCATCACGCCGCTTTCGAACGGCGTCCAGGCGCCGACACGGACTCCGGTGGCGCGGAGCGCCGCGCCCGTCCATTCGTTGCAGGTCGTGATCGCATCATAATGGCCGCGCCCCTCATAAAAGATGTCACTGGGCGTGTAGCCGGGGATCGGTTTGGGGCGCCCCGGCGCAAAGCTCGCGCGGATATAGGCGGAAAGACGGCGATACTCGTCGGAGCTGAGCCTCAGCGGGCGGCGCCAGCGGTCGGGAAAGGGGCGGACGACATGGTCGACATGCACCAGTGTCTCGTCGCTGCCGATCGTCGCGCGGATCACGGTGCGCGCATCGAGATCGGCCCATGTCGGCGTGTTGAGATAGAAGCGCCGCTCACCCCAGCCAAAGCCGTAGTGATCGCCAGCGTAGCGCGGGTCGGCGAGGTCGTTCGGGGATACCAGTCCGCGCCAGTCTATTCCTTCGGCAGCAATGGGAAGGATGAGGCTGGTGTGGACGCCGTTGGTTTCGACATAGATGGTGACGCCCTGTTTCGCCTCGCGCCAGTTATCATTTACCGGGATAAACCCGCTGACATAGCCGGCCGCACCATAAGCCAGCGGAACTGCAAGAATGGCAAGAAGCGTCCATGCCAGCCTTGCGGCAAGACGATGCCTGCGGCGATCGGGAGTTGAACGCGGCGTCTTGTCCGTCACGAAATTTCGCCTCCAGCCTGGCTTCCTGCCGCTTTGAGTCGGCAGTCCTGGGACGGATCGACATTGAGTCGAGGTCGAGCCGAAAAAATGGGATTTCCGAGCATCGGAGCGTAGCGTAGCTGAATGTCGGCTTCCCGGAAACCAGCGGCCTTCCCCAATTACGGGATGGGCTGCGGTTCGGCCGGCTGCGATGTGGGACAGTCGGCCGGCCGCGGGCCATTAGTCGCAGAGAGGCGTCGCCCGATCACGCCGCCAGCCGCACCCGCTCCGCGCGGATCAGCCCCTGTCGTTCCATGCTGTGCGCGACGATCGTCTCGACCAGCTCGGCATGGCTCACGCCAAGCGAGCGCGCCGAGCGGCTGATCGTCTTCTTCGACCAGAGGTTGCACGACAGGTTCACTTCCATGAACCGTACATCGCCCGTCACGGGGTCATAGCGGAACTCGAAGCGGCCGTAATCGAAGGGCCAGAGCTCGGGCAGCATCGCGCGCACATGCGCCTCCAGCCGCACGATCAGCGCACGATCGCCGATCGCCTCGAGCGGATCGTCGCCCGTCGCGATCAGATTGCGCTTTTCCTCGTAGGAGCGCACGTCGCCCGGGCGGTCGACGGGGTAATAGCCAAACGCGGGCAACAGCCACGGTCCGTCCGCGCCAACCACAGGCACCGCGATGTCGATCAGCGGCGCATAGGGCTCGATAATCACATCGTGCCCTGAATCCAGAATACTCTCGGCATGCGCGCGCGCCTCGGCCCAGTCGTCGATGATCTTCACACCCCAGCTCGCCGAGCTGGCATTGGGCTTCACCACCAGCCGCTCCCACGCGAAATCCGGTTCGCTGACGCCGCCCTGCCCCTGCCGCACGATATTCCAGGGCGTGACCGGCACCCCGCGCCGCGCGGCGACCGCCTTCATCAGATGCTTGTCGTCGGACAAGCCCCGCAGGATCGGCGCGGCGCCCAGAAAGGGGAGCCCGTGCCGCCGCAACAGCAAGGGCGCGAGCATCTCGCTGTTCACAAAGCCGCCGCGGTTGAGCAGCGTCACCACGAAATCGGCGTCGGGCCAGTCGAACAGCGCTTCATAGCTGTTGGCGGGCCGAACGCTCAGCCCGATCCCTCTCAGCGTCGTCAGCATCTCGTCATGATAGACCGCGTGCGTGCCATCGGCCGCATCGGGCACGCCCCCCGCCAGCGCGTGTTTGGCGAGGAACATGATCTTGAGCCGCGCCTTGTCGGCGGGCGCGATGCGAAGCGTGTTGGGATGGGGCATGGGAACACCTTGGGAGAGAAGAGATACTTTGTATAGTAATTCAGTAGACAATATCAATGCCGCGTCCGTTGACAAGCGCCGCGCGTGCGTTGATCACCGCGCCATGCCGCCCGCCGCCACCCGCCCGCGATGACCGCCTCAGCCCCCGAACCCGTCACCAGCCGCGACTTTGCCAGGGGGCTCGGGACCACGCTGCTCGCACGGCTCGGCGGCGTGATCGATATCGTTTCGCAGCCCGTCTATGTCTGGCTGTTCGGGCTGGCGGGCTATGGCATTTACGCCGTGCTCTGGGCGGCGGTGAACCTGATCGAGAATATCGCCGATCTCGGCATGACCTCCTCGCTGCAACGGGTCGTGCCGCAGGCGAAGAGCGAGCGCGACGCCGTTGCAGCGCTACGCTCGGCGCTGCTGATCGGCGTCGTGCCGTGCCTTCTGATTGCGGGGATGATCTCGCTGTTCGCGCCACATGTCGCTCCCCTATTCAACGCGGCGCCGCGCGACCAGGCGATGCTTGTCGACGCCGTGCGCCTCTTCGCATGGGCGCTCCCGCTCTGGGCATTTGTCGAGATCGCGACTTCGGCGCTGCGCGCACGCCGCGTCTTCGGAGCCGAGATACGGCTGCGCATCTTCTGGGAGCAGCTCATCAGGCTCGTTCTGGCAGCGGCGCTCTATGCGGCGGGCTTCGGCATCATGGCGCTGTTCGTCGCGCATCTCATATCGCTGGGGATCATCTGCCTGCTCAGCATCCGCCTGCTCGCACGGCAATATGATCTGCGGCTATTCTTCCGCGGCCCGCTGATCGAGCCGATCGTCTTCGAGACCTTCCGCGCGGGACTCGCAATCCTCCCCGCCAACGCGGTCGCGCGGCTGTTCGGCGACGCGCCGCCGATCTTCCTCAACGCGCTCATCCCCGGCGCCGCGGGCGCAACCGCCGCCGCGCTCTATACGATCGCGCGCAAGGTCTCGAGCGTCGTCCAGCTCGTCCGCACCGCCTTCGCCTATGTCCTCGCCCCGCTTGCCTCGGCGGCGGCGCGCGGGGGCAAGGCAGAGGTCCAGCCAATCTATGCATTTGCCACGCGGCTCGCCTTCGCGATCGTCGTGCCGCTGGGGTTCGTCATGGCGGCAGGCGGAGAGGCCATTCTCGGCCTGTTCGGGCGCGGCGCCGATGCCGCGCACGCCGCGCTCGTCGTGCTCATCCTCGCGCGCATGGCAGAGGCGGTGTTCGGCGCGGCAGTCCCGGTACAACAGGTGATCGGTGGTTATCGCCAGCAGTTGGCGGCGAGCGCGATCGGCCTTGCCGCCGCCGCACTCGTGGGTGTGCCGCTTGTTGAACGCCATGGCCTCACGGGAATGGCGCTCGCGACGAGCACGGGCTTCATCATCGCCGCGATCATCCCGCTCTTCCAGCTCCACCGCTTCGACGGCGTCCACCCCTTCGAGCGCCCGTTCGCGCGAACTGCGCTGCGTTCCGTTCTGATTGCGCTCCCGGGCCTCGCGCTCGCCATACCCGCGGCCAAGCTCCAACCCGATATCGTCCAGCTACCGCTCGTCACGCTGATCGCGGCCGCCTCGATCTGGACGGCATGCCGCTTTGCGCTGCCGTATGCAGACCGGGCGGCGCTCGGCAAGGCGGGGCGCAAGCTGCGCCTCATTTGAGAGGGACATCGCATGCGGCTGAGCGATTGCCATAATATCGAAGACTTCCGCCGACTGGCGAAACGCCGTCTGCCGGGCCCGATATTCCACTATATCGACGGCGCCGCCGACGACGAGCTGACCTGTCGCCGCAACACCGACGCCTATGAAAGCTGCGACCTCGTGCCCAATGTGCTCGCGGGCGTCGAAACCGTGGACATGAGCACCACCGTGATGGGCCGGAAGATCGCGATGCCGCTCTTCCTCTCGCCGACCGCGCTCCAGCGCCTCTTCCACTGGCAGGGCGAGCGCGCCGTCGGCCGCGCCGCCGAGAAGTTCGGCACCTTCTTCGGCATCTCCTCGCTGGCGACAGTCAGCATCGAGGATGTCGGAGGGATGATCTCCACGCCAAAGATGTTCCAGCTCTATGTCCACAAGGACAAGGGGTTGAACCATGCGATGATCGCGAGAGCCAGGGACGCGAAGTTCGACGCGCTGACGCTGACCGTCGATACGATCGTCGGGGGCAATCGCGAACGTTGCCTGCGCACGGGCTTCACCTCGCCGCCCAGACTCACACCGCGCTCGGCGCTGAGCTTCGCGGCGCACCCGCGCTGGACGCTCAACTATCTTTTTCGCGAGAAGTTCGAGCTCTCCAACCTCAAGGATCACGTGAGCGAGGGGACGAATGTCGCGCTCTCGATCGCCGATTACTTCAACACCATGCTCGACCAGTCGATGGACTGGAAGATGGCCGAAGCCATCCGCGCCGAATGGGGCGGCGAATTCTGTCTCAAGGGCATCATGTCGGTCGACGACGCGAAACGCGCCGTCGACATCGGCGCGACCGCGATCATGGTCTCCAACCATGGCGGGCGACAGCTCGACGGCAGCCGCGCCCCCTTCGACCAGCTCGCCGAGATCGTGGATGCGGTCGGCGACAGGCTCGACGTCATCTGCGACGGCGGCATCCGCCGCGGCAGCCATGTGCTGAAGGCGCTGAGCGTCGGCGCAAAGGCGTGCTCGGGCGGCCGCCTCTACCTCTACGCCCTCGCCGCCGCGGGCCAGCCGGGCGTAGAGCGCGCACTCGGCAGACTGCGGGACGAGATCGAACGCGACATGAAGCTCATGGGAATGCGATCGGTATCGGAACTGTCGCGCGACAATCTGCGCTGGCGGTAATCGTTCGGGGCGCAACAGCACACAAGAGCCCTTACACGGGCTCCCAACCCTGATCCGACTTCCGATGGACATTAAGTGTCGCTAGTTTTCGCTGGGCATCCTGTATCCCCCTAGGCGGCGTGGACGAATTTGATCCAAAGCCGGATGGCAGCGAGATGGACCATGCCGAGGAAACTTGAGGGCGTTTGATCGTAGCGGGTGGCGACGGCACGATTGATTTTCAGCTTGCCGAACATTCGCTCAATGCCGTTTCGCTGCCTGTAGAGCTGCCGATCGTGCTCGATCCTTTCTCGGCGATTGGAGCGCGCCGGGATGACAGCCTGTATGCTGCGGCTCGCGAGATCGGCGCGAATGGCGTTGGTGTCGTAGCCTTTGTCGGCCAGCAGAGCCGCCGGAGCGCGGTCCGGCAGGCGGATCAGCGTGTCATAGGCCGTGCAGTCGGCGGCTTCACCACCAGTCAGGTGGAAGGCGACGGGGCGTCCTCGGGCATCAGCCAGACAGTGAAGCTTACTGGTGAACCCGCCCCGCGAGCGGCCAAGAGCGCGTCGACAAGTCCCCCTTTTCCGCCCGCTGCCGAGACATGGGCGCGAAGGGTGGTGCTGTCGATGCTGTAGTGTCCGGTGTCGGCCATGATCTCGGCAAGCGTCACCGACACGGCCTCCCAGACCCCGGCCTCGCTCCAACGACGGAACCGCCGGTAGATCGTGTTCCAATTGCCGTATTTTGGCGGGACATCGCGCCAAGCAGTCCCACAGCGCAGCCGCCAGAGTATGCCGTTGACTATCGAGAGATTCTGCTCAGGCCTGCGGCCGCGCCCTCGGTTCTCTGGCTCGATCGGCAGCAGACCCTTCAGAACGCGCCATTCTGCTTCGCTCAGATCGCCCCGGCTCAAACCTGCCTCCAAAAGGCAGCCTTGAATCAACCCACACCGTCCACGTCAACCAATTCGTCCACGCCGCCTAGCATCGGTGTAACTCCAAGGGTCATTTGGCAGAATGGTAATCTTCAGAGGTTTTTTGGAATGGCTGAACTTTACCCACGCCATCACTTTTCTTGGCCGTCGGTCGATCCACAGCCTGTCGGCGTGAATTTCGAGTCGTGTGGGCTCTCCGGATTTCACCGGAAACGGCGGAGACTCGCCACCCTTAAGCGAGAGAGAAAACGACTTCTCCCCTCGTGCGACCTTCCATCCATCACCACGGTGAATGATGGGATTTCGCTTAAGCAGCGTATTCCACCAGCCCTCATAAACACGGATGTCATAACCGGTAATTAAAACGGTAGGGCCGCCCACATTTATTAGACTTACTATGACATTCTCATATCTCCAGCCTTCCTGAACCACGTAACCAGGATCGGCTCGTTCAACATGAAGTAGCCCACGATCACGCCTTGCCTTTCGATAGCTTTCGATCGTCAGCGGCAGTGCCATCAAGAATGTCAGAGTGCTTAGCCCTGCAGCGTAAGCTGCTACCGGGTTCTGAGAAACGTATGCCCAATAACTTGTCATCGCTCGGTAGGATTTCGCATCTCAGCACCTCAAAACAAATGATGCAAAAAGGACAATAAAAAAGAGCCTCCGAGGAGGCCCTTTCCTTTTGCGCTAAAATGATCAGTCGCTCAATACACCCGCGCCTTCGGCTTGATGTACTCGACCTCGTCGGTCAGCGTGTAATCGTGCACCGGGCGGTAGTCGAGCGACACCTTGCCGCCCTTGCCGCCCCAGCCTTCGAACCAGCTCACCGTGTGCTTCATCCAGTTCGCGTCGTCGCGATTGGGGAAGTCCTCGTGCGCGTGCGCGCCGCGGCTTTCCTTGCGGTTGCTGGCGCTTTCCATCGTGCAGACCGCCTGCGACATCAGGTTATCGAGCTCGAGCGTTTCGACGAGGTCGGTGTTCCAGATCAGCGAGCGATCGGTGACCGAGACATCGGCCAGCCGCTTGTTGACCGCCTGCATATGCTCAACACCTTCAGCAAGGAGCGCGGCGTCGCGGAACACCGCCGCGTGCTTCTGCATCGTGCGCTGCATTTCGAGGCGCACCTGCGCGGTCGAGGAACCACCCTTGGCATTGCGGAAATGGTCTACGCGCGCGAGCGACAGATCGGCCGAATCCTTGGGCAGCGCCTTGTGGGCCGTACCGGGCTTGATCGATTCCTTGAGATGCAGGCCAGTAGCGCGGCCGAACACCACCAGGTCGATGAGCGAGTTGGAGCCAAGGCGGTTCGCGCCGTGGACCGAAACGCACGCCGCCTCACCAACCGCATAGAGGCCGGGCACGATCACTTCGGGATCGTCGCCCACCTTGGTGACGACCTGGCCGTGATAGTTACAGGGGATGCCACCCATATTGTAGTGCACCGTCGGGCTGACGGGCAGCGGCTGGCGCGTCAGATCGACGCCAGCGAAGATCTTGCCGCTTTCGGTGATGCCGGGCAGGCGCTCGGCCAGCACCTTGGGATCGATATGATCGAGGTGCAGGTAGATATGATCCTTGTGCGGGCCGACGCCGCGGCCTTCTCGGATCTCCATCGCCATGGAGCGCGACACGACGTCTCGGCTGGCCAGATCCTTGGCCGACGGCGCGTAGCGCTCCATGAAGCGCTCACCCTCGGAATTGGTGAGATAGCCGCCCTCGCCGCGCGCGCCCTCGGTGATGAGCACGCCCGCGCCGTAGATGCCGGTCGGGTGGAACTGGACGAATTCGAGGTCCTGGAGCGGAAGGCCCGCACGCAGCACCATGCCGCCGCCATCACCCGTGCAGGTGTGCGCCGAGGTTGCGGAATAATAAGCGCGGCCATAGCCGCCCGTGGCAAGCACGACCGCGTGCGAACGGAAGCGATGCAGAGTGCCGTCTTCCATGCACAGCGCGATCACGCCCCGGCACGCGCCGTTTTCCATGATCAGGTCGATCGCGAAATATTCGATGAAAAAGTCCGCGTCGTACTTCAGGCTCTGCTGATAGAGCGCGTGCAGCATCGCGTGGCCGGTGCGGTCCGCGGCGGCGCAGGTGCGCTGCACCGGCGGACCCTCGCCCATATTCTGCATGTGGCCGCCGAAGGGGCGCTGATAGATGGTGCCGTCGTTGTTACGGCTGAACGGCACGCCGGCGTGCTCGAGCTCGTAGACCGCGGCGGGCGCCTCGCGCACCATATATTCGATCGCGTCCTGGTCGCCCAGCCAATCCGACCCCTTGACGGTGTCGTACATGTGCCAGGTCCAGTGATCGGGGCTGTTATTGCCGAGGCTGGCGGCAATACCGCCCTGCGCCGCGACGGTGTGGCTGCGCGTCGGGAAAACCTTGGTGATGCACGCGGTCTTCAGGCCCGCTTCGGCCGAACCCATGGTGGCGCGCAGGCCCGAACCCCCCGCACCGACGACGACGGTGTCATAGGTGTGGTCGATGATCTTGTACGATGCGTCAGCCATCAGCCGGCAGCTCCCGTGAAGGCGATTTTGGCGATCGAGAACAGCGCAAGCGCGGCGGCGCCGATCGCATAAAAATTGATTGCGACAAGGCTCAGCAGCTTGAGCCCCTCGTCATGCACATAGTCTTCCATCATCACCTGCATGCCGAGCTTCAGGTGCCAGAAGACGCTGACGATCATCAGCATCATGGGGACCGCGACAAGCGGGCTTGAAAGCCAGGCAACGACGCCCGCGTGCTCGAGCGAACCCAGGCTCAGCAGCGAAAAGAGCAACCACAGCACAAGCACCAGATTGCCTGCGGCGGTGAGGCGCTGGTGCAGCCAGTGCTTCGATCCGTGCTTCGCCGAACCCAGACCGCGGACGCGGCCAATTCCCGTTCCGCTACCCATCAGAGCGCCTTCCAGAAGATGAAGAGCCAGAAGATGATGGTCGCAATGATCGCGCCCGCGAACACCATCAGCGACCAGCTCTTGTTGGACTGAAGCTCATAACCAGCGCCGGTATCGAGCACGAAGTGGCGAAGCCCGCCGAAAAGGTGCTGGAAGAAAGCCCAGGTGAGCCCGATACCGATGATCTTGCCGAACCAGCCCGTCGCGCAAGCCATGAAGCTGGCATAGGCCTCGGGTCCGCTCGCCGCGGCGGCAAGCCACCAGACCAGGCCGATGGCCCCCACTGTCGCAAGTCCGTTGCCGGTGACGCGGTGGATGATGGAAACCGCCATGGCGGGGCCCCATTTCCAGATCGTCAGGTGCGGCGAAAGCGGGCGGGCCTTCTCGCGTGTCATGATACTCACCCCTCATGATTTTCGCGCCTCCCTTAAGACAAGCGCGCGCGGATGCAAACAGACAATGACGTCTGCGCGCCGATCGCCGAACTAACAGGCTTTTAACCATTTCCGCTTACTGGATTTGGATGCCCTGTAGCGGGCGCGACCAAATTCGCAGCGGAGCATTACGTGACCGACAGCATCAGCAGCGCAGCCGAGGCCAATAACGCGACCCCGTTCGCCGCGACGATCGACATTGCGCATCGCCTCTCGGTCTTCGATGTGGATGGCACCCTCATCGCGACAGCCCGCGAGCTCTGGGCGATCCTCGAGGATGATGCCTACGCGATATCAAAGGCCTATTGGGATCACTGGCGGCTCTGCTTTCCCAATGAGGGAAGTTGGACGGCGGCCGATTATGACCGGATGATCGAGATCGGCTGCACTTTCCTGCGCGATCGCTTCTGCAACACGCAGCAGATGGCCTGGATCGAATCGGTCGAACGCTCGGTCATTCAGGCCTATGACGCGAATGTCCGCGCGACGGCGCTGCGCGCGATGATCAATGCCAGCGACCGCGCCGCACTCGAAATCCTGATCCGCAAGGTGCCAAACGACGATCCCCGCCTGTTCAGCCTGATCGACGCGCTGCTGCGTCTCTCCGCACTCGAAAGCGATGTCACCGGCTCGCTCTTCGCCTGCTATAATGATCGCACCAACGATCGCGAACGCGCGCGGATGGCCGACGAATTCCGCTCCAAAATCGGCGCCTCGCTCGAAACCGTCTCGCGCGGGAGCGAGGAACTCCGCGTCCAGACGGGCAAGGTGGCGTCCAGCGCACGCGGGATGCATGGCAAGACTTCGGAAGTCGCAGCCGCCGCCGAGCAATCGGCGGTCGCGATGCGCGAGGCGGCACAGACCGCTGCCGGGCTGATCCGCGCGATCGAGGATGCGCGCAGTGAAGTCGAGATCGCCGCCGATGTCGCCACGCGCGCCTCGGCGCAGGCGGGCGAAGCCGTCTCGATCTCGCAGATGCTCTCGGCGCACGCCCAGTCGATCGAATCGATCCTCGGGCTCATCCGCGACATTGCCGGCCAGACCAATTTGCTTGCGCTCAACGCCACCATCGAGGCCGCGCGCGCTGGCGACGCCGGCCGCGGCTTTGCGGTCGTCGCCCAGGAGGTCAAGTCGCTCGCCAGCCAGACCGCGCGTGCCACCGACGACATCGCCGCCAAGATCGAGGCGATCCAGTCCGCCACCCGCACCACTGTCGACACCAATGCCTCGATCCGCGACACCGTCGCCGAGGTCCAGTCCTCCGCGCAGCGTATCCGTCAGGCCATGGAGGTCCAGGCGCAGACCGTCACCATGATCACCGCCGCCGTCGATGAAACCGCGCTCGCCGCCGACTCCATGTCTTCCACCATCGCCGCCATTCGCGTCGATACCGAAAATGTGGCGTTCGAAATCGATCACGCAGGCGCAGGCTTCGGCAACCTCGACTCGCAACTGGGGCAGCTTCGCGCCAGCGCCAACAGCTTCGTGGCAAGCGTCGCGGGTGCGCGACGCTAATCCGCCGCGATTACGATAACAGGAGAGACGCGTATGGAAGGCCAGGGCAAAAGCCAGCCTCGCTACGAACGAGCGACCGAGATTCAGGTGGCTCTATCGGAGCGATTGCCGGATTTCGATCGCGAGCACACGCTCGCGCGCGATTGCCGGGAGATCTGGTCGCTGATCGAGGGGCGCGAAGGCGACATCGCACGCTGCTTCTGGGATCACTACGGCGCGGCGAGTTCGGTCTACGACCGTCTGACCGCGCCGCAGCGCGAGAAGATGCTCGATTTCAGCACCGCCTATGTCCGCACCAAATATTCCAGCCCGACCGCGCAGCAATGGGCGGACATGGCGCGCGACAACGCCTGGGCGTCGCAGGAGGCAAAGGTTCCGCTGCGTACCGTGCTTGCCGCGCTTGCGACGTCGCACCAATACACAATCGCGCTCGTTGCCGACGCGGTGGGCGATGATTGCGCGCGCATGACGCGGCTCAACAGTGCGGTGATGCAGATCTCACTCATCGAAGCCGAGCTGATGTCGAGCTACGTCCATGAGCGCCGCACGCTCGAGGCGAGCCGCCAGCGCGGGCTGGATGCGGAAACGTTCAGTTCCCAGATTGCGGCCGCGGTCACCGAGGTATCCAACCGCGGCGCCACGCTTAGGTCACAGGCGATCAACGCGGTCGAGGCCGCACGCGGGATGCATGGCAAGACCTCGGAAGTCGCAGCCGCCGCCGAGCAATCGGCGGTCGCGATGCGCGAGGCGGCACAGACCGCTGCCGGGCTGATCCGCGCGATCGAGGATGCGCGCTCCGAAGTCGAGATCGCCGCCGACGTCGCTACCCGCGCCTCGGCTCAGGCCGGCGAAGCCGTCTCGATCTCGCAAATGCTCTCGGCGCACGCCCAGTCGATCGAATCGATCCTCGGGCTCATCCGCGACATTGCCGGCCAGACCAATTTGCTTGCGCTCAACGCCACCATCGAGGCCGCGCGCGCTGGCGACGCCGGCCGCGGCTTTGCGGTCGTCGCCCAGGAGGTCAAGTCGCTCGCCAGCCAGACCGCGCGCGCCACCGACGACATCGCCGCCAAGATCGAGGCGATCCAGTCCGCCACCCGCACCACTGTCGACACCAATGCCTCGATCCGCGACACCGTCGCCGAGGTCCAGTCCTCCGCGCAGCGTATCCGTCAGGCCATGGAGGTCCAGGCGCAGACCGTCACCATGATCACCGCCGCCGTCGATGAAACCGCGCTCGCCGCCGACTCCATGTCTTCCACCATCGCCGCCATCCGCGCCGATACCGAAAATGTCACCGCGGAGATGGAAGGCATCCGCCAGGGTTTCTCCGAGGCGGACAGCAGCTTCGACGGCCTTCGCGTAGGTGCTGCGCAATTTTTGCAGAAGATCACGAGCTGACGCTTCTTCATTTGGGATTCATCGCCCGCTTGCTTTAAGGGGCGGGGATGACCCACCCCGTCCATATTCTCGTCACCGGCAGCAGTCGGGGCATCGGTGCTGCGATAGCCGAACGGCTGACGGGCGAGTCCACACGCGTCATCGGCCATTCGAGCAGAACCGCTTCCGACCGGCTGATCGCTTGCGATCTCGCCGTGCCCGACACCGCGCCCTCTCTCTGGCAAGCCGCGCTCGATCGCCTCGACGGCCGCATCGACGTGCTCATCAATAATGCCGGCATCTTCGAGGCGGCGCCGATCGAGGATGCGCATGACGACTGGGTCTCCGCCTGGGACCGCACGATGCAGGTGAATCTTACCGCAGCCGCCGAACTCAGCCGGCTCGCCGTGCTGCATTTTCGCGAGATCGGCGGCGGGCGCATCATCAATATCGCCAGCCGCGCCGCGTATCGCGGCGACAGCCCCGCGCACTGGCACTATGCCGCGTCGAAGGCAGGCATGATCGGGATGACGAAGTCGATCGCACGGGGCTATGCTGCCGAGGGGATTTACGCCTTTGCGATCTGCCCCGGCTTCACCATGACGGGGATGGCCGAGGCGCATCTGGACTGCGACGGCGGTGCAGCACTGCTCGCAGAGATTCCGCTTGGCCGCGTTGCCGAACCCGCCGAAATTGCCGAAGCCGCGCGGTTTCTCGCGCTCGACGCGCCCCCTTCGATGACGGGCGCGGTGCTGGATATCAACGGAGCGTCCTATGTCCGCTAAGCATACGCCAGAAAAGGTGGAAACCGGTTTTTCGTCCGGCGATGCGTCCACCGGCGAAAGCTGGAAACTCACCCTGCCATGCACCGCGCAGGAGGCCAGGATATTGGAAGAGGATATCGGCCTGCTCGCCGAACTCGACCCGTTGCCCGTGCTGATGACCAGCGAGCCCGATCCGGCGCGCCCCGAACAATGGCAGCTCGACGCCTATTTCGAGAACAAGCCCGACGATGTCACCATTGCGCTGATCACGGCGCTGATTCCCAGCGCCGCCGGCGTCACGCCAAAGATCGAGAAGGTCGAGCAAGCGGACTGGGTTACGCTCAGCCAGGCAGGCCTCGAGCCCGTTCGCGCGGGCCGCTTCTTCGTTCATACCTCGACCAACGCGGATAATATTCCTGTAAACGCCAAGCCCTTCCTGATCGAGGCGGGACTTGCGTTCGGCACGGGCCAGCACGAGACCACCACGGGTTGCCTGATGATGCTCGATCGCCTGAAGCGTGAAGGCAATCTCTACCGCGATCTGATCGACGTCGGCACGGGCACCGGCCTGCTGGCCTTCGCCGCGATGCACCTCTGGCCGCGCGCCTTCGCGACCGCGTCGGATATCGACCCGATCTCGATCGACGTGACGCGCGAGAACGCCGAGATCAATGACATACCCCTCGGCACGCGCGAAGGACGGCTCGCGCTCGTCGTCGCGGAGGGGATGCAGCACCGCACCATCCAGCGCCGCGCGCCCTATGACCTTATCATCGCCAATATCCTGGCCGGTCCGCTCATTGAAATGGCGCCGTCGATCGCCGCGGTACTCGAAGAAGGCGGGACGCTGATCCTCGCGGGGCTGCTCGACAGCCAGGCGCACCGTGTAGCCACCGCTTATCGCCGCCAGGGCCTGCGCCTTGCCGGCCGGATCGACCGCGGCGAATGGCCGACGCTGATGCTGAGGAAGCGCAGGCGCTTCGGGTAGGCCATCGTGCGTAAATCTGATCCATGCTGGTGCTCCGGGCTTGACCCGGAGCCCATGTCGGAAGCGGCAAGGCGAGCGGACAAATGGGCTCCTGCTTTCGCAGGAGCACTGAACCCGATTTAACGTGCCGCGGTCTAGTTGCCCTTGGGCATGTAGGTATAGGTGCCGCACAAGCTGTCCGGGCTCGCGCCGTTCCCCGGCGCGGCCGGCCCCTGAAAGGCCGCGATCTGGAGCAGTTCGTCGGGGGTGCCCGCCGCCTTGCGGGCAATCGCCACGAAACTCGCCTTCGCCTTCCCGCAAAGCCCGCCATTGCGCGCCTTGGCGCCCACCTGCTCCGAGGTCACGGGCCGAATTTCGACCGGCGTATCGGCGGTGACCCCGAACAGGTCAGCCCATATGTCCGCGCCGGCATAGGGCGAAGCCGCGGTTGTCACGCTCGCGCCGCCCGTGCCGTAGCTCTGATCGAGCGAAAAGCTCAGTGTGTCAGCGGCGATTGTCACATCGCCTGTCACGCTCATCGCTGTGTTCGACACCGCTGCAAAGCTCCCGGCAACCGGCGCTGCCGTTGGCGTCCGTTGCGGCAGCACCGAATTGAGCATTGCGGGAGACGGGATCGCCGCGTTGACGCCCGCGCTCTCACCGTCGACCGGCGCGACGGCATTGTCCTTCGCGGTTTCGCCGCACGCCACCAGCATCAAGGCCAGCGTGCCCGCCCAGAGCAAACCGGCCCTGATCATTCTGCCGCTCGTTTCCGCGCATAGTCCTGGGTGCCGTGCGTGATCACGTCGTCTTCGGGCAGAATGTCGGCGATCGCGATATCGGGCAGCGTCGCGAGCTCGGTATAGAGCGGCGCGAAATCGGTTTCGACCGTCGTGTGCAGCAGCGTTTCGAAATCGGGAATGACGAAATAGTTCTGCTGAAAATCGTCGATCCTGTAGTCCGTCCGCATGACGCGCTTCAGGTCGAAGCGGATGCGGTTGGGGCTCGGATCATCGAGCGCGAACAGGCTTTCGCCATGGCTCGATACGATCCCGGACCCGTAGATGCGCAGTCCGCCAGCCTCTTCGATCAACCCGAACTCGACCGTGTACCAGTAGAGCCGTGCAAGTTGCTTGAGCGATCCGTATTCGAGCGCCCGCTGACCGCCCTTGCCATAGGCCGCCATATAATCGGCGAAAACCGGATCGGCGAGCATCGGCACATGGCCGAACACGTCGTGAAAGACGTCGGGCTCCTGCAGATAGTCGAGCTGGTCAGCGCGGCGGATGAAATTACCCGCAACGAAGCGGCGATTGGCGAGGTGGTCGAAGAACACCTCGTCGGGAACCAGCCCGGGAACGGCGACGACCTGCCAGCCGGTCAGCTTCATCAGCCGCTCGGACAGTTCCTCGAAATCGGGAATGCCCGGCTTGGACAGCCTGAGCACGTCGAGCCCGCGCAGGAACGCCTCGGAAACGCGGCCGGGCAACAGCTTCGATTGCCGCGCGAACAGCGTGTCCCATACGCGATGTTCGGCGTCGCCATAGGCCTGCCAGTCCTGCGGTATCGTCCAGTCAGCGCCGGCCCCCTCGGGCGGGCGCTCGAGCACATGAGATTCGGTTTCCATTGCAACAAAATAGCACAACGCGACCGTGGGACGAAATCGCTGCGGGCGGCCATGGATATATCCGTCGGATCAGGCGTATATTCCCGCAGCCGAGGAGAATGACGATGCCCCGTCCCCTGCTTGCCGCCGTCATCGCGCTTGCCATGCCCGCCGCCGCGCTCGCGCATCACGGCTGGAGTTCCTACGACGCCGAAAAGGTCATCAAGGTCACCGCGCCGCTGCAGTCGCTCAACTGGGGCAACCCGCACGGCACCGCGAAGGTGACCTACCAGAAGCGCACCTGGGACGTGATCCTGGCCCCTGTCGCGCGGATGGAAGCGCGCGGGCTGTCCAAGGCAATGCTCGCGCCCGACAAGAAGGTGACGCTCGAAGGTTATCCCCGCCGCGACGGAACGCCCGAAATGCGGATCGAGCGCGTCACCGCGGGCGGCAAGACGGTCGAGCTGCGCTGAGGCGTGGAATCGCTCGCCGCGTTCGCAACCGCCCTGCAGGAATCCGGCCTTGGCCAATGGGCGCGCGGCTCAGCCTCGGCCTATCCCGCGGCCAACCTGCTCCACTTGCTCGGCTTCGTGCTGATCGTCGGAGGGATCGGGTTGCTCGATCTGCGAATCATCGGGCTGTTCCGTGCCCTGCCACTGCGCGCGCTCTCGCGGGCGGTGACGCCAATGGCGATCGCGGGCATCGGGCTGATGGGCGCGAGCGGCATCGTGCTGTTCGCCGCCGACGCGGCGACGCTCGTCGTGGCGCCGCTGTTTCAGTGGAAGCAGGCGCTGGTCGCGCTGGCACTCGCCAATGCTCTCGGCTTTCGCCTCTTGTGGAACCGCGCGCTTGCCGATGGCCGAGCCGAGCCGCCAGCCGGCGCGCGCATCATGGCGCTCGCTTCGCTGCTGCTGTGGCTCGCAGTCGCCGCCGCAGGGCGGCTGATCGCCTATGCCTGACCCTGCGCCTCGAGCCAGCGGATGAGTTCATCGAACGCGATGGGCTTGATGAAGGACAGCCCCGCCATGCCGTCGCGGGACCAGCGCACGATGCCCCTGACGGGGTGCATGCCCTCGACCGTGATCACCGCGTCCTCGCCCACCTTCAGCGGCGCGTCGAGCTCGACCTTGATCCCGCCTTGCGAGAAATCGCGCACCACGACCTCGTGGCGCACATCGCCAACCTTGATTCGCGCACGGCCCTCCACCTCGATCCGCGGCGGGCGCGATTTGCGGCCATCGGGCGCGGTGCGGTGCGTCAGGATGTCGCTGACCTCGATCTCCCCCTCGAAGCGCACGCCGACGCGGCCTTCCTCGACCCAGACGACCTCGCCCGAAAGTCGCTCATCGGACTTGAATTCGATCTCGACCCGGTCGCCGATTTCGTGCTGCGCATAGACATGGGCCATCAGCCCGCCCGCCGAAATATTCCGAATCAGGCACAGTTCCTGCGCGCCGCCCGTCACCAGCTTGCCAACGCGCAGGATGGTCATGAATCGCTGGGCGCCGCGCCGATCCGAGTCCGCGCCGTCGTCCTTCGATGATTCGTCGATAATGTCTGCGTGACCCATGGGTTGTGGCCGTCCCTTGCCGGAAATGAACAACCGATCGCCGTTTCGCCCCCGCGAAACAGCGTCGTCCCCACAGGACAAGCATGCGTAGTGGCGGTTAAAATGGCGTGAAGGATATCGTCACTATTGCGCGGCCTTGACGATGTCGGCCCAGCCGGCCTCGTCGATCACGCGAATGTCCAGCTCGCTCGCCTTTTTGAGCTTGGAGCCGGCTCCTGGCCCGGCGACCACAAGATCGGTCTTGGCCGACACCGATCCCGAAACCTTGGCGCCCAGCGATTCGGCCTGCGCCTTGGCCTCGTCGCGGCTCATCGTCTCGAGGCTGCCCGTGAACACCACCGTCTTGCCGCTGACCTCAGACGCGCGCGTTTCATGGACGACGGCCTGAATGTCCATCTGATCGAGCAGATCGGCGAGGACTTCCTGATTATGCTCCTCGGCGAAGAAGTCGAGCAATGCCATCGCGACCTCCGGGCCGACGCCGGGCGTCTCGACGATCGCCGCTAAATCCTTGCCGACACGTTGACGAAACTTGTCGTCGCTCTCGCCAATCGCGGGGATCAGTTCCGCGCGCTTGCCAAGCGCCGTTTCGATCATCGCCTGCAGCGCGGCCATTGTCGAATAGCGCCGCGCGAGATCGCGCGCAGTCACCTGTCCGACATGGCGAATGCCCAGCGCGAAGAGGAAGCGGTCGAGTGGCGAGGCGCGCTTGGCGTCTATCGCGGCAAGCAGGTTGTCGACCGAGGTTTCCGCCCAACGCTCGCGCCCGATCAGATCCTCGCGCCGGTCCTTCAGCCGGAAGATGTCGGCGGGTGATTGGATCAGCCCGTCGTTGAAAAAGGCGATGATGCTTGTCTCGCCCAGCCCCTCGATGTCGAGCGCCTGTCGGCTGACGAAATGCCTGAGCCTTTCGACGCGCTGCGCGGGGCAGATCAGCCCGCCGGTGCAGCGGACATCGACCTCACCCTCCTCGCGCACCGCGTCCGATCCGCATTGTGGGCAGGTATCGGGAAAGACGAAGGCCGGTCGCTCCTCGTCCTTGGTCAGCACCTCGACGATTTGCGGGATCACGTCGCCCGCGCGCTGGACGACAACGCGATCGCCCGGCCGCGCGCCCAGCCGTTCGATCTCGTCGGCATTGTGGAGCGTAGCGTTGGTGACGATCACCCCGCCCACGCCCACGGGCTCGAGCCGCGCCACCGGGGTCAGCTTGCCCGTTCGACCAACCTGAATGTCGATCGCGCGCAGAATCGTCTGCGCCTGTTCGGCCGGGAATTTGTGCGCCAGCCCCCAGCGCGGCGCCTTGGCGACAAAGCCGAGGCGCTGCTGCCAGTCGAGCCGGTCGACCTTGTAGACCACGCCGTCAATGTCATAGGGCAGCCCGGCGCGCTGCTCCTCGATCTTGCGATAATGCGCGAGCGCCACTTCGATCAGGTCGGCATGGACCAGCAGGTCGCTTACCGGAAGCCCCCAGCTCTCGATTGCCTTCATGACACCCAATTGCGTGTCGGCGGGCAGCGCCGAAACCTCGCCCCAACCATGCGCCCAGAATCGCAGGGGCCGCGACGCGGTAACCGTCGGGTCCTTCTGGCGCAGCGACCCCGCCGCGGCATTGCGCGGATTGGCGAACTGGCGCGCCTTGGCGGGATCGTCGGCCTCGGCGAGCAGCCTCTCGTTCAAGGCCGCGAAATCGTCCTTGGCCATATAGACCTCGCCGCGCACCTCGAACACGTCGGGCACATTGCCCTTAAGCCGCTGCGGAATATCGGCAATCGTCCGCACATTGGCGGTCACGTCCTCGCCCACCTGCCCGTCGCCGCGCGTCGCCGCGAGCACGAGCACGCCCTTTTCATAGCGCAGCGAGCACGAGAGCCCGTCGATCTTGGGCTCGGCGGTAAAGGCGACACGGTCCTCGGCGCCCAGCGCCAGGAAACGCCGGATGCGCACAACGAATTCGAGCACGTCCGATTCAGCGAACGCATTGTCGAGGCTGAACATCTGGCGCGCATGGCGCACCTTGCCGAGATGTTCGGCAGGGGCCGCCCCAACCTGCCGGCTCGGCGAGTCGACGCGGATCAGATGCGGAAACGCCGTCTCGATCGCGGTATTGCGCTGCACCAGCGCGTCATAGGCCGCATCTGAAATCTCGGGCGCGTCATCGGTGTGATAGAGCCGGTTGTGATGCGCGATCTCGGCAGCAAGGCGCTCGAGTTCGGTGGCGGCTTCTTCGTCGGTAGGGGGCAGCGGCGCGGACATGGCCATGCGGTACGGGAGAAGTGCGGCGGCGATCAAGAGCGCCGATGGCGCAGAACAGGATTTACGCCGTCCAGCATTTCAAAGCCGGGGTTCGCGATCAGGAATTCGTCGACCGCCGCCTTGCAGCCCGCATAGTCGTGATAATCGTCCATCACTATCAGCCCGCCGCGGCTGAGGCGTGGCGCCGCCGCATTCAGGCAATATTTGACGGGATCGTACCAGTCGCAGTCGATATGCGCGAAGGCCAGTGAGGATATCTCAAGCGTCGGCCAGCTTTCCTCGAACAATCCCTTGACGAGGTTCACGCGCACGCCGTCCACGGGCGTGCCATAGCGGCTCAACTGGCGGCTGACATATTCGTACAGATCGTCCCGATAGCCATAATAGACGTCGCCGCCGATGCCCGACGAACTGCCCTCCAATATGTCCTGATAGCGCTGTTTCGACCGGCTATCGTCCTTGTCGGACGTCGGCGGGGGGATCATCGCGAAGACATCGAGACCGAAGAAGCGGCGCGGCGGGATTGCCCGCTTCGCAAGCAGGATCGCCGACCCCCCGAGCGCGACGCCGAACTCGACAATGTCGCCGGGCACATCGGGGCGGAGCGTCGTGTCGAGCGCGCGCTCGATCCGAAGCAGCTTGGCGGGCGAAAGATAGGTGAGTCGGTCACGGCGGACGGATCGCGCGACATTGCTCAGCATCGCTGTGTTTGCGGCGCGGCCGAGCCGGGATCTGATGGACGACAGCTTCATAGTCGCGGTACCGCCCTTCGTTCGAGAAGGCTTTGAATAGAGCCTGATTCCCGCTTGGGCGGAAGCACAAAGCACCACTACCTCAAACGGTCCGCCTCTAGGCCGCCTCCAGCAGCCTCAACGCCTGCGCGCGCGCCTCATCGGTAACGCTTGCGCCCGACAGCATCCGCGCGATTTCCTCGCGACGCTCGCCATCGGCCAGCCGCACGACGCCGGTGCGCGTCACCACCCCATCGTGGCTCTTGGCGATCAACATGTGCGCCGCGCCCCGCGCCGCGACCTGCGGACTGTGCGTGACCACGAGAAGCTGGGTCTTGCCCGCCAGCCGCGCGAGACGTTCCCCGATCGCGCTCGCCACCGCGCCGCCGACGCCGCGGTCGATCTCGTCGAAGATCATCGTCGCCGCACCGCCTTCTTCGGCGAGCGATACCTTGAGCGCGAGGATGAAGCGTGAAAGCTCGCCGCCCGACGCGATCTTGATGAGCGGGGCGAAGGGCGCGCCGGGGTTGGTCGAAATCTCGAACTCCACGCGATCCTTGCCGTGCGGGCCCCATTGGCCCTCGGGCAACGCGTCGACCGCTGTGCGAAAGCGCGCGGCGTCGAGCTTCAGAGGCGCCAGCTCGGTCTTCACTGCGGCGTCGAGCCTCTCCGCTGCGGCGCGGCGCTGCGCGCTCAGCGCGTCGGCGGCTTCGCGATAGCTGGCCGCCTTCGCCGCGCAGTCTGCTTCGAGCTTGGCGAGCCCCTCGGTCCCCGCCTCGATCCGCGCATGGCGGTCCTCGAGCTCGCGCAGCAGCGCGCCGAGCTCATCGGGGCCGACACGGTGCTTACGCGCGAGCGCGCGCAGTTCGAACAGCCGTGTCTCGATCGCCTCGAGCCGTTCGGGATCATGGCGCAGCGCCTCGCCAGCGGCTTCCAGCTTCTCCTCGGCCTCGGACGCTTCGATCACGGCGCGGTCGAGCGCCGCCAGCGCCTCGGCAAGCAGTTCGTGCTCGCCCGCCATCCGGTCGAGTCGCCGCGCCGCCTGGCGCAATTGCGTCAAGCCGCCGTCCGATCCCTCAAAGGCCGACATCACGGCGATCAGGTCGTCCGAAATTCGGGCACCCTTCTGCATATCGGCGCGTTCGGTTGCGAGGCTCTCCTCCTCGCCCTCCTGCGGGTCGAAGCGTCGCAGTTCGTCGATCGCGTGTTCCAGCCATTCGCGGTCCTGCTCGGCAGTCGCGATGTCCATCCGCGCCTGCTCGAGCGCGGCCTCGGCCGCGCGCCACGCGCCATGCGCGGCCTCGACCGCAGCGGTATCGGCGCGCGCGAAGCTGTCGAGCAGCGCGCGGTGGCCCTTGGGATTGAGTAGCCCGCGATCGTCATGCTGGCCGTGGATTTCGACCAGCGCCGTGCCCACGTCGCGCAACAGCCCCGCGGATACCGGCTGGTCGTTTATGAAGGCGCGGCTGCCGCCATCACCCTTGACGACGCGCCGTACGATCAGCGGCTCGCCCTCTTGCGGCTCGAGCCCATTCTCGGCAAGCAGCGCCAGCGCAGGATGATCGCGGCGGTTCAACTCAAAGCTCGCGGTGACGCTCGCCTGATTCTGGCCATGGCGCACGAGTCCGCTATCGGCGCGCGCGCCCAGCGCCAGCCCCAGCGCATCGAGCAGGATCGATTTGCCCGCACCGGTCTCTCCGGTCAGCACGCCAAGCCCGTACCCGAACTCAAGGTCGAGCGCTTCGATGAGCACGACGTCACGAATGGCGAGGGCGGAAAGCATGGATGCTTCGTTTAAGCGAAGTTTTCCTCTTCGTCATTCCCGCGAAAGCGGGAATCCCGCTTTTCTTTCGCCAGATCATCGTGCGTTTAATAGGGTTCAGTGCTCCTGCGAAAGCAGGAGCCCATTTTCCCGGGCATACGGTCGTTTTCGGCATGGGCTCCGGGTCAAGCCCGGAGCACGAACCGGAAAGGCAGCGGGATTCCCGCTTTCGCGGGAATGACGATGATACTGGACTTGCCCCCGTCAGGCGGGATTGCGCTCCATCAATTCGTAGGCGCGTTCGTACCATTTGGTGCCCGGATAGTTGGTGCCGAGAACCGACGCGGACTTCTTGGCTTCATCGCGCATGCCGAGCGCCAGATAGCTCTCGGTGAGCCGCATCAACGCCTCGGGCGCGTGAGTCGTCGTCTCATAGTCGTCGACCACCGCGCGGAAGCGGACGACCGAGGCGAGCCACTGCGAACGCCGCTGATAGAAGCGCCCGATCTCCATCTCCTTGCCCGCAAGGTGATCGTTGACGAGGTCAACCTTCAGGCGCGCGTCCGCGGCATAGCGCGTGTCGGGATAGCGGCGGATCAGCTCGCCCAGCGAGCTCAGCGCCTGCTGGGTGATCTTCTGGTCGCGCGTCACGTCAGTGATCTGCTCGTAATAATCGAGCGCGATCAGGTAATAGGCGTAGGACGCGTCCTTGTTGCCCGGATGGATCGCCAGGAAGCGCTGCGCCGACTGGATAGAATCATTATATTCCTTCGCCGCGTAATAGCTGAACGCGCTCATGAGCTGCGCGCGACGCGCCCAGGGCGAATAGGGATGCTGGCGCTCGACCTCGTCGAACAGCGCGGCGGCAAGCTTGTACTGCCCCCGGTCGAGCCGGTCCTTCGCCGCGGTGTAAAGCGTGTTGACGTCGCTCGCCACATAGTTGGTGTCGGCCTTTGTGCTGGCAGAGGTGCGCGCACAACCGGCGAGCGGGGCGATAAGGGCGACGCCGATGAGGAGGGCGATCGGCTTCAGGGCAGAATTACGCATGAGGCGGGGTTCTAGCGAAGCAATCGGTCTTCGCCAAGCGCCGAGATTGCCTCTGTCCGGCACAATTTCGGGGCGCCTCTCCGGAACGCTTGCGCATGGTCGGGCATTGGTCTTAACCGGAGGCAAGGAGCCGGCAATGAGCGCAAAACGCCTGAAGACACACCGCGTCGAAAAACCCTGGGGCCGTCATCATCTGTGGCCGGGCTTCGCCGATCCTGCGCCCGACGGCGAACCGGTGGGCGAGATCTGGTTCCAGGACGAAGCCGACGACGCGCCCGAACTGCTCGTCAAATATCTCTTCACCGCCGAGAAACTCTCGATTCAGGTTCACCCCGATGACAAGGCCGCGCAGGCCGCGGGCCATCCGCGCGGCAAGGACGAGGCGTGGGTGATCCTCGCCGCCGAGCGCGACTCGACGATCGCGATCGGCACCAGACAGCCCGTCGACCGTGAAACGCTGCGCGCGGCCGCGCTCGGCGGCAGCATCGAACGGCTGGTGGACTGGAAACCGGTGAGCGCGGGCGACGTCTTCTATTCGCCCGCGGGCACCGTCCACGCGATCGGCGCAGGGATTACGCTGGTCGAGGTTCAGCAGAATGTCGACCTCACCTACCGCCTCTACGATTATGGCCGACCGCGCGAACTTCATCTCGATGAAGGCATAAAGGTTTCGGACGCGCGCCCCTTCGTCCCCGACTTTGCGCCCGAAGAGGCGGAGTCCGGCCGAACGATCCTCGCCGAAGGGCCGAAATTTGTGCTTGAACGCTGGCGCCCGCCGTCACATCGCACGATCGTCATGCCGCAAGGGGTGCCCGGGTGGTTCGTGCCCGTAGCCGGCGCCGGCAATATCGGCGGCGCGCCATGGAAGGCAGGCGAGACCTGGCTGATCGAGGACGCCGCACCGCTTTCCGCCGAAGAGGGCAGCGACATCCTCTTCGCCTATCCCACCGCGAAGCGGCTCGACACGGTTTTCCAGAGCTGATCCCGACTTTCTTAACCTCGCGCCGTTAATATGGCGCGATGCTCCGCGCGCTCACCCTGTCCTCGCTCTTCCCCGATGCGAGCCGGCCCAATTTCGGCGTGTTCGTCGAGCGACAAACGCTAGGGCTCGCCGCGCGCGACGATGTGGAGCTGGAGGTCATCGCGCCGATCGGGATCCCGCCCTGGCCGCTGTCGCACCATGCGCGCTATCGCATGTTCGACGCGATTCCGCTTGCCGAACGCTGGAAGGGCCTCACCGTCCACCGACCGCGCTTTCCCGTCATCCCGGGCGGCAACGGCTTCGCCTCGGCCGCGCTGATGGCGCGCGCGGTGCTGCCGCTCGCGCGCAGGATTCACGCCGAACGCCCTTTCGACGTGGTCGACGCGCAGTTCTTCTTTCCCGACGGCCCCGCCGCGATGCGGATCGCGCGCGCGCTCGGCCTCCCCTTCTCGGTCAAGGCGCGCGGCGCGGACATCCACTATTGGGGCGTCCAGCGCGGCAGCCGCAGGGAAATTCGCAGGGCCGGCGCATCGGCTGACGGCCTGCTCGCGGTCAGCGCCGCGCTGAGAGACGACATGGCGGCGCTGGGCATTCCCGTCGAGCGGTCACGCGTCCACTACACCGGCGTCGATCTCGATCGCTTCCGCCCCGGCGACCGCGCCCTGCTCAAGGCCGAGCGCGGCATCGCCGGCCCGCTCGTCCTCAGCGTCGGCGCGCTCATCGCGCGCAAGGGTCAGGCGTTGCTGCTCGACGCACTCACGCTGCTTCCCGGCGTCACGCTCGCGCTCGCCGGCGAAGGTCCCGACCGCGGCGCGCTCGAAGCGCAGGCCGCACGGCTGGGCGTCGCCGGGCGCGTGCGCTTCCTCGGCAGTATCGCGCACGATGCGCTTCCCGGCTGGCTCGCGGCGGCGGACGTGATGGCGCTGCCTTCGTCATCCGAGGGGCTCGCCAATGCCTGGGTCGAGGCGCTGGCCTGCGGCACGCCGACCGTCATCAGCGATTGCGGCGGCGCGCGCGAACTGCTCGATCGGCCCGACGCGGGGCGCATCGTCGCGCGCGAATCGCGCCCGATCGCCGCCGCCATCGCCGAATTGCTGGCGAGTCCGCCCGACCCTGCGCAGGTCCGGACGACCGCCGAGCGTTTCACATGGGAAGCGAACAGCGACGCGCTGTTCGCGCACCTTTCAGCGTTGAAGCGGTAGCAGCGCCGCGACGATCCAGCGCTGCTCGGCCCTCAGCACGCCCCAGGCACGCGCCGCAGCCCTGCTGTCCATCGCCTCGACCCCGATGCCCCGCGCTTCAAGCACGTCGACGAAGCCCCGCGCCGGCCGCGCCATCTCCGCGCCAGTGCCCAGCAACAGGAATTCGGGCTGCGGTTCGATCGCAAGCAGCGCCGCGACGTCGCCCTCGGCCAGCGCTTCCAATAAGGGGGCGTCCCACGCGGTCACGCTCACCGGCGTCAGCAGCGCGCCGCGTCGATAGACCTGCCCGTCGATCCTGAAGCCGCCCTCGGCAAAGCCCGTGATCTGCGGTCCCGGCCCCTTCGCCTCGGAGACGAGGCTCGGCATCGTCAGACCCGCGCGCCGTCGTCTTTGGCGACGCGCTCGGCCTTGCCGCCCTTGGCATCTTCCTTGGGCAGGAAGCTGTCGGGCTTGATGTTGAGCCAGAGCAGGATCGCCGCCGAGACGTACACTGACGAGAAGGTGCCGATGCCGATGCCGAGCAGCATCGCCGCGGTGAAGCCGAAGATCACCTCGGGGCCAAGCACCAGCAGGATGGTGAGCGCGATGATCAGCGAGAGCGAGGTCACCACGGTGCGCGACAGCGTCTCGTTGACCGACAGATCGAGCAGCGCGGCGATGTCCATCTTGCGATATTTGCGCATATTCTCGCGGATGCGGTCATAGACGACGATCGTGTCGTTCAATGAATAGCCGATGATCGTCAGGATCGCGGCGACGACGTTCAGGTCGAATTCGAGCTGGGTGAGTGCAAAGAAGCCCAGTGTCAGCGCGACGTCGTGGAATAGCGCGAACAGCGCGCCCACGCCGAACTGCCACTCGAAACGGAACCAGATGTAGAGCGCGATCGCCAGCATCGCGAGCCCGAGCGCCCATGCGCCCGCGCTGAACAGCTCTTCGGATACCTTGCCCGAGACGGTCTCGACCGCGGTGAAGCTTGCATCGGGATGTGCCGCCGTGATCGCGCGGCGGATCTCGGTGGCTGCGCGGTTTGCGCTGTCCTCGCCGCCCTCGGGCAGCGGCATGCGGATCGATACCTCGTTCGTCGATCCCATGTGCTGGATCGTCGGCTCGCCGAGATTGAGATCGGTAATCGTGTTGCGCAGTTCGTCGAGCTCGGCGGGCTTCTCAAAGGTGACGCGGATCATCTGCCCGCCGACAAAATCGACGCCCAGGTTGAAGCCCCGAACCGCAACGAGCGCGAGCGAGGCGACGATCAGCAGGATCGAAAATCCCATCGCCCAGGTGCGATATTTGAGGAACGGGATATTGGTATTGTCGGGGACGAGTTTCAGCGGACGCATCGCGTGTCAGTCCTTAAATCACGATTTCCACATTCCTGTCATTCCCGCGAAAGCGGGAATCCAGGAACACGGACTTTTCCGGAAGATGCGGTGTGCATGGATTCCCGCTTTCGCGGGAATGACACCAAAGGCAGGCGCACTGCCCATCAGATGACGATTTCTTTGGGACGGTTGCGCTTCAAATAGTCCGCAACCAGCAGACGCGTGAAGGTCACGCCCGTGAACACCGAGGTGATGATGCCGATCGCGAGCACCACGGCAAAGCCGCGCACGGGCCCCGAGCCGAAGGTGAACATGATCGCGGCCGAAATCACATTGGTGATGTTGGCGTCGAAGATCGCGCGCGACGCTTCCTTATAGCCGAATTCGACCGCCTGCAGCGTCCCGCGCCCGCGCCTCTGCTCCTCGCGGATGCGCTCGTTGATCAGCACGTTGGCGTCGACCGCCGCACCGATGGTGAGCACGAAGCCCGCAATGCCCGGCAGGGTGAGTGTCGCGTTGAAAATCGCCATGATGCCGAGGATCATGAACGCGTTCACCAGCAGCGCCAGCGTCGTGTAGACGCCGAAACGCATATAGGTGACGACCATGAACAGGATCACCGCCAGCGTCGCGACGATGCCCGCAATGATTCCCTTCTGGATCGAATCGGCGCCAAGGTCGGGCCCGACCGTGCTTTCCTGCACCACCTTCAGCGCCACGGGCAGCTTGCCCGAACGAAGCTGGACCGCGAGCTGGTTGGCGCTCTCGACCGTGAACCCGCCCGAGATCTGCGCCTGTCCGCCCAGGATCGGCTCGTTGATATTGGGCGCGGAGAGCACCTGGTTATCGAGGATGATCGCGAAGGGCTTGCCCGTATTTTCCTGCGTCACGCGCGCGAAACGGCGGCTGCCCTGCCCGTCGAAGCGAATGTTGACGACGGGGGTGTTGTCGCGCTGGTCATAGCCCTGCGTCGCATCGACGAGCTGATCGCCGCTGATGATCGCCTGACGCTTGACCGCGATCGCGCCCGTGCCGTCGGCCATGCGCAGCACTTCACTGCCCACGGGCGCGCGGCCCTGCGCCACCGCCGCGGGATCGGCGTTCAGATCGACCAGCTTGAATTCCAGCTTGGCGGTCTTGCCGAGCAGCGTCTTCAATGCCTCGGGATCTTCCAGACCCGGCACCTGCACAACGATGCGGTTCGAGCCCTGGCGGATGACGGTCACTTCCTTGGTGCCGTCAGGATCGATGCGCCGTGCGACTACGTCGCGCGCGACCGCGAGTGCATCGTCCACCGCGCGGACGAGGCCCGCCTGTGTCGGCTTGAGTATGATCCGCGACGAATCGACGACGCTTACGTCCCAATCGCGCTGCCCGGTCATCCCGGCGCCCTGAGTCTGCGCGCGCAGACGCTCGACCGCGGCGTCGACCTGGCTGGGATCGCGCACCATGAACGACACCTGCCCGCCCTGCAGCGAGATGTCGCCTATGTCGATGCGCGGCTGATTGCGGCGCATCTCGCTGCGAACGGTCTCGACCATCTGCTCGAGCCGCTGTTTGGCAACATCGCCGGTCTCGGCTTCGAGCAGGATGTGGCTGCCACCCGCAAGGTCAAGACCCAGATTGAACCGGACCTGCGTGAAGGCCGGCCATTTGGCGACCTGCTCCTTGGGGAAGAAGCTCGGGATCGAATAGGCAATGCAGACGGCGATCGTGATCCAGACGAGCCAGACCTTCCAGCGCGGGAAATCGAGCATTGTCTAACTCAGTCGTTCGCGGGGCGCGAGCCGGCCGCGGGGGTGACGTCGGAAAGCGTGGACTTCACCACCTTGACCTTGACGCCGCTCGCGATCTCGACGTCGACGAACTGCTCGTCGACCTTGACCACCTTGCCGACCAGCCCGCCGCCGGTGACGACCTGATCGTTCTTGGCGACCGCATTGATCTTGGCCTGATGCTCCTTCATCCGCTTCTGCTGCGGACGGATCAGCAGGAACCAGAAGATCACGAAGATCAGAAGCAGCGGCGCGATCTGCATGAAGAACGCGGCGCCCCCGCCGGATGCGGCGCTGCCTGCGGCCTGTGCGTAAGCGGGTGTGATGAGCATGGACGGTGATACCTGTCTCTATGGATGGGCTGCGACGAACAGCCCCATATGAAAGGCGCGCGCCTAACATGTTCAAGGGTGGGCGGCAACTTTCCTGTGTTCCCCCGGAGTACCCCGGCGAAGGCCGGGGTCCAGGGTGGCCGGCCACGATGCAAGCGGCTCCTGGACCCCGGCCTTCGCCGGGGTACAATTTAGCCAAACGTGGCTTGCAAGACTCGGGCAATGGCCCTAAAGGCCGCGGCTCCGGTCGGGACGTAGCGCAGCCTGGTAGCGCATCACACTGGGGGTGTGGGGGTCGGAGGTTCGAATCCTCTCGTCCCGACCAATTATTCTTCCCCCGATTTTTCAACTTTACAGGTCATTCCCGCGAAAGCGGGAATCCAGACGATGCTGATGCCGCACGGTCCTTTGGCGACACCCAATGAATCCCCGCTTTCGCGGGATGCCGGCATAATCCGTCATCCCGGACTTGATCCGGGATCCATGAACACCGTTACGTCCCCCTTTGCACCCTCCGTGTTCATGGATGCTGACTTTCGTCAGCATGACGAAAGTCAGCGGACCGCCACCCATTCATCCTTGAGCAGCCCGAACACCACGGTGTCGCGCAGATGGCCCGTCCAGGTGATCATGTTCTTGCGCAACACCCCCTCACGCACCGCCCCGAGCTTCTCGACCGCGCGCTGCGACCGGGTGTTGCGGAGATCGACGCGCAACTCGATGCGCCGATACCCTTGTGCAAAGGCGTGCTCGATCATCAGCGTCTTCATCATGCGGTTGAAGCCGCTGCCACGCACCGAGGGCGCGATATAGGTCCCGCCGATCTCGACCACGCCGTTTTTCGCATCGGGATTGATGAAATTGGTCATGCCCACGACGCGATCGCCGTCCAGCACCACGAAATGGATCCAGTTGGGCCGCGAGAGAAAATTGTCGAGCGACGCGTCGAAATGCTCGCCTGACAGGCAGATCGGATAAATCTCCCAGATCGCGTTATCCTCGGCGCAAGCCGCGCGCAGCCCCTCCGCATAGGTTTCGTGCCAAGGCTCCAACACCACCCTATCCCGTGACAGCGACACGCCCAGGCTCATTTCCCACCTCTCCGAATTCCTTCTCCCGAACTCTTCGCGCCTTCGCGTGAACCCCTTTTTCTCACGCGAAGACGCGAAGACGCGAAGACGCGAAGCAGGAAAAGCTGCTGTCCTACAATATTCCATATGGGTTAATTGATAGACTCGACATGAACCGAGGAGAATCCAGTGGATATCGATCAGCTCATCGATGAGGTCATCGGCCGCGAGGGAGGCTATTCCAACCATCCGGCCGATCGCGGCGGCCCTACACGATGGGGCATCACCGAGGTGGTTGCGCGCGCCAACGACTATGACAGCGACATGCGCCAGCTTTCGCGCGAAACAGCCGCCGCGATCTACAAGCGCATCTACTGGCATCGCCCCGGCTTCGACCGCGTCCACAATCACGCGCCCGCGCTTGCCGCCGAACTGTTCGACACCGGCGTCAACATGGGTCCCGCAGTCGCAATCGGTTTCCTCCAGCGCGCCTTGAACGCGCTCAATCGCGGCGCCTCTGACTATCCCGACATCGCCGCGGCGGATCGCTTCGACCACGCCACCGAAGCCGCACTCGCGGCCTTCCTGAAGAAGCGCGGGCTCACAGGAGAGACCGTTCTGCTCAGGGCAGTCGAAGCGCTGCAGGGCGAACGTTACCTCCGCCTCGCCGAGAAACGACCCGCCAATGAGGCGTTTCTCTACGGCTGGCTCGCCAACCGGCTTGGATGAAATCGCGCAATTTTATTTCACGATTCACGGGAAAAGTGCGAACACAAGGAGAGTTCGGATGTCCATAATCGAAGGCCTGATCGGCCCCGTCGCCAAGCTGATCGACAAGATCATTCCCGACCCCGAAGCGCGCGACCGCGCCAAGCTCGAGCTGCTCAAGCTGGAGGGCAGTCAGGAAATGGAGGCGATCCGCACGCAACTGACCGCGATCGTCGCCGAGGCGCAGTCCAACGATCCGTGGACGAGCCGCGCGCGCCCGAGCTTTCTCTATGTCATGTACGCGCTTCTGCTTTGGGCGATCCCGATGGGGCTGATCGCGGCGGTCCAGCCGGGCATGGCCGAAGCGATCGCAAAAGGCATGAACGCCTATCTCTCGGGCATCCCCGAATCGCTCTACATGCTCTTCGGCACCGGCTATCTCGGTTACACCGCCGCGCGCCAATGGGAAAAGGCGAAGGGGTCGGGAAAATAGACCTCGGTCATCAACACCACTCCCCGTCATGCTGAACTTGATTCAGCATCCATGAACACCGGCGGTGCGGATTCGGCCTCGATCGTTCATGGACCCTGAAACAAGTTCAGGGTGACGAAGGGGCGGGGGGTGACGATGGCGGGCGTTTCGGCTATCGGCCCCGCCATGCTTAACCTGAATGGTATCACGGTGCGCCTTGGCGGACGCACGATCCTCGACCGCGCGAGCGCCGCGCTGCCGCCGCGCAGCCGTGTCGGTCTGATCGGCCGCAACGGCGCTGGCAAGTCGACTCTGATGAAGGTTGTCGCGGGCTTCAGCGAACCCGATGAGGGCAGCGCTGAAATGCCGCGCGGCAGCCGCATCGGATATATCGCGCAGGAAGCCCCCGCGGGTTCCGCGACGCCGTTCGAAACCGTGCTCGCCGCCGATACCGAGCGCGCCGCCCTGCTCGCCGAATCCGAGCAGACCGACGATCACCACCGCATCGGCGAGATCCATGAGCGGCTGATCGCGATCGACGCGCATGCCGCGCCGTCGCGTGCCGCACGCATCCTCGTCGGCCTCGGTTTCGACGAGGATATGCAGCACCGCCCGCTCGACAGCTATTCGGGCGGCTGGAAGATGCGCGTCGCGCTTGCGGCGCTGCTCTTTTCCGAACCCGACCTTCTGCTGCTCGACGAGCCCTCGAACCACCTCGATCTCGAAGCGACTTTGTGGCTCGAGAACTTCCTCAAAAACTACCGCGCGACGATGGTGGTCATCAGCCATGAGCGCGATCTGCTCAACAATGTCGTCGATCACATCCTCCATCTCGAACAGGGCAAGACCACGCTCTATCCGGGCGGCTATGACGCGTTCGAAAAGCAGCGCGCCGAGCGGCTGGCGCAACTCGAATCGGCGCGCGCCGCGCAGGCTGCGCAGCGCGAGAAGCTGCAGGATTATGTCGCGCGCAACAGTGCGCGCGCCAGCACCGCCAAGCAGGCGCAGTCACGCGCCAAGGCGCTCGCGAAGATGACTCCGATCGCGGCGGTAGCCGAGGATCCCTCGCTGAGCTTCGATTTTCCGAGCCCCGACGAATTGCGCCCGCCGCTGGTGACGCTCGACATGGCGAGCGTCGGCTATACCGAGGGCCAGCCGATCCTCGAGCGGATCAACCTCAGGCTCGATCCCACCGATCGGCTCGCGCTGCTCGGCCGCAACGGCAATGGCAAGACCACGCTCGCGCGCCTGCTCGCCGCCCAGCTCACGCCGATGGCGGGGGACATCTCGGCATCGGGCAAGATGCGCGTCGGCTATTTCACGCAGTATCAGGTCGAGGAACTCGACGGCAGCGATACTCCGCTCGAGCATATGACGCGTGCGATGAAGGGCGCGACCCCCGGCGCGGTCCGCGGCCAGCTCGGCCGCTTCGGCTTTTCGGGGTCCAAGGCGACAACGCAGGTCGGCAAGCTGTCGGGCGGCGAGCGCGCGCGGCTGGCACTCGCGCTGATCACGCGCGAGGCGCCGCACATGCTGATCCTCGACGAACCGACCAACCACCTCGACGTCGATTCGCGCGAGGCGCTGGTGCAGGCGCTCAACGGTTACTCGGGTGCGGTCGTGGTCGTCAGCCACGACCGGCACATGCTCGAGCTCACCGCCGACCGGCTCGTGCTGGTCGACGGCGGCACCGCGACCGAATTTTCGGGCACGCTCGACGACTATACCGATCTGGTCCTCGGCAAGGGACCCGCGCAGCGATCGGCCGCCGCCGAAAGGCCCAAGGTGTCGGCGAAGGACGCGCGCAAGGCCGCTGCCGAGGCGCGCGAGCGCGACAAGGGACTGCGCGATGCAGTCAAGGCCACCGAAACCGAGATCAAGAAGCTCGCCGAGCGCCGCTCGCAGATCGATCGCGCGATGTTCGATCCCGCCTCCGCGACCGCGGAAGATTCGAAACGGACGATGAGCGAGTTGATGCGGCTTCGCGCCGAGCTGACCGAGGGTATCGAGGCCGCCGAGGCGCGCTGGCTCGCAGCGTCGGAAGCGCTGGAGGAAAGCCAGGCGGTTAGTGCATCGTGCGCTTAGTCAGACCCGCTCATCCTGAGGAGGGGCTGAGCTTGTCGAAGCCCCGTCTCGAAGGATCAACTCGGTGCGTCCTTCGAGACGCCGTTTCGACTTCGCTCAACGGCTCCTCAGGATGAGCGGATAGTGGATGCCGATTTAACGCGCGATGCGCTAGCTGGCGAGCACTCCGATCACCCCGCCGATCGCGCGCGACATTTCTTCGCTGCGATAGGGTTTGCTCAGCATCGGAAAGTGCCGCTGCTGTTCGACGAGGAGCGCGTCGCCATAACCGCTGACGAGCAGCACGGGGAGTTCGGGCCGGTGCTCGCGGACGTGCCAGGCGAGCTCGACGCCGTTCATGCCGGGCATCACCACGTCGGTCAGCAGCAGGTCCAGCTCGCCGCCATGATCTATCCAGTCCATCGCGGCCTCGGCCGATGTGGCGCAATGAACGGCCGCACAGCCCATGTCCGCCAGCAGCTCCGCGGCGGCCTCCGCGAGCATTTCATTGTCTTCGACCAGCAGGACCTTCAGCCCTGCGGGCACCCTCGCCTGTCCCATGCGATACCTCGCCTCTGGGTTATTCGGGGGGCGACCATAACGCATTTTGGCGACAAATGCGCGCGATTCGGCGATCAGGAAGAAACTTCGCCGTCAGTACGGTCGATCACCTCGCGCAGCCGCTTGGCCAGCCCGTCATAGGTGAAGGGCTTGGTGATGATGTCGACCCCCGGATCGAGCCGTCCGCCATGGACGATCGCGCTGCGCGCATAGCCGGTGGTGTAGAGAATCGGCAGCCCGGGCTGGAGCCTCCGCGCGGCCTCGGCGAGATCGCGCCCCGACATGCCGGGCATGACGACATCGGTGAACAACAAGTCGATCGGCGCACCGTGCCGTTCGATCATGCCGAGTGCGGAAGGGCCGTCATGCGCTTCAAGCACGTTGTAGCCGAGCTCGCGCATGAGCTCGACCGAATAGGCGCGCACACCGGGATCGTCCTCCACCACCAGCAGCGTCTCGCACTGGCCGGGCCGCGCGCGCAACGCCGATTCGGTTGCCTTGCCTTCGTCGACGCCGGCCCATGTCATCCGCGGCAGGTAGATCTTGACCGTGGTGCCCTGTCCCAGTTCTGAGTAGAGCCGGACGTTCCCGCCCGATTGTTTGACGAAGCCATAGACCATCGACAGCCCGAGCCCGGTGCCCTTGTCGACATCCTTGGTGGTGAAGAACGGTTCGAACACGCGCTCCAGGGTGTCGCGCGCAATGCCGGCGCCCGTGTCGGTAACCGCGATCACGACATAGTCGCCGGGTACAACCTCCGCCTGTCGCGCGGCATAAGCTTCGTCGAGCGTCACATTGGCGGTCTCGATCGTAAGCGCGCCACCACCGGGCATCGCGTCGCGCGCGTTGACGGCAAGATTCAATATGGCGTTCTCAAGCTGGTTCGCGTCCACCTCAACAGGCCAGAGACCCGTACTCGACACAGTCCTGATATCGATCATCTCGCCCAGCGAACGCGCAAGCAGATCGGACATGCCCGCGAGCAGCGCATCCATATCGACACGCCTGGGCGAAAGCGGCTGACGTCGTGAAAAGGCGAGCAGCCGCTGCGTGAGCGATGCCGCGCGCTCCGCACCTGTCAGCGCATTGTCGACCATGCGGCGCACTCGTGGTTCGGCGCCCTCGGCCAGCGCGCGGCGGAGCATGTCGAGATTGCCCGTTATGATCGTGAGAAGATTGTTGAAATCATGCGCGATGCCACCGGTGAGCTGGCCGACCGCCTCCATCTTCTGCGCCTGCCGCAGCGCGTCGCCGAGCACCTCACGCTCGCGGATCGTCTCGGCCACGCGATCCTCGAGCGTGGCGTTGAGGTCTCGCAACGCAGCCTCAGCGGCATTGCGCGCAGTATCGTCCCGGACCGTCAGCACTGCGCCGAGCAACTTCCCCTCAGCATCCCAGAAGGGGCGCGCGCTGCCGATTGCCAGCACTTCGCGCCCGTCGGGCCGACGAATTCGCCATCGCGCGTCGGACACGACCTCTCCGTTCATCACCGCGCGCGCAAGGGGCAACTGCTCGTGCGGATAGGGGCGCCCATCCTCGGTATAGAGATTATAGGTGTCGGAATATTCCTCCGGCCCGATATCGAGCTGATCGACGCCGTGGAGCCGCTTGGCCGCCTCGTTGATGAAGGTAATCCGGCCGTCGGGATCGGTGACGATCACGCCCTCGTCCATTTGGGCAAGCAAGGCGGCGCGCGCCGACGCTTCGACTTCGAAACGCTCCGCGGCGTCGCGCAGAGCCTGCTCGGCTTCTATCTGGCGCGTCACGTCGGTATTGGTCCCGAACCAGCGTCGTACTACACCGTCTTCATCGCGAACCGGAAAGGCGCGCGTCAGGAACCAGCGAAAGCTTCCGTCCCATCGGCGTAGCGGGAAAGTGTCCTCCCAGGGTTCCCCCCTTTCGAGGCAATTGCGCAGTCCCGCCTCGACGCGTTCGGCATGATCGGGGTGGTGCACACACAGCCAGTCCCAGCCCCGAACCTCGCCATAGGATTTGCCGGTATAGTCGAACCAGCGCTTGTTGAACCAGTAGCGCGACCCCGATGGCGAGGCGAGCCAAGCGAGCTGATCCATTCTGTCAGCCAGCATCCTGAGCTCGCTGATGGACATCTGATGGCCTTGCACCTGGGCCGGCGCACCGGCCTTTGGTGCTGTTGATGCGTCGTCAGCCACGCAGTCTCCTGTCCGGTTGCCCGATCTGCGCCCCTATTATGTTTCGACCTTCATGACCTGTCGCGCCATCAAAAGCCACCCCGCACCAACGATTTCGCGCAACCGTTGCACCGTGGCGACAGCACCCCATATGCGCCAACACATGATGCAGCGGGGACTTGAATGAGCGAATTACCCAAATGGCACGGCACGACGATCCTGTCGGTGCGCAAGAACGGCAAGGTTGTGGTGGCGGGCGACGGCCAGGTTTCGATGGGTCAGACCGTGATGAAACCCAATGCGAAGAAGGTGCGCCGCCTCGGTGACGGCAGCGTGATCGGCGGCTTTGCCGGCGCGACTGCCGACGCCTTCACGCTGTTCGAGCGACTCGAGGCCAAGCTCGAACGCCATGCCGGGCATCTCATGCGCGCTGCGGTCGAACTCGCCAAGGACTGGCGGACCGACAAATATCTGCGCAACCTCGAGGCGATGATGATCGTCGCCGACAAGGAGACGACACTGATCCTGACGGGCAATGGCGACGTGCTCGAACCGGTGGGCGGCGTGGCCGCGATCGGTTCGGGCGGCAATTTCGCACTCGCCGCAGCGCGCGCACTCGTCGATTATGAGCAGGATGCAGAGACGATCTGCCGCAAGGCGATGGGCATCGCGGCGGACGTCTGCGTCTACACCAACGACCAGTTGACCGTCGAAACGCTCGCCAGCGCTTCCTGACACTGACCCCCTCTCCCGCGACAGCGGTTCAGAAAGAAAAGAATGAACGACGCCCTTACTCCCAAAGCCATTGTCGCCGCGCTTGACGCGCACATCATCGGACAGAAGGACGCCAAGCGCGCGGTCGCCGTGGCGCTCCGCAACCGCTGGCGTCGCCAGAAGCTCAAGGCCGATCTGCGCGACGAGGTGACGCCCAAGAACATCCTGATGATCGGGCCCACGGGCTGCGGCAAGACCGAGATCAGCCGACGCCTTGCCAAGCTGGCCGATGCGCCCTTCGTGAAGGTCGAGGCGACCAAGTTCACTGAGGTCGGTTATGTCGGCCGCGACGTCGAACAGATCGCGCGCGATCTGGTTGAAGAAGCGATCCGGCTGGAGCGCGAGCGCCGCCGCAACGCGGTGAAGGACAAGGCCGAGGAGGCGGCGATGAACCGGCTGCTCGACGCGCTCACCGGCAAGGACGCGAGCGAGGCGACGCGCAGCGCCTTCCGCCAGCGCTTCGAGGACGGCCATCTCGACGAGACCGAGATCGAAATCGAACTCGAGGCCGCGCCCGGCATGCCCTTCGAAATCCCCGGTCAGGGCGGTCAGGTCGGCATGATCAACCTGTCCGAAATGATGGGCAAGGCGTTCGGCGGCAACCAGCTCAAGCGTCGCAAGATGAACGTCCGCACCGCCTGGACCAAGCTGGTCGAGGAGGAAGCCGACAAACGCCTGGATCAGGACGAGGTCAGCCGCACCGCGCTCGCCGATGCCGAGGCCAACGGCATCGTCTTTCTCGACGAGATCGACAAGATCGCGGTTTCCGACGTGCGCGGCGGATCGGTCAGCCGCGAGGGTGTGCAGCGCGACCTGCTGCCATTGATCGAGGGCACGACGGTCGCCACCAAATACGGCCCGATGAAGACCGATCACATCCTCTTCATCGCGAGCGGCGCCTTCCACGTCGCCAAACCCAGCGACCTGCTGCCGGAGCTTCAGGGCCGCCTTCCCATTCGTGTGGAATTGCAGGCGCTGACCGAGGACGACTTCATCAGTATCCTTTCCGACACCAAGGCGTCGCTGCCCGAGCAGTATAGGGCGCTGATCGGTACGGAGGGTGTGGAGGTCGAGTTCACCGAGGACGGTATCAAGGCGGTCGCGAGGATCGCGGCCGAAGTGAACGGCCAGATCGAGAATATCGGCGCACGCCGCCTCCAGACCGTGATGGAAAAACTACTCGAGGAAGTCAGCTTCGACGCCGAGGATCGCCAGGGAGAGAAGCTGGTGATCGACGCCGCCTATGTCGACAGTCAGCTCACCGCCATCGCGCGCAACACCGATCTGAGCAAATACGTGCTCTAGCCGTGGCCTTCCCGCCGTGCGATGCAGTCCATCGCACGGCAAGGGAGGGAGCGAATGGTGAAGCGGTTTCTGGCAGGCGCGGTATGCCTTTTGTCGGCGACATCCGCATTCGCCGAACCAGCCCCAACGCCCCCGGTCGCTGCCAAGAAGCCCCATCAGGTCGCCGCGCCTTTCGGCGCCGTCCGTGAGGACGAATATTACTGGCTGCGCGACGATACGCGGAAGAACCCGGACGTCCTGTCCTGGCTCGCCGCCGAAAACAGCTATGCCGATGGGCAGCTCGCGCGTCTGACGCCGCTCAAGGACACGCTCTTCAAGGAAATCACGGGCCGCATCGCACCCGACGACAGCAGCGTCCCCTATCGCCAACGCGGCTATCTCTATTACCGTCGCTTCGCCGCCGGGCAGGACTATCCCGTCACCGCGCGCCGCAAGGGGGCGATGACGGCGCCCGAGGAAGTGCTGCTCGATCAACCCGCCATGGCGAAGGGCAAGGGCTTCTTCAGCATCGGTGCATGGGAGGTGAGCCCCGACAACCGCTATGTCGCCTATGCCGAAGACAGCGTGGGTCGGCAGCAATTCAGGCTCAAGGTGCGCGAGATCGCCACGGGCCGGATCGTGGACGAAACCGTCGCCAATATCGAGGACGCGCTCGTCTGGGCCGACGACAACCGGACGATCTACTATATCGACAAGGATCCGGTAACGCTGCTGTCCAAGCGCGTGAAGGCGCACGTCATCGGTACGCCAGCGAGCGACGACCGGCTGATCCATGAGGAAAAGGACGACAGCTTCTACATCAGCCTCAAGCGCACGGCCTCGGACAAATATGCGTGCATCTTCCTGTGGAGCACGACGAGCAACGAGGCGCGCTGCGCGCCCGCTTCGGGCAAGGGCGAGTTCACGGTCTTCGCGCCGCGCGAAAAGGGCTGGCTCTACAATGTCGACCATATCGGCGATCGCTGGCTGGTGTGGAGCAACCATCAGGCGCCCAATTACCGGCTGATGAGCGTGCCCGACACCGCGCAGACCGCGGACCGCACGCAGTGGCGCGATCTGGTCGCGCCCAGCGACACCGCCTTCATCGAGGCGTTCAAGCCCTTCAATGGCTTCGTCGCGATCGAGGAGCGCGTGAACGGCAACAAGCGCATCCGCCTGCTCGCCAATGACGGCAAGTCGACGTCCGTAGCCGCCGACGAGCCCGCCTATACGATGACGCTCGACACCAATGCCGAGCCTGCGACCGACTGGCTGCGCTATCGCTATGAATCGATGGTGACCCCGCCGACCATCTATGAGGTCAACGCGAAAACCGGCGAGCGTCGGCAGCTCAAGCGGCAGCCCGTGCCCGGCTACGATCCCGCACAATATGTAACCGAACGCGTCTGGGCGACCGCGCGCGACGGGACCAGGGTTCCCGTCTCGCTGGTCCACCACCGCAAGTTCCACCGCAACGGCACCGCCGCACTCTATCAGGTCGGCTATGGCGCCTATGGGTCATCCTATGACCCCGCGTTCAACATCGCCTGGCCGAGCCTCGCCGATCGCGGCATGGTCGTCGCGATCGCGCAGATCCGCGGCGGGCAGGACATGGGGCGCGCCTGGTATGACAATGGTCGCCTGATGAAGAAGATGAACAGCTTCACCGACTTTATCGACGTTACCCGCCATCTGGTGGCGCAGAAATATGCGGCGCCGCGGCGGACCGCGGGCTTCGGGCGCAGTGCGGGAGGACTGCTGATGGGTACGGTCGCCAACATGGCGCCCGAGGATTACGGCGTGATCGTGACGCAGGTGCCCTTTGTCGACGCGGTGACGACGATGCTCGACCCGACGATCCCGCTGACCACCAACGAATATGACGAATGGGGCAATCCCGAGCAGAAGCCGGCCTATGACTATATCCTCGGCTATTCGCCCTACGATAATATCGCGGCGAAACATTACCCTGCCATCTATGTCAGCACCGGCCTTTGGGACAGCCAGGTGCAATATTATGAGCCCGCGAAATGGGTGGCGCGCCTGCGCGAGAAGAAGACAGGCGACAATCCCCTGCTCTTCCGCGTGCAGATGGAAGCCGGACATGGCGGAAAGTCCGGACGCTTCAGGCGTTACGAGGAACAGGCCGAATATCTGGCCTTCATGATGGACCAGCTTGGCGTGGCGCAATAGGATGAGATCATGACCGGAATCATCGAGAGCTATTACGACGCGTTCAATCATGGCGATGCCGAGCGCATGCTCTCGCTGCTCGCCGACGACGTCGTCCACGAACCCTGTCAGGGCAGCCCGCGCGTCGGCGTCGGCGCGTTCCGCGAATTCCTCGACCACATGAACCGCTGCTACAAGGAGCACGCGATCGAGCCGCGCATCCTTTACTCGCCCGCGGAGAATCATGCGTCGGCCGAGTTCATGCTCGAGGGCAAATATCTGAAAACCGACGGCGATCTTCCAGTCGCGAAGGGCCAGCACTATCGCCTGCGCGTCGGCGCGTTTTTCGACATTGCGGGCAACAGAATCACGCGCGTCACCAACCACTACAATCTGCAGGACTGGATCGATCAGGTTTCGGCCTGAAGATCCACCGTGAGCCGGAATTGACCGAAGCATGAGGAAGTGAGCGCGTGACCTGATCCGAGGGAGGCATGCCGTGCCAACGTCGATCCGTAGCTCGCCTGCAGCGCTTGCTGCACCCATCGTCACGGCCCTCCTCGCCTCCTCGGCTGCGGTGAGCTTTGCGCTATGGGCCGGAAGCGACGTGATCGAACAATCGCAATTCGCCGCTCGGTGGACGGCGCGCGCCAGCTTTCTTGTCTTTCTGGTGGCCTACACCGCCTCTGCAATGGCGCGGCTGTTTCCGGGCCCCGTGACGAAGGCTCTCCTCAGGCGCCGCCGCCAATGGGGGTTGGGCTTCGCGCTGTCGCACACGATTCACCTCGCCGCGCTGATCACCTATCTTTCGCTTTCGGGCGAAGAGCGTCCACTTGGCGTCCTGATCGGGGGCGGGCTCGGCTATGCGCTGATGTTCGCGATGGCGCTTACATCGAACGATGCCAGCCAGCGGATGCTTGGCGGTTGGTGGAAGCGCCTGCACCGGTTGGGCATCCACTATATCTGGTTCATATTTTTGTTCAGCTATGCAGGGCGCCTTGCCGATCCCGATCGCATCCAGATCGGGCTGGTCTTCACGCCCATTGCACTCGCTGCCCTCGGCCTGCGCATAACCGCCAGATACAAATCCTTGCGCAGGGGACGCGCTGCTACCGCCGGCTGACGGTCACCGCGCCGCAGTCTGCTTTTCAGGAAGCACGACCATCGACCAGCTCTTGTCCGCGATCAGATAGCGCCCTGCGGTCTCCTGGATCTGCTCAGGCGTGATGCTGAGCAAGTCGCGCGCCAAGCTTTCCATCGCCGCCAGCTTGCGCGGATCGCGCGACGATCCTGCGGTCTCGCGCATCCAGTATTGGTTGCCCGTGCTTGCGCGCATGTAATATTGCTGGATCGGACCCAGCGTGCGCCTCAGTTCGTCTTCGTCGACGGGCTTTGCCGCAAGATCCGCCGCAATCTCGCGCGCCAGCTTGAAGAATTGCTCGGTTCCTTCGGGCTTCAACTGGCCGAGCACGATCAGATAGCCACCATTGTCCATCCCCGTCGGCCACTGGCTTGCGACGGTCGGGCTATAGCTTGCACCCGCCGACGAACGAAGCTGGTCAAACAGCCGGTCGTTGAAGATCGCCGCCAGCACCTCGAGCTTGCGCGCTTCGGTGATGTTGTCGAGCCCGCCGCCCGTGGGCCAGGCGATCACCGCCGCCGACTGCTCGGCCGCGCCGCTATGCGTGCGCACGACCGGGGTCGCATTGTGCGGCGGGACGCCGGTGACGGCGTTCGCCGGTTCGATCGCCGCGGGCTTGCGCGCCTTCATCGCGCCAAAGGTCGCGCGCGCTGCCTCGATCGCCTGATCGGCCTCGAAATCGCCGAAGATCTGAACTTCTATCGGGCCGCTCGCCAGAATCGGTTCCCACAATTTGCGGAACCCCGCGGGCGTCAGCGCATCGACCTCCTGCCGGCTCGGCGTCGCCCAGCGTGGATCGCCGCCGCGCACCAGCGTATCGAGATCGCGCGTGATCACCCCCGCCGGAGAGGCATCCATCACGTCATAGCCCGCGAGCATCTGGGCGCGCGCACGCACCACGGGCGCCGGATCCCAGCCTGGAAAGGCCAGCTTCGCTGCCATCAGCTTCAACTGGTCTGCCAGATCGGGCGCGCGCGTCTCTGCCTTGAGGACAAAAGCATCATCCTCGATATCGACGCCCATGTTGATCTTGCGGCCATTGGTCAGCCGGTCGAGCTCCTCCAGCCCCAGCTTGCCGATGCCGCTTCCCACCAGCGCCATCGCCCCCGACCACGCGACGGTCTCCCGGTTCGCCGGCAGCGCCTTGTAGCCATTGCCGAAGCGCACGCTGACATAGACCTTGCCCGGCTCGCCCTTGTTCGGGAACAGGATCAGCTTGCTGCCGTTGGACAGCGTCACTGTCTCGATATTGAAGTTGCTGAGCTTTGTGCGGTCCGTCACCGTGCCGGCGGCGCCGAATTTGGGCAGGTCGGCAAAAGTCACCGCGCGCGCGTCGTCGCGTGCGGCAAGCGAGGTTACGTCCTCTGCCAATGCGGCAGCCGCAAGCGCGTCGCCATTGGCGAGCGGCTTGGGCGTGCTCAGCACCAGGCGAGGCCCCGCCCCCTCGAACAGCTTTTTGGTGGAGGCAAGGAGATTTGCGGGCGTGAACAGGCGCTTGGCGCCGCGGAAGATCGTCAGCGCGCCCTCTGCTGTCGTCACCGTCTCGCGGATATCGACCGCGCGCACGAGATCGTCGGCCTGTCGCGAACCGGGTTCGGCGCCTTCATTCTCAAGCTGTGCGAGCAGCGCGAGGTCGAATTCCTGTACCTCGCGGTCGATCTCGGCCTGCGACGCCGGCGTACTCGTGGCGTTCGCGATCTCCGCGCGCACGTCGCGCAGCGCGGCCTGCCAGTCGTCGCCAAGCGGAACGAGCGATACCATCGTCGTATCGGCGGAGCGCGAGATATCCTCCTGCTGGACCTGCGCCTGCAGGAAGCTGCCGCCCGCGCGAGCGCGCGTCTCGAGCCTGCGGTTGATCATCCGCACCGCCAGAGCGTCGACCATCAGCCCTTCATTATAGGTGACGGTGTCGTTGACCTGCGCCCAGGGACGCATCACCCCCAGTTGGACGATCGTCGGAAAGCTGGGCTCGACGAGCGCGGTCACGGTCTTGGCATTGGGGTCGGGCTTGCCGAAATCGGGCTCGGCGGGCTTGGGCCCCGCCCCGCGCCAGGCAGAAAAATGCTTTTTCACCAGCGCTTCCATCGCAGCCGGATCGGCATCGCCCGCGATCACCACCACCGCCCGCTCGGGGCGGTACCAGCGATCGTGGAATGCCTTCAGTCCCTCGGCGGTCGCGCTGGAGAGGGTCTGGGAGGTGCCGATCGTCGAGCGGTTGGCGAGCCTTTGCCCCGCGAAGAAGTGCTGCCGCGTCGCATCGCCCATGCGCACCGCGGGACCGAATTGTTCGCGCTGTTCGGCCATCACCACCGCGCGCTCGGCATTGACGGTGGTGTCGCCGATGTTGGGCGCCTCCATCATGCCCGCAAGGATCTTGATGCTCTCGTCGAGCCCTTCGGGACGCGCATTGGGCAGGTCGAGCTTGTAGACCGTCTCGGTCGGTGTCGTCGACGCGTTGCTGTCGCTGCCGAAAGTTGCGCCCAGCCGTTGCCAGATCCGCTTGGATTCACCCTCGGGCACGAATTTGGAGCCGCGGAAGGACAGGTGCTCGAGGAAGTGCGCGAAGCCCTGCTCCTTGTCCTCCTCCATCAGCGAGCCGGCGTCGATGCGGACGCGGATCGAAACCTGCCCGGGCGGCACGCCGTTACGCCGGATGGCATAGCGCAAACCGTTGTCGAGCGTGCCGAACAACCATGCCTTTTCCTGCGGGACGTCACTGTTGACGTAAAGCCACGGCACCTCCGCCTGTTTCGCGGCTGCTTGTGGAGCAGGCGCTGGCGCCTGCTGCGCGACGAGCGGAACCGAGGCAAATCCGATTGTCGCGGCAAGGGGAAGAAGGGTGAAGCGCGCGATGCGCGAGGTGCGGGACTTCATGGCCCGCAGAATATCGGGCGTAGCTGAACAAATCCAATACGGATTCGGCGAACAGCGCCCCGCAAATGACGAAAGGCCCCTCCCCGAAGGAAGGAGCCTCTCAATATCAGCGGCTGCCGAAGCGCTTTACCGCGCCCTTGTGCGCCCCTGGGGCACCCTTGCGGCGACGGTGAAAGGGCCGCTTGGTCTTGTCGCCAGCGGGCTGCTGCGTGCGGGCCTCGCCGCCACGATCGTCATGGCGCCGCTTGCCCGGCTGCGCCGCGGACGGCGCACTGCGCGGAGGCTGGGGCAGCTTGGCGGCCTGCGCGAGGAAATCCTCGGGCAGCGGCACGGTGTCGAGCTTGACGCGCGTCAGACGCTCGATCTGCTTGAGCCACTGCTTCTCCTCGCCATCGACGAAGCTGATCGAGACACCCTCCGCTCCGGCGCGCGCGGTGCGGCCGATACGGTGGACATACTGCTCGGGGACGTTGGGCATTTCGAAGTTGAACACATGGCTCACCCCCGGAACGTCGATGCCACGCGCCGCGATATCGGTCGCGACGAGGATCTTGATCTCGCCGTTGCGGAATGCCTGGAGCGCGGCGGTGCGCTGCGGCTGCGACTTGTTGCCGTGGATCGCGAGCGCGCCGACGCCCGCGGCTACAAGGTGCTTCACCACGCGGTCAGCGCCGTGCTTGGTGCGCGTGAAGACGAGCGCGCGCTCGATCGGCTCGGCCTTGAGCGTCAGCGTCAGCAACGCCTGCTTCTCCTTCTGGTTCACGAAGGAGACGTACTGGCGCACGCGCTCCGCCGTGGTCGACTGCGGCGCGACCGACACCTTGATCGGATCGGTCAGAAAACGGTCACCCAGCTCGGCGATCGCCTTGGGCATGGTCGCCGAGAAGAACAGGCTCTGACGCTTGGTCGGCAGCAGCTTGTCGATGCGCTTCAGCGGCACGATGAAGCCCAGGTCCATCATCTGGTCGGCCTCGTCGAGCACGAAGATCTCGACGTCGCGCAGGTGGAAGGCGCGCTGGTCGATCAGGTCGAGCAGGCGGCCCGGCGTCGCGACGACGATGTCGGCGCCCGCCTTGAGCTTGCTGATCTGCCGGCCAATCGGCACGCCGCCGAACACGACTTCGACCGAGAGACGCAGGTTGTGGCCATAGTCGCGGAAGGACGTGGCGATCTGGCTCGCCAGCTCGCGCGTCGGTGAAAGCACCAGCATCCGGCAGCTCCCGAGCGGGCGCGGCTTGGGGTTACGCGCGAAATAGTCGAGCGAGGGCAGCGCGAAGGCCGCGGTCTTGCCCGTTCCGGTCTGCGCGATACCGCACAGATCGCGGCCCTCGAGCAGCGGTGGTATCGACTGTACCTGGATGGGGGTCGGCTTGTCGTAGCCCTTGGCGGCGAGCGCCTTGATGATCGGCTCGGCCAGGCCAAGGTCGGTAAATCTTGTCATTTAATACTCACATGTCATGCGAAGCGCGGCCGCGCACGGGACGTGCGGGCGCGAAACGCGGGGTTCGTTGACGACCCGCGTGAAATGGGAAGCCTTGCAAAAGCAAAGCGCATCTCTTCGGCCGGTCCCGGATTTCCGGGCGTTCACGCTGCCGAATATGGTCACGGCCGGTCCACCGGCCTGATGCGCTGGCGGCCATATGGCTGTAAATCGTGGCAAAAGCAAGGCGTCGGGTGTGCGGCGCTTGATCGTGGCCGATCTCTGCAGCACAAAGCACCATGCAAACCGCCCGAGAAAACCGTTTCGTGATCAAGCGCTTCGCGCTTGCCCTGCCGTTGCTGCTTGCCGCTTCGCCGCTTCACGCCCAGCTTGCTCCGGTCGAGCGCAAGATGGCAACCGCGGTCGAGGCCGACCAGGAGCGCCCGGTCGCGTTGCTCGAGAAGCTGGTCAACCAGAACTCAGGCACGCTCAATCTCGAAGGCGTGACGAAGGTCGGCGAGATGATGCGCGCCGAGCTCGAACCGCTGGGCTTCGCCGTGCGCTGGGTGCCGATGGGCGCGACCGGGCGCGCGGGGCATCTGATCGCGGTCCACAAGGGCAATAACCGCGGCAAGCGCCTGCTGCTCATCGGCCATCTCGACACGGTGTTCGAAAAAAACTCCCCCTTCCAGCGCTTCGAGCGTCAGGGGTCGAAGGGAATCGGTCCGGGCGCTGGCGACGATAAGGGTGGCATAGTCGTCATGCTGATGGCGCTACGCGCGATGCACGCCGCGGGCACGCTCAAGGACGCCGATATCGAGATCGTGCTGACCGGCGACGAGGAGGAAGCGGGCGATCCCGTCGAGATCTCGCGCGCGGATCTGATCGCCGCGGGCAAGCGCGCAGACGTCGCACTCGATTTCGAGGGGCTGGTCATCCAGGATGGCCGCGACATGGGCTCGATCGCGCGTCGCAGCAGCTCGGGCTGGACGGTGACGGTGACGGCCTCGGGCGGTCACTCCAGCGGCATCTTTAGCAAAACGGTGGGCGATGGAGCGATCTATGCGCTGGCCAAAATCATCTCCTCCTTCCGCACCGAGCTTCCTGAGCCCAATCTCACCTTCAATGTCGGCCTGATCGCGGGAGGTGCGACCGCCGAAGTGGCCGAAGGCGGCACGGTCGCCGCGAGCACGGGCAAGACCAACATCATCCCGGAAATCGCCATCGCGCGCGGCGACATAAGGACGCTCAGCGACGAGCAGACCGAGCGCGTCCGCGCGCGGATGCAAGAGATCATTGCTCGGCCCTCGCCCGGCGCGGCCGCCGAGATCGAGTTCAGCAAGCACACCTATCCCGCCATGGCGCCGACACCGGGCAATCGCGCGCTGCTCGACCGGTTGAACGCCGTCAACCGCGACCTCGCCCTCCCCCAAATGCCCGCGCTGGATCCCTTGCGGCGCGGCGCGGGGGATATCGCCTTTGTGGCGAAGGACGTCGACGGGCTCGTCGGCCTTGGGCCGTCGAGCACGGGCGATCATGCGCCCGGCGAGGCGGTGGACCTCGACAGCTTTTCGCGTCAGGCGAAACGTGCGGCGATTCTGATGTCAAGGCTCAGTCGGGAAACACGCTAAACACGTGGCGCGGGCTTGATCCGGGACGGCTTTGCCCCCAAATGCGCACCATGCTGATCGAGACAGAAACCACGCCCAATCCGACGACGCTCAAGTTCCTGCCCGGACGCCGCGTGATGGATGCGGGCACGCGCGATTTCGCCAATCCCGAAGAGGCAGAGATCTCGCCGCTCGCCGAGGCGCTGTTCGCACTGGGCGATGTCGAGGGCGTGTTCTTCGGCGGCGATTTCATTTCGGTCACAGCGGCGCCCGGCGTTGCCTGGTCGGATCTCAAGCCGCAGGTGCTTTCGGTCCTGCTCGATCACTTCACCGCCGAAATGCCGCTCTTCCGTCCGGGCAGCGCCGGCGGGATCAGCGTGCCCGCAGAGGAGGAATTCACCGACGATCCTGCAGATGCTGATATCGTGGCCCAGATCCGCGAACTGATCGACACACGCGTGCGCCCCGCGGTCGCCAATGACGGCGGCGACATCGTCTATCGTGGCTTCGACAAGGGCACCGTCTATCTGCGCATGCACGGCGCCTGCGCGGGCTGTCCGTCCTCGACGGCGACGCTCAAACACGGCATCGAATCGCTGCTCAAGCATTATGTGCCCGAAGTGACCGAGGTTCGCGCGGTCTGACGCCATCCTGCCAGTAAAAGGGGAATACACAGATGGGCCAACCGCTTTCGCCCGAAGGGCTCGACACGATCTTTCGCACCGCGCGCACCTATAATGGCTATCTCGACAAGCCGGTGACCGAAGACCAGCTTCACCAGATCTGGGATCTGATGAAGATGGGTCCGACCTCAGCGAACCAATTGCCCGCACGCCTCATCTGGTGTGTCAGTCAGGAGGCGAGGAACAAGCTGGCCGCGCTGGCATCGGAAGGCAATCGGCACAAGCTCGAAAAGGCGCCGGTCGCGGTCATCATCGGCTATGACGAGAATTTCCACGAATATCTGCCAGAACTTTTCCCGCACACCGACGCGAAGAGCTGGTTCGCGGGCAATCTCGAGCTGCGTCAGGCCAATGCCTTTCGCAACAGCTCGCTTCAGGGCGCCTATTTCATCATCGCGGCGCGCGCGCTGGGCCTCGACGCCGGCCCGATGTCGGGCTTCGACAATGCGGCGGTCGACAAGGCGTTCTTCGGAGATACCCCCCACATCAAGTCGAACTTCATCTCGACGCTGGGTTATGGCGATCCCGCGACGATCTTCGATCGCAGTCCGCGGCCCGCTTTCGACAAGTTCAACAGCATAGCCTGAAACCTTGCGCCAGCTCGTCATCGAAACCGCAACGGCCGCCTGTTCGGTGGCGCTGTTCGAGGATGGCGTGCTCATCGCGGCGACGCATGAAGAGGTCGGCCGCGGCCATGCCGAATGGCTGATTCCGATGATCGGTGCGCTGCCCGGCAAAGGACGCGCCGACGAAATTCTCGTTGATTGCGGCCCGGGCAGCTTCACCGGGGTGCGAGTCGGCATTGCGGCCGCACGCGGACTGGGCCTTGGCTGGAAGGTTCCGGTGCACGGTTTCTCCTCGCTTGCACTTATCGCAGCCGGCGCGGACTGGGGTGCTGAGCCGACGCTTGCAGTCGCGATAAACGGGGGGCATGGTCAGCTTTTCGTTCAGCGGTTCGAGAGGGCGCCCATGCGACCGGCATCCGATCTGGCTTCACTCGTCCCGGCGGCCGCCGCCGCACGCTTTGCCGATCGGCTGGTGATCGGCAATGCCGCGGCGTTGCTGATCGATGTGCGCGGGCTTGGCGAAGCGCGCGAGGCTGATGCGCGCGCCAGCGCCGCCATAGCGATCCCCGCTGCGCTTCGTACTCTTCCACCCACTCCGATCTACGGGCGAGCGCCCGACGCAAAGCCGATGCCATGAGCACGGCGGCCGACCACGCGGTCACCGTTTTCGGCGCGGATGCAACCGCGCTGGTTCCCGTCATGGAAATCATGCGCGCCGCGTTCGACCCCGTCTATGGAGAGGCATGGAACGCCGCGCAGTGCGCCGCCGTCATCGGCGGCCCCGGCATATGGTTGCTGGTCGCGGAACTTGACGGTCGCCCCGCGGGCTTCGCGCTCACGCGCGCGGTGCTCGACGAGGCGGAATTGCTGCTGATCGCGGTCCATCCCGAGGCTCGGCGTCACGGCGTCGGTGCAACGCTGCTTGACGCAGTGCTTGACGGCTGCCGCCAGAGATCTGTCAACCGCGTGTTTCTCGAAGTACGCGCACACAATCCTGCAATCGCGCTCTATACGGCTTTCAATTTTTCCAAGGTCGGTGAACGATGCAATTACTATCGCGGCGCGGATGGTAAATTGTACGATGCACATAGTTACAGTTTGACGCTGAAAAACAGCGAAAATTAACAAACCTTTGATTGCAAAGTGCTGGTTCTCGCGCCATATTGGATAGGCAAGTGCAACTCGCACATCCTACCCGGGTCACAGAGAGAACAAAATGGACAACCAGAACGAACTGTCCGAAACCCTGATCACGCTTACCGCCGACATTGTCGCAGCGCATGTCAGCAATAATAGCGTCGCGGTTTCGGATCTTCCATTGCTTATTCAGAATGTGCACGGCGCGCTCGCCGGCCTGGGCAGCGTGGAAGCAGTGCCGGAAGTAAAGCAGGAACCTGCTGTTTCGATCCGCGCTTCCGTCAAGCCTGACTATATTGTGTGCCTTGAAGACGGCAAGAAGCTGAAGATGCTCAAGCGCCACCTGATGACGCATTATCAGATGACGCCCGAGCAATATCGCACCAAATGGAACCTGCCCGCGGACTATCCGATGGTGGCGCCCAACTATGCCGAACAACGTCGCAGCCTGGCCAAGAAGATCGGGCTCGGCACCAAGCGCCGCAAGCGCTGACCCCCGGCGCGAAGGCGCAGGCGGCACGGCTGGGAAACGTGCCGCCACGGCTTTCGCCAATCTTCAAAAGCGGCTAGGCTCTCGCCATATTATTAATTTTCGGGTGAAAGCACGAACATCATGAGCCGCAAGATCGACGTCGAAGCATTGTGCCACGAACGCGGCCTGCGCATCACCGAGCAGCGCCGCGTGATCGCGCGCGTGCTCTCCGAGGCCGAGGATCATCCCGATGTCGAAAAGCTCCATGAGCGCGCGTCGGCGATCGATCCCGGCATCTCGATTGCCACCGTCTATCGCACCGTCCGTCTGTTCGAAGAGGCTGGAATCCTCGAACGCCATGATTTCGGCGATGGCCGCGCGCGCTATGAGGCCGCGCCGGAATCGCACCATGACCATCTGATCGACGTAGAGACGGGTAATGTGATCGAGTTCGTCGATCCCGAACTCGAAGCGCTTCAGAAGCAGATCGCGGAAAAGCTGGGCTTCCGCCTCGTCGATCACCGTATGGAACTCTATGGCGTCGCGCTCGATCGCAAGAGCTGAACGGTTGACGCCACGCGCGGCGCTGCGCATTGCGGGCATGGTCGGCGCGCTCCTCCTCTGCATCATTCCCCACGGCCTCTGGCGGCTGGTTCGCGTGCGGTCGCCATGGCCGCCACTGTTCCTGGGACTTTGCGCGAGCGCAGCGGGGGTTCGCGTATCCGTCAGCGGCAAACCAATACGGCACAATGTCCTGCTGGCAGCGAACCATTTGAGCTGGCTGGACATCCTGGCGCTGGGCGGCGCTGCGCGCACTGCCTTCGTGGCAAAGGCCGAGGTCGGACGCTGGGGAATCATCGGCTGGCTCGCCGGGTTGAACCACACGGTCTATGTCGAGCGCGATGACCGCAGGGCCGTGAAGGGCCAGGCGAATGCGCTGCGCGACGCGCTGTTGCGCCGCAAGCCGGTCACACTCTTTCCCGAAGGCACCACCGGCGACGGCATCGCCTTGCTGCCCTTTCGCGCCTCGCTCTTCGCCGCCGTCGCGCCCCCGCCCGAAGGTGTCCGCGTGCAGCCCGTGGCGCTCGACTATGGCGACGCCGCCGACGAGATTGCTTGGACCGACGCGGAGCCCGCGGGCGCCAACGCCCTGCGCATCCTCAAGCGCAAGGGCACGATCCCGCTCACCATCCATTTTCTCGAGCCATTGCCGCAGGATGTACTCGCCGACCGCAAGGCGATCGCACTGATGGCGCAGTCGCAGATCGCAAGCCAGTTGGACTCGGCTTCCCGCGAGCACCGGCTTGGCTTATAGCGCAGGGCAGATGACTCGCTCCAATCCCCGCACGTACCAGGTCAAATCCTTCGGTTGCCAGATGAACGTCTATGACGGCGACCGCATGGCCGAAATGCTCTCCGCCGAAGGCATGACCCCCGCTCCCGATGGCGAGGACGCCGATATCGTCGTCCTCAACACCTGCCATATCCGCGAAAAGGCGGTGGACCGGATCTATTCGGATATCGGCCGCCTTTCCAAACGCGAAGACGGCACCCGGCCAATGATCGCGGTCGCGGGTTGCGTAGCGCAGGCCGAAGGCGCCGAAATCACGCGCCGCGCGCGCAATGTGGACATCGTCGTCGGGCCGCAGGCCTATCACCGCCTCCCCGAACTCGTGGCGAAGGCCGCGCGCGGCGAAAGCGCGCTCGACACCGACATGCCGCTCATCTCCAAGTTCGACGCGCTGCCCGGCCGCGCGCGCCAGCAGCGGCCGAGCGCCTTTCTGACGGTGCAGGAAGGCTGCGACAAATTCTGCACCTATTGCGTCGTCCCCTATACCCGCGGCGCCGAGGTATCGCGGCCGTGGTCGGCGATCGTCGACGAGGCGAAGGCGCTGATCGACGGTGGCGCGAAGGAAATCACGCTGCTTGGCCAGAACGTCAATGCGTGGACGGGTGAAGATGAAGCGGGCCACGAACAGGGCCTCGATGGTCTTATCCGCGAGCTTGACCGCATGCCGGGCGTGGAACGCATTCGCTACACGACCAGCCACCCCAATGACATGACCGAAGGCCTTGTTCAGGCGCATGGCGATGTCGAAAAGCTCATGCCTTTCCTGCACCTGCCCGTGCAGTCGGGCAGCGATCCCGTCCTCAAGGCGATGAACCGCAGCCACACCACCGCCAGCTATCTGAAAATCATCGAGCGCGTGCGTGCGGTCCGTCCCGATATCGCGGTGTCGGGCGACTTCATCGTCGGATTCCCCGGCGAAAGTGACGCGGATTTCGAAGCCACGCTCCAGATCGTCCGCGATGTCGATTACGCCATGGCCTATTCGTTCAAATATTCGCCGCGCCCCGGAACGCCCGCGGCCGATATGGACCACCAGATTTCGCCCGAACTGATGGACGACCGCCTCAAGGCACTCCAGGGCCTGCTCAACGAACAGCAACACGCCTTCAATCGCGCGACGCTCGGACGCCGCACGCAGGTGCTGCTCGAACGCAGCGGCAAGCTCCCCGGCCAGCTCATCGGCAAATCGCCCTGGCTGCAATCCATCCACGTCATCGCCGAAGGTGCGGCGATCGGCGATCTTCTCGACGTCGAGATCGTCTCGGCGGGACCCAATAGTCTTGGAGGCGCAATGCTGGAAAAGGTGGCTGCCTGATGTCGCGCAAGGCCGAACAGGCGCAACCCGGGCAAAAGGCCCGCCTCGAAATCCTTTTCGACAAGCCGCAACTGCTCGGCCGCCTCTTCGGCGAATACGACCAGAATCTCGTGGCGATCGAAAACCGGCTGGGCGTCTATATCTCGGCGCGCGGCAACAAGATCCAGATCGAGGGCGAGGCCGAAGCCGCGGCGCGGGCGCGTGACGTTCTGAGCGGCCTCTACAACCGCATCGTCCGCGGCCAGGATCTCGACACCGGCGCGGTCGAAGCCGTGATCGCGATGTCTGCCGAGCCCACGCTCGACGGCATCATCCGCGCCGACGTATCGCAACCGCCCGAAGTCATGATCCGCACGCGCAAGAAGACGATCGTCCCGCGCTCGGCCGGGCAGATCACCTATATGCAGTCGCTGGCGCGCGACGAGATCATCTTCGCGCTTGGCCCCGCAGGCACGGGCAAGACCTATCTCGCGGTCGCGCAGGCGGTCAGCCAGCTCATCACCGGCTCGGTCGACCGGCTCATCCTGTCGCGTCCCGCGGTCGAGGCGGGCGAAAAGCTCGGCTTCCTGCCGGGCGACATGAAGGAGAAGGTCGATCCCTATCTCCGCCCGCTCTACGACGCGCTGCACGACTGTCTCCCCGCCGAGCAGGTCGAGCGCCGCATCGCCAGCGGCGAAATCGAGATCGCCCCGATCGCCTTCATGCGCGGCCGCACGCTCGCCAACGCCTTCATCATCCTTGACGAGGCGCAGAACACCACACCGCTCCAGATGAAGATGTTCCTCACCCGCTTCGGCGAAGGCAGCCGCATGGTCATCTGCGGCGACCCCAATCAGGTCGACCTGCCCGATCCGACCAAATCGGGTCTCGCCGATGCGGTTTCCAAGCTGACCGGCGTGGGTGGGATCAACGTCGTGCCCTTTGGGGTCTCAGACGTCGTACGTCACCCGATCGTCGGTCGGATCGTCGAAGCCTATGAGGGGCGTAGTGCTTGACGTAGCCGTCCAGGCCGGACCCGGCTGGGGCAAGATCGAGGACTGGGAAGCACTCGCGGCGCGCGCGGTGACCGCCGCGCTCCAGATCAGCCCCTATGGCGAATGGATCGCGCGCAACCTCGCGATCGAGGTCTCCATCCGGCTTACCGATGACGATGAGGTGCAGACGCTCAACCGCCAGTATCGCGGCAAGGACAAGCCCACCAATGTGCTGAGCTTCCCGATGGTACAGGCGGACCTGCTCGACGGGCTCGCCAATACCGATGACGGCGAGGTGCTGCTGGGCGACATCGTACTCGCGCGCGGCGTCTGCCGGCACGAGGCGGCCGACAAGGGCATCAGCGTTGCGGATCATGCAACGCATCTGATTGTTCATGGCACTTTCCATTTGCTAGGCTATGACCATCTGGAGGACGCCGAGGCGGAGGCGATGGAAGCGCTCGAGACGCGCGCGCTGGCATCGCTGGGTCTGGCCAATCCATATGACGACAACAGGGGCTGATCACCAGGACCATGCCAGACGATTCCAGTAGCGGAGACAGTAGCGGCCGATTGTGGCGCGGTTTGCGCAGCCTCATCTTCGGCGACGAGAGCGAGCCGACGCTGCGCGACCAGATCGAGGAAGCGATCGAGGAGCACGAGGAGGACGCCGACCGGCCGCCCAATGGCGACCTCTCGCGGATCGAGCGCCAGATGCTCCGCAACCTGCTCCATTTCGGCGAGCGCACCGCAGGAGACGTCTCGGTGCCGCGCGCCGACATCGTCGCAATTTCCGAGACCGCGAGCTTCGGCGAACTCTCTGCGCTCTTCGTCGAGAGCGGACACAGCCGCCTGCCGGTCTACCGCGACGATCTCGACACAATAATCGGCATGATCCATGTCCGCGACGCCTTCGCGATCCGCGCCGAGGGTCGACCCGAACCAGCGAGCATCACCGAACTCATCCGCCAGCCGCGCTATGTGCCCGAGACAATGGGCGTACTCGATCTGCTTGCCGAGATGCGCGCGACGCGTACGCATCTTGCGATCGTGCTCGACGAATATTCGGGCACCGAGGGCCTCGTCACCATAGAGGATCTGGTCGAGGAGATTGTCGGCGAAATCGAGGACGAGCACGACGACGAGCCCGAAGAGTTGCTCGTCGCGATCGACCATGGCTGCTGGGACGCCGATGCGCGCGCCGAGCTGGAGGATGTCGGCGAAATCATCGACCCGCGTCTCGCCGAGATCGACGAAGACGTCGACACCCTTGGCGGGCTCGCCTTCGTGCTCGCGGGCCATGTACCGCAGCCCGGCGAGGTCGTCGAACATGAAAGCGGGTGGAAGCTGGAGATCACCGAGGGTGATTCCCGCCGCGCCACGCGGATCCGCCTGCATCCGCCCCAAGCGGCGATCGAGGAAGAGGTCTAGCGCGGGCGGTTTTCGGCCGGCCGTCCTGTAAGCGAGGTGAAAAACACCGCCTCGTCCCTTTGCGTACGCCCCTACTCCCTTTGTGACACGCAGCCTACCGATTAGTCACTCACTCGATCAATCTGACAAGTTTAATGCGTTTCATCCTTGACGCGAACCGGCGCAATATCCTCTCCGCGGAGGAAAGCGAAAATGGCCGATCAGAAACGACCAATGATGACGGCCCGCGCTGGTCCCGCTATGACTGTGCCAACGACAGGCACGCCTGATTTTATCGGGGGACGACAAATCGCATTGTTCGGGCAGCTTCACTCCGATTATGGTGCGGCTGTACGCAAGATCTGGGAGCAAGCAAAGACGACACTCAATTCCGCCATCTCCGCCCCCGAAGATGAGCGGACCACGGCACTGGCGAATTAGCTCCCGCCTGTGTCGATTCGCTGCCGCCGGTGCCCCCTCCCAAGACCGGCAGCGGGCGAGCCTGAAGCGTGCGCCGGTTTCCCTTGACCGGCGCACGCTCAGGCATATTGTCCCCCCTCATGAAAAAATCGGTCATTGTCCTCATCATCCTGGCGCTGCTCGCAGTGTTCGCGGGCACCATCTATTATGTCGGCAAAGGCGAGCCGGCGAAGCTCGCCGCCGATGCGGTAACGGGCGCGAAGCCCGTGATTTCGGCGCCCAATCGCGAGACTTTCCCGCTCATCAACATCGCCAAGCCTGTCGGCTGGCCGGGTGGTGCGGCGCCCACCGCGCCCCAGGGGCTCCGGGTCGCGGCTTTTGCCGACAAGCTCGACCATCCCCGCTGGATGTATCTGCTTCCGAATGGCGATGTGCTCGTCGCCGAGACCAATTCGCCGCCGCGCGTGGTGGAGGGGCTCAAGGACCGCGTGATGAACCTGCTGATGGGTCGCGCGGGAGCGGGCTCGACCTCGGCCAACCGGATCACGCTGCTTCGCGACAGCAATGGCGACGGCATCGCGGACCAACGCTCTGCCTTGCTCGAAGGGCTGAACTCGCCCTTCGGAATGACGCTGATCGGCGATACGCTCTACGTCGCCAATACCGACGCGATCCTGGCCTTTCCCTACAAAACGGGCGACACGAAGATCACCGCCAAGGGGCGAAAGCTGACCAACCTCCCCGGCGGCTATAATCACTGGACGCGCAACCTGATCCCCAGCCCCGACGGCAAGAAGCTTTTCGTCACCGTGGGTTCGGCAAGCAACATCGGCGAACGCGGCATGGACAAGGAGATCAACCGCGCCGCGATCCACGAGATCGACATCGCCACGGGCGATTCGCGCGTCTTTGCGACGGGCCTTCGGAACCCGAACGGCCTTGCCTACGAACCGACGACCGGCTGCCTGTGGACCACGGTCAACGAGCGCGACATGCTCGGCGGCGATCTCGTGCCCGATTATATGACCTGCGTCGAATTCGGCGCCGACTATGGCTGGCCCAACAGCTATTGGGGCGGGTACGAGGACATCCGGGTAGAGCCGCGCCGCCCCGACAGGCTCGAATATGTGAAGCGCCCCGACTTTGCGCTCGGTCCGCATGTCGCAGCCCTTGGCCTCACCTTCACCGATGGCGCCAATCTCGGCACCGCCTATGCCAGTGGCGCATTCGTGGGCCTGCACGGCTCGTGGAACCGCGAACCCGTATCGGGCTACAAGGTTGTCTACGTCCCCTTCGGACCCAATGGCTATCCCGTCGCCAACGCCAAACCGCAGGACTTCCTGACCGGCTTCCTCAACGCGAAGGGCGAGGCGCAGGGCCGCCCGGTCGGCGTGATCAAGGACAAAATGGGTGGGCTGCTCGTGGCCGACGATGTCGGCAACGTGATCTGGCGCGTCAGCGCGCCGCAGGCCGCGACTCCGGCATCAGCGCGGTGATGAGCGGCCGCCTCAGGGGCAATAGGCATAGGGCGGCGCGCCGAACTGGATCGCGCGGTTCTGGAGCTGGAGTCGATAGGTCGCGAGCACCGCGTTGGTCTTGACATAGGTCGGATCGGTTTCGTTCCACCAGAGATAGAAGATCGAGGCGTCGCTGGGCGTAAGCGTCGCATTGGGATCACCCTGAACCCCCTTCCAGGTTGCCTGCGAAACCGGCGTGGTGAACAGCGAGGGATCGATCACCATCTGCTGCCTCCGGAACCAGCCCCTTCGCACGCACAGCGTGGGCGCTACGTGCCAGCCCCAATTCACGGCGCAATTGGGATTGTTTTTGGTGCTGACATGCAGGCTTCCCTGAATCCACACCTTGCGCGGCTTTCGTCCCATGTTGATCATCAGCCGGCACATCTCATGCGCGCGGCCCCAGCAACCGTCATCGGGATAGAGAAAGGGGATGCACGGCGCGGGCACGGTGAGCGGCGGGCAGGTTGTCGCGCCCATCGCGTCGAAGATCTGCTGCGCGGTCCCTTTCGAGACGCAGCGAAACCACCACCAGGGCCAGATCGGCCAGCGCCAGATCCAGTCGAGCAGTCGCTTCCACCAAGGGAACTCGAGCGGAAGCCTCTCCCTTGGCCAGGGCGGCAACGGCGCGTCGTCGGGACCTGGCGTGTAGCCGCGTATGTCGATGATGTCGTGAGCATCGTCCTCGGTCAGAATCACCGTCTGGCCGCGCTCCAGCGCGGCGCGCGCCCGGTCGGCCAGTTCGGCGAAATCGGGATTGTCGCGCTTCAGCTCATGCCGCGCATGCGAATATTCGAGCTCGACCGAAAGTCCCCCCTCGCTCGTCCCGACGTCTACGATCCGCGTAACATGCGGGATGAGCAGCCGCTCGATCGCGTCCGTAGCCGGATCTACCTCAAGATAAACTGGCCTTTTGAGTTCGGAGAGCCCATCCAGCACCTGTGCAAAGCCGGGCGATCTTGGGTCGGCCGGATCGAATCGCACGCGGCGGCCCTCGTCGAGTTCGACAGAAAGGCCCCCCTCCGCCCGCAACGCTTCCGCCACCGGACGATCGAGCGGTGGCACCAGACGCACATGGGTTGAAATGATCGCGTTCGGGTTGAGCATCGCGGTCCTCCCGGCAGATGCGCCATGATATCAGAGCGATGCGCGCATGTCGTTCCGGCGAAAACACCCACTGGCTTTGGCCCACGACCTAATCGTCGGTTATCGAGCCCTGCTCGGGGTGGGGCCGCGTGACGACATAGGCCGCGCAGGCCAGCAGGAACAGCGCTGCGCCCGCCTCGACGATGGCGCTGGCGCGCGTCACGAAATGCAGCATGACAAAGCCGAACGCCATGCCCGAACACGCCATCAGCTTCGATGCCGGGCTGATGGCACGATCGCGCCGCCAGGCGACGATCGTCGGGCCGAAACGCGGGTGGCCTAGCAACCACCGCTCCATCCGTTCGGATGACCGGCCGAAGAAGAACGCGGCGATGATGAGGAAAATGGTCGTCGGCAACAGCGGCACGAACGCCCCGACAATGCCGAGCAACAGCGCGATGGATCCCAGCGTGAAGTTCAGCGGCCGCCGCATCCGCCCCCGCCCGTCACGGCCGCGCCATCTCCAGGCAGGGACTATAGTCAAGGCCCGCCGAAACATCGTCGGCGACACGCCGTTTTGCCTCCGCGGCGATCGCTTCACGCGTTTGGGCCATTTCCCGATCGACTTCGCTCCCGCTCATGCCCTTGGCGCGCAACGCCTCACGCGCGCGGTAGTGGAGCACCGAAGCGATCGTCTTCAGGTCCTTCGCGCCGGCAGTCTGACCGTCACGCGCGCGGACCTCTTCATAGGCGGCGGTCACCATCGCCGCGCATTGCGGCAATGTCGGCGGCGGCGGTGCGGGCGCCTGTGCGTCCATCATCGCGATGCAGTCCCGGACTTCATTGTCGGGAAGATCCGCGGACGCGCCCTTCGTCTGCGCCTGACGCGCGGCGACCGATGCCAGAATCGCGTCACGGACCTGTTCCTTGGTCCAGCCCGCTTCTTTCATCACGCGCTCACCCACCACCTGCGCGAAGCGCGCGCCGCGGGCCTGCAGCGCGGGCCATTCACTGGCGCGACCGCGCGTCTGTTCCGAAGCAACGATCGCCAGTGTTGCGACGCAGCCGATCTGGCGTTGTTGATCAACATTGAGCGGGGTCTGCGGCGCGCCCGCCGTCGCGACGAGCCCGGCGATCAAAAGGCTATTCACCGCGCGGACCCAGGGCCTTGACGCGGTAGCAGGGGTTCAGATCCTCGGTCGTCTCGTCGCCGCGCGCCGTTCGCTTCGCTTGCTCTGCGACCAGCGCCTTTTTCTCGATCGCGATCGCCGCGTCGGCGCGCGCTTCGGCATCGGGCGCCGGAGCTTCGCCGGCGATCACGATGCGCCTGAGCGCCGCGGCATCCTCGGCGAAGCCCGCGGTCATCGCGGGATCGCCGCTCTTCCCGCTCAGCGTTTCGTGGGTCAGGCTGAACAGCGCAGCGCAGCGCACCGCGCTCGGCAGCGGCGCCGGCGTTTCGACGACGCCTTCCTGTGCGTTCCCGGAAACATTGAGCAGCACCAAGGCTGCCAGAAACGATAGCGGCACAGAAATTCCCCAACGCTCGATACATGTTCCCCATGCTTGCCACGCGCGAGCGCGCTTGAAAACAAGCGAGTTGCGGGCGATAGCTCACGACGTGATGCCCCACCCGCTGATTCTCGCCATTTTAGCGGGGCTTGCCTCCGACACGGGCTTTGCGCCCCTCAATCTCTGGCCGGTGACGCTCGCGGCGTTTGCGCTGCTGCTCCATCTCATACGCCGCGCGCCCGACATGAAGCGCGCACTGCTCATCGGCTGGCTGTTCGGCGTCGCGCATTTCAGCCTCGGGCTCAACTGGATCGCGCACGCCTTCTCCTATCAGGACGCAATGCCGCATTGGTTCGGCTATGGTGCGGTGATCCTGCTCTCGCTGTATCTCGCGGTCTGGCCGGCCATGGCTGCGGGGCTTGCCTGGCGCTGGGGACGCGGTCATCGGACCGCCTATGTCCTGATCTTCGCCGCCGCCTGGATCGTCACTGAATGGCTCCGCGCAACGATGTTCACGGGCTTTGCGTGGAATCCGCTTGGGGTCGCGCTGGTCCCGATCGGGTCGCTTCCCGATCTCGCGCGCTATATCGGAACCTATGGATTGTCGGGTTTTGCGGTGCTTGGCAGCGGAATGCTCTGGCTCTTTGTGCGCCGGGAATGGAAGCCGGCGCTTGTGATCGGCGTGCCGCTCGTCATTCTGTGCCTGCTCCCCAAGTCCTTCTCGACCACAACCGATGCAGACGGCCCGCGCATCCGTGTCGTTCAGCCCAATATCGGCCAGCAGGACAAGCACAACGAGGCGTTCGACGGCGTCAACTACAACAAGCTCGCAAGCCTGACGGGGCGGCCGGGCCCGGAACCGCGCCTGATCTTCTGGCCCGAGGCCGCGATCCCCGATTTCCTCGAGGAGGATCCTTTTGCGCGCGAGCGCCTCGCCAGCCTGCTCGGCCCGCGAGACATGCTGCTCACCGGAGGCCTCGCGCTGATCGGCGACAGGGAGGGCAATGTCATCGGCGCGCGCAACAGCCTGTTCGCGCTGACGCCCGATGCGCGCCTGATCGCGCGCTACGACAAGGCACACCTTGTTCCCTACGGCGAATATCTGCCGATGCGCTCGATCCTCGTCCCGCTGGGATTTTCGCGGCTCGTGCCGGGCGACACCGATTTCTGGCCGGGCCCCGGACCGGTCAGCCTTGACCTGCCCGGTTTCGGCCGCGTGGGTGGTCAGATCTGCTATGAGATCATCTTCTCGGGGCATGTCGCCGACGCGAAAAACCGCCCCGATTTCATCTTCAATCCTTCCAACGACGCCTGGTTCGGAAGCTGGGGCCCGCCGCAGCATCTGGCGCAGGCGCGGCTACGCGCGATAGAGGAGGGACTGCCCGTCATCCGCTCGACTCCCACGGGCATATCAGCGGTGGTCGATGCCGAAGGGCGTGTGCTGAAAAGCCTGCCGCACCAGACCGCTGGCTTTATCGATGCGCGCCTCCCCGCCCCCCATGCACCCACACTCTTCGCGCGTTTCGGCAATATCCTGCCTTTCATGCTGGCAATGATTCTTGTCGGCCTCGCCGTTGCCTTGCGCCGTCGCGCCCGCTAAAGGGAGCTCAGCACCACACATAAAGTTTTCCTTATATCCACGAAGGCGAGTGCAATGCGCAGCAACTATCTCTTCACGTCCGAATCGGTTTCCGAAGGCCATCCCGACAAGGTTGCGGACCAGATCTCGGACTCTGTCGTCGACCTTTTCATCGGCCGTGACCCCGAAGCGCGCGTCGCCTGCGAAACGCTGGTCACCACCAACCGCATCGTGCTCGCGGGCGAAGTCCGTTGCCGTGAGGACGTGACGCCGACCCAGGCCGAGATCGAGGCGGCCGTGCGCGAAACCGTGAAGAAGATCGGTTACGAGCAGCACGGCTTCCACTGGCAATATGCCGATTTCGCGTGCCACCTCCACGGCCAGTCGGCGCACATCGCGATGGGCGTCGATGAGAGCGGCAACAAGGACGAGGGCGCGGGCGATCAGGGCATCATGTTCGGTTTCGCCTGCGACGAGACCCCCGAGCTGATGCCCGCGACGCTTTATTACTCGCACCGCATCCTCGAACAAATGGCGCATGACCGCCACAACAAGGTCGTCGATTTCCTCGAGCCCGACGCCAAGAGCCAGGTGACGCTCGCATTCGAGAATGGCCGCCCCGTCCGCGCGACCGCGCTCGTCGTCTCGACCCAGCACACCAAGGGCGCCGATCAGGGCAAGCTGCGCGATTACGCCAAGAGCGTGATGAACGATGTGCTGCCACAAGGCTGGATGCCCAATGACGATGCCGCGATTTTCGTCAATCCGACGGGCCTGTTCGAAATCGGCGGCCCCGATGGCGACGCGGGCATCACCGGCCGCAAGATCATCGTCGACACCTATGGTGGTGCAGCCCCGCATGGCGGCGGCGCCTTCTCGGGCAAGGACCCGACCAAGGTCGACCGCTCGGCCGCCTATGTCTCGCGCTACCTCGCCAAGAACATCGTCGCGGCGGGTCTTGCGAAGAAGTGCACGATCCAGCTCAGCTACGCGATCGGCATCGCCGAGCCGCTGTCGCTCTATGTCGACACGCACGGCACCGGCAAGGTCGACGAGGCGAAGCTTGAGGCAATCCTGCCGCAGCTCGTGCGCCTGACCCCCAAGGGCATCCGCACGCATCTCGGTCTCAACAAGGCGATCTACCGCCCCACCGCCGCCTATGGCCATTTCGGCCGCAAGGCCGATGGCGATTTCTTCACTTGGGAAAAAACCGATCTGGTCGACGCGCTCAAGCAGGCGATCTGATCATCGCGGGAGGCGGTTTCTACGCCCCTCCCCCGGCATCGATGCAATGATAGGCTCGGGCGCGTAACGACTCGCCCGAGCCTTTTCTTATGACCAGATATCTTGTTGCAGCGCTCGTCCTCGTTCCGGTCGTGGCAGCGGCGCAAACCGGCACTCCCAACGTCCCTGCCGCCGAGCGCGCCGCAATCTACAAGGCGGCGGGCGCGGTACAGCGCGGCAACCAGTGGCTGCTCTGCTCCGACGATCCCAACCCCAGCCATCGACGATCGACCGCTATGCCGATCTCAACGGCGACGGCCGCCCCGAAGCCGTAGTCACGGGCAGTGGGACCTTCTGCTACGGCATGGCCGGCACTGGCTTCCAGCTCGTGAGCAAGCAGGCGAACGGAAGCTGGAAGCTGGTCGCGGGCGAGATAGGCATCCCGGATTTCCTGAAGACCAAAGGTGCTGGCGGCTGGCCCGATCTGATGATCGGCGGCCCCGGCTTCTGCTTCCCCGTCCAGCGCTGGAACGGTCGCGAATATGTGCTCCACCGCTTCGAATATGAAGGCAAGCCCTGCAAGCCGCCGCGGTGATCGGCGGGACGCAAGGTCGATTGCCGCCGCGCTTCATTGCGCGCCTTCTGCGCCGCTTGCGGCGGTTTCCTCCGTTGCCGCCGTGTCGGGCCGGAACTCCAGAATGTCCCCTGGCTGACATGACAGCGCGGCACAGATCGCCTCAAGCGTCGAGAAGCGGATCGCGCGCGCCTTGCCCGTCTTGAGGATCGACAGATTGGCGAGGGTAAGTCCGATCCGATCGGCAAGTTCGGTCAGAGTCATCCGGCGCTCGTACAGCAGATCGTCGAGCCTGACGGCGATCGCCATTATACGGTCCCGTTGAGGTCTTCGCGCATCAACGTGCCTTCGGCAAAGATACGGGCGAGAACGAAGCTCAGGATGACGGCCAGCCAGCCGCTGGCGGAAAAGCCCGCGTCGAGGTGAACCGGCTGGGTCGGGGTCGATATCGCTTCCCCAATTCCGCCGATCACAAGGCTGAGGAGCTGGAGCGCGAGCAGTGCCCAAGCGATGGCGTGCAGCCGATATGCATTGGCGGCAACGAACGGATCGCCCCTGCGCACCGTTTCGACGATCGCGAGCAGTCGCCGAAGAACGGCATAGTTGAGCGGGACGGCAACCAGGCCAAGCGCGGCAACTATGCGCAGCCCCGTGAGAATTTGGGGAATCCCGGAGGATGGAGAGATGCCGAGCGCGGTCATCGTCCACTCCTCAGCTACGATGGTTGCAGTGAGCAACACGAGGACGGCGGCACCGCCCAGCCAGTTCAGCAGGATGAGGATGCGCAGCGTGACATAGGCGATGGGCAGCGCGGTGGAATGATTTCGAGCCATCGAACTACACTCCAATGTTTATTGATAAACGATAATGCATATATCGATATTCAACAAGCCCTTTAGGGTCGCTTTGACGCACTGGCCTTTACGCGCCCCTTGCGCTAGTTCGCCGCGCCATGAACGATCCCGCGACCATCCGCCGCCTCTACGGCCGCGCCAAGGGCCACAAGCTGCGCGAGGGGCAGGCGCAGCTGCTCGACAAGCTACTGCCCCAGATCAGCGTGCCCGCCGAAGGCCCCGTCACCGCCGAAAGCCTGTTCGGCGATGATCGCCCGCTCCATTTCGAAATCGGCTTCGGTTCGGGCGAGCATCTCGCCTACCGCGCCGACCTGCTGCCCGATCACGGCTTCATCGGCTGCGAGCCCTTCATCAACGGCGTCGTTGGCGCGCTGCTCCACGTCCGCGACAAGCACCTTCCCAATGTCCGCCTCCACAATGGCGACGCGTTGGACGTGCTCGAACGCCTCCCCGACCAATCCTTGCGCTTCGTCTACCTGCTCCACCCCGATCCCTGGCCCAAGGCGCGTCACGCCAAGCGCCGCATGGCCAATCACGGCCCGCTCGACCTGATCGCCAGGAAGCTCCAGCTCGGCGGCGAGTTCCGCCTCGGCACCGACGACCCGACCTATTGCAAATGGTCGATGATGATCATGAACCAGCGCCGTGATTTCCGCTGGCTCGCCGAAAAGCCGCAGGATTTCCTCGTCCGCCCCGGCGGCTGGCCCGAGACGCGTTATGAACGCAAGGCACGTACCAAGGGCCATGAGGTCTGGTATTTCCGCTATCAGCGCGTCTGACTTTTCAGCCGCGGGCATCCGCGCGATAATGCGCCATGCTCGTGCTGCTCTACCGACCGCTCGCATGGGACCGCGCCGCGCTTGTCGCGCTCGCGTTGATGTTCGGCGTCGCGCTCTATTGCCTCGCCTATAACGCCCTGTCGGGCGCGTCCGAGTCGCTTCTCGATGGCCTCACCTGGGCCGCAATCAACATCCTGCCATTCTATGTCGCCTTCGAGGCGCTGAAGCGCACCGACAATGCGCGCGACAAGGCGCTGTGCCTGCTTGGAGCAATCGCTGCGTCGCTTCTACTCCAGGGCATGGTGCACGGCCTCGAGGCGCCCTGGTTCCAGTTCATCCGCCGACTGCCGGCTGCGGCATTGGTGCTGTTCTTGTCGCTTCTTGCGCCCGCGCTCGCCGTCCGGATCGGGCAACGCCACCCCGCGCCCGACTCCCCGGATGCGCTGCCACTCGCTCCCGACGAGATCGACTGGGTCGCGGCTGCCGGCAACTATGTCGAATTCCACCGCGCCGGACGCGCTATCCTCCATCGCGCCTCACTCGCGTCGGTGGACGCGCTTCTGTCTCCGCACGGCTTTATCCGGATCCATCGCTCGCGGCTGGTCGCACGGCACATGATCGCGCGGTGTCGTCCGACCGATGTCGTGCTACGCGACGGCACGTCGCTAAAGACCGGTGCGCGCTACAGGGCAGAGCTCAGCGCTACCCTCTGAAAATTCGTCCCTTCGTCCCGACACGCTGGCATCCGCCGCCACGCCCGCCAGAATCGGCTCATCGGCGACGATGGAGGGAACAGATGCATTTCATCGGCAAGGCAAGTGCGGCGCTGCTGATGGCGCTTTCAATGAGCGTGCCGCTTGGTGCGCGCGAGGCAGTGATGACCGGAGACCTGGCGCGCAAGGATGCGCGCCCGCTCGAAAACACAGCAGGGCTCGAAACCGAATATGGCGTGGTGACGATGCCCGACGGTGTCCGGCTCCGAAGTATCGTAACCCGCCCCGAAGGCGCGCGTGGCCCCCTGCCCGCCGTCTTCTTCGCCCAATGGGTATCCTGCGGCAGCATCGAGTTCCGGGCCGAACGTCCCAATACGCTCCGCGACATCGCGCAGCGATCTGGGCTCGCCCTGATCCGCGTCGAGCGCGCGGGGACGGGCGACAGCGAGGGACCGGCCTGCTCCGCGCTCGATTATGACACCGAGGTCGCACATTATCGCGCCGCGCTCGACCAGCTTTCACGCCACCGCTGGATCGATTCCGACCGGATCGTCATCTACGGCTCAAGTCTTGGCTCGACCACCGCGCCGCTGATCGCCGAGGGGCGACGCATCGCAGGGATCGTCGTGCAAGGCGGTGGCGCGCTCACCTATCTCGAGCGCATGATCCAGTTCGACCGGATCAACCTCGAACGCGCGGGCAAAATGCCGCCCGACCGCATCCATGGCGAAATGCTGAAACGCATCGCCTTCCAGCAACATTATCTGATCGGCCGCAAGACGCCCTCGCGGATCGCAGCCGAGAACCCCGAGCTGAAGGGTGTGTGGGAAAGTCTGCTCGGCACCGAGCCGGGCTCGCATTATGGCCGCCCGTTTGCCTGGCACTGGCAGGCGGCCGATAAGGATTTTCTCGCGGCATGGACGCGCATCGCGGCCCCGGTGATGGTCGTTTACGGCGAATATGATCAGTATGAGACGCGCCACGGCCACCGGCTGATAGTCGACACGGTCAACGCGCTGCGGCCGGGCGGCGCGACATGGCTGGAGATTCCGGGCGGCAGCCACGATCTTGAAATCTTCCCGAGCGCGATCGCAGCCTATCGCGACGAAGGCGGACGATCTGCCCCGGAACGCTTCACCGAACCCGTGATCGCCTGGCTCAAACGCGTGACCGCCCGCTGAAGCCGTTGCGCTCAGCGGAGCGCCGCGATCGCCCTTGATCCCGGTTCGCAGAGCGCGACGTTCTCGGGCGTCGTCGCACGCGCAGGAACGGCGTAGGGCGGCACGTCAAATGATTGGCCGATTGCCCGGGCCGCGAACGGGCCGGGTGCATAGCCCGCGCACCGCGCAAAGAGTTCGAGCAGTCGCGGCGGAGTATCATAGGCTTCATAGGATAGCCGGAAGGTGCCCCAGTGGATTGGCAGGCCATTGGACGCACCCAGCCCCGCGAACACATCGACGGCCTCTTTCGGCCCGATATGGCTGCCTGTCATCATCTGCCCCGGCTCGAAGCGGAAGGCGCCGATGGGGATGATCGCGAGGCGGACCGGACCGTATTTCGCTGCCTCGGCCGGCCACTTCATGTCGCCCGGCCCGGTGTCGCCCGCAAAGAAGATGTTGCCGGCCGGCGTGATGACCGTGAAGCTCGACCACAGTGCGCGGTTGCGATCGGTGCCCCAGCGCGATCCCCAGTGGTGATTGCGCGTCACAACCACGTCGATTCCCGGCTTCACCGGCAGCCGCGTGCCCCAGTCCACCGCCTTCGCCTCGGCGCCGCTGCCCCTGATCACCGTGTCGTTGCCCAGGCTGGTGACGATCAGCGGCCGGTCGCGGTCCCACAGTTTTTTCAGCGTCGGCAGGTCCATATGGTCGTAATGATTATGGCTCACGAGGACGAGGTCGATGGGCGGCAGATCTTCGAAGCGAATGCCAGGCGCGGCCACGCGACGTGGCCCCGCGACGTTGAACGGCCCCGCCACGTCGCTCCAGATCGGATCGGTCAGGATGTTGAGCCCCTGCGTCTGGATGAGCACGGTCGCGTGCCCGACCCAGGTCGCGACCATCTGGTCCCCCTCGACACGCGTTGCAGGTATGGCCGGCGTCACCGCGACGCGCGCAGGCCATGGCGGGCGACCGTCGTCAGCGAGCAACCAGCGCGCAAAGAACCCCGCACGGCTCCCGCCCGTCGGCGGGCGCGCGGTGTCTTCGCCGTCGGGGTTGAAGAAGCGCTCGCCGTCGAAATGCGCGCTGGCCGGCCCCGCATAATAGACACGGTCGAGAAAAGGCGGGATCAGGGTAATTGCGAGACACAGCCCAATTAGAATGAAAAGCAGGCTGACGCCGGTCCACTTGAGCGGTCTTGATACGATGCGCGGCATGCCGGACCCTGCTGATTTCACTGCTGAAGACATAGAGCCTGATCGTTTGAGGTGAAAGCGCTCTGCGCTTCCGCCGAAAGCGTGAATCAGGCTCTATTCAAATGGTTGAGACCTTGATTCACGTTTCAGGCTGATTCGGCCTGAAACGATCAAGGTCTCAGCAATCGGTCCACGATCGCAACTTCTTGCGCGACGGGTTTGACAGGCCGCGCGGCGATCGCTTGAGAGGATCGGATGAGCGACATTTTCCGTGCCCTTGCCGACGACAGCCGCCGCCAGTTGCTCGACAGGCTGCGCGACCGCAACGGCCAGACCCTCACCCAGCTCTGCGACGGGCTCGCCATGTCGCGCCAGGCGGTGTCAAAGCATCTCGGCGTGCTTCAAGACGCCAACCTGATCGCGGTCCGTCGCAGCGGCCGCGAAAAGCTGCATTTCCTCAATCCCGTTCCATTGGCGCAGATCGTGCGTCGCTGGATCGGCAAGTTCGAGGAGGTCAAGCTGCTGGAATTGTGCGAGGCCCAGGCTCCGCGCCATGACGGATCTCCAGCACTGCAGGAGCGCAACAAACAGCCAGTTCAGGCTGCTCGAATGCCTTCATAAAGGCTATAGATTGCTGGCCGATATCGCGGTTCGGGGATCGGATCGCCGTGTTCGCGAGCGACGTCGATCCAGGCTCGCATGGCCATCTGCACCTCCGCCACAGCCTTGTCAGGCGTATCGCCGTGCGCGCTGCACCCCTCGAGGTCGGGCACATGCGCGATCCAGCAATCATCCTCGGCGGACCAGAAGACATTGATATGATAGTGAGGCGTCATTCGAAATCCGATTTCAGGCCGTATTTCTCGACCATATCAAGAAACTCGCGCACCTGATAGGGCTTCGCCTCCTTGCCCTGGGGCTGAAGGTTCAGGATCACTGGAACGGCGGGATGCCGATAAACATGGTGGCTCCCCGCCACGCGCTTCAGCTCGAATCCGAAAGCCTCAGCCAGCCACTGCAAATCGGCAAAGCTTGCGCGCCTGTTCTGCCGAATTTGGGCGTAGAGTTTGGCAATGCGGGTCATGAGTCCTCCGAAAAACGAACCGGACTCACCCAATAATGCGGACTGAAGAGATATGCCAAGGCGAATGATGGCCACTTCCAGCCATTGGCTTCACACCCTTTCGAGCAGCTTTTCCTTGCGGATCTTTTCCTGCCAGACGAGCGGTGCGAGATGGTGGACGCTCTGCCCTTCGGCGTCGACCGCGACGGTGACCGGCATGTCCTGCACCTCGAACTCGTAGATCGCCTCCATGCCGAGATCCTCGAAGCCGACGACCCTGGATCCCTTGATCGCCTTGGCGACGAGATAGGCGGCGCCGCCCACCGCCATCAGATAGGCGGACCTGTGCTCCTTGATCGCCTCGATTGCCATCGGGCCGCGCTCGGCCTTGCCGACCATCGCGAGCAGCCCCTGTTCGAGCATCATGCGCGTGAACTTGTCCATCCGCGTCGCGGTGGTCGGGCCTGCGGGGCCGACGACTTCCTCGCCCACCGGATCGACGGGGCCGACATAATATATCACGCGGCCGCGGAACTCGACGGGAAGCTGTTCGCCCGCCTCGAGCATGTCCTTGATCCGCTTGTGCGCGGCATCGCGGCCGGTGAGCATCTTGCCATTCAAGAGCAGCCGGTCGCCATGCTTCCAGCTCTGCACCACTTGCGGGGTCAGCGTGTCGAGATCGACGCGGATCGCGGCCTTGTCCGGGGTCCAGTTGACGTCGGGCCATTCGGCAAGGTTGGGCTGCTCCAGATAGGCGGGGCCGCTGCCGTCGAGCGTGAAATGCGCGTGGCGCGTCGCGGCGCAATTGGGGATCATCGCCACCGGCTTGCCCGCGGCGTGACAGGGCGCATCCATGATCTTGACGTCGAGGATGGTCGAAAGCCCGCCCAGCCCCTGCGCGCCGATCCCCAGCGCATTCACCTTGTCGAAGATCTCGATCCGCATGGCCTCGATGTCGTTCTGCGGCCCGCGCTGCTTCAATTGCCCCATGTCGATCGGGTCCATCAGCGCCTTCTTGGCGAGCAGCACGCAGTGTTCCGCGGTTCCGCCGATGCCGATGCCCAGCATGCCCGGCGGGCACCAGCCCGCGCCCATCTGCGGGATCATCTCGAGCACCCAATCGACGATCGAGTCACTCGGGTTCATCATCTTGAACTTGGACTTGTTCTCGCTGCCGCCGCCCTTGGCCGCGACATCGATGCTGACCTTCGATCCCGGCACCATTTCGACATGGAGCACGCTCGGGGTGTTGTCCTTGGTGTTGCGGCGGCTGAAGGCGGGATCGGCGAGGACCGAGGCGCGCAGCTTGTTCTCGGGATGGAGATAGGCGCGGCGCACGCCTTCATCGACGATCTCCTGAAGCGACCGGTCGGTATTGTCGAGGCGGCAATCCATGCCCCATTTGACAAAGACATTGATGATGCCGGTATCCTGGCAAATCGGGCGGTGCCCCTCGGCGCACATGCGGCTGTTGGTCAGGATCTGCGCGATCGCATCCTTCGCGGCGGGGCTCTTCTCGGCGTTGTAGGCCTCTCCCAGCGCGCGGATATAATCCATCGGGTGGTAGTAGCTGATGAACTGGAGCGCGTCGGCCACGCTCTCGATAAGGTCTGCTTGCCTGATGATCGTCGTCACGTTTCCGGGATCCCGCTTGGTCAAAGAGTCGCGGGGCCCTTAACGCACTTTTGCGGCAAACGGGAATATTTCAGCGCGGGATCGCTCTGCGCCGCTCAAGGCTTTCAGCGGGCCAAACGGCCTTCAGGTCGTAATATTCCTCGAATTGAGGGACATCCTCGGGAAGGCTTATCCAGGGCTGTTTCGAGCGCGTATAAATGTGCACGCCCGGCGAAAATTCGGCCGGATCGTCAAGCGTCCCCAAGCGTACGAAGCGCAGCCAGCCTCGCCGGCCATAGTCGCTCCACAGCGCGGTTTGGCAGATCGGACAGCGATAGATATCGTGGGGGCGTCCGCTGTCGGTCGGTACCGGGAACGGCTCAGGCTCTCCGGCGAGCAGCGTCACCCGATCACTCTCGATCAGCGCATTTAGCACGAACGCACTCCCCGTCTGGCGCTGGCAATCGAGGCAGTGGCAGCAATGGACGATCAGCGGATCGCTATCGAGCCGGTAACGCACCGCCCCGCACGCGCATCCGCCCTCGTTCATGTCACCGCTTCCAGATTGCGTGCGAACGCTTCGATCCCCGCCTGCATCAACGGCTCGACCATCGCGGACGCCTCGTCGGGCAATATGTCGCAGGTCCAGATCATCACTCCGCCTCCAACGCCGTTGTCGCGTATCTGGAAGCTCGCATTGTGATGCGCAAAGGGGCCGTCGATGACCGCATAGGCGATCCGACGCCGACCCTCGTCAATGCCGATCAGCCGCTCCTTGACCACCATGCCGTTGGTGAAGGTCACCATCCGCACATCGTCCTCCAGCGTACAGTCGGCCAGCACGCCCGCAAATGCGTGGTGTGCATTGCCGAAGTCGTAGGCCGCCTGCCATGCGGCCCATCCGTCGGACACCGCCACCTTCTTGGTGATTGAAACCATCATCGCCTCCTCTTGCAATCGCGCGCTGTCACGCGCACCTCTGGGGTCTAGCCCGCGCGGCAAACACCGCGCTTGGGGAAAAGGGCAGATCAATGCCGCTCGCCGCACCCGGATCACATACCGTCCCGCAAAGCCGAACGCTCGCCGCTGGTCCAGGCTGGGTCGTCGATGATGTGGTCTGCACCGCCGGTCCGGGCGACATCGCCTTCGAGGAACGTCATGGCTGGACGAGCATTGCGGCGGTGATCGACGGCCAGTTCATTTATCGTGCGGCGCAGGGCAGTGCTCTGATGGCGCCCGGCGCGCTTCTCCTTGGCAATCCCGAAACCTGCTTTGAATGCGGACATGAACATTCAACGGGCGATCGCTGCATCGCCTTTCGCTTTGCGCCCGAACTGGTCGAGGAGGTCGTCGCCGGCATGGCCGACGTCCGCACAACGCACTTCGCGCGCGCCGCCATCCCGCCGCTCGACCGGCTCGTTCCGCTGTTCCACGCGCTTCACGGTCTCACAGGCGCACCCGACCCACTCCACGCCGAACAGGCTGCGCTGACCGTCCTCTCGACCGCCATCGCGCTCGACACCGACACACAGGAGGCCACACCCGACGCGCGCGATCTCGCCGCCGCTGCCGAAGCCGCGCGCATCATCCGCGCCGACTTCGTCGAGCCACTGTCTATCGGAGCGTTGGCCAAGGCTACGGGCACCACGCGCCGCCGCCTCTCGCGTGCCTTCCGCCGCGCGATCGGCGTGACGCCCTGGCAATATGTGCTCAATCGCCGCCTCGATGCCGCCGCCGAGCGCCTGCGCTCAACCGACGCCAACGTGCTCGACATCGCACTGGATACCGGCTTTGGCGACCTCTCCGAATTCACCCGCCGCTTCCGCGCCCGCTTCGGGTTCCCACCAGCAGCATGGCGCAAGCGGATACGGGCTTGAACATCAGTCGGCGAAGGGAAACATGTACCAATAGGGCCTTGCCTCCTCCCGCACGCGCGTGATCGCCGGCCGCGCCTCGAGCCGCGCGAGATAGGCCGCCACCTTCGGGAAGCGTCCCGCCAGCGGCTGGATCTTGCTCGCATAGAAGAGCGACGGCGACGCCGCACAGTCTGCCAGCGTGAAGACATCGCCGCCAGCCCAGTGCTCGCCGATCTCGCCCTCCAGCCAGCCATAGGCCTTGTCGAGCCTCTGCCGCATGCGCTCGACACCGAAATCGTCATGCGCGCCATCGGGCCGGATGCGGTCGAAGACGATAGTCTGCACAGGGGTCATCACGAAATTGTCGAAGAAGCGGTCGAGGAAACGAACGTTCAGCGCCGCGTCCGCGTCCTCCGGGATCAGCCCGCCGCCATTTTGCCGATCGACATATTCGATGACGATGCTGGATTCCCTGAGCACGCGATCACCATCGACGAGCACCGGCATGTGCTCCATCGGCCAAAGCCGCGAAAACGCCTCTCCCGCCGAAGGATCCTCGGGCGAAAGTACGCGCCACGTAAATGGCGCCTGATGTTCGTACAGCGCGATGAGCGCTTTCTGGCAATAGGATGACAGGGGATGGCCGTAAAATGTCGTCGTCATCGTCAACCTCTTCGTTGTTCTGGCTTTGCGGGCGTCGTACCCGGCGCGAGTCCGAAGAACACCTCGACCGAGCGTATCCGTCCATCCTCGAAGGTGAAATATTCGGTGTTGCGAAAGGCGTTGCCCGCCCTGGATCGCCCTTCATAGAAGACGAAGCATCCCGCCCCCGCGGGCTGCACCTCGATCAGATCGAGTTTCTCGAATGTGCCGGCATTGAGCCAGCATCGCTCGAAATAGGTCGCGCGGTCGATATGGTCGTCATAGGGGCTGGTGAAGGTGAAGTCGGGGTGCAGCAGCGCCTCTATCCTCGCGCGGTCTTCGGTCACGTAGGATTCGAAGCTCGCGCGAACTTTCGCCGCCATATCCTCGGGCCGCATCGCTCTCCTCCTCAACGGCTGCGCGCATAACGCATCAGCATCGCACCGGTATCGAGCTGGCGGCTCTCGATCAGTTCGAGTTCCTGCCGAGCGTGCTTCAGCTCGAACATGCGACGCCCGCCTCCCCATAGCACGGGAAGGATCATGATCATGATCTCGTCGACGACATCCGCTGCGATCAGCGCGCTCGACAGGCTGGCGCCGCCAAAGGCGAAGATATCGCCATCGACCTCGCGTTTCAGCTTCGCGATCGTCTCCGCAATGTCGCGCGCGATCGTGCCGTTCCAGCCTGGATCGCCTGTCAGGGTGCGCGAGAACATCGTCTTGGGCAGACCGTTCATCGTCGAGGCATAGGATATGCCAGCCGCGGGGCTGTCAGGATCGGTGTCGGCCGCGCTCCAGAAGTCGCGGTTGAACTCGAAATTGACGCGTCCGTAGACGATGTGCCGCGCGCGTTCGAGTGCATGGCCTGACCAGTTCCGGTCCAGATCGTCGGACCATGCCGGCCCCTCGAAGCCGCTTTCGGGTTCGATATAGCCGTCAAGGCTGGTGAATACCGAAACGACAAGCTTTCCCAAGAAACCTCTCCTCGCTCACAACCGATTGCGATTCACAACCAGTTGCGGAGTAGCCAAACCGATTTTATATTGCAAGCGGTTTTGGCCGCGGAGACGAATTTGAGCGATGACTTGCGATCGGGTTGCCCGATCAACCTGACGCTGGAAGTGCTGGGCGACCGCTGGAGCCTGATCGTCATCCGCGACCTGATGTTCGGCAATCGCCGCCATTTCCGCGAGCTGCTCAATCATTCCGAGGAAGGCATCGCATCGAACATCCTGGCCGACCGGCTGAAGAAGCTCGTCGACAAGGGGCTCGTCACGCGGGCCGATGATCCCAGCCACAAGCAGAAGGCGATCTACAGCCTCAGTGAAAAGGCGATCCAGCTCGTCCCTCTCATCGCGCATATGGGCGCCTGGGGCCGCCGCCACCTGCCCGTCACCGAGGAACTCTCGATCCGCGCGCAATTGCTCGAGGAAGGCGGCCCCGCGCTCTGGGACGCCTTCATGGAAGAACTTCGCGCGATCCATCTCGGCGCGCCCCGCCCCGCCCGCTCGGTCTTTGCCGAACTGCAGGCAGCGTATCAGGAAATATGCGCGCGCAATGCAGCCTGAGCGGGTGCGGCATAGATGCGATGGGAACCGACGCTCGCGTGATCAGCTCCATCAACCGAGGGCCGGACCAATCATTGTTCAAGGTTGATGCCCGAATGATCAGGGCCAGATTTCGCGTTAGTCTGACCCATTTTCCGTTATTTTTTCGTCGGCTGCCTCGAAATGCGCAATCTGATCGGCGCGGGCTTTCCTAAATGAGGGGCGGTCAGTTGCGCGCATTACATATGCTTCGGTCGCCGGCCGGCCGCCAAAAGAGCGGACCTCCGGAACGCGGAGCACATCCGCCATAAGCAGGTCTGCGGCGGTGAAGCGGTCGGCCACGAGCCATTCTCGATCACCCAGTAGTTTCTCGAGCTGGTTGAGGCGCTTGCCCATCCATCCGACGAGCTCGTTGTCCTCATCGCCGGACATTTTCAAAAACCACCACGGTACCGTGACCATCTCGACCGAGTTAAGCGCGGCGATCATCCATTGCACTGTTTCCGCTTCTCCAACCGGATCGCGCGGCATCAGCTTCTCGCTTTTCCGGGATAGATGCAGCAGCCCGGCGCCGCTTTCGAATATCTCTACTTCGCCGTCGCTCAGGAACGGAACCTGGCCGAAGGGCTGGCGCGCGAGATGATTGGTCTCACGACCATCGAATGGAATTGTTTGCATTTTGTAGGGGAGGTTAGCTTCCTCGCAGGCCCGCCGTAACCTCAGATCACGCACAAAACCGCGAGGGCCTTCAGGAACCCAGTCGTAGGTCCAGATCGTCAGTTCGCTCATCGCAGCAAGCCTTTCCGACGTTAAATGCCTGGGAGAAATCCATCATTGCGGATTTACGTTCCAATCAATGCAGCAGGCATTTCCTTTGCCAATTGGCGTGAATTTTCACACCCGCCCAAGCCCCGACGGTTTCGCATCAGTGCGAAGTGGCAGCATTCAGGCAAATTGATCCCGACGACGATGACCGAAATGGGTCGAAAAGCGCTGTACGGCCAACGTGCCTAGATCCCGAACTCCGCCTTCGGAATATGCGTGATCCGGCAGGCCAGATCCGCCTCGCCAGAAGCGACGATGTAGTAATCGCCCGCATCGACGATCCCCGTCGTGAAGACCACGTCACGCAGATAGAGCTGGTGCTCGATCGGCCGCGTCAGTTCGGATTCGGGTTCGAGCAGCGGCGTCTCTCCGGTCGCGATGATGCGGCTCGGGTCGTCGCGATCGAGCAGCGACCAATAGGTGCGGTAGATGCCGACGATCTCCTTGGGCTCAACCCCGTGCCACATCGTCAGCCAGCCCTTGTCGGTCAGCACGGGCGGCGCGCCGCCCCCGATCCGCGCGGTTGCAACAGTTCCGGTGTGCGGCCGGATTCCCGGGCGGTCGCAGGGTTTCCAGTGAAGCGCGTCGGGCGAGCGTGCGAGATTGATCGAGGGCCCTGGGCGCCACTCGCTGCCCGGCGGATAGGCGAAGTAAAGGTCGCCCAGCGGCCGCGTCTGCGCCCAGTAATGCCCGTCGATCAGCCCCTCGAAGATCAGCATGTCCTTGTTCTGATGGTCGAGCACAATGCCCTCGCATCGCCAGTCAATCGCGTCACCAGAGCTGTAGAGCGTGGTTGCGTGACGCTCGGAGCTGACCGTGCATGTCGTCATCAGCCAGCGGTCGCCCACCTTGCTGATCCGCGCGTCCTCGATGCCATAGCATTGATAGGGTGCGCTTGGCGCGATCGCCCGATCATAATGCACCGCCACCACCGAAAGGCCGTCGGCGGACAGCTCGACTGGCAGCAGCCAGGATAAGGAGGTGAGCGCCATCACCCGCCAGCCGCCGCCCGGCACATCAAACTTGCGCGGATCGGCGGTGTTCGCAAGCTCGATCGGCCAGGCGTCGCGCACATAGCGTCCGCCATTTCGTCCGCCCTCCGCCTCCCAGCGAACCGCGTGGACATGGCCGTTTGCGATCGGTTCCCTGAGCGCTTCGGCGATCCGTACCATCATCAGCAAATTGCCGTTGTCGAGCCGCGTGAACCCCGGATTGAAGGCCCCGAGCACAAAACTTTCGGCATCGAGCTGCCCAGCGAGCGGCGAGCGCGAAAGATCGACATCGTCGGGCACGAAGACGAGTTGGTCGACGGCGAAGCGGCTCATGGGTGTTCCAGCCTTGTCTCGACGCGCATCAGCGACACCGCAGTCCGCCGCGGCTGGGTAAGCATGAAATGCGCTGCAACCGCGATGTCCTCGGCGCGGAGCATGCGGTCTTCCTCGATGCACGCGCGCTGCCTTTCAGGCGGAAAGTCGGGATACTGGAAATCCGCGCCGGTAAAGCCCGGCTCGATCAGTCCGACCTTGATGTCCTGTTCGGCAAGTTCCTCGCGCAGCGATTTGGCAAAGCCCTGAATCCCCGATTTGGCAGCAACATAGACCGAGGATCCCGGCCTGCGCGAAACCGCCGACATCGATCCTATCAGCACGATGTCGCTCCCGGCTTTCATGCGTTCCGCTGCCGCCTGTGTCGTCGTCAGATAGGCAGTGAAATCGGTCGCGATCTGGTATCGCAGCTCGGGCTCGTCGACATCCATCAGCGCATCGGCGGGAATCGCGGCATTGATCACGGCAATGTCGATCCCGCCCAGATATTGCTCGGCTGCGTCGTAAAAGGCGTCAACGTCCTTGCGCTTTGCCAGATCGACATTGATCCCGTCCCCCTCGCCGACCTCGCGAATGCGGGCGAGCGCGTCGTCCAGATGCGCGGGCTCGCGCCCGCAGACGAATATCTTCACGCCATAGGATGCAAGCAGCACCGCGATCGCACGTCCGATCCCCGTCGTCCCGCCCGTGACCACGCCGCGACGGCCCTTCAGGTCGGGCTGGGCGGTGTGTGCATCGGATAGGCTGGTCATGCTGGCCTCCATGTTCGTCCCCGATTAAATCGCTGGCGGCTGGACCGGTTCCGCAAGCCCGCGGCTTTCCGCGACTGCCCTCTAACTGTCTGAATTTTTTTTCGTTCCCCTGATGTTCCCTTGCCTTTTGCGGAGCCAAGGGAAGTCCATGCGTCGCTCCATGGCGTAACCGCGAACCGAGTCATTTCAGCGACGAACCGAGTCTCTGAACCGTCATTTACCGTCTTGCATCGTCCGCCCGATGAGGCACTATAGATGGTGTTGAGGCAGGGGGCCAAACGCAAGCGCTGGTAGATCGTTAACGCGACATGTTTCGCGAACGGGTCTGCGCGCCTTGTGGAAATCGGGGATAAGCCCCATATTTCAGGCCCCATGCCCGCCGAAAAATGCTAGTCGGGGGTTTGGCCCTCCGAGTCGAACGTATCGAGAACGGGGAAGCGGACCATGGACTTCAGAGAGACTCAGGAAGCGAGCAACAGCGACGTGTCAGCCACCGTTACAGAAGCGCCCGAAAAGCCTGTCCCGAGCAAGGCCGAGGGGGTCGCCACCAAGACCGAGTCCAAGGTTGAACACCTTGATTCGAAAAGCATCGCGCCGCAGCCCTATGCGCTCGACGTCGATCACTCGCGTGACGACCTCCTCACCGATTTCGGCAAGGAAACGCTGAAGGACCGCTATCTCCTCCCCGGCGAAAGCTATCAGGACCTCTTTGTCCGCGTGGCTTCTGCCTATGCCGACGATGCGGCGCATGCGCAGCGCGTCTATGACTATATCTCGAAGCTGTGGTTCATGCCCGCCACGCCCGTTCTCTCGAACGGCGGCACCGGCCGCGGCCTGCCCATTTCGTGCTATCTGAACTCGGTCGATGACAGCCTCAACGGCATCGTCGACACGTGGAACGAAAATGTCTGGCTCGCCAGCCGCGGCGGCGGCATCGGCACCTATTGGGGCAGCGTGCGCGGCATTGGCGAGCCCGTCGGCCTCAACGGCAAGACCTCGGGCATCATCCCCTTCGTCCGCGTGATGGACAGCCTCACGCTCGCGATCTCGCAAGGGAGCCTGCGCCGCGGTTCGGCCGCCTGCTATCTCGACGTCTCGCATCCCGAGATCGAGGAATTCCTCGAGATCCGCAAGCCTTCGGGCGATTTCAACCGCAAGGCTTTGAACCTCCACCACGGCGTCCTCCTCACCGACGCCTTCATGGAGGCGGTGCGCGACGGCGCCGAATGGACGCTCCGCAGCCCCAAGGACGGCAGCGAGCGTGGCAAGGTCGACGCGCGCGCGCTCTTCCAGAAGCTCGTCGAGACGCGCCTCGCCACGGGCGAGCCCTATATCGTCTTCTCCGACACCGTGAACCGCATGATGCCCAAGCATCACCGCGATCTCGGCCTCAAGGTCTCGACCTCGAACCTCTGCTCCGAAATCACGCTCCCCACGGGCCGCGACCATCTCGGCAAGGACCGCACCGCGGTCTGCTGCCTCTCCAGCCTCAACCTCGAGACGTGGGACGAGTGGAACGGCGACAAACAGTTCATCGAGGACGTCATGCGTTTCCTCGACAACGTCCTCTCGGACTATATCGCCCGCGCACCCGACGAGATGGCACGCGCCAAATATTCGGCCGAGCGCGAGCGTTCGGTCGGTCTTGGTGTGATGGGCTTCCACAGCTTCCTCCAGGCGCGCGGCCTGCCCTTTGAGGGCGCGATGGCCAAGAGCTGGAACCTCAAGATGTTCAAGCACATCTCGTCGCGTGCCTCCGAGGCCTCGATGATGCTCGCCAAGGAACGCGGCCCCTGCCCCGACGCGGCCGACATGGGCGTGATGGAGCGCTTTTCGTGCAAGATGGCGATCGCGCCCACCGCGTCGATCTCGATCATCTGCGGCGGCACCAGCGCGTGCATCGAGCCGATCCCCGCGAACATCTATACGCACAAGACGCTCTCGGGCAGCTTCTCGATCAAGAACCCCTATCTGGAAAAGCTGCTGATCGAAAAGTCGAAGAACAGCGAAGGCGTGTGGAGCACGATCCTCGAACAGGGCGGCTCGGTCCAGCATCTCGATTTCCTCAGCCAGGAGGAAAAGGACACGTTCAAGACCAGCTTCGAGATCGACCAGCGCTGGCTGATCGAGCTCGCCGCGGACCGTACGCCCTATATCGACCAGGCGACCAGCCTCAATCTCTTCATCCCCGCGGACGTCGAGAAATGGGACCTGCTGATGCTCCACTTCCGCGCATGGGAGCTCGGCATCAAGTCGCTCTATTATCTCCGCTCCAAGTCGGTCCAGCGCGCGGGCTTCGCGGGCGGCGTCGAGGCGGACAACACCATCGACCTCAAGCAGATCGAGGTCGAGGTGAAGGATTATGACGAGTGTTTGGCTTGCCAGTAAGCCTGCGCCTCCTGCCTCTGGGGGCGCTAATTGCGCTTGCCGCCTGCGCGCAACAGGCGAAGAGCGGGATCGCGTCCGACGCTCCCGGCTTCCTCTGGGGCGTGTGGCACGGCTTCATCTTCCCGGTGGCGTGGGTGCTCTCGCTCTTCCTCGACAATGTTGCGGTCTATGCGGTGCCCAACAACGGCGGCTGGTACGATTTCGGCTATTTCGTTGGCATCGTCTTCATCGGCGTCGGCGCACGCAGCACGCGCATCGTCTATCGCGACCGCGTGGTGAGGATACGGCGATGAGCGTCACGCCCCTTCATTATGCGGTCTTCCTGCTGATGCTTGGGCAGGGCCTCTGGCTCACCATCGCTCCTCAACGCTTCGCCGCCCACCAGCTATGGATTTATCGGCGTCTTTTTGTCGCGCGCCCTGCCGAGCCGGGACGACAGACATTCCTATACTATCGACTGACCGGGATCGCGGCCCTCGCCATCTCGCTCTTCATCTTCTTCCAAATCACTGCCAATTCTTGAGCCAAGGACAAGCTCCATGCCCCTCCTCCAAGCTTCCAAACAGTACAAGCCCTTCGAATATCCCTGGGCATTCGAATTCTGGAAGCGTCAGCAGCAGATCCACTGGATGCCCGAGGAGGTGCCGCTGGGCGAGGATTGCCGCGACTGGGCGCAGAAGCTCACCGATCATGAGCGCAACCTGCTCACGCAGATCTTCCGCTTCTTCACCCAGGCCGATGTCGAGGTGCAGGATTGCTACCACGACAAATATGGCCGCGTGTTCAAGCCGACCGAGATCAAGATGATGCTCACCGCCTTCTCCAACATGGAGACGGTGCACATCGCGGCGTACAGCCACCTGCTCGACACGATCGGGATGCCCGAGAGCGAATACGGCATGTTCCTCCAGTATAAGGAGATGAAGGACAAGCACGACTATCTCGCCACCTTCGGGGTCGACAGCGACGAGGATATCGCGCGCACGCTCGCCATGTTCGGCGGCTTCACCGAGGGGCTTCAGCTCTTCGCGAGCTTTGCGATGCTGATGAACTTCCCGCGCTTCAACAAGATGAAGGGCATGGGCCAGATCGTCTCGTGGAGCGTCCGCGACGAGAGCCTGCATTGCGAGGGCATCACGCGCCTGTTCCACGCCTTCTGCAAGGAGCGCGACTGCCTGACCGCCGCGGTCAAGAGCGACATTCGCGACGTCTGCCACACCACCGTCGGGCTCGAGGACGCGTTCATCGACCTCGCCTTCGAGCAGGGCCCCGTCCCCGGCATGACGCCCAAGGAGATCAAGAAGTATATCCGCTACATCGCCGACTGGCGCCTCGGCCAGTTGGGCCTGAAGCCGATGTTCATGATCGACGACCACCCCCTCCCCTGGCTCGCCCCGCTCCTCAACGGCGTCGAGCACGCCAACTTCTTCGAAACGCGCGCCACCGAATATTCCAAGGCCGCGACGCGCGGCAACTGGAACGAGGTCTGGGACAGCTTCGACCGCCGCAAGAAGGCTAAGGCGAATGACGTCGACGCCGATGCCGGCGAGGGCGAGGATATGTTCTCGAAGGCCGGGGTGGCGGCGGAGTAACAACCTAATGAAATGTAGCCACTGCCTTACAGACTTTCATGCAATTTCATTCAGCGCTCCAATCTCCTTTCATCAGGAACCCCGTCGCACCTCAGCAACTGGCAATTTGATTGCTGAGCACTTTCAAGTACATACGACTGTCTGCTCCGCTTGCGCTGGCGCGCATATATTTTTGAGGGGAACTGCGCTTAGCGGAGTATTTGCAAATTTCTTAGCCTATCCTCAAGCTGGACGTTTTCCGCCACCTCCACCTGAGGTACCTCAAGCTATTGCTGGCGATTACGCGGAAGCAAATCTTGTTCTTCCTATAAGCGCGAAGGCATCCGCAGCGCTTTCTAGACGTTGCTTGCAACATATCCTTGCGTCTCAAGGATATAACTCAAAAAATTTGGTCGATCAGATCAAAGCGGCAATTGATGAACGTGATGCATCAAAGTCGCTTCCAAGCTCGATCAGAGATAATTTTGACGCGGTAAGAAACTTCGGAAATTTCTCAGCGCATCCTCTAACGGACAAAACCACACTCCAAATCGTTGATGTGGAGGAGAGTGAAGCTGAGTGGTGCTTAGAGATCATTCAGGATCTTTTTGATCACTACTACGTGCGACCAGCGAGGGCTGCAGAAAAACGAAGCGCGCTCCAGCATAAACTATCCTCGGCAGGAAAACCGCCAATGCAGCATACAAAAAATTCAGTGAGTAACAGCGCAGACTGAATAGGCGTCAAGTACGGCGACAGAATTGTCGTGATAATGCATTAGTTCCGCTCGGCTCGTTCTCCTGCGCCCCGCGCTATACCGGATGCGCGGCGTGAACGGCCCGATTCCATGCAGCAATTCTTGAAATCTCTGCCCTGAGCCGCAGGGGCACGGGTCCTTCCGGCCCAGCTTCTCGACCAGTTCCACCTCGCCGCCACGGACGAAGTGGAGGCCGCGCTTCACGCGCGTCTCGCTGGGGAAGCCTTTGCGGCGTTTACTAGTGACCTCGAAAGCAGGGGAGGTCGGTGTTCGTCTGATCGCCTTCTGCATGCCATTCCGGCATCCGGCGAATTCCGTCGGCGCAGTGCCTATCCCTCGTCAGTCTAATTGTTGGTGCAGGCCGCGCTTGTTAATCTCCCGACTCTGGAGGCGTCGCCATGGCAAGGCCCAAGACCCCGCAAGACAGCGAACCGGCATTGGCCCCTTCCGAGGGCAAGCGGACGCTCGCGGGCTGGCGCGGCGGGGCCATTGACCTGCAATTGGCGCCCGAAGACCTCGCATTGCTCGACAATGTCCTTGCCATCGCGCCGGTCCTGCGGATCGTGACCGCGATCGGGCAGGAGGCGCGGCGGCGCGGGCTGCGCTATCCGGTTGCGGACCGCGGGGCGCTGCAATCCTGTATCGGCGCTGACGCGCTGAAGCTCGGCGGGCATCGCATCGATGCCGACGCGGTTGCGCACATGATGCCCGAAAGCTGGTTTCCGATTGCGCATGAGGGGGAGCTGCTGAGCCGCGTGCATCTCGCGCTCCTCCGCTGCGAGTTCGAGGCCGCGCAGGCCGCACCGCGCCCCGCATTCCAGCTCGCCTGAACGGGTGATCCGCCATGGCCTATATAGCAACGACATATAACTGGGTGACGGTCCGCAGCAGAGTCTGGACAAAAATCTGGCAAGGCCCCCTGCTTCAGGGTTTTGTCTTCCAGTTCCTCGAGTTTGGCATGCCCCTCGGATCATCGACGGGCAATGCAATGGTAAGCTGGACGCTCGAAGGCTTCAGCGCGGCCCCGCCCTTCTATCAGCGCAGCTCCGGCACCTCCCCGGCACCTCCGCTAACGGGGTCCGGCTGGGGCGGATCCGCCGCCGCGGTGCTGTCGTTCCGGACATCGCCGTGGGTGGAATTCAACGTCCTCACCAACCGCGGCTGTCTTGCGCATATCTACGTCATTTGAACCGCAGCGCCCTTGCCCGACCTGCCCCGATATGCTTGATCCTCCCCACCTCAAGGCCGGAGTGGATATGCTGGAGATTGTCGCCCGCTGATTGACGTGACCGTGGCCATGGATCGCTTCCACATTGCGTGGAAACGCTCCGGCTTTTGCTGCCACATTTTCCGAGCCGCCGTCCGTAAACGGCCGACTTGAAAATGCTCCGGCCCCGGATCACCGTCAGCCGCGCGTGGAAGAGGTTCGGGCTTCTGGTCCGGCCGCTGTTCTCACGCGCCCGTCCAATAGGGCCGCGAACCTCCACCCGTTCGGGCTGAGCCTGTCGAAGCCCCTCCCTTCCCTTTCGGGTCGGGGGAAGAAGGAAAGTCCTTCGACAAGCTCAGGACAAACGGATCGGTGGGAATCGTAGCCCGGACAGGGGCAATCCCGACAATGAATATCTCGAAATACGAACAGCGCGTGCTCCACGCGCTGGCGCAAGGCGGGTGCATCGCGCACCGCCGCGATGAACGCGGCCGCATCGTCGAGGCCGAATGCTTCACGCGTGACGGCTGGCTGCTCGCCGACTGTAACTTGAGCGCCTTCGCACGCCTCAAGCGCCGCGGCCTGATCGCCAGCACCGGTGGCCAGCCCTACCGCATCACGCGGCTCGGCCTCGCCTCGGTCCGCGCTCAGCTCGACAACCGCTGAGCCGCAACCCCGCCGTGGCGCCATGCCACGGCGGGGCAGGCCGGCCATCCCAGCGGCTCAATGCCACACGGTCGGGGTCGCCTCTTCCGGCTTGGCGACGATCTGATACGCATCGCGGTACAGGATCGTGCCCGGCCGGTGCGTCACCACCTTGGTCACCGGCACGCCGCATTCGCGCAACAGGCTCGCCAGCACATGCGCGTGCGCGATCATCTCGCCCGCGTCGCCCACGAACCAGCAGATCCCGTCGCTCCGCCAGCGGCGGCACGACTTGACGAGGAAGTGACGGCGGCGCGGAACCGGCAGGTTGGCGTTGAACCAGTCGAGCTCGCGCCCGATCGCTTCGCCCAGCGCGCCGCCCGCATCGGCGTCGTACGCGCACCAGCCGGCCGGGCCGAACAGACCATGGCTCACACCGCGGCGGACCTCCCGCCACGGCGCATGGAAACGAACATACATGAAACCCTCCACGCGGGGCCTGCGCCCCGGCGGGCTTGCATCAGGGGATCACGCCGCGCGCGTCATGGACGGCGGCGTTGCTCGGGGGCCTACCGCCCCGTCTGGATGGAGGGCGGTGGCGCAAGACGGATGAAAAACATCATCGGCGCACCTGAAAATTCGTTTCGGAGGCGGGCCGATAAGCCTTCGGCGCACGATTGTAAAGCGGGGCGGCACGGCGCCTGGCCGTACCATCCCCGCCCGCATCAGAGCCGTTCTGGCCTCAGCGCCAATAATCACGCCGCCCGGCGCCGTCGAAACCGGCCCGATGACATGCAGCAATTGCTGAAATCTGCGCCCTGAGCCGCAGGGGCATGGGTCCTTCCGGCCCAGCTTCTCGACCAGCTCCACCTCGCCGCCACGGACGAAGCGCAAGCCGCGCTTCACGCGCGTCTCGCTGGGGAAGCCTTTGCGGCGTTTACTGGTGACCTCGAAAGCAGGGGAGGTCGGCGAATGCGTCGATATTCTTCATGATCGCCTCCTTTGATGCCGCGCGCCATGAGTCGCAGGACGGCGCCTGTGCCATTATTCGCTGTTTCGCGCAATTTTCCCGCCACTCCCCTCGCCTCGTCCCTCTTCGCGCACGGCGGAGCGTTAATCGGGCAGCATAGTGCGGCAGCGGCGCGTTTTACCGCGTGGAAAGGAGACTGAACATGCTTCGTATCCTGATGCTCGCGGGGGCCGCATTCATAGCTGCGCCGGCGCTGGCGCAGGACGTCAGTGCCCCGGCGACCGATCCGGCGATGGCGCCTCCCACCGTCAAGGGCTCGCCGGCGCAGCGCGAGCTTGCCGACAAGGCGGTGCCACCCATCGTCGCGACCGATCTCGACCTCAAGGTCATGCTCAACGTCGAATGGGCCAAATATGACATGGACGGCAGCGGCCTGCTCAACGAGGCCGAATTTGGCCACTTCCTGAAGGCCTTGCGCGAGGAAGCCGGCATGAAGGCGCCCACGGGCGAGGATGCGGGCGCCTGGAACGCCGCCGCCTTCGCCGAGGCCGACACCGACGCCAACGCCGGCATTTCGCAGGGCGAGATGCTTGCCTTGCTCGAAGGGCCAATGGCCAAGGGCTAAGCCCGCAAATATCCCGAAATGCGAACGGCGTGTGCTCCCACGCGCTGGCGCAGGGGCACCTCGCAAACTATGTTTTGCGGGGTGCCCGTCTCTGTGCGTACCGCGCCAAGGAAGGAGCGATCATGACCCAAAGCGGTGGATGCCTGTGTGGGGCGGTTCGCTATCGTGTCAGTGGCCCGCCGCAAGCGACATCCTTGTGCCACTGTGCATCCTGTCGCCGTGCGACGGGCGGGCCGTCGCTCGCCTGGGTGATCTTCCTCGAGGACAAGGTCGAGATCACGCAAGGCGAGCTCGCCATCTTTGAATCGTCTCCCGGTGTCGAGCGCGGCTTTTGCGCGCGCTGCGGCACCTCGCTAACCTACCGGCGGGCCAACCGGCCGGGTCTGTTCGACGTCACTACCGGCTCGCTTGACGATCCGGAGGCCTTCCCGCCCGGCAAGGAGATCTGGATCGAAGAGCGCCTGTCCTGGATCGCGCCCAACCCCGCGCTTCCCCAGCACGCGCAGTTCAGCACTCCCGCAGCTTCGCAGGACTGATCCGCGCGTCCGAATGCGCGGCGGCTGCCGGGGTCAGCCCTTCTCTTCCTCGAAAGTCACCGCGACATCGGCATTGGCGGAAAGCCGCACCTGATCGCCCTCTATGTCCGCGACCAGCCCGTTGGAGATATAGTGGTGATGCCGCGCATGCTCGCCGTGCTCGGTGTCCTTCCTGGTCAGCTTGATGCGATCGCCATCGACGCGGTCGACGGTGCCGACATGGACGCCATCGGCGCCGATCACTTCCATATGCTCGCGGATCTGGCTCAGGTCGGTCATTATGCTCTCCTCGGTGGTGAGAAACCCCGCCCACGCTGCAACGCCCGTCGCGCCGCGACGTTCCCGCAATCCAGGCTAGCCGAGCACGTCGTACATCCGGACGATCCAGCTCAAATAATAGAGCAGGAACAGGATCGGCAGCGCCAGATGGAAGCGCCGGTCGCGCGTCCATGTCGCGGCGGCGAACAACAGGATGCCGATGGCCAGCCGCGCTTCATATTCAGGCCCCAGCGCCTGGAGATGCGGACGCCCCTTGATCAGCGTGTCGAAATAATCCGCGGCGAAGCTCGCGATCAGCAGCCCGAAGAACCAGCCGCGGCGAGAGAGGAAATAATCCTCATAGCCCGTATAGTCGTCCATCTCCTCGGGGAAGAGCAGGCTCGCCAGCAGATAGAAGAGGAAGGCGTAGAACAGCACGAAGCCGAACAGTTCGAACCGCCACGGGCCGACGCGTGCGAGGCCGAATTGCCACCACCAGAAATGGACGATCATCACGAGGATCGCGGCGACCCAGATCAGGTGCGTGGCGTAAAGCGGTCGCTTGCCAGGATGCTGCACGATCTTCGCGATGCCGGAAAGGATGCGCGTCAGGCCAAGGCCAAGCACGACGCCGATCAGCATGCGAACGTGAAAGAACACATCGTGATTGCTTACGGCATCCTGCATCGCACGCCTCCGTCCCAGAGTCTGATCGGTTGGGGTGGAAGCACTTCGCGCTTCCACCGACGCCGTGAAGGTCTGGGCGGCAATGTGACCGCGTCGGCGGGGCACGCCAAGCCCCCGTCTGTGTGACCGCGCATCGCAAGTGATTTGATGCTTACGCGACCCCGAGCAAATTCGGTTCGTTGGACACCCCGACAAGAAAACGGACACAGGGCATGGCAGATCCCCGACCTGCCATGCCCTATGTCCCCACGGTCCCGGCGGGGTCGCGATCGCCGGGTCCGAATCTCGCGCGGCGCCTGAGTCGTTTCTCCTGCGCCACGACTCTGCATAGCGCAAAGCCGCGCCTGCGTATTGCAAAATCCGCATCTGCCCAGCCTAACTGTGGATGAACGCGCCGTTTTCGATGGTTCAGCCAGCGCGTGCCATTGCTATGGCCGCGAACGCATCGGGCGTTCGACACATCAGGAGCAATGGGATGCGTAAATTGATCATTGCGGCCGGATTGATCGGCCTTGCCGCCCTTCCCGCCACCCCCGCGCTCGCGGACAGCCCGCGCAGCGACCATCGCGAATATCGACGCGATGTTCGCGACGCCTATCGCGATTATGACCGCGACATGCGCCGCGCCGACAGTCGTCGTGACGTTTACGAGGCGCGCCGCGACCTTCAGCGCGACCTGCGCGAAGCACGCCGCGATTATCGCGACGATCGCCGCGACGACCGCGGCTGGGGTCGCGGCTATTGGCGCGGCGATCGGTGGCACAGCCAGGATCGCCGCGGCTACTGGCGCGACCGCTCGGGCTATTGGCACCGCGAGCGCGACTATCGCCGTTAAAGGCCGCAAATGGGACGGGGGTGGCTCGCCATCCCCCGGCACCTTCCCCAATTGCGCACGAGAGTTAGCCTTTCGTTAACTTTTGTCATTTACCTTTCCGTAGTATTTCAAATGTAATGAGGTGCGCGCGCGGGGGCGTGGCATCGCGGAGGCGTGCATGCGTATCGTGTTCGCTCAGTTCCCGTTCGTCATGGGCGGCCTAGCCCTGCTGGGCGGCTGCGCCAAGCCTGACGTGCCGCCGCCAGCCGCGCCTGCAGTCGTCGTCGCCGCCGAAGACGAATCGGAGGTCGAGTGGCGCAACTATGCCAGCCCCGCGGACATCGACCGGCTGGCGCGCCTGCGCGAAGATTGGCGCAACGGCCTCGCCGCGGTGCGCCCGGGCCGGGCGAAGCGCGCGATTACTGCATTGGGGGCGTTGCTCGACCCTGGGGTGGCACTGCCGCGCCCCGCGCCGCCACCTGGCAGTTATCGCTGCCGTGTATGGCGGCTGCCCAATTCGGAGGCGCGCGCCAGTCGCGGCTTCGTTTCGTACAAGCCTTTTTCGTGCCATGTCGGCGCCGACGACCCGCTGCTGACCTTCACCAAGCAAAGCGGATCTGAACGCCCTGCCGGCCGGATCTGGCCCGACGGAGACACTCAGCTCGTCTTTCTCGGCGCCATGGCGCGCGGCGACGAGCAATCGCCTCCTGCCTATGGCGATGACGCCGGGCGCAATCTTGTCGGACTGGTCGAACGGGTCGAACCTTTTCGCTGGCGCATGGTGTTGCCGAATCCCGTCGTCGAATCGCGCCTCGACGTCATCGAGCTCGTGCCGCTCGTGCCATTGATGACAGGCGAAGCACCGTCCTGACCCAATCGCGAAATCCGTTTCGGCTGTGAAACACCTTGTTAACCCTCTCGAATTAAGCCTATGCTGTCATATTCGGGGGGAATGGGCATCATGCGGATTGCGGCGCGGATGGCGGTCGAGAACGGGCCCGGTGGGGAACGTCGCACTACGCGTGCGCCCGTTCAGGTCAGTACGACAATGCGTGCGCTCGGCTATCACGGCTTCGACGTGATCATCCGCAACATCTCCGAACATGGCTTCATGGCGGATACCGCCACCGAGTTCGTCGAGGGTTCCTATGTTCGGCTGAAGCTGCCCTGCGTCGGCACGGTGCTCGCGCGCATCGCCTGGGCTAAGGGCGGACAGGTAGGCGGCGAGTTCCTCAACACCGTCAATCCCGTCCGGCTACGGCTGGTGATGGGCATGGGCGGAGCGACCGCGCACTGATCGCGGTTAACAATGATTGAGCTAAAGCCTTACTGAAATTTAACGCCTTGCCGCTACGCTGTGCTGCGATATTGGAGAACCGATCGTGCATATCGCAGCGAAAGTCGCCCTGGAAACGCCCGGCCCCAATCAGCGCCGGGTCGCACGTCAGGAGGTGGAGGTTTCCGCCACCCTGCGCGCATCGGGCAATCATGGCGTCGATATCGTGATCCGTAACATCTCCACGCTCGGTTTCATGGCCGAGGCGACGGGCGATTTCGATGCCGAAAGCCGCATCCGGGTGCGCCTTCCCGCGCTCGGCACGGTGCTTGCGCGGGTGGTCTGGGTCAAGGATGGCCGGCTGGGTTGCGAATTCACCAACGAGATAGATCTGCCGCGGCTGCGTGCAGTGCTCGCAGCGACCGGCGCCGCACCGCCGAAGCGCGATCGCCGGCCCCGGCTGGTTTCCTGACTCAACGCGCCGCCCCGTTTTGCGAAATTTTCGGCGCAATCTCGCCACCGTTCACCTTGCGTACAGTTACGCGCGTGATATAACTTGCTGCATGGGACGAGGCGCGACTCTGCTGGCTGCTGCGGCACTGGTGCCGCTCGGGTTCTATGCGGGCCCCGCCATGGCCTCGCGCGCCGACAGCGCGACGCGCTCGACAGAGGATTGCCCCGACAGAAAAGCGCAAGAGGTCGAGGTCGCGAAGGCGATGAAGCCCATGATCTCCAAGCCAAAGAAGCGTCGCTACGTCCTGATGTGATCGCGGCATCCGCACAGCTTCAGCAATTCTGATATTTTCAGTGCCGCGTCTTGCCCTCCGCGATCCATTATGCCTTGTGCGGCGCCGGTCGCGCGGTACGAAGTCTCCTGTCGCCGTCATGAACGCGTCGTAGCGGTGCGTTCACGAGACCTCCTCCATAATCGGCTCGTTACGGTATCGGTTCCGCTTCATGCGGGCCGCGTAGGAGTAGAAGACATGAAGAAATTTATCCTTGCGCTTGCAGCCCTCGCTGTCACCGCGCCGATTGCAGCCACCCCCGCGGCGGCCAAATCCGACCGTGAACGCGAATATCGCCGCGACGTTCGTGACGCGCAGCGCGATTATCGTCGAGATGTGCACGAGGCGCGCCGTGACTATCGCGACGATCGCCGCGGGGATCGCGACGACTGGCGCGATGATCGTCGCGAGGATCGCCGCGACTGGCGTCGCTATCGCAGCTATGACCATAACCGCTACGAACCGGGCTATCGCGGCTATTACGCCGACCGCTATTATCGTGACGGCCGCTACTATCAGCAGCGGAGGCTAGCTTACAACGACCGCGTCTATCGTGGCCGCGACAACCGCTATTATTGCCGCCGCGACGATGGGACGACCGGACTGATCGTCGGCGGCGCGATCGGCGCGCTGCTCGGCAACGAGATCGCACCCGGCGGTTCCAAGACGATCGGCGCCATCATCGGCGGTGGCGCGGGTGCGCTGCTTGGCCGGGAGGTCGATCGCGGGGTCACCTGCCGCTAAACCCCAGGTCTCTGTAAAGGCGCGGCTGGCGAATATCGCCGGTCGCGCCGCTTCATGTCTGCGCACTTGCCATCCCCCCGCCCGTTAAGTTACTTACCATAGTGTCAGTAACGTGGAGACGCTGAGATGGCCTATGCGCATACTTTCCAAGCCAATCCCCATTGGCTTCGGCGCAATGCTTCATCATCGCTGGACCATGTCCCCGGCACCGACGGCCCGCCGATTATCGGCACCACGCTCGAGGAGATTCGCGATCCGCGCGCCTTTACCGAGCGGATGGTCGCGCGCCATGGCCGCGTCTACCGTACACGCAGCTTCGGCGGCCGATCGGTCCAGTTGATCGGCGCGGAGGCCAACGAGCTCGGCTTTTTCGATCGCGACAAGCTCTTTTCGTCCGAACAGGGCTGGGGCCCGATGCTCAACCTCGTCTTCCCGCGCGGCCTGATGCTGATGGATTTCGAGAAGCACCGCGCGCACCGCCGGACGCTCTCGGTCGCCTTCAAGCCCGAGCCGATGCGGCGCTATGCGGACGCGCTCAATCAGGGCATCCGCACGGGCATTGTCGACTGGTCGAACCGACAGATCAAATTCTACCCCGCGATCAAGCAGCTCACGCTCGACCTGGCCGCGACCTCGTTTTTGGGCATTCCCTTCGGGCCCGAAGCAACCAAGGTGAATCAGGCCTTTGTCGACATGGTCCAGGCGACAATCGGGCTGGTGCGTTTCCCCCTGCCCTTCACCGCCATGCGCAAGGGCGTTCGCGCGCGCGCCTATCTGGTCGACTATTTCGGCCGCGAGGTGCCCAAACGGCGCGCAGGCGACGGCGACGACATCTTCAGCCAGATCTGCCGCGCTCGCCACGAAGATGGCAGTCAGCTCGGCGACGACGAGATCGTCGATCACATGAACTTCCTGATGATGGCGGCGCACGACACCACCACCTCGTCGATCACGACGATGGTGTCGCTGCTCGGCCGCCATCCCGAATGGCAGGACCGGCTGCGCGAGGAGATGCTCGGGCTCGGCCTCAACGGCGACACCCTGCCCTATGACCGCGTCGACGAGCTCGTGCTCACCGACTACGCCTTCAAGGAATCGCTGCGCCTGATCCCGCCGGTGCCAGCCATCCCGCGCCGCGCGGTGCGGGACTTCTCCTACGGCGGATATGAATTCCCCGCGGGCACCTTCATCGGGCTGCACCCCGACTACACGCATCACATGGCCGAATACTGGCCCGAACCCGCGAAGTTCGACCCGATGCGCTTCGCCCCCGATGCGGTGCGCGCGCGGCACAAATATGCCTGGGTGCCCTTTGGCGGCGGCGCACATATGTGCCTGGGTCTGCACTTCGCTTATCTTCAGGCGAAGATCTTCTTCTACCATTTGCTCACGACGCATCGGATCGTTCCCGCTGGAAGCGGCGAGACCAGATGGCAGTATTTCCCGATCCCCAAGCCCAGGGACGGCCTGCCCGTCCGGCTCGAAAGGCTCTGAGCGCGATCAGCCGCCGAGTGCTGCGAGGAGTTCCGCCTCGGGCAAATTTGGGTTGGCCAGCGGGTTGCCGCCGCTCACCTGCGCATACCAGTCGCGCGGCGCCTGCAGCTTTGGCCGGCTGAAGCGGATCCAGTCGACTTCCAGCGCCATGTCGACGGGCGCCGCGGTGTTGACGTTCCGGTTCATCCGCTCGGGGTCGTCGGGCTCCTGCGGCAAATCCTTGCTGTGCGTATAGGCGATCAGCCCTACCTGCATCGCCGGCCGCGCCTCCATGCGATAGAAACGGTCGCGGACCTCCCAGGGGCTGTTCGCATCGCGCCGCGCAAGCGCGAACAGCGCCATGCCGACGCGCACCAGCCGAAGCTCGACCCAGCCATTGGCATAGGGCCTCAGCTTGAGCGACGAACTGCTGTTATACGTGCCCTTGGTCTCGGTCATCGTCTTGCCCGCTTCGTGACCAATCCCCGTCGTGATGAAATGCCAGTTCTCCGCGCGGGGCTCCCATTTGCCGGCATTGCTCCGGTTGGGCACACGCGCCATCAAACCGCCCAGCGACCATGTGTCCTCCGAAACCTCCCCCTTCAGCCCGCGCACCCGCACGCGCGCGCGAACATCGAAATCGCCTTCCACCGTCTTGAACAGGAAAGGCGCGTTGAGGTCGCGCACCCAGGCGGAATGATGCGGTTCGAGATGAAGCGCGCCTGCCGTGGTGCCGCCTATGTCGAGCGCCTTGATCTTGTTCGGCCAACCGAATGCGTCATGGAACTGCGTCCAGCCGTCGGACAGCGCCTTACCGTCGAACTCGTCGTTGAGCGCCGAGATGTCGGGCTGGGCCGTCGGCTGCGCGATGGCCTGAGGGCTGGCGCCCAGCACCGCAATCACCGCAAGAATACCCGAAATCCGTCGCATGCATGGCCCCCGCTGAGATAGGCCTATCGGCAAAATGATCTGCGCTATTGGCGCAACCTGCTTTTCGACCAACGACAAAGCTGGCGCGTCCGGCGCAACGCGGCCTCGCAGCTTGACGCAACTATGCCAACGCAGTACCGTATTAGTCTATTAATACAGTGGAGGATGATCGATGAACTCGCCGACCTTCGCCCTTGCGGGCCTGTCCGCGCTCGCGCTGCTCGCCGCCTGCGGCAAATCCGACGACGCTGGCAATGGCACCGCGATCAGCATCCAGGGCAAGACCGACAAGGGGCAGAACGCTTCGGCCAGCGCCGACGCCGATGGCCGCGTCAATATCAACCTTCCCGGCTTCAAGGCGGACGTGAACCTGCCAAAAATCGCGCTCGACGCAGACAATATGGATATCGGCGGGGTGAAACTCTATCCCGGCTCGAAGGTCACCGCGGTCAACATCCTCGGCGACGGCGAGGCCGCAGGCGATCAGGACAAGGTCACCATCGTCTTCGATGCGCCGGCCGATGCCGCCACGCTTAAGACCTGGTTCACCGAAAAGATGAGCGCCGAAAACTTCACGCTCGCCGCCAGCGCCAATGGCCTGTCGGGCAAGACCGATGATGGCGAGCCCTTCACGCTCGATTTCGGCGCGGGCGCGGCAGGGCACACGACGGGCACCTTCACCATCAGCGGATGATCAGTCGGCCAGCGCGACCCTTCGCCTGCGCAGCTCGCTCACCCCGCTCACAGCGAAGATCGCGAGCCCCGTCCAGATGAACGCGAAACAGATCAGGTGCGACGTCGTCAGCGGCTCGCCATAGACGAACACCGCCAGCAGGAACTGGATAGTGGGCGCGAGATATTGCAGCAGCCCCAATGTCGCATAGGGCATGCGCCGCGCCGCGGCGGCGAAGAGCAGCAGCGGCACCGCGGTCACGATCCCGCTCGCCGCGATCAGCAGGCTGATGTCGGTGCCGGAGCCGAAGGACAAGGCTCCCGAATTTCCCAGCCACCACAGATAGCCGAGCGCGAAGGGCGCAAGCATCAGCGTCTCGACCGACAGCCCCTCGAGTGACTCGACAGGCGCGATCTTCCTCAGCAGGCCATAGGTTGCAAAGGTGAAGGCGAGCGAGAGGCTGATCCACAGCCCGCTCCCCGCGCCGACCGCAAGCACCGCGACCCCGATCGCCGCCAGCGCCACAGCGATCATCTGCGCACGCCCCAGCCGCTCCTTCAGCAGCACGACGCCCATCGCCACGTTCACCAGCGGGTTGAGGAAATAGCCCAGGCTTGATTCGAGCACGTGATTGTTCACGATCGCCCAGACATAGATCAGCCAGTTTGCGGCGATCAGCAGCGCGGTCACGGCCAGAATGCGCAGAGCCTTCGGGTTGACAAGCGCCGCGCGCAGCGCCGGGAAGCTGCCTTTGACCGCAACCAGCCCGGCCAGGAACGCGACCGACCAGACGATCCGCTGCGCCACCACCTCGCTTGGCAACACGCTGGCAAGCAGTTTGAAATAGGCGGGAAGAAAGCCCCAGATCAGATAGGCGCCCAGCCCATAGGCAATGCCGGCGCGGCCCTGTGCGGATTGGCTCACCATGTGCCGCCCCTAGCGCAGCATGGCTCCAGGCGCGAGCGCCTATCTCCTCATCGAGGCAAAGAAATTATTCGCGCGCCGCTCGATCGCACCGGCCGTCCCGATCCTCGATCTCGAAGCGCCACCCGAATGGGATCAACCGGACATTGCACCGATATGGTCAAAGTTCCCAATATTAAACTCGAATTTCGATACAATATTCTCTTAAATTAGAACACATACAATATATTAGATCTCCAATAGATCTCGAAAACATCATTCAACTTGCGTCGATTGAAACTGAATTGCGTAAATATTCACGAGGAGGACGCCAATGAGCACTTTTTCGAAGATATTGGAGAGTTTCGACGGGTCGGATGAGCTTGCACAGGCCGAACGCGAAGCGCTGGACGCACTCGCTGGTCTTGCCGATGCCAAGCGCGAACTGTTCACCAAGCAAATCAATCTTCTGATCCTGGACGCGGGAACCGGCACCAACAAAACGGTCCCGATCTCGTCGGTGCTGCGAACCGATGGCCTTTCAAGAGCCTATTCATCGAGCAGCGCGAAGGACATAGGCGACGTGCTGAAAACAGCGCTTGGCGGTTTCATCGAGGGCGGGGTCGACAATATTCTCGACGGCATATTCTCGATTCTGACGCGAACGCTCGAGATATTCCTCGGAAGCACCGAGGGCGAGGAACTGACCAAGGCGGAATATTTCGTCTATTCCACCGAGTTCGCGATTTATCGGGTCGATCTCATGGCGTGGTCGCGAACGGTGACTGCAGTCTCTCTCAAATCAAAAATCGAGCAGTCGACCGCCTTCTCCTACGTCATCTCGAATGTGGATATCGAGCGCATCAAATGGATCGACTTTGTCGCAATCTATACGTTGCAACTCAAAAACATCGAGTCACTGACGCCGGAGGAGCGCGCCGCCGCAAAGCAGCGCATGACAGACACCTGGAATTTCCTGAAGGGCCCTGACGTCGAAGCGGCCGCGCTCGAGGCCGCGCCCAACTTCGCGCGGGTCGAGGCGGAATACCAGATACCGCTGGTTTCTTACCGATAGGCGCGGCGGGGAGTGAGACTCATGAAACTTCGGCACATCTGGCTTCTGTCGCTCCTCCCGCTCGCCGCCTGCGTCGAACGCCCTTCCGTCGCACCGCCGCCGCCTGTGGGGGCCGCGCAGCAAGTCACCGTCACGCTCTATCGGGGGCTTCGCGTCCTGCCTGGCACGAACAATCAGATCGATTGGTCGCGCAACAGCTTCGGGGTTTCGGGACAACCGCCGACGCTCTCGCTCTTCAACGCGATGGCATTGCCCAATATCCCCTGCTGGATCTCGTTCGACGTCGATGCCATCGCGCCCGTCGGGCCGGGCGCCATTGCTTCGCTCACCATCCCCCATCCGCCCCCCGGCGACGCCAATCCCGGCCCGTGGAACGTCGTATTCGACGATAATCCGCCGGGCCATTGGTCGATCGCGCGCGCAACGATCGGTGGCGCAAACAACACCCAGTCGAGTAACATGGCGGCGGCGGTGTTCCACGCCAAGGTTGTCGGAGGGTCGGCGCAGATCCACGACGGAACGGCCGTTGGCTGCCACTAGAGCGGCGTGCGTAGAATGTGCATCATTATCGCTCATCCTGAGGAGCCGTTGAGCGAAGCCGAAACGGCGTCGCGAAGGACGCACAGAGCCGGTCCTTCGAGACGGGTCTTCGCCAAGCTCAGCCCCTCCTCAGGATGAGCGGTTCCGATCTTACGCTCGAGGCTCTAGCCTGATTGCTACCCTAGGAGTTGGCCATTTGGCGTTCGAGATTCACTGCAATCGCTGCACGATGTCCCGGGCGGAGTGGCGTGCTCTCATCGATGACTGGCGCGCGATTTCAATGGGACGTCCGGGACAGGTGAGAAGACGTGCACTGGGACGGCTGGAGGCTGCGACACCCGCCGAACTCGCCGTCCTGGGCCTCGCCGAACGCGATTACGCCAGGGACTGGATGAGATCGACCGACATGGCCGCCGGCCTCGCACTGTCCTTGCTTCTTCTGGATCGCCTGACCCCGATAACGCCGCTGCCCGCGACGACTTGGCACGACATGTACCATCGCGGCGAAAGCCTTGGCATCCCGCCGCTACTGGCCAGGATGACCGCGCATGGCCCGCCGCTGGTCCGCTGGCTCGCGGCCTTCGCGCGAACCGGGCATCCATCCCGCGAGCCCACCGACGCGCACATCGGCGGATGGATGCCGGCACGGACGGCGCTGAGATTGCGACCGCACCTGCGTCCCGAAGGCAGCGATGCCGCGCACGACGCCATCCGCAGGCTGCTCTGCGCACTCGACGATTGCGACTGGCTGATGATCAGCGTCAACGCGTGATGCGTTCCGCTCGCTTGCAGATCAACCCGGCCCTTCGTCCTCATCCGCGATATCGGGCAGCAGCGCCGTGTGAAACAGCTCCTCCCCGTCGGGCGCGTCGCCCATCACTTCGATGATCTGATCTCGCTGGCCGGTGTCATAACCGTCAAGCCCGCGCTCGGCGTCATTCCCTTCGTGCCAGAGGCCGAAAAGCAATTCCTCCTTCGGCCGCGACCGAGTCGCGGGAATGTTACCTTTGCCGGGCATGTCGGGATCTCCTTGGTGCTGTCTCCTTGTGCGGCGCGCGAGTGGCGCGTCTTCGCAGATCGACGCGCAGGGACTCGCCCGCGCCTCTGGTGTAACAAGGGGTGAAACCGGAGGGGCAGTCAATGAGTTTTCACGTTCGGGCCCGATACGCGACGGACCCGACCTAAGCGGAGGAGACGACCGATGAGCATTTTCGGCAAGATCAAGGATGCAATCTTCGGAAAGAAGAAGGCGCCCGACCCCACGCCTTCCACCTCGGCCATGCCCCAGATGAACACGCCGTCCGATCCCGGTTTCGCGCCTGCAGCAGCGCCCGCCGCCGCGCCCGTCATCGCGGAGGTCGATGTCGTTGCGGTCCTTACCGAGAAAGCGGCAGGCGCGGGCCAGGCGCTCAACTGGCGCAGCTCGATCGTCGACCTGATGAAGCTGCTCGACCTCGATTCGAGCCTTGAGAACCGCAAGGAACTCGCCGCCGAACTCGGCTATACCGGCGACACCAATGACAGCGCGACCATGAACATCTGGCTCCACAAGCAAGTGATGCGTGAACTCTCCGAGAATGGCGGCATCGTCCCTGCCGAGCTGAAAGACTGACTTTCCCGCTCGATCACTGCCACCCTTTCTGTGTCATCCCCGCGAAGGCGGGGATCCAGACGATGTCGGGCGTTCGCGCGGACGACTCTGGATTCCCGCTTTCGCGGGAATGACATCGAGGGGAATTCCAAAATCCTTGGCAATCGCCGCCTCCTCGGCTTAGGAGGCGGCGATTGTGAAGCGATGAAGGGATCGAAATGGCGGAGCCGCTCAAGGTAGCGCTGGCAGGACTTGGCACCGTGGGCGGCGGCGTCATTCGCCTGATCGACGCCAACCGCGCGCTGATCGAGCGTCGCGCAGGCCGTCCGATCGAGATCGTCGCGGTCTCCGCGCGCGACCGCGGCAAGGACCGCGGCGTCGACATTTCGCGCTTCCAATGGGTCGACGACATGACCGCGCTGGGCGAACTCAGCGGCGCTGACGTCGTCGTCGAACTGATCGGCGGTTCGGATGGCCCCGCGCTCACGCTCGCGCGCAACACACTCAAATCGGGCAAGGCCTTCGTCACCGCCAACAAGGCGATGATCGCGCATCACGGCGTCGATCTCGCGCGGCTGGCGGACGAAAAGGACATTCCCTTAAAGTTCGAGGCCGCGGTGGCGGGCGGCATCCCCGTCATCAAGGGGCTGCGCGAGGGCGCGGCCGCCAACGAGATCATGCGCGTCTACGGGATCCTCAACGGCACCTGCAACTACATCCTGACGACGATGGAAAAGGACGGCCGCGACTTCGCCGAAGTGCTCGCAGAGGCGCAGGCGCTTGGCTATGCCGAGTCCGATCCGAGCTTCGACATCGACGGCGTCGACGCCGCGCACAAGCTCTCGATCCTCGCCAGCCTCGCCTTCGGCAGCGAGCTCGACTTCGCGGGCGTCGCCGCCACCGGCATCCGCCATGTCATTGCCGCCGACATCTTCGAAGCCGCGCAACTCGGCTTTCGCGTCCGGCTCGTCGGCGTCGCCGAGGCCAATGGCGGCGGGCTCTTCCAGCGCGTCCATCCCTGCCTCGTGCCGATCAGCCATCCACTCGCGCATGTCGCGGGCTCATTGAACGCCGTCGTCGCCGAGGGCAATTTCGTCGGCCGCCTGTTCTTCCAGGGCGCGGGCGCCGGCGATGGACCGACCGCCTCCGCCGTCGTCGCCGATCTGATCGACGTCGCGCGCAACGAATATGGCCCCGCCTTCGCAATGCCCGTCGCCTCGCTCGCCCAGCCGGGTCGCGCCGATGCGGGCGAGCGCACGGGGCGGTGCTATATCCGTCTCGTCGTCGAAGACCGGACCGGCGTGCTCGCCGAGATCGCGACCGCGATGCGCGATGCGGCGGTTTCGATCGAGAGCTTCATCCAGCGCGGCGTGACCGAGGATGGCGACGCGGTGATCGCGCTCGTCACGCACGAATGCCCCGAACGCAACGTCGCCGACGCGCTCCAGCGCCTCTCGGGTTCGACGAGCCTGATCGGCGCGCCGATGCTGATGCATATCCTCGATTTCTGATCTCACCCGCAAATCCGCAGGACCGTTCGGGCTGAGCCTGTCGAAGCCCCGTTTCTCTTCTTCGCCGATGCAAAGGGAGGACTAGGCTTCGACAGGCTCAGCCCGAACGGTTTTGGGAGGTTCGGTGTAACGAGCGACGACTCGCCCGAAAAAACCAGCAATGCGTTCAAACCAGCGCCTGCCCTTCTCGACATTGCAACACCCCTCGCCTATCGCGCGCATCAGGACAAATTCAGGGAAGATGAACCGATGGTGGAAGCAAGCCACATTCTCGATCGCGTGCTGGTGCTTGAAATGGTGCGCGTCACCGAAGCCGCCGCGATCGCCGCGTCGAAGCTGATCGGACGCGGCGACGAGAAGGCTGCCGACGCCGCCGCGGTCGAAGCGATGCGCGCTGCGCTCAACGAACTCTACATGGACGGCACCGTCGTCATCGGAGAGGGCGAGCGCGACGAGGCTCCCATGCTCTATATCGGCGAGAAGGTCGGCACCGCGCAGGGCACAGGCCCCCGGATCGACATCGCGCTCGACCCGCTTGAAGGCACCACGATCACCGCCAAGGCGGGCCCCAACGCTCTCGCCGTCCTCGCGATCGCCGAGGAAGGCTGTCTGCTGAACGCACCCGACGTCTATATGGACAAGCTCGCGGTTGGCCCCGGCTATCCCGAAGGCATCATCGACCTCGACAAGTCGGTGAAGGAGAATGTCGAGGCGGTGGCAAAGGCCAAGGGCGTCAATCCGGGCGACATCATCGTCTGCGTGCTCGACCGTCCCCGCCACGAAAAGCTGATCGCCGATCTGCGCGCGATCGGTTGCGGCATCATGCTCATTCCCGACGGCGACGTCGCGGGCGTGATCGCGACCACCAACCCCGACACGACGATCGACATGTATATGGGATCGGGCGGCGCGCCCGAGGGCGTGCTCGCGGCCGCGGCGCTGCGCTGCGTGGGCGGCCAGTTCAAGGGCCGGCTGCTCTTCCGCAACGACGATGAACGCGGACGCGCGCGCAAATGGGGGATCGAGGATCTCGACCGCGTCTACGACCTCAACGACCTCGCCAGGGGCGACTGCATCTTCGCTGCAACGGGCGTCACCGACGGCTCGCTGCTCGAGGGCGTCAAGCGCCTTCCCGGCGGCCTGATGACCACCGAAAGCGTCGTGATGCGCGCAAGCTCGGGCACGGTCCGCTGGGTCAAGGGCGAGCACCGCAAGGCGAAATGATCGTTCGCGAAGCAGGCGCGGCGGACTGGCCGCATATCTGGCCATTCTTCCGCGCGATCACGGCCGCCGGCGAGACCTACACCTATCCCCGCGATCTGACTGAGCCAGCGGCGCGCGCCTTGTGGATGATCCCCGCACCCGGCCATGTGCTCGTCGCCGAGAATAGCGACGGCACGATCCTGGGCAGCGCGAAGGTCGGACCCAACCAGATGGGACCTGGCAGCCACGTCGCGAGTGCAAGCTTCATGGTCGATCCCGCGCGCAGGGGCGCGGGCATCGGCCGGATGCTCGGCGAAGCCGCGATCGGCTGGGCGGCCGCGCAAGGCTTTCGCGCGATGCAGTTCAATGCCGTCGTCGCCACCAACACCCCTGCCGTGGCGCTCTGGCAAAAACTCGGCTTCGCGATCATCGCCACCGTACCCGAGGCGTTCGACCATCCCGTCCACGGCCTGGTCGGCCTGCACATCATGCACCGCCGCCTGGACCGGGCGGCCGACGGCGCTTGGACGGCGATATGTTAAATCGGATTCAGTGCTCCTGCGAAAGCAGGAGCCCATGTGTCCAGCCGCCTTGCCGCTTCCGACATAGGCTCCGGGTCAAGCCCGGAGCACCAGCATGGATCAGATTTTACGTTCTCTAATCGCACGCAAAAGGTTCAGGCACGGGACGGATCGGCGTCACCCCGTCCGCGACGAGCCTGGCGCTGAGCTGCGGGAAACGTCGCGCGTCGAACATCGGATAGATCATGAACTGCATCAGCGTCGATAGCCGCTCGGGCGTGTCGAGCGGCCGCAGCAGCGCGTCGGCGCGCGCATGATCGCCGATCAGCATCGCCGCCAGCCAGCGCGGATTGATGCTCGGATCGGTCAGCGCGTCGATCCGCCGCCTCAGCGCTTCGGCATCGCCGCGCCGCCCTTCGGCGCAGGCCTGCCGCATCTCGGCCATCAGCCGGTTGTCCTCGGGCAGCTTGCCCGCCACAACCCGGGGGAGAATGCGCCGCGCCTCATCGATGCTGCCCGCCCATAGAAAGGCGCGGTGCGCCTGATATTGGATCAGCGCATTGTCGGGACGCAGCTTCAGTTGCTCCCGGGCGCGCTCCGCCGCCTTGTCGAACTGGAGCGCCATCACCGATGCCGTGATCGCGCGCGACAGCGGATTGCCGTTCTCGATCGACAGCGCGTGGATGCGCTCCGCCGCCCTCCCGGTCGCCGCACGGTCGCCGGCATAGGCCGATACATCAGTCAACTCCTGCCAGCCGTCGATGTCGCGCGGGCGCTGTTCCAGATAGGCTGTCAGCAGCCGCAGCGCCTCGCGGAAGCGAAGCTGCATCGACGCCCGCGCCGCGCGATATTTCAGCGTGTCCGCCGGATCCTTGCTATTGGCGATCGCGGCGTCGACGCGCGTCATATAACCCGCCAGCCGCTCGGCATCGGTCCCCTCCAGCACGCCAGCCTGTGAATCCACGCGCGTCGCGCGCCCGAACCAGTTCTGCGCGGCCTTCCAGTGCGCCGCAGCGAAATTGGGATCGAGCGTCCGCGCGCGCTCGTAAGCCGCATTCGCCCGGCGCGCGGTTTCGATTTCGCCGAGGTCAAGGTGGCGCTGGTCATAGGCGAGCCCCCTCAGATATTCCTGATAGGCATCGACCGAGCGCGTTCCCGCCTCGACCATCGCGCGCAGCTTGGCGGGGTCCATGACCGTCTTGAGTGCCGAAGCGATCGCGAAGGCGGTATCCTCCTGGATCGAGATCACATCGCGCTCGGCGCGATCGAAATTCTGTGACCAGAGGTGATAACCGTCCGACGCGCGGATCAACTGCGCGGTCACGCGCACGCGGCCGCCGCTGCGCCGCACCGATCCCTCCAGAATGTGGGCGACTCCCAGCGCGTCCGCCGCCTCCTGCACGGTCGCGCCCGATCGCTTGAGCCCCGCCGATGTCGTTCGCGATGCAACGCGCAGATCGGGGATGCGCGCAAGGCTGTTGAGGATCTCTTCGGTCAGCCCTTCGGCGAACCAGCCCTGATCGCGCTTTGGCGACAGGTCGTCAAAGGGCAGCACCGCAATCGACTTGGCCGCGGCGCCAACGACGATTTCATCGGACGGACGCAGGACGCCCCAGGGCCGCAGCACGAGCAGCGCCGCCGCCCCGATCAGCAGCAGCGCGCCCAGCGCGATCCAGCGCCACACCCCCTGCCTGGCATTGCGCGCGGGAGCGGGCGTTGCGATCGTCTCTTCCTGCGCTGGCACGCTGCGCTGCGGTTTCGGTGCTATGGGGAGCGGCTCGGGCGCTTCGTCGCTTTGCTCGACAGCGGGCAGGAAGCGATAGCCGCGGCCATAGACCGTCTCGATCACGCGCGGCGGACGCGCATCGTCGCCGATTGCCTGGCGGACCTCCTTGACCGCGGTGGCGAGGACCGATTCCGAAACCGTGACCCCGGGCCAGACGCGATCGAACAGCTCGTCCTTGGTGACGAGCGTCGCCGGCGTTTCCATCAGCACGCGCAGCAGGCCAAACGCCTTGCCGCCCAGCCGGACCGGCTTGCCATCGCGCCAGAGGCGTTCGTCGCGCGTGTCGAGCCTGATCGGGCCCGCGAGCAGATAGCGCAGATGGGTCATCACATACGCCACGATCCTTGTGCCGCGGGATCGCTATAAACCGGCCCCGCGGGCCCGTCCCGCCCCCCTCATCATATGAGCACCCGCACCCGCCGCCCATAGCGCGGGCGCAGGCCCCGTCACATGCGTAATTTTTCAGCAACCCCGGAAGCATGCGATACGGGATCATGAATCATGAATTCTGCCGATCACTTACAGCATTTGGTATTTCCGCCGATTGCTAAGGAATATCCCTGCATTTCCTCGGGGAAACCCCGATTGATGGCTGTCTGAACCCGTATAGAGTCATCAGACTCCCGATCCGTCCGCACTGCCGGCATCCTTCAAGGCACATGGAGTCGCCAAAATGGCCAACACACTCCCCTACGCGCCGCGCCTGTTCACGCCCGCCCATCCGGACCTTGCCAATGGTGCGGGCGCCCCCGCGCAACTTGCCAATGAGCGCTATGTGGAGGCGCTGGCGCGGGTCGTCTACGTCTGGGGCCATCCGCTTGTGAACGCCGTCGGGCGCACCAGCACCTGGGAACTGATGAAGGGCCACGGCCCCGGCATGGCGATGGGCCTCTTCCCCGGGTCGCCGAAGAATCACATGGGCTATGTCGACGACTATCTGCCGCCCGCGCAGCGCAAGGTGGTGACCCCCAATAACGACACGATTTACGGCGCCTGCTTCGCCGATCTCGGCGAGGAGCCGGTGGTCATACAGACGCCCGACGACGTGCCGGCCGGCCATTACTGGACGATCCAGATCGTCGATGCCTTCACCACGGTGATCCGCCAGCTCGGCTCGACCGCGGGGACGCCGGGCGGCAAGATCCTGATGGTGGCGCCGGACTGGAAGGGCGAGAAGCCCGAGGGATTCCTCGAGGTGCTGCGTTCGCCGACCAATGTCGCGGTGATTATGGCGCGGAGCTTCGCCTCGCACACGCCTGAAGGAAAGGCCGAGGCGCGCAGGGTGCTGAGCCAGATGGGCGTCGTGCCCTTGAGCAAGGACAAGCTTGGCCGCTTGCCCTTCGACTGCGAGGCAAGCGCGCGCAACAAAGTCTATCCCCCGGGCCTCACCGCCGAGATGCTGGCCGCCGATCCCGATATCCTGCGCAACCGGCCTGTGCATGGCACGACCTTCTGGGATGACCTTGAAAAGGCGCTGGATCTCAATCCCGTGGTAGGTCCCGATGACGCGGCGATGGCAAAGCAGGCGCGCGTGCTCATCGCGCTGCGCAAGAGCGATCCGCGCTGGGGTGCGCTGCTCGATCGCACGGTGCTCGCCGCCGATACCGAACTGTTCGAAAGCGCGCGCTACGAACAGGTGGGAACCGATGCGGGCAATGGCTGGCAAAAACAGGAAAATGCAGGCCACTGGGACGTCGACTGGCTTGGCCGCGCACAGGCGGCGGCCATCTATATCTTTGTCAATCAGTTCGAGGAGGCGGTCTACCTGATCCGCGGCGCCGATGCCGACGGCGCGCTGCTGCAGGGGCGCTATACCTATGCGATGACTTTCCCCAAGGGGGCGCTGCCGCCGGTGGACGGGCCACGCGGCGGCTTCTGGTCGCTCACCATGTACGATCGCGACTATTTCATGCTGCCCGACAGTCCCAACGGCCGCACCAATATCGGCACTGTGAACCTCAATGCCAACGAACTCCGGTTCGCGGCCGACGGCTCGCTGACGCTCACCATTTCGAGCGAAGAGCCGGCGGACGCGGAGGCCAAGGCGAACTGGCTGCCGGCGCCGCGCGAGCAATTCGCGCTGTTGGTGCGCGCCTATGTGCCGACAAAGCCGCTGCTCGACGGCAGCTACAAGCTACCCGACGTGAAACGCGTCGCCGCCAGGGCAGGCGTCGAGCCCATAGTGGCGCAGCCGGTCAACACCGTCCCCGCCTGACTCCATTTGGAGGTATGTCATGACGACTATCGATCCCCAGCCCATGCCGCAATCGAGCAACTTGCAGCTTAGCGATCAGGACATCAGCGATGCCTATATCTATCTGCTCGGGCGGCTGCTGATCACGCGCCAGCAGCAGGTCGATTTCGACGAAGAAGGCTTTGTCTGGAACCAGCTCATCCACAGGAAGCCCGGGCAGGTCGATTGGCCCAATCCCAATCTCGACGTCGCCTATTCCGAAGCCTGGGTGGCGATCGATGAGAATAGCTGCCTGCTGGTAACGGTGCCCGCGATCGAGGGGCGCTATTATGTCGTCGAGTTTCTGAACGGCTGGGGCGAGACCGTCGCGAACATCAATGAGAGGGTGTATCCGGATCATCCCAACGGTCTCTTCGCAGTGTGCCTTGAGGGTAGCAATGTCGACATCCCCGCCGTCGCGCAGCGGGTTGATCTGCCCGTCAAGGCCGCGCGCGTGCTGCTGCGCGTGGAGCTGGGAGCCAATTGGGACGACGCGATCGCGCTCCAGCACCAGTTCAAGTTCGAGATTCAGGGCAGTCCCAAACTCCCGGAGATTCCGCGGACGGTGATGTTCGACATGGCCGCGCTGCCCGGCGTCGAGGCATTCGAGTCTGCCACGCTTGCGCTCGACACCGAAAAGGATTTGAGCCCCGGCATGGAGACGCTGCAGGCCAATACCCGCGCCATTGCGGTCGCCATCAAGGACCCCGCAGAACGCGAGCGGATCGACAAAGTGGTCCGGCAGAAGGCGCAGCACGATTTCGGCGCCGCCGCTCCCTATATCGGCCGCGGCACGATCCGGAACGGCTGGGCCCGGCCATCCTGCTGCGGCCATTGGGGCGATGACTGGCTGACCCGCACGACCGTCAACTATGGCGGCATCTGGGCCAATGTCTTCGAGGAGGTGCTCTATTATCGTGGCGCACTCGACAGCAGCGGTGCGGATCTTGAGGCAGACGGATCCTATACGCTGACCTTCCCCGCGGACGACCTCCCCTCGAAATACGCGAAATATTTCTGGTCGGTCATCGCGGTGGACCGGCTCCATCGCCGCGTATTGCCCAATTCGCTCAACCGCTTCCTGCTCAACAAGGAATCGAAGCTGACCTATGGGAACGACGGTTCGCTGACGCTCTATTTCGCGCCCGACAAGCCGGACGACGCCCCGGAAGGGAACTGGCTGCCGACCAGGGGCAAGCCGTGGAGCCTCACTTTCCGCTTCTACGGGCCTCGGGGCGGGGTTGCGGATGGCAGCTATTATCCGCCGCCGCTGATCAGGCGGTAAACCGCAAGGCGTGACATTCTGTCAGCATTGGCTGGTCGTTGCCTGAACAAGGCGACTGGCCGTATCTACGTCTGCTTCCAATCGATTGGCCTCTGCGTCTGCCGCTCGAAGCGTGGCGTCCAGAACGCACGAAAGTCGCCGATCCAGTCGCCGATCTGCAGGATAGCGCCGTGTCGATGATTGCTGTCCTACACGGCGCCGATCTGCCATGGTCAGGTCGCGCGATGCGGCACGGCTCAACGCGCGCAACTTTATTTCACGATCCACGGGAAAAGTGCGAACACAAGCGCGATCCATGCCTAACGCCCCCCTCCTCAACGTCACCCATTCGATCCTCGGCCAGCCCTGGCGCTGGCGCGGGATGCAGACCGATACGCGTGACGAGGGCTTCCAGCCCGACGATCTCGTAACCCAGCTCCTGCTCACCCGCGGCTGCCCCCGCGAGGAGCTTGAGGCGCACCGCGCGCCCAGCATCCGCGGCTTCATGCCTGATCCCTCGATCTTCCGCGACATGGACAAGGCCGCCGATCGCCTCGCCGCCGCGGTGCTCGCGCAGGAAAAGGTGACGATCTTCGGCGACTATGACGTCGACGGCGCGACCTCGGCGGCGCTGCTCATCCGGCTGCTGCGCGACCTGGGGCTCGCGGCCAGTCCCTATATCCCGGACCGGCTGATGGAAGGCTATGGCCCCTCGGGCGAGGCGCTGGTGCGGCTCGCGGAGGGCGGCGCGACGCTCATCGTCACCGTCGATTGCGGCGCACAGGCCTTCGAGGCGCTCGACATGGCGCGGGACGCCGGAGTGGATGTGATCGTCGTCGATCACCACAAATGCGCAAGCGCGCTCCCGGTCGCGCACGCTCTCGTCAATCCGAACCGGCTCGACGAGGACGAGGGCGCATCGCATGGTCATCTCGCCGCGGTCGGCGTCGCCTTCCTGCTCGGCGCGGCGCTCATCCGGCGCCTGCGCCAGCACGGCTATTTCGCCGACCGCGCCGAACCCCGGCTGCTCGACCTGCTCGACATCGTCGCGCTGGGCACCGTCGCCGATGTCGCAGCGCTGAGGGGTCTCAATCGCGCCTTTGTGGCTCAGGGGCTCAAGGTGATGGCGGCACGGCGCAATATCGGGCTCAACGCGCTGATCGCCGCGTCGCGCCTCAACCGCGCACCGACCGCAACTGATCTGGGGTTTGCGCTTGGCCCGAGGATCAACGCGGGTGGACGCGTCGGCAAGTCCGATCTCGGCGTTCGCCTGCTAACCACCGAGGATCCCGCTGAAGCGCAGGAGATCGCCGCCGAGCTCGACCGGCTGAACGAGGAACGCCGCGCGATCGAGGCTGCGGTGCAGGAGGCAGCCGAGGCCGCGGTACTTACGCAGCACAATCGCGCGGTGGCGGTGGTTTCGGGCGCGGGCTGGCATCCCGGCGTGATCGGCATTGTCGCGGGCAGATTGAAGGAAAGGCTCGGCCGCCCCGCAATCGTGATCGCGATCGACGCGGATGGCGTCGGCAAGGGCTCGGGGCGTTCGGTCGCCGGCGTTGACCTCGGCAGCGCGGTGCTCGCGGCAAAGGACAGCGGCCTGCTTGTCGCGGGGGGTGGTCACGCCATGGCCGCGGGTCTCACCGTCGCCGCCGACAAGATCGACGCGTTCGCCGATTTTCTTGACGCGCGCCTGTCCGCCGATGTGACGCGTGCCGACGGCGAACGTGCTCTGCTGCTCGACGCCGTCCTTGCACCCGGCGGCGTCACCCCGGCGCTGGTCGAGGCGCTTGAGGTTGGCGGCCCCTATGGCATGGGCTGGCCCGCGCCGCGCGTCGTCGCCGGGCCTGTGCGTGTGATCAAGGCCGATATCGTCGGCACGGGCCATGTCCGCGTGATCGTGGCGGGCGATGACGGGCGCAGCATCAAGGCGGTCGCCTTCCGCGCCGCCGAGACGCCGCTCGGCCAGGCGTTGCTCGGCGCGCCACGCGACCGCAGGCTGTGGATCGCGGGCCGCGCGAAGATCGACGACTGGGCAAGCCGCCCGGCGGCCGAGCTGCATATCGACGACGCGGCATGGGTCGACTAAAAAAAGAGCGCCGCCGAGCCTTGACCCCGCGGGCGCAAGACCGTAATGGCGCGCCTCTGGCTCAGGCCCCTTCGTCTAGCGGTTAGGACGCGGCCCTTTCACGGCTGAAACACGGGTTCGATTCCCGTAGGGGTCACCATATTTTTCAATGGGTTAGCGGCGATCGATTGAGATCAAAGCGCGAACATCACCAATACATCACCAATAGACGCGCCGGGATGTCGCTGGATTTCTGAGACGGCTGACGTGCGTGTGGGGTGCGTCTCCGGAGCACACAGCTTCAGACGCGCGGATGAAGGCCGATTCGCTTTCAGCTTCTGTTTGCGTCGATGAAACGCTCGAGACTGTCGATCGGGATGAGCGTCGACGATCCCACCTTGACCGTCTGCAGCGACCCGTCCTTGATGAGCTCGTACAGCTTGGATCGACTTATGCCGGTGAGTTTGACAGCAACCGGGATCCGAACCGAAATCGGCCGAAGGTTTGGCTCTACCCTCTCCGTTGCACGATGAGACTGTTGTCGCCGCTTCATGATCGGAGGCCTTTCCGTATTAGCCAACCTGCGGCTTCTGCCGTGCGCGCGCAAAGGCACGATCACTCTCAAGGAAGCTACCCAGCATTGCCGGGATGAGCTCCGCGATTGGTTCCTCCTGCCCATAGATCTCGGAATAGAGCGCGGCATATTGATTGAGGGCGCGGTGCAGATCGGGCGAGACGCTGATCGTCAGTTTGACCGGAGTTCGGTCCGGCAGCTTGGCGAGCTTGAGCTCGGCCATGATTAGCGTTCCGCCGCGCGCCATGGGCGCAGGACAATATCCTTATGGATCACAACCCTGAGCGGCCAACCTGGCCGCACCCGAATCGTCGGCTGGACGTTGAGGTTCTTCATCACGATCTGATCTCCCGCGCGCGCGCCGCTCTGCTGGGTGGATTCGCGGATCGCCCGAACAAGGTCGCTCTCGCTGCTGCCGAAGCTGAGTTCGGTGCCGATGCCAAGAAGCGTCGAGAGCGCCACACCCTTGAGCAATTGCCAGCTATGCAGGTCCACCTTGTCGGCTAGGCCCGCATAACCTTGCGTATCGGCGGCGGGCACATTGTCGATGCGGATCGAAGAGCCGTTGGGCAGGATGATGCGCTGCCAGATGACGAGTGCCCGCTTCTGTCCGAACGCCACCACGCTGTCATAACTGCCGATCAGCCGCGATCCTTGCGGAATCAGCAGCGTTCGCCCGCTCACACTGTCATAAGCATTTTCCGTCACCTGCGCCGTGACCAGTCCCGGCAGATCGGAATTGAGCCCGGTAATCAGGCTCGCGGCGATGACACTGCCCGCACTCAACATCCACGGTGAAGCCGCCGGTGTGAGCCCGTGCGGATTGACGTCACTGTTGGCATCACGCTGGGCCAAGAAGTCCAGCTTTCGCTGTTGGCGGTTCTGGTCGCCCCCAGGATCGGGCTGACGCTCCCCAGTGGCCACTTCTCCGGCGAATGCTGCAACGCGCGCATCCGTCAGCGCGGCTTCGGCAGTACCGCTTGACGAAGACGCTCTGGCAAGCTGCATCATCACCCCGGACTCGCGTGCGGCCTTACGCTCGGCGGCGAGGCGCTGTCGCTCGGCCTCGGCCTCCTGTGCGGCGCGCTGTGCGACCTCATCTTGTTCCGTCGATGCAGTCGCCCCGATCGCCTGGTTGTGCTTGAAGATCGGACGGCCGAGGTCCCCAGGAAGCGGTGGTCCGAGTTCAGGTACATCGCCATAGCTCTTTGGCGCTCCGGCCAGCACTTCGGCGGGTGGCTTGGCGCCGACCTCTGCCTGATCCTCGTTCCCGCCGATGATACGGAAGGTCGCGGGCTTGAGAGCGATCCAGGCAGTGCCGACAATCGCGGCAGAGCCGAGCGCTGCGATCGCGATGATCGCGCCGCGCCGGAACCGCACCATGCGCCCAGGGCTGGCGCGCAGCACCAAAGTCTCGGGATCGAGCTTGGGCGGCGGCGAAGCTGTGGCGGGTGCCTGGTCGCTCACGACGCCCTCCGCCGGTGTCCGCCGCGCCGATCGCCACCGTGCCGACTGATGCGGACGGTCTGTTGCCGCTTCCCGCCGAGCCGGAGTTCGGCAGCGTCGAACAGGCGGTCGACCACATAATAGCGTCCGGCCATGCGATAGTTGACGAGACTGGCCTTGCCGTCTTCATCGAGCACGAACAGCGGCGGCACCTCGCCGACCGCGATGCTCGGCGGGAACTCGACGAAGGTCTGCCGTCCATCATCAAAAGCGCGGATCGGCCGCCAGCGCGGATCGTCGCCGCTGATCGCATAGCCGAAACTCAAATTTTCGATCGCAAGCCCGGTTGCGACCGGCGCTGCGGCCTGTGTCGCCACTTCCGCACGCCGCAACGCCAGCAGCGCATCTGCCGGATAGGTCCAGGAGATCGCCATCATCGCGGTCGCGACAGTACTCTCAAGTTGCAGGTGATAGGTGCGGCGGTCGGTGGTGATGACGATATTGGTTCTGAGCCCGGCCGCGAATGGTTTGACGAGGATGTGCGTGCGGCGCGTATCACCGCTGCCGCTCGTCGTGTCGCCGACGGTCCAGCGCACCGTGTCGCCAGCGGCCACGGCCGTGACGGTCTCGCCAGGCTGGAGCGCGATATCGGTCACGCGTTCCGGGGCGGTATAAAGCCGATAGAGCACGCCTTCGGCATAGGGATAGACCTGCATCGCGCCCAAGTAGCCGGCACTCGACGGCTCGCGCGTCGCGGCGCGGTTCGCCGACAGGATCCGCGTGGCGGGCGTTGCTATGTCGCGAGGTTCGCCGCCCGATGGAGCCGCGGAAAGCGGACCGGCGGCCAAGAGGGTCAGCAGCGATGCCGACAGGGCAAGAGATCGCATCATTGCGGTGTCCTTTCCGAAGAAGTGGGCCGATTGGTCGGCTCGGGCCCGAGCGTTGGATCGAGCGGCGAGCCAAGCGGGAGGTTGACGGTCGGGGCTGAAGGCAATGGTGGCGGCGTGGGCGCGGGTGCCGGCGCGTCCAGTTCTCGGCTCCAGTCGATCGCGGCGACATAGAGTCCGAGCGGGTTTTTCCTCAGTATCTCGGCGGATCGCGGCGGGCGCACTTTCGCGGTCAGGATCGCGGTCCATCGCGAGACTCCGGCCAGGCTGCCGCGATCATACTGGCTCTCGGTCCATTTGACCTGAAAGGAGTTGTCCGAGGCGCGCACCACGCTCGTCACCTGCACCGCCACGGTCTTGTCGCCGATATCGGCGAACGGATCGGAGGCGCGTGCATGCTCCCCGAGAAAGATGGCGCCCCGGTCGGTCGCGTAGTCATAGGCCGAGAGCCAGTTCTCGCGCATGATCAGCGGGTCGAGGGATTTCGAGCGAATGTTCGAAATGAACCGTGCCAGATGCCAGGCGATCTGCGGATCGGTCGGGCGATAGTCGGTCGCAGTCAGTGAAACCGCGCGCGCCTCGCCAAGCCGGTCGACCTCGACGACATAGGGCACGACGCGGCTCTGCATCGACTGCCACACAAGCGCGCCCGAAAGGCCAGTCGTGAGGATCAGCCCGCCGAACGCCATCAGCCGCCAGTTGCGGGCCTGGACGCGCGCCGACCCTATCCGCTCGTCCCATAACTGGCCTGCGCGTTGGTAGGGAGTCTCGGGCTCGGGCGTCCGCCCATAGCGTTGCACAGCGCGTTTGAATCGCATGGGCATCAGTCCCTTTCCTTGATATCGGGAGTCGCGCCGGCGCCGCCGCGGTCGCCTTCGCGCAGCGCGTGGATCACGGCTTGGCGGCGGGTACGGGCCGCCTGACTGGTGTGAAGCTGCCGCGCCCATGCGGGGGCGGCGTCCGATGCCGCTTGCTGTGGGGTGGCGGATCCGCCGCTGCCAGCACGGTTGAGCGCTGCCCAGGTGGCGTTGCGGCCGCGCTCGGCGGCGGCACCGATCCCGAAAGTGTTCCCGATCTTCTGAGTGGCCGCGCCTTTCGCAGCACTCGCCATGCCGCCGATGGCACTGCCGCCCGTCTCTCGCCCAAGCTGTGCGGCGGTCGACGCGGCTGTGCCCATTGTCGTGCCGGCGCGGACAGCGCCCAGACCTGCGCCGGCGAGGCCGCGCGTCGCCGCGACGGCTGCGCCTCCGCCCATCGCCAGCCCACCGGCGGCGAGCGCGGCGGTGCCGACCGCCGATCCCGCGCCGAGTTGCGGGGCGCCGGCGACGAGTCCCGAGGCAATGCCAGGGCCGAAGATGCCGAGGCCGAACAAGGCGAGGCTGGCGAGCACGAGGCTCATCGCCTGTCCAATATCGGGCTGCTTGCCCTGCAGGGCCGAGACGAAATCAGCGAAGAACCCGGAACCGATGCCAACGATCACGCCAAGCACCATTACCTTGATGCCTGAGGTTACGACCGAGCCAAGCACCCGCTCGGCAAGGAACGACGTGCGGTTCCACAGCGCGAACGGCACGAGCACGAAACCGGCGAGCGCGGTGAGCTTGAACTCGAGTATGGTGATGAAGAGCTGTACCGCGAGGATGAAGAAGGCACAGATCACGAGCACCCAGGCGATCAGCAGCACCATGATGCTCAAGAAATTGTCGAAGAAGGTGGTGAACCCCAGCATCTGCGATGCCTGGTCGAGCAAGGGCCATGCTGCCTCGAAGCCGGTGCCCGCGAGACGACCGGGCTTCAAGAGATCATCGGCTGAGAGCGTGCCGCCGCCCGCGGTCAGCCCCAGCCCGGCGAAGGAACGGAATATGATGTCGGCGAGCGTCGAGAAGCTGTTCAGGATCAGCGCGAAGGCGCCGACATAAAGAATCTTCTTCAGGAACCGGCCGATGATGTCGTCCTCGCCGCCCATCGCCCAGAACAGGCCGGCAAGCGTGATGTCGATGCCAATCAGAACGGTGGTCAGGAAACCGACATCGCCGCCGAGCAACCCGAACCCGCTATCGATGTAGCGAATGAAGGCATCCAGAAATCGGTCGATGACGCCCAAGTCGTTCACGTGTGTTGACCTTTCAAGTATCTGTCGCGGGGCCGCAGGCCGAGCGGTTCGCTGGGGGGTCTCGCGCGGCCCCCGCGACGAGACGACGCCGGCAGCGGGGTCGGCCGCCGGCGCGCCTCAGCTCAATCGGGCGTGTAGGCCTTGCCGTTGCCGAGAAATTTCCGGGTCGCGGCGCGCGCTTCCTGGGCTTCCTGCACGCGCCGCGCCTGCTCGATGGATTCGCTGCGGAACTGTGCTGCCATCAATTGCTGGAGCTGGAATTGCTGCTTGGCGGTGAGCGCGAGAAGCTGGTTGGTGGCTTGCGCCGCCTGCAGATCGCCCTCGGCGCCCTGGCTCTTCGCAACGATCTCGGACAACACCTGAGCATCATCGCGAACATTCTCGACGACCTGCGCCTGCACCGTCATCGTCTGCTGGAACCCGGCCATCGCCGTGTCCAGCCTAGCCCTCGCGTCGGCGACACGCCGGTCGAGTCGCAGTGTCTGGTCGAAGCTGTCGGGGAACAGCGCACGGAACTTCGCGTCGAGCTGATCGACCCGGAAATCGATGCGCTGCGCCTGACCCATCAGACGGTCGATTGTTGCAAGCTTCTGGCGAAGCTGGTCGAGCTGCGGGAAATCGATCCGGCTCAGATGCTTTTCCATATTGGCGAGCATTTGGGCTTCGTTCTGGAGCGACTGGATCTGCTGGTTGATCTGCTGGAGCGTTCGCGCGGCGGTGAGCACATTCTGCGCATAGTTGCTCGCGTCGAACACCGGGATCGCCCGGGCCGGCGTGGCTGAAACGACAAGCCCGGCGCCGAACGATCCGATGGCGGCGGCACCAAGAAGCCCTGCAATGACATATTTCTTCATGGGTTTTCTCCTTCGGCGGACTGACGGTCAAGGAAATCGGCGAGCAGCGTCCCGGCCCATTCAAGCCCCGCGTCGCGGAGGAAGTTGGCGGCGAAGTCGCGCGGGCCATGTGCGGCGAGAATGGCGTCAATGCGCGCTTGCGTGGCTGGATCGGATGCGCCGCACAGCGCCAGCGCGATCGGGCCAAGCCCCAGCTCGAACAGCCGGTTGCCGCGCGCGGACTGGAGATAATAATGCCGCTTGGGGGTCGCGCGGCTGATAAGCTCGATCTGCCGGTCGTTGAGGCCGAACCGCTCATAGGCGGCGCGGCCCTGCGGCTCGATCGCCCGATCATTGGGGAGCAGGATGCGCTGCGGGCAGCTCTCGATAATGGCGGGCGCAATGCTGCTATCGGCAATATCGGCAAGCGACTGGGTCGCGAAAACCACCGCCACATTCTTCTTGCGCAGCGTCTTCAACCATTCGCGAATACGCGCGGCGAACAGCGGGTGGTCGAGGAAGATCCAGGCCTCGTCGAGCACCAGCAGCGTGGGCTTGCCCGTGAACCGTTCCTCGAGCCGGTGGAACAGATAGGTGAGCACTGGCGCCACGACGCCGGCCTGGCCCATCAGCGCTTCGGTCTCGAAGCACTGGACATTCGCTATGGCGAGATCATCTTCCGCCGCGTCGAGCAGCCGGCCGAACGGCCCCTCCAACGTATAGGGGGCAAGTGCCGATCGCAGCGCTGTCGATTGTAACAGCAGCGCGAGCCCCGTCAGCGTGCGCTCCTCGACCGGTGCGGTCGCAAGGCTGTTCAGCGCCGACCACAGGCTTTCCTTGATCTCGGGCGTGACGGTGACGCGCTCATGCGCGAGGAGCGCCGCGATCCATGTCGAGGCCCAGGCCCGCTCGTCGCCGCGGTCGATATGGCGCAGCGGCTGGAACGATATGGCACGGGCTTCGCCATCATGCTCGCCGCCAAGGCCGAGCGCATGATGCGCGCCGCCCATCGCCAGCACTGCGGCACGGGCTGAGAAGCCCTTGTCGAAGATGTAGACCTGGGCGTCCGGATAACGCCGGAACTGAAGTGCGAGCAGGGCCAGCAGCACGGACTTGCCCGCGCCGGTTGGCCCGACGACAGCCAAGTGTCCGACATCGCCGACATGGGTGCTGAGCCGGAACGGCGTCGAACCCGAGGTTTCCGCATAGAGCAGCGGCGGCCCGTCGAGATGATCGTTGCGCGCCGGTCCCGCCCAAACGCTCGAAAGCGGCATCAGGTGCGCCAGGTTCAGCGTATGGACGAGCGGCTGGCGGACATTGGCGTAGACATGACCGGGCAGCGACGACAGCCATGCCTCGACTGCGTTCACGCGCTCGCGGATGCAGGTGAAGCCGAGACCGTTCACGATCCGCTCGACCATGCGGACCTTGTCTTCGGCCTTTGCCCGGTCGACGTCCGACACGGTGATCGTCGTCGTCAGATGCCCAAACGCCACATGATCGCCGCCGAGCGCCTGCAGCGCGAGATCGGCATCGGCCATCTTGTTGTCGGCGTCGCTGTCGAGGAGCTGGGCCGGCTGATTGTACATGACCTCGCGCAGCAGCGCGGTGATCGACTTGCGCTTGTTGAACCACTGACGTCGCAGCCTGGTGAGCGCCTTGGTCGCGTCGGTCTTGTCGAGGGCGACGAAGCGGGTGACCCAGCGATACCCGAAATCCTGATGGTTGAGCGCGTCGAGGATGCCGGGACGGCTGAGATTGGGAAAACCGAGAATGGTAAGCGTGCGCAGATGTTCGCCGCCCAGCCTCGGCTCCAGCCCGCCGGTCAGTGCCGTGTCCGCCAGCAGCCCGTCGAGATACATGGGTGTCTCGGGCCGGGCGACATCGTGCCGCCGAGTAGAGATCGTGCCGTGCAGGAAGGTCAGCGTTTCGGCATCGTTGAGCGCCCGCACTTGCGCCATGAATCCCGACAGCAGATCCAATGCGCGGTCGGTCTCGGCGATGAAGGCTGCCAACGCCTGCCGCCAGTCGCGGCCCTTATGGTTGTCGCTGCGTTCGACCAGCGCACGGCCGGCAGTATCTGCCTGATCGGCTGGCGGCATATAAAGGAGCGTCAGGTGGTACCGGCTTTCGAAATGCTGACCAGCATTCTCGAACCCGGCCCGGCGCTCCTGGTCAACCAGCCATGACGCCGCGTCGGGAAAATCGCTCGCCGGATAGCCAAGCGCCTCCCGCCGCTCGGCGTCGAAGAACAATGCCCAGCCGGTGCCGAACCGGCGGAACACGTTGTTCGCGCGCGCGCAGGCCGAAACCAGCTCGGCCTCGGTCGCGGATTCCAGATCGGGTCCACGAAACGCCAGCGTGCGCTGGAAGCTGCCGTCCTTGTTGAGGACGATGCCCGGTGCGACCAGTGCCGCCCAGGGCAGATGATCGACCAGACGATCGGCCTTCTGTCGGTATTCGCGCAGGTTCAGCATCCGAGGTGCCCCTTCTGACGAAGATGGCGGGCCAGTACGGGCGCGAAGTCGGGATCGCGCTTGGCGGCTACACCCAACAGCGTGTGGCCGATTGCCCAGACGACCAGTCCTGCTATCCATTGCTGCAGACCGAGGCCGAGAGCGGCCGCAACCGTTCCGTTGACGATCGCGATGGCGCGCGGCACGCCTCCGAGCAGGATCGGCTCGGCGAGCGACCGGTGCAGCGGCGCTTCGAAGCCCTCTATCTGGCCGGCGCTGTAGGTGTTTGGGCCAGTCACGCGATCAGCGCTCCGCCGCCAAAGCTGAAGAAGGAAAGGAAGAAGCTAGACGCCGCAAACGCGATCGACAGGCCGAAGACAATCTGGATCAGCCTGCGAAACCCGCCCGCAGTCTCGCCGAATGCCAAGGTCAGGCCGGTGACGATGATGATGATCACCGCGACGATCTTGGCGACCGGACCCTGAACCGATTCCAGCACCTGCTGGAGCGGCTGTTCCCACGGCATGCCGGAGCCCGCAGCCTGGGCCTTTCCCGCGAGCGCCAGGACCAGGCCGAGATTGATGCCGACGGCGGCGAGTTTCCAAAGCTCGGGACCGCGGACCCTGGCTTTGTGCGTCAAAGGTGACAGTGCGCGCATGTTCAGTCTCCATTTTGCTGGGGGGTGACGTCGAGGACGGCGTAGCCACCTTGCGCGTCGAGGCCGGCGACGCGGGCGACCGTCTCGACGCGGCGGGCAAGACCCCGGCCGGCGATGAAGACGATCATGTCGATGGCCGCTGCGATCAGCCGGCGCGGCACGGTGACGACCGTTTCCTGCACAAGCTGCTCGAGCCGGTAGAGCGCCGCCACGGCGCCATTGGCATGAACGGTTGCGATTCCCCCGGGGTGCCCGGTGTTCCACGCCTTGAGCATGTCGAGTGCCTCGCGGCCCCGAACCTCGCCGACGACGATGCGGTCGGGCCGAAGTCTGAGCGTCGAGCGGACAAGATCGGCCATGCTGACGATGCCGGGCCGTGTGCGAAGCGCCACCACGTCGTTCGCAGCACACTGCAATTCGCGTGTGTCCTCAATGATGAGGACGCGCTCGTCGAGGTGCGCCATCTCGGCGAGCAGCGCGTTGGCGAGCGTGGTCTTGCCCGAGCTGGTACCGCCCGCAACGAGGATGTTCTTGCGATCGACAACGGCGAGGCTGAGCAGTCGGGCGATGTCGGCCGACATGATGCCGTCGCTCACATAGTCCAGCAGGGTATAAATCTTCGTGGCGGGCTTGCGGATCGAGAAGCAGGGCGCAAGGCTGACCGGCGGCAGCACACCCTCGAACCGTTCGCCGGCGCCTTCCCCATGCGGGGGCAGCTCGGCCGATACGATCGGCGACGCAGCATGAATCTCGGTCCGCGCATGACTGGCAACCAGGCGAATGATCCGCTCGACCTGCGCCGGGTCGTATCGCGTGCCGGTGTCGATCCGGCCCTCTCCCAACCGATCGAGCCGAAGCACGCCGTCGGGATTGACCATGATTTCAATGACGGCGGGATCGGAGAGCGCCGCTCCAATGGTCGGCCCCATTGCGGTGCGCAGCATGGCACGGCGGCGCCCCTCGAACCTATTGGCGTCGGACGGCGTTTCGCTCATCGCTCCGCCTCCGCTTCGTCCAGCGCGCCAATCGTGCGCTTGCCCGAACACATCTGCCGGCCAACTTGGGCAACGAACGCTTCGAACCGTTCGCGACCGACCGCGCGCGCGGCGGTGTCGGCTTCGGGCAACGGCGCCGTCACCATCAACTGATAGCGCACGAACAGCGACAGGCTTTCGAGCAGAACTTCGATGTCCCGACGAGCATGACCGATCTCGCGCGATATGCGGTCGAGCCTCCCTTTGAGGAGATCGTCGATCTCTTTTGCCCCACGCCGCGCGATCCATGCGGCGAGCGCGTCGTTGACGATCCCGCTTTTGGTCGCGCCGGGCTTTGCCGCAAGCGCTTCCAGTGCCTCGCCAAGCTGTCGGTCGATGTAGAGATTCTGGCGCATTTTCATGGGCAGCCCCTCACAGACCCGGCAGGACGTCATGGTCCCGGCCCTGGTTCAGCGTGTGGCCGCGGACCATCGGGACAAGGGAGCGCGCCCGGTCCATCGCGCGTTTGTCGGTCGCGGGATCGGCGTCGTCCTGATCAAGCCCGAGAAGCTTGAGCTGCTTTGGCGGCTCGGGCTTCACGACGCGTTCTTGAGCAAGGCCGGGATGGCGCTGCTGCTGAAGGCCACCGTCATCCTCATCCGGCGTTGCCGCATCTTCGGCGCGGGCGAGCCGGGGGTCGGGTTTACGGGCGAAACTGCCCCAGTCGTTCGATCGCGCCTTGGGACGATCGCTGTATGCGCCTTCGGCAAGCACTGGCGTCGGCAGCAGCCGCGCGCGGAAATTGTCGTCCTCATAGTGCCGCAGCTTCTTCGCGCGGATTGGCGCGAGCCCCGAGATTAGGAGCAGTTCGTCGGCGGGCGGAAGCTGCATCACCTCGCCGGTGGTCAGCAGCGGCCTTGCGGTCTCCTGTCTGCTGACCATGACATGGGCGAGCCAGGGCGCGAGCCGATGCCCCGCATAATTGCGCATCGCGCGCTGTTCGGTGGCCGTGCCGAGCGAGTCGGAGATGCGGCGTGCGGTCCGCTCGTCATTGGTCGCGAACGCCACGCGCACATGACAATTGTCGAGAATCGCGTTGTGTTCGCCATAAGCCTTTTCGATCTGGTTGAGGCTCTGGGCGATCAGGAAGGCGCGGATGCCGTAGCCGGCCATGAACGCCAGCGCGGTCTCGAAGAAATCCAGCCGCCCCAAAGCCGGGAACTCGTCGAGCATCATCAGCAGTTGATGCTTGCGACCGCTGGCGCCGCCATCGAGCTGTTCAGTCAGCCGGCGGCCAATCTGGTTGAGCACGAGCCGGATCAACGGCTTGGTGCGGCTGATATCTGATGGTGGAATGACCAGATAGAGCGAGATCGGCCGCTCTGCCTCGACCAGGTCAGCGATGCGCCAATCACAGCGAGAAGTGACCTCGGCGACGGTCGGATCGCGATACAGGCCGAGGAAGGACATCGCAGTCGAGAGCACGCCCGAGCGCTCATTGTCGCTCTTGTTGAGCACCTCGCGAGCGGCTGAGGCGACCACGGGGTGGACTTGCGGCGCCTCCTTGGTGCCGAGATGGTTGGTGCCCATCATCCGCTTGAGTGTGTCGACAAATGTCCGCTGCGGATCGGAGAGGAAGGTGGCGACGCGCGCCAGCGTTTTCTCCTCCTCGGCGTAGAGGATATGGAGGATCGCGCCGACGAGCAGCGAGTGGGATGTCTTCTCCCAATGATTGCGCCGTTCGAGCGCGCCTTCGGGATCGACGAGGATGTCAGCGATATTCTGGACGTCGCGGACTTCATATTCGCCGCGACGGACCTCCAGCAGGGGATTGTATTTGGCTGAACGCGAGTCAGTCGGGTTGAACAGCAGGCAGTGCGAGAAAAGCGACCGCCAGCCGGCGGTGATCTGCCAGTTCTCACCCTTGATGTCGTGAATAACGGCCGAGCCGGTCCAGCTCAGCAGCGTGGGCACGACAAGGCCGATGCCCTTTCCCGAACGCGTCGGGGCGAACGCCATGACATGCTCGGGGCCATCATGGCGCAGATAGCGGGCATGCAGCCGGCCGAGGAACACGCCGGCGTCGCCGAACAGTCCGACGCGCTCGATCTCCCCGTTGGTCGCCCAGCGCGCCGAACCATATGTGGTGACATGCCGGGCTTGGCGCGCACGCCAGAGCGAGCCCGCGATGGCCGCGGCACAGCCAAGAAAACCGCTGGCACCGGCGAGTGTCCCCGCCTTGTCGAAAACGTGCGGCGCGTAGGCCTCGTAATGATACCACCACGAGAAGATCGCCCACGGCCAATAAACGGGGAACTCGCCGAGCATGAACCAGGGAAGGCCGAGCTCGGCCTGATAGCCAAGCATCGCGGCCGTCCATTGGGTCGCCGCCCACACGCCGGCGATAACGATGCCGAAGACGACGAGGATCTGACCTATCAGCAGCTTGGTGGGCGTCATCACGGCTCTCCCGCCAGACGCCGGATGCGTCCAGGTTCAAGCCGCGATCATCAGGCCAGCGCCCCAAACCTCATATGGCGGTCTTGACGCGCCACAACGCACCATGCGGCAGCAGCAGATTAGCGCCCAATCGCGGTCGTTAGATTGCCCTTTTTCGGGCGCCTGCAAGCAGACATTCCCGCGGCCCGCGCAGGCCCCGGACTGAACATCTTGGATGGCGGACAATCCGGAAAGTCGGTTTACAAGTCGAAATCCTTGAAGATCTGCCGTTGTGCTAAGCCCACAGTTCGTCTCGGCTTCGTGCCCAGTTATGAAGGGCGGGGTCATCTTCGAGAGTCATGCGGTCCGAACCGGCAGTCTGGTCACGATAGCGAGCACTCCGAGTGTAGCTCGGCGCCAACCACCGATTTCGCGATCTGGACGAGGTGTGGGTGATGGGTGAAGAAGAGGACCTGAGTCGATTTCGACACCTCGGCGAGCACCTTAAAGCCCGCTTCTGCCCGCTCATCGTCGAAGTTCACGAAGAGATCATCGGCGAGGAAGGGCAAACTGATACCAGCGGCGACGGACTGCTCCAAAGCCGCGAGCCTCAGGGCAAGGAAGAGCTGGTCCGTAGTGCCCTCGCTCATGGCATCCACCTCCACCATCGTGCGCTGATCGTCCCGCATGCCCAAGAGGCGCGGCGTCGCGCCGTCGGCATCGATCTTCAGCGTCGCGTATCTGCCGGTCGTCAGGATGGAGAACAGTTCGCCAGCTCGCAGAAGCAACGGGTCCTGGTGTCGCTCGCGATACTTCTCGATCGCCCATTTCAGCATGACCGCCTGCGATCGCTTCAGGATGTAGTGCTCGGCGAGGACCTCCAGTTCGGACTTCGCTTGCTCGGCGTCCGTCGCCGCATCGACCGCCGAGGTGCCTTCTGTCGCGAGCGCCGCGAACGTGCTGCGCGCATCCCCGTGTGCAGTCGCGGCTTCGTCGGTGCTTTCGTTTAGTTCCTCGAGCTTCGCGTTGAGCGATGCGACACGCTCGGCGATTTGGTCTGGATTGGAGTCCGACACAGCGGCGATCAGCTCTGCCAAGGCCAAGCCATCCCCATCAGCAACGATCCTTCGTTCGGTCGCGGCAATCTCATCGCGCAAGGCGCGAAGAACACGCGACCGCTCAATCGCCGCGCCAAGAGCGGGGCGATCCGCTGACTTCGTTTCGGCAAGCAGCGGTCCGAGAGCCTCCTCGGCTGCCTTCAGCTTCGCCTGCGCCTCATCGACCTCACCGCCGCGCCGTCGACCCTCCTCGTCCAGAGAGCCGAGGAGCGTTGCCGATGAACGTGCTGCTGCCAGTCGCTCCCGAAGCATGCGGAGGCGGCTTGCGGCATCGCCCGGGGGCACGCCGATCCTGTCGGCAATGGCATCGACACTCGAAGCATGGTCACGAGCATCGCGGTTGATGCCATCTATCCGTCGACGGAGTAGCGCCTCTCCGGCGGTCGCCTCTCGAAGCTCGTCGAGGACGTCCAGCACTGCTCCGCAGGTCACGACGTCCAGGTTCAGACGAGCCTCAGCCAAGGCTGCCGTCCAATCGAACGCGTTCTTCGCGATGTCCGGATCGAGCTTCCCCTGCCGCTGTTCCAGTGCCTCAGCGTCAATCGCGACCTGGTCCAGTTCGGACTGAGCAACGCGTCGCTTCTGCTCGACCTCCTCGATCAAGGAACGCCGACGCTCGGCTGCGAGCAGCACGGGAGCTAGGAGGCCGCCAGAATCCTCAAGTGCCAGAGCGGCGGAGAGCGCTTGGCGGACTGCGTCGCGTCGCGCCCCTGACCGCTTGGCATCGGCCAGAAGATCCTGATGCTCTGAGTGTGCCGCCTCCGCTCGCATGCGGTCGGCCTGCCACGTCTGGAACCGGGACGGATCCAACTCGGGCAGGCCTGCATCGACCAACCGCGTCAGCCAGACTTTGAGCGACTGCTCATGCCGTTCCTTGGCGTCCTCGGCTCGCTTCCCTGCCTGTGATGCCTCCAGTTCGTGACCAGCCTTCGTTTGTTCGCGGACGGTGAGCCGGCTCGAAGCCTCCGCTAGGTTGAACCGCCGCTCCATTTTCTCGTCGACGGACGCAACACATGCCTCGAAGCCCTCGACCGCGGCGGCGGGCCCGGCCAGTGGTGCGCCATTCAGAACATGGTCGCGGATCGGCCTCCAGCGGCTCTCGCGAAGCTGCAGCGCCTCGAGAATTTCCTCCGGTGAGACAGCCGTTCCAGTCGCGGTCTGGGCGATCTCCAAGGCCAAGCCGGCAGCGAGTTCGTTCGAACGACGCGCGTCGTCCTCCTCGCGGCGGATCGTTGCAGCAAGCGCGGCCAACTCGTCGCGCGCGACCTCGATTTCCCGGTCACCAACGGTTGGGAGCTTGATGAGGCTCTCGAAGTCGCCGTTCCATGGGACCAATCTGCCGAGAGCTGCAGCGACCGCGATGCCGGCGACCTCCGCTTGGCGAAGGGCGGCCTCGACCCTCTCGTCAGCGTCGGCACCGAGGGATCGCGCGGCATCGACCGCATCCACGAGAGCATCCGGTGTAGCCTCCGCCGGGCTGGCATCCAATGAGCTCTGGGCGCGCTCCCGACGCGCTTCGATTGCTTGCCGGCTTTCGGTTAGCTGTTGGCTCGCGACCTGATGTTCGCCGTGGCGGCGGGCAAGGTCGCGCAGCTTCGCAGCCACGGAACGCTGAGGCGTTGCGTCGGCATTAACGCCAGCCTCCGCTCGCAGCCGTTCGACGTTTGCGGTGGCGGCGATCCGCTCCTGTTCGAGGCCGACGAGATCCCGTGCCGCCTTCGCTTCCGCACCTGAGTCTGCAACCAGGCGATCGATCTCCTCGCTCTCGTCGAGCACCGCGGTATCGGCAGCAATCTTAGCGCGTCGCTCCGCTATGTCGCGCTGGAGCAGCTCAGCAGCGGTGGCCTGACGCACCGCTTCCTCAGCTTCGTTGATCAGGGCCTCGGCGGCGTCCTCGCGCTGCCGCCCCAGATCAACGACGTCCGCGAAGGTATCCAGCGACGCCAATTGCTCGTCGCGCTGGCGCATCACCGGCGCTAGCCTGCGAACGCGCTCCGCCCCGCTCAGTTCTGCGTGAACTTGGTCGCGCTCACGTCGCGCCGCCGCGAGCGCCTCTCGCGTGCATTCGCTTGTCGCCTTGGCGTCGGACCATGCCTTTGGCTTCAACGCATTATCCCGAACCGTCTTGCTCGACTCAGAATAGATTCGCAGTGCTTGGGTGAACGTCCGGCTTGCCTTCGCGGTCGGACCCCAGATGCCATCGGATTCCGCTTCGAGCTTCTTCAACTCGTCCGCGACGCCAGTCAGACCGGATCCGGCTGCGAAGAGCGCTCGTCCGACGTCGTTCTTGGCTTCGACCATGGCGCGGCCACCTGAGCGCAGGGCATCCTGATTCAGGCTGAACGATAGCCCGAAGGTCTCGCGCGTCTGCCCCTTGAGCATTGCCCTCAGGGGCGCATCGTCGATCACCGCCTCGTTGGCGTCGAGCAGAGTGCCGGCCGAGCCCTTCTTCCGGCGGCAAGCAAGCGTGGCGCCGCTGTCCTCAAGGACGGCTCCCACGCGGAGCAGGGAGTAGTCGAACAGGAAGTTGTAGGGCGATCGGACCGGAAATCCGAAAAGGAGATCCGACACGGCCGCGAGCGATGTGGTCTTTCCAGCCTCGTTGGCGCCGTAAATTATATGAAGGTCGGGAGAGCCCAAACGAAAATTGAGTGCGCAGTCCTCGAAGCGACCATATCGTTCTAGCGAGAGACGAGAGAACCGCATGGTCAGGCCCCTCTCGTGAGGCGAGATCGCAATGCGGTCGACGCAGTCGCGAGGACGGACGACCAATCATCTTGCGCCGCCGACAAGCGGAGTTCGCCCTCCTCCGGTTCGCCAAGCGTCGTGCCGGCAGCGATCATGAACCTATCGAGATCTGCCTTGATAGCGGCGGCAAGGTCGGGGTCGGTCGCGGCCTCGTCGATGAGCAAGCCGAGGTCCTCGCCCATGGTAACGCCTTCCCGAGCAGGTTCGCTCACGAGCACCTTTACCTTCTCGACAAAAAGATTGGGCGAGATCGAGCCGGCGATGGCGCGGACGTCGTCGCGTAGCGACGCCGCGCGGTCGTGCAGGGCTCCGGCGGCCACGGTCTCGCCGACCAGTGTGACCCGGGCCACAAGCGGGCGACCAGATCCGTTTGAACTGTGGAGGCGGCCGAGCTCCGCTCTCACCAGATCGCCGACATCATCGTCGAGCGCGCCCACGCAGTCGACATCCAGCCGAATCCAGCGGATGACATCAAGCTCGACCCGCTCGAGCGCGGTCACCTCACGGTCGACCACCGTGACGATCACCACGCCTTTGGCTCCGGTCTCTCGAATGGTTCTGCCCTGCACGTTGCCTGGGAAGACCACGTAGGGATCCCGGCTCACGATCTCGAACTCGTGAACGTGACCCAGTGCCCAGTAGTCGTAGCCCTTGGAGCGAAGGTCATCCAAGCTGCAAGGCGCGTAAGCGGCGTGGCCCGGCCTTCCTGCAAGCGCGGTGTGCAGCATGCCGATGTTGAAGGCGTGATCATCGGCCGCCGGATAGGCCAGGACGAGGTTGTCGGTGACCGCGGGAGTGGAGAAGCTCTGGCCGTGCACGACGACCTCGAGGTTCGGCAACCGGTGCGTCTCGGGCCTGCGGGAACCGAAGAGCTTCACGTTTGGGGGCCAAGGCACCGTGCGTGAGATCACGGAGGCGGCGTCGTGGTTCCCGGCAAGCACGAAAGCGGGGATTTCAGCCTGGTCGAGCCGGCCCATAGCTCGCGCGAAATAAAGTCCGGTCCCCATGTCGCGCCAATCGCCGTCGAAAAGATCGCCGGCGATGACGACGAAATCCACCGCCTCATCGATCGCGCACTGAATCAAATTGTCGAACGCCGATCGTGTGGCCGACCGGATCTCCTCAATAGGCAGCCCTTCATACCGCGAGAGGCCATGCAATGGGCTGTCCAAGTGGATGTCTGCAGCATGCAGGAATCGAAAGCTTGACAATGTTGCCCCCTTTTTGGGTCGATGTCGCATGTTGGCAAATACCCTTGCCCTGCGATAGGCAGTGAATGTGAAAGTGATCGAGAGATCCTTCGTCAGATTTTAGCTTCGTCTTTACGAGTGAACACCCACACCCCGTTTTCCTTGCGCGAGCGAGCGAGCCCTCGACTTACAAGGCGATCCGCCGCACGGTTCACGTCCCACACGAGTTCGTCGATCGCATCCGCCATTTCGACGGCATTGCGTGGCTCGATCGGATCCATCGCAGCGAGGACAGTCGGCTCGATCGTCGCATCGTAGGCCGGTTCCCGGTTCCCCTCCTCAAACCTGTCGCACCAAAGGATGCGGCCGCGCCAGACGATGAAGTGGCTCTCGCACCCCCCGTCGCGCCACACCGACGGGAAGAGGGTCAATCCTCCGCCACGCATGTCCAGCCGCCAAGCCTTGTCAGCGCGGCTGTCGAGGTTGATCACGAGCGTCTCACCGCAACCGTCGGGGCACGCCATCACTATCGAACGGGGCCGGGCGCGAAACACCATCGACGCATCGCCCGGGGCCTCAAGGGAGGCCTCCGCTTGATCCCGATATTCGGCCTCCCCAACCATTCGGATCATGTGTGCGGGCGGCCTCATCGGTCATCCCCCTCAGGACGGGCCGGACGGACCGGCAGGTTCCAGGTCGGCCCCTTGGCCAGCGCGCCCGCAGGGGAGCAAACGATGCATTGCGACTGCACGGCGACGGCGATCTCCCTCACTCTCCCGCGGATACCGTCGTACGTCTGGTGGCGCGGCTTCACCGGCACTGGCGTGACGGCGCCGAGCAGCATAGTGACGGCCAGCGAGCTCACGGTCGAATTGATGGACAACACCGCGGGCTGCGGCTCGCGGACGCCATGCACGTAGGGATCGGCGGCGCGCTGCTCCGGCGTCTGCATCTCGCGCCGGATCACCTCGCCGTCCAGTGTGCCCGAACAGGTAAGGCACGGCAGACCCGGCGCAAGCATCTGCACACGTCCGGTGATGTGGGTCACCCCGCCGTTCGCGACGGTGATGCTGACGCCCATGTCGATCGCCGGCACCAGATATTGGTAGGCCGCCTGGCAGACGACGGCCCGGCTCGCGTGGGAGTCGGTGCAGAGCAGCACGAAGTCGAACGTGGCGAGCAGCTTGGCCACATCTTCGTCGACGATGTCGGCCCGTAGGGGGATGACGGTGGCGTCGGGGTTGATGGCGCGGATCATCCTCGCCGCCACGTCGACCTTCGGTGTGCCGACGTCCGACGGAACGGACCCTACGAGGCGGTTGAGGTTCGTGGCCTCGACCAGATCGGGGTCGATGACCGTGATCCACGACGCGCCCAGATGGGCCAGCTGCTGACAGACGAGTGATCCGGTGCCGCCAGCGCCGATGACGCCGAAGCGGAGCCGACGCAGCAGGCGTTGCCCCGGCTCACCGAATGCACGCACCTGCCGGTCGTCCCTCTTCTGGGCAGCGCGGCCGGGCATGGGCGAATGAAGCAAGAGCCGCTCTCCCACCTCCCATACGTCGATGCTCTCCCCCGCACCGAGCACCCTGGCACGGCAGCCCTCCGGTCCGATCACAAGCGCGACGTGCGGCACGGCCGCCCCGCGCTGGGCGAAATAGGGAGCGAGTTCGGTCTCGCCCTCGTCGTCGATCGACGAGAAGTGCGGATATCCCGAGCTGCCCGGATGCGTGTGGATGGCGATCACGGCCATGCCGGTCACCCGGCTGCGGTTGGCGACGTCGATGAGGAAGGACGGTTTGAGCACCGCGGACACGCAGTCCCGGCGTTCATAGGCGTCCTCCGGCACCGGCACGGCGTCGCCGACGATCCACGTGCTGGTGGCGGCATCGTGATGGGCGTAGGCGATGGCGCAGCTCTCCAGGCCGTCGGCGTCGAGCAAGCTCGACGTCAGGCCGGAGTAGGCCGGCGCGGCGAAGCGGATCCCGCTCATCGCACCTGCCTCATGCGCTCGATCACGACGTTCATCCATGAGGAGAGCGTGTCGCGATTGGGGTTCCAGGCGCCGGTGAGGTGCCAGGAGAACCACAAACCCATCTCGGTGGTCTCGGGGATGCCGTTCGGCGCCGAACTTTGCGGCATCGCCCCGCCGGTGAGACGCAGGTCGGCATCCGCCCAGAAGCAGTCGAGCTGGGCGAACGGGTATCCCGGCGGGATGAGAAAGCGGATGGTGGTCGAGGCCTTCGACCACCCCTCCGGCAGGTGCACACCCCGCACGGCGACGAGCGTGGTGCCGCTCGCCATCGGCCGGGACTGCACGTCGCCGAAGCGCTCCCGCAGCTGCTCCAGCTGCATGGTGAGGATGCCGGACATCAGCCGAAGTTCGCCTTCGGCACCGACGAGAAGCGGCGGATGCCGTGCTTCGGGTCGAGGCTGATTGTCTCGTCGTCGGCGATGATCCGGTCGGGATCGTCCCCTTCGCCCTCCAGCGCGAGATCGTGGGTCGGATCCCAGTCGGGCACCATCGCCTTGATCTGGGCGCCGGTCAGCTTCTTCTTGTCGGTCTCGTAGGGCTTGCCGTTCACGAAGAAGCGGTATGTCTGCTTGTGCGGGGCGGTGATGAAGCGCTCGACCCCTTCGCCGGTGAGGTCCACATCGCTGCCGGGCGGGATGAGCCGGTCGGTGCCGCCGCGGACTTCGAGGAAGACCGCCTCCTCCTCGCCGATGCCGGCGAGCGAGCGGAGGACCGTCTCGGGGATCAAGGTCATGCCCCAGACGATGCGGCTGTCGTTGAGCTTCACCCGATACAACGGGTCGCCGCTGAAGGCGATGAAGCGGTGGACGCCGCGGCCATGCAGGTCGACCTCCTCGTCGGGACGGACGTCCTCGAAGTCGCCTTCGCTCGTGATGGTGAACAGAGCGAAGTTGTCGATCGGGGTGGCGCCGCCCGCCTTCTGGATCTGCCGGCCGAGCGGAACCGGATCGTCGAGGATAGTGGGGGCGAAGTCGATGCCGTCAATGGCAAAAGAGACGCGGTAGCGCCCCGGACGCAGCGCGCGGCCTTCGAGGATGGCATCGGAGACGTCGTCGACGTCGATCAGGATTTCGGTGGGGGTCATCTGTGTTTACCTCATCGCGACCGCGGCGGCATGCGGCGGTCTCAAAGGGCAAATCCCCCAGCCAGGGACGACCGGTAATTCCCTCAGAGATTTTTTTGCAGCGACCCGCAGGCGATCGGGCCGCAGGTGTAGAACGCCGGGCAAAACGGGCATGTTCGTTCCGAACGCTCCGGGGCGAAGCGACCGGCGCTAATTTCCGCAAGCGCCGTCACCAGCTTCTCGCGCTGTTTGCCGAGTTTGTTGGCGTCGAAGGCGACTGCGATGGCCGGACCGGCGTCCGACAGATGGAGGATCTCGATGCCGCAATGAGGCATGCTGGCGGCGGCCATCTGGAATGCCGCATCGGCGAGCCCCTGCCCGGCGCTAGAAGAGGCGTGCCCCGTCCGCACGACGCGCGCCATGTGCCTTCCGTCACTCCCAACGATGACGTCGTCCGCCCGTGCGGTCACCACATCGTCGCGGATGACCGCCTGGAACGCCTCGATCTCGACGCGCCGCCCGCCCGCGCGTGAAGACGCGAAGCGTTGCACGAGAAGCAGGGCGGCCTCGCGATGGAGACGGTATTCCTCTCCCGCCAACGGGCTGATCGACCAGGCGGCGGCGAGCATCTCCTCCGCCTCCATCTGCGTGCACGCGTCGGGCTCGATGCGGGCCATGTCGTTCACCACCGCGCGTACGATGTCGTGCATCCGCGAGAGCGTGGTGGGCGTCCGCTTCCCGCCGGTCCCGAGAACATGCGTGTATAGGAAGCGGCGCGGGCAGCGGGTGTACAGGTCCAGCTGCGCGGTGGTCAGGACGAGAGGTGGCCCGACGCGGATCGGCAGCGGGAGGAGTTCGGGGTCGGGTTGGCGGTCGACGTGCTTGGTCGCTGACCGCTGCGTGATCGGTGCGAGTCTTGCGACATAGGGGGACGGATTGCGATTCCTGCCGCCCGCATCCTTCGTCGCGGAATAGACGAGCAGTCGATCGCGCGCGCGGGATGCTGCGACGTAGAACAGGCATTCCTGTTCGAGCTCATGGTCTGCTTTGGCGATGGCGACGGTGCCGCCCTCGGCGCCGTCGATCATGCCGTCCGGTACGGGACAGGCGGGGCGTCGGGCGGCCCGCGGCATGGAGTTCTTGTTGAGCCCCATCACGTGGACCGCCGGAAACTCCAGGCCCTTGCTGCCATGGATCGTCATCAGGCGGACCGCGTCGATACCTTGGGCTGCGATCGGCAGCTGCCGCAGATCTCGCTCGTCGGCGAGCATCACGAGACGCCGGATGGAGTCGAGGAGGTTCTGGATAGGTAGGCCCTGGCCGGGTCGTGCGGCTCGCAGGAAGCCCATGAACTGCCAGACGGCCACGCCCATCGAGCGTCCCGCGACGTCGTCTGCCTCGGAGAGCAGTGCGGCGGCGCGGGTCCGGTCCAGCAGGACGCGGGCGAGCACCGGCCAGGGGCGGCTCTCCTCGCTGAATCCGGTCAGCACGACGGCGAGATCCGAGAGGACCGCCGCGTCTTCGTCCGTGACCCCGGTGATTTCACTGGGCCGAGACGTCCACGCGAGCGGTGCCACGTCGCTCTGGCGGAGGTGCTCGACGACGGCCGCGGCACCCGTGAGCCCGAGGCGTGCGTCGAGTCCCGGCAGCGTCGGATGGCGCACAAGCGCCATGGCCCGCCGGTCGACGAGCAGCGAAAGCAGGGCCAGCAGATCCTTGACCTCAGGCCTGTCGAACAGATTGCCCAGGTAGAGTACGGGTATACCGCGACGTTCGAGTTCACCGCCGAGCCGGGCGAGGCGATCATTGCCGGGGCAGAGCACCGCCTGCCCCCGGAAGCCGATCGAAGGCTTAAGCGCCAGAATCTCGTCGGCCAGCGCGTCCGCTTCATCGTCGTTGTCGCCGAACGTCACGTGATCCGGGCGGCTGCCGCTTCTAGGCCGGTTCGCTTCGAGGCTGGCGTCGCCCGTGCCAGCGGCCATGTCCTGCCCGAAGGCGGAGAATGACGCGACGATTTCAGGGGTTGAGCGGTAGTTGACCCGGAGCCTTCCCCCCTGCGCTCCCGGGAAGTCCTCGGCGAAGCGCGACATGTTGTAGGAGGACGCACCGCGGAAGCGGTAGATCGCCTGTCGCGCATCACCCACCGCCCATAGGTCGCGGCCGCCATCGGTCAGCAACTGGAGGAGCCGAACGCTGCTGCGGTTCACGTCCTGATACTCGTCGACGAGGACGTGCTGATGGATGCCGCGCAGTTCCTGAGCGATCGACGGCATGCTTTCGAGGAGTGTGACGGGAAGGGCGACGAGGTCGCCGAAGTCGATGGCAACCGCGCAGCGCTTCAGTTGCTCGTAGCGCTCGTACACGAGCGCTACCTCCCCGCAGCGCTCCGCCGCCTCGCGCTCCTCGACAGTTGTCGCGGCATCGAGCATCAGGCGCGAGAGGTCGGCGAACCTCGTCGCATCGGCGACCTCGTCCTTCGCCCGCGATATGGCCGAGAGCATGTCCTTCAGCGGCCGCGCCGGATCCCACAGCTCCTGATGGTGGACGAGACCGAGCGACAGGTACTCATGCTCCAGCAACGCAATCGCCTCGGACCGGTCCATCAGGCGGGGTTCGCGATCGTAACCAAGGTCGCGATGACGTCGGCGTACTAGGTCCAAACCGAACGCGTGGAAGGTGCCGATCCACATGGCGGACGCAGCCTCCGGTCGCAGGGAGGCGATCCGATCCGACAGCTCCCCGGCCGCCTTGTTGGAGAAGGTGAGGACGAGGATCGAGCGCGGATCGACGCCCTCGTCGACGAGCAACGTCACCCGCTCCACCAGCGTCTGGGTCTTCCCGGTGCCGGGTCCCGCCTCCAGCAGATAGGCGGGACCACGGTACGACGCCGCTGCGCGCTGCTCGTTGTTCAGCTGCCTTACCGGCGCCGGGGCTAATGCCGGTTCCTCGTGCGCGATGGGCGGAAGGAGCAGCGCGTCCAGCAACTGCTGGGCCACGACCTCGAATGGCGCGCCCAGCCGTTCCGCGATCTGAGTGGCGGTCATCCCGTCGAGATGCAGGGCGCGAACCCGATGGCGCGGAAGGAGCAGTTCGCGCCCGAACAGGTCCATCTGGACCTCCCGGCGCTGCCGTCTGCTGTAGTCGGTGACCCTGTCCTCGCCGACCGGCGCGGCTTCGGACGACCGGGCGGGATCGATCTTGTGCGCCGTGTGCTCGACGCGGTCGTCGCCCAACGATGCGTGCCCGAGCTCGTGGGAGATGAGAAAGGCCTTGTGGAAGTCGTCACCACAATCCTCGTGCCGGATCGCGCGCGCCGTCGGATCGAAGTGGGCCCGACCATCCGACAGAAGAGGGCTGCCCGGTTCGATGGGCTCGACGTCCAGTTCCTTCGCCTTTGCCACGGCCGTCGCGACGGCGAGAGGGTTCCATGCATCGGTCCCGTCCGCCACCACCGCGTCGTGGAGGCGTGCGGCATGCTGCCTCGCGAGTTCGATGGCGTCCACGCGCCGGTCCTATTCCGCGAGCAGACGCACGCGATCCTCTTCCGGAACGCGGGCATCCAGGAGGAGCTTCTCGAAGGAGATGCGCTGTCCTTCGAGGGTCGGAGCCTCGTCCGCCTTGTAGCTCAGCCCTACCGCCAGCTGTGGGGGCCGGGCGAGGAAGCCGCGCAGACCTTCGGCGCTGGAGCCGAGTTCGCGCGCGAGCATGTCGAGGAAGCGGGCCGGTACCGTTGCCACATCAACGATGCGGGTCCGGAATCCGTGCATGACCGCGCTGGGTACGCCGAGCCTCTTTCGTATCGCGACCAGTGCCGTCGAAGAATGTGGGGCGAACGGGTCGGCGGCGGTCGCGGTCGCTGATCCGGCGCCCATCATGGTCTTGAAGGACTTCAACGACGTCTCGACCCACTCCTCGTCCTCCGGGACGCTCTGAGCCGAGGTCGTCCGCTGCAAACGCAGTTCGAGCGACAGGTCCACGAGTTGATCGGCGAGGCGGGGATGGTCGCGCAGATACCGCTCGAGTGTCTCGCGATCGTGCTCGGGCTCGGCCGCGAACTCCAATAGGATATCCTCGGCATTTTCTCGATCGGGATCAGTCATCTGCGCTTCCAATCTCTAATGTCTTCCGGATGCTCTCGATCGCCGCGTCGCGGCGGTTACGGACGGTCTTCTCCGCAACGTCGAGCACTTTGCGTATGGAAAGCACCGCATCGTCCGAAGAGTCCAACTGCATTCCCTGTCTGATCATCTCGATAACCCTCCGCTGCTTGTCCGGTAGGGCGTCAATCGCGGCGGCGACGCGGGACCGGTAGATCGGATCGTCCGAGAGCAGCATCTCCTCTATGTCGAGGCTTCCGACGGCGCGTTCGACCGCCAGCGATGGCTCATTGGTCTCCGGGTTGCGTTCGATCGGCTCGGTGCGCCTCGCCTCCCGCCCCGTCTTGCGCAAGGCGCTGGCGCGCAGCGCGGCGATGGCGTCGGCGAACATGACCTCGAAGTAATCGAGCCCGGGGCCGGGCTCGTTCCGATCGGAGGCAAGCCGCTCGTTGAAGGCGTCACGCACCCGGTCGCGGGCACCTGCTGCGTGGATGTTCTCCGCCTTGTCCATCCGTTCGCCCTGCACGCGGGGCATGACCGCATCGATGCGACGCATGATCTCGCGATAAAGACGGTCGAACTGGCTTTCGGAGTTGTCGATCCGTGTCCGACGGATGAGATGGACGAGGCATTCGGACGGGACATATCCGGCCGCCGAGGGATCGCGGATCGCGATAACCTTCTGCAAGTCGTCGCGAGACATAGCGAGCAGCGACTGGAGCGCCATCTCGATCTCCGGCCTACGGGTGTACCGTGTGCCGTCACGGCGCTTGCGGGTGAGCGGCGTTGGGTGGATGACCCCCTCATCTCTCATCGACAGCGGTGTCCAGCATGCTTGCGGCAGCGCACAATCCGGCTACCATACCCGGAGCCTTGGCATTCTTGCCGAAAGCCGAAGCATCAAGTCGCGATGTTCTCGCCAAATCCATCAACACCTCGCGGCTTTATTTCCAGAGACCTTTAGATTCGACTTCGCTTAGCAGCAAGCAACCCCGACGATTTCGATCTGGAGAATCTCGGTTGTCGGGCATGCTGTGCCCGGACGACAGCAAACGTGTCAGTGCAGCCCGCAAGGCGTCTGTCAGCTAGCGGCCCAGCTTCGGCCGATCTTGCGATACATGAACAGACGGCAGCTTATAGGAAGCGAGGTTGGGCGCACAAATGTCCGAGATGGCGGCGCTAACCGCCATTGGCGCGACGTTGCCGGCCGCATTGACAGCATGATGCGGGAGAATCCACTCTGAAGCCTGACTGGGTCCGCTCGAATTTCGACGACCCTTTTGTCCGAAATATGACCACAAATTTCGGACATTGGTTGCAACTTGTCCGAAAAATATATACAAATTTCGGACAAATGAGGAAGACGAACGACCTGAAGAGCTGCGTCCTCGAGCGGATCGCCACCGGTGTGCCACGAGCTGTATGGACGGCGGCGGACTTTCTCGACCTCGCCACGCGCGCCGCCGTCGATAAGGTCCTCCAGCGTCTTGTCGCGGCCAGCACGCTCCGCCGGCTCGACAGAGGCCTATACGACAAGCCGGCCTTCAACCGCCTCACCAAGGCGCCCAATCCCCCCGATCCACGCCAAGTGGTCGAGGCGATCACCCGCCGCGACCAGATTCGGGTTCTGGTCGACGGCATGACCGCCGCCAACGATCTTGGTCTCACCAATGCGGTTCCAGCAAAGATCGTCGTCCACACCGACGCCCGACTGAAGCCGGTCCATCTCGGCAATCTCGACATCAGCTTCCGGCCTACGGCCGCCAGCAAGCTCTTTTGGGCTGGTCGCCCGGCGATGCGAATCGTGCAGGCGCTTCACTGGCTGCGCGACGCCACGACAGACGTCGAGGAGAACCAAGTCATCCGCTACAGGCTCCAGCAGCTTCTCCGGCGCGAGCCGGACGGCGCACGGCTGCGCAAGGACCTGCGCGACGGAATGTCGACATTGCCGGCCTGGATGCAGGACTATCTGAGAAGCATCCTCACCGACGAGCCCAAAGCCGCATGAATCTGAACTATGATGTGATCCTGTCCGCCGATCAGGACACGCGGGCGGGTCTCTTCACCGCGACCGCGCTGCGCCTCGGCACAACTCCGCAAAATGCCGAAAAGGACTTCTGGGTCTGCTGGACGCTGGACTCGCTCTTCAACGGCCTTCCGGACGGGCCAAGGCTGCTGTTCAAGGGTGGCACCTCGCTATCCAAGGGCTTCGGGCTGATCCGTCGCTTCTCTGAAGATATCGATGTCACGGTGTTCCGCGACGACCTCGGCAAAGCCGCGAGCGTCGAGAGCTGCAGGCGCTGAGTCGCAAGAAGCGCGACGCCGCACTCGACGCGATCAAGGCGGCGTGCGAAGCCTATATCAACGGGCCGCTTCTGGAGCAGCTGTCCTCGATCGCCGCCGCCACCGCTGAACGGACCGGCTTGCCCGCCGACCGATTCCGCATCGCGCCGCACGACGCAGACAGCCAGACGCTGCTGGTTCATTATCCAACCGCGACGCCCACCGACGGCTATATCGACAAAGCGTGAAGATCGAGTCCGGCGCCAAATCCGCACTCGATCCCAACGCGGTCCATAGCATCCGTCCCTATGTTGACGAGGACGCTCCCGATCTGGATCTGATCGTTTCGAACGTCACGATCGTCGATGCTGAGCGCACCTTCTGGGATAAGGTCGTGATCCTGCACGGGTTGCGCCGCTGGTTCGATATCCGCGGTGGGCTGCGCGGCAACGGGCACCGCGTGTCCCGTCATTATTACGACGTTCACATGCTCCTGACATCCGACGCTGGTGAGAAGGCTTTGGCTAACCCATCACTGGGTGCCGACTGCGTCGCGCACGCGCGCATGTTCTTCAACAGGCCCGATTTCGACCTTGCGTCTGCGGAAGCACCCAGCTTCGCGCTGTGCCCCGAGGGCGCCATGTATGATGATCTACGGCGCGACTATGCAGCCATGAGTACCATGATCTTCGGCGCGGTGCCCGATTTCGATGCGGTGATCGAAAGTGTCGCAACGTTGCAGTCGAGGCTGAATGCCGAGCACCTGCAAGACTGAAACGCATGGCTGACAGGGGGCGGCTGATCCTCGAAAGATCCTTGGAGCCGCCCGGAGGCGGTTGGCCCTTCCGAGCCTATCAGCAGATTGGCGTCTTTCGACCGCCTCACGAAATACTCGGCCCGCTGCGCTGCCGCCCGTTCGTCCAGCTTATGCCGTCACCGCGCATGATGCCCGAAACACTCTTGCCGACATGACGATCCAAATCCGGTCGCCACGGCACCAGCGTGAACTCCCTCGACTTCTCGATCAGCGCGAGACGCCCACCCATGATATCAATGGGCCGGCGATAGATGCCGCTGATCTGTTCGCCGTCCATGGTTTCGGCGAACGCCATCCCCAGCTCGCGTGAAAGCTGGGTGGCCGTCCGCAACAGCTCACGACGCCGGAGCAGGTCGATCATGCCCGCCCGATAGGCGGTCTGACCGCCCGTGTCCTCGGCGAGCCCTTGCGCGATCAGCCACTGGCGTCGCCGTGCCTGCGCATCGCGCGCGTCAGCCCCAAATCCAGCATCGCGCAAGGGGACCGGATCGGCGGCGATCAACTCTCGGTCGAGCCAGGTCGCGGCGTCTGCCTCGATCAGCTTGCCCAGAGGCTGCGACGACAGCGCCTCGACCATCACCGGCCGATCCCTTGCGCGCGCCGCCTCATAGGTGGCCGCGCGCTCGAGATGGTCAGGCTCGATGATCCAGGTGCCATCGGCCTCGCGAGTCACCCCGCCGGTCAACCGCCGCATCGCCTCAAGGCGGTGCACATGGGTTTCGGCAAAGGCTTCGGTGGCGGTGGCGTCGTATGAGAGATGCGCGTCGATGTCGTAGCGTCCGCCATTGGCGGCGGCGACCGTGGCAACGGTGCGATCGGCTTCGCGGACACCGCTCGCGAATGGCTCGATCCGCACGATCGCGCCGCTCGCGAGCATATCGACATTTTCGCCCCGGCCGATTTCGACATAATGGGTGCGTCCATCGGTCGCCTCGACGAGCAGATAATGGCGATCATTGAGCTCATCCGACAGGCCGCGCTCGATCACGCGTCCGACGAGCGGCCGCGCGCCTGGCACGCCGGGGTCATAGATAGCCTGGTCGGCGAGTGCGGGCGCGTGCCCCCGTGCGGTAAAAGCGCGCTGCATCGTGCGGATGATGTCGCCGCGCTCACCCATGCGCCTGAGCGTGCCGGCAAGATCGGGGTCTAGCCCCCAGAGCATTTTGTTCGCGAGCTGGGCAAGCCCCAGCCGCTCCAGTTTGCGCAGCCGTCCCATGCGGATGGTCTGGTCCAATGCGTCGCGCCCCGCCGCGCTCACCAGTCCGGCCTCATCGACGTCGCGAAGCAGGGCGCGATCGATGCTGGTCAGCCGCTCCTGATCGACCTCGCCGCGAAGCCTGTCCTCAATGTCGCTCGTCGAGCGCGGTCCGAGATCGAGATCGACGAGCTCGGCGGCGCGCTCGCGCATGCCCTGCGTGATATATTCGCGGGCAATGATCAGATCCTTGCCCCGATCGTCACGCCCACGCACCACGATATGAGTGTGGGGATGACCGGTATTGAAATGATCGACCGCCACCCAGTCGAGCTTTGTCCCGAGATCTTCTTCCATGCGGGCCATCAGCCGGCGCGTGAGCGGTTTCAGATCTTCATATTCGGCGCCGTCTTCCGGGGAGACGATGAAGCGGAACTGGTGGCGGTCTTGAGCGCCCCTGTCGAGGAAGGCCCTGCCGTCGACCTTGTCGCTGTCCGCACCGTAGAGCTCGCCGCGCCCGCCACCCCGCGTCGTGCCGTCGCGCTCGATATAACGAAGATGGGCACGCGCGCCGGCGAGCCCCTTGCCCGCGAGTTTCACGATGCGCGACTTGATGATGACGCGGCGCTGGCGGAATGCGGCATACCTGTCGCGGCTCGCGAGCACGCGCCCGATGCCCGCACCGCGTCCGATCCGGCTGCCGTCGAAGCGGCGGGTTCGACCGCCCGGCATCGCGCTGCCACCGCGTGCGAGGTTGGCGGCAGCGAGGACGCGGTGAAGATATTTGCAGCCGTGATTACCGGTGCGGGCGCGCATGCGGCCAAGGCGCGGTTCGAACTCGTCTTCGTTGCTCATGGCGAACCTGTTTTGAGGGGGTGGGCAGCCAGCATGGGCCGCATTCAAGCGGCTGAAAACCGGTGCCAGAAAGGACAAGCATTTCCGCCGCGCGCAGCCGGCCATGGCACTGTCGCAAAACCCATGGTGCCAAAATTAGCCAAAATTCCAGGGGAAAAAGATGTGCAGACAAAGAGTTATGGTGACGTCCCGCAGGATGGCACCATTGCTTCATCTTGCCTTACGCGCCCAAAACCCGCTCATTTCCCGATTTCATCCCCCATCCCCCTTCGGCGAGCCGAGGCCAAAAGAATGAGCGACGCCGTCGAAGCGCCGCTCCTCATGTGATAAGGTTCAATGCATGTCGTCGAACGCCCCCTCGGCTTGCCCTGCGCTCTCGAAGTGCTGAAGGTCGATCATGTCGTGCACTGCGCCATCGCCGTCGACGATGCAGGCCGCGACATACCAGCGGCCCGCGATCCAGCCGATGATTGCCACGCGATCCAGCTCGAAATCATCGCCGTCAACGCTCTCATAAGCACCCAGATGCTGCTCGTTCATGCGAGCATCCCAGTGGAAATCCGCTGCTTCCGCTTCGAGAAAATAGGTTGCCAGCGCTTCGATTCCGGCCGTGCCAAACTCGATTTCAAGGTCCGAAACCAATGCCGGAAAAGGGTCATCCTTCACACGTTCTATGGTCGGGATCGCTGTCATGAGAACCTCCTGAGCCTTAACCCTCGCAACGAGGACGAAGCTTCGAGGACGGGCGGCGGCGCGGCTGTCAGGGCCGCGGGGCGGAGCCCCGCGCCGCGCAAGCGGCGGCGGAGGAACCGATTTGGCGATAGCCAAATTGGAGGGGCCGCCGGCCTTGTACAGCCGCGCCGCCGCCCGTCATGCTGGGCCTTGCCGAGACGAGCCCTCCACCCACCGGAAACCAGAACTGCGACTATTCTTCGGGATGCGTGCCGCTCCCGAGCCGGACGAACAGGCTGGCGGATGGTTCGCCAGCATCCCCTGCCGGGCGCGGAGTTGATCCGCCGAGCGTGAAGAAAATGCCGCTGGGAGGCTCGTCGTCTGCCGCGACCGGACGTTCCGGCAGGCGGCCGCTCAGTGTCTCCAGATAGGCGCGCGTCTCACGTGGGAGTCGCCTGCCCGTTGCGAGATGATCTGCGTAACGCGCGGGCCCGGCATTATAGGCGGCGAACAGTCCGGGATAACCGAAGCGGTCGTACATCAGTCTAAGATAGGCGGTGCCGGCGAGGATATTGTCGCGCGGATCGTGGGGATCGAGGCCCAGTGACAGACGCGCGCGCATCTCGGTCCAGGTTCCGGGCATGAGCTGCATCAATCCCATCGCGCCCGCATGGCTCGTGATCGGACGGCCTCCAAGCTCGGTGTGTCCACCGCTCTCGGCGCGCATGACGCGCTCGATCCAGTCTTCGGGCACCCCGAATCTTGCCGATGCCTCGGCGATATGTTGCCACCATTGCACTACGCCATCAGCCCGTACGGGCGACGAAACCAGCAGCGCGAGCGCTGCGACGGCCAGTTTCAGCGCGGCCATATCAATCGCGCCTCGCCCACCACATCGCGCGCATGGGTCGGCCCGAAATAGCGCCCGTCGAACGAGGCTGGCGTGTCCATGAGCAGGAACAGCGCGCCTTGTCGAAGCGTCACGCAGCCGCTCCACCACGGCATCGGCCGCCCGGCACCGTCCTTTGCAAATCGCTCGGCGATCCAGCGGCCATTGACGAAGACTTTCCGGCCCAGCGCGCAGACACGGTCGCCGGGTGCGGCCGCGACGCGTTTCACGAGCGGCACATTTGCGGGCAGATAATGACGGCGTGCGGCGAAGACGCGAAAGTTTCGGGGCACGCGCGCGATCACCATGTCGCCGCGCCCGAGGCCCGCGCGGTCGCCCACATGATAGAGGCCGATGGGCGCGCTTGCAGACGCATTCCACAACAGGATCGGGCGCGGCGGAAACAGGGCGGTGTGGGCCAGCCCTGCAATTATCGCGCCGATCAACGCGGCATGAAGGCGCCGCCGCGTCATCGATCGCGACCCCGATCATCGCCGGCGACGCGCTTCGACCAGGCGTCGAGATCGTCGATATGATAGCGGATATGGCGGCAATGACGCCGGTAGCGGGGGCCGGTTCCGGCAGTGCGATGTGCCTGCAGCGTTCGCGTGGAGAGCCCCAGATAATGGGCAGCCTGCTCGGGACTGAGAAAGGGCGAGCCTCGTGCCGCGCGTGCCGCACGCTCGTTCTCGTCGCTGCTCCCCTCGTCCCTGTCCATGCCTGTCTCCGTGAGCGTGGACGCGGCCAGCCGCCGCATCTCGCTCCTGTGCATGCCGGCAAGGAACATCGGTGCAGAGGCTCGAAAATCGCACCCTCGAAAATCGAGCCCCACAAGACAGCGAGCGGGAAATGGCCCCGCGCCCGAAAGCGCGGGGCCGGTGCCCGCCTCAGTCGGCGGGGTTCCAGATGACGGCATAGGTGTCGTCATCGTCCTGCCCTGCGGCGCGGCCGAGATTGGCGTAGAGCCTGCGCGGTCCGAACTCGGGTGCGGCGAGGCTCAGCGATACATAGTCCTTGCCCGACATGTCGCCGGTGCGGACCCAGCCGGCGCCGATCTCGACCCCGCCTGTCATCACCCGGTAGTCGGGCTGGGCGTCATTCGCCTTGGAGCGATTGGGAATGATCTCGATCTCGGCGCGGATCGAAACCGTCCTGAGCTGACCCTTGAAGCCTTCGCCATTGCGGGTCACGTAACCGATAGCTGGCATTGTCTGTCTCCTTCATGGTGATCGCCCGAAACCGTTCCGGACGATGGGCGGACCTGAGGGACGGCTTCATGCGGACCCGCGAACCGGCAGGCCGAAGCGACAAGCGGAGGACCGGAAGCGAAGGCTTATTTGAAAGCGCGAAAGCGCCCGCGAGGAGCCCGTGGCACACGGGCGGGGAAATAAGCCTGAAGCGATGGTTTCGGCGGAGCCGCGGCCGTTCCAGGTCATGCGCCCAAGGAGCCGGATCGGTTGGGCGCGATTGAAAAGGGGCGCAATCCTGCCACAGGAAACTGGCCCGGCAATGGCGCGCGCGCCAGGGCTCGCAACATGGCTTTCGCAAAGCCGCGAACATGTTTATCGCCCCGCTCGGGGAATCAGAATGACGGTATTGGACAAGGTCAGGGCGTTGATCGAGCGGCTGTCGCCCGAATCGATCTGCGACGATTGCATCACCGAGCGGCTGGACCTGTCGGCCACCAGTCAGGGCAATCGCAAGTCCCGTGAGCTGGCGGGCGCGGACGGATTCGAGCGGCATATCGACGTCTGCGCCCTCTGCAAAAGGCGCAAGACCGTGATCCGTCATATCCCGGGGTGAATGCGCGCCGACGCCGAAGGCGGCAGCGCGCGCGAATTTTCTTGGCAAGAAATTGAAGCGGGCGGCGGATACCCGCCGCCCGCAAGAGGTCAGGCCGCAAGCGGTTCGGGCTCGGCGGGTGCAGCGGCCCCACCCGGCACGTGCGGATCGGGATCGCGCGTCTGCGCGGCCCGCGCCGCCTCGACCTTGGCATGTGCAGCGACGGTGCCGACGCCGCCCCGTGTCGTATAGGCCGACGGTGGGAACGCCATCCAGCGCGGCACCCATTCGCCCACCTTGGCACGTCCGTTCACGCCTTCGAGATGGTCGCGAACGATGCGCTTGAGGGTCCTGGTCTTTTCCTGGGCATTGGCGCGCGCAATCAGCTCGCCCGCCACATCGGTGACGATGCATCCAAGCACCTCCCGGTCGCGGATCAACTCGAAAAAGGCATCATCGGCTCGCCAGTAGTGCGTCATGTCGACGCCGATATGGAGCCCGACGGCCTCGACCGCGGCGCTTCCCGAGGCCAGCGTTTCGCCCATGACGATTGCGATCACCTCCATGACGACCGGATCGGGCAGGTCTAGCAGGCGAAGGAAAATCGCACTCACCCCATAATCGTTGCCATACCCACCAGTCACAGTCGGCACTTCGGCGGAGTAGCCGAGCATGTCGAGCACGGCGCGTCGACGTTCGTCGAAATCACTCTCGCCCTTGCAGGTTTCGACGCTCTCGCGGACGTCGTCATTGCGCGTCGTCTGCGGCTCGGGCTTGACGGTCCACAGATGCGAACCATTGATGGCATGGGCGACCATCATCCGCAGCGCTACGCCGGGATGCGCGGTCAACGCCGCGCGGACGGCGGCATGGCGATGCAGATCGATATAGGTCTGGAGCGTGGCTGTCACTTCGGGACGTGGCGGCTTGTGCCCGGTGCCAAGCGCTTCCCCCTTGGCGATGCGCCGCGCCTCGCTGCGGCTGACATAGCCCTCGTGGAAGGTCACCTCGCCGTTCGGGCGCACATCGACATAGACGCGCCCGCCCTTGCGCTTGGGCGCTTTCTCATATTCCCATGAATGAAAGCGCTCGGACGGGCCGACGACGATCACGTCCGCCCATCCTGCCTCCAGATATTCGTCTCGCCTCGCATCGATCGCCGCGTCCTGAGCGGTCCAGAACGCGTCGGCATCGGCGAAATAGCGATTGTCGCCGAACAGGTCGGCGATGGTCTGGCCAGCAAAGCCGTCGAGATCGAACAGCGCATGACGTGCCGCGATCGACTGCCCGCCGAACAACCATGATTTCAACTGATGGCCGGTGGGCAGGTAGCTGTCGGGATCGTCTGCGAGCGCGAGCCACGCCTTTTGCTGGCTCTTGCTCGCCAAGGTGAGATGGCGGACGGTCGCCGCGTCGATTTCCTCCCGCCGGTACATATCGCGAATACGCGGCAACAGATTGCCGAGCGCGAGCACGCGGCGGACGGTCAGCTCGGGCAGGCCGAAGGTTGCCGATATGTCATCAACCGTGCGGCCCTCCTTCACCAGTCGGACGAAATTCTCCCACTGCGTCACTTCGTCGGGGTCGAGCCGCGCGAGATTTTCAATGAGCGAGGCCTCGATGGCGTCGGCGTCGTCGCCGGGGTCGAGGATCGCGCAGGGCAGCGCTTCCGCCTCTCCGCGCTCGTCGCCGACGATTCTGCTGGCGTGGTAGCGGCGGCTGCCCGCCACGATGCCGAACCTGCCTTCGTCACTGGCCGGCTTGACGATGAGCGGCTGGATGACGCCGCGCTTTCTGATCGTCGCGATGATGTCGGAAACGTCGGGCGTCTTCTTTCCATAGCGCATATTCGTCTTGTCGATGAACAGCTTGTCGAAAGGGATATATTCGAGTTTCATGATCGTCACTCCATTGGGAGTGCCGGTCCTGCTCGCGATGATGACCAGATCGTAGCTTGAGCGGACCGGCTTCTTGTCGGCGGCGAACGGCCGCCACGTCATCCACCGCTTGTCACGGCGAAAGTTCGTCGGCGGGCGTGTCGCTCGCGAATGAGAGAAGGAAATCGGCGGCCTTGCTGGCCTGGCTGGCGGCGCGGAAGATCGCGCGACTATCGTGGCGCAGCACATCGAGCCAGCCAGCCAGATAATCGGCATGACGGACGGTGGGGACGATGCCGAGCGCGGCGCAGAGAAAGGCCGCGCCCATTTCTGCGACAAGCTCTTCGCGCGCATAATCGGCGCTTCCGAAGCAGCCCGACTGGTCGCGCGCGAGGCGGCTCGCATGGCCAGTCCAGTGGGTCAGTTCATGGAGGCAGGTGCGGTAATAGTTGATCTGCTCGAAAAAAGCGGGCTGCGGCGGGACCTGCACAAAATCGCGCGATGGCGCATAGAAGGCTCGTTCTCCACCGATGCGGAAATCAGCGCCGGTGGCAGCGATCAGCCGTTCGGCTGCGGGCATGGTCGCGCGCTCGGGCAGCGGGGCATCGGGTGTGCTAAATCCGTCGGGCAGCCCCTCGCATTGCGCCGCGTTGAACAGGGTGAAACGCTTGAGAAAGGGGATGGCTCTTGCCTCGTCCCCCGTCTCTCTCGCGCGCTCCTTTTCGGTATCCGGCGTGAAGCGGTCGGCATAGACGACGCAGGTGCCGCGCTCGCCCTTTCGGACGACACCGCCAGCCGCAAGCGCCTGCCGGAAGGTCAGCCAGTTCTGGGTCGGCCAGCCATGTTCGATGACCGAACCCCACAGGATGAGGATATTGACGCCCGAATAGCGGCGCGCAGTGATCGCATTGCGCGGCAGGCCCGGCGCGGTCGCGCCCGGCTGTCCGGGGGCACCGGAGTGGCCGGGGGCTGCGGCCACTCCCCATGGCTGGACCCATGGAAAGCGCCCCGCCTCGAGTTCGGCGACGATGCGGTCGGTTATTCTCCTGTTAAGGCGCCGCCGATGCCCCTTATTCCCGATGAATTTCGACCGCTGACAAGTCCGGGTGTCGCGACTGCGGAGGGGTATGTGGTACTGGATGGCCCCGGTGGTGTCGCGATAACAATGACGCCCGATGCCGCCGCCCGGACAGGACACAGTCTGATCATGGCCGCAGTGATTGCCGAACAATTTCGCGCGGAGCGTCGATTGCCGGAATGAAATTTTGCCGTTCGCCGCGCGTGTCGCCGCTGCTTGAGGCCGGCTGTGCAATGCTGGGATTGGTGCTGGCCCGCGAAGCGCTGTTGGCTTCTGGGCGCCTGGCCTTTGCTAAGCTCGGCCCGCCCAACCTTGTCCTCGACCTCCTGTTGAGCCGCAAGTTGCTTTTTAGTTCGAGCCCGAGCGCTCGCGTTCCCAGGAAAATCCACCGGTTGGCCGATACCAGGAATTTCTTGCGAACCTCAGGAAGGCACTCGGCTTGCGCTCGACACATGCATTTATGTGCCATTGCCAAACAATTCTCAGTGTTGCTCACCGCAGTCATGATGCGCACTCTTCAGAATGCGCCATCGAAGGCCCGTTATTTTCCTGTTGGCGGCGGAGTGAGCAACGCACTCGAGAAGCTCACCTCCGGGCGAAATCTGGCGGATTAGGCCGATCGCTGCCGCTTGCGTTGTGAGGCCCCCTTCGAGCGGTAGTCGACGGATGTTGGCCTTTTGAAGCCGTTGACCGGATTGACGCTTCCAGAGATCCGGTCGTTCAAGCTTCATGAAGCTATGGCAGGTTTCGGTTAGCCGAAGATGCCCACTGAACGGCTGACATTGGGACGTTATCCGCAGCGCGCAATCCCGTCCGCCTGCTGAAAGCCTGCGTCTGGAGGCGGTCGCAGTCGTGGTGGTCGGTCAATTGCCTCGCGCGGGAGGGCACCGTCGCCTTCTATCAGGCAGGTATCGTGCCGGGACGCAGGTAGGTGAACATATGAGCGACATAGTCGGCCTTACCTAGGTCCACGCCTTCGGCACGCAGAATGGCGTAGGCGATCATCACGTGAAAGTAGAACTGAGGTAGCGCCCAATCGCGAGCGTACTGCTCCGCTGTGAGGTCGAAGACCATGCCCGCGGGCAGCGCATGGGCGATCGGCGTCGCACGATCCACGTCCAACGCGTGCTGGGCGACCGCCTCGACGACCGCTATGGTTTCGTCGATTCTCGCACGAGCGTCGGCTACCGAGCCGGGGTGGTCGGCCGCGCTTCGCCCCTCATTCAGCAATACTTCCACCGAGGCCGGGAACTCCCGCCCCTGCAGCCGGAACACGCCCTCATGCGCCTGCACGCACGCGAAGCGAATCTGGGTCGACAGCGGGAACATGTCGGGAGCGAGGCGGGCAGACAGAAGAGCATCCGCCTTGCCGTCCGGCATCTGTGCCTCCGCCTTGCCGAGCCAAGCTGATAGCGCCTTCAGCATCTGCACGTAGGTTGGCGCGAGGACATCTGGCAGCGTCACAATGGTTCCTTTCCGTAGCCAGTCACACACTTTGGCTTGGGAGGCCGTCTAAACCGCGTCGTACAAGAACGCCATGTTTACAAATCAAATCCCCTCGCAGACCGACGTGTGTTGCGGGAGGCAGGGGCCGCTGACGCTACGCCGCTTTAAGCAGTGGCACGACGGCGCGCGCTGCAAGCTCGTCGAGCCCTTCGGTGATCCAGCGCGAATAGTGTTTTTCGATCATCGCAACCGACGTGTCATGGAGCGCAGCAACCAATCGAATGGGCAGGCCCATGCGAATGGAGCGTACGATCGAGCTGTGCCGGAGCGCATAAGGGATCACGCCCGGCAAGCCGGCGGCCTCCACTACCCTGTTCCACCATCTCGTCATTTCGGACGGTGTTTTCCATGGTTGCCGGTCCACCCTCTCCCAATTGGTCCGGCTGGCCTGCTTGTAACGCCAGCGCTCCAGCAGCGGCGCATCGAACGGCCTATTTTCAATCGCGGGACGCAGCGCCTCGATAATGTCGGCTCCAACTTGCACGCGAATATGAGCGCTCACCTTCTTGCCTCGACCTTTGCGCGACGGAGGAACAAGCAGCCGCCGGCTTTGGGGCTGAACGTCGCGTACGAACATGCGCGCCAATTGTGAGAAGCGCGCGCCGGTCGCCGCGAGCAGTATCGCCAGCAGGGCATAGTCAGAGTCCTCGTCGAGCTCTTGGGCTTTCTCCAATATATCGCGGATCTGATTGTCGCTGAGTATCTGATTGTCCCGAGCATCAGCTTGATCCGCCGCCTCTTCGACGAAGATCGGCTTCAAGCCGAACTTGATCGTGACCGGCAAGTCCTTGGGCAAGCCTTGGCGGTTCTCCTCGAAAGCACTATTCAAGGCCGCCTTCAGTTCCGACACGACACGCTGTTTGCTGGATCCGGTCAACCCGTTAAAACGCCTCTGCCAATTGCGAAGATCCAGTTCGGTGAGGTCACGGAGCTTGATGTCGATGAATGCTACATCCTTGAGCGCATAAGCGCCGAGCTTGTAAGACGCCGTCGATCGAACCGGTCGCCCCACTTGTGCACTTCGGCGCTCGTCACGCATCTTGATGTATGCATCGACGGCATGGCGAACCGTCATGTTTGGATCGATCGTCCTTCCGCCATTGGCCAGCTGCTCGACCCACTCGTTGGCCTTGTCGAGCGCCTGCTTCCAATTCAGGATGGTGACCCCATTCGCTTCGCAACCGTCATCGGCCACCCCGAGCGGAATGCGGACATACTCTTCTGTTGACCCTGCCGCGCGAAACCTGGCGAACCACCTTCCTCCGCGAGGGCCTCGATAGTAGCCAATGTGGCGGCCCTCTGATATCATGCGCCAATAAGGATGATGGCGCACCTTTAGGCGCGCCCTAGCGCTACGCTCCTGAAGCCTGATCTCCTTTGAAGCTCTTCCCATGACGGCGCTCGAAAAATATCACCAATGCATCACCAATAGATATACGTAAACGACTGTGGATTTTCAAGGCAGGTTTTGCGATAAATGCTTGATTTTACTTAGTCCATACTTGTCCACTGACGTTTTTTATTTACACTCTCACCCCTGCAATTGCGCAATATCCCGGTCGAGGATCGGCGCGCGTTGCTCGCCAGCGCACGGGAGGCTTTTCCCGGATCTATTGCGCTGGAGCTCCAGGCCGCAGTGCTGGACTTTGGAACTAGTGAGTTCAGCGCCTCACTGCGGGAACGCCTACCCGCAGACAGGGGTGACCTGTACGCGGCTCGTGCGCTCCTGCGAATTTCACGGTTGTCCGAAGCGGCGGAGCTTCTTGAGCGTCTCGAAGGCGATCCCGTCGTTCCCGTCGCCAACGATGCGCGACGAGAATTGTATCAAGCCTTCATGGCAGCAGGCCAGCATCGCGAGGCGCTTCGGCTTGTCGCACGGGCATACCGCCAGAATGAGCGCTTGCATTCCATATTCCAGCTCGAACCGTTGCTGGATACTATCGAACAATCCGCTGAGGCTCCGTCATTTGATGAGATCGCGCTATCGATCTGCTATCATGTGGTGAACCGCTTCGGCGGTGATAAGCGCATCGGTGCACAGGCGGATGCGGCCGAAGAGTTCGTATTCAGCCGGCAGGTCGAGTTGCCCTCGCAGCTCGATCTTACAAGCTTGGAATCCGAGCAGGAACTTCTGCCGCTGTTTCTCGATCAGGTCTGCGTTCCCGCTGTGCTCGACAAATTTATGGCGATCGAGAGCGTCAATCAGGTCGAGATCGAACGGCTTGGTATCTGCCGAATCCTCTCGGAAATCGACACGATCAACCGGCAGCAATATCTCGACGAAATTCGTGAAATCACACGCCGCCGCGTTGTCAGAGAGCGCTTCGAACAGGTCGAGCGTACGAAAATCTACGTCGATACTGAGGGCGTTAAGCGGCAGGCGGAAAAGTCTCTGCGAGACAACTATCAGAGATTCGCGATCGCTCAGTCGGAGGAGGCCAATGCCAGCGAGCGCCTCGAGATGGTCAGACGGGTCCAGGAGCTGCTGGCGGACGTTCAGACCGATGGCCTCAAGATCCATTTTCAGGACTTGCCGGCGAACGAAGGTGAGCAGATTTTCGATCGGCTCGTGAAGGAGCTCATGGGTCTCCTAATATCGAGCCAGGAGTATGGCCTCGAGGCGTATCTCAGCACCCGAGTGCGGCATGGGACCATGGGCAACCAGCTTCGCAGCGCCTTCGAGCTCCAGTCGTTGCTCACCCAAAGCGATAACGGCCAGTATCAGCCCGACAGCCATTGGGCGAATACGCTCAGCTTGGAACCCTACTATGGAGGCACTTGGCTGGCCGAACGCCTCGCCAAATTCTCGGAAGAGCTTGATGGGGTCATCGAGAATCTCGTGCGTCGGCGTGTCCAAGTTCGCTCGGAGGCCACGCCAGAAGGGCTCTTTGTCTTCCAATCCTTCAACTATGATGTCGTCCGCCTCCAAGCGGAGATCACGTCAGAAACCAGCTTCGAATCGTTCATGGACAAGGTCATTGAGCAGTTCTGGACAGTGCTCGAATACACGCTCGACCACGTGCGCCGCTATATCGAGGAAGATTTCGTTGCGGCGGTACATGCGCTGACGGACGACCTTGAAAAGGACGTGGTGCGCGAAATTACTTGGGCGAACATCTCGCCTTTGCGTGATGCCATGCTGCCGCGCGAACCCAGATGTCGGTCAACGTGGCGAACGTGGCGAATTGGTTTACCCTCGCACGAGATATGGAACGGCCAGACTATGAGTTCGGTATTGCCGTCGAGGTGGCGACGGAAAGCATCAGGGTCTGCCATCCGAGCCTAGATGTAACGCTCCAACGACCTGACGAGGTCTCGTTCGACTGTCGCGGCAAGACCCTTGAGAGCATTGTTTATATGTTGTTCACGGCCCTCGACAACGCGCTTGAGCATTGCGGTTTCAATGATCACGCACCCACGCTCTCACTCGAAACGAGTCTGAAGGATAGCTGGCTCGAACTCCGCTTGGTAAACAGCTGCGCTCCAATCGTCAGCGTCGAGGAGGAGAACGAACGGCTCGATGAGTTGCGGGAACGCCTTGAGAACGGCGATGAGGCTCAGGGTCTTGCCACGATCGAGGGTGGATCGGGCTACGCCAAGATTATACGGATTCTGCGCCACGATCTCCTGACCCGTCATGCTCCTGACGTTTGGCTATCGCAGCGCGACGGAATATGCAGTCACGATCGGAATGGATGCGAAGGCGATGGTGAAATGACGGCGCTGATCATCGAGGATGACGAGCTCAAGACCGAGCGGTTGAAGAGCTTCCTAGGCCAGGAGCTGCCCGATCACCAGATTGAGGTCGCGCGATCGTACAAGTCGGGTCTCCGGGCTCTCGTCGCCAACACCCCCGCGCTGGTGATCCTCGATATGACGTTGCCAACCTTTGACATTGCCCCCGGAAGTGATGGCGGGCGCCCTCTCAATCTCGGAGGGCGAGAGCTGTTGCGTCAAATGAAGCGCCGGTCACTCGCTTATCCAACTGTCGTGGTGACGGGCTTCGATGCTTTTGGTTCTGAGCCGCAGGATGTCACGCTCGCGCAGCTCGACGGTGAGCTGGAGGCGGAATTCGGGGATTTCTACATCGGTAGTGTCTATTTCAACGCGACAAGTGATGACTGGCGTGACCAGCTGCGGCTACTTGTCGAAGCGGACCCCCGTATCTCATGAAGATTCTGATCGTGGAAGATGACGCGTCCAAGCTTCGTAACATCGCCGCAGCGCTCACTGAGATCGATGGTATTGGGCTCGACGATATAGCGAGCTTGACGGATGCTGCAGCGGCCAAGCGCCTTCTGCGCGAACGCAATGTCGACCTTATCGTTCTAGATCTGCACCTACCGGATCGGATAGATCTACCGCCGACCCCGACAGGTGGTCTCGATTTCATGCGCTCCATATCCAGCCGTCCGGACTTCTTCGTGCCAACGCACGTGGTCGCGATCTCGGGCAACTCGGATGCTTTGTCGACCGCAGCGGAGGATGTCGGCGAACTCTGGGGCGTTATCCGCTATGATCCCACTTCGACGCAATGGCGCGATCAGCTCAAGAGCCGCGTTCGCTATGCTCAGGCTGCTTGGCGCTCAATGGTTGGACGGCCCCGCGAGACGCGCCCTGGCGACGTGGCGATTCTCACCGCCTTGAATGAGGAGCTTGATGCCATACTCAGGTTGCCGCTCGAATGGAGCCAGTTCAAGCCCGAGGGCGATGGCACGCGTTATCATGAGGCGACGATCGAGACCGGCAATGGACCGATGCGGCTCGTGGCGGCGACAGCCAGCCGGATGGGAATGGCAGCGACCGCCGCTCTCGCCAGCAAAATGATCGACCTCTATCGGCCAAGCTATCTCGTCATGGCAGGGGTGACAGGAGGCGTTCGTGGCCGTGTCAATCTCGGCGACATCCTGATTGCCGACCCAAGCTATGACTGGGGCTCCGGAAAATATGAAATTGTTGATGGCCAGCAGGAGTTCGCCCCCAATCCCGATCAGCTCCGGCTCGATCCCGATCTACGCCCGGACCTTGTGAAGGCGTCAAAAGACTCGACGCTGCTCAGCGCGATTCGCTCCTCCTATCCTGGGACGAAGCCGGACCATCCGCTGGAATGTCATGTCGAGGCGGTTGGCAGCGGCGCGGCGGTGCTTAGCGACGCGGCGATCGTGGAAGACATCAAATCCCATAATCGCAAGCTGCACGGCGTCGAGATGGAGATTTATGGCCTGATGATGGCGGCCGAGATTTGCGCGAAGCCGCGCCCGCTCGCCTTTTCAGTAAAGGCGGTCTCCGACTTCGCGGATCCGACGAAAGCGGATGACGTCAGACCTTATGCGCTTTACGCCAGCGCCAACTTCATTCTCAGATTCGTGACCGATTATCTCGGTGCACATTGATATGACTGCTTCGGGGCGCCGTTTGTTCAGGTGGAAGCCGGCGCTGCGTCAAGCTGGCAAAATGTGTCAGGAGGCAGCAGCTCAGAATTCGCCGCGCTCGCTTTTGCACCAAACGGGGCGTCACCGGGCAGCGGCCATTCCCTTTAAGCTGAACAGACGGCCGGTTTCGAGAAGTCCGTTAGAGCATCTGCATGGCAGAAATGTGGGCGGCTGCCGTCTTTGAGGCGGACCTACAATGACGAAACCGAGCCAGCAGTTACTATCTGCGGCTTCCGGACCGCTTCATCGGCTTCATTCGGATATAGACGCCGCGGCCTCGACTGCGATCAATCTCGAAGGCTCCGGTCTTTTCGACCAGGTCGCCGAGTTTGGCGAACCCATACGTCCGCGGATCTCCGAAGAGAAGCGCGGCGGGCTGCCCGGCGGATCGGGCGCGCGGTTGCGCTGGTCGTAATAGCTCATCCGGTCGTAGGCGTCAGTCTCGATGCACCCGGTCTGCCCGGCCGGGCTCGGGTCAGGCGGGATCGTCGCCATGATGTCTGGATAAAGCTTGTCGAACAGATATTCGGTGGTGGCGAGCCTCGCATCGCCCGATCCGACGAGGATCAGATGTGCGACCCGATCGGGGTGGCGCGTGGCATAAGCCATCGAGAGAATGCCGCCCCATGAATGACCGAGCAGGTCGATCCGCTCCGCCTTCAGGCGGCGGCGAAGCGCTTCAAGGTCGGCCACCATCCGGTCGACCGTCAGCGCGTCCGCCGTGGCTGCGGGCGAATCCCCGGTGCCGCGCTGGTCGTAGAAGATGATCTGCCGGCCCTTCGCCAGTTCACCCCAGACCGGCGCGGCGGCAAGATAGCGATGATCGAAACCGGGCCCGCCATTGAGCGCGACGAGTGGGGTGCCTCCCGCTTTACCGATCTCAACGAAGTGGAGATCCGATTTCGCCCCGGCTTCCTTCGCTTCGGGCTCTTTCGCCCACGCATTGAAAGACGATGACAGCGAAGTGCCGAACAGAAGCAGAACAGCCGCAACAATTCGCATCTGGGGTCCTCCGGCCGCGTGAATTGTCAGGCAAGCTAGATTCCCCGGCCGGGCTCACCAGCAGGAAGAAGTGATCGACGCATCTCGCAAAGTCATTCGGCCCACCCCGCCGGTGCCCCGCGCGCCGCTTCAGAGGCTCCGCGCGATCACCATGCGCTGGATATCCGAGGTGCCCTCATAGATCTGGCATACCCGGACATCGCGATAGATTTTGGCGATGCCATATTCCTCCAGATATCCATAGCCGCCCAGCGTCTGGAGCGCGCCCGACACGATCGCTTCGGCGGCCTCGGAAGCGAACAGCTTGGCCATCGAGGCCTCGGTCAGGCACGGCGCCTTCATGTCCTTGACCCGCGCGGCATGCAGCACGAGTTGCCGCGCCGCTTCGAGCCGGGTGGCAAGATCTGCTAGGCGGAATCCCACTGCCTGATGCTGGATGATCGGATTGCCGAAACTGCTGCGATCCTTTGCATAGGCGACCGCGAACTCGAGCGCCGCCTGCGCCATACCCACACATTGGGCGGCGATGCCAATGCGCCCGGTTTCGAGGTTCGCGAGCGCGATGCGATAGCCCTGCCCCGGCTCACCGAGCAGCAGTTCGTCCTCGACGAACATGTTGTCGAAGCGCAGTGCGCACGTATCCGATGCGCCCTGCCCCATCTTGTGCTCTACTTTGTCGACCGCATAGCCGGGCCGGTCGGTCGGGACGATGAAGGTCGAAAGTCCCTTCTTGCCCGCCTGCGCGTCGGTCACCGCTACGATCATGACCAGACCGGCAATGCGTCCGGAGGTGATGAACTGCTTGGCGCCGGTGATCCGCCAGCCACCATCCACCTTTTCAGCGCGGGTGCGAATGGCCGAGGCGTCGGACCCGGCATCGGCCTCGGTCAGCGCGAACGCCCCGATCGTCCGACCGGCGATAAGGTCTGGCAGGAAGCGCGCCTTTTGCGACGCGTTGCCGTCCTTGAGCAGTCCGGAGACGAGGATCGAATTCTGGATCGAAACGATGGTCGAAAGCGCCCCGTCGGCGGCCGCGATTTCCATCAGCGCAAGCGCGTAGGAGACGGCGTCCGCATCTGCACCGCCAAAGGCTTCGGGCGCCGTCATGCCCCAGAGGCCAAGCCCTGCCATCTCCCGGAACAGCGCCGGCGGATAGCCGCCCTCTGCTTCGAAACGCACACTGTGCGGACGGATGGTTTCCTGAGCGAAGGCGCGCACCGTGTCGCGGATGGCCGTCTGGACTTCGGTCAGTCCCTTCATTGTCATTGTCCTTTTTCAGTCAGGCCGCGGCCGCGATTGTGCCGGCGGAGTCGAGATCGGCCAGCAGGGCCTGCAACCCTGCACGATAATGTTCGATCGCCTGTTCCTTGACCAGCCCGTAGCCCCGGACCTGATCGGGCAACGCGGCGATTGCGGTGATCGCTTCCAGATTGCCCGCATCGAGCCGGGGCATCAGCCGGTCGATCATTGTGAGATATTCATCGCGCAGCGCGCGTTCGGTGCGGCGCTCGGCAGTACGCCCGAAAGGATCGGCCCAGCCACCCCGCAAGCGCCGCCCCTTGGCGAGGAGCGTCATCGCACTGAATATCCACGGCCCGAATTTGCGTTTTGCCGGGCGGCCCGTTCGCGCGTCCATCCGCGAAAGGAGCGGTGGCGCGAGATAGACCGACAGGCGTTTGCTGCCCGAAAATTGCGCCGCCAGCGCCTGCCGGAACGCGGGTTCACTATAGAGGCGCGCCACCTCATATTCATCCTTGTACGCCATCAGCTTATAGGCGTTGGCGGCGACCGTCCGCACCAGCGCCTCGCCCCGTGCGCCATGTGGTTTCGCGACCATGGCGACGCTACGGATCAACGCGGCATAGCGTTCGGCATAGGACGCATCCTGATACGCCGTGAGGTCCGCTGTGCGCCGCGCAACCAGCGCCATGACATCCTCTTCCGCAAGGGGCTCGGCTTGCGCGAGGCTCACGATCGCATTCACTGCGTCGGGATCGATTGCCGCAAGCCGCCCCCACGCAAAGGCGCGCTTGTTGAGCGCGACGGCGGCGCCATTGGCCTCGATCGCGGCCTCGATCGCTTCCGCCGAAATCGGCAGCAGCCCCTTCTGCCAGGCGTAACCAACGATCAGCGTATTCGCCGCGACATTGTTGCCGAACAGCCCCTCCGCGATCCGCGTCGCGTGGAGCAGGAAGCCCCGGTCGCCCGCGCGCGACAGGAGGGTTTCGATGATGCGCGGGGTCGGCAGCTTGGCATCGCGATCGGCAACAACGTCAGCGGTCGGCGTCTCGTCGGCGTTGAGGACGATCGCGCCCCGGCCCGGCGCGAACTTGCGCAGCGCGTCGGGGCTCGCCGCGACCAGCGCGTCGGTGCCGAGGATGAGATCGGCCTCGCCGCCACCGATACGCGCGGCATGGATCGAAGCACCTTCGGGCGCGATCCGCACCTGGCTGACCACTGCCCCGTTTTTCTGCGCAAGGCCGGTGAAGTCGAGCACGGTCGAAACCCGCCCGTCGGTATGCGCGGCCATGCCGAGCAGCGCGCCGACGGTCAGTACGCCGAGGCCGCCGATCCCCGCGACATAGATGTTATAGACGCCGTCGAGTGCCGGAAGAGTCGGCGCCGGAAGCATGGCGAAGCGTTCGGCCTCGAGCGCAGCGATGCGCCCCGCATCGGGGCCCCGCAGCACGGCACCCTCGATTTCGACGAAGCTCGGGCAGAAGCCCTTGAGGCAAGAAAAATCCTTGTTGCACGCCGACTGGTCGATCCGGCGCTTCACCCCCTCGGCGGTCGGCAACGGCTGCACCGCGATGCAGTTCGACTGCACCGAACAGTCGCCGCAGCCTTCGCACACGCGCGGATTGATAAACAGCCGGCGGTCGGGATCGGCAAAGGCACCGCGCTTGCGTCGCCGCCGCTTTTCCGCAGCGCAGGTCTGTTCATAGACGATGGCCGTGACGCCCGGCGTTTCACGCAGCGCGCGCTGGATCGCGTCCATTTCGTCGCGATGCGCGGCGACAACGCCGCCCGGCAGGGCCCGCCATTTGTCCGGATCGTCGCTGACGAAATGGACGCGCCCCACGCCCTCCGCCTGGAGCTGCGCCACTATGCGCCGCGGATCGATCACGCCTTCGGCCGGCTGGCCGCCGGTCATCGCGACCGCATCATTGTAGAGGATCTTGAAGGTGATGTTGGTCTTCGCCGCCACCGCGGCGCGGATCGCGAGCAGGCCACTATGCTGATAGGTGCCGTCGCCGATATTCTGGAAAATATGGTCGGTTTGCGAAAAGGGCGCTGCGCCAACCCATTGCAGTCCCTCACCCCCCATCTGGCTGAAGGTCGTCGTCTTGAGCTTGGGCACCGACAACGCCATCACATGACAGCCGATGCCGCCCCCCGAGATCGAGCCTTCGGGCGTTTTCGTCGAACTGTTGTGCGGGCAGCCCGAGCAGAAAAAGGGCTTGCGCGCCGGAAAGGGCACCACCACGCCCCGCGACGCCATCGCCTCCAGCGCCTTCAGCCGCTCCGCGACGCCCACGAGATCGTGCGCGATCCGGCCGGCGAACGCCTGCGCCACCATCAGCGGCGTGAACTCCATTACGACGGGAAGCAATGGCTTGCCGTCGGCATCGGCCTTGCCGGTGACGCGGATGCGCTTGCCGCCGCGGTGGTACAGCGCCGTCTTGATCTGGTCCTCGACGGTCGGCGCCTTTTCCTCGACGACGAAGATCTCGTCGGCTTCGCCCGCGAAAGCGAGCAGCGGCTCGGCGGCGAGCGGCCAGCTCATTGCGACCTTGTAGACCGAAATGCCGAGCGCCTCCGCCTCATCCTCGCCGATGCCGAGATTCTCCAGCGCCTGCATGAAGTCCTGATGCGCCTTGCCGACGGTGACGACGCACAGCCGCTTCGCGTGGCTCGCGAAGATTGGCGTGTCGATCCGGTTGGCGACGGCCCAGCCGATGGCGGCGGGAAGGCGCTCCTCGATCAGGCGGCGCTCATATTCTGCGCGCTCGGCGGGCCACTGGATCGCCGGATCCCAGTTGAGCCCGTGCGGCGGAACGAGTTCGGCGGGCGCGACGAAACCGGGACAGGGATCAGGAAGCGCGAAGGATGCGGCGCTTTCGACCACCTCGGCGATCGTCTTCATCGCTACCCATGTGCCTGCAAAGCGCGACATGGCGATGCCCGCCATGCCGAGGGTCAGGATGTCGGAGACATTGGCGGGCTGAAGCACCGGAATATGGGCCGACTGGAAAATGCCATCGGTCTGGTGCGGGAACATGGACGATTGCGCGGCATGATCGTCGCCGCCGATCGCGAGTACGCCGCCAAGCGCCGATGTGCCGATCATATTGGCGTTGCGGAAAGCGTCGCCGGTGCGATCCACGCCGGGCCCCTTGCCGTACCAGATGCCGAACACGCCATCGACCTTCGACGGGCCGAAGGCCTCGTGCATCTGGGCGCCCCATAGCGCGGTTGCGGCCAGATCCTCGTTGAGTCCCGGCTGGAAGACGACGTCATGGGCATCTAGATATTTCTGCGCCTTCCAGAGCTGCTGGTCATAGGCGCCAATCGGCGATCCGCGATAACCCGAGATCAGCCCGCCGGTGCTCAGCCCGCGCCGCCGGTCGAAGCGGCGCTGCATCAGCGGCAGGCGGACAAGCGCCTGAATCCCCGTCATGAAGACGGGGCCTTCTTCCGAATTGTAGATTGCCTCCAGGCTGACGACACGTTCCGGCTTCATCGCAAACTCCTCCCGCGCGAAGGATAGGCGAGACGCCGTAGGAAAGGCCGCCAATCTCAGCCTTGTTTTCAAAACATATTAGTGAAATTTGCTATGCATTGCTCATATAATGGAGATATTGCTCATCATTATTGAAATGCGTAGTAGGAGTCGCATTGCCAAGAAACAGCATCGGAGACGGAATTTGACATCAACGCCGACGCTTGACGCCTACGATCTCAAGATCCTGAAAAAGCTTTCGATCGACGGGCGCATCACCTGGAGCGATCTGGCGGAAGACATCGGCCTTTCCTTGACACCAACGATCCGGCGCGTCCGTCAATTGGAGGAGGCCGGCTACATCAGTGGCTACTTCGCGCGGCTCGACGAAAAACTGCTCGCGGGCGGGATGATCGTCTTCGTGTCCGTAACGCTCGAAAGACAGGTACGGGAGGTGCTCGACGCCTTCGAGGCGGGGGTCATCGACATGCCCGAAATCATGAGCGGTTTCCTCATGTCCGGCGGTTCCGACTATCTTCTGCGGTCGGTTGTACGCGACCTCGATCACTATCGCGCCTTTCTCGACGAACTCACCAGACTGCCCGGGGTCGCCCATATCCAGAGCAGTTTCGCGCTCAACTCGTTCGTCAATCGCCCTTCTCCGCTTATCAGGGCGGCGAATTGACGCGCCCCTGATTCCAATCATCACATCGAACCGCATGCGTCGGCCTTACGTCTAACGAGCTTTTCCGTCACGGAAGCGAAAGGTCGAGGCCGGCCGAAAATCCGAAAAATCCAAACCTGAATGGACGGCAATTTTCAGGCAGCGGCCAGCGCCCACTGAACGGCGGAGATTCGGGCGCTTACGGTCTACCTCGCGAAGCAGCGCTGACGTCGCCATTCCAGCTTCGCTTGCCAAACCCTGCCGGTTCTGAAACGACCACCTGAGGCCGGCAAATTCGGGGCGTCAGACTGCGGACGCTCGGCCGGGCCGCAGTCGCTCGGGCTTCCGGCATTGGTGGGATGCGGTTAGTATCGGTGATCATGATGCTACCCGGCACAAACGCGTGAAGACAGACGAGGCGCGCTTCGTCCCTCGTCAACGCGGCGACCAGCTTGCGCCCGCCCTTTCTGCGGTTCAACCCAGCTCGGCTTCTACGAATATACCTATGCCGTCCATTTCGCCGTCGCGTGCTTTGAATGTGGTGCTCAGGGCCCAAGCAGACCCGAACGAGAAAAAGCCGCTGCGCTATGGAACGGGCGATCAGCCACCTAAGCGCGCAAATCCGCTCGAGAGGCTCAAAGATTTAGCAGACCGGAAATGACACCCCAGATCAACGATCCCGTAACAAGCGCCGTGAGCATCCAATACTCGATTGCGATGGCCTTTTCGCGTTTCATGGCGCGAGCGTAACAACAACCGAGGCGTGTAGGACAGCCCGATCGACTCGATGCCGAAATGAGTGCAAAGTCGGAACGCTTTGGGGGAAAGGACAATGGTCAAATTAGCGCTCGGCTTGGCAGCCGCATTTCTCATCGGGTCTGCGGCACCGATCGATTGCTCGATCACATTTGCGTCCGCACAAGCCGCAATGCAATCAGGCTGCTGCTCGCATCATGGGGGCGTTTGCGGTTGCTCGAACGGTCGCAAACGCTGCTGTGACGGAGAACTGAGTCCAAGCTGCCGGTGCTGAGGGCTATCGGCACATCCTGGCAATTCTAAGGCCGTCATCCCAATCGCGCCGATACACGGCATGCCCACTGCGGAGCTGCGCGCAGGACAGATTGACCCCGCCCGCGTGCACGACGGCGAGCGTGCGCCGATAGCGATCCTGGCCGACGCGCTCGAGTCTGAGGTCCTTGCGCGCAATCAGCCGGCGCAGATTGTCGCGGCTCGCGATCGGATCGCCCGGTGCGCAGTGCCGCTGCGGCGGGCACGCGCCCATCTCCGGCGCGTCGATAGCCAGCAGGCGAATGCGCTCGCCACCGCAGCGAATGGAGTCGCCGTCGGTCGCGATGCAACCGGTGAGCGCCGCGGCAAGGAGAAGCATGATCATTCGGTGCCTGTAATCTGAAGTCGCGCAGGGGGAAAGGGGGCGCACGCAACTCGGTGCCGTTGACGACAACGCCGCGAAACCGCCGTTCTCGAATTACGTGCTCGACATTCGACCTCCCCGGATCCTTTCGATATCGTATCGGTGTAAGAAAGTCCTCCGCGGACGGGGAACGGCCGAATGGGAACGGGCGATGCTGGTTGCAATGCTTTGAGGCTATCCACCGGATGGCCAATTGCACGCAATTCTTGCGCGCGCATGATCACGTCATGAAGGAACGTGTCGCTCTCCTCACCGAACCCCAGCGCGAAGCTCTGAGACTCGTGTTCGCGCACAAGAACTCCAAGGAGATCGCGCTGGCGCTTGGCCTGTCACCGTTTTCCGTCGACAAGCGCATCGAGCGATCGATCCGCACGCTTGGCGTCCACACGCGCATCGAGGCCGCCCGGCTGCTCGCCGAATATGAGACCGACGCGGCATACGAACATTTCGTATGCGAATCGGAAGGCCTTGCCGGCGACGGAGAAGAAGCCATGCTTACCCCATCGCAACCGATGGAGTGCGTCGACGAGAGCCGCGTCCGCGACAGTGCCGCCCCGCCAGTCTACCGAACGGGCGAACTCGATCGGACAAGCCAGTGGACCTGGCCTGGCCGACTGCGCTCCGATAGTGGGAGGCAGCGCAATGATCTGACCAACGTCGAACGGCTTATGTGGATCGGCGGCAGCGCACTCGCGCTCGTTTTTGCACTGTTTCTGGCGCTCGCCGTCACGGAATCGCTTCAGCGCACCCTCCTGGGGATGGTCTCCAGGACCAACTGACACACCGCCTTTCAAGCAGATGGCGCAACGCATGACTGCGCCAGAGGGAGACTCATATGCTCAAGCAACGCCGTGCGGCCGCTGACGCGGTCCGCGCAACCTTCCTGCCTGCCGAACACGCGCAGGATCAGGCCGCAATCCGTGCAGCTCGCTGCCTCGCCACAGCGCTCGAGGCACGCGCGACAGCCAATCTGCCACTTGGGACCGGAGTCGACGCCATCGCGCATTTGTGCAGGGGAACTGCGCTTGCCGTCGAGGCACGCCAATCATTCATCGCGGCGCACAGGGCGTTGAGCGTGCTGCCCGCCGATATCGGGCTCGGCGTTGTCGCATGGGGCGACAGCGGCGGATGCCCCGACATCGAACCCACGGGCCGGGCCAGCCTCGCGGCCGTGGCCTGATGTGAACATGGCTTGACCGGAAGTGTCGCGCATGTTCCGGTTGGGCCATGTTTCCGCCATATGTCTTCTGGGCCGTCTTCGCCGCCTGCTGCACCTATGGCCTGTGGCGTGGCGGCGCTCCCGAACGGATGATGGCGTTTGCCTTCCTTGTGGCGGGGCTTGCGACGCCGTTGGTGAACCTGCCCCCCGCCGGGCGCTTCTATTCGGTTTCGATCGGTGTCCTCGCAATCGATCTGGCGCTGCTCGGCTCCGTCATCGCGATCGCGCTCAGGGCCGATCGCTTCTGGCCCATTCTCGTGGCGGGGATGCAGATTGTCATCATCCTGGCCCATCTGGTGAAGTTCGCCAATCCCGACCTTATCCGCCGAGCCTATGCGATCATGATAGCTGGCTGGAGCTATCCTCAGCTACTGTTGCTGGCACTCGGCAGCTGGCGTCATCGGATGCGGATCCGCGCGCATGGGACAGACATATCCTGGAGCAACTTCTCGAAATCCTCGATCCGTCGAACGCCCATGAGTGGTCGTCCAGTCTTATAGACGAGTTCGGCTCGCTCGGCCGGTTGATTGCCGCCGACGGCACCGCCCATAAGCAGATCATTAGTGATGCGCGTGCGATCGCGCTTATCGCGATGACGCGGACTGTGATGCTCAATGTCCTGCACGCACGTCTCGATGAAGGGCCGGTCATGTCAAACGACCGGGCCGTGGCCGATTACGCTCAGGCACGTCTTGGCCATGCGCCGGTTGAGACCGTTCTCCTCCTCCTCCTCAACGACCAGAACGAGCTGATCCGTGACCTGTGCCTGAGCACCGGCACAGTCGACGCAACCGCGATCGCGCCGCGCGAGGTCGTGCGTCACATTCTTAATGCCAATGCACGGGCTATCCTCCTGGCGCACAATCACCCCTCGGGTGATCCGACGCCAAGCCTTGCAGACAAGGCTATCACGAACCGCATTGCCCGCGTTGTCGAAGGGCTGGGTGTAACCTTGGTCGACCATGTGATTGTCGCTCGCGGTCGTTGGCACAGCATGCGCGCCGATGGCGTCTTCTAGTCCCTCCAGCGCAGAAGAAGCGCCAATCGGCGCGCTTCGCGCTCGCCGGCAAGTCGCTCGAGGATGGCGTGAGCAGACTCAATGTGAAACTGCGCACGCCTCAACTGCACGTCCTGCTCGCTACTGAAACTCTGGCGTCGGGGTGGTAACATGAAATACTCCATTCAACTGCCGGGCGACATGGCGGCGATTGTGCCAGCCGCAATACGAACCCTCTCCGATATGGATGAAGTTTCGGCCGTTTGGTGCAGAGCGCCGCCGGTTGCATTCACCAACGCAGTCGATCCATGATTTGGTAGCTTCCTAATAAGCTGATGTTTCGCGTTTTTCCTGTCGCCGCGGATCAATTTCTGAACCCCAAGCTCAGGGCACGCTGGTTCGGCGCGATGGCCCAGCAACGCCGGCCTGGCAGCTCCCGCCAATGTCCGCTTCCACAGTTGAGCGGTGGCTCGCCGCCCCTGAATGTACGAAAGCTTTGCAGCAGCGGCGCAAGCGCTCCGAATGACCGACATGGCGGCGAATGACGCCAATCTCTTTCCCCGTCACGGACGACAGCTCGCGACGTGATAGACGCCTCGACGTTACCTAAAAATGAGAAGAATTAGCCGGACCGCGTCGCTGCGGCCCGGCTATGTCTTATTACTTCGTTGCTGGGGCAGGAGCCGCAGCAGGCGTCGAAGCCGCACCAGCAGTTGGAGCCGCAGCTGGAACTGAAACGGGTGCGGGCACCGCGATCGGCGCAGCGGCACCGCCAACGACGAGCGGTTCGGGGTTCGCGGCGGCAATTGCAAGCTGAACGTCTTCGTCTACAAAGCCTTTCACCGCGGTGCCGATCGGCAACCGCGCGCTCGTACCGGTCATGAAGAACCCAGGGGCAGGAAGACGATCGCCGAGACGGCCACCGCGCCGACGCCACCCGCGACGCCTTTGTCGTCAAATGCGCCGGTCATTCGAATCTGGCGGCCATTGACCGTTGCATAGAGAATGCGGGCGCCAACGTGGCCGGATTTGCCCCACATGCTCTTGTTGCGAACGTCAGTGATTTCTCCGACTGCCGGGCTACCGACCGGAATGTATTACACCATTTTCCACTAAAGCGTAATACCAAAATAGTGACTGCATTAAAAAAACATATAATAAATTTATAGCCTTTATTGCGCAGAAGGATTCCATTCTCCGCTCATTTGCTTGCTCTCATATTTAAAAATATTGTCCTATCGCTCTGAAAGCATCGATGTATTCTTCCTTGAGAATTTTTACTCTCGTAATCTTGTTGCAATGCCATCGCGAGGTATCCGGCTGGCATTCGGATGCGAACGCGCCGAGGACCGCACGAAGCGGTCACGCCACTATCCTTGCGAGACGGCTCAGATCGCGGCGCACCGACCGACGGACCAGCCATTGTGCGCCCGGTAACTCCGCAGACATCCGCCCGACGCTACGGATCAGTGCCAGGCACTGCTCACCATCGCGCGCAACGCGGTAGATAACCTCCCCTTGCATTGGCCCGCGAATGATCGCCATGCGCATCTCGCTACCGGGCGTGTAATCGACGAGTTCTGTCACCCAGCTAAAGCGGAATCCCAATAAGCTTCCGTGCCGCTTGACGCGCGCGCGCGACGCATGCGGGTCGCCGGTCAGCAACTGAACACTACGGACGCCGCCGATCCACTCCGGCTCCCGCCGCGGATCGAACATCACATTTGCCACTGACTCAAGCGCCGCACCAATCCGTTTGGCCACGACAATATCCATCTTTTGTTTCACCTCCCGCACGCAGGGTATCGGCAACATTTGAGCAGTGCCTTGGCCGGCGGGGATATGCCCCCATCCATGCAAACGGATCTCTGGTCGCACTTCGCCACTGCCCCGTTAGGCTAGAACGAGTTGGAAGATCCCCCGAGAAAAAAAACGTAAAATCCCGACCGAAACGCGCCCGCCCACTCGAGCAAACCGGTCGGGTCGCAGCGACCGACATTGACCATGACGTCGCCATCCCGGAGAGATGAACATCTGCCCGGATCGACATGACGAGGACGAAAATCGACCACAGCGCCTGCCCGCCCTTCGCACGTCAGGCCTTCGTTCTCGTGCCCGCCTCCGGCAACCTTGCGGCAGAACACAGTGACGCCTTGATCGCTCACGCCGGGCTGATCGCGCAAACTTGATATCATGTCGGTCAGTCTCGCGCTGCGGATGGCAACGACAAAGACTGACGGGCTGCGAGGGGAGTGCTTCGTTCGGCCGGTTTGCCGTGAATCCACTTTCGAGTGTCAGCGAAACTGAAGATCGGCCTGTAGCCTGCGGCATCTGTCGCCGATAGAATCCTGTTGCTCGCATTGTCGAGAATCACCGCGCCCCGGTCACCAGGGACAACAAGGATCGCATGGTCCCTTCTGCGGACGAGATCACGTACAACTACTAGGAACAGTGATCGCGCATCCACGCCCAAGGCAAGCAGCATGGCGCGCTTGGCGAGTGCGTAATCCTCACAATCGCCGCGCCCGCGCAGCAGCGTTTCGCTCGGAAGTGACCAGTGATCGCCGCGCCGGGAAGCCTCATCAACGTAGGCAACCCGGTGATTTACCCAGCTGTTCACCAGAGCGATCTGCTGATCGCGACCAAGCATGCGCGCCTGATCCAGCACTTGACTCCACGGCCCGCGCCCCAGCCGTTCAACGCTTGCCCCGCGCCATCGCGCGTCGAGCGGCGTGGAGCGGATTTCAAGCGTTGCCCACCCAAATATCGGGGGCGAGTCGAGCCGCGACGGGTCACGGCGCTCGCCTGCGACGGGTGCATCAGCGCGCGGCGTGCCACGCGCGCGCGCCACCCCTTGATCGGCCCTCGCACTTTCAAGCCCGCCATAAGCAACGGTTGCGGCAAGGACCGCCGCTACCGCACTGAATCGCGAGATAGAACGACTATGCGCAGCGTACAAAGCCTTGAGTCCACACGCAGCAGTTCGCACCGCGGACGACACGTCCACGCCAAACAATGAATCACACATCGAAATTTCTCGGCAATGTATTTGTTACGATATTCAACTCGCTGAAAACAATCAGCACAAAACGTTCACGTAAAAACGGAATTGAACATGACTATGCCAAGCAAGTATTGAAATGAATATTTCAACATATGATTTTACATTTAATGACATTTAAACAAAAAGCAGACGAATTTACAGGAAACGGACGATAATCTTAAAGAACGGGCCATTGGGGAGCATCTCATCCCCGGAAAGCCCCATGACATCGTCCACAATTGCCTTCTCAATGTTTGCACACGCCGTATGCCCGGAGTTGTTTCGGTAACCGCTCAGGGCGGCATCGCTGGATTTACAAGCGCGTGGAATGAGCCGACAATTATTGATCTCGTAGAGCGCTACCTTGCACAACGGCGGCACGACCAGAGGCGCTGACCGAGAGCCTTCTCGGCGGCGTCAAGCGCCGGCAACCGCACTTCGCGACCAGCGTCGGACTGGTCATCAGGACGAACGCGCCAACAGCGCCGCCGTGCATGCTCGACGCGTCGGCGGCGGATTCGCTGCGCGCTTTCATGTCCGAGGAGCGATCCGGCTTCCTTCTGGCCCCCAGCAGCCCAAAGCGCGCTGATCTGCAGCATAACACGGCGCTGCGCGCCTCTGTCCACCGACAGCTCTGGGCATGAACCCGCGCGATCTCGCCCCAAGCGAAGCCCGACATCAAATCGCAAAGCGGCGCAAACCTGGCGCCCGTCGGCTCCAGAAGCGCCGAAAAATCTTTAGCGTGCGAAACGACATTGCCGATGGCAATGTTGAGGGTCAACGCGTCGAGTTTGTGTAGCCTAACTGGTGCCCGCGAAACTGGCGTCTGCCTAATGCGCTTCCTTCACTCGCGCCACCCGATAGCCATAGCCGCGCGCAGTCAGCAGGATTCGGGGGCGGCGCGGATCGACTTCAAGCTTTTCCCGGAGCTGATGAACGAGTACGCGAAGATGTGAACAACGATTGTGGTCCAGTTTTCCCCACATTGTAGCTACCAGATCCTCAGTGGACACAGACACGCCGGGGCATTGGGCAAGGGCTGAAAGCAGCTTGTATTCGTTGGTGGACAAATCGACGATACGGGGGCCAATTCGGGCACAACGATGCTCCAAACGCATGCCTGCGATCGGCGTCTCCGCGGGCTTGTGGGCAATGGAACGGCGAAGCATAGCTCGAACGCGCGCCAGCAATTCACCTGGCAAGAAAGGCTTGGACAGGAGATCGTCCGCGCCAAGGTCGAGGACCTTGATCTTATGGTGCTCCGCATCAAGCGGTGAAAGCACGATTATTGGCCCATCTGACGTTTCACGTATCCGCTTGAGCAGATCGTAACGGCTCTCGCCAGACAATTCCAGATCCAGCAAGACGGCATCGAAAGACTCAGTGTTGAGTAGCGTCTTGGCCTCATTGTAAGTCGCAGCAAATGCGGAAGAAAAGCCGCCATAGGACAGTGTCGCCTCCAGCGCACACGCCAGGGTCGGCTCGCTCTCAACGACAAGGATATGCGCAGTCATCTTTTTCCAGGGCCTTATTATTCAAGCCATGCATTGGCTTGTCATGTACCAGTTTCGTCCTACGCCCCCTGATGATGCTGCATAGAATAGGCGGCACCGGATGGACATTCGCTAAAAAGCGTCAACGATGCAGCGCCCTCCAGATGTCAATTATCAGTGGCAAATAACAGGTCAGTTTGCAGTCTAGTTGTAATTTCTCGAGCTGTATCGTCACCTGCGGTCACGTCGACAACGGTATTTTTTTTGAGCTTGTCTTGCGCGTACGAAATATCGCACGCCGATAATAACTGCTGCAATCATGATGGCAATCAAACTGTAGGTGATGATCATGCGGTGCTCGATAACGAACTGCGTAATCCCCCAATCGAAATCATGATTACTCTCTAAGTCGCCGCTTCACACTCGATCAAGGGCACCGGAAACCTGATCTGATCGCAAATTTCTGTCAATCTTGCAGACAGTTGTGTTGCAATTTTTGAAAATTGCTTCTGCTAAACCAGTCGAGAAATTTCCGGTGACGTGAGTGGACACAGATCGACACCAATCCGAACACATCTGCCATGTCTGATGATGGCCCACTCGAAAGTTTACCCGGCGGCCATTTGCATGCATTGGCCGACACTCTCGGTGCCGGGCGACCAAGTCATGCCACCCGACACCAACGGCATTCTACTCCAAAGTCGCGCTCAATCGAGAAGCGCTGCCGGAACCTTCCCGCCGTTCGCCCCCAATTCGCGCATGACGCGCTTGTGAAGCCACAGATTCATTTCAGCGCTACCATCAAGAGCGCCTGTGTATCCGAGCTCCTTTGCAAGCTCCTTGCGTTCGACAAGACTGGAATCCAGATCCAGAAGTTTGAGCAGATCGACAATCGACGTCTGCCAATTCAGCTTCTCTTCCGATTTCAACGCAAATCCGTTCAGGATGACCTCGACATCAACTTCACTGATTTCCAGGGATACGGGAGCAGGCGCAGGCGTAACTTGCGTTGCAGGCGCAGACGTCGACTGAACTGGCACCACCGGCACTGCCGCCGGCTTTTTGCCAAAGATCGCGTCCTTGATTTTTCCGAACAGGCTCATTTCAACGACTCCTTCAATTGATGCTCTTGCTATATCTTATGATTAGATAGAATATAAAAAACATCTTCACTCTGTAAAATATTGTAAAATGCAAAATTTACACGACAATTTGATGACATCTTGAAAGGTATACTTATCATGCAAAGGAATATCTTGGATTTCAATGTAATAAATTCCGTTGCAAAGGAGATGAACATCAGCCCGGCGATGGTCCAAACTGGCGCCGAAGTGCTGCTTCCGGCAATTCTCGGCGGCTTCAAGAAGCAGGCTGGCGCGCACGCGGGCGGTCTCGATGCCTTGGTTGGCACGTTGGGCGGTCTGGGCGGCGGCGGTTTGCTTGAGGCTGTTACCAGCATCTCAGCAACACCAATGGAACCTGGAAACGAGATTCTCGGTCAGATCTTTGGTTCAAAAGACGTGAGCAGGACGGTTGCCGACCATGCCGCCCAATCATCAGGCCTCGATCCGTCGCTCCTCAAGAAGATGCTGCCGCTTCTGGCGATGGCCGTCGGGGGCTTAATGTCGGCGCAGGCTCAAGCCGGTTCGCAGTCAGGCGTCGCCGCAAACGGTACTGGCGCGGGCTCCCTGCTCGGACAGCTGCTCGGCGGTTTCCTGGGCGGCAACTCGAGCGGCGGTGACGGTCAGGCTGCGGGTATAAGCGGGGTCGCGTCCATGCTCGACCTGGATGGGGACGGAAACCCGCTGGATGACATATTGTCCGTGGCTGGAAAGCTGCACGGCTGATCCGTTCCGGTCCAGGGCATCGTGCACCCTTGATTCAGCTCTGGAAGCAAGCCGGGATAGTCAGGCGCATGATACACGGGCTTTCGGTCTTCACCGGCAGTATGAACGCCGGACTCCGTGCCGCTCGGCCCGATGTTGCCGTCGACGCTCGTGCGCCGACGGCAACAGCCATGTGACGACCCGCATGTCGCGGGAATTCGGGCGGCGCCGGGCATGGACGCTGCCAACGCCGCCCAGCTCCAGGCGCCCGGTATTGAGGATGTCGCCGCCTGTGATGTTGCTGGCAACACCTGCCCGGATCAGCCCTGAATTGACGAGCGCGTCCGGCGCCCGCAGCACGACATTGGTGCCAGTGATCACCGCGCCGCCCGAGGTCAGGTCAACGGCGTTGAAGATATTGTCCCCACCGATACGCCATGGGCATTGATGAGCACCTCGAGCGTCTCGCCCTGAGCGCGTCGCGCGCAAATCTCGAGGAGCTTTGCTTCTCGAAGAAATGGCGCGCGTCAGCGCGATTGCCCGGTCGCCTTCGGGCGTGTCCGGTATCCCGGAATTCGGGAACGCCGCGCGATAGGCGGCCACCTTCTCCTCAGCGGTGAATCAAGGGCATTTGGAAGATCGGTAAAACACCATGGTGTTCTTGCCCTCAAATTCCTGCGGCGGATGAGAGCGAATGGACCATGTGTAACGGAAATTACCAACCCAATTCCAAATATCCGATACCATCTCCGTTTCAATTAGAGAAAGTGACTCTAAATCTTCATCCGTAGGTTCATCATGAAATCCGTATTCAATTTCGAAATTTTTCGTACCAATATGCTTCAAGCAGGCGAACGAAATATTGTCGACACCCTCCAGATTCACTGCTCGCTTTGCCGATCGAAGGGCCATATCCCAAAAATTTAGAGAGTCTTCCATCAATCACTCTCCTAATATTGAGTTGGATTCGCGGGAACGATATGCACCCCGTTCTTTCCAGAATGAATCGTTCCGAATTGAGTTTGGGGGCCATTTTCGCCATATGTGCCAATTGGCTTGCCAAAGTCGACAATCGGCTTGTCTCCAGCCATTCTGACAATTGGATACTTACCACTATGCACGCCGTTAAGCAGGTCGGTGGGGTCCGCAGTTAGAATACTTCTCCCCTTGGTTGGATCGTAGTTGTTTGTCCCCGGAATATACTTGTCTTGCGCTCCAGAATGAATGCTCTTACCCAAATTATTGGGAATGGGTAGTTTCTTTGGGGCGGGCAGGTCGATCTTGCCCCCGGGGATTGCGCCGGGCACCTTGGCGACCGCGCCGCCGGCGCCGGTGGCGGCCTTGGCGATGAGGTCGGCGCTGGCCTCGCTGATCGTCGCGGTGCCCTCATAGGTCTGTCCGGATTTGAGTTGCTCGGCACCCTTCAGATAGGGCTCGACATAGGCCTCGCCGAGCTTGGTCGCGGTGCCGACCGGATCGGTCATCGCCTGCTTGCCCAGCTCGATCGCCCCGTCGATCCGGTTCGTCGTGCGCTCGGCCTGCGTCTCGAACGCCCAGCCGCCCGTCGCGAGGTTGACGATATAGCCGCCCGCGTCAGTGAGCAGTCCCGAAGTCTTCCTGAGCGTGTCGACGGTGACGCTCGCGCGGTCGGTCACGCCCTCGAGCGCGATGCTGCCCGCGTCGGCGTTGAGCGCGCCATCGGCGCTGATCTCCGCGCCCTTGACCGAGAATGCCCCCGGCGTTGCAAAGCTGGCATCGCCGCCGACGGTGATGGTGGACAGGCGGTTGGTTGTGCTCGACGCGCTCTCGCTGAAGCGCGTCTTTCCATCGCGCCCTTCGCGCGTGCTGCTCGCGCTGTCGATGACGGAGGTTATGCTGATGCCGTCTGCGGGCTCACCCCCGATCCGCTCTGCCCGCAATCCAAATTACAATATCGAGGTCCTCGATCTCGGGGACCCACCGACATCGGGCGCTTTCGCCGTGATCATAGTTAGCGTGCCGATTGGGGCGGTTCTGGCAACCACGAGCCCGGAAAGTATCCTGGATCGGGGCAAGAAAGTTTCCATATTTGGCCAGTTGAGCTGCATTTGAAGCGCCTATCATCCCATTGTGTAGAGTGTTTTCTCGGTTCAAGGAGTTCTTCACAAACACCACGCGCCACTTGCTCTTCAATCCATCGTACAAACCGACTAAACTCGCCCGGCGTCTGAAATGCGTCTATTTTTTCCCAAGGACAGTCGGACATCATTTAATCCAGTTCAAGTTCAATGGATTTATATCTTTATCAAAATAGATTTGATTGCCGCCACCGATCAAGCCGCGCTGTGCGGCGGCCGCGCCTTCGAATAGCTTCGTGCCGGGTGGCACCTCCATTTCAATCACACGCGTTGCTGAATTCCCCCAGCTTTGATCAAGAGCGCTATCAATGACGGACTGCAAGGGGCCTTCCGGCTTCATCCTAGTCCAGTAGGCGCCTGCCGGGTTTCCGCTGTCTCCTATAACGCGATAGAGCTTGGTCGGCGAAGTGGTGATAACTTCGCTATATGTGCCGCTTCGAAATGTTCCGACAATATCGCTAGACAGAGGCCCTTGATTTAAAGGTCCATATTGGGCGACCACTTTTCCCAAGGGGGCATCGAGCTTCGACAATTTACCCTTACCTAGCCCGGGAACGTCGACCCCTAGGATGGTGGTCGCAGCCTCGAACACTGCACCAATCTCCGTGACCTGCGCGTTGCCGTCGCTGACGTCACGCTTGTCGAGCGCGCTGTCTTCCCGCACAGTCTGCTCGTCATCGACCGAGAGCGTGTCGATGGCCCGGATGCCGGCCTCGTCGATCAACGCGCTCATTTCCTTGGCGAGTTCGGGATTGGCTTCCAGCGTCTTCTGCAGGGCATATTCGACCGTCCAGGCCCCCACGGCCTTGACCGGCCCGCCAAAGGCCACGTCCAGCGTTTTCTCGACCGCCTCGCGCTTTTCTTTCGGGATGGATTGGAGCCAGCGGCCTGCTTCGCCCACCGCCTTCACGACCTGATCGCCCGTGGAGAGCGTTCCGGCTTCGACGATCAGCTCCCCGTTCAACCCGGTGGCCGACCGGCTGCTGCCCGGCGCACCGTCCTTCGACAGTGCGTCGATGTCCTCCATGCCGGTGCGCTCGATCCCCGCCAGCGCGCCGCCGACATAGCCCGTGATGCGTCGCAACGTCGCCTTCTCGTCCTCGCTGGCCGGGCGCCCCATTTCCTTCTCAAACGTCTTTAGCGTCGCGTCAAAACGCTGCTCCGCCAGCTCGCGGGCGCGCAGCTTCGCGTCTGTTGCCGAATATGCCGGTTTCGCTCCTAGCAATTGGCCGAGTTGGCCCGTGAGTGTTTCGAGCGCGCCGCTCTGGCTGACCCCGTCACCCAATGAGCGGATTTCGGCGACAACGTCCCTGATCGCCTTCAACGGGTCTTTGATGAGCTTATCAGCGGTCGAGACGATGACGCTGTCTTTCTTTTCCGACAGCAGCGCACCAATCTCATTGACCGCGGTATCGCTCGCATAGACCGTGAACGCGCTCTGGCTGTCCTTGGTGACGACCTGCGATTGGGAGACGTCGCGATTGATCTCGGCGAGCGGCGTGCTGTTCGCCGGATCGCCCACCGCGACAGTGCCCTGGCCGACCGTTCCGCGCGTCTCCTGCACGAAGGTTGAGCTGGCATAGCTGCCGTCTACCGTCGGGGTATTCGCTCCCTTGAGCCCACCCTTGGACGGATCGTTGACGCTTGCCGACACGTCGATTGACACATCGCGCGAGGTGCCTCGGTCGGCGATGTCGCTCACCTCAAGCCTGCCCGTCTCCAGGCTCAGCCGCCCCGTATCCTTGCCCGCTTCGTCCACCGCCGCGATCACGGCGCCCTTGAGCGTGGTCGCGCCAGCGACGTCGATATCGGCCGAGCCTCCGCGTGCGATCAGCGCCGACTGTTCGGCGACCCCCGCCGAATTGCCCTTGCCGTCGCCCGTCGAGACGCCGCCGTTGACGCCGAACGCGGACTGGCCGGGCTTGGGCGAGAAGCTGATTCCGGCACTGACACCCGAACTCGAACTGGTGCGCGAGGAGATGTTCTGCACGCTTTCAATCGCGAGATTGCCGTCCACATCGGCGACCACATCGCGGCCCTCGGCCACCGCGCCGCGCAAGGTCATATCACCGTCCGAGCGGATGGTCAGAATGTTGTCTGCGGTGACATGCGTATTGACCTGGCTGATCTCACTCGCCTGGCTCTGGCCCTTGCTCGTCGAGAAGCTGACCGATCCACTCGCGGTTACGTTGCCCGCGAGCCCGACACCGACCGTCGCGCCGATGCCGGCGCCCGAACTCCTGCTCTGCGAGCTGCTCTCGAAGCTGTTCTGGGCGGATTGCAGCACGATCTCGCCCGCATCGAGCAGCATGTCGCCGGTCGCGGTGATATCCGAGCCGGTGACCGTCAGGGTCCCCGCGGACGCGCCCGACCCCGCGGGCGCTCCAGCGGCGGACCCGTTGGCAACAACGTTCACCTCGCGCGCCGCGACCGTCGAGCCCGAGACAAATTCGGCATGGCTCTCGCTCGTCGATTTGCTCTTCGAATAGCCGAGATTGGCCGATATCCCCGCGGCATTGGTGACCGCATTGAGGACGCTGTCGACCGTGCGCAGCGTCTCCGAAACCGCGGTCACCCCGGTCTGCGCCGCGCCGCCCGCGGCGCCATCACCAATCCGCCCGGGCAGCCCCGTCACGCTCTTCACCGCACCCGAGACATTCTCATAGAGCTTGACCGACAGTCCGAACGAGGAGGACGTGTTCAAGGACGTCGTATCCACGGTATCGGTGGCGTGCTCGATCACGACCGACTGCGCGTCGATGGTGACGCCGCCCTCGGGCGCGACCACGTCGCTGCCGGTCACCCGCACCGTCCCCCGGGGGGCCGCGAGCGTGACGTCGCCGGTGGCCGAGCCGATCAGCGAGCCGACATGGGTCGTGCTGTCGACGGTCTCGTCGTGGCGCGTCCTGGCAACCCCCGCGAACAGTCCGCCGCCGCTCATGCTGACCCCCGACTGCTTGACCTTGACGCTCGAGGCCTGGTGATCATGCTCGGCGAGCGCGCCGATGGTGACATCGCCCTGGTCGCTCGCGACCCGCACATCGTCCGTGCCCACCACATTGCCGCTGAGCACGCGCACGCCGTCGCGGCCGTGCAGATCGACGGTGTCTCCCGACAGGGTGGATGCGACCACCGTCTCGTCGCTTGCCTCGTAATGCGTCGTGGTCTTCTTCGAGGAGAGCAGTCCCGAAGTCTTCCTGAGCGTGTCGACCGTGACGCTCGCGCGGTCGGTCACGCCCTCGAGCGCGATGCTGCCCGCGTCGGCGTTGAGCGCGCCCCGGGCATCGATCTCGGCGCCCTTGACCGAGAATGCCCCCGGCGTTGTAAAGCTGGCATCGCCGCCGACGGTGATGGTGGACAGGCGGTTGGTTGTGCTCGACGCGCTCTCGCTGAAGCGCGTCTTGCCGTCGCGCCCTTCGCGCGTGCTGCTCGTGCTGTCGATGGCGGAGGCTATGCTGATGCCGTCCTCACCCCGGGCGGCCAGATTGCCACCGACATCGATATCGGTGCCGGTGACGGCAAGCCTGCGGCCAGAGGACATCGACAAATCGCCGGTCGTCGTCACATGCCCCGCGATGCTGGTGACACTGGTCTCGGTCGCGCTGCCGTAATGCCTGCGGTCGTCGCGCCAGGCGGTCGCGGTGCGTGTCGTCTGGGTCGCATTCTCGAGCCTCAGGTCGCGGTCCGCCGACAGCGTGAGATTGCCGCCGGTGATCGTGCCGCCGCGATTGACGAGATCGTTGGTCGCATGGACGCTGCCGACGCCGCCCAGCTCGAGGCGCCCGGTATTGAGGATGTCGCCGCCGGTGATGTCGCTTGCTTGCGTAGCGTGGATGAGCCCTGAATTGACGAGCGCGTCGGGTGCGCGCAGCGCGACATTGGTGCCAGAGATCACCGCGCCGCCCGAGGTCAGGTCGCGCGTGCCGACGCTCGCCAGATAGAGCCTGGGCGCCAGCAGTTTTTGCGGACCCGATGGCGTCTGGACGGTCACCTCGACCAGCAGCACGATATCGCTGGTCAAGGTCGCCATCTGCTCCGCGCTCAGGCCGATACCGGGCGCGAGGTTGAACCTCCTGGCGTAGAGCACGCCATTGTCCATCAGCGCGCGGTACTGCTCTTCATTATTGGCATAGCCGGCGAGCCGCCCGATGCCGGCCTGGGCGACGAGCTGGTCGGTGATGAGCTTCTGCTCGTAGAGCGCGTCGCCCAGCCGCTTCTGCGTGCGCCTGGGATCATAGCCGAGCGCGTTGAGGAAATAGTCGCTCGACAGGAAGCTGCCATAATTGGTGAAGCGGGGATCGGTCTCGACCAGATAGGAGGCCTGTGGATCGGCGAAGCGGAACAGACCCGACAGATCGAGGAACAGCACCGGGGCGCCGCCAATGATCTCGGCCTTGAGCCCGGCGAGCGTGCCCGGACCCGTGACGACGCCTGCCAGCGCGAACTGGCCGCCGGTGACGGTGAGCGCGGCCCCCGAAAGATCGACGCCCGCGACCCCGGTCACCGTATCGGTCGCCAGACCGCCCGAGACGGCGCCTGCATCTCCACCCGCAACCGCTTGCGCGCTGGCGCCTGTCCCGACCGCGCCCGTCGCCGCGCCCGAGACGCTGCGCGCATAGCCATTGGCATCGCCGCCGCTGCCCGTCACGACATTGGCGATGGTGGGGGCGGTGATCGCGACCGTGCCGCCCGCCGAGACCACGCCCGGGGCGACCACGATGGTCTCGGTGGTGGTGACGGGGCCGTCTTCGAACGAGCTCGTGTCGCACGCCCCGGCACCGCAGGACTTGACCTCGCCCTTGATCGTGGTCACCGAGGTGCGCGTACCCGTGAGTGCCTCGTTGGTGAAGCCACCGGCCGCGCCGCTCGCCTGCGTGCTCGCAATCGAACCGCCGTTGAAGACGAAATTGCCGCCCGCGGCGATCGTCGAGTAGCGATTGGCAAAGCTGTTGCCGACAGCCACGATATCGCCGCCTGCAATGATCCGCGCCTCGCCGCTGTCGTCAATGAGCGCGGTCTCGGTGACGTCGGCGACGCCCCGCACGCCCATCAAGGTCGAGCCCGGCGCGACATCGATCTTGCTCCTGTCGACGGGCACGCGCACGTCTTCCTGGGTGACCGTGCCGAATGCAAAGCGGGTGCGCTCGTTGACGATGGTGTCGGCGGCGAGACTGATCGAACCCTGTGCTTCGATCGTCGAAGAGCCGTTGGTGAGCGAGGCGGCGCGCGTGCCGCTGGCGCCGCCGATGCTGATATGCCCAAGGCTGTAGAGGAGCGCGCGGTCGAGATTGGCGATCGTGCCATCGGATCTGAGATCGAGCAGGTCGCCGCGCGCCGCGATCACCGCCTGCGCGCCGCTGTTGAGGATGCCGCTCCTGCCCGTGACCGAGACCGTGTCGCCGAAGATCGCCGCGCGGTTCTCGATACGATCGGCGGCGAGCGTCACCTCGCCGCCGTTGATCAGCCCGAGATTGACGATGGCATTGCCCGCGGCGAGATCGACGACACCGCCCTCGATCGCGCCGGTGGCGGCGTTGGTGAGATCGCCGCCCGCGCTGATGCTGACCCCGCGCCCGCCCTCGAGCCGGCCCTGATTGAGGGCGTTTCCGCCGATGTCGAGGCTGAGCGTGCCCGCAGCCGACAGGCTCTCGCCTTCGCCAAGGCTCCAGTCTCCGCCAAGCGCAAAGCCGAGATCGCCGCCTGAGACCAGCTTGCCCAGCCGCGCGGTGCCGACATCGAGATGCAGGCTGGTTCCCGCCGCGATCGTGCCCGCGTCGGCGCCCGATCCATTGTCGAGGTCGGGCGCTGTGATCGACAGCGCATGGGCAGCTCCGAGGCTGCCGCGATTGGTCAGGGCCTGGCCAAGCGCGAGCCTGCCGTCGCGCGCGGCCCAGAGCGTGCCTGAGGCGGTATTGGTGAGGGTTTGCGCGTCGATGGTCAGGTCGCTGCCGGACGCGATCGTGCCGCTGTTGGCGATGCCGAAGGCGGTGAGCGCAACCGTGCCCGCAGCCCCCAGCTCGCCTTGATTGGCGAGCGCCTCGGTCACGAGTGCAAGTCCATCGACGCCCGCTGCGATCTTGCCGTTATTGGCGATCGTCTGGCCGGCCTCGATCGAAAGCGCGTCGCCTTCGATCGCGCCGTTATTGGCGATGCGCACCGCGGCCAGCAGATCGAGCGTGCGGCCCGAGAGGCTGCCGCCATTGGAGATCTGGCCGGCGTCGATGCTCAGCGCGTCGGCAAACAGCGCGCCCTGATTGTCGAGGATCTGCGTGGCGAGGGTGAAGGCGCCCGAAGACGCGATCGTCCCGCCTGCCGCATTGGTCAGCCCGAGCGTCGCGCTGAGGTCAAGCCCGGAACCAGCGGGCGCACTGGCGCCCGCGCGCGACACTATCGTGCCCGCGCCATTGTCGAGAATGCCCGAGACGGTGACGTCAAGGCCCGCGAGACTGTCGATCGTCCCTGCATCATTGAACAGCCTGGCGGCGGTGAGCGCGAGAGCGCCATTGGACAGCAGCGCGCCGCTGCGATTGTCGAAATCCTCGATCAGGCCGAGCGTGCCACCGCCCAGCGTCTCGATGCGCCCCCCCGCATTGACCAGGGACCCCGCCGCAAGATCGAGCGCGCCATTGCTCGCAAGCACGCCGGCGCTGTTGTCGAGAGTACCCGCAGGCACACCCATACCCATGGGTGCACCTGCGGGCACTTCAGCAAGGTTGAGAGCAAACACCCCAGTGCCAGCCGAGCCGATTGTCCCCCGTGCATTGACGAGGCTGGCCGCGGCGATGGTGAGGCTGTCAGCGCGGATGTCGCCGCCGCTATTGTCGATCGTGCCGGTGAAGGCGAATGTCGCTGTGCCCGGGGTTTCGATCGTGCCGCCCGCATTGATCAGCGAACCGCCCACAAGATCGAGGCTCGCGCCCTGGAGCACGCCCCCCGACAGATCGATCGCCGGCGCCTTGAGGCTGATCGCGCCGGGGGACGCGATCAGCCCGCCGCTTCCGGTACGCAGCGAACCGGAAGCAGCATTCAGGGACATCGAGGACGCATCGAGCACGCCGCCCCCCAGCACGATATCGCCCGCGGTCGCGGTCGCGGCCAGATGGCCGCCCGCGGTCAGCCGGCCGCCGGGCGCGAGGCTGATAGAGGCGGCGGACAGGGTTGCGGTGCCGGAAGAGCCCAACACGTCCACCGCCTCTATCGCCCCTTGCGCGGTAAGGCTGAGGCTGATCCCCTCATGCGCCACCGCCAAAAGACTGCCGCCCATAAGGCTCGCGACATCGAGCGTCATGTCGCCCGCGCTTTCGATCCGGCCCGAAGCGTTCGAGACGGCGCCGGCGCGCAGTGTCAGCGCGTCGCCGCTCGCCAGAAGGCCGGTGTCGTTGCTCAGGGCATGTGCGATGGCGACGTGCGCGGCGCCCGCCGCGGTGATTTCTCCACCGGCATTGATGAGCCGCTCGGCGGCCAGCGCCAGCGATCCGTTGGTGCCGATGACGCCGGCGCTGTTGTCGAGGAGCCCCGCGGCCGCGATATCGAGCCGCCCGGTCCCGCCGTGGAGGATCGCGCCGCCCAGATTGAGGATCTCGGCGGCATGGAGCGTGAAACTGGCGCCCGCGGCGTAGATCTCGCCCCCCGAATAGTCGACGCTGCCGCTGCTGGTCAGCACAAAGTCCTGAGTGCCCGTCTGCCTCAACCTGGCGCGTCTGAGCGACAATGTGCCGGCGTTCAGTGCAAAGGCGTCGGCCTGGAGCAGCCCGCCGTCGAGCACGAAGCGGTCGGCGGCGATCGCAGCAAGGGCATCGGTCCGGAGGCTCGCCTCGCTCGCATCGATCGTGCCCGTCGCCGCCAGCGACAGGTTGCCCGACGCAGCCGCCAGCGTGTCGGGACCCGCCAGGCGGAGGTCGCCTGCGGTCGCTACAATGTCGAGCGTGCCGAGCGCCGTGGTCGTCGCATTGGACAGATCGACGCTCGCGCCCGTGATCTTGACCGCGCCATTGCCGCCGATGACGCCACCGGCACCGTTTATGACGGCCCCTCCTGAGCTTGTCGAAGGGCCGGTAGCGGCGAGCGTGAGTGTATCGGTCCCGGTGGCAAGGATCGAACCCGAATTGACAATATCGCTCGCGCGCAGGTCGAGTGCCGCGGCGGCCTCGATCGTCCCGGCGTTGGAGAGTTGCGCCGCCGCGAGCGACAGCCCGTTGCCGCTCGCGATAAGGCCCGTGCTGGACACCGAGCCCGACACCGTAAAGCGCGCATCGCCCGCCGCGGTGATGTCACCGGCATTGGCGAACCCGCTTGCGGTGACAGCGAGCGCGCCATTGCCCGCGATCTTGGCACCAACGGCGTTGGCGAGGCTGTCCGCGTCAACCGTCAGCGCGCCGCTGCCGGCATGCGCGATGGTGCCCGCGTTGCTCAGCGTTCCCGCCGACAGGTCGAACGCGGCACTGTCGACGACGATCTCGCCGCGGTTGTCGATCGTTCGCGTTACCGCGAGTACCGATGCGCCATCAGCGCCAAACGCGGCCAGCAATCCGTCATTGACGAGCTCGCCCGTCGCCACCGCGAATGTGGCGCCCTTGATGCTGCCCGCAGCGCCGATCGCCAGCGTGTCCGCATCGAGCGCGAGTGCCCCCGCCGTCTCGATCGTGCCGCCCTCCACCGAGACCGATGCGCCGCTCAAACTTAGTCCCGAGCTACCCGCGATCCGCGCGCCGCCTGCAACGCTCAGCGTATCCACCGCAGCGACGCCGAGCGGCCCGGCCGCGGTCAATTGGCCATCGGCGCCGCTCAGCAGCAAGGATCCCGCGCGCAGGTCGAGCGCTCCGTTGGATCCTATAAGCGTATCGGTGACGCTGACCGCGCCGCTTGTGTCGATCTCAAAGCCGTCAGAACCAAGGGCGAGGATCGCGCCGCCGATGCTTGCCACTCCGGCAGCCGCGATCCTCGCCGCACCGTGCGACTGGATCACGCTGTCCCGAAGGCTGATCCAGTCACCCGACAGATCGAGCGTCGCGCGCGCATCGACCGTGCCTCCAATGTTCTCAAAACGCCCGAAACGCAGCCCCACATTGCCGCCCGACAGGATTCCGCGGCTGACGAGCGTCGCAGCGTCCGCCTCGAGCGCGCCTGCCGCGACCACCCGGCCGGCCGCGGCGATATCGAGCGCGTCGACCGCAGCCAGCCCGACGTCTCCGCCCTGGACCAGCCCGGCAAGCGCGATCTCGCGACCCGAGATCCCGACCGCGCCGGTGGCGAGCGCCTGGCCCGACAGCATCATGCTGTCGGTCGCGCGGATCGCCAGATTGCCCGTGCGCGTCAGCGTGCCGTCGCGCGCGAGCCCGGCCGCGAACGCGCCCGCATGGTCGATCGTGCCCGCGCTCACCGCAAGATTGCTCCCGCTCGCGATGATGCCGTCGCCGGTGAGAGCACCGCGCACCGCAAGCCCCAGCGGTCCGTCGGCATAGGCCGCGCCCGTGACCTCGGCCTCTTGCGCCTTGATGTCGATCGTGCCCCCGCTCGTGATCCGGCCCGACAGCGTCAGCTTGCCGTTCACATCGAGGCTGAAGCCGCGCTCGAGCGACGCCAGATCGCCCGCGACATTGACCCCGAGCCCCGCCTCGGTGCCGATCAACTGGATCGCACCCGCGTACATGCCGCCGAGTGCGGCCACATCGAGCGCGAAGCGCGGCGCTGGCTGGGCTGGCGTTCCAGGCGCGGTCACGGTGATGGTACCATCCGCCGTCGCCAGCTCGGCGGCGCCCGCGGCGACATGGATCGCATCCGCCCAGACGCCCGCATTGACCGCAATCGCGCGCGCGAACAGGTCGAGCCGCGCACCCGAGGCATCGAGGCCCTGGCCGCCAATATCAAGCGTGCCATCGGTGACGCTGAAGCCGCCCAGGCCACCCGCGCCATCCATCCGGGGCCTGGCCGCTGCCAGGGTGACGACCGGAGAATTCAGGAATCCGCAACCAGTACAGCTAATCCCGTATGGATTGGCGATCACCAGCTGCGCTGGCGCACCTGCTATCTCGATATATCCGGCAAGGCTGGACGCATTGGCGCCCACCACCTCGTTCAGGATCAGCGTGGCGGGGCCGGTGGCCTTGAGGCTCTTGTTGCCGTCGATCCAGCCACCCAGTTGGGTCTGTGTGATCTTGTCGCTGTTGTTGAGGATGAGGTTGCGGTCGTCGACGTTGAAGTCCGTATAGCGATTGTGGCTCACCCCCCTGGCCGAGGGCGTCGCGATCCTCACGATCGGCGTGCCATTGCCCGCGACATCCATCCGCGGCGCATTGGGACCGGCCTCGGGTACAATGCGCACAGCGGCCCCGTGGGGCGGGGCCGATTGAGCGGATTGCTGTGCACTGACGGGCACCGCGACGAGCGCCAGCGCCAAAGCGCTGCGGCTCACTGGCGACAGGGCGAGCACGCGCGTCGCTCCAGCTTTCCGCTGCCCCCGCATACGCCACTCCCATGCTTACTTCGACACGTTCCGCGCTAGCACGGCCCGATCGATACGCATCGTAAACAATCGCAAATTTGCCAGGACAGCGCTTGCCGTGGGCAGGCCCGGCGCGCAGACCGGTGACGCGTTCCCCCTCCCTGACCACGGAACGCATTTACGCGTAACAACAGCCTCGACGGGGCCGCTCTTCCAGGCGGCCCCGTTCCTTTTGACGTCCGCGCACCCACACCCCGTCCGGCATCTCGCTCTCGATTGGCGCCACCCGTCGCTGCCGCGGGCGGGCCTGGGGCTTGCCCGCATGGAGCGCCGTTCTCGACCCGGCCCGATCCTCGGCGCTCGTCAGAACTGCGGATTCATCGAGCAGCGTAAAGGCCCCGCAGGCCGAGCAGCGCAGCTGTCGGCGCGCGCCGGTGCCTCCCTCCGGCACGACCGCAAAGCCATAATACGCCAAGGTGCCGGTCGCGCCGCACGCCGGGCAAACCAGTCCGCTGAGCGACGGCGCCATGCCGAGCCGGACCCTGGCCTCGTACGCCCCCGAGGGGTGGAGCGCGATGAACCACGTCCTGAACGCCGCAGTCCAGCGCATCACGGCGCGATAGTCCACCCCCAGGCTCATCGGCCGCGCACAAGCAGCTCTTCTGCTGCGACAGCATCCGAACAAAGGCGGGCATGCATGCGCGGTGGACGATCCGATCGAGTGGTGTGCCCAACGTACGCCGGAATTGCCTGTTGCACGCGCTGCACCCGAACACCGGAAGGCCGGAGGGCCGGAGGGCCGGACCGGGTTGCGGCGACCCATGGGAACGGGGCGACCGCAAGGCTGCCCCGTTCTTTTCGTCATCGATAAGGAGAAGCAGCGACCGACCCGTCCGGCGCCGCATCGCCCGCCGCCTGCCCATCCGGGAAAAGTTGGGCGATAGCGGCGGTACACAGCAGGACGAGGACGAGCATCGCCGCACCGATCAGAAAACGTGTGCCGCCCGGGGATCGGCGCAGCGTTATTCCACGCTGCCAGCACAGAGCCTGCGTATCCCGCTGCGTTTCCGAATCTGCCATCAAAACCCCCAGCCAATGCTGAGGCCGAGTTGCGCGAGGCGATTGTCCGCGAGAGTATCGTGGCTGAGCGGGATCGCTGCGAACGCGTCGAGCGTGAAGCCATGGACGGCCGCCCTGACGCCGCCGCCGAGCCCGGCGAGCAGGCTTCCGCCATTCTCGACACGCCCCATGTCGAGCAGCAGATAGGGCCGGACATGATCGCCGATGCGCGCGGTCAGTTCCTGACGCAGATACCACCCGGTCTTGCCGAGCACCGCACGGTCGCTGTCATAGCCCCTGACCGTGTAGGGGCCGCCCGCCGAGAACAGGTCCGAGCCGTACAGCGGCTCGCCCGACACCTGTCCGCGAAACGCCAGTCGCCAGCTTTCGATGAATCCGTCGCCCATTGGCAGCGTCGCGGCGATGTCGGCGGTGACGATCCGGTAGCGCGCCGTGGGAAACGCTGCGGGCTGCCCGGGCGCATCGTCCTGAGCCCCGAACAGATCCACACCGAAGCGGACCGCCAGCTCGCTGTCGAGCCTGAGCCTGCCCAACTGGCGGCGGTCGATCAGCGCCAGCTCGATATCGCTCAGGTCCTGGCGCTGGAGGCCGATCTCGACATCGTCGATATAGCTCCTCGCCCAGCGCCGGCTGAGCGTCGCGCGCAGCGATGTCTTCGATGTCCGGTCGCGGTGGATCACGCGCTCGCCATAGCCCGAGACCGTGTAGAGCCTGCCCCGCGTCTCAAAGTTGCGCACCTCGCCCAAAATCGTCTGGCCGTAGCGGCTCGCCGAGCCCGACACCCCGAAGGTCCACCAACCCCAAGGGATCGACGCCGAAAGCCCCGTGCCCTGGCTGTCGGCGGGCACACCCGGCGCATCGATCCGACGGTTGTAGCTGGCGCTCACGATCTCGGACAAGCCCAGAACATCGAGCGCCGCAAGCTGCGCCGCCCCCTGCCAGCGCCCGACCGAGCCACTGGCGAAATTGTTGAGCGAGAGCGAACCCGAGATCGGCCGCGCCTTGCCCACGGTCACCGCCAGCACGCTTTCGCCCGGTTCCGTGCCCGGCTCCAGCTGGACCTCGACCGCGCGCGCCGGAATGCGCCGCATCTGTTCGAGCCCCTGCTCCAATGCGCGCAGCGACACCAGCGCGCCCGGATCGACCGGCGAGGCAGCCGCCCAGCCCAGTTCATAGCCCGGCGTCACGCGCACGCCGCTCACCTTGCCCGGCACGATCCGTAGCTTGAGCACGCCCGATGCCAAATCCTGTTCGGGCGCGCCGGCACGCGTCGTGATCAGCCCGCGCTCGAGAAACGCGCCCTGCAGAGAACGCAGCACATGGTCGAGCCCTTTGGCGCCCATGCATTTTCCGCGGAACTGTCCGAGATGCCCCTCGACCCAGCCAAGCCCTTCGGGCACGCCGCCCTCGATCTCGATCCGCTGGATCGCAAAGCAGGGCTCCTCCTCGGGGAAATCGCCCAAGGGGTACGCCTCCTGCCCGTCGAGCCGCGCGTCGGGGGCTGCCGCACGCGCCGCGCGCTCGGCAGCCTGTCGCTCGGCTTCGACCCGCGCCCGCTCGCGCGCAAGCGCGCCGGCATCCTGCGCGTGCGCTGATGTCGCGCCGAGGCCGAGGATCAGCGCAATTGAACATCCGATCCCGCCAACACCGTGCAGTTTTTCCCGAGCGCTCCCAGATTCGTGCACCGCCTTGCGCATGGCCGCCATGTCTCCCCCTTCGAAGCGTAGCGGACGGCTTAGAGGCAGGCACGGCCATGTGCGTGTTAACTATGGTAAAATGTTCAGCACGGTGACGCAGAGCCGGACGGTTCGGTGCCCGCGCCAATCGTGATCGCGCATCGGGACCGGCTTGCTCCAACGCCTTCAACGCCGGGATCAGGCGTCGAGCGCTTTTGGATTGGCGTCGCGCTGGAGAACCCCACGGACCGGAGCAAGGTCGATGCATGATGTCAGCCGACCGAAGCGACGGACAGAGCTGCGATGCTCCGCATCGAGCGCGCAAATTCGAGACACATCTCACGCACGCGTGCATGCCGTTATACGCCACTTTCCGAGGGTGCGATCCGCGTGCGCATCTGCCGTCGCGTTCACAAACGACGCAATTGCGCGACGCCTCAAAGGTGCGCTGCGCTGTCGCAGGATAGCGGCACGATGAAAGCCGCCCATCCTCACACCCCGATGCTCGGCCCCCGGCTCCTGCCCCACCCGATCATATCGGCAAGGCTTTGGTCGAGGCTGCGCTCAGGGATGTTGGAAAGCCCGAGCTGGTGTCGGCGACCGCGCAGCAGCGATTCGAGCTGCGGATCGCGCTCGAGGCTTTTGGCCATTTCCGCCATGGTCTGGGTGACCCTGCTCGCGGCGCGCTCCTCATATTGCCCAAGCAGCCGCTGGCGCTTCTGGTCGAGCATCTGCCAGCGCTCGATGAACATATCGGCGCGCAACCTGGGATCGGTCCGCAGCTCGGCTTCGAGCTGCATCGCGCGGATCGCCCTTTGGGTTTGTCCCCCAGCAGCCTCGCGGATCAGCCCCCGGTCCGCGGCAAAGGCCGCCTCCAGGTCGTGCGAGCCGCAGGGGGCGAGCCTGTCGAGCGCAGCACGGCTCGCATGAAGCTCGACGCGCTGCTCGGGCGATGCCGGATCGCCCACGCTCTGTGCGAACAGGATCGCCGAGACGATCCGACCATGCCGCGCGACCGCGTGGTGCGGGTCGGGCCTGGGCGTGAATGCACTGCGCTCGGGCTGCGGCGCAGGCGCGCGCGGCCCTGTCCGGAGATTGTCCACGATCTGACGCGTCCTTTGGGCCGCCTTGCGGACAAGCTCAGCGAGCCGCTCGCCGATGCCGCGCCGCTCGGCAAAGGCGCGCCCCCGATCGGCGCGGTCATGGTCGCACGCCATGTCCTTGGCGCGCTCGCGCGACAGCGTGCGCACAAGAGTGCGTTCATCGGCAAAGTCGTCGCGCCCATAGTGAAGTTCAACGCCGTCGCGGTGCCGTGTAGAACGGCGCTTCGCTCTGCTGCTGGCTCCGGTCGGGCTACGCCCTCCCTACGCCACCAGCAGAATCTCGCGCCAACCATCATTGCGCGCCCTCCTGCCAAGGGGCTCCCCGTTCGGCGCTGATCGGGGGTGCCGATTGGACGCCGATTGACAGCCAGCAAGAGTTCCGGCGCAAATGGGCGCCTATCGGGTACAGCCCGGAGGCCAGCGCAGGGCGATGTGCGGTGATCCGAGCCTTTCGTCCATCAGCCGGAGACTTGCAGTCAGGGCAAGCTCTCGGACAGCTGGATATTCGATACTGACGAACACCGGTAAAGTCAGACCCTTTACTTGTCCGGCGTCAAATGGATCGCCTGTCCCCCCGCTGCCGCCAGGATGGCATGGATGGTGTCCGTGAAAGTCACCGTTATTCGTTTCTGAATCAATTTCGTCGGCCGATCGGGGGCAGCGGGGTCGTCAGCGTAAATCTCCGCAGGGAATGTTCGCGGCAGATGAAACTTAGTGCGATCGTCAATTCCCGCGCGCTATTGTCGGCCATGCTGCCGATGTACCACTCTTTGCCGCGCGGCCTCGCCACGGTGATATAGTAGCCTACAGAGCCTTCGAGCACCCTTGTCTCGTCCCACGAAGTCGGGAGTTTGACAATGAAATCCAGGCCCGGCCGCCCATATATATCGCCGGAAGATCAGCCGCCATCGGCAAGGGATTTTCATATACAACATATCTCGCCAGTGGACGCGTACGGGTACCATCGTGAGAGCCCCCGGATTACGGGGATAAAATTGCTCTACCGTGACGTTGCGAAAAGATCCTGAATGAAAATCCACCGGTCGGGCCAGCATGCGCACGAAGGGAATCATCAATTCATGTTCCGGCGTGCTGCCACGCGCATCCCACTGGTGGTCTTCCACATTGAAGGCGGTTCGATGGAGAGCAAAGCTGGATAGGTCCGCCCGACACCGCGCGGCTTGTAAACATTGTGCAACGTCACGTTCAGATGATGCTTCGCCGCCAGTTGCAGCAGTTCTTCCATGAAGACGACGGTATCCTGGTCGTCGCAATCGAAGAAATCGACCATCACGCCGTCGATGCCCCACTGCTCGTAAAGCGGAAAGGCCCTTATCATGTGGCCCTTGGCCGCCTCTGAATGCATCCAGAGCCGCTACCACGCGCCCTTTTTTTCGCGCATAGGCGATCTCTTCGGGCAAGTTGATCTCAGGCACGCTTTTCGTGGTATTCTTGATGCACCAAAAGATGCCATAGGCGGATAGCGGCGGACGAGGCCAGCGCCATGTCAACAAACCTAAATCAATCAGACGCTGTCACCGCCTGAAACACCGCTCTGACATGCGTCTTCAGCGCTTTCTGCAGGTAATCCGCCTGATTTTCCCATCGGCGACCAGGATAGAGCGCGTCAAGTAATGCGCGTGCACCGCGATCGACTTTCCCCTCATCGCCTTCATTGACCAATTTGCGTGACAATTGTTCCAGCGCCGTGAGGACGTCGTAGCATTGATTCGCTGAAAGCTGCGCGGGGCTGTTGGTATCGACACCCCGGCGACATATCCGCTCAAGCTCTTCCAGACTCATATCTTCTGCTCCCGTTCGCCTATAGGCTCGCTATTATCCGTCGGCAACGCGCGCTGACGACCATTCATGCAGGAGCGCGAAACCCCAGAGCAATCCGGCTGTATGTAAATTTGGGTAAATGCAGGCACCAGTGCTCCGAGCGCCCTGCGAACCAACAGTATTTTACATTACGGCACGTGCAGACGTATTCCGATAGTCTTACTACATGTCGCGAATATCGTGGACACCCTTAGTTGATCAAACGATGTTGCGATTACGATAGCGATGTGACCATTTCTTACATTTTGAGAAGACTGCGCGCTTACGCCGCCGTCGGCGATACACCCCAGTGAGCAGCTACCTTGATTGACGCCCTCTGAGGCTCCTTATTGATAATTTGCGGGGCTATATCCCTCTGATTCACGCCACGATGGCCCGCCAGAACATTCAACAAAAGGAATTGGCGAAGCGGTCGGGCATCCGCGAAGACCGCATCTGGCGGCTGCTAAATGACAGGATCGAGCCTCAGTTCCGCGAAGTTCGCCGGATGCTGTGGGCGCTCGGCATCACCATCGAATCTTCCTATCTGGCAGTCGAAGCCCTGCCGGATCTCGATGCGATCTTTACCAGGGTCACGGCATTGGACTTCATCAATCGCATCCTCTTTCTGATGCCCATGGCGCTGATGGAGGCGCTCGGAATTACCCCGCCGGCAACATCCGTCCTGATTGGGCAGACTCGATGTGCGCGGCAATGGCACCGAGCGGACCTCGTCGGCGATCCTGCGCTGGTCGCAGGAGTGTCAGGTCGAGTGGCATTATATAGCGCCGGGCAAGCCCATGCAGAACGGCTTCGTCGAGAGCTTCAACGGGCGCCTGCGCGACGAATGCCTCAACGAAACCCTGTTCACGTCACTGGCGCATGCGCGTTTCGTGCTCATGGCATGGCGCCACGATTACAATCACGTCAGGCCGCACTCGAATCTGGGCGGTGACGCATCCGGAATTCTGGACCGTTTTGAGCTGGAAAATACCAGTTATGATTGCAGGGCCAGGATACAGAGTATGAGATGAAGAGATCGAAGTTCAACGAGGCGCAGATAGCCTTCGTGCTCAAGCAGGCGGACGACGGGACATCGGTTGGCGAGGTCTGCCGCAAGCCAGGAATCAGCGAGGCGACGTACTACAACTGGCGCAAGAAATATGCTGGGTTGATGCCGTCGGAGATGAAGCGGTTGCGCCAGCTTGAGGAGGAGAATTCGAAGCTCAAGCGGTTGGTTGCAGAGCTCAGCCTGGACAAGGCGATGTTGCAGGATGTCGTTTCGCGAAAGCTCTGAGGCCTGATCGGCGGCGCCAGCTGGTCGATGATATCCGCAGCACATGGCAGGTCGGCATCCGCAGGGCCTGCAGCGTGTTGCGGTGGGAACGATCCTGCTACCGAAGTCGGCTATCCTGGCTCGATCCGGGCAGCGAGTTTATCTCCCGCGGGCTGGATCATGTGGGCCTACATGAAAGGCGTGACGCTCGACTTCTCCCGGCCTGGCAAGCCGACGGGCAATGCGTTCATCGAAAGCTTCAACGGCAAGTTCCGGGCGGAATGCCTGAACGCGCACTGGTTCATGAGCCTGGATGACGCGGTCCGCAAATGCGAGGCTTGGCGTAGAGACTACAACGAAGTACGACCGCACAGCGCGATCGGCAACAAACCGCCGATATCGCTCATGTTGGCATCAGCGGCACATGGCCCGCCCTGATGTCGGCACGCTGGAAAGCCTCCAGCCAGCTGGTCCAGGATCGGCGTGCAGCTCAGAAGGAGCGAGACTCTACCCCTGACTGGTAACAATCAGGGGAGCACGTCAATAGGAATACAGGCGAGCAGGATATAGCATAGGGCGAGCCCACACAGCCCAGTCGCAGCCAGTAGGCGTGCTCCAAAAACGCTCAACCAGATGCCCGGACACCGGGAAAAGCAGGGCCATTACCAAGGTCGTGATCGGCAGGAAGGTCGCCTCGGACGCCGTCCAGCCAAATTCTTCGCGCATGGGCTGGATAAACAGGTTGGCGCTGAAATACATAAAGCCGAAGCCCGTCGCATAACCGGCGATGGCGCCGACAAGGCACCGAGCGCCGCTTTTCCACTCGGAAGGCCCGCCGGGCCACGGACCCTTTTCAGAATCGATGGCGTCATTCACGACGGCGCCCGCTTTCACCTGCCCCTAGGCTGCCGTAACGGAACATCAAAACCACGCTGTTTAGCATATAACGTCGCGAAGTCAGGCACGTAGGAAATCAGGCGCGTATCGTCGATCCGCCCCGTCCGCGTCAGAAAATCGTACACGAAGTCGATCGGCAGTTTCTGCATCACCTCGCCGACCCGCTCGTACCAGTCGAAGCTGCGCTGTGCGGCTTCGGCGAACCTCTCGCGCACCGGCCGGCGTCGGCGCTCGAAAAGTTCGAGCGCCGCAGGAAGCTCGGTTTGCTCACGCAACGCATCGAATAGTGCCTGGGCGTCATCCATCGCCAGTCGCGTACCCGAGCCGATCGAGGGATGCGCGACCCGCTGGGCATCCCCGATCAGAACGACATTGCCATCGACCCAGCGATCGACACTCACTGCGGCAAACTGCCGATAGATCGAATTATTCTCGATGAGCGACGCCCCTTCGAGCTGCGGCGCGAACAGCTCTTCAAATATGCTACGCCGCTGATCGTCGGTCATGTCACCCAGCCCACCGTTCACCCATGCTGCCTCGTCGGCTTCGGCGACGAAGGTACTCATCTCGGGAGTATAAGCATAATAATGGGCAACCAGCGCACCGCCGAACGCGGAGCGGAACACCAGCGCATTAGGTTCGAGCTTCTTGCGCACGCCATACCAGGCGAAACGGTTATTGAGGACGCGGCTATTCGCACCAAAGGCAGCCGCCCGCTCCTGGCGGGCCATCGAGTTCGCGCCATCCGCCCCGATAATGAGGTCGTAGCCGGAGAGTTCCGACGTGGACGCAACGCGCTGATTGTAGCGAATATTGACTCCCACCGCCTCGCACAGTTCCTGCATGAGCGTCAGCAACGTCAAGCGTTCGATGCTCGCGCCCTCGACCTCATATTCCAGGAGGATCTCGCTCCCGTTGAGATCGATATTCTGCCGATTGTTGAAAACCGACGCCTTTGCAATGCGCCCGACGAGTTCGGGGTCAGCATCGGTGATCCGTCCCAACGCGGCGCCGCCTAGAGTCACGCCGAAACCGAAAGTCGCATCGTGCGGGTTTTGTTCGAACACGTCGACAGGCCAGTCCGGCCAAGCCCGACGGACCAGGCGCGCGAAATAGAGGCCGCCTGGACCGCCTCCCAGTACAGCTATCCTCATTCTTCACTATCCGATACGATACGGACGACATCGCGTCCAAACTCGACTATCCTTCCCTCGATCCCGCCGGTAAAGGCGCTGTACCAGACGGCGGGCTTGAACCCGAGCTTCCGGCGCTCGAAGACTATCTCGTCCTCGGCGTCGATCCGGAGATATCCGAAACCGACGTCCGAAACTGACAGCTTCGGATCCTCGCGCGAGACATCGGCAAGGGCGATGAATTCGGGAACGGCGAGCACATAGACCGACGGCATATCAGGCGACCTCCGCCAGTTTCGACTTCACCAGGTCGGCCTTGCGGCGCCAGAGGCTTTCGATTTCAGTAAGACGCGTGCCGCGTTCCTGTTCGATAGCAATCGCGGCGTCGAGCGTCAGGCTCGCGTCGAGCCGGTCATATTCTGTCAGTTCGCGGACTTGGAGCGTGAACTCGACCATATATCCATTGGGGTCGGTCACATAAATGGAATCGATGATCTCGTGACGAACCTGCATGACCTCGATGCCGTGCGCTTCGAACCGCTCCTTCCAGTCGAGCAGTTGCTGTTCGTTTTCGACGCGCCAGGCGGTGTGCGTCGAATGGCGATGCCAGGCGCTCGGCTCCTCGTGCTCGGGCTCGTCTTCCCCGAAATAATAGAAGAAGGCGATCGTGCTGCCGTTACCGGAATCGAAGAAGAAATGGATGAAATCCGGGTGATTTTCCGGCCCCCACCCCTTGGCGGATACCGCATGGAAAACGGGCAGGCCGATAATGTCCCGATAGAAGCGGACGGTTTCGGCCAGCTTCCAAGTGGGTCGGGCCGTGTGATGCACGCCACTCAGACTTGGCATATGATTTCTCCTCGTCTCAATTTAGCTGCAAGCCAGATTGCGGTGGGCTATCGCGAACGCGCCACGAGCCCCTCCCAGTTCCGGTTGCACCGAACGGCTCGACCGCTACATCAAGGCCGGCTCAACCGGTTCGCGAATGGAACATCGACCGTGAAAATGTCGGCGCGAACCTTTTTTGCCTGCATCTCCTCGAAAATGTTGCGCCCTTCCAGAGACTTGATCGCGGTGACGGCCATAACCGTCCCGTTCGGACCTCCGATCGTGCAGGCAATCGGCTCATAGTTTCCGAAAAGCACACGATGCGTGATCTCGCCGCCGGAATCGAACCGCCGAATTTCATTTTCATGCGGCACGCAGGCCCAGATTCCGCCCGCGTCGTCCGCCGTCAGTCCATCGATCAGGCTCTCGGCGGTCGCGAACGGGCGCGGATCGCCAAGCGAGCCATCGGCCCGAATGTTGAAAGCTGTGATGCTGGGAGGAGAAAGGAAGGATTGAACCAGAAAGAGGGTTCGTCCGTCGGCTGAGATAACAATTCCGTTCGGAAAGGATAGGTTTTCCAGGACCGGCGACAGAGATCCATCCGGCTTGACGAGGATCACCCGGCCAATCTGCTTGAGCGGCTCTCCGTGGAAAGGCCGTACGCCGACATCATCCACATAGAGGTCGCCGCTCGCGTGCATCACGACGTCCCCCAGATAGCCGGTGGCGACGCCGGACAAATCAGCATATGTCTCTACCGCGCCGTCGGGCGCGAGTTTCAGAACCTTAGTGTCATACATCGACAGTACGAGAATCGAGCCATCGTCGAGCACGACCAATCCGTTGGTCCTGATCCCCTGATCGAACAACGTGCGGATCGCGCCCGAAGCGGGATCGACGGCCACGACGCGCTCGCCGATCATGTCGGAGAGCACGATTTCGTCGCCGCGCCACCGAATACCTTCGCCGAACAGCAAGCCTTCGGCGATCCGACGCGCCGTCAATGCCTTTTCCACAGCCTTGCCTCCTTCTCAAACCGTCTCATGAGTCAGTTATTTGACGTATGAGGATGGTTGTCAAGGATTTGAACGGCCAAAATGGAGACTTGTCGGTCGTTTCTGACGGAAATATTGCATCCACGGTCAGGCCGGCCGTCAAAAGCCGGTGCGTTCCAAAGAATAAGAACCAAAGGGATTTAGCAGGATGGCCGTTTCAGCGGCCAGCGCCCAGCCTATTCGCTCGACAGTCGTTCGAGATGGCTAATGTCCTCGCGCAATATTCGAAAGGCATCGGCCAGCGATTCGCTGCGAGTCCGGTGCGCGTCGACGCGCAGGACGGTTCGGACCGCTGCTTCGGCAAGCTCTTCCTTCACGGCGTCCAAAGACCTGCGGCCATCCGCCTTGAACCACCAGGCGGTCCAGTTGCACATTCCGATGATGCCGAATGCAACGACCGTCGCGTCGACCGGGCGGAAATGGCCGGTCAAAATCCCTTCCTCAATGACCTCGATATAACTTTTCAGCACCGCTCGTTTGCTATCGTCGTGCTTTGTCCGAAGATCGGCGGGGAGATCATTCTCCGAGCCTGCGAGTGCCCGAAACAACTGCCCATGCTCCAGCATCCATTGCAGGCTTGATGCGACCAGCTGATGCAGTCGTGCGCGCGGGGAAGCGCCGGCATCATGCACGATGGTTTCCGATCGCTCCTGCCCGGAGAACGTTATCTCTTCGACCAGCGCCTCTAAGAGCTTCTCCTTGCTTGGAAAATGATAATATAGCCCTGGCCGGCTCATTCCCAGGGAATTGGTGATGTCGCGCAGGTTAGTGCCCGCATAGCCGCGCTCCGCAAAGAGGGCGGCGGCCACCTCCAGAATGGACTGACGAACGCCCGGCGTCTTTTGGCGCATCGGCCGAGTAGGCTGACCGGCCCTACTTCCGCCCAAGGCCTCTGGCTTCGCCCCCACCGCTTCCTTTCCGCTCACTCTGTAATCCCCGATTCAACATAGTATGGCGCGTCAATATGGCGCAGAAAGCGAAGTCCGCCGTTATCCAGCGGACGCCACATCGTAGACAACTATATGATCCAGTGCCGACTATCGATCAACCGCTTCATACCAGGGCGCAAGCCGGCTAAGCGGGAAGAAACGGATCGCTACTGGCGCAGGGGGGAAATGGCGTCCCGCTACATGGTGGAACGTCCCGATGGATCCACAATCATCGCCTGAGTCCTGAAGCCAGGTTTCCGCATTGCGATAGGCGAAGCCGCTCTCGTTTTGGCCAAGGGAGGCAACGAGAATGCGGCCATCGCCCAATATGTCTCCCACTGGAAAGCGATCTGGTCCCAAGTCAGATTGCCAAAGGCCAACCGCTTCGAGCGACGACACGCCGGTGGATCAGAACGAATACCCCAGGGTGATCCCGTAGGTGCGGGGCGCCGTGACCGAACCTTCGACCGCCGCACCGAAGATCGGCGAGGTGACGTTTGCAGCCGTCTTCGTTACCTTGTCGCCGACATTCTTGACGAAAGCGGTCGCGGTCCAGCCCTTTGTGCTGGCGAAGCGCAGATAGAGATTGCTTTTGAAAAAGGCATCCTGCGACAGGGGGTCAACATTGTCCGGCGTAAAGTAGAATTTCGACGAATATTCGCCTTCGGCCTTTACACTCAGCGTTCCACCGCCAAGCGGCCAAGCCTTTTCGACCGAAAGAAGGCCCGCGAATGTCGGGGCATTGTTCAGCCGCTTACCACCGAAATCCACGTTGCCGGGAAAGAAAGGCTGGACCGAGGATGCGCCCTGATAATCCTGGTAGCGCGCATGCAGATATGTGCCGCTCATATCGATGGTCAGCGTTTCGACTGGCTTGATCGTCACCTGAGCCTCGCCGCCGTAAAGACGTGCGGCCCCGGCGTTCTGAGTGATGACCTGCACGCCGGCGACCTGCTGGACCTGAAGGTTCGTATAATCGTAGTAAAAGCCGGACAGGTTGGCGCGCACACGATTGTCAAAGGCGGTCGCCTTCATACCGCCCTCATATGCTGCGAGATGTTCGGGTTGGTAGGCCGGCGCGACGGAAGTGATATCATAGCCCCCCGACCTGAACCCCTCGGAATAGCTCGCATAGAACATCAGCCTTGGCGTCGCCTGGAAACGAATGCCGAACTTCGGCGTCGTCGAATTGAACGTCCGTTTGGGCAGCACCGTAAGCGGCCCGGGAGGCGTCGTGCTGAAAAAGGGATTGGCGGGGTCGAAGTCATAAACCTTGGTCGGATCGAATGCGGAGGTCGAGAATAATTGCTTGGATTCCGACCCGTAACGCAGACCGAAAGTCAGTGTCAGGCGATCAATCACCTCATAATCGATCTGTCCGAAAATCGCCTTCGCTGTCGTCTTGATGGTGCCCCCGATTTCGACCGCATCGACATAGAAGGACGGACTCGGCGCCGGCAAACCCAGCGCCGGATAGAAGACATCGGAAAGTTCGGGCGCCCGCGAAGGCGACGCCGAGACTTTTTCATGGAAATAATAAAGGCCAGCCGTCGCATTAATGCGACCGCCGTCGTAATGCGCCTGCAGTTCCTCGCTCACCTGATGCGCGGGCTCGCCCGCCACATAGAAACCGGCAAAGTTGCTGCCTCCATCCAGAGACGTGAAGAGATTGAACTCCTGATCGCGATAATTCGTAATCGACTTCAATCCGAACGGTCCGCTGGTCCATTCCACGATCCCGGTGATCGACTTCGTTTCCAGTCGAAGCTGCGGATCATATCCCGCGGCGATATCGCGGAGCCTGGATGCGAAATAGCCGCCATCGCGCTGGCCGACGGGACGACCGGGAAATACACCGGGGAGCGCGATATCACTGTCGGCACCGAAATAATGCCGGGCCGCGCCGCGGTCGCGCTGGTGATAATAGTCGCCGATGATCGTCGCCTTCAGACTGTCGGTAGGCGAAAGCACCAAGGTAATCCTCGCCCCCTTCGCGTCGCGGTCGTCGATGTCACTACCCGTGACGAGGTTGGTGCCATAGCCGTCGTGTCGGTCGACGAATCCGGCAATACGGATGCCGACCCGGTCTTCGACAATCGGCCCGCCAACCGCTGCTTCGATATTGATAGCCGAAAAATTGCCTACCGTTCCCTGGACAAATCCGGACCAGACATCGCCCGGTCGGGCCGTCGTGAGGTTGATCGACCCGGCGGTCGCATTGCGCCCATAGAGTGTACCCTGCGGGCCGCGCAGAACCTCCAGGCTAGCGAGGTCGTACATACTCGACGAAAGCGCGCTTTGACGGGAAATATAGACTTCGTTCACGTTCACGGCCACGGCACCTTCTGCACCGGGGACGATCGACGACGTGCCGATGCCGCGCACGCTAACTTGCGACTGGCCCGAAATCGCGCCGACTTTCAGGCCTGGCACGATTCCCTGAATATCGTCCAGACTGCGGGAATTCGACGAGCGGAGTTCCGCGCCGGACAGCGCGGTAATCGCTATGGGCGTGCGTTGCAGGCTACCCGTCCGCTTCTCGGCGGTCACGACGATATCGGCGATCGCGCCGTCGGGCTCCGCCTCGACCTGTGCGGGTGCGGAAACCTGATCCCCATCCTGGGCAAAGGCGGCCGAGGGCAGCGCACCGACTATCGATGCAAGCATAAGAGGCCGGACGAGCCCGAATGAGCCATGTCGGCGGCAAACCGAGAGACGCGTTTCGACTTGGCGCAATTTCAGAATGTAACCGACGTCCATTTCAATCTTCCCCTATGAGATATCAACGCTTGTTCGAAGCCGAGCATCGAACGCCATACCGTCCTTGGTGTCAATTTTATGACTCATGTGTCAGATGTCAAGCTTGAACATCCAGCCCCGGAACCGGGGCATGGCTGTGTGCCGGATCGATGGGAAAAGGCGCGGGCCATGCCGATCCGCCGCGAAAAGCCGCTCGGCCGGTAACAGCGCGCGGGTTAACGGCCAACCCGGGCCTTTGCCGCTATTCCGACGTTTTCAGCGTGTGTGCCGCCGCAAGCGCGCGGCGCACGCGTCCGCCGGTTTGTCCACCCACTATGGTGGTCACGTCATGGGCCGTCTCGACAAGCCGATCGAGCATGATACCGGTCGCGATGCCCATATTCTCAAACATCCAGACAAGGTCCTCGGTGGCCACATTGCCAGTCGCTCCCGGCGCGAACGGACAACCGCCGAGACCGCCCACCGAGGCATCGAACGCCCGCACATTCGCCTGGTAGGCGGCAAAGGCGTTCGCCGCGCCGACGCCATAGGTGTCATGACCGTGAAACACCCAGGAGGGCCCGCCAGGATAACGGGCTGCCGCTTCGCCGAAGAGGCGCATGACCTGTCCCGGCGTCGCGCGCCCCGTCGTATCGCACAGCGCGATCTCGGCCGATGGCGCCAAGGGCACCAGCCTGTCGAGAAGGTCGAAAACCGCGTCGGCGGAAACCCGTCCTTCGAAAGGACAATCGAACGCCGTCGCGACATTGAGCCGGATGGCGCCAGGCAGATGCTCCACCAGCCGCACATATTCTTCCACGCTTTCGGCCGGGCTGCGCCTGACATTGTTGCGATTATGGGTCTCGCTGACCGACACGACGAACACGAGATGGCGTGCGCCCGCCGCGATCGCACGGTCGGCCTGCCTCGCGGTTGGCACCAGCACCTGGGCATCCAGCCCAGGCAAAGCCGCAGCCGCCGCAAGAATTTCCGGGGCGTCGGCCATCTGTGGCACCGCGCTCGGGCTGACGAACGCCGCCGCCTCCATTCGCCTGACGCCTGCCGCGTATAAATTCTCGATGATCTCGATCTTGCGCGCGGTTGGAATGAACGGAACGATCGGCTGAAAGCCGTCTCGCGGGCCGACCTCGATCATCGTCACCTGCGTCATGGAATCACGCCTTCGCTTTTGAGTTCCCGAATATCCGCATCCGTCATGCCGAGCAGAGCTCGAAGGATTTCGGGCGCATGTTCGCCGACCATGGGACCTGCCCACCGCACATCGCCAGGCCCCTCCGGAATATGCGGTACGACGCCGGCCTGCAGCACCGTGCCGAAGGCGGAGTCCGCGACCTCGCGGACCATGCCGCGCGCGCGATACTGGCTATCCGCGGCGCAATCCGCCGCAGTGTAAACCTTGCTATTCGGAATATCGGCGGTCGACAATAGCTTCACTAGCGTTGCCGCGTCGTGTCCCCTGGTCCACTGACTGATGAGATCGTCGAGTTCCCCTGCCCTCGCGACGCGCGCGGCGTTGCTGTCATATCCATGCGCGCCGACAAGGTCGCGTCGACCCATCAGTTCGGCCAGCTTCGCGAAAAGCGGCGCGGAATTGGCCGCTATCAGGACCCATTCTCCATCGATGGTCGGATAGGCGTTGCTCGGCGCGGCAGTCGCTATGGCCCCGCCGGTCGGCTCCTTGATTTTGCCGAGCGCGCCATATTCGGGAAGCATCCCTTCCATCAGGCTGAGCACGCTTTCGGTAAGCGCAACATCGACCGTCCGACCCGCCCCGTCGCCCTGGCCCCTGTCACGTTGCCACAAGGCACAGGCGATCCCGAAGGCGGCGTACAGCCCCGCAACCGAATCGCCGATGCTGACGCCGACGCGCACGGGGGGCAGCGTGCTTGTTCCGGGCGGATGATCGGTCAAGTGGCGCAGTCCGCCCACCGCCTCCCCGATGACGCCGAACGCCGCCCGATCCCGGCCGGGGCCGGTCTGACCATAACCCGATATCTGCGCGACGATGAGATCGGGACGACGCGCCCGCATCGCGGGGATTCCCAAGCCGAGCTTATCCAACTGGCCCGGCCTGAAATTCTCGACCAGCGCGTCGCAATGCTCGACAAGATCGAGCAGGATTTCCCTTCCGCGCGGCGATTTCAGGTCGATCGCGATGCTTTGCTTGTTGCGCCCGTGCATCGACCACCACAACGACTGACCGTCAATCTTGGCGCCCCAATCCCGCACCGGATCACCGCCATGCGGCTCGACCTTGAACACCTCCGCGCCGAGATCGGCCAACAACCGGGCACAAAAGGGAGCGGCAACATAATGCCCGAGCTCAAGCACGCGCAATCCGGCCAGCACTGGTCTCAACATTTGGACATCCTCATCGCGACGGATCATTCTCAAGAGCGTCGAACGCACCGCTACGCCAGTGTCGGCCGCAATTCCTGCGGGATGCCCCACATGTTCCGGCGCTTTTCCAAAATAGCTTGACGATTAACCGACTCATACGTCAAATAACTGACACCTAGCGCTGTATTACAGGACGCGCCCGAATGTCAACGAGGCCGGAGGCAATAACGAGATGACGGAGTATGACGTGCGGCCATTAGCCGAGAGGGTTGCGATCGTTACCGGAGCGGGCGCGGGGCTGGGGCGTGCGCACGCGCTGTTTCTGGCTGGCCAAGGGGCGAAAGTCGTGGTCAACGACCTGCCCGGTTCGCAAGGTGAAGGTGCGGCCGCGGACGTGGCGAGGGCAATCCAGGAGTCCGGCGGGGAGGCGATGGTCGCCCCGGGATCGGTCACGGATGAAACCGCCGTGCAAGACATGGTCGACCGCGCCGTCGCGCAATGGGGCCGGATCGACATACTGGTGAACAATGCGGGCATCTTGCGCGATCGGAGCTTCACAAAGATGACGATGGAAGAGTTCCGTCAGGTCGTCGAGGTTCACCTGATGGGATCGGCCCTTTGTACGAAGGCGGTCTGGGACATCATGCGCGAACAGACCTACGGCCGCGTGGTGATGACCACGTCTTCCTCGGGTCTATACGGCAACTTCGGCCAGGCCAACTATGCCGCGGCCAAGATGGCTGTGGTCGGATTGATGCAGACGCTGGCGATCGAGGGGGAAAAATATAACATCAAGGTGAACTGCCTGGCTCCCGCTGCCTCGACCGCAATGATGGCTGGCGTGATGCCGCCCGACATTCTCGAACAACTGGACCCGGCACTTGTCAGCCCTGCCCTGCTGCCGATCGTATCTGAGAACGCGCCGACAAGGGTCATTCTTTGCGCCGGCGGAGGACATTTCGCCGCCGCGAACATCACGCTGACCGAAGGTACGCGCCTGAACCGCGCGCTCGCTGCATCGGGCGCCGTCATCGCGCGATGGGACGATGTGGTCGATCGTAGGGGAGAGGTGGTGCCAGCCCAGGGCTGGGAGCAACTCGAACGCGCTATCGCGGCGAATCCGTCGGCGTAGACCGCCGCGGCCTGACGCGCCGGTCGGTCGATCACCGTGATTCCAGACAATCCGATCAGCGATCCGCCATTCCGGATGTGCGGCGTCATCGCCTTCGGCAAGCCTCGACGACGCACATCCGGAATGGCGCTCGGCCTCAGCGGAAGCGATGGTGTTCGAGCCAATTCCGGATAAGCTGCCCCGCGACGCGCTGGCCATTGGCGGCGCCCTCCACGATCGGCTGCCCGTGGTGATTTCCGTGAACCGCGTGGCGCTCCTTGTCGGCACTTCCGATCGCTTCGAAGATCCGGGCCGCGTCGCTCGGAAAGACGCTGTTGTCGCCGGTAAATTCGATAACCTGGACAGGTACCGCCAAGTCCGGGGCACAGGCTTCCATCGAGACGTTGGTGGAGAGCGCTGACCAATTGGAAAGCCAGCCTTCGGGGGTGCATGTACGCGCGAAACCTATGCTGCCCAGATTGGACACGAGTGGGTTGGCGCCCCAGACCGATCCATAGGCGCGGTCGGACGGATCGAGACTCAAGTCGAAGCAGCGCGGGTCGGCATCGGTCCGCCATACCTGAAAGATGGGGGAATGGGCGGCAAGCGCCGCAGCCTCTTCGTCCCCGCCGGCCTTCGACCGGCGGCGGGCGTCGGCCTTTCTTTCGAGCAACTGCCTTGCGAATGCGTCAATACGCACGATGCGCGCGCGCTGCGCAGCGCGGTATCGCGCCAGGAATTCGGGCGCATAGCTCGACGATTCCGGCGGCTTGCGAAACCCGTTGGCGGTAGAGAATGCCGAAATCCCTTCGTCGATCCTGAAGGGATCGCCTTCGTCGGTAACCGCAGGATCGATCTGGGTCAGAAGCAACTGGCCCTGCCCCGGATGCGCAGACATGAAAATCACCCCGTCGGGCAATGGCATGGTCGCCGACGCCAGCTTGACGGGCCGCCCGCCGGGGGAGTGGGTCAGCCTTGCCGCCGGCGCCCTCCCAGCCTGCTGGCAATAAAAGGCAGCGAGCGGACCTCCGCCGGACGTTCCCTGAAGGATGCAATATTCAAATCCCATCGTCTCGCGCAGGAATATCTGACCGGCCGCCAAATCCAGCAGCGCAGTTTCATGCTCCAGCCGAAGATCGTTACCCGGCGAACGCGGTGCCATGACCCACATGGCGCAGCCGCCCTGCAACACTTCGGGAACGACGAAGTTCGTGACCACGCATTCGCGGGGATGCATGCTGCAAACCACTGTTCGCTCGCCGCCCCTGCGGAAAAGATAGCCCGTGACCGAGGCACCGTCCGCCGTGGTGAGCGCGTGCGCGGTAAGAGAGACATCGCCAGGAAGAAGATCGGGGTTCCAGATCGTGCCGCGCAAGCCGGCCGTCGCCGTTGCGACAGATCCTTCGGATCGGTGACCAAGACTCATTATACCTCCATTGCCATCGCACATCACTTGTTGGAAATGGCCATCGTGATGGCATCGCTTGCCCGGCATGTCCATGCAAGTTCTGACACAAGGGTAAATTTATTGACTCAAATGACGGCATCTGAAATGCTCGCATGGAAATGGCCTTCGATCATGCGGAAGCTTCGTTTCATGAGCTATCTAAGGACGAAAATGGGAGTGGATCAGTGACGGGGATCATCGGACCGAAGACGAGGATGCCGGGCGTTGTGTATCAAGAGGATCGACGCCTCGACGAATTTATCCGGTCAGGTGTGCTGACGGACGAGACCCTTGCATCCGGATTCCGCGATGTGGCGTCACGGTTTCCCGACCGGATAGCACTGTCCGAACCGGGATGCGCCTATACCTTCCGCGAACTCAATGAAATCACCGACAAGGCCGCCGCGGCTTTTCTCGGACTTGGGCTCCGGCCGCTGGATCGCATCATATTCCAGGTTCCGAATTGCAAGGAACTCGTCGTCGCGCTCATCGCCTGCTTCAAGGCCGGCCTGATTCCGATCTGCACGCTGACCGCGCATCGCGCCCTGGAGATCGGCTATATCGGACACCATGCAGCGGCGACGGCGCACTTCGTCCCCGGCGACGATCCCAAATTCGACTTCGTCGCCTTTTCGAACGGGATGCGCAGCGAAATTCCGTCGCTAAACCGGACGGTGGTGCTCCGCGGCGAAGCGCCTGCCGGCTCGGACGCCGTCGCGCTGGAGACGCTGATTGCGGGGCAGGATCTGGAAAGCGCGCGTCAAACGCTGGCCGACGTCGAACTCGACCCCTTCCAGGTCGCCGTGTTCCAGCTTTCCGGCGGCACTACCGGCGTTCCCAAGATCATACCACGCTTCAATAATGAATATCTCTATACCATGCGCACCGTCATAGACTTTCACGGCCTCGACGAGACGACGGTGGCGCTGACGCCGGCGCCCATGGTCCATAATGCGCCGATGATTTGCATTTGGGGGCCCTCGCTCTTTGCTGGCGGCGAGGTCGTCGCCGCGGCCAGTCTCGATCCTGCCGTCCTTGGTCCACTAATCGTCGCGCGGCGGCCGAACTGGTTCCTGCTTCCAATTCCCATCTTGCTGCGACTGCAGGAAACCGGCTGGCTCGACCAGATGGACTTGAGCGAAGCGAAAGGCTTCATCACGACGGTCGGCGCAGCGAAACTCAGCGCGATGGTCGACGGCGCTCCGGCATGGCCGATCTTCGGCATGACCGAAGGGTTGGTCTGCTTCTGCAACGAATCGGATTCTGCCGAAGCGGTCAACGACAGTGTCGGCCGCCAGATCGACCCGCATGACGAACTCAGGATTCTCGCCTTCGATTCGGACGAGGAGCTTCCCGATGGAGCGATCGGCGAACTGGCCATCCGTGGCCCCTGCACTATCCGCGGATATTATGACGCGCCTGAACGGAATGCCGAAGCGTTCACGGTCGATGGATTCTACCGATCAGGCGACATGATGCGCTTCCAGACGATTGGAGACCGCCGGTATCTGATGTTCGAAGGGCGCGTCAAAGATGTCGTCGATCGGGGCGGCGAAAAGATCAACTGCGAAGAGGTCGAACGCATCTGTCTCGAGCACACCAACGTCGCCGCTATCGCTATCGTCGCCATGCCCGACGCGGCCTATGGGCAGCGCGCCTGCGCCTATATCATTCCGCCGGCTGGCTCCCAGGCGCCAACGGTGCAGCAACTGGCGGAGTTTCTCGGCGCCCGCGGCATGGCGAAATTCAAATGGCCGGAAAGAATTGAGGTCGTATCGGAATTCCCGATGACCTCTTCGGGTAAGCTCTCGAAGCCCAAGCTTCGCGAGATGATCGCGGAGAAGATCGCGTGATGATTTGCCCGCGGCGCTGGACCGGAGCATACCAGCGGTGACATTCGAGCCACGCACGATGTATGAGAAGATCTGGGACGCGCATGTCGTCGCGGATATGGGAGGAGGCGAGTCTCTCCTCTACATCGACCGCCAGCTTCTCTACGAGGTCACCAGCCCACAGGCCTTCGAGGGTTTGCGGACCGCAGGCAGAAAGGTAAGACGCCCGGACCTCAATCTTGCGGTCGCGGACCACAATGTGCCGACTACCAATCGACGCGGCGGTCTCGCCGCAGTGGAAGACGAGGAAAGCCGCCTTCAGATCGCGACGCTGGAGCGCAATGCTGCAGAATTCGCCATTCCCTATATTCCGTTGACCAGCCCACGGCAGGGCATCGTCCATGTCGTCGGGCCCGAGTTGGGGTTGACCTTTCCCGGAACCACGATCGTCTGCGGCGACAGTCATACATCGACCCATGGCGCGTTCGGGGCGCTCGCATTTGGTATCGGCACCTCCGAGGTCGAACATGTTCTCACCACCCAGACGCTCGTCCAGCGACGCTCGAAGACGATGCTGGTGCACGTCGATGGCCCGCTCGCCGCCGGCGTGACCGCAAAGGACATCATCCTCGCGATCATCGGACAAATCGGCACCGCTGGCGCCACCGGATATGTGATCGAATATGCCGGCGATGCGATCCGCGAGTTGAGCATGGCGGGACGCATGACGATCTGCAACATGACGATCGAGGCCGGCGCGCGCGCGGGATTGATCATGCCCGACGAAAAGACCTTTGCCTGGCTCGCGGAAACGCCCTTCGCACCGAAAGGGCAGGAGTTAGAGCGCGCGACCGCCGACTGGCGCATGCTCGCATCGGAGGCCGGGGCTCGATATGACCGGACCGTCACGCTGGACGCCCGCCGGATCGAGCCGATGGTGACCTGGGGCACAAGTCCCGAGGATGTTATCCCGATCAGCGGAACCGTTCCGGATCCGGCGAAGGAAGTCGACCCGGAACGGCGCGCGCGCCTGCAGCAAAAGCTCGACTATATGGGCTTGGAGGGAGGAAGCGCGCTGGCTGGCCTGCCGATCGATGTAGCGTTCATTGGCAGCTGTACAAACAGCCGCATCGAGGATCTGCGCGCTGCCGCGGAATTGGCAAGAGGGCGTCGAATCGCCGCAGGTGTGCGCGCGCTGGTCGTGCCTGGTTCCGGCGCGGTGAAGGCTCAGGGCGAGGCGGAAGGTCTAGACCGCATCTTCATGGAGGCCGGTTTCGAATGGCGTGATCCCGGCTGCTCGATGTGCCTCGGCCTCAACCCGGATCGGCTGAGCCCGGGCCAGCGTTGCGCCTCGACGTCGAATCGTAATTTCGAAGGGCGCCAGGGCCCTGGAGGACGGACGCATCTGATGTCCCCCGCGATGGCGGCGGCGGCGGCGATCCATGGCCGGCTGGTCAACCCGGGAAAACTCGAGGCATGACCCCCTTCATCCGCCTCGAAGCAATCGCAGCCGCGCTGCCGATCGCCAATGTCGATACCGACATGCTGGTGCCGGCGAAGTATCTGAAGACCGTTTCCCGATCGGGACTCGGCCGCGCCCTGCTGCATGGATTACGGTTCGATCAGCAAGAAAGCGAAATTCCGGAGTTTATTCTCAATCGCGATCCCTGGCGCGCAAGCCACATTTTGGTCACGCTCGAGAATTTCGGCTGCGGGTCCAGCCGCGAACACGCGCCATGGGCGCTGCTTGATTTCGGCATAAGGTGCGTCATCGCGCCGAGCTTCGCGGACATCTTTCATGCGAATTGCCTCAAGAACGGGATATTGCCGGTCACCCTTCCGCGAAGTGAAATCGATATTCTGCTGGCGGACTCCTCCCATCAGAACACCGCGTGCCTCATAGTCGATCTGGTCACGCAAACGATTTTGCGGGTGAATGGCGAATGCATTTCATTCAAGATGGACGCCGCGAGCCGCGACCGGCTCCTCAACGGTCTGGACGACATCGACCGCTCGCTCGGGTATAAAGCTCTTATCGACGAACATGAAGTGGCGGCGATGGCAGCAATGCCCTGGCGCCCGTTCGTCTCACGGGCGAGATTGGACAGCCTGGGATGAACCTCGACGGCATATGGCACGGAAGATCGGCCAAGAACTTCCCGGGCAACATCGCCAACCAGACCCGCCCGAACTGAAAACTGCCAGAACCCGACGAATCAGGCCAACGAGTAGCAGGAGAAGAGCTGTCTCTAGCTGTCTCTGAGGGAAGCCATCTTGCCACACCGCTGAATAGCTAACGAATGCCGTTCTGCGCGGCGCGCTCTATGGAGTATGTAAGGGAGGTCTGAATGCCAGGCATTCTGGATGGACGTACTGCTTGGGTTACCGGTGCAGCAAGTGGGTATCAAGCGACATCGTGAAGTGGCCGGGGGCGACACGCAAAACTGGTCCGCCCAGGGTTGTTAGGCACTCTCCAAATCATGCGTCACAGTGGCCTTTTGCAAGAGGCCACTGCGACGCTTTTCGCGTAATCGATAGCTATCCCCGGGGAAGGTGATGACATGGCTGTGGTGGAGCAGCCGGTCGAAAATGGCGGTGGCGACGACAGGTGACGTGCATCCGGAATTCCGGACCGTTTTGAGCTGGAAAATACCAGTTATGATTGGAGGGCCAGGATACGGAGTATGAGATGAAGAGATCGAAGTTCAGCGAGGCGCAGATAGCCTTCGTGCTCAAGCAGGCGGACGACGGGACATCGGTTGGCGAGGTCTGCCGCAAGGCAGGAATCAGCGAGGTGACGTACTACAACTGGCGCAAGAAGTATGCTGGGTTGATGCCGTCGGAGATGAAGCGGTTGCGCCAGCTTGAGGAGGAGAATTCGAAGCTCAAGCGGTTGGTTGCAGAGCTCAGCCTGGACAAGGCGATGTTGCAGGATGTCGTTTCGCGAAAGCTCTGAGGCCTGATCGGCGGCGCCAGCTGGTCGATGATATCCGCAGCACATGGCAGGTCGGCATCCGCAGGGCCTGCAGCGTGTTGCGGGCGGAACGATCCAGCTACCACTACCGTGACAAGGGTACCGGTCAGGCCGACCTCAAGCAGCGGATCAAGGGGATCGCCGAGACGCGTGTTCGTTACGGCTGTCGCCGTATCCATGTTCTGCTGCGGCGCGAAGGCTGGGGAATCAATGGCAAGCGGGTTTATCGGCTTTACAGGGAGCTGGGCCTGCAACTGCGCAAGAAAACGCCGAAGCGGCGGGTAAAGGCGAAGTTGAGGCAAGGCCGCTGCGCGGCCTCCCGCGTCAATGATGTGTGGGCCATGGACTTTGTCCATGACCAGTTGGCGACGGGGCCGAAGCTGCGTGTCCTGACGGTCGTGGACACGTTCAGCTGATACATTTCCGCGCTCCCATCAAGAGCACCCGTGTAGCTGAGTTCCTGTGTAAGCGCCTTGCGCTCGGCAAGGCTGGAACTGATGTCCAGAAGCTTGAGCACACAATCGACGCCTGCCAGTACAGCTTCACGTCTGATCTGGCCCCGATCCCGTTGAGGATCCGTCCGCCTCGTGCCCTCGCAATGATCCTGATTTCGAGCGCGGCAAAAGCATAGGCGGACGACATAACGGGCATTATGCCGTCCGCCTGCCGGGTGCGACCCGCAAGGGCCCGGCAGAACAGAACTACCACGCATTGCGCGGCCCATTGTGCAAAGAAGTGTAAATTCACAAAGCCCAACCCGCCCCGCAGACCCCAGATCAATTTCTGGAGCGCCAGTCCCCGGCAGCGCGGCTTGGGGCTCGCGCAGCACCTCGGATGCGCCATGAACGGCGCCAGCGGATCGTCCGGGACGCTCTTGCGTCCGATCCGTGTCTGCGCCGTGGCGCGGCCATGGCTGGAATGGATGCGAGATGCTTGCTCGCCGTCACTAACGCATGTGGTGCCCGGGTCTGATGCCCCGTTCGATCTCATTCTGGATCGTGTCGGAAGACATGCGATCGACGACCTGCGAGCGTCCCGTGGATCGAGCGATCGCCAACCGCGACGTTGATCATTAGCTGCTGACGCCGGTGGATGAAGGCGATCTCGAGCGGGCTCAGCCGCGCCTCGATCAGCAACCGGTCATCGATGCGGCCGATGTCCATGCGCCGTCCACCGGGAGCGACGATGCCGCCGAAGCTTCGCAAATGCTGGCCGATGCCGAGCGCTCGCGCGACACGCTTGTCGAACAGGCTCGCGCCTGGTGACGATCGGCGCTGCACGGAGCAGAACCGATCGTCACGCCGGTTATCTCACGCTGCCGCGCCGGAACAGGTTCACGGCGCCAAGCATAATGACGGCGCCGAGGAAGGCACTGAGCAGTGCCGCCGGGTCGGGCGGCCATGATCCGATCGACCCACCGCCAAGCAGCGAGCCCAGCAGAAAGTTGCCGACTATGGAGCCGACAATCCCGACAACGATATTCAGCAAGATACCCTGCTGGGCATCAGTGCGCATGACAATACTCGCCAGCCAGCCAAGAATGCCGCCGATTGCAAGAAGAAGAATCCAGTACATTGTCGTCCTCCCCTATTGATGGACCTGATAGTGGCCATCGAGATCTCAAGACGTAGAGCGGGGAGCAGGAATTGCCAGCCGATGGCGATCAGCACCTGTCGTAAGACACAATTGTTTACCTTCAAACGAGATCGGTGCACACGCCATCGATCGGATGACGAGATTGGCCAATCCGGGTCAATAAGGCATCACTCGCCCCGGCGGTTTGTCGCGGGGACCTGCAATCCCGGATATCGTCATGACAGAGCCGGCAGTGCGCCGATTTCGGGCCTGCGAAGAGCCGCATCGTTCCTGGTATCGCGGCGGGGTGCGGGCCTGAGGGACAGCCGATCTGCCGGTTCCGCACTGCCCCACCGCAATTCGTCGCCAGCGGCCTATCGTTTTGCAATTGTTTACGATTGACAGCCCGGCACACCTCCCTCCTCCGAGAGGCTCATGCTAGGACTGCAGCGAGGGACAACGCCTCGCAGCGGGAAAATGGCGACGAATCCAGCATGCGCTTTGCTATCGTGGACGATGACGCAGAATATCGTGAACACCTGAAATCGCTTTTGCTGGATGCCGCCCATCTCGTGCATGCATTCGCAAACAGCGCGTCCTTTATCAGGCAATTCCGCATCGATGTCTTTGACCTTGTTCTCGTAGACTGGAATCTGCCTCAGATTTCAGGCTTGGACTTGCTGAAGTGGATGCGAGGTGATTGCCGCTACCGTGCTCATCATGCTGATCACGTCGAGGACCGATGTCGACGACATAGTCACCGGCCTCCAGGCCGGCGCGGACGATTACGTCATCAAGCCCGTCGATCGATCGGTGCTGCTTGCACGCCTCGAGGCGATCATGCGCAGAGCGTACCTGATCGAGCCGCGCGAGAACTGTGTATCGGGGTGATCGCGTGACGCTCACCTCCACGGAATTCCATCTCGCATTCGTGCTTTTGAGCAACCTGTCGTGGCCGCTCTCGCGTCACTATCTGCTGGAGGCCGTCTGGGGTCGCAACCCCGATCTGCAAACCCGAACGCTTGACTCGCATATCTCGAAGATCCGAACCAAGCTCGGGCTCAGGCCCGAACGCGAATATCGGCTGACGCCAATCTGCAGCCATGGCTATCGCCTGAAGGCCATGCTCGGCCACGCAGCGATACCAGGAGCGCTATAATGAGTGTGACGCTTGCACTTCTGGCCCTTCTCGTCCCCGCACACAGCGCATCGCCCGCACGCACGGATTCTGCGGTCCGCTATCGCGTGAAGCGCGGAGACAATCTCTTTACGCTCGGCGAACGTTACTTTCTTCGTCCCGGAGACTATCGTGAGGTGCAAAGGCTGAACCGCGTTACTAATCCGCGTCGCCTGCCGACAGGTAAGGTGCTCCTGATCCCGCGTCGCCTGCTCAGGTCCGAGCAGGTCAAGGGAACGGTGGCCGCTTATCGGGGTAATGTCCGGATCGTTCGCGGCAAGAGCGAGGCTCGCGCCGTGACCGGAGATCAGGTTACCCAAGGCATGATGATTGCGACTGGCGCGAAATCCTTCGTCACAATCGAGTTGCCCGACAACTCCCGTTTCAGCCTGCCCTCCAACAGCTGGGTCGGGATCACCCGGCTCCGCCGAACCTTGTTGACCGGGCAAGTCGAGCGATCGTTCAGCCTGTTGACGGGCAGAAGCGACTGGGACGTCACCCCGTCGCGCACCAATCCGTTTTCCGTAACGACGCCGATAGCAACGACGGCGGTGCGCGGAACCAGCTTTCGCGTCAGCTACAATGAAGCGACCGAAAGCATGACCGTTGGCACGCTTCAAGGCACGGTCGCGGTACGCGACCAGGCGATTGAAGCAGGAAGCGGAGCGGCGGTCCGCTCCGGCAGCGCGATCAAGCCGGTCAGACTGATTGATGCCCCGGAGCTTGATCGCTCGGGCACCATCCAGCAGGCCGAGACGCTCGCGTTTTCAGCAAGGACCGTGGACAACGCAAGCAGCTACGGCTTTGAAATCGCCAGCGATGCGGGCTTCATCGACCGTCTCGCGAGCGAGCGAACGGCGACGCCGCAGGTGACGTTCGATTCCCTGCCGAACGGCACCTACTTCATTCGCACGACCGCGCTTGATGCAGAAGGCATCGAAGGTCAGGCCAACGTCTTCAGCTTCGACAGGCAGTTCAACACGATAGAGGCTGATGCGCCGCAGGCCGGCACCGCCGGCAACCGCAAGGATTTTCTCTTCCGGTGGCGCGGCTCCGGTGCTGGCAAGGTCGAGTATCGTTTCGTCTTGTCGCGCGATGAGGCGGGACTCGATCGTCTGGTGGATCGTGCCGGGCTCCTTTCGACAAATCTGACGGTGAGCGACCTGCCGAGCGGCACATGGCATTGGCGCGTGTGGTCGCTCCGTTTCGAGGATGGCCGCTACAGCGAGACCGTGACGCCACCTCAGAGGCTGCAGGTCGGCGACGCGCGATAGACCGGAGCCTCAGCCACACCGCCGCGAGACGCCTTGCCGTGACGACCCTATGGTCATTTGCTTGCTGAATCATGGAAGCTTGTGCTCAGCACTCCCGTGCGTGCGCCCCGCTCCCGTGTGCCGACCGGATGCAAGGCGCCCGGCGTTTCGAGAATGGTCGACTGGGATAGATTGTCGCCGCTGGGGCGGTGTGGTCGGCCGCCCTCCCCTTCTAGGGCAGCATTTTTTCACTGTACGGCGAAGGCGATGGGGCATTGAGTTCCATGACAGCGCCGTCGATCAATTGGGGGAGCACCTTTGCCGCATCCCGCCTCCTGTGAAATGCCGTCGCCCTCGTGGACCGCAATTCCCTGCCCGTGAAGGGGTCGACGAAGCGGAGCGCAAAGCTGGTTGCGATCTTCGCATCCGTCCGCGGGGCTTCGATCCAGTGCATGGTCTCGCCGGCTTCACCCAGGTTGCCCCGGACGAACATTCCGAGCTTCGCTGGACGGCGGTCGAGACTTGGAACGAGCAGAAGATCCGCCTTTCCCTGCGTGGCAGGAGAATGCCCGATGGCTGCGAGCTGCGTGGTCAATCGGTCGCTGACTTCCATTGGCAATCCTAGCGTTGCGCCTTCGGCAGCCACGACACGATAGGTGCTCGCAGGCTTCAACGGCGCACCCGTGCCGGTGATCAGGATTTCAGGTGCGTGGCTGCACGCCCCGCTCAACCCTGCTGCAGCGATCAGCATCATCGTCGTCGCGCGCATGACGTCACCTCGTCCTGAAAGCTTATCCGGATTAGCTACAGCTGGCTAATCCAGTCCCCGGTTCGGGATGCGCATCAATGCATCGTTGCCCGCCGGTTCCGCAGATGAGCACAGCCGAAAAAAGACGAGGCCCGGCCACTACCGTGTTGGGGGGAGGGGCCGTGGTCATCCAAGGCCTCGTCAAGGTTGTTTCGGGTCGTCTTCTCCGGGAAGGAGCTGAGACACCAGCGTGATAGGCCAAGCCGCAGTGCCGATAAATTGCCAATCCGTGCTCACAACCATTTTTTACAATTTGAAACTCGCGGACCTCCCGCCTTGTTTCGCAGAATCATTCGCCGCGGTCGGCGCGCATTGACCAATGCTGTCGAAACATTGTGCCTTGGTGGTTCGCAGCGCGGCTACGCCAACATCGGAATACGCGCGACACCAGATACCGAGCTCGACCTCGCTCAATCGATAGAGACAGCAGGCATCATCCACCGTGAGCCGCGCATGCAGCACTGCGTGCGCCACGTGCGCGTTGCCTTTTCCGGTCCATCTCCCCACCGGAGACGGCAGAGCAAGACTTCAGAGACCCACGCGAAGGCACCGCTCGCGGAGTAGCTTTCAGGGCAAGGCGTATCATGACACACGCGCGTCCAGAAGGCGCGGGTGCGCGGGGCCCCGACGGCTATTGTACGGCATGGCCTGCGAGCCTCCTGTTTCCGTCCTCGTCCAATCGGAAGGGAATCTGCTTGCCCAGTGCACGGCTGGCTGACGTCCCCCAGTGTGAAGATTACGTTCACATGTTCGCCCTGCGGGGATGCTGCGAGCCCCCGTCGGAACTTAACTTCGATCCGCGACGGCTGGCGTTGTGTGCCGGGAGATCGGCACCTCGTGCCAGGGGAAAAGCCGTTCGCACAGAATTCGCAGAAACCCGCTTTACGATTATATGATTCCTTGCAACGATTTAATGAGACGAATTGACCATTTTCTATATATATTACAATTGTTCTCTATAGTAATTTACAATATGTGACATTTGAAACATCCGAAAATACGCGGGATATTTCAATTTTTTACATTCCATTTAATTTACTATCTATACGTCATTTTACACGCTGATATCGTTTTTGATCATCAATGTCCGGATGTGATCTTGGCGGTGATCAAAAACACGAGATTGTTGGTAGTAAGCCCCACCTTGGAACTGGGCCGGGCCTTTCAGAACGAGCTGCTCTCGGCAGGCATAGTGACGCTCGTCGTTCGGAACCTGCATCACACCGGGCTGGTGCGCGCCTTTCGTCCCCATGCAGCGATCCTGGATCCGGCGATCGATCCCCTCGCGCTTCCCGACGATATAAGAGCCCCCCTTGCGGACGTGGCGCTTGCATCGACGGGCCGCCGCGGCGCCAAGAACATTGGCAATTGCGGGGCCCTCGATTGGCCGCTGGATGCGGCCGCCGTGCGCTCATGGCTTGAATGCAGCCAGACAAGCGCCCCCGATTCCCGGGACTTCGCTGACGGCCTGCTCGATTTCATTGCCCTTGGGTTCGAGTTCGCCGATAATCTGGCAGTCAATTTCGAACTCCGCTCGTCGCTCAACAGCGCCCGGATCGTCGGCTATGACGCCGTGCCGTCGCTTCACGTCTGCCGCGGCGTCCCCCACAACGCGATACTCCGGGCGGTCGAGCGAAGCCATCTCGAGGACGAGTACTGCACATTCCTCATCGACATGGCGCTGACGCTGTGGAGGCAGCTGCACGTCGCAGGCAGGGCGGCCCCCATAGGCGTGCGGCTGCCCGCATCAGCGCTTCTGCACACAAGACTGCCGTCGACCATCGATTCGCAGACGCTGGCCGCTGGCGCTCCCATCGGCGCGATACGCGTCGACGTCAATCTGCCCTCGTCCCTTGAGAACGCCAGGATATGCCTTGATGCGCTGAAGCCCTTGCGGCGTGCCGGAATTCGCACGGGCGTGGTCATCGGTGACAGTGCAGCGATCGCGATCGAATGGCTGCGACGCGCCGGTATCGAGGAGGCGCGATTCGATTCGATCGAGCTTCGGAGAGCCGAAGGCAAGGCCTTCAGCAGAATTGTCCATCTCCAGGACATTGCGGCTATCAAGAGAGCGGGTCTGGCCTGCACGGCCGAGGGCATTGGGTCAGAATGCGACCTTGAGACATGCCTCTCGCTTGGTATCGAGATCGGCCAGGGGCGGCATTGGGGGTATCCGATGCCGATGGAGGTGATCGTGTAACGGGACTGCCGAGAGCGAGGCTATTCAACGAGCTCCAATCGATAGCCGAAACCATTGATCGTCGTCAGCGCGAAGCCGCGCTGGGGTCTAAGATCGAGCTTGGTACGGACCTTAGAAATATGCGCATCGAGCGTGCGAGTGAAGACGTTCGGGCTCTTGCCCCAGGTCGTCTCAAGAAGGTAGGTGCGCGACAACGGCCTTCCCAGGTTTGTCAGCAGCATCGCGGCAAGCTGAAATTCCTTGGCTGTGAGCGACACTTCGTCTCCGGACAGCCATGCCTGCCCCGACGCCCCCTGGAGCATCACCTCATTGAGCGTGATGGTCTCATTTTCCAACCGGGCGATCGTGCGTCCGGCGACCGCCTTGATGCGGGCAAGCAGGAGCTCCCGCTCAAGGGGCTTGGTCATATAGTCGTCGGCGCCTGCCTCGAGCGCGGTCGCGATATCCTGGGTCTGAAACCTTGCGGTTGCCATGATCACGGGAAGCGTGGGCGCCCCTGTCTCGCGGAGCCATGCAACCAGTTCCAGCCCGCTCATCTCCGGCATGTTCCAGTCGAAAATAGCCAGGTCGAACGTGTGGCGTCGCACCCGCCGCCTGAATTCCTCGACCGAGACAAAGGTTTCGACATGATGGTCGGCGCTTCGCAACATCTCGCCGACATAGGCGGCGTCGTCGGCATTATCATCCACCACAGCCAGCTTCATACGACCAACGTCCCAAATTTCTGCAACATCGAGCCTAGCCCAACTTAGCCGGCGCCAGCTCGCTCAAACTGCCTCGTCGAGCGAAGTCAGCGACAGGTCGAGTCGCGGCAGCGTCAGAGTAAAGCAGGTGCCATTTTCCGGCGTACTATGGCATTCGATCCGACCGCCGTGACGGGCAACGACGGTCCGCACGAACACCAGACCCAGCCCAACCCCGATATCGTCAGCCGGCGCGGCCGATTCCTCGAAGCGCCGGAACGGCTTGAACAGCTCCTCGATCTGTTCGGGCTGCATGCCGCGCCCATTGTCCTCGACCGCGCATGTCAGCGTGGTGGGGTCGGGTGAGCCGACGCGAATCCGTACCCATCCGCCGCGCCGGTTATACTTGATCGCATTGCCTGCCAGGTTGGTGATGGCGCGCACAAGCAGCGACGCATCGCCGCGAACAAGGAGGGTGTCCTCGTCCCGCTCCACGTCGATCGATACTCCGGCCGCCTTGACCTGTGGCCAGAGCTGATCGGCCGCATCGATCGCAAGGTCGCCAAGCTCGACTGGTTGCAGGTCATATTCGGCAGCCTCGGCGCGCGCCAGCTGGACGAACTGCTCGGCCAGGTCCAGCGTCTGCCGTGCGCAGGCGCCGATGCGTCGCGCATAGGGTTCGGGAACCTCCTTTGCTCCCTCGCCCGAGAGGAGCGCGAGGATCGACACCTGAGGCGAGCGCATGTCGTGCGTCAGGAATTGAAGCATCATGTCCCGCTGGCGCGTTGCACTGCGCAGCTCGGTTATGTCGGCCAGGCGAAAGATGACGTACTTGACCGGCCCGAAGCGGGTGTCGACGGATTTGACTCGCAGCAGATATGCGCGCCCGTCGTCGAGGCCGATCTCGCACTCGCGCTCCTCAACGACCGCCGACTCCATTTCACCGACAAAACGCGTAAAGCCTTCCTGCCCATCGACAATCCACGGCCGGATCCTGTTGAGATATGCGGTCATCATTCCCGTAGCCTCACTTCCCATGTAGCGCCGCCAAAGGTCGTGGGCGCGGGAATTGGCGCGCAGGATAGTCCAACTGGTGTCGGTGACCAGGGTCGCATCCGGAAGGCTGGCCTGCGACACATCGATGAAGTTCTTCAGCTCTCGGACTTGGCCAATGGCATCCTGGAGGAGCTCCATCTGTTGCTCGAGCCGGTCGGCAGGGATGATGCGGCGCTTGGCACCACCGGCGCGGCTGAATACGCCCGGCTCCTCTTCGAGCCGGGTCAGCTGGCCGATGAAGTAGCTGCTCGCAGCCGACAACCGGCGCCAGCTCCACACCGGCGTGAAGAGCGCGATGGTGACAACGCCGGCCATGGGGGGCATCCAATAACCGCCCCAGGCGAGAAGCCCGGTCGCGAGCGCGATCATCATCACCGCGAGCATCGGCGCGAGTAGAAGGCCCTGCCGCGGCGTGATGAACCAGAAGCCGAGCCAAAGAGCGAGCAATGGAGCAAGGTTGAAAACCAGCGTCGTGCCCTTGCCCGCCTCCTGATGAAAGCCTCTGCCCAACAAGGCATCAACTATATTGGCCTGTATCTCGATACCGGACATAAGGTCCTCGCGGCCCCGCATGGGGGTTGCGTGATAGTCGCCCACGCCCGCTGCAGTCGCCCCGACGAGCATGATCCGGTTCCTCACGATCTCGTCAGGCACGTTCCCGTTCATCACCTCGGAAAAGGAAATGGCCGGATAGGTGCCGGCAGGACCCGCATAGGAAATCAGGTTGGGCATATCGGGTGCCGCGCAGCCGGCCTTTTCCCCTTTCAGGAACGACGTCAGGGCCACCGCGAGATGCGGCAGACAGAGATCGGGAAAACGTAGGGCAAGAGGCACGCGGCGCAGCACGCCGTCATCGTCCGGCCTGACAGTCACCTGGCCCAATCCGGCAGCCGTGCCACCGATCGCGGGGACCGGGCGCGAGATGTCGACAGGCGCTCCGTTGAGGCCCGGCGCCTGGACAGACAGCGGAAGGAAGACCGGCCCCTCCCCAACGGCACGTGACAGGCGCTCATCCCCGGCCGCGTCTGGAGAAGGTTCGAGAAAGAGGACATCATAGAGTATGGCGCGGGGGCGCGCACGACCCAGCTGCTCAAGCAGCCGGGCATGGGTATCTCGCGGCCAGGGCCATGGGCCGAGATCTGCGAGGCTTCGATCATCGATCGCGACGAGGACGATATCGCCGCTGGCCTTCTGGGATGAGAGCCTGAGCATCGCATCATAGGCGACGTTGTCCAGTCGTTCGAGGCCCCGCGTCATTACCAGACCGCTTGCGGCAACCACCGACAACAGCATCAACAACAACCATTGCGATGCGGCTTGCCGTCTTAGTGGTCGAAGATCGGACGACGACAGACCAGGCTCATCCTGGGACATTGACCACCTGATGTCGGGGCTGCGCCCGCGATCCAAGCATAAAACATACTCCATCGTTTCCGCCGCGAACGGCAAGCAGACCGCCTGCCAAGCCTATACCAGAGACAGCCCGGTGCGGCGGATCGTTCCGTCGACGCCCGAAGCCGGCCGACACTGGTGAGCCGTGCACACATGCGAGGAGGCTGCGCAGAGTTACCTCCAGAGGCGCAACCGGCTTCCTAAGCCGCGCTGCTGGCCAGCCGGTTCGTCCTGGTTGCGCAAGCGCGAATATGCCGTCCCTTCCTTGGCTAGCGCAAGACATTCCGGAAAACGGGCCGGTTTCTGCATTGTAAGAGATTGCAAAGCACGACGATGGACTGTTGAAAAAGTCCGACATCTGCCGGAACCGTGCATCGCGAGGGATCGGAAATGGCGATGAAGACCCGGCATTGTGGGACCCAGAGGATGAATTTCAGACAAGCTGTGCAGGCGCTGTTCCAGGGCAAGATTGTCCGGCGCGCCTCCTGGATGGATCGCATGATGCATGTTCGGATGACGGAGATCGACGGGCGTCGCGTCCCGGTGATGCGGGTCGACCATGGTGAATATTATCGCGAATGGGGCTATCCCTGTCTTGGCTCGGACTGGACCGCCGAGGACTGGGTGCTGGTTGAGGTGGCGGATCGTGAAAAGCCGATCTTTGGCATGCAGCATGCCATATCGAGCCAATCTTCGGTAAATTTTGCGGCGAGGGCCCGAAACTGACGAACCCGGGCTTGAGTCCCGGGTCGGTCATGACCGGCCCGGGACTCAACTTCCCGCAACCAGCAGGCGATCGACATCGGCGCCCTCGCGGTTTCGGGCCATGGCTGCCCGGGCGGACGTACGAGGCTCGCGCTTTTTCGTGGCGGGACGCGGCCGGTTACGCTCCGAGGGCACGAGACAGTGGCAAATTGTGATCGCGTGTAAGCGCGTCTCGGCCGCTCCATGGTTCACCCACAGCGCCCTCGATCTCGCAGTTCGTCGTTTGCGTATGAAAGACGCGAACATGAAGTATCTCGGCATCCACGATGCAACCGGCTTCGTTGGCAGCCGACGCCGAAAAGCGGCCCAGGTACCGGGCAGCGCCTTCATTCAGTTCCAGGCCAATTTCTTCCGGCAGCTCCCACCTCAGCGCAGCAAGCGCGTCGTCAGTTTCTTCGATCTTGCCCCCGGCTTGCATGAAACATGGCGTCCCGATCTTTCGGACGAGGAGGAGGCGTCCTCAATCGTCGTCGATCGGCGCTGCTGCTATTCGAATGCTGCGGTCTGAGGAACGCGGCATACACCTCACACAACAAGCAAGCCCGATACCGTGAAATAGCCTCATAGGCAGCCCAATATCAGCTAAAATATAGCTGGATCTTGTTGACGACTTTCCTCAGATCGTCCCCGAGCCACCCTTGGCGCACGTAAAGTTCTCGGTGAAATGGAATGCGTAAACAATGGTAACGAGGAGCCGCCAGACAGCGCTGGCCGAAGAGCAAATGGACCAAGCCGGCCCTTCGCCGCAACACCTATTTTTCGGGTTATGGCGAAGGGTGAGGCCTTTACACCGAGCGGCTCGGCGAAGACATGGGCATCTACCGGACACCCTATGAACGCTTCGGCCGTCTCAGCTACGAAATGTGGCGTGCAGCGCGTGTGGTGATCGATACCGGGATCCACCGCTACGGCCGGTCGCGCGGAAAAGCGATTACCTATCTCGCCGATCACCGCGCCTTCACGTCATGAGGTCGAAACCGAGATCGACCGCTATATAAGCTGGCCCGGTCAGGCGGTCGCCCACGAGCTTGGGGAAATGACCATCAGGCGGTTCAGAAACGAAGCCGAACAGACGCTCGACAGCGCATTGGACCAACGCCGCTTTCACGACGTGATCCTCGGCCTCGGCTCGGTGCCACTTGCCCTACTCGAGCAGCGGATGAAAAAATTTGTCGAGTGCGAGCGCCAGGACCAGGCAAGCAAGTCTTCCCGATTCAGCCTAATAACTGAAGCCGGCTCACAACAGAACTAAACGTTGGGTTGCAGGCCAAGGCGTGGGCGAGTGTACTCGGCTGCCAGGTCGGCGCAAATGTCCCCGCAATCACCAAATCGGAGTGTGAGTCAACGTATGCGGTCTCGTGGGCATGTCCACGGCCAAGATGGACATCCGCGCATCTGGAGCCCCCAAAACGGCGACGGCATCGAGTGCCAATTCATGCACCGGGCTTTCCAAACGCCGATTGACTGTCGGGCCATCTTCACGATCCATCCTGCAAAACTTTTGAGGCTACGCGCGTGAGAGCGCGCGAGTGTCGGGAATGGGGAGCCGCTCTTCGGTGCGAGGCTCATTTGAAAGCGGGCGGCCGGGTTTTTTGGAGGCCCACCAGATTATGCAACACTCCCTTCCGGACATCGGCCAACTGTCAATCTTGACCGATCTGCGCCAACCTTCTCGACCGTGCTTTCCGGTTGCGGTCGTGATGTGACTCGTCCGGAAATAGCAGACCCAAGGAAGCGCGCGGATTTTTGTCAACAGTTGCAGCGCGCTCAGAGTCGAACGCTTTCGCGTCCGACCCTGAATGCCGTAGTTGCTCTTCGCACTCACCGGCCCAATCCCCTGCTTCGTTTGCTGCATCCGCACGATCTCCGCCGCGGCGCCGTCAAAGCGTTGCGCTGTGGATTCCAGATCACCGAAGAGGGGCGCGCGCGGCGATCGGCCGCCCGCCGTCCCATCAATGCATCGAATATCCGGTCACGCGCCAGACGCCGTCCTCGTCCAGGCGGAACGAGACCTGCTCGCCCTTGATCGCGCCGGTCTGGAAGCGGGCAGCGAAGCGGACCGTGATATACTGGCCCGGAGGAATCTGGGCATTACCCGCCGGAAAGATCTGGCGCTCGAGCATGGCCCAATCGCGCTCGGTGACAGCGCCGAGCGGGCTACGCGCCTGGTTGACCTGCGCCACGAAGTCCTTCTTCGTCACCTTGCTCTTCGCCTGGGCCGAGAAGCTGTCCCAGATCTCGCCGGCGCGATTCTGGTCGATCGCCTGCAACGCCCTGATTGCGACGTTCATCAGTGCGTTGAGATCGAGTCTCTGTTGGGGGGTGGACTGGGGCTGCGCCTGGGCTTGGCGGGGCGCCGGGGCCTGGGCGGCGGCCTGGATGGTCATGGGTAGCGCGAAGGCGACGCAACCGAGAATCGGAATCAGTTTCTTCATGGCTAGACTCCTGATGTCGTGAGCCCGCAGGCTCACAGGATGAAACGCTTGGCGAAGTTGGATAGGACACGCTCGACATGCTCGTCGGCGCCGGAGCGGACACGCTCGGGATCGGTCAGGCGCTCGCCGGCGACCTCGAAGGAGACCTTGCCCTGCTCGGCGCAATCGATGAGATGCCCCACCAGCGCATCACGCGACGCCGAGCCGTCGAGCCGGGCGAGGAGATGCTGCTCGGCCGGATCAAGCATGATAGCCTCATGCCAGGCATTGGCGATATGGGGCGTGCCTTCATTGGCGGTGGCCGCGCCATAGCTGCGCCAGGGCTCGGGCAGCACGATCTTGCCGGCCGGCTTGTCGCTCGCGGCTCCCACGGGCTTCAGGCTGATCTTCGCCCGGTTCTGGATGACGAGCACTTCGATGAGGTTGACGAGCTCGTCCTCGGCGGCTGCGGGATAGCGCTTGCCGAGCTTCTTCTTTACTGCGCTGGCGATCGCCGTGAAGCTCAGCGTGGCGGGCCATTGCTCGGTCAGGATGTCGGCCGCGACCTTGACGACGGGGGTTCTGAGCGTCACCGGATCGAGCCCCTGAGGGCCGTAGTGACGCGGGGCGCTGTCCAGCGGAGCAGGAGAAGCGTCGTGCGCCGGCAGGAATGCCGCGACATGGAGGCTCGTGAGCCGTTCCGCATCGAGCCCATAGCGGATCTGGTCGGTGCGTTCCTTGTGGACCAGCACGGTCTGACGGAAAGTGCGGTTGGTCACGAAATCCAGATACTGCTCGAGCCGCGCCTGATTGCCTTCGCATTCCTTGAGCAGCGGCTCTGCGATCTTGGCGCCATAATTGGACGCGAACATCGTCGAAAGGTTGGCCTCGGCGAGATAGCCCAGCCCCACCTCGTTCGCGGCGGCGAGGAATTCGGAGAAGTAAATCGGCGAATTGCAGGCTTCGAGGAATTCATGCTGCAAATAATAGTCGCGCGATTGCCGCAGGACCGGGCTGTGCTCCTCGAGGATGTGGGCGAGAAGGCTCTGCCGGGGCGCCACGTCCTTGAGGAAGTCGATGATCCCGCGCGCGAAGCCGAGCTGGTTCGACCCGGCCCGCGGATCCTTCCCGCGCAGGATCATCGCGTCGCGGATGACCTCCTTGGCCTTCCAGCCCGGATAGGTGTTGTAGCTTATATAGGCGATCCCGTCCGCTGCGAGATTATCCTTGCAGATCCTTAGGATCGCCGCCTGGACATGCGCGGGCACCCAGCTGAACACGCCGTGGCAGATGATATAGTCGAAGGTGCCAAGCTCGGGCCCGATCTCGGTCAGGTCGCCCAGCCTGAGTTCGATATTGTCCAGCGCCAATTCCTTCACGATACGCTGGCCGGTCTCGATCTGGACCTGCGACAGATCGATGCCGGTGACGCGCGCATGCGGATGCCGGATCGCCAGTGGAATGATGTTGCCGCCGGACGCGCAGCCCAGCTCGAGGATCCGGGCCTTTTCGGGATCGGGCGCCTTCAGCCCGAATAGATGCGCGATCGCGGCCAGATAAGGCGGCGCGGACTGCGGGAAGGGGAAGGACTCATAGGGTGTGGAATCATATTCCGCCCTGATCTGCTGGATGATGTCGGACACGATGTTGTTCCTACGCAATGAGTAATCCGGGTGAGTACGGTGCGATTATAGTTGTTAAGCAAGCAAGTGACGCTAATTTTACCCTATTTCAGCGGTGATCCGGTCACCAGCGCGATCGCCCGGGACTTGTCCGCAGGCGTCATCTCCATCCTGATCTGTGCCAGTGGTCTGCGCGCCGATTCGACCCCCCCGTCGACTGCGCATTGCAAATGGAGCTGGGCGAAGGCGAGGTCGCGCGGCACATATTCGCCGCGCACCCGCATCACGCCCAGGATATAGTGCGCACGGACACTCGCGCCGCCCGCGGCGCGCTCGAGATACTCGACCGATTCAGCGCGGCGGGACGGATCCTTATAGAGCAGGATGCCCAGCCGCTCATTGGCCGAGGGATGGCCCGCCAGCGCTGCCTTCTTGTAGAGGCCCGCCGCCGCCTGCTCGCTGGGCTTGACGCCGATACCGAGCCGAAACGCCTGGGCGAGATTGTACAGTGCGTCGGCATCCCCGGTCTTCGCCTGTGCCATCCATATCTTGAGCGCGTCACGAACACGCCCGTTGGTCCACTGGTCGACCGCAAGCTCGTCATTGGTGATCGTGAGCTCGCTGGCCGGGATCTGGTTGGCGGAGGACTGGACCGCCGCCGGCCGAACGGCCGGCGGCTGCTGGGCGTGTGCCATGCTCGCAAGAGCGAGCATGGCAAGGCTCACCGAGGCCCGCGCCAGCATGGTCAGAACTCCACGCCGATGCCGGCACCCAGGCTCACCTCGTAGCTGTCATAGCCGAGGCTCGCCTTGATGGTGGTCCGGTCGTCCTCGAAGCGGCCCGAGAAGCCGAGCGCAACACCGAACTCGCCGTTACGATAGCCGGTGCCGATGCCGAACAGCCCCTTGCCCGGGTTAACGGCCTGCGGAATGCTACCCATCGCGATCGCGGTAGCGATGCCGCCATTGGCGCTCCTGCGGAGCTGGCGGACGTCGCGATCCAGCCCGTCGAGCCGGCTTGTGACGTTGGAGAACTGGTTCGTGAGGTCGTTCCGCAGGTTGGCAACCTGCGTATCGGTGTAGTTCTTCGCCCCCTGCTGGACCGCATGGAGCTGCGATCCATTCACCGCGTCCTTAGAGGTCGCATTGACCGCACCGTCGGCGATGTTCGAGACCGCCAGCGCCTTGCCACCCCGATTGAAGGTGACGCTGGACCGGGTCGAATTGTCATAGGTGACAGCCATCGATTCCAGCGACTCGAGGTCGTCGGCGACGACGTCGATCGCCTGGTTCGTGGCAAAGAGCTGCGAACCGTTGACCGCGTCGGTCGAGGTGGTCGAAACCCGCCCAGCCGCCACGTTGGTTACCGTCCGCTCAGAGCCGACATCGCCCACGCTCACCGTGCTCGTCGGGTTGGCTCCGGCGAAGCTGTACGCCTTGTCGTTGATGGTGGCGCCAGAGGTGCCGACCACAGTCGCTGTGGCCGATCCAGCACCCAGCGCCACGTCGCCGGCATTCGCCGTCGCCTTGGCGCCGCTGCCCGCGGCATAGCCGTTGGCGACCGAGGCCACTGCATCCTTGCCGATGGCGACGGCATCCGCGCCGGTGGCACCGTCGTTGTTCTCGTTGCCGCCGCCCGTCGAATTGGTGCTGAAGTACTTGTTCTTGCCGGCGGTGGCCGCGACCTGCTTGAGCTGACCGAGGTTCACCGCGTCGGTATCCGCGATGCCTGCCGCAACACCGGAGAGCACGCGGTCTCCATCGGAGCCAGCGAAGCTCACGCTCGTGCCGCCGGTATCCTTGGCCACCGTGATCTGACCGCCTGACGTGCCGCCGGTCTGCTGCACCAGCCCGATCGAGCCCTTCTGGAGGTTGTTGGTCAGGTTGGTCACATCGCCCTCGACGTTGGTCACCCGGTTGTCGAGATTGGCGATATCGGTGGTGTTCTGGGTCACCTGGGTGTTGGTTGCATTGAGCTGCGAGCCGTTGACAGCATCCTTCGAGGTGGCGTTGACGGCCCCTTCGGCGACGCCGGTCAGGACGCGGTTGCCGTCGGTGCCCGCCAGGTTGACGCTGGTGCCGCCGGTATCCTTGCCCACCGTGATCTGACCACTGCCCGGCGCCCCGCCGGTCTGCTGTACCAGCCCGATCGTGCCGTTGTTGAAGTTGTTGGTCAGGTTCGTCACATCGCCCGCGACATTGGTGATGCTCTTGTCGATCGCTGAGACGGCGTCGTACACCGTGCCGTAGCTGCCGCCCTGGACCACATAGGTCGGACCCGTGACGCTGCCATCCGGATTGACGGTCGAGCCGCCGCCCAGATGGTTCGCAACGCTCTGGCTCACGCCATAGAGCTGCGAGCCGTTGATCGCATCTTTCGATGCCGCATCGACCGTGCCGGGGGCGACATTGGTGATCTTGGTACCGCCGGCGCCTTCCATCGTGACGCTGTTGTAGTTCACCTCGCCCGGATCGACCACGCCATCGCCATTCTTGTCGTCCCAGTCATATTTGACCGCGATCTGGCTCGTGTTGCCGCTGGCCTTGGTGACGCTTTCGACCGCCTGATTGGTTGCGAACAGCTGCGACCCATTGACCGCGTCGGTGCTGGTGCCGGTGAGGCGACCGGCAGCGACATTGGTGATGGTTCGCTCGACGCCGACCGCACCCACAGAGACCGTGCTCGTCGGCGTTGTACCGGCGAAGGCATAGGTCGTGCCCGCGATCGTCACGTCGGTGGTGCCAACCGCGACGCTCGTGGTCGAGCCGCTGCCCAGTGCGACGTCGCCGACATTGTTGGCCTTGGTGCCCTTGCCAACGGCGACGCTGTCTGCGGCGGCAGCGGTCGCCTCATAGCCGAGCGCGGTCGAGCCCGGGCCCTGGGCGAAGGCATCGCTCTTGGCCAGGCCTGCCTCGTTGGTGCGGGCATAGCGAATGCCCATGCCGTTGGCGTCGGTGTAGGTGCTGCTCGTATCGCCCGCGACGTTAGTGATCGCGTCGCCCAGCTGGGTGACGGCGGTGTTGGTCGCGAACAGCTGCGAGCCATTCACCGCATCGGTCGAGCCCGCGCTGACATCACCCGCGGCGAGGTTGGTGATCTTGCTCGCGGCGCCAGCCGGGTTGAGCGTCACCGTGGTCTTGGTCGCGTCGTCATACTGCACCGCATTGTCGGCGACCTGGGCCACCTTGGTGAGCTGGTCGACATTGACCGCGTCGGTTCCCGCCACGCCGGTGGCGACATTGGTGATGACCTTGGAGCCGGCATCGACGCCCGCCGTGGTCATGCTGGGGCCGCCCGTGATGACGACACCGTTGGTGTCCATCTTGGTGTTGCCCGTGGTGAGGCTGGTCGACACCAGATCGGGGTTGGTCCCGATCGTGAGATCGGTGCCGTTCTGGACGAGCGCGATGTTGTTGCCAGCCGTCACCGTCTGGGTCGCGCCCGGCGCCACATTGGCGACCGACGTGCCGCTCACCGTGCCCGTGCCGGTCGTCGCCGTCGTGACGTTGAAGCCCTTGTTCGCCACGGTCGAGACCGCATCGATCGCCTGGTTGGTCGCAAACAGCTGCGAGCCGTTGACCGCATCGGTGCTCGTCGCCGTCATCTGGCCCGAAGCGACGTTCTGGAGCTGACGCTCATTGCCTGCCGAACCGATCGAGACCGAGCTCGCCGAGGTGCCCGCCGCATAGGTGTAAGCCTTGCCCGCGATCGTCGCACCGGTCGATGCAACCGTTGCACCCTCGACCGAGCCCTTGCCGAGCGCCACGCCGCCCGCGAGCGTCGCAACAGCCTCGTCACCCAGCGCGGTGCCGCCATTGCCCGCCGACGCGTCGGCGCCCAGCGCCACTGAACCGGTCGCCTTGGCACCCTTGCCGATTGCAATCGCATTGGTGCCCGACGACACCGAGTTCTTGCCGATCGCGATCGCACCGTCCTTGCTGGCCGTTGCGGTGTCGCCAAGCGCGATAGCGCTCGCGCCCGACGCGACAGTACCAACGCCCGCCGCCAGGGCCTTGCTGCCTGTCGCGCCGTCGTTGTCGTAGTTGCCGCCCTTGGTGCCGCCGTCGTTGACGCTGTAATATTTGGTCTTGTTCGTCGCCACCGTGTTGGTGAGCTGGTCGACATTGACCGCGTCGGTTCCCGCCACGCCGGTGGCGACATTGGTGATCACCTTGGAGCCGGCATCGACGCCCGCCGTGGTCATGCTCGGACCGCCCGTGATGACGACACCGTTGGTGTCCATCTTGGTGTTGCCCGTCGTCACGCTGGTGAAGTTGGGGGCCTGCACCACGCCCACCACCATCTTGTTGGTGGCTGCGTCATAGGTGACGCTGGTGTTGGCATCGAGCGCCGCGAAATCGACCTGCTCGCCCGGCGTGATATTGTCCGCCGTGCCGCCGTTCGCGCTGACGTTCCAGCCCTTGCCCGCTGTCGTCGCGACCTTGTCGATCGCCTGGTTGGTCGCAAACAGCTGCGAGCCGTTGATCGCATCGGTGCTCGCGGCCGTCACCTGGCCCGCGGCCACATTGGTGATGGTCCGCTCGGCGCCGACAGCGCCGACCGAGACCGTGCCCGTCGGTGCAGTGCCGGCAAAGCTGTAGGCGGTGCCCGCGATGGTGGCGCCGGCGGTGCCCACCGCCGCAGCGGTGGTCGCGCCACTGCCCAGCGCGATGCTGTTGGCCACCGAGGCGTTCGCCCCGGCGCCGAGCGCGACGCTGTTGCTCGCCGACGCCAGCGCATCCTTGCCCGACGCGATTGCATCGGTCCCGGTCGCGCCGTCATTGGCCTCGTTGCCGCCACCCGTCGAGTTCACGCTGTAATATTTGGTCTTGTTCGTCGCCACCGTGTTGGTGAGCTGGTCGACATTGACCGCGTCGGTTCCCGCCACGCCGGTGGCGACATTGGTGATCACCTTGGAGCCGGCATCGACGCCCGCCGTGGTCATGCTCGGACCGCCCGTGATGACGACACCGTTGGTGTCCATCTTGGTGTTGCCCGTCGTCACGCTGGTGAAGTTGGGGGCCTGCACCACGCCCACCACCATCTTGTTGGTGGCTGCGTCATAGGTGACGCTGGTGTTGGCATCGAGCGCCGCGAAATCGACCTGCTCGCCCGGCGTGATATTGTCCGCCGTGCCGCCGTTCGCGCTGACGTTCCAGCCCTTGCCCGCTGTCGTCGCGACCTTGTCGATCGCCTGGTTGGTCGCAAACAGCTGCGAGCCGTTGATCGCATCGGTGCTCGCGGCCGTCACCTGGCCCGCGGCCACATTGGTGATGGTCCGCTCGGCGCCGACAGCGCCGACCGAGACCGTGCCCGTCGGTGCAGTGCCGGCAAAGCTGTAGGCGGTGCCCGCGATGGTGGCGCCGGCGGTGCCCACCGCCGCAGCGGTGGTCGCGCCACTGCCCAGCGCGATGCTGTTGGCCACCGAGGCGTTCGCCCCGGCGCCGAGCGCGACGCTGTTGCTCGCCGACGCCAGCGCATCCTTGCCCGACGCGATTGCATCGGTCCCGGTCGCGCCGTCATTGGCCTCGTTGCCGCCACCCGTCGAGTTCACGCTGTAATATTTGGTCTTGTTCGTCGCCACCGTGTTGGTGAGCTGGTCGACATTGACCGCGTCGGTTCCCGCCACGCCGGTGGCGACATTGGTGATCACCTTGGAGCCGGCATCGACGCCCGCCGTGGTCATGCTCGGACCGCCCGTGATGACGACACCGTTGGTGTCCATCTTGGTGTTGCCCGTCGTCACGCTGGTGAAGTTGGGGGCCTGCACCACGCCCACCACCATCTTGTTGGTGGCTGCGTCATAGGTGACGCTGGTGTTGGCATCGAGCGCCGCGAAATCGACCTGCTCGCCCGGCGTGATATTGTCCGCCGTGCCGCCGTTCGCGCTGACGTTCCAGCCCTTGCCCGCTGTCGTCGCGACCTTGTCGATCGCCTGGTTGGTCGCAAACAGCTGCGAGCCGTTGATCGCATCGGTGCTCGCGGCCGTCACCTGGCCCGCGGCCACATTGGTGATGGTCCGCTCGGCGCCGACAGCGCCGACCGAGACCGTGCCCGTCGGTGCAGTGCCGGCAAAGCTGTAGGCGGTGCCCGCGATGGTGGCGCCGGCGGTGCCCACCGCCGCAGCGGTGGTCGCGCCACTGCCCAGCGCGATGCTGTTGGCCACCGAGGCGTTCGCCCCGGCGCCGAGCGCGACGCTGTTGCTCGCCGACGCCAGCGCATCCTTGCCCGACGCGATTGCATCGGTCCCGGTCGCGCCGTCATTGGCCTCGTTGCCGCCACCCGTCGAGTTCACGCTGTAATATTTGGTCTTGTTCGTCGCCACCGTGTTGGTGAGCTGGTCGACATTGACCGCGTCGGTTCCCGCCACGCCGGTGGCGACATTGGTGATCACCTTGGAGCCGGCATCGACGCCCGCCGTGGTCATGCTCGGACCGCCCGTGATGACGACACCGTTGGTGTCCATCTTGGTGTTGCCCGTCGTCACGCTGGTGAAGTTGGGGGCCTGCACCACGCCCACCACCATCTTGTTGGTGGCTGCGTCATAGGTGACGCTGGTGTTGGCATCGAGCGCCGCGAAATCGACCTGCTCGCCCGGCGTGATATTGTCCGCCGTGCCGCCGTTCGCGCTGACGTTCCAGCCCTTGCCCGCTGTCGTCGCGACCTTGTCGATCGCCTGGTTGGTCGCAAACAGCTGCGAGCCGTTGATCGCATCGGTGCTCGCGGCCGTCACCTGGCCCGCGGCCACATTGGTGATGGTCCGCTCGGCGCCGACAGCGCCGACCGAGACCGTGCCCGTCGGTGCAGTGCCGGCAAAGCTGTAGGCGGTGCCCGCGATGGTGGCGCCGGCGGTGCCCACCGCCGCAGCGGTGGTCGCGCCACTGCCCAGCGCGATGCTGTTGGCCACCGAGGCGTTCGCCCCGGCGCCGAGCGCGACGCTGTTGCTCGCCGACGCCAGCGCATCCTTGCCCGACGCGATTGCATCGGTCCCGGTCGCGCCGTCATTGGCCTCGTTGCCGCCACCCGTCGAGTTCACGCTGTAATATTTGGTCTTGTTCGTCGCCACCGTGTTGGTGAGCTGGTCGACATTGACCGCGTCGGTTCCCGCCACGCCGGTGGCGACATTGGTGATCACCTTGGAGCCGGCATCGACGCCCGCCGTGGTCATGCTCGGACCGCCCGTGATGACGACACCGTTGGTGTCCATCTTGGTGTTGCCCGTCGTCACGCTGGTGAAGTTGGGGGCCTGCACCACGCCCACCACCATCTTGTTGGTGGCTGCGTCATAGGTGACGCTGGTGTTGGCATCGAGCGCCGCGAAATCGACCTGCTCGCCCGGCGTGATATTGTCCGCCGTGCCGCCGTTCGCGCTGACGTTCCAGCCCTTGCCCGCTGTCGTCGCGACCTTGTCGATCGCCTGGTTGGTCGCAAACAGCTGCGAGCCGTTGATCGCATCGGTGCTCGCGGCCGTCACCTGGCCCGCGGCCACATTGGTGATGGTCCGCTCGGCGCCGACAGCGCCGACCGAGACCGTGCCCGTCGGTGCAGTGCCGGCAAAGCTGTAGGCGGTGCCCGCGATGGTGGCGCCGGCGGTGCCCACCGCCGCAGCGGTGGTCGCGCCACTGCCCAGCGCGATGCTGTTGGCCACCGAGGCGTTCGCCCCGGCGCCGAGCGCGACGCTGTTGCTCGCCGACGCCAGCGCATCCTTGCCCGACGCGATTGCATCGGTCCCGGTCGCGCCGTCATTGGCCTCGTTGCCGCCACCCGTCGAGTTCACGCTGTAATATTTGGTCTTGTTCGTCGCCACCGTGTTGGTGAGCTGGTCGACATTGACCGCGTCGGTTCCCGCCACGCCGGTGGCGACATTGGTGATCACCTTGGAGCCGGCATCGACGCCCGCCGTGGTCATGCTCGGACCGCCCGTGATGACGACACCGTTGGTGTCCATCTTGGTGTTGCCCGTGGTGAGGCTGGTCGCCACCAGATCGGGGTTGGTCCCGATCGTGAGATCGGTGCCGTTCTGGACGAGCGCGATGTTGTTGCCAGCCGTCACCGTCTGGGTCGCGCCCGGCGCCACATTGGCGACCGACGTGCCGCTCACCGTGCCCGTGCCGGTCTTCGCGGTCGTGACGTTGAAGCCCTTGTTCGCCACGGTCGAGACCGCATCGATCGCCTGGTTGGTCGCAAACAGCTGCGAGCCGTTGATCGCATCGGTGCTCGTCGCGCTCACCCGGCCCGCGGCGACGTTCTGGAGCTGACGCTCGGCGCCCGCGGTACCGATCGAGACCGAGCTCGCCGAGGTGCCCGCCGCATAGGTGTAGGCCTTGCCCGCGATCGTCGCACCGGTCGATGCAACCGTTGCACCCTCGACCGAGCCCTTGCCGAGCGCCACGCCGCCCGCGAGCGTCGCAACAGCCTCGTCACCCAGCGCGGTGCCGCCATTGCCCGCCGACGCGTCGGCGCCCAGCGCCACTGAACCGGTCGCCTTGGCACCCTTGCCGATTGCAATCGCATTGGTGCCCGACGACACCGAGTTCTTGCCGATCGCGATCGCACCGTCCTTGCTGGCCGTTGCGGTGTCGCCAAGCGCGATAGCGCTCGCGCCCGACGCGACAGTACCAACGCCCGCCGCCAGGGCCTTGCTGCCTGTCGCGCCGTCGTTGTCGTAGTTGCCGCCCTTGGTGCCGCCGTCGTTGACGCTGTAATATTTGGTCTTGTTCGTCGCCACCGTGTTGGTGAGCTGGTCGACATTGACCGCGTCGGTTCCCGCCACGCCGGTGGCGACATTGGTGATCACCTTGGAGCCGGCATCGACGCCCGCCGTGGTCATGCTCGGACCGCCCGTGATGACGACACCGTTGGTGTCCATCTTGGTGTTGCCCGTGGTGAGGCTGGTCGCCACCAGATCGGGATTGGTCCCGATCGTAAGGCCGGAGCCGCTCTGGACGAGCGCGATGTTGTTGCCCGCCGTCACCGTCTGGGTTGCGCCCGGCGCCACATTGGCAACCGAGGTGCCGCTCACCGTGCCCGTGCCGGTCTTCGCGGTCGTGACGTTGAAGCCCTTGTTCGCCACGGTCGAGACCGCATCGATCGCCTGGTTGGTCGCAAACAGCTGCGAGCCGTTGATCGCATCGGTGCTCGTCGCGCTCACCCGGCCCGCGGCGACGTTCTGGAGCTGACGCTCGGCGCCCGCGGTACCGATCGAGACCGAGCTCGCCGAGGTGCCCGCCGCATAGGTGTAGGCCTTGCCCGCGATCGTCGCACCGGTCGATGCAACCGTTGCACCCTCGACCGAGCCCTTGCCGAGCGCCACGCCGCCCGCGAGCGTCGCAACAGCCTCGTCGCCCAGCGCGGTGCCGCCATTGCCCGCCGACGCGTCAGCGCCCAGCGCCACCGAACCGGTCGCCTTGGCGCCCTTGCCGATCGCAATCGCATTGGTGCCCGACGACGCCGCGTTCAGGCCGATCGCGATCGCACCGCCCTTGCTGGCCTGCGCGGCAGTACCCATCGCCACCGCGTCCGCGGCGGATGCATTCGCGCTGCTGCCAACCGCGATTCCCCTGTCGCCGGCGGTGCTCGCCGCGACACCAAGCGCGGTACTGCGCAAGCCGGTGGCCTGCGCAGAAACGCCAAGCGCGGTCGCGCTCTGGCCACTTGCGAGCGCGGCACTGCCCATGGCGGTCGCCTGAATGGCGGTGGCCTTGGCGTCATCGCCGATCGCGACGGCCGTCGAACCGCTCGCGACCGCACCTGAACCAATTGCAACAGCCCAATCGCTGCTAGCCTGGCTCTGGCCGCCGATCGCAATGGCATCGGATCCGGTCGCCTGCGCGCCCTTGGTGGTGTTCGAACCGATGGCCACCGCCCCGGCACCGCTCGCAGTGATGGAATTGGCAACCGTCAGGGCACCGGACGCGGCGGCAACGCCGCCGATCGCGACGGAGTTCGTGTTGTTGGCTATCGTGCCGAAGCCCAGCGCGACGCTGCCGGTGCCGGATGCGTTGGCTGACAGACCGGTGCTGGTGGCCCATTTGCCGGCCTGAGCCAGGAAGCCAACCGCGGTGCCAGCCTCGCCAGTTACATCCGCAAGGGGGCCAATGACCGTGGGGGCGAGCTGATTATGGCCGTCCGCGCCGCATCCCGCAACTAGCGCATACGTTCCGCTACCATCCACCGCTTCCGTCAGGGTGACGGATCCCGTGGCGTCGCGACCGATCGTTGATGTCCCATAAGTGCCGTTGCAAACTTCCGTCAGCGTCACGGAGTTGGCGATCGCCATGTCTGGCAGAACGGCGGAGCCCATGACTACCGCCAGTGCGGTCATCGTCGCGGGAAGCGCGAAAGGCGAAGTCGCGATTTCATCGCTGGCGCCGACAGGCACGCCGCCGCCAAAGCCGAGCGAGCCGATGCCAAGCCGCCTGCGCTTCATCCCGAGCACCAAGCTCGACATGCGCAGGATGGCCATTAGCCGGCGGCGCGCGGACTTGCCCGCGGCCGCACCCAGCAGCCAGTTTCCGGCAAAGCCGCAACCCCTGGCGCGAGTGGTTCCGGCGATGGCATTTTCGGTCAGCATTTGAACGTCCCCTTCATCAAATCGATCTAGCCCGTGGGATAACCGCGACTGGTACGCCGGGCGGTAGACCTCCCGCTTCGCCGGAGGGCTCCCGAACAAGGATTTCCCCGCAACTGCCGCCAGCTATGGTGGCCACAGCCGATGCTCAACCGGATCGTACTCGCAAGCTTCCCACAGAGCTCTATGGGCAGCGGATATCATGAGGAGACGATTCCCTTCCGCAAAGGATTGTAAAATCTTCCGGATGGCGAGTCAGAACCATGAATGATGGCTGGTTATATTCTCTAATGAATTGCAAAATTCTGCCCAAATTTTGAGAATTCATTCCACATTTGATCTATTGTCTCATGGTACGGAAACAATCATCATCACAATGTCGAAAATATTCGAAACTATACATCATCGCGGGACGATACCGATGACAGGAGAGGGACCGCGGCGCTGGCTCCAATGGTACCCCGGGCCAGACAAATGTCCGATGCGGCAAGCACAGATCGGTCCCATGGCTGCCGCGATCCTGCTTTTCCTTGGAATGCACGCAGGGATCATGAGCACCGGCCGGCTCCCGTCCGCCCCCCCATGGCTTCGCGCGGGGCGAAGCGACGACCCGGACGACGTGCGCGCCTTGGCTGCTCCCGCCTGCGCAGGCGGGGGGCACCCCGCCGAACGCGTCGGCCCGTCTGGTGCAGGCGAGCCTAATCGATCGGCGGGAGCGCGCGAGTGCCTTGCTTGAAACGTCCTCTGTCCCGTCGCTCGAGTCACTCGCCGATGAAAGCGCGCCGCTCAAATCGCTCGCGCCGGTCGCCGCGCTCGAGGCCATAGTGCAGCGTTTCGGCCGGCCGCCTCTTGTTGTTCGCAATCAGAAGGTCGTGCTCGGGCCGCCGACGAACTTACCCGCGGGCAGGGACGCGATGATCAAGGGGGCGGAGCAATGGACGCCCTTAGTCGGCCGCATCGAATTTTTCAGCCACCGCATGAGCTGGGGCGGCACCGGCTGGGTGATCGACCGCAAGAACGGCAAGACGATCATTGCCACGAACCGCCACGTACGCCCATTGTTCACCCAGCAGCGAATTCCTCTCCAGATTGGCCCCCAATGCTACAAAGTTTGCCGCACCGTTGACGAACATCGAAAAGCTGAGACGAGCATCGGCAATTTTTCATGGAAAGTTCGCATTGTCTGGCCACTGGCCACGATCGGTACTCGAGTCTACGAGAACCGCCTCTTCAAAGGCTGACCGTCAGTGCCGGGAGAAAGCGTGCGAATGGCTGGAGCAGTTCTTGCAGCGCCTTGGTTCGCTCCAGCCAGTCAAAGACTAGAATTCGAAGCCCACTTTGACTCCATAAGTTCGGGGTTCGATCAGCACGCCCAGAACCGGGGGGCCGAAGAGGGTCGACGAGACATAGGACTGCGCGAACGCGAATTCATTCCCGATGTTGCGGACATAAGCTTCGACATACCAGCCGTCCTCGTCGCCGTAACGCGCCCGTGCCGACGCGAGACCATATCCCTTTTGGGCTACGCGATCGCTGTTGAACGGCGTGAAAAACTGCTTCGACACATAGTTATACTCGCCGCCCAGCGAGAAACGGCCGTGGCCCAGCTCCCATCCTTTTTCAACCGAAGCGTTGAACGACCATTTCGGCGCCTGGGTCAGCCGGTTCCCGTCGAGATCTTGGGGCCCGAGGCCCGGAAAGGCGGGGTCGATGCTGATGAAATCGGCAAATTTGCTGTCAAGATAGGTGGCGCTGAAACCGAGGCGGAAGTCCGAACCCGTCCGCAGCGTCGCCTCGAATTCAATGCCATTGATCTTCGCCGCGGCGGCATTTTCGATCGTCGTGGTCTGGCCGCGCACCTGCGAAACCTGAATTTCGGAATAATCATAGTGGAATGCCGTCAAATTGGTTGTCAGCCGGCGGTCGAACCAAGACAGGCGTGCGCCTGCTTCGTAGCTCTTGATCTTTTCGGGACGGAACGGAGGCTGAATCGCCCCGAAATTATACCCGCCACGCTTGAACCCTTCACTGTAGGAAAGGTAGAAGAAAGCATCATTGCTCGCCTTATATTCAAGTGTCGCCGAAGGCAGGAAATCCTGGAACGTCACGCGATCATTGCGCGGGAAAGGCGGTATCGGGATGATCGGATTGGCGGGGTCGTACGGCCTGGTCAAATCGAACTGGAACGTGTCCGCAACGCTCTTGCGTTCGCGGTTATAGCGTCCACGGGCTCAGAGCCTTCGAAAAAATGCTCCGGCGGTACCCAGCAAGGGACTGGCGCCGCCGGAGCAAGATCGAGACCATCAGAACTTGAAGGTAGCGCGACCGCCGAAAGTCCTTGGCCTCAACGTGTTGACCGAATTGGGAAAGCGTCCGCCCTGGTTGATGATGAACGAGTCATCGTTCGTCAGGTTCTCGACATAGGCGACGAGCTCCCAGCCCTCGGTGAGGAAGCCGATCGACGCGTTCACATTCTCATACGCCTCGTTCATCGCGAAGAAGGGACTGGGGATGTTCGTCCCCGCGGTGTTCGAGAAATTGTTCGTCGACGAACCGACATGCTGCGCATCGACACGCACATAAGCCTGCCAATCCGATGCAAGGTCCCATGTATATTGCGCGCTGCCCGAGATCTTGAACTTGATCCCGCCGGGCAGCCGATCTCCCTCGACCACGCCCGACTGGAGGCTCGCGGCGGGATCGATCTCGTCGATCTCGCTTTCCTGGATTGTCGTTGCCAGGCTCAGGTCGAGACCATCGACCGGCCTGGCGTTGATATCGAGTTCGAGCCCCATCGAATGCGCCCTGCCCGCATTGGCGACGAAGTTGAGGAAGTCGGACACGCGCACCGAGTCGACCTGGATATCCTTCCAGTCGATGTAGAACGCCGCGAGGTTGGCGGTGATCCGACCATCGGCGAAGGTCGACTTGACGCCCAGTTCATAGTTGATGGTAGAGTCGGGCTTGTAGGCCTCCGGAATGACGACATCGGTGGGATCGATCGCGCTTGGACCGCGATTGGCATTGACCTGCCCGATCCGGAAGCCCTTGCTGACGCTCGCGTAGAGCAGCGTGTCGTCATTGGGTTCATAGGAAAGCGCAGCGCGCCAGGTGAGGCTGCTGTCCTTGCCCTTGTTGACGAAGGACACGGTATCGAAGCCGCCCGTAGCGAAGTTCAAGACGCGGCGATCGGGCTCGGAATAGCTCACCTTGGTTTCGAACCCGCGCGCGCCGGCCGAGATCTTGAGCTTGTCGGTGAGCTGATAGCTGACGTCCGCGTAGATCGCGAGTTCCTTGGACTTGGTCGTGATGTCGGTCACGAAGAAGGCGTCGTCCGGGATCGGTATGCCGAACAGCGCGCCGAGGCCGGGCACGCGGATCAAAAAGTTAATATCCGTTTTCCGGTCGATATAGAAGAGTCCAGTGACCCACTGGAAGGGCGAGTCCGTGTTCGAGACCGCGCGCACCTCCTGGGTGAAAAACTCCGAATCCCAAGGTGAAGATTGCTGCAGGACAGGAAGGCCAACGCCCAGCAAATCGCCAACATCCAGAAAACGGCCGGTGTGCGACTGCTGATAGGTCGTCGAGGACATGAGGTTGGCCACGCCTTCGATGTCGTGCTCGAGCGTGAGATTATAGGTCGTGAAACGCGCGGGCCTTCCCTCCGATATCGCGGCGCCGCTCGTGAACTTGCCAAGCGCTGGATTCCAGCTATCGCCATCCTCGGGATCGCTGTCCTGGTGGATGACCTCGGCGCGCACCGAGGTGTCATCGCCAGGCGCCCAGAGCAATGCGACGCGCCCGCCCCAATCCACGGTGTCGTTGCGCGTGCCGAGCGTGACGTTCCTGACCCAGCCGTCCTCATTGCGATAATAACCGACCGCGCGGATAGCGAGCTGGTCATCCAGGATGGGAACGTTAAGCATCGCGTCATAGCGCTGACGCAAGGCGCCACCCTCGGTGACACCCAGGTCGATGCGCGCGGCGCCTTCGAACTTGCTGGCATCCGGCCTCTTGGTGAGGATGCGGATGGTGCCGCCGAGCGAGCCTGAGCCGAACAGCGTGCCCTGCGGGCCGCGCAGCACTTCCACGCGATCGACGTCGAACAGCCGCAGGTCGGGCTGGACCGCGGCCGCGAAGGTGTCGGTGACCGGTGCGTCGTTGATATAGACCGAGACCGGCTCCTGCGTATTGCTGCCATTCACATTGGTGGCAATGCCGCGAATGTTGAATGTAGCGCGATTCTTGACCGCCTGGTTCAACGTCAGCCCGGGGATCGATGGCGCCAGGTTCTCGAAATTGTCGATGCCGCGGCGCTCGAGCTGCGTGTTGCTGAGCGCCGAGACGCTGCCGCTCACATCCTGAAGCGACTCTTGACGCCTGGTCGCAGTGACGATGATCTCCTTTGACTCCTCGATGGGCTCGTCCTTCGGAGCGGGCGTAGTTTGCGCTGCCCCAGGCGTTGCCGTCCACGCGATTGCCGATGCAGCTGCGAACAGCGTCACACGACGCCTCCTGACCGCTCTTCCGGATTCAACTGGTCGCCTCATTCACCGTCTCCCCAATTAAATAATTGTTGTCCTAATCACCTAGAAAGATAGTTACTTTAAAATAATAGAAATAATCTCGAACAATACCACAATCTATTATCCGTAGATCAGTTTATCGAACCACCTTTAGCAAGATCCGAAAAATTCAGGAGATTTACTGGCAAGATGACCTTGCATCACGCCGACAATATTTCTTGCCGTCATTTGCCACGATCGCCGAGAAGCCTACATGCTGGCAGACAACTGAAATCATCCCCAATTCGCGGACTCTGCGGCATTCTTGCACACTCCTGCCCGCCAGACCGACGATGCCGGAGCAACGGAATGGCGGAGCACTGTAGAATACGCCTCATCCAATCCACGTCAATATTTTTTATCGGTTGACCGACCTATTAATTCCTCACGGGGTGAACCGATGCCGGATTCCACGGTCCTGATGCGTGCCCCGTTCGACGATGCAGGCATCCCGACGAGCTGAGCCGCCGCCGGTTCGAGAACTCGCGTAGACGGTCCCCAGATTCTGCCGACTTTTATTGTATTGGTCGATCAACCAATATTCGGTTTTGGGAATTGTCAAACCGGGTCGTGGTGCCGGATGAAACCGCTATCCGCTTACCACCCCCTTGGAGGCCGCAACCGCGCATTCTGCGCTCAGCCAGTTTCTGAACTTCACCAGCGGCGGGTAAGCTCCACGCTCCTTGGGCCAAACGAGATAATAGCTGCCGCAGCTGCGCAACGGCCGATCCATCGCCTTGACGAGCGTACCGCTCGACAGCTCCTCCTCGACGAGCAAGGCCGGCAGAAGTGCGACGCCCAACCCTACGACGGCCGCTTGGATGAGGGTCGAAAACTGATCGAACAGCATGCCATGCACTGAGTCGCGGCGTGCGCCTTACCGCGGCTTGCGTCAGCCTGAACTCGCCTGCTGCAGCGGTTATGCTGCCGGTATGCGCCGCCGCCTCGAAGGCCGCCAGCAGCGATATCGAAGGAAGGAAGCGACGGGGTGCCGGCCATTCTTGCTCCTTCGGATTGATCTGCCATAGCACCTCGAAGACATGCTTGTTCAATGAGGCGGCATTCGGACCGCCACGCGCGCAAGCCGCTACAAGGGCAGATCCTCATAATACCCATTGACTCGCAAACAATGGAAGCAGATATTTAGTTGATCGACCGACATATTAATGGATCACAGAATCCGGAAGTTGGGAACGAGAGGATGACGAACGTGCAAAAGAAGGGCGCAAGGTCTGGCGCAAGTTGGCTTCTGCTCATCGCGTCGGCGACGATCGGGTGGCATATGATTGCGCAAGGCATGTGGCATGCGGGCGAAGCAACCTCCCTGCTCCCACATCCCGCGCGCTCGATGCAAGGCGATACCTCCGAGCGGCTCAGAGCTGCGCTCACGAACATTTTCATAAAATGCCACGCAACCAGGCAAGTAGACGAATCAGCATCACATTTTCAGGCCGCCTGGTGCGATCGGGTGACCAGCGGCTAACTTTTCACGCCGTTCGCCCCCCGATCCGGCTCGGCAATAGCGCCCAACGGCTATTCAAAAGTGCAAAATCATCCGCCTGTCTGCCGTCATTGGTTTTCGACACACTCCACGCTCACGTGCCCCGAAAGCCTGGAGAGAGATTTCAGTCTTTCGGAGATCCGACCAGCCCGAGTCGCATGCAGACTGGGGGCGTGTCCCTGATGGTGGTGTAGCTCGATGGGAGCGAAGCTGACCGGCCGCGCGCTACCCATATGCGCTGTAGCGGGCGGTCAGTTTCGGGGGTGGCCATCGGAAAGCTTCGGATAGGTTTGGGTTGCGACACTCAAGCCGACAGATTCCGATGACCAAAATGGCAGGGAATAGATCCTGCTCGTCGAGCATATGCTCTACTCTGACGGCCAGGTCCTCGTTACCGCTCACATAGGCGACCTCGAGAATGGCCCCCTTTCCGGCGAAATAGTAATAATAATGGCCAGAACGCATGCCTGCTTCCTTGCAAATGTCGCTAATGCTTGTTTTCTGAAAGCCCTGCCGGACAAAGCAGAGCATCGCGACTTCGACGATCGCGGTGCGTCGGGCCTCGGTGTTCACCTCAGCTACCCGTCTCATTTCATGTACCCCGTTTGACAAAGATCTTGCGTGCTTGACGCCAGAGTCCTAAATTAGGTTGGTCGATCAAAATTATAACTGTAGCGGCATGCTGTCGAAAAGGGGGAGGAAGCCGTGGTGCCAGCGATGAAACAGGGCACATCTGCGTTAGCGCAGATCAGCAACGCTACATTTCAACATCCGCGCGAGCGCTTGCGCGCTCCCTTCATGAGGCCCCGACATGCTTGTTACGACCAGCGGATAGGACTTCAGCTTTCCCTGATTGTTAGACGGAACGCATGATCATGACGAATGCCACTACCTATCCGTTCGATGATGAAGCTATGGAGTATCCCGCCGATACAGCGCGCGCACCAGCATCGGCCTGGTTTGCATTGGCGGTTCTGGTTGGTGCCACGCTCTTTTCGTTTGTTGATCGGCAGATTCTTGCGCTTGTCGCCGAACCACTTCGCGAATCACTCGATCTGTCCGACCTGCAACTGGGTGCGCTCCAGGGCTTGGGTCTGGCAATCTTCGCTGCCCTTGCAAGTTATCCGATGGGCTGGCTGTCCGATCGATACGATCGCCGACTCGTCCTGTGCGCGGGCATCCTGATATGGTCTTGCGCAACGGCCGCATGCGCGTTCCAGACAAGTTTCGAAGGTCTTTTCGCCTCGACCGTCGGCATCGCGGTCGGAGAGGCCGGACTGGCGCCGATCGTCTTGTCGATCATCCCGGACATCTTTCCACGACGGCAACGCACGCTCGCCAACTTTATCTATTTTACTGCCGCACTGATCGGCGCAGCGATAGGGATCGGGCTGGGTAGCGTCACGTTGGGATGGCTCACCGAGAATGTCGCTTCGCTGCCGGGCATGCTTGGCGAACTCGAACCCTGGCGTGTCGCCATGATCGTGGTTGCACTGCCGGGACCGCTCTTTATCGCGCTGGTGGCCATGCTGAAAGTTCGTCGCCCGCAGATCTCTGCAGCGCACAATGGCCCTGCAGATGCCTCGACAGCAGCGACTGGGCTTCTTCCCTATGTACGCCAGCACTGGAAGACGGTCTTTTTCATCTTTAGCGCCATGGCTGCCTATAACATCGGGATCGGATCAACGCTGATCTGGATCCCGGCCGCAATCCATCGCGCATTTGGGGTGCCTCTGGCCACTGTTGGATTGCAGCTTGGCGCGATGCTCGGTGTCGCGTCGATTATCGGACTCATTTGTTCGGGCTCCGCCTTGAAATTCTTGCCCGGTGACAAGGCATTGCTGCCCCTCAGGATCGCAACAGCGGCTTTCGTCATCGCCATGGCGGCAACATTCATGCTCCCGTTAATTCAGTTCCACTGGCAGGGATTGGCGATTGTCGGGGTTCAAATGGGCGCTGGCATGGGCGCGGCCGCACTGATGCCAGGCGTGCTGCAGGATATCAGCCCGCCGCATTTGCGCGGCCGAATAATCTCGATTCTTTCGATCGTTGGCGCAGTCGCGCAAGGAGTGAGCCCGATGCTCGTCGGAGCGATTTCCACGACTATCAACGATCCGCGTGGCGTCCTACAGGCCTTGGCGATCGTTGCGACGCCCGGCTGGCTTGTGGCAGCTTACCTCATCTGGCGCAGCGTCGGCGCCTGCAAACGCACCCTCGCGATCCTGGATGTCGAACACTAGTCACGTGAATCCGAAGTTCGGCTCATTATTTTTTGGCAGAAGCGTTTGACAGAGGCGAGGATTTCCTCGGCAGATTTCACCCATTTGTAGGGTTTGGGGTTTTCATTGTGCTTCTCCATGAATGCGGCGATGTCGGCTTAGAGTTCTGCGGTCGATCGGCGGACGCCGCGTTGCAACTGCTTGCGCGTCAGCTCTGCAAACCACCGTTCAACCTGCTTGATCCAGGACGCGGAAGTCGGTGTGAAGTGAACATGCCAATGCGGCGGCGTGCGAGCCAGGCCTTGATCTTCGGCGTCTTGCGGGTGGCATAGTTATCCATCACGAGATGCACATCCGGTCCGTCGGACATCTCGGCGTCGATCCGCTTGAGGAAGTCGAGGAACTCGGTTGCCCGATGGCGTTTGTAGCATTTCCCGATCACGGCGCCGGTGGCAACGTCGAGCGCGGCGAACGGGGATGTCGTGCCATTGCGGACGTAGGTATGAGTGCGTCGCTCGGGTATCATCGAGCGCTGTTTGCGCTCGGCGCTGCCGATCATCGACTATGCGCTGATCGTCGACACCGGCTCGACCGACGGCACGCCCGAACTGATCGAAAGATTCCTCGCCGCCAACGGCGTGCCTGGCCGCGTGCATCATCATGAGTGGCGCGGGTTCGCGGACGCCCGCACGGTTGCCCTCGCCCAGATGCGCGAGGTCGAGCATATCGATTATGCGCTGATGATCGACGCCGATGACGTCCTTTCCTTCTCCAAGGACGTTGCCGCATTCAAACAGGATCTCGTGAGCGACGTTTGCTGGCCCTCGACCGTCCTGGACGGCCTGCATTATCTCCGTAGCGCCTTCATCTCGAACAGGCGGCCATTCTTCTATGCCGGTGTCGTGCACGAAGAACTCTACTGGGGCGGCGAATTCGCGACTTATCAGACCGCGTTCGGCCTGACCGTCACGACGCACCCCGACAGCCATCGCGCCCAAGACCCGATGAAATTTCGGAAGGACGCCGACGCCCTTATCGCCGCCTTCGCGACCGAACCGAATGAGGTCATCCGTCGGCGCTACACCTACTATATCGGTCAATGTCTCCGGGATCATGCCATCCTCGTCGGCGACTTGACCTGCTACCGGGAAGCACGACACTGGTACCAGCTGAGGGCAGAGTTCGGCGGTGTCGGGCACGAGCCCTATTTCGCCAACATGATGGTCGCCACGTGCGCCGACAAGCTCGGCGAACCGATTGATGAGGTGCTCGAGGGATTCCGCCGTGCGATCGCTCTCGAGCCCGATCGAGCGGAAGCCCCCTTCGAGGCTTCGCGCGCTTGCGTCAGCCGCGGCGATGTCCGCCGGGCTCATGAATTCGCCCAGCTCGCCGCCACGGCCACCCGCCCGGCCCCATTTTACCAGCAGGAAGGCTGGATCTATGATTGGGGCGCGCAGGATCAGCTTGCCGCCACCACGTTCATGAACGGCGATGCCGGTGCCACGATCGCGTTAATCGAACGCATCCTCGCCGATGCCCCCAATATTCCCGATCACGAACGTCAACGAATGATCGGCAATCTCGACCACGCCATTGCCAGCCTGAAGGCGGCCACGCGCTAGTCAGCGCGCGACTACGGACTTGTCGGCGCCGCATGCGCGGCGCGGTTGGAAAGGGGCGCTGCCCCCCTCTGCACAAGGGCCAGGCCGTCTCCGCTTCGCTCCGCTTGGTGATCGCGGCGGTATCGCGCACGGCGACACCGGCCAGTCCAAGCGGGTCGCCGATTTCCTGATCTAGTGGTGGAACGGCGACAACAACTGCCATTTTCCGGAGCTGCACCTGGGCAACTGCGATGCGGTGATATCGGAGGATGTGTTGGTCATCAGGGCCTATCTCGCCCAAGAGGCGACCGTTTACCCTGATGCGTTGGGGCGCAAAGGCGACATGGCCGCGCTATGGGAGTTGCAGCGCGGCAGCTGAGAGTTTCCGAGGTCGTGGCCGTGGTCGCCATGACATACGTGCAAAACCTGGCCGGGTCCGCGCTCGCGCGGCCCCGGTCACTTTTTCGCCGCTGCGCCGTTCTTTCTTCGTTCATCGGCAGACGCTATAGGTTTCGACATGACCAGCGCCGCAACAACCGGTCCTCTTTGGACGCAAGATCAGGCTATCGCTTACGAAGCGGCTCTTGAGGCCGTCAATGATGTCATCGCCGGTTACAGCGAACAGATCTTTGCGGAGCAAAACCGCCAAGTACCCGATCAGCGGCGAGTTGCCCTGCTTCGCATGCGCTCATCGCAGGCTCGCGATGTTTCTGACGCGCTCGACGTCACGGATGACGTCAGCGTGCGACAAGTGCTGACCGAATACAGCGCGATCGTTCGCGCGCGGGATGCTGCCGAGGCCCTAACCGCTGCCGCATAGTTCGCCGATGGATCGTGATCCCGAGCGATATAGCCTATCGCCCGACATTCTGCAGCGCATCTACGAAACCGAAGTAGCGCCCGAACTCTTCAAGGTGGCCCATAGCGTCGAGCGTCCAACCGCGATCGTGCTGGGCGGGCAGCCGGGAGCCGGAAAAACACCGATGCAGAACCTGGCCGCGCGCGAATTCGCCGATAAGGGCGGAATCGTGAAGATCATTCGGTGACGATCTGCGCGTCTATCTCCCCCACTATAAGGCCCTGCAGCGCGCCGACGATCGGACCGCGGCTTTCTACACCGACCGCGATTCTGGCCGCCTGGTCGAGAAAGCCATCGCCGACGCTGCCGCGCGGCGCGTCAATGTCCTTGTCGAGGGCACGATGCGAAGCCCGGATACCGTGGAGCGGACATTGACGCAGTTTCGCGAAGCGGGCTTCGCGACCGACGCTCGCGCCCTCGCCATCAATCCGAATTGTCCGCCCTGGGCATGCTTCAGCGCTATGCAGCACAGAAGGAAAGCCGGGGCGGCGGGCGTATGACCACGCCAGAGGCGCGCAAGGCATTGCTAACCGGCATGCCCGGCACGTTGGACCGGATACAGGACAAGCGGTTTGCCGACAGCCTCTCGATCTACAAGCGCGGCGGCGAGCTGGTTCACCGGTTCGACCTGAGCGGCCCAGCTCGAGCAAACGAGCTTCGAGCGCGTGAGATCCTCGAGCGCGAACGCGCGCGCCCATTATCGGAGCGTGAGGCGGCTTATGTTCGAAGCGAACAGCAGCGGCTCGAGCCCATCCTCCAGCGCCACGGCCTGCCCTCCCCGAAAATCGAGCGCGGGCGCCCCGAGACGCCCGCGCAAGATCGTGACCCGCCAAAGGATCGCGGCTCCGATCGCCAGCGCTGACGCGCGCTCAATTCCCGCCGCGATAGCGCGTCACGTCGGCAACAGGCCGTCCGCCGCATGCTGTGCAGCTCAGCCGCCGAATCAGCCGGTAGATTGATGTTGTTCTCGGTATGCCGCTCTCGCGCGCAAACTCGCCGAAGAGGCCATGCACGACTTCGCTAGTCTTCCGAACGTGATTGATGTGCGCGCAATCGGTCTCGTAGCCGGCATTGAACTTGAGCCGCGCCCGTAAGCGCCTGGGCAGCGCGCATACGACGTGTTTGTCGATTGCTTTGAAAAGGGGCTGCTGATCAGGGTCACTGGAGATACGATCGCACTGTCCCCGGCGCTGATCGTCGCGCCCGCTCATATCGAGCAGATCGTCCAGATACTCGGAGACGCCCTGCGAAAGCATGCGTAGCTTGGTGTGAACTTCCGGCTTCGACAATTGGCGGCTCGTCAGAAGCCGCCCCCATCGACGACCGGCGCCGTCCGCGCCCGGCGGACTACGCCTTCGCTCGCGTGGTCTTTTTGGACTTCGCGAGCTTCTTCGGTTCCAGGAGCCATGGCTCGAACAGCAGCGCGAACGCCTCACGGTACCGCTCGAGATCAAAGTCCCGTTCGATCCGCCGCCAGCCGATCCCAAACCAAAGCAGCATCACGATGTCGACAAAATGGGCAGGATCCAGCTTGGAATTGAGCTTGCCCTCTTCCCTTGCCCTCGAAACCGCTCTCCTGGCGGCCTCGGCAAACCGTGCCGTCTGATCTTCATCGATGTCACGCAACCGCTCGTTTCGCGTCGTTTCCGCGGCGAGCTCAAGTCTTAGCGCTGGCGTGATCTCCCATTTCTGGCGCCCCTCCTCCGCTTCCTGGTGAATATCTACAACGGCCGAAACGATGTCCCGGGTGTCAAGCATGTGGTCGATCCTGTCGACCAGCTCCTCGGTGCCCATGAGGCACATTTCTTCGATTATCGCATCCTTGCTTGGGTAATAGTAATATAGGTGGCCGGAGCGCATGCCGGCTTCCCTGCAAATGTCCTGGATGCTGGCATTCTGAAGGCCGAACTTGTTGAAGCACCGGATCGCCGCGCGCAGAATCGTGGTTCTCTTGGCTTCGGTGTTCGCTTCATCGACCTTGCGCATTTTGTGCCCCTTATTGCCTAGCGCACCCATAACAGGGGTAGACATCGTATCCCATAGGGCTTTTAATATAGACTTAGTGACCAACCAAATAAACGAGTCACGATATGGAGACGGATTACCAATGACTTCGCTTGCGAGCCTATCGAGATATGTTGGCTGCGGGTTCGCGGCGACTGTGCCAGGCGCAGCGGCCGCCCCTCAGCCGATAGCCCTAAGCCCAGGCGCTGGTCAGAGCAATCGGATGACGCGTCCGACGGCGCGCCGAACCCGCAGGACCTTCAAGCGCTGCTCAAACACCCGTCTCTCCATTACGCCATTCACACGCAACCGTGAACTATTTGCCTGAGCGCCTGGAGCGGATTTTTGAAGGATAGTATGATGAACAAGATCGACGCTGAAATCACTGCGATGACCCTGCGCTATGAACGCGCTGCAAATCGTGATGCCATGCGAAGCACAAGGCTGACGCCCAATAATAACCTGTCCGGCTATTGGATCGATAATCAGCGCTTTTTCTACAGCTCAGAGCATTTCGACGCGGATTTGGATCGAGTGATTTCAACGCCGATGATTGCAGACATGTCGAGCGGATCGGCCGGGCCGATCATGCCCTTGGAACAACTGGCGATCGAGCTCACCAAACATTCCGAGGCGCCCATCGAAGTCGCAGCGTTTGCCGATGCCGAGTACGACATGCCCAACGACAGTCAGCTGGTCGTCACGCTAAACGGAACGGCCTTCCGCCTCGATATTGCGACCAAATCCGCTTCGTCGGCTGAACCGCTTTCTACCGATCCGGAGTTGTTCTCGCCCGACGGACAATTTGCCTGTTTCGTCCAGGGAAATGACCTCTGGTTGCGTGATCGTGTGACCGGCGAAACCAGGGAATTGACGAACGATGGCGCGCCATATCTCGCTTATGGTCAACAATCCGAGTGCTGCCTCGGAATGGTGTCCTATCGAAAGCACCCGGTGCCAGTGGCTATCTGGTCGCCCGACTCCCAATGGCTGCTGACCCATCGCATCGATGACAGGGAAGTTCCCGACCTTCCTCTTGTCCAGCATGCATCGCCCGACAGTCTTCGCCCGGTGCTCCACACGTACAAGTACGCGACAATGGGAGACCCTTCTCCGATCGCGACCTTTGTCGCCATCCATATCCCCACCGGGCGCATCGTCGAGGCGACCGATTTTCCCGCAATTGTCTTTGCATTCAGCCCGATCGCAATGCGCCTCGCCTGGTTCGGTGATGATGGTGCCACCTGCTACTTTATACGATCGAATATCTACCAGACCGAGACAGATCTGGTCGAATTGAACCTCGATACAGGCAAGAGTCGCATCGTTGTGAGCGAAAAGGCCGAGCAGGGCTATCTGGATCTTCATGCGCTGGTCGCTGCCCAGATCAATGTGCGTCCGCTGGCCTCATCCAACGAGTTGATCTGGTATTCGCAGCGCGATGGCTGGGGACATCTCTATCTGTATGACGCGGCCACTGGAGCCCTCAAGAACCAGATCACCCAGGGCGACTGGATCGTACGTGACATCATCCACGTCGATGAAGGCAAACGGCGCATTCTCTTTCTCGCCGGCTGCATGGACATGGAAACGGATCCTGGAAATCGGCGCCTCTGTTCGGTCAATTTCGATGGCAGCGATCTGCGGGTCGTTATTGCCGACAGCTGCGATGTCATGATCTCGCCCCGCTCTCTGTCGGGACATGATCAGGAGAAACCCTTTCACCCATCTTATGCCCGCACGGGCGCTTCAGCCGACGGGCGATATGTCGTCCGCAAACTATCGCGGATCGACCAGGGCTCGCGCATCGACATCCTGGATCTGGAAGGCAATGCTCGCCTGGCGCTCGCCAGCGTCGATACAGAGCTGTTTGGCGAGTGGACTCCACCCCGCCCCTTCAAGGCACTCGCCGCAGACAACGAGACCATGCTCTACGGCACGATGTTCCTGCCGACGGATTTCGAGGAAGGGCAGCACTACCCCATCATCGATTACATCTATCCTGGCCCCCAAATCGCCTATGCCCCGCGCCACTTCGAAACCATTTTCGCCAGTCAGGCGCGCATGCTCGCTGAATTGGGGTTCGTCGTTCTCATGCTGGATTCGCGCAGCGTGCCGCTTCGCTCCAGAGCATTTCACCACGCTGGTTATGGCCACTTGCTCGAACCTCAGCTCGCCGATCACGTGGCGGTCATCGAGCAACTATGCAAGCGCAATGCCTTCATGGATCGCAGCCGCGTCGGGATGATCGGGCAATCGGGCGGGGGCTATGCCACGGCCCGCGCGCTCTTCGATTATCCCGACATGTTCAAGGTCGGCGTGTCGGTCTGCGGCAATCACGATTCCCGCGCCTATGCGCAGCTCTGGCTTAGCAAATATGGTGGCCCTGGCTCCGAAAGCAGTTGGGAAGCGCAAAGCAACCAGTCAGCCGCAAAGAAACTTCAGGGCGATCTTCTGCTTGTTTCCGGCGACATGGATGAGAATGTTCATGTTGGACATACGCTGTCCCTCGCCAACGCGCTCGTTCAGGCCAATCGGGATTTCGATCTTCTGATTGTACCCAACGCAGGTCACGGTGTTCTTTTGACTGACGCTTACACCCAAAGGCGCGTCTGGGACTATTTCGTCTCCAGACTCGCTGGACTGCGGCATCCGAAGAATTTTCCGCTGGAATACAGGCCGGCGGACACCGCCCGAATCTGGAAATTGTATGCGCAGGAGTGTCGTGGATGACCGCTTCACTGATATCCAGACCGAATGTTGGCGAAGACGCTGTCCAGCGCCTTAACAATCTCGCCAATTACCATGTTGATGTCCTGAAAAATGTCGGGGTTTCAATCGGGATCGATCTGCCGGGCTCCGAGCGGATCTATGTGACCGCCGGGCACGCCGATCGTCACGGCACAACGCCGGTCAAGAAGGATCATCTTTTCCAGATTGGCAGCCAGAGCAAGACCGCCGTTGCCATGACACTCCTCCTCCTCGAGCGGTCAGGGGCGGTCAGCCTTGATGATGCGGTGCTCGATCATGTCGACCTTCCGATCGACCGGCGCATTACAATTCGCCACTTGCTGATGAACGCAAGCGGGCTGGGTGAATTTACGTCCGCCTTTGTCCAGCGTCAGCTCGATCCGCACATCACATACGCCCCGCGCGACCTTGTCGCGATGGCGCTTCCGCAAGGGCAGATCTTCGAACCCGGCGACCGGTTCGACTATTCCAATACCGGCTGGGTCGTTGCCGCACTCGCGATCGAAGCCGTTACTGGCGAGCGTTATGGCGATGTAATCCGTCGCCTCATACTCGACCCGCTCCAGCTCAAGAACACGTGGTTTGGCGGGGGCGCACCGACTGATCGAATGATGCGCGGCTATATCCAGTCACCCGTGAAATCCGAGCCCATCGACAGTTCGGAGTGTCTCAGCTGGGCCTACGGCGCGGGCGACGGCGTTTCGAACGTCGATGACATGCTCGATCTATTCGGCGCCCTAATCAAGCCCGACAGCAATATTGGGATCAATCTGTCGGACCTGACGCGGCAGACCGCAAAACATTGCGACAAACCCTATTTCTCGCTCTCCTTCGGCACGGAGTACGGCCTCGGCGTGGAACGAAGGGCATGGGCGGGGCAGGAGGTTTGGGGCCATCCGGGTTCCACCTTCTCCTATGTCACATCGACCTGGATCGATGCTGCAGCAAAAGTCGTGGTCACGACCTGCGTTACACGAAATGTTTCCATCGACGAAACAGACACAGCCTTGCGCTACCCGCGCGAGCAGTTGTTCGCTATGACGCTAAATACGGCCTATGCGGTAGCGCAACAGCAGCACGACTGACCATGCCCTGCCATCGGCGACAGTCGTCGCCGATGGCAGCTCACAGACAGTTGAAAGTTGGGCCGCCGCCGCGAGTACGGACTTGGAAGCGGCCGTCGGACAAAGCGCGTGCCCTGAACCGGCCGGATCCTTAGTCTCGCGGTCGGTCCGACGGCTGCCGATCTTCAACGCGCGTGCCGCGCCACGCGACCGGGACAGGATCTCAGGGCGGTATCCAGCTGGGGCCGATCCGGCCACCCGGGCTTGCGACCCCGATGACCATCGCCTTCGCTCCCCTGGCGCTGGCTTCGGCCGGCGTAAACTGCGGCAGCCCCGCGGTCACCCTCGCGCCGGTGCAAGCAAATTCGCCGACTCAATGCTCACCCGCCCAATCGCGGAGGCCATATGCTGTCTTGGCAAGTTCGGGAAAGTGAGCATCGGCCAAAAAAGCAGATAGGGCCGCGGTAAATTCAACATCTCTATTCTCTCCAGAAACGACGGCGCGAACACGCTGTGATATGAACAAAAATGCTCCAGCCCGGCTGTCCTAGGCGCTCGCCGCCTTGCGATTTTGCGTCAAACGCCCCCCGGGGCCGCGTTAGAGGACAATCTGATCTTCGATCCTGCGCGAAGCCTTCGTGAGAATCCGCGGCTCCGGGCCGACGACGACCGTGTCGTCGAGCCGGAAACCGCCCAGCCCGTAAACATAGATGCCAGGCTCCGCCGAATAGACTTCGTTCGTCAGAAGCGGCCGCTCGTTGAATGCCATGTCATCGGGAAATTCATGGCCGAGAATGCCCATTCCGTGCCCGGTGCGATGGCAAACCAGGTCGGCGCAGCCAGCCCGTTCGAACACTCGCAGAGCGGCCTTGTCGATCGCCTTGACCGGCTGCCCGGTTACCGCCGCATGCGCTGCAGCCTCATTGGCTTCGCGCGCGATCTCATAGTAGCGCCTTTGATCGTCCGAAGGCTTGCCTGCAAACCATGTCCGTTCATTTTCAATGACCAGCCCATTGAGGCGCGGGACGATGATGTTCACGAGCACATCTCCTTCCTGGATCCTGTACCCGCATCTTGCGCCATTGCCATGCGGCGATGCCGAGGCGGGGCCGCTGAGGGTAAAACATTCGAGCATTTCGAGATTTTCGCCCGGGAAACGGAGCGCGCCCTCTTCCAAGAAGAGACTCGTCATCTGCATGTCGAGTTCCTGAACCAGCCGGCCAGGGCGGATGTTCTCGCGGTACCGCTCCTGAAGCCAGTCCGACAGCTCGCACGCCGCCCGCATGACTTCGATCTCCTCTTCATGCTTCACCCACCGAAGCGACCGAAGCTCCTCGGCGCTGGGGAGGAAGATGAGCCCCGACAGGTTAGCACCCGCGGCGCGAAGAAATCCGGGGACGCCGTCTACGCCAACACGGGCACCCGCGAGTCCCGCCGACCGCATGATTTCGTTCGCCACTTCCGGCAAATGTGAACGCACCGGCATGCGCTGACCAACGGGATGCTCCGCATAGAAGCTTACTTCGTCGATCCAGATCCGCCCCTGCTCCTTCTGGAAACGGAACAGGTTCTGGGAAAGCTCATTCAGAAATCCGACGGGCTTGCCGTTTCGCGGAACGACCAGCATGATCGGACGCTCCCACGGCTCGACGTCGGTCGGAAAGTTGGTCGCGAACTCGAAGAAATGCGCCGACGTGAATATGAGGGCATCGAGCCCTCGCGCATCCATGAAAGCGTTCATCTGCTCGGCTCGAAAATCACGAACCGCGTGAGTTAGCAACGGCATTCCAATCCCCTCTCGCAAAGGCAATATCTTCTTGCGGCTCGCCAATCTGGCCCGCCGAAGCGCGCGCCTGACCGAACCGGTCGCCACCTTTTCGCTGCCATCAGTTTAACGATTATAGTTTGGTTGAACAACCTATTTATAAAGATGTGTCGTGCGCACAAGGTATGTCCCATGAGTTGACGCGTCATATGTCCGATTTGGGTGTCTGGATGATCTCCGAACGAAGGGAGGCACCAGATGCGGCGCAATCGGGTATTGACGGAGGCGATACGGATGGAGCGATTTGAGGAGCTTTACCATGAGGTTGAGGCTGGACGACTGAGTTGTGCGGATGTGGCGAGCTGCAGCCCGCGTCATTTTCTACGGCTGCGCGACCGGTATGATGAGGACGGGGTCGATGGCTTGCTGGATCGCCGGGTGGGGCGAGTATCGCGACATCGGGCGGCGGATACGGAAGTCGAGGAGCTCACGCAGCTGTAGCGGAATCGATATGCGGGCTTCAACATACGTCATTTCCACGAGCTGGCGCGGCGCGATCACAGCCTGCACCGGGGCTATAGCTGGACGCGGCTGGCGCTGTTGCGAGCAGGCCTGGTGACGCCCGTCAAGCGTGGCTGAACGCGCCGTCTCACGCGCCCGCGCAAGCCGATGCGGGGGATGAAGATCCATCAGGACGCGAGCACGCACTGCTGGTATGGCGAGGGCTATGCGGACTTGGTGGTGACGCTCGACGATGCGAAGGCGCGCGACGAATGCGTGCCGTGCCGGGACTGCTTGAGCAGCGAACTGCGCCGTCCCGGTGCTGCACATCGGCGTCATGGACAAGCAGTTCAAGCGCCCGTCCATCAGTATCGACCATGGCGTGGCGCTTGCGCCCCATCACCTTTTTGCCGGCGTCATAACCGCCTGGTCCACCAGCCTCGGTCGTCTTCATGCTCTGGCTGTCGATCACAGCCGCCGATGGCGCAGGCTCCCGCCCGGCGCGAACGCGATCGAATTGGACCCAATGATGGTTCAGGGTTCCGAACATGCCGTTGCTGCGCAGTTCGCAGAATCAGCGATAGACTGTGCGCGGCGCCGGAAAACTGTAGGGCACAAGCCGCCATGAGCACCCGGCTCGCCGCACATAGAAGATCGCCTAGATGATCCCGCGCATCGACCAACGCCGCGCCGAACGCGCTCGCGGGGCGGCGGCAAATATGGCTCGATCAACCGCCATTCACTATCGGCAATCGCTTCTATAACGCAGGTTCGCGCGGCCATGCTGCGGACCGTCTGCGTTCGCTACAACGTGACGTTCTGCGCCTCAGTGACAAATAACACGACTACAATCCCGCCATTTAGCATGAGCGGTCACAATATCGGCAGCTCGCCGGTAAAATATCCAGTAAAAAACTAGGACAAGTTGAAGTTTTCGATGACGAGTTTCTTTCCAAAATTCACACCAATCCACTGTTGACCGGCTGCAGACGTGAAGATCGGATATGCGCGCGTCTCGACTCTCGAGCAGAGCCTTGATCTTCAGCGGGACGCATTGAAGGCTGCCGGGTGCGCGAAGGTCATCACGGACCAGGCGTCTGCAGCGGTCTCAGCCAGGCCGGGGTTGGAGAAGATGAAGGAACAGCTCCGGGCTGGCGACACGTTGGTGATCTGGCGGCTCGATCGTCTTGGTCGCTCGCTGCGTGACCTGATCGGATGGATGACCTACCTCGAAGAGGAAAAGGTCGGGTTGTTGAGCCTGCACGAGGCGATCGACACGACCACCACATCGGGCAAACTCACCTTTCACCTGTTCGGCGCGTTGGCCGAGTTCGAGCGCAACTTGATCCGCGAACGGACCCAGGCTGGGTTGGCGGCAGCACGCTCACGAGGTAAGAACGGAAGCAGGCCGCCAGCGCTGGACAAGGATAAGCGCGACCTCGCCGTAAGGCTTTATCACGAAAACACCATGCCCATCGCGAAGATCTGTTCGATGCTCGGCATTTCCAAGCCGACGCTCTATGCCTATGTCCGGTCAGCCGAGGGTGCGGCGTATGGAAGGCGGCAAGCGCCCCACTGTCCCATGTTCCAAGCTCGATCTGATCTTCCACAGATAGGCGCCCGATGCGATAGCGTTGGTCCCATTCCTCGACATAGCATGTGCAGCGAGAGCATTCCGCGTTCGTAGGGTTAACTTTCCACGATTTTACAATCATGATTTGACCCGCTGTCCGCTTGAACAAGCGCCATGAGCGCCACTCTGGCTCCGTCGTCTGAATAGGTGGACGCCCCCGACAACATCTATGTACCAAGGAAGGTGTTTCTCGCAAATGCTTGGTGGCTTTGGTAACGGGCCAGACTCTTCGCTGACTTCACATCACCGCCCTTGAGCTGTGCTGCACGCTGGCGGCGCGCCATCCCCTATGCAGGACGAATACCGTCTGCAAGGCGGAGGTCTTCGCGCACGTCACATGCTATTTTACAATTGTTGACGTGACGGATGCCGCTGATCCGAAGGATGGAAGGGGCTTGTTCCATCAATTTTCAGAGGCTTGTCATGACCCGGTCCGAGGTCGCTGATCTTGTCGCAGCCGATAACCCACATCTGACGACGAGGGAAGCCGAACGAATTGTAGCGCTGGTTTTTTCCGCAATGGGCAGGGCGCTCGTCGAGCGCCGCCGCATAGAGCTTCGCGGGCTTGGTTCCTTCTCGTGCCGTGATCGAGAAGCGCGAACCGCCCGCAACCCACGCACCGGCAGCCCGGTCGAGCTCGGGCCCAGGCGCGCCGTCCATTTCAGGGCTTCTCGTTCACTTAACAAGCGCCTCAATCGCTAAGGGTTTGCCGCGACCTCTTCGGTAGCGTCAGCCTTGGGACGCGACGGACATTGAGTGTCCCGGTGTCCATTTTTCACTTGGGTCAGGGACGCTCTTCTTCAGGGCGATACCATCCCGGCCATCGCGTCCGGTTCTTGCAAGTTCCAGACCGCTACGCCCGTGCCGGCGCTCCAACGACGCGCACCAGGTCATGCGGGAAGTTCACCGCACGCTTGAAAGGCCCAATTAGGAATGCTCGGTACACAGCTTAATTTCGCTGCATTAGCGGCGCGCGCTGCGTGAGCGCCTGGTGACATAGTCGTCTGCGCCAGCGTCCAATGCCATCGCAATCTACGGGGTCTCGGTGCGCGCCGTCACCATGATCAACAGCAATCCGAGCGCAGCGCCAGCCTTCCGCCAGCCCAGCAGCTCGACTCCGCTCATCCCGGGCATGTTCCAATAAAGTATCGCGAGATCGAACGTGTCGAGGCGAAGCTTCTTTCTGAATCGTCGATGGAGCCAAACATTTCGACGCCATGTCCGGCTTTGCGCACCATCCCGCTTACAAAAGCCGCATCGTTGGTATCATCGTCGAGAATCGCAAATATCATGTGACAGCCGTGCCAAAGTACTCCACATGCGCATATTAGCGCGGCCGCGTCCATTTCGGCCGGACGCTAATCCATCAATCGCCAATAACCTCCACCACTCGACCCGGCGAGCTCGAGCGGCCCGTGGCGGCGAGACGGCGATCGGTGCCGCGCCCATGTATCCAGGCGCGGTCGCCGGCGAAGTTGAAAATCGGCCGGTAATCCGCGGCGCGTTCCGCCGCGAGCAGTAGATCCGTGCCGTTGTCCATGACCACATATCCCGATGATGACGGCACTACCAATACGGCGTGATCCACCCTACGGACGAGGTCGCGCGCGATGACTAGATACATGTCGCTATCGGCCATGCCCAATGCGAGGATCAGGGCGCGCTTGGCGATCGCATAATCCTCGCAGTCGCCGCGCTTTTGCCCTAGCGTGGTCTCCGCCGACGCCCAAAGATCGGCACCGGGATGCAGCTTCGAGTCGTCGGCAAATGCGGCTTGCTGATTGACCCACATGTTAACGATACGGGATTTGCTGGTCCCGTTCCAGCGGGCGAACGCGCACGACGAGCGCATCCCACGGCGCCCGCTCCAATCGCCGGCCGCTTATCGCGCGCCATTTGGATACAAGGGCGTTGGTTGCCACAGGCAAAGTGACAGAACCAAAAATGCTCGACATTGCTAGGCGCGCCTGCCGCACGGCCGCGGCCGGGCTGGCGTCCGGCTGCACGCCAGCCCGCACGGCTCCACCCTGCAAGATGGTGCTAACCGCAGCAAGAGCCAAACACGGCAAGGCGCTGCGGCACTGCGCGCATCTCAAGCGCAGAGGTCGCAAATGCAAAACAGCGAATGCTACCAACCTTTATTAGGACTCTATAAATCTGCGACGCAAGAGCGCGCATTTCATTAGAATAAGCATATATCGTAAGAGCGCGCATTTAATTCGAATAAGTATATATAGATTATCCAAGTATTTGTCGAGAATCGCTGAGTGAGTTTTTGTATTTTACTACATTGCCGGCGAATCTATTGTCTAATTAACGCGCTTGATGAGCCGATAATAGGGCGCGGCCTCATTTTTTGCATTAAATGACAATTGTGAATTTCGTGAGGGTACGATTGTTTTTTCTGATCAACACGCTGCCCCCTCCAAGCAGTGGACCCATGCGCTCCCGCGTGAGGTGGGGCACTCCTTCCCGGCGAGCATGTTGATCATGACCTCTATGCGCTCACGCAATTCGCATGCCCCTTCCCGCTCGCACGACGTCCGCCAAGAGGCTGCGCCGCAAAAGCAGCGGCGCCCAATCCAGGATTGCTTACAAAAATGTAGAATTTTCAGTTGAGTATCAGAACAGTTTGCAATTTTTACATTGAATCACATTCGTGGATGAAAAAATTTCTTAAATATCGCTGCCTAACGTACACTACGGGACTATAAAGTGCACAGGATATGGAAGGCTACACTAGTAGCGCCGTTTGGATTGATGCTTGTTGGCGCCGCGGCGCCGCAAGCACAAAGTCTGATCTTTAAAATCCATAACCGCGAGCGTCTCTCGCTCGGCATTCCTCCCTTGCGTTGGGACGACGAACTTGCCGCGGACGCGGAGCAATGGGCCGAGCATCTCGCAACGACTCGCACTTTTGAACATTTCGAAGAGATGTCCGACGACCCTGATGCGCAGGGCGAGAATCTGTGGATGGGGACGAAAGGTGCGTTCAGTCCTGCGACCATGGTCGGGCACTGGATCGCCGAAAAGGAGGTCTTCGTAAGGGGAAGCTTCCCGGACAACAGTCGAACCGGGGACGTCGAAGATGTTGGCCACTACACGCAGATCGTCTGGCGCAGAACTGAACGGATCGGCTGCGCCATCGCCGACGACGGCCAAGACGAATATCTTGTCTGCCGTTACGCCGAGAGCGGTAACGTCATTGGCGAACAGCCTTACTGACCGTTACAGCCGGAATGCGGACGCGAGAGTGAGCAGAGGCGTGAAAACTCCGGAATCTGGACATCCTCAAAACGTATGGCCCGCCCCCTTCCCCAGCATCGGATATGATGATGGGGAAAACGGCAAAGGAGCGAACCAATGTCGATTGTGGTCCTGGGAGTTGGTCTGGGCAAGAACCCAATCAGGACAAGTCGCGTTTAATTCGAACAAAGAGCCGCCGAAAATCGACTGACGTGCTCCCCTGATTGTTACCAGTCAGGGGTAGAGCCTCGCTCCTTCTGAGCTGCACCCGATCCGCGGCCACCTGGCTGGAGGCTTTCCAGCGTGCCGACATCAGGGCGGGCCATGTGCCGCTGATGCCAACATGAGCGATATCGGCGGGTTGTTGCCGATCGCGCTATGCGGTCGTACTTCGTTGTAGTCTCTACGCCAAGACTCGCATTTTCGGACCGCGTCATCCAGGCTCATGAATCAGTGCGCGTTCAGGCACTCCGCCCGGAACTTGCCGTTGAAGCTTTCGATGAACGCATTGTCCGTCGGCTTGCCAGGCCGGGAGAAGTCGAGCGTCACGCCTTTCATGTAGGCCCACAGATCCAGCTCGCGGGAGATAAACTCGCTGCCCGGATCGAGCCGGATCGAGCCAGGACAACCGCTTCATCTCCGACGGCATCAACCCAGCATACTTCTTGCGCCAGTTGTAGTACGTCGCCTCGCGACAGCGGCTACGACAGCCACTGCGCCCACAACGCCACCTCGATCGGCATTGAGATCGTCCGCAAGTTCCTCGAACAGACGGGATTCGCCGTCCAGCCGCGTCGCTGGGTCGTCGAGCGCACCTTCGCCTGGAGCAACCGAAACCGCCGCCTCGCCAAGGATTTCGAGCGAACAATCCATTCTGCCACCGCCTTCCTCCACGCCGCCGCCGCAATCGTCCTCGTCAGGCGTCTAGCTCGTTACGCATGAGACCAAGACGGGCTCTTCTTCGATCGACTCCAGTCGATAGCCATAACCGTAGATCGTCCTCAGCGCGAAGCCCCATTCAGGGCGTAGGCAAAGCTTGGTTCTCACCTTTGAAATATGTGCGTCCACAGTACGCGTGAATACATTGGGATTTGCTCCCCAAATGGTTTCTAGAAGATATCTGCGCGACAACGCCCGCCCGAGATTGGTCAGCAATATGGCCGCCAGTTCGAACTCCTTAGCCGTGAGCAGGATCTCGTCAGCCGCCAATCGGGCTTTGCCCGAAGCCGCATGCAACACAATGTCCTTCACACATAAAATGTCGTTCACTTTGGGTTTGGCCACGGTTCTGCGCGCGACAGCCTTTATCCGCGAGAGCAGGATCGGACCCGCCAGCGGCTTCGTCACATAATCGTCGGCGCCTGCGTCCAATGCCATGGTGACGTCCTGTGTCTCGGTACGCGCCGTCACTATGATTACCGGCAATTCCGGTGCGCCGACCTCCCGAATCCAAGTGAGCAGCTCGATTCCGCTCATTTCGGGCATATTCCAATCGAGAACTGCAAGATCAAACGTGTCGCGACGAACATGGCGCTTGAATTCTTCAATCGAACTGAAGCTCTCAATGGCATGTCCTGCTTCACGCAGCATCCTGCTTGCATGCGCCGCATCCCCCGCATCGTCGTCCACGATCGCCAGCTTCATATCGAAAATCTCCCTGTTACCTCACAGCCTCGATGACTGCGCGGTTCAGACGAACAATTGCCATTGTCGTGCCGCCCGGCCCGCCGAGCGATCCTTCATTCGCCGCTTTTTCCGAAACGAGCGGTGCTGGCGTATTTTCGCAGAATCGCTGGATCCATCTGCGATCGCCAGGAAGAAGATCGGGGTTCCAGATCGTGCCGCGCAAGCCGGCCGTCGTCGTTGCGACAGATCCTTCGGATCGGTGACCAAGGCTCATTATACCTCCATTGCCATCGCATCACTTGTTGGAAATGGCCATCATGATGGCATCACTTGCCCGGCATGTCCATGCACATTCTGACACAAAGGTAAAATTTATTGACTCAAATGACGGTATCTGAAATGCTCGCATGGAAAATGGCCTTCGATCATACGGAAGCTTCGTTTCATGAGCTATCTAAGGACGAAAATGGGAGTGGATCAGTGACGGGGATCATCGGACCGAAGACGAGGATGCCGGGCGTTGTGTATCAAGAGGATCGGCGCCTCGACGAAATTATCCGGTCAGGCGTGCCTTGCATCATTTGCCCTGCATGTTCATGCACATTCTGACATATGAGTAACAACTATTGACTCAAATGGCGGTTCACAGGATTGTTATGTTGGACCTGAGGCAGAAAGGCATTCCTTCCCTTCCCGTTCACGATAGCTTGATGTTCCCCGCTTCCCAGGTTGAGAGTAAGCGCGGTCTGAAGGCCGCCTTGCGCGCGGGCCCATTGCCGGGCTGATTGCGGCTCTTTTTGCAGAATCGCGGGATCCATCTGCGACGGACGTCGGTAATCGCGTTCCATTTCCCGACGGGCATCTCGCCGATCGAAATGCCGAGGTCACGTAGCCGTTTCCGTCCCATATTCTTCCTGCCACTCGGATGTCGCACGCAAAGTGCACCCCGGCCGACATTTTTTACAAGACGTTTACTTCGCAGACATACCAATCTGTTTTTTCGTGATTTTATATAGTCGCGTTATGCAATAGAGAACATGCGCAACGCGGCCGTGCGTCGGCATGGCGCATGCCATCCCGGCTTGACTCAGAAGGACGGCGGCGAGCAGGCACTTACGAGTTCGCAGGCCTCGTCGCCGATACAGCGAAAGCGGTGTTGCCTGTGGCTCTCGAAATAATAGGCGTCGCCCGGCCCCAGAATTCGGGATCGCCCGTCGACCGTCAGCTCCATCCGGCCCGCAAGGATGATGCCTCCTTCCTCGCCGTCATGTGTGATGGGGATGCGGCCGGTCGTCGCGCCCGGCTCATAACGCTCCTTCAATATCTGCAACGCCCGTCCGAACAGATTTTCGCCGATCTGAAGATAGGAAATCGGCCCCTTCCCGATCTCGACCAATTCGTCGGCGCGGTAGAACACCTTCTCCGTCTTTTCGGGCTCGAACGAAAAAAACTCCGCGAGGCCGATCGGAATACCATCGAGAATGCGCTTCAGCGCTCCCACCGACGGATTGGTCTGGTTCGATTCGATCAGCGAGATCGTGGAATTGGTCACCCCGACCCGTTTCGCCAGCTGGCGCTGCGAAAGGCCCCGCTGCGTCCTGATATAGCGCAGCCGATTGCCAACATCGACCGACATCAGGTCTCTCTCCGCGCGCGTTGCGCATGTTCGATATAGCGCATCAAACCCATCCTCACCATTATGAAAACAATGACTTAACTCTTCAAAGAAATAGACTTGTTACGAAATCCTAGTCGCGCTCCATAGGCGAAGCAAGGACGCAAGGACGCAAGGACGCATCATGAATAAACCGCCCGCCAATGCGCGAAATCTGGCCCATTACTGGATGCCCTTCACCGCAAATCGACAGTTCAAGGCAACACCGCGCATGCTTACGGCTGCGCGGGGCATGTTCTACGACTCCGACGACGGCCGGAGCATCCTGGACGGAACCGCGGGACTGTGGTGCGTCAACGCCGGCCACGGGCGGCCCGAGATTGCCCACGCGGTCGAAAACCAGCTCAATACTCTGGGCTATGCCCCCTGCTTCCAGATGGGGCATCCCGCCGCCTTCGATTTTGCCGAGCAGCTTGCCGGCATCGCGCCCGGGGGCCCCGACGCCGGGCTTGACCGGATATTTTTCACCAATTCTGGCTCTGAGGCGGTCGACACAGCGTTGAAGATAGCCCTCGCCTATCAACGAGCCATCGGCCAAGGAACGCGAACGCGCCTGATCGGGCGCGAACGCGGCTATCACGGCGTCGGCTTCGGCGGCATTTCGGTCGGCGGGCTGGTGAACAACCGGCGGGTCTTCCCGTCCCTGCCCGGTACCGATCATCTGCGGCACACGCATTGGCTCGAGCGCAACGCGTTTACGCGCGGCTTGCCCAGATATGGCGCGGAACTTGCCGACGATCTGACGCGCCTGGTCGCACTGCACGGTGCGGAGACGATCGCGGCCGTCATCATTGAACCGGTAGCCGCCTCCACCGGCGTGCTGCTGCCGCCACATGGGTATTTGGAGCGACTTCGCGCGATTTGCGACGAGCATGGAATCCTGCTCATCTTCGATGAGGTTGTAACAGGATTCGGCCGCCTCGGATCCCCGTTCGCCGTCGACTATTTCGGCGTCAAGCCGGACATCGTGACGACCGCCAAGGGGCTGACCAACGGGATGATCCCGATGGGCGCCGTGTTCGCGAGCCGGCAAATTCACGAAGCGATCGTCGTCGGTCCCGAAACCGAAATCGAATTCTATCACGGCTACACCTACTCGGGTCATCCCGCCGCCTGCGCGGCAGGGCTCGCAACGCTTAGCATTTACAAGGAGGAAGGGCTTCTCACCCGTGTCACGCAACTCGCAGACCTCTGGCAAAACACACTGCACGAGTTCCAGAGTCGCCCGGGCGTGATCGATGTCCGCACCATTGGCTTGATGGCAGGTATCGAACTCGACCCCTGGCAGAAACCCGGGCAGCGCGCGTATGACGTGCTTGTCGAATGCTTCAAAAGAGGCCTGCTCGTCCGCGTGACTGGCGATACGATCGCCCTCTCACCGCCGTTGATTGCCGAACCGTCCCATATCGAACGCATGGCCTCCATTCTCGGTGAGGTGCTGGACACTCATCAATAGCCGATCGCGGGGCTCTCCGAACCCACCTACCAGCCACGAAACCGGGCACGGCTGGCCGGAAGCTATGCTTCCACACGGGGTTGCCGCCGCTTTGGCGCTTGCAGCTTCCGCCCTTCACCGCGCCAAGGCTGTATCAACGCCCCGGTCGCGGCGCGGTATTGCTCAAGGTCGAAAGTCCGGTCCACGCGTATCGCGCTGATTCCCGACCAGAAGATGGCCATGATGGTCACCAATTGATCGAGGTCGAGTGCCGAATCGATCTTGCCTTCCTCGTTGGCCTTGCGCTCGGCCTTCCTCGTCGCTTCGGTGAAGCGCGCCATTTGATGCTGCAGGATATTGTTGAGACGCTCGTTGCGCGTCGTCTCGGCATTCCAACTTCCTTGCAGATGTGTTGAGGCTTGCCCTTTGCAGCCCGGTCGAGTTCGAACGCGTCGATATTGAACGCCACCGCGACGGTTGTTCGCATTTTGTATGACCCGTGCGGGCTTGCTGTCGACAATCGTTGAGATAGACGAGGGTGCGGATCGTGACGACGATGATCCGGTGCCGGTCCGGTGAATCGGGACTAAATCGACACTTATTCTCAGTTCTGTTCTGTGTGCACGGAACCTTAAAATGGCTGTTTTCCGCGGTTTCATGCCTTAGGGCTTGTATTCGGGAGGCAGGGGCCGGAGGTTCGAATCCTCTCTCCCCGACCATTAATTCTACGCTTTTGAACCTTGAGGACGGAATTATCTCCGGTGTCGCTCTGGCGCAGGCTGGCGCGCGATCAAATTTGCGCTGTGACTAAGAGGCGCAGGCCGCCGCGCGGGCGAGAAGGAAAGCTCTCTCTCGTGCGTTGCGGGTAAGGGCTGCCGCGGCTTCGAACTGCGCCCTGGCTTCGGCAAGGCGGCCGGCACGAAACAGGAAATCACCTCTTGCTGCGGGCAGTGGCGCATAGTTACGCAGCGCCGCCACGTCGGCGATCTCATCGACGAGCCTGAGGCCGGCCTCGGGGCCGAAGGCCATGCTATAGGCCACAGCCCGGTTGAGATCGACCACGGGCGAGGGCATGACCTGGCGCAGGCGATCGTAAAGCGCCGCTATCCGCGGCCAATCGGTCTCTTCTGCCCGGCGGGTGCGAGCATGGCAGGCGGCGAGTGCGGCCTGCAGGGCATAGGAGCCGTCCGCACCGCGTAGCGCCTCGGCACGCGCCAGAGCGGCAAGCCCGCGGCGGATGAGCAACTGGTCCCAGCGGGCCCGGTTCTGCTCGGTCAAGGACACGAAGGCACCATCCGGTCCGGTGCGCGCGGACAGGCGCGAAGCCTGGATTTCCATCAGCGCGAGCAGCCCCAGCACCTCGGGCTCGTCGGGCATCAATCCCGCCAGAATGCGGCCGAGCCGCTGCGCCTCGGCGCACAGCGACGGACGGATCAGATCCTCACCGGCGGTGGCCGCATAGCCTTCGTTGAAGATGAGGTAGATGACCTCGAGCACCGAGGCGAGACGAGCCGCGCGTTCGGGTCCGCGCGGCACTTCGAAGGCGAGGCCGGCATTGCCGATCGTCTTCTTCGCCCGGACGATACGCTGGGCAACGGCCGGCTCACTGGCGAGGAAGGCGCGGGCGATCTCATCCGTCGTCAGCCCGCCGATCAGGCGCAGCGTGAGCGCCGCGCGCGCCTCTGCAGAAATGACCGGGTGGCAGGCGGTGAAGATCAGGCCGAGCAGCTCGTCGCCGACGTCATCGTCCATGGCGGCATCGATCTCCTCGACCGTGGTATCGCTGTCACCGTCCAGTTGCCGGGCGATCTCGGCGTGCTTGCGCGCGCGCATCTTGTCGCGGCGGATACCGTCGATGGCGCGGCGCTTCGCCGCCGCCATCAGCCAGGCACCGGGCTTGTTCGGAACGCCGGTCTCCGGCCATTCGGCGAGCGCGATGAGCAGGGCGTCCTGCGCCAGTTCCTCGGCCAGGTCGACGCTCCGCACCATTCGCGCCAGGCCCGCAATGAGCCGGGCCCGCTCGATCCGGAAAACCGCCTCGATCGCCTGATGGGTGTCGCTCGCCGCCATGCCTGTCTTGTCCGGGAATGTCCCGGACAAGGCAAGCGGGGCGGCAGGCTGGCCTCAGCGCTGTTCGAGCCGCTCGCGCAGCTTTTCTTCGCGCTCGATGATTTCGGGCGTCAGCGCATCGCCGAAATCGGACAATTCACCGACCGGCCGGATCTCGATCTCGCTGGGGCCGGGCATGGGATTGGGACAACGCTTCACCCACGCGACCGCCTCGGCCATGTCCTTGACTTCCCACAGCCAGAAGCCCGCGACCAGCTCTCGTGTCTCCGCGAATGGGCCGTCGATCACGGTGCGTCCCGTGCCGTCGAACGCGACCCGCTTGCCCTGCGACGAGGGCCTGAGCCCCTCGCCCGTGAGCATGACGCCCGCGTTGACGAGCTCCTCATTGAACTTCGTCATCGCGTCGGCCAGCTCGGTAGTGGGCATGGCGCCAGCTTCGCTGTCTTCGGTCGCCTTGACGATAACCATGACACGCATTGCCATTCTCCTTCGATTCATCGAGACCACAAGCAGCCTTCTACCCTTACGACGAACGAGGTCCGACAGAGTCGACATTGGCCGCCCAAATTTTTTTAAAGGTTGTTTTCACGCATTTCGCTCGCAGCATCGCCCGACGGCACAAAGGAGACGCATGATGATCTATGCCTTCGCCTTACTCATCGGCGTGATCGCCGGCCTTCGCGCGATGATGGCGCCCGCCGCGGTCAGCCTGGCCACGGCATATGGAGAACTCGACCTGACGGGCACACCGCTCGCCTTCATGGGATGGCGCTTCACGCCCTGGGTCTTCGCGGTGCTCGCGCTGATCGAGCTGGTGACCGATCAACTTCCCGCCACCCCCAGCCGCAAGGTGCCAGTGCAGTTCGGCGCGCGCATCCTGCTCGGCGGACTGAGCGGGGCGGCCATCGGCGCTTCGGGCGGCGTCCTTGTCGTGGGCCTTGCTTTGGGCGTCATCGGCGCGGTGATCGGAACTTATGGCGGCGCGGCACTGCGTGCGCGGCTCGCCGCAACCTTCGGCCGCGACCGTCCGGCAGCACTCATCGAGGATGCGGTCGCTATCGCGGGCGCGCTTGTCATCCTGGGGTGCCTGTCATGACCAACCAGTTCGATGCGATCATCATCGGCGCAGGTCAGGCCGGCCCGCCGCTCGCGGGTCGGTTGACAGGCGCAGGCATGAAGGTGGCGCTGGTCGAACGCAAGCTGTTCGGCGGGACATGCGTCAACACCGGATGCATGCCGACCAAGGCGCTCGTCGCCTGCGCCTATGCGGCGTATCTCGCGCGGCGCGGCGGCGATTACGGCGTAATGATCGGCGACATCGCGATCGACATGAAGCGTGTGCAGGGACGCGCCGAGACCGTCCGTACCAATGCGCGTACCAATGTCGAGAAATGGCTGCGCGGCATGGACGGCCTGACCGTGATCGAAGGCCATGCGCGCTTCGAGAGCGCGGACACGATTCGCGTTGGCGAAGAACTGCTGACCGCGCCGCGCATCTTCCTCAATGTCGGCGGGCGCGCGAACGTGCCCGACATGCCTGGCATCGGAGAGATCGACTATCTCACCAACACGTCGATCCTCGATCTCGACACCCTGCCCGAGCATCTGGTCGTCGTCGGGGGCAGTTATATCGGGCTCGAATTCGCACAGATGTATCGCCGCTTCGGCGCGCGGCTCACGATCGTCGAAAAGGGGCCCCGCCTGATCGCGCGTGAGGACGAGGACGTTTCCGACGCAATCCGCGCCATTCTCGAGGACGAGGGAATCGCGATCCGCACCAGGGCGGAATGCATCAGCTTTGCACAACGCGAAAACGGCATCGGGGTTGGCGTCGACTGCACGACGGGTGATCCGGAGGTGATCGGCAGCCATGTTATGCTCGCGATCGGGCGGGCGCCCAATACGCACGACCTCGGCCTCGACAAAACAGGCGTCGCAACCGACGCGCGCGGCTATATCACCGTCGACGACCGGTTGCAGACCAGCGTGCGAGGGATCTGGGCGATGGGCGACTGCAATGGCCGCGGCGCCTTTACCCACACCGCGTACAATGATTTCGAGATCATCGCCGCCAATCTGCTCGACGGTGAGGACCGCAAGCTCAGCGACCGCATTCTCGGCTATGCGCTCTACATCGATCCGCCGCTGGGCCGGGTGGGCATGACCGAAACCGAGGCGCGCGGCTCGGGGCGGCCGCTGCTCGTCTCGAAGCGCCCGATGACGAGCGTCGGCCGCGCGGTCGAGAAGGACGAAACCAAGGGCTTCATGAAGGTCGTGACCGATGCCGAGACCAGGCGGATACTGGGCGCGGCGATCCTTGGGACGGGCGGAGACGAGGCCATCCACGGCATTCTCGACACGATGAATCTCGACGCCGGCTATCGCGAACTCCAATGGGCGGTGCCGATCCATCCCACGGTTTCCGAACTCATTCCGACGCTGCTCGGCGACCTGAAACCGGCCGGCTGAACATTTTTCCTCTTCAGCGCCTCCGGACGCGAAGCATTCTTGCGCGTTCGCCTCTCCGGACATAGAGCCTGTTGCACTGCAACAGGAGGCCGGGCTGAAGATCGCGATCGTGGACGAAAGCCCTGCGCGCGCCGCCGTCATCGAGGAGGGCCTGCGCGAAGCAGGGCTTAGCGACATTTCGATTCTCGTCGAGCGTCGCGGCCTCGTCGCGCGGCTCGAGGGACTCGCGCCCGACGTCGTGCTCATCAACCTGGAGAATCCGGGCCGCGACATGCTCGAGGAAAGCTTCGCGCTGTCGCGCGCGCTTGCGCGGCCCATCGCGATGTTCGTCGACCAGTCGGACGAGCATTCCATTGCCGAAGCCGTCGATGCAGGGATTTCAGCCTATGTCGTCGACGGGCTTCGCAAGGACCGTATCAAGCCTATTCTCGAGCTGGCGGTCCGGCGCTTCAAGGCGTTTTCGCGGCTCCAGACCGAACTCGCCGAAGCGCAGTCGGCGCTCGCCGATCGCAAGGTCGTCGACCGGGCCAAGGCCGTGCTGATGAAACGGCGCGGGATAGACGAGCCGGCAGCCTACGCGCTTCTGCGGAAGCAGGCGATGGACAGTGGCCGGCGCATTGCGGAGATCGCGGAGGCGCTGGTGACCGCGGACGCATTGCTGGGAGGGGATTCATGAGCATCTTCAGGATCGGCTTCCTGCCGCTCGTCGACAGCGTTCTGCCCATCGTCGCGCACGAATTCGAGCTGGCGAAGGCCGAGGGCGTTTCGATCGAACTGGTCAAGGATCCGAGCTGGGCGACGGTGCGCGACCGGCTGATCTATGGCCAGACCGATGCGGCGCATCTGCTCGCGCCGCTCGCAATCGCGACCTCGCTTGGGCTCGACCGGCCCGCGGTGCCCCTCGGCGCGCCATTCATGCTTGGGCTCAACGGCAATGCGGTAACGGTGAGCCCGCGAATCGCCGCGCTGCTGGGTGAAGGCGCGGTGGACGACGTGGCGGCGACAGGACAGCGGCTCGCCGAGGTGGCCCGCGCCGAGGCCAAAGCTGGGCGCAAACTGCGCTTTGCGGTGGTCCACCGCTATTCAAGCCATAATTACATGCTGCGCTACTGGCTCGCCGCCTCGGGCTGCGACCCCGATCACGATGTCGAGATCGTCGTGGTGCCGCCCCCCTTCGTGGCCGAAGCGCTCGAAGTGGGTGAGATTGACGGATCCTGTGTCGGCGAGCCTTGGAACAGCGTCGCGGTCGAGCGCGGCGTCGGGGTGATCGTGGCTGCGACCGCGCGAATCTGGAGCCGCGGCGTCGAAAAGCTGCTCGCCTTCCGCCGCCAGACGCTTGATGAGCGCCGCGACGAGGTGGCGGCGTTGCTGCGCGCGCTGCACGCCGCGGGCAAGCTCGTCGCCGATCGCCAGCGCCGTGACGAGGTGGCCAAGGTCCTGGCCAAGCCTGCCTATATCGACCGCTCCGCCGAACTCATCGCGCGGGCGCTTTCGAACCGCATGGTGCTCGCCCAGGGCCAGGCGCCGACGGCCATCACGGATTTTCTCGTGCTCCACCGCGAAGCGGCCAATTTCCCGTGGCGGAGCCAGGCGATGTGGCTCTATTCGCAGATGGTCCGTTGGAACCACGCGCCGCTCGACAGCCAGGGTTTCGAGGCGGCGGCCGCGGTGTTCCGTCCCGACATCTATCGTGCCGCGCTCGCGGGCACCGACGCGATCCTGCCGACGGCCAGCGCCAAGGTGGAAGGCGCGATCGAACAGCCCTTGGGCGCCAGCTCGGTAAGCGGTCGCCTGATCCTCGGCCCCGACACCTTCTTCGACGGACGTCGCTTCGACCCGGACCGCGCCGAGGAGTATCTCGCCCAGGGCTAATCCCCTGATTGCAAAATGCTGCACCGCGCAAAAACCATCTTGCGCTGCAGCGCGAATCATGACAGCTTTCTGACATTCGGGCGACGAAGTCCGGATACGAAATAACAGGGAGCGTCCAATGGCGGACGCACCCTCGCGCGACACCCGCCATTGGATGCTCGCGACAGGCAACGACGCCGCCCGAACCGGTCCCGCACATGACCGCGCTTCGAGGCGGCTTTTTTCATGCCCGGACGACTGGCGCGCCTCACCGTGCTGCCGCCGTATCGGATTGCGGAGGATTGGGATGAACAAGGGATTCTGGGCCGCTGGCCACCGACCAACATTGTTCGCAGCGTTTCTCTATTTCGACCTCGCTTTCATGGTGTGGGTGCTGCTTGGGCCGCTGGCGCCCAGCATCGCGCAGGATCTCGGCCTGAACGCCGCCGAGAAGGGCTTCATGGTCGCGGTGCCGACGCTTGCGGGCGCGATCCTGCGGCTCGTCAACGGGCTGCTGGTCGACCGCATCGGCCCCAAGATGACCGGTGCAATCGGCCAGATCATCGTGATCGCCGGGCTCGGGACCGCGTGGGCGTTCGGCGTGACCAGCTTTGCCGGAACGATCGCGCTCGGCATCATCCTCGGCTTTGCCGGCGCGAGCTTCGCGGTGGCGCTGCCGCTTGCGAGCCGCTGGTATCCAGCGGAGCACCAGGGGACCGCGCTGGGCATTGCGGGCATGGGCAATTCGGGCACCGTACTCGCCGCGCTCTTCGCGCCGATTCTCGCCAAGCTGTTCGGCTGGAACGCCGTGCTCGGGCTCGCAGTGATCCCGCTCGCGATCACCTTCGTCGTCTATATGGTGCTGGCAAAGGATGCGCCCAATGCGCCCGCGCCCAAGCCATTCGCTTCCTATCTCGCACCGTTGAAGCATGCCGACGCGTGGTGGCTGATGTTCTTCTATTCGGTCACCTTTGGCGGCTTTGTCGGGCTCGCCGCCAGCTTGAGCATCTATTTCACCGATCAGTTCGGCCTGACCCCCGTCGTTGCAGGCTATTGCACCGCCGCCTGCGTGTTCGCTGGCTCGATGATCCGGCCCATGGGCGGCGCGCTTGCCGACCGGATCGGCGGCACCCGCACGCTTTCGCTGGTCTATGCTGTTGCCGCGGTCACGCTCGCGGCGATCAGCACCGGGCCGACGACCGTCGCGATGGCATTGGGGCTGTTCGTGGTCGCCATGCTGGCGCTGGGCGCGGGCAACGGCGCGGTCTTTCAGCTCGTACCGCAGCGCTTCCGCGACGAGATTGGCGTGATGACCGGGCTGGTCGGCTTTGCGGGCGGAGTCGGCGGTTTCTACCTCGCCTCCTCGCTCGGCCTGGCCAAGCAGCTCACCGGCAGCCCGCAATGGGGCTTCCTGATCTTCGCGGGACTGGCGCTCGCCGCACTCGCCAGCCTGACGCTGGTGAAGCAGAAGTGGCGCGCGACCTGGGGCGCGACGCTCGAGGGAGCGCGCATCTGATGCGCGCGCTTCCTCCCTTGCAGGTCCTCCCCGTCGGTTGCGCCGCCCCCGAAAATTCTGGCTCCAGCTCGATCATGTTTTGTGAGGAATGAGATGACCCACCCTATCAAGCGCGAGCATCTTGTCGTGATCGGCAACGGCATGGCAGGCTGCCGCGCGGTCGAGGAAATCCTCGCGCGCGATCCGGGCCGCTACCGGATCACGATCTTCGGCGCCGAACCGCGTGTGAACTACAATCGCATCATGCTCTCGCCACTGCTCGCCGGCGAGAAGAGCTTCGACGACATCGTGATCAACGACCGCGCGTGGTACGACGACAATGGTATCACGCTGGTCGCGGGGGATGCGATCGCCGCGATCGATCGCGAGGCGAATACGGTCACCACGGCGTCGGGCGTGCTCACATCCTATGACAAACTGCTAATCAGCACCGGCTCCGATCCTTTCATCATACCGGTGCCAGGCAAGGATCTGCCCGGCGTCGTCAGCTTCCGCGACATGGACGATGTCGACGCGATGCTGCGCGCGGCCGACGCCGGTGGCGACGCGGTCGTGATCGGCGGCGGCCTTCTCGGGCTTGAGGCGGCGCACGGGCTGACGCTCAGGGGCATGAAGGTCACCGTCATTCACCTGATGTCGACCTTGATGGAACGCCAGCTCGACGAAGCGGCGGGATGGCTTCTCAAATCGGCGCTCGAGGCGCGCGGGCAGACGATACTGACCGGCGCGGACACCGCCGAAATCGTTGGAGAGGGGAAGGTCGAGGGAGTCAGGCTCAAGGACGGACGCGAGATCCCGGCGAGCCTGGTGGTGATGGCAGTGGGCATCCGCCCGAACGTGAAGCTTGCAAGAGAGTCAGGGCTTTCGATCGGGCGGGGCATCCATGTGGATGATCATATGGTCACATCAGACCCCGACATCCTCGCCGTCGGCGAGTGCGTGGAACATGACGGTCAGGTCTATGGCCTGGTCGCTCCCTTGTGGGACATGTGCCGCGCGCTCGCCGACGGGATGACCGAACAGCCGACGGGCTATAAGGGCTCAGTCACCTCGACCAAATTGAAGGTTGCGGGGCTCGACGTCTTCTCGGCAGGCGATTTCTCAGGGAGTGACGGCGCCGAGGACATCGTGCTGCGCGACGCCTCGCGCGGCGTTTACAAGCGCGTGATCGTCAAGGACGACCGCATCGTCGGCGCGGTGCTCTATGGCGACACCGCCGACGGCAACTGGTATTTCGACCTGCTGAAGAGGGGCGAGGACATTGCGGAGATCCGCGACGCGCTCATCTTCGGTCAGGCTTTCGCCCAGGGAGGGGGCGCGGCGGACCCTAAGGCTGCCGTTGCGGCGCTTTCCGACGATGCGGAAATCTGCGGCTGCAACGGCGTCAGCAAGGGCAAGGTCGTCGCGGCGATCGAGGGCGGCGCGTGCACGCTCGATGCGGTGCGCACATGTTCAAAGGCTTCGGCGTCGTGCGGTTCCTGCACCGGGCTGGTCGAGACGCTGCTCGCGGTCACGCTCGGCGACGACTATTCGGGCGAGCGTGCGACGAAGACGATGTGCAAGTGCACCAGCTTCGGCCATGACGAAGTGCGCAAGCTCATCCTCGAGAAAGAGCTCAAGGCGATTCCGCAGGTGATGCAGGAGCTGCACTGGAGCACGCCCGATGGCTGCTCCTCCTGCCGCCCGGCGCTCAACTATTACCTGCTCTGCGCCTGGCCCGGAGATTATGTCGACGATCAGCAGAGCCGCTTCGTCAACGAGCGCATGCACGCCAACATCCAGAAGGACGGCACCTATTCGGTCGTGCCGCGCATGTGGGGCGGGCTCACCACCCCACAGGAACTCCGCGCGATCGCCGATGTCGTCGAGAAATACGACGCGCCGATGGTCAAGGTCACCGGCGGCCAGCGGCTCGACATCTTCGGGATCAAGAAGGAAGACTTGCCCGCGGTCTGGGCCGATCTGAATGCGGCAGGCATGGTTTCGGGCCATGCCTATGGCAAGGCGCTGCGCACCGTGAAGACGTGCGTGGGCTCCGAATGGTGTCGTTTCGGCACGCAGGATTCGACGGGACTTGGGGTCAAGCTGGAGCGCGGCTTCTGGGGAAGCTGGATGCCGCACAAGTTCAAGATGGCGGTCTCTGGCTGCCCGCGGAACTGCGCGGAGGCGACGATCAAGGACTTCGGCGTGGTCTGCGTGGACTCGGGCTATGAGCTCCATATCGGCGGCAATGGCGGCATCCATGTCCGCACGACCGATCTGCTCGTCAAGGTCGAGACCGAGGAGGAGGCGATGCATTACGCCGCCGCCTTCGTCCAGCTCTACCGTGAGGAGGCGCGCTATCTGGAACGCACGGCGCCTTGGATCGAGCGCGTCGGGCTGGCTTATGTGAAGGAGCGCCTCGTCGACGATGCGGCGCTGCGCGACGAGCTCGCCGCGCGCTTCTGGTGCAGCCAGCAGTTCATGCAGGATGATCCCTGGGCCGAACGTGCGGCGGGCGACGCGCGCGATCTTCTCCACCGGCCTTTGGCCGAAGTCCGCCCGATCAAGACGCTGGAAGGAGCAGAGACATGACCGGTGATTGGCTCGACGTCGGCGCACTCGAAGACATTCCGCTGCGCGGCGCACGCACCGTCCCTGTCGAAGGCGGCGACGAGATCGCGGTCTTCCGTACCGGCGCGAACCGCGTCTATGCGCTTGTCAACAAGTGCCCGCACAAGAAGGGACCGCTCAGCCAGGGCATCGTCCACGGCGACAGCGTCGCCTGCCCGCTGCACAACTGGGTGATCTCGCTGTCCACGGGCGAAGCGCAGGGCGCCGATGTCGGCTGCACGCCGACGATCCCCGTGCAGGTGCTGAGCGGGCGGGTGATGATCTGCCGTGAAAGCACATTGAGGCAGGCGGCGTAATGGTTCGGTTTCCAGCCCCGTTCGTGTCGAACGAAGTCGAGACACGTTTGGCGCTGACGTCCCTCGACTTCGCTCGGGACGAACGGAAGTTTCGGCGATGAACCCAATCCGCACCACCTGCGCCTATTGCGGTGTCGGCTGCGGGATCTCTGCGACGCGGACGGGCGAGCGCCAGATCGAGATCAGAGGTGATCCCGATCACCCCGCCAATGCCGGCCGGCTCTGCTCAAAGGGCACACATCTGGGTGAGACCGTCAGCCTGGAAGGGCGCCTGCTCCATCCTGAGATCGGCGGCAAGCCAGCGAGCTGGGGCAAGGCGCTGGACCACGTCGCGCGCCGCTTTTCGGAAACGATCGCACGCCACGGACCCGACAGCGTCGCCTTCTACGTCTCAGGGCAGTTGCTCACCGAAGATTATTACGTCGCCAACAAGCTGATGAAGGGCTTCGTCGGCTCGGCGAATATCGACACCAATTCGCGCCTGTGCATGTCGAGCGCGGTCGCGGGGCATATCCGCGGTTTTGGCGAGGACATTGTGCCCGCCAGCTATGAGGATCTCGATCAGGCCGACCTGTTCGTCCTGATCGGCTCCAACACCGCATGGTGCCACCCGATCGTCTATCAGCGCATCCAGGCCGCCCGCGCGGCACGCGGTGCGAAGCTCGTGGTGATCGATCCGCGCCGGACCGAGACCTGCGAGGATGCCGATCTCCACCTCGCGCTCAGGCCCGGCACCGACGTCGCGCTGATGAACGGGCTGCTCGCGCATTGCAGACGCGGCGGACTGGTCGACGAGGCCTTTATCGACGCCAGCGTCAACGTCCCCGAGGGATTCTGGGATACGCTTGATGAGGGCAATGACCTCTGGTCGGTGGCGAAGACCTGCGATATCGCGCCCGCCGATCTCCAGCGCTTCTTCGATCTGTTCGCCGCGCATCCGCGCACGATCACGCTGTTCAGCCAGGGCATCAACCAGTCGCTGCGCGGCACCGATCAGGTCAACGCGATCCTCAACGTCCATCTCGCGACGGGCCGGATCGCCAGGCCCGGCGCGGCCCCCTTCTCGATCACCGGACAACCCAATGCGATGGGCGGGCGCGAGGTCGGCGGCCTCGCCTCCACGCTCGCCGCGCACATGGATTTCGCGCCCGACAATGTGGCGCGCGTCGCGCGCTTCTGGGGTGTGAAGACCGTTGCCGCCAAACCCGGCCTCAAAGCGGTCGACCTGTTCCGCAGCATCCGTGAGGGTCGCATCAAGGCGCTCTGGGTGATGGCGACCAACCCTGCGGTCAGCCTGCCCGACGCTGCTATGGTCCGCGAGGCGCTTTCCGCCTGTCCTTTCGTCGTAGTCTCCGACTGCATCTCCGAAACCGATACCAGCCGCTACGCGCATGTGAAGCTGCCCGCGGCGGGCTGGGGCGAGAAAGACGGCACCGTCACCAACTCCGATCGCACGATCAGCCGCCAGCGCCCGCTTTTCGCCCGCCCCGGCGAGGTCAGGGCGGATTGGTGGATCATCACCGAAGTCGGCCGCCGCATGGGCTGGAAAACCGCCTTTTCCTATGAACGCCCTGCCGACATCTATCGCGAACACGCACGCCTTTCGGCCTATCAGAATGGGGGCAAGCGCCTGTTCGACATCGGCCAGCATGCCGCGATCGGCAATGCGGCTTATGACGCGATGGAGCCCTGGCGCTGGGGCGGCACACCCTTCGCTGATGGCCGCTTCCCGACCGCTGACGGCAAGGCGCGGCTGGTGAACGTCGAGCAGGGGCCGATCGCGCCGTCGCTCAAGGACTGGCCGATGACGCTCAACACGGGGCGCTATCGCGACCAATGGCACACCATGACGCGCACCGGCCTGTCACCAAAGCTCGCGCGCCACCGTCAGGAGCCGCTGATCGAGATCCATCCCGAGGACGCGGCGGAACTGGGCATCGTCGAGGGCGATCTCGCGCGCGTTTCGACCGCGCAGGGCGCAAGCATCTACCGCGCGGCTTTTGCCGATGGCCAGCGTCGCGGCGAAGTGTTCGCACCGATCCACTGGACCGACCAGCAATCCACGGGGGGGCGCACCGGACTGCTCCCCCGCCCCCTCGTCGATCCGCATTCGGGTCAGCCCGGTTTCAAGTCGACCCCGGTGCGCGTCGAGCCATTCCCGGTCGAATGGCGTGGCTTCCTCGTCGCGCACGAGGTGCCGACACAGATTGACGCCGCTTATGCGACCCGCGTCCGCGTTCCCCAGGGCTGGCTCGTCGAGTTTTCGGGCAATGGCGACCCGGCCGCGCTCGCCAGGACGCTCCTGCCCAAGGGCGAACGCATCGAGGCCTCCGACGCGGCGCGCGGCCAGATGCGGGTCGCCGTGCTCGATCATGGCCGACTCAAGGCCGCGCTTTACATTTCGCGCACCGGCAGCCTGCCGCAGCGCGACTGGCTGATCGGCCAGCTCGAGGCCGCCGAGGCAGAGTCCGCAATGGCGCTGCTCGCCGGTCGTCCCGCAAAGCCCGCGCCCGATCGCGGCCCGATCGTCTGCGTCTGCTTCGATGTCGGCATGAAGCAGATCATGGCCGCGATCACCGATCAGGCGCTGACCAGTGTCGAGGCGGTTGGCGCCGCGCTGTCCGCCGGCACTAACTGCGGATCGTGCCGCCCCGCGATCCAGCGGTTGATCGTGGAGACGAAGGAGGTGGCCAATGGCTGACGACCTGATCGCATCCGGCGAGGTCTGGCTGGTCGGCGCTGGCCCCGGCGATCCCGACTTGCTGACGCGCAAGGCCGAAAGGCTGATCCGTGCCGCGAGCATTGTCTTTTACGACGCACTGGTCGGCCCCGGCGTGCTTGCGCTTGTGCCCGATCATGTGCGCCTCGTTCCGGTCGGCAAGCGATCGGGGCGCCATTCGAAGGATCAGGCGACGATCAACGATCTGCTGGTGAAGGCAGCGCTCGATGGCGAATGTGTTGTTCGGCTGAAGGGCGGCGATCCCTCGATCTTCGGCCGCTCCACCGAGGAGATGGCGCGGCTTGCCGAGCACGGCATCAGCGTGCGGATATGTCCGGGCATCACCGCGGCGAGCGCGGCCGCTGCCAGCGCGGGCATTTCGCTGACACTGCGCGGGCTGGCGCGCCGTCTGCAGTTCGTCACTGCGCATCTGCGGGCTGGCGAACCGCTGTCGCTCGACTGGCCGGCGCTCGCCGATCCCGACGCCACACTCGCCATCTATATGGGCCGGTCAGCGGCGCGCGACCTCTCCGATCAGTTGATGGCGCATGGCCTCGCGCCCGACACGCCCGTGCTGATCGCGGCCAATGTCAGCCTTCCCGACGAGCAATTGCTGCACACAAGGCTCGACCTGTTGCCGTTCGCTGCGATGGCAACGCTGCCCGACGCGCCCGCATTGCTCCTGATCGGCCAGGCGGTCGCGGCCATCTGCGTTCAGAAGCGTTCCCGCCGGGCTGGAGAATCCCGGAGCAACTTCGAGGTTCACAAGGCTGGCCGCGATGCACGGTACTGCCGTCCAACCGAATAGACACCGTCAAAACCCGTGCGGACGCCTGAATTGAGAACGATCCCGCGTGGCGATACCGGCTCGCGAACCGGCATTTCATAGCGTTTGCAACCTTCTGGCGTGCCGCCATTGGCCGGTCGGCAGCCCCAGAACGCACCGCCAGGCCGGGCAAAGGCGAAGCTCAGCGTCCGCTCGGCGGGTAAGAGTTGCGCGGCCGAGGCGAACGGAGGCGTTTGGGATGTCCATCCCGTCTTGTCCGCATGGCCGATGCCGGTGAACGCGATAACGAGGCTCCCCCGCGTCGCGTTTCGCGCCTGGATTAGAGCGTCCGCCATCGCCTGTTCACGCCGCGCCGACGTGCCCGGCTCCGGCAACATGTCGAAAGCGATAACCCGAACCGAATGATGTTCGCCAATGCGTCGTATGGACTCGAGCAGATCCAGGATCGCTGTCGTCGTACGCCCACCTTCCTCGCGCCAGCCAGGCGCCGCCAGCAACGCGGTCCTTGCCGCCGCCGTTCCGCGAGACGCCATGAAGACGTCTATAGCCGATTGATCCGAAGGCGTCAGCTCAATGCCGACCACGAGCGGCCGTCGGGTCATTGCGGCGTTGCAGACCGCGTCGCCGAACAGGGCGGGCATGTCTATGGTTCCATGATATTCGCCGAACAAAATGAAATCGAGGTCGGGTTTGGCGATCACCGACTCGATTCCCGGCAGCGGCGCGCAAGAAAGGCGCTTCTGCGCCGGCGCCGGCGCCGGCACGCTGAACGCAACCAGCGCAATTGCAAGCAACCAACGCATCAGAACGGCTCCCACGCCATTGCGATCTTAGCAAGTTCTTGGGGCAGCTTTGGACCAAGGCCGGGAAACGCCGCGGCGCGTGTCGCCCTGCGCAGATAGTCTACGAACCATTCGCCGTCTGGCAGCCGCACATCGGTTGCGCTGGTCATCGGCACTTCGGCCAGAGGATTGAGGTCGGTCTCCGCGGCATCGGCGACGAGCTCGATCATGAAGCCCGCCGCGCTGCCATTGTCCTCCACATGCGCCTCATAGTCGTCGGCAAGCATGGCCGGCGGCATGACGACGAGCGGCTGAGCCAACGTTCTGGTCGCATCGACGGTTGGCGATCTTCCGGTGAAGTCCGCCCACCCCACGATACGCCAGAAGCTACCCAAGGCGAGCGGGGCGGGTCCCGCCATGCGCTCAAACCGATCGAGCTGGTCGACGTACAAACCGGGATCGCCCAGCGCGGAAACACGCAACGACTCGCGCGGCGCGTCATTGCTGTTGCAGGGCAGTTGCGCGGACCCCAAGGTCTGATCGAGCGACGCCAGTAGCTGCGCGGTCGTTGCGGGGTCGAGCCCAAGGTTGCGCACGGTTTCCTCCGCCGCCCGCCGCGTGGCCGAAATCGCTTCGTCGGCGCTGAGCGGCTGCGGTGCGCTCGACAAAAACGCATAACCGGTCGCGTGCAACCCCGCCTCGATCCGCTGGAGATTGGCGCGTACGCGCCGCATCGTCGCATCGGCGACCTGCCTTGCATCGCTCAGTATGTCAGCCTCTAGGGCCCGATTCCCCAGCGCGCGCAGTTCCACCCAGACCGCTTCATGCTCGCCCGCCTCATAGCGCGCCAGATAGGTCATCTGGTTCCCTCCCCTTACCTAATGAAAAGGGGCCAGACGCACGCGGCGCCGGCCCCAGTTCATCATCGACAGTTCACGATCAAAAATCGATCGTGACGCCTCCGTTCAGATTGTGCCGCGTGTTGGAACCCAGTTCCGCGGCATACCCCACATTGAGGCGCACGCCCTTGGCGAGATCGGCGCCGAAGCCCGCACCGAGGCGGCCCACCGTCCGGTCGCGCTCGACCCCGGAGACGGTGAGCGGACCACCGACATTGGTGTCGGCGAAGCGCCCGCTGACGGTGACGTCATTGCCGCTCAGCATGTGACGGACGCCCAGCTCCACATAAGGCTTGATTCCGCCGACATCGTTTAGGCTGAAGGCGAGGCCCGCATCCGCAGACCATGCGTTCTTCTTGCCGCCCTCGACAACCAGCGCAAAGGGATTGTCGGTCTCGGTCACGCCGTCGCGCTTGCCCTCGACATAGGTCAGCCCGACGCGCGGGGTCAGTGCGCCGACGCCCAGATCGACCTCGTAATCCGCCGCTAGGTCGACCACGAGCCCGCCAAGGTCGTAGCTGGTCTTGATCGTGCTCGCACCCACCGCGAGGTTGCGCGCGGTCTTCGCCTCAGAGGTGTCATAGGCGACGAGCGCGTGGAGCCCGATACCCGAGACATTGGCGTCCGCGAACACACCGGCGACGAAGCCGTTGGTGTCGGTGGTCGCATTCAGCGTGGTCAGCCGCTGATCCGACGCGATGTTGCCGATGAAGCCGCCGATCTGGCTACCCTCGCCAAAGCCGTAGCCGATACCGCCGAGAATGCCGGTGCTCTTCACGTCGGATGCCGAAGCGCCCGTCGTGCGGTCGCCCTGCATGTTGTTCCACTGCGCCAGCCCTTGGGCGAAGCCGAACAGGCCGGTTCCCGATGGCGTCGTGTAGCGCATGTTGCGGAGCGAGTCGGAGAGCGTCAGGCCATTGTCGATCGCCACCTGGCTCGCCGAGGCATAGGCTTCGGGCGTGAGCTGGGCAAAAGCCGGGCCATTGGAACGGCCCTGCGCATCGACCAGCGTCGGCAGCGCCGCAGTGAAGGCAGCGATCTTCTGCCCCGCCGTCAGCACCTCATTGGCATAGGCGATCGAGGCCTGGGTGTTGGTCGGGAACGCGGCATCGTTGGCAAACTCGCCGACGAGCTGGATGCGGTTTCCGCGCTGGGCGACGAAGCCGAATACGCTGGCCGACTTGTTGATCGTCGTGAAGCGACCGGTGATGCCGCCATTGGCGACCACCAGATCCACCCCGCCGCCCGGCGCCGCGGTCAGCGCGCCGGTGATGTCGATCGTCGTGCCCGTCGCGATGTTGAGCGTACCCGAGATGTTGAGCAGGTCGCGCGGACCGTTCGTCATCTCGAGCAGCAGGTTCGAGCCCGTGGCGAAGGCGACATTGCCGTTGACCGTCATCGTGCCCGGCGAAGCGCCCGGCGACAGCGTGCCGCGCACGTCGATATTGGCGTTGACCGTTCCCGCGGAACCGAACGTCGCGCTCTGGCCGACGATGATGGTGTTGGCCGAGCTGATCGTCGTGCCCGCCTGACCGATCAGGCGTCCGCCGGAGACCAAGACGGTCTGGTAATTGGCGTTGCCCGTCAGCGAAAGCACGCCGCCCGAGACCGTCAGATTCTCGAAGGCGTCGAAGCCCGTACCGTTCCACGAAACCGGCGCTGCGACGGTGCCCGCGGTGTTGAACTCGAGCGTATCGGTGCCCGCGCCGCCCGTCCGCGTGCCGGTGACGGAATTGAGTGCGGCCACGACCAACCGGTCATCACCCGCGCCGAGATCGACATTGCCCGCGATCGAACCGCGAACGTCAAGGATGTTGGCGGCGTCATTGCCCGTGACCGGCGCCGTGAGCGTTGCCCCGCCGACAACGGTCATCCGCCCACCGTTAAAGGCGACGCTGTCGAACGTGGCGTTGGCGTCCACGCGCAGTTCGCCCGCCCCGCCCGATTCGAGCTCTTCGAAGCCGGTGAAGTTGAGCGAGCCGAGCTGGCGCACCTCGTTCGCCGCCTGGTTGAGCACGAGGCGATCGGTGCCGTCACCACCATTGACCGGACCGGCGATCGTCGCTCCTGCGTTCAGCGTCAAGATGTTGTTGGCGCCGTCGAAGGTCGTGCTGCCGGTGATCAGCGAACCGCCCGCGGCGATCGACAGATTGCCGCCATTGATCGCGACGGTCTGGTAGGTGGCCGCGCCTCCGATGCTGAGCGTGCCCGGGCCGTTGGCGACGAGATCCTCGAAGCCCAGCACCTGCGGACTGAGCGTGCTGGTGCCGCCCGCCACGGTGTTGACCGTCAGCAGATCGTCACCCGCGCCACCATTGACGGTGCCGAGGATTGAGGCGCCCGCATCGAGGATCAGGCTGTTGTCCGATCCGTCGAAGTTGACCGTCTGCCCCGCGGCGATCGTTCCGCCCAGCGTCAGCGGCGAGGCGCCGGCGACGTTGACCGTCTCGAAATTGGCAAGGCCACCGGTGATCGACGAAGCGGCCGTCAGCGCAAGGTTGAGCGTATCCGAACCCGCGCCGCCATCGAGCGCACCCGAGAGCGCACCCGCCAGGCTCATCGACAGGCTGTCGTTGCCGCCGCCGAGATTTACGCCGCCCGTCAGTGCCACGTTGAGCACCACATCCTGATCGGTGTCGTCGCCGTTGATCTGGCCGATCGTGTGGCCGGGGGTCGCGCCGGGGTTGAGCGTCAGGTCAGCACCGCCATTCAGCGTGATGACGTCGAAGCTCTGGTTCATGTCCAGCGTGAGGCGATGATTGCCCGTCACGTCGAGCGATTCGAAGCTGATGACGTTGGGCAGATTGCTCGAATTCTGCGTGAGCTGGAAGGCGATGGTGTCCGAACCGTCGCCGCCGTCGATCGTGCCGTTGACCGTGCCGCCCGCCAGCACGACGCGGTCGTTGCCCGCGCCCATCTGGAGGTTGCCGTCGATCAGGCCGCCCTGCGAGAGCGTCACGACATCCGCGCCGCCACCCATGTCGACCGCACCGCCGACGGTGCCCGAAACCTGAAGCGTCTCGACCGCATCCGAGCCCTGGAGAACCGTTGCGCCCTGCGCATCGAACGTCGTACCCGCCGCGACGCTGATGTTGGAGCCGGCGATGCCGAGCGTCGCCTGATCGGTGGTGCCACGGATCGCTACGGTGCCCTGCCCGCGCTGGCTCAACGTCTCAAAGCCGCGGAACTGGTCGAAGTTGACCGAGCCGGTGCCCGAGAGATCGACGAGCAGCGTGTCGACGCCGTCATTGCCATAAGCCGTGCCGGTGAAGGTCGAGGCGGCGGCATAGACGAAGGTGTCGTCGCCCGTGCCCATGCGCAGATCGCCGGTGAGCGTGCCGAAATTCTCGAACACGTCATTGCCCTTGCCCAGATCGACATTGCCGATGATCTGGCCGCCCGCGAGGTTGCGGATGCGATCGGTCGTATCGATCGTCTGGATGCCGCCCGCGACCACGCGGTCTCCGGAAGCAGAACTGTTGAGTCCATCCAGATTGGCCGCGCCAGCGCTGGCATAGAGCCCGCCCTGAATCACGGTGTCCGCGCCGCCGCGGATCGTGCCCGCATTGTTCATCTCGAACAGGCGGAGGTCGACGTCTGCCACGCCGTATCCGCTGCCATACCCGCTTTCGGTGTCGCCAGAGACAATCACCGCCGACGAACCCGCGCCCGTCGCTTCGATGATGCCGCCCGCATTGTTGTCGATGCGGACGATGCCCTTGTCGCCCGAGATGTCGACGCTCACCGCCGAGGCCAGATAATAGCTGTCGCCGTCCTCGACGCCGCCGCCATTGGCGCGGATCGTACCGGTATTGGTGACCTGTACCGCAACCGCGGGCGCGAGATCGTCGTCGCACTCCTCGGCAGTGGGGGGTACGGGCGTGCCGTCGCCGCGCGAGTCGATCGCCAGCGCCGAACCTCCCGCACCCGTTGCCTGGATCGTCCCGCCATTGGTCAGATCGAGGCGATCACGGACCCGCAGGTTTGCGCCCGTGCCATAGCGACCTGACGCCGATATAGCGCCCGTGTTGGAAAGTCGCGCCAGTCCATCCCTGGAATCGACGAATACCGCATAGCCTTGTTCGCCCGTCGAATTGATCTGGCCAGCATTGGCGAAATTCAAATTCTCACCGTTCAGGCCAGTCCCTTCGACATCGATATAGACGGTTTCCCAATCCGCCTCGCTGGTCGTCATCGTCCCCGTATTGTTGAAGACGAGCCGCTCAGTGTCGCTATAGGTATAGGCAGCGAATGCAGACCTTGTCGCGTTGATCGTTCCCGAATTAGTAAAGCTGGCGACGCCGTAATCGGCGTACACGCCGTACCCGTTGCTGTTGATCGTCGCGCGGTTGTCGAAACTCAGTCCCGAGAGGCCGCCCTCTATTGCGGTGATCTCAACCGCATATACATTGTCGGATCCGCTGGTGAAGTCGATATTCGCGGTGTTGATCACCGTACCGTCGCCGAACAGGCGCAGCCCCTTGGTCTGCGTGGCGGCGGACGTCAACGTGACCTCGGTCCCGTCGCCCAGCGCCTCGACGCCGTGCAGTTCGAAATCGGCGGGCATCACGTTCGTCGCCAGATCGAACGCGGCGTCCGCCGTGAACGAACGGCCATAGGCGTCTGCGCCGTCGCCCCCCGTCAGCGTGCCGGTGACGCCCGCCGCAGCGCCGTCGCGCATCAGGAAATTGTCGTCGTTGCCGCCTAGATCGAGATCGCCGTTCAACGTACCGCCCGACGCGATATAGGTATCGTTACCCTCGTTCAGCAGCACATCGCCGTTGATCCTGCCCGCATTGTCCACGGTTTGCGAACCGCCATCACCGACAATTGCGGCGCCGCTGATGCCGACAATGGCATTCGTTGCCCCGGTGATGATGCCCTGCGCACCGTTCCTGACGTAGAACTCTCCGCCGGTGATCGCATTGCCGTATTGACTGATAATCTCACCGTCATTGACGATGCGTGCGCCACTCGAGGCCACGATGGCATGGCCAAGCATATTGACGAGGCCAAAGCCGACATCGGCTATGCGTTCGTTGGTGAAGCTGCCGCCGTTCAGTCTGACACCAGTCGAGATGTCGTCGACTGTCGGGAACTGGTTTTGGTCTTCGTAGATGTCGCCACGGTTGACGATGTTGCTGCCGGTGGCCTCGATCGCGGTCGCATTATACTGCGCGCTTGGCGTGTAGACGCGAATACGCGCCCGATCATTGATCAGGACGTCGGTGCCGAAACCCGTGCGCAGGCCGGTGCCGCCGGCAATGCTGATCTCCGCATTATTATTATTGGCAAGCTCGACGCGGCCCGCATGGTAGGCGTCGACCGTGTAATCGGCAAAACCACCCGAAACCGACTGGTTGATGACGAGATTCACGCGGCGGTCGGTCCCCTCGAACCATTCCCCGGTGCCGCCTTCTTCGACGACGATCGCGGAAATGTCGGTGCCGCCCGTGCTGATGTCGGCGTCGACAAACACCGTGCCGTCGCCCGCCACCTGCAACGTCTGGCTGTTGAGCGTTTGCTCGTCGCCCGACGCGCTGAGCGGACCGTTGAGCGTCAACACCGTGTTCTGGCCCGCGGCTTCGTAGACCAGTCCGCCTTCAAAGCCCGCAACGGGGGCGCTCACGATGTTCGCGGTCTGCGTGGCTCCCGCGCGGAGCCAGAGTTGGTCATTGCCTTCACCCGGATCAATCGTGCCGGTGACGATGCCGCTGGTGTTCAGGTCGCCCGTGCGGTTGACGCGGCTGATGTCGACGACCAGCTTGTCGTCGCCGTCATTGAGGTAAACGCCGCCCTGAACGGTGCTGCCTTCGGCCAGCCAGAGAACATCGTTCGCGATGTCACTACCAGCCCCCAGCGAAACCTCGCCCACAATCTGCCCCTTGTTGGCAACCTTCACACCAATGTGAGCTCCGGAAGCATCGACCGCCTTCCCCCCAGCGACCGCGACGCTCCCACCCACTTCATTTACAAAGGTGCTCTCTGCTCCAAGGCCAACGGCATGATTAAGTCCAATTCCGCGAGATTCTATTGTACCGCGATTGACGAGAAAACCGCCATTGCCGACGTCCACTGCAATGTCATCCGCAATAATCCTGCCACCGATATCATTGAGATGTTCCCCAAAGTTCAGCCTGACCGCGTCACCATTTCCTGTCTGATCTATGGTGCCAGAATTCCTGAATTGGCCGGACACGTCGAGCAAAACGCCGTTGCCGGTCTCGTTCCCGGTGATCGTTCCGCGATTGTCGAAATCGCCGAACAAATCGAGGCCGACCCCATAGCTTCCCGCGAGGTTAATCGCGCCTTCGTTGGTGAAGCTTTCGACATAGCCGTCGATCAGGGAAGAGGCACCAGTACCCGTCAGGGTGATCGTGCCGCGATTGACGAACGCCAGGCCGAAATCGCCATCAAGATCGTCTTCGAAACGTGAATCGAGCGTGATCGCTGCGCCGGTAGTCGAATCGGCGGTAGCGGTGAAGTTCGCAAGATTGATCACCGTGCCTTCGCCGGAGACCGAAAGGCGGTTCGTGTAATCCGCCGCAGCAATCGTCGCAGTTACGTCGCAGCCGCACAGATCGAGGCCATAGCGCTCGAAGCCCGTGGGCATCGCGCCGAACTGGACGGTGCCCGTCGCGGTCATGCGGACGCCGAAAATGTCTTCGCCATCGCCACCGTCGATCGTGCCGCTGACCCCGCCGGCGACAACATCACCCCGGCCCTCAAAGTAGAAGGCGTCGTCGCCGTCGCCCATGTTGACGCCGCCGGTCACGGTGCCGCCGATCCGCTGGTAGAACAGGTCGTCGGTAGCGTTCAGGAAGGTCACATCGCCCACGATCGCGCCGGCATTCTCGATGACGTTGTCATCGCCCGCCGCAAAGCCGGCCGCCAGCGTGGGCACGTATCCCACCACTATCGCCGGACCGCTTGCAGCACGGATGGTGCCGCCCGCCTTGTTGACGATGTTCGCGCTGCGCGAGCGAATGGCAGGATTCGCACCGGTCGCCTCGATCACGCCCGAATTCTTGATTTCGGCGTAGCTTGCGTTGATCGTACCGTCCGCGCTGTCGCCCCTGACGGTGCCGCTGTTGACCAGCGTGACGCCCTCTGCGGCCAGCGCCGAACCCGAGCGGCCATCGATCGTCCCGGCATTGACGGCATCGATGCTCTGCGCGTGGACACCGCCCGCGACCGTCGCCCCTGCGCGATTCGTCAACTGCACCGAGCCGTTGTTGTTCGCGATCGCCAGCGTATCCCCTTCAAGAGCGCCCGAATTGTCGACTTCCACTTGCGACCCGCTGTCCGATCCACGAACGCCGTAACCGCCCGACACCGTGCCAGCGCGCCCGATAACGATCTTCATTGCAGGCGTGGCCGCCTCGATCGCGGCTCCCGTCTCGGACAGTACCGAACCGTTGACGACCAGCTTGCCGTTTTCGTTGAAGGTGAACGCCGTCCCATCGGCAGCGCTCGCAGATACTGTGGCGCTCGCGGCGACCGTCGTCACCTGATCTTCGACGCTCGACACATAATCCTGCGTCGTTCCCGTGCAGACTACCCCGCCATCGGGCGCGCTCACGCATTCGGCGCGCGCGGGCGCTGCGGAAAGCGCGATCGCGGCCGTCGCTGCGCCGAGCAAAAGGCCCGAACGGGTGAAACGGCGATGGAACGCGCTGCGCGCGGCAGTCGCAACAGGGGCGTCGACACTGAACATGAAACTTCCTCCAAAAAACTGCGGCTAAAAGAGCGGGACGACGAGCGAACCCCCTGATCCATCGTCACCGAAGCCCGGGGCAGGTGCCATTTTTTATGTTTATTTTCCAATGATTTAACTTCACATCTCTGTGAAGTTACGCGCCATTTCCGTAGTGTTTCGGGGGCTTCTGTGCCCGCGACCGGGCTGGTCTTCGCGACCCGAAGTCGAGCGCAGCGAGCACCTCCTCGGCGACGTCCCCGGCAGCGATTTCAGGACCATAGCCGGCATATTGCGTACCCAGGCGTCGTGCAGCGGCGCGACATCCGGCGCCGGACGCCAGCCGCTCGAGCGAGGCGCGGATCGTCGTCGCGTCGGCGCGCCCCGACTGGGACTGCGCCACGCCTGCCTGTTGCAGCCGATACGTGACGAGCAGTGATTCGAGCGTGTCGGGGAAATGGAGCTGCGGAATTCCCGCGCGCAGCGCCATGCAGCTCGCGCCGTGCCCGCCGCGTCCGACGAACAGATCGGCCTGCCGCGCCACCGCGACAATATCGACCGGGTCGGCCGTAAAATGGATGTTGGGCGCGAGCGGTGTTTGTGGCGCCTGTGCGGCATGCCAGATAACAGGCCAGCCGAGCGCGCCGAGCGCCGCGGCGAGATTGCGGCCGGCGGGCCGGTCGAAACGCACATAGACCAGCGCGCGCGGACCTTCACCCTGCGGCCATTCGGGTTGCGCGGTCGCCTTCAATCCCGCCAGCGGCCCGTGATAGCGCACGCCCGGATGCGCGCCGAAATGGTCGAGCTCGGGCCAGGTGAGCGCGATCGCGGGCGCGCCGCGCAGCAGGTCGGAAAGGCCGTCGAGCGGGCGGGCGCCGAATGCCCTGCAGACCTCACGCACGACGCCATCGGCAACCCCGGCGGAGAACGCGATGTCGGCCGCGTCATGCTCCACCCACGGCAGCAACGGCGTTGCCGCATGCGCGGCAAGCGGCGCGGTGAAGCTGGGCCCGACGCGTACCGCCGGAATGCCCGCGACATGCGCGGCGAGGAGCGAGATCGGCGCATGCTCGATCAGCAGTGCGTCGGGCGCGATCGTCTCGAAGAGCGCGAGCCAGGCGCGGACGAGCGCCAGCGCGCTGCGCGGATCGACATAGCCCGCCTCGGCGATCACCTGCGCATAGGTGATGGTCTCCGTCCGCGCGACGGGCTGCGTGAAGATCGGCGCCTGGACGATCCCGCTATAAGGCGTGTCGGGATAGCGCGCTGCCAGCAGCGGATCGCGCGCGGCGAAAAATGTGGCGTGGCCGCGTCCGGCCAGCGCCGATGCCACGGGCGCGATGTTCGCGACATGCCCATAGCCCAGGCCGAGCTCCCACGTCGCGAGGATGCGCGCCATCACTTTCTTCCCCGGCGCCCGCGCCGATGGAGACGCCTTCGCTCAATCCTTGGCGACAGGCGCGGCCGCAGCGGCGTTTTCAGGCAGCCCGCCAAGCTGGCGGACAAGATTGGTGAACGCATCAAGATAGGCGAGCGTGACAACCTGGCCCAGCTCGGTGTTCGCATAGCTGCTGCCGCCAAAGCCGCCGCCAAAGCCGTCGAAATAGCCCGTGCCGCCGCCAAAGCCGATATCGGTCTTCTTGGCGAAGCCCTCGACCACGCGCTCCTGCTCGGTGGTGCGCGCATTGACCAGCGCCAGCGTGACGTTGGCCTCTTTCTTCTTGATGTTGACGGAGCCAAGCAGCCCCCCAATCATGCCCGCCTTGCCGCCGAGCAGGCCACCGAGGCTGCCGAGACCGCCCCCCAGCCCGCCGCCGCCGGAATTGCCGTTCTGCGTCACAATATCGGGCACGATGAAATAGTCGGCCGCCTTGATCTGCGCCTTGCCGAGATTCGAGCCGCGCTGCAATTCGCCATCTCGCGCGAGATCGCGTTCGGCCTGTGCGATCGAAAGCCCCTTGTTGCGGTCGACGATGCCGAAGCAGCCCGATTTCGCGGCAAACAGCTTGATGATCGCTTCAGGCGATGACAGGCCGTACTGGCCCCATTGCGGCGCGTCCGGCTCGACGATTGCAATCGTCCCGAGCTTCCTGGCGCAGACCGGGATCTCCGCGGTCTTCTTCACCTGCGCCTTGCGCGCCTTTGACTGGGCGACGGCGGGATTGGCTGGGAGTCCCAGCGCAAAAACCGTCGTTGCGATGAAGATAACACCCGATCGGAAACGGTTCCTGGCAACCATTCGTTTCATATAACAACCCCGCTATAAATTTCGGGGCTTATTATTTACAATTCTTCGATTCACGAAATGATTTGTATTTACGTGCATGTGTAAATTTATGAATTATTATTATGATATTCGCGATTAGTCTTCATAACACTTAGCAATCTATAGACGATTTTCTGTTGAGCAGGTCGCGAATACCCGGTGCATAAGTTCGCCCGACAGACACTTCGGTCCCGTTGCTTAGCACGACCTTGAGCGCGCCATAGCCCGCCTGGCGAATGGCGGTGATGATCTGACGACGAACCAGTGCGGATCGGTGCACGCGGATGAAAGTGGCCGGATCCAGGCGTTCCTCGATCCGGTTCATCGTTTCACGCATGAGATAGGCGTCATTGCCGGCATGCAGGCGTACATAGTCGCGCTCGGCGCCAACCCACTCGATCTGGGCGATCGGTACGCGGACATATTCGCCGCGACGCTGCACCCAGAATTCGCGCTCGAGCACCGCGCCCTGCGGCTCAATGCCCGGATTGTCGCGCAACGCCGAGAGGACCTCCGCCATTTCCGCGATCCGGCTTTGCGCGTCGCGCGAGCGCAACGTCGCCCGCGCGCGCTCGAGCGCCTCGCGCATGCGATCGAATGCGACCGGTTTCAGCAGATAGTCGACCGCAGACACCTCGAACGCCCTGACCGCATAATGGTTGAATGCCGTCACGAAGATGATGACGGGAATGTCGGGGCCCTCAAGCAGCGGCAGCAGGTCGAAGCCATTGCGTCCCGGCATCTTGATGTCGAGCAGCACGACGTCGGGCGCCTTTTCGCGCACCAGATCGAGTGCGACGTCACCATCGGCCGCCTCGCCGACGATCTCGACATCGACGATGTCGCGCAGCATCGTGGTCAACCGGCGGCGGGCGAGCAGCTCGTCGTCGACTATGAGTATCCGCAATTTCATGTGGCGGCGTATTGCAGCGGCATGCCAAGCGTGACGCGATAGCCCTGGCGTATCGCCGGCCCCGCGTCGAGCGACCAGCGTTCGCCAAAGCGCGCGGCGAGTCGCTGGCGGACGTTGCGCAGACCAACGCCCGTACCGCCCGCCACCTGCGTGACCGAGCCATCATCCTCGATATGAAGCATCAGGCTGTCGTCGCTGCGGTTCGCGGCGATGCGCAGCCGCGTCACGCCTTTCGAGGGGGCGACTGCATATTTGATCGCATTCTCGACCAGCGGCTGAAGGATCAGGCTTGGCACGCGGGCATCTGCCAGTTCGGAGGGAATGTCGATTTCGACCTTGAGCCGCTCAAAAAAGCGGATCTGCTCGATCTCGAGATAAAGCTGCTGCAGCGCAATCTCCTGCGACAGCGTGACATCCTCGGATGGATCGATCTCAAGCGTTGTCCGAAGAAAGGCAGAAAGGCTGACGAGCATGGCCTCTGCGCCTTTGAGCTCGCGGTCCCAGATCATCGACGAAATCGAGTTGAGCGTGTTGAACAGAAAATGCGGATTGATCTGGTAGCGCAGCGCATGAACCTGCGCCTGATGCGCCAGCGCCTCTACCTTCACCAATCGCCTTTCGCGATCGCTCACCTCGAAGCTGTAGACCATCGCCAGATGGATCGCGGCCCAGGAAAAGAAGGAATAGAGCCAGATGAAACTGTCCTCGAGGAACATGCGCCACTGATAAGGGCCGAAATTACGAATTGGGGCGATGAAGGCAAAAACGATCGTCGTCACCAGACCGTAGATCGCAGCCGCCGCCAGCGCCAATCCACCCGCCATCACGGCCAGTCGCCAGAAGGAACCGCCGCGCCTTCGCCGCAGATAGCGATAGATGGCGTAGCACAAGAGCATTGCCAGCATCGTGAGGGGAATGCGGCGCAGCGAAAGGTCGAACATGGCCGTTGCGCCCGAAAGCTTGGCGAGCGCCGTCAGGACAAAATAGTGAACGGTCCAGAATATCAGTATCGAAAGCGCAAACGCTCTGTGTTCGTCTGTCGTGGATTCCCCGACACGCAACGGCAACGTACCTTCCTTTTTGAGTTCGCGCCGTAATGTCCCATCAAAGCGCGAAACTGTCGACTGCCATTCGTCAGCCTATTTCTGCAGTTGGTCGCGCCATTCGCGCGTTCGACGCGGCGTGCAGTTGGTCGATCGCGAACCCTCTCCCGCAACCCGGTCAATCCGGCGATCTGGCTCGATACGCGTCAGTATGCGTGTCAACCGGGAGGGAAATGCGAGTGATGCTCGTACAAGCAGTCAGCGTGTCGCCGGGCCTTCATAAGCCGCAGTCGGTTCGTCGTCGTCGCGGATGCGGCCGCGCGGTGATCCTTGACGTCGCGCGCCGGTTGCTGCGTGAACGCAGCCTCGATGGTCTTAGCATGGAGCTTGTCGCGCAGGAGGCCGGCTATACCCGCCGGACGATCTACAATCATTTCGCAAGCGTTACGGAGCTTTTCGAGGTGTCGCGCAAGTCCTTGATCGCGGGACTCGAGCCGCTCGTACCCAACGCGATCACCTCGCGGCTGCCGATGACGCTGGCGCTTTCGCGTTTCGCCACGCAGGCATCGCGGCTGTTCGCCGATGATCGTCATCTCGACCTCATGCTTTCAGCAATACGCGACCGCCATGCGAGTAGCTGGATCGCCAATGCCTACGATACGGCAATCCAACGGCCGCTCAGCGACGCGCTGATCGCGTTCCTCGACGAAGCGCAGGCGGCGGGCTCGTTCAACGGCAATTCCCGCAGCGCGGCGTTTCAGCTTCTGTGGACGCTGCAAGCGGCCGCCACCTCGACCAGCATCTTCAATTCGGCCGATACCGGCGCGCGCAGCGAACCCGATGCAATCGTCCGCGCCTTCCTGATGCAGCATCACCACCCAGACGCGATGGCCGCCTGAACAACCCCACGACGTCAGTGCCGGTTCTCTGAAGCACTTTGGTATCACCCTTTGGTTCCACAGTGCTTCGGGTCGCTGAGGCCCCCGGCCTATGGCCGGGGGCCGAAGCCGTTTTTGGCCCTCGACGCCATGTTGAAGGATACACAAAAAAAGAGGAGCGCCGAGGCGCTCCTCCAGTATCAGGCGACAAATGCCGCCCCCCCGAGCGGTAGAAATCGATACGCGACCGCTCTCAACTCTGCGACCGACCACGTCCAACAGACGCACGGCCGTACCGCGCTGCAATGCTAGCGGGGCCGCCAGACATGGAAATGGGGTACGCGACGCTCGGTCCAATGCGCGCTGTGAACGCGCCCGCCACACGACGAACGGTCAAATTGAACGACGAATGCATATCGACAGTCCGGCCACTGGATGACAGGTGGGAAATGTCGATGGAAACTGGCAGAAACCACCCCAAGCCATATGTGTCACTTGGCGGAACGGCCGAGCAAAAGACCGTGCTCGCGCTGATTGCCGCCTATTGGGTCGGCTTCCAGATCATCTATTACACCTATGGCAATCTGGTGCGTCCGGACGGCGCGACCGAGGCCAAGGAATGGCTGCTGGGCCTAGCGGCTTATTTCGTCAGTCCGGTGGAACTCGTTGTTTGCTCGTCCGGCGCGCTGCTCTGCTATGCGATCTACCTCGTGGTTAAAGCGGTGAAGCGCAGGATCTTCTGGCAACAGCTTGTCGTCGCCGTTCTCGTCATGATCGCAGGCGCGTTCATCTTTTCCGTGATCGTCCGGACGACGGTCGCAGCCAATGGCGGCCCTCCCGTCACCTTGCCCGGGTTGGTGCGCGGCGGCATCTTCTGGATCGCGCCAATCGGCGTGTGGACGGTCACTGTGCTCGCCCTTTCCCACAATACCGAGGTTGGCGATCGCGAGCGCCGTCTGGCGGTGCTTCAGGCGCAGGCGAACGAAGCGCATGTCAGGGCGTTGCGTTTTCAGGTCAATCCGCATTTCCTCTACAACACGCTCAACTCGATCTCCGCGCTGATCCTCGAGCATCGCGAACGCGATGCCGAGCAAATGGTTCTCGCACTCGCCAGCTTCTTCCGCACGACGCTCACTGCCGATCCGCTCAAGGATGTGCGCCTCGCCGACGAGATCGCGTTGCAGAAGCTGTATCTCGACATCGAGCAGATCCGTTTTGCCGATTGCCTTGCCGTGGAGATCGACATGCCGCCAACACTGGACGAAGCGAGACTGCCCGGCCTCATCCTTCAGCCGCTGATCGAGAATGCGCTGAAGCACGGAGTGCGCGAACCCGGTGAAACCATGCTCATCAAGATCGGTGCGCGCGCCGAAGGCGATCTTCTGGTCGTCGAGGTCCGCGACAATGGGCCGGGCAATGCGGTGGACGGCAGTGGCGCGGGGATCGGCCTGCCCAATGTCCGCGAACGGCTGGCCAGCCGGTTCGGAGAGCGCGCGCAGGTCGATACGACGATGGCCCCCTCGGGCTTCACCGTGCGGCTGACAATGCCGCTGGAGTTCGCATGATGGCAGACCTGCGCGTTCTCGCGGTGGACGACGAACCGCTGGCGCTGAGAAGACTGGAGATCGCGCTCGGCCAGATGCGCGGCATCCAGATGGTCGGCACTGCGCGCAGCGGCCGCCAGGCGCTGGAACAGATCGCGGCGCATCGACCCGACGTCATGCTTCTCGACATCAAGATGGCCGGAATGGGTGGATTCGAGGTGATCGAGGCGCTCGACGACCGCAATATGCCGCTGGTCATCTTCGTGACTGCGTTCAACGCCTTTGCGCCGCGCGCCTTCGAGGTGAGCGCCGTGGATTATATCCTCAAGCCCGTCGAATTCGACCGGCTTCAAGCGGCGCTCGACAAGGCTCGCCAGCGGATCGCTGCCGTCGACGCCCGCCAGCGCGCCCAGGAACTGCAGGCGGTCGTCGCGGCGTTGCGCGCGCAGGCCGACGAAGCCTCCGCGCCACAACGTTATGAAAGCGAGATATGGGCGCAGCGTCGCGGGGAATTCGTGCGCGTACTGGTCAGGGACATAGAATGGGTCGAGGCTGATCGCGACTATGTTCATGTCCATGCTTGTGGCCAGTCCTATATGCTGCGCGAAACCATCGGCGGGTTCCAGGAACGGCTCGATCCCGATGCCTTTATCCGCGTCCGCCGATCTGCGCTGGTGCGCAAGGACTGCGTCGTTGCGGTCCGGCTCGAAGGATATGGGCATTTCCGCGCGCGCCTCGCATCGGGTGCCGAAATTCGCGTGGGCCGTACCTATACCAAGGTGATGCGTGCGCTGCTGCGGCACCGACACGATGCGCAGCACGATTCCCGCGGCCTGCCCGATTTACCCGATGCTGCCGGGGCGCACGATCGTTTAACGGACAATTCGGCGCTCAACTGAACTCCCAGCGCCAAAAAGCGTGAACATCACGCTTACCAATCTTCGTCGCGACAACTCGCTCATTGGTCGCGTCATGGCTCCCGCGCGTGGCGCGAAACCGCCAGCGGTTGGACGACGCGTCGCAAGATGGGCGGCGCGGCACGGCTGACGGGGGAACACATGAATCGACGCGGCGCAATCCTGCTGGCGGTAGCAGCCTTGCTAGCGGCGTGCGGCGGCGGTTCGGGTGATCAGGGAGGAGATGCCCCGCCGCCGCCGCCGCCGCCTGTCGTGCAGGTGTCGGTTGCGCCCGCGGACATCGCGATTGCGCCCGCGGCCATCCAGCAATTTTCATGCACCGTTACGGGCAACGCCAACACGCAATGCACTTGGCGCGTGCAGGAAGGCGCGGCAGGCGGCACGGTCAGCGCCGCCGGGCTCTACACCGCCCCCGCCGCCGCGGGCATCTTTCATGTGATCGCGGCCAGCGTCGCCGATCCGGGCCGCACTGCAACCGCGACCGTCCGCGTCACCGCGGCAAACGCGGCGACGCCATGGGTCACCGGCTATTATGCGGGATGGTTCTGGGACGTGATGTATCCCCCGCAAGAGGTCGACATGACTGCGATGACGCATTTCGTTTTCGGTCGCGTCGCCCCCGGCGGCGGGTCTCTCGGCGGCACCCCCGGAACGTTGGAGAAAGGCGCGGGCACCGCGCATGACGCGGGCCTTTCGCCCGACGGAACGCGCAGCGTGGAGGATTATCTGATCCAGCGCGCCCACGCCGCCAACACCAGGGCGCTGCTCATGCTCGGCGGTGACGGCCCCGATGGCATCGGTTTCCTCCGCTCAACCACCGACGCGATGCGCCCGACCTTCGTTCGCACGATCGTCGATTACCTCGTCGCGCATGATTATGACGGCGTCGATATCGATTGGGAAAACGAGCTTGAAGGCAATGCCGGTCTCGGCGTCAGCGCGGCCGAGGCTCGCAGGCGGCTGATGGCGCTGATCGCTGACGTCCGCACCGAAGCCAATTCGCGCCCGCGCTACAGCGGCGCGAACCGCCCGGTCATCATCACCTTTCCCGGCTATGCGGTGAGCATCAACTTCCTCGAGCCCGGCGGCAGGGTCGAACAATGGCAGGCCGACGTCGCCAACATGGTCGATCAGTATAATCTGATGAGCTACGGCATAGGCACCGCGTTCAACGGTGCGGGCTGGGATTCCTGGTTCAGCGGACCGATCCTGGGCGCGACGGGAACGACGCCCTATGACCTCAACACCAGCATCAACGCCTATGTCGCGACGGGCGTACCGCGCTGGAAGCTTGGTATCGGCATTGGCTTCTACGGCATATTCTACGGTCCGACGATTACGGGACCGCGCCAGAGTACCGCGACCAACGGCATATTCGTGACCGATGACGTGGCGCTGCGCTATGCCGAGCTGGTCCGCAAGGGCTATCTCGACGATCGCAACGGGACCTATCACTGGGACGACGCCGCCAGAGTCGGTTATCGCAGCTATGGCGGGGGCGGATATGTTCCCGCGATCGACCCAGCCTCACCGCGCGCAGGCTTCCTGTCCTATGAGGATGAGCGCTCAATCGCGGCAAAGGGAAACTGGGTGCGGGAGACGGGCGTCGGCGGCACGATCCTGTGGACGCTCAACTATGGCTATCTGGCGCAGTCGCGGACCAATCCGCTGCTTGCGGCGGTAAAGCAATCCTTCCTGCCCCAGCGGCGCTGATGCGGGCGCTCAGCCGATCGCAATGATCGTCGTCGCCAGTCGCTCCACCTCGGCACGGTCGTGGCTGACATAGAGGATCGGCAGGCCGAGCGTGTCGCGGACGCGCTCGATCACCAGCATGATCTCCTCGCGCCGCGCGGCGTCGAGCGAGGACAGCGGCTCGTCCATCAGCAGGAAACGCGGCGCCGAGAGCAGCGCGCGCCCGATCGCGACGCGCTGCGCCTCACCGCCGGAAAGCGTACGCGGCCAGCGATCGAGCAGATGCGCGATGCCGAGGAAGTCGGTCACCTCGTCCAGCGTGATCCAGCGCTGCGCGGGATCAGCCAACGCTTCGCCGTAGAGCAGATTGGCGCGCACGCGGCGGTGCGGGAAGAGCCGTCCGTCCTGAAAAACATAGCCCGCGCGTCGCGCTTCGGGCGGGCGGTCGATATCTGCAGCGGTGTCGAACAGCGTTTCGCCCGCGATCGCGATGCGGCCGCTGTCAGGCCGCACCAGCCCCGCCGCCATGTTAAGGATCGTCGTCTTGCCCGCGCCCGACGGCCCGAACAATGCGGTCAACCCCGGACCTGCACTGAAGGTCGTGGCAATGCGCGTACCGCCAAGCGCAACCGAGATGTCGAGGTCAAAGGACATGGCCGCCCCGCCCATGCCCCGCCCGCCGCGCGAGCAGTTCGGAAACGATCAACGCGCCCAGCGACAGGATCACCGAGATGATCGACAGCCGCGTCACCATCGCCTCGGCGCCCGGCACCTGCAGCGCGCCATAGATGGCCAGCGGAAGCGTTCGCGTCTCTCCGGGAATGTTGGAAACGAAGGTGATCGTCGCACCGAACTCGCCGATCGAACGCGCAAAGCCCAACACCGCGCCCGCGACGATGCCAGGCACCGCAAGCGGCAGCGTGATCGTCCGGAAGACGTGAAATGGCGTTGCGCCCAGCGTCCGCGCCGCGCTTTCCAGCCGGCGATCGACCGCCTCGATCGAAAGACGCATCGCGCGCACCGTGAGCGGTAGCGCCATCACCGCCGCGGCAATCGCAGCGCCCGTCCAGCGGAACATCACTGTCGCGCCGAACCAGCTTTCGAGCCATGCGCCGACGGGGCCGTTGCGTCCAAAGGCGAGCAGCAGCAGCCAGCCCGTCACCACCGGCGGGACGACGAGCGGAAGGTGCACCAGCGCATCAAGCAGCACGCGTCCGGGAAAACGCTTGCGCGCGAGCAGCCATGCGATCCCGAACGACAGCGGGAGGATCGCCGCGACCGCGACGATACTTACCTTGAGCGACAGCATGATGATCCCGACTTCCTCCGCCGACAGCATGATCAGCGCGCCTGGAACCCGAAGCGTGCGAAGATCGCCTTGCCCTCGCGCGAAATCAGGAAGCGACGGAACGCTTCCGCCTCGGGGTTGCGAGAGGCGGCGAGCGTGGCAACGGGATAGGTGATCGGCGGGTGGGTCGTAGGTGGAAACAGGCCGACCAGCCTTACGCGGCGCGACGCGCGCGCGTCAGTGGCGTAGACGATGCCCAGCGGCGCCTCGCCGCGTTCGACGAGCGCGAGCGCCGCCCGAGCATTCTCGGCGCGCGCGACCTTTTGCGCGACCGACGGCCAGACGCCGAGCGACGCAAGCGCCGCCTTGCCATAGCGCCCCGCAGGCACAGCGTCGGGATCGGCCATCGCCAGCCGGCCATCGCCCAGTGCCGCTGCAATGGGGAAGTCGCGCCGGATGGGAAGCGTCACGCGGCTCGACGCCGGCGCAATCAGCGCGAGCCGGTTGGCAAGGAAGGAAACGCGCGTGCCGCTGCGGATCAGGCCATTTTGCGCCAGCGCATCCATCCAGGGCTCGTCTGCGGAAACGAAGATGTCAGCGGGCGCTCCGGCCTCGACCTGCCGTGCGAGCGCCGAGGACGCCGCAAAGGAAAGCACGGGGCGCGCATGACCTTTGGTGGTCCACGCATCGGCGGCAGCGGTCAGCGACTCCTGCAAGCTTGCCGCCGCCAGCACCAGTGGCCCACGCTGTTGCGCACTCGCGGGCGTGACCAGAGCGCACAATGTTATCAGCCACAGGAGAAGAAGCTTTGTCAGCGGGTTGCGCATTCCGGTCTCCGTTTTGCGTTATGCGCGATCATATACAGCGCTGCGTGACTCATGCCAGTGGGTTCGTCTCAACCCTTGCGCGGAGGCTCCGGACGCTCCCGCAGCAGATCATGCAATGCGGCCCAGTCCGGCCCGTCCCTTGTCTTGGCAAGCCGCGCCTCGATCGACCGGTAATGCGCGAGGACAAGCGCACCGGTGTCGGTCAGCCGCGCACCGCCGCCGTGGCGACCGCCCGCGGCCGTCTCTACCAGCGGCAAGCGCCAACAGCGGTTCATGGTGTCAACGAGCAACCATGTCCGCCGATAGCTCATGCCAAGCGCACGCCCCGCCGCCGAAATCGAGCCTTCGCTCGCGATTGCCTCGAGCAGCGCCGCCTTGCCCGGTCCCATCGCAATCTCGTCGGCCAGCATGACCTGCGCCTTGATCTTGAGCGATGTGCCACCCGTTGACGCTGCTCCGGTCATGGCGATGTGCTCCGCTTCAACTGCCGCCCGCATAACGCAGGCCGATCCACAGCGTTCGGGGCGTCGCGCGCTCGATCACGCCGCTCTGGCTGCGCGCCGCCTCCACACGCGTATTGGCGAGATTCTCGCCGCGCGCCTCGATCAGCAGCCCGTTCGCTACCGGCCAGGTCAGCCGCGCATCGACGGTGAAGGCGTCATCGAGCTTCAGTTGATTCTGGTCGTCCTCGAACTGATCCGAAACATAGCGCAGTGTGAGCGAGGCACCCGCATCATCCGACCGCTGCCAGCCCAGCGTAGCCGACGCCATATGCTCGGGCGTCTGCGCGGGGCGAAGCCCGTCGAGCGACAGCGCGATCCCCGCGGCGTTCACCTTGCTGTCGGTATAGGCATAGGACGCTGCCAGCCGGAAGTCGGCGATCGAGAACGCGGCATCCAGTTCAACGCCCCGCGCCTTGACCGCTTCCAGATTCTGGCGCTGGCGATAGAAGCCCGCCGCCGAAACGAAGCCGACACCGGGAAATACGCCCGGCCCGCGCGCGATTGTCACATTGGCGATCGCATCCTCGAGCCGGTTGGAAAACAGGGTTGCGCTGAGCCGCGCATTGGCCGTCGGCCGCCAGTCGATACCAGCCTCGACACCCGACACGTGCTCGGGCGCCAGATCGGCATTGGCCGCGGTGGCGTCTGCGCCCACACGGAAGGGGCGGTAAAGTTCGTTGAGCGTGGGCAATCGCCAGCCGAGATAGGCCGCGGTTCGGAGCGTCACAGTGGTTGCCGGATTGAACGCAAGTCCCGCGCGCGCGGTCGGTTCCCAGCCCTGTCGATCGTCAAAGCGCGTGTCGGTGATCGGCGCGCCGCTGAGCTGGCGTTCGCGCAAAAAGCCGTCGGCGATCCACCAATGGTCGATCCGCGCGCCGCCCGTCAGCGTCAGCGCGTCCAAAAGGTCCGCCGACACCTCGGCAAAGGCGCCAAGCGTGTCAGTCCGCCCGCCCGCCTCGCGCCCGCGCGTCGGCTTGCCCGCGACATATTGAAAGAACTCGCGTGTGACTCCGTCGGCGCGCCGCCAGTCGCCGCCCAGCCGCAACTCGACCGTCTCGCCAAGCGGCGGCCGCACTTCGACGCGCGCGCCGAGCCCGGTCGAGGGCACGTTATACTGGTCCGAGGTCTGCGTCGCCGCCGAACGGTCAGCGTTGATGCTGGCAAAGCTGCTGCGGAACTCGCGGAGCTGGACATAGCCAAGCGCCGACCAGCCCCAGTCGCCGCGACCGACAAGGCGCAGGCTGGCATCGGCGCCGTCGCTGCCATTGTCGCTGAACGCGAAGCCGCGTTCGCGACGATCGGTGAAGACCAGCATATTGGCCTGCAGCTCGGTCTGGGCTGAAACGGGCACTACCGCGCGCGCAGCGACGCTTGCCTGCTCATAAGGCGCGGGCCGATCGGCACTTCCGCGGCTTTCGCTGACGATCGGAATGAAGCCGTCGCCACGCGCATAGTCGGCGCTCAGCGTGACGAAGCCCTGCCCAAGCTGCGCCGCCAACGCGGCGTCGGCCTGCACCGCATCGCGGCTGCCATAGGCCGCCGCAAGACTGTAGGGCGCCAGCCTGTCCGGTCCCGCGCTGGTCAGCTCGATCGTGCCCGCGAGTGCGCCGGGGCCCGCCACGCCGCTGCCGCCGCCGCGCGTCACGCGCACCTGTTCGAGCCGCTCGGGCGCGAAGGCCGGCCAACTGATCCAGCCGCCGAACGGATCGGTCTGCGGCACGCCGTCGAGGATCACGAGCGCGCGGCTGGAGGCATTGCCGCCAAGCCCGCGCAGCGTGACGCCCTGGCTCGTCGGATTGGCCGAACGCGCGTCCGATCGCCGGAACTGCTGAAGCCCCGCGACGTCGCGCAACACATCCTCGAGCCGGTCGCTCGCGCTGGTCGTCAGCCGGTCGCGCCCGATCGTCACGATATCATAGGCGGCGTCGCCAGCGGCCTCGTCGAGCCCGTGCCCGGTCACGACGATCTCGCCCTCCGCATGGGCGATGGCAGGCGCAAAGAGCAGCAACGCAGAAAGGGTGATACGCATGATGGGTTACTCAGGCAGCGGGTGCGAAGCGATCAGGATGTGCCTGCGCAAAGGCATCGATCTCCGCGCAGGCGGCATCGATGCGGACCAGCGCCGGATAATCGTCGAGCGGCATGTCGAAGCGCCGCGCATTGTACATCTGCGGGACGAGGCAGATATCCGCAAGCCCGGGCTGATCGCCACCCAGAAAGCGCGCACCGGACCGTGCAGACGCCTCCAGCGCGGCAAAGCCTTCTCCGATCCAGCGGCGGATCCATGCCGAGCGCGCACCTTCGTCCAGCCCCAGCTCGTTCTTCAGATATTGCAGGATCCGCAGATTATTGAGCGGATGCGTATCGGCCGCGATCACCAGAGCCTGCGCCAGCGCCTGCGCGCGCTCGACGGGATCGCGCGGAAGCAGCGGCGGCTCGGGATAGCGCGCGTCCAGGTAGTCGATGATCGCCAGAGACTGCGGGACGAATCGGCCGTCGACTTCGAGCGTGGGAACAAAGCCCTGCGGGTTGCGCGCGATATTCTCCGCACTGCGCTGTTCGCCCGCGAGCAGGCTCACATCGTGCCGCTCATAGGCGATGCCCTTCAGGTTGAGCGCGATGCGGACGCGATAGCTGGCCGAGGATCGGTAATAATCGAACAGGCGAACGGTCATCCACTCTCTCCCGCGGTGAGCGCCAGCAACGCAAAGCTCGCCAGCCAGTGCTCGCCCATATAGTCGCCCGCGACGTGCAGCAGACTTGCGGCCAGATGCACGTCCGCAGCCTCGCGCGCAAGCGCCGCACCGGGCCCGTCGAGAGCGTCCGCAACCTCGCGCCAGCACCAGGCGCGGCTGAGATTGAAGCCGTCGAGATGCGCGATCTTCGCGTCGCTGCGATCGGACACCGAGGCAGGCGTGAACAGGCTCTTCGGCTCGGCGGAGCCCAAACCGGGAAGGAAGGCCGCGAACCATCGGGCGAACGCGTCACCGGGGAGCACCCGCTTCATCGCCAGCGCCTCGATCAGCGCCGAGGACAGGAAATCGTCGCCGCCCGGCTCCCAGCCTGGACACGCTTTGTCAGAACCATAATAGTCGGCGGCGCGAGACCGGATCAGATCCGCAAGCGCTCCATCGTTTCGCTCCGCCCAGCCAAGCGCGAGCACCAGCGCGAAGGCGGTGTTGAAATGCGTGCCGGTACGTATCGGATAGGTCAGCCGCGGCAGAAAGCCGTGAAAGCGATCGGCGAACGCGCGCGCTAGCGGTTCGAGTGCCTCGGCCCATTCGGCATCCTCGTGGCGCGACGCCTCGACATGCAGCGCGAGCAGCCATGCCCAGCCATAAGGACGCTCGAAACCACCGGTATAGGCACGGTCGAGATAGGCGATTTCACCGGCGACCTTGTGCGGCACGAGCATCTCATCGGCGAGCGCGCGGATCTCGGTGGCAACGGGCAGCTTGGGAAATAGCCGGCGGATGGTCAGCAGCATCCAGTACCCATGGACGCAGCTATGCCAGTCGAAGCTGCCATAAAAGATCGGGTGGAGCGCACGCGGCCCCAACACGTCCTCGGGCCCGTCCATGACGTGATCGAGCTTGTGCGGATATTCGCGGCGGACATGGCCAAGCGCGAGCGCGGCAAAATGTGCCGCCATTTCGGGGGTGAGCTTTTGCGTCATCAGAATGCCAGGAAGTAGATGAGAAGAAGATTGCAGACCAGCAGCGGGAGCGCCGTGCCGATCTGCGCCTTGATCACGCCGTTGCGGTCGCTCAGTTCGAGAAGCGCGGCAGGCACGATGTTGAAATTGGCGGCCATCGGCGTCATCAGCGTGCCGCAAAAGCCCGCGAGCATGCCCACTGCCCCGATCACCGCGGGGTTGCCGCCAAAATCCTGGACAAGCAGCGGCACGCCGATCGCCGCCGCCATCACCGGGAAGGCGGCAAAGGCATTGCCCATGATCATCGTGAACAGCGCCATGCCGAGCGCGTAGATCGCGACCGCCGCAAAACGGTTGCCCTCGGGGATCACCTGCCCGGCGAGCTCGCCGATGATGTCGCCCACTCCAGCAAGCGCGAAGACCGCGCCCAGCGCCGCGAGCATCTGCGGCAGCACCGCGGCCCAGCCGACCGAGTCCATCAGCCTGCGGCCTTCCTCGAGCGGGGCGAGCGCGGGAGGGCGCAGCCACGTCATCGCAACGGCCAGCGCCGCAAGCGCGCCCACGCCCAGCAGGATCAGCGTCACCCATTTTGGATCGAAGATGCCTGAGGCTCCGAAGGGCGTGTAGTTATAGGCGAGCGTTCCCAGCAGCGCAGTCACCGGGATGATGAGCGCGGGCAGGAACAGACGATTGCCCAGCCGTGACGAAAGCGCCTCGCGCTCGGCGATCGTCGTCGTATGCGGATCCCCGCGCCCCAGCCGGCCGAACCCCGCCAAACCGACGAGACACAGCACGAGCACCCCGTTGCCGAGATCTCCCAGCCGGTTTCCGGCGAAGAAGCTGAGCGCGAGCAATCCCCAGAAGGCCGCGTTGCCAAGCCGCTTCGGGTTGCTCGCGTCGCGCGCGCTCAACAGGGCGAAAGCCGCGAACATCGTGCCGCCGAGCGCATAGAGCCAGTCGAGCGTGATCATTCGCCGCTCCCTCGCCGCTCGTCCCGAGCGAAGTCGAGGGACGTTGATATCGGCGCGGACGTGTCTCGACTTCGCTCGACACAACCGGACGATGACACTCGTAGCTTTCTGTCCAGCAGCAACAGCCGCGTACCATGGATCAGGAAGGCGATGATCGCAGTTGGGATCGCCCACACCGAAAGCTGAAGCGGCGCAAGTTCGATGCCGTAGGTCTCGAAGGTGCCCTTGATCAGCAGGATCGAGGCGATCGCGATGAAAATGTCTTCGCCGAAGAACAATCCCACATTGTCGGTAGCGGCGGCGTAGCTCTTCACCTTCTCGCGCGTCACCTGATCGAGATCGCCAATCTGCTGCTCTGCCGCAGCCTCGGCCATCGGCGCGACGAGCGGGCGCACGGTCTGCGCATGGCCGGCCACAGAAGTCAGGCCGAGAGCCGCTGTGATCTGGCGGATGACAAGATAGCCGAGCAGCAGTCGCCCCGCGGTCGCATTTTTCAACCCGGCAATCAGCGTCCGCGCACGCTGCTGCAGGCCGTGGCGTTCAAGCAGACCGATCACCGGCAGCACGATCCAGATCATGCTCACATAGCGGTTGTCGTTGAATGCCTTGCCCAGCGCGGCGACGACCGCAACCAGGTCGAACCCCGCCGCCAATCCCGTCGCGAGCGCCGCGACCGTGACGACGAGCAGCGGATTGAAGCGGAGCACGAAGCCGATGACGACGATCGCGATGCCGATCAGCGGGAGGTAGTGCATCAACCTTCCCCCTTCTTCTTCGTCATCCCGGACTTGATCCGGGATCCATGAACACGGAATTTTCCGGACAAGACGGTGTTCATGGATTCCAGCTTTCGCTGGAATGACCGTGGGGAGTATTGGTCGGACTACCAAAACCTCCGCCACCAGGTGTCTCGATGACGAAAACGTCGCCCGCGCGCATGTCCGCGCCTGCGGTGGCAGGCAATGCCTCCTGGCTGGCGTCGGCGCGCACGACACGATTGACCCCGGGCAACGCATCGCCGCCCCCGTTCAGTCCCGCCGGCGCGATACGTCGCCGGTTGGAAAGGATGCCCGCGCGCATCGGCTCGAGGAAGCGGATGCGACGCTCTACGCCGTCACCACCACGGCTCGCCCCCGATCCGCCCGATCCGCGCCGGATCGCAAAGCGTTCGATCAGCACGGGAAAGCGCATCTCCAGCACCTCGGGATCGGTCAGGCGGCTGTTGGTCATGTGCGTCTGCACCGCGCTGGCCCCGTCGAAACCGGGCCCGGCACCCGCACCGCCGGCGATCGTTTCGTAGTATTGGTATTGATCGTTGCCAAAGGTGAAGTTGTTCATCGTCCCCTGCGAATTGGCGAGCGCGCCGGTGGCCGCGAACAGCGCATCGGTGATCGCCTGGCTGGTTTCGACATTGCCCGCCACCACCGCTGCCGGATAGCGCGGGTTGAGCATCGAGCCTTCGGGGACGATCAGCTCGATGGGATTTAGGCAGCCGTCATTCATCGGGATCGCGTCGTCGACCAGGGTGCGAAACACATAGAGCGTGGCCGCACGGCAGATCGAATAGGGTGCGTTGAAATTGTCGGGAAGCTGCGCGCTGGTGCCGGTAAAGTCGATACGCGCCGATCGCGCCTGGCGGTCAACGCTTACCTTGACCGCGATCACCGCGCCATTGTCCATCTCGACGCGCGCCGCGCCGCCGGAAAGCTCCGCGACCAGCCGGCGCACAGCCTCCTCGGCATTGGCGATGACGTGACGCATATAGGCGTGGATCACGCCCGCCCCATATTCGCCCGCGACGCGCATCAGTTCGCTCGCACCCTTTGCGCACGCCGCGATCTGCGCCTTCAGATCGGCGATATTGCGATCGGGCTTGCGTGCGGGCCATTTGCCGCCAGCGAGGAGCGCGCGCATGTCTGCTTCCAGAAAATGCCCTGCGTCAACGAGCCGCATGTTGTCGATCAGCACACCTTCCTCATCGACGCTCTTGCTGTCGGGGGGCATAGATCCGGGCGCGATCCCGCCGATATCGGCATGATGCCCGCGCGCCGCGATAAAGGCGTCGGGCTCCGGCCCGCCCTCCATGAACACCGGCATGATGACGGTGATGTCGGGCAAATGCGTCCCCCCGCGATACGGGGCGTTGAGCACATAGACGTCGCCCGGTTTCATCCCGCGCCCGTCGCGCGCGCCTCCCCGCGACTGGATGATCGTGCGGATGCTGTCACCCATCGAGCCGAGATGGACGGGGATATGCGGCGCGTTCGCGATCAGCGCGCCGTCGCGGTCGAACAGCGCGCAGGAAAAGTCGAGCCGTTCCTTGATGTTGACCGAACTCGCGGTGTTCTGGAGCGCGACGCCCATTTGCTCGGCGATCGCCATGAACAGATTGTTGAAGATCTCTAGCATCACCGGATCGACGCTGGTGCCAATCGCGGGAATCGACCGGCGCGGCACCGCGCGGGTAAGGATCAGGTTACCGATCGCATCGACCTGGGCCTGCCACTCAGGCTCGACGACGGTAGTCGCCGAGGGATCGACGATCAGCGCGGGGCCCGCGAGCAGCGTTCCCGCGCCCAGTGTCGCGCGATCATAAATCTCGGAGTACCCCGGCGAAGGCCGGGGTCCAGCTAATGGCTCACGCTGGGCTCCGGCTTTCGCCGGAGCACTGATGGCACTCCCCGCATCTTCCGGCCGGCCGACCGCTTCGGCGATAAGCGTCTCGACGATCACCTGCGTCTCGGGCGCGATGAAGCCGAAGCGCGCCTTGTGCCGTTTCTCAAAATCGGCGCGCATCGCCATGGGTGTATCGAACGGAATCTCGAGCGCGGAATCGCTGCCATCGTAGCGAAGCGCCGCGCGCCGCAGCACGTCGACGTGCGCGAAGGGAAGATCCTGATCGGCGAGCGCGGTTTCCGCCTCGGCGGCCAAGGCGTCGATCCGCGACAGATCGCCGTCGAGCGGCAGGCCACAGCTTTCCTCGCGCAGCACGTTCACATCGGCCAACCCCATGCCATAGGCCGAGAGCACGCCCGCGAGCGGATGGATCATCACGCGCTCCATGCCCAGTGCGTCGGCGACCATGCACGCATGCTGCCCGCCCGCACCGCCGAAACAAGCCAGCGTATAGCGCGTCACATCGTGCCCGCGCGCGATCGAGATCTGCTTGATCGCGCTCGCCATGTTCTCGACCGCGATCTTGAGAAATCCTTCTGCGATCGCTTGCGGCGTCATGCGCGTGCCCGTGGATGCCGCGATCTCGTCGGCCAATGCCGCGAACTTGCTGCGCACGATTTCGGTGTCGATCGGCTGGTCGCCCCCGGGTCCGAAGACCGTAGGGAAATGTTCCGCGCGGATCTTGCCGAGCAGAACGTTGCAGTCGGTAATTGTGAGCGGTCCGCCGCGGCGATAGCAGGCCGGCCCCGGCACCGCGCCCGCCGAATCCGGGCCTACGCGGAAACGGCTGCCGTCAAAGGTGCAGATCGAACCGCCGCCCGCCGCGACGGTATGGATTTCGAGCATTGGCGCACGGACGCGCACGCCCGCCACCATCGTCTCGTTGGTCCGCTCATACTCGCCCGCAAAGTGCGAAACGTCGGTCGAGGTGCCGCCCATGTCGAAGCCGATGATGCGGTCGAAGCCCGCCTGCGCGGCGGTGCGCGCCATCCCGACGATACCCCCTGCGGGCCCCGAAAGGATCGCGTCCTTGCCCTGAAAGCGCGCCGCGTCGACCAGTCCACCGCTCGACTGCATGAAGAGCAGTCGCGTATCCGCGCCCAGCGCTGCGACGACGCGGTCGACATAACGGCGCAGCACGGGCGACAGATAGGCATCCACCACGCTGGTGTCGCCACGTCCAACCAGCTTGATGAGTGGTCCTACCTCATGGCTCGCCGAAATCTGGGTGAACCCGATTTCACGCGCCATCGCCGCCAGCGCCGCCTCGTGCGCGCTCCAGCGCCAGCCGTGCATCAACACGATCGCGATTGCACGAAAGCCTGCATCATATGCCGCCTGCATATCGGCGCCAGCCCGAGCGGGATCGAGCCGCTGCAGCACTTCGCCGGTGGCGCTGACGCGTTCATCGATCTCGATCACTTGCTCGTAGAGCGGCTCGGGCAGTTCGATATGCCGTGCGAAGATCTGCGGCCGCGCCTGATAGCGGATCCTGAGCGCGTCGCCGAAGCCACGCGTGATCGCGAGCAGCACGCGCTCGCCCTTGCGTTCGAGCAGCGCGTTGGTGGCAACCGTCGTGCCCATCTTGACGCTCTCGATCGCCCCGCCGCCATTCGACGCCATCAACTGGCGAATGCCCGCCACCGCGGCGTCATCATAGCGTTCGGGATTGTCCGAAAGCAGCTTGGCCGTCAGCAGCCGCCCTTCGGGCGTTCGGGCGACGATATCGGTGAAGGTGCCGCCGCGGTCGATCGAAAAAGCCCAGCTCACCGTTTGCCAAGCGCCCTTGCGGTGATCGCGTCGAGCCGCGCCATGAGTTGGGGATCGCGCTTGTCGGGTGCGGTCATCAGCGCGACGTCGAGCGCGGTGTCGATCGGCGAGGCCTCTCGCCCCGGCGGAAGCGAACGGGCGAGTTCCACCACCAGCCGCTTAGCTATGTCGCCATTCGCCATGAGTTGCGCGATCACAGTATCGACCTCGACATGCGCCTCGCCATCGCGCCAGCAGTCATAATCGGTCACCATGCCCATAATGGCATAGGGCAGTTCCGCCTCGCGCGCGAGCCTGGCCTCAGGCATCGCGGTCATTCCGATCACATCGCACCCCCATTGACGGTACAGCAGGCTCTCGGCGCGCGTCGAGAATTGCGGGCCCTCCATCACGAGATAGGTACCGCCTTCGTGGACGTCGCCGCCCGCCTTGCGCGCAGCATCGGCGAGCATGGCGGACATGCGCGGGCACACGGGTTCGGCGACCGAGACATGCGCGACCATGCCGTTGCCGAAAAAGCTCCGTTCGCGCCCAACCGTGCGATCGACGAACTGGTCGACGACGACAAACTTGCCCGGCGGCAATTCCTCGCGCAGCGATCCTATCGCCGACAGCGAGATGACGTCTGTACAGCCTGCGCGCTTCAATATGTCGATATTGGCGCGCGCATTGATGCCGCTCGGCCCGATACGGTGCCCACGCCCGTGGCGCGGGAGAAAAACGAACTTGGTCCCCGCGATCCGCCCGATGCGGAGCTGATCGGAAGGCTCCCCCCAGGGCGAAGCGACGGGCACCCATTCGGCGTCCTCGAGCCCGTCGATATCGTACAGGCCTGATCCGCCAATCACGCCGATCACCCATTCGCTCGCCACATCGTCACCCTGAACTTGTTTCAGGGTCCATGAACACTGTCGGCGCAGGATCGGCAAGGTCTGCGTTCGTAGATGCTGAAACAAGTTCAGCATGACGTATCAGTGCGTCGTCGGCATCCGGCTGATCCAGTCACCCAGTAGCACAATCGCCTCATCATGCACGGTTGCCCTGCCCAACTCGGGCATGGCGATCCCGGGCTCGGTCGATTTCATGCGGTAAAGCAGGATTGATTGCTCGGGATGCCCGGGCGCAATGTCGAGAGCGAGGCCGCCCGAGCCGCGCCCCGCTGCGACGGGGACCTTGCCGATGCCCAGCGCCACAGCCGACGGCTCCTCATAGGCAAGGAACAGCCCTGAATTGCTCGCGGCGCCCTTGCGGTTGTGGCAGTGCGCGCAATTGACATCGAGATAGGCGCGCGCGCGCAGTGCGACGGTTCCCGAACGCGGATCGTCCCAGCGCGGCAGTAGCGGTGCGTCGTCGGGCGCTTTGTCGAGAATGCCCGTACGGTAAAGCCGCTGCAGGTGCGCGCCATCGTTCAGGTTGCGCGCCTTGGGGCCGATCGGAACGACCTCGCCGGCCAGCCCGTGGCACTCCTTGCACTGATTCTGGTTGGGCACGGCATAGCTGATCTCGCGACGCGCACCCTTGGCATCGATCCAGCTCACCGGCAGCCGCGTGCCGCCGCGTTTCAGTACCGCTTCGGTACGCTCGGCATTCCAGACATAGGGCAAGGCCACCCAGCCGCTCTCGCGCCGAAGCAGCAGGCGTGTTTCGAGGACGCGTATATTTTTGTCGGGCACGCGCATGTCGGCGGGATAGCCGAAGGTCTTGATGAGCGCGCTGCCGACGGGGAAATCGAGCACGCCTTCGGACGTGTAGCTGATCTTCTTGCCCGGCGGCACGTAGATGAAGCGAAACTTCTCAGCGTAATCGGAAAAGAGCGCGGTATTGAGCGCATAGGGTTCGACGCGCGCATTGGGACGGGTCGCAGCGGCATCGACAAAGAAGCGAAAATCCGAAAGCCTTGGCGGCAGCGTGTCCCCGACGATCAGGTTAAGCGCGACAGACGGCGCCGGCGCCGCGCTGGTGAGCGCGAGCCAGCCGGAAAGCACACCAAGAAGGCGAATCACCTGATCGCCGCCTCCATCTGCGGCGGAAGCACGACGGCGGCAGGCTCGGCGATCGGCGCACCGCCCGAAAGGTCGACGGCCGCCGGCTTCGCGTCGCTGGTCGGCGAGGTCGGTTCGGGCAGGCCAAGCGAGAGCACGGGTACCTTTTCGCGCACCTGCACCACCGCCTTGCCCTTGCCCGTGCCGTCCCACAGCACGGGCGGAATGCCGCCGCCCAATGCCGCGGCGAGTTGCTCGCCTCCCTCAAAACCTGGTGCCCAACCGGCGCGGCCGTGCTGGTTGTCGCGCACGACGATGTCGCGCGCCACCGGGTTGTAATTTTTGTCGTCAAAGGGCTTCTTGTACGAGATAACCATCACGTTTGCGGTGGCGTTATCGGCCAGTTTGTTCTCGAAAACATGGACGTTGCGATTGGCCATCACCATCACGCCTGTGCCGACAGGGACGGTCGCGACGATATTGCCCTTGGGCGCGAAATTCGCGGTGTCGTTGTTGGTCACGTCGTTGCGATAGACGCGCACGCTATGCCCGCCCATCTGCGGCAGGTTGGGCATGTCGAAGACAAGGATGCCACCGGTGTTGCGCGTCGCCGTGTTACCGTAGACATCGGCATTGTAGCAATTCTCGATCTCGATCCCCGCGACATTGAACATCGCGGTCGAGTTGCGCACGACGATGTTCTTCGACTGGCCGACATAGATGCCGGCATCGGACGCGCCCTTTACCGTCACGCCGTCGACGAGCACGTCGCTCGATTCAACTGGATAGACGCCGTAGGCGCCGTTGGTTTCCTTCGGCCCGCCCGTCCATTCGACGCGGACATTGTGATAGACGATGCGATCGGCGCCCTTGGACTTGATGCCGTCGCCCTTCGAATCCTCGACCGCGAAATCGCGCAATATCACATCGTCTGACGTGACGAGCAGCCCCTCGCCCGCCGCTTGCTGACCCTTGAAGCTCAGCACGGTCTTGTCGGGCCCGGCGCCCTTGACGATGACCTTCGCGACGTCGAGCGAAAGCCCGTCGGTTAGTTCGAACCGGCCGGCGCCAATCTCAACGGTGTCGCCCGGCGACGCCTCGATCAGCGCGGTCTGCAGCCGCTCCTGCGCGTCGGCGCCCGGCGCCACGGCGATCGTCTTCGCGAAGGCCGGAGTCGCGAACAGCGCAACGAGCGCGATCGTCCGCTTCAGCGTCATCCTCATCGGCCCCATGTCGTTCATGCCAAGGCTCCTTTTGACACTTGGGATGCAGGGCGCTTACACGAATGTCAATGTGAGGCGGGGCGTCAGCGTCGCGAGTCTGTAAAGGTCTGGTGCATCATGAAGTTCGCCCTTTTCCTGCCCGCGCTGTTGCTCGCGACACCCGCATTTGCCGCGGAACCCGTCACTGGCCGCTGGATCACCGAGGGCGGCAAAGCGCTGGTCGAGATCGCGCCGTGCGGAAAGACGCTGTGCGGCAAGATCGCGCGCGTTCTCAAGCCGACACCGGGCGCGCCGCAAACCGACGCCCACAACCCCGATGCGAAGCTGCGCAACCGGCCGATCCTGGGCCTCCCCATCCTGACGGGCTTCGCCGCTGCGGGGGCCGAGTGGAAGGGCTCGGTCTACGATCCCGAAAAGGGCAAGACCTATCGCTCGGTGCTCCAGCGCAACGCCGATGGCACGCTCAACGTAAAGGGCTGTATCGCGATGTTCTGCCAGGCGCAGACCTGGAAGCCCGCGCGCTGACTCAGCCGCCGGCGAGGCTGCGCTTCATCCCGTACAGCAAGTAAACTACCAGCCCGAAGCCGTTCCAGACGAAGAACCAGATCTGCGTTTGCACGGGCAGGCTGAGAAACAGGTAAATGCAGCCGAGAATTGCTACGCCACCCACAAAGGTTGCCGCGGGGGTGCGGAAGGGACGGTGCGCATCGGGCGCGCGTCGCCGCAGCACGAGCATGCACACCGACACCGCGATGAACGCGATCAGCGTGCCCGAATTGGCGAGCGCGGCGATCTCGTCCAGGGGGACGAAACCGGCGATCAGCGAGACGAAAAGCGCGGTGATGAGCGTGATGCGCACCGGCGTGCCGCGTTTTGGCGAAACCCTTGCGAGCGCGGCCGGCAGAAACCCGTCGCGCGCCATCACGAGGAAGATGCGGCTCTGTCCATAGAGAAAGGCGAGCAGGACCGTTGGGAGTGCAATCACCGCCGCTGCAGCAACCACTGTCGCCACGCCGCCCTGCTGAATTTCGCGCAGGATGAGCGCAAGCGGCTCGGGGCTGTCGGCAAAACGGGTGAAGGGTAGCGCGCCAACCGCGGCGGCGGCGACAACCATGTAGATCAGCGTGCAGATCAGCATCGAACCGACAATGCCGATCGGCAGGTCGCGCTCGGGTTTTTTCGTTTCCTCGGCCGCGGTGGATATCGCGTCGAAGCCGTAAAAGGCGAAGAAGATAATCGCGGCAGCCGCCATCACCCCGCGCTCGACGCCGTCGGGGCTGGTCGACTTGGCGAAGCCGAAGGGCATGAAGGGCTCGAGGTTGGCGGCGTTAAAATGGGGCAGCGCGACCGCGACGAACAGCGCGAGCGTCACGATCTTGATGATGACCAGCGCCGCGTTGAGCGTCGCGCTTTCCTTCGTTCCGAGCATCAGTAACCCTGCGACGACCGCGATAATGAAGATCGCGGGCAGGTTTATGATCCCGCCCAGTTCGGGGCCCTGCGCCAGCGCCATGGGGAATCCGAGCCATGCTTCGAGCAGCGGCGCGGCATAGCCCGACCAGCCAACCGCGACGGTCGAAACGACGAGCGAATATTCGAGGATGAGGCTCCACCCGACGACCCAGGCGAACACCTCGCCCAGCACGCCATAGCTATAGGTATAGGCGCTGCCCGACGCGGGCATCATCGTCGACATTTCGGCATAGGCGAGCGCGGCGCACGCGCAGATCACGCCCGCGATCGCGAAAGAGACGAGCACCGCAGGCCCTGCACGGTCGGCTCCTACGCCGATCAGCGTCAATATGCCGGTGCCGACGATGGCGCCGACGCCGAGCGCGACGAGATGCGGCCACGACAATGTTGGCGTAAGGCGATGCTCCTGCGGCTGATCCTCACCTGTCAGGATCGCCTTGCGCCGTAACAGCTTGTTCATGCCCCCTCCTTGCATCGCAGGGACGATAGAGCAAGCCGCGCCGATGTCGAGCAAGGTCGCGCCTCTCGCTTCACCGCGGAATTATCTCAACTGAACCAGTTGACAAGAAATGCTCGTTGCGCGGCCAAGCAAATCTTGTTTCTCATTTCTCAACTAAAAAAATAGGCAATGCAGCGACTCACAAATCTGGGGGATTGAAGAATGAATGCAACACGGCAATTCCTGCTGGCCGGGGTGGCGCTTCTCGCATGCGCCACACCCTCGCTTGCGCATGCCCAAACGCCTGAAGAAGCCGAGCCTCAGGCGCGCGTCAGCGACTCGGCGGGCGAGATCGTCGTCACCGCGCGACGCCGCGAGGAAACCGCGCAGGACGTGCCGATCGCCATATCGGTCGTGGGCGGCGACCAGATCGACAATACCGGCAGCTTCAACGTCGGCCGTCTCCAGCAACTGACGCCGACGCTGCAATTCTACACGACGAACCCGCGCAACTCGGCGGTGAATATCCGCGGCATCGGCGCACCGTTCGGCCTCACCAATGACGGCATCGAACAGGGCGTCGGCATTTATGTCGACGACGTCTATTATTCGCGCGTCGCCTCGGCGACCTTCGATTTCCTCGACGTCGCGCAGATCGAGGTGCTGCGCGGGCCGCAGGGCACGCTCTACGGGAAGAACACCACGGCGGGCGCGATCAACATCACGACCAACCAGCCGACCTTCGATTTCGAGGGCAAGGCCGAGGTCAGCATCGGCAACCTCGATTTCAAACAGGCAAAGGCCGCGATTTCGGGACCGCTTTCGGACACGCTGGCAGCGCGCATCGCGGTGTCGGCGACCGACCGCCGCGGCACCATCTATAATGTCACCACCGACCGCTGGATCCAGAGCCAGGACAATATCGGACTTCGCGGCCAGTTGTTGTGGCGGCCGACCGATAATCTCGACATCACGCTTACCGGCGACTGGAACAGGCAGGCGGCGGTCTGCTGCGGCTCGGTGTTCGTCCGCACCGGCACGACGCAGCGCCCGCTCAACCGTCAATATGCCGCGCTTGCGGCGGCGCAGGGCTATACGGTCGTCAGCACCAACCCCTATGACCGGTTGACCGATCTCGACGCCAATCTGAACGCGGGCAATGAGATTGGCGGCGCCGCGCTGCGCATCAAATGGGATGTGGGGCCGGGTACGCTGACCTCGATCACGGCCTGGCGTTATTGGGACTGGCAGCCGGAGAACGACCGCGACTTCACCGGCCTGCCGATCGTCACCAAATCGCAAAACCCATCGCAGCAGGACCAGTATACGCAGGAACTGCGCTACAACTACACGGGCGACCGGTTCGACTTCGTGGTGGGCGGCTTCGCCTATTACCAGCGCATAGACACCCAGGGGACCGAATCACACGGTCCGGCGTCGAGCCGCTGGACGCTCAATCCGGGCAATGTTCCCGCAGGCTCGTCGGGCTGCGGGCCGAGCGTGACCAACCAGCTTGCCTGCACGCCGTCGGTGCTCAACGGGCTGACCGCGATCAACACGCAGTATCTGAAGAACACCAGCCCTGCGCTGTACGGCCAACTGAGCTGGAAGGTCACCGACAGCCTGACGATCCAGCCCGGCGTCCGTTTGAACTATGACAAGAAGGATGGCTTCTACCAGCGCAAGGTCTTCGCGGGCGACGGTACGCCGGTGGTCTTTGGCCCGACCGATCCGGTCACGACCGCGCGGCTCAGCGTGTTCGCGCCGCAGGAAATCTCGCCGAGCTTCAGCGACTGGAACTTCAGCTATGATCTGACGCTGACCTACAAGGTCGCGCAGGATCTGCTCCTCTACGCGACCTATGCCAAGACGTTCAAATCAGGCGGCATAAACCAGAATGGCGTGCCGACCGATGCGCAGAACAATCCCATCCTGGACGCGGCGACGGTCAAGCCCGAATCGGTTCAGCATTTCGAGGCCGGCCTGAAGAGCGAATTCTGGGATCGCCGCGCCACCTTCAACCTCGCGGCGTTCCGAACCGACATCAAGAACTATCAGGCCAATGTGAACAACGGTCAGTTCGGCGTGTTGCGCGGCTATCTTGCCAATGCCGGCAAGGTCCGCACCCAGGGCGTCGAGGCGGATTTCACGGTCCAGCCGAGCGAGCGTTTCAACGCCTATGTGAGCGGAGCCTATACCGACGCCAAATATGTGCAGTTCGTGGACGCGCCGTGCCCGCCCGAACTCTCCGGCGGCACGACGGCCGGCGCCGGGCAGACGCCGGGCGCGCCGGGCGTTCCCGGTGCCCTCAGCCCCGCCAATTGCGACATTTCGGGTCAGCGTCTGCCCGGCGTCTCCAAATGGGCCTTCTCCTTCGGAGCCGAGGTCAACCTGCCCTCGTCGCTCTTCGATCAGGATGGCCAATTCTATCTGGGCTATGACGGCAGCTACCGTTCGGACTTCTCCTCGAACCCCTCGCCGTCGGACTACACCTGGATCGAGGGTTATTCGCTGTCGAACTTCCGCGCCGGCTTCCGGACCGATGAGGGTTTCAACGTCTATGCGTGGGTCCGCAACGCATTCGACGAGGATTATCTCGAACAGCTCAGCGTCGGGCCCGGCAATACCGGCCTGATCGTCGGCGTGCCCGGCGACCCCAGGACCTATGGCCTGACGCTGGCGGGCAGATTCTGAAGTCAGGCGTCCGCCGCACCTGTGCGCGGCGGACGCTGACCAGCCACGGGCGCGGAGTCACGCACGCGCCCGTGGCTGCACCAACAGGCATCGAAAAGAACCTGATACGATCAGGCTCTGCCGGAACCCCTTGCCGCGCGAGGCATTTCGCAAGAGAAACATTTCTCTGACGAGCGCCCGCGCGGCGCCGGAAAGGGGCGCGATGCGGGTTCGGGGCGCTGGACTGTGGATCATCCTGTCGCTTTGCGGCTGTGGCGGCGACGGCTCGTCGGACCCGCCGATCCGGCAGAACCGCCCGCCGGCCTTTACCTCGGCGACCAGCGCCTCCGTGCCCGAAGGCGGCACGGGAACGATATATAGCGCGAGCGCAACCGACCCCGACAATGATCCGCTGAGTTTCAGCATTTCGGGCGGGGTGGATGCCGGGCAGTTCCAGATCACGCCCGCGGGTGCGCTGTCCTTTCGCACCGCGCCCGATTTCGAGGCGCCCGTCGATGCCGACCGCAACAATGTCTATCAGGTCCAGCTCGCGGTTTCGGACGGCGCGGCAAGCGTCATGCTCGCGCTCTCGGTCACCGTCACCGACGCCACGACCGGCGCGTTCCGCGTGCGTCGCGTCGCGCTCGGCTTCAGCCAGCCGCTTTATGCAGTCGGTGTACCGGGCGGGCGCGACCGACTGTTCATCGTCGAGCGGACGGGGCAGATCCGCATAATGACCCCGTCGACCGGCGCGATCGCAGGCGCGCCTTTTCTCGACGTGGGCGGTCAGATCTCAACCGATGGCGAACGCGGACTGCTCGGCCTCGCGCTCGCGCCGAACTTCCAGCAGAGCGGCACCGCCTATGTATATCTGACTAACCCGGCGGGCACGATCGAGATCAGGCGCTATCGCACCATCACGGGCAATTCCGACCGGCTCGACCCGACAAGTGCCGACATCATCCTCAGCATCCCGCACCCGACCTTCAGCAACCATAATGGCGGCTGGATCGACTTCGGCCCTGACGGTTTCCTCTATGTCGCAACCGGCGATGGCGGTGGCGCCAATGATCCGGGCGCCAACAGCCAGAACCGCGCGAGCTTGCTCGGCAAGATGCTCCGCATAGACGTCAATCGCGACGATTTTCCGAGCGATGACGCGCGCGACTATGCGATCCCCGCGGGCAATCCCTTTGCGAGCGAGATCTGGGCCTATGGCCTGCGCAATCCCTTCCGCAACAGCTTCGACCGCGTGACGGGCAATTTGTGGATCGGCGACGTCGGACAAGGCGCGATCGAGGAAATCGACCTGATGCGCGCCTCCGACGCGGGCGCCAATTTCGGCTGGCCGTTGTTCGAAGGAACGATGGCCCTCGCAGGCCAGCCCGGAACCGGCCTCACTTTCCCCGTCACCGAATACAGCCACGGCACCGGCGCGCGACAGGGCAATTCAGTGACGGGCGGCTATGTCTATCGCGGCCCCGTCGAGGCGTTGCAGGGTCTCTACATCTTCGGCGATTTCATCCGCGGCGCGATGTGGTCGGTGCCGATCAGCCAGCTCACTCCGGGGACCACGCGCCCCAGCAGCAGCTTCACCGTCCGCACGCAGGATTTCGCACCGCAAACGGGCAGCATCAACAATATCGCGAGCTTCGGACAGGATCAGAACGGCAATCTCTACATCGTCGATTTCGACGGCGAGATCTTCGTGATCGAACCGGTGCCCTGAGCGCGCAGATCGCCCTTGTGTTCTCACTTTTCCCTTGAATCGTGAAACAAATGTGCGGTGTCGAGAAGCAATATTACACCAAGCCAATATCGACGCTGTCAAAGAGCCGGCTGAGTCCGCGTGGCAACATCGCAGCTCGGCTCTTTGTAGGACAGCCCTTCAACCATAATCAGGATCGTCCATCCACGGCGCGAAGTGGGGCGTGTCCGTCGAGACCTTGTCGGGATAGCTGGCGGCGCGCTTTTCGAGGAAGGAGGAAACGCCCTCCTTTGCATCGGCGCTCGCGCCGCGCGACCAGATGGCGCGGCTGTCGAGGCGGTGCGCCTCCATCGGGTGGCCGGCGCCAAGCATTCGCCACATCATCTGGCGCGTGAGTGCGATCGAAACGGGCGCGCTCTCGGCAGTGAGCTCTTGCGCGAACGCGCGCGCGGCGGGGAGCAGGTCTTCGGGTGCATGGAGCGAGCGGACGAGACCACCGGAAAGCGCTTCTTCGGCATTGAAAACACGGCCCGAATAGCACCATTCGAGCGCCTGCCCGATCCCCACCAGCCGCGGCAGGAACCAGCTCGACGCCGTCTCCGGGACGATCCCGCGCCGCGCAAAGACGAAGCCGAAGCGCGCAGCGTCGCTGGCCAGACGAAAGTCCATCGGCAAGGTCATGGTGACGCCGATGCCGACCGCGGGCCCGTTGATCGCGCCGATCACGGGCTTGCGGCAATTGAAAATGCGCAGGCTGAGCATGCCGCCGCCGTCGCGCACGCCGGGATGGCTGTAATCGACGCTGCCGTCCTCTCGGATCGGCGAGCCGACATCGTTCCAGCCTTCGCCGCTCGCATAGTCGAAGGTCGCGCCGCCCGCGCCCAGATCGGCGCCCGCGCAGAAGGCGCGGCCAGCGCCCGTCACGATCACCGCGCGGACGGCGTCATCAGCGTCGGCAAGGTCGAAGGCGGCGATCATTTCGCGCATCATCCCGACCGTGAAGGCGTTGAGCCGATCCGGGCGGCTCAGCGTCAGCGTGAAAATGCCGTCGCTGACATCAGTTGTGATCGCGTTGAAATCGGGCATTGATACTCCCTCGATCCGGCGAAAAAGCTTCCCGTCGCCCCAGCGCAGGCTGGGGCCCAAGCCATGTTCGTGCAGAACGATGCACTCTGACGCAAGTCTTCGATATCGCTTGGGCCCCAGCCTGCGCTGGGGCGACACCGTATTTATACCTGAGATGCCGACACCAGCGCTGCAATTGCATCTTCCACCTCGCCAAGCCGGTCCTTGCCGAACCACAGCTCGTCACCCACGATGAATGCGGGGAGCCCGAAGACGCCGTGATCGAGCGCTGTCTGGGTATTGGCCATCAGCGCGTCCTTGGTGCCCTGCATCTGCGCGCGATCCGCGATGCGGTCGACGGGAAGGCCAGCTTCGGCAAAGGCCGCGCCGAAGGTTCGGGGGTCGTCCATCTTCCTCGGATCCTCCCACATATAGTGCCACGCCGCGGCGACATAGCGATCGAACAGACCTTCGGCCTCGGCGGCGACTGCCCCGCGCATCAGCATCAGCGTATTGACCGGGAAATGCGGGTTCATGCGGAACTCGACCAGCCGGTGCTTCGTCACGAAACGCTCGATCTCGCGGTGTTCATAGGCAAGCTTGGCAGGTATGTCGGCAAAGGCGGTCATCGGCGACTGGTTACCCGTCGCCTTGAAGATGCCGCCCAGAAGCGCGGGCACCTGTCGGAAGCGGACGCCCGTGCGCGTTTCGATCGCGGGCAGCTCGCGCCATGCGAGATAGGCGTTGGGACTGCCGAAATCGAAATAGAAGATGGGATCGGTCATCGCGGCATCCTTTCACCAGGTCTCGCCAAAGGGGCGCAGATCGAGCTCGTGCGTCCAGGCGTCGCGCGACTGACGATGGAGCTGCCAATAGGTCTCCGCGATCGAGGCGGGGTCCATCAGCTTTTCCTTGGGCACCTCGCCCCCCGTCGTCTCCGCGATCCGCTCGCGCACCCAGGCGGTGTCCACAGGCGAGTCGATGATGAGATGCGCGACATGCACGTTCTTCGGCCCGAGTTCGCGCGCCATCGATTGCGCAACGGCGCGCAGCCCGAACTTGGAGGCGGAGAATGCGGCATAACCCGAACCTCCCCTGAGCGACGCAGTGGCGCCGGTGAAGAACATCGAACCGCCTCCATTGGCGAGCAGATGCCGCGCCGCTTCGCGCCCGGTGAGGAAACCCGCATAGCACGCCATTTCCCAGACCTTGCGAAACACGCGCTCGGTGGTGTCGAGGATCGGGAAATGGACGTTGGCGCCGATGTTGAAGACGCATAGTTCGAGCGGCGCAGCGGCATTGGCCCGATCGAGAAATTCCGTCACGTCCTCTTCCTTGCGCGCATCGATGCTGTGCGCAGTCGCGTACCCGCCCGCACCGGCGATCTCGGCGACGAGCGCTTCGAGTTTGCTGCCGTCGCGGCGCGCGAGGTGAAGCTGATAGCCCTCGGCCGCGAAGCGCCGCGCGATCGCACTGCCGATAAAATCGCCCGCACCGACGATCGCGACACTCGCATTGCGTTCAGCCATGATCCTCTCCACCGTGAATTGACTCGTGCGCACGTGTCACCGAGAAAGCCCCGCATGAGCGACGCGGTCAAGCTGGATGAGAGTTGGAAGACGCCTTTGTCAGGCGAATTCGCGAGCCCCTATATGGCAGAGCTCAGACAATTCCTGATCGACGAGAAGGCGCGCGGCAAACGCATCTTCCCAAAGGGTAGCGAATATTTCCGCGCGCTCGACCTGGCCCCACTCGAGCAGGTCAAGGTCGTGATCCTGGGCCAGGACCCCTATCATGGCGAGGGTCAGGCGCACGGCCTGTGCTTCAGCGTGCGTCCCGGCGTCCGGCCGCCGCCCTCGCTGGTCAACATCTACAAGGAGCTCGAGGCCGATCTGGCGATCGCGCGGCCCGGCCACGGCTTTCTCGAACATTGGGCGCAGCAAGGTGTATTGCTGCTCAACAGCGTGCTGACCGTCGAGATGGCGCAGGCCGCGTCGCATCAGGGCAAGGGCTGGGAGCGCTTCACCGATGCCGTGGTACGACTGATCAACGAGCGCACGGATCCCGTGGTCTTCATGCTTTGGGGCGCCTATGCGCAGCGCAAGGCGGCGTTCGTCGACACCTCGCGCCATCTGGTGCTCAAGGCAGCCCACCCTTCGCCGCTGTCGGCGCACAATGGCTTTCTCGGGTGCCGGCATTTCTCGAAAGCCAATGCCTTTCTTGAAACGCATGGCAGGGGCGCGGTGGACTGGACGCTACCCGCCGCATCTGCCGTTTAATCCGGAACGCTTGCGGAATATCAATGCGTCGCGGCCGGCTATGCAGTCGAAGGGGACGCCTCCGCGCGAGCCCATCGGTCTTCGAACGTGAGCGCTTCCAGAATCGAGCGAGGATGATGCCATGCCCGCGGTGTTTGGACTTTCGTCTCCCAGCTTCATCATCGAGCACGGCGGCAAATATTATCTGACGCTGAGCGTGCTCGAATATGACCCGGCCGCGGCCAGCGACGATACCCTTGGTGCCGGTGTCCGCGCGATTGCAGCGGCCTTCAATGGAGCGACGCCAAAACTCAGCGCCGTCAAAGTCTCCACATCACTGACGAGCGCGGCGCAAACGCGGCCACGCAACGTCAATATGATCAGTATGGCGCAGACGAATCCCATCGCGCCTGACGATTGACGATGGCGCGCGCAACCGCGGCGCCGGGACCGCGAGAACGCCGCGCCAGCACGTCGGTTCTCGAGCGCGCCCGTCGCACCGCGGCGTTGTGCGGTGTGACCCGGCTGGCCGACATCACACGCCTCGATCGAATCGGGCTTCCCGTTTGGCAGGCCGTGCGCCCTGCCGGTCGCGCACTCAGCATCCATCAGGGCAAGGGAGTCACGCCGATCGCCGCGAAGATCGGCGCGCTGTGCGAGGCGATCGAAAGCCATTATGCCGAGCAAATCGCTGCGGATGGTCCCTTCTGCGCGGTCGATGCTCTTCCAGACGCTGGTCTGGCGCCGAAGCTCGCCGACCTCGCACGCAATCGCGATCATCCGCCCGCAACAGATGCCCCCATCCAATGGTGCCGCGCGCACGATCTGGCCACCGGCGCGCAGACCTTCTTGCCATTTGAGTTCGTTTCGCTCGACTTCACACGCAACTGGCAATCGCGTTTCGACCGGTCCAGCGGAGGCCTGGGTGCGGGCACAACGGATGCACAAGCGCTCAGAAAGGCCATTCTCGAACTGATAGAAAATGATGCGGTTGGCCGCTGGGAACGCGCGGACCTGCTCTCTCGCATGACGTGCCTGCTCAATCCCGACAGCATCGCACCGCGCTGGTTTCCCGTATGGCTCGCGCGTCTGGAGGCGCTCGACATGCAGGTCCGGATTTGCGCGCTGCCTTCAGTGACGGGCCACCCCGTCTGTCACTGCACGTTGCTGTGTCGCGATCGCGCCGCGGGCGTCGCTATCTTCACCGGCGCAGCGTGCCATGGCGTCGCCGAGGTCGCGCTCTTCAGCGCATTGGCCGAGGCGATTCAATCGCGTCTCACCTTCATCGCGGGCGCCCGCGACGACATGCTGCCGTCGCTCTATGCGCCTCGCGACGAAAGCGTCGCGTGCCTCGGGCCGGTTCCGCCGCCGCCGCCCGGCTTTCCGCTGATCGCATGGGTGTCGATCACTGACCGACCTGACACGCTGCCCGATCTGGTTGCCGATCTGAAACGTGCGGGCTTCGGACACATCTGGGGCAAGTTGCTTTCGTCGCCAGAGGCAGAAATCCGCGTCGCGAAGGCTTTCGTCGCCGGTCTCGGATCGCTGCGTCGCGCGGAAACGGGTGCGACACCACAATGCGTATAATCGCCTTTGCGGGTCCTTCCCTGAATGCCGCCGAGCGCGCGCGCCTGCCGCATGTCGAATGGAGGCCGCCGGCCGAAGCGGGCGATCTGCTTCGGCTGGCCACCGCGCCTCCCGGTGCGATATGCCTGATCGACGGCTATTTCGACCAGCGCCCCGCGGTGCGGCACAAGGAGATATTGCTGCTGCTTTCGCTGGGGGTGCGGATCTATGGCGCCAGCAGCATCGGCGCTCTGCGCGCCGCCGAGATGGATCGCCACGGCATGATCGGGGTTGGCGCAATCTACGCCGCCTATCGTGACGGGACGATCGATGGCGATGACGAAGTGGCGCTGCTCCATGCCCCGGCCGAGTTCGACTGGAAGCCGCTTTCGCTGCCGCTGGTCGATGTCCGAGCGACGCTCGAGGCCGCGCGGCGCGCGGAAATCGTTACCGAAGAACAACAGATTCGGCTGGCTGGCGCTGCCGCGACGATCTTCTATCAGGATCGCGACTGGGCGGGGATATTGGCGGCGGCGGGCTGGCGGCAACGCGAGATTGGCCCACTGCTCCGGTGGCTGACCGGCAACCATGTCGCGCAAAAGACGCTGGACGCGCACGCCTGCATTGCCGAGGCGCTGGCGAACCGTCCACAGGTCGCTGTGTACCCCGAAGCCGTCATGCCGGGTTTTGTAGCGGCGCTGGCGCAGGATTGCGGGCTGGCGGCGATGGCGGTGCCACCATCGCTTCGCGAAATACCGCCAGAATCGCATCACGCTGCGCCAGATCCTGGAAGGGATGCTGGAACATGAGCCACGCGGTCAGACGCACATCATCCAGCGGCTCAGCCGCAACCCAGCGATCCGAGACGTGCTGGAGCCATAGCGCGGCACGGCTCGCCGCGTCATCGGCGCCGAGGGCATGCGCCGCGACCAGCGCATAGAATTCGCTTGATATCGTCCGGCGCGTCACCCGCGCAAGGCTGCTCGCCGCGGCCTCATAGTCTTGCCGGAGGAGGTAGAGCAGGCCTTCCTCCTCATGCGGCGCTTCGGTGACGAAGGGCGCGAGCTTCTTGCACCGTTCGAGCAACCCGGCCGCCGCGTCGAGATCGGCAACGAACATCAGCGCGGTCGCCACCTGGACGAGCCGGTCCGCATTATAGGGATTGAGCCGCAGCGCCTCGTCCAGATGCGCACGCGCGAGCCCGAGCCTGCCAGCCCAGAGATGGCACCAGCCATTGACCGTATGGATGTGCGAGTCACCCGGGTCGAGCGCGAGCGCGCGCTCCGCGAGCCTCTGCGCGCGCGCACGTTCTTCCGATCCCGTCGAGCCAAGCCCGGTATAGCAATAGTCGGTGTTGTACAGGCGGATCAGCGGTGGATAGGCGAGGCCGAAATCGGGATGGCTGGCGATCAGCGCCTCCCATGCCTCGACCATCGCGCGGGCGTCGGCATAGCCCTCGACGTGGCGCATGCGCAGGCGGTTGTGGAAATACATGTCGTAAACATCGGTGGGGTGGCGCGGCAGGTGGCGCAGCACATCGTCGCGCATGCTGGGCAACGCGGCGGCGGCAATGCGATGGAGAAGGTCCTCGACATTCAGCGTCGCACTGTCGAGCGCAAGCCGCGCGGTGTCCGCCCAGACGACCGCCTGACTGGAGAGACGCGAAAGGCGTGCATAAATCTTCACCGCGCCGGGCTCGTCGATCAGCGTGAGGACGAGCTGGTAGTCGCGATCGCCCGTGCCCGCCATCGTGCCCGCGCCATCGTCGGCATTCTGCGCCGAGACCAACCGGACATCGCGGAATCGCGAGAGGCTGAACAATATCTCTTCGCGCAGAATCGACGCCAGATGGGGATGACGTTGCGCGATACCCGAATCGTCGAAGGCCGGAACATAAAGCAGCGGCGGCTCGCCCGCATGCCCCGGCGCACTGGCTGGCCTGACGGGCGGGCTCGCCGCGAATGCCATGGCGGGCGAGCGGACCGGCGGCGGTTCCGCGCGAAGCTGCACGGGCGCGACGAAGCGATAGCCGCGGCCATAGACCGTTTCGATGTAGCGCGGCGCATCCCGGGCCTCGCCGAGCGCGTGGCGCAGCTCCTTGACCACCGAGGTCAGCGCCGATTCCGAGACGATCGTACCGTCCCAGACGGTTTCGAAGAGCAGCTCCTTGGTGAGCAGGCGCCCCGGGTGCTCGAGCAACATGACGAGCACGCGAAAAGCCTTGTTGCCGATCCGGACCGCGCCGTGCGGCCCCCACAGCCGCTCGTCGGTGCGATCAACGCTGAACTCGCCGAACTCGAAAACGGATTCGCGCTCCATCGGCCGCCCCTTCAGGCGCGCGCGGACGCCCACGCGGGCGCCGCTCTGGTCTTTCGACGCACCATCGCACGCTTATAGCACGCCCGGCGGCCATTGCTGAACCGCAGAATTCCGCGGCAGATTCTGTGAAAATTCTGGAAAGACTCCACCCCATGGTTTTTCCAGCCCCTGCTCAGGATGCTGGCGGGCCGATGTCCTACTCCTCCTCTCAAGCGACGGCCCCCGCCAACGCTTACAAGCATCGGAGACCAGACATGACCACGAACAGCCCTTTCAAGACCACCGTGCTTTCAGTCACCGTCGGAATGCTCGCCGTGTTGGCGGCGCCCTCGGCCTCGGCACAGGAGATCAAGTTCGCCTATCGCCAGTATGAGCTGCAGACGCCAGACGGGACGCGCAACGTCTACAACCGCATGGTCAAGCAGGTCCGCAGTGCCTGTAACCAGTGGGGCGTGACGTCGATCGACCGCAGCATGACGCGCCGGGAGTGCGTCAAGGATCTCTCGGATCAACTGGTCAGCAAGATCAACGATTCACGGCTCGCAGCCCTGCACGACAACCGCGACGATACACGTATTGCCAGCCGTTAGTGACCCCGGCTTCGGCAAATCTGGGAGCGCGACCACCCGTCGCGCTCCCTTTTTTCTGCTTATGCTTTCGAAAATGCGGAGATGTGCGCCTCGATTACCTGTTCGAGCACGGTCAGCGGAACTCCGCCCGCCTTCACCACCGCGTCATTGAAACGCTTCACGTCATAGCGCGCACCGAGCGCGCCCTTTGCCTTTTCGCGCAGCCGGTTGATCTCGATATGCCCCGCCTTGTAGCCGCACGCCTGCCCCGGCCACGCGCAATAGCGGTCGACCTCGCTGCTCACCTCCTCCACCGTCGAGCCATTGGTCGAGGCGAACCACTGTATCGCATGATCGCGTGTCCAGCGTTTCGCATGAAGCCCGGTGTCGACGACAAGGCGGCACGCGCGAAACGCCATCGACTGGAGATAACCAAGCCGTCCCAGCGGATCGCCCTCATAGACGCCGAGTTCGTCGGCGATCTGCTCGGCATAGAGCGCCCAGCCTTCGGAATAGGCATTGAAGGCGAGGAGCGACCGCACCAGCGGCAGCTTGTAGCTATACTCGCCCTGCCAGATGTGCCCGGGAATGCCCTCGTGATAGGTCAGCGTCGGCAGCGCATAGCGCGGCCAGATCGAGGTATCGCGCAGGTTGATGTAGTAGTTTCCCGGCACCGAGCCGTCGATCGTCCCCGCCGCCGCATAGCCGCCCGGCGCGCCCGCCTCGATCTCGGGAGGGACGCGCTTGACGATCAGCCTGCCCGGCACGAGCGTTGCGAAGGCGCGCGGCAGCCTTTCGCGGATGTCTGCGACACGGCCGTTGATATAATCGAGGATCTGCGCGCGGCCGGCATCGGTGTTGGGATAGAGATAGCGCGGATCCTTGCCGAGCGCGGTCATCCGCTCGCCAACCGTGCCACGCGTCAGCCCCTCGGCGCGCAGCAGCACCTCCATCTGAGCGTGGAGTTCGGCGAGCTGCGCCTGACCGAGCCGGTGCACCTCGTCGGGCGAAAGCCGCGACGTGGTGGCGGCGCGCAACGCCCAGCCATAATAGGATTCGCCCTCGGGCAGCTTCCAGACGCCCGCGTCGGCGGTGGCGCGTGCGCGGTGGCGTTCGAGTTCCGCAATCTGGCGATCGAGCGCGGGCGCGACCTTGTCGGTCGCAAGCCGTGCGGCGCGGCTGGCATAGTCCTTTCCGAAATCCTTGGTCCGCCGCGCGAGCGAGGCGACCAAGGTCCATTCGGCAACGGGTTGGGCGCGCGAAGCCTTCATCTGCGCGATCGTCTTGTCGAGCAGGAATGCGGGCGCGATCACGCCCTTCGCGCCATCATGCTTCAACCGCGCGGTTTCGCCGTCGAGCGCATGCGCATAGGCCTCGAGCCGCGCGAGATAGGCATCGGCATCGGCTGCATCGGCGATCGCATGGTTGCTGTCGAGAAAGTCGGGCACCTCGACAAACGCGCCCGTGTTCTGCGCTACGACATAGGGCGCGTTGCGATAGGACCATTGCTGGCTCAGCGTGACGACGTCGCCAAAGCCGAAACCAAAGCCCTCCACCGCCAGTTCGTGCGCCGCGGTGACGACCGCGACATCGTTGCGCACGGCGGGGCTGAGCTGACCGGTGTCAACCGCGCGCAACTGCGCGAGCCGCTTCGTCGCAATTGCGGCAAGGCTTCGCATCCCGTCGGGCGAGCGGTCGGTCAGCCGCGACTTGAGCGCGCGCCGAGCGTCCTTGTCGAGCCCGAGCGCGCCGGCATTTTCGGGATATTCGGCAAGCAAGGCTTCGGCGATGCCCGAGAGCAAGCGCTCCGCCGCTGCGTCGGGCGCAGTCTGCGGTGCTGCAGCGCGCGCCGTCGCGGGCAGGAACTGCAGCGCGGCGAGCGTGCCGGCTGCTTCAAGGAATTGGCGGCGATCGAATTGCGCCATGTGCTGAGGCCCCTTTCGCGGAATACAGCGTCAGGGCCTTGGCTTGCACGGCGGTGCGCGTTTCGCAACGCCGGTGTTTCGACCGCAGCGCGTGCAGGCAATAAAAAAGCCCCTTGGCTTGTTGCCGAGGGGCTGTGTTGTGGCAGGTTGAGACCTGGTTGCGGGAGCAGGATTTGAACCTGCGACCTTCAGGTTATGAGCCTGACGAGCTACCGGGCTGCTCCATCCCGCGACAGGAAGGTCTCAGCGCTGAGGCGTTTTAACATTATGAATGGGTTCTTGTGTAAGGACATTTCCGCTTATGCGCCGGCTTCAAAGCCTGGCGACGACCTACTCTTCCAGTGCTTAAGCAATAGTACCATCGGCGCAGTCTGGTTTCACGGCCGAGTTCGGGATGGGATCGGGTGGGTCACAGACGCTATGGTCACCAAGCTATGGAGCCGGCGCATGAGCGGAGGTTTGTTCTTAAAAATCGATACCGTGCACATTGAAGTGTTCGAGACCAAATTATTGGGCTGCTTTAATTATCCAACCGCAACGGCAACCAGAGTTGTCATTGATGGTGGGACTATCAAGCGTGAATAGAGCAATTAGTACTGGTTAGCTCCACGCATTACTGCGCTTCCACATCCAGTCTATCAACGTCGTGGTCTCCGACGGCTCTATGAAATCTTATCTTGAGGGAGGCTTCCCGCTTAGATGCTTTCAGCGGTTATCCCGTCCATACATAGCTACCCTGCTGCACCGTTGGCACGATGACAGGTCCACCAGAGGTATGTTCAACCCGGTCCTCTCGTACTAGGGTCAACTCCTCTCAAATTTCGACGCCCACGGCAGATAGGGACCAAACTGTCTCGCGACGTTCTGAACCCAGCTCACGTACCACTTTAATTGGCGAACAGCCAAACCCTTGGGACCTGCTCCAGCCCCAGGATGTGATGAGCCGACATCGAGGTGCCAAACAACCCCGTCGATATGAGCTCTTGGGGGTTATCAGCCTGTTATCCCCGGCGTACCTTTTATCCGTTGAGCGATGGCCCTTCCACGAGGGACCACCGGATCACTATGACCGACTTTCGTCTCTGCTCGACTCGTCAGTCTCGCAGTCAGGCTGGCTTATGCCATTGCACTCTAACAGACGGTTTCCAACCGTCCTGAGCCAACCATCGCGCGCCTCCGTTACTCTTTAGGAGGCGACCGCCCCAGTCAAACTACCCGCCACAGAGGGTCCCCGCACCGGATAACGGTGCTGGGTTAGACATCAGAAAACAACAGGGTGGTATTTCACCTATGGCTCCACCAGGGCTGGCGCCCCGGCTTCAAAGCCTCCCACCTATGCTACACAATTCTTTCCTAATGCCACTCTGAAGCTGCAGTAAAGGTGCACGGGGTCTTTCCGTCTAACCGCGGGTACTCCGCATCTTCACGGAGAATTCAATTTCGCTGAGCATGTACTGGAGACAGTGGGGAAGTCGTTACGCCATTCGTGCAGGTCGGAACTTACCCGACAAGGAATTTCGCTACCTTAGGACCGTTATAGTTACGGCCGCCGTTTACCTGGGCTTCATTTCGGAGCTTGCACCCCTCCACTTAACCTTCAGGCACCGGGCAGGCGTCAGGCCCTATACGTCGTCTTGAAGCCGACTTAGCAGAGCCCTGTGTTTTTGCTAAACAGTCGCTACCCCCTGGCCTGTGCCCCCCACAAAAAGTTGCCTTGATGTGGGGCCTCCTTCTTCCGAAGGTACGGAGGCAATTTGCCGAGTTCCTTCAGTACACTTCTCTCAAGCGCCTTGGTATACTCTACCAGACCACCTGTGTCGGTTTCGGGTACGGTCTATACGGTGGGGCTATTTCCTGGAACCTCTTCGAAGCACGTCCAATCCGTTAAGGACGTACAACATACGAGATCCGTCACACACCACCAGGCCCACGAATATTAACGTGGTTCCCATCGACTACCCCCTTCGGGCTCGTCTTAGGGGCCGGCTCACCCTGCTCAGATTAGCTTTAAGCAGGAACCCTTGGTCTTTCGGCGAGAGGGCATCTCACCCTCTTTATCGCTACTCATGTCTGCATTCGCACTTCCGATACCTCCACCGTCGGTTACCCTTCGGCTTCACAGGCTTACGGAACGCTCCGCTACCGCGTGGATAAATCCACACCCTAAGCTTCGGTGCACGTCTTGAGCCCCGTTACATCTTCGCCGCAGGATCTCTTATCTAGACCAGTGAGCTGTTACGCTTTCTTTAAAGGATGGCTGCTTCTAAGCCAACCTCCTGGTTGTTTTGGAGATCCCACATGCTTTCCCACTTAGACGTGACTTGGGGACCTTAGCTGTAGGTCAGGGCTGTTTCCCTTTTGACGACGGACCTTAGCACCCGCCGTCTGTCTCCTGGACAGTACTCGTTGGTATTCGGAGTTTGGTTAGAGTTGGTAGATCTCGCGACCCCCGCATCCATCCAGTGCTCTACCCCCAACGGTATTCATCCAAGGCTCTACCTCAATAGATTTCGCGGAGAACCAGCTATTTCCCGGCTTGATTGGCCTTTCACCCCTAAACACAACTCATCCGATAATTTTTCAACATTAAACGGTTCGGTCCTCCAGTGGGTGTTACCCCACCTTCAACCTGGTCATGCCTAGATCGCCGGGTTTCGGGTCTAATGCATCAAACTCTGTCGCCCTATTAAGACTCGCTTTCGCTGCGCCTACACCTATCGGCTTAAGCTTGCTTGATACACTAAGTCACAGACCCATTATGCAAGAGGTACGCTGTCACCCCATAAAGAGGCTCCAACTGCTTGTAAGCATTCGGTTTCAGGTACTGTTTCACTCCCCTCATCGGGGTGCTTTTCACCTTTCCCTCACGGTACTAGTTCGCTATCGGTCATGCACGAGTATTTAGGCTTGGAGGGTGGTCCCCCCATGTTCAGACAGGGTTTCACGTGCCCCGCCCTACTCGAATCCTGATGTCCTATTTTCGCATACGGGGCTGTCACCCGCTATGGCGCCACTTTCCAGAGGCTTCTGCTAATTAAACACCAGGCATTGGCCTGGTCCGCGTTCGCTCGCCACTACTAACGGAATCTCGGTTGATGTCTTTTCCTCCGGGTACTGAGATGTT